>JAFDYT010000002.1:410372-532080 GCA_018266055.1 Bacteroidota bacterium
ACAGCCAAGGATAAATTGCTTCTGGCGATCAGTGGCGGCCTCGATTCGATGGTGATGCTTCATTTATTTCAGCAATGTGGTTTTCAATTCGCCGTAGCTCACGTTAATTTTCAACTGCGTGGTGAGGAATCGGAGGGTGACGAACAATTCTTGAAAGAAGTTTGTCAAAAAAATAGCATCGAATTCTTTTCACAGAAAGTAGACACACAAGCTCACGCCGATCAAACGGGTGAGTCCATTCAGATGGCTGCGCGTACGCTTCGATACAACTGGTTTCAAGCACTGGCCAACGAGCATCATTTCGATTATATTACTACTGCACATCACGCTAACGACTCCCTCGAAACTATGCTACTCAATCTTGTTCGCGGCTCAGGCCTTGAAGGATTGGATGGAATCACAGCAAAAAATGGCAAGATCATACGACCCTTGTTGTTTGCGTCGCGTGAAACGATTGAAAAATACGCTAAAGAAAACGCCATCGTCTGGCGTGAAGACCGAAGCAATGCTTCCGACGATTATCAGCGAAATTTCTTGCGTCACCAAGTAGTTCCGCTGCTCAAAAAATTAAACCCTTCACTTGAAAATTCATTCCGCGAAAGCGCGAATAAAATTTCTGGCGGCGTTGCTCTCCTCCATTTTGGGATCGATCAATGGAAGCAAAAGTTTGAGGTTCGTGTCAACGGGTTGATTCGCTGGAAGAAAGAAGGTATAACGCGTTTCGAAAACCCAGGGGGCGTACTTTGGAATTTGGCTAAAACCTACGGATTCAATGCCGACCAATGCGAGCAAGCTGTTCAGGTAATCGGCGAAACTGGCAAACGCTTCCTGTCGGGGTCCCATGAGTTGATTATCGACCGCAGTGAGCTAATCCTTTTGCCCGTGCAAACAGATTCCGGCAATGTAGTTATTGAGGCTACCGACACTCATGTTGAGCGGGGAGACAATCAACTGAAGATTTTAGTGACAAAAAATTCAGGGCATGGTCGTGATCCATTGATTGCCGAGCTTGATCGTGATAAAATTACTTTTCCAATCACATGGCGAAGCTGGAAAGCCGGCGACGCCTTCCATCCGCTTGGCATGAGCCATCACAAAAAAGTCAGTGATTTTCTGGTTGACGAGAAGGTTTCTTTAGCGGACAAAAAAAACGTGTCAGTTCTGGAGTCGGCAGGGGAAATTATTTGGATAGTCGGGTATCGAATTGATGATCAGTTTAAAATTTCTGATCAAACCGTCAGCAAAATTTCATTTCAGCTTTCAGTTGAAAAATGATTTTTAGCTCGCTCTGAAAGGAATTGTGTATCTTTGCATCTCGCATTAGTAATTAATCCGAATTTAACGACCAATCGGCTGCATTCTCAAGAGGTGTTTATTGTCCGACTCACGTACCTCTTCTAAAAATTTAACATGTCATTTGAAAAACTGAATCTCATTGAGCCTATTCTTCGTGCGCTAAAAGCAGAAGGATACACGAAACCTACACCCATCCAGGAACAATCCATTCCGGTATTACTGGAACGAAAAGACCTGTTGGGCTGCGCACAGACCGGCACCGGAAAGACGGCTGCCTTCGCCATTCCAATTTTACAACTACTTCATCAGGATGAGCTTTACAAAAAAGGGCCCGACGGAATCAAAGCGCTGATCCTTACCCCTACGCGCGAGCTCGCCATCCAAATTGGCGAAAGCTTTGCTGCCTACGGAAAATACCTTCGCATTACGCACACCGTCATTTTTGGGGGTGTGGGACAAAAGCCACAAACTGATGCTTTGCGCTCTGGCGTCGATGTCGTGATCGCCACACCGGGTCGTCTGCTCGACTTGATGAACCAGGGATTTATTCACCTTCAGCATTTGAAAATGTTCGTGCTTGATGAAGCCGACCGTATGCTCGACATGGGTTTCATTCACGACGTAAAAAAGATTATTGCACGCCTTCCGCACAAAAGACAGACGTTATTTTTCTCGGCTACTATGCCTCCGGAAATCTCCAAGCTGGCCGGTACAATCCTTACCCATCCTGTAAAGGTGGAAGTGACACCGGTATCTTCTACAGCGAATACCATTCAGCAGTCGGTTTATTTTGTAGATCGGAAAGACAAGCGAAAGTTGCTTCATCATCTGCTGCAAGATCGCTCACTGGTCACAGCACTTGTATTCACGCGCACCAAGCACGGCGCCAACAAAGTAGCTGAAGATCTTGAGAAATCCGGGATCAGAGCTGAGGCCATTCACGGCAACAAATCACAAACAGCACGCCAGCGTGCACTGTCTAATTTCAAATCTAAAGTTACGCGCGTGTTGGTGGCTACCGACATTGCAGCGCGCGGTATTGACATCGATGAGCTCTCGCACGTAATTAATTATGAGTTGCCCAATGTACCCGAAACGTATGTACACCGCATTGGCCGCACTGGGCGCGCCGGAGCTTCGGGCAAGTCCATTTCGTTTTGCGATGAAGAAGAAAAGGAATTTCTGCACGACATTCAAAAGCTGATCGGCAAAGCTATTCCCGTAGTTGAAGATCAGCCGTACCACATGACACACGTGGGTATGCCAAAAGCGCTGCCAGCAATCAGGCAGCCCAGGGAAAAGAATTTCAGAAACAATCGTGGCAGAAACAGTCAAGGTAGAAACTCCAACCATCGTGGCCACGGCGGTTCCTCTTCTAAAAGAAATTCTAATCAGGGATGGGGAAGCGAGCGGCGCGGCGGTTCACGCTAGTGCCAGCATCAAAGGTGCTCCTTTTTGTTTTTGACTAAGTCATAGAGCAGCTCGCGGGCGCGGTGCAATTGTGCCTTGACGGTACCGAGTGGTGCATCAAGTTCTACGGCGATTTCTTCGTAGCTCAGCTCATGAAAGTAGCGCAGGCGCACCAGCTTTTGGTATTTGGCAGGAAGCATGCTTACAAAAACCTGAATGAGCTCTTCCTTTTGAGAGCGAATGGCTTCTTCCTGTGGATCGAGGTTTCCCTGATCTTCCACATCAATGCTCACCGACTGGCCGTCGTCGTCGGTGTAGGTGTTTTCAATACTAAGGGTGTTGAGTTTTTTCTTGCGGATGTAATCAATAGTATTGTTGGTGGCAATGCGGAAAAGCCACGTGCTGAACGTAAAGTCTTTTTTGAATTTATGAAGGCTGCGAAAGGCTTTGCTGAACGACTCCATGGTAAGGTCTTCGGCGTCGTCGATGTTGCGCACCATTTTCAGAATCATGTGGTACACAGGGCGCTTGTAGCGTTGCAAAAGTTTTGCATAGGCCTTGTCGTCACCCCCCACGGCCATGTCAATCAACTTAAAATCTTCGAGAGCCTTTGACGAGAACCGGCCTTCTTCTAATTCTTCCATTTTACTTTTTTAACGATCAGTGCCTTCGCCCCGGTTACAAGGTAATAAAAGGCAAACATAAAATCTAAAAAAGGCGCTTTCCAGGCTTCAAACGAAGTTCCCATGCGCTTTGGCGCAATGTGCATCACCGCGATTAGCAAGGCCCACCGCACTGCAAAAACTGCGAGCAGGAAATTCATCCACGGCAGAAAAAAAAGTGCCGGCAGCGCCACGAACCAAGTCAGCAGCCAGGTGCCTGAAAACATTCCGAGCAAAAACTTGTCCGAAAATTTATAATACTTCCCTACCGATAAATGCCTGAATTTTTGATGGAAGAACTCTGACCAGGTGGCCTTCGGTTTGGAGTACACGAGCGCATTCGGCTCGAGCGCCACTAGGGTATTGCCTGCTGTAGCATGTTGGTTGACAAACAAATCGTCGTCGCCGCCAGTCACGCCGAGGTGGTCGTTAAATCCTTTGTTCTCCAAAAAAAGCTCTTTGCGATACGCCAGGTTTCGGCCTACGCCCATGTAGGGTTTGCCCAGCAACGCCATGCCAATGAATTGAATTCCCGTAAGGAAAGATTCGAATCGAATAAATGAATTGAGTACACCCGGTGCTTTCAGGTACGGAGAAAACCCCAACACAATTTTTGTCGACTCGGTCATCCGCGAAGTCATCGAAGCAATCCACAAATTGGAAGCCGGACGGCAATCGGCATCGGTAAGCAACACCCACGAGTACCGCGCTGCTTTGATCCCCAATGTAAGCGCAAATTTTTTGCCGTTGATGTGCTCCGGTTTTTGTGTAACCCGTACCATTTTCAATCGGCTGTCTTCTTTGGTAGCCTGTAGCAAATAGTCGTAGGTGCCGTCATTGCAGCGGTCCTCCACGATGATCAATTCAAATTCAGAATGATCCTGAGCCAACAACAAAGGCACCAACTCGCGCAGGTTTTCTTCTTCGTCGTGTGCACACACGATGACCGAAACAGGCGTCACCGAATCTGTTTTTAGCACTGGCTTTCGCCGGAAGGCAAACAAGTATAAAATCAAAAAAGTGAGCTGCGTCACCAGGATGAACAAGGAAGCAAAACCGAGTAGCTGCAAAAGTTGAATTTTTGAAGACACAAATATAAAGCAGGTTTGCGGTATTGAAAGTGAATTAAGAAATCATTGATTTCCAACGGTAAACGGGTAACAGTTAAATAAAGTATTTTTGCCGCCGGAATGAAATTTACACTCACCGCCACCGACCCACATTCAAAGGCACGCGCAGGCATGATCACTACCGATCATGGGCAAATACCCACTCCTATCTTCATGCCCGTAGGCACAGCCGGTTCGGTGAAGGCCGTTCATCAGCGTGAACTCAAAGATGACATCAAGGCGAAAATTATTTTAGGAAATACCTACCACCTGTACCTTCGTCCGGGGCTTGATATTATTGAGAAAGCCGGTGGACTTCATAAGTTCAACGGATGGGATCGCCCCATCCTCACCGACAGCGGTGGCTATCAGGTATATTCGCTTGGCGCTAACCGTAAAATCAAAGAAGAAGGGGTCGTCTTTAAATCGCACATCGACGGATCGAAGCATACCTTCTCACCCGAAAGTGTAATGGACATAGAGCGCACCATCGGCGCCGACATCATCATGGCATTCGATGAGTGCACGCCTTACCCGTGTGAGTATGCCTACGCCAAAAAATCGATGGAACTCACGCACCGCTGGCTCAAACGCTGCATCGACCGGGTAGATCAAACACAGCCCAAGTACGGCTACGAGCAGGCCTTATTTCCGATTGTTCAGGGAAGCGTGTATAAGGATCTTAGAATTCAATCGGCTGAGTTTGTGGCAGCGCAACAGCAGCAAGGCAATGCCATCGGCGGGCTTTCGGTTGGTGAACCGCACGAGATGATGTATGAAATGACGGAGTTAGTATGCGGAATCCTCCCTACGGATAAGCCGCGTTACCTGATGGGGGTAGGCACACCCGAAAATATTCTAGAGTGTATCGCCCTTGGCATTGATATGTTCGATTGCGTGATGCCCACCCGCAATGCGCGCAACGGCATGCTCTTTACCACCCAGGGAATCATCAACATCCGCAATGAAAAGTGGAAAGACGACCTCAGTCCGCTGGATACCGGACTCGACGGATATGTCAGTAATTTCTATTCAAAAGCCTATTTACGGCACCTGATTATCGCCAAAGAAATTTTAGGCGCGCAAATTGCTTCTATCCACAACCTCACCTTCTATCTTTGGCTGGTTGACCAGGCCAGAAAGAAGATTGAAGAGGGCACTTTCGTGGAATGGAAAAACAAAATGGTGAAAACCGTATCCGATAGACTGTAATGAAACTGATCGACCGCTATATCATCAAACAAGTACTCACCACCTTCTTTTTCGTGCTGATGATTCTGGTGGCGGTGATCACCGTGATCGACATCACCGAAAAGGTGGACAAATTCAACGATCATCATCTCAAGCTGGATATTATTCTGGCTTATTACTTCGACTTCATTCCGTGGATATCCGGACTTCTCACACCCATCATTTGCTTCATCGCCATTGTGTATGTCACCTCGCGCATGGCCTCACGCACGGAGATCATTGCCATCCTCAGCAGCGGCGTGAGTTTTATGCGGCTATTGGTGCCATACTTCATCGCCTCGTCGGTAATTGCCATTCTCAGTTTTGTATTCAATGGTTGGGTGATACCCCATTCTAACCGCGACCGACTCAATTTTGAAATGCAGTATTTCCAGAATAAATATTATTTCGAGCGGCGCAACGTACACATGCAAACCGCACCCAACGTTTTTCTCTACATCCAAACTTTCAACAACCAATCCAATACAGGCTACCAATTCAGTCTTGAAAAATTTGATGACAACCGGCTGATGGAAAAACTAACGGCCGACAACATTCAGTGGGACAGTGTGAAGAACAAGTGGACACTGCATTACTGGAAGAAGCAAAAGGTCGATAACATCTTCGAAGTTAACTCGAAGGGCAGTCTGGCCGAGCGCGGCTATTCGCTAGACACCACGCTGATCATCACGCCTGCCGATTTTGAAAACGATGCCCACAAATACGATGGCATGACCATTCCCGAACTCACGCACGAGATTGCACAACTTCGCTTTCGCGGAACGACAGGTGTAGAAGCTTACGAAACCGAGCGGCACATCCGGTTCGCGGCGCCGTGCACCACCTTTGTGCTTGTGTTTATGGGCGTAATTGTGTCTGCACGTAAAAGTCGAGGCGGCACGGGCTTTCAAATCGCGTTGGGTTTTTCGCTGGCATTTATATTCATTTTGTTTTTCACGATGACGCGCACCTTCGCCGAAACCGGATCGCTAAGCCCGGTGGTGGCGGCGTGGCTGCCCAACACCATCTTTGGCGTTATTTCTTTGATCATGTATAAATACGTGCCTCGTTGAAAACTACCGCCGGAGATTATATCAAACTTCACTTCCTCGTTTTCCTGTTCGGCTTTACGGCCATTCTCGGCAAACTGATTTCATTGCCCAATGTGGAGATGGTGTTTTACCGCACGTTGCTGGCGGCAGCAGGCATGGCGGTGGTGATCACCATTACCAACCGGTCGTTTATCGTGCCCACACGCTCCGATTTTTTCAAAATGCTTTTTACCGGCCTGATTGTAGCCGCCCACTGGCTTACGTTTTTTGGTTCCGGGCGGTTAGCCAATCCTTCGGTAAGCCTGGTCGGCTTTGCCACGTGCTCCTTTTGGGCTGCACTGATCGAGCCGATCGTCAAAGGCAAAAAGATCAGGCCGATGGAAGTGGGGCTGGGTATCGCCGTGCTGGTAGGACTTTACATCATCTTCTCTTTCAATTTTGATTATCCTTTAGGATTGTTGCTGGGCATCGCATCGGGGCTCACCGCGGCGCTCTTCAGCGTGATTAACTCAAAGATGGTGACGCGCATTTCGTCATTTACCATCACGTTTTACGAAATGATCGGAGCGTGTCTGGGCATCCTGATTTTCTTTCCATTTTATAAATCCAGTTTTTCCGACGGGTCGCTTCATTTGGCGCCTTCGCCGGCCGATTGGTTTTACCTGGCCATGCTCGGGTGGGTTTGCTCGGTGTATGCGTATTCGCAAATGATCGACCTGAGTAAAAAACTGTCGGTATTTTTTATTCAGCTTGCGCTGAACCTTGAACCGGTTTATGGAATCGGGCTTGCGATTTTGATTTTCGGAAAACAGGAAGTGATGGGCTGGAATTTTTACGTAGGCACTTTGGTGATTCTCACCGCCGTGGCGCTTTACCCGATTTTAAAACGAAGATTCGAACATCACTTCAATTCGCCACTCCAGTAATCCATGCCGGGGAAATCCTGCTTCAGGTCTACAGGTTTTTCAAATAGTCCGAAAACACTCGCGCCGGAGCCGCTCATGCAGGCATACGTAGCGCCAAGCGAATACAATTTCTCTTTCGCTCCTTGAATCTGTGGATACTTTTTAAAAATCGTTTTTTCAAAATCGTTGACCAGTTTGTCTTTCCATTGCCCCACCGGAAGACGCACTATTTCCTGAACGGAAATTTCAGGCTTAGCGGGAGTAATCCCTGCATAGGCTTCAGCAGTTGAAACATGAACGTCAGGTTTCACCAGAACAAGAAACCAGCCGCCCAACTCAAGCTGCGCCGCCGTCAAAACTTCACCACGACCGGTTCCGATTTTGGGTTTGTCTTCCAGAAAAAAAGCACAATCGCTTCCCAGTTGGGCTGCATAGTTTTGCAATTGCTCAGCGTTGAGGTGAAGGTGGAAGAGTGAATTCAACGTGCGTAGGGTAAACGCTGCATCGGATGAGCCTCCGCCCAATCCGGCGCCCATTGGAATACTTTTATGCAAATGAATTTTTACCGGACTGAGCTCGAAGTCCTTTTTTAGTAATTGGTAGGCTTTTATACAGAGATTATCCTCAGCGCGTCCCGGTACGGCAATCCCGGAATAGTCCACTGAAAATTCAGCTGCCCTGATGACCTCCAGCATATCGGTGCGCGGCACCGGGTAAAAGCACGTTTCAATATCATGAAAGCCATCGCTCCGCTTCGCTACCACATGCAGCCCAAGGTTTATTTTGCAATGGGGAAAACTTACCATGCACAGGTTGTTAACAGCGAATCAAGAAACAAGAGTGAAGCCTTGCGACCTACTACTTGGAGATACGTTCGATCAAATTATGGGTGATACCAGATGAAGAGAAGCCACCGTCGTGCATCAGATTTTGCATGGTCACCATCCGCGTAAAGTCAGAGAACATTACTACGATGTAATTCGCGCAATCTTCGGCCGAAGCATTGCCCAGCGGCGACATCAGGTCGGCGTAGTCGTAAAAGGCATCAAAGCCCGAGATTCCTGCACCGGCCGTGGTTTTTGTTGGCGACTGAGAGATGGTATTTACCCGCACTTTCTTTTTCTCGCCGTAGCGCTGTCCATAACTACGCGCGATAGACTCAAGCATAGCCTTGGCTTGCGCCATATCGGTATAGTCAGGATAAGCCCGCTGTGCAGCGATGTAGCTAAGGCCAACCACCGAGGCATACTCATTCAGGGCATCTTGTTTTTCACAGGTTTGCAATATCTTATGAAATGAAAGGGCCGAAATATCGAGGGTTTTCAAATACCATTCGTAGTTCATGTCGCCATACTCTTTTCCTTTGCGGATGTTGGGGCTCATGCCGATAGAATGAAGCACAAAATCGAGTTTACCACCCAGCAATTCCTGCGACTTGGTAAAAAGATTGGCCAGGTCTTGTTCTGAGGTTGCATCGGCGGGGATTACTTCAGTGCCGCACGCTTTTGCAAGTTCGTTGATTTTGCCCATTCGCATAGCAATAGGCGCATTAGTCAAGGTAAAAGTGCCACCTTCTTCGTGTACTTTCAATGCGGTTTTCCAGGCGATGGAGTTTTCATCCAACGCTCCGAAGATGATTCCTTTCTTTCCTTTTAATAAGTTATTGGCCATGACGAATGGGTTTATTTTGATTTTGCAATAATACAAAATCTGGTCATGGTTATTGATTTCTTCTCCGGGTCTGGTCCAAAAAATCCTCATGATGAGCACGTGCGAGGCGAGGTAAAACAGAGGGCAAAGCAGACAATTTCAAGCAATTAGATAAAAAATTCGCCAGGCAGGCAGAAACACAGCGCTGCGGATGTAGAAAAAGCTCATTTTATGCCTTTATTTATCCGAATTTATCAGCTGGGTTTTTCCTCAATCGAAAGATTCTATTAATTTTAACCATCCAAAAAAAACCAAACCTCTATGGAAATCGAATCAGCCTTTGTACTTGAATGGGATCGCTACATGGAATTAGGGGCGATAGCGTGCGTTGTCATAGCTGTCCTTATTCTGCTTTACCACGAATTCAAAGTCATGCAAATCAAGGATTATAAAGAAAAATACGACTACGTAAATCTAAACGAAGTCAGGTTTTTCTGGTACGCCGTGTTGACTGTAGTTGTAGCCATTGGCTTTTTTGCTAATTCGGTTGCTACCGAAAAAATTTATTCGCACGGTATCTTGTGGTTCTACGTGCGGTTGTTTATCACGGCCAGCTTCGTGGTGATCGGGTACTTTGTGTTTTACAGCATGGTACGGATTTACTATCCCCGCTCCGTTGAAAAACGCCTGGTGAAACTGCGCAACAAGCCACGTGTTTCGCCGGCCGGAAACGAAATGCGCAAGCTTACCGAAGACGAGGAAGATGCTCATCTCGATGCCCAGCAAATCGCGGAAGAAGCCAGCGCTATCCACTCAGTAGATTATGACGTATGGTTGGACGAAAAGACGGGCTACAAGAAAATTGAAAAATACCAAAGCTACCTCCACGCGGAACAGTGCCCAGAGTGTGGATTCTTTACGTTCAAAATAACCAAAGAAGAAGTAGCTGAGAAGCCGACGCAAACCCAGCCGGGAATTTTACTGAAACATTATCAGTGCGATTATTGCAATCACCGCGAAGCGCGTGAAACCAAACTTTCAGCCTTGGGAAACAATGTTGCCTAATTCTTAAAAAATTGTGAAAGCCCCATTTCAAAAAAATGGGGCTTTTTTATTTTCTATCTTTTGACTGACCTTGAATAAAACTTCTGAAAGCCCAATCGGTATTTTTGACAGCGGAATAGGCGGACTTACCGTAGCCAACGCCATTCGCGAGGTAATGCCCCACGAACATATTGTTTATTTTGGCGATACGGCCCATCTTCCTTACGGCGATAAATCGGAGGCAGCCATTCAGGCTTATTCGGTAAAAATTGCCAATGTGTTGCTGGAGAAGGGCTGTAAGGTAATCGTCATCGCCTGCCACTCCGCCAGCTCTGCATCGTACGAATTGCTGAAGGAATATGTGCATCAGGAGGCGCACGTGCTCAATGTGATCGATCCTATGATCGACTATGTGGGCCAACACCTGGCCGGATCCACGGTGGGCGTGATTGGCACCAAACGTACCATCCAATCCGACATTTATTCAAAAAAAATCAAAGCGCAGCAAAAAGGCATTTCCTTGCGCAGCCTGGCCACGCCACTGCTTGCTCCTATGATTGAAGAAGGTTTTTTTGACAACCAGATTAGCCGAGAGATTATCGCGCAATACCTTTCGGACCCGCAGCTCGGCGATCTCGACGCATTGATCCTGGCGTGTACACATTACCCTTTGATAAAGAAAGAGATTGCCGAGTATTATCACGGCAAGACACAGATCCTTGACTCCTCGATGGTGGCAGCCGAAAGTCTTCGTAATTATCTGGCCGCTCAAGGCTTCCTCAACAAGGAGTGTACACCCACCAGTCATTTTTACGTGTCAGACTATACCGAGTCATTTGAGGCCTCCACCCGACTTTTCTTCGGCGAGAACGTAAAGCTTGAGAGCCATCGCCTTTGGAATTAAGCCACTGGAACAAAACCAGTTGCATGTATGGTATTTGCTGATTAGCTACGATTTAAACTGACCGATTGATAGTAATTTTAGGTTTCAGATGACTTGATTTTGGTCATGTAGATTATTTTGTGCATTTTGAAATCCCTGTAAGCTGATGAAACAACTATTTTCCTTCCTGCTTTTTTCTTTCTTCGTTTCAGTAAGTCTGGCACAAAACTCCATCGAAAGCCTTGAAAGCAAGCTTAATGGCAATCTCACTGACTCTGCCAGAATAAAGCTATTGGTCACGCTTTCGAAGGAGTATCAGTATTCCAATCTCAAGAAATCATTTGAATATGCCGAGAAGGCGATCTCGATTGCCGACACTAAAAACCTGCTTTGGGCCAAGGCGCTTACTTACCACAACATTGCGACCTTCCACAGTATCAGCGGCGATTTCAGTTCGTCGGCAAAGTACAACGACCTTTCCCTTTCCATAAATTTTCAATTGAAGGACACCGTTGCCATGGCCAAGGATTACAATAACCTGGGCCAGGATTACGCCTCTTTTGGCAAATACGACGAGGCCTATTTTTACTACACTCAAAGCTACCGACTTGCCAGTGAAAAGAAAGATTCTCTTTCGCTGGCGATTGCCCTCCACAATATGGCTGCGGTGTTTAAGGAATTAGGTCAGTTTCAAAGAGCCTTAGATTACCTGAAACTATCGCAGCGCTACAGCGACGCCATTCACGACTACGAAGGCAAAGCCTATAACTACGATGAAATCGGAGACATCTACCTGCGCAAGGAGGTGTATGATTCAGCGCTCAACGCATTGCATTATTCGTTGAAAACTTCGCGGTCGCTAAAGATGAAATTCAATGATCTTTTGCCCGCTACTATGATCAAGATTGCCAAGACTTACCTTGCGTTAAAAGACAATCCTCATGCCCTGGCCTATTACGACACCGCCTATTCGTTGTATCAAAAAATAGATAATGAATTTGGACAAGCACAGGTAGAACTTGGCCGTGGTATTGTGTACCTGAAAGAAAAGAAATTCGATCAAGCGTTGAAGCTATTTGAAAGCAGCGCCACCATCGCGCACGAAACCAACTCGTGGTCGCTTGAAATTGAATGCTATGAAAAGCTGGCCAAGCTTTACGAAGAGCTCGGCGACTTTAAAAAATCACTGGGGTATTATAAACAATACAAAGAACTTGAAGACAGCCTTTTCAGTCAGGGCATGCAAGCCAAACTGTTGCAAGACCAGTTGAGGTTTGAAACTGCTTCGAAGGAAGACCAGATTAAAGCGCTCACCAAATTGGAAGAATCGCGAAAGAGCGAACTGAAAAAGCAGGAAATGGTGCGCAACATTCTGGTGGTGGTGGTGGCGCTGACGGTAATCCTTTTATTCAGCATTTACCGCAGTGGCCAGCGACGGATCAGGATTAACAAGCTCTTGCTCGACCATCAGGAAGAAGTGAAAAGACGAAGTCAGGAACTGGAGCAACTCAATCAGGTGAAAGACAAATTCTTCTCGATCATTTCACACGATTTGCGTTCACCCATCAATGCGCTTTCGGCCATTCTGGATATGATGGACAACAATCAAATCAAGCCGGAAGAGTTTTCTAAACTGAACAAAGAACTGCGCGCGCAATTCAATCATACCAAGACACTGATCAACAACCTGCTCGACTGGGCGCTGTTGCAGATGGACAAGCTCAAAATCCAGCAGGAAAAAATCGACCTCAAGCAACTGGTCGAAGAAAATTTTAAACTCCTTGGTTCACTTCACATGAAGGAAATGGTGATGATCAACCGCATTCCTTCGGACACAATTTGTATCGGCGACCTTAACATTGTGAACCTGGTATTGCGCAACCTAATCCTCAACAGTCTCAAGTTTACAGAAGAAGGCGGCTCGATCGAGGCATCGGCAAAAGTAGATGATAATGAAATTGTTGTGGCGATCAAAGACAGCGGCATCGGTATCAAGCCCGAAGTACAACGCATGATCTTTGAGAAAACTTCGGGCTATAGCACCCGCGGCACCGCCAACGAAAAAGGAACGGGCCTGGGCCTTATTCTTTGCAAAGAGTTTGTAGAAAAAAATGGAGGCCGCATTTGGCTGGAAAGCGAACTCGGCAAAGGAAGTACTTTCTACTTCACCATCAAGCGGTCTTGATTACGGCGCCAAGCGCAACACAATTCCTTCTATTTCTTCAGTGATTCTGATCTGGCAGCCAAGCCGGCTATTCTCTTTCACATGAAAAGCCTGATCAAGCATGGCCAGTTCTGCATCGCTTTGTTCGGGCAGCGGCGTGTCGGACTCCAGATAGCATTGGCATGAAGCGCACAAGGCCATGCCGCCGCACGTTCCTTCTACCGGCAATTCATACGCCTTGCAGACTTCCATGATATTCATGTTCATGTCGGTGGGCGCTTCGAGGTGATGCGCTACGTTTTCCCGATCAATAATAGTTACGTGAATAGCTTCTTTCATTCTTTTCTCCTCAGAATCCTGTCACTCCATTTACAGTAGTGTATTTCAATACATTCTTTTTGTTAGGGAATATGCGCGCGAAGGCCGACTGTACCGCGAGCGTACCTTCGTGGAAACCACACAAAATCAATTTTAGTTTTCCCGGATAGGTGTTGATATCGCCAACCGCATAAACTCCTTTGCGGTTGGTTGAATAATCGAAGGTGTCAACTTTAACGGCATTCTTGTCAAGCTCCAGGCCCCAGTTGGCAATCGGACCAAGACTCGGCGTCAGACCAAAGAGCGGGATGAAATGATCCGTCTCTTTTACGATGTCGCCCAGGGTAGCATGTTTGATTACGACAGATCCGACGCGACCTTCGGCATTGGGGTTGATGCCCACTACTTCGGCTTCGGTAATCAGGTTAATCTTTCCGGCGCCAGCCATGTCCATCACTTTCTGTACCGAGTCAAGGTGACCACGGAACGAAGTGCGGCGATGCACCAGCACCAACTCGCTTACAATCTTATTTTCGATAAGGTAAATTGTCCAGTCGAGCGCGGAGTCACCACCTCCGGAAACGACTACTCTTTTTCCACGATAAAACTCCGGGTCGCGGATAATGTATTCTACTCCTTTGTCTTCAAATTTTTCGAGGTTGTCAATCGGCGGCTTTCGCGGCTCAAAAACACCTAGCCCTCCGGCGATGATCACCACCGGAGACTTGTGCTGCGTGCCCTTATTGGTGGTGACAATATATTTTCCATCGTCAGTTTCATCCAAGCTTACCGCCGATTCGCCCAGCGTGAAGCCTGGCTTAAAGACGCCGCCCTGCTCCATGAGCCGGTCTACCAGTTCACCGGCGTTGATGGTCGGGTATCCGGGAATATCATAGATCGGTTTTTTAGGATAGATTTCGGCGAGTTGTCCGCCGGGTATAGGCAAAGAGTCAATCAAATGGCAGCGCAATTTCAGCAGACCAGCCTCAAACACGGTAAATAAGCCAACAGGACCCGCTCCAATGATGACAATGTCAGTTTCGATCATAGTGAAAATTTTGGCGAAAATAAATAATTCCCTCCTGATAAACTGTGACACTTGTTACACAAGAATCTTGAAGAGTGAATTAATCGGTTTACCTTTGTGTTGTAAGCGTCAATGGGCATTTGCTGACTAATACATTTCGATTGTTAATCACCCTTGCCCGGACGATAACCCCTGATCCATGAGCGACAACATTCTTCACGAATGCGGCATTGCCCTCATCCGTTTGCGAAAGCCGCTTTCGCATTACATCGAAAAATATGGCTCTACCTATGCCATGAACAAGATGTATATTCTGATGGAAAAACAGCACAACCGGGGGCAAGACGGCGCGGGTATCGCCAACATAAAAATCGATCAGAAACCCGGATTCAGGTTCTTCAGCCGGTATCGCTCCATCAAAGCCCAGCCAGTAGCTCATTTGTTTAAGAAAATCGCTAAAAAATATAAAAAGGCTCAAAAAGAAGGTAAGGACAAATTCCATAACGAGCAATGGCTGAAGGAAAAACTCGCTTTTTCAGGAGAGGTATGGTTAGGCCATCTGCGCTACGGCACCCACGGGATGAACAGCATTGAAAACGTTCATCCCTTTTTGCGTCAAAACAACTGGCGCAGCCGCAACCTGGTCATGGCCGGCAATTTTAACATGACGAACGTGGACGACCTGTTTGACGTGCTCGTCGATCTGGGGCAGCACCCAAAGGAAAAAGTAGACACAGTCACCGTCATGGAAAAGATCGGCCATTTTCTTGATGAAGAAGTGCAACGACTTTTTGAGAAATACAAAGACCAGTTTACCAACAAAGAAGTATCCGACATTATTGAAACAGAGCTTGACCTTCAGCGCGTGTTGAAGCGAGCCTGTAAAGATTTCGACGGCGGCTACACTATGGCGGGTATGACCGGCTCAGGATCCGCCTTTGTGGTTCGTGATCCGTCGGGCATTCGGCCGGCGTATTATTACGCCAACGATGAAATTGTAGTCGTTGCCTCAGAAAAACCTGCTATAAAAACAGCCTTCAATGTCGATTACGATCAGATTGAAGAGATTCAGCCTGGCCACGCTGTGATTGTTAATAAGAATGGCGATTATCATCACCTGCCAATATTACCTCCGCTGGAAAAGACATCGTGTAGCTTTGAGCGTATTTATTTTTCCAGAGGAACCGATCCGGAAATCTACCGCGAGCGAAAACAACTCGGTCGCTTGCTTGTGCCTCAGGTACTCAAGTCTATCAATTTCGATTTAAAGAATACCGTATTCTCTTACATTCCCAACACAGCAGAGACTGCCTTCCTCGGATTGATGGAAGGGATTCAGGATTTTCTCATCAGCAAACAGAAAGACATTATCCTTGATGGAAAACCTTCGGTGGATTCCCTCGATGAGATTCTCTCCTTCCGTCCGCGCATGGAGAAGATTGTGATCAAGGATGTGAAGCTTCGCACCTTCATTACCGACGATCATCACCGCGACGAGATGGTAGCTCACGTGTACGACACGACCTACGAAGTAGTGAACAAAGGCAAGGACACGCTGGTGGTTATCGACGATTCAATTGTTCGGGGAACAACGCTGGAGAAAAGCATTCTCAAAATGCTCGACCGGCTCAACCCCAAGAAAATTGTGGTCGTTTCATCCGCGCCTCAGATTCGATTCCCCGACTGCTATGGAATCGACATGAGTAAAATGGGCGACTTCGTTGCGTTCTGCGCTATGATTCAGTTGATCAAGGATCAAGGCAAAGACTATTTGCTGGGCGAAGTGTATGAACAATGTCGCTCGCGAAACGAAGGCGATGAAAATTTTGTGAAGAAACTCTACAAGCTCTTTACACCGGAAGAAATCTCTGATAAAATTGCAGACATCGTGAGGCCCGAGGGCATGAAGGCTGAATTGCAGGTGGTGTTTCAGACGATTGAGAACCTGCACAAGGCTATCCCTGCGCACAAAGGCGATTGGTATTTTACAGGCAACTTCCCCACGCCGGGCGGCATGAAGGTGGCCAACAAGTCGTTCATGAATTATATGGACGGAAAATTAGTGCGGGCGTATTAACACCAGATCTTAGAAATCAAATACGATTTCATTCATACACTTGAAATGTCCTTTAGGGCATATATCAAATCCTATTTTTGAACACGGGCGACAGCCCAAGTTGGTATTTTCCAATGAGTGATATTTAGTACGATACGGATACATCCCGAAAGCCGGAATCGTGTTTCCCCAAATACTGTACACTTCTTTTTTGAATGCGGCAGCAATGTGCATCAAGCCGGTGTCATGTGAAAAAACCAGCGACGATTTTTTTATCACACTCGCCGATTGGTTAAGATTAAATTTTCCGCAGGAATTATAAATTAAATTTTTTCGTTCGCCATCCAGTTGCTCCAACGCCTCGCGCACTCGCTCGCCATTGTCAAAATCTTCTTTGCCGCCCAGCAGCACGATCGGGCGATTTATTTTTTTACAAAGTTCAATCATCCGCGCAACCGGCAGCTTCTTGGTTTCATGCTGGCCGCCGATAGCATAAGCAACAAAGCCGGCGCGATGGCTTTCTGGTAGCCATTCGATCGGCACATCATCCTTTTCAGGAATAAAAAAATCCAAGCCCAAAGCATCGGCCTTTACGCCTAGCGCCTTGGTAGTTTCGAGATAGCGATCAACGATATGAACGTCTGGTAGTTTGTTGATTTTAAGATTGACCATCAACCATTTCTCCACATTCAATTTATTAAAACTCACGGCAGGCACACCGAGTTTGAATTTCAGTATTCGCGTGCGCAAGTTATTGTGCAGATCAACTACAAAATCGTATTTCTCATTTCGCAATTCAGCGGCTAATGCGGTAAGGCTTTCGCCGAGATAAAACAGCTTGTCTATGTAAGGGTTATGTTCTAAAATTGATTTGTACTGCAACTTCGTAACGTAGTGAACCTGCACATTTTCTACCTGCGTTTTCAAGCAGCGAACTACCGGTGTAGTAAGCACTATGTCGCCGATTGACGAAAATCGTATAACCAGAATCTTCATTCGAATTAAATAGACCTTTAAAACTACAATTTATTTTTTTGTGCTATCTTTTAGCTTCAATCTTTAGTCACCAAAAATAAAAAGCAATGAACTACTGGCTAGTGAAAACCGAACCAGGCACGTATTCCTGGGATGATCTTGCCCGCGATAAAAAAACCACGTGGGATGGGGTACGCAATTTTCAGGCGCGCAACAACCTGAAAGCAATGAAAAAGGGCGACATTGCTTTTGTGTATCACAGCGGCGAAGAGAAAGCAATTGTAGGTTTGGCCGAAATAAGTAAAGAAGGTTTTCCCGACCCAAAAGATAACGCCTGGATTGCCGTTGAAATAAGTCATAAAAAGAAATTAAAAAACCCGGTGACCCTGGCCCAAATCAAAGCCGACAAACGATTAACGAACATGGCACTAGTCCGCAGTTCACGCTTGTCCGTGCAGCCCGTAAAAAAGGAAGAGTTTGATTGCGCGCTTGAGTTAAGTGAAAAATAAATGGCGAGTAGCATCAACCAAAAAAGGATTACGGCTGCGCTGCATTTTCTTCAGCATAGAATGCAGTTGTTTATTTTTTTATTGGTTTCGCTTCACGTTCTCGCCTTTGGGCAGGTTTCTCAAATCCAGCGATTTGAACTAGAGCACAAAAACTCAGATCACGATTTTATAATCATCAACATGGGTGCTCAAGGCATTGCCTTGGTGAGAGATTTGGAGAAGTTTGAAAATGACAAAAAAGTATGGGAAACTATTTTTGTCGACTCCACTCTTCATGAATCGTGGCGCGCAACGATAGAAGTAGGGACACGGATGAACATCCTCGGGCATGAATTTCGCGACGGAAACATCTATCTTATATTCAGTGATCAGGAGTCCACTAAAGTGCAGCTCACCGAAATTCACAGCGCCAGCAAACTGATGGCCTCGCACTTGTTCAAGCCGCAGGTGGCTATGCAATACACGCAATTCATTGTGGTGAAAAACAAGGCGGTGTTTGGCGGATATATCTCTAAAGAGCCGGCTCTTATCTTATACGATTTGGCCAACGAAAGCACAAAAGTAGTTCCCGGGCTTTTTCAATCGCACGGCGAACTGCTGGATCTTCGGGCCAACAGCAACGATACCTTCAATGCGGTAGTGACTGAGCGACAAAGTAACGCCTCCAGGAAAATGGTCATTCGTACCTATGATGCCAACGGGGTTATCCTGGTAGACGATGCCATCGCTATCGACGAAGGCAAATCCATTCTCACGGCCATCACCAGCACGCTTGTACATGATGAGCTTATGATCATGGGCACGTGGACGTACGGCTCCAACCGTTCGGCGGCAGGCATATTCTCTGTAGGCGTCGATCCTTTCAGTGACCAGAAAATAAATTTCTACGACTTCCCCTCGCTCAACCATTTTCTGGATTACATGAAACCCAAACGGATGGCCCGGGTAAAAGCGAAAGCGGACTACCGAAGAAGTGTAAATAAGAATATTGAATTTCGGGTACACACATTACCGGTGCGAATTGAAGAAACCAGTGAAGGCTTCTGCTTGCTTGCTGAGGTGTATGACCCGCCGACGCAAAGTGGATCGCGTACGGCCAATCCGTACAGCAACACCGGTTACAATCCTTATGCCTATTCTCCTTATGGATTTAATAGCATGCCCTATCGGTATTACGGAAACCCCTACGGATATAACCCGTATGCACCTACCGGAAATTACTATTCCTTCGCGGAGACCCGAATGATGCACTCATCACTTTTATTTTTTGACAATCATGGTCAACTAACCGGCGACAATGGCTTGAAATTTCCGGAGATCAAATTAAGTACGAAAGAGCAAGTTTCAGATTTTGTGCTCTACAATAACCGTGTAACGATGGCGGTAAAAAATGAAAAGGAATTTCTTGTAAGCCAAAGTCAACCCGACGGCACATTTAAGGAAGAAAAATTTCTGGTGGCACTACAAAGCAATACGGAATCCATCAAATCCGAATCGAATGATGACGGTCGCCTGCGCACCTGGTATGGCCGCTATTTCTTTATCTATGGCCATCATTCTATAAAGGATAATTCCGAAAAAGGCTCACGCAACGTTTTCTACATCAATAAAGTGAAGGTGGATTGATTGTTCACTTCAAAATCCAATGATGAAAATACTTGGCCGCTCTGATCGTGTTGACCTTCCGGGTCTGGGGTTAGAAAACATCCACGCCAAGATTGACACCGGCGCCTACACGTGCAGCCTTCATTGCTCAGGAACGCAGGTAATTGACGGTGTGTTGCAATTTGTATTGCTCGACGAAGAACATCCTGAGTTTACCGGACGCACTTTTTCATTCAAAAAATTCAAGCAACGCGAAATAAAAAATTCCTTCGGCGAGGCGGAGCTCCGGTACGTTATCAAAACGAAAATTAAAATCTTCGACGAGATTATACTTGCAGAGTTTTCGCTCAGCAACCGTGGCAATCTGAAATTTCCAGTTTTGCTTGGGCGTAAAATCCTCCGTGGGCGTTTCCTGATCGACGTGACCAAAAAAGATTTATCTTTCCTTGAAAAAACGACCGCCAATTTTTCCTAAGGGGAAATAAGGTGTTATCCATAAGACAACTGTATCTCATGAACATAGCCATTCTCTCGCGCGATCCGAAACTCTACTCCACCCGAAGACTGAAAGAAGCCGGTGAAAAGCGTGGCCACAAAGTGGAGATCATCGATCACATGAAATGTGTGCTTTTGATTGAAAAGAAGAAACCGATGGTGTGGTACAACGGCCGCAAGCTCGACTACTTTGATGCGGTGATTCCGCGCATCGGTGCGTCTGTTACATTTTATGGAGCAGCAGTGGTTCGCCAGTTTGAAATGATGAAAGTTTTTACCGCCGTGGAGTCACAGGCGTTGATTCGCTCACGCGACAAACTCCGTAGTCTGCAAATTTTATCACGCGCCGGATTGGATTTGCCTAAAACCATTTTTATGGACTACTCCAAAGATACCGAAGGAGCCGTGGAGGCAGTAGGCGGTGCGCCGGTGGTCATTAAACTTCTTGAAGGAACGCAAGGACTTGGTGTAGTATTGGCTGAAAATAAAAAAGCGGCCCAATCGGTGATCGAAGCATTTCATGGTGTGAAAGCGCGCATTATCATTCAGGAATTTATCAAAGAAGCCAAAGGCGCCGACATTCGTGCATTTGTAGTCAATGGCGAAGTGGTGGGAGCCATGCGCAGGCAAGCGCGCGACGGCGAGTTTCGCAGCAATTTGCACCGCGGCGGATATGCTACAGTAGTGAAGTTGAGCCGTCATGAAAAATACACGGCCATAACGGCGGCTAAGAAAATGGGCCTCGGTGTAGCCGGTGTAGATATGTTGCCTTCTAAACGTGGACCATTAATTATCGAAGTGAATTCATCGCCCGGTCTCGAAGGAATTGAAGGCGCCACCAAGGTGGACATAGCCGGAAAAATTTATAAGTACATCGAAAAGCATGCGGGATCCAAAAAAATCCAGAAAGACAAAGTCAATGCCTGATAGGATCAAAAGAATTCTTTAAAAGAAGCGCCGAATGAAAAGCATCACTATTGCCGAGCACTCCATCAAGCCGGGCGAATTCAAAGAAATAAACATCAATATTGCGCGGCTTCCATCGCGTACGCAGATTAACACTCCGATTTATATTTATCGCGGTCTTGAAGATGGCCCTGTGCTCGCGCTCACTGCCGGAATGCACGGCGATGAAATCAACGGAATGGAAATCGTGCGCCGCATTATCGACCTGGGCTATAATCGCGTAAAGCGTGGTACGGTTTTGTGCATGCCAGTCATAAACGTGTACGGGTTCTTAAATTATTCACGCGAAGTGCCCGATGGAAAAGATATCAACCGCTCATTCCCCGGCAGCAAGACGGGCTCACTCGCTGCGCGTGTAGCGCACCACATCACGCACGATGTGCTTCCCTTCATCGACTACGGGGTGGATTTTCATACCGGCGGCGCGATGCGAACCAATTATCCACAAGTGCGCTGTGTGATGCAGGAAAAAATCAATGTCGAATTGGCCAACGCTTTTCACGCTCCATTCACCATCGACTCGCCCTTCCGGCCACATTCATTGCGGCTTACTGCATCGAAAAAAAATAAACACATCATCGTGTACGAAGGCGGCGAATCGGTACGTTTCGATCAGTATGCGATCCAGCAGGGGATCAACGGTACATTGCGATTGATGAAACACCTCGGCATGATCGATGAAGCGCCGGCGCCAACAGAAGAAAACAAGATCATCTGGAGCTCTTCGTGGGCACGTGCTCATAACGCAGGGCTATTTCAAACCGAAATAAAATGTGGCGATTTGATTTCTAAAAATCAACTGGTCGGCACGCTTACAGATCCTTTTGGTGAATACAAAGAAGAAGTGAAGTCGCCCGCTACGGGCTACGTTGTAGGGCTCAACAACAACCCCGTTGTCAATGCAGGTGACGCGCTTATCCACATTGGCCAGGATAATCTCTGTCGGATTGGTGGAAGTGGGGAAGAGTGATTTTCATATTCGAGTAAGGTCCTAACTTCAATTCAGGAAAAATGAATCGCGTTGACAGGCTCATGGGCATCCTCACGTATCTGCAATCGCACAAATACGTGATGGCCGAACGGCTTTCCGAAAAATTTGAAATCAGTATCCGCACGGTTTATCGGGATATTAGAGCTCTTGAAGAAATAGGAATTCCCATTTCGTTTGAAAACAATAAAGGATATTTTATTGTGCAGGGATACTTTCTTCCTCCGGTGTCGCTCACGTCGGGCGAAGCCAATGCGCTCATTCTTGTGGCTGCACTGGCTCATCGCTTCACAGACAAAACCACCACCAGAAACACCGAAAATGCCATTGAAAAAATTAGAACTGTTCTGCGTACTTCAGAAAAAGAAAAATCAGAGCAATTCAGCAACCGCGTTAAAGTGCTCAACACGCAGCCATTTGCTAACCAATACTTGTCGGATGTACAGCAAGCTATTGCTGACCAGCTTATATTGAAGATCGAATACACAGACGCGCACCAACGCAAAACCTCACGCGAAATCGAGCCCATCGGCATGATCTACTATACAGAGCAGTGGCACATTATCGCCTGGTGTTGGAAACGCAACGACTATCGTGACTTCCGTATGGGCCAAATCAACGCACTTACCTCAACGGGCAAACCTTTCAAAAAGAAAACCCACATCAGCCTGGACGACCACATCCGTACTTGGAAATAATTTTTTTCGGACTGCCATAGGGTTGGCAGTCCGGCGCAGGTTATTTGTTGCCATGATCACCCTGATGAGCAAGTATCAGGTTGATCATCGACACCATTCACCCAACCTTTGCGCTCATGAATTCAATACAAAAGCAAAATTCCAATGAGAGATCATTCGCCGAGCCCGACTGGCAGATACTTGACGCTGCCCTCAAGAATTTATCAATCCAATCCGATTTTCGCATTCACATTTCCAAAAAAGAAGGTTGCGAAATGGAAATACAAATTGAAAAGGAGCCTACTCCAAATCAGTCACAAGAGAAGAAGTCCATCCACATTACACCGGGATTGTATGACTTATTTTGGTAAACACTGCCTGGTGCTTGCGGCCAGCCTTGTTTTGTTATCGTTCGTAGCCACAGCTCAGGTAAGAAAGAGGGGCACTGATTCGCTGAGTTCGTCCGTTTTAGTCATTACTCCTCGCTTTAATTCTGCCGGGCATTTTCCTTTTACAGGGTCGCTGCTCAATACAAATCTGAATTTTGATTTGAATATTTTTTATGAACGTAAGCGGAATGGTTTTTTCCTTTTCAAGTCGGTCGATCTGGTTGACCCTCATTCAGGTGTGAATTACTTTCAGCCTGGCATCTTCCACAGGTTTGAATTCAGCAGTAAAGTGCAGATGCGTACTTTCTTTGGGTATTTGTTTTCGCAGACACAGGGATTTCGAGACAATGACTCAGACTATTATACAGCAGCCTCAGTTTACTGGGCGATTCGCGAAAATCTAAAAGTGGAAAACACGGCTTTGTTTTTCGATCTTAGTCAATCTTCAAAGTTGGCTGACCGATTGTTAGTCTCCTATTTTAACGAGGGGTTTAAAATTGACCTTTATGTTTGGCACCGTTGGGAATGGGCAAGTCAATCGCATGCTACTTCGGCCAGTCTTGCAATCGGTTTTCCGAAAATTAAAATCACACGTTCCCTTTCCATCGCCAACACTATTTCTTATCAGGGATATTTGAGTGCCGAAAAGCCAAGCTACGCCATGCAGAAGGGGTTGCTCATATCGGTAGCCTTTCCAATTAACGTGGAGACTAATCCTAAAAATCGGGGCAGGGAATAAAGAGTTTGTCCTTCGGGGGCTTGCGCGGATCGCGCGTGCTCCAGCTATACACGATGCTAAACTCATGTGCACCTCCGCTTGAAGGGCCAAGTTTTGAAATGGTATAATCGTAGCTGTAGCCGATGTTCAATACGTCTTTCACACCTTTTTTGGTAAATCCGATCAGCATCACAATCGATTCATTGTTGACATTGCCATTTACATTTTTAAAAGGAACTCCCCGATACCACGTGCCGATAATCAGGGGTTCAAGTGTATAGTATAAACCGACATCCATCTGATCAAAACGTCCCTGATGGCGATATTGAACCGTAGGCGTGATGCTTCTTTCACGCGGTTTGTTATAAAACCCCTGGCCCATGACGCCGGGCGAAAGATAAAATTTCCAGCCGGCATGCCCACTGATTTTCATAGGGAGTCGGTCGGGCTGGCCCGCCAGCGACTGATCAGGTTGTGTGATGTGCGCCGCCGTTACGCCGAGCCACCCGTTTTTAGAATACATAAGCCCGCCCATGGTCATGTCAGGAAAAAATTTCGACTGCCCGGAGTTGAGACCTTCTACCGATTGTTTATTTACTACTTGTCCGGTGGTGGGATCGAACTGATCGCCGAAAGTCAGCTTGTCAAAATTAATTCCGCGATTATAAATTGAGGCCTGGAACCCTGGGCGAAATGAAAGTCCTTTAGTGATTTGTAGTTCGTAAGAATAGATGAGGCCGATGCTGGTTGATTGCAACCCGAGTAACCCTTCGCGGTCGCGATTGATGATCACACCCACGCCGCTGTTTTTCTCTTCAATATAGAGATCCGCGAAAGCGGAAATAGTATTGAAGTTGGCATCGATGGCAGGCCATTGATTGCGGTAGTTGGTGCCGATCCGCGCCTGACCCGTAGCGCCGGCAAAAGCAGGATTGAGATACAATGGCGCTGCATAAAATTGCGAAAACTGTGGGTCTTGGGCAGCGGCTTCACTGCACATCACAAACATGGCTACTACGAGACCAACCAGTTTATACATCCATTCGGGGGATTTACCTACACACATCCAAGCAAATTAAGTCGTTTCGAGACATTTAAAAAAACATTTGTCGACAAATCAAGGTCATTGGTCTATCTAACGATATTTTCGACCAAATTGTATAATTTAGTGGGTCTTGGGCGTTTTAACTTAGCGAAAACAGCGTGTTAGGCAACTCGCATTACCTAACCCAACTCCACAGGATAAAGACATTATTGATGATGAGGAACGGGAATATGAGCCACGGTTTGAAAAGAGTCATTTTATTTTTGATTTTCTTAAATGCGGTTGTCGCCAACGCCCAGAATCTTGCGCAGCACAATTGGTATTTTGGGAACTCGGTAAATGCCATCCGATTTAACAGATCGACTAACAAAGCCTATGCTGTAACTGACAAAGCTATTCCTTTTGGAACGGGCGGAAGCGCTGTTGCTACTGATCCTTCTAACGCCGACCTTCTTTTTTATACCGACGGCGCCAACGTGTATAATGCCTTTCACCAAATTATGCCCAACGGTTCTGGCCTGTTGGGAAACACGTCGGCCAATCAGCCGGTGGTCATCAGCCCCGTGCCCGGCGACTCCACTAAGTTTTTCATCTTCGCCAATTCAGCCAACTACACCACCGGAGGCTCGGTGACCGTAAGTATCGTTGACATGACATTGTTTGGTGGCTCTACGTTTCCGCAGCCTGCGCTGGGAGATTTAAAAAATCCTAAAAATGTAGCCATCGCTAGTTTATCGAATCGCTCAGAAGGGATGGCGGTGGTGCCACACGCCAACGGAAAAGATTATTGGCTCATCACGCATCAAAATAGTTCACAAAGTTATTCGGCAACATTAATCAATGCGGCGAGTTATTCTGCGGGCACTTTTAATACCACGATTTCCGCAGGGCTAGGTCTGCCGACATCTGTAGCCAACTTTTCATACAATAGAAAAAACAAAAAACTGGCGGTGTCGGCACAAGATCCAAAAACCGACGCTATCCTCCTTACTTTTAATGACGCGACCGGAGTGCTGACGTTCGATCGAACACTTTTTAATACCGGCACGGACACTACACAACCTCAATCCATTTATGACATTCAATGGGATAACGCCGGCCAATATCTTTACATCTCGCGTGTAGGTGAAACCGGTATCAACGCCGATGTGCTTCAATACGATTACAACAATCCCACCAACACATTAGCCAGTGTACTCAAAGCGCCAATCTTCCGCAGCTGGGGTTTGCAACTCGCACCGGACAGCGCTATCTACCACCTCTATCAGGCGGTGAGTGGCGGTCCGTTTTTAGTTGAAAAATTTACCAAGACCGATACCATCGCGTCGAGCGTCATTCAAACTCAATTTGCCGCGACCGATTTTAAAGGAACACAGTTTCCTTCCTTCATTCCAAAATTAAACATTACACTTTCACTCTCGTTCACGGCAGTGGGTTTCTGCCAAAATAGTAACACTACGTTCTTTCCCAAAGTTTATCCCAATGCCGACAGTCTCGTATGGGATTTTGGAGATACTACGCGTGTGAGCGACTGGAGCCCCGTGCACAAATTCAAGCAAGCGCGGACGTACAACGTAACGCTCACCTCCTACTATCAGGGCAAAACACAAACCGTAAGTCAGCCTGTTACCATCACGGCATTTGCCTTGCAATTGCAATTGGTTTCTGACACCACAGCGTGTCGCTCTGAGTTTCCGCCTCCACGTGGAAGTTCAACACCAAAACAATTTTCTGTTACTGTAAAAACTTCAGGAGGATCGCCTGTGTCTTACAATTGGTCGAACGGGCAAACAGGACCAACGTTAAAGCCTGACTCAGCAGGATATTATTACGTGGTGGTGACCGATGCCTCGGGATGCTCCGCCTACAAAGGCGTGACGGTAAAGGAATACGGTAAGATCGACCAACGATCAAACATTTGGTATTTTGGAAACAATGCCGGAATAGATTTTAATAAACGGCCACCGCAACCGCTGAACGACAGCAAAATGATCGCGCCCGACGGATGTGCCATTGTGTGCGACAGAAATGGCCAGACCATATTTTATACCAATGGAAATTCCGTGTGGGACAAGACGCATACCATTATTGCTACAGGCATCGGCGGCGACTCAACGTCTACCCAATCTTCGCTGATCATTCCTGTGCCCGGCGATGAAACTCTGTACTACATTTTCACTACACAAGCCATCAATGGAGTATCCAAAAATGAAATGCGCTATTCGCTTTTTGATTTGAAATTGAATGGAGGCAAGGGAGGAATCATAGCCGGAGGAAAAAATGTTTTGTTGTTTGCCAAAAGTACAGAGCGCGTCACCGGCAGCAACCAATGGATGATTGCACATGAATATGGAAACAATACATTTCGCGCTTACCGCGTGACGGCTCAGGGCTTGGGCGATCCGGTTTATTCAGCCATCGGCTCACCTCATTCATTTCAGTTTGCAGGCAATGGCGAAGGGTACATGAAGCTCGGACCAAACAATAACCTGGCGGTAGCTTTGTCTAATCCCGGTACCAGCAACACCGTAGAGCTTTTTCATTTAAATGACTCTACCGGAACATTGTCCTACTATCGCAAGATCGATTTGAAACATCCGACGGGACAAGCTTACGGTGTTGAGTTTTCGCCGGCAGGAAATAAACTTTTTGCTTCGGTATCCGACTCGCCAAATTCCGACATCTACGAATACTCAATCGATTCCGTTGGAAGACCTCATTTCAAAAAAGATAATGTGGAGTCCGGTCTTAGTGTAGGCGCGTTGCAAATCGCCCCAGACAATCAGATTTATTTTGCCATCAACACCAGCGGCAAACTCGGCACGATCAACGCCAATGAAGACACCACAAAAATTTCTGCTATCAACCCAAGCGGGTTCACTTTAGCCGGTGGCACTACAAGCACGCTTGGCTTGCCCAACTTCAGGCAACAACAAAGCTCAGGATTTGGTGGTCCTGGTTTCACCTTTACGGGATTATGCCTTGGTGATTCCACGAAGTTTGTCGGAACACCAACGGATGCAATCGATAAATTTCAGTGGTTCTTTGGCGATGGCGGAAGTAGCACGCAACCTACACCTGCTCACTTGTATGCTGCGGCAGGAACGTACAGCGTGAAGATGCGACTTACTAACCGATGCGGCCTTGACACCACGATTACACAACAAGTGAAGATCAATCCATCGCCTGCAAAACCATCCATTCCACCAGCAGCGGTGATCTGTAATACTTCTGTTTCACTTAATGCCAACGTGCCTAATACACCAGGACTTAAGTATTCCTGGACCACCGGCGACACCACAAAAATTGTTTCCATCTCCAGGCCAATGACTGTCTCAGTAACCAACACCGACAAAAACGGATGTTTTGCAACCGCTACCAGTGTTCTAGTTGATAACAGACCTGTGGTAAGTTTAGGCCCTGATCTCACAGTTTGTCAAAACAGTGTGGTAGCAGCTCTGGATGCAAATAACCCCGGCGCTGTCTTTGCCTGGAAAATAAATGGTGTAGCATCAAGCACCACAGAATTTCAGGCTGTAGATACTTCGGTTCCGGGAGTTTTCAAATACACCGTTTCCGTTACAGATCCGATCACTACGTGCCAGACTTCGGCGCAGAAAACATTCACCGTCATTGCATCGCCAACATTCACGATGACGGGTGTGAATCCGAGTGCTTGTAACGTGAACGACGGAAGCATTACACTTACTTCAATCACCTCACCAAATTTGTACTCTTATTTTGTTTCAGGTCCTTCGTTCAACAAGCAAGCCATTGATCAAAGTGCCGCAACTCAAGGACCACTCACAGGTTTAGGTGCAGGAACATACTCTGCAATTATCACCGATCAGGTTTCAGGATGTACCGTTTCAAATTCGTTCGGATTAAGTAATAACTCGTTCACTGCTACACCGTCATTGGTTAGCGCATGCGATCCGCCAATAATCAAAGTTACCAATAATGCCGCTGCCGGTTTCTTCCCGATGACTTATCTGGTTACTAATGCATCAACAGGACAAACCGTTTCTGGAACATTGAGTGTACCCACCGCATCGTTCAATGTGCAGCTTCTTTCACAAGGAGCCGGAACAACAGTTTTCTACACCATTCAGTTAACAGCCAACGGCGGTTGTGTTGTCACACCACCTAATTACTCGGTCACCACAAGTTCTCCTGGTGCGATAACTATTTTACCCAACTTGTGCAGCAATCCAGCAACATTAACCGCGTCGGGTGGAACAGGTTATTCCTGGACTGGTCCGGGAATAGTAGGAAGTACCTCAGGAGCAACAATTAATATCAATGCAGGCGGAACATATTCTGTAAATGCAACTTCAAGTGGCTGTACAGTCTCAAAGAGCATCACCATCAATTACAATGGTCCCATCACTCCATCGTTCACACAATCCGATGCCTGTCAGGACCAGGTGGTGTTAACCGCTTCGCCTACGGGCAACTATACCTATCGTTGGTACGAAAACGGCGCCGCGTCTCCCACTCAATTGGGCCAACAGATTACACTTACCAAAACTGACAATGGCGCTTCATTTATTCTCGAAGTTTTAGATGCACAAAGCGGATGTACGGTGCGAACTACCAGCAAAACCGTTCAGGTGGTGGGTGCTGTTACCGCAAGCCTAACCTCAACACTGGCCTGCGATGACGGCAAAGCATTTACACTAACAGCCACGACGAATGCTAGTGCTCCCACATACGCCTGGGCACTAAACGGCACAGCAATCTCCAGTGCCACTACAAGTACCTTACAACAGACCAGCGCCGGCACCTACACTGTAGATGTAACTTCCTCAGGCTGTAAAGCCACGGCCTCCATTCTGATTACCAAGGCGCCAATTCCGCACGGTGCCCTCCCTAAGATTGCAACCATCTGCAGTGACCCTGACAATAAAAATCCGGCTACGTCAAAATACGATCTTGACCCTGGATTTTTCAGCGCCTACAATTGGTTTAAAAACGAAATCCAGTTGAACCCGCCGTACACATCAAGGGTATATACTGTTGATAGCCCTGGCATCTACAAAGTAGACTTGACCAATAGTTATGGTTGTACCAACACCAATTCTACGGTAGTCAACAATGATTGTGAGCCAATTGTATCAGCGCCCACGGCATTCCGTCCATCAAGTTCACACAGCGACAATAAAACCTTCCGGATATTCAGCTTCTTCATCACCGAGAATTTTGAAGTGTTGATCTACAATCGCTGGGGCGAAGTGGTGTTTGAATCCACCGACCGCAACTTCCATTGGAACGGTGGTTATAAAAACAATGCAGGCCAACCATTGCCAGGTGAGACCTACGTTTACCTCATTCGGTATGTGAGTTCATTCCACCCTGAGCAAGGAATAAAAGAATTGCGCGGCGGCATAGTATTGTTGAGATAATTCTCGCTCGCGTGGGTACTTGCTTTTTTGTACCTTCATGAAAGAAAACAGAAACGCCATGGAAGAAAACACAAAGCCCACCGAAGGTTCAGCAGAAAAATTCTTTAAAGAATTTGGTAAAAAAATGGATCAATTTGCTGGCGAACTCAAGGAAGCCGGTAGCCGTGCTGAATTAGATCTTCGGAAAAAATTTGAAGAACTGAAGGACGCGGCACAAAAAGTAAAAACCGAAGCACAGAAAAAAGAGCGCTGGCAGGAAGTAGAAGCCAGCCTGAAAAAAGCGGGCGACGAATTGGAAAATGCGTTCAAAGCAGCCTTCAAGAAGAAGGAATAACTGTCAAAATTTCATTCTTTTTCTTTTGGACTAATCTTTGTCGGGCAGAAACATCCGAACAACATCGCTGAAACTGCGTTTGACCAATACGAAAATGTCCATTATGAATAATCTTAAAACCATTGTTATAGGCTTTATTGCCGGTATTGCCGGCGCATATACCTTCTCTGTTTATCAGACTAAACGAAATGGTGAATCCGCGCAAACTGAAAAAATTTCAGTTTCCAATTTCGAATCAACTCCAACCTACCAACCGGTCATGGCTTCTTCCAATGCCACGCCGACAGAAAATGTAGACTTTAGCGTGGCCGCTGCCAAAGCAACGCCGAGTGTAGTTTACATCAACAGCATTTCGCAGAGTGGAGTAACCTACAATTATTTTGATCTTCTCTTTGGTGGCGGCACACCGCAAACACAAGTCAGCTCAGGCTCTGGCGTGATTTTTTCTTCCGACGGATATATCGTTACCAACAATCACGTGGTGGAAGCCGCCGAAAAGATTCAGGTGCTATACAACAAGAAATCCTATGACGCCGAACTAATCGGAACAGATCCTTCCACCGATTTGGCTGTTTTGAAGATCAAAGAATCTAATCTTCCTGCGATTACGCTTGGTAGTTCAAAAAACCTCGCCGTTGGCGAATGGGTCGTTGCGGTAGGAAATCCCTTCTCTTTGTCGTCCACAGTGACCGCCGGTATTGTGAGCGCCAAAGGGAGAAGGATCAATATTGTAGAAGACAAATTTCCGATTGAGTCTTTCATTCAAACCGATGCCGCCATCAATCCAGGAAACAGTGGAGGAGCATTAGTAAACAGAAACGGTGATCTGGTTGGAATCAACACCGCAATCTTATCGCGCACAGGATCATACACAGGCTACGCGTTTGCAGTGCCGGTTGATATCGCAAGAAAAGTTGTAGATGACTTAATTAAATTCGGTGCTCCTCAAAAAGCAATCTTCGGAGGCAACGTCATTGAATACGATTTTCAAAATGCTAAAAAGTACGACCTCGATGTAAATGTAAAAGAATACAAAGGCGTATTAATTGGCGCTGTCGATCGCACCGGAGCTGCCGCCAATGCTGGCCTGCAGGAAGGTGACATCGTCACCAAAATAAATGCGGTTGAAATTAATAATGAAAGCGCCTTTGAAGAAGAGCTCAGCTACCGTAACCCTGGCGACAAAATCAATATTACTTACCTGCGCGATGGAAAAACCTCTACGGTAAGTGTAACCCTGCTCAACAAGCATGGCGACACCGGGACTGTAAAACGCAAGGTAGTCAGCGATGGAACAACAGGCGCTAATCTGGAAGCGGTCGATTACGGCGTGAAGATTAGCAAGATCAGAGATGGACTATTCAAACAAATTGGGTTGCCGGAAAATTATACGCTCACTCACATCAATCGGCAGCGTATCAAAGACCCGCAAGACGTCATTGATTTCTTTGGCAAATACCACGGACGGGTGTTGCTCTACGGCTTCAATAGTTCAAAGCAAGAACTGCCCTTGTCATTCTATCTCAAATAATGTCGCAACAGAAACTATTTCAAATCGCCTTGGTCGTAGATGATTACGACAAGGCGATTAAGTTTTATACTGAAAAGCTAAACTTCACTCTTGTCGAAGACACAGCTTTATCGGAAGACAAACGATGGGTAGTGGTTTCGCCAAAGGGAGAAGGGACATGCAAAATACTTCTTGCTAAAGCCGTCGGCGAGGAGCAGTCTAGCCGAATAGGCAACCAAACCGGCGGCCGGGTTTTCCTTTTTCTGCAAACCAATGATTTTGAATCAGACTTTGCTGCTCTAAAACAGAACGGCGTTAAAATCGTTCGCGAACCGTCGCATGAGAAATACGGAACTGTAGCCGTTTTCGCTGATCTCTATGGAAACTTGTGGGACTTGATTGAACCTGCGAAGTAGCTTATCCCTTGCGCGCCTTCGTTCGCTTGGCAGCATGATGATGGGGCAACTCAATAGGCCCTTTGCTCTTCCCCTCTTTCTCGCGGTTCTTTTGCTCAAGGCGAATATTGTACCGAATTACCTGCCAATACTCGGCTCCATATCCTACTAAAATCTCACCGCCAGCCGGGATATCTTTGGTTGCTTCGATGAAGCATCTTTTCTTCACCGTTACATACTCCGAGTTATTCTTAATACCCTCAATCCGCGTAAGTCCTCTGGCATCGTTGGCGTATTGCGCAATTGACTTATTCGTCTTCCACGCATCTAAACAATACTTGCTGTTGAAATAGAATACGTAACCATTTCGGTCATCGGCCATTTTCTCGACTTCCTTCCAGGTTACAACTTCCCCTTTATATTCAATGATTCTGGTTCCTTTTGGAATAAGCACTTTGGTGAACAATCCTTTTCCGGCGCCAGGTATTGTAGACTTTTTTACAAATAATTTTTTTTCAAGTAAGGCCATGAGTGGGTTGAATAAATACAAAAGAAAAGCATCCTGGCGAAACCGGGATGCTTCGAATTTCACTTTAAAAAATAACTACACTTTTATCTCTACATCAACACCACTGGGTAGTTCAAGCTTCATCAAGGCGTCAACCGTCTTGGGGCTTCCTGAATAAATATCAACCAGGCGCTTGTAGGTGCAAAGCTGGAATTGCTCGCGCGATTTTTTATTTACGTGTGGTGAACGCAACACAGTGAATTTTTCTTTTTCAGTAGGCAACGGAATCGGTCCGCTTACCACAGCACCCGTTGCTTTCACAGCACGAACAATTTTCTCAGACGATTTGTCAACGAGGTTGTGATCGTACGATTTTAATTTGATTCTGATTTTTTGATTCATGGTTTTTGATTTTACTCCCCGCCTGGGAATCTTCAAATTTTAATTTTAAAATCTATTTTGCTAACGCAGCACCTTTTACTTCTTCAATAACTTTATCCGCCAGGTTCTTAGGCACTGGTGAATAATGCGAGAATGTAAGCGATGCAGACGCACGACCTGAAGTGATGGTACGTAAATCTGTTACGTAACCGAACAATTCAGCCAACGGCACATCCGCTTTGATCACCTGAGCACCACCGCGAGTGTCCATTCCTTTCATCAAACCTCTTCTGCGGTTAAGGTCACCGGTTACAGAACCTGTGTACTCATCCGGAGAGATTACTTCTACAGCCATGATTGGCTCAAGCAACTGAGGCGCACACTTGCGTGCTGCTTCTTTAAAGCCAATGCGTGCTGCCAATTCAAATGACAATGAATCAGAGTCAACGTCATGGTATGAACCGTGGAACAACCGCACTTTCATAGCGTCGATAGGATAGCCAGCCAAAGGACCGTTGCCCATCGATTGCTCAAATCCTTTCTGAACGGCAGGAATGAATTCGCGAGGGATAACACCACCCACGATATCGTTCACAAACTCAAGACCTTCCTTGCCATCTTCACGAGGAGAGAGTTCAAACACGATGTCGGCAAATTTACCGCGACCACCGGTCTGCTTCTTATACACCTCTTTATGTTCAACCGACTTGGTAAGAGCTTCTTTGTACGCCACCTGAGGAGCACCCTGGTTGATCTCCACTTTGAATTCGCGCTTCAAACGGTCGATGATAATTTCAAGGTGCAATTCACCCATACCGCGGAGGATAGTCTGACCAGTTTCCTGATCGGTATTCACGCGCAAGGTTGGATCTTCTTCCACCAGCTTAGAAATCGCCATACCCAATTTGTCGGCATCGGCTTGTTTCTTAGGCTCAATAGCATAACCGATCACAGGCTCAGGGAACACCATTGACTCAAGGATCACCGGACGTTTCTCGTCGCAAAGTGTATCTCCAGTCTTAATGTCTTTGAAACCTACTACGGCACCGATATCACCGGCTTGCAATCTTTCGATCTGATTTTGTTTGTTGGCGTGCATTTGGAACACACGTGAGATACGCTCTTTCTGTCCTGAGCGTGTGTTCTGCACATACGAACCTGAATCCAACACGCCCGAGTACGCGCGAACAAAACACAATCTTCCTACGAAAGGATCAGTTGCAATTTTGAAGGCAAGACCTACAAAAGGTTCTTTTTCGTCAGGGCGAATTTCTACAGGCTCTTCAGTGTCAGGGTTGGTTCCCACGATTACATCTTTGTCCATAGGCGATGGCAACAATTCCATCACATAGTCCAACATGGTCTGAACGCCTTTATTCTTGAATGAAGAACCGCACACCATCGGCACAATCTTCATATCGATTACTGCTTTACGCAAAGCGGTGAGGATCTCAGCCTCAGAAATTGAGTTTGGATCTTCAAAGAATTTTTCGATCAAAGTCTCATCGTATTCAGCGACAGCTTCCAAAAGCTTCTCGCGATACTCATGAGCTTCTTCTTTCATTTCTTCCGGAATCGGAACTTCCTGGAAAGTCATTCCTTTGTCCGCTTCGTTCCAGATAATTCCGCGGTTATTGATCAAGTCAACAACGCCCTTAAATTGATCTTCTGCGCCGATAGGCAACTGAAGAGCAACAGCTTTGCTTCCTAATTTCTCTTTTACCTGCTTGCAAACTCCGAGGAAGTCGGCACCAGAGCGGTCCATTTTATTTACGAAACCGATACGGGCTACTTTGTAATTATCGGCAAGGCGCCAGTTGGTTTCTGATTGTGGTTCAACACCATCTACGGCACTGAACAAGAACACCAAGCCATCCAATACGCGCAGTGAACGGTTTACCTCAACGGTAAAGTCAACGTGACCAGGCGTATCGATGATGTTTACGTGATAGTCGTTCTTTCTGTATTTCCAATATACTGTAGTGGCAGCGGAAGTGATTGTGATACCACGCTCCTGCTCTTGCGCCATCCAGTCCATGGTAGCGGCACCATCGTGCACCTCACCAATCTTGTGGTTTACACCGGCATAATAAAGAATGCGCTCAGTGGTAGTTGTTTTTCCTGCGTCAATGTGAGCAGCAATACCAATGTTTCTGGTGAATTTTAAGTCCCTTGCCATGTACTATTAAAATCTGAAATGTGAAAAAGCTTTGTTGGCCTCGGCCATGCGATGCGTATCGTCTTTCTTTTTAATAGCTGCACCTTCGCCTTTTGAAGCGGCTAGGATTTCGGCAGCCAATTTATCCATCATGGTTTTTTCACCACGTGCGCGGGCATAGTCAATCAACCATTTGATGCTGAGGTTGATTTTACGCTCGGGGCGGATTTCCACCGGTACCTGAAAAGTTGCACCACCTACTCTGCGGCTCTTCACCTCAACAGCAGGCATCACGTTGTTCATGGCGCGCTTCCACACTTCAAGACCAGGTTCGCCACCCGCCTTTTTTTCTACTTGCGTGATCGCATCATAGAAAATGGTGTACGCAGTGCTTTTCTTGCCTTGCTCCATCATGTAGTTCACAAACTTTGTCACCAAAGTGTCGTTGAACTTCGGGTCGGGCAAAAGATATCTTTTCTTAGGTTTTGCTTTTCTCATGGTTCAGTGCTTTTATTTTTTTCCTTTGGCAGCGGGTGCACCTTTGGCAGCGGCAGCAGCAGCTCCGGCCTTAGGACGTTTCGCTCCATACTTGGATCTCGATTGAAGTCTTCCATTTACACCGGCGGTATCAAGGGCACCACGGATGATGTGATAACGAACCCCTGGTAAATCCTTCACACGGCCTCCACGGATCAACACAATAGAGTGTTCCTGCAGGTTATGGCCTTCTCCAGGAATGTAGGCGTTAACCTCTCTTCCGTTGGTCAGGCGAACCCGGGCCACTTTCCGCATAGCAGAATTAGGTTTTTTGGGGGTTGTAGTGTACACACGAGTGCATACGCCCCTGCGTTGAGGGGATGAATCAAGGGCAGGAGACTTAGACTTAAACGTTAGTTTAGTTCTTCCTTTCCTCACAAGTTGCTGAATGGTAGGCATTTATTTATATTTTTTATACCCTTCAAAAATAAGGACTGCAAAGGTATTCAAATAAAGGAAGGATGCAATAAGGAACCCCAGTGATTTTTTATCATTCTTTTATTTTCCTCTCCATTCAACGGGAGAAAAGGAAGAATTCCGGTTCCTCTATTAAGTCGGCGATTCTACCTCCTTTCCTTGAAAATTTTACTCAACTTGCAGTACAAAACCACTTTTACAAATGAAAAACCCTGTTCTACTCCTTATTATAGGTATTCTCACTCTGGCATCTTGCGGAAAATCTGGTCATCAGGCCCATGAGGAATCGGCCAATGCTGGCTCAGATCCTAACCAGGCACTTTATGAAGAAGTAATGGCCGTGCACGACGAAGTAATGCCCAAAAGCGGCCAGATTTACCAATTAAAAAAGGATTTGCAGGACAAAATCACCAAATCAGCCAGCCTTTCTGATGATCGGAAGAAGGAAATCGAGCAAACTATAGCCGAACTTGACTCTGCCGACCACGCGATGATGGATTGGATGCACAAATTTCAACCCACCGCCGATTCCACCAACCAGGAAGCAGCCCGGGAATATCTGGAAAATGAAATGGAAAGGATAAAAAAGGTGAAAGACCTGATTGAAATGTCGTTGCAGAAAGCCAAAGAGGAGCTGGAAAAGAAATAATCCATTTTCTATGATCAAGATTCTTTCCTCCGCGCAAATCCGCGAACTTGATCAATTCACCATTGACCATGAGCCGATAGCCGCCATCGACCTGATGGAACGTGCCTGCCAGGCATTTACGGATTGGTTTGTTGCCCGCTTCGGAAAAGAAAAGAGAATTGGCATTGTTTGTGGTACCGGCAATAATGGCGGCGACGGCTTGGGCATAGCGCGGAAATTGACAGAACTTGGTTATCACGTCAACGTATGGGAAGTAAAAGGAAATACCGAATCGGATGGCTACAAGGTTAACCTGCTACGCCTCGCACCTTATATTAAGGTCTCGGAAATAAAGGTACTCTCGCCTGCATTATTCAAAGACTGTGATATTTTGCTCGACGCCATTTTGGGTTCCGGTCTTTCTCGGCCCGCGACAGGGCTGATTGCCGATGTGATTTCAGCCATAAATAATTCCCTCGCCATTCGCATTGCGGTGGATATTGCCTCAGGCTTGCCGGCCGATGGCTCCATGTCCGGGCCGGTTGTTCGGGCTCACCATACGGTTTCGTTTCAGTTGCCCAAACTCGCGTTTCTTTTACCTGAAAATCAGGATGCGGTTGGAGAGTGGCATCTGGTTGATATCGGTTTGAATACCGAGTACCTGGAGTCAGTTCCATGCCAGCATTTCTTTGTAACACCAAAAAGCATCAAAGAAATAGTTAGGCCGCGCGGAAGGTTTTCACACAAAGGAAATTTCGGTCATGCCCTGCTGATTGCCGGATCATTTGGAAAAATGGGAGCCTGCATTTTGGCCGCCAGAGGCGCGCTACGATCCGGGGTTGGCTTACTCACGGTGCATATTCCGTCCTGCGGTTATTCTATCCTTCAAACTTCGGTTCCCGAGGCAATGGCATCCGTCGATCCTTCGGAAACAAATTTTAGTGCCGTACCCAACGAGCTGAACTACGCCGCCATCGGAATCGGTCCAGGGCTGGGCATGGATACAGAAACCATAAATTCATTTGCCAAAACCACAAAGCACTTTAAAAAACCAATGGTCATCGATGCGGATGGCCTGAACATATTGGCTTCTAATCCGGAACTACTCTCGCTCGTTCCAAAAGAGAGCATCCTTACGCCTCATCCCAAAGAATTTGAACGACTGGTTGGCAAATGGTCTGATGACATTGACCGGCTGACACGGTTAAAGGAATTTTCTTCACGGCATGGATTAATCATCGTATTGAAAGGTGCCTATTCGGCTGTGGCAACTCCGGAGGGCGATGTCTATTTCAATTGTTCAGGAAACCCTGGAATGGCTACCGGCGGAAGTGGCGATGTACTTACAGGTATTCTTACGGGCTTATTGGCACAGGGGTATTCACCAAAAGAAACGGCGCTGTTGGGTGTTTACCTCCACGGATCGGCAGGCGATCATTTTGCTCAGGAGCGTTGCCTGGAGTCGCTCACAGCCAGCGACTTAGTCGAATGTTTACCGGAAGCTTTTAAAAAATTAAAACGTGCTTAACGTCGAATTTTTTATTAAATTGTAAGATTGTTTAAACTTTTGGCTTACGTTTTGCATCTAATCGGTAATTCAGACGTATTAATTAGAATCAAAAGAACGTAAATGAGAGCAATTTTACTTTTTATGGCAACGCTACTGGCAGGTCAGTTCTGCTATGGCCAAAGCCATGACGATGCTTCTCGCCCCGGCGACCCTGTAAAATTTGTTCAGGTTTATCCCAATCCAGCCGTTGATTATCTAAGCATAAAATTCGAATCGGCCGTAGCTAAAACTTCTAAGCTTGAAATTCATTCGATAATCGGAAGCGCCATTGAAGTAGAACAGGAAGTAATCGACGAATTTGAAATTCGTGTGAAAGTTAAAGACCTACCGGTTGGCTATTATGTAATTGCTGTTCACGATCCGATGAACAACACCCGCGGGATCTATAAATTCCTGAAAAGGTAAATCATTTCTTTGCTTCTATTCGAAGCTGCTCTTCTATCAACTTAATTAAGTAGTCAAATTTTTCGTGGGCATTGTTGCACAGCACAATGACTGTTTTCTGTTTATCCACATACCGGATGATTTCGGTTTTGTAACCTGGATTATCACCGGTGTGGTAAACTACTTTGCCAAGTACAGAGTCGGCTTTGAGTACCCAGCCAAAACCGTAGTTGCTAACGTCGCCGCTATTCAACCGCGCTGGTGTGAAGAGTTCGGCTTTCGCCGAATTTGCAATCAACTTTTCAGAATAAAGAGCCGCATCCCACTTTAACAGGTCGGATGTGGTAGAACTTATGCGCCCCGGGCCTTTTCGGGCGCCAAGCCAAATGGTATAATTGGAAGACGGAAAAGAATCAGCCCGGACAAAGCGTTTCTTTTCAGGAACAAAAATGTATCCGAGGGCAAAGTTGCGAAGCGAATCTTTCTGCGCCTTAGATCGCAGATCGGTGCTGGTCATTCCAAGAGGATCGAAAATCTTCTCATGCATGAAGATGACAAAATCTTTTCCTGAAGCTTTCTCGACAATGCTACCCAGCAACACATACCCGGTATTGCTGTACTCGTATTTTTCTCCTGGTTTAAAATTGATGACGGGATGATACTTTTTAAGATAACTAAGAATGTCAGCATTGCCCGCCACTTTGCTTTTATCCCATTTTTCGTCCATTAGTTTCTGGTAATCCGGCAGGCCGGAGGTGTGCGTAAGCAAATGGCGAATGGTAATATTCTTATAGGGAAGATCAGGAAGATATTTCTCCACGGCGTCATCGTAATTCAGTTTTCCTTCTTCTTTAAGGAGTACAATGAGCATGGCTGTAAATTGTTTCGATACAGAGGCCAACTCGAAAATTGTAGTGGTGTCATTTTTCTGATTCGCCTCCTGATTGGCAAATCCAAAAGCCTTATGATAAACAGGTCTTCCTTTTTCAGATACCAAAATTACCCCGTTAAAGTCGGGTACCAACGCAACAACGGAATCCAGTCTGGTAAGGGCAGAGTCGCGTTTGATAGTTGCCTCTTTTCTGGCGCAGCCACTTACAAAAACGGAAACGATCATACATTTTATAAGCGCTTTCATTTACTTTTGGTTTACAATTATTAAGTAACCTAAATTCTCCTCCAATTGCAAGACGCTTCTGTGATATTCCACTACTTCGAAGGATTGACGGCGCCACAGCGAAACCAGTTTGACCAACTGAAGCCACTGTATGAAGTGTGGAATGAAAAGATCAACGTGATTTCCAGAAAAGACATTGACAATATTTACGTGAACCACGTGTTGCACTCGCTGGGCATTGCCAAAGTAATGCCTTTCAAAAAAGGAGCTCAGGTTATGGATGTGGGCACAGGCGGAGGCTTTCCCGGAATACCGCTAGCAATTCTTTTTCCTGAAACTGAATTTTTTCTTGTGGATTCCATCGGAAAGAAAATTACGGTAGTAAAAGAAGTGGCATCTGCCCTTGGGTTAAAAAATGTGCGGGCCGAGCAAATCAGGGCTGAGCAAGTAAAACAGAAATTTGATTTTGTAGTGAGCCGAGCCGTTACCCGAATGAAAGAGTTTTACGGATGGGTGAACAAGAGTATCAAGCCTGCATCAACGCACGATCTTGACAATGGTATTCTCTATCTTAAAGGAGGCGACCTTGAGGAAGAGCTTGGCGAATTGAGAAAGCCTTACAGTCTTTACGATCTGCAGGATTACTTCAAAGAAGAGTTCTTCGAAACTAAAAAGGTAGTGTATGTACCTATTCATTAACCAAAGAGCATTATGGAAATCGGCAGCTTACTGAAATTTTCGATTGGACTCATTGGTCTGTCCGTTGCACTTTTGATTTTGGTCTTGGGTTTTGTAAAAAAAGATAACGCCAAAATAAAAAGAGCGGCGGTAGTTTTTATTGGAACGTGGGTAGTCCTGCTAATGATTGGGCTGCTGGAGTTCTTTCTGGCCGTTTAGCTATGCTCTCCTAAATAAATTCCTGCAAAGGTAGCGGCGAGGCAAAACATCAAACTTAAAATAATATACAGAGCGGTAGTAAAATGGAATCCTCCTTGCAACAGCACAAGGGTTTCAGAACTAAATGTGGAGAACGTGCTAAACCCTCCGCAGAAGCCAACTGTCCAGAATAGGCGAGCCGCAGGTGAAATCAGTTGGCGATGATCTGCAATGCCGACTACAAAGCCGAGCACAAGGCAAGCAAAAATATTCACCGCTAAGGTGCCCAGCGGAAAATTATAGGAATGCCAGGCGTTTACCCATCGGCCGAGAAGAAACCGGACGATGCTTCCCAGTCCGCCACCAAAAAAAACCAGTAGTATTTCTCTTGAGGCATTCATGGTTATGAATTTTTGAGAATAAGCTCCTTCATTACCTCGAAGGTTTTCTGTTTTAACTCAGCGGTATCGGTCAAGCCGACAGTTGAAATTTCAGGAGCCACAACGATTTTGATTTTTCCAGGCCTCAAGTTAATAGTGCCTGGAGGCATGAGTGGTCCGGCTCCAATCACCACCATGGGCAGCACAGGCATTTGGGTGTCTACGGCCAGACGAAAGGCACCGTCTTTGAAAGGCTGGAGAATTTCCTTCGTTCTGTTTTGAGTGCCTTCAGCAAAAAGCAAAATCGAAATTCCTTCGGCGAGAATCACTTTCAATTTTTCAAGGCTTTTCTTTCGGCTCTCTCCACTGGAGCGGTCCACAATCACAGTGGCGCCTTGTGCAATCCAGCCAAAAACCGGAATTTTTAACAGCTCTTTTTTGGCTAAGGGCCGAAACTCGCCGGGTATGAGCAGGCGAATTCCCGGAAGGTCAAGAAAAGAGGTGTGGTTGCTAACGTAGATATACGACTGACCCTTACGGAAATTTTCTCTGCCTATAAACTCGTAGCGGATGAAAGTGAGCAGGCTAAAAATCCATGACCATATCCATAAAAATTTATAGCCAATCCAGCTCGTTCTGCTGCCAAAAAAAAACGGTAAGGTAAGTCCAGGCAGAAAAATCAACATGAAAATGGTGAACACGAGAAAAACCCAAAAAATATAAAGTGCGTGTAATGCGCTTCGGATAATTTTCAAAACCTTAAGAATTAAGGGCGCAATATCAGAAAGTTTTTTTCATCTTTAAATTCATCCATCAAAGATAACGTGTGGGTATTACAGGATTCGAACCTGTGACCCCTACCCTGTCAAGGTAGTGCTCTAAACCAGCTGAGCTAAATACCCAATTGCAACTTCGCGAAGGAACAAAAAAAGTCCATTTTTATGGACTTTGGAAATGATTGGATGAGATTAAATTTTATCCTGTAAATCCGATTTTCTTGTGACTACCATCGCAAAACGGTTTGTTACCAGATGCGCCGCATCTGCAAAAAGCCGTGACATTATTCTTTTTACTGATGGTGCCGTCTGAATTTTTAATCTTTACGTTGCCATACACCAGAAGTGGGCCATTCAAACTTGTCTCCACAATTGTCTCGGCTTCTACGTCCACCACGCCGGTCTTTTCATTGTTCATGTAGTGGCTCAATGCTCCTGAAGGACATTTCTTTATCTGCTCTACAATTTTATCTGTAGTCGATTTTTCAGGAGTGATCCACGGAAGATGCTGGGGGTGAAAAACCTCTCCAAGACCTTTGAAGCAGATGGCCGAATGAATACATAAGTCGGGCTTCCACACGATGGTGACCTCGCCGTTGGTGTACTTTTTAGTGACGTCTTTCATTGAAGGTGGGTTTTTATTTCGATCGGATTAGTCAGTGTTTTATGGATAGGGCACGCGTTAGCAATCTGCAGCAAGCGTGCACGCTGTGCATCGTCTACAGCTCCTTCAATAAAAATAGAGCGGGTGAATACCGTAGTTTTCTGAATCGCCTCCATACCCACTTCCACTTTTATTTTTTCTACCGGCCATTGCTTGCGGTTCGCATACATGCGAAGCGTAATCGCCGTACAAGTAGCCAGCGAGATCATCAAAAATTCTCCCGGCCCAGGGCCAAGGTTTTTTCCACCTGCTTCAGGACGCTCATCGGCCAGCAAAGTATGTTCGTTGGAGGTCACCTCCGTGCGATACTCCTCCCGACCTATTGTCGCGGTTACCATTTCAAAAGGAATGGTTCATCACAAATTCATTTTGCACAAAACGTTTGCGTGGTGTAAGCTCACGTTCCTGCAAAGGCTGCGGCAGTTGGTCTACAGAACCTGGATATCCGATGGCCATGATGACGCCCACTTCATAGGCATCGGGTATATTGAGGTTTTCGCGCAAAGTAAGTTGATTAAATCCTCCCATCTGGTGAACATTCAACCCGAAATGAGTGGCCTGCAGCGACAAGAATGCATTGGCTGCGCCAAGGTCATATTTAGCAGAGTTATTTAGCCGTTCGTTTTGGAGATGATTTTTGCGGACGAGACTCACCAGCAACAACGGAGCATCTTTTGCCCAGCTTTTATTGCCATCGTTTAAGGAAGAAAATATTTTATTCCAAAGGTCAGGCTGATCTTTGGTGGCGTAGATGTACGTCCACGGCTGTTCGTTGACGCTCGATGGAGCCCAACGAGCCGCTTCAAAAAGAGACTTAATTTTTTCTGGTTCAATCGGTGCCGTACTGTAGGCGCGAAGGCTTCGACGGTTCTTAATTATTTCCAGAATATCGGTTTCAAATTCGGATGAGACTTTCATGACTTCACTTGTTTTAAGTGTAAACACTTAAAATCAAATTAGGTTCAACTAACCTGTTCTGTCTTGAAATTCGCGAATGCGTCAGTCCATTGGCACATTGACGTGCCGCTCCGCGTGATACGATGAGCGCACCAGCGGGCCCGCCTCCACATACTTAAGGCCGCGCTTCAAACCTTCTTCTTTATACATTTCAAAAGTATCCGGATGGATAAACTCGGCTACTTCGAGGTGCATCTTGGTGGGCTGCAGATATTGTCCCAACGTCAGGATCATCAGCCCGTTGGCGGCCAGATCATCCATGGCTTTGAATACTTCTTCTTTGGTTTCACCTACGCCAAGCATGATACCTGTTTTGGTGCGCATGCCTGCTTCGCGAATGCGTTTGATTTGCTCAAGGCTTCGCTCGTATTTTGCCTGGGGGCGAACAATGCGATACAACCGTCCAACGGTTTCGATATTATGACTTACCACTTCTTGTTTTCCTTCGATCATGCGGTAGAGCGCATCCCAGTTACCCTTGGTATCAGGGATTAATGTTTCAATAGTGGTAGTAGGGCTTTGCTGTTTGGTTTGCACTACGGTTTGGTACCACACTTCTGCACCACGGTCTTTGAGCTCATCGCGGTTTACTGAGGTGATCACTGCATGCTTTACGCCCATCAACTTGATTGCTTCGGCCACACGACGTGGTTCGTCCATGTCGTATTCCGTAGGGCGACCTGTAGCCACCGCACAGAAGGTACAACTCCGCGTGCAAATGTTTCCCAGAATCATGAACGTGGCCGTGCCTGCGCCCCAGCATTCGCCCATGTTGGGGCAATTGCCGCTTTCGCAAATGGTATGAAGTTTATTCTCATCTACCAGCCTGCGCACCTTGGCATACTCAGGCCCAATGGGAAGTTTCACGCGAAGCCAGTCAGGCTTGCGTTTTTTTGTTTCTTCTTTCGATATGACGGGAAGTTCAATCATGAATTAGAGGCAGATTTATATCCGGCACGAAGGCACCGGATGTAAAATCAAATTACTTACCAATAAGTTCCTTGTATTGATCGGCCGACAAAAGGCCATTTACTTCTGCGGTATTTTTGATCGTTACTTTGATCATCCAGCCTTCGCCGTACGGATCGCTGTTTACTTTCTCAGGTGCTGTTTCCAGTGACTTGTTGAATTCAATTATTTTTCCTCCTACAGGCAAAAACAAATCAGAAACGGTTTTCACTGCTTCTACCGTGCCAAAGACTGCGTGTTGCTCAAGTTCTTGTCCGGCGGTAGTCACATCTACATAGACGATGTCTCCCAATTCGCCCTGGGCAAATTCTGTGATACCAACGATAGCCGTTGAGCCATCAATTTTTACCCATTCGTGATCTTTGGTGTACTTTAATTCTGCGGGGATATTCATAATTGAAAATAATTTAGGAACGCAAAAGTAACTTTAAATGATGAATTTTCAATGAAGAAACCCTTCGCCTATAGCTACTGCGTCAGGCTGAAAATCACCTTTACTCCTCCTTTGGTAGTCGCCCTGAAATACGAGTTGGAAACGAGCGGGTCGTTGGTGGTGCGTTCAATATACGCCTGCACTTGTAGTTTTTTATTTACCATGTAGCTAATGTTCGGCCTCAGCTGGAAATTGATGTTACCGTTAGTCACCGTGCTTCCTTCGTCAATGCGGCGTTGGATGGTTTCGTTGTTGGTTACACTCATCGTAAGCTTGAACGTCACGTCATTTTTCAACGTGATAATTCTGCCCTGATCGCGGAAAGGCAGGCGCATGTTATTTTTGGTAAAGCCAACCTCAAGCGACCAATCTTTACCATTCACTTCCGTGATTTGGGCGTTGGGTACGTTCAGTGAAATATCGCGTTTGGTTTTGTAGTTAAAAGCTATAGTCAGCTTTTTCTTGGTCTTTATGTTTATCCCGATCAGCGGTGCAAAGGTTTCGCTGATGATCACCTGATTGATCACAAAAATAGGTGCAAGTTTACCGCTCGTACTAGATGTGTCTGTGGCAGCGAAACTACTGCTTGTGTTGTAACGCTCAATATTGTTGTTAAGCCCAAGCTGGGCGATGTTGTTGTACAACATGGAGTTGTTGTACTGTGCCACTGAATATGACGAAGTGTACGCATGACTCAGCGTGATGGAAGTGAAAATATCTTTCAGCCCCTCTAACTTGTTTAGTCCTGAATAATCGAGGCGCCAGTTGGGCAACGGAATAGAAGGGAATGGCGAAAGCCCTACTGTCTGTGCCGACCTTCCGGAATAGGCAGCAATAAATGCAGGGATCAATACGTCCTGCGATTGTCCTTCGTAGCCAGTAGCTCTGTAACTACTGAAACGCTGCTGGATGATATCTCTGTTCTTAATGAATTGATTAAACACATCCGACTTCAGTGAGTTGTTGTTTTTAAATGCTGTGCCGATAGAAATAAATGAAATCCGATAACTTCCCGCGCGTGCCGGGCTAAGATCAATGTAATTATTGAAACCTGTTGTGTCTTTGTAAATCTCCTGGAATGTGGCATTGGATTTTTTGCTTGCATCCAATTGAATTTTTAAATCCATCGACGGTTCGAGATTAGCACGGAGGCTCAGGTCTTTGGTTTGATTTTGTGTGAATGGTGTTGTAAGGTATTTGTTGTGTGTAAGCCATCCATTGGAGGCTGCACGATGCGCGATCATCGGGTCTTGCTGGCCCAATATAAAACCGATGCCCGGCGCCATCCACGAATCGTCGAGGCCAAACAAGTGTGGCGTTTTCACAAAGCCAGGCAAAACTGTTCCCTGCGAAACCGTGTAGCTACCATTGATGCTGCGCAGCGACATTATCAGGCGCAACAATCCTTTCATGAGCTTAAGTTCCGGTGGATGCGGTAAGGTATCTGCCTTGGCAAGGCGTGCGCGTTCAGCCGCATTTTTTGGTGGTGGCGGAGGAGGAGGCTTGGGTGTGTTGATGCTTTTTAGAAACCCAATCTTATTGTACAGCTTCACAATGTCAAGCTTTCCGGTGTACGACTGGTTCTGTGTATTCTGCACTATATTACCAAGATTCAGCTTTGGGTCAGATTGAAGTGGACCCGCCCTCCAGTTATATCCTACATTGTATTTATAATCTCCCCCGATCCAGTTGGTGGCGGGAAACTTATCAAAAGGCATGGTGTAGTTTAGCGTGATGTTTTGTTCAAAATATTTAATGCGTCCCATGCGCTTAAGGTTATTGATAATCGTGTCACGCTTTTCACGTGTGTCGATATCACCCTTCGGCTCGTCAATGATCGCATTGACTGTTGCATTGTAATCAAGCTTGAGTGACTTGGTGAGCGACCAGCCGATATTGTAGTAGCGGTTAAACACAAAATACTTTTGGAAGTTTGGCGTATTGTAACTATAACTTGCTGAATTAGTGCTGCTGTTGCGATACGCCATTTTTGAAAACGATCGCTCGAGTTCACCGCGCACCGAAATACTTGCCGGCATCGGATTAAAATTAAAATCCTTAACAAGCTGCAGGTGTTTTGAAGAAACGAATTTAACATCCGAGAACGGCTGAAACCCTTTGAACTTCGATTGATACTGCCAGGCTACCGCACCCTTCACGTTCTTTCGTGTGTTGGTCTCCAGATTGAAATTGGATTGTGTGGCTTCGGTAAACGAATAGGTAAAGGCAAAATTTTCAATATCGTAAAGATGACTCTTGGCGTCTTTCTTTACTTTGGTTTTGCGCACATTCGTGAAATTAATACTTCGTCGGAACGACCGGTCTTGAATTATCTTCAGGTAATTACTTCGCTCGGCATCGGTACTAAACGCCTGCAAGGCGGCGCCAATACGCAAGTCCGGATTGGCCGGGTCATACTTCGGATCGATAATGATGCTCTCATAACTAAAGAACATCGGTATCTTCAACCCCCACTGCCGCGGCAAAAGTTTGTCGAGATTAAGGTTGGCTGAAAAATCAAATTGATTGGTATTGCCTCGGGCGCGTTCAGAAATTTTTGTTTGCACGCCGCCGTAACCAAAGCCGATGTGTCGGAATGATCCGGTGACTGTTCCCAGATCTGCGAGCTTGGCGCTTACTACGGCATTGGCCGCCCATCCGGCAGTCTGATCAAAATCGGTGAGGCGAAGTTCATCGGCCCAAAGACAAACGTCATACGTCTTGCCATCGTCGCGCGGGTTGCGCACACCAATCATGATCATCTTCAACTGACTTAAATCGGGACGGCCCATCACACGGATAAAATGCTTACCGTCGCTGGTTGGCTGTGCACCGGCTAATGGGTAAGGTACTTTAAGGTCATAGCCAAGTTGGTCGCGCTTAATTTTCAACGCATACAATTCATCCAATGCCAGGTCAATCTGATTTTGTTCAGGCCACACATCGGTTGCCAGGCGAGTTCCCGGAGGAGTTATTTTCAGTGGCAACTCTATGTCATAATAGTTTTGGTCGAAGTCTGTTCCCAAACGAAGGAAACCGCGCACCTGATTGTCTTTCACCAGCGGGCCATGAGCGCTCAAAAACATTTTGATGCGCTTGTAATTGAATAAATCCATCGACACGATTTTGTACATCGCACGACCATCGCCGTCAGGCAAGGCGGTCACACAAAGCTGACCAGACTGCTCATTCAATCTTCTGGATACCACCGAGGTCACATCCCTGTCGCGCGCTAACGGCTCGACATAGCCGGGCTTGTTGGCATCGGGCTGACTGTTTTCTTCGATGTTCACCGTTGACACAGTGAAATTATCCAGGTTCGGCTCGATCACCTGTGTAAGCGCCGACTCCTGCAGGTTCCCTGCATATTGCCTCCATCGCTGACCGACCGAGCGGAAGTTTGCCATACGTAACACTACAGGCTGAGTGAATCCAGACATGATCATCCGGATATACTTGATGGTTTTGAATCCGGTGATCGTGCCGTATTGTGAATCAAAATCACGAATGGGAATACGGAACAAATACCATGTCACACCTTCCGAGGGTATTTCCTGTGAAGGCTTGGCCACTATTTTATCTACAATGTATTTACTTCCTACATCCATTCCCGGTTTTAGGTCAACGTTGTAGATGTAATAATTCTCGGCCGTGGTTAGCGTGTTGTCACCGTTCAAGTCTTCATTGTCAGGGATGGTTGTGCCGGAAGCCGAGTAGGGAGAAGCTCCCGAAACAATCGGCGAATTGTTCTCCATCCCGTTGTAGTTTTTATAACGCTCCAGAATCTGCGCCTTTTTGCTATCGAAATCAGCGCCGAGATAATATTGGAAGTCGTCGGCGGATGGGTCTTTACTTACTACGGTAGCCGCGGCGGGGTTTGTGTTTTTCAATGCCGACAAAAAGTCTTTCAGCTTTCCATTGGGATCATTCTCCAAAGCGTTGCTCAATCCATCCAAACCTACATCCTGATTGGGACGTGAGGTGGTAGAGTTATCAAAGGCATTGTTCAGGTATTGTTTGTTCGACACATAACCCCACGCGCTGTTGGTGTACACTCCGTCATACACTCCTCTGGCAAGAGCATCATCGGCTGGCAATCCGTTTTCAAAAGATTGTAAGTTATCGTGGCCAACATCTTCAGAGATATCTCCAAGGTGAAAGGTCAGTTTTCCGCCGGTGGTGTTGTTGATTTTATTGCCGTTGCCATCGTCGATCAAACCATACTGTGATTTTATAAACGGATCCATCATCCAGAATTCAACATACTCAATGTTGGCGGCGTCAAAATCAACGTTGGTGCGAATAGCCGTAGTTACACCAGCCCAGTTGCCCTGAGGATTGGTTAGCGTTCCATCGCTATTTAGTTTTGGATTGTAATTGTATTGTCCCCGTTCGGTAGGATAATATGCAAGGTTGAGAACCGGTTGATAGAAATTCCCGACATACGGATCAAACCCTGGAAATATTTCCTGCGGCGTAATCGGTCGGACATAGTGGTTTTTCACATCTATGTTCTGCGGAGCATACGAACTTCCCGAGCCACTCAAGTAAAAGATATTATCAATCTGATACCACGCCAGCTTTGCGCGATTGTATCCTGCAGAAAGATTATTGACAACGCCATTGCTCGGATCAATCTTCGGATCGCCAAGCGGTGTAGAGGCAAGTCGCCAGCTCTGCGGCGCCATCAAACTGTACGGAGTCGCCGCGTTTTCAAAGTCGTCGATGAAGGAAGTCCCCTGCCCTCCGATCTTGTTAGATGTTCCGGGAAGCAACTGGGCAAACTCTGCATTGACACTGATGGTGGAAACTTCTTTGGTTTGAAGAAAGGGCAACGCGTCGACCATCTTGGTGAGTACGCGCGAATTTTTTTTCATGTTAAAGTCCAGGCCATACTGCAGGTTGCGTGCTGGTTCATTGCCGATCAGGTTACGCGAGATGAGCGGCCGCTCATTGTAATACAAAAATGTACCGCCAATATTGATGTCGTCGCTGAGTTTGTAGTCGAGTCGCGTGCCGAGCAGCGATCGCGTTTGAAATGCAAATGGATCCTGCTGTTCGTAGGTGATGTCAAGATCTTTTCCTGAACTTAAAATTCCTTCGTTGAGAATCGTGACCTTTCCAAAGGTGTAGTCAACCGTGTAATCTGTTCCTTCACGAAGTGGTGTTCCACCCGCATACACTTTCACTGAACCGTGCGTGATGTTGAATCCCTGAATGATAATGTCACGGCCAGAGCCTGCCTTGAACGAACCTGTGAAAAAGAATTTGTTTTTCGTAGTCACCAGCGCCGCTTCTGCTTGCGTAGTGTGATACAGCGTGTCGTACAGGTATTTGTTGATCAGCGCCGCGCGTGTGTCTGCGTTGATGGAACTTTGGTTGAACAGATTAAGCAGCGGCTTATTGAACGGCTCGAGGTAAGGCACAATGATGAGGCCGGAGGTAGAATTTATAGTAATACCTTCCACATAATCGAAGTTGCCATCTGGTTGCGGATCGTTGTACGGGTTGAGCCGGTCGAGACCAATCACCGAGATAAGTTGTTGCGTTCCGGCAGGGCCCGATACTTGCAGCTGCGGATTGTCCTTACCTGAAAAGTCGTCGCGGTAAATCACCCGAAGTTGAAATCCATCTCTCGTCAGCGAGGTGACGTTGAGGTTGTAAATGTTTTTCATCATCAGGTTCCACGTCGGCAAAATTTTTCCTGTGTTAGGATCTTTCACTTTGATGGATCGAGGCCGCAGCATCTTCAAATAGATTACGTCGGTGGTGGCCTTGTTCGAATAATCTTCAGTAAGCTCACCAACTTTGTACACCACTCCATTGTAGGTGTATTCAAACGCCACGGCGAGCGCCTCGTCGTTTTGCAGTTTGCGCTGAAGGGTGATGTAGCCCAGTTGCGCGTTAAGCGTATATTCTGTGGTTGCTAACTTCCGTGCGCTCGTTATCTTTTCGTAATCGACTCCCGACACCAGACCGGTACCAAACGTTGGTCCTTGCAGCAAAGCTTCTATGCCGACTGATGCAGCAGGAAGCGGGCTGCCTTTCTTTTGCAGAAAATTATAAAACAATCCGTTGGCGCCATTGCCTGCGGGTGTAGCAGGAAAGGAACCAAACACATCTGTACGATGAATTTTATCTGACTCGCCCATGTCCATGAAGGCCACTACATCGCGCAGTGATTGTGTATCGTTTTGCCGGTTGATGGAATACACCTCCAGACGCGTAATGTTGATACCCGACGCCACCTGGCCGGGAATTGCTTTCAACCATTCTTCAAAATGATCGCGGAAAAACTGAGCAAGAAAAAAGTGCCGGTTGTCATCGTACTGCGATGCTACGATTTCAAATGGCCGGCCTTGCGCCATTCCGTTTCCACTTCCCGCCACGTGCAGGGTCGATTGCTTTCCACGTTGCGTGGTCGCGATCACCGTAGTCATCAGTTTTCCAAATTGCAATTGCGCCTTTACGCCAAACAGGTTTTGCGCTCCTTTGATCAAGCTGTTGTTCAGCGGCAGTCCCACGTTTCCGATCTCAAGTTTTTTCAGCAGGTCTTCCTTCAAGCCCGAGTATTCCACCTTCATCGTGTTTTGAAAGTCGAAGGAGTTGTTGGTATCGAAGTTGGTGCTGATCTTCAGTTTCTCGCCCACCTTACCGGATACACTAAGGTTGATCTGCTGCCCAAATTCAAGACCACCGTTACGCTGCTGCCGAATGGGAATGGAAGGGTTTTGGATTTTCTGGAAAGAAGCGCCGAGGTCGAGTGTCACATTACCCTTCGGCGTGAGCTCAACATAGCTTCCGCCAAAGAGCCGATCAAGCAGCGGGCTCATGTACAACTTGGGCAGCAAGTTGCGGCTGCTCACTGCACTCTCGCCATCAAGGGCCAGACTTTTGCTCTGGTAATAATTTTTTTGGAAGACCTGATCCTGTTGTCTGCTGAAATCGCGAAACGACATGGTCGAATTTGGACGGAAGTCGATCTTGCCCATCTTCTCCGAAATGTTGTAGTGCATTCCGGTATCCAGCGTAATGTTGGTCGAAAGACTTTTGGGGTCTTTCAGGAAAAGAGGCGATGACGTGGTGTAGTTAGAAAATGGGTCGCCGTGGCGGTCGCGCACACGGAAGTTAGGCAAGTATGGATTAACGATCCGGTACCGCGCCGAATCCTGTTTTTTGGTTTTGAGTGTGTCTTGGGCAACGGCAATAGCTGAGGGCCAGCATATTGCAATGCAAATGCCCAGTCCTATTATGGCCTGCAGTTTCCGTTGTATCCCTCTCAATCGTATTTAGGCGGTTTTTAATGCTTGCTTCACCAGCTCTTCCAAAGTAATTGCTCCTCCCGTCCTCTTCAACAGGGCGTCAATACTCTTCTCAGCCTGCGCTTTGCCGATGCCCAGCGTAACCAACGCTGTTAACGCTTCCTGACGCATGGTATTGCGCGCTAAACCTGGAATTCCGGGGGTTTCTTCAAGGGTTTCGCGCTTCACTTTATCCTTCAGTTCCAGGATCAATCGCTGCGCTGTTTTGCCTCCGATTCCCTTCACGGCCTGGAGCGCTGCCGCATTTTCGTGAACAATAGCTGATTTCAATTCTTCGGGTGGCAGATAGCTCAACACCACGAGCGCCGTGTTGGGCCCCACACCGTTTACCGAAATAAGCAGTTGAAACATCTGTTTCTCCGATTCGGTGGCAAATCCATACAAAATCTGGGCGTCCTCACGCACGTGGAGGTAGGTCGCCAGCCGGATGTCTTCGCGGTCTTTAATTTCTGAAAAAGTGTGCAACGAAATTCCTACCTGATAGCCAATGCCATTCACTTCGATTATCACATGGGTAGGTTCTTTGTGAACAAGTTTCCCCTTGAGGTACGCAATCATGGACTGAATTTGAAAATTTGAAAATTAGTGATTTTGAAAATCAAATCCACGGGTAATTGTCACCTTCGAAAGGGAAACTTTCGGTTTCAGAGGTGTTCGTTTTTCTCATGAAGCTGCGCATCTACCACGGCAATGGCGGCCATGTTCACAATCTCGCGAATGGAGCTTCCCAATTGAAGGACGTGCACCGGTTTTTTCATACCCAGCAAAATGGGTCCTATCGCTTCGGCGCCGCCTATTTCCATCAACAGTTTATAGGCAATATTCGCAGAAGCGAGGTTAGGGAAAATCAGTGTGTTGGCGCCTTGCTTGGCCAGCGCGCTGAACGGATAAATCTCCTGCTGTAGCTCTGTATCAAATGCCACGTTGGCCTGGATGTCGCCATCCAAAATCAGGTTGGGATATTTTTCTTTCGCGATGCGCACTGCCTCGCGTGTTTTTTCGGGCAAGACACCTTTGCTTGAGCCGAAATTAGAATACGACAACATCGCCACTCGCGGTTCGATGTCGAAGAACTTCACACCCCGCGACGCAAGACCGATAATGTCGGCAAGCTCGTCGGCCGACGGGTCAACGTTTACAGTACAATCGGCAAAGAAGAAAGTTCCTTTTTTGTTCATAATAATGTACATGCCCGCCACACGTTTCACGTCTGGCGCAAGCCCGATGATTTGCAGCGAAGGCAGAATCGTTTTCGAATAGTCTTTGGTAAGACCCGATACCAGTGCATCGGCTTCGCCAAATTCAAGCATCATGGCGCCAAACGCATTACGGTCGCGCATCTGGCGAAGTGCATCCTGATAAGTTACTCCTTTGCGCGCGCGAATCTGATGATAGGCTTTCGCATATTTTTCGGTGAGTTCTTTTTCTTCGCGCGGGTCGATGATTTTGCAATCGCCAAGTTCGAGATGATGTTCTTTCACCAGGCGGTCGATTTCTGCGCGACTTCCAAGCAAAATGGGTTGCCCGATTTTTTCATCCTGAATGATCTGCACCGCTTTCAATACTTTCAGGTGATCAGCTTCCGCAAACAAAATACGTTTCGGTTTTTTCTTGGCGAGATCAATAATCCGTGAAGTAAGTTTCTGATCAATGCCGATGCGCTTGAGCAGGTCGTCGTTGTACTTTGCCCAGTCGGTAATAGGATTGTTGGCGATGCCCGAATCCATGGCTGCCTTAGCCACGGCCGGAGAAACAGTAGTGATCAACCGGGGGTCAAGCGGTTTTGGAATGAGATAATCTTTACCAAACTGAATTTTATCTACACCGTATGCCTGAAACACAATGTCCGGCACAGGTTCTTTAGCTAAAGCTGAAAGCGCGCGCACCGCGGCGAGCTTCATGGCCTCGTTGATTTCAGTAGCACGCACGTCGAGGGCGCCACGAAAAATATACGGGAACCCGAGCACGTTGTTGATCTGGTTAGGATGATCCGAGCGACCCGTACCCATGATGATGTCAGGGCGGGTTCGTTTGGCGAGGTGATAATCAATTTCAGGATTAGGATTTGCCAACGCAAACACAATCGGATCTTTGGCCATCGCCAGGATGTCTTCAGGTTTTAGAATATCAGCTACGGATAATCCTACAAAAACATCTGCACCTTTAATCGCTTCCTGAAGGGTGGTGATTTTACGGTCGGTGGCAAACTCCAGCTTGCTTGCATCAAGGCCAGGCCTGTCTTTGTGAATCACGCCTTTGCTATCGCACATGATGAGGTTCGATTTCTTCAAACCCAATGCGAGGTATAATTTCGTGCATGAAACTGCGGCCGCGCCGGCTCCATTCACTACCAGTACTATTTCTTCAATTTTCTTTCCCGACACTTCTAGCGCATTGAGCAACGCAGCACTTGAAATAATCGCCGTGCCATGCTGGTCGTCGTGCATGATGGGAATGTTCATCTTCTCGCGCAGCACGGTTTCAATTTTAAAACACTCCGGCGCTTTGATGTCTTCGAGGTTAATTCCGCCAAACGTAGGTTCAAGTGATTTTACGATCTCTATAAATTTATCCGGATCCTCTTCGTTGATTTCGATATCAAAACTGTCGATGCCCGCGTATTTTTTAAAGAGCACGGCTTTTCCTTCCATCACCGGTTTGGCGGCTTCGGGGCCAATGTTTCCAAGTCCCAACACGGCGGTGCCGTTGGAGATGACAGCCACGAGATTTCCTTTGCTGGTGTATTTATAAACGTCTTCGCGGTTAGCGGCAATTTCTTTGCAAGGTTCGGCTACACCGGGTGAGTATGCGAGGGCAAGGTCAAGTTGCGTGCTCAGCTCTTTGGTGGGTGTAACTTCAATTTTGCCCGGTTGTCCTTTGGTGTGATAATCGAGGGCATCTTGCTTACGGATTTTGATAGACATGTGCTGGATATTAGAAAGGGTAATTTACAATTTCTTAACAGATAAACAGGTACGATTTTCTACTGGTGATATTTTTTCTCTCCTGCCCGAACGGCCGTTTTTAACACATTTTCACGAGGCGGAAACGGGCAAGTGTATTTTTCAGAATACGCGCAGTAAGGGTTGTAGGCTTCGTTGAAGTCGAGCGTGATGGAAGAAGCGCCCGGAGTTTTTTTCACATCGAGATATCGGCCGGCGCCGTAAGTTTCGTTGGCGCTGGTAGCATCAGCGAATGCAAGAAACAATGTGCCACGATATTCAGCGTCGTCCATGATTTCAAGAATCAGAAGCTTGCAATCTTCTTTGTTCAACTGAAACTCAGCGTACGCATATTCGAGATATTTTTTTTCGAGCCCATCGCTGGTAGGCAACGTGATCACTTTTTTGTTTTCAATCGGCACGAGGCGTGCGCTGACGCGGTAATTTAAATCAGCCGGAAAATAATTCAGGCGTGTGAAATTTTTTCGCTCCTCACCAAAAGGCGATTCATCGCTTGAGCGCATGAAGTCATTTTTTGCTTCGCGCTCGTCGTTCAGCTTTTTGGCATACTCAGGATTTGAAGAATCTTGCTGGAACGAATAAAAAATTACTACGCCGATAATTAAAATAATAATGCCGATAAAAATAGTTCTGCCGCTCATGGTTCAGTTTTTTTCTTACAAGGGTCGCCTGGGCTTCCACTGATTAATCGAGTCCAGGTAGCGATCGTAAATTTTTAAGAAGTGAGGAATTCCCTGGTCGGCTACCATACCAGGCGAATTGACCAGCAAGGCGATGCCAATTTTTCTTTTCTGATCGATGGCTACTTCGCAGCGATAGTTGTTGACGTATCCACCGTGATAGGCCACCGTATCGTCGTTGAAGGTGATGATTCTCCAGCCCAGTGCATAAAACGATTTGCGCACTCTTTTCCATTGCCAGAAGTTGAGGTTGCGCGCTACGGCTCTTACCTGTGGCTCGAACAATTCGTTCACACGATCCCTGGGCAGCACGTCGGGGCGACTGCCCATCATGGCTTTCAGCCACAACGCCATGTCCTGAATGCTTGCATTCAATCCACCGGCAGGGACAACAGAATAATACGCCGACGAAATGGACCTTGGCTTCATAAAAAAATGTGGACGCGCTACATTTCCGTTCACCATTATTTTTTCGAACGAAGCCGAAGCATCGCTCATGTGCAGTGGCAGGAATAGTTTTTCGGTAAACAAATCTTCCAGTTTTTTTCCTGTGGCACGCTCCATCACTTTGCCGATCAGGCTAAAGCCTACGTTCTGATAACTGTAGAGCTCGCCGGGTTTACCGATCAAATCCAAATCCTGAAGATGATGAACCAGCGTATCGAAGGGAGTATGTTCTTCGATCATGCCGGTGAAAGCGTGATAGGGCAAGCCGATGGTGTGCGACAACACATGGCGAAGTGTGAGGGACTGAGTTGCCGATGCTGATTTCAGTTTAAACTCAGGAATGTATTTGACGACCGGATCATCCCAGTGAATTATTTTTTCATTCACCAAAATGGATGCGAGACTTGCCGTGACACTTTTTGAAACGGAGCCCAGACGAAATACTGTTCGCGTATTTACTGAATCAGGCTGCTGTGTATCCCGCAGCCCATAGCCTTTCAAAAAAATTATGCTGGTGTCGCGAACTACAGCCAACGCGGCTCCCGGTGCCTGACCATTGGCCATCGCCATTTTGATAAAGCTTTCAAACTCTTTCAGCGACGCTTCAACAAACGGATTTTGTTCTTTGGCTACATACGCCGGTTTATCGGCGGGCCAGGTTCCATTCGTCGAGTCTTTACGTGAAGTCGCTTTTAACTCATGTTTTTTTTGTGGGAAAAGAAAAAAACTCATCCCGACGACTACCACCAACACTATTGAAAGTAAAATTTTCAATCCCTTCATTCTTTACAAATCAAATTACTCCTTCGTCGGCAAAGCTATAATATTTGTCGCGTGCGATAATCAAATGATCAAGTAAGGAAATATCAAGCAGCTTTCCTGCTTCTTTTATTTTTTTGGTAAGCGTGATGTCACTTTCGCTGGGTTTCATATTCCCAGAAGGGTGATTGTGCGCTACGATGATGGCGCTGGCCAGTTCTTCCACAGCAAGTTTGAAAATAATTTTCGGGTCAGCCACCGTGCCGCTTACACCACCTTCGCTTATTTTTTTCTTTTTGATCAGCCGGTTCGCCCGATTGAGCAGCAGCACCCAAAACTCTTCGTGTGGCAAATCCATCAGCTCGCCGCGAATCAACTCGACGGCTGTTTTTGATCCGTCTATTTTTGGTTTCTCATCGGGGCTTTGGTCTTTGCGCCGCCGGCCCAACTCCAGCGCAGCCACAATCGTGATAGCACGCGCTTCGCCGATGCCTTTGGCTTTCATAAGTTCTTTTACCGTGAGCTTTGCAAGGCTGTCGAGATTGTTATCAACATGTGCCAGTACTTTTTTGGCCACGTCCACCGCGCTGAGTTTGGTAGTTCCTGATCCTAATAAGATTGCGATCAACTCGGCATCAGATAACGCTGATGTTCCTTTGAGCAAAAGTTTTTCGCGAGGCCTGTCTTCCGGCGACCAGCTTTTGATGTTGAGTGATTGGCCATCTTCTATTTTCATCCGGAAAAATTACACCACAAATCAGATTTAATTGGTTGTCTTCTCCTGCGCTTCCAATAAAAAGGCTTTGATAAAATCATCAAGGTCGCCATCAAGTACGTTTTGCGCATCGGTGCGTTCCACGGCCGTGCGTGCGTCTTTCACCAGTTTGTAAGGATGCAACACATAGTTGCGTATCTGCGAGCCGAAATCAATTTTCATTTTGCCCGCTTCAATCTTATCGCGCTCTGCGTTGCGCTTTTCCAACTCGCGCTGATACAATTTCGATTTCAACATCTGCATGGCTCGCTCGCGGTTAGCGTGCTGGCTACGTTCCACCTGGCACACAATCACAATGCCTGTGGGCTTGTGCGTGAGTTGCACTTTGGTTTCCACCTTGTTTACATTCTGACCGCCGGCACCACCTGATCGTGAAGTTTGCAACTCTACATCGGCCGGGTTTACTTCTATCTCTATGGTGTTGTCCACTTTGGGATACACGAAGATGGAAGCAAATGACGTGTGCCTGCGTTGGTTGGAGTCGAACGGCGAGATGCGCACCAGACGATGCACGCCGATTTCTGATTTTAATTTTCCGTAAGCAAAAGGTCCTTCAAATTCCAGCGTCGCGGATTTTATTCCCGCCACGTCGCCGGATTGATAATCGATCTGCGAAACTTTGTAGCCGCTCTTTTCTCCCCACATGATGTACATGCGGTTGAGCATATCGGCCCAGTCCTGACTTTCCGTTCCGCCTGCACCGGGATTAATTTCCATCACCGCGCTGAGCTGATCTTCCTCTTTGCTTAACATTTTTTTGAACTCCAGCTCTTCAATTGCTTTTGAAGTAGCCAGATATTCACGGTCAAGTTCATCTTCGCTCACGTCGCCGGCTTCGTGAAATTCGTTGAGCACCTGAAGGTCGTCCAGTTGCTTGGTCACTTTTTCGTACGCGTCAGTCCATACCTTTTTTGTGCGGATGCTTTTCAACAGAAGCTCAGCCTGTTTGGGGTTATTCCAAAAATCGGATTGATGCGAAATCGCCTCTTCGTCTTGAATCTCTACAATCTTGCGATCGTAGTCAAAGATACCTCCTCAAAGCCACTGTACGGGCTATCAAGTCTTTCAACTTGTCTATAGTCATAAGAATAAAATTTTGCGAAGGTAATCAGTTGACGCGAGAAAACTAATTATCAGTGCTGATAAAATGGCGAATTGTAGTCGATGGTGTGAAGAAAATAGCCGCTGCCCACGTGCTGATAGCGTGGTGGTTTGATCATCAGAAAAATTAATCCGGCGCCAGCCGCGATAGAAGATGCTTTGATGACCGACGGGTCAATATCCTGACTTCCTATGTTATTGACTGAATAATTGAGGCGGTCTAATGCGATATAGCCAAGCCCGCCGATGAGCAGTGCCCCTCCTACTATTTTGGTATAGCCAGCACCACGCTGCTTGTGCACATCGACTTTCAAAATATCTTTAAACTGAATCGTGTCGCTGGAGGTGATCATGTAAAAATCATAAAGCTCGATGATGTGACCTTCGGTGTAGCGGTGATTTTTCTTGAGAATCAGACGGATGTACTGGCCTTCGCCAAACCGGGCGACGATATCGCCGCGATGCAGCATCACGAGTTGCTTTTGTGAAAAGCCTGAGCCTGCTACTATCAGAAGCAAGCTTAGTAGAACAATTTTTTTCATTCGCTACTTTAATTCAAACCGCACAAGAATAGAATACTCCAACACCATTTTCCTAAAATCAACATCTTCAAACTTAATATGAGCTAAACTAGAGCCATAAATGGAAGAAGTATTTGCCGATATCCTCTCTATATCAACATTATCAACTTCTTGAATAAAAATCGCTCGTCCGATATTTTGATCGATTGCTTTAGCCAACGCTAAGGCTTTTTCTCTTGCGGCCTTGATCGCGTTGATTTTTACCTCTTTGCGAAACTCTGCCACTTGGGTATGATCAACATGATCGATGGAGACATTGGAGATATCTATTTTCTCAAGCTCAAGAAAGACTTTACTCGCCGTTGCCGCATCGTGAACCGTTAGCAAGTACTCTTTGGTAACAATCACATCCGATTTAGTAAACACTTTGCCGCGAAAGAAACTGAGTAGGTCATTCAGCTTCAAATCTTTCTTCACATCAATGCCCAGCTCCTGAAATTTTGAAATCATCTGAGATTCCAACACCGTCACTGGTACGCGGTTTTTTGTGTCTTTTTCGCTGAGTACAATTTTTATATAAATCAAATCAGGAACTATCGAAAGCTGAGCCTTTCCGGTAACCTCAATATAATTCTGATCGATAAAATTTTTCTCGCCGGTTTGCGCATTCGCGAAAGCGAAACAAAACATTACAAAAAATCCAAAAAGATATTTCATGACTATTTATTTACAGGCGAATAGAAACGCTTCAGTAAAATAAAATTACATCTTTCTGATCAAAAAATTTCCAGAAAGGCTACGATGAAGGGCGCCGAGATAAAAAGGCCGTCGAAGCGATCGAGGAAACCACCATGGCCCGGAAGACTGTTGCCACTGTCTTTGATTTCAATGCTTCGCTTAAGCAGCGACTCCACCAGATCGCCATACGTACCACCGATGATGATAATCGGCCCGATGCACAACCACTGCCACAAAGCCAGCGATGTAAAATACACCGAGGCTCCGTACGCAAAAACCATAGCCAGTATGGCACCGCCGACAAAACCTTCCCACGATTTTTTGGGCGAGATGCGCTCAAACAATTTTCGTTTTCCAAAAATTGATCCGGCGAAATATGCGCCTGTGTCTGTTGCCCAAAGAATCAAAAGGCTTCCTAAAATAATCTGGTAGTTGTATTTCTCGTTTTCATAGGCTGCAATGTTGAGCAGCGCGAATGGAACTGCGTTGTAGAAAATACCCAGGAAGGTAATGGCGATGTTGGTAAATGGCTTCCGCTCAAATTGCTTGTACAACTTGATGATGTACACACACGACACAAGCGGAAAGATGAGGTAATAATATTTGGGCGACACTTCGCCACGCTCAATAAAAAAGGAAAGTGAATAGATAGCGAGTCCGCAAAACAGTCCAAATGTTTTTTGCGGAACCATGCCATCAAGGCCAGAGAGTTTGTAAAACTCAAGCATGGAAAACAAAACGATGATGAAGAACACGAGGAAGTAAGTCCACTCGCTAAAGGCTACGCCAAAAATTATTCCGGCGGCGCCAAGGATGCCGGTGATCAGTCGGGGAACGAGGTTAGAGAATTTACTGGCCATCCGGTTGAGTTCTTTTTTTGTCGAAAAATAATTTAAAATAGTAGAGCAGTGCTGCGCCGAGCAACGCAGAGAAAATGGCGGCTGGCCACGGCGCAGCGTCAGGAGAATCGATGTCAATGTCGATTACGCCAAGCTGGCGTAAGTAGATCATCACCACGGAGAATGAATTGTTGGTGAAATGAGCGAACATCGGCACGGCGATATTGCCAGACCAGTAGTACAAATAGCCGAAGAGCGCACCCAATAGCATGCGTGGAACGAATCCAAAAAACTGAACGTGAATGGCGCTGAACAAAAAGGCAGAAGCCCATATTGCCACGTGAATATTTTTGGTGCCTCGGTAAAACTCGTTTTGTATAATTCCGCGAAACAAAAACTCTTCGCAAATTCCAGCCAGTACTCCAACTACGATGATGGCGGTAATAAACTCGACAGGCGAATGAAAGTCGGTGAACATTTTAGTGAGCGCCGCCAACTCGTCTTCTTTCAGGCGCGCCCAGTCTTCAAATGCTTTTAGGAATTCCGGGAATTTGATATTCTGATTCCATTCAATAACTACAGAGTCTGCGATGGTGAACATCAAGACTAATCCGAGCACCATCGGAATCGAAAAAAGAAAAAATGGCTTTTTGATAAAGTAATTCGATTGTCCATTTCTGAAAATCCGAAGTGTAAGAAACGGAAAAAGCAAGAAGCTAAATAGTGAAACGACACCTTGCATCACCAGCAGCGGCGTACTTAAATTCTCTCCGGAAGAATTCTGAATGGCTTGAAAGAAATTGTGGTCACCCTGATAAATCATCGACCCCAGTAAAGCGCCAACCCCGGATCCTACTACCATCCCGACACCTGCACTCAACACCACCGACAAAAGCACAAACCAAACCGGTTTTTCCTGGTATCCTTCCATGCTCAGGTTTTAATTACGAGAAGTATTAATTTTGCACGCAAACAACGGTGTTTTCATTGAATTAACCAACGTGGCAAAGATTGGCAGCATTGATTTGGGCGATTTTCCGCTACTCCTCGCTCCGATGGAGGATGTGAGCGATCCGCCGTTTCGTGCCGTGTGCAAAGAAGGCGGCGCCGATCTGATGTACACCGAGTTCATTTCGTCGGAAGGGCTCATTCGCCACGCGGCCAAAAGCAAACAAAAGCTAGACATCTTTGAATACGAACGCCCCATCGGCATTCAATTGTTTGGCGGCGACATTGGCAACATGGCGGAGTCAGCCAGAATTGCTACGGAAGTAAATCCTGACCTGATCGACATTAATTATGGTTGCCCGGTAAAAGCTGTGGCGTGCCGCGGAGCCGGAGCTGCACTTCTTCAGGATATCCCCAAGATGGTCAAGATGACGGAAGAAGTAGTGAAAGCAACGCACTTGCCGGTAACAGTGAAAACGAGGCTGGGTTGGGATGAGAAGACAAAAAACATTGTAGAAGTGGCCGAGCGCTTGCAAGACATTGGCATTCAGGCGCTGACCATTCACGGACGCACACGCGTGCAGATGTACAAAGGAGAAGCCAACTGGGAACTGATTGGCAAAGTGAAGGAGAACCCGCGCATGCACATTCCTATATTTGGCAACGGCGATATCGACTCACCTGAAAAAGCGGTGGAGTACAAAAACCGTTTTGGTGTGGATGGTGTGATGATTGGTCGCGCGGCCATTGGCTATCCCTGGATTTTCCGTGAGATCAAACACTTTGTAGCAACCGGTGAAAAACTTCCGCCGCCAGAACTTATTGAGCGGGTGAATGCAGCCCGCAAGCACGTAGAGTTTTCTATAAAATGGAAAGGCCCCAAGCTCGGCGTGTTTGAAATGCGCCGTCACTATGCCAGTTACTTCAAATCACTTCCTGATTTTAAACCGTACCGTACGCAACTGGTAGAAGCGCCAACTGCCCAAGAGGTGTATGCTATCCTTGACAAGATCAGCGAAGTGTATTCAATGATAAATGCCTGATATTTACAGATTGAATTTTACAAATTCATCGGGCGTCAGCACAGCTATCTCAGCGCCTTTGAAATCTTTTACGTTTCGAGTAATGATGCAATTTATTTTATCCACTGATTGGGCTGCTATAATCTGAATCGCATCCTCAAAGTCTTTGTGTTTCGATTTTAAGCTTCTTTGGATCACATGCTCGTCAATTGGAACAATCGTGATAAAAGTTATCAAACTCAGAAGTATTTGTCTAAGTTCAGCTTCATTAATGTTTTTTTTCAGCAGATAATGGACGGTTGCCAATGAGTGAGATGAAGCGAATAAATCGATTCTCTTTTTTTCTGCTGCATCGAATATTTCGATCGCAAATTTACTAAAGGGTTTTCGGTCCGCGATAAGATCAATTATAATATTCGTATCAACAAAAACCCTTTTCACAGATGCTTCTTTTCAAAATAAGACCTTAACTCTTTTTTCTCGTCAAAGTTATTTGGCAGTTTCACAGAACCCACAATTTTTTTTAATCGTGATGATACCTCCACGTCCTTTTTTTCATGCGTGAGCTCATCAAGATAATTTTCAATCAATTCAGACAAACTCCGACCTGTGCTTTTAGCGTAAGATTTAGCTCGTTCAATGACTTCTTTTTCAACAGTCAAAGTAAGTTTTGTTACCATACACGTGTGTTTTTTACAAAAGTACGTGTATTATTTGTTTTTTCAAACAAGCTCACTGCACCTTCACTTTTTCTACGCTTACATTTTGTCCTTTCACGCGGGCGTAGATACTGTGGTCGTACATGGCTTCGCAGCTTACAGCCGGCAAGTAGAACGAACCCGCGTAGCTTGCGGTGAGCAACACTTTGAATGTCTTACGTTGATTGGCGCCGAGATCGAAATAGGTATAAACACGGTCGTCGCGAATGTCCTGATATGTCGCTTTGTCGCCGCTCAGTCTATCTTCGGTTCCTTCCAATCGCAGGTTGTTGATCTCCCAACCTGAAGGGAAGATTTGTTTCAAGGCAAGATTTTTATAAACGGTTCTCAGGCCTGCGTTAGCAATGGAAACCGTCGCTACAAATTCTTTTCCTTGCTCTAAGCTTGAAGGGTCAATCGCATTTCCGTCAGTATCGGTGTAATACACTTCCATCGTCAGGTTGTTGCTGGCGCTCTCATCCTGGCCGCGTGCTGGAGTTCCTTCGGTGATCACTCGCACAAAAAGAATTCCCTTGCTGTCGTTGGTGAGTGAAAGGTTGGCCTTGGCATCACCGGCAAGGTTTACCTGCGCCACAGCGAGTTCGGTGTTGGCCGAAACTTCTTTGCCGTTGAAGCTGTATTTGAAACGTAAGTCTCCTTTTTGTTCTACGCCGGCAAACGCGCCGACCGCTTTCAAACACCAGGCTGTCGATTGCGTGCTCATCCAGTAATTATCGTTGCTGAGCGAAGCCGAAATTTCTTTAAGCAGTTGAAATCCTTTGTCGCGCTCGCCCAGTAGCACCAGTGTTTCGAGAATCACAGCTTTGTCGCGCGCGTCGGACCCGTACGAGTACGCGAGTTCCTGATAAGGCTTCACGCTGGTAGAAAGATTGGCGATCAATTTCTTGGCGGCTTCAGGTTGTCCCGCTTTCGCGTAAGCGGCCGCGAGCATCCATCCGGCTACCGGAGGCAAGTCAGCCATTTCGCGCAAGCGGTTCATTGAACTCAGGTCAGGATCGCCCGACAGGGCAAGGGTGTACAAGCGATAGGCCTGGTTCAATTCACTGCTGGAGTATTCCTGATTTTTTCTCCAACCCTGCGCTTTTGATTTCTGATATTTTTTCCAGCGCTTAATCATGTCGCTGGGCACAAAATATCCTTTTGCTTCCGCTTCGTTAAGGAAGTGACCCGCATAGGTTGTTCCCCAGCTGTCGGAGTCTTCGCCGCCCGGCCAGTACGAGAACCCGCCGTCGCGGTTTACAAAAGATTTCAGTCGCTCAATGGCAGCGCCAACATTTTTTTGTATCGCCGACTTCTCGCCGTCAGTGAGTTGCTTAATGTTCGACAAATACAATTGCGGAAACACCGACGACGTGGTTTGCTCAATGCAACCGTACGGATATTGAATCAAATATTTCAAACGCTGGCCAAGGTTTACCGGTGGCAAGCTCGAAACTTCGAGTACAGCCGAGTTGGTTCCTGTTAAACCAACGGGTGTGATAGACGCCGTCCAGTTTTTCCCTGCTTCCAAAATCGCCTCTTGTACTTTGCTCACCGGCGGATTAGGATTTCTGATTTCAATGTTAATCACGTCGGTAGCTTTATAACTTCCCGAGGCGGCTGTCACTTCTATTTTAGCAAATCCGGTGGCGCTCTTCACGGACAAATCAAAGTCGGTAGTGATGTCGCCGATGCCCGGGAAATTTACCGTGCGGCTCGCTCCGTTTTGCAACGACACCGGCCCGCTTACTTTTATCGTGACGGTTGCATTTTTTATGTTTTTCTCATTCGCGAAAAGCGTGATCGGAAGTTTTACATTTTCTTCCGGGCCAAGCACGCGCGGCAATGTGGCGAGAACCATGAGTGGCTTGCGCACAGGCGTTGCTTTTTCAGTCCGACCATAGGCGCCTTCGTAGCCAGCCACCAGCATCGTCTTCACCGAGCCGATGTACTGCGGCATGGTGAATTTGTGTTCGTTGCTGCCGCCGTCGAGTGTGAAGGGGCCGAAATATTTTACTACAGGCTTAAAGCGATTTGATTTGGAATCGTCTTCTTTGGCCGCGACAGTTCCATCGCCACCGATGGCGAGCAGTCGTTCTATTTTTCCGCCAAAGGCGCCCATCACCTGATCGTACAAGTCCCACGTTTTCACACCGAGTGCCTCGCGTGCATAAAAGCGCGTCCACGGGTCTGGTGTTTTGAAATGCGTGAGGTCGAGTAAGCCTTCATCCACTACGGCGAGTGTGTAGGTCATCCTACGTTTTGACTGCTCGGAAACTTTTATGGTCACCTCCTGCCCTGGTTCAAGTACGTCGGGCATAGAAAGAATTGGCGTCAAATGTGTTTTGGGATTTTCCACCTGAAGTGGAATCACGCCATACATGCGAATCGGCAAGTCGTTGGCTGTTTGTGCGTGCGGTTGAAGCAACGTGACATTCACAAACACATTAGGTGTCATCTCGTCGGTGACTTCGAAGTTAAATGTATTGTCACCTTTTTTGGTTTCAAGCCAGAATGTTTCGATGACTTTACTTCCGTTTTCAACGCTGATCAGAGCGCGTCCATTGTCGCTGCCTGGAATGGTGAGTGTTGCTTTCTCACCAATGTCATACGCAGGTTTGTCTGATGAAAATGAAAGCATGGTAGCGCCACTGCCTTCGTTGCGGGCGCGGCCTGCCCAGCCTGGCCAATCGATGTACACAACTTTTGCGGTGCTATGACCTGATACCGGATCTACGGCTTTAATTAAGAACCGCCCCCACTCCGGATATTTTACTTTAAAGGTCCACACTCCTTTGCCGTTTACGGTGTTGATCTCGCCGGAGGAAATCGCAGACGCATATTGTCCGGTCATGTAATTCACATCACCTTCGGAAGAGCTATCCCACCACCAGCGCCAATTCAATTTATAAATGCTCATGGCAATGCCTTCGTGCGAAACGGGATTTCCATTGGCATCTACCGTAACAACTTCCACGCGATGTGTAGTATCGGTCAGCAGCATGCCGCGCGACTTGTCGCCCTGCGGGGTACGAATGCCAGTAAACGAAGTGTACGGATAGAATGGGATCGAGAAATTATCAATACTGAAGTTGCCGCTCTCTTCAAATGCTTTGCCGCGGAACACGGCGTTGAGCACGCCTGGCGCATCACCGGTGAGTTCCAGGTTTGCATTTACCGTAGCGTGGCCGGTGTCGTCGGTGTAGCCTTCAAAGATGGGTTTGGATTCGGCTGAGAAATTTTTTGATGGATCTTCAAAAACGAAATCGGGATATCGGGCGAATTTGGTTTCGCCTTTGGTGAGCAGCACTTCAAACTGTGCTTTCAGGTTTTTTCCCGGCGCACCATGCAGCCAATCGACCTGCAGGCTTCCGCCGATGTTGGTGTTATCGCGGGTAATTTTATCGACGCCAAAATCAAGTTTGATTTTTAGGCGATTGGGTTTCACCATTTCGATGCGAATCGGCTGCGTAAACTCGGCGCCACCTACTTTTACTTTCCCGGTCCAATATCCGGTTGGAGCATCTTCGGCCGTGGCGGTAGCAAATTTGTAAAAACCATTTTCGGCAGTAGACTTCACCAAACGACTGGCCACCTGGCCTTGCGGATTCTGTAATTCAAAAACAACAGGATGATTAGGCGGCAGCAATTTCATTTTATCTTCCAAAATAAAGGAGAGATACAGCGAGTCGCCCGGGCGCCACACTCCACGTTCACCGTATAAAAATCCTTTGATTCCTTGTTTCACCTGCTCGCCACCGACGTCAAAGTTGCTGAGCGAAAGTGATTCGCCGTCCTGCAGTTTGAGGTAGCCTCGCTGTGCTCCATTTTTGGCAATCAACACAAACGGATTTCGTTTGGTGGCAATCACGCCTTTACCGTCATTGCCGGTAGTAGCTGTGCCGAGGGATTGTTGTTGGTAATCAAACAACTCAAGTTGCACGCCCGACAGAGGCTCTGTGGATTTTAAATCATTGGCAACAATAATGGTGTTTCCGTCAGAGCCGCGCTTGGCCAGCAAACCGATGTCAGAGGCAATGACGTTACGCGTAATGTTGCGCGAGCTGGTGTAGTAGGCGGCATTGCATGGATTGTCGCGCTCGTTCCAGTTGTAATTTTCATCGTAATAATAATCTTCATACGAATCCCAATAACTGTTTTCACGCTCACCTTCTTCGTCAAAGTTTTCCGCATTGGCGTCGGCCACTTCGGTAGTATTGTCACTTCCCTCACAGGCATACGAAGCGTTGGCTTTGCGGAAGCTGAGGCGAACCTGGTAGATCGCGCCGGGCTCGGCGTTGATCAGCTTGGCCAGGTCGAGCGTAAAGCGATTCCACTTTGAGATGTCCGTAACGCCGGCATTTTCGAGCGACACCGTTTTTTTAAACACAGGCTTACCTACTCTTCGCAGTTCCTGGCTTCCATCCATTTCGTTGACTTGCAAAAACTGCAGGATATTATTTTCAAAAATTTTCACCACTTGCACATTCACCGACTTCAGGTTGACTGCCTCAAAAGGCAAGATCAGCCCGTCACTGCTGGGGAGAATATTTCCCTTTCCGGTAAAGCGTACAGCCGGCGCGAGTTGCTCAAAGGCGATGTCGAAGGTTCCGCCAGTAGGCATACGGTAGTCGAGCGAATTGCGAATACCTGCCTCGATGGTAATTTGCTTCGCACCTTTCTGACGCACCGGCGGAAACACCATCACCTGATTGTCTTTTATTTCAAAATCAAGACTTTCAAGGCCAGCGATTGAAATGAGACCTTCCAGGTTTTGCTTGTCGTTAAGTGGATCAGAAAACTGAATCACCACATGTTGATTGCTTCCTTGTTCCACATTCACGTTAGTCACTTTAAAATCGCCAAGCGCGGGAATCTCCACATCCTTTTCCTCCACGTGATCGATGTCCAACACTTTTCCATTTACCGCAATATGCACAGCGCTGGCCGCTTCTTTGCGCTCTACCTCTTCCACCACAAATGCATGTTGTTTGCCCTCGGTCGTATGCGCCCAGGTAACCTTCAGCGATTTGCTTTCCTGTTCTGCTGAAAACATTTTCTCTACCTCAGCGCTCTCGGCAAAATCGGCGGTGAAAATATTGCCTTCAATTTTCTGGCGTGTCAGTTTTGTCTTTTCATAAGGCAGCACGTTGGTCACCAGCAATTCAAAATTCTGTGGCAGTACCTGAAAGGAATATTCCATCGTGGCCAAATCCTTAGGCACAGTGGAAATCACTTTCGACAGATAAAAAGAAACTTCATAGACCTGGCCTGACTTTAATCGGCCTGAAGGCCTGAATTCAATCGTACGCCGGTCGAGCCACACCGTGGTGCCTTTCACTGACGGACTAAAATCAAAAAGCTTGGTGGAGGTTTCGCCGATGGCAGAAGAATCAACGGCGTCTTTGGTTAAAATAATTCGAATTGTTGAACCTGATGTCACTGAATACGCGGTGTAGGAGGAGATGTATTCAACAAAAGCCGGATTGATGGTGGCCGATGGAGTCTTCGCTCCGCGGCCTGCTGCGAAATAATAAACTGCTCCCGCAATAAGGATGGCAGATAAACCAATTAATGCAGCTTTTTTGGTCAAAAAATTTTTCATGATGGCGGTTTTTCGGATTGGAAATATCGCGAATAGAAGAGTGAAATACTTGTTTTATTATCGCTTTTTATTGGCCGAATACTTTGATCGTAAAATGGTTTTGTCGTACGTCAAAAAATCCCTAGTATAGTCTTTCCTAACCACCTGGAAGGTTTAACCACCTATGAGAAAACTTGTCTTTTTGAAGGTATTCATCCTGTCTTTCTTTTTTGCACACGGCCAAAGCTGGCGAAGCAGCTACGAGCAGGCCAAAGACCACTACGCCAAAGAAAACTACGAGGAGGCCTTCGCCTCGGCGAGCACCTCGCTCAAACAATATCGTGAAGAGAATGGTGCCACCAACGAAAATTACGCCGCTATTCTGCGGCTCCTAGCCAACATCAGTTTTGTGCAGGAGAAGTACTCGGAAGGATTGGATTTTGTAAATCAGGAAGTTCAGATCCTGGCCAATAAAAAAGACTCAACCTACGCCGGAGCGCTAACCAACCAGGCACTGTTCAACAAAGCGCTTGGTCACTACGAAGCTTCCATTCAATCGCTGCTTGAGTGTCACTCGATTTTGATGAATTATTCGGCCGAAAGCAGCAGGATGATTGAATGCGAAATGAATCTCGGTATTGTGTACTACATGCAAAACGATAACGAGAATGCCATTCACTGGCTGTCGCATTCGCTGTTACTGGCAGCGCAGAAAAAAGACTATCCTGACAACAGCATTGAAGCATTGTACTATTTCGGCGGACTTCAGCTTGAATCCGGTGAGACTGAAAACGCGATCGAAACTTTTTCATTGGCAAAACAACAGTGCGAATCAGCCGGACTCACCGCCAGCGTGACTTATGCACAGGTATTATCCGGACTTGCCAAAGCCTATAGCCGAAATAAAAACTACACTACTGCAGAAGATACATTTGCGCAGGCACAAGCCATCTGCGAAAAAGCGGAAGACAAAACCGACAACGATTATTTTGAAATTCTCAACTCGCGCGCGCTCAATCTTCAGTTGATGGGAAAAGCGGCACAAGCCGGTGAGTTGCTTTCCAAAATTAATGCTTCTGCTTCAGGCCAAGCTTCGCTGGCTTCTTCACTCAGCAACCACGCTGCCATCTATCAGGCCAATGGCGACTACGTGAAAGCCGAAGCGCTATATCGCGAAGCACTGGCCAAATACGATCTTCAAAACAAAGCTGCATTGCCTGCGTATGCCGAGACGTTAAAAAACTTTGCTCTGATGTATTCGGCCCAAGGCAATTACAACGAAGGGCTCGCGAAAATTTCTGAAGCCAAAGACTTGATTCAAAAATTGTATGGTCCCGGTCATCGAAAATACCTGAACGCACTTACCGTACAAGGAACGATCCTTACGCAAAAGGGAGAGTTGGCCGGAGCAATTGAAACGTACCGAACTATTTTAAGTACGATAGCCACCTTGCCGGTAAAGCCGATGTCAGAGCAACTCGCCGCGCTCAACGGGCTCGCTACTACTTACCAGCGAGAAGGAAAATTTTTACGGGCTGATTCCATTTATAAGACTTTGGTGCAACGCTACTCGTCGGGCGAATTTCCACAGGACGCGTATTACCTTTCAACACTCAATAATTTTGCGGCAAGCAAACAAGTGCAGGGACAACTTTTAGCTGCAGTTGACCTTTTGAAAAGACAAGCGACTGTGACGGCCAAGATTTATGGAAGAACGAGCGTTGACTACGCGCATGCGCTGGATAATCTCGTCATAGTATACCTCAGGCAAGGCGACTTGAGCAACGCCAAACCAGCGATCGACTCAACCTTGCAGATTCTTGAAAATGAATCGAAGAAAAATTCGGTGGACTATGCCCACAGCCTGATCAACCTCGGCCGGTACTTCGAGCTTACCGGCGAATACACGAAGGCCGAGCCTTACCTCAAAAGTGCCCGCGATCTCATTCTTACACAGCGCGGGAAAGAAAGTGCCGATAACGCCGAGTCGCTTAACGAACTTGCTCTTCTTTATCAAAAGCTGGGCAACTACCGCGATGCGTCGGCTTTGTTAAAAGAGTCTAAAGAAATTATAGAAAAGAGCAATGGCAAAATAAATACGGAATATTCCACCGTAGTGCAGAACCTTGCCACACTCTATCAACTGGAAGGAAAATACGATCAGGCCGAACCGTTGCTAAAAGAAACGCTTGAGCTCGACAAGAAACTTGTCGGGGAAACTAGTCCGCAGTATGCAATCGCGCTTCAAAATCTTGCCACATTGTATCAGAAGCTGGGCAATCAAAAAGACGCTCAGGCGATCATGGAGCAGGTGCTGCGCATCACCGGCGCCACGCTCGGAACTGAGCATCCGTCGTACATCACTACGCTGAGCAACCTTGCAGCGCTTTATCAGGACAAAGGAAATTTCGATCTCGCCGAGTCAACCTGGAAACAGAGTATTGCATTACGCAAAAAAGTATTGGGTGAAGGTCATCCCGATTATGCCAAATCGCTTTATGGATTGGCCGGTGTCTATCACGCCAAAGGTCAGTTGGAAGAAGCTAAAAAATATTACGAGCCAGTCATTGCCAGCTTTCAAATGCAGGTGAAAAATTTCTTTTCCACGTTAAGTGAAAAAGAAAAAGGCGCATTCTACGCCAAGATCAAACCGGTGTTTGAGGCCTACCAGGATTTTTGCGTAGACTATATAGTGCACAACCCGGCGCAGCAAGATGAAACCCTGAAGCAACTGTACGACCTGCAACTCGCGACCAAAGCGATTTTGCTGGAAGCGAGCAGCAAAGTCAGAGCGAGGATCCTGGCCAGCAACGACACTGCTGTGATTGGGCAGTTTAAGAAATGGCTGGCGGTGAAACAGGAAATGGTGCGCTACTACAACTACACTCAGGCTGAACGCGACCAGCAAAACATCAGTCTCTCTGCACTTGAAGCAAAGGCCAACGACCTGGAAAAAAAGCTGGCTGAGAAGTCAGATGCTTTCCGCAGCCAGGTAGATAAAAATGCCATCACATGGCAACAAGTTCAAAATGCATTGCAGCCCGGTGAAGCCGCGATTGAAATTTTGCGCGTGAAGAAAAGATTCACGAAAGACTCTGTGTATTATGCGGGTCTGCTGATCAACAAAACAACTGCTAATCCGCAATTGATTTTGTGGCCCACCGGCAATCACCTGGAGAATCGTTGGTTTAAATACCACCGCAACACCATCAAGTTTCAGATGCACGATACGATATCGTACAAAAATTTTTGGCTGCCGATTCAAAAGAAATTGTCCGGCGAAAATCTTCTCTACATCAGTTGCGATGGCGTGTTTAACAAAGTGAATTTCAATTCGCTCTTCAATCCAGCAACGAAACAGTGGATCATCGACAACTACACCATACGCCAACTGAGCAGCACCCGTGAATTGATTGAACAACGTCAAGCTCACATTGAAAAGCCAACCGCGATGCTCTTTGGGTTTGCCGATTTTAATCTTGGATTGCCAAACGTGCAAAGTAGCACCAAGCGCGGCACCGCGCGCGCCTACGGCTTTGAGGGCGAAGAAATACCCGTGCTGCCCGCTACAGAAAAAGAGATCACTGGAATTTATCAGGTGCTTCAATCCAAACAATGGAATGTTCAGTTGTTCGAAAAAGAAAATGCCACCGAAGATCGCATTAAAGAAATTGAAAACCCCGGATTGATTCACATTGCGACGCACGGCTTTTTTCTCAGTGACGTAGATGTCAATGAAAACGATGAGTTGCTGAGCAATCCATTGTTCCGCTCGGGCGTGTTGCTTGCCGGGGCTGGTGTTGACCGAAGTCTATCGCCACTGAAGGAAGATGGTGTGCTCACGGCCTACGAAGCCATGAACTTAAACCTTGACCAAACTGAACTGGTGGTTTTATCTGCGTGTGAAACCGGTCTGGGCGAAATCCGAAATGGCGAAGGAGTGTATGGCTTGCAGCGTTCATTTATTGTGGCTGGCGCACGCACGGTATTGATGAGCCTGTGGCAAGTGGACGACACCGCCACACAGGAATTGATGAACAGCTTCTATTCGCTTTGGATCGCAGGCACTGAAAAACACAAGGCCTTTCGCGAAGCTCAATTGAAATTAAAATCGCAGTACGAAGCGCCGTATTATTGGGGTGCTTTTGTATTAATCGGAAATTAAAAGTAAATCTGCATCGTAGAAAAATATTATGCGAGTTTCACTATTAACAACTCTTGGCTGCGCCTTTCATCTGCTCGGGATGGCGCAAACTCAGCCAACGGTTACATCACCCGTCGTCGATTCAATGGCTTATTATAACAACACCAAAAAGCCAGCCATCGGAAATCCTTCATTCATCGAATATGCACCTACCATTCAGGCCGACGGAAAAACGATTATCTACCAGCGTAATGACGGAAAAAAATATAATCTCTACCTCACTAATTTTGAAAATGGAAATTGGAGCGAAGGCAAACCGATTGACAAAATAAATGCCTCGGGAGATTCAACCGGATTGATTGGAGGGCCGAGCCTGAGCTTTGATGGGAATACACTTTATTTTTTCAGGTCGCTCGAGCGAGGCGACCACGATATTTTTTACAGTCAGCGCACCAAAGATGGTTGGAGCGCCCCGACGAGTATTGGTGCACCGATCAATCTTGCACCCACTGTAAACAAAGACAAAGAAACGGTGGGCGGCTACGACGGATTCCCGTCGGTGAGCGCCGATGGCAAAACACTTTATTTCGTACGCCAAAACCTGGAAGGCCCGCGCGATAAAGATTTAAAAAAGCAACATGCCTTCTGCACTTGCATTTACAAATCCGAAAAAGAAAGCGATGGAAAATGGAGCAAGCCTGAAAAACTTCCGTGGCCCATCAACCAGGAGTGTGAAAAGGCGCCACGGATCATGGCCGACGGAAAGACATTAATCTTTTCATCCAACCGCCCCGGTGGAAAAGGTGGCTACGACATGTACCAATCAAAGCTAAATGAATTAGGAGAGTGGGATCTGCCAGTGCCGCTCAATTTTGTGAACACCGAAAAAGACGATCAACTTCCCTGTATTTCCGCGCAAGGTGACCTGATGTATTATACGTACAACAACGTCGATATTTATTCCGTGGTGATCCCTCCTAAACTTCGGCAGTTCATGAACAACGTGGTACAAGGATTTATCACTGATCTTGACAGTGGTGAAGGCATTGGCGCTACCGTAGTGGTGACTGATGCTATCACTTCGGAGATTGTGGTTCAACTTGAAAGCAATCCTTCCGACGGTCGCTACACGTTGGTGCTTCCCGTTGGTCGTAACTTTAATATTGAATATAGGAAGGCTGGTTATTCTTCCTTCACGCGGGCACTCGACCTGAGAAGCACGCAAAAATATGAGGAGCGATCGGTGGATGTGAAACTCTTTCGCAAAGTGAAACTTATGCTCACGGTTAGCGACAAAGAACTTTTTGAACCTATCCTTGCCGACATTAAAATCAAAAGAAAGGGTGAAGATAATTTCATCGCCGAAACAAAAAACAATGCCAAAGATGGAAGCCTTGTAGGCGACCTTCCGTTGGGCTACGAATATGAAATCGTCATCAGCGCACCAAATTTCAAAAGCACCGCACTCAACTTCGATGTAAGCGGGCTCGTGATGTATCGTACGTTTGAAAAATACGTGGAGCTCGTGCCTGAAAAGAAGGACGTGATGGTAAATGTTTCCGATCTGGTGAACAACAGCAAAGTAAAAGCGCGAGTGGTGTTGAAAAATAAAAACCGCGAAGAAGTCATTGAAGTCACCGGAAACCAAATGGTATCGCTGCGCTCGGGCGACCGCTATGAAATGGAAGTGACCAGCGATCAGGGGTACGCCTTCAGCTCCGGAGTGGTTGATGGCTCAACGCCCATTGACGTGAAGCTGATGAAGCTGGAGCAAAATGCAAAGCTCACGCTTCGTGACATCAACTTTGAATCCAACTCGGTAAAACTTTCCGACATCAGCTTTACAGAACTTAACCGCGTGGTTCAGCTCATGAAAGAAAACCCATCGCTGAAAGTGGAAGTGGCAGCCCACACCGACGACGTGGGCCTGGATACCTACAATCTTGAACTTTCGGACAAGCGAGCCCGGAGCGTGGTAGATTTTCTATTAGAAAATAAAATAAACCCCGAGCGGTTTGTGGCGAAAGGCTATGGCGAATCGCAAAGCAAAGTACCCAACGACAGCGATGCCAACAGGGCGATTAACCGCCGGGTAGAACTAAAAATCATCAGCATTTAATGTTGTCAACCATGAGAATCGTTACTCTTTTTCTTCTGTTCATTCTGACAACATCACTTTCTGCACAGCACCTGCGGTACAAAGACATTTTTCCCTTGTTTCCAGAAATGGGTAATCAGGAATTAAAAAATACATTAAAAGAATATATCTCAACGGATCCCAATCATGCCCACGCCAATTTCAGACTGGCGATGGCGTATGAAAAAAGTTACAAGGCCGCCGATGTGCTTACCAATCCTCAGTACGTTTTAGCCAATGCGCAACAAGCCAAGTTGCGGTTTTTCAAAGCCAAGTTGGTGGTTGACGACAAAGAAGTGGACCGCAACAACGAATACTATTTTCAAACTTTTAAAATATCCGACAGCAAAGGGAAACCCGCTGTGCCCTTTGGAGTGGTTCAGAAAAAAATATTAAACGGACTTGACTCGGCCGACATCTGCCTGCAACGAGTTCCTCCTATTTATTCTAGCTTCACCAAAAGCGTAAAGCACTACGACAAAGCGGTGAAAATTTTCGCGACGATCAACAGTACCTATGTGACGCTGAACGATTTGTATTTGTATTACAATCAGGACACCGAAAAACAGCTCAACGAATTGCAGCTCAATTACGATTCTGCCAAATCTTACTTTGACGATTACCTTGCGCTCGTCAGCAGCTACCCGATTCCGGATCATCATCAAAGCTACCGCATCAAACCAATTGTGACTTACCGGCTCGACGGCTTGATTACCAGCCTTAATTTCCTGACTGACAAAATCGAGTTCTGGGATTATACGAGTTGGGCACAGGAGATTCAGCATTTTATCAACGGAGATATCCGGTCGCTGCGCCGCAGATTGATGGAAGAAGAAGATAAGCTGGATCAGTCGCTTACCAAAATTGATCACTCCAATGGCGAAGGAATCGTGCCGGTAAAACTGGATAAACAGCTGGCGTACACACTGAACAATTTTGATCGCCAATCATTGACCCTGTCGCTACTCGATTACAAAGCCTATAAGCAAGAGTGGATGTTAAAACGCAAATCATTCACACCCGACACCGTGGTCAGTTATCGTAATGCCGAAAACTACAGCGCATTAATTTATTTTGATCGCAAAGCAGACACACTCGCGCAGGTAATTAAAAGCCGGTTAAATCAGGATAAATTCCGGAAGCATGCCGATTTTCTTAACAAATATTATGGAAGCCTCACCGGTTTGCAAGGGTATCTCGCCAAGGAAAAAACAGAGATCGACAATTCGTACAAAAACTATGGCGCCCAACTGGAGAAAGAAATCGTGGGCTTAATTATTCCGCCGCCAATCAAACCAGAAGAAAACAAAATCCTTAAAGTGGGAAAATGGAATATCCCCAACAATGTGGTGGAGCCTTCACAGGAACTGATTGACAAAGGCGATCCACTTCCATTAAAGAAATTAAAAACCGTTGACGGGGGTTATTACCTTGCGGGGATTTATAAAGCCGATAAAAAAATTGCTAACCTGTCTTCATTCTTAGTTAAGGTTAATCCAGATGGCAAACCGGCATGGATAAAAAACTTCGAGAATAAAATTGACAGCTTGAGCAAAGTTCCCGACGCCAATAATTTTATAGCCAGTGTTGAATTAACTAAAGAAGGGTGCGCCGTAGTGCTTCAGTCGGCCGGAACTTCCACAGCAGTAAAACTCAATACATTTTACTATTTCAACGACAAGGGCGAACCGAAATTAAAAATAAAGCTGAAAGACACGGGCTACCCGCGCCAGTTGAGCTATCTCGAAAAGAGCAACTCCTTTGTATTAGTGTTGAAAGGGAACGAGGAAAAAAATAATGCTTCAGTAAATGAGCCGATCACGATTATCGGTTTGAATATTCTGGGCGAACTTCAATGGAAACGATCAGTAGAATTGACTGGCTCATTCACCGAATGGGTGAACTTAACTACCGGAAGTATGCTGGTGGGCAACTACTCACTCCTGAAAGATCACAACGATCAGGAACTTCGCACCAAATCGGCTGCAGAATCAAATCCGTTTTTGGTGATGATGAATAGTCAGGGTGATATTTCGCGGATCATTCCCCTTGCTGTTCCGGAGTCGGTACGGGTTTTTAAAGTCGTAAAAGTAAATGACACGTCGATTAATCTGATCGGCCGCAAAGAAGCAGACAGCTCCGAAATAAAAGCCATTTCAGCCGACGAAAAATTAGTACACCTAATGGTCAGTCAGGATGGTCAGGTGATTTATTCCAATTTGTAGTTCGAAGTGATCAGGGTTTGTGCGCCAACGTGCCACGCACAATCAGAAACACCGCCGCCGAATAGGTGGCCATCACCCACACGCCTGACGCCGGAATGGTGTGATAAAATTTGTTGATCGCGAGAAGCGAATCGGAAAGAAGAAAAGAGACAGCACCAAAAAATAGCGTCCAAAAACTTTCTGGCGTGGTGCGCCTCATTCGGAACACCGACTGCAATACCATGAGAGTGATCACCAACGCATACACCATCACAGGAATTTGTAGTTCGCCAAGCTTAGGATAAAGAATAACCACCAGCCCAGAACCTGCCATAATAATTGGGAATGACAACCGCGCGATGGTTGGACCAACCGAAGTGCTTTGAGAGAACCTCAATTGCCGATAGGCCGCAATAAAAAATAAATGCGCGATCAGAAACGAGCTCAGTCCAAAAATAAAAAAGAGCGGATGCGCTGGTTCAAACATCAACAATACGTCGCCCATCCAACAAAAAATTAAAGCAATCACGAATGTTTTAGTAATTCGCTCTGCATTCATCACATAATAAATCACCAGAGACAAAACGATGAGCGGCTTGGCCACCAGATGCAGCGTGTGCATTGCAAATAGCTCTGAAAAAATTTCCACGGTAGCAGCCAGGAAGAACAACAGCAACGACTTCTCCTTCATACTTTTTTTCTGTTAGAATGGATAAAAAGAAAACTCAACGCCACCAACGCCAGCGTGCTACAAATGGCAAAACTGGTAAAAATATTTTCGGCTGAATTGCCATATACAAAACCCGACGTGAGCGCCCCCACACCTATACCCAATTCCATTGAAATGTAAAGAGAAGCGATGCCGCGACCGCGGTGTTGCTCGCTGCTCAGGTCGGTAGCCCAGGCGAGCAGCGTGGGCGAGGTAGATCCTTGCGCCAGTCCATAGATACTGATTCCCACAATCAACATCCACGGCTCATCGGCAAGTCCGATGATGAGCATCGATATGACAATCAACAGCACCGTTACTTTCAGCACCGGCACACGTCCATAAATATCCGAAGCCTTGCCGGCAATGAACCTGACCACCAGCGACGAAACTGTGAGGTAAGTAAACAGCAGGCCTTTGTTTTCAATGCCCAAATGTTTGCCGTGGTCGGGCATTAAGGTATAGACCGCTCCGTACGCGTAGGCTGCAAGTACCATCACCAGGCACGGTGCAATCACCAGCGGGTCGAACAAATCACGTTTTTGAATCTTTAACAACGCCCAGGAAACTTCATGGCGACCTTTCAGAGTTTCTTTTACACTGAGCGTGATGGCCACAGCGACAAGAGCGAAGAATGACGAAGTATAAAACATCGTATCCAATCCAAACCTGAGCGCCACTGCGCCACCGATGGCCGGGCCCGAGGCCATGCCTACCGCACCGGCTGTACCGATAAAACCCATTGCCTCGCCGCGTTTATTGGCCGGAATAATATCCGAAACATAAGCCGACACGCCCGTTGGCGAAAAGCCGGTAGAAAAACCATGAAAAAGCCGGAGCATAAAAAAGCCGAAGAGCGTGGTGAGCAGCGGATAAAACAAACTGCAGATGAGGCAGACTAGCCCGCCAAAAATAATCACCGGCTTACGGCCCAGACGGTCGGCCAGCTTGCCGCTGAACGGACGAGAAATCATCGCGGTAAGCGTAAAGAGAGAAATAATCAGCCCTTTGTAGTCGGCGCCGCCCAGTTTGGTAAGAAACTCAGGCAGCTCAGGGATAATCATGTTGAAGCTGGCGAAGAAAAGTGTCGCACTGGCGCACAAAAGCCAGAATTGAGAAGTATAAACTCGGTCTTTACTCACGCTTTCAAATAAAAAACCCTCCCTCGCGCTCGGCAAGGAAGGGAAAAATAATATCGGTCAGGCACTGGCTTATGCCAAGGCGTTCACACGCTTGGTCAGGCGGCTTTTTTGGTTAGCAGCCTTTTTCCAGTGGATAATGTTCTTCTTGGCCAGCTTGTCAAGCATTGCTACTACTTCATTCAACAAAGCCTTCGCCTCGTCTTTCTTGGTAGTTTCCAGCAATTTTTTCACTTGAGTGCGGGTAGTCTTGTTCTGGTAGCGATTGCGTACGCGCTTAGTTTCGTTGGCACGGATACGTTTTTCTGCTGATTTGTGATTTGCCATAATGCTTTTTCTAAAAAGGACTGCAAATGTAGCAGGTTAAAGGAAGTAAGCAAAGCCCATTCACAAAAACTAAGGCTAATTCTCCTGAATTTCACCTTCAAAAAGGAGCCATGTGCCCGGGTCGAGCGAAACCTGGATCGGCCTGGAAGCAACAGGGATGGTGAAGGATTGCGTTTTTTGATCAAAAAACAACTTTTTAACCTCGGCACCAAGCCCAATCTCCACGGGGATTTTAAATATCGCCCCAGGTTGCTCCTGGTTTAGCTTCATCACTACGACCTGCGATTTTTTATCGTAATGCCAGGTTCCTGAGAGTTTCGGCAGGCTGGCGCGGTAAATCCATTGTTCAAAAAATGAGGAAAGGTCCTTTCCGGAAACTTCTTCCATCACCCGCTGAAAATCCGCCGTCAAGGCATTTCCATTTTTATAAGGAGATAATATTTCTGGATTCCCTTCCAAAACGTGAGATCGCCTACCTCATGGCGAAGCATGTGAAGCACCCAACCTGCCCGCTGGTAAGTGTTGGTGGTGAGCAGCTTGGCGAGGTCTGTGATGGTGGTATCCAAAACCGATCCCGGATTCTTATGAAAATAATCGATCACTTGCTTGCGCTGGTTGGCTGCTTCTGCTACCAGCCGGTCATGGCCGTAAGTATGCTCCAGATACAAGCCCGCAAAATAAGTAGCAAACCCTTCGCTGAGCCACACATGATGCCAGTCTTGCTCTGTTACCGAATTGCCAAACCATTGGTGCGCTTCTTCGTGGGCAATCAGCGACTCAGCCTGGCCCTTTCCGGTGATTGAATTTTCATAGTAGAAAATAGTGTTGGCGTTTTCCAATCCACCCCAGCGGGTCTTCGATTGTACGTTGGCAAGTTTTTTATACGAATACGGGCCGACGTGCGTGTGAAAGAAATCGAGTACGCGGGTAGCTACGGCATAATCATAAAATCCTTCTGCTTTGTTTTGCGGATACACCCAGCTTTCCACCGGAATGCCGTCCACCTTTCCTGCCAGCTCGGTGGCGAATCGGGCGATACCCACCACCATTACCTTGACGGGAATGGGCACTTCCTCATGCCAGCGAGTCAATTTTCTTTTCTCGCTAATAAAACTCTCTTCCACCTTGATGCCATTGGCTACAACCGAATAATGCAAGGGCGCATTGATCGAAAAATCAACCGACGATTTATCAAAGGGATGATCTACCACCGGAAGCCAGTGGTGCGCGCGGTCGGGCCAGTTGTCGCCAAAGAAGCCGCGGTCGCCGTATTTATTTTTTCCGATGATCAGCCCATCCTGAGGTTCGCCTTTGTACTTGATTTTGAAAATCACCGTTTGATTTTCATGTGGCAACGCGCTAAGGTTAATGTGGATTTTGTTGTTGGCGTGGGAATAGGTTAATACGACGCCACCCGAGCTCACCTCCAACACCTCCATTCCTCTGCCCAGATTGTTTTTATTGGCCAGATCCAGGTCGAAAGAGGCGATTGATTTTTTAAAAAGGATTGTTTACAGAGGCCTCTCCATAGATCACGTCAGTGCTGTCGTTTACTTCCAGGTAAAACTGATAGTGCGTGACATCGATGAATTTATTTTTAGGGTAGGGATCGGTGGCCTCGCAATAAAGGTTGAACAAAAGCGCCACTACGACTAAAATATTTTTTTTCATCGTCTCATTATTTTAATCACAAATTAGTACTTATTCTAAAACTGTGAGTTGTATTCGATTGAATTTGCGTTGAGTGGTAAATAAACCAAATTTCAAAAAATCGGATTGCCCAATTTTCAAATTGCACTATCTTGCGCCCATGGACACGTTTGTAGTTTCTGCGCGCAAGTATCGCCCCCTCGGTTTCGACGAGGTGGTGGGGCAGGAACACATCACCACCACCCTCAAAAATGCGATCGACAACAACAAGTTGGCACAAGCTCTATTGTTTTGCGGTCCACGTGGTGTAGGAAAAACTACGTGCGCGAGAATTGTGGCCCGCCTTATCAACGGCTTTGAAGAAAAAGCAGAAGTCAACTCGCTCAACATCTTCGAACTTGATGCAGCCTCCAACAACTCGGTGGAAGACATCCGCAGCCTGATCGATCAGGTGCGCTATCCTCCACAGTTCGGAAAATACAAAGTCTATATCATCGACGAGGTGCACATGCTCTCCAACGCAGCCTTCAATGCTTTTTTGAAGACGCTGGAAGAGCCGCCTTCCTATGCCATTTTTATTCTGGCTACCACCGAGAAGCATAAAGTTATCCCGACGATTTTATCGAGGTGCCAGATTTTTGATTTCAACCGGATTCAGGTTTCTGATATTTCGAGGCAGCTCAAAAAAATCGCTGACCGCGAAGGGATTGCCGCCGAAGAGGAAGCGCTTCACCTGATCGCCCAAAAGGCAGACGGCGCATTGCGCGACGGTCTTTCGATCTTCGACCTGATGGTGACCTTCTCGGCCAATCACAAAGTCACTTTCAGCGATGTGCTCAACAACCTGCACATCCTCGACTACGATTATTACTTCAAAATGGTGGATGGCCTGTTGAGCGAAAACACCAGCGGCCCGCTGTTGCTGCTCGACGAGATTTTGAAAAAAGGTTTTGACGGTCAGAATTTTATCACAGGACTTGGTGAACACTTGCGCAACCTTCTGGTATCGCAAGATGCGCGTACGGTAAACCTCATGGAAGTGCCTGAAAGTGTAAAGCAAAAATACCTGGTACAAGCACAGGCTGCGCCACCTTCGCTCCTGCTTTCCTGGCTGAGCATCGCCAGCACATGCGACATCAACTACAAAGCCAGCCGCAACCAGCGCTTGCTAGTAGAACTGGCGCTAATGAAAATGGCGTATGTAAACTCGGCCGTAAAAGCCAGCAGCAACTCTTCGGCAGAAGCAGGCTTAAAAAAAAAATTGAATTAGAACCTGAAGCGGTAAAACCTCAGGGCGAAACCGTTAAAGAATCTCTGCCGGCTAAAGAAGTCACTCCGGCAATTCCTTCATCTTCATCGAAGCCAAGCGAGCCAGCTGCAGCAGAATCAAAAGCAACCACATCAGCCTCACGGCCAAAGTCGACCTTCAACCTCAACGATCTTTTTAAACCAAAGGAGCAGCCAAGCATTGTTGTCACGCCGGTAGAAGAGCCAAAAAATGTAAAGCCTCTCACCGAGGATCAGTTGCGCGAAGCCTGGGCCGAGTACGCACGCCTGCGCAAAGATCAGGTAGCAGAGTTTCATCTATTGAGCCGTGAAGTAGGTGTGAATGGATCAATCGTTACGGTGGCGCTGGCCAACCCTATCGAAGAGCCTTTGTTGCAATCGATGATGACAGATTTGGTGTCGTACTTACGCAATCGCCTCAGTAACAATTCCATCAAAGTGGAGAGCGTGATGCAGGAGGCGGAAGTAAAACGGATGGCTTACACCAACAAAGAAAAATTTGATTTGTTGGTGGAAAAAAATCCAATCCTCGCCGAGCTGAAAGAACGATTCGGCCTCGATCCTGATTTCTAAAAAACTATCCGCTAACTATTTCTTCTTCGCTTTTGAAGCGGTTGATTTTGCCGAAGTTTTAGCCGGAGCCGGTTTAGATTCTGGAGCTGGTTTAGACGTTACCGCTACTTTTGGAATATGTGGCAACTGATTGTTGGCCATCTTTTCGATGTCGCGAATCCTTCCGAGAATTTTCTTTTCCGCGGAGGTATCAATTTTTTCTTTGCTAAGCTCTTTGTTGATGGCCTGGTCAGCCAGAAGTACTGTGCCCGACAATTTTTGGCGATTAGTGCCAATGCGATGGTAAAGATCGTCGAAGCGCTGACGCACAGTTGCCTTTAGTTTTTCAAGTTGATCGGCAGTAAGGGCTTTGCTGGTTTCCATAAATTTCTATTTGTAATGTCGAAGGTAGGGATAACTATTGTTTTTTGTGTTCTTTTCTTTCAGAAGGAAATCAAATTCATTTACAATCAAAGATAAAATGCTAGTTTGAACCAAATTCATTTTTTTCTATCACCATGAAATATGTATTGATATTCGGATGTTTTGTTTACGTGATAGTTCGAGCTGTACTTCATTACTTGAAAAAGATCTCACAGAATAATATCATAAGCAAAATAAAAAGAGATCCTGACCAAGCGTTGGGCTACATTCATAATCTCGACATGCCCTACAAGCGAATAGAGAATTGTGAGCCAAAGCTTTTTGATCTACTCAAAGAAACAATTAGCAAGGTACGTACAGTTGATAATTATCTAATCCTTCATTGTGTATCTGTTTCCCCTGACAAGTTTCTGGTGTTCACAGAAATTACTTACACGGATTTTGACGTAAACGCTTTCGGGAAGGCAACTGATCAAAAAAACAAAAACTATCATGATTTTCTTTTTGAATATCAGCCTGAGAAAAAAGACCTCTACATTTACTCTAACATGTACGGCAACTCAACCGACAAGTTTCAAAAAGAAAGTTTTATAAAGTCTGTTTTGCGTGTGCAAAACGTTGCTTGATTAAGCCTCTTCGTCAACTACAGTGCGCTATAGCTTATTGCGCAAGTTTCACGCGCAGCAAATACATGTCGCTGGTGAGGTACAAGGTTTTGCCATCAGCTGAGAATGCACAGTTAGCCGTAGCCTCTGGCAGATGAAGTCGCCCGAGGGCTTTTCCTTCGGCATTGAAAATCCAAATTCCGCCGGGACCAGTCGCGAAAATATTTCCATTCTTATCCACGCGCATTCCATCGGGTGCACCTTTCTCTCCTTCGGCATATTTTGAAGCGTAAAATACTTTGGCATCGGTGAGAGAATCTCCTTTGATGAGAAAGGAATACCACTTGGCTACCGGTGCATCGGAGTTTGCCACATACAAAGTTTGCTGATCGGGGCTTAGTGCAATACCGTTGGGCCGCGTGAGGGAATCCACAAGCAGCACCACAGTGCCATCGGTTTTGATTTTGTAAACTCCCTGAAAAGGAATTTGCTTTGACGAGTCGTTCACATTTTTCAAAAGGCCATACGGCGGATCAGTGAAGAAAAGATTTCCCTGCTTGTCGGTGACAACGTCGTTAGGGCTATTCAGTTTTTTTCCTTGATAGTTGTCGGCCAGCGTCTTGAATTCTGCTTTGGGTTCTTTGTACGATGCTGTGAGCAACGCAATGCGGCGATCGCCGTGTTGGCACAATACCAGGTGACCGTCATTATCCAATGTAAGACCGTTAGAACCCGGTTCGCCACCACGCGGAATTGTACCCGTATATCCCGACGGTGTAAGGAATGACTCCACACCTTTTTCTTCCGTCCATTTATAAATCACATTCTTGGGCACATCTGAGAACAAAAGCATTTTTTCGCTTTCCACCCATACCGGGCCTTCGCTCCACTCGAAACCTTCGCCAATAATTTCGGCTTGTGTGCCGGGTGCTATCAATTGGTCGAGGGCAGGGTCAAGTCGCTCAAGAGATCCGACCAATTTCTTTTCTTTAGGTGCCGAACAGGCCGCTAGCATAACCAGCAGCAACGGTAAGTGTTTCATGAATTTAGGTTTTAAAACTAAATGTAAAAGGAAGAAGTTGAAGGGGCAAGAAGTTCTTTTCAAGTCTGCATAAAGAGTAAGCTGTTTTTTAAAAACTTTTTAATCGCTATCTTCATCATTCCAACTATGAAAAAGCTACTCTTCATCGCCATGCTGGCTGCGACGAATGTGCATGCTCAGCAATACCGCAAGTTTCTTGTTGCAGTTCAGTTGGGGTTACCCAATAGTCACGGCTTTATCAGTTCGTTTACTATTGAACCTGGATACCGTTTCAGCGACAAGATGCAGATTGGTTTTAGAATGGAGACGCAGAATATGATGCCTTACACAGGAAGCAACAGTATGCCCGTAAGCTCAATGGGCCTCAACGCGCACTATTATTTGTACAAGCGCGCCTTCGTTGGCGCTGGTGTAGGGCTATTCAACCCGAGCAATAATTTTATCATGAACAGCACCGAGCATCAAAATCAGCGAAACGGTGTCGGTCTGTATCCACGATTGGGCTATGACCTAGGCCACTTTCGGTTGATGGTGGAGTACAATTTTGTTCAACCCATGAAAGACTACATTTCTTATCCAATGCCGGGTTATGTGGGTCATTACGAAAACGTCAACAAAAGCTACCTCTCGCTAAAGGTTGGATTTTTTATTGGCGGTGGTAGAAAATATGTGAAATAGTTAGTTAGGACTTTTTCTCAATAAAAAGTAGTACATCCCATATATTACCCAAAGAGTAATAGTCCAGAAGAAATAGAGAGTTAGATTCACAATGACCTGAGTCTGGATATTAGGAACATACCTGTCTCCTGATAAATCTTCAATGAAGAGAATTTTCAAAAGTGGCACTGCAATGATAGAGCCGATGAAAATAGCGATCGGCCAAAAAACAATGACCAGAACTATTCTCTCCCCAATTGGAATATTAATTAAGTGCCAGGTAAGAAGTATTCCGATTCCGGCAGTGCCAAAAGCAACAATGAACAGATACCAAAAATTTACTTCGTTAGTTTTAAACGGAGACGGAGTAACAAGTGATAGAACTAGAATTGCCCCCAGTGCCCACATTAGGCGGTGACGAGAAACAAATTTCACTTTATGATCCATTTAGATTTCTTTGTATAAACAAGGAGCTTATACCTTCACGTAAATCTTCTTCTTGTCCATCCAGTAGCCAACACTCCAGCAGATGAGCATCCAGGAGATGGCAAAGAGCAGCGACCCAAGATAATCGCCCACACGGCTATATACATTTTGAAACAGCCAGCTGTACAAAATCTGTCCGTCGATTTTTACCGCATAGAAAATAACGATACCGATTTCCGAAAGAAGATAAACGAACAGCGTATTCTTGCCGAGCACTTCAAAGAAATACGTCCAGCCCGACTGCTTTTTAATATCAATTATATAAATCAAAACCGGAAGGATCAGTAAGTCAATGCCCACCGTACAAAGCACGAAGGAACTCGTCCAAAGTTTTTTGTTGATCGGGAAGACCATATTCCAGGCTAAGGCAACAAACAAGAGCAGCACGCCGGTCATCATCAGCTTAGAAATAGTTTCATAGGAGTTTCCTTTCTTCTGAATAAAATGACCGGTCAGGTATCCGGCGATAACATTAACAATAGCCGGCAACGTGCTAAGCAAACCTTCCGGATCGAAGGCGATGCCTTCACCATGGTAGAGGTGATTGGGACCAAACAAAGCGAGGTCAAGTTTCAAGACCGCGTTCCCCATGAGGGAATAATCACCGTAGGCAAACAACAAAAACCAATAGGCGAGTAAGGCAAATGCGCTAAACAAAATGGCACCTGTCTCACGCCAGTAATGTAAAATCAGCGAAGCAAAAAGATAGCCCAACGCGATGCGCTGCAACACTCCAAAAATCCGGGTGTTGCCCAATTCATTGAATACAATCTGACCATGGTCTTCGTGCACAAACGGAAACCAGTACATGAGAAATCCCAGCAGAAAAATAATGGCTGCACGCTTGAAGATTTTTTTCAGAAAAGCTCTCTCCCCTTTCGATTCATATTTCACCAGACTAAAGCTCATGGCGTTGCCCACCACAAACATAAAGGTAGGAAATACCCAGTCGGTAGGAGTGAATCCATTCCAAGCGGCGTGTAGCAGTGGAGCAAAAGTAGTGTCGCCGTTGCCGGGTGTGTTCACAATGATCATTAACGTCACGGTGATACCGCGGAGCACATCGAGCGAAAGATAGCGTGATTGATTTTCCATGTATTCTGCAAAAACATGAATGTAAGAAAAGGTGTCAACAGGAGGAAATAGTTTTTTAACGTCTAAGGCAAATTGCACAAAAAGAAAAGGCGCCCGGAGGCGCCTTCACTGATATTATAATCGAATAGGATTTAGAAACTCTTCGAGCCGTTGGGCTGATATACGTACGCAAATTTGTAATAATCAGGCAGCGACGTCATTGAAGGAGAATCCGGCGCATCTTTATAATAATTCAGAATTTCCAGTTTGGCATATTTGCCACCGGCAGTTTTTACCACGATTACTTTGCCTGCTGTAGCTGTAATCACGTGGGTGCTGATGTTGTACGAATACCAACCGTTGCTGACGCTTACGTTGTTGCTAGGTGCATTGGCAGTAGTTGGAATCGCCAGGTTAGACGACCCACTTTGTCCATACAGTTCTGACTTGCTAGAAACATTGTCAGTCTTGTAGCCCGCATCGGGAGCAGTTTTCAAATTTTCAAAGACACCGTCTTGTACCAATGCGGCGGCTGAACCTGGTCCGCTGGTGCCAGAGTTTACGATGATGGTAAGTCCATTGAACCCGATATCCCACTTGGTGGTAGCGCTATCCGCATTGCTCACGATGGCTCCGGTGCTAAAACTGAAAAGGGTGAACTTTCCTGTTTTTCCAATTGGTGCGCCGTTGGTGGGGTTAAAGCTGGTTGCCGGATCGGCCGGAAGGTTAGAATAAATTGTAGCCTGCAATGCAGGCGTGGCATCATTTTTTGAACACGAAGAAAGCCCGGCAAAACCAGCGATCAGCACTAATGACAAAAACAGTTTGGTCTTTTTCATACGATTAATTTTTATTTAGATGATTATTGTTGATTTACATTTTTAGAAAAGGAAAAACTCACACTCACATACAGCAGGCGGCCAGGCAGATTAGGAATGTACATCGGCTCGCGATGATTGAAGAGATTATCAACTCCAGCCTGCACCCGGTATTTTTGGTCAAAGGTTTTGGCGACTGACAGATTCACCAGAAAATATCCGCTCACAAAATTGTCGTACTTGTCAAGGATGCCATTGCTATTGGTATCGGTCACGGGCGGGTTAAGTCCCTGGATATTTCCTTGCAAACTTCCTGCGCCGTATTTGCCGCGATAAATCACGCGCAGGCTCGACTCCCATCCGGTTTCTTTGTCGCTATAAAAAAGTTTGAAGTTGCCTACGTGACGCGACCGGTTAAACAAGCCGAAGTATTCCGAAGGCTTCAGTTGCCGGGTAGCGAGCGTTGCAGGATCGCGGTAATAAATTTTTCCCTCTTTGATCTGATCGACAATGTCTTTGTCTTTCGCGTAAAGCAGTTGATAGCCGAGCGAAGCGTTAACGTTTCTGAAAACCGGATAATTGATGCCCGCTTCAAGCCCTTGCGTAAACACGCGATTCAAATTACGGTAGCTGTAAATATTCTGATTTGACGTAGTGACGGCTACTATCTGGGTTTCGATGATGTTGTCGATATCGTTGCGGAAAAGATTTACATCGACGGCCAATTTATTTATCGGTGAAATTTGTGCGCCAAGGTTAAAGGAGCGCGAGTGCTCGGCTTGCAATTTCCCGATCAGGTCGGGATTGTAATAATACGATCCGACGAGCCCCTGGCTCTCAAGTGTCTGAAGACGCTCTTTTACGATCTCGGTGCCGAGCACGCTGTATCCACCTGCGGCGCTGTTGTTAAAGTTGAGGTACAGTTGCCGAAAATCGGGCGACTTGAAGCCAACTCCAAATGAGCCTTTGAGGGTAAGCTTTGAATTGATTTTATAAAGTGAAGAAAGTTTTGGGCTAAGCTGTGAGCCATAAATCGAGTTGATGTCCATACGGGCACCAGAGATCACCTGAAGTCGCTCGATCGGTTGCCACTCATATTGAAAAAAGGCATAGCTGGTCTGTTGCTTGCGTTTCAGTTCATCGGCATAGCGCGAAGTTTGCACCGACTCAAAAATTGTTCCGGCTCCAAGTGTAATGATGTTGTTGGAGTTGATAAAATATTCTCCCAACACCTCAGGCCGTGTGAAAGATTGTGTAAAATCATCGTGATAGTACGCCGAGTCTGTTTTCGTGTTGATCAGATTTGTTTGCGAAGCATAGTGCGTGGCGTACAGCCTTGCTACCGTTTTGAAGTGATTTGAAAACCGATGGGTCAGCACCGGATTCACATTCCAGTCGTTGACATCGGCATGACCGGAAGTAAAAATTTTTTCCGTTGGCGACACATCCACATCGTAGGCTGGCTTTTGATTTTCTTTAAACCACCGGCCTGAAATGCTGAAATCAGTTTTAGAAGTTGGCTTAAAGAAAAGTCGGGTGGTGAGTGTGGTATTATAATACGGCGACACTGTCTGACCGTGAGGATCATCGGTAAGGTTATAACCATCGGTGCTGTAGCGGTTGGCAAATGCAATCGCGCTCCACTTTTCTCTTTTCAAACTCAGTTCCCCGGAAAGGTCGGCGGTATTGAACGTGCCATAGCGTGCAGAAAAATTGGCTTTGTCTCCTTGCGGGCGATTCGTGATAATATTGACCACACCAGCCAGCGCCTCAGAACCGTACAGACTGGAGCAGGGCCCTTTCACGATTTCAACTTGCTTAATATTTCCCACCGTCACGCGGCTAAGCTCCAGCGACCCAGTATAGCGACCAATCAGCGGCTCACCATCTACCAGTATCAACGTATAGGCCGGGTCAAAACCCTGAAGCTGAAGGCCGTTGCCTACGCCATTCACCTGCGGAATCACCACCAGTCCATTTTGTTCGGTGAGTACATCATTAAGGCGCACAGAACCCATCGTTTTGATCTGGTCTTTGTTGACAAGTGTGACTGACATTGGCAATGCGCCAAGATTTCGCTCGTTGCGGGTAGCAGTTACCACCACCTCCTGCAGCTCTTTGGAAACCAGCGTATCGGCTTTCTGCGCTGCGCAAAAGACAGGTAAAAGAAGAATTGAAAGGGTTATCCGCAAAAACATACCTGCAAAGGTGTTTCTGCTATTTTTTAAAAAATACCTCTAAAAGTATAATTAATACCAACTACCCGTTTTTTACCGTTTATGGGCATAAACCTGAAATGAATCACTTTTATTGAGGTTATTATGTATAATGATTTGTTACTTTTGTCACTCGGGGCTATGACCAAAATCATGGAAGAAAACATAAATACCCAAATAAGAAAATTTGATCCGATCTATTCGCAAGATAATGTCGAGCTAACGGTTGGAGAAAACAATCTGGCGGAAGCCTTTACCATTGCTGGAAAAGTAAATCAAAACGTCATCCATTTTTATTTCTGCCTTGAAGGAAAGGGGGTTTTTAAGTTTGGACCACATTATGTGCGCGAAATTGCGGGGCACCGAAATTACTTTTTCTACAATCCCGATCGCGACCTTCCTTTTGAACTGGATCTATCGCCAAATTCAAAAATTGTAGAACTGTCGATTTCGCTGGAATACCTCCACAAACTTTTCACCAACGACTCGATTCCGTTTTTGAAACCGGAAAATGCAAAGTCTAAATTTTATGACGAGCGCGAAATTCCTGCATCGTTGTTTGTAGTACTCACTCAACTATTCAGCGTAAACCTTGACGAAAATTCGCGGCGGCTTTACTACCAGGGAAAAGTACTTGAAATCCTGAGCCTTTATTTCTCTGAGAAAAAACCGGATACTGAAAATTGCCCGTTTTTAAATGATCAGGAAACAGTGCGAAAAATAAAGCACGCCAAAGAATACTTATTGAAAAACGCCGATTCGCCACCCAGTTTGAAAGAGTTGGCCAAATACGCAAGCCTGAATGAATACCAACTTAAAACAGGCTTCAAGGAAATATACGGCAACAGCGTTTTCGCTTTTCTTCTGGATCACAAACTGGACCACGCCCGTGTCCTTCTTGACACTCATAAATTTCAGGTGAACGAAGTAGCCTACCAAACTGGGTACACCAATCCGAGCCATTTCATCGCGGCATTCAAGAAAAAATTTGGCATAACGCCAAAAAAATACCTGATGGGCAAAAGCTAATTGCTTTTCTTGCGTCATAATTGGCACCATGGATTTTACCTCGCACGATTATTTTATGGGTGAAGCGCTGAAAGAGGCGCGAAAGGCTTTTGACAAAGGCGAGGTGCCCGTGGGCGCAGTGGTAGTGTGTGGCACTAAAATCATTGCGCGTGCGCACAACCAGACGGAGCAACTTACCGACGCTACTGCTCATGCCGAAATGCTGGCCGTAACGGCAGCGGCGCATGGGCTCGGGTCAAAATACCTGAATGAATGTTCGCTTTACGTAACCCTGGAGCCTTGTGTGATGTGCGCCGGGGCGCTTCACTGGGTGCAGTTGCAGCGGTTGATTTATGGTGCCGACGACTTGCAGCGGGGTTTTTCGCTGGTCAAGACGCCGCTTCTTCATCCAAAAACAGAGATTATTAAGGGCATAAAAAAAGATCCTTCCAAAGAATTGATCGATTCGTTCTTCAGAAGGATCCGTAATTAAAATTTCAGGCCTACGCCTTTTCTTTCTTCTTCTTGGCTTCTTTTTTCAGACTATCTTCCACACGTTTTCCGCTCTTATGTTCGCCCAATACAATCACATCTTTGGTTGTTTCATATTGGCGGGCTGCCTGCATCATCGCTTCATAGCTGTCGCGGATGAGGATGAGGCCGGATTTTGCGCCTTTGTTGCGCACTTCAATGTACCAGCCGTCTTTTTTCTTTTTTGGTAAAATCGGAGGTCTTCCCATAATATTTATGATTTTTTAGCGGCTTGCAAAGCCTGTTTTGGATAAGCAACCGCAAAGGTACAATTTTTGTTCCAAATTGACCCTATCCCCTTCTGCCGGGCTCCTGCCACATAAATTGATGAACGGCTGGCTTTGCGGCTCAAAAAAATTTATCTTTCAGTTTACGAACCTCAAAACTCTATTTTTTATGATCCAATCCAGAAGAACTTTTCTTAAGAATTCGGGCCTTGCCCTGGCAGGTGCTTCGCTGGCAAGCCAATCTTTGTTTTCATTTCCGAAAAGCACCCAGTTGCTGGGCATTCAATTATATACCGTGCGCGATGCCATGGGAAAAGATCCGCTTGGTTCGTTGAAAAAACTATCGGCCATGGGCTACCAAAATGTGGAGCATGCCTGGTACAGAGATCGTAAATTTTATGGCTACGCTCCCGCGGAGTTTAAGAAGATTCTTGCAGACCTCGGTATGAAGATGCCAAGCGGCCACACGGTGTTGGCCAAAAACCATTGGGATGAATCCAAAAAGGATTTTACCGATGCCTGGAAATACACTGTAGAAGATGCCGCCACTGCCGGCCAACAATATGTAGTAAGCCCGTGGCTTGACGAAACTCTGTATCAAACGGAGGACAGCCTGAAGCACTTCATGGATGTGTTCAATAAATGTGGGGAACTGTGCAAAAAATCAGGAATGAAGTTTGGCTATCACAACCACCACTTCGAATTTGCCAAGAAAGTGAACGGCAAAATTCTCTACGACCTTATCCTCGACAACACCGACAAAAATCTGGTGGTGCAACAACTTGATACCGGCAACCTTTTCAATGCGGGTGTAAAAGCCATCGACATCGTGAAGAAATTCCCCGGTCGGTTTGAGCTCATGCACGTGAAAGACGAAATCGTAGCCAAAGGCAAAGAGCACGAAGAAGAAAAATACGAGAGCGCTATTTTAGGCCAGGGAATTGCTCAGATAAAGGAAGTGATCGACCTGGGCAAAGCAGCCGGCACCAAAATCTTCATTGTAGAACAAGAAGCTTATCAGGGAAAAGATCCATTCGATTGCTCGAAAGAAGATATCGATGCGATGAAAAAATGGGGATACTAAATCAATACTAAGGTTTTTAAAATTTAAGTTTTGAGTTCTGACCCTAAACAAGGACAACTCGTCCGATCGCTCGGCTTGTTGTCCGTTTTTTTTCTTGTAATCAGTTCAGTAATCGGGTCGGGAGTTTACAAAAAAGTAGCTCCCATGTCAGAGGTGCTTCAATCGCCCATGCTGGTTTTACTGGCCTGGACGTTAGCCGGAGTGCTTACGTTATTTGGCACGCTGAGCAATGCCGAAGTGGCTAGTATGCTGGCTGACTCTGGCGGTGAGTTTGTGTATTATAAAAAAATCTACAACCGGTTCTTCGCATTTCTCTACGGGTGGACGGGCTTCACCGCCATCCGGTCGGCTTCCATCGCCTCAATTGCTTACGTGTTTGCGCAGTCGTTTAATTCGCTGGTGCCGTTGCCCACACTCTCGCATGAGCTGGCGAGTGTTACGGTGTTCGGATTTCTCACACCGTTCGATAACTTCGGCGTGAAAGTGCTTACTATCGCACTGATCCTGGCTCTTTCTTATCTTAATTACATTGGGCTAACCTTAGGCCAGGTGTTCAGCCGGATAATTCTCTACATCGTCATCTCCAGCATCATTCTGATCGTCATTCTCGGGTTGACTATCGGAGGTGGAAGTTGGGCCAACATTCAGACCCACGGTGCAGCCTATGTATCGCAATCGTGGACCGATTCTATTTTCATTAAGAGTATGTTCGCAGCGCTGTTGTCAGCGTTTTGGGGTTATGAAGGGTGGAGCACGATTGGCTACCTTGGCGGAGAAATCAAAAACCCGCAGCGCAATCTTCCACTCGGTTTGGTGTTGGGCATGCTGGCCATCATGGCCATATATCTGGCTACCAATTTCACATATCTGTACGTTCTCCCGATTGATCAATTGCTTGGCGAGCAGCATTCTGAAAACACGATCGCTGCCGTGGTGGTAGTAAAACACATGCTTGGCGACTGGGGAGGATTTCTAATTTCTATTCTGATTTTGCTCACCACACTCGGCTGCACCAATACAACTATACTGGCTTCGCCGCGGTTGTACTTTGCAATGGCCCGCGAAGGATTATTTTTCAAAAGTGCAGCGAATGTCCATCCGAAACATCACACGCCGACCAACGCGCTGATTTACCAAGCCATCATTTCCAGTGCGCTGGTGATCAGCGGAAGCTTTGACCAACTCACAGACATGTTGATTTTTGCTTCGTTCATCTTTTATGGGGCGACCGCGCTCGGTGTATTTGTGCTTCGCATTAAAATGCCTGATGCGCCCCGCCCTTACAAAGCGTGGGGGTACCCCGTTGTGCCTGCAATCTTCATTTTATTTTGCATTGCCCTGCTCATTGTAACGTTTGCTGCCAAACCCCGCGAAGCCATGATGGGACTTGTCCTCATGCTGTCGGGCGTTCCTTTTTATTTTTATTGGAGAAAAGTAAATCGCGACACAGCGATCAAATGATTCACCCATGTCCGCTGAACTAAAACGAACACTCTCCCCGCTGATGGTTTGGGGACTTGGTGTTGGTTATGTTATCTCCGGCAATTATTTCGGGTGGAACCTGGGCCTTGAAAAGGGTGGTACCCTCGGCATGGCTATTGCGCTTTTCTTCATCATTGTACTGTACGTAACGTTTACCTTCAGCTACACCGAGCTTGCTTGTGCGATCCCCAAATCAGGTGGCGCATTTGATTATGCCAAGCGAGCCCTTGGCGACAACATTGGGTTCATCGCCGGCATGGCGCAAAACATCGAATTCATTTTCGCACCGCCAGCCATCGCCTTTGCGTTAGGCTCGTACTTCAACATATTTTTCCCCGCGATACCCGTTGTTGTCATTGCTATAATCGCCTACATCGTCTTTTTTTTATTGAATGTGGCCGGCGTCAAAGTAGCGGCAGTTTTCGAATTGGGCGTCACTTCCCTTGCCGTTGCCGCCGTTTTTCTATTTTGTGGAATTACCTTTCAGCACTTTGAATTTTCTCACTTGACGCAAAATGCATTTCCACATGGATGGGACGGTGTGTTTGCCGCGGTGCCCTTTGCAATCTGGTTCTTCCTAGGAATCGAAGGCGTCGCCAATCTGGCGGAAGAAACCATCAACCCGAAACGTACTATCCTGCTGGGTTTCGGCTCGGCAATTTTTACGCTGGTAGTGCTGTGTTTGCTCACGTTCACCAGTTCCATTGGCATCGCCGGTTGGGAGGCCATTGTTTTCAAACCTGACGGCACCACCTCTGACTCTCCGTTGCCACTGGCCATGGCCCATATTGTAGGAGAAGGCAATTGGCTTTATCAGCTTTTAATTACCGTTGGATTGTTTGGCTTAGTAGCTTCGTTTCACGGACTGATGCTTGCCGCAGGACGCTCCACCATGGAGTTTGGACGAGCAGGATATGCCCCGGCCATCCTCGGAAATGTGCATGCCCGCTTTCAAACACCGGCCAACGCTTTATTGCTAAACATGTTGATTGGAATCGTTGCTCTTCTTACAGGAAAAACCGGAGAGATCATCACCATTTCCGTATTTGGCGCCCTTACATTGTACATCATTTCGATGATTTCCTTACTTAGGCTTCGCAAAACGGAACCCAATCTGGCAAGGCCTTTCCGCGTGCCGGCTTTTCCTTATTTTCCAATCCTGGCGCTGGCTATTGCCTCCTTTTCCTTTGTGGCGATGGCCGTGTATAACCTGAGGTTGGTGCTCATCTATTTCGTAATTCTTGCACTAAGTTTTGCCCTGTTTACTCTAAAAAAGAAAAAGTAGAGTATCTTGGTTGATCAATTGTGTCAATGGCTGGCAAAAAATCCAAGGTTTCCTCACTTCAATCTGTCCGAAAGGAATTAAAGACTCTCAAGTCGACAACCAAATCGGCCGTAAAAAAGCTGAGCGAGGCTTCTTCCCAAAAAGGAGGTAAAGCATTGTCCTCCCTCGTAGCTCAGACCAGCAAACGTCAAACCAAACAGGTTGATTCACTCACCAAAAAAATAGAAGAACTTAACCAGAAATTCGAACAGGAGCTCACGCGAAAGACTAAAACCTTACGGGATAAAGTACGGAAACTGGAGCAGCTTAAAGACAGCGCGGCGGCAAACACCTACTTATTAGAATACAAGCGCAAAGACTTGTTGTTGCAGTCGGAAGAGCTTCAGAATTTCAACGAAGAAATGCAACGCAAGAACGAGGAGCTGCTGGCTCAAAAAGAACAGATTGCGGGTGAGATTGAAACGCTGCGTAAAATGCACGAAGAAATCCTGGATAAGAAGAACGAACTGGAAGAAAAATCCAATGCGCTGCTCGATCAAGCGGATTACCTTGAAGAAGCCAATAAGGTAATCACCCTGATGCATCAGGAATTGAAAGAACAGAAAGAGCAAATCGAAAGTAAAAACAGCGAGCTGCTTAACCTGAATCTTGAAAAAAATAACCTGATCGGGATTGTTGCCCACGACCTGAAAAGTCCGCTCAATCAAATCAAAGGGCTCACTTCTCTGATCAAGATGACTGCCAAAGACATTGATCCGGAAACGGCAAATATTTTAGGGATGATTGAGGGAAGTACGCACCGAATGAGTGACATGGTTTCTAAAATTCTGGACATTGAGGCCATTGAATCAAAAAAATTGAACCTTACTATTCAACGTATAAATCTTGCTGAGATACTGCGTACGATTACAGATCGGTTTGCCCTTGAAGCCAGTAACAAACAAATCAAATTGCACTTCGATCAGTCTTCGCCTTTGTACATCGACGCCGACGCAGGCTACATCAATCAGATTTTTGAAAATCTCTTCTCAAATGCGATCAAATTTTCTCCTTCGGGTAAAAATATTTTCATCGCACTTAAACATCAAAATGGAAATGTCACGGCCATGGTGAAAGACGAAGGACCGGGCATGACCGACGACGATAAGAAAAAGCTTTTCAACAAATATCAGAAGCTAAGTGCCCGCCCCACAGCTAACGAATCGTCTACCGGTCTTGGCCTTTCGATTGTAAAAAAATTCGTGGAAGACATGAACGGAAAAATCTGGTGTGAGAGTGAGACAGGAAAGGGAGCCGCTTTCTTTGTTCAGTTTACGAATTCCGGGAACTGACTCTTCTTTTTGAAATCATAAAAGTCGTAACTTTAAAAATTGACTTAAGAAGTTACGTTATGAAATCTGAAACATCAAAAATTGCATTCCACATTGTATTGATCCTCGCGCTGCTGTGGTTCATGTACATTTTCAAAGTGCTGTCCGAAGAATCGCACTCTATTTACATCGCCTATAAATCGCATTACGATTCGCTTGCCGCCAACACTGGGTTTCAGCAAATGCCTGCACCTTTGAAAAACGGATCAGCGCATATCAATACCACATTGGCCAAGCACCATATCATTTCTTTTGAAGCCTATACCATCGCAGTGATTCTTTCAGGCGCCGTCATCGCGGTGCTTCTCTTTCAAACGATAAAACTCATTCGCAATAAGAATAAGGCCGAAGCCTGATCACAACGAATTCAAAAAAATCCAAACCACGCATGACACGCCGCCAGATTATCGATTATGTTAAAGCGCATCCTTCGCAAAAAGTAAAAATTGCGTACTCGGATATCGATGGAATCCTACGCGGAAAATATATTTCATCGGAAAAATTTCTTTCTATCGCTGACGGCGGTACTACGTTTTGCGATGTCATTTTTGGTTGGGATGCCAATGATGTAGCGTACGACAATGTGAAATTTACAGGTTGGCATTCGGGCTACCCTGACGCGCCGGCACAGCTTGACCTCGATACATTTAGAAAAATTCCGTGGGAAAATGACGTGCCTTTTTTTCTAGGCGAGTTGGTGGATGCAAAAGGAAATGCCTCGTATGTGTGCCCAAGGCAGCTGTTAAAAAAAGTGTTGAACGACGCTAGTCGTGCAGGCTTCACACCATTTTTCGCGCAAGAGTTTGAATGGTTCAACTTTGCAGAAACTCCGCAAAGCGCCCGCGACAAAAATTTCACCAACCTCACGCCTCTCACGCCGGGTATGTTTGGTTACTCGGTGCTTCGCACTACATTACAAAATCCATTTTTCACAGACCTGTTCGATCTGTTGAAAAAATTTGGCGTTCCCGTCGAAGGGCTACACACCGAAACGGGCCCCGGTGTTTTGGAAGCGGCCATCAGTCACTCAGGAATTCTTGAAGCTGCTGACAGAGCTTTACTATTCAAAACGGCGGTGAAAGAAATTGCGTACCGGCATGGCATCATGGCCACGTTTATGGCGAAGATCAGTGAAAATCTTCCTGGTTGTGGCGGGCATGTTCATCAAAGTTTGTGGGACAAAGCCTCGAAGAAGAATCTTTTTCACGACGAAAAAGACAAACACCGCATGAGCGCGATAATGAAAAGTTACATCGCGGGACAATTGTATTGCCTGCCTCATCTGCTGCCGATGTATGCGCCTACCATCAACAGCTACAAGCGATTGGTGGAAGGAGCCTGGGCGCCAACCACACTGACGTGGGGCATCGACAACCGCACGGTAGCCTTGCGTGTACTCAATGGCAGCGCTAAATCGTGCCGGCTTGAAACACGGGTCATCGGCGCGGATGTGAACCCCTACCTGGCGATGGCCGCAGCGCTTGCCTCGGGCCTGTACGGAATAAAAAAGAAATTGAAACTTCAACCCGAATCCATTGGCAATGGCTACCGCGATTACTCGCACGGTGTGTTGCCCGGCACTCTTCATGAAGCCACGGAGCGAATGAAACACTCTCCGGTTGCGAAAGAAATTTTAGGCAAACAGTTTACAGAACATTTTGTACAAACACGCGAGTGGGAATGGCGCCAACACCTGAAGTCAGTTACCGACTGGGAGATGAAACGGTATTTCGAGATTATCTAAAATATCCATGATCAAATGCTCTACCGGCAAACGCGTGTACCTTACCGAAGCATTGGCGGAAGATGCATTGCTTGATGCACACGGCCGGCATCAGTACGCCGGCACCGGGCCAGTTGCCTTTTATCGGTGCGACGATTGTGGGTATTATCACTTCACCAGCAAAGGGCCTATGAATGAAAAACTCGCCAAACTTCTGGCCAGTGGAAAGTTAAAACTTCAGCAGGAAGCCAACCATTGGGAAAAGAAACTGAAACGGTGAAACCCTTACGGTTTGCGCCACTGCTGTTCCAATAATTTTATAAAATAACCACCTACCACGCTTCTCGCCTGAAAGCCTACTTGTTTTCCATCGGTGGTTTCATGCCAGTCATTAAGCGGTACACGCGTCGGAGTTTCCATGGCAAACTTATAAATCGGATCGATCAGCGCTTCGAAGTCCTTTCTATCCGACGCCAGTGTGGCCGTCCACACGATCCAGTCCGACTTGGTGTACGTCTTGCGGCTATCGAGTGGGAGTCCAAACGCATTTTGTTTGGTGAGGTAATACTTCACTTCTTTTGAATAGATGTCGGCAGGAAACAGATTCAGATTTAATAATTTATCCCACACCAGATTGTACTTCTGGCTCCAGGAATTCTTGTTATCAAAAGTGAGTGCAAAGTGGTCACCGGCATCGGCCATCGGCGCCCACCGTGCGGCGTAGTCTTTTGCGATAGTCTTGTATTTTATTGCCGTTTCTTTTTCACCAAGCATGTCCGCCATTTTCGCGTACGCGCCAATGCCTACAATCGCCTTCATCGACAAGTTGGCGTTGCGCGCCAGGTGCCCGGCAAAATCGTCTGTGCAAAGTTGATTGGCCGGATCAAATCCATCTTTCACTAAAAATTCAACCCACTGCGAAATTGTTTTCCAATGTGCTTTGGAATAATTGGCGTTGCCCTCGGCTTGTGCGATGGCGCCGCAAAGAATAATCATATTGCCAGCTTCCTCCACGGGCATATCTTCCGGATAAGTTTGTCCGTTGGCTTGCGGATACGTGCCCAGGTCATGAGCGGGGAAAGGCTTGGTCCATTTACCACTTTCGCTGAAGTAAAAAATTCCGTTGAGCATTCCTTTCAGAAAGTCAGGATTGTACGCCAGAAAAAGTGGCGCGGAAGGATACGTCACGTCCACGGTGTTGATTGACCCATTGCTAAAATTCTCTTTTGACAAGAACAGGATTTCTCCCTGTGGGCTTTTCACCAGTTTGTGCGCCGCGATAGCCTGCCGGTAGGCGATGGCACATAATTCAGCGTATTTTTTTCCGCCCGCCTTTTCAGCGGAGGCAAACATCGCCTGGTCAAATTCATCGCAACGTTTTTTTATTGATGAATAGTCGGTCGCGGCTTTAGCCAGAGCTTGTTCTATGGTAGTACCGTCCAGCTTCCACCATGCCTTGAGGTTCTGATTAAAATATTGAATCGAATACTCGTCGTCGTATGCGAGTAGTAGTTGGCGTTGCGCTGGCTGTTGACCAATTTTTCCGAGGTCAAACGACTGGCTCATCCAAAGGTCTGTTCCCTTCTTTGCTTTTTCTTCCACGCCGACTTTGCCGTTGGTTCCAAATTGTGAAAGCATGGAAGTAAGCGTGGTGATTGCGGCTGCTCCGTTTTCCTTATCGCTTGCCGCGAGGTAGGCGTATCCCCAGTTGATCCGCACGTCGTCGCCTTTTTTGGCGAGAACCGGTTGGGCAGTGGTTCCCGCTTTAATCATCGAAAGATGTGAAGCTGCTGAAGTACTTGCCGTAATTTCTTCGCCTGGCACATCCACTGCTACCTGTGTTGACTCACCCACCGCGATCTGCACGTTGTGCGGTTGTTGATCTGTCGACTTAACCTGAATAGTCAGGTATGAAACAGGACGCGACAACAATTTTAAGTCGCTCATGAGCAAAGGCGAAAGAAATTCGAATGACACTTCTGCCTTGCCGCAAGCCACCACATACCTGGTTTGGGTAGCGGTGATCACTACGCTCTGCTGGATGCCTGCAGCGACCTTCGCAGCCTGATCTTCAGCCTTTCCCAGAAAAGAATAAACCGTTCCGTCCACCCGAATCAAGCCGACCAATGAATGGGGTTTTCCAGTCCAGTGGCGAGTGGGCTGCGAGGTAATATCATCGCTAAAGGCCCAGATGCTGAAGTATGGATCATGGGTCACCAGAGGATAGGCTGGCGCCTTAGCAGTTTGTGCCCGAAGGGAAATAAAAAGAAGAAAAAAAGCGAGGGTTGAGAATGGTTTGCAGAATTTCATGATCATTCAGTTTTACAACAAGGTCGAAAAGATCAAGGTAACTTCAAATTCGATTCGTCATCCAAAAAATTATTTGTGCGGATAATTCTCCTTTTGAGGTAATCCTGTCGATACGATAAAATAGGTTTACTTTTATAGCCGATCCTCATAAAGGGTTTAGTGAGGTCTTCTCTTATTTTTACAGACTAAATATTCGGTCATGATCAATCGCTACGCGGGAGAGCTTCACATCAACCCGATACGGGTGCTACGAAACGACGACTTTAATAACGATGGCCGGATCGCCAACATCGAAGCGACATTGAAAGAGGCCGCTGATCTTAACCAAAAAATTGGTCAACGCCTGCATCAACTTCAGGACTGGCTTGCCGCTAAAAAATTTCCGGGCTCACTCCAGTTCCACTTCGCCGAAGGCGGCTATATCGGGATGAAAGGCCTGGCCGATGAGCAGCTGAAAGAGCTGGCGCAACTGGGTATCATCGAATTGTTTGATTTCGCCACCGACAAAGACTGGGTGAAAAAACACGGCCATTTATTTGGGCTGATCTGGGAAGACGGCCGTGCTGTAGAAATCTGAGGCCTCGGTGGGCCAAATCATCGGTTCCATCTTATCCCTGAATTTCCTACCTTTGGAGCATGGTTCAAGAGCTCCTTTTATTATTGGCGGCTTTAGGCGCAGTGTTCTACCTCGGAAGGATGGTTTACAAGTCTTTTCAGGCTAAAAATGCGTGCTCCACAGGATGCGGCAAGTGCGCTGAAAGTATTGAGAAAAGTAAAGCCTGATCGCCCATCGAAAGTTAATTTCCCACGCTATTTCTATTTCAGTGATGATCAATGTTGACGAAGCCTACAAGGTGCTGCAAGGTGTAGCGACGAAAACGCCATTACAGTTCCATAAAAAACTTTCAGAAAAATTTCAGGCTGAAGTCTATCTGAAGCGCGAAGACCTGCAGGTGGTGCGCTCGTACAAAATCCGAGGCGCCTACAACCTGATTCAAAGCCTCACGGCCGAGCAGCGAAGCCGCGGCGTAGTGTGCGCCAGCGCCGGCAACCATGCACAGGGTGTAGCCTTCTCTTGTCGTATGCTCAATATTCCCGGCACGATTTATATGCCGGCCATCACCCCCAAACAGAAAATCAATCAAGTGAAAATGTTTGGCAACGGCGTGGTCGAAATCGTTTTGATCGGCGATACATTCGACGAATGTCAGGCTCATGCCCTCGCTTTTTGCAAAGAAAATAATCGCACGTTTATTCCACCTTTCGATCACATCAAAGTAATCGAAGGTCAGGCTACAGTAGGTAAAGAAATTCTAGATGAACTGAAAGACATCGACTACCTGTTTGCGCCTCATGGCGGCGGCGGCTTGACGGCTGGTGTAGGGAGTTATTTCAAGTCCGTTTCTCCAAAAACAAAAATCATAGCGGTAGAACCGGAAGGCGCGCCTTCAATGAAAGAAGCGCTCAAAGCTGGCAAGCCTGTGCTGCTCGATACGATTCAACGCTTTGTCGATGGTGCCTCTGTAAAAAAAGTAGGCGACTTGACATTTGAAATAGGCCAGAAAGTTGTCGACGACATTTTGCTCGTTCCCGAGGGGAAAGTATGTACTACCATTTTACAACTCTACAACGAAGACGCCATCGTAGCTGAGCCCGCCGGTGCGCTCACCATCTCCGCGCTCGATCAGTATGCCGAGAAAATAAAAGGTAAGCGTGTGGTGTGCATTGTGAGCGGTGGCAACAACGACATCGACCGGATGCAGGAAATAAAAGAGCGCTCGCTTTTGTACGAAGGCCTCAAGCACTATTTCATCGTACGCTTTGCGCAACGCCCCGGTGCACTGAAAGAATTTTTGATTTCCATCCTCGGCCCCAACGACGATATCGTGCGCTTTGAGTTCATCCAAAAAAATAATAAAGAGAACGGTCCGGCTTTGATTGGTATCGAATTAAAATCGAGAGAAGATTATATGCTTCTCATTTCAAGGATGAACGAGTTCAAGCTCAATTACACCGAGATCAATCAGAACGAAAACTTGTTCGAGTACCTGGTTTAATCCTTACTGAAACACGCGGATGTAATCCACCACCATTCGCTGAGGAAAAATAGTAGAAGCATCCGGCGCACCCGGCCAGTCGCCGCCAACGGCGATGTTGAAGATAAAGAAGAAGCCTGCGTTGAACGGAAGCCCGCCTTTGCTGGTATCCATGGTAAAATAAGAAACATCGTCGATCAGCAACTCAATGGAATTCGCCTTCCAGATCATGCTGAATACATGAAACGAATCCGAAAACGCTCCGCTAGTCAACGAGTAGTTAGTGCCATACGATTGATGCGTTGGCCCCCAATGAAGTGTGCCGTAAACTTTATTAGGTTGCTGGCCGAGCAGTTCCATCATGTCAATCTCACCACACGATGGCCAGCCAACCGCGTCGATGTTACTGCCCAACATCCAAAGCGCAGGCCAGATGCCCTTGCCTTGCGGGAGCATGGCGCGAATATCCACACGACCCAGTGTGAAGCTTCGTTTGCCTTTGGTGATCATTCGCGTAGAAGTAAAGTTAGAGCTGGCAAAGTTTTCAACACGCGCTTCCAGTACTAAATTTCCTTGTGACGTAAAAACATTTTGAGATCGGCCAGTGTAGTATTCCAATTCGTGATTTCCCCAGCCGTTGTTATTGCCGGTTTCAAAACTCCAATTGGTGTCGTCAATGGTTTTGTTGGTAAACTCATCACTCCACACCAGCGTGTAGCCAGGGTAGCTTGTCGGCGTAGTGTAGCCCGTGTTGGCTACGGGATAGTATATACCTACGTCGTTATGAATGGTGGCGGTAAGGTGATCAATTGGCAGCGTGCAATTTTTGGGGTTGCTCAATTCAATGGTAAAATTCTGGTCGGCTTTTCGTGTGCTGTCGCCAGTGACAGTAATTTTAATCGAACCCGTTTTACTTCCGGCAGGGATAGAAAGTGTTCCCGACGTTGGCAAAAAGTCTTTCGTCGCTTCTGCTGTTCCCGCTTTTGTGGTGTAGTCGATCGTGGCTTCCGAGGTTGACGTTTTATCCAACGCGATGACGAACTCAAAGGTAGAAGAAGAAGTGCTTCGGCTTTGCGCGACATCAGATCCGGAAACCGTCGGCAAAACCACAGGGCTCGATTTGCCGCATCCCGACATCATCGATACTAAAATGGAGATTGAAAAAAGTGAACTGAGAATACGCCAATTCATAGCTTGAAATTTTTAGTTAACAGAATGAAGATACTCCACAATACCATCGCGAATGGAGGAAAATATTTTGATCAGCGTTGCTTCGTCTTCTTCCAAAAGGGTAACACGAAAGCCCTGAAGCTCGGAGCAAAACGAAGAGATGGGCACCACACAAACCCCTTTCGCGCCAAGCAGGTAATACACAAAACGCTTGTCAAACTGAATGTTTTCGGATACCCAGCTTTCTACTTTTTTGCGTACGACTTCGTTTTCAATTTTCATTTTCTGCCCAGGCTTCAATGTGCCTTCTTTAAAAATGATCGTGTTGTAAAATGCGCCAAACGTTTCGTTGAACATCAGTTCAGGCACAGCGCCAAGAATTTCAGAAATGATTTTACTTCGTCTTCCTATGCGCTGATTTGTTTCTTCGCGATACACTTTAAATCTTGGGTCGCCAAGGATTTTTGGAATCGCAAGTTGCGGCAACTTGGTGGAGCACACCTCGATCATCTTGGCGTTGTCGATGGCGGCGCACAGGCGACTGAAGTCGTGGTCTACCGTGCGGTTGTAATACTCCATCCATCCGCAGCGCGCACCCGGCCACGGCAGCTCTTTTGAAATTCCCTTCATGGCAATGCCGGGCACATCTTCAATAATGTCCGCTAAGGCATAGGTCTTCGCACCGTTGTACGTGATGTTCAGATAAATCTCATCGCATACCAGAAACAGTTTGAACTCACGCGCAATGGCGACGATCCGTTTCAGCGTATCCAGTGGATAAACCATGCCCGTAGGGTTATCCGGATTGATGAGCAGAATACCCACCACATTAGGATTGTATTTTACTTTGTTGTAAAGATCGTCGAGGTCAGGATACCACTTGTTGTTGGGATCAAGCTTGTAGGTGATCGGCTCGTGGCTGGCGTGAGCGGCCTCGGCGCTGGAGTGCGTGGAGTAAGCCGGCGATGGGCCGATCACGCGCGACGTGGGCGTGATGTACTGATAGACTTTACCGATGGCGTCGCCAAGGCCGTTGAAAAAACAAATGTCGTCAGCCGTGATTTTTACACCGCCGCGTGCGTTGGTTTGTTCGGCCAAAAATTTTCTGGTCTCCAGAATTCCCTTTGAAGGGCAATAGCCATACGAATCGTTTTGCCGTGCAAGGTCAGCAATGATTTCGCGAATCCATTCCGGCAGGATATGATTTTTCTGAATAGGGTCGCCGATATTTTCCCAATAGATCGTTTGGCCTTCGGCCTTTATCTGCTCCGCTTTTTTTACAATCTCACGGATTTCATAACTCAATTCCTTAGCGCCTTCGCTCAACAGTGGCTGTCTCATTTCAAAAAAAATAAAAACTAAAATTAAACATTTAGTTTGGGATCGTTGCTGCCGAAAATGAAGCAATGGGGGCCGGCAACGCTTAAAACAACGCAAGAAACGGGTTGAAACAAAAGGCAGTGTGGCGCACCTTTGACCCATCAAAAAATTATAGCTTTATGATTGTGACCACAGAAAACAACTACAACTATCAGCGTATTGAGCAGGCGATCCGCTACCTGGAAGGAAATTTCAAGCAGCAACCTGACCTCGATGAAGTGGCCGAAAAAGTACACCTGTCGCCCTTTCATTTTCAACGCCTGTTTACCGAGTGGGCGGGTATCAGCCCGAAGCGGTTTCTTCAATATCTCACTGTTGATTTCTTAAAAGAAAAATTGAAGGAGTCAAAGAATATTATTGACGCGGCCGATGCCGCAGGGCTCTCAAGCCAGTCGCGCGTGTACGATTTGTTCACGACGCTGGAAGCGGTGACTCCGCAAGAATACAAACTAAGCGGCTCAGGCATCAGGATTAACTATGGCTTTCACGAAACTACCTTCGGCGTGGCGTTGATCGGCGTAACGGAACGCGGCGTGTGCTGGCTCTCTTTTTTACAACCCGACGAAGAACAACGAATGGAGCTGGAGAAAATGAAAACGCATTGGCACAATTCTATTTTTGTTGAAGACAAAAAAATGACTGCGCATTTTGTGGAACAAATTTTCAATCCATCGCACGTCGATCAGCCACTTCACGTGTTTGTAAAAGGAACCAACTTCCAAATCAAAGTGTGGGAGGCATTGCTAAGAATCCCGATGGGCAGCGTGGCCACCTATCAAACTATAGCGACAAAAATCCAGAGTCCTCGGGCGATGCAGGCGGTGGGTTCGGCGGTAGGTTCCAATCACGTAGCCTTCCTGATTCCATGCCACCGCGTAATCCGCAAAGATGGAATCCTGGGAGAATACCGCTGGAGCGCTCCGCGTAAGAAAAGTATTATCGGATGGGAAATGGCGAAAGTGGAAATTCGATAACCAGATCCGGTATTAATTACTATTTTTAGCTTGGTGAGCCCAATCGCCGCCGCCTGCTGAAATGAAAAATCTTTTCTTCCTCGCTCTGCTTTTGTTTGTCGCTGCCTGCACGCCAACGAAATACGATCTCATCATCCGCAATGCCAAGGTAAGCTCCGATGGTAAGTCGGCGGACGCTCTTCAAGACATTGCCGTTCGTGGCGACACAATTGCCGCCATTGCCAATGCGGGAGAATTGAAAGGAGTCGGAACCTCCGAGATAGATGCTCATGGACTTATCCTTGCACCCGGTTTTATCGACACGCATAGTCATCATGGATCCGGCCTTCTGAAGAATCCTTCTTCCGTGGCCACGATAAGTCAGGGGATCACCACGATCATTGTTGGGCAAGACGGCGGATCACAATGGCCGCTGAAAAAATATTTCCAGCTGCTTACCGACAGTCCTGTGGTGGTGAATGTAGGTTCCTACAGTGGTCATAACACACTGCGCGACCATGTGTTGAAAACTGATTTCAAAAGAAAATCTACTCAAGCCGAAATCGACAGCATGGTAGCCATGTTGAAAAAAGACATGGAAGCCGGCGCCTTCGGATTATCCACCGGACTTGAATATGATCCGGGGATATATTCTGCCAAAGAGGAAGTACTCCAACTCAGTAAAGTTCTTCCGGAATATCATGGGCGGTACATCAGTCACATGCGCAGCGAAGACCGCTATTTCTGGGATGCGCTTCAGGAAATCATCACCATTGGTCGCGAGGTGAAAATTCCCGTGCAGATCAGCCATTTTAAATTAGCCATGCGCGGACTGTGGGGAAAAGCCGACACCACGCTGCAGCTACTGGAAGACGCGCGCAAAGAAGGCATTGACGTTACGGCTGATCTTTACCCGTACACATATTGGTCATCCACAATCCGGGTTTTATTTCCCGATAGGAATTTTAATGATGAAAAAGAAGCTGCTTTCATTCTGAAAGAAGTGACAAGCCCCGAGGGAATTATTTTCAGCAACTACCAGCCGAACCCCGAATACAATGGCAAGAGTTTAGCCGAGGTAGCCAAGGCCGAAAAAAAATCGCCCGAGAAGATGCTGATTGAACTGATCAAACGCCTTGACGATTGTGATAGAAAAAATGGGGACTGTGACGGTAGCATCGTAGCCACCAGTATGGACGAACAGGATGTGAAGAAGCTAATGCGTTGGCCGCACACCAACATCTGCTCCGATGGGTCCAGCAGTGGCCGCCATCCTCGCGGCTTCGGTGCGTTTACACGCGTACTTGGGCATTATGTGCGTGAAGAAAAAACACTTTCGCTCGATGAAGCCGTCTACAAAATGACGGCTCTGGCGGCGGAGCAACTAGGCATTCAGAAGAGAGGAAGTATTAAAGTGGGCTATTATGCCGATCTGGTTTTATTTGATCCTGACAAAGTAAATGATAAAGCAACCATTCAAAACCCACAGCAAATTTCTGAAGGCATTCTTACTGTGTGGGTGAATGGAGCCGAAGTATTCACCGAAGGAAAAGCCACCGGAAAGCGAAGCGGCAGAGTCATCTACAGAAAGTAAAGCCTAAACTCGCTGTGCGTATGCCGGCCGCACAATCCAGCTTGCTTTGTTGGGCTTACGGAAAACAATCCACCAGAAAAAGAAAAGTGCCACTAGCACAATGATGGTCACGATCGACCAATAGGGAATAACGTGACTAAGATCGACCAGCAATCCGTCGCCGGTGAATTTGCCGAAGCCAAACAACGCCGGAATGCGATACCAGTAATAACATGACACTGCTGAAGCCGCAAACACGCCCGCTATAGTACGAAGGTATTTGTCGTCGAATAAAAGCGTAACTACGCCGTAGCAAATGATCGTGCCCGCCATGCACAACAGGGGCATTGTGTAAATATCGGCAAGCGACTCCCAGGATAATCCTCTCACTTGGTCCGGCACATGAAACCAGCCCCAGATAAATCCGGGGAGGCCGCCGACAATCAGCATGGCCGAGATCCGGTGATAAACGGTTTTGTGATACGACAGCGGGCTTAGGTTTGCGGTAGAGTCAGGGCACGGCGAAACGCATTTTTGACACTGCTGGCAATGGGCGTTGGGTAAGGCAAACATCACGTTGCTGCCGTATAATTTTTCCACCGGATGCACGGGGCACAGCGAAGAGCACCAGGCGCTTTTCCACTCATAAAAAAAACCCATTGTTACCGCTACGGTAGCCACGCCAAATAACAGATATGCAGTGGCGTGACCACTTACGTTAAAGATGAAATGCCTGAGTGGCACAATGGCATAAAGGCATATAACAGAAACAAGGCTGAGTATGCCCTGCAATTCGGAGCTCATGATCTTCCGTTGCGATAGTCCGAGTTTACGTGGCAAAAGGGCCGTCGTGGCCAGCGGGCAAACATTGCGCCACACGCCCACCGCTACCACAATCAACGCTGGAGCCACTGGTATCAAAATATCCCAAAACAGTGTAATGCCAAGAGTAGGGAAAAAAATCAGACTGAGAAAAATTGCAGCGCCGACAAACCAGACTAGTGTTTGAACAATTTTCCAGATTAGTTTAGACCGTGAAGATAGTTGGCTTCCTGACTTAAAACGCGCTGTTCCCGTAGACATACCCTGACTCATTTCTGAAACAACTCAAGCTAGGCTGATTCAGCGTTTTATACTATGATAAAAATCATCAAAATAAATTTTGATACTTCTTAGAGAACGAAAGATTTCTCTGGCATTCTAAAGTCAAAAAAAACGCCGGTTAGTTTAATAACCGGCGCTCGTGCGAAACCAAAATTTTATTAAACGAATCGGGAAATCAGGTTTTCAAAATACTCCTGCTGGCCGCTGATCTGCTCAGGCTCGCCCTTCTTCAACGCCAGTTGCTGCAAATCTTTGAGCGACAGTTTGCCTTGCTCAAACTGCTTGCCTTTTCCGTTATCAAACGAAGCGTATCGGTTTTTCAATAGTTGATTGTAAGTGCCATCTTCCAGGATTGCGTTGGCCGCAAGCAACGCCCGTGCGAACGAATCCATACCGCCAATGTGCGCGTGGAAAATATCGGCCAGGTCGGTGGAGTTACGACGTGTCTTCGCATCAAAATTTATTCCGCCGGTTTTGAATCCGCCAGCCTTCAAGATCACTAGCATGGCTTCTGTAAGTTCGTAAACGTTATTTGGAAACTGGTCGGTATCCCATCCATTTTGATAGTCGCCGCGGTTGGCATCCATGCTCCCCATCAAGCCATTGTCAGCAGCCACTTGCAACTCATGTTGAAAAGTATGCTGCGCCAACGTGGCATGATTCACTTCGATGTTTAATTTAAAGTCGTCCATGAGGTTATGCTCACGCAAAAAAGAAATCACTGTAGCAGCATCGTAGTCATACTGATGTTTCGTGGGCTCCATAGGTTTGGGTTCGATCAGGAACGTTCCTTTGAATCCATTTCTTCTTCCGTAGTCGCGGGCCGCGTGAAGAAATTTAGCCATGTGCTCTTGCTCGCGTTTCATGTTGGTGTTGAGTAGCGAAAGGTAGCCCTCGCGACCGCCCCAGAAAACATAGTTAGATCCGCCAAGAGCAACAGTAGCATCAATGGCATTTTTTACCTGAGTCGCGGCGTAGCAAACTACGTCGAAGTTAGGGTTGGTGGCGGCGCCATTCATGTAGCGCGGATTTGAAAAAAGATTAGCTGTTCCCCAAAGCAACTTCACGCCCGACTCTTTTTGCTTTTGCTCCGCGTAGTTCACCATCGTAAATAATCGCTTTTCCGATTCTTTCAACGTCGCGCCTTCTTCTACAATGTCAAAGTCGTGAAAGCAATAAAAAGGAATTCCGATTTTGGTGATGAACTCAAATGCTGCATCCATTTTGTCGTGAGCGCGCTGCATCGGATCGGTTGCTTTCAGCCAAGGAAACATTTTGGTAGGTGCGCCAAACGGATCGCCGCCGTTGCCGCAGAAGGTGTGCCAGTACGCCACTGCAAAACGCAAGTGTTGTTCCATGGTCTTCTTGCCTACTTTGCGGTTGGCGTCGTAGTATTTAAAAGCAAGCGGATTGTCAGAATCCTTGCCTTCATAGCGTATCTTTTTAATTCCCTTGAAAAAGGTTTGACTACCGGTAGTTACTTTCATATCACTGGAGTTTAAATCAGGTTAAGTTCGTGCAATTTATTTTTCCATCGAATGTACGCTTCCTTATACAATTCTGCTTTTTCTTTTACAGGAATAATTTCGCTGCGTTTATTGAGGCCGGCCAACGCCTGAGGAATTGAGTCGTAGATTCCTGCACCAACGCCGGCACCAAGCGCTGCGCCAATCGCTCCATTGGTATCGTACAATTCCAGTTTCACATTCATTGTGTTCACAAATGCTTCGCGAAACACTGGGCTAAGAAATAAATTACCATCGCCAGCCTTTATTGTTTGCGTACTCACCCCCATCGCCGACAAAATTTCAAATCCGTAGTTGAATGCAAAGGCAATTCCTTCCTGCGCCGCACGAAATAGGTGCGCCTGCGAATGTCGGTTGAAATCCAGACCGAGCATAGATGCCTGGCTGATCTTGTTTTCCAGAATCCGCTCGGCGCCATTACCGAAAGGGATGAACGACAATCCATCAGAGCCTACTTTCACTGACGCTGCAAGCGCGTTCATATTTTCATACGAAGAGCTGCTTACATTTTTCCGCAGCCAGCTATTCAAAATACCCGTACCGTTTACACAAAGTAAAACCCCATTTCGTTTTTGGTCTTTGCGATCATTCACATGCAAAAAAGTGTTGACGCGAGATTTCGGGTCAAAGACATCGCGATCGGTTACTGAATACACCACGCCTGACGTTCCGCCGTTGGCAGCCGCTTCACCTGGATTTACTACTCCCAACGCAAGTGCATTGTTTGGCTGATCGCCGGCTCTATAACTTACCACCGTCTCGGTAGATAAGCCGAGTTCCTCTGCAATCTTGTTGGTTAATTTTCCTTGTGGAGAAAATACTTCGGCTTGTTCGCAAAGCAAACTGGTATCGAAGCCAAAATAATCTGTGAGTTTTTTTGAAACTGACTGTGCAGGGAAATCCCAAAAAATTCCTTCTGACAATCCGGTGCTTGTAGTTAGCGCGTTACCTGTCAGCTTCATTGCGATGTAATCGCCGGGCAGCATAATTTTATAAATCCTTTTGTAAATCTCTGGCTCGTGTTGCTGCACCCATTTAAGTTTTGACGCCGTGAAATTTCCAGGCGAATTCAAAAAGTGAGGCAGACAATATTCGCCACCCAAATCGCGAAAAGCCTTGTTCCCGATTTCGACGGCACGGCTATCGCACCAAATGATAGAAGAGCGAAGAGATTTCAACTCTTTATCGATAAGCACAAGCCCATGCATCTGATAGCCGATGCCTATGGCTCGCACTCTTTTTGGGTCAACATTTTGCAAACATTTTTTAATACAAAGCTGCGTGTGATGCCACCACAGTTCGGGGTCTTGTTCTGCCCAACCCGTGTGCGGCGCTTCGATGGCCATCTCCACGTCGGGAGACTGTGCATGGGCCACCGGCCGGCCGGAAGTCACATCAACCAATGCCGCCTTCACTGAAGAACTGCCAATGTCAAGGCCTAAAAGGTAATCTTGGTTCATCATACTCTGTAAGATAGCCGAAATTCAAAATTATCTCTACGTTTTTCATACAAATAGTTTGTTAACCAAACAGGTTTGTCTCGTTTGGCGAAAGAAAAATTTGTAGGATACTATTTTGCAAAATGATGGTGTGATGTTTTAGGAATAAAAATATTTTCCTAACGAAAATCATTTCACTCGTTTGCACTTGAACGTAAATTCGAAATGAAATTTTTACTGCGAACAATCCATTTCACAGTGTGTTATCCGTAGTAAATTGCAAACCTATTTTTAAAACCTAACGTCAAATTAAAATGAGCAAAGGATTATTATCGGTGGGACAACAGTTCCCCGAATTCAAAAAGAAAGCTGTAGTTTCCCTGGAGAAGGGAAAAGAGTTTTACGATATCTCATCGGAAGAACTGATCAATGAGGAAGGACGCTGGACGGTGATGTTCTGGTGGCCTAAGGATTTCACCTTTGTGTGCCCTACAGAAATTGCTGAATTCAATAAAAACTTTGGAGAGTTTCGCGACCGCAATACACATTTGATCGGCGCTTCTACCGATTCAGAGTTTGTGCACCTTGCGTGGAGAAACAACCACGAAGATCTGAAAGGATTGAAGTTCCCCATGCTGGCCGATACTTCAAAGTCACTGGCAGAAGATCTTGGCATTTTAGAAGCGAACGAGAAGGTTGCCTATCGCGCTACTTTCATCATCGATCCGCAAGGTGTTGTTCGCTGGGTGTGCGTTAACGACTTGAGTGTGGGCCGCAATGTGAAAGAGGTTATCCGCGTGCTGGATGCGCTGCAAACCGACGAGCTGTGCCCATGCAATTGGGAAAAAGGAAAAGAGACGATTAAAGTGTAGTATGGAGACGATGACTTACTCGGAATCTACTCAGGAATTTCTAACTCTTCTAAATACTCCCGCGGATTTTCAAACGGAAGCGTTGGATCTATTAGAAGCAGGCAAGTCGCGCTACCTTGCCGACCTTAAAATCAATTTCAAAAACTCCTTTGAAAGCGAGCATCTTACTAAAAAGGAAGTTTCCCTTTTAGGTGTGGCGTTGGCATCGAACAATAACAACACGCCGCTGTTGAAATTTTTTGAAGGCAATGCCAAACAGGAAGGCGCATCGGCCGAAGAGATTGCCGAAGCCATAGCATGTGCATCGCTGCTTAGCGCCAACAATGTGTTGTATCGCTTTCGCCATTTTGCCAAAAAGGAAAAGTACAATGAGATTCCGGCACGAATCAAAATGAACATTATGGGGCGGCCAGTAAACGGCAAAGAGTTTTTTGAGTTGATTAGTCTTGCTGTGAGTGCCGTCAATGGCTGCGAGCGTTGTGTGTCGTCGCACGAGGCTTCATTGATCGAGTTGGGCAGCAGAGAAGAGCGCGTGTTCGAAGCAGTTCGGCTTGCGGCGGTAATCACCAGCGCCTCAAAAATTATTTACTGAGCTAGAACTTTTAATTTCATCGAAAAGGCTCTGGTCAGAAATGGTCAGAGCCTTTTTTTATCCCCGTAAGTGATACGCCTTTGGTTTGGTAAAAGCACGCAAACCGGCATGCGACAGCGTTGCTCCAAATCCGGAATGGTTTCTTCCGCTCCACGGCACCGCCGCACTCACACGATCGCAGCAATTCCAGTAGCCGGTACCTGCGTTGATCTGTTGTAATATGTCTTCAGCGCGTTTTTGATTTTGAGAATAGACCGCCGCTGTAAGGCCGTATGCTGTATCCTTCATCAGCGCCATTGCCTCGGCGTCGTCTTTCACCTTCATAATGCCAATCACAGGACCAAACGATTCCTCACGCATTATTTCCATCGTATGATTTACATTCACCAGCACCGTCGGTTGAAAGAAATACCCTTTGCCGTCAACGGGTTTGCCTCCGGTTAAAATGTTAGCTCCCTTTTTCACGGCGTCGTCCACTTGCGCCTGCAATACATTGAGCTGATCTTTTCTGCTAAGTGGACCAAGATAAATTCCTGCCTCAGTAGGTTTTCCCTGTTTCCATGATTTTACTTCATTTACAAACTCGTCAACGTAGGCGTCGTAAATTTTTTCGTGAACATAAATGCGCTCCACGGCGCAGCAACTTTGTCCGTTGTTGTAAAAGGCGCCGTCGGCAGTGCCTGCTGCTACCGATTTTATATCGGCTACATCGTCCGCTACATACAACGGGTCTTTGCCGCCCAGCTCACACTGACACGGCACCATCTTCGCAGCTACCCTTTCGTAGATGTACTTGCCGGTCTTATACGATCCGGTAAAGAAGTATCCATCAAAAGAAGTATTGAGCAATAGTTCGCCGACCTCGCGGGCGCCGATAGCCACATGAAAAACGGAAGCGGGAACTCCGGCTTCTTTCAACAGCTTTTCGATTTCAAGACCAGTGAGTGACGAAAATTCCGAAGGCTTATACATCACTGCGTTGCCGGCAAGCAAAGCAGGCACAAACACATTCACACCTACAAGGTAAGGGTAGTTCCACGCCGAAATATTGGCCACCACCCCGAGTGGTTCATACGCAATTCTCTCCGTCAGCCCGGGTTGTTCAACCATCGTCTCGTCAGAGAGATATTTTGCGGCGTTGCATGTAAGCCACTCAATTCGCGCACACGCTCCGTTGATTTCGTTGCGCGATTGCTGCAAGGGTTTGCCTACTTCAGAAGTAAGAACGGCTGCGAGCGGTTCGATATTCGCTTTTAAAAGCGCTGCAAATTTTTGCAAAACTTCGATCCGGTTTGTCAAGGGAGTTTTGGCCCACGATGGCTGAGCCGCCTTCAGCTCTAAAAATTTCTTACCAATTGAGGTCGCGTTGTCCTCGGCAATATCGTTGATGATTTCCTCGGTGGCTGGGTTAATGATTTTCATGAACAAAAGTTGATATAGTGAACAACACTCACGAGAGCTTGGCGCAATGCTCGAGAAAGCGTTGTTTGATATTTTTTACCAATGGGCTTTGTTGATCCAGCATTCGTTCGGGATGCCATTGCACTAACAAAAGGAACGCACCGCTACCTGGTTTTTTTCTTTCAATGGCCTCCACAACACCATCCGGCGAAACTGCACTTGTTACCAAACCATTCCCAATCCGGTCGGCGCTCTGGTGGTGAGCGCTGTTAATTTCTCCCTGGTCAAGCGTAGTGATTTCTCCGAGCAAACTACTTTTATCGATCAACGCCTGGTGGTATTTATCTTTTCCTTCACGGAATTTTGAGTGACTGAATTTTCCAAAGGTCGGCAGATCAGGGATAAGAGTTCCTCCAAAAAAAACATTGGCTATTTGAAGACCACGGCATATTCCCAGCAACGGCAAATTATTTTTTTGCGAATACTCCGTCACCAGCAACTCAAACTCGTCGCGCTGCTGATCCATGTCGTCATCGCAATAAGGCACAAGTTCGGGGCGATTATAAAATTGCGGGTGCACATCTTCACCACCGGTAAGCAAAATGCCATCGCATTTTTTTATGTCTTCAAAATTGGGAAGGTGATAGCCCAGGCGAACCACCTCCACGTTTGGTTCAGCCAGCATCCACTTTTCATAGTTGGGATACTTCTCGCAATCCGTAATGCCGATAGTTACTTTACGACTCACAACGCTTTCAAATAAAGTTGTTTGAAGTCCTCGCGCGACACAGGCTTTGGATTATTCGGATGCGCAAAATCGGCAATCGCCAGGTCAGCTAGTGTTTCGATATGCTCTTGCTTCACGCCGATATCGCGAAGCTTATGCGGTATGTTTACTTTCGAATTCAAGTCAAACAAATACCTCACTACCGCTTCACCGTTTTCTTCTTTCAATTCCAGAGTGCGGGCTATTCGCTTGAATTTATCTTCAAAACCTTTGATGTTAAACTCCATCCCGTAAGGAATGTTCACCGCGTTAGCCAGGCCATGATGCGTATCGAGCAGCGACGACAGCGGGTGCGCTAGTGAATGCACCACGCCCAATCCTTTTTGAAAAGCGACAGCACCCATCAGCGAGGCAATCAGCATTTTACTTCGCGACTCAAGGTCAGGTTTGTTCACTGCCTTTTCAAGCGATTGGTGAATCAGCGAAATTCCTTCCAGCGCAATACCCTCGCACATGGGGTGCGGCATTTTTGCTACATACGCTTCCATATTGTGCGTGAGTGCATCCATGCCGGTGGCTGCCGTGATGAATGCAGGAAGCTCCATCGTGAGCATCGGATCTGCAAACACAATTTTCGCCAGCAGCTTAGGTGAGAATAATATTTTCTTCTGATGGGTTTCATCATCAGCAATGATAGCGCTGCGTCCCACTTCACTTCCTGTGCCAGCCGTAGTCGGGATCGTGATGAAGTGCGGAACCTCGTTGGTGACGTACACATCGCCGCCAATCAAGTCATCGTATTTGAAAAGATCCTCGCGATGGTTTACGCGCAATACAATGGCGCGGGCCACATCAATCGCAGCACCGCCGCCAATTCCGACGATGGAATCCCTATTCGTTTGGTCGAATGCATCTGTGCCTTTGTACACATCCGACTTCACCGGGTTTTTATGAATATTGTGAAATACTTCTACCGACAAATTTTTCTTTTGAAGATCCGCTACGATCGCTTTGAAAAAGCCGAGCTGAGCCACCGTCGGATCGGTTACAATCAGCGGGCGCGACAGTTTATTTTTAATAAGGTAATCCCCCAGTTCACTGACGGCGCCAGCGCCAAAGCGAATCGTGGTGGGAAAATTGTATTGATAAATTTTATCGAAAGTCATAAAACAAAAATAGCTAATTCTTTTAAGGGAATCAGCTACTTTGAATTACGTAATCGTTAAGGGTGATCAGGCTTCGCCCATCGTTCCTCCAAAGTTCATCGGGAACGTCGGCACATCGTTGGTCTGTTTTATCGGGCCAAAGTTGGCTTCGTACTTGCTGATATTGTCTTTAAGTGCGGCAAGCAATCGCTTGGCATGTTCAGGCGTAATCACAATGCGCGATTTTACTTTTGCTTTGGGCACGCCGGGCATCAGACGAATGAAGTCGATCACAAATTCACTGTTGGAATGCGCAATCATTGCCAGGTTGCTGTAAACACCTTCGGCAATCTCTTCCGAGAGCTCAATGTTGATTTGATTTTGCGCCGGATTTTCTTTTTGCTCTGCCATGAGATTAAAATTTTAATTTGATTTAAAAACAAATTAGCCAATGAGGTTAATCCCATTGGCTAATTGTACATTTTTCATTGACTAAGTTTTAGTCTTGCAATTCTCTCTCTTTCGATTTGCGTTCAGGAGCGTTTACCAATTGCTGGTATTCCTCTTCTGAGCCTACGATCAGATTTTCGAATTCGCGCTGACCAGTACCTGCAGGAATCAAATGACCTACGATCACGTTTTCCTTCAGACCCATCAGTTGATCAGCTTTACCGCGGATCGCAGCTTCGCTCAACACCTTGGTAGTTTCCTGGAATGACGCCGCTGACAACCAGCTTTCTGTTTTCAACGATGCCTGTGTGATACCTTGCAACGTCGGTCTTGACACGGCAGATAAAGCGTCACGCACTTCAACCAACTTCTGGTCTTTTCTACGGAGCGATGAATTCTCGTCACGCAACTCGCGGCTAGTAATTAACTGGCCTACTTTCAGTCGTTGTGAATCTCCGGCATCCAATACAATTTTCTTGTCGAGGATAAGGTCGTTCACTTCACGGAATTCAAACTTGTCTACGTATTCGCCAGGAAGGAAAGTAGTGTCACCTGAATCGATGATTTCTACCTTTTGCATCATCTGGCTTACAATCGCTTCGATGTGTTTATCGTTGATCTTCACACCTTGCAGACGATACACTTCCTGAATCTCATTCACCAGGTATTCCTGTACTGCAGTCGGTCCTTTGATCGACAAAATATCAGAAGGAGTGATCGCACCGTCTGACAACGGTTGACCTGCTCTTACGAAGTCGTTGTCTTGCACCAAGATGTGCTTGCTCAACGGCACCAGGTATCTCTTCTGTACGCCATCTTTCGACTCGATGAAGATTTCGCGGTTACCGCGTTTGATACCACCGTAAGTAACTACACCATCAATTTCAGAAACCACCGCCGGGTTAGAAGGATTTCTCGCTTCGAACAACTCGGTTACACGTGGCAGACCACCCGTGATGTCGCGCGACTTACCCATGGTACGAGGAATCTTGGCAAGCACCTGGCCGGCTTTGATTTTTTCTCCTTCATCTACCGCCAAGTGAGCGCCTACCGGAATGTTATATCCTTTAGTCTCTTCCTTGCCGTTCACAATGATAGCAGGGTTCTTCGTTTTATCACGCGTATCAGTGATCACTTTCTCGCGGTGACCTGTCTGCTCATCCGACTCTTCTTTATAGGTCACTCCTTCAATGATCGCTTCGTAGCTGATCTCTCCGTCAAATTCGGAAAGAATCACAGCGTTGTACGGATCCCAGTAGCAAAGCTCTTCTCCTTTCTCTACTTTTTGTCCGTCTTTCACACGAAGGAACGCGCCATAAGGAACGTTATTAGAAATGAGTGCACGCTTCTCGCTATCCAAAATCCGGATTTCACCGGTCCGGCCCATTACCACTTTTACTTTCTGATCATCCTTATCGGTAGTATCCACGGTACGAATTCCTTCGAACTCAATCGTACCACTGAACTTTGCTTTGATGTTAGCATCAACAGCAATATTTGAAGCTGTACCACCTACGTGGAATGTACGGAGTGTCAACTGTGTACCAGGCTCACCGATGGATTGCGCTGCAATCACACCTACGGCTTCGCCTTTTTGCACCATCTTGCCCGTGGCAAGGTTACGTCCATAACACTTGGCGCAAGTACCAAATTTGGTTTCGCAAGTAAGTACCGAACGGATTTCAATTTCTTCGATGCTTGTCTCGTCAATCTGCTTGGCGATCTCGTCCGTGATTTCTTCGTTGGCAGCACAAATCAATGCGCCTGACATCGGATCATAAATATCGTGCACTGACGAACGGCCTGTGATACGTTCTGACAAAGGCTCTACGATATCTTCGTTGTCTTTCAACGCCGTTACTTTCAAGCCGCGTAGTGTACCGCAATCTTCTTCAGTGATTACAAGATCCTGCGCCACGTCCACCAACCTTCTGGTGAGGTAACCTGCATCAGCCGTTTTCAACGCCGTATCGGCAAGACCTTTACGTGCACCGTGTGTAGAGATAAAGTACTCCAACACGTCCAGACCTTCTTTGAAGTTTGAAAGGATCGGGTTCTCAATGATAGAACCTACCGAACCTGCCAAATTCTTTTGTGGTTTCGCCATCAATCCGCGCATACCACCCAACTGGCGGATCTGCTCGCGCGATCCACGTGCACCAGAGTGCATCATCATGTAGATGGAGTTGAATCCCTGATGATCTTCTTCCAACTGCTTCATCAGCGTGTTGGTCAACATCGTGTTGGTTCTCGTCCAGATATCAATCACCTGGTTGTAGCGCTCGTTGTCAGTGATCAAACCCATCATGTAGTTGTTCCATACAGAATCAACTTCTTTCTGAGCTTCATCTACCAATTTCTTTTTCTCAGCCGGCACTTTCACGTCGCTCAATCCCATCGAGAGACCTCCGCGATACGCCATCTGGAATCCTAATTCTTTAATATCATCGAGGAACTTCGCTGTCTTTGCCTGACCCGCCAGTTTATATACATCGGCGATAATGGTCTGCAATTTTTTCTTAGTAAGAAGTTCATCTACGTATCCTACTTCTTCAGGAACAACCTGATTGAAGATTACGCGACCTGAAACAGTTTCAATCAATTTTCTTGAAATCACTCCGGTCTTCTTGTCTTTCAGGTTGGCCTTTACTTTAATGATCGCATGCTTCGACAGCTTGCCTTCATTGTATGCCACGATTACTTCATCGGCTGAGTAGAAGGTTTTGCCTTCGCCGAGTTCGCCTTTTCTTCCTTTGGTGAGATAATACAATCCCAACACCATGTCTTGAGAAGGTACAGTGATCGGAGCTCCGTTGGCAGGGTTCAAAATATTGTGTGATGAAAGCATCAACAAAGAAGCTTCCAAAACAGCTTCCTGTCCGAGCGGAACGTGAACGGCCATCTGGTCACCGTCGAAGTC
>JAFDYT010000003.1 GCA_018266055.1 Bacteroidota bacterium
GCATGCTCATCCGCAACCCCTTGTGGTTTAACCACTCTCGGATGCCCTCGTGTGGTCCTATGGAGGGTTAATTCCCCTTTCGGGGAGCTATCCTCCTGTTGCGGGCAGATTGCATACGTGTTACGCACCCTTACGCCACTCTAGGTCAAGTATTACTACTCAACTTGCCGTTCGGCTTGCATGTATTAGGCCTGCCGCTAGCGTTCATCCTGAGCCAGGATCAAACTCTCCATAGTATAGTCTTTAAACAGCTCTCGCTGTCCGTGTACTCCATCTCCGCCTCGCGGCTTCAACTTTTCCACTATGTCATTTGTCCTTGGCTTCATCGATTTTTGTCCTGTCCTTTTCTCCATCTCGCGACTTCAAAAAAAAACGTTTCGAATCGACTCGCTTTAAACCTCTATCGATTTAAAGCGGGTCCGCTATCAATTCCTATCTATTCAATGAACGTTTGTCTCTACTTCTTTTCCTAAAGACATTGTGGGCTCTTACCACCCCTCCCAGACTCGGCTCTTTCGCCGCCATCCCCCCACTCGTTTTCCAAATGGGAGTGCAAAGGTAGTACACAAGAGCATTTCTGCAATGGCTAGACAAAAAGTTTTTGAACTATTTATCCACAAAAAATGGGTTTTTGGAACGACGGATTGATTTTCAGCGAGTTAAAAGCCAAAAAAATTATGCTTTTTTCCGCTTAAAAAGTGGCACTGTGCTACACGGTTCGCCAAACATTAGGCTTGACACCAGGGGTTGGAGGCGATTTGCCACTTCTACATAGGCCGAAACCGGAACATTTACCTTGCTACAGCCCTTTACAACCACTTTGGCGTCCAGAAATTTATTCCAATCGACTTGATCGAGTTTCTTCATGAAAAGGTGGTTTTCCAACTCGTCGGGTGAGCCAAAAAAAACAGTGGAAGCAAACGGCTTGAGCGCCACAGCCACTACCATGAATGCCCACGTGGGGACGATAGCGTCGGCGGTGCAGGTCACGGCCACGTGTTTGCCAGTATACTGGGCCCAATCATGGTTTTTAATAAAATCGCGAAAATCCTTTTCCTTCAAGATCAATCCCTGAAAAAGTAAGTCTTTGATATCGAATGAAACGCGATCACCAACAGGGTATAATTCTTCGAGATCGAAGGTAATCAGATTGCTGGCGGCTACGCGATTTACAATTTGCTCTTCCATAGGTTTGCAAACATCAAGAAACCAATTTTGGTTTTTTCACCAGAAAATCTTTCAGGTAAAAGGGTTCGAAGGTCTGAAGATTTTCAGTTTCTCCGGCCACTAATTTGCGGAGCGCAAGTTCCCCAAGATCAGAGGCGCGTGGATGAATATCCGCCACAAATCGCGCCGAAGGTCTGGTAATAACTGCTCTGCACTTGTCGGCCCCATCGCCAAAAAAATAAACAACTCTTCCTTCTTCCAGCAGATCGGAAAAACTTTCGCCATCAATAACTTTTGCTTCGGTGGGTTGTACGATTTGAAGTTGCTTATCTAAAAGCATACAATAAACCTCCATGCGGCGTGCATCGAGCATGGGGCACAGCAACGAATTGTTTTCGAGGTTAGGAAATTGCTTTGTGTATTGATAAGCCAAAAGGTAAAGCGTATTTACTGAAATCAAAGGGATGTTCAGCGCATAGCAAATTCCTTTGGCCGTTGCAGTGCCGATTCGTAACCCGGTGTACGATCCAGGGCCCGCTGCTACCGCTACTGCGCTCAGATTTTTTTTGTCTGTTTGACTAATCGTAAAAAGTCGGTCGATAATGACAGCAAGTTGAGATGCAGTAGATTGTTGAACACTGCTTTCTTCGTAACCGATTAACTTTTCATCCTGATGAAGCGCACAGGAAAAGTGGTGCGTGGATGTCTCTATGCTTAACAGAAGCGCCATTATTGCAATGACAAAAGTTGCGCGTACCGGGCGGCGTCAGTCAACAGTTTTTTTGCTTCCAGGATTTCCGGATCGCGATCTTCGCTTACTTCAATCTGGCCCTGTACCAACAGATAATGAAAAGCTATTTCCTCTTCAAGGGCTTTTACAATTTCAGGTTTAAACCTGCGCAAATCGCTTTGACGGGCTTCTTCAATTTTATTCTTTAATTCTTTCAGCGGCGTTTCCACTTCGGCAAAATAGCTTTCGCTTTTTGCGGCTTTCATCAGCGCTTCCATTTTGTTTTCCAACTCAGGTTTGTAATCAAAATGCTGCGTCTTTAGCCACTCGATAAATTTAGTGTACTCGTCGTCGGTAAGGCGAAACGATTTCATCGATGTGGGTATCGCTTTATGCTCGCCGCAATATTTACTGGCGTATTCAAAAATTAGCCCCGAGCCAATCAGTTCGGCGGTAGCCGCCGATATCTCCTCCTCTTTCACTTTAATATCAGGATCAAGGCCTGCGCCGTCATATACCTTGCGACCGATTTTAGTTTTGAATTCCCGCTTCAGCGAATCGGCGAATTTACTTACGGTTCCATCGCTGTGACGATGAGCATAGTCGAGCGCCTGAATACAGCGGCCGCTGGGTATATAATATTTGGCAGTGGTAATTTTCAGTTGCGCGTCGTAAGCGAGCTGGCGTGTAGTCTGCACCAATCCTTTCCCAAACGTGCGCTGTCCAATCAAAATAGCGCGGTCATAATCCTGAAGAGAACCCGATACAATTTCAGAGGCGGAAGCCGTGCCTCCACTTGTGAGAATAGCGAGTGGAATTTCCAGATCAACTGGATTATTAAGCGTGTAATAAGACTTATTGGATTCGGGGGCTTTTCCTTTTGTGGACACCACTTCTTTTCCTTTCGGAATAAAGATGTTCACAATATTTACCGCTTCATAGAGAGATCCGCCCGGATTGTCGCGCAGATCAAGGATCAACTTGGTTGCACCCTGACTTTTCAATTTTGTAACTGCTTCGGCTACTTCGCGGCCTGCACCGGGTGTGAATTCCTCCAATTTAATCAACCCGATTTCTTTGGTGATCATCCCCTGAAAAGTGACGTTGCTGATTTTAATCTTTTCGCGAACAAGGTTGAATTTTCGGGTGGTAGATTCTCCGTAGCGTTTGATCTCTACTTCCACTTCGGTTTTAGGAACCCCTTTTAGTAAAGCGCTTGATTCGCCGGTTGGTTTTCCCTGCACATCTTTGCCATCAATGGAAATTAATTCATCGCCCACGTGTATACCGCCGCGATTGGCAGGAAAACCGAGATACGGATTAGTGACCACTGTTTTGTGATTGATCTGGCCCACCAGTGCGCCAATGCCGGCATACTCGCCGGTGGTCTGGATGCTAAATGCTTCTGAGTTTTCTTTTGGAATATAAACAGTGTACGGATCTAACTGCTCCAGCATGCCGTGAATGCCGGTATCCACTAATTTTTTCGGTTCTATTTCATCTACATAGTTGGCATTCACTTCTTTCACCAGTGTGGCGAATATGTCGAGGCTCTTGGCAATGTCGAAATAGCGATCGGCGGGCACGGTAAATGCCACACTCACCGCCGCCATCAGCACTACCGCAACAGCAATTTTTCTTCCCTTTGTCTTCAGCGGATTGTTTCTCATGTATTCAGAGGGTGTTTTCACATTGGCTTTTGGTTCGACTCCCGGCCTGAATTATTCAGTCTTTGAAGGGACAAAATTATTTTTTCGTGAATTATGGCCGAGGGTAAAATTTCCTTAGCCGTGTAAATATACGCAATCGAGAAAAAAACGGGCGATGCGATTTTTGACTTGTTGAGGCGGTAGCCTTCGCGGAAGCGTCTCTTGATCAGATTGCGGTCAACCGCTCTCTTGAAATTATGTTTGGGAACGGAAATCAGCACCCTGTTTTCTTTCACCTCAGGATTCTGCTGCGGAAGGTACAGCACTTTGAAGGGGTGTAAATAAAAAGAGGAACCCTTGTCGAAGAGTTCCTGTATGATTTTCTTATGCGATAGCCTTTCGGCTTTTTTGAATGAATACGTTACCATTCACCATCAGGATTGAAATCCTTGAATTCCGAATGGAATGTACTCAGATTTTTATTTACTCTTAGAAGTGCCTTCGTCAGAAACGGTAAGTTTCTTACGGCCTTTCTTTCTGCGGCTTGCCAAAACCCGGCGGCCATTGGCCGTTGCCATGCGCTCGCGGAAGCCGTGCTTGTTCTTTCTTTTTCTGGTCGAAGGTTGGAATGTGCGTTTCATATTCGTTTTTCCTGCTTTTTCTTATCAAAGGGGTGCAAAGATGGGTAGGATTTGCCGGATTTACAAACCCGAATTCAAACTTAATGGCAGGGCCCAGTGGCGGAATAGAGCGTTTTGGCCGGATTATCTTAGTTTTGGACAGTTTTACGAGGATGCCCATCAATTCAGCAATCACCATTCGAACTAAAAAACTTTCCGTGGGCTATCCCTCTGCCGCCGGTCAGAATATTTTATTTAGCGACATCGACCTTGCCCTCGCCCCCGGGAAACTCACCTGCTTCATGGGGCCAAATGGAATAGGCAAATCGACTTTGATTGCCACGCTGGCGGGCCTTCATCCACTATTAGGAGGGTCTCTTTCAAAGCTTGATGCAAAAAACATCGCGCTAGTACTCACCGACAAAATTACGTCGGGTACGATGCGCGTGTTTGACCTGGTGAGCTATGGCCGATATCCATACCTGTCGTGGGGGATTTCGCTTTCGCGAAATGATCTTGGCATCATTAACCAATCGATAGACGAAGTAAACATCAGGCATCTTGTCGATAAAAAATTGGAGCAGCTGAGCGATGGCCAGATGCAATTGGCCATGATTGCCCGGGCATTGGCACAGGAAACACCTGTGTTATTGCTCGACGAGCCTACAGCCCATCTTGATCTTAACAATCGCGTGGAAATAATGAAGCTATTACACCGGCTGGCACGCGAAAAGAACAAAGCGATTTTGGTGGCTACGCACGAACTTGACCTTGCCCTGCAGATGGCCGATCACATCTGGCTGGCTACGCCTGATAAGAAAATCAAAACCGGTATTCCGGAAGATTTAGTCTTAGACGGATCGTTTGACGAAATTTTTCAATTCAAGGGCTTTGACCTCAAGACGGGAAAAGTACAACATGAGTCCCACCAAAATACTACCATAAAATTATCGGGCGAGGGCTTTGCATTTCTCTGGACGAAGAATGCATTGGAGCGTGAGGGATTTTCAGTAGCCGATCAGGGCGACCGCACCGTGCTCATCACCAATCAAAATGATGCCGTACAGTGGAGCACCTCCACCCGCACCTTCACCAGCATCAGCGGGTTGCTGGAAGAACTTACAAGAAAGAATTAGGCGGCGGCTGATTTTCCTTTCATTACAAAATAATACACAGGAATTCCCGTAAGGGCGATGATCAGACCAGGCCACGTGTAAGTAGGCTTGTAGATGATTAACAAAAAGCAAAACGCGGTGCCCATAGCAATGTAAACCAATGGCAGCACCGGATAGCCGAAGGCTTTGTAAGGTCGGTTAGCTTCTGGGCGGTTCTTTCGGAGAATAAATATGCCCGCGATAGTAAGCATGTAAAAGAGCACAACCACAAACGAAATCATATCCAGCAGGTCGCCGTACTTGCCGCTAAGGCACCAGATAGACGCCAGAATGCACTGCACCCAAAGACCGTATTGTGGAACAGAAAACCGGTTGAGTTCGCCAGCTTTCTTAAAGAACAAACCGTCTTTGGCCATGGTGTAATACACACGTGCACCAGAAAGGATAAGTCCATTGTTGCAACCAAACGTAGAGATCATGATCATCAGCGCGATGACGACAGTGCCCGCCGGGCCGAAAATCACGTTGGCGGCGGCTACACCCACACGATCTTTTTCTGCGAAAGCAATGTCGTGCAAAGGCAATGAAGCGAGGTACATCAAGTTGGCCGTGACATAAATGATCGTCACGATCAGCGTTCCTAAAAATAAACTCAAGCCAATATTGCGCTGCGGGTTTTTCATTTCGCCGGCAATGAACGTCACACTGTTCCATGAGTCGCTGCTGAACACCGATCCAACCATAGCAGCTACAATCGCGGCCACGCTCAACGCTAGCGTGTAGTCAACCACACTGCCGTCTTTTGCGATGCCGTGCATTTTCCAGGCGTCAGCCCAGTTCATCTGCCACACATCCGATTTCATCATGATCAGTCCGAAGGCGATCAATCCGAAAAGACAAACCAGTTTAATTACAGTTAATGTAGTTTGAATAGCCTTGCCACCTTTCACTCCACGGCTATTGATATAGGTAAGCAACACAATCGTAAAAATAGAGACCACCTGTGCCGGTGAAATTTTTAAAAATCCAAGATTAAGGAAAACAAGATCTTCGCTGACGGCGGGAATTATGTAGGCTGTAAATTTTCCGAATGCGACGCCCACGGCGGCAATGGTGCCGGTTTGAATGACAGCGAAATAACTCCACCCGTATAAAAAAGCGATGAGCGGATTGTACGCTTCTTTCAGATACACATACTGCCCGCCGGCTTTAGGAAACATACCGCTGAGTTCGCCGTAACTCACGGCTGCCGTAATGGTCATGAAGCCGGTGATCACCCACACTGCCACCAGCCAGCCGGCGCCACCCACGTTGCGCACGATGTCGGCGCTGACAATGAAAATACCTGAACCGATCATAGATCCGGCCACCAACATGGTGCCATCCCACAATCCTAAAACGGGCTTAAATTCTTTTTCACTCATCCCGAAAGATAATCGGATTGTTACACTTCCAAAATTTCAGATGCCTTTTCTTCTTCCAATTTTTTATATTGAAGTTCAATCGCAGATCATGAAAAAATCAGTTGCTCTCGTCGCCGGTATTTTTCTTTTCGCTTGCGCGGAAAAGAAAACATCCGATTATTCCATCGCTTCCCTCAGCAGCGAATATCAAACGCCGTTCTTCGAAGACTCGTTGCGAGCGGAAAAGATTTTAAAATACACGGCGGTAGTCGATTCGATTTTCAGTCAATCGGCCAGAGCCAATCACAATCCCGCCATAGCGTATGGAATTGTGGTCGATGATAAATTGATTTATTCTCATGCCACAGGTTATGCCAACCTGGAAAAGAAAATTGTGGCGGATAACAAATCGCGATTTCGGATTGCCTCGATGACGAAGAGTTTCACTGCGATGGCGATCCTTCGCTTACGCGACGAAGGCAAACTTCAACTCTCAGATCCCGTGGCACAGTACATTCCCGAGATGAGTTCTATTAAATATCCCACCAAGGATTCTAAACCGATTACTATTTTCAATTTACTTACTATGTCAGCAGGGTTTCCTGAAGATAACCCTTGGGGCGATCGCCAACTTTCGGACACCGATCAGGAATTGATCGACTTGGTAAAAAGTGGTATTTCCTTTTCTTCTAATCCCGGATCTCAATTCGAATACAGCAATCTCGGCTACGGCTTGCTTGGCCGTATTGTCTCCAATGTCTCCGGCGTACATTATCAGGATTATGTAATCAATAACATTCTTCGGCCGCTGGGAATGAATGACTGCGAATTTGAATACGAAAAAATTAAGGGTGAAAAATTAGCCATGGGCTACCGATGGGAAGACAACCAGTGGAAACCTGAAGCGCTGCTGAAAGACGGCTCATATGCTTCGATGGGCGGAATGATCTGCACCATCGACGACTTTGCCAAGTACATGAGTTTTCTGTTGACTTCGTGGCCTCCACGCAATGCGGATGAAACAGGTCCGGTGAAGCGAAGCTCAGTGCGCGAGATGCAACAGCCTTGGGTATTTCGCGGACTCGCGGCCAATTACAAGTCGCACAGCGGCGAACTTTGTCCGCGTACCGGAAGCTACGGCTTTGGCTTAGGCTGGCGGCAGGATTGTCATGGCGTGGTGACCGTTTCACACAGCGGTGGCCTTCCTGGTTTTGGAAGTGTACACCTTTTACTTCCTGATCATGGCGTAGGCATTGTAGCATTCAGCAACCTTACATACGCCAACATGGGCGCGCCTGCCACGCAAGCTCTTGACACGTTGATGCAATTGGCTGCTCTTAAAAAAAGAGCCTTGCCCGTTTCTCCGACGCTCAAAAAAGTGCAGGACGAAATTGTAAAACTTTTGCCCGCCTGGGGCGATGAGCATGACTCGCTCTTCGCAGAAAATTTCTTTCCGGATATTTCAAAAACCTATCGCAAAAAGCAAACTGATGAGCTGCTTTCTAAAATTGGCAAGATCACTTCCGTAGGAAAAATGCAGCCCGAAAATTTGCTGCGAGGCTCCTTTGATATCGTTGGTGAGAAGGGAACCATTGAAGTTTACTTCACACTTACACCAGATGCAGATCCAAAAGTGCAGTGGTTAACTTTTGAGTTGAAAAAGTAACTACTTCGCTTTTGTTCTTTCAATCTCCTTGAGATTTTCAATCTTCTTGTTGCGCAAGAAGCCGTTGATGTCTTCGAAGTGCTCTTTGATGCGCTTGTTGCCGAATTCAAAAACTTTACCGGCCAAGCCATCGAGGAAATCACGATCGTGCGAAACGAGAATTAATGTTCCGTCGAAAGCCTTGAGCGCATCTTTCAAAATGTCTTTGGTTTTGATGTCAAGGTGGTTGGTTGGCTCGTCGAGGATCAGCAAGTTTACAGGCTGAAGCAAGAGTTTGATCATCGCCAGACGAGTACGTTCTCCACCCGACAGCACTTTTACTTTTTTATCGATCGTATCGCCGCTGAACATGAAGGCGCCGAGTATGTCTTTGATTTTGGTTCGAATATCTCCCTGTGCAATCTGATCAATAGTTTCAAAAACTGTCAAGTCAACATCGAGCAGCGATGCCTGGTTTTGGGCGAAATAGCCGATCATAGAATTATGTCCGAGCTGTAGCTTTCCTTCAAAATCAATTTCACCCATGATGGCTTTCACCAACGTCGATTTTCCTTCGCCGTTTTTTCCTACAAAAGCTACTTTCTCGCCGCGCGCTATCGTCAAGGATGCGTCCTGGAACACAACGTGGTCGCCATATCGTTTGGTGAGTCCGTCAACAATTACCGGATAGCTTCCCGAGCGGGGTGCCGGAGGAAATTTTAAGTTCAGCGACGAAGTATCCACTTCGTCTACCTCTACAATCTCAATCTTTTCAAGCATTTTCACGCGCGACTGCACTTGCAGGGTTTTGGAATAGGTTCCCTTAAACCGTTCGATAAACGCTGTGATGTCAGCAATTTCTTTTTGCTGGTCATCGAATTGTTTCTGTTGCTGCTCGCGTCGCTCTTTGCGCAACTGCAAATAATGTGTGTAGTTGGTTTTGTAATCGTAAATGCGGCCCATCGTAATTTCGATGGTGCGATTAGTAAGGTTGTCGACGAAAGCTTTGTCGTGGCTGATCACGATAACGGCTTTGGCGTTGGTCTTTAAAAATTCTTCCAGCCATTGCACCGATTCAATGTCGAGGTGATTGGTTGGCTCATCAAGCAAAATCAGGTCAGGCTTTTGCAATAGAATTTTTGCAAGCTCAATGCGCATGCGCCATCCTCCGCTGAACTCGCTTGTCGATCGTGTAAAATCAGAACGAAGAAATCCCAAACCTTGAAGTGTCTTCTCCACCTCGGCATCAAAATTCACTTCTTCAATGGAGTAATACTTTTCACTTAGCTCAGATACTTCCTCAATGATTTTTGCATACTCATCCGATTCATAGTCGGTGCGAGTTTCCAACTGCTTGTTGAGTTCGTCCATGCGCTGCTTCATGCCCAGAATTTTTGAAAACGCCTTCGACGTTTCTTCAAACACGGTACAGTCATCGGCGGTGAGCAAATGTTGCGGCAGGTAAGCGATCACTGCCTCTTTCGGCGCCGAAACTTTGCCGCGAGTAGGTTTGCTCGCTCCGGCCATGATTTTGAGCAGTGTAGATTTGCCGGCACCGTTTTTACCCATCAAAGCGATGCGGTCGTTTTCGTTAATGTTAAATGTGATATTGCTGAACAGCGCCGCGCCGTTGAATTCTACCGTTACCGAATCTACAGAGATCATAATTTTTTGAATGAGGCCGCAAAGATATTACCACGGGCGGCATTTGAAAATATTTCAAAATGAGGAAACGAAAAAAGGGCAGTTGCCTGCCCTTTTTCTTTGCGTAATCGATGATTTATTCGCTTTTCTTTTCCTTAGAAGCTTTCGCCTTTTTTGATTTTACCGTCAGCACTTCACCGGTTCCTTCGTAATCGGCGGTGATAGTTCCACCTTCGGGCACCTCTCCTTTGAGGATTTCCTCGGCCACCGGATCTTCAAGATATTTTTGAATCGCACGGTTCAACGGACGTGCGCCAAATTGCTGGTCATATCCTTTTTCAGCCAGGAAGTCTTTCGCTTTTTCGGTCAACTCTACATTGTAACCCAAAGTAAGAATGCGGGCGAAAAGTTTTCCGAGTGTGATGTCGATAATCTTGTGAATATGCTCGCGCTGTAGCGAGTTAAACACAATCACATCGTCAAGGCGGTTTAAGAACTCAGGACTAAACGCACGCTTCAATGCACTTTGAATTGTGCTCTTCATCATCTCTTCCTCGTTTTCGCGTTTCGCTTTGGTAGTGAAACCAATGCCGGCTCCAAAATCCTTCAAGTCGCGCACGCCAATGTTCGACGTCATGATGATGATGGTATTTCTGAAATCGACTCTTCTGCCTAACCCATCCGTCAGGATACCGTCGTCCAAAACCTGAAGTAAAATATTGAATACGTCAGGGTGTGCTTTTTCAATTTCGTCAAGCAGCACTACGCTGTACGGTTTTCTCCTCACTTTTTCAGTAAGCTGGCCACCTTCTTCGTAGCCCACATATCCGGGAGGCGCACCCACCAGGCGCGATACTGAGAATTTCTCCATGTATTCGCTCATGTCGATGCGCACCAGCGCATCGTCTTTGTCGAAAAGGTAACTTGCTAATACTTTGGCCAATTCGGTTTTTCCAACTCCAGTAGGGCCAAGGAAAATAAATGAACCTATTGGCTTCTTCGGATCTTTCAATCCCACGCGAGTGCGTTGAATTGCTTTGGTTAATTTCTTGATTGCCTCTTCCTGACCGATTACTTTTCCACTCAACTGATCGGCCATGCCAAGCAGTTTGTTGCTTTCCTTTTGAGCGATGCGGTTAGCCGGAATACCTGTCATCATACCCACTACGTCGGCCACGTTGTCTTCCGTGACAGTGTATTTTTCGGTGCGGGTTTTTTCTTCCCAACGTGCCTTGGCCAACTCCAACTGCTCAATGAGTTTCTTCTCCTTATCGCGGAGTTGCGCAGCCTCTTCATATTTCTGGCTTTTCACCACGCGGTTCTTTTCTTTCTTCACATCTTCAATCGCCTCTTCAAACTTTACGATGTCTTCCGGCACGTGAATGTTATTAATATGCACGCGTGCTCCGGCTTCGTCCATTACATCAATAGCCTTATCGGGAAGGAAGCGGTCGCTGATGTAGCGATCCGAAAGTTTCACACACGCTTCGAGGGCTTCTTTGGTGTAATTTACGTGGTGATGGTCTTCGTATTTTTCTTTGATGTTATCCAGAATCTGTATCGTTTCATCTACCGATGTAGAATCCACCATCACCATCTGGAAGCGGCGAGCCAATGCTCCGTCTTTTTCAATATACTGACGATACTCGTCGAGTGTAGTGGCGCCAATGCATTGAATTTCTCCGCGGGCTAAAGCAGGCTTAAACATGTTGGAAGCATCCAACGAGCCTGAAGCTCCTCCTGCACCGACGATGGTATGCAACTCGTCGATGAACAAAATTACATCGGGTGATTTCTCGAGTTCGTTCATTACCGCCTTCATGCGCTCTTCAAACTGGCCACGGTATTTCGTACCGGCCACGAGGGAAGCCAGATCCAGCGTAACTACACGCTTGCCAAACAATACGCGCGATACTTTTTTCTGCACAATACGCAAGGCAAGACCTTCTGCGATGGCGGTTTTACCCACGCCAGGTTCTCCAATTAGTATAGGATTGTTCTTTTTCCTTCTTGAAAGAATTTGCGCCACGCGTTCGATTTCTTTTTCACGGCCTACGATCGGGTCGAGCTTGTTATCTTCCGCCAGGCGCGTTAAGTCGCGGCCGAAATTATCAAGCACCGGAGTGCGCGATTTTTCGCCGCCTTTTTTCTCTTTGCCAGTTCCGGGAACTGACCCGCTTCCAAACATCTTCGAAGAATCCTCGTCCGGATCGTCAGTGTCCGAGGATGCAGTAGGATTTTCGTGTTGGTATTCCAGCATTTCTTTTACGATGTCGTAGGCTACATCAAATTTGTTGAGGATTTGAGTGGCCAGGTTGTCGGGATCGCGCAAGATGGAGAGCAACAAATGCTCGGTGCCTATCAGTTGCGCTTTAAAAACTTTTGCTTCGAGATAGGTGATCTTCAGAATTTTTTCTGAAGCCCTTGTCAGGGGAATATTGGCTACGTTTTTTATTTCGTGAGTAGCTGTTCCTTTAGATACTTTTTCGATTTCAGCGCGAAGCTGATCGAGTTGCACGCCCAATTTTTTCAGCAATGCTACAGCCACTCCTTCGCCTTCGCGTATCATGCCCAGAATGAGATGTTCTGTGCCGATATAATCGTGACCTAACCTTAGGGCTTCCTCCCTGCTTAGTGTGATTACTTCTTTTACCCGGTTAGAGAATTTTGCTTCCATGTTCGCCATACAGCTGGTTATATGTAAATGTAAATGTTTAGGGTTGATAATTCAAAAAATAAAGTGGCTGCAACCCTTATCCTGCCACTTAACATTGAACCGATTTTATTTGTTCAATGGAAAGCTGGAAGACTTCAACTTCGCTAAAGATTCCGGCCCCTCACAAAACAATAAATCGATCAGGCTGAGGTTGGGTACAAATTCATTGCCAAAAACCTGATAATAGGAGTTGGGGCGGTAAATAGTGCGTGATGCAAACGGTTTCTTGTCGCTAATCTGCGAACGGAGGTCGAAAACGTCTTTTTCCGCCTCGGCGTGAAACGCCACACTTGCCGAAATATTTTTTTTGACCCCGATGCCTCGCAGACAGAATGACAGCAAATCCCGATTTAATTCGAAGAGCAGTTCATGTCCGTGAAAAATAATTTCACGCAGATCCCGTTCGTAGTAATCGTAAAACGGCGCCTTGCGGTATGCCGATTCGATCGTACGCCAATGGTTATTTCTCCATTTTTTTCCGGGTTCCAAACGAACATCTTTCAACAAAATTTTTCCGTGACGATCATGAAGCGGCACGCTCAGCAATTGAGGGCCTTGAGCCGTATTGATGTAACATCGGTTCCGCAGAGTCTGTTTGGCAAAGTGCTCATGTTGCTCGAGTACAACCGTATCGCAGGGGAGAATAGCGCAAAAAAATTCGAGAGAAGGAAGGTAATGAGGCTCTATGAGAGCGACCATGATTTTTCTCATAAAGATATTTCTTTATTTGGTTTAGTTTTGGGAGTCTACAGTTATGGCATTTAATTTCCGGCGGACGCTTGTCCTGTTTATTATTCTTATTGTCGTCCTGCAATCCTGCCGGGACAACGAAACCACCAAACCATTACCGGTTCCGCTGCCGGCATGCGATAAAGCGGTGCTTTCAGGCTACACCGACAAGACCTCATACTTTCCTGGTGAAGAAGTGCAGGTCTATCTTCAATCAGCAAGCCCCTTCAATTGTGCATTGGGTTTTTTCAACATCAAAGGTTCGCTGGTCTTTAGTTTGGACGTGAATTTATTTCATCAGGATATTCAACCTGACGAGCCTTACAAAAATGGATTTAAGTTTTTATCCAACGGAAAAATAAAATTACCCCAAGGAATAACGAGTGGAATTTATTTAATAGAAAATAAAATTCCATTCATTGTAAAATCAAGTTTGGCCGCTGATATCACGGTGGTTTATCCGGTCAATACGATCAACGCCTATTGCAACACCGGAGGCAAAAGTCTTTATGGATTTAACTCTGACAACAATGAAGCTTCCACGCAGGTCTCCTTTCTCCGGCCGATCGAAAGCACCACTGAATATGGCGAGTGTGTCGAATGCCTGAGATGGTTTCCATCGCTGGTTGGATATTCCATTAACTACATCACCGACGTGGACCTCAACGATTATACCACCTTCAAAGACAGCAAGCTGTTGATGATCATTGGTCACAGTGAATACTGGACTCGTCTGGCTCGGGTTCACTTCGACCAATTCGTGAATAGTGGAAAAAACGCTATCGTTTTGTCGGGGAACACCATGTGGTGGCATGCACGCTACACGGCTAGCAAAGACGCACTCATCTGCCATCGCGATCCCGTGAAAGATCCGGAACCTGACCCGGCTATGAAAACCGTGACATGGACGGACCCTTCTTTGCAATTTTCGATACTGACTAGCATTGGTGAGGATTTTGAACACGGCGGCTATGGATTGCACGATGACTACGGTTGGGACGGTTACAAAATTGTTAATCCGCTTTCACCCCTACTTACCGGGTTAGGTTTGAACCGAGGGGATATCATTGGTTTGCCTACCGGCGAATATGACGGTGCGCCGATCAAAGGATTTGATCTGGATGGCTATCCGCTGCTCGACAATGACCTATTGAAATTTGAAAAAGTTGAACTGATCGGATTTGACCGAGGCTCTCGTGCAGGGAAAGAAACAATCCCAACGTTCATCATTCTTAAGCGCACAAAAACTTCGGGGATTATTGTAAACGCGGGCAGCAACACCTGGTGTTCGGGCATGGGCATCGGCAGTTCAGTAAACGGTGATAAAATAAAAACCATCACCAAAAATGCTATCGTAAAGTTACTTTCGGGGCAGACGGTCTTCTCTAATTGACGGCTACAAGTATTCGCTGAAATCGCCAAGGCCCTGACGCTTTATGACAGGCGCATCGCCAGTAAAATCGACAATGGTAGAAGGTACATGGCCGCCCGCTCCGCCATTAATCACCAGATCTACTTTGTGTTTAAAGTCCTCAAAAATTTCTTCCGGATCGGTCGTGTATTCTTTAATGTGATCATCGTCTTTGATGGACGACGTGATGAGCGGGTTGCCTAACTCTTTCACAATGGCCAGCGGTATCGGATGATCAGGAATCCGGATGCCCACCGTCTTTTTATTTACTCCCAAAATCTTTGGCACATTACTATTCGAATCAAAAATAAAAGTGAACGGTCCGGGCAATGTGTTTTTTAATATTTTGAAGACAGGTGTATCAATCCTCTTGACAAATTTGGAGATGTGCGCCACGTCATTGCAAATAAAAGACAAGTCGAGTTTTACCGGTTTGATGTCCATGATATGACAGAGTCGCTCCACCGCACGACGATTCATGAGGTCGCAGCCAATTCCATAAATAGTATCTGTTGGGTAAACGACAATGCCACCGTTTTGCAACACTTCTACTACCTGCGCTATTTTTCGTGGCTCCGGATTTTTGGGGTGAATGGAAATAAACTCAGCTTCCATGCGCGCAAGTTACAGAAACCCTTGTTGGCCTGTTCCTTTTTCACGGCAGTTCCTCATTACTTTTTGTAATTTTGGGTTTCATTGCAAAAGAAAATTATGGCCGAAGTTCCCAAAGGCAAGCTCGTACTTTATCTGGTGGTGTCTACGCTCACCATCAGCTTTGTATTTTATGGATATCAGATTTGCTATACACCTAATATTTTGTTGGATCGTGAAGACCGGCTGCTGATTATCAAACCGGGCGAAACTTTCCGACAAGTGCAGGAAGATTTAGCCAAGGGCATTGTAAACGATATGGTGTCGTTCAGTTTTCTGGCGCGGCTTTCTGGCTATGACAAAGCCATTGTACCTGGTCGCTATGTGCTGCGCACCAACATGACCAACCTTCAGGCCATAAAAGTATTGAAGAGCGGGAGGCAAGAAGCGGTGAAAGTCACGTTTTCGTATGTGCGTCTGCGCAAAGAACTCGCCGAAAAAATTACAAAGAACATCGGTATCTCTCCAGATGAATTCAACGAAGCGCTTGATGAATTTGTAGCCACCAACAATGAAGGCTTCACCAAAGACAACGTGCTTTGCATGTTCATCCCCAACACGTATGAAGTGTATTTCAATATTTCGCCTACGGATTTTATCGCCCGGATGAATTCGGAGTATAAAAAATTCTGGACCGAAGAGCGGAAAAACAAAGCCAAAGAAGTAGGGCTTACGCCCATTGAAATTTCCATACTTGCATCCATTGTGCAAGCCGAATCTGTCAAAGCTGATGAAGCGCCAATTATTGCCGGGCTTTACCTTAACCGCCTGAAAAAAGATATTGCATTGCAAGCCGACCCCACGCTGGTGTACGCCCTTGGCGACTTTACGCTGAAGCGTGTGCTCAACGGTCACAAACAAATTAAGTCGCCATACAATACCTACAAATATCCGGGGCTTCCGCCAGGACCGATCAATGTGCCGCAGGTGGCAAGCATCGATGCGGTTTTAAATTATCAGCATCACGATTATTATTATATGTGTGCTAAAGAAGATTTTTCAGGTTATCATAATTTCGCTCACAACCTGGAAGATCACAACAAAAATGCACGACGCTACCAGAAGGCCCTGGATGCCGAAATGGAAAAAGCCGAACGCAACAAAAAATAAATGTATCGATCCGAAACTACCGTTCGTGTACGCTATGGCGAAACAGACCAAATGGGTTTTGTTTACTATGGATTTTATGCGATGTACTACGAGGTAGGTCGTGTTGAAAGCCTACGCCAACTGGGCCTGAGCTATAAAGAGCTGGAAGAAAGTGGAGTGATGATGCCGGTGCTCGAAAACAAATCAAAATATCTTTCGCCCGCGCTGTACGACGATGAATTAAAAATAGTGACCACCATTCGCGAAAAGCCCTCGGTGAAAATCACTTTTGAATATGAAATCTTCAATGGCTCCGGCAAATTGATTCACCAGGGAGAAACTCTGCTTGCATTTGTGAATAAAGCCACCGGCAAACCATGCCGCCCGCCGGAACATTTTCAACACGTATTGAAACCTTACTTTGGATGAAATACGTAACGCGCAAACGGATATTACAATACACGTCGGCCCGATCTACACGCCACTGGCTTAAGGGTATTCGTTTCAAAAAGCACGATAATCTCTCGCTTTATAAATTCCTGAAGATTTTCTTTCACAACATCAATGAGGACGAAGTGATGGACAAAGCCAATGGCGTGGCCTACAATTTTATCCTCGCTATTTTTCCGGCCATTATTTTTCTTTTCACGCTCATCCCTTACGTGTCGCACTATTTTCCTGAAATAACGACCGACACGATCATGAAATTTCTTGAGGACGTGACGCCAAGCACCATGTATGCGGCTGCATCGTCCACCATTCTGGACATTGTAAGCATTCATCGTGGCGGTCTGCTTACGTTCGGGTTTTTGTTTGCCATTTATTTATCTACCAATGGAATGATGGCGCTCATGCGGGCATTCAACTCGTGCTACCGCACGGTGGAGAAAAGAAACTGGATTAAAATGCGCCTGACGGCAATATGGCTCACCGTCATGCTGGCCGTTGTTTTACTGCTTGCGATTTTACTATTGGTGGTTGGGCAGATAGCCTTGAATTATGTAACCGAAAACATTGAGAAATTCAGTGACCTTAACCTGGACAAATACACGTTGTATTTTCTTTTCGGACTTCGCTTCCTGATCATATTTGTCGTGTTTTTTGTGGCGATTTCTTTCGTGTATTATTTCGGGCCTGCCGTGCACTACAACTGGAATTTCTTTTCCATCGGATCGTTCCTGGCCACACTTGCCATCCTGGCGGTCTCCTACGGATTTTCTTATTACATCACCAATTTCGGCAGTTATAATAAAGTCTACGGCTCTATTGGCGCTCTGATAGCCCTGATGGCCTGGGTGCAACTGATCACGCTGATTTTGCTCTTTGGCTACGAAATCAATGCGAGCCTGCACTATGGGCGCAAGCTGGAGTCTATTAACGCGCACCAGCGCACAAAGAAAATTACGAAATCCTTCCGCTGACCTTGGCAGGAAAAGATTTTCCCATTACTTTTGCAGTCCTTAAAATTAACCGTTTGCACAGAGGAGTGAGCGGTTTATTGCACCGGTCTTGTCCCAAGGGGATGCCTTTGACAAAAACCGGAGACCCTTTACTGGGTTCGGGGATTAAATTAACTTTGGAAAGTGTATTATGCCTACATTTTGCAGAGTATTGTTACTAAGACCTTTTATTATGGTCATTCGGAAGATTTGAATAAAAGGTTGATAAGGCATAATCAGGGAAAAGTTCGCTACACAAAGCCAAAAAGACCTTGGATTTTAATTTATAGTGAGACTTTTGACAACAGATTAGAAGCATATAGAAGAGAGTTGTTCTTCAAGTCAATTGAAGGATACAGATACCTGAAAGAGAAGGGTATCATTTGAAACAGAGGAGTGGTAGAGCGGTTTATTGCACCGGTCTTGAAAACCGGAGACCCTTTACGGGGTCCGGGGGTTCGAATCCCTCCTCCTCTGCTAGTTTATAAAAGCCCTTGAATGAAAGTTCGAGGGCTTTTTATTTTTGACTACCTGCGAAAAAAGTATCTGAAAAGAATAAAATAAGGAGTAGCGGTTTATTGCACCGGTCTTGTCCCAAAGGGATGCCCTTGGCAAAAACCGGAGACCCTTTACGGGGTCCGGGGGTTCGAATCCCTCCTCCTCTGCTAGTTTATAAAAGCCCTTGAATGAAAGTTCGAGGGCTTTTTATTTTTGGCTACCTGCGAAACTAATATCCTGAAAAAGAATTGCCCTGGAGTAGCCGTTTAATTGCGCCGGTCTTGTCCCGAAGGGATGCCTTTGTCAAAAACCGGAGACCCTTTACGGGGTCCGGGGGTTCGAATCCCTCCTCCTCTGCTAGTTTTGAAAAGCCCTTGAATGAAAGTTCGAGGGCTTTTTTATTTGGGGCTACTCATTTTTAGGAAAGCTAAAGTGATTTCGTAGCCATCGATCACTTGTTAAATAATTCCTAAAGCCATCACAACCAGCCCCTCCTGAAATAATCAAAATACTATATTGCCTTTTTATACCAATTGCTTCTGGTGATGAGATTTGTTGTATTGCTCCTTTTTGTTCCTTGCCTGATGTTTGCCCAAAATAAACCGGGCACGGGCCTTACTATTCAAAAAGCAAAAGGTGCCATCAAACTCGACGGGATCCTTGATGAACCCGACTGGCTCGAAGCGGATGTAGCCAAAGACTGGTACCTCAATTATCCCACTGATACTGCGTTGGCCCCAAAGCAAACCGAAGCGCGCGTTACCTTTAACGAACATTATTTCTACATTTCATTTGTCTGCTACGATGACGAATCGAGGGATATGATCAATTCGCTGCGAAGGGATTTTGACTACGAGCGCAACGATAACGTGGGTATGAACATCGGCCCCTACAATGATCGCATCAACGGATTTTTCTTTGTGATCACGCCTAAGGGAATTCAAATGGAAGGAACCATTTCCGGCGCAGGCACGGCCGAAGATTCGTTTGGCATCAGTTGGGATAACAAATGGTATAGCAAAGTGGTGCGCTACGCGGACAAATGGATTGCCGAGATCGCCATTCCCTTCAAGAGCTTTCGCTACAAGAGTAACCTGAAAGAATGGAACATCGCCTTCGACCGGTCCGACAAAAAAAGAAATCACAAGTCGGCATGGATTCATACGCCGATTCAATACACAACAGGTTCGTTTGCCTATTCAGGACAGTTGCTGTGGAAAGATCCTATTCCTCCGGCGCACACCAATATCTCGTTGATTCCATACGTGGCGGGCAATGCCTCAACAGATCATGAAGTTCAGCCATCCACGCAGACATCGAGCCTCACTGCAGGATTAGATGCAAAAGTAGCCGTGACTCCTGCGCTAAACCTCGACCTTACCGTTAACCCTGATTTCTCACAAGTGGAAGTCGATCAGCAAGTGATCAACTTGACAAGATTCGAGTTTAAGTTTCCGGAGAAACGGCAATTCTTTTTAGAGAACAACGACCTTTTTGATAAGGCAGGCTTTCCAGAGTCGCGTGTTTTCTTTTCCAGAAGAATTGGGTTAGTAAAAGGCAAAGACGGTTTGTATCAGAGAACACCCATTGCTTTTGGTGCGCGCTTGAGTGGCTCCTTAAGCAAACGCTGGCGCCTGAGCACCATGAACATGCAAACCAAAGAAAATCTGTCGCTTGGGTTGCCCACTCAGAATTACACAGTGGCTACCCTTCAGCACAATTTCTGGCATCAGTCGAACATTGCGATTACCTACGCCGATAAAGAAACTCTTGGCGTCGGCCCCGGTGACTCCACAAAGTATTTTCACGACGGAGTTTTTCAAACCGACCTGCTACACAACAGTCCCAACAAAATCCGTAACACCTACAACCGTGTGATTGATGCTGATCTGGAGTCGTACAGTAAAGACAACAAGTGGTACACCAGCGCTTTCTTCGCCAAGTCATTTGACGACTTTTCACGCTCACAAAATACTTCGGGTGGATCATACCTTCAGTACAACAAACGCCAGATCACTGCTACCATTGGAAGCAGTTTCATTGGAAAGAACTATAATGCTGAAGCTGGTTACGTTCCAAGTCACGGAATTTATCCCGGTCAGATTAATTACTTTGCCAGCGGTGCACTTCGCTTTTATCCCAAGCAAAATGTAGTATTCATGGGGCCCCAGGCGATGCTTCAGCAAACGTACATTCCCGACGGCACACTCACCGATCGCCAATACACTTTTTCGTACAATGTTAATTTTATTAATACCGCCACACTTTTATTTTCCTACAATTACATCTACTCACGGCTGACAGCAGATTTCAATCCGATCGACCCAACTACACTCACCAATTTCAAAACTGGTGAAGAGTACACGTGGCAAAATGGCTCCGTTACTTTTCAAAGCAACACACGAAAAATTGTGAACCTTACAACGCAAGCTACCTTTGGCGGATTTTATAATGGCACTAATTTCGACATCAACGGACAGCTGAATTACCGGTATCAGCCTTACGGAAATGTATCGCTCCGGTTTGATTACAATGATTTGAGATTGCCCGGCAATTACGGCAACGAAAAACTGTTTTTGATCGGGCCAAGATTTGATGTCACTTTTACCGACAAAATTTTCCTTACCACTTACGTGCAATACAACAAGTTACTTGACAACATGAATCTCAATGCGCGGTTTCAATGGCGCTACAAGCCTGCGTCAGATTTTTATATTGTGTACACTGAAAACTATCTGCCCGAAACATTCTTCAGCAAAAACCGCGCGCTGGTGTTCAAGTTCACTTACTGGCTCAACATCTAGTCCAATTTATTTTTTCTAAATAGTTAGCCGGCGTAATTCCTACCGGTTTAATAGACTATATTTGCCGCCACTTTAGTTTTTTCTTATGCGTTTAAAATCTATTGCCACGCTGCAGCGCGAAGCGAACGAAATCGGCACGAACACGCTCAAGCGAAGTCTTAGTGCAGTAAACCTTGTTGCCATTGGCATCGGTGTAATTATTGGAGCTGGCTTGTTTTCCTTAACGGGGATTGCTGCCGCCAATCACGCTGGTCCTGCGGTGACGCTATCTTTCATCATCGCTGCCGTGGGCTGTGCCTTTAGCGCGTTGTGTTATGCAGAGTTTGCATCCATGGTGCCTGTAGCGGGAAGCGCCTACACGTATGCTTATGCTACACTGGGCGAATTGTTCGCCTGGATTATCGGATGGGATCTTGTGCTTGAGTATTCCGTGGGCGCTGCCACAGTTTCCATCAGTTGGTCGCAATACCTGATGCGATTTCTCAGTAATTACAACATTCATCTTCCCGCTCAACTTACGGCCTCGCCATTTGAGACACTGACCCTTGCCGACGGATCAACCGTGACCGGGTGGATTAACTTGCCCGCCATTCTTATCATCATTTTTATTACAGCCATAATTATTCGCGGCACCAAAGGGTCGGCTATCTTCAATGTCATTGTCGTTTCTTTGAAAATCGGAGTCGTGATTGTATTTATTGCGTTGGGTTGGAATTACATCAACCCCGACAACTATGTGCCTTACATACCGGCTAATACCGGGACCTTCGGTGAGTTTGGATTGAGTGGAATTTTTCGAGGAGCTGGAGTTGTGTTTTTTGTTTTCATTGGTTTTGATATCGTTGCAACGATGGCGCAGGAAGCCAAAAATCCGCAACGCAACATGCCGATTGGGATCATTGGTTCGCTGGTGATTTGTACTTTGCTTTTTGGCCTTTTCAGTTTTGTCATGACCGGCCTGGCCAACTATACAGAATTCAAAAACAGCGCGGCGCCGGTCGCTATAGCGATTGAAAAAACTCCCTTCGTTTGGCTAAGTCAGGCGATTATCCTGGCCATTATTATTGGATACACTTCAGTGATTCTTGTGGACTTGCTCGGCCAGTCTCGGGTTTTCTTTTCTATGAGCCGCGATGGCTTATTACCAAAATTATTTTCGCAAGTTCATCCCAAATTCAACACGCCTTATAAAGGAAATATCCTGCTTTGCATTTTCATTTCGCTCTTTGCGGGTTTAGTTCCTATCAGCGTAGTGGGCGAAATGACTAGCATCGGGACGTTGCTGGCATTTATTATGGTTTGTCTTGGCGTACTTATTTTGCGTAAGCGTCAGCCTAACCTGCCGCGTGCTTTTAAAACGCCGTGGGTACCGGTCGTTCCTATCCTAGGAATCATCACCTGCCTGGCCATGATGGTGTCACTACCTCTGGGAACATGGATACGGCTATTTAGTTGGCTGGCCATCGGGCTCGTAGTTTATTTCTTCTTTGGAAAAAAGAATAGCAAGGTCTTTAATGAACAAAAAAATGAATAAGGTTTTTGAGGATCAATTCGTATTCCGCTTTCTATGAATTAATTTTGTCCTGTTCATAAAACGACTCCGTAGCTCAGTTGGTAGAGCAGCTGACTCTTAATCAGCGGGTCGGGAGTTCGAGCCTCCCCGGGGTCACTTAAAGTTTGCACGTGAACAACAAAAATGGCTCAGAAAATTCTGAGCCATTTTTTATTTTTCTCAATTGAATAACGATCAATTCCCCTTTTTTAATTGATCAAACTTGTTGACTTCCTGTTTTTTAGGGAAAGAGTTATTCCTGGTATCAATATCGGCCGTTTCCGCGTTGGGGTCAACTACAATGCTCACCACTTCTTTATACTTAACGAACACGCGGGTTACTTCCTGTTCATTTAATCGCCATACTTCCGCCGGAATTTTTTCAATTTCCTTTGTTCCATCTTTGTATGTCCATTCGATGACTATCGGACTGATCAGCCCTCCATTGTTTTTGAATTTCAATTGGTAGAGATTTTTGTTCTCCAGATTTTTACGCACGGCATTATCGTCAAGCCGGCTAAGGAATTGTCCATAGTTGGCGTCGGGGGTATTAATTACAGTGAGTGGCAGCGGGCCGTTGGTGAAATCATTCATCTTGCTATCCTTTTTGGTAGCAAGGTCACCGGGCTGCACGGTCACGTTTTTCTTTTCGGGGTCAGCCACTTGCGTGTTGGTCTTGTACCACTTCACATCGTTGAGTTCGAGGTCAACATTTTCGGTACCGTAAAACCAACCTCTCCAAAACCAATCCAAATCCACTGCTGAAACATCTTCCAGCGTGCGGAATAAATCTGCAGGACGTGGATGTTTGTACTTCCAGCGGTTTGCGTATTCTTTGAAGGCGCGATCAAAAAGTTCATGCCCCATAATAGTTTCACGTAAAATGGTAAGCGCCACGGTAGGCTTCTGATAAAAGTTGGAGCCAAACGCCATGAGTCGCTCGTTGTCAGACGTAGTCATGACGGGTCGCATTGTATTTTTGTCGCCCTTCATATACGGCACAATATCTTTGGGTTGAGTATGATGGAATTGCGGATAGCGTTCCATTTCGGTTCGCGTTTGCAAAAACGTGTTAAGCCCTTCGTCCATCCACATCCACTGACGTTCATCTGAACTTACGATCATAGGGAAATAGTTGTGGCCTACTTCGTGAACGATCGTGCCGATCATTCCGGCTTTAGCGCCATCGCTCATCTTTCCGTTGCGCGGACGACCGCCATTGAAGCTGATCATCGGAAACTCCATTCCAATATTAGAAGTGTTCACAGAGATCGCCACGGGATAGGGATAATCAAATGTGTTTTTCGAATATACCTCCACCGCATTTTTTACTGCTTTCGTCGATTCTTCTGTCCAGGTAGGCAAACCTTCTTTTGGATAAAAGGACATCGCCAGAAGCGTATTGGTCGGTAGCTTTACGGCTTGCACATCCCAAATGAATTTGCGTGAGCTTGCGTAGGCTACATCACGCACGTTGTCCGCCTGAAAGCGCCATGTTTTTTTTGCCGTCGATTTTGTTTTCTCTTTCGAGCGAACTTCGTCTTCTGTAACTATAATCATTGGTTTATCAAACGACGACTTTGCCTTTTCAAACCGGTCGGCTTCCGTAGCCGAAAGAACTTCTTTGGCATTGGTGAGGCTTCCTGTACCGGCTACAATATGATCGGCCGGAACCGTCAGGTTTACTTTGTAATTTCCAAACTCAAGAGCAAACTCTCCAAGGCGCTGAAACTGTTTGTTTTGCCAGCCTTCAAAGTCATCGTACTGGCACATGCGTGGAAACCAATGAGCAATCAAATACACATTGTTATTGTCTTCGGGAAAATGCTCATACCCTTCTCGCGATAAAATGAACATGCTGCGATCGGTGATGGCATAACTCCACGCGACGTTAAATGAAAAATTTTCCCCGGACTTAATGGGAGTGCTCAGGTCAATGCGCATCATCGTGCCATTGATTGTTACCGGCAAAGGCTTACCGGTTTTGTCTGTTACAGAATTGATGGTATAGCCAGCCTTAAACTCCACCGGACGAACAAGGTACTGCATGGTAAGCCCTGTGAGTGTGTCGCGTAGGTTTCCAAAGGCGCTTCCGAAGTCTTCGCCCTCTTTTTTATTTACGTTTTGGTCCAATTGAAGCCAAAGAAAGGTAAGGGTCTCCGGCGAATTGTTGTAGTAAGTGATTGTTTCTTTACCATTGAGTTGATTGGCTGGCTCGTCAATCTCAGCATCAATGGTATAGTCTGCTTTTTGCTGCCAGTATTTAGGACCCGGAGCTCCAGAACCTGAGCGGTATTCATTGGGTGTTGGGAGCAGATAATCCAACTGCTCGAATTTGCCCTGCCATTTTTTTTGTTCCTGAGCGTTGCTTTGAATAAAAACAAAAGCGCCAAAGAGAAGTAGAAGAAGTCTTTTCATCGTAATCGAATTTGAATTAAAAGTACAAATTCAGATTCAGATAAAAATAGTGTAGTAGATGGACGGCTAGCCGATCGGGGCTAATACTGGCATCGATATAGCAAAGGTACTACCCTGTCGTGGGGTAGACGTAAGGTGAACTGTACCTGAAAGTTTGGCTAAGGTTTCTTTAACAATATAAAGGCCAAGGCCAGAGCCCTGAGAGGATTCATTACCACGATAAAACATTTCGAAAACTTTCGCTTGAAACTCTGGCGCGATTCCTTGTCCGTTATCTTCCACATACACAGAAAACGAGGTGGGTGTTTGCAAGTGATGTATCCGGATGTACTTTCTTTCCTTGCGCTGGTCGTGGTAGCGAATGGCGTTAGCAATCAGATTACTCAGCACTACCTGGAGCCGCGTAGGATCGTTAATGATCACGAGGTGCGATGGTATGTCGTTCACAAACTCAATCCCCCTTGCATCGCTGCTGTATTTGAGCGATTCCCATATTTCATCAATCATGGGGGCGAGATGAACATTCTCTTGTACTATTTGAAGTCGGTTGTTGCGGGAATAGTCCGTAATGTCTTTGATGAATTTATCCAGTGCCGACATGCGAGTACTCATCATGCGATGGTAGTTCTGCATTTCCTTAAGCTCGCTTGTATTCTCCGCAAGTTTTAGCAAACCCAACACAGAAAGCAGTGGAGCGCGCAAATCATGTGAAGTGCTATAGACAAACCGGTCGAGCTCGTCGTTCAGTTTCTCAAGCTGCTTGTTGCTTTCGATAAGCTGCCGCGAACTGTATTGATTTAATGTGATTAGCAAATACACTGCCATGACGCAAACCGGAAAGGCAATCATAAAATTGATTATTAATGAATACCGCTGGTAAGTTTCAGGATAATTCCGAAAAGGAAGGAAGGAGTAATTTCCCACCACTGATATTGCAAAGAATACAAAACTCAACACGGCAAAACTAACGGCCACTTTTCGCTGCGCATAATTAAACACAGCAAAAGCACCCAGTGAAATTGGAATAAAGAAGATAAACGAGCCTGTCTCTTTGCTTTCGCTTGAAGAAATTAAAAACAACAATAAATTGAGCGTTGGGAAAAGAATATAATTGGCCAGGCAGTGATTTCTCAACCTGTGAAGTACCAGCGAATAAGCAATCAGCACAAAGGCAAAGCTGAAAACCACCACGGATTGCGTGAAGCCATACGGTAGATCGAGTATAAGGTAAAAGAAGATAATGACTAGGGCCAACAACGCGTAATGCCCCGAGAGCATAACCTGCCTGTATTCATTACGTGATTCTATATAAACTCCTTTGCCAATTATCAGATTCCGGATTACCCTTTTCATCGCTTCACACAAAATTTCGATGCAAAAATAAAAGGAGTGCTGCGGCCGGCTTTTAGCAAGTGGCCTCTTACGTTATCCGTGCAATGTTTTCGTTAAAAAATTCGGGAAATGAGAGCGAGGTCTTGTTTAAACCTCCAAATAGCCATCCGGCAGTTCGAGCTGAATCGTTTTCTTCGACTTATTTATACTTTTTATGAATGGCCCGTTCACCGGCACCAGTATTTCCTTCGATCCATGCAAGATCAAAATCAGCCGGTTAGGCCCATGACTTTGCACTTCTTTTACTTTCCCGAGCTCGCCATGGTTCGCGTCAATCGCTTTAAAGTCAACTACCTCGTCATCATAAAATTCTCCGCGGGTAAGTTTAGCCCGTTCTTCCTTAGAAATGTAAAGACTTCCACCTTTCAGCGCCGAAGCCTCTTCCAGGGTATCCACACTTTGTAGCTTGATGAATGGTTTCAGGGCTTGTCCCGAGATAGCCTCGATAGAGTAAGGAACAAAGCTCCCGTTTAATTCAATCATTACGACGGAATGGTCGGCCAAATCAATGTCACTATCCATCATAGCCGTGACTTCTCCCTTCAGACCGTGGGTTTTAGCGATGTACCCTACTTTTATAAGTGACTTTATATTCATTTATCAAAAATAAAAATGCCAACACAAAGTGCTGGCATTTTACGCTATCAGTGAGTGAAAATTATGCTTGCGGCTCAGCAGCGGGAGCTTCAGCCTCTGCGGCAGGAGCTTCAGCTACAACGGCCTTCTTGCGAATGGCTTCGGCGCGCGCTTCTTTCACTTTTGTTTCTGCTTCTTTGCGTGCCTTGGCTTTTTCAGCCTTCGACTTCGCTACGCTATCAATTTTAGACTGAATCTTGGCTTCTTTGGTTTTCAACCATTCCGCCAACTTCGTATCGGCTTGCTCTTGCGTGATGGCGCCTTTGTTAACACCAATTTGCAAGTGTCTTTTGTACAAAATTCCGCGGTATGACAACACGGCACGGATAGTATCTGAAGGTTGCGCACCGTTCATCAACCAATGAAACGCTCTGTCGTCTTTAAGTTCGATGGAAGCTGGAACAGTCAATGGATTGTATGTCCCGATCTTTTCGATAAATCTGCCATCACGTGGCGATCTTGCATCTGCCACTACTACATCGTACATGGCTAGTTTTTTCCTGCCCCTGCGGGCCAATCTGATTTTTACCATTTGTTAGGTTTTAATGTTGGATCTCGTCCGTTTTTAAAAGGATTGCAAAAGTAAGGCTTTTTTCTAACCTGGCAACCTCTACTTCCAATCTTATTCAAAATAAGAGATCGTTGCGGCAATCAAATTGCTGCCCAGTGAGTTAAAACGATTGAAGAGATATTCTTAGTTAGTAAATTTGCTTAAACGATTATTAAGTTTTAATATTTATGACCTTTTTTTTAGGTTTGATTCCCTTTCACAATAAACTATGGACAAATACTCCTACATCTCCAACGCTGACGTAAGTTATATCGATCAGCTTTACCAGAATTACAGAGAAAACCCGACGGCGGTAGATCCTACCTGGCAAAAGTTTTTTGAGGGATACGACTTCTCAAGCCAGCGCTTTGGCGAAAACGGCCACGGCTCGTCTGAAGGCGGTAATATTAAAGAGACGTATGTGCGAACGCTGATTTTTGCATACCGCTCTTTTGGCCACCTGAAGTCAAACACGAATCCCGTGCGCGAGCGCCGCGACCACGGAGTTAATTTAAGCCATACCAACTTTGGCCTTACCGACGCTGATCTGGATACGGAGTTTGATGTGGCCGCCGAAATCGGAATGCCCAAGTCTTCCTTGCGTAAAATCATTGAACGGCTTAAAGTTCTGTATTTGGGCACCATTGGTTTTGAATATAATTTCATCCGCAACGATGAAGTACGGGGCTGGTTTTTCAATAAGATAGAAAAGGAATATTTTAACTATAACCCCAGCCAGGACGAAAAGAAGCGGATTCTGAGCAAACTCAACGAAGCCGTCGTTTTTGAAAACTTCCTTCATACCAAATTCTTAGGCCAGAAGCGCTTTTCGCTGGAGGGCGGAGAAAATACCATTCCCGCGTTACAGACTATTATTAATAAGTCGGCCGAGCTGGGCGTAAAGGAGGCTGTGATCGGAATGGCCCACCGTGGCCGCTTGAATGTGCTCACCAATATTCTTGGAAAAATATACGAGCAGATTTTCACAGAATTTGAAGGCAACATCAATCCAGACCTTACTATGGGTGATGGCGACGTGAAGTACCACCTCGGTTACTCCAGCCATATTGAAACGCCATCAGGAAATAAAATCTATTTAAAATTAACTCCCAACCCTTCGCACCTCGAAGCTGTCAACCCTCTTGTGGTGGGCTACACCCGCGGTCAGATTGACGACGAATATCAGGGCGACCTTACTAAAGCTTTATCAATACTCATTCACGGCGATGCCGCTGCCGCCGGTCAGGGAATTATGTATGAAGTAATTCAGATGTCGGGGTTGCCAGGATATACTACAGGTGGAACCATTCACTTCGTGATTAATAATCAGATCGGCTTCACCACCGACTATGATGACGCCCGCACCAGCATTTATTGCACTGATATTTCTAAAATAGTTGATGCGCCCATTCTTCACGTGAATGGCGACGATGCCGAAGCAGTTACCTTCTGCGCAAATCTTGCCGTAGAATATCGCCAGAAGTTTGGCAAAGATATTTTCATCGATATGTTGTGCTACCGCCGTCACGGACACAATGAAAGCGATGAGCCCAAATTCACACAGCCCAAGCTTTACAATCTCATTGCAAAACATCCCAATCCGCGTGAAGTGTATGTAAAAAAATTGATCGAGCGTGGCGATGTGGATGCTACACTGGCCGATGAACTCGACAAGAGCTTCCGCACACAACTTCAAGATCGCCTGAATGAGGTGAAGCAAAAGCCTCTTCCATACACTCCTCAAAAAATCGAAAACGAATGGGAGAAGCTCAGGAAATCAACTCCAGAAGATTTTGATCAGTCGCCTGACACAAGCGTCAAACAAGCGGTGATCGACAAAGTTGGAAAAGCGCTTACTACCATTCCGGAAGGATTTAAGCCGCTGAAGCAAATTGAAAAATTATTGAAGGACAGAAAGGCTGCCTTCTTTGATGATAAGATGCTTGGTTGGGCTGAAGCCGAACTTCTTGCCTACGGCTCTTTGCTCACGCAAAAAGTGCCTGTGCGTATGTCGGGACAAGATGTGAAACGCGGTACGTTCAGTCACCGCCACGCCTACCTGTTTGACTCAAATACCAACGAGCCGTATTGCAATATCGATCACATCGAAGAGGGGCAATTGAAATTTAATATTTACAACTCTCTGCTTTCAGAATACGGCGTACTCGGTTTTGAATATGGTTACGCCATGTCAAGCCCGCACGCGCTCGTGATTTGGGAAGCACAGTTTGGCGACTTTGCCAACGGTGCACAAGTAATGATCGATCAGTTTATTTCCAGCGCCGAATCAAAATGGCAGCGGATGAACGGGTTGGTGATGTTATTGCCGCATGGCTATGAGGGTCAGGGACCGGAGCACTCCAACGCAAGGCCAGAACGCTTCCTGCAACTTTCGGCAGAGTATAACATGGTGGTTTGTGTTCCTACCACGCCGGCCAACATTTTCCATTTGCTGCGCCGCCAGGTAACGTGGGATTTCCGCAAGCCATGTATTGTGTTTTCGCCGAAATCATTACTTCGCCATCCATCGGTGGTATCGCCGATAAAAGATTTCACGAAAGGCTCATTCCAGGAAGTGATTGACGACACCGAAGTGGACGCCAAGAATGTAAAGCGCGTGGTGTTGTGTACCGGAAAAATTTACTACGACCTCGCCGAAGGAAGAGCAAAAAAGAAGACCAAAGACGTAGCAATCGTACGTGTAGAGCAGCTCCATCCGTTCCCTGAAAAGCAATTGAACGCTGTATTGAAAAAATATAAAGGCGCCAAGCTGACGTGGGTGCAGGAAGAGCCTGCCAACATGGGCTATTGGGGATTCATCCTCCGCTACATGCAAGGTCTCGAACTTATATCTCGTAAGGCAAGTGCCTCACCGGCTACTGGCTATTCAAAAGTGCATAAGGCCGAGCAGGAAAAAATCGTAAATCAGGCATTGGACTAAGTGAAAAATCTTTTAATAAAAAATTGAATGGCACAACAAGTTAAAGTACCTACCGTCGGCGAATCAATCACGGAAGTGACCATTGCCAACTGGCTAAAAAAAGATGGCGATACCGTGAAAATGGATGAAGTGATTGCGGAGCTTGAATCCGACAAAGCCACATTCGAACTCACTGCACCCCAAGCCGGTGTCTTAAAAATTGCAAAACAAAAAGGAGAGGTTGTGCCCATTGGTACCATCATCTGCGAGATCGCCAATGGCGCCGGAGCAACCGCCACCACTCCTGCCGAAACCAAATCATCTACTACCACAGCTTCAAAACCTATGCAAACTACAGGAGCCATAAAAGAAATGAAAGTGCCTGCCGTAGGCGAATCCATCACGGAAGTGACGATATCGACCTGGCTGAAAAAAGACGGAGACTTTGTAAAACTCGACGAAGTGCTCGCCGAAGTAGAATCCGACAAAGCCACGTTTGAATTGCCGGCCGAAGCCAACGGAATTTTGCGCATCGTTGCTAAGGAAAAGACCACGTTACCTATTGGTGGACTCATTTGTAAAATTGAAGTGACCGAAGGCGCTCCGGCTACAACCACAGCACCGGCAGCAAAAACCACAACGCCAGCTTCCACTCCATCGACAACCGTATCGTATGCTTCCGGCACGCCCTCACCGGCTGCCGCCAAAATCCTTGATGAAAAAGGAATTGCCTCATCGCAGGTAGCGGGCTCTGGCGTGGGCGGAAGAATCACGAAGGAAGACGCCGTAAAAGCTCAGGTTTCAACTCCTGCTAAAGAATCTAAGCCAGCTCCGGCACTCACACCGCCGGTCATCGCCTCGGGTGGAGCACGTACCGAGCGCAGAGAAAAAATGACATCGCTTCGCAAAACAATAGCGAAACGTTTGGTAGCGGTGAAAAATGAAACTGCCATGCTCACTACTTTTAATGAAGTAGACATGAAGCCGGTGATGGATCTTCGCAGCAAATACAAAGATCAGTTTAAAGAAAAATACGGCGTGGGCCTTGGCTTTATGTCGTTCTTCACCAAAGCGATTTGTATTGCGCTGAAGGAATTCCCGGCTGTGAATGCATCCATAGACAAAGACGAAATTGTTTACCACGATTATTGCGATGTGTCGATTGCAGTTTCCACCCCACGCGGGTTGGTGGTGCCTGTCATTCGCAATGCTGAGTCGCTGTCGTTTTCACAAATTGAAAGTGAAGTAGTTCGGTTAGCGACCAAAGGCCGCGATGGTAAACTCTCTATAGAAGAGATGACCGGCGGAACATTCTCGATCACTAACGGTGGAGTGTTCGGCTCTATGCTCTCTACGCCGATCATCAATCCTCCGCAAGCTGCCATCCTTGGCATGCACAATATTGTAGAGCGTGCAGTGGTACAAAAAGGTGAAGTGGTAGTTCGCCCGATTATGTATCTCGCACTTTCGTACGATCACCGCATCATCGATGGCCGTGAGTCGGTAAGCTTCCTGGTGCGTGTGAAAGAATTGCTCGAAGATCCGGGACGTCTGATCCTTGGCGTTTAATTCCAGTGAAATGAAATTCATCATACTTTTTTCTCTCGTATGTCTGAGTTTCATTTCGCCACAGGTCGAAAAAAATTATTTGCTGGGTCGCTTCGATCCTGCCAAAGATGCAAGGTTTGTTCAGCTTACATCAGCTCATGCTCAGGGTAGCGCTTTAAATGGCTATCTCCGTAAGGAAGCCTTCGACGCATTTGAGAAAATGGCGGCTGCCGCCGGAAAAGATGGCGTCACGCTGACCATCATTTCGGCTACGCGAAATTTCGATTCTCAAAAAAAAATCTGGGAGAATAAGTGGAACGGAAAAACGAAGGTGGAAGGAAAGGATCTCACTACTATCACCGACCTTAATGAACGAGCCCGACTGATTTTACTTTACAGTTCTATGCCGGGCTCCTCGCGCCATCACTGGGGCACAGACATGGATTTGAATTCTCTCGACAACAATTATTTTTCCTCCGGCGAAGGGTTGAAGATTTATCAATGGCTCACAAAACATGCAGCTGAGTTTGGCTTCTGCCAACCCTATACTTCGAAAGTCAACGGTCGCACTGGCTACGAAGAAGAAAAGTGGCACTGGTCATACCTTCCTTTATCAAAACCATTTCTGGAAGAGTACAACAAGCAAGTTTCTACTTCCGATATCACAGGATTTGCAGGGAGCGAAACTGCCGCCTCACTTCAGATAATTGCAAACTATGTGAACGGTGTGGCCTGCCGATAAACGTTTTTTAGTAGCTTTATTCATGCGATCATTTTCTCTCTTCTTTTGTGTTCTCCTTTTCTTTTCGTGCAACACCAGGCAACAGACTTTTGATTTAATTATTCGTAACGGTCAGGTGTACGATGGTCGTGGAGGAAAACCCGTGCATACTGATGTGGGCATTAATGCCGATACCATTGCCTTTGTGGGCGAACTTTCAAACGCAGTAGGTAAAACCGAAATTGATGCCCACGGACTTGCTGTGGCACCCGGGTTTATCAACATGCTGAGTTGGGCCGATGGCTCTTTGATTCAAGACGGCCGATCGATGAGCGACATAAAACAAGGAGTAACGCTTGAAGTATTTGGCGAAGGCTGGAGTCCCGGTCCGCGCAAAAAGAAAAACAAAAACGATACCACCTGGGAATCGCTCGGTGAGTACTTCAGCTATCTCGAAAAGAAAAAAGTAAGTCCCAACTTCGCTTCGTTTGTTGGGGCGACTACGGTGCGATCGTATGTGCTGGGTTTTGAGAACAGAAAGCCAACGGCCGCTGAACTCACGGAGATGAAACAACTGGTAGAAGTGGCTATGAAAGAAGGCGCCATGGGCGTAGGCTCGTCGCTCATATATGCTCCTGCGGATTATGCATCCACTGAAGAATTAATTGAATTGTGTAAGACCGCTTCGTCTTTTGGCGGAATTTACATCACGCACATGCGAAGCGAGAGCGACAAAATTTTCCGTGCACTCAACGAAACATTTCGTATTGCCAAAGAAGCCAACATCCCCGCTGAAATTTATCATTTGAAAATCAATAACACGTGGAACTGGAATAAAGTGGACACGGTGATTGCAAAAATCGACAGCGCGCAGAAGGCCGGGCTTAAGATCACTGCCGACATGTATACGTACAATGCCAGCGGCACAGGCCTTACAGCGAGGCTTCCTACGTGGGTGCAGGAAGGCGGCATCAAAGCCATGTGTGCACGACTCAAAAATCCGGCGATACGAAAACGAGTATTGCGCGAACTAGAACTCGGCATTCCTACCAAAAACTCTGATCCGAAAGATGTTATGGTGATGGGCTTTAGGAAAGACTCGCTGAATAAGCGATATGCCGGCAAACGATTGAATGAGATTGCGAGGCTTCACGGAAAGTCAGCCAACGAAACCTTACTCGATCTGGTCATCGCCGATCGTTCTTCGATCCCTACCATTTTCTTTTTAATTTCTGAAGACAACGTGAAGCGCATGCTTCAACTTCCGTATGTGAGCATTTGCTCGGATGCCGCCTCAATTCCGGCAGAAAAACCATTTACCGATGCTTCAACACATCCGCGTACTTACGGTAGTTTCGCGCGACTGCTTGGCAAGTACGTGCGCGACGAAAAAATAATGTCCTTGGAAGAAGCGATTCGTCGACTTACTTCATTGCCGGCTTCTAATCTTAAGCTACAAAAAAGAGGAAGCCTTACCACGGGCAATTATGCAGACGTTGTGGTTTTCGATCCTTCCACTATCAAAGACAACGCCACGTTTGAAAACTCCCATGCCTATGCACAAGGAGTTCAGCACGTGTTGGTAAATGGCGTACCAGTTTTAAAAGACGGTAATCATACAGGACAGATGCCAGGCCGTTGTGTGCGCGGCTCCGGCTATAAAAAATAGTTACACTACTCTCTTCCTGATTTGCTTGGCGTATGTGCGGCTCACCGGAAAACTTTTTCCGCTTTGCATTTTCACCACCATGCCGCCATTAAAGTGGCGCTCAATTTCTTTGAGGTAACTTATGTTCACAATCGTGGACCGATGCACTCGAATGAACTTATCCGGGTTCATGATCTCTTCCAGTTTGCCAATGCCAGATGAGCTCACAAACTGATCGTTTTTGGTAGTGATGATCGTGTAATCGCCGGAAGCCTCGAGGTGTAAAATTTCTTCTACCGGAAGGCTGTACAGTTTTTCTGATTTCTGCACAAACACATGCGATTCAAAAGACGTCCGATCGCGCTCAGGACGCAAGCTGCCAAGCAAGTCTTCGAGATGACCTGCTTCCAGTTTCTTTCTTTTCAATGCACGGTCCACCGCCACTTTAAACCGTTCGAGATCCAACGGCTTCAGGAGATAATCGACCGCATTCTTTTCAAAAGCCTGAATAGCATACTGATCGTACGCCGTGGTAAAGATCACGTAAGGCTCGTGGTTGATGTCTTCAAGTACTTCAAAACCAGTCATACCAGGCATTTGCACATCCAGAAAAATGAGTTCCGGTTTAAGCTTGTCGATCAACGCCACAGCTTCCGTTCCGTTGCTGGCATCGCCCACGATTTCAATCTCAGGAAAATTCTCAAGAAACTCATGGAGCAGTTCGCGCGCCAGTTTCTCATCATCGATAATAAGGCAGGTAGTTTGATTCATAGGTTTACGTTTTCTTTTCCATTCACAGCATTCACTTTCTTAAAAGCTTCTTTGTCTTCTATAAAAAAATTCACCGAATATCCATTGTCATTGGCACGTACGCGCAGCCGCGATTGTGGGCCGAAATAACTTTTCAATCGCAAATCCGTGTTCGACATTCCTATGCCGCTTGAGGTTCCATCCATTACTTTTTTTGCATTCACGCCAAGTCCATTGTCTTTCACTTCAAAAAAGATAATGCTGCCTGATCTTCTTACCGTCAGGAAAATCGTACCTCCTTCCTGCTTGGGGCCAATGCCGTATTTAATTGAGTTTTCAATCAGCGGTTGCAAAATCATTGGCGGTACTTTCGCTGTAAGGCAAGTTGGGTCGATGTCTCGTTCAAATTTCAATCGGTCGCCAAAACGCACTTGCTGTATCCTCACATAGCTTTCGATGAATTCTATTTCCTTGGACAGCATCACCATCTGCTCGCTGTGCGCGTCGAGCGCGTAGCGAAATACATCCGACAGTTGTGTAATCACTTTTCGCGCCTGCTCTTTGCTGCTGTGAATTAATGTGCTGATCGAATTAAGCGTGTTGAAGAGAAAGTGAGGATTGATCTGCGATTTGAGCAACGAAATCTGCATCTCGCGATTCTTGATGGCGAGCTCGCTTTTTTCCTGCTCCTGTTGCTGCAACCCTTGGAAGTAACGGATCACATAATACACACCCACCGTAATAATGTATTGGTCATGAAAGCGAAGCGCATCCCAACTCATCAGATTGGTCATGTATTCTTTCCAATTCTCGAAATAGACCAAGCCATCCATATAGTCGTCGAAGAAATACGACAGCGTGCCCATGGTCATGAAGAAAACAAAAATGCCAAAAAGGTGCCCTACCACTTGCACAATCAGCCTGAACCGAATCAACAAATGGGCCCACAAAAAAATCAGTACGATAAAAATGCAGAGCGCTTCAAACAGGAAAAACGCATTCCACAAAACATAAAATTCAGGGTTAACAAAGCGCCACTCCATGAGCCCGCTGATGGCGAAGTTGATAAAATACCACGCGCAAATCAGACCGTAAGCTTGTCTCCAGATTTTGGGTATTTTATCTAATATTCTCAAGCAATGAGGTGATTTAAAAGTTATCGATGAAGCGCTGTCAAGAACGCGAAATTCCGCTGATAAAGTTAATCAATTGGCCGTATTGGCGACCAACGGTAAGTAACGATCGCCCAATGGTATTTTTGAGTGGTCAGAAAACTAAGATGCAACTTCACAATGTTGTACCTTTCGAAATCCATGAAGTCACTCTTTAGTCTTTTTTTCTTGTTCGTAATCGTCGGTGTTTACGCCCAGCAGATTACCATCACAGGCAAGGTGATTGATCGCGAAACCAAAGAGCCCCTGCCGTATGCTTCGGTGGGTATCAACGGAAAGCCAATCGGTCTGATCAGCAACGAGCAGGGCGAGTTTGATTTTCACATTCCGGCCGATTTGCGCAACGACATCCTGGCGGTAAACATGCTCGGCTATCAGATTTACGAAGCCCCGGTGTGGTCGCTGCTCAGCACCGAGCGGGTTGTGATTGAGATGCAAGCTGCCTCCGTATTATTAAAAGAAGTCATCGTGACGGACTCGCTGCGTGGCGGCGAAATCCTTAAGCTCGCCCTCTCGAAGATTGAAGAAAATTATCCTGCTCAACCGTTTCAGATGGATGGATTTTATCGCGACGTAAAAAAAATGGGTGGCACCTACATCTCTCTGCTCGAAGCCGCGGTAAAAATCTACGACGATGATTATCGCGCCCCAAGAAATAAATTCAAACTTCGTGAACGGGTCGCTTTGCTTGAGGTTAGGCGCAGTCTCGGATACTCCAGCAAGTTCACGACCTTCTTCGACAAGGATAATTTGCTTGAGGATTTACTGTTGAATAACAACGTGCGCTACCGTCAGTTTCCTGATGAGGAAGAATTTTTCAACAGCCTTGATCTTGAACCGGACTCGTACTATAACGGACGCGAGGTGTTTGTGATTTCCAACTCACAGGATTATTCCTTGCGGGTTTACGTTGACAAAAAGACCTACGGCATCGTGCATCTGGAATATACCAACGATCATCAGGAAAAACTGGAACGAAAGAGCGGTCTGGAAAGTCGGTTCGTTAAAATCAAACGTATTATTGATTTTAAATTCTTCGAGGAAAAATTATTTCTCAATTATTTGAGCGTGATCTCGCAGGTAAATTGGTATGACGACGACACGGGTGAGCTTAAATTTGAAACCGAGTTGTTTCGTCAGTTACTTATCAACCACATTTACCCCAAAGCGAAAAACAGAATCAGCTTCGGGCAAAAGATGAGGAGCTATGGCCTGCAGTATCAGGATCTTCCGTACAACAAAAAGTTTTGGGACAATTACAACGTGATCAAAGAAAGTCCGCTCGACACGAAAATTATCCAAGACCTTGAGCGCGAGCTGCCGCTGGAGAAGCAGTTTAAAGAATAGGTCAGCGCGAAAACTCTTTAATCGCTTCGCGAGTCAGTTCATTTTTATCGATTGGCACAACGCCTACATGCTGGCATACCAAACCTCCTGCGAGATTGCTCAGCGCAGCTATTATCTTCGGTTCGAGGCGAAGCGCCGTGCACAACGCCGCTACGCTCACCACAGTATCGCCCGCTCCGGAAACATCAGCGATCTCACGCGGATGAGCCGGAAGCTTTACTTTCGCATTTTCAAAATCAATGTAAACACCAAACTCCGATAGCGTTACCATTACCCCTTTGGCGTTGAGTTTTTCTTTCAGTGCGCGCGCTGCCTGCTCCACCTGACTTTGATTGGATGCGCTGACCTCGATCTTCAGCCCCTCTCGCAATTCCTTTAAGTTGGGCTTGAACAAGGTGACGCCCTGATAGGCAAGGAAATTTCTTTTCTTCGGATCTACGACTGTAGGGATATTATTTTTTTGTGCCAACGCAACGGCATTCTCTATGATAGAAGCATTGAGGCATCCTTTGTCGTAATCTTCAAAGATTACTACCTGGCATGTGGGCAGTAATTTTTCAATTCGCGAAAGCAATTCTTTTTGCTCCGCCTCTGTCGCATTCTGATCCGACTCTTCATCTACTCTTACCACATGCTGGTGGCTGGCGATGACGCGAGTCTTGACCGTAGTGGGGCGATCATTGCTGATCACGATGCCCTCCGAAGTAATATTATTTTCAGAAAGGCGCTGCGTTAGTTTTTTTCCATCATCGTCGTTGCCGATAAGTGCACAGAGCACCGGGCTTGCGCCGAGCGAAAGGATATTCAACGCCACATTGGCTGCACCACCCAGGCGAAAGTCTTTCTTCTTTACATTGATGATCGGCACTGGCGCCTCCGGCGAGATACGCTCCACAGCTCCCCAGATATAACTGTCGAGCATGACGTCGCCCACAATCAGCACCCGAAGGCCTGCAAATGAATCTATTGTTTTTTGAATATCCATGATGACCGGCAGTTCACCGATTAATACATTGAATTATCCTTAGTTATTTCAACGTGGCCAGCGCCGCTTTCATCCGCTTCATCGCTTCTACAAGATCTTTCTCTGAGGCCGCGTATGAAAGGCGTACACAATTTTCATCGCCGAATGCTCCGCCTGGCACGAGCGACACATGGCCTTTCTCCAACATCCACAGGCAAAAATCGTCGCTGTTCTTAACGGTGGTTGTGCCATCCGATTTTCCGAAGAATGAACTTACATCGGGGAAAAAGTAAAACGCACCTTGCGGGTAGTTGGCTTTCACGCCTGGGATTTCTTTCAGCAAATTGTAAACTATGTCTCTGCGCTTGTGGTATTCACTTACCATGTTCTTGGTCGGCGCCAAGTCGCCGGTAATGGCCGCCAACGCGCCGCGCTGCGAAATAGAGCAGTTAGCCGACGTGATCTGACCTTGCACTTTGTTGCTTCCATCGGCGATCCACTTTGGAGCAGCGATGTAGCCCACGCGCCATCCGGTCATGGCATATCCTTTGGCAAAGCCATTCACTGTAATCGTGCGCTCAAACATTCCCGGTAAGGAAGCCATACTCGTTTGGTCGCCAGTGAAGTTGATGTGCTCATAAATTTCATCGGCAATCACGAGCAGTCCTTCGTGCTTAAATACTACCGCTGCGATTGCTTCCAATTCTTTTTTAGAAAAAACAGAGCCGGTAGGATTACAAGGCGAAGAGAATATAATAGCCTTGGTCTTTTTGGTGATGGCCGCCTCCACTTGCTGCGCCGTCACTTTAAAATCATTTTCAATAGTGCCCTTCACCAGCACGGGTGTGGCTTCGGTGAGGCGCACGAGCGCGTCGTAACTTACCCAAAATGGTGAAAAGATAATCACTTCGTCGCCGGGGTTGAGCAGCGCAAGCATCACGTTGGCAATGGATTGCTTCGCACCGTTGGACACTACAATATTCTCGGCCTTGTAAGGCACGTTATTTTCTTTTTGATATTTAGCGGCAATGGCTTCGCGCAAATCTTGATACCCAGCCACCGGAGGATAGGAAAAATACTTGCCGTCGTCAATCGCTTTCTTGGCAGCTTCGCAGATAAACTGAGGTGTCTTAAAATCAGGCTCGCCCAAGCTTAAGCTGATGACATCGATGCCGCGGTTCTTAAATTCGCGGGCTTTGGCCGCCATGGCCAACGTGGCCGATTCTTCTATGGCGTTGATACGATTGGAAAGTGACATTGGAATAGATAATTTTTTGCAGCGCAAAAATAAGTAATTCATTTGAGGGCACCGTATCCTTTTTTGCTCCCATTAATCGAATTGGCAAATGGTTGTTAGCCTGCAACACACGGACTATCACTTTCTTTTTTTGATTGTCTGCTTTTAGTTTGGTTTTGGTTGTGGAGCCTCTTAATTTGTTAGCCTTTTATTAACCCGCTATGGAAATTGTACGAAGCCAATCTGACTATGTAGAAGCTCACCAACAAAGCGTAGCCGATCCGGAGAAATTCTGGGCCGGTGTAGCCGAAGATTTCACCTGGAAAAAGAAATGGGATAAAACGTTGGAATGGGATTTCCATAAACCCGAAGTAAAATGGTTTATCGGCGGCAAGCTCAACATCACCGAAAACTGTATCGATAGGCACTTGGCCACACGCGCCAACCAGACGGCAATTGTATGGGAGTCGAACGATCCCAAGGAACATTTTCGCAAAATCACTTATCAGGAATTATCCGACGAAGTAAACAAGGTGGGCAACATGCTTCGCGCACACGGCATCAAAAAGGGTGACCGCGTGTGCATCTACATGCCGATGGTGCCCGAGGCCGCTTACGCGATGCTCGGCTGCGCCCGAATAGGTGCGGTTCACTCCGTGGTCTTTGCGGGATTTTCATCAGGGTCGCTGGTGGATCGGATCAACGACTCGCAATGTAAAATGGTGCTCACCTCCGATGGCGCCTTTCGCGGCGACAAGCGCATTGACCTCAAAGCCATCGTTGACAATGCCATTGAAAAATGCCCGTCGGTAGAAACAGTGCTTGTACTGGAGCGCACCAAATCGCACCCGGCCATGAAACACGGCCGCGACTTCTGGTGGGAAGCTGAAATGAAAAAGGTAGGTAACGTATGCGAGCCCGAAGTGATGGACGCTGAAGATATGCTGTTCATTCTTTACACCTCAGGCAGCACCGGCAAACCCAAAGGCATGGTACACACCTGCGGCGGCTACATGGTATATGTGAATTATACGTTCCGCACAGTATTTCAATATCGCGAAAGCAAATTGTATTGGTGCACCGCCGACATCGG
>JAFDYT010000004.1 GCA_018266055.1 Bacteroidota bacterium
TTGACGGGCATGGCACCACAAATCAATCTCATACCTACCAATTGCGTGATGATGCTCCCGAAAAAGGAAGCAATTACTACCGGTTGGTACAGCATGACATAGACCATAACTCTGAAATTATAAAAACAATCGTAGCAGAGGTGAGGGATGGGCTATCTGCGATTAGCTTATTTCCTAATCCTGTAAGGACTGACACAGAGGTTACGTTGGTAATGAATGGCCTACGACCGAAAGCGGAACAAGAAGTTCAGGTTATAGATATACAAGGCCGGATTCACACAATACTTAGAATAACTACCGACGAAAGCGGTAGCTTCCGGGGTCAATTAAAAACTGATTTAACACAAGGGCTGTACGTTATAAAAATAAATGCATCTATACTGAAACTAGTCGTTTATTGAGCAAACCCGTTACCCTTATCCCTCACTTTTTGTTTTCTATCAAAAGTGACTTGTTGAAATATCAACAAAATTATTTATGGACCTGCCTTTTTATTGAAATTGAGAGGTTTTTTAAATGGTATGAAGATTGAAGTAAGCACAAGAGAACCAAACCTAAAAGTATAATGTCTGCTGTGCTATTATTATTTCTGATGATGTTAATCATTTTGGGAGGGGCATGCGCCTACCTTTTCTTATACCATTTGCCTAACAAAAATGATGATGATTTGATGGACCATTTCAGGAGTAAAACAAATAAACCTGATAGGCCATTGATTTAAACCTTATCCCCAAGCTCAACCAACCAAAGAGCTAAAATCACGAACTTCAAAAGCTAAGAAGTTTGCCTTCGCCAAGACCTGCTCAAAGCAGGATGTAAGAATCGCTCCAAAATTTGGAACCATAACATTATTTTATTTTTCAATGGGCATAAGTACCATCCTTAGCTTAAGCCTAACCATAATGATCTCCTGAAGCTGGGACAATAAAACCTTTTTGCCTTCGCTTTGAAGGCTTAAGTGCAACTAAATTTATTTGTTTAAAAAGTGACTTAGACCAATATCCATTCTTTTAATTATATAAATTGCAAGTGAATTTTTGCTTAATTTATTACGTTGAAAGGAAATCGCACAATTTTAACTTAATTGATAAATGAGTCTCCCTAATCCAAATATTCTTTACCTCGATGATGAGGAAGATAATTTGACTGTTTTCAAATCATCGTTCAGACAGAAATTCAACATCATGACGGCTACTACTGCAAAGGCCGCTATGAATGTGATGGAGCAAGTGAACATCGGTGTGGTCCTTTCCGATTTTCGATTGCCTGAAACAAGCGGAATCGAGTTTTTGAAAATGGTTTCTGAAAAGTATCCAAATACGGTGCGAATTCTGGTCAGTGCTTTTGGAGAAAAAGAAACCGTAATCCGGTCAATTAACGAAGCGAAAGTATTTAGCTTCATTACTAAGCCTTGGGATAAAGATGATCTTGAAAGGACAATCAATAGCGCTATCAATGTCTATCATTTAAAATTTAAGAACGAAGAGCTTATCAATAGTTTGACAAAAAGTATTGATGAACTCACGATTGCCAACAAGGAAATTAGACTCTTAAAAGCAAAGCTTCAAAAAGAAAACGAATACTTACGTCGAGAGATTGACAACAACCGTGGTTCGATCGAATGGATTGGGAATAATACAAAAATGCAACTTGTAAAGGAGAAGATAAAACAAGTTGCAAAGCTAAACACTGTGGTCTTGGTGAAGGGTGAAACTGGCACCGGAAAAGATTTAGTAGCCCGATCCATACATGCATTTAGTAATAGGGCTACGGCACCATTCGTAACACTAAACTGCTCGGCTCTGCCTGGAAATCTTATTGAGAGCGAGCTTTTTGGTTTTGAGAAAGGATCATTTACAGGAGCCGTTACTCATAAGGAAGGAATGTTTGAGTTGGCTGATGGTGGTACCATTTTCCTCGATGAAATCAGTGAGATGTCTGTCGAGTTTCAAGCCAAACTGTTGCGTGTAATCCAGAATGGGGAATTTTATCGAATAGGAGGATTAAAACCGATCTTCGTTGATGTACGTATTATTGCGGCTACCAATCGAAATCTTGAAGAGTCTATTTTGAACGGAAAGTTCCGCGCAGATTTGTTCTACAGATTAAACATTTTTCCAATCACCTTGCCGCCACTTCGTGAACGACAGGATGATATTCCAGCACTAGTCAATCACTTCTTGGAAAAATTCAATAAGAAACTTGGAATCTGTATCACTCATGTTCCGGACAAAGTCTATCGGATGTTGCTAAACCACTCGTGGCCTGGAAATATTCGGGAATTGGAAGGTGTACTGGAGAGATCTATTATTTTAAGCACCAATGGCGAATTGAGTTTGCATGAGCTCACAGTTGCACACGTTACTGCTAGTGCGAATTTAAATCGTAATCTTTCGATGAGCGAGATGCAGAAAGAGTATATACTCAGCATTTTAAATAAAGTCGATTGGAAAATTTCTGGAAAAGGAAGTGCTGCGGAGATTTTGAAACTGAATCATAATACTCTTCGATCTACAATGACCAGATTGGGTATTAATGCCCGGATAACTAAAGATGATTCGGGGGAATATATTGAGCCAAGTGATGGAGATGAGTTTGAATCTTCGGACTTTATTGAAAGTCAGGAATAATAATTAATGCAACTGTTATCAAGAGCACGAATACCTAACTCTTGGTATATCTACCAAATTATAAGTAAATGAAAATTGCCCTTTAGAGGCGATTGATTAGTCCTTTCCGTCACGCCAATTTGCAGTCAATAAATAACTGCGAATTTTATGATGAAAGGATTATTTTTATTGGTGCTTTCGGTGGCGTCAGCCTCGTCTACATTTGGTCAAACCGGTACTATCAAAGGGATAGCAAGAGACAAGGTAGGCGAACCTATAATCAATGCAACGATTATAGTTAAGCCTTCTCTATTGGGAACTTCCACTAATGAACAAGGGTCGTTTATTCTTTCCAACATCCCGTCGGGAAAGGTCGAATTGCATTTTTCGAAAGTGGGGTACACCTCAATCGTTAAAACTATTCTGGTTGAACCAAACAAAACCATTGATGTATTCTTTGAAGCGGAGGAAAGAATTGAACTTCTCGAAAACGTAGATGTGAGCGGCGTAAGATCAATCACGGGCATGGGTTATTTGGATAACCACAGCCAGGTGATTTATACTGGAAAGAAAACCGAGGTTATCCTCCTCGATAGTTTAGATGCCAATACTTCTCAAAATAATCCTCGACAAGTATTAGGTAGAGTGCCTGGAGCAAATTATTCAGAAACCGAAGCAAGCGGATTTCCTTCAAACGGAATTGGTTTTCGCGGACTAAACCCTACGCAGTCTATTGAGACGAACGCGAGGCAGAATGGGTATAACATTACTGCCGATCTTTACGGTTATCCCGAATCGTACTATTTACCAGCACTGGAAGCAGTGGAAAGAATAGAAGTGACACGCGGTGCGGCTTCCCTTCAATTCGGTCCGCAATTTGGAGGAGTGATAAATTATATCATGAAGAAGCCTTCCATGGTGCCTTTAGAAATCACCACCCAACAAACAGGCGGCAGCTTTGGTATGTATAATTCCTTCACTTCAGCCGGCGGCCAATCGGGTAAGCTCAGTTATTATTCGTATTTGCAATATCAAGGTGCACAGGGATGGCGACCGAATTCGGATTACAAAAAAATAACCGGCTATGCCCGGTTAGGATATTCGCTATCGGATAAACTAAAAGTTGGTGTTGAATACTCCATCCTAAGAAATCGCCTGCATATGCCGGGAGGTTTTACTGACAGTGCTTTTTACGCTAACTCGCGCGCCTCTTTTCGGGCGCGTAACTGGCTCACTAGTCCTTGGAATATTTTGACCCTTACTCTGGATTGGAAAATCAATAGCCTCACTTCACTAAGTTTCAAATCCTCTTTCAATGAAAGCGCTCGTGATCTGGTGTGGAGAAACGAAGATGGTGGCCCACAAGCTATGGATCTAATTGACCCCACTACCAACATGTATGTGAATCGTGAAGTGGAGCACGAAGGATTTAAAAGCAACACTTCCGAGGCGAGGTTGCTAACTCATTACAGACTTTGGTCTGTTCGGAATACTTTGGCGACCGGAGTACGCTTCTTTTCAGGTAAAATGAAAAGACAAGGAGGAGGCGTGGGAACGACTGGGTTTGATTTTGATTTGAATTTGGTTCAACCAGGCTTTGAGTATGATTTAGATTTTACTACCACTAACCTAGCTGCCTTTATTGAAAATACTTTTCACGTAAGTGAAAAATTTTCAGTGACTCCAGGTTTCAGGTATGAATACATCAATTCAACCATAAAGGGGTATAACCCGAGCGAAGACGAAACTGCAGTAATATACTCTGATCGATCAAAAAATCGATTCATTTTCCTTTCGGGAGTTGGGTTACAGTTTGAAATCTCCAATACGACAAATGTTTATGCCAACTGGTCGCAAGCTTACCGACCGATGGATTACTCAAGTTTAACACCTTTCGGCACGATCATTACGGTAGATCAAAATCTGAAGGATTCTGGTGGCTTCAACAGCGACCTTGGGTTTAGAGGTTCGGTAAAAAACTTTTTGAATTTTGACGTGGGCGGATTCTTATTGCACTACAACAACCGCATTGGTGTGATTGAAAAAACCGATGCCTCGGGTAATCAATTTCCTTACCGTACTAATGTAGCTGCGAGTGTTCATAAAGGAATAGAATCATACGTTGAATTCAATCCCGTTAAGGCTCTTACAAATCAAACGAAATGGAGCGTTAGTTTTTTTAATTCACTTGCGCTGATCGATGCAAAATATACAACGGGTGAATTCAACGGAAAATACGTAGAGTATGCGCCAACCATGATAAATCGGTTTGGACTCAATGCATCTATTTTGAAATTTTCTACTACATTTCTCATCAGCAACACCTCCAAAGCGTATAGCGACGCGGGGAATTCAAATGTGCCGTCCGCCGATGCTATCGCAGGTATCATTCCTGCGTATCGTGTGATGGATTGGTCTGCAACATTTCATCTTGGAAACTACAACATGAAATTTGGTGTCAATAATTTGACTGACACTCGCTACTTTACTTTACGCACTGGCGAATATCCTGGTCCAGGGATAATCCCTTCCATTGGCCGAAGTTTTTATTTCGGTGTGGGTGCAAAATTCTAAAACAACTTTCAACAATTAAGACTATGTGGAGAAAAATATATACCGTGAGTATCGTGATGATACTTTCAACATTTGGTTGTCAGAATGATTTTGATTCCATTCGAAAAGAGACAATTCAAGCTGATACCGATGAAGAACAAACAATTTTGGGATTGGCTCAAATTGAAAACGCAATCGTCGGGAAATGGCAGCAGGCATCTCTCGATTTGTATAACAGCGCGGTAGCACTTGCTTCCTTACCAACGGACGAAGCGTTGGCGAATTCACAAGTAAAGTGGAGCCAAGCGAGAGACCCGTGGGAAAACAACGAGAGTTTCGCTTTTGGACCTGTAGCTACCGAAGGCATTGATGCGAATACAGATGACTGGCCCTTTGATGTGACAGCATTCAATGCTGTACTTCAATCAAATCAACAGATCGATGAGGCAATGGTGCAACAGATGACTACAACTACTAAGGGCTTTCATGGTATTGAGTATCTCTTGTTTGGTGAAAATGGAAATAAGAAGATCTCAGACTTTAGCCATCGGGAATTTCAGGTGTTGATTTATTTATCAAAAGATTTACTGACTCAAGCTAATCGTTTGGCTAGCTATTGGACACCAGGATCTACTTCTAGTTTTTACGATGACTTCATCGCGGCAGGTTCAAGTGGTTCATCATACCTATCTACTGCCGACGCACTCAGCGAGGTGTTGGGATCGATGGTTGATATTCTAACAGAATTACCAGACAGTAAAATCCGAATCCCACTGACATTACAAAATAGTGCGTATGCCGAATCTCGATTTTCGGATTATTCGTGGACTGATTATCGAAATAATCTATCCGGAGTATACGCTGTCTATTTGGGAAAGTATGGTGACATCGCAACGGAAAAAAATTTTAGTAGTCTTGTTGCAAATAAGAACTCTGCGCTCAATGAGAAATTGATCACTCAGTTTAAATTATGTCTTGCACTGATGGATTTGGTGCAGCCTTCATCATTCAATCAGGCGTTGACTACCAAACAAGAACAGCTTCAAGAAATTATTACTGAATTAGAAAAGCTAACGAAAATTCTGAATGAAGAAGTACGAAAGACTTTATCACTATAGTTTTCTGGTATTTGTGATAATCATGTGGTCGTGTGGAGAAAACTCTTTTTCCCCATCGACAGACGATGATGCGGAGGAAGCTTACTTAGGTGGTTCAACCACTTCGTTCGATGCAACTAGTAAGGCTTACACGTTTCCCTTTTCAAATATCCTTGCTGAGACGTTGGTTCTGCATCAGCAAGGGGATGCAGTCTTTGAAACAACATTTGTATCTCCGCCTGCGACTTTCAATAGTGGGCTTGGTCCCCTTTACAATAACACTTCGTGTAAGTCATGTCATGTGAACGACGGCAGAGCGAAACCACTAATCGACTCAGAGGCCTTTAGTGGAATGCTTTTCAGAGTGAGTAGCACTGGTGTTGATAATCATGGAGGGCCGATCCCTATTTCAGGATTTGGTCTTCAGATTCAAAACAAAGCAGTTGCAGGAACAAATGCAGAAATGAAGTTGCAGATACAATACGAGGAGATCACTGGAATATTTGCTGACGGGCAAGTTTACACATTGCAAAGACCAAAGTATCTTATCATAGATTCTTACATACCTTTTCCAAAAGATGCACTGCTATCGCCACGAATTGCCAACCCAAATTTTGGATTGGGTTTATTGCAGGCCGTTTCTGAGGAAACGATTTTAAGTCATGCCGATGAATATGATTCGGATGGTGATGGTATTTCCGGAAAGCCGAATTACGTGTATGACTTTTCGGAAAATAGAATGGTGCTAGGCAGGTTTGGATGGAAGGCTTCTCAACCTACATTATTGCAGCAAGCTGCTGCTGCCGCCAATGGAGATATGGGGATTACTTCTACTTATTTCCCTGAAGAGGCAAGCCTCGGTCAGTTGCAAGACATACCTTCACATACGCCAGAAATGACCGCTGATCAACTGAACGCTCTTGCAATTTATCTTGAGACACTTGCGCCACCTGCCCGACGCAATGCATCGGACAAAACTGTACTGAAAGGGAAACTACTTTTCAATCAGGCACAGTGCGCGGCATGCCATATTCCAAAACTTAAAACAGGCACATATCAGCTGGCGGAAATTTCTAATCAAACGATTAGGCCGTACACTGATTTGTTGTTGCATGATATGGGCGATGGTCTTGCTGACCATAGGCCTGATTTTAGAGCTACAGGTAGCGAGTGGCGTACGCCTCCGTTGTGGGGCATTGGATTGACAAAAATTGTAAACGGTCACACTAATTTTTTGCACGACGGCAGAGCTCGCAATTTAATTGAAGCTGTATTGTGGCATGGCGGAGAGGCTGAGCAAGCCAAGCAAAACATATTGAAAATGACAGCTTCAGACCGTAATGCGCTAATTAAGTTTTTAGAATCGTTATAACTAAAATGAAACCTTACTACTTGGTGTGCGGCTGGAGATTAACCCTAAATCATAGGCATAAGTGACTAACTCTACCGGCGATTTTATTTTAAGTTTTCTAAGAATGTTTTTTCGATGCGTACTTACCGTGTGTGGGCTTAAGTTGAGATTGTCGGCAATGGCTGTAGTTGATTTTCCTGAAACGACAAGTTTGATAATATCTACTTCGCGTGAGGTGAGTGTGGTGGGGAAACAATCAGTTTGCTTCCGTCGCCGCGACTCCATCAGTAGGTCGAACACTTTGTTGCAAAAAAATTTTTCACCCGTAATAATAGAGTTTACAGCTCTCACAATTTCATCTTCGAAGCAATCTTTGAAAAGCAGACCGCTTACACCGGTTTCCAAAACACTTAAGATGGAATCTTTGTCTTTGTCGTCGGTGAAAATCAAAATCGGAACTTCGGGGTGGCGAGTCTTGAGTAAGCTGAGGTCAGCAGTCTTGAAACCATCCATTGTGAGATAATCGATGATGATGAGAGAGGTTTCTGCGTTAACAAGACTGAATAAAGTATTTTTTTCAGTGACTTGTTGGATGCGGGTTTTTCCTGTGTTTTGAAAATGATATTTTAAACCTAATGCGGTCAGCGTGTGGCCATCAGCCACCACAATTTCTTGTATAAGATTGGGCTCAGAGTGCATTTCAAAGCTAGACAGCCACAAAAATAGTATTATTTAGAATAATTCTAAATAAACTTTTGGGTAGATTGATATGCATTTTTTATCTGCAAGGAATAAATACTGCTTCAGTATTGTCCAACAACAAAAATTCCATGAAAATTATGATGCATCGGGATCAGCAAACAAATTCAACTATTTGGAGCTATACAAAGGTCTTCTCCTTCCTTGCTACCATCGCCGCCCTTTCATTAAAGAGTTTTGCACAACCGTCGGCATCTCCGTCAACTTTATTGGCACTATCAAAAGGAGACCACACGCTTGCCATTATCAATACAGCAACGCTAAAAGTTATTGCACGGGTGCCCGTAGGTCCTGACCCGCATGAAGTAGTAGCTTCTTCGGATGGCAAATTTGCTTATGTATCAAATACAGGTGGAGGCAAATCGTACGAGATAAACGTCATTGATCTGGTGGCGCAAAAGGCACTTCCGAACATTGATACGCGCCCGTTAATCGGTCCGCATGGTCTAATGTATGCCGACGGAAAACTTTGGTTTTCAGCTGAAGGCACTAAATCTGTGGGACGCTACGACCCAGCCACAGGGAAACTTGATTGGAGCATGGGTACCGGCGAAGACCGCACCCACATGGTGTATGTCACTTCGGACGGAAAGAAAATCTATACCACTAATGTGAATGCCGGTACTGTAAGTATCCTGACTGACACATTATTGCCGGCACCTCCATTTCCTGGTGCGCAACCGCGCAGAGATTGGGTTCATAAAGTGGTAAAAGTTTCTAAAGGAGCAGAGGGTTTTGACGTAACCCCAGATGGAAAACAACTGTGGACGGCTGCAGCCGATGATGGAAGCATTGCCGTGATAGATTTGACCTCTAAAAAAAAGTTGACCACAATAGATGCAAAAGCAATAGGTGCAAACCGGCTTAAGTTTACAACCGATGGGAAGTTGGCTCTCGTTTCAAGCTTAAGGGGTGGCGACTTTTTTGTATTCGATGTAGCAACCCACAAAGAAGTAAAACGAATCAGCATCGGCAAAGGAGCTGCGGGGATAGAAGTAGATCCTGATGGTTCACGCGTTTTCATAGGATGCACCCCAGACAACTATGTAGCAGTAATCGACCTCAAGAAATTGGAGGTGGTGGGTCATATTGATGTTGGCGCCGGGCCGGATGGCTTGGCCTGGGCCGTTAGGAAATTTTAGATGATAACAACGCTGAGACAATGAAAACTTCAGTCTTAATATTTTTTATTTCGGCAATGGCATTCACTTCCAATGCCTATGCGCAAAAGAGCTCTGCCACTGATATTTCAGCAAAGCGGCACAATCGGAGTGACAAGCACCATAAACATAAACGCTGGAATATATTTAATTTTCACCGGCATCATGGACATAAAAAAGGCGGTCATCAACACTCCGGGAGAAAATAACAAGGAGCAATCACAACTTTAACTAAACAATTTATTTATTCGTATGAGCGACAAAACACCCAAAATGAGGCTTTACCATCGGTACCTCGGTTATTTTCTGGCAGGCATTATGGCCGTGTATGCCATTAGTGGTATTACGTTGATATTCCGTGATACCAATTTTTTGAAACGTGAAAAACTGGTGGAAAGAACCTTGTCCCCAAACCTGAAGAATGAAGAGCTTGGCCGCGAAATAAGGCAACGCGAACTTAAGATTGAAAAAGAAGAAGGAGACGTAGTCACATTTCGGCAAGGAAGTTATAACAGAGCTACGGGTGTAGTGAAATACACAGTAAAGGAATTGCCCTATTTCATGGATAAGTTGACCCATTTGCACAAGGCAGACACTAAAAACCCTTTGTTTTTTATGAACGTCTTTTTTGGCCTTTCCCTTTTATTTTTTGTTGTGTCTTCGTTCTGGATGTTTCTTCCCAATACCACAGTTTTCAAAAAGGGTCTGTATTTCGCATTAGGAGGTGCCGTGCTGACGCTGATCCTTATCTTTATCTAATCCAAAGTCTGTTTCTCAACTGCCTTTAGTGAGTAGTGCTACTGCATAAGGGCTGCTAGAAATGTATGATACATTTTCGGCAGCCCTTAATTTTTTGGGATTTAAGAATAGGATTGAAGTGACAAAACACACCCAGAATACATGACAAAAATCATGAAAATTTAGACGGAATTCAGGGAGACATTCTTGGCGCTCTTTTCACCGTTTTTAAAGCGGTAAAAATATCTTCTTTAAGGTCCTAAAATGCTACTAAATCGTTTGAAATTGATGTTTTTTTTCCGCAAAACGCAATATTCTAATGAACTACCAACTCTCTGGAATTATCGATTGAAATGCCTAAAAAAGTTGAAGTAAATATTGCGTAATACTAATTTTAGTTTAACAAAAAATATAACAGAGAAGCCTTCAGGTAACTGAACAGCCTGAAATTGGAGCAATAAATGCGAAATGAGCCGAATTTGCAGGTCTTTCAACTTGATCAAAGCAGGTTCTTTTCGCCTGAATTGCCTTAATAGAGGCTTTTTTTGCTAGAAATACGTGATCGATGGGCGAATGCCAGTCATTTGGCAGAAACCAAGGGTAAGAAATTGAAATTGAACGAAATGTTAAACCTTAAACTCAACATTATGTAACACAACTACACCCTACCGCAGAAATGGAGTTGATACTTCATTTCCATTGTATCTAAGACTGATTACCCATCAACACGAACCCTAAATTTCAAAAAATCGAAACCAAACGTTGGGTACAAGGTGAATGATCTCTTAAAATTCTTTAATCTGTCAACCTATGTAAATTTTAAAGTTCATGAAGAAAACTAAACTATTATTCCATGTCACGAAATGGAAAACCTCGTCACTACTGTCGTTTTTGGCAGTGATGATGATCAGCGTTTGCGCCTATTCGCAAGGTGCTATCAAGCTGAAAGGAAAAGTAATTGACGAAAACAATGCAGGATTACCCGGAGCGGCAGTCTCTGTAAAGGGAACCTCAGACGGTACGGTATCAGATGGCGATGGTAATTTTGAACTTAGTGTTCAATCGGATGCCGTTCTGGTAGTTACATTTATCGGCTATGCCACGCAAGAAGTAGCTGTAGGAGGTAGAACCAGCATTGAAATCAAAATGCAAACCGATGCCACTAAACTTGAAGAAGTGGTAGTAATCGGTTACGGTGTGGCCAACAAGCGCGATTTGACTGGTTCGATTGTGAAACTGGATGGAAGTGTAGTATCGGATAAACCTAATACAGATCCTGTAGCCTCACTACAAGGTAAAGTTGCCGGTCTGTCTATTGTAAACAATGGTACACCTGGTAAATCTGCTGACGTCCGTATCCGGGGAACTGTATCAATCGGTAATGTGCACCCATTGTATGTGGTTGATGGTATCCTGCAGGATAACATTGATTACATCAACCCGAACGACATCGCTTCAATGGAAGTATTGAAAGATCCTTCTTCTTTGGCGATTTTCGGTGTAAGAGGTGCAACCGGCGTTATTATGGTCGCCACTAAAAAGGCAAAGGAAGGAAAAACCACAGTGAATTTTAATTCTACAGTAGGTATTAAAGAACTTGTAAATCCGATCAAAATGGTGGATGCAAATGGCTTTAAGACCTTGTACACGGAAGAAAACCAAAACAACGGAACTACCCCGTATGATCTTTCAACTATGACAGCCAATACCAATTGGATTAATGCGGTGACTCGGGTAGGTGTTCGTCAAACAAATAACTTAAGTATTTCTTCAAGCACTGAAAAGAATAAATTCAATGTTGGCTTAGGATATATCAATGATGATGGTATAATCATTCATGAAAACTTAAAAAAATTAACCATTTCATTGAATGATGAAGCGCAATTGAACAAGTTTCTTAAGGTAGGATTTACGTTTAACACTACGCGTACAACCAATCCGTATACGTTGAATAATCCTAATAATATTAATCCTAATACCAATAGACTTGATGATGCAAGAAAAGTAATCCCTCTAGTTACCGCGCTTGCAAAACCATTTAATGTGCAAGATCCATACAGCACAAATCAAATCAACCAGAATATTTATTCGTCATTGGATGTGGCATTACAAAATTCGGGTGTTGTGAACCCAGTTTTGGAAATCGAAAATACATGGAACAAGATGTCTGACATTGCCTACCGTAATGTTGGAAGTTTTTACACAGACGTCAATTTTTTAAAAGATTTTAATTTCCGTGCAACCTGGTACGGTGACGTTTCGAGCCAGAACTTCCGTTTATATTCTCCACTTTACTATGCCTACAACCCACTTGATAATACTCCATTCTTGTATAAGAATAGGACAAGTGTAACTGAAGTGGATGAAACGATTAGAAAATTCCAACAAGACTACCTTCTTAACTATAAGAAGAGTATAGGCGATCATAGCTTAGCAGCTACAGCGGGTATTACGAGCTATTACTTTGGTGACTTCGCTCGTATGGCCACAGTGAAGCAGGGTAGCACGGCATCAGACTTGCCAATTCCCAATGACCCACGCTTCTGGTATATCAATACCGGATTTGGGGCAGTAGATCCAACCAACACTAACTCTCAACAAAGCGAGTACTCGACATTATCTTTCCTTGGCCGTGTGATGTACAATTATCAAGGCAAATATTATTTGAATGCATCGTACAGAGATGATGGAACTTCAAGGTTAACGGGTAAAAATCGTTGGCAACAATTCTGGGCTTTGGGCGCAGCATGGGAGTTGACTCAAGAAGACTTCTTACAAGGTTTAAAGGATAAGATCGATTTCTTGAAAATTAAAGGATCTTATGGTGTATTGGGTAACCAAACTGCAAGTCAGTTGGATGGAACGCCTATCAACTATCCTAGCTATCCTAATATCACTACTGGTAGCAAGGCTGTATTTGGCAACAGTATTTATAACGCTTACAGCTCAGCCTACCTGGCTAACCCGAATTTGAAATGGGAAACTGTTAATGCAAGCGAAGTGGGCATTGAGTTGAATGCCTTCCAAAACAGACTCCATGTTGAAGCTGCATATTTTAACCGTACTACCAATGACCTGATGACATATATCGATCGTTCGAGTCTTGGTTTGCAAAACGAGTTGATCAACGGTGGTAGCCTTAAAAACTGGGGTGAGGAAATTACAGCCGGTTGGAAGCAATCAATTACTTCTGACTTGCGCATAGATGTAGGTGGCAACATTACCTTCTTGAAAAACAAGGTTGTAAGCTTATCACCTGATCTTCCCAATGGGTTCTTGTCGAGGGCCTTCATGAATAATGGAAGTGCAGAAAGCCGCACAATTGTTGGTCAACCTATTGGTTCGTTTTATGGCTACCGGGTAGCCGGTATCTTCCAATCGTACGCTGACGTACTTGCGTCACCTATTCAATCATCCATCGGTGCTTATGGCCCTGGCGATTTTAAATTCCAGCAAATTAATGCTACGGATAAAACAGGAGGAATTGTGACAGCATCAAGCCGCACAGTGATTGGTAACCCTACACCTAAATTCACTTATGGCATGTATGTTAATGTAAACTACAAGCAATTCAGCTTGTCTGTAGATATGCAGGGAGTTTATGGAAACGTAATTTTCCGCACCTGGGGATCTCTTGAATCACCTTACCAACGCGTGAATTACGCTCAGTTTATGATGGATCGCTGGCATGGAGCGGGTACCTCTAACTGGCAACCTATCATCAGCCAGGGTCACCGCATTAACTACAACGGATCCACCTATAATTTGGAAGACGGTAGCTATTTCCGGTTCCGCAACGTGCAATTAGGCTACAATCTGCCAGCGAGTGCATTAAGCAGAATGAAACTTACAGCACTTCGGTTGTATGTGAACTGCCAAAACCTACTTACTATCAAGCATAATCAGGGATACACTCCTGAGTACGGTGGTGATGCAACTGCCTTCGGTTACGATAATGGAGGAGGTGCAATACCACGCGTTACAACTCTTGGTTTAAATGTCACTTTTTAATGTAGGATGATATTTTAATGATGATTAATATGAAAAGAAGCAAAATAAAATTAAGTTGGCTACTGTCAGTTGTTACTGGGTTAGCTCTCTTTGGTTGCGCTGATTTCCTTGACAGGAAACCACTTCAGGCTACACTTAACGACGTAAACCAAAGTACTTTGGAAGGTCAGGCACTTGGCCTGTACAGTACAGTAAATGGGTATGCAGGTTTAAATACCTTGCCATGGATTGACTTTAATAGCATCCGCGGAGATGACGAATTGAAAGGAAGTAGTCTTTCAGACGGTGCTGAAGTTAATACTGAGTTCGAAACATTTCAATACACTAAGGATGATTGGGCTACCGACACCTATTGGAACGACCACTACTATCTGGTAAACTCTGCCAGTAAGTTAATTTGGACTGCCAATACATTAAAATTGAAAGATGAGGCTTCGTTAAGAAACATGGGTGAAGCCTATTTCTGGAGAGCTTATTCCTATTTTGAATTGGTAAAAGCTTATGGAGAAGTTCCGGTGTACAATTATTACTACCAAACTTCCAAAGCTGCGATTAAAGCCAAATCAACGGTAGACCAAGTTTATGCCCAGATTGATAGTGATTTGGATTCGGCAGTGAAATTATTGCCTATCACCTGGCAAACTGCAACTTCCGGATATCCTGGTCGCTTAGTTCAATACACGGCTCATGCACTTTGGGCTAAGGCTTACCTCTTCAGAGGCAATTGGGCAAAAGTTATTGAACATGCCAATGTTGTAAAAAACTCAGGTGTTTATAGCCTTGTTCCTAGCTTCCCTGCGGTATGGCAAGATGGGCAGAATGGAGTTGGAAAAAACAGTACGGAGTCCATTTTGGAATTTCAAGCCTATGCGGGACCTGGCGGAACCAACGATTACGGTTCGGCATGGGGAACTTCACAAAACATTCGTCAAGGTGGAGCATCGGTAGCATGGAATTTAGGATGGGGATGGAACGTACCTTCTTCTAAATTGGTAACAGATTGGGATGACAAGGATCCTAGAAAGGCTTGTACGATTCTATTCTCTGGTCAATCAGACGGTGGTACAGCTACCGGAGGTTATGGAGCAACTTTGCCTCCTTATAGTTCTACAACACCCGGGGCCAGTGGTTTCTTAGATCAGCCTTATTGGAACAAGAAAGTGTATTCAGATCCTCAAATGCGTCAATACACAGGTCAGATTAATGCCAATGGAGGTGCAGATTGGATTAATCATAGAGTGATTCGCTATGCTGACATCTTGTTAATGTTGGCTGAAGCTTCCAACGAAAATGGCGATCCTACTACAGCTCTTGCCATGCTTGAAATGGTTCGTTCACGCGCACGTAACAGTGGCACAGATCCTACGGCCTTACCACAAATTACTTCCACCAGTCAGGCTACACTTCGTCAGGCTATTAAGGATGAAAGACGTTGGGAGTTTGCTATGGAAGGACATCGCTTTTATGATTTAGTTCGTTGGGGAGATGCTTCAAGTGTTTTGGCTGGCCTAGGCTATGCTCCGAAATGCCAATATTATCCAATTCCTCAACCGGCAATCAATCAATTTGGCGGAGTTTTGGTTCAAAATCCTAATTGGTAAAAGATCAAAATTTAACACTATGAAAAAAACCATAAATTATTTTCCTGTTTTGTTGGCTGGATTGGTTCTAACCGTATTCTCGTGTCAAACAATGGAAAGACCATCGCTGGGTAATTATCCCAAGGATGCCAACCAGCCCGGAGGCCCGTTGAAATTTTATGCGGCGTTTGATGGCACCACTACCAACGTGTTGCTCAATGCGGTGGATAGTATTCGTGCTACGTTCCCAGCTACCAACCCCATGACTGTAATCGATGGGATTTCAGGCAAAGGAATTCAAGGGGATGGAAAATCCTATATCACCTATCCTTCACCCAATGATTTTGGAAGCACTGTAAGTAGCTTCACCATTTCATTTTGGGAAAAGCGCAATGGCATTCCGAATGGCAATGCTTCATTTGTGTTTACGGTTCCATCTGCCAATGGACAATGGGGCTCTTATGGATTCTCTATGTTCCTGCTCTTCGATTGGGGTACATGGACTCCCGCTAGCTCAGCCATTGTAAAATTCTATATGGTGGATGATGTGACTAAATCGGATACGTGGTTGACCTGGGAAGGCGGTAATAAAGTACCTAACCTTCAGGATAACCAATGGCACCATATGGCCTTTGTTTATGACGCCGGAACTTCCAAACTGACATTGTATGTAGATGGTGTGGCTAACCCTAACGTGCCTTCATGGGGCACACACGGTGGCCTCGGCATCAATTCACTGAAAGTTCAGGAGTTAAATGTAGGTGGAAACAAAAACATCAAGGACATGGGTTGGGGAATGAATTGGGATGGAGGTTTAGACCAGTTCAGAATGTATGCCACAGCTCTTAGCGCTTCTGAAGTTCAGGCGCTTTTCGCAGGCAAAAAATAGACTGCTCTATCTTTAAATTAAGAGGCTGAAGATTTTTCTTCAGCCTCTTTTATTAATAACTTGTTGAGCTTTCCTGTTGATGAATTACCGACGTACTTTTCTGGCAATCCTGGTTTACGCGTGCTTTTCTTCTGCATGCACTACGTCTCATAAAACAGAAAAACCAGAGCCAAAAAATGAATTATTATTCACTGGTTCGGAAACTTGCAAAAGTTGTCACGAGGATATTTATAAAAAACACCAGCTTACACCACATCACCTCACTTCTCAGCTGGCCGATTCAGTAAGCATTAAAGGAAGTTTTGAAGAAGGTAAAAATCTATTTTTCTACAACCCTGAACTTTTTGTAACCATGGACAAAGAGCATGGCAAATTTGTTCAGACTCTTTACGCACGCAATAAAAAAATTAAGACCCGGTCCTTTGATCTGGTTTTTGGATCTGGCGTACGCGGGCAGACGTACCTTAGCTGGCAAGACAGCACATTGTTTCAATTACCAATTGGCTATTTAGCGTCTGTCGATTCATGGGCGAATAGCCCCGGCTTTTCAAATCGACCGATTTTTAACCGCCCGATTACCGCCCGTTGTTTGGAATGTCACAGCACCTATTTCAAAAAAATAGTATCAGAGAAAAAGCAACCTGAGCATTTTTCTAAAAAACAATTTTACCTGGGAGTTGACTGTGAAAAGTGCCATGGGCCAGGAAAGCAACATGTTAATTTTCATCAGCAAAACACTCAGACCAAAGAGGGGAAATTTATCACCAGCTTTAAAAATTTTACAAGAACACAGCAATTGGATTTTTGCCGGTCGTGCCACGGCGGAAAATTAATTGCCAGTAAACCTGCGTTTTCTTTCAAGGCAGGTGAAAATCTGAATGATTATTTTACTCCGGATTCAGTTCAGGTACCTGGTAAGCAGTTGGATAGTCACGGCAATCAATTCGGAATGCTCAGTCAAAGTAAATGTTTTCTTCAAAGCGATATGACTTGTATTACTTGCCACAACGTGCATGAAAACGAAAAGGGAATGGTGGCCACGTTCTCCAACCGCTGCATGTCATGTCATCGGGAAGGAACTAAGTCATTTTGTACGACAAAAAAATTAAGTGTGTCCATGTTGAAGCAAAACTGCATTCAGTGTCACATGCCCGAAAAAAATTCCAATAGCATCCGAATGTTATTGCAGGGTGACGACGTACCGACGCCCGCCAAGATGCACGTTCATCAAATTACTGTGTATCAGGATGAAGTTGTAAAATATATTAACTCCATGCCTTTAACTAAGACCAGATGATTAATGTTCTATGAAATAGACGTAATCGAAAAAAGATAACCCCATGAAAAAGTATTTTCTTGCCCCGATAGTTTTTAGTATTCTTTTATATAGTTGCGGAAGGACAGATAAATCCAACTTACAAATAGTTGACTCCTCTGTTAGCCACATCACTTTCGAAAATAAATTGGAGCCCCGGGAGGGGTTCGGAATTCTGTATTACCTCTACTACTACAACGGGGGAGGTGTGAGTCTTGGCGATATCAACAACGATGGGCTGACTGATATTTTCTTTACGGCCAACAGCAAAGGCCATAATAAACTCTATCTCAATCGAGGCAATTTTAATTTTGAAGACATTACCGTTAAGGCTGGCGTAGCGGGAAATTCAGACTGGTGCACAGGTGTTACCATGGCGGATGTGAATGGCGACGGCTTTTTAGATATTTATGTCTCATCGTTCAATAATAATTTTGGATTAAAAGGACACAATGAACTTTTCATCAACAAGGGTGACAACACCTTCGTAGAAAAATCTGCAGAGTATGGATTGAACTTCAGTGGCTTTACAGTTCAGTCGGCTTTTTTCGATTATGATCACGACGGAGATCTGGATTGCTTCGTACTCAACGAATCACTTCAGCCCAACGGAAATATCGTTAAGGCATCTAACCGAAATAATTTTGATGCTAACGCAGCTGATTATTTATTTCGTAATGACCTCAACACAAGCGGAAAATTCACCGACGTCTCTAAAGAAGCTGGTATATATCAGGGCTCGCTTGGCTATGGGCTCGGTGTTGGTATCGCTGATTTGAACAACGATGGCTGGGAAGATATTTATGTCGGAAATGATTTTCACGAAAATGATTATTACTATGTGAATCAGGGCAATGGAAAATTTAATGAAGAAGGTGCAGCGCATTTCAGGCATTACAGCAGGTTTAGTATGGGCAATGATATTGCTGACTACAACAACGATGCCCAGCCTGATGTAATCACTGTTGATATGCTTCCGCCCGATGAAAAAACACTTAAGTCTTACGGAAGTGATGAGCGCAATGAGATTTATAATTTTAAGATCACCAACAACGGCTATCAAAATCAGGTTTCAAGAAATTGTTTGCAACGCAACAATGGAGATGGGAAATCTTTTAGTGAAGTAGCGTTGATTTCAAATGTTTCTTCAACCGATTGGAGTTGGTCGCCTTTGTTTGCTGACTTTGACAACGATGGTTGGAAGGATCTGTTAATTACCAACGGAATTGTAAAACGGCCAGTCGATCTGGATTATGTTCGCTTCGTGTCAGACCTTGCAGCGCAAGTCAATAGAAATGCAGGAACGAAATACGATAAAGAGACGGTTGACAAAATGCCGGACGGAAGTTCGCACCCTTTTGTGTTTCACAATCAGAAAAGTCAATTCAAAGACGTAAGTGAAAACTGGGGACTTGCTGATCTGAAAGGCTATTACAATGGAGCCGCTTACGGCGATCTTGACAACGACGGCAACGTGGATGTAGTGATCAATTCACTGAACTCGCGCGCAGTTGTTTTAAAAAATTCATTACCGCGAAAGAATTATATAGCTGTTGAATTTAAAGGAGAAGGACTAAACTCCAAAGGAGTTGGTGCCAAAGCATTTGTGTTTTGTGCGAAGGGTTCAATGCAATATCAGCAGCTTATGCCGACACGCGGATTTCAGTCTTCCTCTGATTATCGTCTTCATTTTGGTGTTGATTCTTGCCGCATGATTGACAGCGTATTGGTCGTTTGGCCCAATCAAAAATTTCAAGTGATAAGGAAGGCGGAAATTAATAAAGTTCTCGTAGCCAACGAAAGTGACGCGCAAGGTGTATTTCAGAGCAATAAATTTTTTACACCCGAGAAAGTTTTTTTTGAAGACGTAAGCCAGCAAGTCAACTGCAAATGGAAACATGTTGAAAATCCATACGAAGATTATAACCGACAATATTTAATCCCTCACAAAGAAAGCACACGTGGACCAAAGGTTGCTGTGGCCGATGTGAACAACGATGGTCTGGAAGATTTTTATGCCTGCGGTGCTATCGGCGCTCCGGGCAGGTTGATGCTCCAAAAACCGGATGGAACGTTTGTACCCAAGGACACGGCTGTGTTTAATCACTTCGGGGCAAGTGAAGACGTGGATGCCCGCTTCTTTGATGCAAATGGCGATGGCTATATGGATTTGTGGGTCGTTAGTGGAGGTAATGAGATGCCTTCTGGTCCAACAGCTAATGCTGACCGACTTTTTCTGAATGATGGAAAAGGAAATTTTAATTCCGCGTTGAACTTAATACCTCAACTTTTTTACAATAAATCATGCATCACTACTGCCGATGTTGATCACGATGGTGACGTCGATGTTTTCATCGGCGTACTTTCCGATCAGCAACGGTTTGGTATTCCGCAATCTTCTCGGCTATATCTCAATAATGGCAAAGGAAAATTTTCTTTAGCAGAAGCAAATCAAATCAATTTGAGTCAGGTGGGATTGGTGACTACTGCTGAGTTTGCTGATTTGAATAAGGACGGATGGTCTGATCTGGTAGTCGCGGGTGAATTTATGCCCGTCACAATTTATTGGAATAGAAAAGGAAATTTCGAGAAGACTCAAATCGCGGCCTCAAGTGGGTTGTGGCAAACTGTACGCATCGTTGATGTTAACAAAGACGGTACTCCAGATATTTTGGGTGGCAACTGGGGATTGAACTCTAAGTTGGCCAGCGGTAAAAACGGCCCGCTGAAACTTTACACCGCCGACTTCGATGGGAATGGAGCAATGGAATCTATTCTTTGTTATACCATCGATGGAGTTGAATACCCGTTTTTGCCTAAAGACATTCTTGAAGTTTCATTACCGGTGTTGAAGAAGGCTTACTTAACCTACGGCGAGGTAGCTGGCAAGTCAGTGCAATATATGTTCTACGATCTGTTCAAAGGATACACGGAGTTGCAAGCTGAGGTGTTAGCTTCTTCATGTTTTATCAATGATGGAAATGAGAAATTTCAGCGTCAGGATTTACCTGTGGATGCTCAACTGGCGCCAATTTTTTCTTTTACGGAATTTGAAGAGGGCGATCAGAATTATTTGTTGATCGGAGGAAATTTCTACGATGTGATGCCTTACGAAGGAAGGTATGATGCCCAGCCCGTAGTTTTGCTGTCGTATCAAAACAAGCAGTTTCACTATATTCCTCAAACCAATTTATTGAGTATAAAAGGTCAGGTGCGTGACCTGAAGTGGATTAGTGAAAAGCAGGGCAGGAAATTAATTGTAGCCAGAAACAACGATAGTCCTGTATTCTTTCAACCGACGACAACGCCACCCAAAAAGTAACTAGTCTAATCCTAAAAGGAAGTTCATCATTCTTCCGGAATTTAAACTGATTAAATTCTGAACAAATAATGCGTTGCTTGGTTTAATTCAAGTCGACCGTGCCGTCGGGCTAGTCGGTGTTTAATACCATGCACAAAAAGCTAAAGCTTCCTTCTAAAACCTGCGTCGTCTGCGGACGCCCGTTTACATGGCGGAAAAAATGGGAGAAGGTTTGGGAAGAGGTGAAATACTGCAGCGATCGTTGCAGAAAGAACAAGTCCTGAAATGAGCGCTGTTACCCTTTTATTTCCGCATCAACTTTTTGAAAGGAACCCGGCATTGGAGAAAGGCCGTCCTGTACTATTGGTGGAAGAGAATCTGTTTTTTAAACAGTACAAGTTTCATAAGCAGAAACTGGCCTTTCATCGCGCAAGCATGAAAGCCTATTTGTCTTTTTTGACGAGCGAAGATTATCATGTCACCTATGTTGAGGCAGGTGAAGAAATTGCTGACGTGAGATCTCTGCTTGCTGATCTTAAAAAGAAAGGTGTTGAAGAAATCCATTACACGGATGTGACTGACTGCTGGCTTCAGCGGCGCATGCAGGCGCAAGCTAAGCGACTTGGCCTTATGCTGGTTTTCTACGATTCTCCACTTTTTGTGTTGACGAATCAGGAGATGGAGAATTATTTCAAAAACAAAAAGCACTTTTATCAGACGGATTTTTACATACATCAGCGCAAGCGTTTCAAGCTTCTGCTTGACGAAGCAAACGAGCCCGTCGGAGGTCGCTGGACGTATGATGTGGATAATCGATTAAAGTACCCCAAGGGGAAAGTTGCTCCGAAAGTTTATTTCCCCAAAGCCAATGAATTTTGGATGGAGGCGAAGGAGTATGTTGAGAAAAATTTTGACGCGCATTATGGAGTAGTCAGCAACGATTTCATTTACCCCACTACGTTTGACGAGAACCGCGCATGGCTTAACCAGTTTTTTCAAAAGCGCTTTTTCGAATTCGGCGACTACGAAGATGCCATGGTGATGAGCGAAAGTGTTTTGCATCATAGCGTGTTGACACCGATGATGAATGTAGGTCTGCTTACGCCGAAGGAAGTGATAGAAAGAGCAATCCTGTTTGCTCGCGAGAATGAAATTCCTCTAAATTCATTGGAAGGGTTTATCCGACAGATTCTTGGATGGCGCGAATTTATCCGTGGCGTTTATGAAACTAAGGGGGTGCAGGAGCGCACCGCTAATTACTGGAACTTCACGCGTAAAATTCCTGACTCCTTTTGGAAAGGCACTACCGGAATTCTTCCTGTCGATGAAACAATAAAAAAAATTCTGACCACCGGCTACGCTCATCACATAGAGCGACTAATGGTGCTGGGAAATTTCATGTTGCTCTGTGAGTTTAATCCCGACGAGGTTTATAAGTGGTTTATGGAATTGTTCATCGACTCGTACGACTGGGTGATGGTGCCTAACGTGTATGGTATGAGCCAGTTTGCAGACGGCGGCCTGATGGCCACTAAGCCGTACATCAGCGGAAGCAACTACTTGATGAAGATGAGTGATTACCCCAAAGGTGACTGGCAATTAATTTGGGATGGTATGTTTTGGCGCTTCATGCACGTGCATCGAGAATTCTTTTTGAAAAATCCGCGATTGGGGATGTTGGTTAAAACGTTTGATAAAATGCCAGCTGATAAAAAAACTTCACATCTTAAACACGCTGATAATTATCTGAAATCTTTGAATTAGAATCAGAGATTGAGGGCATGACGGTTAGCAAAGAAAGTCGAACTGACTAGTAGTTCGTTCTATAGAGTTATCGCGGTAGTGCCGGGCTCAAGCTGAATGTTTTTTCCTTTCCATACCAATTGGCCCGTTGTTCCTTCAGGTATTTTGATTTCAACTTTCCAGCTATTCTTCTCTGATTTATAGCTCACCTCAATTTTTCCGTTGGGATGAGGAATGCTACCAGAAGCTTCTTTCAATGCACCTAAATGCGGCTCGATGCGAATATTTTTGAATCCTGTTCCGTCTGAGTCAATGCCGAGTACAATTCTATATAACTCAATGTTAGGACTCGCTCCCCACGCGTGGCAATCGGAGCGCGCATGGTCGATGTCACTGATCTCAGCCCAGGTAGTCATTCCCATTTTCAAATTCTCTTTCCATACTCCAAGTTGATCGAGATATAAATCGCCGAGGTTAGCTTTGGCCAATGCCTGATTGACATAATAGTTGAAATAGATAGTGGCTTTCGTAAGCGACTCATCACTTAAAATCTTTTTCATCAGCTCAGTGGCGTCAGCACCCTTCACGGTCTCCGTTAAAATGGCTAGTGAATTGGCGTGTTGTGAAAAATACTTTTTTTCCTTGGTGTCAGCGAAAAGCTTTTTACTCTCATCCCAATAGGCTGCTTTGATGGCATCCGTCAGTTTTGTAGCCGCCATGGAATAATTATTGGCCAATTCTTTTAAGCCAATCTCATTCTCCAATCTGGCCGCTGTTTGATAGGCGAGCAAAAGTTGAAAGTCCAATACGGCCGAGCTTCCATCTTCACCGATTGGCGGCACTCCGCTGTTCCATCCACCGCCTTCCGACCAATCCGAAAATTCCCAGTATGGTGCGTTCTTCAATCTGCCGTCGGCTTTTTGGTAGCGGGAGAAAAACTGTAGCACACCTCGCTCGCCATTCAAAAAGCTTTTCACAAAATCAGGGTCGCCTTTGTACCTGAGATAATCATGGAGCATGCCAATCCACCATAAAGAGAAAGTTGGAATCTGCTGATCGAGTGAGGATGGATAACGGCTCAACGTCATTCCTTCCGGCACGCGCGAATAATCTGCCTGACGGATCGCATTGCGCACCAAACGGTCATCGCCACTATTGTACAAAGAGATCATGCACTGAATGCGGGTGTCTCCAAAATATTGTAGCTGTTCATAATATGGACAATCCACATACGTCTCACCAGCACAAAGTCTTGCCGTGCGCCAACCGGTTTCAAGGATTTTCTCAAGCGCTGAATCGGCGGACATAAAACGTGCAGTAAGCTTGAATGGGTAGCCGGAGAATACGCTTGAGATGTCATCAATGATGAGTGGTTCATCACCTGTTTCCACCTGTAGCCGCAGATATCGAAATGTTCGCCAGTCGAGCGTGGTGTATGTTTGATTTGAATTTCCATTGGAAGTGATTTGATCTTTCACACCAACAAATCGCTTGCCTGCTACTTCGTTGCGATTACCTTTTGAGTTCTGTGCTTTCCAATGTTTTGCATTCCCCTCATCGATGAACAAGGCTTCGGCATATTGCAATGAGATCTCTGCATTTCTCCCTTTGCTGAAATTTAAAACAGGGTACGCATTCGTTAGGAAGCTCTGGTCTAAAAGCATGTTTACTTTTGAATGGGCAGGAATTTGTATGGACGATTGAATGGCCGGAAAACTGTTAGGTAGCTGCACGCCGGATACTTCACGCAGGCGTTGAAACCGTTGCGGAGTTAATTCCATTGGTGGAATGGTACGCGGCACGAGCATCCAATTATAAAACCAATCAAAAACTCCTTTCGGTAGAGCCTGTGAAATTGTTTTTGGTTGTTGCCATTGGCTGTCATTGTATTCAAGTGATTCCCAGCCAAGCGGAAACGCATTCATATCAACGTGCTCCCCAGGGCCGAGGGCATAATACGTGTAGGTAAGATCTGGTTTTAGCGGCGAATAGCTTTTGCTGTTTAAATATTTCCAGCTCGTGTTGGTGTTGGCCATTTCTTCCGCTTCTGTGTTGCCTTGCAAAACAAAGCCCGTACGATAGGAAATCTGCGCTAGTGCGCGCTCTTTTCCAAAATTCCAGACTACGGCGGCAAGGACATTTTCGCCTTGTTTAAGGAAAGGAGCAAGATCTACGGTTTCAAAATTCCAATGGTATAAGTCGCCACGTGCAGGACCGAGTGAAGCAAGCTGTCCGTTCACAAAAAGCTTGTAACGGTTGTCTCCTGAAACGTGAACTATGAATGAAGATGGCTTTACCGAAAGGGTAATCTTTTTACGGAAGTGATAAACTCCATAGGCTTCGCCACCGTCATCGGAGGTAAGCCACCATGCATTCCATTTCTTGTTTAAAACCTGGCTTGAAATGGCCTGAGCGAAAACCATTTCCGCACAAACAAGGAGAACCACTAAACTCAAGGTGCGTTTCATCGTGACTAATTCGTTTTTTATGAAGGTAACATGTTTTTCGCTTGTTCGAAACTCATGTCACCGGCCGACCTTTTTCATCAGAGTTGAAAGACGAGTGATTCTTAGAAGACTGGAGAACGATTTGACTTAAGTGCTGTTTAAATGAGCTGATTAAAGTAGAACTATCTCCGATCGAGTTCACCGTTGGATTGCCCGCTTGTTGTTGCGATAACCAGTGCTATGCCGCAAAAAAGCAATGCAACAAACGCACGGGTAATTTCATTTCCACTGCCGACTGATGGATTGGCAATGGCATCGGGCACATGAAAGAAAAGAAAAAATAGAAAAAGCGAGAGCGCCAAGAGCAACGCCGCTGGCTTTATCCATAGTTTGAAAATGATCGCGATCCCGGCGACCACAAGAGCTACTCCAAAAAAGTAAGTCCAGAAGAGAGGTGCACCAACAAATTTCGGTACCATCGTGGAGACGAATGTGGTAAAGACAAAATGAGTTGAGCCGAACAAAATCATGAGCAGGGAGAAGAAAATCTTTCCGGCCGGAATAATTTTTTCTAAGAGCGATTCAAAATTGTTCGTAGCCTGTGCCTGAAAAGAGCCGGCCATAACAAAGGCACCACCGCCAAACGCCAGGGCCTCACCCGTGCCAAACCAAACTACCAAACTCGAAAGTTTATCGGAACTGATGAATAATATGTACGGCAGTTGACACGTGATGATCAGTACAAGAAAACTAAACCCTACATAGAGGCATACTTTTTTTGCGCTCGCAAATTTAGTTTTAAGTAATCCAGAAATAACAGCTCCTGAAAATACCAACGCTATTCCCACGATAAGGCGGAAGAAAATATGCTGAGCCCACGAAGGGAATGGAGGTAATAATTCGGCCCGAAATTTTTCAAAAATGAGTTGATGCGTCCCTACGGCAATGAGGCCGATGCCATAAAATACCTGACCGATTTTAGTAAGTCGACGCATGCTATCGGTCCCAAATATCATTCCCGGCATACAACGAAAGTATGCAACTGGAATAACAACATCAATACACCAAGACGTGTGATATGCAAATGAGTCTTGCTTGTTTCTATAACGTTGCTATCCATTGGGTGTAAAGTCATGGCCCGGAGACAAGGAGCACTATCAGCTCCTCCTTTTCTCCACACATTTCTTCAGCGAGGATTGGAGGATGGGCAATTGATGGAAGTAGGGGTTTTGATAAAGGTTCATCAAAATACTGTAGGCTTTATCTACCTGGTGGTTGTATTGCAAGGCCACGGCATAGTTGATCTCAGCAAAAGGACTTGGATATATTTTCAGCAGCACTTCATAGTATTTGCATATCGCTGGCCAATCGGTGTCTTCAAAATGAAGGGCTGAGCAATGCACAAAGGCAATACTCGCTTCGAGGTGATAGGGAGAAAATTCGGTGTCTTCGGAGGCGATCAGCAAATGATGACCAAGGCTGATCAATTTGCGGTTCCAAACACTTCTGTTCTGATACTCTAATTCAATGGGTTTTCCATTGGCGTCAAAGCGTGTATCGAAGCGTGCCAAGTTGAAGAGCATTAGCGCATGCAGTGCCTTGGTTTCGGAATTGGCATAACGGCTGTCGAGCAAACTTTTGTTCATGAGCAGGGCTTCTTCGCACATGGTTTCTCCTTGATCGCGATTGACTGCCGGCTGCTTGTAGCCTTCGTGAAAAATCAGGTAGATCACTTTGTGAAGCACAGCCATTCGCTCTTTTGAAAACCCATCGCGCACAGCCGACAAGGCAAGCGATTCATTTTTTATTTTCTGCCGCGCTCGGTACAGTGTTTTTTCGATGCTGTCGGCATGGGTTGCCAGTTGTAATGCGATGCTCTCGATTTTCAGGTTGGCTACATACTTGAGGGCAAGTACCACTTGTGTCTTTGGCGGGAGGTGAGGATGGCAGCACGCGATGAGCATGTGCACCTGCGCATCATTGAAATCATACGAAGAAATTTCTTCCGACTCAACCGTAGTGGTCACCAACGATAAGTTGAACAGCCGCACAGACTTTTTTAGCAAGTTGATGGTTTTGTTCCTGCATGCGTGAAAGAGCCATCCACCCGGATTTTGTGGAGTGCCCTGCTCGGGCCAACGCGCAGCAGCTTCCACAAAAGCTTCTTGCACCACATCTTCTACTGTCTCAATCTGTAGCGTATTGAATTTTTGCATGAGCAACGCTACGAGCTGCCCGTACTTCTCTTTGTAAAGTCTCTCGATAATTTTTTCTGTTTCATTCATTGTTCACACCATGCACAGTAGCTACCGGTCGTACTTCGCGAACAGCCAAACCGCGTTGCACCAGCGGACAAGTCTGTGCAATGGCAGCGGCTTGCTCTATGTTTTCTGCGCGGATCAGGTCGTAACCCGAAATGCCTTCGTGCGCTTCGATGAATGGACCATCGCTCAGAATCTGATCTTTGCTTACGAAGCGACCTTTGATGAGTAGCGGTTCGCCTTTGATGTAGTTGCCGCTTTCGATGAGTGAATCTACCCATTTCAACATCATGGGGATGTTAGAGAAGCGCTCTTCATCCGTGAGTTTACCTATACGATCTAGATCCTCGCGCACAATCAACATGAATTTTTCCATTGGTTATTTTATTTTGATAAGCAGAAGACAAACACGCACCAAAAATCCGGACACCCAACCTGGGTTATTATTTCAACTGTTGAGACTTCGGTCAACAAAAATCTTGTTTTGTATGTCCGGATCGGCAGAAAGGATTTGTCTCTTTTACATAACTTAAATAAAAATACTATGAAAAACTTTTTCCTTTTAGCGCTGCTCTGCAGTGTGACTATCTGTGCCCAGTAGCAAAGCGCAGAGAAAACGATCAGAAACTATCTTGAGGGTTATGAAAAAAAAGATTGGAATCTGGTGTCGAGCCAGTTTGCCGATGGTTTTACGTTTACAAGTCCTGCCGGGGATGACCATATTTCACTGGTGCAGTATCAGGAAAAATGTTTTCCCACCTCGAAGTTCGTGAAGAATGTAAAGTTCACTCAGATCACTGTTGATGGCAACACTGCATTTGCGATCTATGAAATTGCCACTACTGATAATAAACAAGTACGCAATGTAGAATACTACACGTTCAACAAGGGCAAGATCAAATCAATCGAGTGTTTTTTTGGTGTGGGAATAAATTACCCGGGAAGTGGTAAGTAGAGTTTCAGGTTTTTTGATTCAGAGAAAGTGTCTCGTGTTTTAACACTTCGATCAATAGACTAGCCTGAAGCTACCTGTTGGATTTCGTTGTTTGCTTTTTGAGGGCTGAAAATAATAAAACCGCTCAGACATTGATTCTGAGCGGTTTTAGTTTCGGATGTTTCCGATTTGTGATCCCGCTGGGATTATGAAACATGATCCTGCGCTCCGCACTCAGTCAAAGAGTGTCAACGCCGCGCTGCGCGCTTCTTTTCTTTTTTCGTCGGAAAGCCAAAGCAAATTGCACCGCTTCGCTTTCCTCGTAAAAAAGAAAAAGCCCCTAATGGGGCTTTGACTCTCTCTTTCGTGATCCCGCTGGGATTCGAACTTTTCCTATAACCTATTTAATTTCAAATAGTTACAACAAGCAAAACCGATTGGTCACAGACTTGGTCACAAGGCCAAATCGATTTTACGCCACACACTTAAAGAACGATTTCTGCTAATAAATATAACTAATTCAAGTCGGACGAGAAAGCAAAATCGTCCAAATCGAATCAATGAAAATGGACTGACTACATCAGCCCTTCATCCATCAACGACAAATATCCTTCGGTTGTGACGATGATGTGGTCAAGCACATCTATATCGAGTAATTTGCCACCTGCCCGCATTCTGTTGCTCAAGTCGATGTCAGCTTTGCTGGCCTGCCTGTTGCCCGAAGGATGATTGTGAGCCATTATCAGACTACAGGCATTCGCTTTGAGAGCTGCAGCGAAAATTATTTTGGGATCCGCGACTGTACCCGTGTTGCTACCCGTTGAGATGTTTACGATCCCTAATACGCGGTTAGCACGATTGATGAGCATCACTCTAAATTCCTCCACAAACTCTATTTTCTCATCATCCCAGGTTTGCAGCAGGATGTTGAAAGCATCTTTCGATGAGCAAATTTTTGGCCGCTCAGAAGGCTTGACTTTCGTCTTGTAGGAGAGTTGAATCTCAGCGACCTGAATGCGATTTTTTTCTTGTTGGGTTTCCATAAGCTTGTTGATTTAATTATGGCACCCATTGGGGTTCGGGAGGAATCAGCGCAAGGAGGAACGGAATAAATGAAGGCAAGGCGGGCGGCACGCGTTTATGCCGTAGTTCCTTGCCCGCGTATTCCGATCGAACCCTACCTTTGTGACAGAATTAAAAAGACATGGCCCTTCAGGAGAGGACATTTTTATGTGATGGAGAACATACCCACACGACTATTTGTGTAACTCGTGAAAGCCACAACAAGGATGGATCCAAATGCAAGAGACAGCGGAATTTTAGATTTGAAGAACCTAATTGAAGCAGACTTTCAGTAGAACATCGAACGCTACCATCATTGCTTCCCATAAGCCGCCAACGAGCACGGGCGGGAGTCGGGTCAAGGGTGCCGATACAATAAAAAATCAACCAAACGATCGGCACTCGTCTTGCCCTTGAGGCGACTCCCGCCCGGGGTCACCTTTGCTTATGGGGAGAAATGTTTCCATAAAATTCAGGGGCGGGTGAAGCGAAGGAGGCGGAACGAAGTGAAATGGAGTGGTGCGGCCTTGCGTGGCTGAGCGCAGATGATTGTGGTCAGGTGCGCAGAGTGTGTGCCTGGATGCTGACCCAATCATGCGCTCCTGTGTGGGGCAGCCGAACCCAACGAAATGGAGCGTAGTGCAGCCGACTGAGGTTCACCGGCCCCGATGATTTTGTTGTGGTTTCGAGGAGCAAGGCATGCGACAGGCTGCGTCACCATAAAATAAAAAATACTGACGCACCTCTGGCAGCACATCTGTGCGCTACCATTCGTCATGATTACACTGGCGCACTGTTGTGCTGGCTTGTCGCATGCCTTGCAGTTATCTATAAAAAGAGCCTGATGATTTTCAGGCTCTTCTTACTTTGCTAAACGCCCACTCCTCTTTTTTTCTTTTTCGTTTGTCGGGGCGAGTCGTCATCATCTTCTACTTTGACCGATTCCTTTTTGTCTTTTGACTTGTCTGGCTCCTGCTTGGTCTCCTTGCCTTGTTTTTCATTTTGCTGGTATTGCCGTTTCATGTTCTGGTCATACACATCCACACTTTTGAATTTAGGGTTTGCTTCGATGTGCATCTTTTGCTCTTGCCCGTCCTTCATCATGGTGACTGAGGTTGTATTGCCTTTTTCCAATGATCGCATGATTCGCTCCTTCAACTCCGGGTTGTTCAACTCCTTGATAGGATGCTTCGCCAACACCTTGTCGAGGTCGTAACCATAGCCTTGATGGTACTGGTCGACTTTGAAGTTGTTGTTCTTATCCTTTTCCCCTTCCAAGTCGAGTTTTACCCACGCGTTAAAGGGCTGGCCTTCCTTTGTTGTCAAGTCTTTGTTCACACTTCGGCCTGACAAGAGATTGTATGCTTCTTTGGCAGTGATGCCGTGGTTCTTGGTGATGTAGAAGGTCTGCGTTTTGTCTTTGGTCGGGTCTTCCTCGTTTTTAAGCGTGGCATGATAGCGATTCAAGAAGTACATATCGCCTTGGTCGCCTTTCCGAAAGTCAATGGTGTAGGTCACCTTTTCGGTTTTGTCTCCGCGCTTAAATTCATTCTCGGTGTTGAGTTTGAAGTCAGCGGGTTGCTTTTCGATGTTTGCCTTCAAGTCACCTTCCAGCTTTTCTCCAAAGCCCAGGTACTTGAGGCCATCTCTCAGGAATTCAAAATTTTTGATGTTCATAGGATTTTGTATTTAACGTTTACTTAAAAGTGATTTATGAATACATCAAGGCAGTGCACGTGCCTTGACGAGTGTGCGATTACTGATGGGAAGAGCAAGATGCCGTCCCCCGTTGTGCTCAAACATTTCTATTACGAGGTGCTTAGCATCTGGTATCGTGAACTTGTCCACGGCAAATACCCAGTCGTTGATGGACTTCCCTTTGATTTCCACGGGAGTGGCATTCACAAAAAACGGTTTGACTTCCACCTCTTGAGATGCCGTGCGGTTTACCTTCTTATTGTCACGGATGTAGAAGCGCAGGAAATCAATGGTATAGTTAATGTTGGACGTGTTTTTCCCACGCAAGTGAAAGAAGATGGTATTGTCCTTGATGAAAATGCTTTTCAACGCCAGTGCTACTTTGTATTTTCCTGTTTGTTGAAACCGTATCGACTTTCGACTCGACAGAATAAATTCCGCATATCGGTTGAAGTCATCTTCTGTCATTTCGTTTTCAAATACAATCGCCTTCTCGTTGTCGTTGCCTTGTTCCGCTGGCATCTGGAGGTTTAATGTCTTTGGCTCGTCCACATAGTTGACCGTGAATTGGTGCAAGACCCCATCTGCTGTTATTACGGTAAGGCTTGTTTCGGGGAAGCGGACTCGTCCGGCTTTCACTTGCAGCACGTTGCCCATGCCTTTGGCTTTTTGTGCCAGCAAGTCTTTGCTTCCGCGGTCAACATTCTTGATGATGGTGGGGAAGATGAGGCTGGATGTTTTGTTGAATGTAACCTCCAGCGGATAGGTGCGGATGTTGTCTTGTGCTGTTGCAACCACTTGTGCGGCTGCGAAAGCGATTGTGAGGAAGACTGATTTATATGGATTCATAGTATTGCTGATTAGTTTCTGGTTTCTGGATGCTGGTTTATGATTTTCAATTTATTGCCGAGCATTCTTGTCCTTCAATAAGACCTGATAGCCAGCCTTTACTGTTACTTTGATGAGTTTCACTTTTTTACTGAAAAGCCCTTTTGCAGCTTCCACACCTGCCGCTGCGGCCTGTGCACTCAGCGATTGGTCCATCGTCATGAACTGCATACTTTGAATTGCCTGATTGGATGACTGCTTGGCGGCATCACGTGCGATGGCACCGGGGATGTACAGGCCTTCCATACCATCGAGGTCGTAGGCTGCGAGTGCCACTGGAAACAATGAGTTGTCCACCCGAATGGAGTTGATGGCGATGGTGAGTCGTTCTTCGTTGATGGCAGCCGTGCCGTAGATGAATTGGTCTTTGGAGATGAGTTGTCCGTTGATAAAAATATCCGATGTGAGGCGGAGCTTGACGGTCGCGCCTGCCACTAGTTCTTGTGTATCGTGGATGACAGCCGGGATGGCGTTGGCTTCGGCTTGGGCATTTGATTCTTCTTCCAATCCATAAAAACCATTTCCCGAAAGCGCGATGGTGACAGTCGAATCATTTTGCAATGAGGGTGACGCTGATGAAGGTTCCAGCGTTGTGATTGCACTATTGGATGTGGTTAGGCTCACCGGGAAAACTTGTTCTTTGTGCTGAACGCTTTGTTCCCGGATGCGGTCTTTCACGCGCTCGGGGTGTTGGATGTCGAGAATCTTGTCAAGTACGTTATTCATCTGCGCCACTTCAGGGTCAGGTTCGTCTGACTTGGCCATCATTTCCATCATGCTTTCCAGTTTGTTGACATCGGCTTTAAACTGTTCATGTTCTATAGGCGGAACCATGTTCTCCTGTTGTGCTTGCAATTGTGAAACCGGTGATGTGATGGGTGCTTTGTTTAGCTCACGATAAATCATTTGCAGTTTTTCGTTCACCTTTACTTCGTTCGGGTCCATGTCATGCGATGCATTCATGGATGGCATGGTTGCGCTTCCGAACAATGGGTCTTTGTCTTTCTCTTCGAGCACCATCGTGTTGAGTTCGAAGTAGGGGTCGTTTTCTACCGCTTCGAGCAAGTTTGCTGAGTCACGCTGTGAGGCTTCGTAGAGGCTAAACTTGTCAGTCTTCTCATCGGGAGAAAAATGGGCGCTGGGGAGTTCGAGGTTGAGACCCGTATGCGTGTTCGCTACGGCTTGTCCGGGTACGGCCTGGCCTCCACCGAGCGCCCAAAAAATCAGTGTGAGAAAGGGCATGGTGAGCATGGGCAATGCCATTGCCAACTTTCTCTTTTGCAGGAATTGTTGCGAATGTGTTTTCATAGTTGTTATGGTTTTAATTGTTTGCTCTTGAGTGGCAGAAACTGAAGTTGCTTGTCGTATTCCATAAATTGGTTGTAGGACAACGGCTTCCAGTCTGGTGACATTTTCCAGCGTTCGTTGCTGTAAGCCGGGTTTTCATTCTTAAAGAAGTTCCCTCTCCTGTCCATCGCCACATAAAAGGCTTCAAACTTTCCATTGACTTCTCCCTTCATTTTGCCAAGGGGAATCAGTTCGGTGGTGTCGGGCTTTGTTTGCATCGGTTGTTGTGTCAGTGGCTTGGTCATAGATTCAAATTTTATTGACGTATCGTTTGATGGCATAAATCCCTGCCTAAGTGAAAGCAGGCAAAAGGCAGCGATGCAGGTGCCAGTGGTGAGCAGTGTTGTTTTCTTTGCTTGCATCGAAAGGCCGTTGAATGCATTGTTGAGCATGGTCACACCGCTATGGAGTTTTGTGTTGGCCTGCTCTTTCCAACTTGTGGTTCCCGATTTTATGTCATCCGTTGCCATGTGTTATCTGTTTTCGATTTTCAGGTCTTTGTTTTCGAGGGTATTCCATTTCTCAATCAGGAAGCCGTGTGGATTGTGGTCAGAGCGGCTGACGTTGCGTAGGTAGCCTTCAGAGATAATGCTTCGCGTGACGATGGAAGACGTACGAATCAGTTTCTGCTTTCCGTGGTAGCGGAAGTAAAAGGGGTATTGGTTGATTTCGATACGGATGCTATCGGGCGTAATCTCTTGGCTGATGTTGCCGGAGATGACATTGGAATAGTAGCGGCTCTCTTTCAGATTATCGTATTGACGCTTTGCAGAAGCATCGGCCAAGTAAAGGGCTTTGGCGATATTCCCTTCAATGACTTTTTCGTCCGGGTCTAATGTGAAGAAGTAGAAATGAAACATCTTCACGTGGTCGCGGGCTTCTACGGGTATGTTGTCCTTGCGTTCTGCTGACCATGCTTCGAGGGCTTTGCCGTTGGCGAGGATGTAGATGCGTGCTTGTGTTTCGCGCACCCACTCAAAACTCTTGTACATCGTGTATCCGCAGATGGCCACACAGGAAAGGATGACGGCAATTGTGAAGAGCCGGATGTGTTTGAAGGCGGTGTCGATATTTTTAAGTTGGGAAAACATGGTGGTTGCTCGTTATTGGTTACTGGTTGCTGGTTTTTAGTTGCTGGTTACTTTATGATACTTTCAAGACTCACCCGATAGTTTTTTGTGCATGTAGTGGTCGGTGCCCATGGTGTTGGCGTTGCTAGATTGTGCGCCCGAGCCACTCATCGCTGCTGCGGATGTCAGCACCGCTCCCGTTCCTGCGACTACGGCTGTTGTGGCCATGCGCGAACCGCCTGTGAAGAAGTTGGATGCTTTATATAGTAGAGCGTTGCCTCCGCCTGCATGAACGATATAGCCCGCCACACTAGGCACAGTGAAATACCCGACAATGCCGATGACCAGAAAAATCAGGTAGGCGGTGTCGGTTGCGCTGAAGAACGTATCGCCATAACGCAGCACCTGTTGAATGTCCACGCGCAACATGTTCTCCTGAATTTTCCCGATGATGCTGCCGAATATGTTGGCCACGGGCAGCCAGAGGAAGACGTTGATGTAGCGTGCCAGCCACATGTGCAGTGTGTTTTGAAATCCATCAAATACTGCGAAGCCGAATACCAGTGGACCCAGGATGGCGAGAACAATCAGATAGAATGTGCGAAGCGTGTTGATGCACAGGGCGGCCGCCTCAAAAAGTATTTGCAGTACTTCCGACATCCATTGTTTTACCGAGTTGCGGAAATTGTACGAGGCTTTTGCCATGGCGAACTTGATGTCGTTGCCGATGCCATCCAGCGGACCTTCGCCTGTTCCGTTGGGATGCGTGTACTTGTACCACTTGTCGCGGTCACCGTCTCCGGAGGGGCCAACGAACATTTGCCATGAAGGTGTTTTTTTGATGGCATCCTCTTTCAACTTTAATAAGTAGGCAATGGCGTTGTTGGTGCCAGTCACCATGGCGGCTGTTCCCGTGACAGTTGGTTTAAGAATGCCGTTCATGACGGCCAGCACGTAAGGGAACATCATGATGCAAAAGCCCAAGACGAAAGGACGCAGTAGTGGATAGAAGTCGATGGGTTCTGCGTTGGCTAGGTGCCGCCATACGCGTGAGCTGATGTACCATAGTGCTGCAAACCCGGCCAACCCCCTGCCCACACTGATAAGGCGATAGCATAGCGGTATCATGTCGGTGTATAGTTGGTCGAGTACCGAATGCAGGCTTTGGATTTCGCCTACGAAGGTTTGAGCGGGTGCGGTGAGTGGTGCAAAGACTAGCATCACGAGTACCCATCCTCTTTTGAAAAAGATATTGTTAGTTCGTGCCATATAATTTCTTTACCGTTTGCTGGTCGTTGTTGGCGAAGGCACGTTGGATGGCGAGCAGCCGCGTGTCGTTGTTGAAGCCACGCAGGAACACCATGCGGTTTTCCATGTCGTAGAAAATGTTGTCGATGGCTCGCATGCGCTCGTCATCGCTCATGCGAAGTTTTGTGGCTGTGATAATCATGGCCAGGTCATCGAGGTTTCTCACGCTCGCCTGAATGACAAAGCGGTACACACTTTCGATGTAGAAGATTTCATCGATGGTGAGGTTGGGGTCATTCTTAAAGCGGCCCCAGGCGCGTCTATACTCTTGCATCAAGAGTTTTTGATATTCGATGATGAAGGGGATGCGTTTGTAGTTTCGCACCGAAGGGTTGACTGCCATCAGGCCATCTAAGAATGCCTGGTGGATGGAGTAGTCGCCTTCGGCAATTCGTTTGATGGTGGTGTATCCTTTATCCAGGATTTTGTACCCCATGTACATGTTGTCGAGCATTTGCTCCAGCGTTTGGAGTTTCTCCCAGTTGAGAATGAGTTGTTGCGTTTCGTGCGCCTGTGCCCGCAGACGGTTGGCATACAGGGTTACCGAAACAACTAGTATCAAGAGTGACATTTTTTTCATGGTCGTTGCGTTACAATTTTTTTCGAAGCTCTGCGTCTCGTTTTTCCTTGCCTCGCATGGCTGCCAGTGCGAGGTTATCGTTTCCAAATGCCCGCACAAAGGCATACTTGTCGCGCATGTCTGTATGGAGGCGGTCAATTTCTTTCATGCGCTGGTCATCTGTCATCTGTGTGCGTCCATCGCCTATTGTTTCCATCAGTTGCGCCAACGTCAGGTCGCATGACCTCATCATGTTGGTGTAGCAATAACCGAGGTAGTACAATTCCTCTGCGGTGAAGTTGCCGTCCCGCCTGCACCGGTCGTTGCTTTGCTTGAAATCGCGAATGATGTAATACTGATAGGCAATGATGTCCGCAACTTTTGCCGAGTTCCTGATGTGTGGGTTGACGTTGTTCAGCGAACTGAAAAAGTCACGATGCAAGTTGAAGCTGCCGGACTTGATGTTGTCGATGGTGTACAAGCCTCTTTGTACAACCTGGTATCCTTTCTTCAAGTTGTCCAGATGCACTTTGAGGGCAGCAATCTGACGGGCGAGGTATCTGCGTTGCGTTTTCTTCTGGCTGAACCATTCGTCCCAGTCGGGGAACTGAGCATTGCAAGAAGTAGGCAGTAGGCAGGAAGCAGTATGCAGGAATAGAATGATGAGGATATTTCTCATAGTTTGTCTTCGGCTAGTTGATTCCATAGAGTTTTCGTACTGCTGCGATTTCATGTTCGCCTTTCGCGCGGTTGAGGCTCAACTGAATGTTCTGGTTGTTGAACTTCTTGAGGTCGGCATAGTTTTGTTCGATGCCATCGCCTGCCTTGTTGATAATCTCCAGTCGCTTGGCATCGCTCATTTGCGTCTTGAATGAATTGATGACCATCATCAATTGCTCAATATTGAATACACTGTCATCGATGATGCCTGTATAGGTTCGGTACATGTAATCGATTTCCATTTGAGTGAAGTGGTCGTCCTGACTTACCAGGTTCCAGGTGCGTCTGTATTCTTGCACCAGAAAGACTTGCCGTTCCACAATTTGCCGGATGCGCTGGTAAGTTTGCAGCGTGTTCCGTATGCGCCACAACTCGTCAAAATATTTTTTGTACTGCTGTCGCTGTTTGTCTGTCCATTGGGCGATTTCCGTCAGCTTCAGTTGGTTGAGTTTATTCTCAATGACCTTCTGTGCATTCTGTAGCCAGATGGTTTTGGTTTGAATGCGTTGAATCATCAGGTCAAATGCTTTGATGACCCAGATGACCGCTTCTTTGATGATGGCTGCGATGGGTATGGCGGCTTTCGCTTGTTGCGTGGGTGCCGCTACCAAGATGCAGAAGGTGGCTATCATGCAGGCGGCTATTATTTTTTTTACGTTCTTCATAAGCTTCTAGTTTTTTGATTGCATTTCGCGGGCGAGTTGGGCGATGCCTTTGCGCATGTCGCCAAAGCGTTGTGCATATTGTTGCACTTTCATTTTCTCGGATTCCTCGGTGGTGTAGGCCAAGTACTCTTCGAGCGATACTTCAGTCGCATATACTTTTGAGAGCATCCCGCCCAGGCTGATGAACACTTCTTTGTACTTGCGTGTGGGGTCGTTGCTTTTATTGATGGAAAGCACTAACGCCTTTTCCTTTTCTGTCAATCCCAATAATTGTTGGATAGAATCGAACTTGTTCTGGTATTTGCTTTGGTCAAGCAGGATTTTGCAGTCGGAGTTGTTGATGATAGCCTGCTTGACCACGGGCGAACTGATGATGTCTTCCACCTCCTGCGTTACCACGATGGCTTCTCCATAAAATTTGCGGACGGTTTTGAACAAGTACTTGATGTATTCGGCCATGCCTTCTTTGGCGATGGCCTTCCAGGCTTCCTCAATCAAAATCATTTTCCGGATGCCTTTCAGCTTGCGCATCTTGGAAATGAACACCTCCATGATGATGATGGTGACTACGGGGAAAAGAATCGGGTGGTCTTTGATGTTGTCCAGTTCAAAGACGATGAATCGTTGTTGCAGCAAGTCGAGGTTTTCAGTAGCGTTTAGTAAGTAGTCAAACTCACCGCCTTTGTAGTAAGGGCGCAGTACGTAGAGAAAGTTTTCCACGTCAAAGTCTTTCTCTTTGACTTTGTCTTCTTTGAGTACCTGCACAAATTCATCGCGGAGAAATTCATAGAAAGTATCAAAGCATCGTTTGGAAGTGCTCTTACTTGTCTTTTCAAAATACATTTTCAGCGCAATGGACAGCGCGACATATTCCGAGCGGTTGAAGGTCTCATCGTCTTTTTTCCAAAGGGCGAGCAGAAGCGTTTTAATGCTTTCTTTTTTCTCTGTGTCGAGGGTATCGCCTTCGCCAATATGGAAAGGATTGAAGCGAAGCGGATTGGACTCACTGTATGTGAAGTAGTACCCATTTACCAAGTCGCAAAGTCCTTTGTAGGAATGGCCAACATCCACCAACACGATATGCGTGCCCTGTTCATAGTACGAGCGCACCATGTGGTTGGTGAAAAATGATTTGCCACTGCCGCTGGGGCCAAGGATGAATTTGTTGCGATTGGTGCAGATGCCTTTTTTGATAGGCTCGTCCGAGATGTCCACATGCACGGGCTTACCTGTTAGCCTATCACCCAGTCGTATCCCAACTGGGCTTAACGATGATTGGTAACTCGTTTCGAGATTTAGAAAACAGGTAGCCTGTTCGGCAAACGTGTCGAAGGTGTCGTTCATGGGGAAGTCGGCCTCGTTGCCGGGCAAGCCTGCCCAAAAGATTTGTGGTGCCCCATCTGTTTCCTGTTTGGCGATGGCGTCCATTTGAGCCAACGCGGAGGACACCTGCGTTTTCAGTTCCTTTAATTCAAGGCGATTGTCCGTCCACACCAACACGTTAAAGTGTGCCTTCACGGGAAGACGCTGGGATGCAATTGCTTCGTTTAAAAAATCATTGGTTGCATCACGGCTGATGGCGTTCTCACGCGAGTACGTGCTTAGCGATTGGAGGCGAAGCCGTTTGCTTTCCAGTTGTTTGATTGTCTTTTGTACATCACCCAAAAAAATATATTGGTTATAGATATGATTGCAGGGCAGCAACTGACCCAGGGGCGAAGCAAAGCCCACACTAAACTTGGTCTTGTCGGTGGAGTACTTGTCGTAGTTGATGCGTGAGCCGCATAAGGATGGCAGGTCTTCCACATCGGCCAATGAATACAATTGGCAGCCGTTGTCGCCAATCCTGAATTCATCCTTGAAGTGAATTTCGCGAAGCAATGGCCTTTCGCTGTCACCGAGCAGAAAGCAAAAGCGTTCGAGTAATCCAGCCTTCGCTGAGGCTTCGGCAACTGAAGAACCTTCGGCTAGCGAGCCCGCCTTGATTTCACCGCCCACCAAGTCATCATCTGTCAGGCGTTTCAATTTCATGAAGCCGCTGTCGTTGAGTATGCGTTCCATCTGTGCGGCCTGGTCGAGGAACTCTTGCAGCTTTTGCGGCTTGATGGTCTCCTCGGGAACAATGCTACTACTGAGCAACGATGAAAAAACGGAACTGGAAGGCTTGCGGTTGGAGGCCTTGCGCGTGAGCATGATGAAGCATTGGTGTTTCAGGAAAGGGCGTTCATTAAAGAACCGTTCACTTGACCGCGAAAGGAATGAGTCGCCTGTCGCTTCGAAATCTGCCTGATGTTTAGAAGAGAAAAACCAATCCTGCTTGTGGAAGATGCTGTTGGCCGGTAGCGTTTTGATGGCTTTCACTAACACCTGATGAAAAGCCTCATACTCCTGGTCGGACAGCGTGAAAATTTCCGGCAAGGTGACTTGATACGCCAGCGTGGCATCGCCTTGTTTTGATAAGATGCAGTCGTGTTCGACTTTGTAGATGGGGAAGATTTGTTCGAGTGTCATAGGATGCCGGTTTCTGGTTACTGGTTCTTGGAAGACATTTTTAAATTCAGAAACAACTTGCGCGAGGAGGCTTTCAGGAAAACCGGGAGGCTGCGTTTGGCCATCTTTTTTATCAGGCCGTACTGACCGTAGGTGTCGCTCATGCGATAGACAGTCATGAACAATGCAGTGCCCAACACACCCGTGATGCCGAGGCATACGAACATGTTCACTCCTATTATATAGAGTGCAGCAAAAAGAATGAGCAGGACAATCAGGCCTATGGCCAAGTAGGCGATGTATTGGGCTTTGAGTCCTTTGAACTCAATCGGCTTGTTGATGCCTTTGTTGATTTTGTAGATACTAGACATAAGAGTTAAGACATGAGACATTAGATGTGAGACTTGAGACCTAGATGATTCACTCAGACTTTACTGTTTTTAAACCAAGTGAGATTTACAAACCGAAGAATGACCGGAGTACAGTTGCTACGATTACGAGAAAGACACAGCTGCCAAACCAGGCGGCTGCTACTTTGCCAGTGTCGGGGTCACCACTGTTCCACTTTTGATAAACTTTGATAGCGCCCACCAGTCCGAGGATGGCACCGATAGCATACATTAAATTCGTTCCCGTGGCGAAGTAACTTCGCACGCGCATGGTGGCTTCGTTAATGCCTGCGTTGCCGTCTTGTGCGTGTGCCGGAATAAATAGTGTGAGGTAGTACACCAACAGTGCGAGCGCGAAGGCCTTGCCTTTGTGGAGTAGTCGGAGGATTGTTTTTCTGTTCATGTGATTTGATTGATTTTGATGGTGAATGATTTTCGTTATGGATTGTGCCACCACTGTTTGACTTCGTTCAGTCCGATATCAAAGTGGCAGTCGTCTTTGCAGGTAGTGTGAATGACGATGGTGACCGCCTCGCGGAAGGGGCTGTCACGGACGTTTGGATAATGTTCGAGCAAGGATTTAAAGAGCGTGATGCTTTCTTGTTGCGGGCTGTTGTTTTCCGCAATCATCTCCGCCAGCGTTTTGATTTCCTGTAAGAGGTCGGCTACGGAACCAGTGATAAGTTTTATGTCGGCAGGTGGTTGGTCGACTTCCTCGTCTTGCGTAGCGGGACCGAAGTTCATCTCGTCCGCCTCCACGGTTTGTTTGCGGATGGGGCGTGCGGGCTCGGGTTGTATTTTGCCCATCAGGTTGGGCAGGGACGGTTTTGATTCGGGTGCGGTGGTTTTTGTCTTACCGCGATTATTGACCCACGCTAAAATTTCGCGGTGATAGAAGATAACGGTTGTGATGAGGTAGTAGCCGCCTATGAGCAGGCCTGCTGTCGTTAAAAATTGTTCCCATGAGATTGCGTTGAACATAGCCCCGGTGGTTAATTGCCGAGGCGAAGGTGCAGCGGGCTACGAGGCCGTGTTCACAAGTTGGGGGGAAGTGGGGTGAGATTTTTTAAATCTATCATGCTATTTCCATCAAGTCTTTCGGGTATTGACGAAGGAGGTCGAAAGCTTGAGAAATGTACGTCTCCACTGTGCGTTTGGAAATGTGCATTCGCTGGGCGATTTCGGTATTGGAAAGATTCTCCGATAAGCGCAGTGCTTGGCGGCAGCGCTCGGGTAGTTGGGTGGTGAGGGCGTTGATTTTCTCGCGTAGTATTTCGGGATGGCGATGCGGCTCGGGCGTGTTTTCGTAGGCAGTTTCGAAGAGACGGTAGTGCTCCTCATATTTTCGTTTTACTTTTTCATGTTTCACGTGGCGAATAAGGACATATCGCACCGATGAGAAAAGATTGGCACGGATTGAAGTGATTTCAAGTTACGCCCTGCGCATCCATAGCGAAACGAATACATCCTGCACGATTTCTTCGGCTGTCTCTGAATCCGCGTTTTTGCGAGCAAAGGCAATAAGGTCGGCTACATGGGTGCGGTAAATGGATTCAAAGGCGGATTTGTTGCCTTCTCGCAAAAGGCGGATGCGTAATTGGTCGCTGAATGGGTCAATTTTGTTCACTTATCCTATGGTAAGTGGAGTGATAGCGGTAGTGTGAAGCTCAACAAACTATCGTTCAATGACAAATATGTCATTAATATTTTATGACCTTTGTGTGAGTATTGCTATGTGTCACAAATCAGAGTTGACGCCAATCTGACCCAAGAAGAGTTTTACAACGACACAGGCATTCATATTGGGCGAATCGAAACCGCCACGTCAAATATTTCAGTTAGTACGCTGGATGCGATTTGCAAGTATTTCAAAATCGGGTTGGAACAGTTTTTTAGGAGTTTGTAAACATTCCGTACAACCTGTCAATCGGATTCTAAAGTCTGCTATTGGCCAGATTTCGTAAATTTACAAGGGAGGCCTCTATGGATTAAAACTACTCCTTGGATATTGTTATGGGCAAGATTGTTAATGATACTCATATTATTGGAGAACGAGGCGTAATTCGGTTTCACGACTATTGTAATAGCCATTACCCATACATAAGCTTTCGAGAAGTGTTGAGAAATGACTTTGGGATTGATGGAGAAGTGGAACTTGTCAGAATCAATGAAGAAGGAAAGAAGGAAATTTCGGGAGAGCTATTAAAAGTTCAGATTAAATCCTCACTTGGCAGAGGATACTTGAGGAAGCGCTCGGATGGTACTTTTGCTTTCAACGCTAAAAAAGTTGACTTAGAGTATTGGTCGAAACATAGTTTAGATGTACTTCTAATTATTTATGACGATGAAACAGAAACTCTTTATGCTAAGAAAATAAAACAGGCGGACTACTTAGGGGCAAAGAAAAAATCATACCCCATTGAATTTTCTAAAGAAAATATTCTAGAGAAGGGTAAGAATGACTTTGTAAGCAGGTTCTCAAGCGATTTTAAGGCGAGAGTGAGTTTTGACAGTCCAGAAACTATCACTACTAATCTATTGTACATAAAATACCATCCCAGACGTCTGTTCTTCTATGAATCTAAGTTCACAACAAAAAAGGAATTGTTTAAGAATTTCCCAGAAGCTAGCGAAGCTCCATATTTTTTACTCTATAACAAGACGATCATTACAGGATATCACTTATTACCTACTTTTAAGAAATTCTGTGATTATTCTCTTATCAATGATAAGCCCGTAATTGTTGAGTATGAGGACTTAGTGAAAAACCAAGTATATCGAAGAAATTTTATTGAACTACTAAATATTGTCTTCAAAGACTTTGTATCAACTAAGGGTATTTGGTTCAACCGCGACTATAGACGTTATTATTTTTCAAAGCCTAAAGAGAGTAACGAACGAAGTATCTCAAAGACTTCTATAAAAACAGGTAAGATAGCTCCCAAGAAAGTTGTCACATTTCATAAATATGGAAAAGATGAATTCTATAGGCACATAGCCTTTGAAATTGACTATGTTTTTAATCTCGGATCGTGGTATGTAATTCTGAATCCAAAGTACTTATTTACTCTTGACGGCAAAACTACCCTGGCTCCAGCAAAAATTACTAAGTACACTAATTTTCTCACTGCTAACGAGTGGAATAATCAAGTTCAAGACCAGCTCTATGTATTATTGAACTACCTAACCAATTCCGAAGGCGGTATAGAAGTAGCGTCAACTCAGGAAATTAAATTTCTTATTTCAAAATTTATACATCAAAATGTCAACTTTGGAATACCCTCTGATTTACCGGAAATGCGTATCTCTAAAAGTCGAGTGAAAGCTGAGAAGGCAAGTGTTGAGAAAAGTAAGCAACAGAAATTATTTTAAAATGGAACAGTTTCACACCGAATTGCTTCGAGAACCATTGTTAGAATTTGGCGATGAGTTTCTTACTTCTGATCCGAAAACTGGAATCTCTAGGAGCGGCTTTTTTTCGGTTTCAAATAATGCTCATAGATCAGAGATACATTATGCTATCATTGGAACCAATGCGCATATTGAAGGAACTAAAGAGTGGATTATTCAATTTGAGAAATTCATTGCCGCATCAATTGAGTATAAAGAGCAAGATCGGTCGCTGGGTGATGATCAGTCGTCAATCCCAGAAATTGTCGATGGTGAAGTAAAAGAACATTCAGAGCAAATTGAACCTAATGAAGTAGAAATTACAGAAAGTCAACTCCATTCTATGTTTAATGACGTAGGCACTGATTGGCAAGTTGAAGATGAGGAGCCGACCTTTGAGTTAAATAAAAGAATGAACCCTGATTTCCCAGGTTTTACAGAGAACACAGCTTTTAAGTGTAGGTTTATCAATGATGACTCCAACAACAAACCCATCCGCGAACTAGCGATTAATGCTATTCTTGAAAGTGATGTGGGCAAATTGGATAAAGCCTTACAAATTGCAGATCTTTACCTCAACGCCTATAAGCGAATACTTGAAGACAGCATTTCCAAACCGAACATCTGCGTTGTAATGATTCCTTCGGGAGTTTTCAAAAAACTCTCATCAATTAGATACACAAATGGAAAATACTTTAATCTCAGGAGATATCTGAAGTCTCAGCTTATTACTCAATCCAACGCAATACCTGTTCAAATTCTACTTGAAGACACAATAACCGGTAAGAAAAAATCCCTTCAAGATATGTCTATGCAGGCATGGAATTTTGTAACAGCCAGCTATTATAAAAATGGGGGTATTCCTTGGACTATTACTCTGAAGGATAAGACTACCTGCTTTATAGGTATTAGCTTTCATAGAGTTCAAGACCCAGATAAAAATCTTGTGCGGTCAAGCATTGCCCAAGCATTCAACTACGAAGGCAAAGGGATAATCTTTATAGGTAAGCAGTTTGAATGGGATCCAGATTCGACTAATACCCCAGCTCCTCATTTAACCTATTCGTATGCCGAAGAATTAATTCAGAATATCTTAGCTGAATACAAAAAATATAATAAGGTGCCTCCAGCTCGTGTAGTGATTCATAAGACTACCGATTTCTGGGATGCGTCTGTTCATGTTGAATATGCGGAAGCTGAAGGTTTTAGGTCAGGTATAAATAAGGCTCTAGGGGATGATGTTGAGATTGATTTAGTCTCAATCAAGTCTTCCAAGATTAAGTTATTAAGAAGTCGCGGCAAATATCCAGTACTCCGAGGTTCACTAATGAAACTTAGCGACAAATACGGATTGTTGTATACCACTGGGTACATTCCATATTTTGAGTCTTATCCAGGTGTTCACATTCCGAGAGGAATAGAAGTTAGCATTTATTCAGGTGATAGCACAATTAAGAAAGTATGCGAGGAAATATTAGCATTGACAAAACTAAATTTTAACAATTGCAGTTTTTACGATAGTCTACCTATTACCATCAGGTTTGCTCAGCGAGTTGGAGAAATAATCCAGTATATGCCAGAGGAAGTTACCCCTCCAAATAAATACTATTTTTATATGTGAGATGGGGCTAAGAGTCCCTTAAATGGCTTTGTCAATCCGTCCCTCGCTACCTCATACCCCAGCAACTGTTCCTTCGCTATCTGATGCCCCAACTGTTTTTCCAAGCGGCTTTCATTTGTTTATCGTAGGCCTCGTTGTTCAAACTCAACTAAGTGTTTCTTCCAGTGCTGCGCACAAGGCTTCATATTTAGCCGGTTTGCTATTTCTTAAACTAACAATGTTTCTCAACTTCCACTGAACTGCTGGGAAGCTGGGTAGATCAGGAAGTGGCACCAGGTTCCAATCCGGCTCGCCTTTCGTAAAACCCATGAGGAAATTCTTGTCGGCCTCCGTCATTGCCTGGTTTACTGAAGTGATGAGTTGCTCGCGGGTGGCTTCATAGTCAGCGTAGGTAAAGGGTTCGGTGGTCATGCCGCTAAACTGTCGTTCAAATGTTTGCTGCTGGTTCTGCAGGTTAGGTCTGAGTAGTTCATGTATCGGTCGCGCATGGCTTACCAGAAATAACAGAAAGCCCATTTTGACTTCCGATGTAATTCCACCGTTGTTGAGCAAATACCGGATGTCAAATAAATCGCGCGGATGTTGGCGGTCGAGGGCTGCGCAGATTTTGCCACCGTATAGCTCGGCATGCGATACCACCTTGATGGCCGCAAATTTTTTAAATTCAGTTTGCACAGCTTGCGTAACGGAAAGTAGTCTATCCGGAAATAACAGGCCGCGTGTTACCGTATTTACTTCAATCTTCACGGTAGCCTGTGCCGTTTGGCAATTTAACTTGGCATCTTCTCCTTGACCAACTGGCACATGGGTAACGTGTACGGAAGAATTTACTTTCCTGATCTGCGTCTCTATTCGTTCAAGGGCATCCGAAATATTTTGTAACGCCAACGGGCGCTCATCCTGCCAGCGTGTGTAGGTAAGGTCAATATCTACCGACAAGCGAGGCATGTTATTGACAAATAAATTAATGGCTGTGCCGCCTTTTAGCGCAAGCAATTTTTCAGTGGCCACATGCGGCAACAGGCTAAGCAGTAAATCCACTTGCGCTTTGTATTCGGGTCGTATCATGCCAGTTCTTTGGGTAAACTGATTTTATATTCAGCATTGTAAGATCCGCCTTTAACAAGACTGCGGTTTCCACTGCCGAGGTCTATCTTGGAGCGATCCACAAAACTAAGCCACTGATGTTGCGCCTTAGATGCCATGTAAAGAAACACACGTTTGATTTTTACCGAGGTGCATTTTTGTAAAAGTTCCTGCACCACTTCAGGCCTTAAATTAGTGAGTGACTCCAACAAGTGGTAACATTCTACCAGATCTAACTCTTTCGGTGCCAGGTAAAGACATTCCAGTATAGCACGCTCAGGGGCAGCGATGGTGATGGCAAAATTCTTTTCCTTATATTCAGTGAGGCCGATGCCTATCGGAAGTACAGAGGTACGCACAAGATGGAGGGTCGTTCCCCAATCATAATTCTTAAACCACAAGGGTAACTTTGTTTGGCGTTGGGCAAATAGAAAAACGGATTCTTGTGTTCGGAAGAAATGTGATAAGCCCTGCAACGTAAGGGCGGTGAGCGCTCCGGCATGTACGGGTATATGCGCTTGTTGCTGCAAGGCAAACAGTCCGCCATGCCAGGTCAGTTTATCATCGGGGCGTTTTACTGCTCCCGCTCCTATGGCCTGGAGCCAGCCGTTTTTTTTATACACTTTTTGAAGGTCACGCGAGATACCGTTTGCTTCAAGCCAACCTGAAAGCATAACTGCACCCGGTCGGTGCAGGGCAAGCATATTTTTTAATTTTGAACCATTGTTGGTATCCATAATACCAAAATTAGGACTTTTTTAAAGTAAATCACATCCGTTCTGTTAAATATGTTCTGATTTTGGTACTTAGGGTACCCGATCAAGCGCTTTTTTAACAGGCTAATTCTTCAGAGAATCGGCCCCCGTTCCAAGAGTCATCATACGTGATTTACTACGAAAATCGTAGCATGTCGCAACCAAAAACTTTATTCCAGCGAATTGCAAAACCTCAGTTCTTCAGGAAAGAACTTTATTCATAATTAAAACCCCAAAAAACGAGGCTTATCCTATGCTGAAAGGTAAGACTTCACCGACTTACTCGTTTTTTTGACTCCCGTTTTGCTGGTGCCCCCTTTAGCGGCAACTCCTCCTTTCCCGCAAACGCTTTCTCCAGCTTCACCGACAGTTGTTCGATTTTAGTTTTCATTTCCGTGATGAGGTGTTTGTCTTTGAACTCGGCCTTCAGTTCTTGTTGATAGGTAGCGATTTTCCTGTCGCAGGCTTCGATGGCTTCGCGTGTGCTTTCGATGACTTTGGGAATGCGCTTGACGGAATCCAGAATGTAGCGTCCCGCTAAAGCAGGATTATCATTGAGTTTTCCATCTGCATAATTATAGACCATTCCGCTTGAGCCAGTAACAAATACTTTCTGCTGTGCTCCGTGGTAGCTTAGCTTAAAGTCCTGTAGTGAAGAGAGGTGAACATCTCCTTTGGAATTAACTGCCTGTTTAACACTATCCAACAAGAGTTGACCAGCTTCTTTTTTATCTTCGATAAGTTTACCGTTTATGAGTATTGGTAACTTTTCAAGGTCGTACGCTTGCAATGATTTGTTATCTATTTCCAATTTTCCAAGTGCCACTTCCTTATCGGATTTCTCTCGTTTGGTAAGCGTTGTATAAAACTCTGCTTCCGATTTGCGTTTCAAAAATACCTGGTAGGTGCGTTCGAGGTCAGCCACTTTCTTTTCGAGTTTTACTTTTTCCAGTAAGTCGGTGTTGCCGCTGAGTAAGGCCACGTATTCGCCAAAGTTCATGCCGCCTTCCTGGTCGAATGCGCCTTCGTCAATCTTGCGTTGGTCGATAGAGCTATTTTTGATTTGGTTTATAAATTTTTGTTTGTTGGAGAGGATGTTGAATTGGTAGGCATCCAATGTGCGGTTCACCGCATAGACATAGTTGCGCACCACGTTGTTGCGATGCTCTTTGGCCATCTTGTTCCCCTGCCGTCCGCCCCTGCCGGTTCGTTGTTCGAAGTCACTTGGCCGCCATGGAATATCGAGGTGGTGCAAGGCAATGACGCGCTCCTGCACGTTTACGCCTGTTCCCAATTTTTTAGTACTCCCAATTAACACCCTCACGTCCCCCGCATTTACTTGTTTGAAAAGTTCTTCTTTCTTCTTCCGGCTGTCGTGGTCGTGGATGAATTGAATTTCTTGTGGGTCGATGTCATGGTTCTCCACCAATACTCGTTTTATTTCTCCGTAGATGTTGAACCCACTGCCTGCTGGCGTGCCAAGGTCGCTGAAGATTAATTGTGTGCCACGATAGGGTTTGCTGTCGTTGTATTCTTCCGCTACCGTCTGACACAGTTTGCCGATTTTACCATCTTCCTCAAAGCCATAGCTGCTTGAATTGATGAGTCGCATGTCGATGCTCATTTTCTTAGCGAGGTTTGTGGCGATGAGCATGAAGGCGCTCATCTCCTTTTCGTTGAGTGCCAAGTCTACGTAGGCAGGGTTTTTTGTTTTGGTAAAGCTGATGAGCTTTTGGGTGTAGGCCTGCTGCGCTTCCGTTGGTTCCATGTTGATGACTTCATGGCTGACTTCCGGTTTGTCAATTTTCAGGTTGTGGTCGTTGACTACGTGTGTAATCTCTGCGTAGAAGCGGGCGAGTTCAGGCACTTTGATAAACTCGCGGTAGCGTTCTTTCATCTTTAATTCGTTGGTGACGGAGAATTCGTAGGTGGCCGACTTGCGTGCATACATTTTCGCCCATGCATCGAAGGAATTGATTTTGAGTTCGGCCAGTTTGTTGGGGCGCAAATATTTAAACAGCAAATAAAGTTCTACCAAGCTGTTGCTGATGGTGGTCCCCGATGAGAACGTGGCACCCCGGTCGCCTCCCTTTTTCTTTTGGATGGTGCGGATGGCGAGTTCCAGGTTGAGGGCGCGCTGACTGCCTGAAGGATCCCCCAGTCCAGCCACTTGCTGGTGTCGGGTGGTGAAGTGCAGGTTTTTAAATTCCTGGCTTTCATCTACGAAGATGTGGTCGAAGCCCAGTTTGTCGAAGTCGTAGCTGAACTTGTCTCGTTGAATGGCGGCTTCCGTCATCAACAATCGCACGCTTAGGTTTTGCTTTCGGCTCTCCAATCCTTTCAATACACGCTTTGATAAGGAACGATTATCGGAAACCGCTTTGAGGTCATCATTGAGATTATTAAGTTCTTGTTCGAGAATTTCTTTTTTGATTGCGTTGGACTGTGGGATAGCCATGAACATATCATGGGTAATAATCACCGCATCCCAATCATTGGCCACGATACTGGCGAAAATGTGCTGGCGGTTTTGTTTGGTGAAATCTTTTTGTGGGTCGGGTGCGAGGATGTTTGCCTCCGGGTAGGCCTTGCGGAAGTCTTTGGCCACATCGGCCACGTTGGCTTTCATGCAGATGATCAATGGCTTTCGTGCGGTGCCGAGCCTACGCATTTCCATGGCGGTGGATAAGATGACCAATGTTTTGCCTGCCCCCACTTTGTGGTCGATGATGCCTCCGTCTTGCTGCAGCAACATCCAGATGGCATCTTTCTGGTGAGGTCGTGGCGTGAAGTGTGACAAGCCTTGGAGTTTGAGGTGTGCGCCATCATAGTCGCGCCTCACAGAGTTGTTGATGTCGCGGTTGTAGATGGTTTCGATTTGTTGAGCGACTTGTGGGTTGTCGTTGATGAATTTTTCAAAGGCTTCTTTTACTTCGCGGATTTTCATCTCCACGTTCTTCATACCGTCTAAGTCGGGTTTGTATAAGGCTGGGTTGTCGGAAATTTTTATCTGCAAATAGGGTTGTGTGTCGGCCATGGCGTACTCCATGATTTTGCTGCCGCCAATCTTGCCGTTGTGTGTGGTGGCGGAGTAGGTGATGCTTTCTTCATTGCTGTAGCCCTTCACGTTTACCAGAAAGGTGTCAGTAGATTCAAGGTATTTTACTTCCGTAAATTCTTTGAATAGATCTCGGGCGAAAGCTTCATAAATGTCATTGGGTATCCATCGCTCACCAATGTTTATGTCAATAAGCTCGCGTTTGAGGAACACCGGCTGTACTTCGCGAAGTCTATCGAGGTGACGTTCGATGTCCGGGTCACTCAACTCGGGAGTGTGGTTTCTTTCCTCTGTGTTTTGTCGGAGGCGTTCGAAGGCTGAAAGTTTTTGTACGATGTTGCCGCTGAGGAATTTGTCCTTCGTCACAAACGGTTCTACCTTAGAGTCAAGATTTCTGAAAATCAATTCTTCATTCAATCCTTCGCGAACAACTTCATCCCGATTTTTCATCATCAGCGCGGCTATGTATTCGATGTTGACTCCATTGTGCGCATTGAGTGACATCAGCAAAGCATCTTTAAGCGATTCCGGTCGTGTAATCGAAGCAGGTTTGTTATTGACCTGTTGATTAAAAATGTCTGCCTTGATGTAATGACTGTTGATTTGCTTTTCGAGCGCTAGAAGTTTGAAGCCTTCCGCATCGAACAAACAAAGCTTACGATTTGGGATGCTGTTGATGTTACCGTAGCGGAACGTGAACAAATCGTATTGACTATTGAGTTCTTCCCGTTGCCGGTTCATTTCTAACACTTCGCCCTCTTGTTCTGATTTTACCAACCGATTGAGTGTATTGCGCATCCCAGATAGGAGATAGGTACGCTCCACGTCCTTGATTGCCTCTACGGGAGTAATGATGCGTTTGGATCCTTGAAGGTCAATGGCAGCCACTTTACCTTGATGGATGATCAGGTTTCCGGGTTTCAGGATTTCATAGTCTGGGTGATTGGGTGGTAACATAATGATCTTGCTCTCATCTTGCCGACCTAGGTCTCGTGGTTCGAGGTCTGGAAGTTCAACTGCGCGTAGGAGAGATTTGCTATCGGGCTTTAGGGATTGCGAGAGGTAGTTGCCAATAGCATCTGAAAGTTCACGCTCAGTCCAATTCTCAAAGGGTTTTACGTCTAATGCATCGCCCCGATATTGGCCTCCGGCAATTACTTCACCCAAAATTTGTTCAGATCTGTTTTTAAAATATGTATTAATGTTTACTTCTACAGAAAGGCCTTTATCATCCGGCACTTGAATTTTTTCGGAGGTAATAAATTCGCGCTCTTGCGGACTAAGGTTTCTCTTGATTGTATTTTTCCGTAACACAATAATGTCGGTAACCGGTGAAGTGCCAGCCGACTCAAATGCATTGTTGGGCAAGCGAATGGCCATTACTAAGTCTGACTTTTTCATCAGGTACTCACGTATTTCCTGATTGGTCGGACTGTCAGCTACGCCCGTGGTCGCGATGAAAGCAAGTAACCCTTCGTCCTTCAGGTTGTCAAGTGCTTTCACAAAGAAGTAATTGTGAATGCGCGTGGTGGATTTGATTTTAATCGGCACAGCCTCTCGAAACATCGTATCGTCAAATACACTCACGTTGCCGAAGGGAATATTACTGATAATCAGGTCGAACTTTCGGTTGGGAAAATCCTCGAGGCCAGAATGAAGTGCTTCAATGTTCGGATGTTGCCATTGCAGAAATTTCGCGGATAAGAAATCTTTTTCAATGGCGGTAATGCTGGCTTGTGAAAATTCTTTCTTCAGCGTTGTGATAAAATTACCCGTACCTGCCGAAGGTTCAAGTATCGATCGGATGCCAATGGTATCTTCTTTGATGGCATTGACAATCGGCTCCGTGATGAAGTGTGGTGTATAAAATGAAGACAGGGTAGCATTGCGCAAGCTTTCCAGAATCTGTTTGTGTTTATCAGGAAATTTTTCTTGAAGTGCAGCATGAAATTCTTGGACGAGTGGTTGCATGCGCAAGTCTTCCTGCGTCCAAGATGTTTCGTCATCCATTGGCAACAGAAGTTCTTTCAATGCGCCAAAGCCTGTGAATGAAGTTAATTCAACTGTTTCTTCTGAGCCAAGGCTCTTTAGTGTGCGAATCACGCTTTGATAAGCATTTCGTCTTTCCTGGCTATTCATCCGAGATTCCAGCTAGGCAGGCTTTCAGAGCGATTTCCTTTGCAGCCAACTCATCACACCCAACAAGCAAAGCACAGTCAAGCTCTTCTAGAAAGATGTCTACGCGGTCGCTTACAAAGTCATCTTCTGTTTGCCCGTCAAGGACTTCGTTTTTTCGATTGGGTGTCAGTTCATTCAACTGTGTTAGGATAACAGTAGCGATCGGAAGATGAAGGTTGGGGATGTCAATCATAAAGAGATAATTAGATGTTAGACATTTAGTTTGGGAGAGACTTAAGGAAGTGGACTTATTTAGTTCGTTATTCCAATTCGTGAATTCGTTGCTGGAATTTTTCTTTGAGTTGGTCAAGGAAAACCGTTTGGTTGATTTTCCGTTGGCGGATATCCTGAAAGACACGGTAATAATTGCCTAGGCTCACTTGAAATATCCGTTCAAATGCTTCTGCTACGTGTTTAAGTCCCGCCTTACCATCATTGAAAACATTCGCTGCATGCAGGGCATACAATAATTCAATTAGGCTTGTCTTTTGAGCTGTCCAAACTAGTTCACTTGGTTCATGATCTTTTTTACGGAGCATGATTTCAAAATTGATAAGGTCATTGAGCCGGTGACTGGCGAGGTATTTTGACCAGACGTATGCTGGTGTTTCTTCTGGCAGTAATTGATTGGGTTTGTTGGTAAAATAGTAATCATCTCTATCCGTTGCACCAGAGCGACAATACTGAATTAACTCCCGGTGTTCCAAACAGAACCATTCAAGTTTTTTGCGGAATGCCTTGAGGTGAGCGATTTGGTCACTCTTGCGAAGTGGTTCGCTGGAGAAAATACTGACCATATAGCGATAGTAGATTAGGAGCGAAAGAAATTGCGGAAAAACTATTTTGTTGAACTGTATACTATTTTGCGTCTCTCTACCAAATGGAAGAGAACCTATTACTTCTTTCACTAATTCATAACTGGCTACGGCCTGAAGTAATTTGTTTGTTTGGTCACGTTGAATGATCCCTAGCTTTTTATTCAAATCGGCCAAACGTTGTTCATAATTTTGTTCGTTCTGTTTCATAAATTAGGTGAGTTTATCCTCAATGATTTCTTTTATGTCTTCTTTGATGCGGAAGTAGTTCTTCTGAATTTCTTCCGATGTGATGGAGCGGATGGCCGGGATGGGTTGGTAGCGGCTTTCTTCCTGTTTGATGGCTTCGTGGTCGTTGATGATTTCCGCATGAAATGTTTTCAATTCAATTTTTTGTTGCGGGTCATCGGCTACTGTCCCCACAAATTCACCCGATGAAAGTGAAGCAATCTTTGAAGGAGGTATGGCGGCCTCCAGTTGAGTCGAGCGACTGAAGGAGGTGTCCGCTGCGTTGATGGAGATACTCTCTCGGTGCTGTACAATTTTCCCAAAGCGTTCTGATAGCAATTTTGACGTCTCGCCCACCACCTGGCCACTGATGACATTTCCCACAATATTCATAATCACTTCTGCCTGATCGCGGCCATAATCTTTCTTTAGTTGGCTATAGTCCTGAACGGCCAAAGTCGTGGCTACTTTGTTGGAGCGGGCGGTGGCAATGAGGCTGTCGATGCCGTTGAAGTAGATTGTCGGGAACTCATCGAATACCAGACTGCTTTTGAGCTGGTTCTTTTTATTGACGAGTTTGATGACACGGCTTATATATAAGGAGAGCACGGCTCCGTAGATTTGCTGCTTTTGTGGATTGTTGCCCATACACACGATTTTGGGGTCGTTGGGATTATTGATGTCGAGAGTGAAGTCGTTTCCTGACAATACATAATAGAGTTGGGGTGAAGACAACCGGGCCATGCCGATTTTGGCACTGGCGATCTGTCCTTCAAGCTGTTCCATCGCTTCGTTCCGGAAGGCCGACTCGAAGGGATTGATGAGCACTTCAATTTCGCGTTCGGTGCGCAAAAGCTTGAAAAGTATGGGGTACTCCAACTGCATGAGTTCAATGACGTGTGGTAGTGTGCAGCACTTGCCGTTTTCATATTTGCGCAGAAACCAGATAATGGCGGTAACGAAGTTAATGGGTGATTCCACGAAGAAGTCGCCTTGCTTTTTAATCCAGTCGCGGTTGAGGCCGAGCATGATGGTGCGTGACGACTCCGTGGCATCCGTGATGTCTTCCATTGTAGCAGGGTCGAGCGGATTGCAGCGGTGTGAACGGGAGAGGTCTTCGAAGTTGATGACAAAGAACTTGGGAGTAACTTTGTAGCGGTGACCGTAGCGCAGGAGTGTGTTGTACGTAATCTTTGATAAGTCGTCAAACTTAAAGTCGTATACGAACATGGTGAAGCCTTTGCGGATATGCTGGGTAAGGATGTGGCGTATGACGAAGTAAGACTTTCCTGCGCCCGGAGTGCCAATGACTAGTAAAGAGCGAAACGGGTTGATGACATTAATCCAACTCTTGCGGATTTTGCCTTTCAGGTTGTAGGCTGCGGGCAGGTTGATGGAGAACTCGTTTTCGATGAGGCGCTCCTCTTGAGGGAACGATTCATTTTCTTTGTTGAAGATGTCGTTGCGGAAGCGCACCCACATTAGCCGCGATAACCACGTACCACCCGCGAGCATGAGCAAGTAGCCAATGCTCGTCAGGCACACGTATACAACCACCATGACTTGGGAAACCTGAAAAAGAGAGAAGATGAAGTGACCCAAGAAGAATATGATTATTCCGGTCAGGATGATCGCGGCTAGGTAGACTTTATTTACTTTTTCGCTTTTCTTTCCCCGTGCTCCAAACAGGGAGATGGCGAGCATCAAGGCAATCATGCCCTTGGAGGGAAAGAACCCATTGTAAAGCCCTGTTGGTTTTAACGCGAGTAAAATTTTATCTATCCACTGCCACGTTAGGCCCCACGCTGACCACACTGCATGACCGAAGTAGTAGAAGTGAATGAGCAACAGGATGACGCTCAACCACCGGAGGAAGTCGATGATGCTGCGGAGCGCTTGTTCATTTTCGCCTGTGTGTGCCATGGCCTGACGTCATCTTTTGTTTTTTTGCCTCATCCGGCCTTCGGCCACCTTCTCCGAAGGAGAAGGGAAATGGCCTGAAGGTTTTTTTATTGTGAATGACCTTTCCGTTTTTTCTTTCTGCGTTTGCGCTTCATGGCATCGGGTAGCGAGTAATCAAATTGTTTGGCTTCGATCAATTCGTTTGCCACTTGTTCGATGCCGAATGATTCGTTTGATTCCCATTCTTCTGTTGCTGTAGCTGCGGTGGATGCCGATCCGCCTCCTCCTGATGTGATGTCAACGTTCAATCGTTCCAAGATGGCCTTGGCACCGTATCCCTTGCCGAGGTCACTGCCGTTGAAGACCATTTTGTTTTGATTGTCCACGAAGGTGATACCGTACATGCGGCCTTCATCATTTTCGCGGAGCAGCATGAGAATATTGAAGGCAACCAATGATTTTTCGAATGCCGCTATTCCATTGCCTTTTGATAGTGCCTTGTCTATTTGTTGCCGCAGGTGTTCCTTAAAGGGTTGGCGTAGTGCTTCATTGAGTTTGAATTGCTTCTCCAGCCAAGGCAGTGTGGGCTTGCCATAGATGGAGCTGGACTTGATGGGGATGCCTACTTTTTTTCCATGTGCATCCAGCAGGCTGTACTGAAGACCTTTCTTTTTGAACATTTGTGTTTCTTCACCCCCACGGTCAGCGATGACGTTGAATTGCCGCAGGACCGCGTTCAGTTCAGGTAGCGAAGTGTACTTGTATTTTTGTGTCACCCATCGCACCGTATTGGAAATGGTGCGCTTGGTTTCAGATTTGCCATAGATGGCTTTTGAAACTTCAATGGGTAAAAGTTCAGTTCTCTTCTTGGACTTGCTTTCAGCCACCACCAAGTTGAATTCTTTTTCTATTTCTTTTCTGGCTTTCTCGGATTGGTTGCGACCCAGGTTGTGGATGTCGATTCGTTTGCCGTTGGGTTGGATGATGGTGGAAACAATGTGGATGTGAGGATGTGCCGTATCGGTATGTTGGTAGACCAGATAAGGTTGCTCGCCAAAGCCGATGCGCTCCATGTAGGTTTGGGCAATGGCTTTGAGTTTCCTGACCTCCAACCTTTCCGTTGTGTCGAAGTTGAGAGAGATGTGCAGGGCGTTGGTTTTTACCTTGGAGTTTCGCTGGGTCAGTTTTTCAAACCGAGTCAGTTTATTGGAAAATGACAGGTCGCTGACGGCACTGCCAAACTTGTGTGCGAGGAGGCAGGAGGCTTTGCCTTCCTTGACCTTGTTCTCATTGTAGTTGAGCGCCCCCCGGATGCTTTTGCCACTGATTACTTTTGCAACCATTTTTTTGAGAGTTGAGAAACGATGTTGAGCAGTTGATCCACTTTGGCTCCTACTTTTTTATATTCTTCCACTGCCCGCATTGCCTGATAGTTTTTTTGGTTGTCGGTTTGGGCGATGTGGAAGCTGTGGGTAATCTGGTTGATGTTGACCCCGATGGCCTTCAGTTCTTTCCGGATGGAGGTCAACTCCTCCATGGGGCCGTCCATGGAAGCATCTTTGTGGAAGAGCGTAATCTTATCCTTTGATAAGATTCTTCGCGCGAACTCACCCATGGTCTGGCAATCACTTTTTGTTTGAAGTTGCTCCAGGCGTTGATAAACTTCCTCGGTCACCTTTGTTTGAATGTGATGCGTAAGCAACTGGTCGGGATATGGTGACTTTCTGCGGGCCATTAGAAAGTCTTGTTTAGAAGGGGGAGCAAGTTCCGCAGCGACCCCAGGCTTGAGCCATGTGTTGCTACCGCAAGATTATTTTCGGATACGAAAATACATCTTGCTGCTGATACAAAGTCAGCAGCGAGGATGGAAGTAGGTGGATATTGAAGGGTCATATTTCTTTAAGTTGGCAGTGCCACTTTCACGAGGTGGTTTGGTGAATGAATCGGCAATTTTTTAGTTTGTCATTTTCTAGTTCCTGGTTGCGGGTTCTTAGGTGCGGGTTTAAAATTTTTTAAGGACTTGTGCGACTTATGGGATTCCAGCATTTTCTGGATGTCGTCATAGTCGTAGAAGATGACGGCCCCGATTTTGGTGAAGGGCAACACCCCGCTGGCGCGGAGGTGTTGCAAGGTGCCGGGGGAAACGGTTAATAACCTTCGCACCTCATGGGACTTCAGCCATTTGCGGACTGGTTGCGTTTGACGTTGTAACACCATCTTGCGGATTTCTTCCAGCAAATCTGTTTTGAATTGTACCAGGTCTTCTTGTGTAATAATATTGACGGCCATCCGTTTGCTGTTTGATGGCTCAAAAGAAATGCACGCGTCAACCTAAAAACAGTTGCAGGGGTTCCGGAACCCCTTTGTAACTGTCTTGCAATTACCTTCGGATAAAATGTAAATCCGCCTGGCGAAAATTACGCTGGCTGTCCGTCATTATGTTGTTTGGCACTTAGCCTCGCTTACTTTCGTATCCAAATCATGCGTGACATTCCCGATATGATATTGCAACGACCCATTGCTCAGTTGCCGTTGAGTGAAGAATTCAAGCGCATGGCTGAAGCCAATGGTTTCCAATCCCTGAATCATGCATTGAAATTTCCCCTTTCGGAATTGCCTTTCAAAAAACGTTCGGGGTATCGATTGCTGGCAGAGTTGCTGCAATTTCTTGAGGCCGAGGGTTTGAGTGAATGTGTTGGTGATTAAATAAAAAATGCTCTTACCATAGGGTAAGCCTCTTGTTTTAAGAGTAGTTGATAAAGAGGTTGCCTTGCATGGATATCGAAAAGCTTTTTGCTGTTCTTCCCCTTTCCGATCCGTTGTCGGAATCCTTCAAAGCCAGTTTGCAGCAAGAGGTCATTTATCTGTCGCTCCCAAAAAATCATTTCCTGATTGAAGCCCCACGCCCTGCTGATCATGTTTATTTATTGGAAGACGGTTTTGCCATCGGATTCATTTTTGAGGAGGGTGAAAAGAAAATTCACTCGTTTTGGAGTGCCGGGGATGTCGTGCTCATGCCCCAGGGGTGCTTCGAGCGAGCTCATCCCGTAGAGTTTGTTCAGCTCACGGAAAGCAGCAACGTATGGTGTCTTCCTCACATTGCCCTTCAGCAGTTGTTTGAGTCGTTCGCGGAGGCGCGTACCCTCTATCGTTTGGTGCTGGGACGGTATTATACGTTAATACAATCGCGGTTGTTTGACCTCCAACATCGCGGCACATGGCAGCGATACGAAAAACTGTTGCACCAGTTTCCACACCTGGAGCAGCGCATCTCGCAGGAATACATTGCCTCCTATCTTGGCATCACGCCTCAGTCACTCAGCCGGCTGAAACGCGAGAAGGGCAAACGCAATTCTTAACATTCGGTAAGTAAGATTTTAAACTTCTGATAAGAATAGGTTTTAATGTAAGATAATCAGTGTATCCGTATGGGTCTTCTACATTCACATCATCAAACGGCACGGCTATGAGGGCGATTGTTTCTGATATTATTCGATACCTGTTGTTGGCGTTGTTTGTTTATACTGCTGCTTCGAAGATGCTGACCTATCCACAGTTTGTGGTGCAACTTGGCTTGTCGCCCTTATTGCCCAACTTCTTTCCGTCCATGGGATGGATAGTACCCATGGTTGAGTTGGTGGTAGCCATTTGTCTTGCCGTGCCAGCTTTGCAAACTGTAGGGCTTGTTGCCAGTTGGGTATTGATGCTGTTGTTCACTTTGTATGTCGGTGCCATCCTCACCGTAGCAAATCATGTGCCTTGTTCGTGTGGTGGCGTCATTGCGGAATTGTCGTGGCAGCAGCATTTGGTTTTTAATCTCGTGTTTTTGGCTTTGAACACGCTGGTGTTGGTTTGGCATTATCGGGCTCGTCTTCATCCGATGAGTTCCTGATGCAACGATATACTGATCGGTAGCAGGGGAACGGCTGAAAACCTGAGAAAGAGTAGGCCAATTACATAAACAAAAACGGTTATGAAAAAGATGTCATTGTTCTTGTCGATGCTGGTGTTCATGGTAGCGTTGGGCGCGGCTTTTGCCACGTCCTCTTCGAATCTGTTGATTACGGAAGTATGGCGCAAGCCCACCATGGGGGGTATTTGCGCGCCCACGGATTGTTTGATTACAGGTATCAATCCTTGTGGAGTTACAGGATTCACGTACTTCAACAACGCGGCCTGTACGGGAGTTTCGATTTCTCCTAAGAAAAACTAAAAAGGTATAGGCTGGTGACTTGAGTCACCAGCCCTTTTCATTTTGCTATTTTTAGAAGTTCGATGATAGTACCGATGTTGCGCACAGTGGACGAAATCAGTTTGCCTTCTTCATCAATAAGCATAATGAAAGGTGCATAGCTGATATTGTAGAAGGTTTCCCAATCATTACTATTGCTTTGTTTATCCAGCCAAACAGACACAAAGTCGGGATGACTATTGGTCGGCAATAGTTTTTTCCAAAAGTCAAAATCCTTCACGCTGCCAACACTCCAAATCACGATGTCGTCTCGCTCCTTGATTTTAGGAAGCAATTGTTCAATCACTTCCTTTTTAAAGTCCAGGCATCCTGTACAATCGGCAATCCAGCGGTCGAGGAGTACCTTTTTACCACGAAGCATGGAAAGGGTTAACGTGTCGCCAACTTCCGTAAGCGTTACTAAGTTTTTGACGATTGTTCCAGGTCTTATGTGCTGACTGGTTTCTTTTAGCCGTTGTTTCAAATCTGTACCTGTTACAGTCTGCTCCGCGATCCCCAAACATTTTTGAAGTATATCAGGATGGGTCTCTCCAAAATTTTGTTGTAGCGTATGCAGATTGACCAGACTGTACACCATCAGGAATTGTTGGTTGGTTGTCGGTTGTTTTTGGAATTCCAAAAACAGATCATCGAGTGTAATTTTTAGTGTGTATGACAATTCATAGTATTGATATTCCGGGTCATGTTCTTGCAGCACCTTCCATTTGAGAAGTTCATAGTGGTACTGCAGCAGGGCGCGGCTAGTGCTTCCTAGCGACACATCCATTTTTAGTGGTGCTTTTAAAAGTTCTTTGCGAATGGCTGGACGCATCTTTTGATCGCTTGTCCATTGATGACTTCGGATGTGTAGCCTTGCCAGATCTGCTGTCGCTTGGATGTCAGCTAGCCAAGTCTGATAGACTTGAGGTGAGAGTAGTTTCTTATTTGTTTTGACTTTATTCAAGTATTGCCATTCAAGTGAACCAGCATCGTGATAGGCCTGATTATGTGATTTCACGTTGTCGTAGACCTCAAACTCAGTAGCGATAATTTGTTCATTTAGTTTTCGAGTTTCAAATGCTAATTGGTACTTAGGCGATCCGCGACCATAAAACTTCATCGCTGGCTCTGGCTTTTGGGAAAAGTCGATATGGATATGAATGCTGTCTTCAGGCTCAACTATCCAATTCGTTGCAATGAAGTTTCCGGGCCAACCGTAACTTGTTAAGGATAACCGCGACAGTTTGGTAACATTTTTGAACCGAATCACTACAGGATTGTGTTTCAATTGTATTGTCCTGAATGCATCTCCCATTAAACTCTCATTAAAAACAGGCTCGCGATTGAATGAGACGTAAATGCTATCGGGTCGATCAGCGGTGAATACAAAAACAACGTCCTGTTGTGCCACTGTCACGTTGCTTACTAATAACAACACATACAGGAATACCAGCATGAATCTCATATCAGTAGCCCGGATTTTGTGTGAGGTTATTGTTGCGGTTTCGTTCGGTTTGAGGAATCGGAAACAGCGCGTCAGTGGGTTGCCAGTTTGGCTTGCCTGCTCCGATAACGGCATTGAGCCGTGCTGTCCTTTTGAGGTCTAGCCAGCGATGGCCATTTTCCGAAAACAGTTCAACTCTTCGCTCCTGTTCGATGGCCAGCAACAAATTGATTTTGTCTGTTAAAACGATTGGGGGCAAACTCGCCCGTGACCGGATGGCATTTAAATCATCCTCTGATGCTATTAGATTATCCAAGTTGGCACGGGCTTCGGCACGAATTAAGTATAGCTCACCTGATCGCAGTATCACCTGATATTCCGTTTTGGGCGATGTGGCTTCCAGCAATGTGCGGACTTTATACTTAAAGGGGTACGACCAGATGTCACTTCCTTCCGTGTAAGTGTTTGTCCACGAACTTTTTCGCAGGTCATCAGGTTCAAAAGCGTTGATGAGCGTACTGCTCAATGCTACCGCCTGTGGAGTGGATAGGATAATATAGCTTTCGCCATCCCATGTGTTGATTCGTGGCACGATTGACTGGAGTTGGAAAACTGTTTCTTTACTTTCGATTAAGAACACATTATTAAGATCAGGCTCCAACTGAAATTGATCAATCACTTCGGTCGCCTGCTGTTCGGCAGCCATATAGTTTTTTACATAGAGATAAACACGGGCGAGCAAAGCAGCCGAGGCATTCTTAGTCGGTCGAATTTGTTGTGGTGCTGACAGTGGCAACTTTTCCTTTGCCTCCAATAATTCCGCTATCACTTTTTCATACACCTCGGTGGCCGATTGACGCAATGCTTTTGCGTTCTTTTGATAATCCGTAGATTCTATCCACGGAACATCGCCCCAAAAGCTCACCAATAAAAAATGGAGGTAGGCGTGCATGAATTGGGCTTCCCCATCCAATTCGTTTTTTGACGATCCGTTCAAGTTGGTTGACTTTTTAAGGCCTTCACGAATAGCATTCGCCTGGTAGATTAAATTGTAAATCTGGTTCCAGGTTGCGGAGATGTTGACGTTGATGGGTGTTACTTCGTTGCTGGCAAACGCTGCCATTTCGTTGGTGTTACTATAGTTGTCCATCTCATCGGCTGCCAGCGCTGCCATGGTGTTGAGGCTGGTGGCTCCGCCTGCAAAACCTGCTGACTGCATCATATCGATGTAAATGCGGTTGACGGCTGCTCTTGCCGTACTCTCGTCATTGAACACAGTTACTGTAGACAGTGTAGTCTGTGGCGGGTCGATGGTCACAAATTCTTCGCATGCGGTGACGATTGTCAGGAGCATTGCTATTATTGCAATGATGGGTGAGTTTCTGAACTTGTATTGTGTCTTCATAAATTTTATGTCGTTAAAATGTCAGTGATGCACCAATGGTAATCATCCGTAGTGGCGGCAAGGTTCCGCTCTGGTTTTCGGGGTCAAGCCCCTGGTAGTTGGTGATGGTGGCGAGGTTTTGTCCTTGCACGTAGAGCCGCGCTTGTTGCATCCGTATCTTTTTAAACATCTCTTTGGGAAACTGATAGGAAAGCGAAACGTTTTTCAGGCGGAGGAAGGAAGCATCGCCAAACTTGTTGTCACTATAATTATTATATAGGTTCGCAGTGAAGGCATCACCAAAGCCTTGTGTGAACTGTTGAATGGGCACGTTGTCCCCGGGCTTTTGCCATCGGTTCATCACCCAAGCCGGCTGGTTGGTTGCTGCTCCGGGGCGGTCGTAAAAGTAGGTGAGGTAGTTGCGGCCTGTCTGGTTAACAAACTGGACCATGATGTCCAGCGATAGTCCTTTGTACCGAAAAGTATTTTGAAAACCGCCAAAGTAGTCTTGCGCCAGCGATTTGTTCCCCAGCAGGTCGTCTTCAAATGTCAATGCACCATCGTTGTTGACATCCTGATGTTGATAGAGTCCAGTCTCAGGGTTCACGCCTGTGTAGTGGAACGAGGGTTGCACCGTCAGCGGTTTTCCTACGATGTAGTCATAGGCAAACGAAGAGTTTTTGATGTCTGGGAATTGAATCAGTTTATTGCGTGGCAGGGTGACGTTGAATGTTGTCCTCCAAGAGAAGTTATTGATTTCGACAGGTGTTGCGGACGCTACCACTTCGAGTCCCGTATTTTGAACTTCGGCTGGCAAGTTGGCTTGTACGCTGGAGAAGCCCGTTATTCCCGGTAGCGGAACTCCGACCAACTGGTTGCCGGAGCGATGGTGATAGTAGCTGATGCTGACATTTAGTTTGTCGTTCCAGAAACTTGTTTCGAGGGCGACCTCCCACTTACGGTTTTCTTCCCATGCGTAGTTAGGGTTGGCGAGGTTCATTGGATACAAACCTCCTGTTCCGTTGTAGCCATAGGTGGTGGTCGCCCACAAGTCGGCATAACCGTAGTCTGCAATCTGGTCGCTGCCCGTAGTGCCGAAGCTGGTGCGCAGTTTCCCGAATGTGAGTGTGTTATTTTTCAGCCATGGTTCTTCGGTGAAAATCCATGCAGCACCAATAGCACCGAAGTTTGCGAATTGTTTTCTGGGGCCAAAGCGGCTCGATGCATCCCTACGTCCTGTGAGGTTGACGAGGTACTTGCTTCGCCAGTTGTAGTTGATGCGACCGAAGGCGGCACTATAGCGGTACTGCGATTGGCTGACAGATTGGACAGTCACTACCGAGGCGGCCTGTGGGTTTCGAAGTAGTGCATCGCTGGGGAAACCGGTTGCTCCGAGGTCTTTCGAATCGGTATCACTCCCCTGAAAGGTGGCTCCGACTAAAGCGGTGAGTGTTCCCTGTCCGATGGGCTTTGCATATTCCAGTGTCGGTTCGGTTATCCATGTTTGGATTTTCTTGTCGGCATAGGTAGCCGATGAAATAGCGGTCAGGTTTGGGTCGAAGGAATTTTTGGGTTGTGCTGAAAATTCGTCTACACGCAGGTTGGAGTAGCCGATGTTTACTTTTGCTTCCAACGTAGGCAAGATTTTATAGGACACAATGGTGTTGCTCAACAGATTTGTTGAGGTTGTCTCAAATTGCTGACGCGTGACCGCCAACGGATTTCGCCATGTAGAATTTTCCCAGTTCAGGTTGCCATCTGCCGAGAATAAGGCCGGGGCATTGGGTGGCAGGGCGAGTGCAGCCCGTGTGAGGTCGATGTAGGGCAGCGCGTTTTTGTCGGTGAGGTAGTAGGCAGAGAAGTCGATGTTCCATTTGTTGTTGAGCGAACGGTGATTGATTTTGAAGTTGGCTGAATATTTACGGTTTGAAAATTCTCCGGGGAAGACGGTGGTCTCACGGAGGTAGCCGCCCGCTACCAGAAATTTTGTTTGCTCCGAGCCACCTGATACAGATAGTTGTGCGTTTGTCATCCGCGCGGTGCCGCCCAATAATTCCTTCTGCCAATCGGTGTATCTCTTGGGGTCCCAAGTAAGGATATCGTGGTCGGCATAATAGGTGCCCGGTGCAACCTGGTCGTTGGCAAAAGCTTCGTTTCGCATTGTCAGGTATTGTTGCGTGTTCAGCAAATCCAACGTACGTCCTGTTGTTCCCCAGCCCTCGTAGTAATTGGTGGTGAATTCCGTTTTGCCGGCTTTGCCCCGTTTGGTGGTGATGAGCACCACCCCGTTCGCTCCGCGCGAGCCGTAGATAGCAGTGGCGTCTGCGTCTTTTAAAATTTCGATGCTTTCAATGTCCGTGGGGTTGATGGAACTGAGGGGATTGCCACCATCGATGATGTTGGCACTGGCGGAAGAGCCGAGCGGTGTTGAGTTGAACGGGACACCGTCTATAACATAGAGCGGCCGATTGCCGTTGTTGGTCAGCGAATTTCGCAAGCTGTTTTGCCCACGTATCTGGATGTTGAACGCGCCACCGGGCACGCCCGATTGTTGTTGGATGTAAACGCCAGCGAGGCGGCCTTGCAAGGCTTGCAGCGGGTTGTTGACTGGCTGCTTAGCGATTTCATCTGATGATAGGTTTGCGATGTTGCCCGTTTGTTCGCGCTCTTTGACTTTGTAATAGCCTGCGTTGACGACAACTTCCTTCAGTCCTTGTATGTCTTCTGCAAGCGACACATCGATTTGTGTTTGATTGCCTACATTTATTTCCACCGACCGGAAGCCAATGAATGAGAATACTAGTGTGGCATCCGCAGGGGCTTCGAGGGTGTAGAGGCCGTTGGCATCGGTGGTCGTTCCTTGTGTGGTGCCTTTCACGATAATGTTGACTCCAGCCATGGCCATGCTGTTGGCCGCATCCGTTACTTTCCCTTTAACCGTGTGTTCATTTTGTTTCGGCTTAGTTTTGTTGTCAGGTATTTCTTTTTTGTTTTCGGATTCCTTGTTCAATGTGATGGTGTTGCTTCCTTCGTGCAGGCGGTAGCGGATGCTGCGGGGCGCAAATAATTCTTCCAGAATGTCGCGCAGTTTTTTCTTTTTGGCTTGCACGGAAATCACTTCTTCCATATTGACTTGGTCGGGGCTGTACATGAAACGTATGTCCGCGACCTGTTCAATATTTTTTAAGACCGTTTGCATGGGTTGGTCTATGATGGACAGCGAGATTTCTTTCTCCAGTACACCGGATGGCAACGCCTGTGCCGTTGATACGGAGGCGAAGCAAATAATCAATAGTGAAGTTAGTCGCGTGAAGGATGTATGGTGAGTTGAATGGTTCATAGGCATGTCGTTACTGTTTAGGCAATAGAATTTTATCAAGCATGTTTTGCTTATTACTTAACTACCGGTGACGTACCGGATTACTACTTTGGTCATTACCTTGGTAGTACTCTGTATGTCTTCAGAAAGATTAGGAAGAGTTGTAGCGAACGGCTGTATGTAAAGGCAGCGTTTTCATGGGCAACCCTTTCCGTTAATGACGATGGCGGTGTCTAGTTTATCGATGGTGATGGTGAGCACTTCCGAAATCAATTTCAGGGAGGTGTCCAGTGAGTGGTCTGTAAGGTCGGCTGTGAGGCGGCAGGTGTTGGCCGGTTCGCCAGAAGTGATGGTAACGTTAAATTTTTGTTCGAGGTGATTGAGTACCTCGCGCAGGGTGGTGTTTTCAAAATTCATGTTGTACTCGGTGTGGGCGGTGATAGTCTGCAGTTGGTCTTTAGAAAAAGATGTTTGCTGCCATTGGCCGTGGGTGTAGATGATTTCCTGAAAGGGTTCCAATTGGCGCGAAGAATTATCGACCGTGGAGGTGACGTTTACTTTTCCTGTAAGCACTTTTACTATTACGCTGTCGGTGCTTGCGCGCAAGCTAAAGCTGGTGCCCAGCACCTGGATGGCGATGTCTTTGCATTTTATGACAAAGGGGCGAGTGGGGTCTTTGGCTACTTCAAACAAGGCTTCGCCTGTGAGTTCGGCATAGCGAGTGTGGCCGTTGTCTTTCTCGAAGTACACCAATTTGCTGTTGCCCTTTACCCACACGAGGCTGCCATCGTTCAATATCATCTTATCGATTGATGCCTCCGTCACGGCTTCTTCTCGTGTTGGTTGCTTTGTCCTCTGCCAAACTAAGTAGGAAGTGACCAGTATCAATGCCAGCGAGGCCGCTATGCGCAGTGTCCAACCTTTGGCTTTTTGCTGGCGCAGTTGGCCGGGGCGGAAGTCCGCGATGGGTTTGCCGCTTTCTATTTTAGCGGTAATTTTTTGGAAGAGTTGTTGTTCGTCTTCAGGTGTCAGTTCGAGGTTGGTGGTGTCCTCGGTCTTCAAGGTTTCCAGCCATGCTTCCAGTTTGGCTTTTTCCGCATCTGTCACCTGGCCGGTGAGGTAGCGTTGCAGCAGGCGGTCGAAATCCGACTTTTCCATGGCCGGGATGGGTTTAGTGGGTGGTCGAAGTTACGCAAAAGTGCGGCTTCTTTCACGTAAGTGACCTGCGTGGAGGAAACACGTAGTCACAATGAAAAGACTCTTCGAATTCTTATACGGGTTACGGCCAGTTGATAGCAGCCCGATGCTTTTCATTTAACTTTCAAATTTTAGATAGTTGGCCAGAATCCCCGAGGGCGTTCGTGCTGCTTTATTCAAAATTCCCGAGTTACAGAAAACAATAAAATTGTCTTTTGCACGCGACACGGCTACATTAAGCATGTTAGGCTTATTGTCGCGATCAAAAAATAAGGTACCTGAGTCACCAGGTCCATATACCATCGAGAATAAAACAATGGGACGCTCGGCACCCTGTAGGGCATGCACTGTGCCTATTTTCATTTTGCCCACATCGAATCCGGCTGTTCTCAGTGCATACTGCAAGGCACTTTTTTGCCCCACAAAAGGTGTAATAATCCCCACGCACATCTCTAATTTTCCATGCTTCTCTTCAATTTTCAGTTTGTTGGTTTGGAGCCAGTTTACAATTGCCTTTACCTCGGCATCGTTTCGCCTGCTACCGGCTTGTGTAGTTGTCGAATTTCCTTCAACGTGAATAGCACACATAGGTGCAAACAAGTTTTCTTTTGCCGCGCCCCTTAACGGTTTCAATAATTGACCGTAGGCTAAGTCATTACAATATGCAATGATTTCGTCATAACATCTTTTGTGCTCTATCAGTAAAAAGCCTTTTTCTTGAAGTTTTGGTTCCTTGATGTTACAAGCATTTTGAGCCATTTGCATAAGGCTACCCGAGGAACTTAAAAATCCATTGGCATTAAATTCGGTTTGAGGACGTGCGTCCTTGTAGCTATCAATCAGGCCAGATTGCCGTAAGTTGCCCATGTCGACTTTAGCGGTAACATTCCATACCGGTTCTATCTGTTTTATGTCTCCGACTACAATGGCCTTTTTTGCCAACGCAAATGTTGCGACACCTACTTCAGGTGATACCTGCCCCGCTTCATCTACGATGAGCAGGTCGGCTATTTCAGTCAGAGGTGGGCTTTCAAAAAGCGGTTGACCTTTGTCGTTGTCGCGCAAATACTTTGACCAGCTAAAAAATTTTGGAGCCATATAGAAGGTACTGACAAAGCAAGGTGTGAGCATGGCATGACGTTTCCATCTGTTCCATGAATGTATTTCATTCTTTTTTTTCGCTAAAGGATCCGTCTCCAGGTCATCGGTAAGTTTCAGCAGGTAGCGCCCCTCCCAATAGTGCAGTGCTAATTGAAAGGCCCGATGGCGTAGCGATACATCCAGTTCGTCATAGAAGCAATTGGGGCCTGTTTCATTCCTCATTTTTATCATTTCAGATTGCCAATAAGCTTCTTCAGTTGAAGGTGGGTTGCCCTTAATTGCATTTCTCTCTTTCCAGCGTTTCCACTCTTTAAGAGTACTAACCAAAGCACTCGCAAGGCAAATTTGTTCATCAATTTTTTTAAGGATGTCGTTGCGCTTGAAGTGCAGGGGGGCTGGCAAGAGAGAGTTTCGGAACACGATGCGCAGTTCGGAAGCGCGGTTCTCCAATGAGGCTCTGATGGTGAAGAAACATCCTATCCTTCTTAGCAGAGGCTCATGGGTAAAGTACTGAATCACACGTTGTTCCAATTCCTGAAAACCCACAATGTCCTTTTCCAGTTCTTCGTCATTAACCAAGTCACCGGAATAGTACCGTACTTTTCCCGCTTCGAAAGAGGCATAGAGTGATTGCAGCTTCTCTTCTGCTTCTTTGTAATTACTCCATCGCTGTTCAGCTTCCTTAAGCGCATCTTCTACTGTTCGGATTTCGCGCTGCAAATGGTTGACGGCCTCTTCAATAGAAATTGATTGTCCAAAATGCCTTTCGCTTTGTAATTTATAAAATGCCTTTGCGCGAAGTAGGTAGTCTGGGTTCTCAACCTGCTTGAATAATCCTTCTCCATCCAATTTTTTATAATTGATTTTGCTCAACTCAGACTGAGTTTTAGATGAACTGGGTAGATAGGTGGCGTAGCCCGCTATATCGGGAAGCCAGCGACCGTGAAGGCTTCCCGCCAAGGTATTTGCCTTCGAAAAACTTTCGATAATATTGGTAACGGCCTGGTTGTTGGTGGAGCATGCCAAGATAACAGGAGCATCTTTGCCCGATAAAGCTGCTTGAACATAGGCGTTGGCCACAATGCTTTGTAACAGCGTGGTTTTGCCCGTGCCGGGTGGGCCATTAACAGCAAATACTTTTTGATCCTCGCTGGCCGTTAAAAAGGAATAAAGAGCTTTGCGTTGCGAAATAAAGAGGCCGAACTCAAAGCCCATTTGCCCAACATGCCATGCATTCGCTTTCAACAGCTTGGGTACAGACAGTGGAGGAATAGCCGTTGTTGCTACCGTTGGTTGAATCAGCGTCTTTAAAAGGGTAGGTAACTCTTTCAAAGACAAAATGTTTTCATAGAGCCGTATAATGCTAATGGCCGCATTCGTGTCTTCGTCAGGCACTACCAACATTGCATGGGGTACTCGCTCAAGTCCTTCCGTCTCGTATTGATCGAATGGCTGATCACTTACCTTAAAAAAAATATCCTGAACAAAGCGGGTGTATTCGGCATATTTATTGAATTCGCTTCGCGAGAAAGCGGCAGCCTGGTCTACTCTTTCCATTGAGCTGAGCACAAAGTCGGCTTCGTCTGCTAAAGGTTCAAGGTATTTGCGCTGAAAAACCGGAAACGTTTCTTCTGGCACTTCCAATTTGCCCTGGCGATTGATTCGGGCGTAAAACCAAAAAGGGTATTTCGGGGTAAAATCAATAGGCCGAATCCTGTGATCGGTGTGTGTCATTAACCAAAATGGGGCCACCAACACCTCGACTTCATTCAGCAAAGTCCAGTCGTGTCGTGTCTTATCCGTTGCCCCGCTCTTATAATTCCTACGATACTCTGCTTCATCTAATAACTTGTTGACTTTAACGAGGTCAGTAATAAACTCTGATTCAATGTTGAAGTCAGAAATCTCTATGCGCGGAAGCTTATCGATGTTAATATCGGCTTTCGAGGCATCCGATAGGGATCTTTTCCAATAGGTAAGCCATTGCTTTATGATCGTCATTCTGGTTTCATTGATGTGATTTTAATCTGCTGTTAGAACTACGTGGGAATGGTTTGAACCACCACCAAAAATTTTCCTAAAGTAGTCAAACATTCACTATTTAACGGAATGGCTTCGTAATGCAAATCTTGTTTTTACACTGGCGTATGTTGGCTAATCTGATTGTTGGTGAAGCTTGATAATCAGCACGGCCATTAAAGTGAAGTTGCGTCACTGTCCCGGCAACGTCAAGTACAACTTTTTTTAATTGACTGAGTTTTCTGCTTTCAGTTCCCCGCTACCGTTAATGCTTTTCCTTTCACTCCTTCGTTAAATTGTCCATTGTCATAAACTAAATTTCCATTAACAAATGTATGCGTCACTTTTGTTTGAAAGGTTGTTCCCTCTAAAGGCGACCAACCGCATTTATAAAAAATGTTTTCCTTACCAACTGCCCAACTTGAATGTAAGTCCACGATGGTCAGGTCTGCACAGTAGCCCTCACGAATGAACCCCCTTTTCTCAATCCGATAAAGGGTTGCCGGATTATGGCACATTTTCTCAGCAATTTTCTCTAAAGAGATAAGTCCTTTCTTATGAAACTCAAGCATAATATTTAAAGAATGCTGAACCATTGGTGCGCCCGACATAGACTCAAAGTAGGGTTTTTGTTTTTCCTCCATTGTATGAGGTGCATGGTCGGTGGTAACAATATCTATTCTATCATCCAGCAAGGCTTTTAAAAGACCCAAACGGTCTTTTTCGGTTTTAATAGCAGGATTCCATTTTATTAAAGTTCCGAGTCGCTCATGGTCTAACTCTGAAAACCACAAGTGGTGAACTGAAACTTCTGTAGTAATATTTTTTTGTTGCAGAGGAATATCATTCCGGAATAGATGTGTCTCTGCTTCGGTTGACAAATGAAGAATATGCAGCCGTGCATTGTACTTGTTAGCCAAATCGATGGCTCTTTTTGTAGCTTCATAACAAGCCTTTTCGCTTCTTATCAGTGGGTGAAATTCAATCGGAATGTTTTCGCCATACTTTTCCCGATAAAACTTTTCATTCTCTTCAATCATTTGTTCCTTTTCGGAGTGAATGGCAATGATGGATTTGCAATTTGCGAAAAGCTTCTCCATTGTTTCAGGGTTGTCAGCCAGCAGATTTCCCTTTTTTGTAAAGTAAAGTCCGTCATCCGAAACGCCTAGAAGTTTTGAAGTATCGAGTTTGATTACTTCATCAATATTGTCGCCATTCACACCCAAGAAAAAACCAAAATTGGCCAATGAGTGTTGTGAGGCTATTCGGTATTTTGCATTCAATATGTCAATTGTCAATACATTTGGAATAGTATTAGGCATATCAATAAAGGATGTTACGCCACCCGCCACGGCTGCTTTACTTTCTGTGTAAAGGTCGCCTTTATGTGTTAGCCCGGGTTCACGAAAGTGAACTTGTGCGTCAATGATGCCGGGAAACAAATACTTGTCTGTTCCGTCAATAACCGTTGCATTGCCTTCGCTATTGACGTTTCCTATTTTTTGAATCAGGCCATTGTCAATCAAAAGATCGGCAATCATTATCCGTCCCTCGTTTACGATGCTAATGTTTTTTATGAGGGTTCTTTGTATCATCTATTTGTTTTGAAGTTGGTTCACGCCAACTAACAAATATATGCAACTCTGATTTCAGGCTGCATTCGATAACAGTTAATAGCCAGCCATCTGTGTAGTTCATGTACCCAAATACTATTTTGAACAGACATTACTCCATCCCCAAAATCTCTTTCTCAAATTTTCTCAGGTGGGCGAAGGCTGTGGTCATGTATTCTTCCACGGTGCGCTTGGAGATGTGCATGCGCTGGGCGATTTCGGAGTTGGAAAGATTTTGTTCGAGCCGCAGTTGAAAGGCCTCGCGGCAGCGGGCAGGTAGACCCTGAAGTGACTCGCTCAGGCGGGCATGAAGCGGAATGACCGTTGTGGATGATTCCGGTTCTACCGGGGCGATGTAGGTGGTTTCAAAGTGGCGGTAGTGCTCTTCGTATTTGCGTTTCACCGCCAGGTGCTTGATATAGCGGATGACTTTGTATTTGACAGAGGTAAACAGGTAGGCTTTCAGTGAGTCGATTTCCAGTTCTTCCCTTCGCTCCCACAGCGAAACAAAAACGTCTTGTACGATTTCTTCGCAATCTTCTTTCGTATCGATGGTTCTACTCGCAAACTCGTAAAGTTCTTTCCAGTAAAGGTTAAAGATGTTGGCAAAAGTCAACCTATCACCCTCCCTTAGTTGAGCAATCCATTTTGAATCATTTGCGGATTCGGCTGACATAGCAATCCAAATTTACTAAAATTTTAATAACGTGGGGTTAATACCCCACATTTAAACAATAAGCAAACCTCAATTTTCATCTGCGTAAAACTTATGCAGAATAAAAAGAAAAAAGAGGCATTGATACAGTTTGGGAAGCGACTAAGCCAAATAAGAAAGGCTAAAAAGCTTTCTTTTCGGCAGTTCGCGGTTTTGTGCGATGTGGATTACAGTGATATTAAGAAAATGGAAAAGGGCGATATAAATATCACCATCGCCACCCTTATGGACTTGGCGATTGGTCTGGGCATTCACCCCAAAGAACTACTCAATTTTGAAGATGATTTTCTTCATGAGTAGTCATTCGTAGAATTTTCTCTTATACCCTCCGTGTTTTCCGCTTTCAGGTCACTTACTCCTGAAATCCACTTCCATGATTGTTATCCGCCTCCTCGCGTTTTGCCTGGCCGCTACCGGTGTGTGCTGTGGGCAGCCTTCCACCGTTCGGTGGCAGCACAGCATCGAAACCGTTTCTCCGCATGAGTCGGTGCTGGTGTTCAAGGCCACGGTGATGCCCGGTTGGCATTTGTATTCGCAACATCTGCCGGAAGGCGGCCCGGCACCCACCCGTTTCTATTTTGAACCCACCCATGATTACCAAATCAACGACAGCACGCAAGAGCAAGGTGCGGCCGTTACGTTTTATGATGATACCTACGAAATGGAGATTAAGTGGTACAGCGGCACTGTTACTTTTCGGCAGCGGCTGTTGGTGGCACATCGGCCGGTGACGGTGCGGGGACGCGTGGCTTACATGACGTGCAACACACAGGTGTGCCGTGTATTTGAAGAGCCATTTGTTTTTGTAGTGCCACAGTAATTTCCGTGCATGTATGAAATGTTTGGCTGTGCCGTCAATGCTTGCTTTCTTTGCTTCTTTTGATGGTAACCATCACAGCCGCAAAATTTTTTAAGCTTCATACCAAAGTACTGGCCTTGCTGGAGCAAGTACAACATAGCGACAACAAGGTCATAACTCAGGTTATCTGCGTTTGGCAGTATCAAAAAACCGTGCGCGAGTTGGAGTTAATCGTGTTGCACTACCCCGATGCGTTGGCATCATTGGGAGAGGAAAAGCTGGCAGATCTGTATCGAGCGATATTTATTCGCTGGCGCGAGGATGCGCGGTGGCTGCACCGATACCAGTTGAAGCGGCCTATATTGTAATGGTCACGAAAGGCTTTTGGCCAACGCCTGTAGCACCTGCCGGGTAGCTTCCCGCGTGCCCGACTCTATATTATAGTACTTCGCCCGCAGGCTATCAAACGATATAGCCTCCGCCCGCTTGGTTACGATGTTTTGTGCCAGGAAGCGGAGCAACTCCGATACGTTGGGATTAGTGATGATGCGATTGTCCAGCAAGGTCTTTAGCAGGCAGGCCAGTTGCGAGACGGACAGTTCGGTGCGCAGGCGGAATTCGCCCGCAGTCAAGGCTGCTTTGGCAGGCGGAGAGGCGTCTATGCTTTCCATGATTTTCAGTTCTTCTGAAAGAAACGTAAGCAGTTGCGCGCGCAGCGAAGGAATTTTTGGATGGTAGTGTACATCGGGCTTCACGGGTGCTTGCGTTATTTCTTTGCGAAGCACCATGAGCCGTTCTTGCTTTTCATTTTTAGTTTCCAGTGTATTTAGTTGTTCGGTGATATGATGGGTGTAGTAACCAAATGCGCTGAGCGAGTTGCAATCCAGCCACAAGAGCAGTTGGCGCAAGGTTTCTTCTGTGTGTGTTGGTTCTTCAAGCCGATGCGTTACTTCATCTTTTAGCATCGTGACATAGCGGTGCTGATGATAGGTGACGGAGGTGGCTATTGCAAATCGCTTGAAAATCCGGATGAATACCTGTTGAAGGCTTTCCGAAACGGGCACATCTTTTAGCGACTGGCTGAATGCTTTCAACATCTTATTGCACTGTTCGGCCAATTGCTTCCGGTAAACTATCGGCACGATTGCCTCTGGGTCAATGTGGTGAGCAAATGTTCTTTCTATCTCACGCAACAAGTCCAGCAGGTTTGATAGCAGGTCGGCATTTACATCCAGACGTAATTTGTCGAGCAGTTGAACCAGTCCATAATGATGACCGCGGATGTAGCGTTGCACATGCTGGTGATCGGCCAGCAGTAGCGCATTTGACAGTAGCGCCTGGCGTATGCGAATGAGTTCAGATTTTACTTTTATTTGTTGCGCGCGGTCGGGTTTCTTGCCGGTGGCCAGCAAGGCTTCCAGGGGGAGCAGCTCATATGTAACCTGTCGGTGCATGACCGTGCTTTCATTTGCATTCTTTTTTAGTGGTTGTCTAAAATTCTACGTTCAAAAAAAATCAACATCCCTCGCCTCGCCATCGATATACGCTGCCTGTATCTTCTACACGCATGTCAAGTCCTTTCGCAAGGGCTTGCATTATATCTTGTAAAGTAGTGGCCTTGGAAAACGAACCTGTAAAGCGGCAGTTCGCCAACGCCTGTTGTTCAAACACGATGTGCGTGTCAAAGTTTTTCTCCAGTATGTCCGCTACCTCTGTCAGCGTGTTGGCGTTAAAAATCAGTTGCTTTGCAGGCTGCTTTCCGTTATTGATGTGCATGACCGCCCACCACAGTAAGATCACTAAGATGGTCATGGCCGCCAATCGCATCGCTACCCATCTTAGTTGCAAGTGACGCAAGCGGGTTTGCATGCGCTGGTGAATGCGGTCAAGCGGTTTCTGGCTGATAGGCGTTGGCCAAGGGCCGCGCGCATCAATCCACAGTTGGCGTGCTTGCCGAAATTCCTGGCGATGTGCTTCGGCAGATGCCATCCAGTGACTGAACTCGTCCAGTTGCTGCGGGCTTGCCTGCCCCTCCAATACTTTTATCATGTCTGCTTCGTCCATGGTATATGTTGTCTTCCTATCTCTTTGTTGGTTAGTGTTACCCTATGTTCGCGCTCGTATTTATTTTCAAAATTCCTTTTTTGCCCAGTGGCGAAGGCGTTTGTGGGCGCTGGTCATGCTGCGCTCCACCGCCTTCACCGTTACCCCGAGGCGGGCGGCTACTTCTCGGGTAGACATGCCCTCGTCCACTTTCATGAGCAGGCATTGTTTTTCGCGCAGTGGAAAGGTGTCGATGTATTTTCGGATGCGCCCCGCAATCTCTTCGTCTATCATTTGCCTTTCTACAGTTTGCTCCGCAGATGCTACGCGATAGCCGTTGAGAAAATGAACATAGTTGCCCTGCAGTTTTAATGTCTTTTTATAGTGCGTGATGGACTTATTTTTCACCACGCGGGCGAGGTAGAAGTGGATGGGTAGGTCGTGGTCGCGGCTGAGGGATTTGTGTTGTTCCCATACGTGGAGAAAAGTTTCTTGCACGATGTCTTCTGCCAGATGGCGGTCGCGCAGGTATTTGCCGGAGAGCCGCAAGAGGCCTTCGTAGTAGTGGGTATATAAATAGTCAATGGCTTTGCCGGGCAGCGTGCGAAGCAGGAGTCGAAAGCGTTCGTTGTCGAGTGTGTCCGGCATAGAAGGCAATGCGTGGTGTCCCCCGGGCAGTGGCCGTTTTCATTAGTAAGATACAACAAAAACGCTGGCCTTGTTACAAGTGCCATTGAAAAGCCGTTGTTACCTCATTTTATAAAAACTAAATTTAGGTGTAAAAAAAAGAAATGATTCGCACCATTGAAGACCTACTAATAAACTTGGTTTCTGCCGGCCGTATGCTTATAGACAATTCAGGTGTTAATCACAGACCTAGTATCGGTGATATGTATGAAGGACTAACTAAGTCCGTTTTGGAAAAAACTGTTTTTACGGGATTGAACCTAAACATTATTACGAGTTCCTTTATTGAGAATAAAAAGGGGGAAAGAAGTCATGAATGTACTTTTAATTGAGGGTGAGGGGCAGAAGTTACCTTTTGCAGAAAAATATGTTGTTCTAGAGAAGCAGGTGATAGCCGTTTTTCAAGTTAAGAAAACGTTAACTAAACAACTGCTGACAGATGCTTACTTTAATCTGAAAAATGTCTATGACGTTTGTGAGTTGGAGGATGAAAACGAGTATAGTAAGAGAATGCTGCGAGACGCTTATGTCGGAGTTTTCAAAATGGGCGTACATCGTAGCAAGCCTTTGCGAAAGTTCTTTGAAAGCGTTACGCAGGAGCACATATTTAATTGCCTTCGCGCGGAAGCGTATTTGCCCCTTCGAATTGTTATTGGCTACCAAGGTTACAGTTCAGAGAAAGGTTTGAGAAAAGCGTTTTACGAGTTTCTCGGTGAGCATCGGCTTACGAATGGCTTCAGTCCGCTTCATTTTCCGAATTTGATTATCAACGACCAGTTTAGTTTGTTGAAGGGAAATGGTATGCCCTATATATCACCTATGGAGAATAACAAGTGGCCTTTTTTCAACTCTAGTTCGGGCAAACCCATACTCCATCTCCTTGAATTGCTCTGGAGCCGATTATCCTATCGGTTTAATATGGATGCGGGCATATTTGGTGATGATTTGGAAGTAGAAAGTGTCAATCGTTTTCTATCGTGCAATATGGTAAATGTAGAAGGGCGCAGAGGTTGGAACTATGAGTATACAGACCTGCCAAAAAATAATTTTACTACCCCCATGCCATCCAGCGCATGGGAGCCGGTAATGCTAACCAAGGAGCAACACCATGTGATTGCCTATTTATGTAAACATGAGTTTCTCAGGTTGACAAAAATTAACGAGTGGATGGAGAAGATCGGCAACGAAGTAGAGGTTGAGCCATTTGTAGAAGGCCTCGTGGAAACCGGATTGGTCTACATCGATTCATGCAAAGAGCTTCGATTGCTTACCGAACACTGCCAATGCATCAGCGTTCCTGGCGTGGGCTTCGTAGGTGCCGATAACAAAACGGGTAAACTTACACGGTGGCTTGAGAGACGAATGGGAAAGAAGATAGAAAATGTTCTGCATGTAAAGTTTCAGTGATTTTTTACATCGGATAGATATACTGTTTTTTAAAGCATGCACGAAGAAGGTGGCGTGATCATCAAAAATTCGGATGTATTTCACCGCGTGTAAATTATATATTTAAGTATTTGCTTAAATAATAAATAAATGTACTTTTACTGCGAATTTAAACAAATGACCAAGATTACTTGTATTCGCGTCCTCGCTGATGTAAACCAGATAAAAGAATGCAAAGAGAAAATCCGGGTGAACGCTGCCGCTTTCTCAGATTTGGCCAGAGTAATCGAACTAGCAGGAAATACCGTAAGGTTGAAAATACTGTACTTGTTAGAAGAAGAGGGTGAGTTGTGCCCGTGTGATCTTAGCGATATACTTGAAATGAGCGTACCAGCTATTTCTCAACATCTGCGTAAACTCAAGGATGGCAATATAATCCAGGCTAAGCGGGTTGGTCAAACCATTTTCTATTCACTCACCGATGATCATTTAAAAATACTGAAACCTTTTTTCAGGCATATTCACCATCAGCGTGCAACTGAAAAAGCAATGAGCGCATAAATTATGCAAGTAATTACAAAATCAATTATTACATGCCCCCAGTGCGGATTCCATAAGGAAGAAGAAATGCCAACGGATGCGTGTCAGTATTTTTATGAATGTGAAAACTGTAAAACTTTGCTTAAACCAAAATCAGGAGACTGTTGTGTTTTCTGCTCATACGGAACAGTTAAGTGCCCACCCTTACAGATAAATGTTAACTGTTGCAAATAAGATTGTGATATGATTACAAAAGCAATGAAGGGGCTTGGAATGATTGGGAGTGGTGTGCTAGCCGCCATACTTAGTTCGCTATGCTGCATTGCGCCAGTAGTAACACTTATTGCCGGAACGAGCAGTCTAGCGGCTTCAATTTCATGGTTGGGGCCAGCAAGGCCTTATCTGGCGGCAGTTACCATTCTGATACTTGGCTTTGCGTGGTACTCTAAAGTGTATCCCAAAAAGAGCACAGATGAGTGCGCTTGCGACAATGGAAAAAAAGAATCGTTCCTGCAGTCTAAATCGTTTTTAGCTATCATCTCACTCTTTGCATTGACTATGCTCGCTTTCCCGTACTATGCTCATGTTTTTTTCACGCACCAAAATCAGCAAGCCATGGTGGCTGATACGTCAACGATTAAAACTGCTGAGTTTAAAATTACGGGTATGACCTGCCAGGGGTGTGCGGAACACGTCATGTATGAAGCTAACAAACTTGCAGGGGTATTGCAAGCCGATGCTTCATTTGAAAAAGCAAACGCTGTTGTAAAGTATGACGAAGGCAAAGTCTCTTTGTCGGAAATTGAACAAGCTATAAATGGAACTGGTTACAAGGTCATTCAAGTTGTTCAAAGTCCAAGCCACAACTGATTGATTATACTTTCAACATCCGCGCATTGATGGCTACCACCACAGTACTTACGCTCATCAACACGGCACCCATGGCAGGACTAAGCATAACTCCAAAGTTGTACAACACGCCCGCAGCCAAGGGCAAAGCAATTACGTTGTAGCCAGTGGCCCACACCAGATTCTGAATCATTTTCCTGTACGTGGCTTTCCCAAACAAAATAAGATTCACTACGTCTTTCGGGTTGCTGTTCACCAAAACAATACCAGCCGTTTCGGCAGCAATGTCGGAACCAGAGCCCACGGCAATGCCAATGTTTGCTTGGGCGAGTGCTGGCGCATCGTTTACGCCATCGCCTGTCATGGCTACAAATTCGCCCTTCTCCTGAAGTTCTTTGATCTTTTCCAGCTTCTGATGAGGGAGTACTTCCGCCATAAAGCCATCCATGCCCAGCGATTCACTCACCTTCCTGGCTACTTCTTTGTTATCGCCTGTAAGCAAAAGTGTTTTGATGCCATTGGCACGAAGTGTTCTAATGGCATCGGGCGATTCTTTTCTGATTTCATCAGCCAGCGCAACCACACCCACTACGTTATCTTCGATCAACACAAATACAACTGTTTCAGCCTCGCTGGAAGCCGGTAGCTGTATGTTTAAATTTTTCTCCTTTAAATATCCGGGGCTTACTACTCTCACTTGCTTTCCGTTCCACATTGCCTGTATGCCTTTTCCTGTTATCGCATTGAAATCGCTGATAGCAGGCAACGAAAGTTTGATTTCCTTCGCTTTTTCTACAATGCCAGTAGCAATTGGGTGTTCGGAGTTTTGTTCAAGCGCTGCAGCAATAGCGAGTACTTCATCCCGATTATACTCTTCGCCTAATGAATCAAATCTCACCACGCTAAATTTTCCAACCGTTAATGTGCCGGTTTTATCAAATACCAGCGTTGTAATCTTTCTCGAGTTTTCAAAGGCGGTTCTATTTTTAATCAATAACCCGCTCTGGGCACTAATGGCAGTTGAACGTGCCACAACCAACGGAACAGCCAGGCCCAACGCGTGGGGGCAGCAAATGACAATCACCGTAACCATCCGCTCCATCGCGAAAGCCAAGTCTTTTCCAACAATAAGCCAAACAATGAAGGTTAATGCACCTGATACCAATGCAATGATGGTAAGCCAACCTGCGGCTTTGTCAGCTAAAAGTTGCGTTTTGGATTGGCTTTGTTGTGCATCCTGAACCAACTTAATTACCTGCGCCAGGTACGAGTCTTTACTTCCATGCGACACTTCCACTTTGAGCGATCCGTTTCCATTGATGGAGCCTGCAATTACTTTATCGCCTTTTGATTTCTCCACTGGCTTTGATTCACCTGTTAGCATGGATTCATTCAGGTAACTATTGCCTTCTGCAATGATGCCATCAGCGGCAATTTTCTCACCGGGCTTCATGAGAATAATATCCCCGGCTTTTAGGTCTTCCGTTTTTACCTCTGTGATGTGCTCGCCATGCACGAGGTGCGCTTCGGAGGGCATGAGTTGCACCAACAGTTCCAGTTCGCGCGATGCACTGATGATAGACTTCATTTCGATCCAGTGACCCAACAGCATGATGAGAATCAATGTGGCCAATTCCCAGAAAAAGTCCATGCCGGGCAAACCCATAACGATGGCAACGCTGTACACATAGGCAACAGTAATCGCCACCGCTACCAGTGTCATCATGCCAAGCGATTTTGATTTCACTTCATCCTTCAAGCCAATGAGAAAAGGCCATCCGCCATAGAAGTAAACAACAGACGAAAGCAGCATGAGCAAGTACGAAGACCCTGCAAAAATCCAGTCTACCTGCAGCCAATGTTGAATCATGGGTGACAAAGCCATGATAGGTATAGTCAAGACAAGTACTATATAGAAACGCTTTTTATAATCTTCAATCATCCCGGCATGGTTGGCATGGCCTGAATGGCCGGAGTGTTGGTGCCCATGCTCCGAATGTTTTCCAGCTTTCATGTGATGATGTGCGTGTTCATTCTCGTGAGAGGCTTGATATTGATGCTCCGAGGGTTGATCCATCGAGTTTGAAATCGGAACCAAATCCATTCCGCACTTGGGGCATTTGCCAGGCGTATCCTTCACCACTTCGGGGTGCATGGGGCAGGTAAACTGGTTGGGTTGATTAATAGATGTTTTCATGGTTGGCGATTTTAATATGTGGTGGTTTACGAAGTCAAATTGGAATCACTCTTGCCCTTCAACAAGATATAGCTTACCCAATAAGCGAGGAGAGGTAGTATCATAAATTGCAAGACGGGAGAAATGCCAACATTAGCAACGGGAATTATGGGCATCGTTGTAGCATAGGTCCAATCTCCAGCCTGTATATGAAGAACCTCAGATACAACGGCACCGGTTCCGCCAACAAGCACGACACACAAAATCCGTGGCACCGATAACCTCCTTACCCAGTACGGATCTTTAAGTATCAATGAAACTATGGAATACAACAGAATAAGCATGATGGCATCCGCTACGGATGCTAGTGTGAGAATAGAAATGCTGTTTATTGTATAACGATGCCCTTGATACAGTGGGGCATGCGATGTCTCCCAAACAAAATTTACCGCAAAGCCAATGCCTAGCATGGCAACCATAAACTTTCCAAATAGTAATTTACTGATTGTCTTTTGAAGATTGTAAACGTAGCAAACTCCTACTATGGCTAAGGCGATAGTTGGTGCAATAAAAAGCTTGGGCGTTAAATCAATCATTGCGCAGGGAGACTTTGGTTATTCTATTTCAAATGGAATTACTAGTTCAGCTTTTTCCAACTGGCTGAAAGTAAACTGCTGATTCCCGTGCTGATCCTTCGTCATCAAAACATTACGGTACTATACTTATTTTGAACTCAAAACCAGTTTAACATTCATATCTACTTCATCGTAAACCAACTTGTCGCCCAGGTTTTCGAAAAACGATTGTGAGCCAAACTTCACTTCATATTTACTTCGGTCAAACACCAGCGTTGCTTCGGCAATGGTTTGATTGTTCACCGTATTCAGTTTGGCCGTGAACGTTATTGGATTTGTCTTCCCTTTAATGGTAAGATCGCCAAGTACCAGGTACTCGGTTGCCGATTTGGGCTCTACCTTGGTAATGATGAATGATGACTTTGGAAACCGTGTCACAGAGAAGAAGTCTTCCGACTTCAGGTGATCCACCAACCGCTTGTTTGATTTCTCATCGGTAATGTCAGCACAGGTAATGCTGGCCATGTCCATTTCAAAAGAACCACCGCTTAGCTTGCTTTTAGTGAATGTTAGGTGGCCTGATGACAGTCGTATTTCCCCGTAGTGCTCACCTCCTAATTTTTTACCTGTCCACTCCAGTTTACTTTGTGTTGGATCAATGTCCATTTTTTCAACACCCGTTTTCTGCGCCACTGAAGCAAATGACAGAGACGTAAGTAGCGTAATAAATGCAAGTTTCCTCATTTTACTTTTTGCTAGTTGTCCACTCCGAACGAAGTTTTTCGTTTGCTGCAACAACTTGGTCAAGTTTCTTCGTGGTCGCCAGTTCGGTGGATGCTTTCAATGTCTTGAGAGCTGATGTGTAGTCATTCATAGCGGCTTCAATTTTTGCTTGCAATTGAAGATACCCGGCATCTTGCGCTTTGCTGTTGGCGATTTGCACCCAAGCATAGGCCTGCTTCAAATCTTTATTGTTGTTGAAGTAATAAGCGCTGGATTGATAGAAAAGACTTGCTCTGTCTTCCTTCTTTACATTCATGCGATCATTGATTTCGGCCATAACCTTTTCGTCCACATTCATTTTAATGGTGAGTTTCACCTGCGTGTTCTCCCACAGTAAAAACAAGCCTGCTTCTTCCCTGGTAAGATCATTTACTTCAATGGTAAATGTTTCGTAGTACCGTGCCGATTTTTCAGGCTTTGCCGTGAAGCGCACCAGGTCTTGCTCCTGCGTATAGTCGGAAGAGCCGTGCATTTCAGCAACCTTGTTAACTATGATTGTCCACTCATTTTGATTGGGAATAGTGAAGAAGGAGTAGGTGCCCGCTGGAATATCATTGTCGTTTAATTTCACAGCTTCCGAAAAACGAATGGTCGTGGCATCATGTGCACCGGTGCGCCATAGCTCACCGAAGGGAACAAGCCCGCCAAAGATTGCCCTGCCACGCGCGCTGGGGCGGGAGTATTTTACTTCCACCTCACCAAAACCAATTTGCTGTTTAAACACAGCATCGGGGCTGGCGTTGGGCAGGTTAAGTTGTGCATGGGCAAACCCTGCAAGACTTATCAGGAGGGCGACTGTTGCTATTCGTTTCATGATGATTCTACTTTTTGTGTTTGAATTGAAAATTATAAATTGAGTGAGGCGAGTTTAATAGTCTTTTCTTTTGAATCAGTCCAGGCGAATATAAGTTTGTCGCCAGACTTCGTCATTTGAGGAAAGCCACTGGAACGTGACTCAGATGATGCGGCCACTGTGATGGATGGCTCCTTCGTTCCATCACTCCGGACTTTAGCAACCTTTATTTCGGTTCCTTCCATCCAACTTATCATAGCACTTTGTTCGTCTAGTAATACAATGTCAACTCTGCCAATCGGGCTACCTTCATCGACCCGAATTGCTTTTCCGAACGTTTCCCCCCCATTACTGGAGAAAATCACATTCACCCGGGCGGTATCAGAAGCAATAGTAAACCAGGCAACAACAAGTGTATTTTCAATTGCTGACACCCTTGGGCCGTTTACCGGGCAGCCAGCGATTTTCCAATTATCAGTGTTGATGCTCTGAGGTGCAGTCCACTCGCCATTCACCAGGCGTACAATAGACATATCGCGAATCTCTTCATCTGAACGGTCTCGATACACTACTACAGGCCCGGATGCTGTTATGGCCGCGCTTGTCTGGCAGCAATCGCACGTTCTCTTGTCAAGTTCCCACTCATCAAGTTTATTTCCATTTGAGTCAAGAATGGCCGCCCGAAGGCTCATCTCTCCATGATGACCATGATCCATATTTTCCATCCCCTCCATCACAGTATTGCGCCCGTCCAGCCAGGTAACAAAAAACTTGTCTTCATATGGCACTAACGAAACAAAGCCATGCTCCGCCTGCTTGCCATCATCGTGTAGAATTTTCGGATTCGCCCAAGTGGATTCAGCCGATTGAGAGGTCGTGAATTTTACATCGTAAGTAAATTTTCCATCTGCACTTCTATCGAGAAAGTGAGCGATGAACCCATTTTGATTCCTCGCCATCATGGGATAGTCTGCCCAATTCACAAACCATGAATTGCCCGAGGCAATAGTTTTCGGTGTCGTCCATTTACCATCGATAAGGCTGGCAAGTTTAAATGTTGACTCTTCCCCCTTTTTTTCAATCCAGGAAAAATAGACGATGCTGTCCTGATAGGTAAAGAGAAAGGGCTCCCCACTTTCGGCCTGAGCAGGGGACTCAAGATGAGTTATCGTTGCTTGTTGTGCGGCTTCTTCCGTCTTGGTTGAACAAGATGCCAATAGTGCTATCGACAAAGCAAAAAGAGTTATGTTATTCTTCATGGTTTATGATTTTAGAGATGAGGTCAATGTTTGCTGGCTCGTTCCACATTCGGGTTCCGGTCTCTGAGAATTTCAAGACACCCTCAGAATCAAAAATGTACGTGGTGGGTAAGGCTGAGATTTTTAGCTCTTCCATATTGTTCAATTGCACATACCAAAAATTGTAGTCGTGCTTCTCTGAAAAGCGTTTGATTTGGTCGAGTTCCTCGTTTGAAGCGAGTAAAAACACTACGCCTTTGTCTTTCATCAAAGCTTGTGCCTTCTCAATAGTCGGCATTTCTTTAATGCATGGACCGCACCAGGTCGCCCAGAAGTTGATGAAGATCACTTTACCTTTAAATTCATCTGTATTAATATTTTCCCCGGTGAGGGTAGAGAGTTTTACGTCATCAAGTTCAATGACTTTGTTACTCTCCTTTCGCGAGCCGCAACTCGAAAAGTAAAATGCTAGTACTAGCAAGGTGATAAATCCGTAGTGCGTGTGTTTTATGTTTCTATTTTTACTCATAGTATAGGCATGGGGGTTCGCTGAAAGCTACAGAAGACAAAGTTCTGCTGTGTGCTAAAAGGTGTTACATGGGTTTCTTCTACACACTTTATCCGTTTGAAGTCTTTCTCAAAGAGTGCAGACATAGAGGCTTCAGTGTATTGTTTGACATCCAGGCCACTGCATTTGTTAGGGCCTTTATCTGAAAAGGTACCGAGCACCAAATGCCCACCCGGGCTAATGCCTTGCTTTACAATGGCCAAGTATTTAATGATTTGGATTTCTGTTGTAAGAAAATGGAAAGCTGCCCGGTCGTGCCAAAAATCATACTTACGATGCGGCTCAAAGTCAACAATGTCACTCGCTATCCAGGTGATGGCTGTTGCTTTATCTCCCAGCCTGGCTTTTGCCCGTTCGATGGACGTTGCTGAAATATCAAGCACCGTAATATCTGTGTAACCTAATTCCAGCAATGCATCTGCCAAGTGACTATCGCCCCCACCGATGTCTATGATACTGGCGGTCTTCGGCAGTTTAAATAGGTTGATGAAGTCAACCGATGTTTGCGGATAAGGTTGGAACCAACTGAAGTCAGATTCTGCCTTGGTTTCGTAAATATTTTCCCAATGTGTTTTATGGTTGTTCATAGAGCATTTATTAGATATGGATAAAGAGCACAGGCCTTTCGTAGGTGGCTGCCAATTTCTCTGTCAGCCCGGATGAAAAAGTTTTGCTCAAATAATCGTTTCATTCTATTACAATCTGCATGGCGTTTGATTACCAAAGTACCGTTAACCCCGCACCATATTTATAATCCGAATCGTAAGACGCGTGGATATAAAACCGTTTACCGATGTTGTAGTCAAAATCAATGTTGTATTCCCAATCGGTGTTTCCGACTAACGTTAGCCGAAGCCGTTTGGTAATGGGCATGTCCGAGCGTGAAAGCTGAAAGCGCACATCACCCTTATGATCCACCCGCAATTCAGACAGCACAAACATGGGCAGCAAATAACGCACACCCACTACGCCTACTTTGCGATCAACTAGTTTTCCCTTCTCCCTTATTTGAAATGTATTGCGAATATCTGCACCTACATACGCTGAAAGAAACTGGCGCTTGTCCAGAAACCGTTGGTAGTCGGGTTGAAACTCGTATTGATTTTTGTAACTGACCCGGTAGGTAGAACCCAATATACCCTTGTTGCCCACCAGGTTGGCATAACCGAACACAGCATCAGTCGCAATTTTGGTTTGGCCCCAGAAGTACAGCATCCGATCTTCCTTAAAAACTTTCTTTTGATCATTAAGTGTAAGTTGTGTATTGGCGGGTGAGTTTTCATAGCTTACTACGCGGGCCATGCCTGCCATCATGTGATAGAGTATGTGGCAATGAAAGAACCAATCCTTTTCTTCGTTGGCATAGAATTCAATGGTCACGGTTTCCATTGGGCCAATGTCGAAGGTGTGCTTCATGGGCGAATAGTCGCCCTGTGCATTGAGGAAACGGAAAAAGTGACCGTGCAGATGCAGCGGGTGGCGCATCATCGTGTTGTTCACCAACTTCATGCGTACGTTCTCACCTTTGCGGATTACTATTTTATCCGATTGTGAAAGTGTTTTATTGTCGAACGACCAAACGTAGCGGATCATATTGCCTGTGAGGTTCAATTCGATTTCGCGCATCGGAAGTTTGCCGTTCAATGTGGTCGGTTTGGGGGCGCGGAGCATATCATAATTCAGTATAACTTCATTTTGATCGCCCATGCTCATTTTACTCATATCCATGTTGCTCATCACGGTGTCTTGCATATTCATGGTATCCATGTTCATTTCTTTCATGGATGTGGTATCCATTTTCATGTTCATCATGGAAGTATCCATGGGCATGTCTTTCATAGAAGAGTCATTCTTCATATCCATATCTTCCATCTTCATTTTACCCATATCATGGCTTTTATGTTCGCCCTCCATCTTCATTCCTTTCATGCTGCTCATGTCCATAGCGCCCATGTTGTTCATCTCGCGCATCATGGCGAAATAGTTTATTTTCGGAAGGTCGGGTGCGTTCATCTTCATGCCATCACCAATATATAAAGAAGCATACCCCGAAATATCCTGGGCGGTGGCGCGAAATTCATAGGCCATGCCGTCATCGGGAATTTTAATTTCAACATCGTATGTTTCTGCAATTGCTACAAGAATCTTGTCCACGTCAACGGGTTGCACAGGCATCCCATCGGCTGCCACGATTTTCATCTTGCCACCGGCATATTGCACCCAGTGATATGACGATGCACTACCATTGATGATACGCAGGCGCAGCGAATCGCCCGGCTTCACATCGACAAAAACATTTTCCGATTTCCCGTTGATGAAGAAGCGATTGTAATAAACATCGGAAATATCCATTGCCGGCATTCGCATCCACTCGGTCTTGGCGCGGTCTTTTAAATACCCTTTTGCGAGGGCCTCGCTCCAGCTTTGCACAGATTTTTTTCTGATGGCATAGTAATCCAGGCCACGCTTCAAATTGCGCAACACTTCGTGCGGATTTTCATCTGTCCAGTCGCTCAACATAATTACCTGCTCTTTCATACTCGTGGATTCATCCCATCCTCGGGGATGAATGACAATCGATCCATAGATACCGGATTGTTCTTGCAGCAGGGTATGCGAGTGGTACCAGTATGTTCCCGTTTGGATCAGCGGAAATCTAAAGGTGTGTGTCTGGCCAGCTTTAATAGGTGCCGTGGTGAGGTAGGGAACTCCGTCTTCTTCATTGGGCAGCAGCAGCCCGTGCCAGTGAATGGATGTTTCTTCATGCTTCAATTTATTGTGTACACGAATGATGGCCGTATCGCCTTCAGTAAAATGAAGTACCGGGCCGGGGATGTCGCCATTGATGGCCATCCCCATTTTTTCTTTGCCCGTGAAGTTGACCATCAGGTGGTCGATGTAGAGATCATACTCCACACGTTTGCCTGATGCCGTGGGCTTTGCATCATGCATGTTGTGCTGGGCCAGCAGAGGCATGTATGCTGCAACGATGAGCAGCATACAACCTACCATGGATAATAGAACCTTTTTCTTTGTTCGCTTAATGATCATGGTCTTCTTTATGCTCCTTTACGGGCTCGAGCTTCATACCACACTTGGAGCACTTGTCTCCCTCTTTACCGGTCACTTCGGGATGCATGGGGCACGCGTATGCCATCGGTGTGGTGTCCATGTCGTGCATTTCTGTAGAATCCATTTCCATCTCATCGTGATGATGACTGGTGGTGTCTCCTTCTGCGTGTTCGTGTTCTTCCGTGCTATGTTCTTTCTTACTGCCACAACTAATGGTAACAAGTGATGCAGCGAATAATACCCCAAACAAGAATGCGATTGATGCCATTGAATTTCTCATAGCGTTTAGTTTAGTTTTATTTTAATTATTTATTGAACTTCGATACTCCATCTTATTCACCTTTCTTCACCAACTCCATTCCGCACTTGCTGCATTTACTTGGCTTGTCTGATGTTACATCAGAGTGCATAGGGCAAACGTAGGTGGTGGCCTTTACTTTCGTTTCGTCTAAAACCTCACCGTGTTTCATGTGATGCGTAAGGCAATGAATGGCGCAAGCACCTATGTTCTTGTAGGTTTCGTGCACAACCGCTCTTACTTTTCCTGTCTCGTCTTTTATTAAACACGTGCCATTCTCGGAATCGCTTGCCGACCACTCGTTGTTCGAAGAATATGGAACAAAAGTTCCATTCTTTCCAACCTTCCCGAGGTTCTTACCCGTGGTAGCATCGATCAGCGAACCGTTGCTATCAACATAAGAAACTTTCTTTCCCGAATTATCGGAGATAACGCCCTCTTTGGTAACATTACCAATGTGCTTGCCCTCGTGATCGCTTACTTTTCCCGAAGCATCGATTCGATGGCCTTTGTAGTCTACGTTCTGCGATTGGGCCATTTGAAGGGTGAATACTATGGCCAGTACGGTGAGCGACATGTTGCTTAGTGGTTTCATTTTTGATTTGTGTTTTAAGTTAAAATAATAATTGAGACAGTTTTCTGAAGTTCCTTGTAGTTCACCTTCTGTTGCGCCAACTATCGGCAAAGGATTCATAGATTTGATTTTGCGTTTGACCGTTTATTGAAGAGTTTAATGCTCATGTTCCATTTCCAAGTATTTGCCCTGGGGGCCGATGCCTTCGATATGAACTAACTGAGATCCATAGTGACCTGCGCTGGCCACACTATACGAAGACACTGCCAGCACTACTGCCACTACTGCGGCAGCCCAACGCTTGTCTTTATAGAGAACGAGATTTAGTCCTTGAAGAATCAGGGCGATGACTCCCGAGTAAACGGTCCAGTCAGCCCATTGGTCGTGTTGGTCGAGCACCAATTGCGCGTGAGCGCTGATGCCATGCGTGTGCGGATGGAAATTTCGTCCGGCAACCCACGCTGCCAAAACTCCCACAAAAAGAATGGCGGTGATGATCCAGGCTATTTCCTTTTTCATAAAGTAAAGATTCAGCAGTTGTATTCCCGCAGCTACAATAATTAATACAATGGCAAAATGAACAATCAACGGATGGAGCGAGGGAAAATCCTTAAGGTCTGCTTTTACTTTCGATTCATCAATGGCCATACCTTCATCATGGTGATGTGTGGTATCACCTGCCTCATGCTCTTTTTGCGCACCCATGTTTATGGTTGAGTCCATGGGGGCTTTGGTCGAATCTTTTTTGTGCTTCTTGCCTCCGTGGGCGAGCACTTGTGACAGTGAAGCGATGAGAATTACGAGACTTAAAAAAATGGTTTTCATGGTAAGTTGGTTTAGGTGTTTTGATTTACAGTCCTGGCAATCTTCTCTAAAATTTTATGGCTATCACCAAACTTGCAAAGCGCATCGCAATGCTCACGCAAGTCGGAGAATAAGATGTATTTGATGCTAATGCTTGAATTTCTAATGGTGGGTCGGTTGAGTTGCATCACCACTTCCTTCTCGCGGCTGTCGGGCAGAATAATAAATAACGAAGTTTGATGATCGGTGAACGAAAAGGCCAGATCGCTCAGCCGAAGGATGCCTGAATAGATAGACGTGCTCTTCTCTACTTCAAATGCGCAGATTGGTTTGTTGGTATTCTTCTCAAACCAAATCACATCAATCAATTGAACCGTGCCGAGCGTTTCCGTGTCTAAGGGCATTTGCGGAAACTTATTAAGGCTGATGAACGAAAAATTGACTTCGCCATGACACTTACCGCGATCATTGACCGCAGCTATTGGATCGTATCCCAAGGCCTTTCCAATTTTCAGCAGATGATATTGCATTTCCGTATGCAAATCTTCCTCATGCTTTTCACTTAATACTTCCTTGTGACGTTTGTCATACTGTTTCAATAGTTTGGCCTTCTCGTCTTCTGATAGGATCTGTCCCTCGATGATGATATTCCTATTTCCGATTTCAAAAAGTAAACCCGCTATTGCGCCCAAGTCGTTGGACAATTGCGTCTTGTTGTCAGCATTTGTTTTCATAATCACCTCACGCATTTTCAAATACTCCTGCCAACTGCCCAGTTTCTTATTATCGCGAAACAAGTAGTTAAATCCATTTACAATGGCGGTATTGAATGGCGGTAGGATAGTTGGATGTAAAAAATATAAGATGCTCGCCACGGCAGGCCCAAGCCCTTTTATTTTCAATTCATCCAGCTTGATAATTTCGCGAAGAAGTTGTTCTTCTTTCGTGGCATAAAAACAGTTCTCCAGAAACTGACCAAAGGCCTTCTTGTTGGTTTGGTTCTCGTAAATATCCGGTATCCGCATTTTTGGTTTCCAGTAAAAAGGGTGCGCTGCGCCTTCAAACACTTGCTTTTGTTCGGTAATGGCTGTGAGTACAAATTCAAGTGACGAGCCTTTAAAATCGTTGCCGAATTTTTTACTCTTTATATCTTCTACTACCTGCAACACGCCCCGCCTGATGGCGCGAAAAGCTTTCAATCGCTCTTCACTGCCGACAAACCACGTGTTATAGACTGATGCCGGGTCATCTTTGTATTGGCGAACAATATTTTCGAAAAGTTTTTGTGTTTCCATCAGGCAGATTGGTTTGTCATACTATTTGCTTGGCTCCTAAGACATTATTTTTCACATCGCTGGCCATAGTTAATAAATTAGAAACTACTTACGGTTTGCGCGATGAGTTGTGCATGTGGACAATTTTCCACGTTCCGTTTTCCTTCTTGAGAAAAGACGAGGCCACCCCTTTACGTTTGATTTCGGAGTTATCCTTCTTTAATACAATGGTGTAGTTGTACGTTTCAACTGCGAATGCATAGTCACCAGTTACAGTAACTTCTACTTTGTAGTTTTCAAACTTAAAGGAATTGAAATCACCCAATTCAGGGCCGATGTGGTGTGCAAGGTAGTTTTGGTAGGTTCCTTCCACTTTGCCAGATTCTATAATCTGGCTGTTGGCCACAAACAATTCCTCCGTTCCCTTTACATCAAGCTTTTCAAGCGCATCCTTATAAGATGACAAAACCTCTTTCACTTTTTGTTCATCCATTTGTGCGCGAAGCAATCCACTGGATGAAATAATCACACATGCTAACAAAATCGTTTTCATATTTATAGAAATAAATGTTTGAGCGTTATCATTAAACAATTTCAAAATTCAGCATCATGCCATCGTCTTCGTGTTCTAAGTTATGGCAGTGAAATACGAACAAGCCCTTTTTCTGTGGGAAGGTCATGATCACGCGCACCTTCTCGCCCGGCATCACCAGCACGGTGTCTTTCCAACCTTGCTCCGTAGCGATTAAAGCGCCTCTGCCACCCGTGCGTGAGAGTACCTGGAACTGCACTGCGTGAATGTGCATGGGATGTATCTCATCGCCCGTGGAGTTATCGAACTCCCAAATTTCCGTATCGCCCGCCTTTACGGTTTCGTCCACACGAGCTATATCATACACCTTATCGTTGATGGTGTGCATACCGCTGCCCATACCGCCCATGTTCATGTTTCCATTTCCCTCCATCATACCCTTAATTTTCATGGTGCGGGTTTTCACTGCTGAAGAAGCCGACAACGGCTGGATGGTTGTTAACTGGCTCGGCTTGCTGAATGAATCATTGACTTGTTGGTTTACAACAAACTTCATGATTTTGAATTCTTGCTTGCCTTGTGCGCCACCGTTAAATGGTTTGTTCACCAAATAGATTTCTGTGCCTATTGCGTAACTTTTAAACGACACCAAAATATCGGCCCGCTCACCGGGGGCGAGCACCAGTGAGGTAACGCTAACGGGCTGCGCAAGCAGGCCGCCATCGGCACCAATCACATCAAAAGCTTGGTTGTCGCTCAAAGCCAGATTATACATGCGGGCGGTAGAACCATTTAACACCCTGAGGCGGTAATAGCGTGTAGCCACATTGTGGAAAGGAGCGTTGCTTCCGTTTACCAGAATATACTCCCCGGTGTAGCCGGTCATCACCTCACCCATGGTGGGCGCGTAGTTCAATTGAGAATTTTTAATCCGCTTGTCTTGAATGACCAAGAGAAGTTCTTGGTCGCCCGAAGGTAAATTGAGTGCCTGCTCTTCCGCATCATTTACGATGAAGAACCCGGCCAACCCCATGAACACCTGCTTGGCTGTTTTGCCATGCGGGTGTGGATGGTACCAGTAGGTGCCGGCACGTTGGTCGATGGGCAGGTTGTAGTTAAAATTCGCCCCACTGTTCACCAAATCTTTCGGGTGGCCGTCCATGTTGGCTGGCACTAATAGTCCATGCCAGTGGATGTTGGTTTCTTCCGATAGCTGGTTTTGGAAAGGTATGGAAACCGTAGCACCGGTATTCACTTTGATAGTAGGCCCCAATATGCCGGTGGCGTAACCCAATACCGAAGTGCTTTGGGAGTTAAGCAACGCAGCCGTATTGCTTTTGGTTGTCATTGAAAAATTAGTAGTCATCACTCCGGGAAATGAGAGCGGTGCGGAGAATGCGCCCTCCGTTACGGGCACGGCATCCACGGCCATGTTCATATCCATGTCCATATTATTCATGCAACTCTGCAAGGCTGTGGGCATTGCCAATAGGCTGGCCGCACCGGCCGATAGTTTTACAAATTCTCTGCGTTTCATTTTTTTAAATAGTTTTTAGCGTTCTGTTCTGACTCGAAATACAAAATCGATCCCTTTTTATTCGGATTAATGGTGATGAAGGCATTTGCTTTATCTACTGATGCTTGACTATACGGGTCTACAGCAAAACGGACTGATTCATCTGTGTTCAGATCACGAACACACTTGTCACAGCAACCGTAGTAAGTTTTGTTTGTTACCGTTACTGGAATTTGATCAACGCCCATGTAGGTGTTGTTAACCATACACACCAACTTGTGGTCAATGGCGGCTCCGGCTGCTGGCAGTGAGCTGTTAAATTTTTCTTGCGCGGCCAATTCTTCCCTTTCTTGATTATAAATGCGTGCGGCTATCCATAGCAATGTGCCTCCGACCATTACAATAGCAAATGCAGTAATTGCTATGTCACCCCATTTCATTTTTCTTTTCCTGCCTGTGTTGGATGGCTTGGTGGTCTGTATCTTTTTCATACTCATTACTTGTGTCAGCGGTGATTCAAATAGAAAAAAAGAGATGTTTCAGCATCCTTACTCCATCTCTACTCTTCACCCGCTAGTGAATCATTTCTTTCACACTACCGCATTTCAACATTTTATCTCCGAAGTAAGGATTTTTGATTGCCTTTTCGTTGGAGAGCCATGAGGCACCCGTATTGCCATTGGCCATCGGGCAATATTCCAGGTAAATCATTCCCATAGAAAGTTTTCCGCCTTTCACGAGCATTGCCATCATGTCGCTCACACCAGAAAATGCTTTGCGCTGATCATCCAGGTTAGCTGTAGCAACTATCTTAGCTGCTTCATCGGCTACCATTTTGCCGTTTGTCACGCCCGCTAACGATTTTTGCAATTCACCCGCTGCGTTTTTCGCTTCATCAGATTTAGATGCCACCAAAGCGTCTTTCAGATGAAGGTAATGCTCGTAGGCTTTGCCGATGCTGGCATCTTTGAACATCACCATATTCTCCTCTTTTTTTTGATCACCCTGTTTGGCATGATCGTGTTGTGCAAAAGCTGCCCAGCTACCTAGAACCAGGCAAAGCGTCATCATTTTTGTTTTCATAATTGTTACATGTTTAAGTTTAATTATAGTATTGCGTTGTTCTTTTTTGTTGCCTTGATAAGTCTTACGGTGCCGACCATCGTTTTAAAATGCGTAGTCTCCTCTAACTCCAGAAAAGTTTCTTTGATGGCGTTGGATAATAAATTCTGGATGTTATCGGTCGTTGTCTGAAATCCGTCTAGTAATTGAACCAAATAGAATCCAAACCGCTGAAAAATACTTGTGGGCTTACCAAAATCAGCGATATGAAATTGGCCGGAGGGTTTAAGTATTCTGTGGATTTCTTCTAATGCAAAATATTTTTGTTTTAACGTGAGGTGGTGAAATACCAGGCTTGACATGACGTGATCGAATGAGTTGTCTGGATACGGAAGTCTGTTGCCATCGTATTGCTGCACGTCAATGTTCAGTCCGGTTTTTGAAAGTTTTTCTTTCGCGATGAAAATTATTTTCTCATCGATATCCACACCAAAAAATTGAGCTTGAGGATGCCTCTGCGCAGCCATGATAGAAAGTGTAAGCGAGCCACACCCAAAATCCAGAATCCGATCGTTCGGTTTAATTTCCATTTGCCGGATCAGGGCTGATTTAAATTTTCGCTCCGGCATCGTGAATTGGAGCACTAGATCATACACTTTTGTAAGCCAGTCGTACTTTAATGCGGGTATATAATTTTTGCTTGCTGTCATTTTCTTATCGTTCATTATTGTTGATGTATGAGTTGACTCCATAAAACGAACAGTACAATTCCAATCACGATACCATAGACTATTCTTCTTGACCATGTCTTCCAAAAGGAAGGTGGTTTGGGGTCGCCATTTTCGCAACAAGGTTTAGCCATAGTTTTATTTTAAAGTCTCTTTTGTTTCTCCACAACGCAGCATCTGCTCACCGAAATAGGGGTTGCTGATTTGCTCTTCGCGGCTAATCCAGTATGCACCCTTATTATCAAACGCCATGGGGCAATACTGATAGTAGGCTTGAAGTCCCTTCACCTGAAAGACTTTGATAGCAGCATACAATGCCTCGGTTAGTTGTGAAAATGAGCCACGTTGAATTTCAATATCCTTGGCAGCTTCAATCCGTTTTATTGACTCTTCCATCGTTTTTAATTGCTCCATCCACTTCATATGACCATCCCCTTTGAGAAGCGACATATCAACTTGCTTGAGTTTAGTGGCAACCTCTAAGATTTGAGTTGAGGCATTTTTAGAATCGGAAGCAACCAATGCATCCTTTACTTTCAGATAAGATGTGATTACCCCTCCAAGTTGTCGTGAGAATTTCGGGTCGACAGAAATGGGTTTTTCTTCAACCTCAGTTGTACGCTGTGATGAAGCCGTTGTCTGATCTGTCCCTTGTCCATGTTGGTGGCCGGCCATGGGATTGGTTCCCTTCTTTAAAACAATTTCACTATACAGCAGATAGGCTCCGGTGACGACTATACTATCGCCTTCTTGAATACCGCCCGTGACTTCTACTTTGTTGAAATTCTCTAAGCCGGTGCTTACCATTTGGGCTTTGAATATTCCCTTACCTGTCTTTTTATAAACATGCCCGCCATTCTCTTCACGAATCACTGCATCGGCAGGAAGCGCCAGCGCTTTCTTTTTGGAATGTTCGAAAACTATTTCTGCCTGCATGCCGGGAACAAATTGGTAGTCGGGATTAAGCAGCGAAGCTCTCAAAATGAAGATTTGGCTTCCTTGCCGATACTCCGGTGAAAGGAAAATCACAGTGCTTTCCATCGGATGATTTGCAAACCCGTTGACATAAATAGTGACGGGTTCTCCCAATTTTATCAGGGAAGCTTCATGAGGGTATAACTCTGCCTCCACCCATAGTCTGTTCAATTTTTCAAGCCGGTAAATAGCCGCTCCTTCTGTAACATACTGTCCTTCGGATACCATTATTTCGGTGATGATGCCCGAAGCCGGTGCCACAAATTGTATTCGCGGATTGGTAACTTTGGACTTTGACAAATCATTTATCTGAGCCTCCGTCATGCCATACAGCCACAGTTTCTTTTTAGCAGCCTGCAGGTATGACCGGTATCTTTTGTTATCGATTGACCTTGCCTGTTCGTGGGCCAACAAAAATTCTTGTTGAAAGGTGAGCAGTTGTTCACTGTAGATTTCATAAATGACTTGGCCTTGGGTGATGCGCACACCGGTCTCTTTAAGAAAGAGTTTATCCAACCGCCCGGGCACGCGCGTACTTATCATTTCTGTTTGATTTTCATCTGCCTTCAGCCTTCCATTGAGAAGAAGGCTATTCCCAATCTCTTGAATACTCACCCGCTGCACCGTGATGTTGGCCAGCTCAATCTGGCTTTCACTCAACGTCACCTCCGTCTTATCGCCTCCTGCGGTGACGGGTACGAGATCCATGCCGCATATCGGGCAGGTGCCCGGCTTGTCCTGAATGATTTGCGGATGCATCGGACAGGTATAAGTCTTCTTTACATCGGCCGCTTGATCTGAAACTTTTCTTGTATTACAAGCGGTCAATGCGATGATGGAGAAGACGACTATGTAGTTTACTATTTTGTTCATAGCGTTTATGGGTTCTTAACTTTTATAAAACTTTCGCTATCCACCAGGTATTGCGCATTGGCTGCGATCTCAGAAGATTCACTCAGCCCTTCCATGACTTCGATCCACCCGCTTGACTCCGAGCCAGTCTTTATTCTAAAAGGTGTGAAAGTCCCTTTGTCCTTTATGAATACAATTTGTTGAACACCCAAATCAAGCACCGCTATCTTTGGTATCCAGAGTGATTGCGAACCAGGTTGATTGAGACGTGCAGTGACCAGTTGACCAACACGAAGGACATTGTTCTTGTCGCTTACATACGAACGTACCTGAAGAAATTGTTTGCCTTCGCTGAAAAACGGTTGGATAAAATCAATGCTGGATGTGATGACGCCATCTAATCCGTTCACGCGCAATTCAATCGGGTTTCCTTTACGGATTTGTTTTCCATCCCCGGCAGGGAAATAGAGTTCTGCCCAAAGGCGGGTACCGTCCACCACTTTAAACAGACTTTGCCCCGTGGTGATGTACATTCCTTCACGAATCGAAATCTGCTGACCGAGGAGCGATGTCGATGAAGAAGTACCCATCGCATTGGATGTTTGCATACCACTTGTTTTTTTGCCCATTCCTCCACCGCCCATTGAAGTCGGTTGAACGAGGCTTGATGGCTGCACTTCAGAGGAGGCTGTTGATTCTATAATATACCCTGTATAAGGACTGAGCACAGGAAATGCAAACGTCTCTTTTCCTTCTGCAATAACTTTTTCAATTTGCTCTTTGGTAAGCCCAAGCAAAAGAAGTTTCTGTTTAGTTGCATCCAGAAGTTGTGTGTCTTCTTTCTGTTGGTTGAACACATAGAGTAGTTCACGTTGTGCAGTCAGGAGTTCGGGGCTATATACTTCCATAATTACCTGCCCTTTCTTTACTGGCTGGTAATTGTATTTCAGGTATAGTTTTTCAATTCGCCCGCCAAAGCGAACGGGAATGGAATATGTTCTACGTGTATCGTAGTTAACTATTCCGGAAGCCACCGCATCAACCTCTAAAGTCTTACGCTCTGGGTGTATGGTTTGAATTTTAGCGACTACCGAAGCATTGGTCGGTTTAATCAGATCTTTCAGATCTTCCGTAACGACCATCTCGTTTCCACCATTTGACTTTTTCACCAGTTCCATTCCGCAGATGGGGCATGTTCCTGGTTTATCTTGGATCACTTGTGGGTGCATGGAGCAGGTATATTCCTCTTGATGTGTGTAGTGCTCTTCTTTTTTACCCGAAGTGCAGGCTGAAAAAAATACAGCCGATAGTATGATTACTACCCTCATGTATATGGGGGTCACATTTATCCTACCTATGACATTAGTTGCCATCTTATTTCTCCAATAGCTTTTCATAGTTCACAATCGTTTCATAATATCTTCTCAGTGTGTCCAGGTATTGCGCTTGTGCCATGATCAGCGTTTCATACGCATCAATCACAATGGGCAGTTCTTCCCGATTTTCTTCATACGCCAGCATCAGCGTTTCATAATTTTTTCGCAGTGCAGGGATAATCCGCTTTTCGTAATTGCTGACTTGTTGGTTTAATGTATTGATCTCATTGACCATACCGGCTGTCATTCCTTGCACTTCGTTCAAGATCGACTCACGCTCGCGCTTCATGGATTCAATTTGGCTGCCCATACCCTTTACGTTTGATTTGTACATCTTGGAAGACCAAGGCGCAATGGGAATCGTGACCATACCCAGCAGCATATACTGGCCAGGCATACCTGAGCCTCTTGGAATCATGTGGTTATAGCTCAGCGTAAAATCAGGTTTGGATTGATTGTTTTCCAATGCCTGGTTCAGGCGCATGGACAAAATACTTTTGTCTATCCTGCGTACATCGCTGCGGTTTTGAGCCAACGTAGCCGTGTCTACCAGCTCGGGAACGAACTGGCGATATTGAACCGTGGTGTCGATCGAGAAGCGAAGTTCTTTCGGGCGGTTCATCAACTGGTTGAGCAAAATATTTTTCTGAACAATCTCATTGTCGTTCATCAAAATCATATTCTGTACTTCCAATAGTCTCCCTTCTGCCTTATAAATATTTCCGAGTTTGGATTGGTTATAGGGATAACGCACCTGGCTTATTTTTAACACCAATTGAATGATCTCTTCGTTTTCCCGAAGAACCTTTTTCTTCTTTTCCAGTACCAGCCACTGAAAGAAAGCAGTCTTGGCCAAGGCCCTCAACTCATTGTAGGTGTACGTTTCACCAGCTTTTTCAATAGCTGCTTTTGAATTGAGGTACGACTGGTTGGCGCGTAACTTGGCCGGGTTGGTAAATTTTTGCTGCACCGTAAGCATGATCTGGCCCTTGTCTCTTTCATCCATCACGTTCGTGCCGGGGTAGGGAAACATCCACGGGCCTCCGCCCACCTCTGGGGCCATCAGGCTCTTTGCACCAGTTGCAAAATTGGTCATTGCCTCAGCGCGATAACGGTAATCCTTCAACATGGGGTTACCCTCGTTGATCACTTGCAGGATGCTGTCGAGCCTGACGGATTGCTGAGCCTGTGCCTGCTGGGCCAGCAATACTGAGCCGACCAGAAAAACTATTTTAATGTTTGACTTCATGGATTTCAAGTTTTCCGAGTTTTTTGAGTTCATATTCTTTGGTCATTAAAAAAATCAGTGGCGTTACCAATAGGATGTGTGTAGATGATGTCAGTACGCCCCCGATCATGGGCAATACGATGGGCTGCATCACATCACTGCCTACACCGGTGGCCCACAGCACCGGTACAAGACCAAACAGTGCCACCGATACAGTCATTAGTTTTGGTCTCAGGCGCTTGGCTGCTCCGGCAATCACATATTCTTTCAAGTCGTTCATCGAGATGGTCTCGCGGGAGTTGCCTTTTAGTTCAACCAGTTGACGCATGGCATCGTTGAGATAAATTACCATCACCACACCGGTCTCTACTGCAATACCAAACAAAGCAATAAAACCTACCGCTACTGCCACCGAGAGATGAACCCCGTAGAAATAAATCATGTAGGCTCCTCCTATAAGTGCGAAGGGAACTGTTATCAAACTAAAAAATGCTTCACGAATGGAGTGGAACGCAAAGTACAATGAAAGGAAAATGATGATTAAAACAATTGGCGCTATCAGTGTAAGCGTGCGCTTGCTTCGTATCAGGTTCTCATATTGTCCACTCCATTCTATGTAGTACCCATTGGGCAGGCCGGTAAGTTCCCGATTGAGTTTGTCAATGGCCTCCTGTACCGTACTTCCCAAATCACGATCCCGCACATTAAAGAGGACTGCCCCACGAAGCATAGCATTTTCTGAGTTGATCATCGGGGGGCCGTCCTCAAATCTAAAATCAGCAACAGCAGAAAGCGGTACAGTACCCAAGGCTGGCGTTGAGATTGGAATCCGTTTCAGTTGATCTAAACTGTTACGGTAGTCCTGTGACAATCGTACATTGATCGAAAACCGCTGACGACCTTCAATCGTCTTACTGACGGGAGTTCCTCCAATGGCTGACTCCACCATCATGTTGACATCATCTATCGTTAATCCATAGCGTCCGATCTCGCCACGTTTAATGTCAACCACCAAATATTTTCCGCCCGTTATCGGCTCGGCATACAAATCTTTTACCCCGCGCACACTCTCCAAAGCAACCTTTACCCGCTCTTCAATGACATATATGCTATCCAGATTCTGGCCATACACTTTTACCCCCACGTCTGTACGTATCCCGGTTGCCAGCATGTTGATCCGGTTAATAATAGGTTGAGTCCATCCGTTGACCACGCCCGGTATTTGCAGTTTCGCATCCAGCTCGTTCACAATATCCTTTTTGGTGATCCCGGGCCGCCATTCACTTTTTGGTTTTAGCATAATAATCGTTTCGATCATGCTGATGGGTGAATTATCAGTAGCCGTACTGGCGCGGCCTGCTTTGCCCAATACCTTATCAACTTCCGGTACCGAGTGAATGATCTTGTCCTGCACTTGCAGAATGCGTTTTACTTCCGCATTTGAAATATCAGGAAGCGTTACCGGCATGAAAAGAATAGATTGCTCATCCAGCGGAGGCATAAATTCCGAGCCCAGGCTGATGATCAAAGGGACACTGATAACTAAAGCCGCTATATTGATCCCGATGGTGGTCTTTCTCCACTTCATGCACCAGCGGATCACAGGTTCATATACTTTTTCCAAAATCCTATTGACAGGATTCGCGTGATCGTCTTTGAATTTGCCTTTCATGAAGAAGGAGATCAATACGGGAGCCAGTGTTACAACCAATAAGGCATCGACCAGCATGATAAATGTCTTCGTATAGGCAAGGGGATGAAATAATTTCCCTTCTTGCCCGGTGAGCATGAACACGGGCAGAAAAGATGTGATAATAATGATGGTTGAGTAGAACACTCCGCGCGAAACCTGCTTGCTCGATTTTTCAATTATTGCAATACGCTCTTCCTCTGTAATCCAGGGCTCTTCTTTTTTTCGTGAGAATATTTTTGAGAATTTCATGGGAGTTATTTTAAGAGTTACCGGATTTCTTGGCCATTACTTCCGCATAGCGTTGGGAAAGATGTTTGTACGCATTTTCAGACATGATGATACCGTTGTCAACAATCACCCCAATGGCCAGGGCAACGCCCGTAAGCGACATGATATTGGAGGAGATGTTAAACGCGTTTAGTAAAATGAAAGCTGTGGCGATGGTGATTGGTATTTGAATGATTATACTTAACGCACTTCGCCAGTGAAACAGAAAAATGATCACGACCAATGAAACAACGATCATTTCCTCGATCAGTGTCTTTTTAATGGATGACACCGATTCTTCGATCAACTCACTACGGTCATAAGCGAGATTGAACTTCATCCCTTGTGGAAATCCTTTCGCCACTTCTTCCATTTTCTTTTTCACTTTTTTGATCACTTCATCTGCATTTTCTCCATAGCGCATCACGACAATGCCTCCCACGGCTTCACCTTCTCCGCTCACATCGAAGATGCCAAGCCTCAATTGCCCGGTCATTTGAACTGTTGCCACATCTTTGATGGTTACCGGAATTGAATTCACGGTCTTGAGAGGTATCATTTCAATGGCCTCCACATTCTTGATGTACCCCGTTGTCTTAATGACATAGCCAATGTCATTCACTTCAAATTTTCTACCGCCTGCTTCGTTGTTGTTTGAGCGAACGGCTTGAATCACCTGCGGGATAGAAAGTCCGTAGTAGGTAAGTTTATTGGGATTGACCGTAACCTGGTATTGCTTTTCAAATCCTCCGAACGAAGCCACTTCGGCAACGCCCGGTACATTTTGCAAACCGAACTTCACATACCAATCCTGAATGGCCCGCTGCTCGCCAAGGTCCATCCCGGGTGCTTCCAGTGTGTACCACAAAATATGGCCTACACCTGTTCCATCGGGCCCGATGGTTGGCACAACGCCTTCCGGCAACAGGCGCGAAGCATAGTTTAATCGCTCCAGCACTCGTTGCCGTGCCCAATACACATCCACATCATCTTCGAAGATGACGTACACGAAGCTCATCCCGAACATGGAAGTGCCCCTCACATATTTTATGCGGGGCAAGGCCTGCAGGTTGGTAACTAATGGATAGGTTACCTGGTCTTCCATGATTTGTGGGCTTCGGCCCATCCATTCGGTGAACACGATCACCTGGTTTTCTGAAAGATCGGGTATGGCGTCAATCTTATTCACCTGCACCGAATGCAGGCCCCACCCGAACAGCCCCGCTGCGATCAGCAGAATAACAAAGCGATTGTGAATTGAGTATGAAATGAGTTTTTCAATCATTTGAATAGAAAATATAAATAGTGACTAGCCTAACAAAGAGGGAGGAGCAGAAATTTTAAGCAGAACGCCTAAAAAATGCGAACGCGCTTTTCCCTTACTAAGGAAAGCACACTGCTCCTAAAAGAATGAAATCAGATAAGGAATGACTGAACGAGTAGGTGAATATCTCGTTCTATGATGGGTGGCCTGTAGTGTAAGAAATGAGTATCGGCTAAACTTACAATAGGATTGAATTCCGGAGCTATATCAGCAACCGGAAGAAAAATGTATTGATAGCTTTCAATGGATATTTTGTCGGATGCTTCGTACGTGTATTTATCCGAATCAATTTTAAAGGTAGCATCTTCACAGCATCCTTTGTGATTGATTGACGTGTGGCTTGTGCTTCCGCGATGATCGCAAGCATTGTCATGCTCCTCGCACTGCTGGGCAGCGCCAAAAATTGACATGCTTTGTACCTCGCCTCCACAAAAGTGAAAACTGATGGAATGACTGATTACGGAAACCAGAACAAAGAGGGCCAGCGACCCTGCCAATATTTTTCGTGTAGTTTTCAACAGCAAGCAAATATACGATAAATCTACAGACTTCGTTGTTACATAATTTTGCCAAAGAATTACAAAATTCTCTGAGTAGAGGACTTTTTAGCCCAAATTCGAGTTTTTCTGAACATGTCCGGTTGCCAACTCCTTATGCGCTTTCCTCAATAGTGATTTATGCTTTTTGTCAGGAATGGGGAACTTCACATCGAGTTCGCAAAATTTTTCACAGAGTATATAGGAAAGCATAATGCGGGCATTCTTTTTATCATCGGCTGGGAGGATATACCAAGGGGCATGTTCGGTAGAGGTCTTTCTAATACATTGCTCATACGCGCGTTGATAGTGCTTCCAATGCTTGCGCTCCAAAAGGTCATCCATTGAAAATTTCCAATTCGATGATGCGCTGTCAACGCGCTTCAAAAGTCGTTTTCGTTGCTCTTCTTTTCAGAGATGTAGAAAAAACTTCATGACAATCACCTTGTTTGCCGTGAGGTACTTTTCATATTCGTTTATTTGTGAGCAACGCTGGTTAAACCAATCTTCTGCTATATTTCGTATGCTATCTGGATGAACCGAAGGGACAATGAGATCTTCATAATAAGAACGGTTGAAAATTCCGATCATACCCAAGGACGGAATTTTTTGTTGGTAGCGCCAGAGATAATCATGCTGAAGTTCTTCAACGCTGGGTTTTTTGAAACTGGATACGCTACAACCTTGCGGGTTAACCCCCGACATTACATGCCGAATCATGCTATCTTTACCTGCGGTGTCCATCCCCTGTAGTATGACCAGCAGGGTGTGAGTGGCCGAGGCGTAAAATTTAAGTTGTAAGTAATCAATATTCTTTTTGTACTTAGTCAAGAGTTTTTTGTAATCCTCCTTGTCGGCATACAGTGCTTTGCTTGCGGTGGGCATGTCATCCAAACTGAATGGACGATTTGGTTTTACTTTTAGTATGTCGATTTTTTCCCGCAACATATCCTATTGGTTGGTCAGTATTACGAATTGCATAGGCCGCAGTTTGAGTTTGATGTAGTGCCTTGTGCCATCTGCACTTTCATGTACTACTATTTTGCCGCTATCACCAAACAGAAATTTATAGTACCGTTTCTTTTCGATCGCCTGCTGCTTCACGGTCACGTATTCTTCCCTTTCATCCTCGGGCGAAGTGTTGAAGACCACCACTATTTCCTGATCAAACAACACCCGTGAAAAGGCAAGCAGGCATTTGGCACAGTCCGGCAAATGAAAATTTATGCCGTCCGTTGAAAGCTTGCGCATGTGCATGTGCCCAAACTTCAACACAGAACTTTGTTTTCGCAAAGAAGCAATTTGAGAAATGCTTTGATACACTTTACCTGATTTGTTTAATGCATTAGTTGCCTGATCTTCCAGGCAGAACATTGCTTCGCGGATACTCGAATCGTCCTCGCCCGAGCCATCAAAGCCTTGCTCTGTTCCATAGTAAATGCAGGGCGTGCCCAAGGCGCACAATAAAAACCCAACACCCGCAATAACTTGTTCTTCCGTAGCATCTTTTCCAAACCGATGTTTGATGGACTGCCCCACCTGGTCGTGATTGTCTAAAAATGTAACCAGAAATTCACCGAACTCCCCGCGCCCCAGCGCATTGGCGTGCAGGGATTGGTATCGGTCGATCAATCGCTCCGGTGAGGCCTTGCCTTTAATGACATCGGCTAAAATATGGTACAGTGGGAAATCCAAAACAGAATTAAGTCCATAGTAAATATTTTGCCCATCTACAGAGACGGTGGTTTTAGGGCCAATGTATTTGTTGTATAAATCTTCAGAACCTACTAATTCCCCAAACAGGAAAAAATTCTTTTTGCCCAATGAGTAGGCATATTCGCGGATGTGCGAACAAAACCGGCTGATGGCCCCTTCGCCCATGTGTTTCACGGCATCCAATCGAAAGCCATCTACATCTACTTCTTTTATCCAATAGCAATGGCATCCGATCAGGATGTCCTGCACATATCGCGCCTCAGGAGAGTCATCCATTCGGAAGGATTTTAGTTCTTGGAAATCGCCTTCGCGTGTTTCCGGATAGGCGTCAAAATTCCGTATCTGTCCCTTGCGGCCATACAACTCGGGCTCGCGCAGTTCAATGGGGATGGGACGGTCATCTGATCGCCAGCCTGCCAACGGAAATGTTGCTCCATTAAAATAGTAATAAGGTTGATCATCGGGATAAAACCAATTGTTACCCGAATGATGAAGTACAATGTCCAGAAATACGCGCATATCGAGTTTGTGAGCCGCGTCCACCAGTTCTTCCAAGTCTTCCTTCGTGCCAAACCTTTTATCAACGGCCAGGTAATTCTGAATGGCGTAACCATGATACGATTCAGGATTATTTTCAAAAAGAGGGCTAAGCCACAAGGCGGTGCATCCCAAGCCAGAGATGTAATCGAGGTTATTAATGATGCCGCGGATGGTACCTCCACAGATTTTTTTCAATTGTTGCTGGTTTCCAAACCCATGAAGCCCAGGTTTATTCATCGGCTTCCGGACGTTGTCATCGTGAAAGCGATCCACCAACAAAAAGTAGATGAATTCCTCGCGCCACTCGCGGTGGCAATTCTTCCAATATTTTTTATCGGGCTTCGGGGCAAGGTCAATTTCATTAATAGACCAAATAGGTTTCATAATCTTTCATGGTTAAATAAATAATATTTTAAGAAATCAATTCTCCAGTTTCTTCAATGTGTCTTTTTCCACTCATAAGTAATTTCTTGGCATCCTCTAACATATGTTTTAAGCACCATTTGCAATACCAATCTGCAAACAAGAAGGAGAGTAAGTTGTGAAATATTCCCTTCGGTTTTTTGTAACTGATGGAGAGGCGTGCGCACGTACTTCCCATAGTTTCTGTGAGCATCAGGTGCATGCGATACCATGAGTAAATAATTAGTTCCGGCTCGCCAATCGTTTCCCAAATCTTCTCTTCTCCAGGAATCCACCTGGTCACTCTAACGGTAAAGTCCATTTTAAAACCCATCATTTTCCCTGTCCATTGGTATTTGGTTCCCAAACCGGTATGGTGGTCAGTCAGGAACTGTAAGTCGAGTTTACCTCCCATCATCATCGCAGAAGATTGCGTCATGTGTGTTCCCGTAACACCCAAATTATCGAGGCAATGAAAGACAATGTCAGTCGGAAATGGGTAAGTGGTAGTTCGCGTAAGTGTTTTCACTGGCTTATCATTTTAAATGTCTTTGAAATTTGAATAAGAACGAGCGAGGTGAAACTCATGCCGATAGCAATCAACCAATCTTCATAAGACATCGGGTATATGTCAAGTGCTTTTCGCACGATGATCACTTGGTAGGATAGGAACAACAAAACAAAAGATGCAACGGTGGCATACCACACATACCTATTCGTAAAAACTTCGTTTTTAAAAAAGTTGCTGCTACCCGATGAACTCATGTTGAAGACATGGAACAACTGAGATATGATTAAAGTAAAAAACAAGATGTTGTTGCATAGCTCTGGATTCCAGCCTTCCGTTTTGTGTACCGTGTGATGACTTATGAAAACGGCCGCGAGTGTGGTAATGGTAATGATTACCGAGTAGTAAATCATGGCGATCCATCTTTTCTTGTCGATGATCGGCTCCTCGGTGTTGCGTGGCGGTTGTTTCATAATAGAAGCACTGCCCGCTGTGACCCCGAGCGCAAGTGCAGGAAGAACATCGGTGATGATGTTGATGTACAAAATCTGCAATGGGAAAAGCTGAAAGTGCAGGTTTAGTACCGAGGCAACTGCTATTACAAACAATTCGCTCATGTTACATGAAAGCAGGAAGATGACAAACTTTCTGATGTTATCGAAAATGATGCGGCCTTGGCGGATGGCTAGCACAATGGAAGAAAATGAATCATCTTTCAAAACCATATCGGCAACTTCCTGGGCTACCTGTGTACCGCGCAGACCCATCGCTATCCCAATGTCTGATTTTTTAAGGGCTGGCGCGTCGTTCACACCGTCTCCGGTCATACCCACAATCTTTTTTCGATCTTGCAACACCGTGACCAGGTCCAGTTTTTGCTTTGGGCTTACACGGGCAAATACGGGTGTGCTTATCCAGCGATCCTTTTCATCTTCAGTTACGTGCTCATAGTCACTCATATCTTTACCGTTCATCACAGCCTGCTTGTCATCTTCCATGATGCCCAATTTGCGTGCAATATTTTGAGCGGTCGATGGGTGATCGCCTGTGATCATAATAACCTTGATGCCTGCTGATTTGCACTCCTGCACGGCAGCGAACACCTCCTCACGAGGGGGATCTATCATGCCCATTAGGCCGAGGAACACTAAATCTGCCGACAGGTTCTTCTCATCTGCTGAAGAAGTCTTGCTTCCAACAGCAATCACCCGAAGGCCGGATGCCGCCAGCTTTTCAGACTCTGATAGCCATGTCGCTTTAAGATCGGCATTAAATTCATGCTCTCCGCTCGGGTCGGCTATCCGGTTGCAGCGATTGATCAGTTCTTCGCTGGCCCCTTTTGCATACACCCGCAGGCCATCCTTTGTGCGATGCATAGTGGCCATGATCTTTGTGTCCGAAGAGAAAGGTTCTTCTTTTACCAATGGGTTATCCTTCCGGAGAGATTCTATGTTTGATCCTTGTTGTTGAGAAAACTTGAGGAGCCCTATTTCAAGTGGGTCGCCTGTTTCCTTGCCCACTTCTCCAAGGGATGCCGTATTGCACAAAATTGAGGCCCACACTATTTGTTGAAAAGACGGTTCATCTGTGTCGGCTTTTTTTGAATTGCCTACATCATATTTCCCGGAAGGAGTTACGATGAGATTGACTTCAATTTTGTTTTGCGTGAGCGTGCCTGTCTTATCGGTACAAATCACATTCGTGCCTCCCAACGTTTCCACTGCAGACAGTTTCTTTACAATCACATTGTGCTTGGCCATTCTAAGCATTCCCTGGGCCAGCGCAAGTGTTGCCACAATCGGCAGTCCCTCTGGTATGGCGGCCACGGCCAGTGCAATGGAGGTCTCCAGCATTTCAAGGAATTTTTGTCCATTTAAAAGGCCTGCAAAAAATATGATCACCACCAAAGCCACTGTTATTTTGATTAGCTTTTTACTAAAACCCTCCAGCTTTTTCTCCAGTGGTGTGGCAGCCTGTTCGGCTGATTGAACCAGGCTGGCAATTTTACCAAGTTCCGTCAGCATACCTGTGCTGGTAACAATGCAGCGCGTATTTCCCTTTGCGATGAAAGTACCCTTGTACAACATGTTGGTGCGTTCTGCCAAGGTGGTCGCCTCATCCAATTGCCCTTCGTTTTTTTCTACTGGAAGCGATTCGCCCGTCAGTGCTGCTTCATCCATCTGAAGCTGAGATGGCCGGAAAATCCTGCCGTCAGCAGGAACCATATCTCCTGCTTCAAGGAATATCAAATCACCGGGCACCAGTTCTTCTGCGTTGATCTCAGTCGTTGCTCCATTGCGAATAACTTTAGATGGGAGTATGGATAATTTTTTCAAAGCTTCCATCGAACGCTCGGCTTGGTACTCCATATAAAATCCGATTATGGCATTGATTAAAATCACCACCAGTATGGCAAAGCCATCGAGCCACTCCTGAAAGAAAAAAGACAAACCCGCTGCAACTAGTAAAAGGTAAACGAGTGCATTGTTGAATTGGCTCATAAACGTCAACCACAGGCTTTTTTTCTTTTCGTGGCTGATTGCGTTTCGTCCTACGATGTCCAACCGCGATGCCGCCTCCTCGGGAGTCAACCCTTTTTCAGCATCGGCTTGATATTCGCGAAGGATGTCTTCCTGCGATTTGCTATGGACAGGTTGCCTCAATATTTCAGTGTTGATCATGGCGAATAAGTTTATGACATAGTTGATTTCCTTCTTCTAAGATGATTTTGGTGCGGGGTTCTGAAATATTTAATTCAGATAAATACTGAGGATTGTGGCAGACCTCTTTGCACAACACAATTTTCCTTTCCAACAATACTTTTTTTTCTTGATGGGTAAGAGAAGTTAAACAGGTTAATGGATAAAGTCCTGTCTGCTCAATCATGTCCCGCAAGCTTCCTCCCTGCGGATAGTCCAGACTGACCAGATTAAGCCCGACACAGGAACCATAGGCAATGGCATCACTGGTAAAACGTGTATTGGTGACCACCCATCCCTGATGAAATTTTTCTCCATGACCGGGCTCTAACTTCCATTGTGCCTCTACATCGATAAAGCGGGCATGGATATAGAGCGGGATTTTTACATCGCAAAATATTCCCGGGCTATTGTGATATTTACACTCAATCATAAAATGCTGCCCCTCTCTTTCCGCAATCACATCCACCTCATGCTTTACACACTTACCCTCTACCACTTTACCTACTAGCACGTTATATCCTTGATGAGTTAGAATTTCAGACACATACCTCTCGAACGGAAAACCCGAGGGTCCCATTTCCATTATTCCATTCTTAAGGTGGTAGCGACCGGCAACAGGGCGTTCAGCCTTGTTCAAAAGTTTATGTGCCCTTGTATAAATGTCCTTTGTGCTCATTCCTTCTGTCAAATTTATTTCTACCTCCCTCACGATTTGGGCCGCCAGTGCAGATGACGCGCCCGCCCGCAATAGCGACTGGCGCAACTTTTCCTTTTCAAAGAGTTCCTTTTCGCCCGAAGCTTTGGTTATGGTTATATTCATCGCTTAGTTAATCTTGCGGTGGACGCTTTTGAATTGTGTTTCTGCAAATGATTTAAGTAACTCCGGTAGTATTGTTGCAATCCTATCGTCAGACAAAATCTCACTTTTATGGGGGTAGATATTGGCGGACCAAACCACTTCATTTTTTAATGCGTCAGTCGCTCTAATCCCATAAAATAATTCGCTATCATAATATCGAATAATGTGTCTGCTGGCCGTGGTGCTTTTGAGTTGGTTAGAAGTATTCTCGAAGGGAGAATAAACAGGGTTAGTTATACTATAGGATTGCATCACATCATTATTGGAAGCGGTTGACTGTTTTGCTATGTGGCGCGCCTCCCACTGGACAATAAAGATCAGCTGAGGACGCAGAGAATCTTTTTTCAACCCCAGCATCAAAAGATTGCGTTCAAGACCCGACCCAATGGCTGTTGCCGTTTCTAATTGTGTTTTTTCGTCACCTTTAATGGAAATCCAAAACGAATTATAGGGATCGGTTCGTTCATCCCAAGCTTTGGAAACATCAATGTGATAGGGAGCCGAGCAGCTTGAAAAAATACCAATTCCAAAAACAGAAATGTAAACCAGAAGCCACAACCCTGTTCTCTTTTTATTCAGATTGAATGGATGTACCACGGTAGGTTTACTTTTGACTGTTTAAGTAAATCCTGTTGACTTTGTATATTTTATGGTAGGAATCATAAGCAGTTAAGGGAGTACTACCAAACTCGGTATCCAACATATCATGAAACGTATGATTATCGGGAAAAGCTTTTTTTAAGTTAGTAAGGGTTAAACCCAACACTTCACCCTGAGCCGACTTGCTGAAGAAATAATAAACGGTTTCTGGTTGATTTTTAGAAGCCGATTGAGCAACATGCCTATAAAGTAAAATCTCTTCCGTTGGATTTAAAATCGTATAATGATTTTGATCAACAAACCGGTAGGTGATATCATCGCAATCGCGAAAGCCGAAAATGTTTTTCTTGTCAAGGTTTACGGATTTCCCTTCATGTACTACCGTGATGTAGGGCTTATTTAAAAATTCATTCAGCTTAATTTTATGCTTTTGTGTTTTGCAATTAATGGCATAAGCAAGCTTTCTGTTTTTAAAATCACCTGCGCTCAAATACACTCCGCTACTGTCTTGTTGCGCAACCGATGCGGTGATTGATCCAAAAACGATCAGTGATAGGGTGATAAGATTACGTGTTTTCATAGTTGTTTTGTTTGGTTAATGTTTAATTAAAAATATAGCCTACTTGCAGAAGGAATGCTGCATTATTCGAATGCATCCCGCTATCATAGTACATGCCCCTGAATACATTCATAAAACCAAATGTGTAGAGCAGTCGGGCTTGGATAGCACCTTTCTTTTTTAGACCGAATTCTAGTCCTGGCCCCAAAACCATTCCGAGATCCACACGATTTACATTGTCCATCATGTCTTGGTTGGTTCCTGAGTCTTCCTTGGTGGCCGATAGTAACGTGCTCTCCGTCAGGCCAAGCACTGCTGTAAATTTTACAGGGCCTTTGGGCAGGTTGTTATATTGCCCCATGGCCCACACATCGAGGTAAGAAAACCGGTAACGGGAATTGTAGGCGGAAGAATTCATATTCCCATAATTTGCTCCGCGATTCATATAGCCCACGTTTCCAACAAAAGACCACCGCGGGTGCAGGGGTACGGTGAGGCTTACACCACCCCCCACTGAGCCCGCGTAATTATACATCGGCATGTTACTTCCGTACATACTACCATAACCACTTCTGTACATGTTCATATCCATGCCCATGCCTTGCACCAGTGAACTAGTGCCTCCATTGGCATACAACCCCACTCTGAGTTTGGCGGGAGTATAATCCTGTGCAGCCGCGAGTGTGGTGGCCAGACAGAAAACGAAAACTCCCATTGTAGTTTTCATAGTGCTTATTATTTATTAAGTATTTGATTCCAGTAAGTCGTGCATGTTTGCATCTAGCATTCGCTTGTATTCACGGGTGTACCAATTGACCGCATCCTCCTTGTCTCTTTTTAAATTGCTTGACTTAGAGAACGCTTCAAAGGCATTGTAGCGAGCTGCTGCAAACATGATGGCAGCCCCCACGCGCTCTTTTGGTTCGGTCTTGGTAAATCCATTGGCGAGTTCAATGAATTGATCGGCCATAGCCGTCCGTGATAGTTCCGTTGTATTGTTCATGATTCAACCTGTTTTACTCCTATAAATTATTGTTTCAGCGTCCTGATGTAATTGACAATGAGCCATCGATCTTCGGCATCCGGAATTTTTTTATCAAATGCAGTCATATCATCACGGCCAGTAGACATTTTGTAAAACAAGGCACCATCGGTCTGGCTCTGGAAGTCAGCGCTGGAGAAATCTCCCATTCGATCCTTTCCCTTCAGTTCTTTGGCTTTTGGCCCATCACCGTAGCCCTCTTTACCATGACAGGACTGACAATGCTTGGAGTACAAGCTCTTACCAATCGATAGATTTTCTTTGTCTGCCTTATCCGTGGGGTTCTTTGCTTTTTTAGCAGCCTCCGGCACTAGCCATTCTTTAGATTGGTAGACTACCGTAAATGAATACAGTGCAACAGAAGCGGCCAGAAGGAGAACAATTGTGTGCTTTTTCATAGTTATTGGGGTTATGTTTACAAGTTGATTTTAGCTTTTGAAATTCTAAACAGGTTAATGATCAATAAGAGTATGGGTACCCACACACCTAGGATAATCAGGTTTGGAAAAATGAGCAGGTAATAAGGTGCTTTCGAAGGCGGTGACCACAAGGTGCGTTCATCAAAAGTTGATTGATCGACAATGGGTGTGCCAATGGGCGCAGTAACCAATGCCTTTACTGTGCCATACGTTTCGCTTTCATTGAGCACTACCTCAAACGTCAATTCACTATTGATACCCGGCATGGGTGCATCTATCGGCACAATGATCGAACCGTTTTCATCGGTCTCATAACTCTCCTCACCGATTGGAAGCGGAGCATACATCCGCTGCAACTGCACTTTCAGTGATTGTTTTGCCAGCGGCTGCCCCAATCCATCGGTAAGCGTTGCACGGATTTGATTGATACTGTCAACCGCTTCAACAGCAGCCGATAGATTTGCATCGGATACTTTTATTTCTACTTCCGAATCTTCATAGGTAGGTTGGTTTTCTATTTTCACCACGTAAGTAAAAACCGCAGCTTCCGTTGTCTTTGTCAGGCTACTATCGTTCAAAACAAATTTTGTTTTCCCTTCCGGATTCATGGTTGCCGCACCCAGGTAGAAGAGCGAGTCGTCAGGCATTTTTTTGTACACCTGAATCACAAGACCCGAAGCGGGTTCAAATCCGTTTTCGCCTTTGTATTTAGCAGAAAGAGCGATGAAGGTTTCCCGGTTCATAACCTTTGTGTATTGAGCAGACATTCTCGCTTTATGTGTAGGGCTTTGAGCGAATGCCACATTTGCGAGAAGTAAAAAAAAGTAGATGAAATAAGTTCTCATGGATTATATAGGTTCAGACGGTTTTGTCAATCCTCTTTCCTCGGCCGTTTCATAAATAGGAACAACGGGAAGAAATCGCACCAGCAAGGTGATGATCAGCAATGCACTCGCCAACGTAGCCGCAGTGATAGACCATTCCATCAGTGTGGGTGTGTAATGATGCCACGACTGAGGCACACCTTCAATGGGAAGGAATGGATGGCTAAGTGTAGGGATTACAATCAGGTAGCGTTTCCACCAGGCACCCAGCACGACTGCCAGTGCCACCAGAAACAACGGAAGAGGTTTCCTGCCTTTGCGAAACAACAATATGATCACCGGAAGAATGAGTCCACCGATGATCACCGTCCAGAACAACCCTGCGTATTCTCCTTTGAATAAACTTTGAAGATGCATGGCCTCTTCTTCGGTGGATTTGTACGTGGGAATCAGGTACTCATTAATATTAAAATACAAATACAGCAGGCATAGCAGTACCAGCACTTTTCCCATTTTATCAAAATGATCGTCTGTGATATAATCCTCAAGGCTGTACAGTTTGCGAAGAACAAACATCACCACCACCACTGCGCCAGATCCTGCTACAAATGCACCGGCAATAAAGTAGGGCCCGAAGTTGGTGCTGTCCCATCCCGGTCGGTAGGTAGTTTCAAACAGCCATGCCGTTACTGTGTGAATGGCAAACGCAACGGGGATGATCATAATAGATAAGGCCTGTAGCGATAGGGCGTGTATGCGAACTTGCTTTTCATTGCCCGACCAGTTCAACGAAAGCCTGTCATACCATTTACTTAACCAGCCTTGTTGATCCGCGTGGCGTTTCAAAATGCTGAAATCGGGCAGTAGCGGATAGTACAACAATAGAAGGCTGATGACCAGGTAAGTTGTAATCACGATAACGTCCCAGAGGATGGGCGACTGAAGTCTGCCATGCAAGAATAAATTCAGAAGCCTATCAGGTCGGCCCATATCAATGATGATGGTAATGCCCGCCATGATGATGGCAGCGACAGCGATGATTTCTGCAATGCGCGTAAGCGGTGTGCTCCAATGTACACCGGACAGTCGCAGGATGGCGGTGATCAACGAACCTACCAAACTCACGGCAACAAAGAAGACAAAATTGGAAATGTAAATGCCCCACAGCGCATAGTCTCGCATGCACGTTATAACCAATCCAGACTTAAGTTGCTGAACGTAGGAATACATTCCTGCGAGAATAACAACTACAAGAAAGGCAACCCAAGCATTTCCCTTCCAGCCAAATTTTTTTGGCGCTAGGTCATTGATCAGTTTTTCATAGGCTGTGTTCATGGCTCTTGTGGTTTATCGACTGATTGAAACTCAGTGTAATTCTTCAGGCCTTCTTCGAAGTCAACTACTCTGTCGCTGGGTGGCAAATAATAGACACTCGGTTGCGTGCCCAGGTTTTCCATCAGCCGGTAGCCCGCGCGGTCTTTTAAAAGTTTACTCAGTTTGAAGGATTGACCGCTGCCGTTGGTCACGGTGTCTTCATACATATCGCCAAAACTGAACACATCATTGGGGCAAGCGCTCACACAATGCGGCAGCTCACCTTTGTCGATCATGTGTGGGCAGAAGTCACACTTATCTACCGTACCTTTTTGACTGGGTACACCAGCATAGTCAGGAGTATAGGCTGCTTCTTCAACATCCTTGCCTTGCCATGGCTCAGACCAATTGAACACCCGCACAGAATAAGGACACGCAGCCATGCAGAACCTGCAGCCGATACATCGGTTGTTATCAATCAGCACAATGCCATCTCTTCGCTTGAACGTGGCATCCACCGGGCAAACCTTGACACAGGCTGGCTCATCGCAATGCTGACATAACGTAGGTTGCCAATACGGTGCAGACTTTTCAGATTCCTGCATCTTATAGATTTTGATCCACGCATTTTCTCCGGTGATGTAATGGTTTTTGTTGCAAGAGCTTTGGCACTTCCTGGCGTTTCGGCATTTAGCCAAATCAACCACCATCACAAATTTCCGGTTGGGAAATCCTTCGCGCGGATTGTAAGCCGATTTACTTTCATGAGCATGCGAAACAGCCGAGGCCGGCACCTGCATCAACGTGCCATCGGTGGACATCAGCTCAACAGTTTCTGCTGATTCCGTACTTTCCGACTTTCCAAATACCTTGGTCAACAATGCTCCGCCCGCTGCGGTGAGTAAACCAAATTTCAAACCCTGCTCCACAAAGGTGCGCCTGGATTTCTGATCACTATTTTTTTCTTTTTCCATAGGTTCCTATTTTGAAAAAGCTTTTGGTTTTAGCCAACTCAGCAGCGACTGGTTCGACATTTTTTGTTCAACGACCTTCGCATTTTTCAACTCGCTTGTTCGCACTTTTACAGCCTTGCCCTCTGCGGTAAGCATGGTTGTGAATTCGGTATCCTCCACTTTATCATCGGAAGGATTTGCCGGCAGTTTCCCTGCAACGCTCAGGAATGGGAGCGTGAGGCCTGCACCTAAAAATTTTCTTCGGGAGAGTGGATCGTTTTTCATGTGTTAATATTTATTTTTTAAGGTCACATGGAATGGCCGGATTATCATACCGTTGTGTGAGGAGCATCTTAATGGCCATTTCATGGGATTCATTTTTAAAAATTCCAAAGTCGGTTGATGTTGAATCCAATCAGGAATTGTCTTTCGGAGAGTTTATTTTCATTCAGGAAGTAATTGGCTTGTGGTAAAATGCGATTGTAGTTGCTCACAAAAACCTGAAATGCGTGCGAGCCAGTTGACATTTCTATGCCAAGTGCCAGCCCAGGGTTACTCGAAAAATCACCAAAGGGTTGATTATAGTCGATGATGATTGCAGTCTTGTCGCTGATATTTGCTTTTCCACCCACAGCCAATGCAAACACATTGTTTGAAACGGAAGGATCGACAAGGTTGTAGTGCGCGAAACTGGGAGCAACCTGAAGTGATATGGCTTGGTTAAATCTTCTCATAATCAACAGTTGACCGAAATAAGAAAAACGATTGGATTCTTTGGGGAAGAAGGAAGCCGATCTTGCATCAATGGCCGTGTTGCCATAAAAGGCGATGCTGACCGGTACTTTACCCGACCGCGTCTGGCGGATCAAACCCACTTTGATATTAAAATCCTGCAAGCGATAATCCTTGGTGGTACCAAACCCGATGGTGATGCGATCGGAAATGGAGTAAGCGAGCGCTAGCCGGATATTGGATGGCCCCCAAAAACCAGCTAAGTCATTGTTGCCACTGTTGATTAAACCAAAGCGATGTTGAATATCGAACTGCAACGTCTTCTTTGGGTTGAGAACACCCGTGACGTTGTCAATCAACCATGCACTTTGAAAGGCATTGCGCTGAGGTTTATCTTTTTTTTCTGCCAGTGAGTCGGCTTCCTGTGCAAACAGATTGTGAGACAATACTAAAAGAAGAATGAAAGAAAATGTATTGAAGCGTTTCATGATTGTATTATTTTAGTTTATTAATTGTTTTGAGCACCTTCATCGATCCACTTTTTAATGAGCCCAATTTGCAAGGGCGAAAGAGGCATTGCGGGAGGCATATTTTTACCATCCGCGCTTTTCCACTGTAGCATCTCTACAAGTTCACTACCCTCGGAATCGCCCGGAACGATTCCTTTCCCATCGTCCAATAGAGAACTGAAGGCAACCTCCTTTCGCAAATCGGGGTTTACATTGCCGGGATTGTGACATCCGGCACATTGCCCGCTTAGAATTGGTTGAATGTCCAAGGCAAAAGAAACATTGTCTTTTACCGGTACTGATAGCTCGGGCGTTATTTTGTCATTGTCACACGCAGTGAGTAAAAAGCCTAAAGCCAGTGCTGAAGGCAAAATGATTTTGGTTGACGGTTTCATTTGTTTTGTATTTAGATTTATAAATCGTTTTATCGTTGTGTCCATGTTTTATATAAGGTGGCGGTTCTCACATTTTCATCCCACTCATCGCACCGCCACCTTGTTTTACTTTCCATGCGCTGTTTAGCAGAAAACCACCACGGGTCACTATCTTGTCGCCCGGTGATAGTCCGCTGAGTATTTCCACTTCGCGTTTGTTCTGAATGCCAATGTCCACCATGTGTTGTTCGAACATGCCGTCACTGGTTTCCACCCAAACGATTACGTTGTTTTCCAAAAGCAAGGCAGACTTGGGAATGACCAGGGTCTCTTTTCGGTTGCGCTTCAAGTACACATACGCCATCAGGCCAGGCTTATAATTTCCTTTCTGATTGTTAACTTTGATGCGCATGAGATTGATCTTCGTGTTGTCCTCCAATCGCGGGTTATCGTACACAATCTCACCTTTGATGCGTTCGCCCGGAAAAGCTTCAAACTCCACTTCAAGTGTTGGTGACTGTCTTAGGTAATTGATTTCACTGCTGTACAATTGGGCTTCGATCCACAAACTACTTAAGTCTGCCAGCCTGAACATGGGGCTACCGATCTCAACGTACTCACCCTCGCGCACGAGCAGGTCTGATAAATACCCACTGCGGTTAGAGTAGAAGGTGATCAGTGGAGAAATGCTTTTCGTCTTTTCAAGCTCGTTGATTTGTTTTTCCGTCAGCGTCCAAAGCTCAAGGCGTCTCCGGGCTGCTTCGACCATTCTTTGGGTAATCTCTTTTTGAGTAGTAGCTTTTTTATTTTCATCGATGGCCAGCAGGTATTCGTTTTCGTATGACAACAGTTCTTCGCTATAGATACTGTATAGTGGATCTCTGGTTTTTACGAATGTGCCAGGGTTGCGCACAAATAGTTTGTCGACTCTGCCCTTTACACGGGAGCTGACTAGGTTGATGTTCCGTTCATCCACCGCTGCGGTGCCAATCAAGGTTGTCTCTTCAAAGATTGTTTTGATTTGCGCATTGTCGATCTGAATGTTAGCCACGACTCTTTCCTGATCGGTTAACGAAAGCATCGCTTCATGCGCATCGCCATGTCCTTCGTGCGACTGTTCTGGTTTCTGTCTACAGGAGGCCGAGAGGGCGAGAATCAATAGGGTTATATAAATCGCATATCGTTGCATAACTCACTCGGGTTTAACCAAACTTTCACGATCCATTAAGTAACCGGCATCCAGCGCCACCTCATCATCAGCCTCTAAGCCACTCAGTACAGCTACACGTCCTAGCGAAACCGGACCAAGCCTCACGAACCTGATTTCCAAAATGTGAGTACCTTCTTCGGTTTGCCCCACTTTTTTCCATACGGCCTGCCTTCCACCCAAATACAGAATGCTGGTTGCAGGCAACGTCAACGACTCTTTTGTTTTTGGGTAGATGGTAGCTTCCAATAGCGAATTGATACGGAGGTTTCTATCTCCATTTGATAGATACACTCGAACCTGAATGAACTTCTGACCTGTGGCATATTGTGGCTCGATGTATCGCACAATGGTCTTTATCGGTTTGTCAGGAGCCAACTCGCTCACCATTGTTATACTGTCGTTCATCGCTATTTCATCCTGATGAAGGTTGTCCACGGATAGAATACCCCACACCTCACGAAGGTCATTGATCCAAAAGAGCGTTTGCCCTGGCGAAACGTATGCTCCTTCACGGACTGGTCCGGACGCTGAAGTTGTAGAAGATGAAGTCTGCTGTTTTTGTTGGGAACCCGAACCCATGCCACCACCCATTTTACTTCCTGCTGAAGAAGTCATTGCTGTTCCCGTTGGGGGCATTTGGGTTGATGGGGAATAAAAAATATATCCGTCATACAGACTGTAGATGGAAAGTGTAAAGAGCGTTTTACCCGATTCGATAATTTGTTTTATTTGAGCATCGGTTATTCCAAGCAGTTTAAGTTTGTGAGCTGCATGTTTTGTAATTTCACCTTCAGGGTCAACTCTATGTGCATACAGTAGTTCTTCCTGATTGGTGTTAAGGTCGGGGCTGTATAGTTCCAGTATTTTATCGCCTTTGCGCACAAATTGATTTTCATATTTTACATAAAGCTTTTCGATGCGGCCACCCACCCGTGCTGCTACTTGGTTACTCCTGCGTTCATCAAGGGCAATAAATCCATACGCGTTAACCGGACTTGATTGAAGTTGCTTTACCGGCTTTACTAACGCCTGGCTTGAAATAACTTTCCGGTTAGTTGGTTCCGCTGAAATGGAAAGCGCTTTTTGGCCTGCTTCATCTTGCGGATGGGTTCCATGTTTGCTGTGCTGATCGGGCGATTCTTTTTTACACCCGTAAAAGAGTATGGATAAACCGACCATTATATATAGCGTGATTTTTTTCATGATGTTATTCTTCAATATCCAATACTTTGAGTGTTCCGGTTTTTTTCAATTCATATTCCCTCACCACCTGGTAGAATACCGGCAGCACCACTAGCACGAAAATGGTAGAAGAGACCAAGCCGAACACAAACGGTATGGCAATAGGCTTCATCACATCACTGCCTGTGCCTGTAGAGATGAGTATCGGGATTAATCCCAGGATGTTAGCCAGTACGGTCATCAGCAACGGCCTTACGCGTGGCACTGCGCCTTCGAAAATGGAGTCTTGCAAGTTTTGTCTATTGATGGACTCATTGGCAGCCTTCTTACTTTCCACTAGTCGTTTGATAGAATCATTCATGTAGGCGATCATCAAAACCCCCGTCTCTACAGCTACTCCGAACAAGGCGATAAATCCCACCGCTACTGCTACAGAAAAGTTTACGTTATAGAAGTACAAAGAGTAAACTCCGCCAACCAAGGCAACCGGTACGCTGACAAACACAATGATTACTTCACGAAATGTGTGGAACGTGATGTATAAAATAATTCCGATAACCAACAGCGTAATGGGGATGATGATCATCAATCGTCTTTCGGCACGCACCTGGTTTTCGTACTGGCCGCTCCATTGGATATAGTAACCTTTGGGGAGTTTTTTAAATTGAGTATCGATTTTTGCTTTTGCTTCATTTACAACGCTTCCCATATCGCGGCCCCGCACATTGAACAACACCGTTCCGCGAAGCCTCGTGTTTTCCGAATTGATCATGGGTGGCCCTTCTACTACTGAGATAGTGGCCAGTGCAGATAGGGGAACAACACCGTACGAGGCTGTTTGCACCGGCACACGCTTGATCTCATCGAGGTCGTTTCTGTAATCTTGTGCGAGTCTGACTGTAATAGTAAAACGCTCTCGTCCTTCAACTGTGTTTGTGAGGATCATACCACCCAAAGCCATTTCAATAACCATGTTCACATCTTCTATGCTGAGTGCATAGCGGGCAATTGCTTCCCGGTTGATTTTTATATTGAGGTATTTCCCACCGGTGAGTTGCTCTAGATAGAGATCGGTTAGTCCGTCAATACCTCTTAGCGCTTTTTCAATTTCGGCCGTGAGGATGAATAGAGAGTCGAGGTTTGATCCGAATACCTTTACTCCAACATCCGTGCGGATGCCAGTAGAAAGCATGTTGATCCGGTTTATGATTGGCTGTGTCCATCCCACCACCACCCCGGGAATACGAACGCGCTCGTTCATCTCCGCGATGAGCTTTTCTTTCGTCATCCCTTCTCTCCATTTTGATTTTGGTTTGAGCACCACAATGGTTTCAATCATGGACATGGGAGAGTTGTCGGTGGCTGTGTACGCACGGCCTGCCTTGCCCAATACATTTTCTACTTCGGGGATACTTTTTAATATGCGATCCTGTATTTGTATTATTCGTTTAGCTTCCGCGTTGGAAACATCAGGTAAGGTGACGGGCATCATCAGTAACGAACCTTCATCCAGTGGTGGCATGAACTCGGTGCCAAGATTGAGTACAAAAGGAGTGCTGCCAGCAACCAGTACAAAGCAGATTGCGAGTGTTACATACTTAAATCGCTGGCACAGGCGTATAACCGGTGTATAAATCCTCACAAAGAAGTTCGACACCGGATTGCGGCTCTCCGGTACTAACCGTCCTTTTACAAATACCCTCGCCAGCATGGGCGATACGGTGATGGCCAACAAGGCCGCACCCAGCAGCGAAAATGTTTTGGTCAATACCAACGGAGAAAATAATTTGCTTTCTTGGCCTGTGAGGAAAAGAACCGGGGCAAATGAGACGATCATAATGATCACCGAGAAGAAGATAGATCGTCCAACAGTTTTGGATGACTCTTCTATAATGGCCACACGCTCTTCATCAGAAATTTCCCGCGTGTTCCCAATTCGTTGTTTACTTGTTGCCATCGTTCGGTTGGGTTAGAAGTACTTTGTTTGTTAATGACCGGTAAGCATTTTCGGCCATTACAATTCCCGGATCAACGACATCGCCAATGGCCAAGGCAATTCCACCCAACGACATAATGTTGGACGTTACTCCAAAAAGCCGCATGAGTATGAAGCCAATGAGCACCGAGAGCAGAATAGAAGCAATGGCTACCAAGCCGCTTCTGAAATGGAATAGAAAGAGCACTACCGTAACCGATACAATTAGGATCTCCTGCCACAATGCTTCTGAAAGAGTATCGATTGAGTCATTGATGAGTCCACTGCGGTCGTATGCAACATGAAACTCAACTCCTTCAGGAAGGCCCTTCTTAAATTCCTCTATTCTCACCTTCACGCGCTCGATCACATCTTTGGCATTCTCGCCATAGCGCATCACAACAATTCCGCCAACCGCTTCACCTTCCCCGTTTTCTTCGATGATACCCAATCTTAATTCACCACCCATCTGGATATGGGCAACGTCCTTCAACCGAATTGGTATAGAGCGATACGTTCCAACAGAAATGTTCTCAATATCTTCTGGTGTTTTGATGTACCCAAGCCCGCGGATCATGTAGCCCATGTCGTTCATCTCAAAGAGACTGCCTCCTACATCACGGTTATTATTGACAACCGCTTTCGCTACATCCATCAAGGGCACTCCATAATAAATGAGTTTATGCGGGTCAATGGCTACCTGGTATTGTTTTTGAAATCCTCCGTATGAGGCCACCTCGCTTACCCCTTTTACATTCTGGAGGGCAAACTTTACATACCAGTCCTGCAAGGCTCGCAATTCACCGAGGTTATAGCCATCTCCTTTTAATGTGTACCAGAATATGTGGCCGATGCCCGTGCCATCGGGGCCAAGGGTAGGGGTGATGCCGGGCGGAAGAAATTTCTGTGCATAGTTCAGTCGTTCTAATACCCGAGTACGCGACCAATAGATTTCCGCATCGTCCTCGAAAATGACGAAGATGAAACTCATGCCGAACATGGAGGCGGCACGTATGGTTTTTATTTTGGGAATGCCCTGCAGGTTGGTAACCAGTGGATACGTGATCTGGTCTTCCATGATCTGCGGGTTGCGCCCCATCCATTCGGTGAACACAATCACCTGGTTTTCGGACAGATCGGGAATGGCGTCCACCGGGGTTTCTTTGATGGAATAAATTCCACCAATAACAATCATCACAATCCCGATTAAAACCATAAATCGATTGTGAATTGCCCAACTGATTATTTTTTCTACCATAACTTAGTTGTAAAAATCGTGTTGTGTGCCCAAGCACTATTAAATAATTCTGTCTATTTGTTATACTTTACTGTCTATTGCCAAGTCGATGATGTTAATGTTGACAGATTAGATAACCTTTGCTTCCTTTCGTATCTTCGATCGTATAGATTGCATTTTGCCCAAGTGCGTTTGGGCTTTCATCAAATCGGTATACTTCTTTTATGCTCATGCCTTTGGCTTTTTTCATATTGCCGGCCCCAACAATTTTGTTATCATGAATGTCAAAAGCACGCACATACCCTTTGGCGTGTATTTCTGAGAGCACTTCCATCAGCGATTGGTTGCGATGCTCCGTTCGTTGAAGTTTTTTAAACTCGCGCACCGAAAAGCCCGTAACCTTTCTGAATTGTGAAGAAAGGTGCTGCACATTGGTGTAGTGTAGCCTGTCCGCAATTTCACTAAGTGTTGATTGACCTTCGCGCAATAGTCTTTTTGCTCGTTCAACGCGCTGCCGGATAAGGTATGCCTCAATAGTAATTTTCTCTACTCGCTTAAATAGCTTACTGAGGTTATGGTAATTTCTCGATAGCCTTTTGCCGAGGTGTACCGAGAATTTCTCTACCCTGTCAAGTCGCTCCAGTTCATCTAGATATCTTTTTGCCTCAAGTTTAATCGCCTCGGTAGTTTGCTCATCCTTGGTGTGAATGATTTGAAGATTAAATTCATTCAATCTCTTTTCCAGCAAGGGTAGAATATGGTCATTGTCCGATAAAAAGGATACCTGCCCGAGTTCAATCTTGACGCGTACCACATTGAACTGATTTAAAATCTGCCGCACCACGTAAATGCAGCGATCGCAAAGCATGTTTTTAATATGCAACTTGAATATTTTCATAACGCAACCCCGATGGGTTTTAGGTACTAAAAAAAAATGAATGGAAATTTTTGTTATCCCCTCAGAACTTGAGAATAGGACACAAACATGCAGTGCTTGCTAAGACTCGTAGCAAGTAGAGGCAAAGAGTTGAATGACTTAAATAAGAAACGTACAGAGAAGAATACGGAGATATTGGCCAGTGTGCAATAGTCCAGGTGGGCCATTTGCATGATTATTGTTTGGAGAAAATCTTGTAAGGTTATCAAGTAAGTTCTCATTCAAAACACATGGAAGCATGAATATCTTGATGAGCCGCAATTCCAACGAGTGACCCAAACTATTTAATGTAGAAGGCGCATTGGCTAGGGTAGAATAGAACGCCCGAGTCAGATCATCACAGCAGCCTCCGTCTTTGTCGGTTGCGTTATGATCATGCTTGCCGGTACCGTGATCGTGCGATGGGTGGCTCTCGGCCTTATTCTGATGATGATGATTGGTATGTTTTTTATCAGAATGACTATGGGCTGTGGATTTTGATATGCGTGAAGGCCGAACCGTTTGAAAAGAAATTAACCCCACATCGCAGAGAAAGTCACAACTCAAAACCGATACCATGGACAAAATGACAATCCCTGCCAAGGAACACCTAAACTTCCGTATGGTTTTGAGGCTTATCATTTCCAATTCTTAGAACAAAAGAACGATGCTAAACCAAAACAAATTATGACAGTCGTTTTATCAAAACATGATTAAAGTCATGAAATAAGGTTACGTTTGACTAAATGTACAAAAAAGTTGTTAGAGATTTCAATTCTGCGGATTACTAACAAGGTGCAGCGGTATCAGTCGTAACCATGAATACAATATCTCCAGCTAAACTTTTCAAAGGCTCTTCTTTTTTGACTCATCTATTTAAACTCAATCTTCTTAAGTAGATTGGTGCCTTTAAAATAGTACGCTTCGTAGTAGTTTTCATCAAAAGTGTAAACAGTTTCAACAATGATTTTATCGGCATTGCCCTGCCCTGCGATTACCATTTGCTGCTGTTGAAGGGTCAGTTCAGAAAAAGGGATTACTTGTTCAAATTCAAAGCCTTCATCATACGTAAATTCAAGCGCATAGTTGGCGTTTTGCCATTGCAGTTTTGACTCTACGCCTTTTGACAGAAAACCATACGTTATTGAACCCTTATTTGCATCCAACAAGCTATTGCCCGATTGGGCGAGCATAAACACACCCGAAACAACCATTGCCCAATATCCAATTTTTTTGAAAACGAACTCGCTTAGCTTGGGTAATATCCATCTCATTGAAACTGTTGATAGGATGGCCGATGTTGCAACCACCAAGCCGATTGTAATGACATTGGCGTTTATCAAGCCGAAGAGTGCGTAAAGAACAATCTTAATCAAATGCAGGGTCACTTCATTTGCCGCCCGTGTAGCCACAATTTCTTCTTTGGTCAAGCCATGCCGCAAGTAAAAACTATTAAAAAGTAAACCTACAACACCCGTAATCCCCGATAAGAACCCAGCAAAAAAGCCAATGAGAATAAATTGAAAATGTGATAACTTGTTGCCCTGTTGTTCAATTTTTCTTTTTCTTAATGCAAAAGGAAGGTTGGCAACTAAAAAAACACCCATTGCAATCTCCAAGTAGATTGGATTGATAAACCGCAACAACCATGCACCCAGCCACACAGCGGGCAAAGCAGCGGGAACAAAGTATTTGACAATTGACCAATCGATGTTTTTATAGAATGCTACAAACCGTGATGATGAACTCGTAAAAGTACCAATGGATAAAGCCGATGGGACTTGATTGATGGGTAAAAGATTGCCTAGGATAGGCATCAGAATAAGCCCGGCACCGCCACCACAAATCGTACTTAATGAAAAGGCTATGTAGCTACAAACAAATATTAAAAATAGTGTGGACATATTATTTGTCTAAATAAAATGAAATAGCGGAAGGAACTGAGTTCCTTCCGCTTGACTACATGACTATTTTACTTCTGTGCCGTTGGCTGAGTAAAAAACTTCATCCGTCTTGATTCCGTTTTTAAATTCAATCTCATATTTGACTGCGCCTTTTGAAGTGTCAATCTTGGCCACTGCTACGATGGTAGCCTTTTTGTGAGTTGAGTTAAAAACCTCCGTTACCCGCTCGGGCAAATCAGTAAACGATAAAGGGCTCTCGGTTTCGAGCCACTCACCTGTATCTGAGAAATTGGCCGAACACTTTTTGCCGTTCCAATCAAACCCCGCTTCGTATTCATGCTTACCCTCTTTGTCCCACTTAACGTTTAGGGCATCTGGAAACTTGGCATGAAACGCATCTGTAACTGACTGGGGTGCTTTTGACTGAGCAAAGCCTGTGATGGCCACCAAAGCAGCCGCCACAATTGAAAATATTTTTTTCATTGTGATTATAATTTTAAAATAGTTGAAAAAAAAAATTGACGCCTACATGGATGGAAGGCCGTAAGCTGAACTGATAAGTGACGGTGGTTTAAAAACTTCGGATAGATAGCCATCTCTAATAAAACTAACCCCACTTGCCGACTTTTTGATTTCGGTTATGTAGGGTTTGGCTATTGAAAATGTAAGGCAAGTGGAAAATGAGACAAATGAAACAGAGCGATGTTGAACTGGATGGCTTTTATGTGGCCTTTGGTCATCTCCGTTCTGATGTTTGTCAAATAGGCCGTCAATGTTTACAAGGTGGTCGGTGATGAAGTCAAACGCATTCATATCTGCATGCTCGGTAGATTGGCAACTTCGATACATCTGCGGAATTTCGGACAAGAACGAAAAATCCCCTAAAGGCAAAAGCAACGTGCCGAGTGAATAAAACCCGATAAGGAAATGACAAATTAACTTGTTCACAGGTTGATGAACGGCATTTTTGGGTTTAAGTTTCTCCACAGGACATTTCATGGTTCTGTATCAGCTAATGATTTTGAATTATTTGGGCGATTTTTCGCAAACGGCTCTGCTCCTAAGTCTCACAACCCCCAAATTTCTCTTGATAGTAATTTCATATTACCTCAGTACCTGCTATTCTTACTATTCATTGCCCGCTTCCAAATTTGAGATCGGTAGAACGGCCCAAGGTATCCACGTACTTTCAAAGTATCAGAATCAATCAACCACAAGGATGATGTATAAACATTCCCATTTCCCGGATCAAGTATTTTTCCACTCACCCACTTATCACCTTCTTTTTTGAAGTCCCAGATAATTTTCATCCCGACCACTTTTGTATTCTTTAACTCGCCATCACATCCTGTGCATACGGGGTCAGTGCCTTCATGTGGCAACAAGAATATTTTGCGAATGAACCCTTTCAATTCTCCGTCTATATTCTTGATTTCAACTATGGATTTCACTTTGTTCCAATTGTCGTCAATCGTTTGCCAGATGCCCGCAGGGGTTTTCTCATCTATAACTCCTTCACGTTTCCAAGTCTGTGTTCTGTAAAACAAGTTGAGGGGCCCGGCATAGCCTCTGACTTGTAACGTGTTCGCATCATTCATCCAAATTTTGCTTGTGTAAATCTCCCCGCTCTCTGGATCGAGAATTTTTCCTAATCCCCATGAATTGTCATTCTGCTTAAATCCCCAAAAGAAATTCATTCCAACAACCTTTTTATCTTTCCGTTCACCTGTGCATTTGGTACAAACGGGATCTTCTCCCTGAAAGGGTTCCAACAAGATTTGTGACACTTTCCCCTCGATAGAATTTCCCGATTTTACAATTTCAATTACGGATAATGGAGAGCCTGTTTGCTCATTGTAAGTAGTCCATCTTCCCTCGACCGACTGGCCAAGCAAAGCTGTTGAACTCATTAAGATCAAAATAGCAGCAGCTATTGATTTCCTGCTCTTTACTTTTAGCTTGCATGCCTTTGGCCTTGATGTAACCTCATCAAAAGCTTCGTGATACTTCGCGTTCTCTGTTTTCATCAACTTATCCCACCAAGTAAAGTATAATCCGTAGTTACTGTGGAAGTGTTCGTGGTGCATATTGTGATGGGTGATGGCAGTGTTCCAATTCAGCAATTTATTTTTAGTGAACCCCTTGGGTAAAATTTCAAATCCCAGGTGACCGATCACATTTCGAACGATCATATAAGTAAGGAATAAAAAGATAGTTAGGGGATGCAACGGAAGAGCAAACACCATGATGGGAAGTACCACCGCTTGTACAAACGCTTCCCACGGATGGAAAGAGTAAGCTGCCCAGGGTGAAGGATTGGTTGACTCATGATGAACACGATGAACGTACTTAAATAGTTTTTTGTGGTGCATTAATCGGTGCGTCCAGTAGAAGTAGAGATCATGGAATACCAGTGTAACAATGAAACTGAAGATCATGTATGCCACACCATAGTCGTTGATGTTATAATAGATTAATGTTATGCCGGCTTTCTCCGCAGAATAAATGCAGAAGCCAACCAGTGAAAAGATAATCACTGTACTCATGGAATAGGCAAACTCCTTCCACAGTTGTTTGGATTTCGGAAAGTTCACCTGTATGAAAAGGTGTCCCCACCAATTCTTGCCAATCATCCAAAAAAGCACGAAGGCAATACTGGCCGGGATCAGGTAACGCAGCAAGTCAAACAGGTAAATGTTTGGCCATACATCAATAAAGTTTTTCGCTTCCATAGTTTAAAATTTATGGGGGCGAACTTATCACTGGCGTGATTGAAAGTCTCTTTGATTGTGAAAAATCCTTACTGATTTCAAAATCAGCATGAAAAAGTCAGTTTACCTGGCTTTTGCGGTAGGCCGTTGGAGTAGTTCCTTTCAAATCTTTGAACGCTTTGTTGAAAGGGCCAATGGATTGATAGCCCAAATCATACGCTATTTCCAGAATTGTTTTTCGTGTTTGAGCAGGGTCGGACAAGATTTCACAGGCTTCATTAACCCGGTATTGATTCAGGTAGTCATTAAAATTCCGAAACCCAAGTTGACCGTTAATTAATCGTCTCAGCCTGTATTCTTGCTCGTTCATTAACTCGGCTAACGCCCCGATGGTAAGTCCTTCATTCTTATAAACCTTTTGTTCCTCCATCAGAGACTGAAGCTTTGCACTGAGTTGAGGGTCATCCACGGAAGGAGTTTTTGGTTTTGGAATCTCTTTAAAGAAAAACCCTGGGCGCATCCCAAAATTGCTTAACAGGAAATAAAGTGTGATGGCGAAAATGGCAAATCGTTGAAGTACTTGAAGAACGATGATTGTTTCTTGTTCGATAGGAATTGCCTCAACAATCAATGTTACACCGATAAGTGCTGCCGTTCCGACAAGAAAAATATTTCGGAACCTGATGCGCGAATCAACCAAATCGCCCTGCTTTGTCTTCAAAGCTGTGTAGAGTCCGGCCAATACAAATCCAAATGAAGTTAAACTTGCCACTATCCGGGAGACTTGACGAAAGCCCGACCATGGGATAAAGTCACTAACAAAGAAATTCATGTGTGGAATGAGAAGAACGAGAATCCAAATCAGCAAAGACCAACGGAACCTAAAATGGTCATCAAAAATTGAACGAGCTAAAAGCCAGAATAAAACAGGAATGCTAATGGCACCAATGGGTACGATGATCCGGAGAATTAATACGGATTGTACCAGATCCGACTCAACTATGATGTAACAGAAAATGCTGATTGTAAGTCCAATGCCTGTCCACGTATTCAGACCACTTCGTGAATGCCGTGCAAGCAAAATGCACACCAGCCCCAGCAAGGTGGCCGTAGCAATCTGAACAATGAAATGAATCTCTTGCATTTTAAAATACCGAATAATGTCTAAAAATAGCGTTTTTAAACGGTTTTAAACTATTCAATAAATTTATTGAATAGATGGAACCAACTGTTTTTCTTTGTGGTTGAAGGACTATTAAGACAGACTATGAACAAACGTCAATTCAAGGACAAGGTATATAGTGAGCTGGCCAAGATCACCAAATCAATGGCCAATCCTCACCGGATGGAAATTATCGAGCTGCTTTCACAAGGTGAGTTTTCAGTGGAACAGATAGCGGATCAGATCAGTCTTACCATCGCCAATGCCTCTCAGCATTTACAAGTATTAAAAACTGCTCAACTGGTTGAGATCAATCGACAAGGTAATTTCATTTTCTATCGGCTTTCCAACGGCAATGTGTTTAAAGCCTGGAAATCATTGCGCGAGCTGGGTGTTGAACGAATTGCTGCCATTGAAAAAGTGGTGAAAGAGTTTCGGGAGTCAAAGTTTGATTTGGAAATGGTGACCATTGATCAGTTGATTGAAAAGTTAGCGTCTGGCAAGGTCACAATCCTCGATGTTCGATCCGAATCCGAATTTAAGCAAGGACACATTGCCAACGCAATCTCAATACCAATCGAAGAACTATCTAAGCGATTGAAAGAATTACCGAAACGCACGGAGATTGTCGCGTATTGTCGCGGGCCATTTTGTGTGTATGCCGATGAAGCAGTTGCCATGTTGACCAAAGCAGGCTACAAAGCAACACGCTTAGAAGAAGGGTTCCCTGATTGGAAACTGCAAGACCTACCCATAGAAGTTTCAATGAACTAACAACATTTACAATGACAACCGAAGAATCAAAAATTGACATCTCGATATTATCCTCCTGGCTTGAAAAGAAAAAACCTGTTACTGTTTTAGATGTAAGACCAAAAACAGAAAGAGAGGAATGGTCGATTCCTGGAAGCGTTCATGCTGACGTCTATGACAAATTGAAAGCCGGAGATACAAATGCGCTTGACCACATTGAATTAAATATAGGCATACCCGTTGTAACCGTATGTGCAGCAGGTAAGACAAGCTTGAAGGCGGCAGAATTGCTGAAGGACAAAGGATTTGAAGTCTATTCACTCGAAGGTGGAATGAAGGCTTGGAACTTCGCCTGGAGTACGGCTGAGGTTGTATTGAATGATGTAAAGATTATCCAGATAAGACGATCATCGAAAGGAGTCCTGTCTTATATTATCGGATCAGATGATGAGGCCATTGTAATTGATGCGGCCCTTGATTCACACGTTTATCTTGATCTTGCCAACAAAAATGGCTGGACGATCAAGTATGTAACCGATACCCACATCCATGCGGATTACCTCTCGCGTACAAGAGAACTGGCAAAGGCAAGTATTGCCACACATGTACTTATTGATGCGGCCAATGTTGAATATGGTTATTCACCTGTTAGCAATGGTGATTATTTACATTTTGGAAAAGCAGCACTGGAAGTAATCTACACACCGGGGCATACAATGGAGAGCACTTCATTCCGGCTCGGTGATGATGCAATATTTACGGGAGATACACTATTTGTAGATGGTGTCGGCAGACCAGACCTGAAAGCCGATCAGGATGAAGCAATCAAGAGGTCAAGACTCTTGTATGCATCACTCCAACGTTTGCTTACGCTCAATCCAAAAACGTTTGTGCTACCGGCTCACCTGGCAACGGCTGTACCGTTTGATGGTAAACTCATTTCAGAAACTATCGAAAACCTAAAAGATAAATTAGACATGCTCAAGCTAAAAGAGAGCGAATTTGTGAAGTACACTACCTCACGAATTCCGCCAACTCCTCCTAATTATTTAACGATAGCAAGCCTGAACAAACAAGGTTCGTATGATGGCCATATTCCGGCTGACCTCGAAGCGGGTGCGAATCGTTGTGCTATTGCTTAATTAATTTAGTATGGACGTAAGGCTGGGGCTAAAAGAAAACTGGAAGCAATTTACCTTGTTGGTGATTGTCAATGCCTTTGTTGGGGGTATGATTGGTTTAGAGCGTACCATCATTCCACAAATTGCAGAGGCGGATTTTGGCTTAGCTGCTAAAACTGCGATCCTTTCTTTCATTGTGGTCTTTGGTGTAACAAAGGCGATAACCAATTACTACACAGGCACGCTTGCGAATCGGTTTGGCAGAAAAAATCTTTTAGTAGCGGGTTGGATTCTTGCCTTACCCGTTCCTTTACTTCTCATTTATGCTCCAAGTTGGAACTGGATTATTGCAGCAAATATTTTCTTGGGAATCAGCCAGGGACTCACCTGGTCGAGTACGGTTGTTATGAAAATTGATCTGGTCGGAGAAAAGGACAGAGGCTTTGCAATGGGACTCAATGAGTTTGCCGGATACATTGCGCTTGCAGTCATTGCTTTTTTAACCGGATGGATCGCCAGTAATTACGGGCTTCGTCCATATCCTTTTTACATTGGAATTGCTTTAGGGATTGTTGGATTGTTGATGAGTTGGCTTCTGATCAAAGACACACAACGTCATGTAAAGCTCGAATCTGTTTCCAGCACTATTCCACTATTGAAGAATGTTTTTTGGGACACCACCTGGAGGCACAAAAACCTAGGGTCTATTACGCAAGCTGGTTTGGTTAATAACCTTAATGATGGAATGGTATGGGGACTTTTTCCGCTGCTTCTTGTCTCGAAAGGATTTGATCTTCACGAAACCGGAATCATCGTTGCCACCTATCCGGCAGTGTGGGGCTTAGGTCAGATTTACACGGGAAAGCTTGCGGACAAATACTGTAAAAAGACCTTACTCTTTATCGGGATGTTTATGCAGGGGATTGCACTGTTAGGCATGATACACGCAAACACATTCCTTTGGTTCATTGTATTGTCGTCTTTACTCGGCATTGGTACGGCTATCGTTTATCCAACTTTTTTGGCCGCGATCTCTGATTATACACATCCTGATCAACGACCCAAGAGCATTGGCGTATTCCGCTTGTGGCGTGATCTCGGCTATGCGTTCGGTGCTATCCTCACCGGATTAATTGCAGACAGCTTTGGATTAGTAGCTCCGATTCTTGCTATCGGATTACTCACCGTGCTTTCATCGTTGATTGTAAAATTCAGGATGAGTTGTGCCAATAAGCAACTAGCTACACCCGGTTTAAAACTTCAACTATCACCTAATTAAACCTAACCATGAAAATACTTTTCCTCCTCAACGATGCTCCCTATGGCAGTGACAAGAATTATAATGCACTTCGAACAGCTATCCAACTTCAAAAGCAAGACCAGAATATCAAGATTTGGGTTTACCTCATGAGCGATTCGGTTACCGGGGCATTATCAGGCCAAAAAGAAAAAACAGGCCAATACAACATTGGCGAAATGCTTACCATTATCATTAAGAATGGTGGCGAAGTAAGGTTGTGTACCTCCTGTGCTGAAACACGAGGTGTCAGCTCATTGATACCAGGAGCCAATCTTGGAACGTTGGCAGACCTTACGAAATGGATTGTTGAATCAGATAAGGCTTTAACTTTCTAACCATGAGCAGCAGTCCGATCTTAAGTCAAAAATATTACGAGGTGCCGTCCGTATTTCAACCGGAGAATCTGCTGCGAGAAGCACGAAGGCAAAAAGAAATAACCGAACTCGTAATTCCTGAAATCTGTATTCTTGATCCCGATGGAGATATTGAAGAGTTTGTCATTGAAAGATGCCATGCGAAACGCAATGATGCATGGGCTTGTTGTCATACCAAACTTTTTGAATTTGAGCATGAAGGCCAAAAGATTGGAATTATAGGTAGAGCGGTAGGAGCATCTTTTGCAGTGCTATTGGCTGAACAACTTTTTGCATCTGGCTGTAAACTCTTATTGAGTATGACTTCATCAGGCCAGTTGGTGCAACCAATGGAACCTCCTTATTTTATTCTTATTGAAAAGTCTGTTCGGGACGAAGGAACAAGTTATCACTATTTAGCTCCATCGCAGTTTAGCTTTCTGAATGCTGATATGAAAGAAAAACTAAACAATGCTTTCAATGATCCTGCCATCAAAATATTTACCGGCTCAACATGGACTACCGATGCACCTTACCGGGAAACGGCAGAAGCGATTGAACACTATAAATCAATCGGAATCCATGCAGTAGAAATGGAAGCAGCCGCTCTGTATGCTTTTGCCGAAGCCAGGAATAAAAATGTGATTAGCTTCGCTCATGTAACGAACCAGATGGCAAGCGTGGAGGGAGATTTTGAAAAGGGAGAACATAATGGTAGCAAAGACGCATTACATGTTTTGTTTAAAGTAATCGATACAATTTCAATTAAAACCCATACCTAATTGAAATAAAGTGATCTCCCTTAAAACCTCATCCGCTGAATTCTCACCGCATTCAATATTGCCAGCAAAGCTACGCCCACATCGGCAAACACAGCTTCCCACATGGTGGCCAGGCCACCAGCACCGAGTATTAAGACTGCTGCTTTTACAACAAAGGCAAGTGTAATGTTTTGCCAAACAATGCGCTTGGTGGTTTTGCCTATGTTGATGGCCATCGGAATCTTTGATGGCCTATCATCTTGGATTACTATATCAGCCGTTTCAATGGTGGCATCGCTGCCAAGCCCGCCCATCGCTATGCCTGCATCGCTCAATGCCACTACAGGCGCATCGTTTACGCCATCGCCCACAAAGGCAACGCTTTCGCCTCGTGCTTTTATTTCTTTTACCTTGTTCACTTTGTCTTCGGGCAGTAAGTCGCCAAAGGCATTGTCGATGCTCAGTTCTTTGGCAACAAAATTCACCACGGAACTTTTATCGCCACTGAGCATGGTTGTCTTCACGCCCAAGCGATGGAGTTGTTCGATGGCCGTTTTTGCATCTTCTTTTATTTGGTCGGCAATGGTGATGTAGCCTGCAAATTTTTTATCGTAGGCCATCGCGATGATGGTGTAAACGATGCTGCTTACATCTACATCGTGCTTGATGCCGAACTTGCTCATGAGTTTGAAATTGCCCACCAGCAATTCTTTTCCGTTCACTGCGGCTTTCAATCCATGTCCCGCTATTTCTTCCACGCCCGTCAATTCGATTTTGGAATTTACATCGCCCACATATTGGTGAATAGCGGTGGCAACGGGATGTGTGCTTTTGCTTTCCAATGCGTTGACCAATTCCAATATTTCCTTTTCATCAAATCCAGACTGAATATTTACTTGTTGCACTTTAAAAACTCCCTCGGTGAGTGTGCCTGTTTTGTCCATCACCACATTTTTGATGGATGCCACGATGTCCAAATAATTACTGCCTTTGAAGAGGATGCCGTTGCGCGAAGAAGCACCAATGCCACCAAAGTAGCCGAGTGGTATCGAAATCACCAATGCGCAGGGACAAGAAATAACTAAGAACACGAGCGAGCGGTAGAGCCAGTCTCGGAACTGATAATCTGAAACAAAGAAATAAGGCAACACACAAATCAGCAATGCAAGCACCACCACCACAGGTGTATAGTACTTGGCAAAAGTGCGTATGAACAATTCTGTTTTTGCTTTTTGGGCAGTTGCATTCTGAACCAAATCTAAAATTTTTGAAAGCTTGCTATCGGTATAGGCCGTTGTGACTTTCACCAACGAAACGGTGTTGAGGTTAATCATGCCTGCCAATACGGTCTCCTCTTTTTGTTTTGTATCAGGTTTGCTTTCGCCCGTGAGCGCGGCCGTATTGAAAGAGGCCGAATCGGATAGCAACACACCATCCAACGCTAATTTCTCGCCCGGCTTTAATTGAATGATATTTCCGATAGAAACAGATTCCGCTTTCACGGTGCGTACGTTGCCTTCTTCCACAACAGTAACTTCATCAGGCCGCTGGTCGAGCAATGCTTTGATGTTCCCTTTGGCTCTCTTTACAGCTAATGTTTGAAAAACTTCTCCGATCGCATAGAACAACATCACGGCCACACCCTCAGGGTATTCGCCTATGGAAAATGCACCGATGGTGGCAATGCTCATCAATAAAAATTCGGTGAAGAATTCTTTTTTGACAATTGCCTTCCATGCTTCTTTTATTACAGGAAAGCCTACGGGCAGATAGGCGAGCAGATACCACGCCAATCTAACCCAGCCCTTAAAAAAAGAAGGCTGCCAATAATTATCGAAAGCAATCGCGATAAGCAGCAACGCCAAACTTATCAATGATGGCGTAAACATTTGAAACGTGCTTTGCGCTTTTGGAGAATGGTCGTGGCCGTCCGATTCGGTGTGCCTATCGGTTTTGCCTGAAGTTTTGGCATTAATTTTTTCCTCCAACGAACAACAAGTCATGTGGCCGTGTTCATCGTAGGTGTGCTTGTGGTGGGGGTCTGTGCTAGTCATAATGGAGGTTTCTAATTACATTACTCTTCTTCTTCCGAGTTTTTCATTTTAGAGAGAATGGCATACGCATTCTTCACTACCACCTGATTGTCTGCGTTAAAATCAGGCGGAAGGATTACTTCAGTATAGCCCATTTCACTGTTTCCTACTTGTATTTCCATCATTGTAAAATGAAACTCGCTGGCGTGTTGCTCTTTGCTTTCGTCTTTTAATGCGCTGTGGGGCTGCTCTTTCAATTGGTAGAAAATGTATTTTTTCCCTTGATAGTCAATGATGGCTTTATCCGGCAAGGCTGGCACTTCGATGCCGCCCGTTTCAACAACAGCCTTCAGGTACATGCCCGGCAGCAAGTTGGTATCTTCTCTATCAATGTGGCAGTGAACACGTATGGTGCGATCAAGTCCGATTTGGCGACCCAACAAATACACGGTGGCCATTCTTTCCTTGGTTTCGTTGGCAAGAGTGAACCGAACTTTTTGTCCGATCTTCAGTTTGGGCACATCTTTCTCGAATACAGTAAGTTCAGCGTGCAAGTGCTCGGTATCAACAATTTCGAACAGGATGTCACTGGGGTTTACAAATTTGCCGATGTTGACGTTCACCTGCGTGACGTAACCATTGATGGGCGAGTAGAGTTGGATGGTGCTTGAAATTTTCCCCTCATTTAAGGAGGAGAGGTTAATGTTTATCATTTTCAATTTTTCGGCAAGGCCGTTAGCTTTTGCTTGCCAACTTGCGTACGTTGTTTTGGCTTGTTGCAATGTCTTTTGGGCATTCACGTTTTCTTTCGCCAAATCTAGTTGCCGATCGTAATCCACTTTAGCAAAGTCAGATTGATTTTTAGCTTCTATGTAATCTTGTTGCATTTGTATGAAATCAAGATTTTCCATAGTTGCAATCGCCTGGCCTACCTTTACTCTTGATCCTTGCAGCAACGGTGTACTTTTTAAAAATCCTCCCAGCGGAACGGAAATGCTGACCATCTGCTGAGGGGGCACATCCAGTTTGCCATTTACTTTTACCGTGCCGCTGATTTGTTTGCTTTCAATTTTGCCCAATTCAATGCCGGCCGTTTTGTATTGAGCTTCGGTGAACTCCACGGTATTCGCTTCTTCGCTGTGATGCTCTTCGGTGGTCGCCTCTTTTGCGCTCTTGCTTCCGCACGACATAGTTAAAGCTACTCCAATAAAAATGGAGAGTATAGAAATTGATTTAGATGTAGTCATGGTCGATCTTATTTAGTGCCTGATAAAAATTGAATGTAAATAATGCTTTGGTTGTAGTCGTTTAAGGTTTGTAAATAACCTTCCTTAATGGCAATGGCATTTCGTACCCCCAGCAGATATACGGCAAAGTCAATTTCGCCCTCGCGAAAGGCAACTTGCGATTGCTTCAGTATCAGTTCTGCATTTGGTAAAGCGGAAGTGCGGTAATACTCCAAACTGTTTCGATTCTTTCCATACAGTTGCGCAGCCTGTTGTGATTGTCCCTGTATGATTTTCTGCTGATTGGCGTAATTACTTTCCGCAGCCTGACGGGTAAAGGCTGCGGCCTTCACTCTGCCCTGATACGGAACAAACCACAGTGGAATGGAGATACCTGCGAAGAACCCGGAGAACCTGGTGTTGTCGTTAGCCACTGTTCCGTTCTCAACGTTGATCGTATTGATCAGTGTTTGATTGAAATACCCGATCATTAAATCGGGGGCGAACTTTGCCGTTTCCACTTTCTTCAGGCTTTTCGCTACGTCTACTTGCTGCCGCACATACGACAGAAAAGGGTTTGTGAGTATCGTTGTGTCTTGCGATGCATCGAATGGAATCTCGGTTAGCTCATCTTCCGAAATGTCCGGAAGTTGCTCACTGTTGAGTAGCGTCTGCAATTGCGTACGCAAAATGGTGGCCGTTGATTCATTTTGGCGAAGTTGATTTCTCACCTCATTACGTTGTGTTTCAGCGGTGGTTTGCTCCAATAGTTTGCTTTCACCCGTCTTGTAGCGTAATGAAGCCGACTTTAAGAACCCTTCGTAAATGCTGTCTTGCTGAAGCAAGAGTTGATGTCGCGCTTTTACAAAGGCAAGTTGATAGTAAACTTGCTTTACCTGATAAACCAAGTCGTTTTCAGTAAATGCTTTTTTCAATTCAGATGAAGCAAGCAACGATCGGTTCAGGGAGGCTTGGCTGCCTAAAATGGTAAGAGGAATACTTTGTGTAATGGAAATGTTGTTATCATTTTTAGCAAAGCTATTATACTGCCCATACTGCAACGACACATTCGTCTTGGGCAGATCAAATCCTGTTTTCTTCAATTGCCTTTGCGATTCCACTTCATAAGCTACCGCCCTGATGCCCGCGTTATTTTTTAAAGCGACATCAATGGCTTGTTGAACTGTTAACTTGGTGGACTGGCCAAGCCCCGCAAAAGAGAAACTAGTAATGGTGATGATGATTAATATTCTCATATCGAAGGCGTATTTATTTTCTTAGAACCAATTTTTTCAAAATAGATAAACAGGCAAGGCAGTACGATCAGGGTAAGAAGTGTTGAGCTGATCAACCCTCCGATCACCACGGTGGCCAAGGGTTTTTGCACTTCAGCTCCTGCGCTGGTCGCCAATGCCATCGGCAAAAAACCAAGCGAGGCAACCGCGGCCGTCATTAACACGGGGCGAAGGCGCACGGAAGTTGCCTTTAATATGATGTCATGCAAATCGGTTATGCCATCTTTTTTCAAGCGGTTGAACTCAGCGATGAGTACAATTCCGTTCAACACGGCTACCCCGAAAAGTGCGATAAAGCCTATGCCTGCAGAAATACTGAACGGCATGCCACGAAAAAGCAGCGCGAAGATTCCCCCAATCGCTGACATAGGAATAGCGGTGAGGATAAGGACGGATTGCTTTAGCGAACCAAACGTGAAGAACAGCAGCATTAAAATAAGCAACAGCGCAACGGGTACTGCTATCGACAACCGTGCCTTTGCTTCTTTCAGGTTTTCAAATTGCCCACCGTAGGTCGGAAAATACCCTGGCGGAAAATCAACCTGGTTTGTAATTTTCTGCTGCAACTCTTCAACAATGCTCTCCACATCGCGTCCTCGCACATTAAAACCTACAATTATTCTTCGCTTTGCATCTTCACGTTGAATCTGATTCGGCCCGATTTTGAATTCGACATCGGCTAACTGTTTCAAGGGAATCTGCTCGCCCTTCGGGGAAGAAATGAATAAGTTGCGCACATCTTCAATACTTTGGCGGCTTTGTGAACTGAGACGAACGGTGAGGTCATATCTTCTTTCGCCTTCGAACACCAACCCGGCTGCTTGCCCTGCAAAGGCTGTATTAATAACCTGGTTAATATCAGCGATGTTCAGACCATACTTGGCTACCTCATCGCGGTTTATAGTGATTACGATTTGCGGCAAGCCGGTAACTTTCTCTACATATAGGTCGCGCGCACCCGCTACACTTCCTGCAATTTTTCCAATCCGTTCTGATAGATCGGTAAGGACATTAAGGTCTTCGCCAAAAATTTTAATTGCAACATCTTGTCGCACGCCTGTCATCAGCTCATTGAATCGCATTTGAATGGGCTGTTGGAATCCAAACGTTACCCCAGGAATTTCTTCTAATGCCTCTCCCATTTTATCGGCAAGTTCTACTCTGTCAGCGGCTTTTTTCCATTCACTTTTATCTTTTAGGATTACCATCATATCGCAGGCCTCAATAGGCATAGGGTCGGTAGGAATTTCGGATGAACCAATTTTGCCGACTACTTCTTTTACCTCGTCAGGAAACTCACGCAACAAAATTTGTGCACCCTTGGAGGCAGTCTCTATAGTATACGACAAACTACTTCCGGTAAGTGCTCTGGTTTCTACGGCAAAGTTCCCTTCTTCCAATGTGGGAAGAAATTCGCCCCCCATTCTCATAAAGAAAATGAGGCTTACCAAGAAGAGGATAACAGATGAAATGACTACAACAAACTTGTGCTTTAGTGCTCTATTGATTATTGGTTCATACACTCGATGAAAAAAGTCCATCATTCTATCAGAGAAATTGCGTCTATGCTCAGTGTTCTTGCTCAGAAAAAGAGCCGACATCATCGGCACATAAGTAAGTGACAGAAGGAATGCGCCAAGGATAGCAAAGCTAACGGTCTGGGCCATCGGCTTAAACATTTTACCCTCAATGCCAACCAGCGCAAGAATGGGCAGGTAAACGATCAGAATGATAATCTCACCAAAAGCTGCCGATGTCCTTATTTTAGAAGCTGATTGGTAAACTTCCAAATCCATTTCTTCTTTCGTCAAGCGGATGGCTCCTCGTAAGCTTAGGTGATGCATCGTAGCTTCTACAATAATTACGGCCCCATCCACAATCAAACCAAAATCAATAGCACCCAAACTCATCAAGTTGCCGGATACACCAAAGACATGCATGAGAGATACCGCAAACAGCATGGCCAATGGAATGACGGAAGACACTATCAAGCCCGCTCGCAGATTGCCAAGGAATAAAACCAGAACGAAAATTACAATTAGAGCACCCTCAATTAAATTCTTTTCAACAGTGCCCACAGCGCGGTTCACCAATGCGCTCCGGTCAAGAAAGGCTTCAATGGTTACACCTTCGGGCAATGTTTTTTTGATTTGCTCCATCTTTTGTTTTACGCGATTCACAACAGCGTTGGAGTTTGCACCTTTCAGCATTAAGGCGGTAGCACCTACTACTTCACCTTCTTTGTTATAGGTCATGGCTCCATAGCGGTTGGCAAACCCAAAGTGCACCTCCGCCACATTGCGTATAAGAACGGGGATACCGGCTGCCGTATTTTTAACTACAATCTTTCCGATGTCATCTACGGAATTGATAAGCCCTTCGCTGCGGATAAACCAGGCGTTTGGGTTCCTATCTATGTAAGCGCCCCCTGTATTTTGATTGTTCTTTTCGAGTGCAGTGAAAATGTCTGCGATGCCCAGATCATAGCTGCGAAGTTTATCGGGGTCAAGCGCTATTTCATATTGCTTTAAAAGGCCCCCAAAGCTTGCGACATCAGCTACACCTGGTGTGCCCAGCAACTGCCTACGCACGATCCAATCTTGGATGCTACGAAGTTCCATCGCGCTGAACTTGTCCTCATAACCTTTCTTTGGTCGAATGATGTATTGATAAATCTCGCCAAGCCCTGTACTTATTGGAGCCAGTTCGGGAGAGCCCATGCCCGGTGGGATTTGCTTTGCTGCTACCGTCAATCTTTCGCTGACTTGCTGACGCGCCCAGTAAACATCAATGTTGTCATGAAAAACAATTGTGACAACTGAAAGGCCGAACCTCGAAAAGCTCCGCATCTCTTTAATATCTGAAATGGTTGACATTGTTAGCTCTACGGGAAAGGTTACGAGCCGCTCAATATCCAGCGCGGATTGAGAGGGAGCTATCGTGATGATCTGTACCTGGTTGTTGGTGATGTCAGGCACGGCATCAATGGGGAGTTGGGTTATCGAATAACTTCCCCAGGCAATCAGGCCCAGCGTAAACAGGCCGATGATCAGTTTATTTTGTATTGAGTAATGAATGATTTTATCTAACATATAGGTCAGTGATTAAAATTTAGATTTGGAAGGACTGTTGCTATGATGAACAAGAATAAAAGAAGCAAGCCCAAGAGTATCCACAAAGCGTAATGGATAATCACTGTGAGAATACTTTTCTTTTGTTGCTTTTTCCGCTTTCTCCGATTGTTCATAATAAGCCCTAACCATCTTAACCAAGGCTACCGTTGCCTCGGGAAGAAATTTATCGTCATGGAGACGATTGATACTGTAGGAGCTTAAATTTTGGGCGGTTGCCAGATATGGCTATAATCAGACAATACCTGTTTTTCGATGTAGGGTATTGTTTCTTTGGTGTTATGGATAACACCGGCAAAGTCTATAGAAGACGCGTAAGAAATTCTAATGTGCGTGGCGCAACATGCGCAAATGCAGAAAGGTGTACATAAATCTTCTTCGTTAGCGGAGTGTGGATGTTGTGATGCGTTTGCAATCTGTTCTCCTATTCGTTTTTCATCGGTACACGTATTTGCATCGCTGCATGGATAGACCGAGAGTGCTGTTACATACAGTGCCAATATGAAATAGAGTACTTTCACGGTGTAAAGATAAGTTAAAAAATGATGCAATGAAGTTGCAACAAAAATGAGTTTAAAAATAACTCGAAAACCCAAACTGAAAGCCAGCTGTTTTTGAGGGTGGGTTGCCAAGGATATCCGTTATCCAATTGTACCGATAGTTAAGCCTTAGCACCGTGAGGGGAGTCGGCCTCCAGCTAATGCCGGGCACAATGGAAACAAAATCTTCGCTCATGTTCCCGCTCGTCTCTTTAAAAGTACCCACGTTCCAATCTACATACTCGAAACGGCAGACAACATTGACCACCGACTTATTGAAGTTAAAAATATTTGTTCTGATAACAGGCTGAACAACATCAAGAAATCCACCCGATTGTTTGTTCCCATATTGCTGCGTGTAGGTATCGGGCACATCTACATTTACAAAAGCCCATTCACCAACAAGGTATGTTTTTAAAATCGGTAGCTCTGTGTTGAAATCCAACGCCCACACATCCACTCTTCTTTTTTTATCCAATGTAAAACCGTCCATTTGAAATTTGTTGTACACTCCGCCCATGTACGAAATACCCAGTTCGCCCACCTTCTTATTGCGCAAAGCGATTTTGGCTGTGATGAGTGGCTCGCCATTAAAACTTTCTTCAAATCGGTCACGGTTCAGTTTGGTGGCGGGCAAATACGTTTTGTTTTGTGCGTTGGAAATGATTTGGTCGTCAAAGCCATTGGTGAGATAAAGTTCGTAGGCGTAGGCCCAATTCTTACTATACTTTTTTCCATAGATGCCAAAGCCCACGTTACTCCACGTGGCGGGCAACAGTTGTGTGGCCGATGTGGGGCGGTCTATAAATTCCCATTTGGGGCCATCGTGATTTTGATTGAATGCTCCGATGGGGTTCATCACTACTCCACCTCTGAAGTTTAGCAATGGATGAAATTCAAAATCAATGGAAGCAAATTCGATATTGATTTCTTTGGTGCCACCTTCAAACTCAATCTCCGACAAGAATTTTATCCTTCTCGATATGCCCGAAGCGACAAACAACGTAAGCCGCTTCATCTGGAATTGATGGCCTTCTGTCAAACCATCAGTGCCCAAGTGCTGCCAGTTGGCCTCCACATACCCACCCAAGGCAACGGGTGTTTTACCCACCGAAAGAAACGGACGGTTGTAAACGGCATCCATGTTCAACAGCAGTTTTGAAGTGTCTTTGTTCACCCTCCTAAACAACGTTGAATCAACCTGCGACCATAGCGGTGTGATGACAAATACAAACAGCAATAATGTCAATAAACCTTTCATGATAGTCGTAAGTCAATTATTATCTTGTCACCCAAAATGGAGGTAGGAAATGAGCGTAGGTTTTTTTCGGCTGGCCCGTGATTAACGATTCCTTTATTGGTGAATTCGCTACCGTGGCTGGGGCATTGTAAATGGTCGCCCACAGCCTGCAACTCGGCACCTTGGTGCGAACACTTCATCCAAAGTGCACTGTATTCATTTTCTGAAATGCGGTAGAGATAAATGGGGAATTCAAGTTTGTCGTTCTGCACGATGATGTATTGGCGCATTTCTGTTTTCCCTTTCTTCACAAATGCAAATTCTGATATCGCAACTTCTAAACCATTGGAGGCGATTGTTCCGTCAACATAGTGTGTAGCCTGGCAACTTTCAAGCATCATTGGCAGGGCGGTAGCACCTACGCAAAAAATGCAACCTTGCCGTAAAAATTTTTTTCTATCCATACTATCACAAACTTTCAAGAAAGCTGATTAGTTTTTTCCTTTCGTTCGCTGGCAACGATTCAAATGACTCTTTGCTTTTCGTGCCTTCTCCACCGTGCAGGCGAATGGCCTCTTCTATACTCTTTGCACGACCGTCATGCAATAGAAAATACTCACCGCCTTGCGAGTTTTTAGAAAGCCCCAAGCCCCATAAGGGAGGCGTTCTCCATTCAGATGTTTTTGCTGAACCTTCTGTATAACCATCATCCAAACCACTGCCCATATCATGCAGCAATAAATCCGTATATGGATAGAATACTTTATTGCTCAATGATTGGATAGTAGTGCTTGCTGTTTTCATTTCAGGGCGATGACAGCCTCCACACCCAAGATTTAAGAATAACTGTTTACCTGAAAGAACATCGCTATCCTCTTGTCGCTGAATGGGGGCTTTAAGCGTTTTCAAATAAAAAACCACGTCTTGAATTTCTTGGTTGGAAATCTCAGGGTCAATTTCGACTCCTGAATAAGTATCGGTTGGTTCAAAGGTGGATGTGATACCGATGTCTTGGTTGTATGCTTGTGCCGTTTGTTGCAAGAGATTGTAGGTAGCTGCCTTCTTGCCAAACCTGCCGATGTACTTTCCGTTTTGCACAACGCTTCCATCGCGTGGCATTACATATGCTTTCAACTCAACCCAATTAGGCACACCGCTAATGCCATCGCCATTTAAATCATCAAGGTCAGAGAACAATAAAATATCACTGTCGCTTACGGCATCTAAAAAACCCAGCCCCGTATTGGCGGGCGGTGTGAATTGAGAGAAGGTTGCATCTGCTGGAATTTGTTCGGGAGTAAACCCTGGAATGGAGCGATGCTGCAATTGGGGCCCACCTAATTTCAAGAACTGATTCCCTGTTTCGTTGATTTGACCGAACCGCGTCAGTGTTGTAAACGGATGACCTTTGCCATCGCCCGGATGTCAGCTACCGCAGGACGTGGAAACAAACAACGGCCCAAGGCCATTTGAAGAGTTGAATACTTGGTCGTTGAATGATACATCGCCTCTTAAGAATTGAATGTTTTCGGCTGCCGATAAGTCGGCAACGGGGCCATCTAATAGTGCTGAGTCATCCAAGGCAACGGGTTCAAATGTTTCACATGATAGTACGCAAAACAAAGCGACAATGCACAGAAATAGTATGGGGCTAATCTTCTTCATTCAAATTTAAGATTGCCAAAATTAAAAAGTTAGACTATTCTAACAAATTAATTTGATGAATATACTTCGCAATCATTATTTTTGAACTAAAACTGAGGGCATGGACTCACTCACGGAAGAAAACTACATTAAATCCATTTATGCGTTGTCACTGGCTACGGGGGAGGTCTTTGTTTCGGAATTGGCTAAAAAGCTGAACATAAAACAGCCTTCGGTGAACAGCATGATGAAACGATTGGCAACTAAAAAGGTAGTTGCCTATGCCCCTTATAAAGGTATCCGCTTGACGGAAAAGGGAAAAAAAGAGGCGTTGTCAATCATCAGAAGGCATCGGTTGGCTGAGTTGTTCTTGGTGAAAGTAATGGAACTCGGCTGGGAAGAGGTGCACGACATAGCCGAGCAACTGGAACATGTTGACTCCAAGCGTTTTTATAGCCGCATGGACGAGATGCTTAACTTTCCCAAGTTTGACCCGCATGGAGAGCCTATACCAGATAGCAACGGAAAAATTTACACACAAAAGCGTACTGCGCTCAGCGACCTTGTAGAAGGATTAACCGCTACCATTGCAGCGGTTGGTGAGGACGAAAAATCATTCCTCGACCACTTGAACGCCAAAGGATTGCAAATTGGAGATACTGTGACTCTTAAGAAAAGAGAACTGTTCGATGGTTCCGTTACCTTGCAGCACAAGTCGAAAAAAGAAATACTGCTTACGCATCAAGTGGCGGAAAGGATTTGGGTGGAATGAGATGACCACCCATAAATTACACTAGGCTTTTTCTGCTTTGTATCCGGCCTTCTTCACCGCTTCAACAATCTTCTCTTCGCTTACCTCATTGACAACCGTGAGCACTTTTGAGGGATTGTTGATATCCACTTCCCAATTGTCTTCGCCCACGGCTTCGTTTAAGAAAGGTGTTACTTTGGCTATACAGCCAGCACACTTAATGTTGGTATTGAATTTTACTGCTTCCATACAATTTTAGTTTGAAGTTTCTATACTGGAATGATATACAAATTAATGTGGTTACACGTGGAAGATAATTACACAATAGCCACAAAGTTTTACATGATTTCCGGTCTATATTTTTGAGGCCCTAAGCCGTAAGCTATTCCCGACAACACTCACCGAACTCAACGCCATGGCTGCACCGGCAATCATCGGGTCGAGCAAAAAACCATTTACAGGATAGAGTACACCTGCGGCCAACGGAATGCCAATCACATTATATATAAACGCCCAGAACAAGTTCTGTCTGATACCTCTGACCGTTTTTCTGGAAAGGTTAAATGCTTTGGGCAGCAACTGAAGATCGGACGTAATCAAAGTTATCTTAGCTACGTCTATCGCTATGTCCGAACCCTTACCCATTGCCACACTAACATCGGCTTGCGCCAACGCATGAGAGTCGTTGATGCCATCGCCCACCATCGCTACTACTTTGCTTTGCTCTTGCAATTCTTTCACGAACGAAGCCTTGCCGCTGGGTAGTACTTCTGCCTGGTAGTGCTTTAAATTCAATTGCGATGCAACGGCCTTAGCCGTTTGTTCATTGTCGCCCGTGAGCATATACACTTCAATGCCTTTGTCTTGAAGCGCAGCAATAGCAGCTTTTGATGTAGCTTTTATTTTATCCGCAATAGAGATAACGGCCAGCACTGTTTTGTCATTGGTGAAGAAGACAACTGTTTTTGCTTCACTCTGCCAACTTGTTGCCAGTTGCTCGGTAGCATCTGTTAAATTGATGTGATTTTCATGAAGAAGGTTTTTGTTGCCAATAAAGTAGACAGTATGATCAACTATGGCCCGAACACCACGACCCGTAAGGCTTTCAAAATCGGTCATCGCTACGTTGTTGATGAAGTCTTTCTTCAACTCATTCACAACAGCCTCTGCTAAGGGATGCTCCGATTTTGATTCCAATGCATAAAGGATGTTCTTCATTTCAGGCAAATCATTTTCTACTTGCCAACTCAGATTCGTTACTACGGGCTTGCCTTCGGTGATGGTTCCTGTTTTGTCCAAGATAACCGCATTTACCTTATGCGCCAGTTCAAGACTTTCTGCGTCCTTAATCAAAATGTTATTTTCAGCACCTTTACCTACACCTACCATGATGGCGGTTGGAGTTGCAAGTCCAAGCGCACATGGACAAGCAATCACAAGCACCGTGACAGAAGTAAGTAGTGCATGAGTAAACGCGTTATCACCGCCAAACAACATCCATACGGCAAATGTGAGGATGGCAATACCAATTACAACCGGCACGAAAACACCTGCGATTTTATCTACCAACTTTTGAACAGGCGCTTTGCTGCCTTGCGCCTGCTGCACCATCTTAATGATTTGTGCCAAAATGGTATCTCCTCCAACCTTCAGTGCTTCAAACTGAAAGCTGCCTTTTTGGTTTACTGTACCCGCAAATACTTTCTCACCAGCTATTTTTTCCACAGGAACTGGTTCCCCTGAAATCATACTTTCATCTACATACGATGCACCATTTCTCACTATGCCATCCACGGGGATTTTCTCTCCGGGCTTTACCACGATAACGTTACCAACCTTTACTGATGCTATTGGTATTTCCTGTTCCACTTCATCAACCATCACACGCACCGTTTTGGGCTGCAAGCCCATCAGCTTTTTGATGGCCGATGAGGTGCTGGATTTAGCCCGCTCTTCCAACAACTTCCCTAACGATATAAAAGCTATCACCACGGCTGCCGCTTCGAAGTAAACGTGCGCGTGCAAACCACGCTGGTGCCAGAATTCAGGAGAGAACGTATTGAATGTGCTAAAGATAAAAGCGATGCCTGTTGAAAGTGCTACCAGCGTATCCATATTCGCTTTACCGTGTCTGGCCTGCTTCCAGGCATTCACATAAAAGTTTCTGCCAAACCAGAAAACCACTGGTGCGGCAAGCAACATAGAGATATAATTGCCATAAGGCATATCCATAAAAAACATACCGATAACTACTACAGGCACGGATAAGATAGAAGACCAAAGTGTGCGGCTCTTAACTTCCTTATAATGCTTGCGTTGTGCTTCTTCCTGAACGGCTTGCGGGTCTTCCACATTCACCACCAAATCATAACCGATAGAGCGAACGGTATTTTGAAGGTCAGTGGGTTGAGAAATGGAACTATCATACTCTACCCAAGCAGATTGATTGGCGAAATTCACACCTGCATCTTTCACACCAGTAGCTTTCTTAAGAATGGACTCCACGCTTACGGCACAGGCTGCACATGTCATTTCCAATACCGGAAAAGTTTCGCGTTTAACTGCTGGAGTTCTGTTTTTGGACGTTGTCAATGTTCTACTCTTTTGAACTACAAAAATCGATTACATCCCATCAGAAAGTATTATACTATACCCGAAAAGAATTATAGAATTTCTGAACTTCTCAAGTAAAAATTTATGCTTTTGACATTCTTCCAAGTATTTATAAGATATGAATACTATTGAAATGAAGAGGTTGCTTAGGGAAGCCTTAAGTCCTCATTTGAAGAATCTTAGAATAATCAAAGTGAAAGTGTCTCACAAAGAATTTGCTGATTTGATCGAGGAGTTCAAACACCGCCTTATGGCTAATCCAGAGGAATACTTGAAAGGGATTGAAAACACGTTCGATGTTAAACTTATGATCGAGAGCATCATTGATGAAATCGTAGAGAATTAGGAGCAGAGTTAATTGATATTGTCCAGGGGTTTTCGCTTCTGGTCAATATCTCTTGATTTCTTTAACTCTGAAGGCGTAAAACCTGTCACTTTTTTAAACTGTGCTGAGAGATGAGCTACGCTGCTATAGCCCAAACGGTTGGCAATTTCGCTGAAGTTTAGTTCATCATAGAATATCAACTCCTTTACGCGTTCAATTTTCTGGCGGATAATGAATTGTTCTAACGTGATGCCTTCTACCGAAGAAAAGAGACTGCTGAGTGCATTATAGTCCACTTTCAATTCTTCGGCAAGTACTGTTGACCAATTGAATTTTAAGTTGACAGCGTCCGCGTGATGAATTTTTTGAATCACCCGGTTTTTGACTGATTCAATCAGCCTCGCCTTGCGGTCGTCAATCCGTTCGAAACCCAAGGCAACCAGGGAAGTATCCAAGCGGCTTAACTGTGCTTCGTTAAGTTGATTTTCTTCCAGGATAACCTCTCCCAATGATACCTTTTGTGGATGAAACCCTTGCTTTTCCAATTCCTGCCGAACCACCATAATACAGCGGTTGCAAACCATGTTTTTGATGTAGAGGGTCATGTGCTAATCTACTCAGTACGAAGTGAAAATATTTTATCAAAGATACAAACTATGGTGAAGTTGAAATTTGTTGTAATTGCGAGCCGCCTTGAGCCATTTTCGCCCTGAGAAGTTCCATATCCTTGCTGATTTTCTTCTGAACAATCTTTCCATAAATCTGAGTAGTTCGAATGTCCGTATGACCCAACAGTTCCATCGTAGTCTCCATGGGCACATCATTCGTAAGCAGCACAGTGGTAGCAAATGTATGTCGAGCCGTATGGCTGGTAAGGTTCTTTTTGATGCCACATATATCTGCCACCTCTTTTAAATAACCATTGTAACGTTGGTTGCTGTTCAGTGGCAGCAGTTTGCGATTAGCTTTACAGTAAGGATGATTTTTATATTTATCAATAATCTCAAGAGGAATGGGCAACAATGGAATATTCTCTGTCGTATCCGTTTTTTGTCTATCCCGGATGATCCATTTGCGGCCATCAATTCCAACAGCTATATGATCAGGTCCCAAGGCTTCGGCATCGGAGTAAGAGTAACCTGTATAGCAAACAAATATGTAACAGTCACGCACCTCTTCCAATCGCGCAATGGGCATTGATTTTTCATACATCAACTCCAACTCCTGTTCATCAAGAAACTCCCGCTTGGTCCGTTTGTAGGTGCACTTAAAATTTGTAAACTTATTGGAAGGCACATACTCCAGGGTCACTGCATACTCCATTACTTGCTTCAAGTCCTTTGCGTATTTCATCGCGGTATTATGACCGATTTTTTCGGCCGTCCGTAAATACTGCTGAAACTCGGTAATGAAGTTGATCTTTGCTTCACTGACTTCAATGTCTGACTTTTTTAGTTTGAGTTTAAGAAACGAAACGCATTTGCCTTTTAATATTTCAAATCGATTATAGCGTGTGGCTTTGATATCGCCTACTTCCACTTTGTCGTCCATGTGTTCCATGAATTGGTCAAACACCTGAAGAAAAGTCTTCTGTTTAGGTTTGATTCCTTTATAAGATTTTTTTACCTCTTCAGGGGTAACATACTCTTGGGTAGCAGCCAATACATTATAGTGCTTCGTGATTTCTGCTTCAACCAACACAAGATGCTTGTTGATCTCTTTGGCACTTGGGCATTCCTTTGCAACACAATTGTTTTCTGCATCCCAATACTCAAGCATCACTTGTTTCATCGCGGAACACTCCGCGATTTTTCCATCGATGGTAATGCGCGCCCAGATAGGTACGAGCCCTTGGCTGTTTACTTTTCTTTTGTTCAGCCAAAAGCGAACGGTGAATTTTTGATTGAGGTTCATAACAGTATGAGTTAAGGTTACCTCGTTCCTAAGCGGAGCAGTAAATCAATCGAAAGACCTTACGTAAGATTCTGTGACCAATATACCTGATAGGCATTGGTCACAGGATTGGTCACAAATCAGATGGTTTTGTTTGTTGTTTTATGAGTTCGCCACCTTTGAAATTGAGCGAAAACATAAGGTGTGAAATGAAAAAGGGGCGGATGTTCGCCCCTTAGTGATCCCGCTGGGAGGTAAACCTTGAGCTATGTTAGGACATTAATTCAATTTCTGCTACATAGAACAACTTTTTAAGCCATCTTGAAACACTTAAATCTAACGTAATCTAACAATCCGTGCAATAAACTGTGCAATAAGATGTCCTCGTGATACAACCTTTGATAAAATAGCACAATAACGAAAAAGCTATTTTATGAAATCGAGATTAGTACACCACCAAGGAGCCGTTCAGGCTTACTTGGCCTACAAGGGCAAACGCCTTTACTACAACACCGGAGTCAAAGCGCCATCGGCGGCGCTGGACAAAGACAACTTCGTCAAGCCGACTTTCGTCGAGTACGCGAACAAGCTGAACGAAACCATCATGACGAAGAAGGCCGAGTTCGACGACGCGATATTGAAAGACCTCAAAGCGAACGGCGACGTCGACCTGTTGCGCGTCAAATCGATCTTATACGCCACAAACGTCGAGATCAAGAAAACAGTCGACAAAGATTCGCTGACGCTCGACGAGGTATTGAATGAATTCACTTCGTCGCTGATCAAGTTGAACCGCGGGCGAAAGTGGCGCTACGAACTTCTTCACAAGATTTTGAAAAAGCATAGAAGGCCGGCCAAAGAGGTGTCGAAAAAAGAGGTCGCCGAAATCTACGACGAGTTCAAAACCGGCGTCAACGCGAACACCGCGCACACGAGATTGAAGGACTTCAAGAAATTCTACAAGTGGGCGCGCGAAGAAGGGTACGCTTTGCCGCGCGTCGACTGGGACGAGATCGCGCCGAAGACGTTCAAACCCGACTTCGTTTACTTGGACGACGCCAAGCTGCAACAGCTGAAAGAACACGTCGGGTCGACGCCGCACTTGGAGCGCGTGCGCCAGATATTCATGGTGCTCTGTCACACCGCCATGAGGTATTCCGAATATCACTCGTTGAAAAAAGAAGAGGTGATAATCAAGGGCGAAGAGATGTACGTCGACAAGGTCAGCCACAAAACCAAGACGCGGTTCATCGTGCCGGTGACCGACGAACAAGTGCAAAAGATTTTAAAGAACCCGCCCAAGATGGTCGGAGCGGTTTTCAACCGGAGCGTTCGCGAGCTTGGCAAAGAGCTGAAGTGGGAAGAGGTCGTTCGCTTTCGCACCGACACCGCCAAATACGAGTCGGATCACTTTTACAATTTCCTGTGCTCGAGCGTGGGGCGCCACACCGCGGCGACGAGCTGGGCGATTCGCGGCGCCGACGAGTACGACGCGATGCAGTGGGCGGGCTGGAGCACGCCGACCATGTTCAGGTATTATCAGAATAGGTTTGACATCACAAACAGCTTTAAGAAGATGAAGGAGCTGATACAACCCGTAATGAAAATCGCATGAGCTACTATCCCGACAAGGCGATACCGCTCGCAGTCTCCACTTTAGAAGAGGTGACGAAGCTGATCGTTAAGAAAGACGACAAGGCGAGCGACGAATCGCTCGAAGCGATCTTCGTAGAAATGTTTCGTGACGAAACTCTAAAGCGCGAAGAAATCGACGAGATGTTTTTCAGACTTCATGCGGCGTGCTCGTCGGCGGTGAGGTTCATGAAATCGGAAAACTTCAAAACTGTAATGATCGAAAAAGAAATGGCCAAAGAACTTTCATACGAAGAAGTCGGCGAAGAGCTCGGCGTCTCGTATTCGCAAGTGAAGAAGTTAGTCAAGGAAGGCAAACTGAACACCATAAAATATTCGCAAAGAACGGTGCGGATAACGTACGGCGAGATCGAACGTTACAGAAGGGAGGAATCGGTATGAAATACAAAGTGATCATTGTCCCATCTTCCGACGACGAAAAGCTTTACCAACGGTTGTGCGACACGTTCGACGAGGCTTATGAAATCATGAAGCGGCGGAACTCTAAAGGCAAGAACGATACCGCGCAGCTTTTCGAGTTTGAGACACAAGCCGAACGACAGGCTTTTCTAAAGGGCGTCGAGGTGATGGCGGGGTACTTCGGCGACGGCTTGGCGTACCAGAACACTCTATAATATAGAGTGAAACCGGTGCAAGTAAGGGCTCCATTTGAGCCCTTTTTCTTTGCCAAATATTATTCGGTTTTTTTGAAAATAAGTTGCATAAAATTTTACTACATGGCTATTATTGGTTTCCTTAGCACTGTTGCAACGGTCTGACAGACAGCGCATTCGCTAAGATTTCGAGTCTAACGAAGCATGGGATCAGATCAAAAAAAGGGTACACATTTTTGTTAGTCCTTCTTTTGAAGCCTCCCTTAAAAAGGCTTGAAAACGAAACAAGGGGGTTTGGAAAATCCAAGCCCGACAATTTCTAACCTCAAATTTCTGTTATGAAAAATTTGAAAGAACTTTTGAAGCTGAAAGGCGAAAAGGTCAAACACATCGTAATCGGCGACGACGGCAAAATCGCGCCGCTGACAACCGGCGCCAAAGGCACCGTGTCGGACTTGGACGATTCGATCCTTAAAGAAGTCTTCGGCGAGTTTCCTTTGAGCGACGGTAACGTCAACAACTTCAAGCTGTTGAAGTCGGTGAAGCTGAGCCAAGAGAAAAAGGCGAAGAAGGAAAAAGCGAAATAAAGATTTCGCAACGAAAAAAGAGCGGGATGACTTCCCGCTTTTTTTATGTGAATAGATAGTCAATGACTATCGACTTAGAAAAACAGGTACTTCCCGTTTACAGAGATTTCTTCTACGACAAATCTTACTTCTCAATCATCTGGGGCTCACGCGGGTCGGGCAAGACTCGCGCCGTCGCGCAGAAGATAATGTTTCGCGCATTGTCCGAAAGGAACCATTTGTTCGTCGTCATCCGCAACAAGATGATCGACCACGCCAACAGCACTTATCGCGAGTTGAAGACTGTCGCCGACCAATGGGGCGTCTACTCGCAGTGCGACTTCATGCGCGCGCCGTTGTCGATACGTCTGCCCGAGAACAACTGTGAAATACTTTTCCTCGGGTTAGACGACCCGCAGCGTTTGAAAGGCTTAAGTGGCGTCACCGGCCTTTGGTTCGAGGAAGTATCGGAGGTCGACAAGATGGAAAGCTTCGACGAGGTCATGTCCGGCTTTCGTCCCGACCGCGGTTTGTACGAACAGGTCATCATGACGTTCAACCCGATCTCGAAAGACCACTGGTTGAAGAAAAGGTTCTTCGACGAGAACCCGGACGAAAGCAGGACTTATAAAATACATACGACGTGGCAGGACAACCCATTTCTGAACCGCAACACGGTGCAGACATATTTGAACTTGCGCTTCACGAACGAAAGGCTTTACCGCGTCAACACGCTCGGCGAGTGGGGCAGCGAGAATGACGAGAAGCAATTTTATAAAATGTTCCGGTACAGCCAGCACGTCGACACCGAAGGCAAGTGCGTTTACAACCCGGAAAAGACGTTGCACGTCAGCTGGGATTTCAATTTGCAGCCCGGGATGACGATGGTGATGTTCCAGGTCTACGGCCGGGAAGTGAGAGTCATCGACGAGATGCTGGCCGAGAGCCCGCACAATACGGTGTACGGCGCGTGTCAGCTGTTCATGGCAAAGTACCCCGACCACCAAGACGGGCTTTACATATATGCCGACCCTGCCGGCAAAGAACGATCGCAGGTCGTACACTCTAACCAAAGCAACATCGAAAGGATCGCGTACGACTTGGCCGACTATCATCCGGTGTTCAATTTGCACAAGGCGCACCCGCGCGTGCCGATACGAGGTCAATGGATCAACCTGATTTTGTCACAACACTATGACATCAAAGTGTTGATCAACCCGAAATGCAAAAACCTGATATCGGACTTCGCCGAAGTGCAGGAGGACGCCGAGGGCAAGAAGGTCAAAGAGATGACGCGCACCAAGACCGCTTCATATCAGAGAAATGGCCACGCCAGCGATGCATTCGACTATTTCATCACTTACTATTTCAAAAAAGAATGGGAGAAGTTTAGTAAGCCGCGCAACGGTTTGACCAACATGCAGGTTGTGCAGCGACTCCCATTAAAATATGGCTATTGAAAAAGGCGCAACTATCGTCGCGCCTTTTTATAAATACCTCATGACCAAGGACGAATTTCGCAAATCCTTCTACACCGAGCACGACGCTTGGGAGCAGACGTTCCAAGCGTGGCGCGAGATATACAAGTTCGACGTAACGCCGACCGACGACATGTTCCGCCGCGCGCTGGTCGCCCGGTTAGATTACGTGATCAAGCACAAAGGCAACACCTCCGACTTGTTCGAACTGGCCATATCGGACTTGCAGTCCCCGAACATGGCGTTGAAGCACCGCATCGTCTTCTTAAACGGCCATGACAACCGTTCGAAGGTCATCTCAAAGAGATAAGCTTTTTGTTTTCGAAAACCGCCGTCAGCTTGATCGGGGACGCCTGATTGGCTTTCCATATCACCGTGTCACTCGGCAGCGAAAAGCAGAAGTCGGTCGGCTTGCCCGCAGGCTTACACGCTTCGAAAGCTTCGATCGTCACGCGATGCGTGGCCGAACCGTTGATCGTCTTGTGCCCGGTCTTCTGACACCGGAACTTGAAGTAAGCCGCGTCGAACAACGCGGCTTGTATTTTGAAAACGGTGACGAACACTTTATTATCGTTCTGGCTGCCGTAGCCGGCGCGATCTCTCGCCTCGGCTTTCGCGATGTCTATTTCCATTTTTTAAAGTTTCAAATCCACCTGATTGTACAATTTCGCCCCGTGGGACTTTAAAACCTTTACCACTTTTTCTAAGTCTTGCGCCTCGTACAAACTTCGCATCGTCAAGGTTGCGCCGTCTGCGTCGATGAAACGGTGCAGAATGTAGTTCACCGTCGCGTACTGCTTCAACGCTCGGTTGATGTGGTAAAACGGGTAGTCAGGGTAAAGGAAATGCAAGTCGCCGGTTTCGTACGGCTTGTAAAACTTCAACCGCAGTTCGCCGTGGGCCAAGCTCAAATTGCGCAACGTCTCGGCCTCGTCAAGCGGCGCGTCATAGAACGTGACGCAGGTGTCGTCGCCCGCGTATCGGTCGTGCGTAAGCGACGTCTGACTTTTGTCGAAATACGAGTCGCGGAACTCGGGCGTCGAGATTAAAATGTGCGACTTGGCGTACACCGAGCTGAACAGGCTCTCTTTGCGATGGAGCTCTTCGACCTGTATGTCGTGCAGCCGCTTCGAGCGCTCGCAGCGTTTGGCGTGCAACTTCAACAGGTGTTTCAGCTGTCGCTCGCCGCGACGCTCGACGATGCGCAACAGCTCATTCAACTTATCATTTGAGTCGGTTTCCTTGAAACCTTCTCCTATCTGTAATGTGGATTCCATAGAACGACAGACGCGATTCGAACGCATCGAAAATCTAACCATTGTGTCGCTTGGAATCGAGGGGCCACTTTCGCGAAGGGAAGCATTAAATGCACGTCTTGCGTTTTACGGGCAACGGGATTTCGTTACACAAAGATACCATGAGAGATGCCGGATTTAAAAAACATTTCAGGAAAATATTTTCAAAACGGCAAAAGTTGGAAAGCTAAAAATTCTTAAATCTCTAAGCATCATTTTGACTTTTCACAAAAAGCTTTAAAAAACGCATATAGTATACCGTTGAAAAAACGCGACTACTTTAAGTAATCGGCGACCGGTCAAAAAAAATCTTTTAAGTAATTAAACAATCCAAACTATGAATACTATAAATAGTTAAACAACTACATCAATATGAAAATGACAAAAGAAGAGCTAAACGTTAAGAACGAAGAAGCCGGCGTGAAGATTCGCACAATTAAAGTATCGCAATCGGCTTACGAGGCTTTGACATTAATGAAAGCGGAGCTGACGAAAGCGAAAGGCAGGCACATAACCTTTTCGGAGGTAATAGAAGCGATGCCGGCTAACGCGTTCCGCACAATATGAAACGCAATAGGCTTTTAGAACCTGATCGGCGAGATGAAGCGTGGCGATGTAAATTTGAACCACATCATAACCGGATATTACAATTACATCGGGTATGTCGAAAAAGAAAACAAACGCAAGGCTAAAGCGGTGAAGCCTGTAGCTATCAAACCCGAAAAACGCGAGAAAAAAATTAAACAGTTACGCGTCGATCGCTTGACGATTTTGAAAAGGAACTTGATGAAATACCACGGCTTGGAAGAGCTGACGGCGGCGTATTACGAAACTCGCGATTTCGCCAAATACAAAGAGCAATTGAAAGCTGACGTTTGGGAAAGGCGGCGAAAGTGAAATTCAAAAATCAGGAAATTTTGGGCGGGACATTGAGAGCGTGATGTCCATGGCTCAGAAAATAACACCATTGCCTCGTGTAATGATCCGTGTAATAAGAAGCTCAACATGCTTTCATTCATCACGTCTTGAAGCATTGTATGAAAACTAATTGGACTTGAACCCAGACCTGTCCGCTATCACGATCTGAATCGGCTCGATGTTCGATTCGGGCAACACATGTGTTTGTATGTCGGACGGTGGCAGTTCTTTCTTATCCGACGACGGCAATGTGAAGTTGATAGAGAGCCCATTAGACTTATCGCCATCTTTGCGTACAGACTTCGGTGAGACGTACTCGCCTAATGCAGAGAACGCTTGCAGGAACGCTTTGGGGTCGGACTGTTGCAGCTCCATCAAGGTGACGATGGCCATCTTCCAACCGACCTCGTCCATCCACGCTTTGAAGACTTCTTTGCCCACGCCTTTCTTGGTCAGACCGATGGCCTGCCACTGGGTTTCGATGCGGGTTAAAGTTTCCTCAAGGGAAGGTGGCATTTTCTTTGAAAGAGCGTTCGAACTCATGAGAGAAGCGATTATCTAAATTTCAATTATCTATTCGATTTCGAAATCGGAAACCAAATCACATCGTTGTGAACCGTGTAACATTGAAACATCAATAAACTGCCGCCGGAGACTTGCTATAGAGAATAGCTTAATCTATTATAATAATAATTTTTTCTATAGAGATCTCTAAGGTTAATATTATCTGTTACTGTATTACATCTGCCATCGAATCGGCCCGGCTAACGACGGCCGGTAATGATTTTACAAGCAGTGTAACATAGTGGCTCGAATTTTTTTGTTACGCGAACGCCGAAACTCGCCAGCGCATTCGCATATATAGGTTAACAAAAAACAAACCAACGATTACATGATTACAGTTTCCCAAATAGACAACGTCGTCTTTTTCAGCAAATACGCCAACGCCAAGGCCCCGGCGCCGGTTGGCAAAATTTCTTTAACAGATTTGAAAAACATTATGACGTCGGATCAAACCGTTTTAGATAAGGTGGCTCAATTGAGGCAGCTCAAATCGACCTTAGATTTATCGAGGCCGGACGACAAACGAAAGTACCAAGAGTTTAAATTATCCAACTTCGGCGGCTTCACGCCATCGGGCGAGTTCGAGTATCGCGACGAAAACGGGTTATCAGATTATTCAAAGATCGTCCACGTCGACTTGGACAACTTGCCGGGCAACCTTTTGATAAAGACCTTTGACGATGTTTGCAAACAGCGCGGAGTGTTCGCCAGCGTCGTCTTCGCTATGGTCTCGCCGGGCGGCGACGGTTTGAAAATATTTCACGCCGTATCGTCGCCGACGCAGCTGCCCGACGCGGTTCAGTTCCATTATCATTCCTACGACCGTTTGACATCTGATTATGTAAGCCACGACCCAGCTCTTAAAAGCCACATCGACTTCGGCTGTCACGACATCTCAAGGCTGTGTTACTTCTCGCACGACGCGTCGTTTTTCTTATCTCAATCGTTCACACCGGCCGACGTCGATTACGAAAGCTTTTTAAAGAAAAACGAAAGGCACAAACGCTTTCTGTCGTGCTACGAAATGTGGCACGTCGAACAGCCGGTCGAATTCGATGACGCGACGTCGGTGCTCGACGAGCTGTTGCATTATTTGACGGACAAAAAGCTTAGCATCACCAAGACCTACGACCAGTGGTATCGCGTGCTGTTTGCGTTGCGCGCCTCTTTGCCCGAGCAATCGGCCTACAGTTACGCGCGAAAGTTCAGCCAATTGGACCCCAACTTCAACGAGGCCGAGTTTGAGATCAAGATCAACAGCATGCGACGCAAGTTCAAGCGCGACGTATCTCCGACCATCGGGACCATCTTGCACTACGCCGCGCAGGTCGGCTTTCGCAGCAAATTGAAAAACCGCCTCGCCATCGCAGCGCGCTTCGATTCGGTGGTACACATGCTTTGCAAATACGACGTGACCATGCGCTATAACACTTTCACCAAGCGTTACGAATTTCTTGAGGACGGCAAATACGTCGACTTCGACGATCGCCGTCTGGACTGGATTCACACCAATGTTCTGTCGCAGTCGATGAAACGTAACGACGTCAGCTCTTTTCTGCACGCGCGAGCTCCGAAGCACGACCCGGTCAAGGAGTTCGTGGCATCGATGCCGGCGTGGGACAACGTCGACCGGTTGCACTCTTTGATCGAGACGTTGAACCCGCGCAGTTACGTCGACCGCGAGTTCATGGCGAAGCTGTTCAAGCTGTGGTGCGTCAACTTTTTCAAACAGGCGTTGGACAACCAGGCCAACGAGTACATGGTCGTGTTGCAGGGCGCGCAGGGAGTCGGCAAGACCCGATGGGTGAAGAAGCTGTTCAAGGACTTCTTCGACCAGTATTACGAAATCTTCTTCACGACGAAGAACTTGGACCCGAAGAAGAAGGATGACCTTTTCATCTTGTCGGAAAAGTTGGTCGTCTTCAACGACGAGCTGGCCGAAGTTCTGCGCGACTATAATGACAGTGCCGCTTTGAAGTCGGCCTTATCGAACGAGTCGAACACTTTGCGGCAGGCTTACGGCCGCTACAACACCGACAACCGTCGCACCGCCAGCATGCTGGGCGCCGTCAACGACGCACAGCTGATCAAGGACGACACCGGCGCGAGGAGGTTCTGGGTGATCGAGTGCGGCGACATCGATTACCAGCACAACGTCGACGTCAAACAGTTCTGGGCGCAGATGTATTCGATCTATTTGACAAAGGAAGAGCTTTACGTCGACAGCGCCGAGAACAAGACTTTAAGCGACATCAACTCACGCTTCGACATCTCGACGCAGGAGGAGGACGTGATCCGCGAGCATCTGGTCGCCGACATGGAGACCGGTCAGCCGTTGACGCCATTGCAGGCTTACACGATCTTGTGCGAGGCTTACAAAGAGTACGGCTTGAAGATCAACTATCAAACCTTCTCACGGAAAATGAGCAAGGTCTTCGGCCCGACCAGCGACAACGACGTGAAGCGCCTTTCGCGTCGCGCGACCGGCAAGCCGACGTGGGTCTACTTTGTCTCGTGGGTCGACGGCGGCATGAAGGTCAACGCGCCCGTCGCCCGCACCGACGACATGCCTCGGCACGGAATCTTTCGCAACATCAAACAGATGACATCATCGGCTCTCGAAGAAAGCTTATTAAAACAGATCAAATAATTTTTATGAAACTATTTTACAGCAACTACATCGACGGCAGACTGCATTTCTTTCTTCCGAACACAACCGGTGTCAAATCGGTTGCCAGACAGGCTAACGTCAAGCTAAGCAATTTGCGCAAGCAAAAGCGCTTCGCCGAAAAGGTGGTGATTTACATCAACGAGCGCGATCGCTTTTTCAACACCGCCATCGAGCCGTTGGATTATTGCATCAACTCCTGTAACGACTTGAACCACTTGAAGCGTCGTGACAGGCCCGAACCCTTGGAGCGTTTCGATTTGGTCGAGTTCACGCCGGCGCAGATGCCGACCGTCGAGCAGATAGAGAAAAGCATCAAGTTCGTCTTATGAGAAAAATATATTTTAGCGATTGATTGCAACTATTTGAAATGGCTTGCTAAAAGGCATATAATCATTACGATATATAAATCTACCGGCGGACACAATCACCGGATACAAAATTTTCATAAACACAATTATGAATCACTTAGACAAAAACGGGATCGACGTGGACGCGCTTTTCAGCGACGCGCCGGTTGTAAAAAAGAACTTCCCCGAGCCGATCTGGTGCGAGGGCAGCAACGGCAAGCCGGACAACGGCCGCTTCATCGTCACGATCAAGCTGAAGCCGACGCTGATCGAGCACGTCAAAGACGGCCGCATCTCCTTCACGGTGTTGAAGAGGAAAAAAGTCGGCGAGTTCGGCGCGACCCACGCAATCTGCGTCAACCAGAACGAGTGGCCCGAGGTCAAACAGGTCAATTCAATCTTCTTGACGATCGCCAAAGTTGAGAACGAGCACGCGACCTCGTTCACGCTGACGACCGCACAGCTCAACAGCCTCGCGTACACGCCGAAGGGCGGCACCGGCAAATCGATCAAGCTCGAATTCGTCGACAACGGCTTGCAAGTCGGAGTGTTCCGTTACTTGCAGGACACGCCGAAGGAGGCGACCGGGTTCAAAGCGGCGCAGAAGATTTTAAGCGTGCAAAATGCCGGCGGTTCGTATGAATCTTCGTTCGAAGATAAATTGGCCAACACGTTGAAAAATGTCGCGACGCTCACGGCACAAAATTCGGCGAACGTCGCCAACCAAGCGGTCGACGACTTTTTAAGCGGACTATAAAAGATGAAACCGAAACGAGGCAGGCCGTTTGTGGCGGAAAAAGACAAAGAGCAGACCAAACTGTTGTTGGTCGCGCTGAGCTTGGACCGTCACAGGGCGTTGAAAAAGTACAGCAAAGAGCATCGCATGACGATGCGCAAAGTGATACAGGCCGCCTTGGATTTATTTTTTAAGGGGAAATGCTGACGCGGGAGACCCGCGTACGGACGATGTAGATGTTCATGTTAGATGCTTACGTCCTTTGAAACATCCCCACCTTATTAAAGGGACATGGTGCCGGCGGAGATCGCCGGACGAGCTTCTTTTGGTTTAGACAATTCCACGAGGTCAAAGCTTTTGAAACATCCCTTTCTTAAAAACTGATGAAGTGCAATGATTGAAAAAAAGATAAAATTCAATAAACCGATGCCCGACGAAATTCTCGAAGAAATGTACCTATTGAATATCGTCAAAGCGGTTAGACGCGACGCGATCGACCCGCACGTGAAAGTTCATGTTAGCTCAAAGGATGAGCTTACTGATGTCGTGAAAATGATCAATGACATCATCAAAAAACACGGCGGCCTAAAACAAGGTTTGATGATTTACGATGATCAAAATAACTTTTGACGCCCCCATCGACCAAGCGTTCTGTAAACACTTGGCCGATCAGACGCATTACGCGACGATGCTCAAGGAGGGCAGCGTAATCTTTTTGACCGACTATTACGACGACCAAAGCTTCGCTTACTCGATACAACTATTGGTCGAAAGACAGTATAAGGTCTTAAAAGTAAATGACAAAGAATATGTACAACCAGATTTCGAAACAATCGACGACGACACAGAACAGCTTGCGGTCGAACATGATACGCGATCTACAACAACAGCTTCAACAGTTGTTGTCACAGAACTCACTAAATCCAAAGGTGGTAGAAAAAATAGAAAACGTGCGCGCTGATTTGTATTTCTGGACGCACGAGGAAATGCAACGCTAACCGACGTTTCGGTTTAAAAAACAAAATTTCTTTATGATTACTTTATTAACAATTGTCATCGCATTGATCGCCGCCATTTTGGTGATTAAAAAATATGTGGGAAAAATTCCAGATCGGGTTGTCAAAACTGTCGCTTGCAAAGTATCTCGCATCGAAAACGACACGTTATTTTTAGATAGCCCGGTTGGAGTTTTAGATTTTTTCATGAGCGAACGTTTAAAAACCTTCAATCTTGCGATCGGCGATGACGTCATCGTTGAACACTATGACAACGGATTAAAAAGTGTAAAGCGTGTATGAAAGAAACGATGGGCAACAAAAGCAGGCCGAAGCAAGACAAGCAATTGTCGATCCACGTCACCGACTTTCAAAAGCTTTTGCAGATGCAACTGTGGCGCGAATACGACAGCGACGCCGAGATGATTCGCGAAAGCATTTCTATCGCGACGCAATATTTCAAAAGGCAAAAGGAGCGCGGGCCGATGCCGGAGTTCTATGACGATTTCCACACAGTGGCCTTCAGGTCGGACGCCGAATGCGACGACAATTTGAAGTGGCTATTGGAGCACCGGCATTTCAAAAGCCCGCAGAAGGCCGTGAAGACGGCGATCCGCATGGCGTACCAGATTTTGGAAAAACGTTACGGTTATGTGCCGCTTGATAAGATGCCGAAGCCGAACCGCAAGAAGAAGGCCAGAAAAAATATAGAAGAAAAATGATCGAAGCACTTTTCACAAGCGTAATGCTGTTCACATTATCGAGCTTCAGCTTCATGTTTGGCATAATTTTCACATTGTTCGTGCAAGCGTTTATTAAAGGGAGGAAGAAACAATGTTAGTAACTGTTTACGTAGATTCGCTTATCCAAGCTGAAGCGTTGCGCAATTTTCAGCGAATAGATGTCAAACATGTTGGAGAAACCGCGTCAACATTTTACTCGGTTTCATATCAAAATGCGCCTCCCGATTTAACGGATTTCTTAAAAGACGAATTGATGCATAACCCGCCGATTGAACTCGTATATCAAATTTCAAACACTGAGATGACTCTTTTGAAAGATTTGCAATTGGTTTATGGATTTGAAATTCAGGAACCGTAAAGCAAAGCGATGTTGATATTAACGACTTCCAAAGCGGCCGAACATTTAAGGCTCGTCGGCAAAGACGTATCGGACAATTATGTGATGTCCGATGCCAAGAATCTTTCAGCCGGCTCTTTTGGCTCTTTTGAACATAAGGTTGAGCTGAAGCTTTTTGAAGTCGACACCGCTGACACAGACTTAGAAACATTGATCAATCTATCGATCGCGTTCAATTTCAAATTTGAAATTTATCGGAACAATAGGTTCTATCGTCCGTTCTATTCTCCATAGAACAAATCCCTGAAATCCTTACGCACTCTCGCTTCGGGAAAGTGATCGTACAAGTTGTCGGTGGCATTTGCTATGTACTCGCTATAAGAGATCGATTTGTCAAGGTTGTAAGCGAGGTAATCGCAATAACGTATCACCTTTGACAGTTCGTTCTGCAACGCTTCGATCTGTAAGCTTTGCACTTCAGTCAGCTTCTCAAGCTTCTTGCACTTCAATTTCAGCATCTCGTATTCCATAGCTTAGATTAAGAGCCAGTCACAGGCGAAGGTGTGCGTCTAACCCATTGCACTTCGAAGCTCGGTTTCGAGAAGTACCAGTTGACCGACGCCGAGTAGCCCGAGTACTGCGACGTGTTGTTGCCGTCGAAAGACGTCTTGTAATTGATGTTCGACCCGCTGGTCGGATAGTTCGTGTCGCAGAACGTGAACGTGTGGCTGATCCTTGCGCCGTTCGAGTTGTGGTTGATCGACCTATAGGCGACCAACGTGGTGTTGTTGCGGTAAAGGTAAACGGTGTTGACGCCGTTGTTGTCGTTCTCCTGTACGATGAACGTTATCGTGATCTTCGGAAAGAAGTTCGGGTCGCCGCTGAAGGCCGTCGTGATGAAGCCGCCCGTGCCGTTCAACGTGATGTCGTTGGCCGTGTTGGTGCTGCGCAGGTAATAGAAGCTGGCGCCGAGGTCGTGCGGGCAGTAGTTCATGTAACCGTTCAACGGCGTAATCTGTGCCGTCAAAACCGCGTCGGCCGCCGACCTTGTCGACGCCTCGAAGTTGATGTTGTTCTGCAAAGTCGTATCGGCCGAAGATCGCGCCGCCGATTCGGAGTTGATGCTGTTCTGCAAAGCGGTGTCGGCGTTGGTGCGGTTGGTCACCTCGGTCGTCACCTGGGACTGCAACGAGTCGGTAATCACGGTGCGGTTGGAAATCTCGTTGTTCAAGCCGGTGTTGATCGTCGCGTCGGCGTTGATGCGGTTTGTCGTCTCCGTGCTAAGCGCCGACGACACCGCCGACAACTGCCCGAACGTCGCCGCGTCCTGCGCCGACACTCCGTTCGACAGGTTGATGATGCCGTGACCCGTCATGCTTAAAGTGTTGCCCAACGTCGTGGCGCCGCTTACAGTCAATGTCCCGCCGCCGGTCAAGTTGACGTTGCCGTTGGCGTTGACGCTGAACGCGCCGCTGAATGTGTTGCTGTTCGTGAAGTTGTTGGCACCGCTGAAAGTCCCGTTGCCGGTGAAGGTCTTGTTGCCGCCGACGGTCTGCGTGCCCGTTACGAAGACCCAAGCCGACTGCGACTGCTGCCATGACCGGCCGCCGCCCGTTGTGATCGTGACGTACTGGCCCGAACCCGGAATGGTATCGCCGCCGGTCGCGCCGTAGAACTGTCGCGTCGCTCTCGATACTCCGTCTTCGTACGGCAGATATTCCTGAAGCACTGGCGCCGCGCTGTATAAGTAGTACGGAAGCGAAACCCCCGTCACGCCGTTGAAGCTTAAGAAGTTGTCGTCGCAAAAGATCAGGCCGCTTGATATGTTATATAAGCCGCCGACGAACGAGACGTTGCAACCGTAGACGACCATCGCGCCGTTGTTGGTGAAGAGCCCCTTCATCGCGTTTTGGAATTCTGACTGAAGCGTCAATAGGTCGTCGACCTTTCGTGGGCGTCCGCCGGTTTCCGCGTATAAGTTTAGCATTCTGTTTCTATATTTTTTTTATCTATCAGTTGTACAAGATGGTATATCGTCTGGCCGCCGCCTTGTACTTCTCGACGTACCCCTTCATCTGCGAATCTTGAGATGACAGGCTTGACGGCGCGATGATCTCGAAATCGTACGACGTCCCGCTTGTGCCGTTAGTGCCGTGCAACAAATTGGGGTTCTCGCCGATGAAGTATAAAAAGCCTTCCGACGCAACGTGACCGGACGTCCCGGCGGTGCCGTGAGACACTTCGCCGATGAAGTAATCGAAATCGGCGACTTGGTTTTCGGAAATCAACCAGTCGACCTCATTGAAAAGTTGTTGGTTCAAAATGTAAATGCGGCGCAAAGTCGGGTCGAAGTTGTCGTTCAAGACGTTTTCAAGCGCAAACGTCTGCCCGTTATATGAGAGCTCGACCAACTTCTGCAACCTGTACGCGTTGGCGTTGTCGATCGTGTATGTCAACGGGTCGAGCAAAGACTCTATCCAAGCCAAAGTACGCGGGGTGCGCAGCTTCGGTCGTATGTGTCGCGTTACGAACTTTTGGAAATCAATCGAATACTGCGTCATGAGTTAACCTGCGGCACGAATGAAATTGTTTCGAGAAATGTGTTGCCCGTGCCCGTCGCTTGCGTGATGTAGCCGGCGAAAGTCTCGTACTCCCGCGTTACGGTATATGTGTTGACGCCGACGATGGCTGTCATGTCACTAATGTAGAAATCGTAAACGCCCTGCACTTTTAAAACTTCCTCGATAAGCTGGTTGACCAAAAGATTTCCGTTGAAGGTCAAACCGTTCGCCAAGTAATTGTTCAACGCGTTGATGACCGATGTTTGCATGTCCGACATCGCATAGATGCCGTTGAAGTAAACTGTGCCGGTGATTTTGATCTGGTCGGCGTTCAATGAAATGATGTTCAACGCCGTGCCCGCAAACTTGATCTTTTGCATGTAGGTCGAAAATTGCGTCAACTCTTGGTTGCTCAACGCGCTTTCCGAACCGATCGAGCCTTTCGCGACCTTGATCGTCAAACTGCCGTCGTTGATGTCGACGACTGCGCATCTTGATATGATCTGTTTGGTAGCGTCCAGTGTCGCATAAGTACCGTCGGCTTGCAACGTGTCGCCGAGTTGGAATTCCAAACACTTCGTTTGGTACCACGGAGAAGTGCCAGAGATTTGTGAATTGATCTTGGCGTTGATTTCTGCCTCGGCCGAGTCGAACAATGTCTCGACGGTGCGTATGCCGTCCGACACGATGCCGATGATCAGATTGGCCACGCCGACCGCCGACGCGAGGCTGATCGCGTTGAGCTGCGGGAAAGTCCGCATCTTCGTGACGATGCCGTTATAGATTGTGGTTAAGTCCCTTGCCATTAAGGTTGAATGGTTTGGACTTATATATTAAAGGCGACTTACATTTTGCCCGTTCCTAAATCTTGAAAAAAATTCTTGCGATTTAGAAAGTGCTAAGAGCGACTCGCTTCCATGTGTTGGTCGCGGTGCAGATGTACAAGTAGCCGCTATCGAAACGAATCTCGCCAATGGTGCCGGTGCTGCTCGACGTCGACGGAGCCGAAGAAGTCGTTATGCCCGTCACAGCCGACGCTTGTGATATTACAAAAGCTTTGTCGACCAACGATCGATCGGTGTAATTTGCAGAATAATCTGAACCATACTCAATACCAGATTGGTTAGTTCCGGTTCGAGTGTCGTTGAAGTAAATCGAGCTTGCTGTATCAGACCCGATGAAGAGCGATCCACCCAAACCCTGAATCTGTAAATTGGCAATCACATTGTTTATCGTCATGCCATAACTTGAGCTTCCGGTGTCTATGTAACTCCCGCCGCCGCCTTGCAAATGAACTGCGCCTGTAGACAAGCTTTGAATTGTGATGGCATCCGCCGCATAAAGACCGATTGTGTTAAGGTTTGTAGTATATCCCAGTGAGAAATTGACGCTGCCGTCAAGCGCTATGTCTCCGGTCAAAGTGCCGCCCAACTGCACGTCGGTGCTGCCGACCATCGTCAAGCCGTTCGACGCGGTGTAAGTCAAGCCGCCGCTCGTCAGATCGTAAACCGTCGATCCGACTTTGTACTTCAGCTTGTGAGAATCGCTGCCGTCGGAGTACATCAACCCCCCGTTGCCCGACACTGCCGTTGAAGGCAGAGTCACGGCATCGCTGACGAAAGTTGCTCCGACCGCGCTACCGAAGTCGGTCGAGCTGCCGAACATTTTAAGGTTCTGTCCCGTCAATGTCAAATATTTCGAACCGACGGTGCCGCCTTCCGCCGACAGTTGGACTTCGCCGGAATCGGCGGTGCTGCCCAGATAAAAATAGTTCGGGCCAAGCCGCGCCATCTGGTTCAACGTCCCACCCTCGTCCATCTTGAAGATGAATTCGCCGTATCCGCCCAAGACCGGCGTGAGGTAGCGACAGTCGATCACGCCCGCCGTTATCTCAGTGTTGAACTGCGATGACAAATTGAAGTCGATGCCGACTCCGTAGTACGGGCCGCTCGACGCGGCCGATCCCGACGACATCAGGTTTGAAAGCTGCAACACCGAGTTGGTGCTCATTGACGTGACGATGTTTTTGATCTTGTGAACGCCCGTCAAAACTGCTCCGTTGGAGTCGACGGTGTAGCCCGCGTTCTGGGTATTCGAATACAATGAGAATGAATCGGCGTTGACCCCGAAAGCGCTCAGCTCGGTGCTGAGCCCGATCCCCAAAAGCTGGTGGCCGTCGATGAAAGTCGGGCTTGTTATTGTCCCGCCCAACGAGACGGTTCCGCTTGATTCTGTCAAGCCGTTGGCGAAAGTGTAGGACGAGCCGCCGCCCACGGACGACAAGTTCACGTATTCGATTTTGCCGTTCGACGAATCGCGCACCAACACTTGCGTGCCGTTGGTTCCTGCCAACGCCGGAGTAGATGCAATGTTCAAATTAGGGACATAGACTTGATCGGGTTCGCCCGCCCTTGCCTTGATCGCGTTGCCGCCCAAGACGATCGACCGTGGTGAGTCCGTTGGTATGTTGTGGTCTTGACCGCCGATGATGGCCGAATATGCGCCAAGCGCGCCGTGTCCCGACGTAGATTGGTTGATAGAGTTGTGAGAGATGTTGATGGCGTTGCCGGCCGCGATGACATAGCGATAATTGCTAAGGTTGTCGCGAGTCGAACCGCCGATCGACGGGACGCCGTCGATGCCGATGGCTACGCCGCCTTCTCCGCCTGTGCCCAAAACACGCGCGCCCTCGCCGCCGACGAAACTGTTGATCGCGAAGTTGTCGTTGAAAGTGCCGTATGTGAAAGTGCTGGAGCCCGAGAACCAATTGACGTTGTCGCCGATGATGTGACCGAAGCCGACCATCGCCGAATCGGTGACGGTGCCGCCGCCCGCCGGGTTGCCGTAGATTTCCATTTTCTCCCCGAAGACAAAGACGTTGTTGATGTAGTTCAAGCTGTCGTGAACCGTCGGGTTGGTCTGCGTCATCACGACCAAGACGTTGTCATTGCCGGTGTACGTCGAATTCGGCGCGCCGATGCTCGTGCCGGTGCCGAAAACGAAATCATTGGACGGTATGTTGGTCGTCAGATGGTAAGCGTTGCTTGAGTTGGTCGCCCAGCCCGCGGTTCCGTTAGATACTTTGGTATCGACGTAATTTTTATCAACCAATGAACGCGAAGTGTAATTGGTTGAATAATCTGCGGCGTATTCGACGCCGCTTCTGTTTGAACCCGTTCTTGAGTCGGTGATCAACAACGAGTGCGCGCTGTCGAGCCCGACGTCGATTTGTGTTTTCGTATTCGCGCCGTCCGGGTTGCCGCCGTAAAGGTGGACGCCCGTCGAAGTCAACTCGGTTCGAGCCTGCAATGTGCCCGACGGATATAACGACATCCTGATCGTGTTGCCCTGCATCCTGAAATCGGAAAACGCGGAATAATCTGATGCACCCGCCGCGAAGTCAATGAAGCTCATCGGCGCGACGTTCGAACCGAGCTCGAATTGAAAGTTGCCCTCGATGTCGACGTCCTGAGTCAGCGTCCCGCCCAACGTTATCACGTCGGCAGTGTTTGTCAACCCGTTTTGGAAGACGTAAGTCGCGACGCCGTTGGTTCCGCCTCCGCCCCCGGTGCCTTTAGCCACTAAGTCAGAATTGGTCACGCCGTTGGCGAACCAATATTCGACGCCGGTGATGTTGACCGTCAAGCCCTGATAACGTAAAGGCCCCGCGATCGTCGTCAACACTTCCGACAATGAGCCGTAAGGGACGCCCGCCGCGTTGAAATATTTCGAATCGATCGGTTTGCCCGCGTTGATTTGAAGATTGTCATTTAGAACTATAGCCATTTAGTGTGTGAATATTTTATGACAGCGTCATCGCGCTGCTTACAGCCGTCTGATAATTGCTGATGTATATTTTGTAACTGACGCCGCTCCACAAAGAGGACGGCGAATTGATCGTCACCGTCACTGGATCGGGGAACAAATTTCCGCCCGACGAAACCGCGCCGCCGATCGCGCCGTTGTTCAATGCGGTTATGAACCAAGTCGACCTGTTCGCCGACGTCGACGGTATTGCGAACCACAAGAAATCTGAGCTGCCGCTTGCGAAGCTGACGCTGATCGCGCCGCTCGACGATGATACCACTTTAGTTCCGCCGTTGATCAACGCTTGGTTCGCCGTTGGACGTACACCGGTCGACTTGCCGTAGAAGAACGGGTACAATGATGACACCGTGAACGATGACGAATTGAAAGAACCGCTTTGCGTATTGGTGCCTTCCGCTCTCCACGATTGCGAGATCGGGGAAGTGTTACTGATAGTGCCGATCGAAACGGTGTCGGTTCCGGTGTTGGCAGCACCGGTATCGATCAATGTGTTGGTGTGTTGGTCCCTGATATTAATAGAGTTGACGGCGACGTTGCTTGAATTGCTGGTCGACCAGTTGAAAGTCTTGCTGCCGCTTAGCGCGACACCGACCTCTATCAATGCGGGCTGCCCCACTATTGAAAAGCTTGTGAACGATGGGGCGAGATAAGTGACAAGCATGCTTTCCAATATTTGTGACACCGTCTTGCCGCTCAAAGCAGAGCCCGCCGCCAATGCGCCGACCGTCACGTTAGAAGGCGACGCGCCGGTGTAATACATGTTGGCGCTTGTGCCGGAGCCTCCGCCTAAAGAGTTTATCGTGATGCTGTCAGACGCGACGTCGATCGTCACGTTTGTCCCGGGCTTTATCGATTTCAGTTGCACGACGTTCGACAACGTCGAAGCGTAAAGCCCATCGCCCGTTCCGATATTAGCCACGTCAGCTATCGTGGGCGTGCGATAAACGCCATCGCCGCTTAAGAAAGTATCGCTGCCTTGGCTCGTGCTAAGCAGATTGATCAACGACAGCTCCGACGCCGATACGAACTTGTGAACCGTTGACGTATCGTTCAGATCGTCGGGCGTCAAGACCACGTCGCCGACTTTGGTGTTGACCGACGTGACCGGGCCGGACAAAGCGGCGATGCTGACGGCCGTCGCCGATCTGTATTCGTTGATGCCGTCGTCGATCAGCAAAAAATAATTTGCCGATGACGGGTCGGGTTGTAAGTCGTACTGTGTTATGATTTTGTTTCCTGCCATTTTCTTATTTATAGTTTTTTCAATCGGCGATAATGAAAGCGCCTTCGTGATCGCGCACAGGCAAACCGGCGTGATCGATTATGTAATACTCGACGTACGTGAAATTGATGTCGACCGTCACGGTGGCCGTTGTCAAAATTGAATCGGTGACGACCAATGTGTAAGCGCCGCTGCTTACGCCGTTCAAGTTCTGCGTCGTCGCTCCGTTCGACCAATTATAAGAGTACGGCAATACTCCGCCTTTGACCTGCACCATCGCAAAGCCGTTCGACGTGCCGGTGTCGTCGCCGATCGATAACACGATTATCCTGAGATCGCCGGTGTAGAAATCGACGTAGTCGGAATTGTTGATCACGTAATTGTCGACCGGCATGTTGACGATGGTCGTGTCGATCTTCACCACCTGTCCCGACGTTAAAGAATCGTCGATGGTCAAACCGTTGTCGGTTAAAAATTTCTGAACGTAAGATATGTCGTGATAAAACTGTAACACTACGTCGAATATCGACTGGCCGGATTGCACGACCCAAGTGTCGGAGACCTTTCGCGGGTCCGATTGTACGATCGGCGCTTTCACACCGCCGATTATTTTGACGCTCGGGTTGATCGACTTCTTGATGAAGTCGAAGTTGTTGACGGTCGAGTCGTTCTTTTCGAAAAACGATACGGTCGAGTTACTCGTCGCGTCGCCCGACGCCGACCGCACTTTTAAAACCTGACCGGCCTTCAGATCGCTATCGATCGACAAATCGTTGTCTTGCAACAATATGTCGACGCCCGTCACGCTGCCGTAATAACGCAACGCGATGTCGTAAATGGATTGGCCGTCCTGTACAACTATCGTCATGGGCGGTATGCTTCGACGTTTAATACGAAGTTGTCGTTGAGTATCAACTGCGTTTGCAATTCTTCCTGATTGACGTTGAACCGAATGTCCTCGTATCCGTCGCGTTTCAATTGCTGCTGCACAAGCGTCTCAAGCTGCGAGACCGAGATGTTGCCGTTTAAGAATCGGTTGACGCCGACGCCGACCAACGGCGACATGAACCACCCGCCCGGAGCCGAGTCGATGATCTGTTCGATGTTCTGATTGTCCGACAAACCGACGACCCAGTCACCGTTTTGCACCATGAGGTCGGACGTGTCGTCCAATAAAATGTCTGATAAAAATGTAGCCATGTTGCTTATATATTATAGCGTGGAAACAAAACATGGATTTAGGATAGAATCCTAATGGCAGAAGTGCCGGAACACAAATGAAAACTGAAGACGTCAAAATCGATATATTGGTCGAGGCGGCCTGTGCCGTACACGACGAGCGAATATCTTTAGAGCCTTTCACGGGCTGGGTCTTAGAATGGATCGTGAAACGCCGCGAGGAAATCAGCTTAGCCCGCCGATCACGACTCCCGGAGCCGACTGCGTCTGCGTTGTCGGAGAGCCCGCAGTTATAATGGTGCCGATTGGAATTGTTAACGTTGCCGATTTGATCGCGTTCTCTAATGCGGTCGCAAGTCCATCGGCGAATTGAGATTTAACAACGTTGGGATCGCTCGAATTGGCAAAGCTTTGGTTCAATACCGTTAATATTTCCGCTTTAATTGTTGCGTGAACTAAACTCATTGATATACACTTAAGATTTTTGTAAACGCATTCAACGCGTCTGTGTAAGCATTTGTGATGTCTGCAATATTTATTGGTACACTTGATGCACCTGTCGATGTCATCACTGTTAAATTCTCCATTGCAGATTTAATTTCGCTATTGGCGTTTTTCAAATCGGTGATTGCATCCTTTAAACTTTGTCCATCAACAACTAACTTCATTCCATTCGGCAAAACGTCGAACTCGACGTGCGCGTTTGAATCGACGATCTGAAACTTTGTGTCGATCGTGGTTATCACTTCGGGCGACGTCACATATAATTGCGTAAGTTGTCCCGTCAACGCGACGAACGAATTCAATTTGTCATATTGAACCACTGTGACTATGCTGTCGATTTCCGGGATCGGCACGACGCTTTTGTTGACGCCAAGTTGCGTGACAAGCGGTACCTCGTAATGCACTTTGCCGGTCGCCTGACCGACGCAGTCGATTGTGAAATTGGTGATGTCGACCGCGAACACGACGCAGTTCTCGGCCCCGAGCTGCGGTGCAGAGTTCTGTTGCACAAACTTTTTGAGGTTCTCATTTATGACGTGTAAGTTTTCCATCGTCATTATCTATTAAGAATTGCGATCGGAACTACTTTAAGCCACGTTACCGAATGTAAAAAGAGCCACGAAAAAAGATCCAGATAATGATATAGTATAAGTTATAATTATAAATTTCTTCTCCGCGAAATTTTAAAAAGTCGGAAAGGCCGATTTCAAAAAAATGACTTCTTAAACTCTTCGCCCGATGTATATCTTTTGACGGTAGCTCGCGCCGTCGGCGTTGAACTCCCTTTCGACCGCTTTGACGAGGTAAGACGATTGGCTCTGCCCGCCGCGCGACGGGGCGTCCGGGTCGTACAATGTCACGATGTCGCCGGAGTAAACGGCGGGCGCGCCGAACGTGGTGAAGGAACCGGCGTAGCCGTCATACTTGTAGCGTAACAATTCCTGTTGCGCCAAGTCCTCAAGTTGAGATTGCGAGTCGGGCGACGTGGTGTCGTAGTTGTAGACGAACAGCTTCTTCACCTCGCCCTCGGCGTCGCCGAAGTATTCGAGCTGCCCGTTGTTCAACGTCTGCGTGTTGGTCACCTTCGTCTTGTACTTGTTGTTGACGATCTTGGTCTGCACGTTGTTCTTGATGTTGATGACCTCGATGCGGTACTTGACGCTTTTCGCCGATTGAAAGTACAAGCTCGAACTGTCGATGATGTTCTGTTTGAACGCGAACAAATGCTCTTTCTGAAATATCGCCCACGACTGCGGGCCGATGTAAATTTTCCCGCCGCGGAAGTAGGCGAGGATGCCCGCGTAATCCTTGAGGTCGTCGAATATCTGTGCCAATGAAAACGCGCCGTCCGATTTGTAGCCCGGCAATTCGACCGAGACCGTGGTCACGTTAGATTTGTCGAAAGAGTCACCGACGATCGGCAACGTCGTGTCGTACAGGTACACTTTCAAAATGTCATCGAGCGAAGTCTTCTTCGGCAGATAGGAATTCACGGAGCCGAGCGTGACGCCGAGCGAGCCGTCGTCCTTGACGATCGGGTTTGCTGGAACGACTTTGTTGTTGATCTTCCTGCCCGTCAGAAAGTCGTCGGGGAAAAGTCGGTTGTTGCGTTTCAACGCCCACATCTCGTTCTCGCAGCGTAACACTATCGGCACGCCTATCTGCACGTCGGCGATATAACCGGTGAAGTACGCCGTGTAATCGGGCTTCGAGTTCGTTTGCTGCGCGACGGCGGGATTCGAAGTGTTGATGATCGGCACCGTGTACCACATTTTTAAACTGACGTAATCGCCGATTTGGAAAAGCAAATCGGGAGTGACCGAAACGTCGACGCCGGTGTCGGTCGTGTAACGGAACTTCAAGCCTTTTGCCAACGCTATTTCGCAAGTGTTGACGAGGTTCTCGTTGCTCTCCGACGTCTTTATGCCGACGACTTCGTCGAAGTTGAAATTCTGGTTGGCGCGCATCACGATCGGCGTGCCGTCCTGAGTGTTGCCGACGGTTCGGCTTTCTCCGGTCGTTATGTCGATCTCGCAATGTAGTTCTAAGTACGCCATATCAATGACCCAGCACCGTGTCGTTGTTGGTCGGAATCTGCGCGTCGATGGTGTCTTCGTTTGAGATCGCGATGGCCGTGAAAAATCCCGCCTGCTGGTTGACGTAGCCCGCGCGCTGCGGCATCGAGTAATCCAATATGACGATGCGGTCGATGTTGAAGAAGTTTAAAAAGCGACACGAGACCGTCAAAGGCTCTTTGCTTTCCAAAATCTTGATCATCTTCCTTATCGGCGCTTCGGGCATGACGTTCTCCCAGCTGGACGCGATGTTGAAGTTTGCCGTGATCTTATAACTGCCTTTGGCGAGGTACTCGACGACCATGTCGTCGCGTCCCGCGATCGTCGTCATGTTCATCACCTTCGCCAGGTCGACCCGAAGGATGCACTCTTGCAGGCGGATCGAATCCGGGTCGCCGCTTAGAAAGTTTTCTTCGCTGATGTTGTTTGCTGTGCGCTGAATCTGCGTCGCAAGCTGGTTGCCTAATGAGACGGTCGAGCCGCCGACGTTGACGCTGCCGCTTATGTCGACCGAACCGATGTCGGGTCGCAGCGATAGTATCACGTCCGAGTAGACCCAAGTGCCGAAGCGCGACAGGGACGCCTTGCCGAGGTACTTGTCGTCGGGGACGATCGGCGCGTTGATCCCGGAGCCGCCGAGCTTGTTTTGAAGAAATGATCCTAAGCCTGCCATTCATTATTTGATATTTTTTACTTGAAGCTGTGCTGCGTCATGTTGCCGATACTTGCCAAGATGCGCGCGAATTCGTGTTCGACCGACGTCTGGCTTTCGACGACTGAGTTCACTTCGTAGTGGAAGCTGTCCTTGTTGAAGTGTAAGTTGACCGTCACGCTTTGTGGCGCCGATCCAACTCGCACGGCCGCGTCTTTAAGGTGGCCCGTTGCGCCTGTCGCATGTCCGGTGCCGCCCGACGATAAAGTCGGCGTGACCGTTTCGTTGCCCTTCTGCACGTTGCCGAAGCCCTTGTTCAGTTCTTCCAATTTCTTCTTCGCCTCCGCTTCGCGCTTCTCGCGCAATAACTTCGACTTGGTGTTGTTGAATACTTCGTCGGCGCCCGTCCCTTTGAAGATGTCGCCCGTCACGGTTTCGTAAATCAATCTTTGCGGTATCGTGGCAGACAATAAAAGACCCTTGCCGGCAAGCTTGGCCGCCTCACCGTAGTCACCGCGTTTGAAAGCGTCGATCGCTTCGAAGAACGGCTTGAAAGTGTCGGTGAAAAATTTCGCGATGTTCGACAACACCTTCGGGATGAATGTGCCGAGGTTGGTGAATGCGTACTTGGCCGCCTCCCAAAATGCAAGTATGCCCTCTTTGAAACCCTCGATCTCGTTCCACGCGTAGACGAACGCGCCGACCAATGCGCCGATCGCGACGATGACGATGCCGATCGGGTTGGCGGTCAATGCCGCGTTAAGAAGCCACTGCGCCGCCGTCACTATTTTCGTGACTGCCGCGACCGCGAGCGACGCTGTCTGAAACGCGACGTAAGCGCCGAGCACCGAATAGACGATGACTTTGTATTCCGACAAAACGTCGGCGACGAACTTGATACTGTCGGCGACAAGCTTCGCGGCCGGCACCACGTAAGTGTTCAACGCGTTGGCGAAATTTTGAGCGACCGTCGCGCCGTTTAATCCCTCTTTTGTCCAAAGCCCGAAGGCGATTCCCAATTCGTTGATCGCATCGCCTATCGGGGACAGCGCCGTGAAAAGGTTCCCAAAAGCCTCCTTGACCGGTTGGATGTTGTCGAGGAATTCGTTGGTGAAGTTGACGAAGCGCGCGATGACCGGCGCGATGAAGTTGTCGCCGATTTGAGTGCCGAGCACTTCGAAGTTGTCTCCCAACGTAGATAACCTACCGCCGAGAGATTCAGACTGCTTCTGCATCAGGTCGAAGAACATGCCGCCTTTAGACGACATGGTTTGGAAAGCGTGCTCGACGTCCTTGAAGCCGATCGCGCCGTCGTGAACCATTTGAACGATCTGCTCGTCGGTCTTGCCCAAGTTCTTGCCGAGCTCGGCCACGATCGGGACGCCCGCCTGACGCAATTGCATCAGGTCACCGCCCATAAGATGTCCGACCGATTTGATCTGGCCGAAGATGACGGCCAATTCTTTGAAGTCTTTTCCCGTTCCTGACGAGACGTCACCGAGAGCTTTCAAAGTAGGTTGCAAATCTTTCGCCTGAACGCCAAAGCCAAGCAACGCCTTTGACACGTCAATCACTTGACGCGAACTGAACGGCGTGACGGCCGCAAAATGCTTCAGCTCCTTCAAGCTCGCGTTTGCCGCGTCGACCGACCCGAGGAAAGTCGTGAAGGCGATTTTGTTTTGTTCGGCCTCTATGCTGAGGTTGGCCATGCTCTTCACGGTCTCGCCGATCGCGAGGGCCGCGAACGCTTTGCCCGCGAGGCTTTTCAACCCGCTAAGTGAAGAGCCGACCGCGTCGGCGTTGACTTTGTTGTCCTTTAAATGTTTCGAGAATTCCGCCGATTCTTTGTCGAGCGAGTCGAAGGCTTTCTTGCCGTCGGACGCCGCCTTATTGATCGCGGGACTGAATAGGTTTTTTAAGCTGAACTCGAATTCGACTCTTTCGGCCACTTCATCGCTGCTTCATTTTTATTCCGTTCATCGGATATATGTGTCGCTCTATCAACCATTTCACTTCCATCGCACGCAGCCCGAAGGTTGTTTCGTCGAGCTCGTTCGGGTCGAGATGCAGGTAGTGCCTTATCAAAACCGACAGCTGCCTGACGACGTCCGACTGCTTTACTGCTGGCGCGGAAGCAATTGCTTTTTTATCGACTCGGTGTGATTGGCCGCGATGCGCTGCAACGCCTGCATCATCGACATCAAGCAGCCGCTGTCCTCCATGACCTTCTGATCGCCTTCGATCCAACACGCTTTGTACAGCTCTCTTGTCGCGATCACCGAATTCGTTTCTATATATTTTTCGTAGACCGTAAATTGATCGACGTTGGGTCGCGAGATTTTGAAGCGAACGTTTTTCGAATCGTCGTTCTCGTCGATGATCAAAGTGATGTCGTACTCTTTTCTTTTCGCGACCGCGTTGAACTTCTCGTCGATCTTGAAGGCATAGCCCTGTATCACTTCTTGAAGTTCGGTCGCCAATTGCCCAAGCAACATCGCGTCATCCAATACCCATTCGTCTCCCGAGACGAAGACGGTTTTGAAAAGGGTCAATGTTATCTTCAGCAAAGAATCGCCGCGGGCTTTCGCGCTGTGCACGATGCCGAGCTCTTCGATCGTCGGCTTCCTGAACTGTAAGTTGATTTCGGGGTAGCCACCTTCTTTTTCTTCGGCCGGCAAATGGATGTCTATGATTTCTGAATCGGTCATATAGAATTTTTATTTTTACCTATCTATAAGGAGCGACCGATTGAAAAAACAAACGGGGCGAATGACGCGCCCCGTTTGAAATGAAAAAAAAGAACGGGAGTTATGTCGGCTCCCATTTTATTTATCGAAAAAGGCCTGCGAAGTTTCGCAAGCCTTTTAAGAAAAAATAAAAAAATCCACACCTGCCGGTTTCTACCGACAAGTCCTTTAGCCGCGTTGACCCGATTCGATCTCGGCGCACAATATCTCAAACTCGAGGGCGAACTCTTTATCGTTCTGCGCGGTCTCAACCATCGCGTCCATGAACTGACAGTATTTGACCTTGTCGGTCACGATCTTGTCGGTCTCAGGGTGATTGTATGTGACGATGATGTCGAACAGAGGCAGCGATAAAATATCGCCGTTCGGACTCGCGTCGACGATCTTGCGATACTCTTCGGAGCTTATGCCCAAAGTGCAGGTCGCGTCTCGTTGGCCGTGCCCGTATGAAGTCGGCTGTGTGCCTATGCCCCAATTTTTATTTTTCTCCTGCTTGGTTCCGTAGTCGATGCTCTTGTAGCCGACGATCGGAGTCTTCATGAACGACAGAAAAATCTGCAATTGGGATGCATCGTATGCGCGGCCGTTTCTATATGATTGTTCCAGTGCCATTTTTTTTAATGCGCGTTATTTTTTAAACCGACGTGGTGAAGCCGATATTTACCGTAATGACTTTCGAGACGCCGACCGGTAATAGCTCGACGATCACGTTGAGGTTGTCGGTGCCCTGCACGTTCTGGTTCGGGTTGACGAAGACCGAGAAGTCGGAAAGTTCCGCCACCGATTTCATCAACGCGAGTGGAACCGCAGCGAGGCTTTCAAAAAGCTTGGCTGTGTTCTCGCTGATCGAACCGTCCGAATTGAATAACACTTTACCGTTGATCTTCGGCGCCAAGCCCGACACGACGCCACGAGTCGCTTTGTCGATCACGCGGTTCAAATGGATGCTGTCCAAATCGCCGGTGCCGCAAGTGACGTCATCGTTGAAGAAAGTGCCGCTGGTCTCTTCGTGCTTCACCAGCTTGAGGTAGCCCAAGTCGGTGATAGAGGAAATCTGCGCCTTCGTGAACGAAGTGTAAAGGTTGCCAGCGCCGTCGGCGATGACATCAAGTTCGGAACCCGCAAGGTTCGGAACGTCTGAGACCGAACCGATGGATGTCGCGACGTCGACCAATGAGATCGCGCCGAGGCAAGCGCCGAGGCAGCCTACTGTTTTGTTGGATGCCGCGAACAGTGTCGCGCCGACCGAAGCGGAGTCGCCCGCCTGATCGGTGATGACAGATACACCGGTCGAAGTGGCCGCCGAGAAATCGGGCAGCGTAACTCCGACGATGTTTGCAGTCAACACTATCGACAGCGGTGTCTTCAAACCGTCGAGCGCAGTCTTCTGCGTCTGCAACTGCGATACGATGCCCGATGTTAAATCATCGGTCAAATAGACGCCGATCTGTCGGATGGTTCCGTTGGCGACGCGTTGCATAGTTTGGATTTCCGAGAAATCTAAACCGTTGCTGCCCGCGTGCGCAAAGATGCCGACGTACAATAAGCTGTTGCCGGCGAGTCTGAAATATTCTGAGATGTGGTAATGCAATACCGCGAAAGAGCTTGACGTGATGCCGAGTGCTTCGGCCTGAGCCACCGAGCCGATCGACACGACGTTAGAAGTGCCGAATGCGATTGGTGGCGTGCTGTAAACTAACAATCCGCTGATGTGATCATTACCCAAGCGAGCGCGTCCGAGATTGTTCGTGCTCTTGTTAATGGTAACTCCTGATAGAGACATTTCATAGGAAAGATTTTTTAATAACCGGACGAAAGATTGTTATACCCTTCGTCCGGTTTGGTTGTCAGTTTACTTCACGATGACGCAATGTTCTGGACGAACGATCGCGGTGTCGCGCTTCATCAACATTTTAGCGAAGTACAGTTCTGAGTTGTTCTGCACGCGCTGAACGTTGATGGTGTTTTCGTCGCTTGTGTCTGCGACGCCGATCCAAACGTTCGAATCAGTGCCTGCCGTCATGTACGTTCCGAAGATTGTGTTCTCTGGGAAGTTAGGCTGAACAATTATCGGACGACCGTCGAACTCCATTTTGCCGCGGCCAGTTGGATCTTCACCCTTGTAGACTTGGTTGATCTTCTGGTAATCGCCCCACAGCGTGGCGGTTTGTGGAGATACGATCCAAGTCCAATCTGCATCGCGATTGATGTAAGCGATCTGCAACTGCGGATTGCCGCCGAACATCGCAGCCTGTTTAGCCGCGTTGAACGCAGACAATACGTTCGCGGCAGTGCCGCTTGTTCCGCCGGTTGAAATGGTGCCCGGCAAATTCACGGTAACAGCGTTGGCGTAATCGCCGGACGCAGCCGTGATCTTTGTCAAAAAGCCATCGTAAAAGTCGCCGCCAGACTTAGAGCCGGTGACGTCCTTCTGACCGTGGTACTGGCCAAGGTATCCAAAGATTTCCATGAGCATGTTTGCTTGCACGTCGGCTGGCAGTTGTTCGAAAACAAGCGGGCCGGTCGGCTGAAATGGTCTCCAATACGCCTCAAGCACACGTGGGTTGAACTCTTGATAGAACATGTAGTCGGACAATGCCAACACGCGGTCTTTGTAATTCAATGAGCCGCTCGATGTGGGAGTAGGTGCAGCGGCTTGCACAGCGTAAGTCGGATCGCTCAACGGAATTGAGAACTTATATTTGAATCCGCCTTGGACATAAAGCTTGCCGGCTTGGTAAAGTTTGTGGGTCTGGAAAAGTTTAGAGACTATCTTACCGTATACCTCACCACCATATAGTGGGGTCGGGTTTAATGTTAAAGCCATTATTCATTGAGAGATTTTTTAGTCGCCTTCTCGCGCATTTCTAATTTCATTTGTTCGAGAGGGGATAGTTGCACTTTGGCCTCGGTGGGTTCCACCGCCGAAGTGATCATGGTGTGTAATTTGACCGTCGCCTTCGGCAGATCGTTGATGATCGCCTTGGTGCCTTCGAAATCCGCGTTGGCGAATTTCAGCCACTGGTCTTTGGTAGCGGCGCTAACCTTGCCGATCTTGACGGCCTCGGCGACCAACTCTTCGGCGCGCTTTTCAGCTTCAGCCTTGATTTGACCTTCGTAAGATTCGATCTTCGTCTTCTGTTCGGAGATGACGAGCTGCAACCTTTCTGCCTCGGCAGTCGCTTTCTTGATCTGCTCGTTCAAACCGGAGATGCTTGCGACGATCGTGTCTTGATTCGCCTTGGCATCCAAGTTCAAAGCAGCTGTTACTTTTTCAAGCATATTGACTGTTGAGTTATTTTTTGGAACATACAGTTGGGCTATGACCTCAAAGCTGTTCTTGTGGTTATTTATCGATCTTAGCATGTCTACTTTTGCCATTATCTCTTCGCCCGCTTCCTCGCCCTCCGACACAACTTCGTCGACGAACTTGTTCGCGACCGCTTCGTCGGCCGTCATCCAAGTGTCGGTCGACAACATGGCTTTCATTTCATTCTCGGACTTGCCCGTCTTCGACATGTACATCTTCAAAGCGATGTCGTTCACCTTCGTCAGCAAAGCCATGTCGGCTGGGTTGCTGACGTACATTTTCGCAGAGTGAATCATGAATAGCGCGTAGGAATTCATCACGACTTTATCGCAAGCGATGGCGATGAACGACGCGGCGCTGGCGCACAACACCTCAATGTCGGCGGTGAACTTTACCCCGTCGGCCTGTAAGCTTTTGATGCAGTTGTAGATCGACAAAGCGTCGAAGACGCTTCCGCCGACCGAGTCGATGCAGATTGTGATTTCTTTATCGATCGCGGCGAGGCCCGTCAATGCTTTGACGAACTCGGTACCTTGGAGATCATCGTAACCAATCGTACCATACATTTGTATTTCTTGCATGCCATATCTATTGTGACATGGCTTTCACATTTTGCTAAATCGTTTTGATGACGTTTCCGGTTTGATCTTCGAAAATGATACTGCCTAAACCGGCGGTCCCCCAGGTTCCGTCTCTGTAGATGTTGGCGGTGTCATCGACGACCAAGAAGCCGTAAGTCGCGATCCAGTTGTATAACGTGTCGTGGTTTACGTCGGGCACCTCCGTTCGTCTCATCAATGAAGCGTAACGGTCGTCCTCGTCTTTCAGCATCTGCAAGGCTTGGTGAACTAAAGTCCGAAGCACGTAAGGCTGTTGCCAATTTGTGTCGAAGTCAAGGCGGTAAGTGCAGATGTGAACCAACAAACGGCCCTCCAAGGTCTGCGTGCCGAGACCCTCGGTGTTGACGTTGTCGATCACTGGCTCTATGAAACATGCCGGCCAGTCGTTGACATCGGCGATGTTGCCGACGCGCGTGTCCTTGTTGTAGTCGTTCTGTGAGCCGAATCTTAAATCTTGGCTGTTGTAAATCGTCACCTTGCGGAAGACGGGCTTTCCGTTTTGATCTTTCAAATTCTGTAACACCGTGATGACATCCGATAACAGTTGCAATAATCCGTCGTCCATTTCAATAGAATATCTTTTTTGCCTGCAACAGTATCCTGTCGCGGATTTGCGAGTTCAGAGTTTTCGAAAAGCCGATGAACTTACGCGCGGGGATGTGTTGAGTGCCGTAGTTTTGATAGCCCGCGTATTCGGCGTCGCTGAAAACGTGGACGCCGTTGCCGATGATCTGGCTTCGTATCGATCCTTTCAAGTGTCCCGTTAAGGTCAGTGGACTTCGACTCGAATTTTTCAAAGGCTTCCAACGCTGCAAGGTCTGGTCGGTGAAACCGCCGTCGCGAAACGAATCGCGGTAATGCCGTTCGGACATGACCTGCACGATCTGCAAAGCGTCCCTTTGCAACGCGGTCAGTTTGTTCTGAAGGTTCCTGAAAGCCTCGTCGAAATTTTTCGCCATGTCTTATATATCACAACGCTTATTCGATCTTCACGCCTTTGCGATAACCGTCGATGGCATTTTCAAACTTCGCTTTCACGATCGTCTCGTCGAGACCGTTGTTGAGATTGACTTCCACTCGAACCGCTTTGTTCTTGTAGAACTTGAGATACTGTCGACGATAAGTCTCGCCGTCCCGCACCAGCCACACTTCAGACGGGTGGGACAATGCGTTTTGTAGTTCGAACGGGTCCTTGAAATCTAACCCTTTCGGAAAAATTATCGGGCGGTTCCTGTAATCTTTCAAGCGCACGGCATCCGGCGACGACAAATTATTGGAGCCAAAATGTTGTTTGAAGAATTGCTCTTTGTCGACGTGGCTGTCGTGATACGACGGCAAATGTTGTTTAAGCTGATCGTAACTTTTCAAACCGTAGTCTTTAGGACGCAAGCCGCTTTCCTTGAAGTTCTTGACGAAGAACTGCGAATCGGTGAAGACTTCATTTGTCTTGGCGCGGTTGATCCCGAAGCCGTATTTGTCGACGATGTCGAGCGCGTTGTCCTTCGCGTTGCCGACCTTTGAATTTCGCAAGATAGATTTGACCTCAGTCACGGTCGATACTTTCGTCGCCTCATCGTCCGACAGCCTCTTCAAGCGACAGCGGCAGTTGTAGCCTAACGGGGGGTTAAAGAAGTCGTGCAACGTCGACCCGACACGCGCGACCTTGCCATCCAACGCGGCGTGGCTGTCGCGGACTCGACCGTCTCCCATCGTATCGAACATTACGTACGGGAACAGCTCTTTCGATTCGATTTGGCGCCAATAGTCGGCGGACGTCTGGCCCGTCGTGTAAGCGGTATCGTACTCGGCCTTCAGCCAAGTTTTATTATAAGTGATGTTGGTCTGCTGAACGGCTTTCTGGAAATCGGGAAACTTTTCGAATTTGTTTTTCAGCCGGTTCAATTCCAACACTTGCGAAACCGTTTTCGCGGCCGCGAAGCGCGCGATGTTGCTTTCGTTGAGCGACAGTCTCAGATAGTCAGGCGAATTTAAGTCGAAGCTCGGTTGGCCGAAGCCGTTGTCAAAGGCTTTGGTGATCGCGTCGAGCGTCAGGTCGAGTATCTGTTTATCGAAGCGTACGCCCTGCGTCTCCCAAACCTTTCTGACCAAATCTTCGAACGATGAACCGAAGTCGAACATCAGCTTTCAAACCCCTCGCCGTTGTCATTCGTGTCGACGCCGTCGATCGATTGGGTATCACCGATCGGCAATGGCGTATTGTCGCCGTCATCGATGACACTTGTGTCTGGCAAGGTTTGCAATTTTGGTTCGACGTCGACGCCGAAGTTGGCCTCGATCTCCTGCGCGGAGATGTCGAAATATTTTCCGAGCATATCGAATAGACGAATCTTATCCGTCAGCGGAGCCTGACGCGAATCGTTCCATTTAAAGTGCAAGCCTTTCAACGGGTAATTGAACTCGCTTATCAATTTCGGTATCAACATGTCGTTGATGTGAGCCGCCACCCATTTCTGATCGAGCTCGGCTATTTCTTGCGCCGTCATCTGATGCACATTGGCCTGAGCATAAGACGAGCCCTTGTCCGACGTCATAGTCTGGCCGACGAACAGCTTGGACATTTCGGCGTTGAGCGTTTCGATCAGCTCTTTATAAATCCTGTAAGTGTCGGACGACGATTGTTCTTTCAATTCCAAGCTTTCGTCGTGCGCCAGTATCGCGATGCGTTCGCGACCCGCCGCTTGCAAATCATTCTTCAAACGCTGGACGGCGTCGGCATCGTTGACGTCAACCTTGGCGATCATGAAATTGGTCGAGAAAATTTCGGAGTGTTCAGTCCACGCCGCCATCGCGCTGCGTTTGTAAAGCACCGGCACACAAGCCAATTCATATATGCCGAGCGATTTCGTGTCGATCAATATGACGTCGCTCAATTGCGATAAGTCGATGCCCGTGTTGTAATCAGTCGGGCGGATACGCAAGCTGTTGTACTCTGGCACAACGTTGCGTCGTTCGATGTTGTGAACAACCTCGATCTCTCCGTCGTTGTTGACGTCATCGAGCTGTATCAAAGAATAGCCGTAGAACAAAGCGTCGATCGTGTGGTTTTGAAAGTCGTCGAACCACTTATGCTGCAACAGCCTTTTTGCCTTGAGGTCGGCGACGCCGTCCTCGCTGACGAGCGACCACTCGGTGCCGAGCACTTTCGCTTTCCTGTTTTGAACGATCGCGTAGAGGTGTGTGTCTTTCAGAATCTCCTCGTAGAAATCGATCAATTGATATTTTAGGGGCCAACGGTTAGTGTAATACCTGTTGGCACGCGCTTGATAGCGCGCGGTCTGCCATAGCGGGATCGTCTTCGTGGTCTGATCGTAAAGCCAGCGCAGGTAAAGGTTATAACCGTCATTGCGAATCGGGTCGGGGATAAAAACGTTCGACGGGTTGAACTGCTGCAACGGGTCTAATATGGGCGACGGTGTATAAGGCGTCATTCATGATTTCAATATTTTTGGTACGTGAGCGTATCGTCTTATATATTGATGAATGATTTTATTTTAATCCTTATTCGAAGACCTTCTCTTACGTGCATCGCTTATTTTCTTTCTTGTTTCTTCTGAAAGAATTCGACCCTTTATTCGCCAAGGCGTATAACCTAAACCGTTATCAAAGGCATGCTGTACATTTTCTTGATTTGTAACCCATTCAAGATTGTTGGGATCGTTATTAAGTTTGTTACCGTCTTTATGATTGACTTGAGGTTTGTTTTTCGGATTTGGTACAAAAGTCTCGGCGACTAAGCGATGAACATTATAGACTTGAGAGGCTATGCAAACGCTATAATATTCAGTGTAGAGTTTTGCTACGACCTCGCGTGGAATGTCTAAAATTACTTTTGAACTATTCTTTCTATAGAAAGTGACAACTCTACTATAATTACTTACCAAAATATTCTCATCACTCGGATAAGCCTTCCAAATCTCTTTCTCCATATATGTTTTATGGAGTTTTCTAAATATGTTTTATGGCTCAAAACCGCCATTGCTGGCGAGGTTGTATCGACCACACGTTCGGGTGATCGACGGGCTGCGGCACCGTCGGCATGTTCGAAGAAAGGTTGCCCTTTCGTAGTTCGTCCAAATAATGTATCGCCATGTCATAGGCCGTCAAACGGTGCTGCGGCACTTGGCGCGGCGAAACCCTTTTGTGGATGAAGAACAAGACGATGTCGATCATGATCTGCACAAGCTTCTGGTCACGGAAGTCGTTCTGCTGCCAGTTGATGTCGACATCGGGCGATAAGATTCCGTTGGTGCCACTGTTGACCGATGCGTAACCCGAACCGGCTGTGCCGCTCGGCAGCAAGACGTAAATGAGGTTGTTGTACCACACCGCATCGTTGGCGTTGTAGATCACGTAGGGCGACCAGTCGTAGATCGGCGGCATGACAAGTGACATGTCGTAGACCGAGCGAAGGTAAGCCTGCACCTCGATCGTCGCGGCGTCGATCTGTTGGTTCAATACCGAATCCAGAGCGTCCGGGACGAGCTGTTCTAACTGGTCGGCGGTGATGACGGTCTGAAAGTCTGAGCGTTTGACGAACATTAAAAATTTCTATGATTTGCTCTTATATATTGAGCGACGCGAAGAGAATAAGGCAGATTTCGAAGCGCGGTTCTTATAAATAACAAATGCAGAACCTCGTCGACCGCGTATTCAAAAATTGGAAGACCACCTTGATAGGGGTCGTGATAATCGCAATCAGTGTCATCGCTTTGATATTCGACCAAGCGACGCTTGAACAGGTGTCAGTTTTTTGGGCGGGCGGGTTCTCTCTATTCTTTTTAAAAGACTTCGACAACGACAATGCTAAAAACTCTTAAAGAATCGGCGTTGACCATGCTTGTGAGCGCGACCACTCTAACGTTAAATTACTTTCAAATCGTCAACGCGATACTTGGTACAATCATCGCGCTCGGCACGATCGTGTTGTTATACTATCAAATACGAAAAGCAATGAAGGATCACAAAGGTTTTTAAACCTCCGCTCTATCGAAAGTAAAAATAGAGTCAGGCAACGCATTAACGCGCGCGACAATATCCTCTTCTGTGGTTGGAGGCGCCACAATTGGATAATTTACTAAAGGCGAAATGTGACGATGTATTTCAACTAAAGGCTGATTATTTCTTATTTGTACAAGTTTCACGCCGTGATTATTAGCAGTGTCATAAATACGAGTTCTGCTACCAACCTTATCGAAAAGGATGATGCCGTTACGTCCAACTCTGCCAATTTTATCTTCAGTGACTTCTTGATTGCCTGCTGCGATTAATCCAACTTCCATTCTTATTCTACCTCGCTGAGTAAGTATCTCAGCATCGGCTTCCCTGTCGACTTCTAAATCCCTTTGAATGTTAGCCCAAAAATGTGTGTTCTCTTGCAAACCTAATATTGTCAACACTGCCCGAATTAAAACCCTCTCAATTTGTTTGCCAACCTTCGATTTGTCAGAGCCTCTGATGTTAAGAGTCGCAGAGCCCGCCATCATCAACAGCCAAGCATTATCAACGTCGGCGCCACGTTCCTCTGTGCCAAACAACTGTTCAACGTGCAACTTTAAATTTTGTATCACATCTGGTAAATCTTCTTTACTGATTCCCAGATTAACGGACGTCTTCGCGGTCAACCCAACTAACCAAAACATTAGATTTTTTTGCGCATCATTTTTTCGGCGCATTGCTACTAAATGGGCCATCAAATCTGTCTTCCAATTTTCGCCAAACTCGCGTTTGGCGTTATTAACAATATCGGTGAGCCACAGATACGTGTAAAGCAATTTGCTCTTCGTATTGTTCTCTGTGATAAGTCGATAATTACGACCCATCATTATGTGCGTTGTTAGTGTTCGTAATGAAGCTGTCGAATAAGCGTTCGCAAGCGTGACGTTATTGACAAGCCATCGTTGATAATCATCTAAATTATATTCCATTCCGTTATTCTTCTTTGAACTCGTCGTGAATATCGAAATCGACGCGCGCATCATTCCCTACGACTTTTGAAATGTCCTTTCGCATCAATTCAAAATACTTGTGCTCCTTATCAATCAATAAAAACCTGCGATGCATTTGATGAGCAACCCTTGCAACCGTGCCTGAACCCCCAAACGGGTCTAAGACCAAATCACCTTCGAACGAATAATATCGTATAACTCGTCTCACCAATTCATCAGGAAATGTAGCAGGGTGAATTTTATTTGTGCTGGGATGAATATGCCACAAGTTTGTAACATCATAATCACCTTTAACCTTTGATCTCTTTACTAAAGAAGAATCATAATGATTTCGAATATTCCAATCAATCAGCTTATCAGTTTTTTTACGGTAAACTAAAATGTATTCCGTCACGGGCACCGGCTTATACTGTAAGGGTTGTCTGTCGGCTCTGAAACGGCGCCCGCGTCCCAAATTCCATCCAGCGCCTTCAGGTTTCACCCACATAATATCGTCGATAAAATCGAATCCGATGCTGTCAAGGATTCTATGAATGTCAAAGGGCAAAGCTATACGAGTGCTTGACGTGTTACGGGACGTTCGCTTGATCAAGACGGGAGAAATATTAACCACGAAAAAACGACCTTCGGACAAAACATTATGACATCTTAAGAAGACTTTTCTTAAGAAATCTAAGTACTCTTGGTAATCCACATATTCAGAATATTGTGGCTTCGCATTGTAATAAGGAGGGGACGTTATGACGAGCTGTGCGGTATCTGGTGGAAAATCATCCAACACTTTTATAGCATCTCCCCAAATGATTTTGTTTGGGATCGGCGCTGGATAAAACAATTGCTTTTTATTTTTGATCGACTTGTTCTTTGTGGGCTGATTCTTAAATTTTTCTATGCGATCGAGAATAATTTCTTTTTTTGTAAAGTCGACTACATTCTTAACTGCTCGGTCCAGCTTTATTTCTCCAATCAAAACCAATTTAGAATTTTTAGTGTTGATTGAGATTCGCCAAAAGTCCAATCGATCATCATATTCTGGCAAGCCGATCGACAAATATTCATAATGAGAAGGGAATGTCGTCTTAAGCCATGAAAGTGCTTTTTTACGTGCTTTACTTGTGGTTCCTTTTTCGAATCGCATCAGGTTAAAAAATGGCTTTGGTGACGAAAATTAGTCCAATGTTACGATAAAGTCACGACAGCTTTAGCAATTATTATTTTGGAACAACGAACCAGCCCACCGCGACTTATTCCGCGACATATTTAGCTAAGATTTTTAGTTGTTGAAATGTCCTCGGCTCCTCGGCGAACAATTTCAATTCATAGGTTTATCGTTTCAAAATTTTTGAACCAATCAAACCACTCTTTTCGTTTTATTGGTTCACCTAAATTTAAAATTATGCAGTTCGATAAAGCAATGAAATTGAAACGCGATGCTAAAGCGCGCAACCTGAAATGCACTCACCCTGAGCTCGACAAAGAATACTACTTGGGTTCATCGACGGGCGATTGGGTTTGTACAACGTGCGGAGAATCTTTCAGCGAACAAGAAAGGGACGAATTATTCGAAGCTAAGGCCAAGAAGAAATGACCCTCTAATGCCCCAACATTTAGCATTATGTCAATCCGTGTAATAAACCGTGTAATAAGGGATGGCTATTAATGAAAAAAGCTTCAGATTTTAATGTTCTGAAGCTTTCCTAAATGTGTTACGTGATCCCGCTGGGATTCGAACCCAGGACCCCTACATTAAAAGTGTAATGCTCTACCGGCTGAGCTACGAGATCTTTTCCCACCGAAGCTTTTACTTCGATGCCAGTTCCTATTTCAACTGCGAATTTGCCCGTTCAACGCGCTTTTCCGAAATTGAGGACGCAAAGGTAACCGAATATGAAAAATTTACAAACCCGATTTCTAAAAATTACTACAATATTATCTGTCTTTTCTTTTGCGGTAGCCAATGCTCAGGTTTCAAAACTAAACAAGGCTGATTCCCTGTTTCGGGCCAAGCAATACACTCAATCGATAGAGATTTATAAAGGCGCTCTTGCCGAAAGGAAATACTCGCCGGCTATGCTACTCAAGATGGCTTATATTGAGGAAGGCCTCGGAAAAATCGGGCCTACTTTATATTATCTCCAGCTATACCATTTGGCCAGCCACGACGACCAATCTCTTCAAAAAATGGAGGAACTTGCTTCCAAATTCAATTTGCAGGGCTACCAAAATAATGATGCAAGCCGCCTTTCACGCTGGTTTCACAATGGCAAAATGCTGGTTTTGGCAATTCTTTCGGCGCTTCTCGTGCTGGCAGCTTTCTTTTCCTACTATCAGCGCAAAAATCAAAGGCAGCCCTGGCTTGCCTTTGTTTGCCTTGTGCTGGTAAGTGTAGCGATTTTGTACGTCAACAATTCATCGCCGGCTACATCGGTCATCGTCAGCGCTGATAATACGTTCCTGATGGATGGACCTTCTGCTGGCGCTCCGGTGGCTACGGTGATCGGCGAAGGAAATCAACTTGAAGCGCTCGGGCGCGAAGACGTTTGGCTCAAAGTGAAATGGATGGACAAAGTAGTATTTGTAAAAGAAAATGCCGTGCTGAAAGTAGCGCTTTAGTGAATAACCGTGAGCGAACTTTTGTATTGCTTGTTGGTGTATTGAATCAGATAATAATAAACTCCCGCCGATTCATTTAGGGCGTACCATCTGAATTTTCTGTCGGCGCTGGTGAAAACTAGCTTTCCCCATCGGTCATAGATGCGCACCGACTCAAACCTGTTAGAACAATTGTCTACCGGAGCGTTTACTGCTACGCGCGACTGCCCGCTGCAATCTGGCTCTCCGTCAAAGCCATCGATGGCAAAAAAATCATTGCAATGATCAGGGTAAGTAGTAATCACGTTGGGAGGAAGAAATTTTGTGTCTGTACTCTCTACGTCTTTGATGGAGACTTTCACATAAGCTGTATCGGTCTTAGGTGTTTTGCAATGATGGTTGGCCACGATAAATTGAAATTTGTAGTCATTATTTAGTGAACCGTTTTTGAAGATCGAACACGTCGGGTCCCACGAAAACTTTGACTCCACAAGGTGCAAGCCCGTGGCGTTGGCAAAATCATAACCTGAAGGTGCAATGGTTCCTGTAGCGCCAAGCAGTGAGAGGCTCAACGTATCCAGAATAGTTACATCAGTGTCGGTGCCAAGCAGATCAAACCCAATATGGCCGGGTGGAACTTCGATCGATCCATTGGTGAGGTCTTGCACACGGTTCTCATCGTAAATTTTCAGCTTGGGATTGATAGCCGGCAGCACCACGTTTAATTTATAAAGCGCCGTGTCGTAGTGAACAATATTGCAGACATCCTGATCATCCACTAAAATCTTTATCGTGAAATTATTTTTTTTGCTGAACTCATAGTTTTTGCAAAATGCATTCCACGCAATACTGCCATTCGCTATGCCGGGCTCTTGCGTTGCCGAATAAGTCATCCCCGCATTGCTTAACAAAAAACCGTCGGTAATTACAAAGAGTTTCAGTGCATCACCATCATCGTCTTTCGCCACAAAAGGCCACGAGCCGGTCTCTCCTTCGTTAAGCGTGGCGGTAATGGTTTTGGGAGGAACAAAATAGGCGTTGCTGTTTGGTGGCGGCTGTTGGTTGATGGTGACTTTGAGCGTGTCGGTCATGGGCAAACTGCAGGCATCGTCCATGGCGATGAGACCGATTTGATAGGGTGCATTGATGAATGGGCATTGCGGAAAGCAAACCTGAAAATCAACGGTGCTTCCGTTGACCAACGTGGCTGACTTTACAGAAGGAAGAATGCTGCTCAGATCAGATTTTTTGAAGTTGAGTGCTACTGCCCGGATGCTTACATTTTGTGTAAAATTATGCGCGGCATCTTTTGAGTCAGGATCGGATACCCGAACAGTAATGCACCGGTTATTATTTTTCACCGTATCGGCAAAACTCACGTTCATCGTATTCACGTAAGTGAAAGTGGCGTCACTTTTTTTCTTTCCTACCACCAGCGGCGGTTGGTCGGGTTGGCAGCCGTCGACCACCAGCATTTGAAAATCTCGACGCGTTTCGCCTATTTTTTCGCCGTTGCGAAATTCTTCCGCTTTAACGGCAAAGACGAACAACCCTTGATTGACCGGCGTGCAAGTAAGCAATCCTGTTGGACTGATTCGCAGGTCAGGACTTCCGTTCATTATATGATCAAGACTATATCCCGGCCTCCACTCCACCAGAGGGTAAGGAGCCGGCGATGCAGGCGGTATGGCCGTAGAAGAAGTGGTATTCAATGGCGTAGTGAGTGAATAGACAATAGAGTCATTGTCATCGTCAATACCAGCAAAGTTTACATAATAAGGTCTTCCCGGACATCCGTAATCACTTAGTGGCGGAAATAGGTGCGGAGAGGAATTGATAAACTGTACTCCATTTTTTACTACAGGAGGAAATTCAAGATAAAATGTTTGTCCGGCCGATGTACCGGTTCCCGGGACATCGCTGAAGATGTTGGTAATATTGTAATTGCGGCAACACCGCTGCCATGAAATATAGTAACCTGCAGGATCACTGAATGTATTGGGAGATAGTGTAATGGTGGCTGAATAATAAATTCTGTCAGTTTGGAGCAAGCCTGTAGAGCAAGCGGGCTGTGTGTACGAAACCGGATCGCGCGTGAGCAACGGCAATGTCAGGTTCGTCATGAATGCATTGTCTATTTTGCGATAAAACGAAACCGTTACGCTTTGGTCAAGAGCCCCTGGATTTCCGTTGATGTCATCAAAATAAAGAATCATGTTGAGTTGGTAGTTATATCCCGAAAGATGAATTAACTCAAACTCCCCGCCCACAATATGCGAGGCATACACCGGAGTCACCAACATCACCAACAGCGCAAAGAAAAATTTCTTCATAAAAAGGATTCTAAAGATAACTCATTGAAATGAATCGCTTAACCCCCGTCTTTCAGTAAATTTCAAAAAAATTGATAACCAAAATAAACTAAGGCTTGTGTATGAGTAGCACCTCGTTGAAAAAAGGAGACCAACTGACCGAAATTGTCGTCGAAACTATGGCGGCCGAAGGAAAATGCATCGGCCACTACGAGGGCAGAGTGGTTTTTATTTTGGGATGTGCGCCTGGCGATATTGTGGACGTAGAACTTACTAAAATCAAGAGCAGTTTTCTTGAAGGCCGCGCCAGTAAAATCCACAAACTTTCTGATACACGCGCCACTCCTTTTTGCACGCACTTTGGATTGTGCGGTGGATGCTCGTGGCAACACTTGAGCTACGCCAGTCAGTTGCAGTACAAACAGCAACAAGTAGTGGATAATTTGGAGCGTCTGGGCGGGCTTGAGTTGCCACCGATACAACCCATCATTGGTTCGGAGCAAACGATTCACTACCGCAACAAACTGGATTTTACTTTTACGTCCAACCGGTGGTTGCTGAAAGAAGAAATGGGCACCGAAGTAAAATTCGGCGAGCCTGGGTTGGGATATCACATTCCAAAAATGTTTGACAAGGTCTTTGATGTGAAAGAATGCTTTCTGCAACCCGAACCGTCAAACGCTATTCGTTTGCGTGTGAGAGAGATTGCCTTGCAACACGATATCCCTTTTTTCGATCTGCGAAAGCAAACCGGTTTTGTGCGCACTATCACCATACGCACGGCAGGCGCCCGATTGGTGGATGGCCAACCGAAGGCCGAAGAAGTGATGGTGATTTTGCAAGTGACGGAAGACAAAATGGAGTGGACAGAAAAAATTCTCAGCGGTCTCGCCGAGCAATTTCCAGAAATCACTTCACTGAATTATATTATCAACGCTAAGCGCAACGATACCTTCGCCGACCTGGACGTGATCTGCTGGAAGGGCAATCCTTTTATCACTGAAAAGATGCATCGCCCCGAAGGCGGCGGTGAGCTTCAGTTTCGCGTGGGGCCTAAATCATTTTATCAAACCAATTCGGCGCAAGCCTACAAACTCTACTCGGTCGCCTTTCAGATGGCTGGCCTCACAGGCACTGAGTTGGTGTACGACCTTTATACCGGCACTGGCACCATTGCCAACTTCATCGCCGGCAAGGCAAAAAAAGTAATCGGGCTGGAATATGTGGCCTCGGCTATTGAAGATGCAAAGGTGAACTCCGCATTAAATGGAATTAAAAACACCGATTTTTTCGCTGGTGATATTAAAGACTTGCTCAGCGAAAAATTCCTGACTGAGCACGGATATCCCGAGGTAGTGATCACCGACCCGCCACGCGGAGGCATGCACGAAGACGTAAGCCTGATGCTGCTGAAGGCGGCGCCAGCTAAAATTGTGTATGTAAGCTGCAACCCGGCCACGCAGGCACGTGACTTGAAAATTCTCGATGCCCACTACCGTGTAAAAGCAGTTCAGCCGGTAGATATGTTCCCGCATACAACCCACGTGGAAAATGTAGTGTTGCTTGAAAAAAGATAGCAGGCTGGGCCGTCGCCGGGAGATTGAGCGGGAATTTTACCTCAAAACGCCGTTCGTCAATTTATCAGGCAAAACTATGCCGCTGCCATTGTAGTTTTTCTTAATTTTCGACCCTGAATTCTGAATTTATCTCAAAAATCTAAAATCATGAGCGATCAAAAAGTAAGTATCACCAACGGAAAATTAAATGTGCCTGACAACCCGACTATCCCATTCATCGAGGGCGACGGTACCGGTGTTGACATCTGGCCTGCCTCAAAATATGTGTTTGACGCCGCTGTAGAAAAAGCCTACAAAGGCAAACGCAAAATCAACTGGAAAGAAGTTTTGGCCGGCGAAAAAGCCTTTAACAAAACCGGAAGCTGGATGCCGGAAGAAACCATGCAGGTGTTCCGCGAATATCTGGTGGGCATCAAAGGCCCATTGACTACGCCGGTAGGTGGTGGTATCCGCTCATTGAACGTGGCCCTTCGCCAGGATCTTGATCTCTATACTTGCCTTCGCCCCGTGCAGTGGTTCAAAGGCGTTCCTTCGCCGGTGAAAGAGCCGCACAAAACCAACATGGTAATCTTCCGCGAAAACACGGAAGACATTTATGCGGGTATTGAATTTCAGCAAGGCACTGAAGAGAACAAAAAATTCTTAGACCTCTTCAAAGAAAATTTCCCGAAAGGGTATAAAAAAATTCGCTTCCCCGAAACGTCGGGTATTGGTATCAAACCTGTGTCGAAAGAAGGAACAGAGCGTTTGGTGCGTGCCGCAATCCTCTACGCCATTCAACACAAGAAGCCCAATGTGACGTTGGTACACAAAGGCAACATCATGAAATTCACCGAAGGTGGTTTCCGCGATTGGGGTTATGCGTTAGCAAAAAATGAATTTGGCGCCAAAGAAATCGACGGCGGCCCATGGATGGAAATCAACAAAGACGGTCACAAAATCGTGGTGAAAGATTCTATCGCCGATGCATTTCTTCAGCAGATCTTGTTGCGCCCTGACGAATACTCCGTGGTAGCCACATTGAACCTTAACGGCGATTATATCTCTGATGCGCTTGCCGCGATTGTCGGTGGTATCGGTATCGCTCCGGGTGGAAACATCAACTACATTACCGGCCACGCGATCTTCGAGGCGACACACGGTACCGCACCGAAATATGCAGGTCAGGACAAAGTAAATCCGGGCTCAGTAATTCTTTCAGGCGTGATGATGCTTGAATACCTCGGCTGGCAGGAAGCTGCCGACCTGATTGTAAAAGGATTGGAAGGCGCTATCTCAGCTAAGCGTGTGACGTACGATTTCCACCGCCTGATGGAAGGAGCAACGCTATTGAAGTGCTCTGAGTTTGGCCACGAAGTGGTGAAGAATATGTAATTCGAACTTCGTTCACAAATAAAGAAGGCTCTCAATTTTGAGAGCCTTTCTTTTTTCAAGGAGATTTTATTTTCAGAGCATTTTCACCACGGTCAGTGCGGCTTCTTCGCCTTTGTTGCCCAGCTTGCCGCCGGCACGCTCCAGCGCCTGTTTTTTATTAAGTGTAGTGAGCACGCCAAATGCCACGGGCTTTTCGTATTTCAATCCTACTTTCATAATACCGTACGACACGGCCTGACAGATATAATCAAAATGCGGCGTGTCGCCCTGAATCACGCAGCCGATGCAGATCACCGCGTCGGTATGTTTTTGGGAAGCCTCGCGCTGTGCCGCCAGCGGCAACTCAAAGCTGCCGGGCACATTGACGCGCGTGATGTTGTCTTTCTTCGCGCCAAGCTGCAGCAGTGCGCTGTAAGCGCCTTCGTACAAAGGTTCGGTGATGTCGTCGTTCCACTCGGCCACGACTATGGAAAATTTCTTGTTCTTGATGTTGAATTTTGATTTTCCGTCAACGGATGAAAGTATTCCTGCCATAATTTTTTGGTTAAATAAAAAAGGGATAGTCAACTATCCCTTTCTTTTGAAGTTGTATTAAAACTAAGAATTTGATTCCAGTCTTGCTTTGTATTTTTTCGCGTTTTGCACCGCGCTGCTTTCCCAATAGGTATCAATCACTTTCTGATAGATTTCTTTGGCTTTATCGTTCTTGTTCAATTTCTCGTACGCCAACGCCGCTTTCATCAGATAATCAGGAGTGAATTCTTTGGTAGGTTTGTAAGAAGCAGCTTTGTCGTACCATGAGGCAGCGTTTTCAAAATCTTTCTGCTCCATATACGCATCGCCGATAAGGCTATACGCGCGAGGTTGGATCAACAGGTCGTTGGCTTTAAAGTCTTCGAGATAGTAGATAGCCAATGGATATTTGGCTTGCTTCAGGCAGATTGCACCGGCATAAAAATTTGCCAGGTTGCCAGCCGGAGTCATTCCGTAATCTTCAATGATTTGCTTGAAACCAAGATTGTTGCCATCGCCATTGAAAGCCAGGTCGAGACTGTCGGCTTCAAAGTAATGCACGGCCTGAAACATTTCTTTCTGAGCCTGAGCTTCCTGCTTGTCGATATAATATTTCCATCCGAAATATCCACCCACGGCAAGAATCAGTGCCGCAGCCACCCCAATGAGGATTTTAGGGTTTCTCTCAGCCCAATGTTCTATGCCCTCAAGCTTTTCTTTGATTACCTCGGGGTTCTCTAACAGTTCTTTGCTTTCTTCCTTTTTAGCCATGATTTTAAAAAAATTAAGCCCCGCAGATTCCACGGGGCTGCAAAACTAAGAATTCCAATCTTTAATCAAAAACCGATTAATCGTTGATAAATGGGTAATCGGCTTCTGCATAAATGTCTTTCAGTGCTTCCGATGGATCGGGATAGTTCGATTCTTCGGCAAACTTCACGCTTTCTTCTACCTGGGCATTTACTTTTTGTTCAATGGCTTCCAGATCCTTCTCGGTAGCAATTTTCTTGTCGAGAATGGTTTTTCTCACCTGCTCAATCGGGTCGCGTTGTTTGTATTCTTCTACCTCTTCCTTGGTGCGGTATTTTTGAGGGTCGCTCATGGAGTGACCTTTGTAACGATAGGTTCTAAACTCCAATAGCGACGGGCCTTCGCCGGCTCTGGCGCGTTCGGCGGCACGGGCTACGGCGTCGTGCACAGCCTCTACGTTCATGGCATCCACCGGCTCAGAAGGCATGTCGTATCCTTCACCTAATTTATAGAGTTCGGTCACGTTTGATGTGCGCTTCACGGAAGTGCCCATCGCGTAGCCGTTGTTTTCAATCACAAAAATTACGGGGATTTTCCATAGCATCGCCAGGTTCAAGGCTTCGTGAAAGGCCCCCTGACGCACGGCGCCGTCGCCCATGTAGCAGATGCAGAGGTTGCCTGTTTTATTGAATTTTTCGGCAAACCCGATACCTGCGCCAAGCGGCACTTGAGCTCCTACAATGCCGTGGCCTCCGTAAAAGCCATGTTCTTTATCAAAAATATGCATAGAGCCGCCTTTGCCTTTGCTCACGCCGGTTTCTTTGCCATAAAGTTCGGCCATGATTTTGTTAGGGCTGGTGCCCAGCGCCAAAGGATGGGCATGGTCGCGGTAAGCGGTGATGTATTTATCGCCTTTTCTTAAAGCCGAAACAGCGCCTGAAGCGCAGGCTTCCTGGCCTATATATAAGTGGCAAAAGCCTCGAATTTTCTGCATGCCGTACAATTGCCCGGCTTTCTCTTCAAATTTGCGCATCAACAGCATCGATTCAAACCAAAACATGTACGTCTCTTTCGAGTACTCTGCTTTGGGGGTTTTGCTTTTAGCTTGGGCGGTGGCAGCCATAATATTACTTTTGGATTTTTACGAGTTGCGAAAATACACGATGGCATGACAATCGCCAAACCAACACTTGTGAGTTCATCAAATTTTAGAAAATAGGTGTTTTTGCACGAATTGAAATTGTTCAACTTTAAAAACTATGCCGAAGCCAACCTTCGGTTTAGTGAGCAACTCAATTGCTTTTTGGGCAACAATGGCAGCGGCAAAACCAACCTGCTCGATGCCATGCACTACTTGTCGTTTACCAAAAGCGCCGTCAACCCAGCCGATGCGCAGAATGTGAAATTGGGCGAAAGCCAGTTTATGATCAAAGGCGGCTTTACCCTTGGCGGGAAAGCCAGAGAGGTGGTTTGCTCATTTCAGGTGGGCCAGAAAAAAACCATTCGCGAAGACGGCGTGGATTACACCAAATTTTCTGACCACGTTGGCAAATATCCCGTCGTGCTCATTGCGCCGCAGGATATTGAGTTGATTTGGGATGGGAGCGAGGTGCGACGAAAATTTTTCGACAGCTTTTTGTCGCAGATAGACCACCGCTACCTCGAAGATTTAATTGTGTACACCACACATCTCAAGCAACGCAACAGCGCGCTTAAGCTTTTCGCTGAACGCGGTCGCGCCGACCTCGATTTATTGGAAAGTTACAATCAGAAAATCGTGCCTGCCGCCAAAAGTATTCATGCCCGCCGGCGCGAGTTTCTCAGCGATTTTGTGCCGGTCTTTATAAAACACTACCGGAATTTTTCGAATACGGGCGACGAGCAGATGAATATTGAGTATCGGTCGGACCTTGACGACAGTGAGTTTGAAGAGCTTTTGAAGAAAAACCTGACCCGCGACCTCGCCACCCAGCGCACCAACGCCGGCATTCACCGCGACGAGTTTCTCTTTTTATTGAATGACAATGAAGTAAAACGCTACGGGTCGCAAGGCCAGCAAAAATCTTTTTTGATAGCCCTGAAACTGGCCGAATTTCAGGCCGTAGCCGAAAACAAAAAATTCAAGCCACTGCTGCTGCTCGATGATATATTCGACAAGCTCGACGACCGCCGCATTCACAAAATGCTCGAATTTGTTGCCGAAGGCATGTTTGGCCAGGTATTCCTAACCGACGCTCGCCCCGACCGCTGCAAAGAAATTTTGAAAGCGGTAAACCTCAAGGCCGGACTGGTAAACATAGAAAATGGTAAATTTACCTACCCATCCTGATTTCAGATATGGCCGACCAGCCCCACGATATTCACCACATAGGCCTGGCAATACGCCAGTTGCTGCAGGAATACCAGCTCAAACCCAAGTTTGATGAGGCCAATGTCATCGCTTCGTGGGAGCAAATTGTAGGAAAACCAGTAGCCAAACACACCCGCCGGATTTACATCCGAAACAAGGTACTGTTTATAGAGTTAGACTCGCCCACCATGAAAAGCGACCTCAGTTTTCATAAAAACCAACTCCTGAAGCGCCTCGAAGAAGAGTTTGGAAAAGAAGTGCTTAAGGAAATAGTGCTGATGTAACCGAATAAATTACTTCCCGCCAGTTTGCCTATACCGAAAAACCGTATAATTTTGCACTCCTATTTTTTGGGAATGGCCGAAACGTGTCCCACTGAAGTAGGAAAAGTTCTAAGAAAAGTTGAAATAAAGGGGAGATACTCAAGCGGCCAACGAGGACAGACTGTAAATCTGTTGACTTATGTCTTCACAGGTTCGAATCCTGTTCTCCCCACAGGCAGATTTACGATGGCCGATTTCAGATTTGCAATTTGTAATGGTTGCGATCCGAATATTGTAAATCAACAAGCGGGAGTAGCTCAGTTGGTAGAGCGATAGCCTTCCAAGCTATAGGTCGCGAGTTCGAACCTCGTTTCCCGCTCTGAGCTGTTATCAGTTAATCGTCATCAGTTAATCGGATTCACGATTAACCATTAACGGATAACGAATAACGGCTTGTGAATGCTGTTGTAGCTCAGTGGTAGAGCACTTCCTTGGTAAGGAAGAGGTCGTGAGTTCAATCCTCATCAACAGCTCTGAAAGTGAAGTTGGTGATTGATAGCAGGTCGTGAGTTCATCCCGATAGCTATCGGGACTCATCAACAGCTCTGAAAGTGAAGTTGGTGAGTGAATAACTTCGGTACTCACCAGCAGCACAAAAAAAATAATCCGGGCAGACGGCAGGTCTGATCCCGGTAAAACTTGAAATATTGAAGCGAAGTTTCTTAGCATGGATGCGTAGCGACCATCCAAAACGTGTTTAGAAACCAGCCATTGCCGAAAGGCAGTAAACCTATCCGAAAGGCTTAAAATGTTTAGGGTGTAGCTTCTTAGAAATAAGAGGCCATTAAAAAGTAACTTTTTTAAATAATTATACACTTTAAACTTTAACTGGGATTTTCAAACATGGCAAAAGAAACATTTGACCGCTCGAAACCGCACGTTAACGTTGGAACTATCGGTCACGTTGACCACGGTAAAACCACGTTGACTGCCGCAATCACTAAAGTACTCGCCTCTAAAGGTCTGGCAGCAATGCGCGACTTTTCTTCAATCGACAACGCTCCTGAAGAAAAAGAAAGAGGTATCACGATCAACACCTCACACGTTGAGTATGCTACTGACAAGAGACACTACGCTCACGTAGACTGTCCGGGTCACGCTGACTATGTGAAAAACATGGTTACTGGAGCAGCTCAGATGGACGGTGCTATCCTCGTGGTAGCCGCTACTGACGGCCCTATGCCTCAAACCCGCGAGCACATCCTTTTGGCTCGTCAGGTAGGTGTACCTGCCCTTGTAGTGTTCATGAACAAAGTTGACTTGGTTGACGATGCAGAATTGCTTGACCTCGTTGAAATGGAAGTTCGCGAACTCCTTTCTTCTTACCAATTCCCTGGCGACACTATGCCAATCATCCGTGGCTCTGCCCTTGGTGCATTGAATGGCGAACCAAAGTGGGTTGCTAAAGTAGAAGAATTGATGGCTGCTGTGGATGATTATATTCCGCTCCCAGTTCGTTTGATCGACAAAGATTTCTTGATGCCTGTAGAAGACGTATTCTCGATCACTGGTCGTGGTACTGTGGCTACTGGTCGTATCGAGCGCGGTGTGATCAAAACTGGCGATCCTGTACAAATCCTTGGAATGGGCGCTGAAAACCTTACTTCAACCATCACTGGTGTGGAGATGTTCCGCAAAATCCTTGACAGAGGTGAAGCTGGTGACAACGTAGGTTTGTTGCTCCGTGGTATTGAAAAAGAGCAAATCTGCCGTGGTATGGTAATCTGTAAACCAGGTTCTGTAACCCCGCACTCTAAGTTCAAAGCTGAGGTTTACGTATTGAGCAAAGAAGAAGGTGGACGTCACACTCCATTCTTCAACAAATACCGTCCTCAATTCTACTTCCGTACTACTGACGTAACAGGTGAGTGTAAACTTGCTGCCGGAGTAGAAATGGTTATGCCTGGCGACAACGTGTCAATTGAAGTTGAGTTGATCAACAAAATTGCCATGGAAAAAGGATTGCGTTTCGCTATCCGCGAAGGTGGTCGTACAGTAGGTTCTGGTCAGGTTACTGAAATCCTCGACTAAGAATTAGCCTTAATAAGGCAAATTACTGATAATCAACAAATAAGCGTTTCCAAGAATTTTCTTGGAAACGCTTTTGTTTTCTTTGGCATTTGCCATACATTTGCAGTCCTTTTGAATTTAGGGTAGAGCGTCAGGAGGGGATACCAGGGAATTTACGGGTGTAGTTCAACGGTAGAATAGCGGTCTCCAAAACCGTTGATCTTGGTTCGAATCCAGGCACCCGTGCAAAAACTAGAAACAGCGAATTTGATGGAAAAATTGAAGAACTATATCCTCGATTCGATTGACGAGATCCGTAACAAGGTCTCCTGGTCGAAATTCAATGAATTGCAAAGCAGTGCGATTTTGGTGCTCGTAGCATCCATCATCTTCGCTTTGGTCATTGGCTTAATCGATTTTGGTTTTAATAATGCTTTGCATTGGTTTTACCGGGAATTTTAAGAAATCATGGCAGAGCTAAAGTGGTATGTATTACGCGTGATCAGCGGCCAGGAGAAGAAAATCAAATCTTACCTGGAAACAGAGATCGAACGTTCTAAACTCACGGAATATATTCCGCAAGTGCTCATTCCTTCGGAAAAGGTGTACGAAATGCGCAATGGCAAAAAGCGCGTTCGCGAAAGAAATTTCTTTCCTGGTTATGTGCTTGTGTCGGCCGATCTTTCACACGGCGAGGCATACCACAAAGTGAACAACATACCCGGAGTAATTGGTTTTTTGGGCGCTAATGGCTCAAGCGCTACCAACAAAGAACCCGTTGCCCTTCGCCAGTCGGAAGTAAACCGGATTTTGGGCAAGGTGGATGAAGTAGATCAGTTTGAAGAAAAACTGGAAACTCCATTTATCAAAGGCGAGTCAGTGAAGGTAATGGACGGGCCTTTCAGCGGCTTCACAGGAAATGTGGAGGAGATTTTTGAAGACAAGAAGAAGCTGAACGTAATGGTGAAAATTTTCGGCAGGAATACTCCTGTTGAATTGAGTTATATGCAAGTAGAAAAGTTAGACTAAGAATACAATGGCTAAGGAAATTACAGGTTATTTGAAATTGCAGGTAAAAGGTGGTCAGGCTAACCCAGCACCTCCTATCGGTCCTGCCCTCGGTTCGAAGGGTTTGAACATCATGGATTTCTGCAAGCAGTTCAACGCTCGCTCGCAAGATAAACCCGGTCAGGTACTTCCGGTGTTGATCACCATGTACAACGACAAGTCGTTTGACTTTGTGATCAAAACTCCTCCGGCAGCCGTGTTGATCATGGACGCAATCAAGATTCAAAAAGGATCGAAAGAGCCTAACCGTTTGAAGGTAGGTTCGATCTCCTGGGATCAGATCAGAAAGATTGCAGAATTGAAAATGCCTGATTTGAATGCATTTAAAGTTGAGTCAGCCATGCGAATGGTTGCTGGAACTGCCCGCAGCATGGGTGTTACGGTTAGCGGCACAGCTCCCTGGGATAAATAAAAAAGTGTAGTTAAAAGTTGAGCGTTACGCGAGCAGCTTCCAGGCCCACGAACGATCGACGGATAGCTATCAACGATTAACCGAAAAAGACAATGGCACGAATTTCAAAAAATAGAAAAGCAGTACTCGCCAAGTATAATCTTGAGAAGGAGTACTCCCTTACTGATGCAGCCAAAATGCTGAAGGATTTAACCTTCACCAAATTTGATGCTTCGGTAGACGTAGACATCCGCCTGGGGATCGATCCTAAAAAATCAGATCAAATGGTGCGTGGTGTTGTTTCATTGCCACATGGCCTTGGCAAAGTAGTGCGCGTATTGGTGCTTTGCACACCTGACAAAGTTCAGGAAGCAAAAGACGCCGGTGCGGAGTACGCTGGCCTTGATGAGTTTATCACCAAAATCGAAGGCGGTTGGACAGACATTGATGTGATCATCACTATGCCTACCGTAATGGCGAAAGTTGGTAAGTTAGGAAAGGTGCTCGGCCCACGCGGCTTGATGCCAAATCCAAAGTCCGGAACAGTTACCCTTGAAGTTGGAAAAGCAGTGAAAGAAGTGAAAGCGGGTAAGGTGGACTTTAAAATCGACAAACAAGGAATCATTCACGCAAGTATAGGTAAGGCTTCCTTCAGCCCGGACATGATCAAAGAAAATGCCGCTGAACTTATCAATATGGTCGTAAAACTGAAGCCGGCTTCATCCAAGGGTACCTACCTGCAAAGTGTAGCGCTTTCTACCACGATGAGCCCAGGTATCAGGATTGATTCAAGTTCATTGGGCTCTTAATTTTCAAAGACATGACCAGGGAAGAAAAAGGACAAATCATCGATGAACTGGCTGAGAAGTTTTCTCAGAACAGTCATTTTTATATCACTGACGCTTCGGGGTTAACGGTAGCTCAGGTGAACGCACTGCGCAGGTTGTGCTTCAATGCTGGTGTAGAATATGTGGTTTACAAAAACACATTGATCCGCAAAGCATTGGAAAGACAATCGGCCAATTACGAACCGGTTTTTGAATCGCTTCGCGGCTTTTCAGGTGTGATGTTTTCGAAAGAATCAGGCAACGCACCGGCTAAAGTAATCAAAGAGTATCGCAAGAAACTTGAAGGTAAACCAGGTCTAAAAGCAGCTTCTATCGAATCTGCCCTGTTTATCGGAGAAGAACATTTGTCGACACTCAGCGAACTGAAGTCGAAGAAAGAACTCCTCGGAGAAATTGTTTCATTGCTCCAATCTCCAGCCAAGAATGTATTGTCAGCTCTGTTGAGCGGCAAGAACACTGTAGCTGGCTTGGTGAAAGCACTGGAAGAAAGAAAAAATTAATTAATCGAATTAAAATTTTAAACAATTATCAATCATGGCAGATATCAAATCAATTGGCGATCAACTTGTAGAACTTACTGTAAAAGAAGTAAACGAACTGGCTTCTTATTTGAAAGAAACATACGGCATTGAGCCTGCAGCTGCAGCTGTAGTAGCTGGCCCTGCGGCCGGTGGTGCTGCTGGTGGTGGCGCAGCCGCTGCTGAGAAAACCAACTTCGACGTAGTGTTGAAGTCAGCCGGTGCTAACAAACTTCAGATCGTGAAATTGGTGAAAGAGCTTACCGGCCTTGGCTTGAAAGAAGCAAAAGACCTGGTTGATGGTGCTCCTAAAACAATCAAAGAAGGCTTACCTAAAGACGAAGCTGAAAACCTCAAGAAGCAACTTGTAGAGGCTGGTGCCGAAGTTGAGTTGAAGTAATTTCTTGGAAGGCGCAGATACCGTCTGAAAGGAATTTCAGGCCCCATTCCTTTACCCAAGGATTGGGGTCTGTTCCTATTTATGCCGATAGGCATTTCGTATCTACTGTTTTAGAATAATTCTGGTTCGGGAAATTTTAACCGCTAAGTACCTTGGCAAAGAAGACATCAAACAACCGAATTGATTTTTCGTCCATTGATAAAGTGCTGGAATACCCAGACTTTTTGGACATCCAACTTCAATCGTTTAAAGATTTTCTGCAGATTGAGACACCTGCAGAAAAAAGACAGAATGAAGGACTCTTCAAAGTTTTTGCAGAGAACTTTCCTATTTCTGATTCGCGCGAAAATTTCGTACTCGAATTCGTTGATTACACTATCGACCCACCTAAATATAGCGTGGACGAGTGTATCGATCGCGGACTGACTTTCTCAGTGCCGCTCAAAGCAAAGTTGCGCCTTACTTGTAACGACGAAGACAACGAAGATTTCCAGACCATTGAGCAGGAAGTGTTTCTCGGAAACATTCCTTACATGACTGAAAAGGGTTCGTTCGTGATCAACGGCGCCGAGCGTGTAATTGTATCGCAATTGCACCGTTCGCCAGGTGTGTTCTTCGCCATGAGCAAACACACCAACGGAACAAAACTTTACTCTGCACGGATCATTCCTTTCAAAGGATCGTGGATAGAATTTGCTACTGACGTAAACGCCGTCATGTATGCTTACATCGACCGTAAGAAAAAATTCCCGGTGACCACATTGCTTCGCGCAATTGGTTACGGTACGGATAAAGATATTCTGGATTTGTTTGGCTTGAGCGAAGAAGTGGAAGCCAGCAAAAACTCATTAAAGAAAATGATCGGCCGCAAATTGGCTGCCCGGGTGTTGAAAACCTGGACTGAAGATTTCGTGGACGAAGATACCGGTGAAGTAGTGTCGATCGACCGCAACGAAGTGTTGCTGGAGCGCGACCACGTGATCACCGCCGAAGATGCTGAAACGATTATCGAGTCTGGCTCTAAGTCGATCATCCTCCACCGCGAAGATGTGAACGTAGCTGACTTCCAGATCATCTTCAACACTCTCGCAAAAGACAATAGCAACTCAGAAAAAGAAGCGGTAGAGCAAATCTATCGTCAACTGAGAAATACCGAAGCGCCTGATGAGCAAACAGCCCGTGATATTATCCAGAGCTTGTTCTTCAGCGAAAAACGCTACGACCTTGGTGAAGTAGGCCGCTATCGTATCAATAAGAAACTCGGTCTTGATCTTAGCGCTGACCAGCGTGTATTGACGACACAGGATATTATCCTGATCGTCAAATACCTGATCGGTCTGATCAACTCAAAAGCCGTTGTCGATGACATTGACCACTTGAGCAACCGCCGTGTAAGAACGGTGGGTGAGCAATTGTATTCTCAATTTGGTGTAGGTCTAGCCCGTATGGCCAGAACCATCAAAGAAAGAATGAACGTACGCGACAACGAAGATTTCAAACCGGTTGACCTGATCAACGCGAGAACGTTGTCTTCAGTAATCAACTCGTTCTTCGGTACCAACCAGCTTTCTCAGTTCATGGATCAAACCAATCCTTTGGCAGAGATCACGCACAAGAGAAGGATGTCGGCACTCGGGCCCGGTGGTCTGTCGCGCGAGCGCGCAGGCTTCGAGGTTCGCGACGTACACTATACACACTATGGTCGTCTCTGTACGATTGAAACGCCTGAAGGTCCAAACATCGGATTGATTTCTTCGCTTTGCGTTCACGCCAAAGTGAACAAGATGGGCTTCATCGAAACTCCTTACCGCAAAGTAGACGGCGGCAAAGTAAAAGGAAAAGATGTAGTGTTCCTGACGGCTGAAGAAGAAGATACATTCAACATCGCTCAGGCGAATGTGAAGATTAAATCTTCCGGCGAACTGGAAGAAGAAAAAGTGAAGGCTCGTTTTGAAGGAGACTTCCCGGTAGTGGAACCGAAAGATATCCGCTATATGGACATCGCTCCTAATCAGATCGTGTCGATTGCAGCTTCGTTGATTCCATTCCTTGAACACGATGACGCTAACCGCGCATTGATGGGATCGAACATGCAACGTCAGGCTGTACCGCTGTTAAGACCAGAAGCACCTGTAGTAGGTACCGGTTTGGAAGGCCGCATTGCCCTCGACTCACGCGCGTTGGTGTTGGCTGAAGGTACTGGCGTCGTAGATTTTGTTGATGCCAAGAAAATTGTAGTGAAATATGAAGTCTCTGAAGAGCAACAGATCGTTCGCTTCGAAGATGAATTCAAAACCTATAACTTAATTAAGTTCCGCAGAACTAACCAGGACACTTGTATTAACCTTACACCGCTGGTGAGAAAGGGCGATAAAGTGACTAAAGGTCAACCTCTTTGTCAGGGATACGGTACTGCAAACGGAGAACTTGCCCTCGGAAGAAACTTGCTCGTGGCCTACATGCCTTGGCAAGGATACAACTTCGAGGATGCGATTGTAATCTCTGAGCGCGTAGTACGCGACGACGTATACACCTCAATTCACATTGAGGAGTTTGAACTTGAAGTGCGCGACACTAAACGCGGCGAGGAAGAACTCACGTCCGAAATTCCTAACGTAAGTGAAGAGGCTGTGAAGCATCTTGACGAAAATGGAATTATCCGCGTAGGCGCGGAAGTGAAAGAAGGAGATATCCTGATCGGAAAGATCACTCCTAAAGGTGAAACCGATCCTACTCCGGAAGAAAAACTGTTGCGTGCCATCTTTGGTGACAAGGCCGGCGATGTGAAAGACGCCTCCATGAAAGCGCCTCCATCACTGAAAGGTGTGGTGATCGATACCAAACTCTTCTCACGCCCTAAGCGCGACAAAGATTTGCGCAGCAAGTCGAAGAAAGAGTTGGATACACTCAAGAACCGTTACAGCAAGCAATTGACTGAACTTCGCAACGAGATGATCAAGAAATTGACCACGTTGCTGACTGGCAAAACCAGCCAAGGAGTGAAACACAAATTTGGTGATGAGTTAATCAGCAAAGGCGTGAAATTCTCTTCGAAGGTGATTGAAAGTAATTTGTTCCCGGACAAGAATATCTATCGCGACGAAAGCAATTACAACGTTCCTGAAGAAGTGAACCTGATTGCTGACGTGAGCCTTGAAAGCTGGTCGACCGACGAAGCCACTAATGATTTGGTAGCGGAATTGGTGAAGAACTATCTCAACAAGCGCAACGTCATCTCTGGCGAATTTAAACGCGAACGTTTCACCCTTGAAGTGGGCGATGAATTGCCAGCAGGTATTGTGCAATTGGCGAAAGTATATGTCGCTAAGAAACGCAAGCTGAAAGTGGGAGATAAGATGGCCGGTCGTCACGGTAATAAGGGTGTAGTAGCCCGTATCGTTCGTGAAGAAGACATGCCATTTCTTGAAGATGGAACTCCGGTAGATATTTGTTTGAACCCGCTGGGCGTACCGTCGCGTATGAACCTGGGTCAGATCTTTGAAACCGTATTGGCTTGGGCCGGAAGAAAACTCGGACGCAAGTATGCCACTCCGATCTTTGATGGTGCTTCGCTCGATCAGGTTTCGGCTGAGTTGAAAGAAGCAGGCTTACCTGAGTTTGGCCGTACGTATCTGTACGACGGATTGACGGGCCATAAGTTTGATCAACCGGTTACTGTAGGTCTTGCCTACATGCTCAAACTCGGTCACTTGGTTGACGATAAGATGCACGCACGTTCCATCGGACCGTACTCGCTCATTACGCAACAGCCGTTGGGTGGTAAAGCACAGTTTGGTGGTCAGCGTTTCGGAGAAATGGAAGTGTGGGCGATCGAGGCCTTTGGCGCGTCGCATATCCTCCAGGAAATTCTTACCATCAAGTCAGACGATGTGATCGGTCGTGCGAAAGCATACGAATCAATTGTGAAGGGTGAAAATATGCGCAAGCCGAATATTCCTGAATCCTTCAACGTGTTGGTGCATGAATTGCGTGGTCTCGCTCTCGAGATTACAATGGATTAATAAGTTCAGCAGTCGCAGGCTACCGGAAACGGTGGCCTGAAGACTGGGGACATTGAACGAAAAAAGATTTAGTTAACTGAAATAACACAACACATGTCTTTCAGAAAAAATAAAAAGATCAACAACGATTTCTCGAAAATCACCATCAGCTTGGCTTCTCCGGAGTCTATTCTGGAAAGTTCGCACGGTGAGATCACTCAGCCTGAAACCATCAACTACAGGACGTACAAGCCTGAGATGGGTGGGTTGTTTTGCGAGAGAATCTTCGGACCGGTAAAAGATTGGGAATGTCATTGCGGTAAGTACAAACGCATTCGCTACAAAGGCATCATCTGCGATCGTTGCGGTGTAGAAGTAACCGAAAAGAAAGTGCGTCGTGAGCGCATGGGCCACATTGAATTGGTGGTACCGGTAGCTCACATCTGGTATTTCCGTTCGCTGCCTAACAAGATCGGATATTTGCTTGGTCTGCCGACTAAAAAGCTGGATCAGATTATTTATTACGAAAGATTTGTCGTTATTCAGCCAGGTATTAAAGAAGAAGATGGCGTGAACCGCCTTGACTTCCTTACCGAAGAAGAATACCTGGAGATTGTTGACAAGTTGCCACGCGAAAATCAATTGCTGGATGACAACGATCCTAAGAAATTCATCGCCAAGATGGGTGCCGATGCACTCGAGATGTTGCTTGGCCGCTTGAAATTGGATGAGCTTTCTTACGAACTTCGTCATCAGGCTGCTACCGATACATCGCAGCAACGTAAGGCAGAAGCCTTGAAGCGTTTGAAAGTAGTGGAAGCTTTCCGCGAAGCCAATACTCGCGTAGAAAATAAACCACAATGGATGACCATTAAAATGGTTCCTGTGATTCCTCCGGAATTGCGTCCGTTGGTGCCGCTCGATGGTGGTCGTTTTGCTACTTCTGATTTGAATGACCTTTATCGTCGGGTAATTATCCGCAACAACCGTCTGAAGAGACTGATTGATATTAAAGCTCCTGAGGTGATTTTGCGTAACGAAAAACGCATGTTGCAGGAAGCCGTTGATTCGTTGTTCGACAATTCACGTAAAGTGAATGCTGTTCGCTCTGACGGTAACCGTGCGCTGAAATCGTTGAGCGACATGCTCAAAGGAAAGCAAGGTCGCTTCCGTCAGAACTTGTTAGGTAAGCGTGTTGACTACTCTGGCCGTTCGGTAATTGTGGTTGGCCCTGAATTGAAATTGCATGAATGCGGTTTGCCGAAAGACATGGCCGCCGAATTGTTCAAACCATTCATTATCCGCAAGCTCATCGAAAGAGGAATTGTGAAGACGGTGAAATCGGCGAAGAAAATTGTAGATCGCAAGGATCCTGTGGTGTGGGATATTTTGGAAAACGTGTTGAAAGGACATCCCGTTCTTTTGAACCGTGCCCCAACACTTCACCGCTTAGGTATCCAGGCATTCCAGCCTAAGCTGATTGAAGGAAAGGCTATTCAATTGCACCCGCTCGTATGTACGGCGTTCAACGCTGACTTCGACGGTGACCAGATGGCAGTTCACGTACCACTGAGTCATGCGGCCATTCTTGAAGCACAATTGCTCATGTTGTCTTCACACAATATTCTCAACCCGCAGAATGGAACCCCCATCACCTTGCCATCACAGGACATGGTGCTTGGCTTATATTACATTACCAAGGGAAAGAAGAGTAACAGCGAACTGAAAGTTTTGGGAGAAGGGAAAGCATTCTATTCCGCGGAGGAAGTAATTATCGCCTACAATGAAAAGAAAGTGGACCTCCATGCCTGGATCCGGGTTAAAACCAGGGTTCGCGAAAATGAACAACTGGTTGATAAACTCATTGAAACCACTGTTGGCCGCGTGATTTTCAATCAGGTGGTTCCAGAACAGGCCGGTTACATCAATCAACTTCTCACCAAGAAAGCGCTTCGCGATGTAATTGGTGACATCATCAAAGCCACCGATGTGCCTACCACCGCCAAATTCCTGGATGACATCAAGAACCTGGGATTCAATATGGCGTTCAAAGGCGGATTGTCATTCAATCTTTCCGACCTCTTGATTCCTGATAGCAAACAAAAATTGCTGAAAGAAGCTCAACGTGAAGTTGATGAGGTGATGAACAACTATAACATGGGATTCATCACCAACAATGAACGATACAATCAGGTGATTGATATCTGGACACGCGTGAATAACCGAATTGCTGAAAACCTGTACAGCATGCTTGAACAGGATAAGCAAGGGTTCAACAGCGTATTCATGATGCTGCACTCCGGCGCGCGCGGATCAAAAGAGCAGGTGCGTCAGCTTGGAGGTCTTCGTGGTCTCATGCAGAAACCAAGGAAGAGCGGAAGCACCGGTGGCGAGCTGATTGAAAACCCGATTCTCGCCAACCTGAAAGAAGGATTGAGCGTATTGGAGTACTTCATTTCAACACACGGCGCACGCAAAGGTCTCGCCGATACAGCTCTTAAGACAGCAGATGCCGGTTACCTGACCCGCCGCCTCGTGGATGTGGCCCAGGATGTGGTAATCAGTGAAGAAGATTGCGGCACGCTGCGTGGCATTCCAATCTCTGCTTTGAAAGACAATGATGAAGTGGTGGAACCGCTTAGTGATCGCATCATCGGGCGTATGAGTTTGTATGATGTGTATGATCCCATAACGAATGAATTGCTGGTAAAAGCAGGCGATGAGATTACTGATGAAATAGCCGATAAAATTGAAGCCACTTCCATTGAAACGGTTGAGATCCGGTCAGTACTTACGTGCGAGTCTAAGCGCGGCGTATGCGTGAAATGCTATGGTCGTAATCTCACCCATAACCGTCTGGCAGAAAGCGGGGATGCCGTGGGAATTATTGCCGCACAGTCAATTGGGGAACCGGGTACGCAGCTTACCCTGCGAACATTCCACACCGGGGGTGCTGCTTCAGGTATCGCTTCTGAAAGTGAACTGAAGGCGAAGTTTGACGGCGTGGTTCGCTTCGAAGATATTCGAACAGCCGGTTATCAAAATTCATTAGGTGATAAGGTAACGGTAGTGATTGGCCGCGGAGGAGAAATGAGAATTGATGATCCCAAAGCTGACCGTACGCTAATTTCAAACAACATTCCTTACGGGTCATTTCTTATTGTGAAAGACGGTGATAAGGTAGCGAAAGGTCAAACGCTTTGCACCTGGGATCCCTATAACGCCGTGATCCTTTCAGAAATGAAGGGTGTGGTTGAATTCGACAATGTCATTGAAGGGATTACCTACCGTGAAGAAATGGATGAACAAACCGGTCACAAAGAAAAGGTGATCGTGGAAACCCGTGACAAGTCGAAGATTCCGACAATCCGGGTGGTAGGCAAGAACAAGGAATACAAGATGTACAACCTTCCTGTGGGATCGCATATTAATGTTGAGCAGGGTGAGGATGTGGAAGGCGGAATGATTCTCGTTAAGATCCCAAGAACGCTGGCCAAACTCCGTGGTGATATTACAGGCGGTTTGCCGCGTGTAACAGAACTGTTCGAGGCACGAAACCCTTCAAATCCTGCAGTGGTTTCCGAAGTGGATGGTGTGGTAACTTTTGGGGCAGTAAAAAGAGGCAACCGTGAAATCATTGTTACCACCAAGGACAATGAAGAGCGTAAATATCTGGTTCCGCTTTCTAAGCTGTTCCTCGTTGCTGAAGGTGACTTCATTCGTGCCGGTCAACCGCTTTCTGACGGCGCCATCACACCGAATGACATTCTCTCCATTAAAGGGGTGAATGCGGTACAGGAATATATGGTGAATGAAATTCAGGAAGTGTACCGGCTTCAGGGTGTAAAAATTAATGACAAACACATTGAGGTGATCGTACGCCAGATGATGCGAAAGGTGAACATCGTTGACCCGGGTGATACCAAATTCCTCGAAGGGGAACCGGTTGACCGTATTGAGTTCATTGAAGAGAATGAAAACATCTTTGATAAAAAGGTGGTGACTGAAGCAGGTGATTCACAAAATCTCAAGGTAGGCCAGATCGTAACTCTCCGGCAGATCCGCGAAGAAAATTCACTGCTCAAGCGCGGTGATAAGAAAGTAGTGGAATGGCGTGATGCCAAACCGGCTACCGGCAGCCCTATGCTGCAAGGGATCACGAGGGCATCTCTTGGAACCCAGAGCTGGATTTCTGCGGCATCCTTCCAGGAAACGACCAAAGTGCTCAGTTCAGCATCCATTAATGCTAAGACGGATGACCTGATGGGATTGAAGGAGAATGTAATTGTTGGTCACCTCATTCCGGCGGGTACCGGTATGCGCGATTATGAAAATGTGGTGGTTGGTTCAAAGGAAGAGTATGACAAACTCGTTCAGTCAAAAAAGGAGATGCTGGGCAATACACCAAATCTCGATGAATAAATAAAACATGAACAGTGAAGAAGCCGCCCTTGCAGGCGGCTTTTTTATTTAATGGACTATTTGACAGCAAAGCCTACAATGTGCGGCTCGTGGAATTTGAACATTTCCTTCACCCGGTAATTCTTTAGTGAAACTTGTGCGAATCCTGCACCTTCAATGACATTCCATGTTTCACGGTTGCAATGGCATCCATCAGCAATCAGCTGATTCAGCAGATTAAAAATGTTTTGGGCGGCGCGAAGCACCGTATGCCGGGGTGCGGCTACATGTTCAATGAAAATAGCTTTGCCGCCGGGCTTCAATATTCTTTTCATTTCTAAGACCACCTTTGCGGGATCAGCTACGGAACACAATACAAGTGTTGAAATCACAGCATCAGCTGAATTATCGACAATTGGAATTTCTTCAGCGCTGCTGTTTACAATTCTTGCCCTGATTCCTTTTTGCATTGCCAACTCATGAATGCGGGAATGGAAAGCGGCATTGGGTTCAATGCCGATCCATTCCCGTATTCCTGAAAGATAGGAGAGATTGATACCCGTACCCGGTCCCACTTCCACCACCGTTCCCTGAAGGTATCTGAACAGTTCATGCTTATACCGCGAGTATATGCGGTTATTGATTGAGTCTGTCTTTTTCAAAGCCCAGGCAAAAAACTGTTTTCTGAATCCGGGGCGTTGCATCAATTGCGGTGTGCCATTATTGCTTGATCACCTTCACTACCTTGCTTTCAGCGATTGATTTCATTTCAGCGAAATACACACCGGAAGGAAGTGCCGTGAGGTCCAGCGTAAGTGACTGGCCACCGGCCGCAATGGATTCATGGCTTGTGTAAACCACCTTGCCAGACAAATCATACACGCTCACATCAACATTTTGATCTTCTTGCAGCATCACATCAAGATTCACCAACCCGCTGGTGGGATTGGGATGTACATCAAGTGCGGTCACCGAAGATTCTGCAATCACATTGCGCTGAGGGAGCGTGGTGAATGTTTTGGTTGTTGACCAGTCTGAAATGAACCCGTTGGCGCAATGCGACCGAACCTGGTACTCATAGCTGGTGTTCGGTGTGAGATTGTTGATCGTCTTATTGGTTGTGGTGGCAGTCTTCAGTTTCCAATTTGTGTTGCCAACCTTTCTGTATTGAACATCATACGAAGTGGCATTGGCAGAAGCTTTCCAGGAAATCTTAGCGGAATTGCTGGTGACCGTTTTGGTTTTAATGGAGTTGCTTTTAACCGGCGCACATGGATTCCAGGTGTATTTGTGTGCGCGATAGCCAACCAGACTCTTTGCATTGTCAAATGCCATTTCCCATACCACTTCACCCGTAGGAGTTACTTCCCAGATGTTGGACTGGTTGCTGCTGTTATCCCATCCACCGGCAACTAATGTGTTGCCATTGCTCAAACGCTGCGCGCCGCCCATGGCATAGAAGTACGCATTGGTGTTGGAATACGTCTTGGGTTGAAAACTCCACACAAGAGTGGCGGTCATGTTATTGAGGTCAAGCTGATACTCCTTGGCACTGGAATGCTGGGGTGAATGTGTATTGCCATTGTCCCAAAGCATGATATGCCCGTCCGCCAATACACGCGCGCAATGCTGATACCTGAAAGCTTCATCATCACCAATAAATGTGAACTGATTATTCACTCCTCCAAGCCGCCAGATGAATTCACCTGTATTTCTATCAATCTTATTCACCTGATCCAAATGCCGGTTGCTGAATACAATGTTGCCGTCCGCATCGAGGTCAATGGAATTGGTGTGGATGACATCAATGTACGAGCTGCCAAGATTCTGATTGGATTCGGTGGGCACGATGTGATCAAAACCGCGCCATTCGAAAATTACATTTTTGCTTGCGTCAAATTCCTGGATTAGTGTTGTCATTAAGGTGGCATTGTGGCTATATGAAGGATTGTAAACGGTCATGTCAACCACATTGGTTTCTTCGACCACCATAAAGGCATGACCATCGGGATAAATCGTGAACTCATGAGGATCTGATGTTCTGCCATTGCCCGGTGTATAAGAATCAATCACAACGAAATTGGAATCCAGAATATCAAACCTGCCCTTATCGCTATTGTACACGGAGAGATAACCGTTCGGGTTGAGCGAAAAATCAAAACAGATGGTGGCTTTGTCACTGGCAAAAATGGAATCCCCGTTGTTGCTGATGATGTTGTAACCATCAAATTTGGTGCTGCCGAAGAAATTCCCGTTCCACGCATCATAAAAGACTGAACCGGGTGACGGATTGGTGTTCGTAATGATGGAGAAGCTACCGCTGATTTCGCGTTCAAGCGGGCCCGTGGGTCCCTCCGAGCGGTCATTCAACATGCCCCATTGTTGTGCATCCTGTTCCTGCAGAATAGCTTTGGCGTTCTTGAAGTTCTCTAATTCAGCGGGGGTGTATTCCCGGTGGGTGGAAAATGAGAATGAATAGCCACTTGCGGTCTCCCCGGTTTTTGTTTTGAGTCCGGATGCAACTGAAACCACAACCTGCTCACTGAATGCAAAGGGCTGATCGGGATACAGCAGAATGGTCTTTCCATCGTCCGACAACACCAATTTGAATGAATGAGCTCCGCTCAGTGATCCGGTGATGCTGAACAGATTTTTGTTCACTGACGAGGCATCAATAGATCTTCCTTCGCGAATGATGATGTGATGGTCTGGGTCAATCAATGTGGATCCCGGCATGGGGGAAACATATTGAAACTGGGCGTATGCATGGGTGCAGAACGCAAGAGCGAGTAATAGGGTAAAGCTTTTCATGAAAGGTTGATTGAGGTTAAAAAATGAATGAGCAAATTAGATGTTTTTTGAATTGCATTAAAAAATCATTTCTCAGGGAAGGACGGAATGTCAACCGCATCACCGGGGAAAGGTTTCTTGAAAAAAAAAATCCTGATCGCTATTAATTGCAGCAAGTAACATGGGAACCCACCTCCAAAGGTCAACTTGTGTAGTAAACAGCGGGCTGAATCAGGTCTGCCGCTATTCGTCTCAATCAACTTTCACCAAAACCCTTTTCCATTTTTTGCCATCGCCAATGGTGAGCGTATCATTTTTGAGGACAAATGGCCGCGGCTGATCAGTGTCAATATACCAGGGAATAGAACCGCCTTTTACATGATGAACGACTATTGATTTATTTAAATCAACAGTATATGTTCCAAAATAGCCAAGCGCGTAGTGATCAATAAAATCGAGAAGGTTCACTGAATGTTTCTTCGCTGAATCTTCGGTGATGATGTAAGGCGAACCGGAGGAAATATTAAGGTTCACGATGCCTGATGGGGTATAAGTGAAGTAGCCACGCGGGTTTTTGCCGTAGCGATAACCCCATACACCGGTAGTGGTATCAAGGTCAGTGAATTCAATAAGCCGCCACGTGCCGACCAAAGGACTGACCACGGCGCCCGAATCCTTTTTGCCCTTGTCTTTCTGAGCGGATGAATACATCGGAATAACTACGACTGCGATTAAGATTGTAATTACGATTTGGCTGCGCTTAAACATGAGTTTGGATTTGATTGTAAAATAAAAACAGATTGACGAGTGCATTAGAAAACAGTATGGAAAATATAACCATCAATTTGCCATTCATTCTTCAAATACCCCGAGTTTAACTTCCTGTAATGTGAGGGAAGCACACATGGCATCAATGCGGTCATACTCTTCTTTGGCAGTGAAAAGAAATTTGTGGTAATCATCTTCGGTACTCCACCTGTCAATAGTAATGTAGGTATGCGGTTCCCCTTTTTTCTTGAGCAATTCTGTATGGAGGTAGCCGGCATGCTTACTGAAGAGATGCACCCACTCACCCCGGGGGCTGTACAGTGTTTCAAATTCACCGGCATACTCCGGCTTCACCCGGTATTCCCAAATGATGAGGATCATGTTTACAAAGTAAATACACCCGTGTTACCTTTGCACCCAATTCTTCATTCAAAAAAACCTTATCAGCATGAAAGTTACCGTTGTAGGCGCCGGCAATGTGGGCGCTACGTGCGCCAATGTGATCGCACACGGCGATTACGTAAAGGAAGTGGTGTTGCTCGACATTAAGGAAGGCACGGCCGAAGGCAAAGCACTTGATATCTGGCAGACTTCCCACATCAACAACTACAGTACGCGCGTTAGAGGCGTTACCAACAATTATGAAGCAACCGCCGGTTCGGAAGTGGTGGTGATTACTTCGGGGCTTCCCCGCAAGCCGGGCATGAGCCGTGATGACCTGATCTCAACCAATGCAGGCATCGTGAAATCAGTGACGGAAAATGTGATACGGTATTCGCCCAAGGCCATCCTTATTGTGGTAAGCAATCCGCTCGATGTAATGACCTACTGCGCCTACCTCACAGCCAAGATTCCTTCGTCGCGGGTATTTGGCATGGCCGGAATACTCGACACCGCCCGTTACAAAGCTTTTCTTGCTGAAGCCATTGATTGTTCACCCAAAGACATTCAGGCAGAACTCCTCGGCGGGCATGGTGACACCATGGTTCCATTGCCCCGCTATACCACGGTAGCTGGTATTCCGGTGACTGAGTTGATTGCGAAAGATAAACTTGATGCGATTATTGACCGCACTAAGAAGGGCGGGGGAGAGATTGTAAATCTGCTGGGCACATCGGCCTGGTATGCCCCGGGTGCGGCGGCAGCACAAATGGCTGAAGCCATTATCAAAGATGAAAAGCGGATATTCCCCTGCTGTGCGCTGCTCAACGGAGAATACGGGATGAAAAATATTTATCTGGGCGTGCCGGTAAAACTTGGCAAGAACGGAATTGAACAAATCATCGAGCTTCAGTTAAATGAAGATGAAATGAAACTGTTGAATGCATCAGCGGTGGCGGTGAAAGAAGTGATGGATGTTCTGGACAAAATGAAGGTGGTATAGATCTTTACATGGATATGACGGGAGCGCTTGGCCATCAGGCGCTCCCGTTTTATTTTTGAGGCACTACTTCACCATTCACCAACTACCGATGAAAAAAATCTACCTCTTTGTCGCCATCCTTTTACTTGGCGCTAACCAACTTTTTGCCCAGTGTTACAAGTATCCACTGTTTGAACATTTCACGCAGGCCAGTTGCGGGCCCTGCGCACAGCAGAATCCGGGATTTCAATCTTCTATTCTTGATCCCAATCCCAATTCGGTCCGGCACATTGCCTATCATACTTCCTGGCCGGGAACGGATCCTATGTATTCAGCCAATACAACGCAAAGCAATGACCGGGTAAGTTATTATGGCGTTACCGGTGTGCCGGATGTTTTTCTTGATGGTAATTATAAAGAAGCGCAGCCCGGCGGCATGACCATGACCGATGTAAATGATGTGATTTCTAAAACCAGTCCCATCAAAATTGTGGTAAGCGATGTGGACAACGGGACATCACATGATGTGGCTGTGACAGTTAAATCAATCGGTGAACCACCAACCGGTAGTTTTAAACTGGTGGCGGTGGTAATTGAGCGGTTCATTCACTACAACAGCGCACCCGGCACCAATGGTGAAAAGGATTTCCCGAACGTAATGCGGAAGATCCTTCCTTCTTCTAACGGGCAAACGGTCACGCTGCCCGCCCAGGGCGAAGAAGCCACCTACAATTTCACCTACGACGAAGATGCGTCGTGGAATATGGACACGATTGGTGTGGTTGCCTTTATTCAAAAATCAACGAAGGAAATTATCAATGCGGGATCCACATTTGACATTCCGCAGAATGCCATTATTATCGCTCCCGCACTAAATATTGTTGACGGTGCTTCGGGTAATGCGGAGTCATTTGATTTCAGCACCGGCAACAGCGGCGACACTGATGAGGATTTTATTTTCTCACTCTCCACAGATGCGCCTTCCGACTGGTCAGGATCATATACCATTAATGGTGTTGATTATTTTGCCGATGCTACCATCACCATGGCAGGCAACAGTCAGTTGCCGGCTGCCATTCATGTTACTCCGGGTGCAACTCCTGCTGTGGGTCGTTATACGCTCACTATTTCTTCTGCCGGCAATCCCGATGCTCCCGTGATGATGACTACCGTTTCGGTGGTGTCAGGCATTACTGATCTGATTGTAAGTAATGCTGCCGGTAATGGCGTAACTGACGGCGATGCCTCCACCTGGCAGAATTTTTTTATTGATGGTTTAGACTTTGCCGGAAGCACGGCGCATGATGCCATTATGAGTACGGATGCCATCAATGCCTTGAATCACGGCGCCCTAACAGGTGTGAAGAATTTATACCTGAACATTGGCTGGACTTTTCCGGGACTCACTGATGAATTCGTGAACCTGCTTCGTCCGTTCCTCGATAACGGCGGCAATCTCATGATCACCGGCCAGGATGTTGCATGGGAGGTATTTGATAATGCTAACTCGCCTTATGCCACTCAGAATAAGCAAGATTTCTTTACTGATTATCTCGGAGTGGGCTGGATCAGTGATGGTAACAGCACCAACAAACCGCTCACAGCAAATCCGAGCGACATATTCACAGCGGTTCCTGCCGCTGGTATTGTTGCTTACTATGGCGGAAGTTATTTCTACCCGGATCAACTATCGGCTGAACCAGGCGCCATTCCCACCTTCTACTACAATAACACAACCAGAATTGCAGGCGTACGGAGCGATTACGGTCATAAAGTGGTTTTCCTCGGCATAGGACTTGAAATGGTAGCGTCTTCAACCGATAAGAACAATATCATGAAAACCACTTATGACTGGTTTCACGGCAACATCACATCAGCTGAGTTTGATGCCGCTATGGCCACTTTGGGTAAAAACTATCCAAACCCGGCTAATGATTTTACGATCATTCCTGTTGAAGGAATTAATGGCGATGTCACACTAACCGTGTTCAATGAATTAGGACAGGTGGTATTTGAAAAACACCTCGGCAATAATGCGAGTGATTTCATACTCAATACGGCTGAACTGCCGGAAGGTGCTTATCACTATCGCATTGCATCCGGTGAGTTTCATGCATCCCGCACATTTGTAGTTGCGCATTGATCTCAGTCGTTTCTCAGCAGGATCATGAACAGTTCTTTTCCCTTCCTCGGCGGAATGGAATTGTATGATGATTCAAAAACCTTAAAACGGAAGTAGGGTTCAAAGTAAGTTCGGTATTCATCCATGGACCCTCCAAACGGGGGCGGATTGCGATCTTGCAGCGGATCATCAAATAATAACCCGGACAGTTTACCTCCGGGCTTGAGGAGTTCATGCATTTTTTTCGCATAGTTTGCTCTGAGAGCCGGATCAAGAGCACAGAAAAAGGTTTGCTCAACAATCAGATCATATTTACCCGAGTGATCAAAGAAGTTCTGATGTAACAGGTGAATGGTTGGGAATGCGGGAACTCTCCTCTTCAGATTCTCGAGTGGTGCCTGGGCAATATCAATCACCGTAATATTTCGAAAACCCAAATTGAACAAGTATTCGGCTTCATGACTGTTGCCTCCGCCCGGTATAAGGATATCCATATCCTTGTTGGTCAACTGGTCAAAGTAGTTTTTGAGTGGCGTTGTAATTGCACCGGCATCCCACCCTGTTTCAGCAGACTCATACCGGTTTTGCCAGTAACTTTCATCCAGAATTTTTTCTCTCATGTTGTCCTGCATGTAATTAAGAAATTTTAATCTCATCAGTTTGAGTAAAAGTTTACGACTCAAACAATTTTTAGGAAAACAGTCGTTTAGCTGATGCAGTTCCAAAATAAGCAAGAAGGTTCTACAATAAAAAAGTTCGTTTATCTTTGGCGGCACTCAAACAACAACTTACCAATTCAATGAAAATGAAAGCACTTCGTTGGTTAATACTGGTCGTGGCGGGCGTTATGCTGGTTGTATCATATAACAGCTGCAAGAAAGGTCCGGAGGATCCGTTTTTTTCTATCTTTTCACGCAAGCACCGTGTCGTGGGTGATTGGAAAGTGACAGAGTATAAAGTTGACTTTGTTGACTCTCTTCGCAAGGTGCTGCTGGCAGAAGCCATCCTCGGCGCCTGCGGACAGCAGATTGATTCGGTGATTTGGACCTACGACTATGAATTCTCCTTCACGAAAGAAGGGTCGTTCAGCGGAAAAACAACGGTGTACATGGATACCACCATTGACATCATTAACAATACTGCCGCTTGTCCGGATGTTCATTTGCGTGACAGCATTTCTGCTTCTGTTGCTTTGAACTGGAACTTCACCGGAAATATTGGCGATTACAAAAACAAGGAACAGCTTATCATTTATGATCCGGAAACGAAAGAAACTACGATCTACGATATTGTTGGGCTGCACGAAAAGGAAATGAAGCTGAAACGTGAAGAAATAGACCCTATTACCAACGTGCAACACGTGTGGGAATACACGTTTACCAAGATCTGATCTGAAAATTCTGTATTGCTGAAAATCCTTCCCCATCCGGAAGGATTTTTTGTTTAGTGCATTTTGTTGATCCGCTGCAATTCGCGTTTAGCTTCCCGCATTTTAATAGTGTCGCGCTTATCATGAAGTTTCTTTCCCTTCGCCAGCGCCACTTCAATTTTAGCGAGTCCGCGATCAGACAGGAATACACGTGTCGGAATAATGGTTAATCCTTTTTCCTTGATTTTTACCTGCAGCTTTTCCAGTTCTTTCTTTCGAAGAAGCAATTTCCTCGGACGTAGCGGCTCGTGATTATAGTGCGTGCCTTTTTCATAAGGAGAAATGTTGAGGTTCTTAACAAAAAGTTCTCCCTTGCTGAAGTAGCACCAGGCATCGCTCATATTCACATTCCCGAGTCTGACCGATTTGATCTCCGTGCCAGTGAGCATGACGCCGGCAGGGTACCTATCGAGAAATTCAAACTCGAAAAATGCCTTCTTGTTTTTGATGTCAATCTGTTTCTCCATCATATGATTTCTTGTGCCGCCTCAAATCAACTCCGGCGTTTTTATTTTGCGTGTGCGAAGAGGCGGTCAAATTTTTCCCGCTTCAGAATTTTCTGTCCCGTTTCACCGGTGGCAACGAGCCGGCGGCCTGCTTTGGCTTCGTAGCTGCAAATGATCTCGTGATGTTCCATATGAGTAATGGTCCCGGTAATGATTACCTCTTCGCCGGTAAAAGCAGGGGAGTGATGAATCACAGAAACCTTTGTTCCTATCCCTTCTTCGTCCTCATCCTTCAGTTCTAAAACGAATTGCCGGGTGGTCCATTCTGCATCTCGGGCCAAAGCAAAAGTGGAATACACATGATGCACCACGCCGGTGGTGAACGCCGCCACATCTTCATCCTTCACAATAAAAGTGCATTGCTTCTGATCTCCGATCTTGAAAATCTTCTTCACCGTGCAAAAATGATCAAATCCATGCGAACGCTACGTGCCCTCATGCCGCGAATTCTATTTAACAGCAAGTACGGGAATTTTCACCCGATGGCGTACCGCATTAATCGTTTCTCCGAAGATAAGATCCTTCAATCCGTGATGGCCGTGTCCTCCCATCACCAGCAGATCAGCCCCGAATTTTGAAACGAGTTCCGGAATAACTTTGGACGGTTTTCCGAAACCGAGATCGAGCTCCACGCGATACCCTTCCTGCCTCAACACTTCAGCATAGGCCTTGAGTTGCCGCAGGTCTTCAGCTGATTCACGGTCGCCGATTTCTTTTTCCATCATCATGGCACCGGCTGATTCCACAACGTGAAGCAGCAGGTAAGCAGCTTCGGGGCCACCGGCAGTGAGTGCCTGTGAAACGGTGAGTTGATCTTTGGAAGAAAAATCCAACGCCACTGCAATTTTTTTGAACTGATTCCTGATTGGAAACTGAAGCGGCAACAGTTTGCGGTGAGGACCGATTGCTTCATACGTTTTCTTGACGAACAATGGCTGAATAGTGATGTAAAGCAGCAACAGCACTGCTGCACCAATCACAGGGAAGGCAATGAAATAAATCATCCATTTCCATTCACCCGCCGATTGAAGCATCGAATGAACTTCTCCATAAACCATGCGTGCATTCAGTCCGACAATTACGATTGCCGAAAGCCATGAAATGATTTTCACCCATGGCTTAATGGCGAAGCCTCCCATTTTCTTCTTGTCGCTTACAAAATGGATGAGTGGTATGGTTGCAAAACCCAGCTGCAAACTCAAGATTACCTGCGACAGGATCAGCAACTCTCCGGTTTCATTTTCACCTTTAAACCAGATAACCAGGAATGCCGGGATCACAGCAATCAACCGGGTGATCAGTCTGCGAAGCCAGGGAGTGATGCGCAGATTGAGATACCCTTCCATTACAATCTGACCCGAAAGAGTTCCGGTGATGGTGGAGCATTGTCCTGATGCAATAAGTGCGATGGCAAAAAGAATGGGAGCCAGGGTACTTCCAAGCAATGGGGCCAGCAATCCGTGAGCATCCTGTATTTCCGTGATATTGAAATATCCTTTCTGGTGAAAGACCGTGCCAGCCAAAACCAGGATCGAAGCGTTTACCAGGAATGCGATGTTGAGCGCAATGGCCGAATCAATGGCATTGAATTTTATAGCGCGCTTTTTACCGCCCTCACTTCCTTCAATCTTTCGGGTTTGCACCAGCGCCGAATGCAGATAGAGATTGTGCGGCATCACCGTAGCGCCAATAATTCCAATGGCGATGTAGAGTGCCGTTTCATTCGGTATCGACGGTACGAACCCTTTGACCACTTCGCTGTAGTCGGGTTGCGCAACAAACACCTCAAAGAAAAAACAGGAGCAAATAATGAGCACCAGTGAAATGATGAAGGCCTCCATTTTACGAATACCCAATTGGATCAATAAAAGCAACAACAAACTGTCAAGCACCGCCACGCCTACACCAACCAGCAGCGGGATGTGAAATAGTAATTTTAGTCCCAGGGCGAACCCAAGCACTTCTGCCAGGTCAGTGGCAGCAATCGCAATCTCTGCCAGAAACCATAGCGGTACATTTACCATACCCGGGAAAGCTTCCTTTGATGCCTGCGCCAAATCGCGGCCGCGTACAATTCCGAGGCGGGCGCAGTGGCTTTGAAGCAGGATGGCGATAAGATTCGACATGAGCAACACCCATATGAGTGTATAACCGAATGCACTGCCTCCGGCAATATCTGTAGCCCAATTTCCCGGATCCATATAGCCCACACTCACCAGATAGGCCGGACCCACAAAGGCCAGCAACGAGCGGAAGAACCCCTTCTTCTGCATCGTATCAACTGATGCATGCACATCAGCAAGAGATTTGGATGAAGTGGATTTTGAAATGTTCATTTCGAAATCAGAATGTTTTTAGCGACATCAAAACTGATGTTGGTTTCTATGCGGTTGTTTATGATGATGCTCATGCTTTTGTCATAATCCACCAGATCCTTCACCCTGATTGGAGTTCCCATATGAATCTGTAACCGGTCGAGATGCTGGAGGAATGAAGGGCTTTGCTCAATTACCCCGGCGACCGTTCCTTTGTCACGAATGGAGAGCGTAGTAAGATTGCGAAACCGGTGGGTGGCTATTTTTCCCTGGTGATCAGGAATGGGATCGCCGTGCGGATCAAACTTTGGACGACCCAGAAA
>JAFDYT010000005.1 GCA_018266055.1 Bacteroidota bacterium
TCGTCCCATAAGTCTGATACGTCGTGCCAGAGTTATAATCCGTCGTCCCACGATTTTGTGGCAACGGAGCTCAATTTTGAGGTTTTGCGCCTGAAAACGAACTCAAGGTACGAGGGTAGAGGTACGAGGTACGAGATTGGAGGTACGAGGTACGAGGGTAGAAATACGAAATACGAGGATTGATGTAAGACAAGAGGCGTTAGACGTAGGACAGTACCAGGAGGTTCGAAGCAGGAATCCCTTTCAACTTTTCACTTTCCCCTTTCAACTTCTCTCTCGCCGAATTCTACCCCATCCCCACCGATTACCCGCCCAAACCCGCCGAATGCTAAGCGGTGATACTTTAATAAAGGGTAAAAAAGTACTTTTTGAGCCAAATCAAGCTCTCGCCCGTATAGGGAATTCCTGAATTTTCATAGGGGATCCCTTAGGCGAGAAAATGTGAATATGAGTTTTTGGGGTGAAAAGAGTGTTTTGGCATGGTGGGAAAATAATGAAATACAGGACTCAAAAATCGATAATTGAGAAATTGATATGTTTAGCGGGATAGGTCTTAGTAAGTAGCTATGTGGCAAAAAATCGAGTTATATATTATATCCTTGTTTTGGTTGTTCGCATTGTTGTTTATAAACAAAGTACCTTACTGCTTTTGTGCCAATTGGGATTTTGTAGGTTGGAGATCTCTATTAACACAACATATTGTTGTGAGCATTAGTATTTTATTTATGCTTACTGCAGGGTTCTTTTATTTCCGGTTCAACTACCAGATAATAGAAGGAGCAACAAATCTCCCAGTAAAAATTACAAAAGTCGAGAATTACAATTTTGAGTCCGTTACTTTTCTAGCGACCTATATTATTCCTTTAGTGTCCTTTGACCTCGACTTTAACCTAGACGCTAATCGTAACTTGTTCATGTTGTTTTGCGTGCTTTTTCTTATTGGGTGGATTTATATTAAAACAAACCTGTTTTACACCAACCCGACTCTCGCCACACTTGGATTTCATATCTACAAAATAAATACTCTCAAACAAGAGGGAATTATTGTAATTGTAAGGGGAAAAGTTAGAACTGATGATTGGCTTTTATGCAAACCCATCAGTGATAATATATTTTACGCAAAAATAAAAAAATGACAAAAGAAGAATTAAACGAAAATATATCTTTTCTCTTTGGTGAAAATCCAATAGGGATAAAGCTTTACTTCGTCGTGGAGAATGGAGGCGAAATGCAAATTCGATTTGCCGACATTTCTGATGAAGTTGCAATAGACCTTAAGGAGCAGTTCATTAATTACATTCGAGGTAAGTTTGTGAATAACCCTGAATTAGTTTACGCAGAGATAACAGAAGCCGATGACACCAGTAATGCAGCATATCACTATAACCTAGAAGGTGAACCTGAGGAATTGAGTCCCCTTTTTCATGCAAATGAAAATGATGATTATCCTACCTTTTCCTTCACAAACGATGATCTTAAAGGGATCAAAGCATTTATCATCCGCTTAGGTAACGAGACAGCTGAAGTTTTACTTTACAAAAAACACTATCCTATTAGCTTGATGAAGCGAGGGAGTTACTATGGTTTGGTTCCGTCAGATAATCGCTTAGAAAAATTCTCTGAGAACCTAATTAAGATAAACAACAGCGTTGAGTTTATGATTGTTGACGACGAGTTAATCATATTGAGTATAGATACTTTTCAAAATAGCTTTGGATATGATAAAATAATTCGGTCTAAGGCAGCGGATAACCTGCAAATCATTCAAGACACAAATATACTAGAAGATGTCAATGCGCTCACGGAATTGGCAACAGAATTGAAATACGCAAAAAAAATCATGAAAATTAGACATCACTCTCCCGTATTGAATATTCCTTTTCCGGAGATCAAAAATTTCATTCAGAATCACCCGAAGTTAAAAAGACGCATTCGGTTTAATGCCACCGAAACTAGAATTTCATTGGAGTCGAGAGCATCAAAAGAGTTGTTCATTAAGATACTAAATGATGATTTCTTAAAGTCTGAGCTTACGCAGCTTTTATATGACAGTCAAAAGAAAGCAGCTTTGGATAATGGTGAAGAGCCTGCTGGGTGAGGAATAACATCGATGGCTGTTGAATTAGCGTCAAAACAAATGCTATCGAAGAATTGGGTTATAATATTTGGAGTGATTTATCTCTCAAGCTCGCCGAATGCTAAGTAGTGATGGAAAAGAAAAAATAAAATGGTATTTTGAGGTTAGTGTAATTGAGGTAGGTGCATATAGCAGGATGCGGACAGCAATACTTAATTTAACTTATAATGATAGTCACTGAGATAAAGAATGCTGTAATCGACACGGTGGAGTTTATAATTCCGCCATTTATTAAATTAATAATAGCGCTTGCTGTCGCAAGTTATGTGACATCAGGAGAGCTCACAAAATACTTAGCAGAATCTTTATCTGAGAATCTAAAATCCATAAATACATCCAACTTAAAAGCGATAATAGACAGTTTCTATTTAAGCAGTGTTGTTCCAATTCTTGTCATTTTTTTGATTATCCTTTTTGCATATTCTACAAATCGAATTTTAAGTTTTATAGGGTCACTAGTTCCGATAACATATTGTTCGACAACAGCAATTAGAAATTTTTACTATATAAAGGAACTCTGGAAATATTTTCCAACCATTGAGAGTGCACACGAACTCAGATTAAAAGTGACTCAGTTGTTATCAATTGCTAAAGCTTCGAGTCTTTCATTGCCAATCGAACAAATCAAGTGGCAAGAAGAAAATAAAGTAAAAAAATTTAGTGCTTTAAACTATATTAATTTTCTTTTACTGTGGTCGATAGCATCTTATTTCATTGTTCATCAATACTTAAATTCTTTGTTACCGGCGTACCGCCTGATTGTAACAATTTTCGTCCTTATTCTAATAATTATAATCAGGTATTTCCAAATCGTTCAAAATGAATTGGACATTGAATCCACAGAATTGATGTTAGTCGATAATTTCCTACGATTAACACCTGAGTACAAAAAAACAGAAGATTCAGAAGAACTAGACAAAATTGAGAGGCTAGTGAGACTTGAACAATATTATAACAAAAAATGGTGGTTTTTATCAATTGGCTACAGACTGGATTGGATAAAAATGTACAAGCATTATAGGCCGCCTTTCTATTGGATATATATTAAATGGAGGGACAGGAAAAAAATAGTAAGGAAAAGAACAAAATCGGATTAAGGCATTTGCTGCTAATAACAAAGTGTTTATGTTGGCGCAGATGTGGTGGGGGTATTTTATTAATTATAAATATTGAGTTATGGAAGAGAAACTTCTGGAAACTTTTGTGGGGGCATTTGTCAGCGAACTTGTTAATCAATCAAAAGAGTTAGTTAATGAATTTGGAGACGAAGCTAAACAATTGCTTAATCGAGGAGTAAAAAAATATCTAGACAAACAAAAAGAAAAATACAGTCATTTAAAAACACTCCTCCGTGGAAATACACCAGTTTATATTTATGACATCTACTACTCTTTGAAAATTGAAAATGATGATGATGAAGTATTTGAAACAAAGAATATTACTGACATTTTTAAAAAATCGAACTACGTGACTTTGATTGGTGACGCTGGAAGTGGAAAAAGCACTCTTGTCAAGCATTTATTTCTGAACAGTATTTATTTAAAAGCTGGAATACCAATATTAATTGAGCTTAGATACTTAAATGAGTATAATGACAGTTTAGAAAGCTTCATAATAGAAAAAATATTTGAGAATAAACTCACTGAGAATATTAAAATCCTGAATAGACTATTAGAGCAGGGAAAATTCACATTCTTTTTGGACGGGTATGATGAGCTGACAAAGGAAAATAAGCAGAAGATTATTAAGAATATTAACTCGTTTGTAAATCAGTATGATAAGAATCGGTTTATTCTAACTACGAGGCCTTATTCTGACATTGAGCACTTGCCTTTATTTCACAATTATTTCATTAAGGGACTTGACTATGAGAATAAGGAGATTGAAGGTTTTATATATAAACAACTTCCTCAAGAAATAGAGGTGGCTCAAAAAATTATTAGCTCAATTAACTCAAATCAAAGTGAGTACATCACAAGTTTTTTGACAAATCCACTATTATTAACTCTATATATTCTAACATTCCAAAGCAATGCGTCAATTCCTGATAGAAAGTATATATTCTACAGACGTGTTATAAATGCGTTGTTTTCTGAACACGATAGTAAAACCAAACTGGGCTTTGTTCGTCAGAAGCAAAGCAGCTTGACGCAGGAACAATTCGAAGAAATTCTAAAGGCATATTGCTTTCTTTCTTATTTTGAAGGGCGATACAACTGGGACTATGATTACGTTGTAAATAAACTTCAAACCATCAAAGGAAAACTCAACTTAACGTTAAACAATAATTTCTTTATTAATGACTTAAAATCAGCAATCGCTTTATGGGTGGACGATAATGGACAGATGGCATTTGCGCATAGGTCACTTCAGGAGTATTTCTCAGCACTTTTTATTCAAGGACTAAACTCGGTTGAAAACAAAAGAATTTATGAAAAAATAATTGATAGGTTTGCCAAGGTTAGACGACTTAATGAAATAGAAAACTTTCTTTCACTTTGTGAGGAAATGGACACCTTAAATTTTAAGCGTTATTACTATCTGCCTCTTTTGAAAGACCTAAGACAAACCATCAATGGACAGAATCTAAGAGAAAAAGCCCTTGCTTTCTTAAAGTTTTTTGCTACTGGAATCAATACGCCGCCTGAGCCCAAAAAAAGGATGCTCTCAGAGGTTGACATTAATGACGAATTAGTGTATAAGTCAATTTATATTCATTTGCCTTTTACAATAAGGCTCAATCAAATTTTAAGGGAGATAGTTTTGAACAGAGAAATTGACCATTGTAATGGACTTGTTGAAAAAGAGTTGGATATTTCAAACCGTAAAAGGAAAATAACAGTTAAGCACTTAAGTCTCAGGGACAATGTACCTGATGATTTTTTTGAAGTTTGCTATCCAAAAATTTATCATGTAACAAAGGAGTTGGATGAGTTTTTGGATAAAAAAATGATTGAGACTGAACTTTATATTAATAAATCATTGGACCAGGATAAGGAACTTGTCGACCTTATTTAGTAACTACTAAAATAAACTTCAAACTGTCGCAAGTCTTGGGTCAGTGCGCGATGTAGGACCGAGACTTGTGCCACCTTCTCCAGGTGTGATTAAAAATTACTAACTAAATCTCACACCACATTATTGATCAATGTTAGTTACAAATGAAGAAATCGTACAATATCTCCGATTTTCTTGCATCAACATTGATTTGCCTGCCGATCGTAATATTTTTAGAAAGTCAACACTTCACGGATGACTTTCACAGACTTTAAACACGTCACTCTATTCTTCGTCATAGTCTTTGCCGCTATTCTGAATTATGCGCACGCCCAGATCATTCCCGACCTTACCACCGGCGATCACTATCGTCCGTATCTTACCGAAAATGAAAAACGAGCGCGCATCAATAATCCTAAAACACCACGTGCGCAAACCAGTCAGGAACTAAATCCTCAATTGTATCCGCACGGCAATGAAGATTACATGAACGCAGTCAAGGGAACTCCCGCCGACCCTTCAACAGTTTTCACCGATCGTTCAAAGATTAATTACGCGAAACCATTGGCCGACAATAGGAATGTGCAACCTGCGTATGCGCAATTGCCGCAGGGTATTACACTGCCCGACCTGTCGGTAGGGCAACGAAATCAGGCCATGATTGACGCAGACGTGCAAGCGTATGAAGCGCAGCGTGCGAATGCGCAGGAGAGGGTGAACGATGCCATAAAAGAATTATACAAACCCACTATACACTACAACCTCGGCGTTCATCACAGCACGGAAGCAAAACGTTTTGAAGCGGCCTTTGATGAGCTTACGGCCATGCTTGAGGGTAAGCAGAAGATTGATTTTCTGAAGGCCGTTTGGTTGGTAGAGGGGGCTGTAGATAATTCTCTTTCGTGGGCAGAGTTTAGCACATTGTTTAATGATGACATGCAGGTTATTACACAGATCATGGCTGACGCCCACGTTTCGCCCACTGACAACCTGGCCAAACTTATGGCGATCTACAAGTTCATGGCCGACACCAATACGGTACATCTTAAAGGCGTAGAAAAACCCATTACTACGCTGCCCATGCTATACGATCACGACGACTATGCAGCGCGCATAGACATCACCAAAGTGTTTGTAAGCAAGTTGCTGCGCACCGGCACAGGCCAGTGCGTGAGTTTGCCGATGCTCTATTATTTATATGCTAAAATGCTAGGCGCAGAGGCATACATTGCTTTTGCTCCGGAGCATTCGTACATCACGTTTAAAGATCACCTGGGCAACTGGCAAAACATAGAGTTGACGGGAAGGATATTTACCACCAATGATTTTTACTGGATGTCGGGCTTCATCAAAGCCGAACAACTCAAAAGCGGCATCTACCTCAGGCCCATCTCAGAGAAAGAAACCGTAGCGTACCTGATGACTACACTGGCCATTGCCTACGTGCGCACCTTTGGCGCCGACGACAGACTGCTGGCGATGGCGCAGACGGCACACATCTATTCGCCCAAAAGTCTGACGGCAAACATGCTTGTGACGGGATATGCCAATGAACTTTGGAAAAATGTAGTGCGTCAATATCAGGTGCTCGGACTAAGCGAAAAAGATCTCGCTGCCGACGACACGGCGCAGCAGATCAAAAAGCAACAGGATGCGGCCTACCGCCACATCATGAAAGACCTTGGCTATGCCAAAATACCCGATTGGGCCTACAAGCAATGGCAGGACGGCGTAAACCGACTGGCGGCCAAACAACAACACCTGGTAAAAAAACGACAACTGGAACATCAACTGAACCGACGATAATTATGAAGAAAATTCTGTTAGCACTGCTGCTTGTGTTGCCCTGTATGTATAGTCAGGCGCAAGATGTAAAAGCCAATTACGAAAAAGCCTTCGACGAACTGCATCAGATGCTGAAGGGAGAGATCACCCCCTCGTTTAAGCGCGCCGTGTTTGTGACGGAGAATGCATACGTAGACAACCTTTTGAGTTATGAAGACTTCTGCTTCCAAATTGATGCGTTGGTAAAGTTGACAAGATCAGTGGAGGCCATGGATGGATTGAAGTATGACCAATCAGATCGGAAACAGGTATTGTTGGCTGGAGCTATATTTAAGGTGATAAGAGACTCTTTGAAATTCAGTAGTACGGATAATAAAATCAGTTTTATTAAAGTCCCATTCACTTATGATAAAGATGACTTTTGGGGCGGTGCCGATTGGACTAAAATGTTTGTGACCAAACTTTTGTATGAACAAACTGGCAATTGCCATAGTTTACCGGCGCTATATAAAATTATAGCAGATGAAATTGGCGTAAAGACATGGCTTGCTATTGCACCTAACCACACTTACATCAAGCAATGGAATGATAAGACGGGATGGTACAATACCGAATTGACAACAGGAAGTTTCCCCACTGACGCTGAATTAAAATACAACAGCTATATAAAAAATGAAGCTATTATTTCAGGTGTCTATATGGACACCTTGTCAACTAAAGAAATAATTTCATATGCAATCACCGACCTTGCTCAGGGATATTTGCGAAAACTGGATTACAAGGATACGACAACACCACTTCAATGGCTTGAAACTGCTTTGACCTATTACCCGGATTACCCTAATGCAATGATAATGCGGGCCGAATTGATGAAGAAGGAGTATGAAAGATTAATGGAAAATAAACACGTTGGTCGTTTCAGTGAGTTATGGAATGACAAAGATTCAAAAGACAAATTTGAAAAACTGGAGCAGGCATACACACAAGTGCATGAAATAGGGTATCGAAGAATGCCAAAGCAAATGTATCTGAATTGGCTGTATCGTATTCGACAAGACACTACCCGTAAACCGTATAAGTTTGCTTCACCACAGCCTTTTGCGCAGTACAATTATCAGGTTAAAATGATGACGGCCGGAGAGGGAGATAATTATGAGTTTTTTGATCAGGAAAATACAGTACGGATTGGGACAGTTGAATTAGACCGCCGTAACAATAAAATTGTTAGATTTATTAAGCCCGAGGGAGATGATATGCCTGATGAAATAATTAGTAGAATGTATGATCCGGCGGTGGGAAGATTTTGGGAAGTTGATCCGAAATCAGAGAAGAGAAATTGGGTTAATCCCTACAATTTTGTTCAAAATAATCCAATCAACCGAGTTGATCCAAGTGGGTTAACAGATTATGCACTAAACAGGACCACGGGTCAGATAACTCAAGTTGGCGACAAAAACAATGACCCGGACAGAATTTTAAGGACAGACAAGAAGGGAAACGTAATGAAGAAAGGAGAAGGTTTTTTGGGGTTCTTGGTTAGCAAAGCGCATCGGGGCGAAGCGAAAGTTGCTATTGCTGGAATTGAGAAAGGAATTTTAAGTAATGGTGCAAATTTTATGAATAATCATAACACCATTGCTGTGGGCGGTAAAGGGCAACCAACTCTACAGGGTGTAAGAGATTTCGCTTTAAAATTATCGAATTATGTAGATAAGGAGATGGGTGGATTTTATCTCTCAAACAAAGGAGAGAGCTCAACGAGTTTTGTCCATTTTAGTCCTTATAAGGACAACGATGCTCAGAATGCACATTCAACTTTACGATTGGATTTATCTAGACCTGATTTACTTGGAAATGTTAACCCAACACATGACTGGCACACGCATCTATCACGATTTGGAGACTCTGACAGAATGCAACCTTCCTCAATCGGGCCGTCTGGAGGCGATGAAGGTTATAAAAGTCGGCAGTCGGTACACAACCCTTCGTTGAGATTTATTATTATTACAAATCGACCAAATGAGTCAAATGCTTCGGAGATACCATACTAATTTTAATATTTCCTAAAGAAAAAAGAAATGAGATCATTGGTTTTGCTACTACTGCTGCTGCTAACAGCCAACTTACCTTCCTTTTGTCAAAGTCATACAATTTCGGTACGGATAATAGATGAATTTGATCTAATGCCAATACCGGGAGTTAAAATTGAGATTGATACTGTTCAACTCGGCTTTACGGATAAAGACGGTTTTTTCGATGGTATACTTCCTTTAGGGAAGAATGAACTTACAATGAGTTTTCTTGGCATGGAAACTACAAAAATAAAAATCCCTGAAGATTGCGGAAGACTAGAAGTTGTAATGATGGCGGATATGATATATGATTATATCACAACTCGTAAAATTAATAAGAAGCGTGAAAAAAGATTTAAGGCACTGCCAGGTAAACATCGAGCTGCATATGAAAAAGGACTTTTTAGGTCTAAGGCTCCCTGCTTTAATTATACCTTTGTCGTTTTCTAACAATTGCTAAGTGAAATAATGTTATAGTGGGATGTAGGCGGCAACCACAGAAATAGATGAATAATGATATATAGAATTTTAGTTATTGGCCTACTGATAACTTTGTTTTCATGCGGAAGTATGATTACAGAGAATGAAAGCAAGGCAATTGACGAAGTGCTTGATTTCTTTGGAGGATTCTGCAAGTATTCAATTGGTGCGTCGGCATCAACCGAGGAAGGAAGTAAGAAATACTTTGAGCTGGAACTAAGCCAAAGCAAGGCGTTGGAAAAGTACAAGAATAGCAAAGAAATAGTCACCTCTAAACTATGCTATATCTTTTTTAATAAACTGAGCGACGAGGAGAAGCAAAATTATACGCACATTCGGGGAACTCTACTTTATGATAATGGTGAGAAATTCAGTCACGATTATTCAATAAAGGAGTTGGAGCTGGTGAAAAGTAAAATGGCTATTGTTGACAAGGTGGTATCGTTAATTAAGAATAAAAACTTCAAGGAATTGAAAGGCATGCTAAACGATCAGTCTACCTTAAGATATGACAAGAATGAATTGCTGACCAATATTGAAAAACTGGATCCTGAATTTGGTAATGTCACGGAGTATCGACTTTTCGGTTTTAGATTATCTAATGCTGGGAACAACCAAGTACTGAAAATTTATGGAGTAGTACTGCGCGACAAGAGCAATCATGAATTAAGTATTTACCTTGATCCGAATGCAAAAAATGATGAAATTCTTAAATTGGATTATCAACTGTAGTAGCCTGAGTTATCTTGTCATTTAAGGAAATGATAAGACATTGAAAAGACTATTTGTATTTGCGAACTTTGTTTCAAAAAAATATGCGCATATTTTTTATAATAGGTCTCGTGCTGCTTGCCAATATAGTGTTGGCTCAGGGTGGATATAAAATCGACTTTAAAGTAAAAGGATGGAAAGATTCTTCTGTTTACCTGGGGCATCCGTATGGCGAATCCAACCTGATCAAAGATACCGCGCAGGTAGCAGCCGACGGCTCATTCAGTTTTCAGGGAAAGGAATTGCTGCCGCAGGGCATTTATTTTCTGGCCAGAAAACACGGCACTTCAAACGTGAAGATCCTCGATTTTGTAGTAGGCGACGATCAGCGCTTTTCTTTGCAAGCAAGCGGCCCCGATTATATTTCTTCTATGACAGTGAAGGGTGACGACGACAACGCACTTTTTTTCAAAAACTTCAGATATACTATTGATAAGAAAAAAGAGGTTGATCCGTTGATCAGCGTGTTGAAAGACAGCGCCTCATCGGCCGATAACAAAAAGGCAGCGCGTGAAGCGCTTACAAAAATTAACACCGACGTAATTGACTATCAAAAAAGACTGGTTGCAACCTATCCCAAAACAATTACTGCACGGGTGATCAAATCGCAAATACCCATCGTAGCTCCGCAGCCTCCCATAAAAGCAAATGGTAACACGTTTCAACTGACATATTATCGCCAGCATTTCTTTGACAATTTTGATTTGTCGGACGATGCGCTGATTCGTGTTCCGGAATCAGGGTATCAGAAAAAACTGAAAGAGTATTTTGATAGGCTATTTATTCAGCAGCCTGACTCGATCACCAGGGCGATTGAGTTTGTAGTCAATAAAGCCAAAGGCAACAGAGAAACGTATAAGTACGCCGTTTGGAGTTGCATGACCATGTACTGGCAGCCTGAAATCATGGGGCTTGATGAAGTGGTAGTCAACCTTTACGACACGTATTTCAAAACCGGCGAGATGGATTTTTGGGTTGATGCAAGGACCAAAGAAAACGTGCGTGAGTACGCCGATAAAATACGAAGCAGCATGATTGGTAGAAGAGGGGCGAACCTCATTATGCAGGATGCGAATCTTCAGCCGCGATCATTGTACGACATCAAATCAAAGTACACGATCTTATTTATCTTCAAACCCGATTGTGGTCATTGTCGTGAAGAAACGCCTAAGCTGGTTGACTTCTATTTAAAGAACAAAACCAAATATGATCTGGAAGTGTTTGCCGTGGCTACGGATACGTCAATGCAGTCGTTGAGGAACTTCATTAAAGAATTTAAAACGCCATGGATTACCGTCGATGGTCCGAGGTCTTACATTAAGACTCATTTTATGAGCCTCTACCATGCTGACACAACACCTACTATTTACGTGCTTGACGATAAAAAAATAATTATCGCCAAACGACTACCTGTTAAACAACTGGACGATTTCCTTTCTCATCAGGAGAAAATAAAAGAATATAAAAAGAAGTCTTCAAAGTGAATTCAGGAAATGCCACGAATCTTTAACAGTGCGTAAAAAACTACTGTTCAGTTTCCGCTGACCACAAAAATAAAATCACTTCCTATTTGATCAGAACCAAACTTGCCGTATTGAGGAGCTGTCTTCAGCATCTCTACGTACGTCATCACTTCGGAGGTTGAGAGAATACCATCACCGCCCATTCCCTTTTCAAGGGCTTCAATGAAACGACTGGCAAAAGGAGAATGTCGTCCGACAATGCCATCAGAAACATATTCTTTACCGCCGCTGGTTAAATATTTTCTGGTTTTGAATTTCAGTTTGCGCATAATGATTTCTGATTGCGAGGGTGATTTGTACGTATCATCATCCTCCATGGCTCTTGCCCCGGCATTTTCGTCAAAGGTTCCACCGAAGCATACGTCCATCACCAGCAAAATATGTTGACAAGGATTATTGTTAATGGTGGAGCGCAATACGCTATGACGCAAATACGAATTGCGACCCGGATCGTCGGGCAATGACTCGCGGGTAACAACAAATCCTTCTTTGAACGTTTCATCGTAAAAACCGTGACCAGCAAAGAACACAAAAAGCTGATCCAGTTCTCCGTATTTTTTTTCTGCGTATTCTCTGAGCTTGTCCAGCACTTGCGATTGTGACGGGTTCTCTACTACCTCTGTGTTAAATCCATACGTCTTTTTGAGATCGTCGGCGATGGTGCGTGCATCAAAGATCGGGTTGACCAGGGCTTTCCAATTGTCGTATTTATCCGTGGCAAAAATCAACGCATAATCTTTCCTGCCTAACTTGGCGGCATCGGCCAGCGCAGTTGACCCTACGTGAATCTGACGGGTGGATATTGCGGTTACTCCATCGCGGTTAATTGCTACAACTTCCAGTTCGTTGACTCCATCCGGCAGACTTAAATTCTTTGTAGCGTTGACCTTAAGTTGCTTGTCGTCTGATACCGGAAGAGATAGAGAAGCTTGCGTCAACCCCGTGGCCTTATCCTTGATGTTCACCTGTACTGTTTTAATGGGTGTTTTGCATTCCACGGTTATCTCAAAGGCAAGCTTGCCCTCCTTTAGAAACACGGTTTCATTGAGCGGAGATTGCCAGGTGATGCGTGGCAAAGACGAAGACAACGAGCTCTTGGGATCGGAGTAGTTGAGCACCATCGAATTAGAGCGGGCACTGAAATTTTGCGAAAAAGATAAAATCGGGCAAAGACAGACCACGAAGAGAAAAATATTTTTCATGAAGGAAATGTTAGTTTTTGAAATCATATTATTTCGGTGATACAGGATCGGGATACGGTGTTGCTCCGGATGATTTGTCGCTGGCCGGCATGACGAACTTGACTACCGCAGCGATGGCAAGTACACCTCCTGCTTTCACGAATAAAGGAATTTTTCTTTTTACAGTAAACCCTGGCGAGTACACCACATCGTTTCGGTCTTTTGCGTTGGTGAACTTTAATCTGTAGTTGCTGCCCTTCTTCACGTTTCCTTCCAGGTACCAATCGAACTTACCCACGTTAGCTACATTATTCTCACCCCATATTCTTTCTCCGGCTTCGTTGAACAATTCAATATTGAGTTGGCCGCTAAGATTTCCGGAGGTCCAGTTAAGCGGATAGTTTTTTCCTCTTTTAAACTCCTGACCTTCTTTGAAATCTTTCAACTTTACAAAGGGCACGTACACTCTTCCTCGTATTTCCAGTGAGAGTGTGCCGCTGTATGCACCTAACTCTTGGGTAACGTCCCACACCATCTTTTTGTCAAACCCAGCGGTCACTTCTGATCCATAGTCGCCGCTTACGCGTGTTAAAGGTGTGGTGAAATTATCCTGAGAGGAATACAGTTGCACCAGAAATTGCCGCGTGCTATTGGCGCCATCGTCAAGGTTATAATGAACAACAATGTTTCGGCCGGCAAATTCGATGAAGTCAATGTCGATGGTCTGCGCGTTCGCATCCGCGATGATGGCGCACAAAAAGAGCGCGGCGATAGTTGCCGTGTGAAGAAATTTCTTTGTCATGGTTTAACAAGTTTGCCGGTGAATGTTTGTTGAGCAGTGTCAGAGCTGATCGATAATTTGTAGATGTACATGCCCGGGGCCAACGTTTCGCTCAACGCAAGGTCAAGGTGATGCATGCCCGCGGGGAACTTCTCCTGCACAGCACCAAGCGACTCACCTTGCAACGAGTACAGCTGCAGCTGCGCTACGTATTCGCTGCTTGTGTCTGGCAAGCCAAACGCGATGGTGCACTTCGAGTCGCTGTTCAAAGGGTTCGGCCATGGGCTGGTAGCCACAATCTCAGAAACAGAAATGCGTGCGTGTGCATCCGAGCCAAACACAATACGGAACCGACTCTTCGGAGTGAGGCGGAACGAATAGGAAGAAGTAGCCCGCATGTCGATCACCATCAGGTTCTCTTCGTCAAAGAGCAACACCTCCTGGCCGGGATTTGTGCGGATGGCATCGCTCCAATCAAGTCGTGTGAGTGAACCCACGTTTCCTTTGGGAACAAATGTCCACGCATAGTGCTCTTTCGGCGGCACAACATCCAGGCTGTGATCGGTACTTTGCGGGGTGCCGTTCGCAAAAGCAAGTTCAGGAAACTGCTTCATCATGGGCGGATTGAAGTTGTCAAAGCGATCGTCGCCTACTTGTGCGTAAGGGTTCATGCCGAAACCACCCAGCTGATTCGTCACACCGTCTTGATGAATATACAGAAATACTTTCCAGGCTTCCTGCGTGAGGTCAGACGTAATGGAAGCGGTCCTTCCGCCGATGGACGTCTGACCACTGAAAGGAATGGTAATCACGATGTCGGTGGTTGACAAGTTTTTCACGAAGCCACCTTCAAAAGGCTTAAGAGTGGTATTGCCCGTGGCCTCCTTGATGCTCGTGCCATCGAAGAGATATAAGTTACTGAAGCTAGCCTTCGGATTAAGTTTTTGATTCAAAGCGATCACGTTGTCCCATGAAATTGTCGCCGGGTACGGGTTCCCTATTTGGTTCCATCCCGGCTTCAGCGTCATCTGAAAGAGATTCGTGCGCGAGTATTCCGGTGCAGGCACATTGTTGAGTTGTGGGGTTATCGGATTTCTGGTGATGATCCAATATCCTTTCCCCGGATCTATTGTCTTGAAGCTATTGCTTTTCCCATATTGATCGTAGCCGCCTTCACCGTTTTTCGACGCCGGATTCCACCACCACAAGCTTGCTTTTGTAAAGTCATTCCAGGGAACATTGCTGTAAACCGTGGTCACGTTATTGTCACTAAGTAGCTTATATGGAAACGATACAATTCGATAGCTCCCGGCATCATCTCCCGACGGCAACGGAGGAAGACTTATCGCAGTGGTATTTAACTTTATAAAAGAAGAAGCCGTGGTCGTCCTGTTCCCTGCACCGTCCACTGCTTTGACATAGTACTCCATTCCAAGTGAATCATACCACGACGTCTGAAGGATGACAGAATAATTGCCACCAATTCCTCCGGGGCCTTGCATGGCCACACTATCAAATTGCTGCTTGGAAATACCCCGATAGAACAGTTTTACTAATGCAACGAGGACATTGTCTGACACATTCATATTCAGTAGCGGAGTATTGCCTTGGGTAATCGAAGTTGGGTTAGGTATTGCCGAAGGTAAAATCAACGGGGGAACATTGTCGCTCGTCTTCACTGATATAACTTCTGAATAAGCCGAAGACCCGGAGGAATTAATGGCACGAACCCGATAGAAATATTTGGTAAAAGGTGCCAGCCGGTCGATCAAATAAGAAGAAGAGGAGACCGTAACATTATTTCCTCCGGAAATAAATGAATTAAAAAGACTGTCTGTTGATACATCCAGACTGTAGGACGAAGCACTGGAAACAAGGGCCCAGTTTGCAGTAAAACTACTTTGAGTGATCAACGTTGCCGCCGAAGCAACAGGGGTTGACGGCAGTGTTGAAACACTTACCGAATTTGAATTGCCCGATGTCTGAACTCCATCCGACGACCTTATCCTGTATTGATAGGAAGTTCCTTCGGCAAGCCCACTCACCTGATACGACGTAACATTGCCAACATTTAAACTATTGTACCCCGAAACAAAAGTTGAAAAATTATCTGAAGACACGTCAAGATAATAAGTGGATGCACCCACGTTAGACCATGTCGCAGTAAAGTCAGACTGGCCGATCGCAGCTGCGGAGGTTGCATTTGGAGTAACGATAAAATTGGAACTACTGCTGAAATTCTGCCCATTGTAACTTAATACGATTCGACCTATTGACGCACTCTTAGGAATAGTTACGGTTATTGAGTTTGACGTTAGTGATGTAATCGGTGCAGAAACGCCATTGATAGAAGCTGTTAAAAACGTGTTAAGATTCTGACCCTGTAGAGTGACCGTGCTCCCCACTGGTCCCGAAATTGGTGATGGGTTGCCAATCGCAGGAGCAAAGACCGAAACTATGCTCAAGCCTGAAGACAAACGAAAGACAGGGAGGTAGGCATAACCATTGGAAAGAAAAATGGAATAAGGAGTATCAAGGAATGCGCCTCGTTGATTGTCGTATAGGTGAGTTTGATGAATCGGACTGGCTGGGTTAGTTATATCAACTACCTCAATGCCATACAGTCCTGATAAAAATGCGTAATTGCCACTGACGGTCACTCCTGTTGGCCTATCAATATCCGCTTCCAGATCGGTAATAGCACCAAGATGAGTAAGACCACTGGCAGGATTACTTACGTCGATAATTTCAAGCCCGCTTGTTCCTGCCGTAGTAGTGCCATTACTGGCTACGTAAGCAATGCCATTATTAACAAATACTGAAACTGGATTATTCAATTTTGGAGCCGCGTTTATTCCCCCGTCAGTTAATGTGGCAGCTATAAATGGAGCTGTTTTTGTTGTCAGGTTTATTGCCGTCAGCATATTGGCGCAAGTAATAAAGGCGTAGGGTGTACCGTCTTTCGACGTTGTGACGTATGTTGATTTGGGTCCTATCAGTTTGATATTGTCAACCAATGTCGCCACATGTTTGGGCAAATAAGGATTGGAAATATCCAGGATTTCCAATGAGTTTGTTGTCGATCCCGTGAGGTAAGCATAAGTACCTGAAACCACTACTGATGTAGGTGAGCCAAAAGTTGTACCTGCTGATCCACTGGTAAGAGTTGATGCTAAAATCGGGGCTGATGGGTTTGTCGCATTGACAACATAAAGTTTGGAATTCAATTTATCAACCATGTAAGCATACGTGTTCCCGTCAGAAGTACTCGTACTTACAGCTACTGAAACAAGAACACCCCCTGGCTGATAACTGGCTTGGTGTTTGGGCGATACAGGGTTTGAAACATCAATAATCTCAAGGGCACTAGGTGCTGCAGGAATATTGGGGAGGTCTTGACCAACGACATAGGCGAAGTTATTGTAAACGCAAACCGAAGTTGGGTTGGTGAGCATAGGTCCGCCACCACCACTATTTACGATCGTCTTCACTACAGGAGCGGAGAGCGAAGTGACGTCAATAACCTCGATGCAATTACCTTTTTCGCTCGTAACAAAGGCATAATTATTAACGACCTTGATTCCGCGCGCTGATCCGAGGCTTGAGTTCTGAATATTCGAGGTGTGTTTTGGGGCTGTTGGATCTGTGACATCAATGATTTCCAAATTGGCATTGGAAAAGTTATTGTAATAATTAGTAACAAATGCGGTGTTGCCTCGCACAGCTAGATCAAGAGCACTTTTAAGATTACATCCACCGACTCCGTCTTTTAACGAGCCCTTGTGCTTTGGTGAGGACGGGATAGATACGTCTACAATTTCAAATGCGCTGTTATAGAGGTCAACCGTATAAAGTAAATTTCCCACGATCCTCAGGTTATACGGATAACTCAGGTATACACCATTCCCTCCATGGGGCAAACTCCCAACTTGAACGGGGAGTGAAGGATTTGAAACATCGAAAACCTCTATTCCTCCCAACGTTGTTGATGCTGGGTATCCAAGGCTTCCTACAAATGCATATTGGCCAGAGATACATATGCCTGATGTCTGACCCAAATACCCATTTTTACCGGCTGCAATACTGGAGGCCAACTTAGGGTTTGCCGGATCTTTAATGTCAACTATATACAAAGAATTGATTGCCGCCACGTAGGCATAGTTCCCTGAAATGGCAACCCCTCTGGGGCCATAAAGTTTTTCAAGTTTTCCTTTGTGCTTAGGATTTGAAGGATCACTAACGTCAACAATTTCCAGTGCACCACCTCCATAGCTGGTGACATAAGCATAGCCACCCGAAACGACGATCTGACTCGGTCTTAACAGACTCGCTCCTCCGATACTATTGGACAAACTTCCCTTATGAACGGGTAAGCCCGGCAACGTAATGTCTAATATTTCTAGCGCATCACCTCTTCCGATTACATAGGCAAAATTCCCAACAACGTCTAAATCATATGCCCCGGTTAAGTTCGGTGTTGTCCCGTTTCCACTCTCTATTACCACCGATTGCTCAAGATTAGGTACTTGCGAAAAAGCGAGTGACCCAGTGATAAAAAAAATTACAATGGCAATTAATTTTAAAAATGTGGGATTCAAATTAACGTCCCGTTTTTCTACCTTCTTGTTGAAATTTCTCATGATCGGTCTTTTGTTGAAGAGGCCTGATTTAATGCCTTTTCAAATTTGACTATTTGCCCATGAAAGCCCCTGCGCATAAATACCTGATCTTAAAAACAGGTATTTATACCTGTTTTTGTGTGAGAATAGTTCGTTCAACTTTGTATCCTTATAATAAGGTTGTATTATCCGGTATTTTTTCAAGAATCAGGAAATGAGCAATGCGGTAAAGTATGTGGGGTTCTTTCTGATGGTTGCGATCAATGTTGCGCAGGCCCAGAAAACCTATCGCTTTGAAAGCATTACCGTAGATGATGGCCTCTCTCAATCAAGCATCGCCTCGATGGTGCAGGATGTTTCAGGCCATTTGTGGATTGCTACACAAGATGGCTTGAACAAGTATGACGGGTATAGCTTTAAGATTTACCGCAACAAGGTTGGTGACTCTACCTCGCTCACTAAAAATTACGTTACTAAGGTTATACTCGACAAGAATAACACCATCTGGGTAGCTACTCTGGGCACCTTAAGCAGGTATAATCCCGCTACTGATAATTTTACCAACTACCCCATTTCATTGGAAGGAGTTACGGTGGCGGCCAACGCATACGTATGGGATATTTCTCCCAGTCGTGATGGTTCGCTCGTTTTGTGTACTACCGGTGGTGTGTTTCATTTCGATCCGGGAACTAAAAAGTTTCAGGTAAAGAAAGAGTTTAGTCCGATGTTTAATCAAACGGCCTACAACTACTATGAAAGTCCCACAAAGGGCGACTGGGTGTTCTTCGGCAATTTCGCCTTCTATCGATTACCCGGACAAACGGAATGGAGAAAGAGTGAACAAGTTGGTTTTCGCTCGTATTACGATAAGAAAGAGGATGAAATTTATTTCTACTCGTTTAACAAATCTGAAGATTCCCCAAAGGCTCTCCTTTTGAAATTAGACAAATCAGGCAACTGGCAAGTCTGGCGAGACTTCGGCACGCTGATCCATACTCTTGAAATATGCTTTGCGGCAAACGGAACTATTTGGATAGCCACTGACAATGGAGTATTGATATCGGATCAGCAAGGCAATGTATTATCCACGATTTCAACCTTTGAAGTCTCGGCTTCTTCATTTCTTTCAGCGCGATCAATCTATCAAACGCGTGATGAAGTAGTCTGGATCGGCACTAACGGATACGGTCTTAAAAAATACAATCCTCAAACCAATCAGTTTAGTTATCTCGGCAGTTCCTCGCTTTCTTCGATGCGACTAAGTCATCCGTATGTGGATGCAATTTATACAAGCAATGATTCAACCATTTATGTAGCTACTCCTGCAGGTGTAGACATTTTTGATGTGTATAGGAAAACGTCACAGCATCTGAACACATCCGCGCGAATCGTTAACATCTTTGAAGACGACAAGCACCAAATCTGGTTTTCAGGCCTTGGAGATCTTTGGTTGCTGAAAAACAATACACTGCTCCCAACGCACGTGGAGAACAACTCTCGAGTAAACTTATTTCCCTCCGAGCGCCGGGCGTTTTATTCAAACGGAAGAATCGCCGTTCTTGAAAATGGGAAGAAAGACTATTTGATTGACAAGCCGATGGAATTTGGCGTCACTGCACTCCATGTCATAGGAGATTCGCTATGGGTGGGTATTTCCCCTGGCACTACGGCAATAAAAATATTCAATTTGAAAACAAAACAACATGCAGGTGATTTCCCAAGTGTAGCGGGTGACTCAAGAAATGGAATTAGTGGTGGAGTCAAATGTGTTTTTAAAGATTCAAGACAAAGAATTTGGATCGGAAGCACCGCAGGTTTAAGCCTGTATCATCCGAAAGAAAAAGCATTTGATCACTTTAGTGAAAAAGACGGATTACCCAACAATACCGTGTATGGAATCCTTGAAGATGAAGAGCATAACCTCTGGTTAAGCACCAACAAAGGTTTATGCGAATTCAACCCGCGAACAAAAAAAATTAGAAACTTTGAAATGTTCGATGGCCTTCAGTCGAATGAATTTAATACAGGGGCTTACTTTAAATCGAAATCAGGAACCTTATACTTTGGAGGTGTGAATGGAGTCACCTATTTCAAACCGCGCGAAATAAGCACAAAAAATACGCCGCCACGGTCCATTATTTCAGGGTATTATATCAACAACAAACTTCTTGATGACTATTCAAACTACCTGAGTACAAGTGGTAATGAAACGACACTAACCCTCCAATACAATGAGCAGGATTTTGGGTTTGATTTTGTTGGCGTAGGGTTCTCGCTTCCCGGTAGAACCAAGTACAAGTATATGTTGGAAAACTATGATCGTGCCTGGCATGACATAGGCAATCTAAGGCACATCAACTTTACCAATATTTCCCCCGGTCGTTATGTTTTCAAAGTGAAGGCCTCAGATCCTCACGGCAACTGGGAACAAGTCGGGGCAAGTGTAGCTGTTGTGATTGATGCTCCCTTCTGGCGAAAGCCATGGATATGGGGAGCTTCAGGTTTACTTGTTGTGGGGCTTTCGGTTCTTTTCAACAACTGGCGCATCAGAAGTCTTAAAAGACGAGCTCGCCAGCTATCAAAAACCGTAAGTGAGAGAACCGAAGAGATTCGAAAGCAAAATGCCGAGTTATTATCACAGTCAGCAAAACTTGAGGAGAAAAACATGGAGCTTGAAAGAGCCAAAGACTTGCTGGAAATTGAAGTGAAGTATTTTCACCAGCGTCATTTGCTCAAATCGAGTATTCAGATTCAGGAAGAAGAACGTAAACGCATCTCACAGGATTTGCATGATGAACTGGGCGCCGTGCTGTCTATTGCGCGAATGCATTTGGTGCAATTGCGCGAACAGCATTCCACAGGTATCAACGATTTAAAGCCTGGGTTGGAAGAGGCCTGTAAATTAACCGAAGCAGCGCTGGCTACCATGCGCAGAATTAGTCATGAGCTGATGCCTCCGTTGCTGGAAAAATTCGGCTTAATCAAGACCTTAAAAGCGCTCGTAAACCAAATCAATGAAGCTCGGCAGATAATGGCAAACTTTGAGGCGAATGATGAAAGCCAACGTTTGCCAATAATCATTGAGTTGGGCCTCTATCGTATTTGTATGGAGTTGATTAACAACACCATCAAACACGCGCAAGCGACTCAAATCATAATTCAGTTAAAGCAGGAGGATGATTTCATTACTTTTGGTTATTCCGATAATGGAGTAGGATTGCCTGCTGTATATTCGATGGGCCGAGGATTCAACAACATTGAAACAAGAATTAACATCATGGGTGGAAAATTCATTATAGAAAAGGAATCTAAAAATGGTTTTCACGCGGAAGTAACAATACCAAGTGGCGTCGCTGTAGATTTATAGAATAGAAGGATGGAAGAGCGAATTACAGTAGGACTCGTAGAAGATCAATTTCTTTTTAGAAAAGGGATGAAAGCCATACTCTCGTCATGGCAAGATCTGAAAGTAGTCTTTGAATCCGAGGATGGTTATTCTGTGTTGGGTAAATTGAAAGAAGTCGAAGAAGTCCCACAGGTAATGCTCGTTGACCTCTCACTGCCTCCCGACGGCACAAAAGAATTCACGGGGAAAGAAGTGACGCAAACTCTCCGTGAAAATTTTCCAGACATGAAAATCATCATTCTTTCTGTTCATAAAGATGAAGATTTCATAGCACAGTTGATCGAATGTGGTGCCCATGGGTATCTCGTAAAAGACTGCGACCCCGGTGAAGTTTATGAAGCCATAACCTCAGCCTTTCACAGGGGATCCTACATCAATGCTCGCACCCTAAAAGCAATTCAGAATAACATCAACAAAAAAACATCGCCACGTGCTACACTCTTCTCCCTTGAGCAATTGACCAAGCGCGAAGAAGAGGTGCTGCAATTAATCTGTATGCAACTCACCACCGAAGAAATTGCGGAAAGGCTTTTCATCAGCCCAAAGACTGTCAATGGTCACCGCAACAGCCTTCTGCAAAAGACAGGAGCAAATAATGTAGCAGGCCTTGTGATCTATGCAGTGAAGAATGGCGTGATTAAAGTGATGTAACTTTGTTATTTCATTTTCCAAGGAATAGTTTCTTATTGGGTCTGCTTCCCATTTCTACAATCAGTTTCCCTCCCTTCATGATGTCGTTGTGATTAAGTTCAGGCGTAACTATGGGTTTGCCGTTTAGGGTTACCCGTTGGAGGTACACATTCTCAGCGCTTTGCTTTAGCACTTCAATTTCAAATTGTTTTCCATTGCTCAGGTGAAGGATTGCTTTTTTTACCAGAGGGCTTCCTATGGAATAGGTTAACGACCCGGGAGCTACCGGATAAAATCCAAGGGCACTGAAAAGATACCAGGCGCTCATTTGTCCGCAGTCGTCGTTACCACCAAGGCCATCGGTGCGTGGCTGGTACATTCGCGGAATGATCATCCTGATTTTTTCCTGTGTTTTCCATGGCGTTGTTGTCCAGTTGAACAAGTAAGGCACATGATGCGAAGGCTCATTGCCATGCACGTAATTGCCGATAATACCATCTTTGGTAATGTCTTCCGATTCGTGCATGTATTTCTCGGGCAGCTCGTAAGTGAAAAGTGAGTCGAGGTGAGCGGCGAATTTTTCTTTGCCCCCCATCATGGCAATCATGGCAGCAGGTTGATGGGGCACGTACAAGCTATAGTTCCAGGCATTGCCTTCAATGTATCCGCGCTGCACGGGACTCCATTCATTAAATTCTTTGATGAATTTGCCATCGCTGTTTTTAGCGCGCATAAATCCGGTATTGGAGTCAAACACATTTTTATAATACTCGCTTCGTTTGATGAACTCGTCGTAGATGTCTTGCCGGTTCAGCTGCTTTGCCATCTGTGCGATGCACCAATCGTCAAAGGCATACTCCAGCACTTTAGAAACCGAACTTCCATTTTTGTCTTCCGGAATATAGCCGAGGCTCATGTAATAACTGAGGCCTCCATATCCTTTGGTACGTGCGGTTGCTACGGATGCCTCCAGCGCAGCGTTCGCATCAAAAGAAGAGGCGTTTCCTTTCACGATGGCGTCGGCCAGCACCGGCACGGCATGATAGCCGATCATACACCAGTTTTCATTTGCATAATGACTCCACACCGGTAGCATTTTCATTGGGTTTTGCTCATAGTGCATAAGCATAGACTTCACCATGTCGCTGTTTCGTTTCGGGGCAATCAGATTGTACCACGGATGCAAGGCACGGTAGGTATCCCACAACGAGAACGTAGTGTAATTGGTAAAATCTTTGGCCTCGTGAATCTGCTGATCAGTGCCTCTGTATTTTCCATCTACGTCGTTATAAATCGTTGTGCCAATAAGGGTGTGATAGAATGAGGTATAGAAATTTATTTTATCACCTTCCGAGAGGGTCTCTACTTCTACTTTACCGAGTTCGGAGTTCCACTGCTGTTGGCCGGACTGCTTCACATGATCAAAGTTCCAATGTGGAATTTCTGTTTTCATGTTGAGTAAGGCTCCATCCATGCTTACCGGCGAGAGAGCCACTTTCAATTGAATTTGTTCTCCCTCGTTGGTGTCAAAGTCAAAGAATGCGCGAAATTGTCTGGCGCCCATCTCTGGTGTGTTGTTTCTTCCCCACTGTCCCCAAAAGCCACGGTACACTTCCTTTTCTCCGACATACTTATATCCATAATTTTTGAAAGGCTTTGAAAATGCGATGGCAAAATATACCGTGCGGTTGCGAGCCCAGCCGTTGGTTTGGCGGTAGCCGGTGATTAAAGTGTCGTTGATCACGCGCACATACGTCCAAACGTTTTTGCTGTTGTAGTTGTAAATGCCCGAAACAAGATCAAGGATGATGTGCGCCTGACGGGAGGCAGGGAAAGTGTAACGGTGCATGCCTACACGCGAAGAGGTAGTAAGTTCGGCAGTGATCTTATGATCATCAAGAACGACACTATAATGGTTGGGTTCAGCTTTTTCACGCTGGTGCGAAAAGGCAGAGCGAAACCCTGACGCCGGATTATCAGCAGTACCTGGGTTCAATTGAAGGGCACCGGTGGTGGGCATGATCAGAATGTCACCCAAGTCGCTGTGGCCAGTTCCGCTGAAGTGCGTGTGGCTGAAGCCCACAATCGTCCTGTCCGTATATTGATATCCTGCGCAGTAATTATAAACCGCAGGGTTGTATTTGCCGCCCACTTCATAGCTGAGTGTGTCGGTATCAGGGCTAAGTTGCACAGCACCAAAAGGCACCGTAGCGCCAGGGTAGGTGTGCCCCATTTTTTCTGTGCCGATCAAAGGGTTTACGTATTGAATATAGTTTTGCGCGGCAGCTGACCAGCCCGTGAGACAAAGACAACTGATAAGGAGTAGAAGATTGATCATATCTTAATAGGTATTTCCAAAAATACAAAGAGAAGTGATGCAGAGGAATTTGTTTTTGATGGCCTTTCAACACACTTAAAGGTTCAAAGCAAATTCTTATCTTGAAAAGAAAAGATCAAAATTTTAGAGCGATGAGAATCTTAACTCCTGCTTTGGCGCTTCTTTTGTGTCTGCTGACATCCAATACTACCCACGCCGACAATTACCCTAAAAATCTGGCCATCGATGTACAGCACTATAAATTCAAACTGTGGCTTTCAGATGCGAATGACAGCATTCATGCAGAAACTACGGTAGTGATCAATTTTAAAAAGGCAGGGATACAACAGCTACGCTTTGATCTCACTAACGCCACTTCGGAGCTTCAGGGCAAAGGCATGATCGTCACAAGTGTCATGAGCGAGGGGAAAGCACTTTCATTCACGCATCGCGCGAATGAACTGCTCATCGCAATTCCATCTTCCTCAAAGGGTCAACCCTTGTTGGTGACAATTAAGTACAAGGGAATTCCTGACGCTGGTCTTGCCATCAAGAAAAGCCGCTACAATGACCGGTCTTTCTTTAGTGACAACTGGCCGAACCTTGGTCACCACTGGCTTCCGCTGGTAGATCACCCGTACGACAAAGCGACCTGCGAATTCATAGTGATTGCTCCTGCGCACTACAGCGTAGTCTCGAATGGACTTTTGCAGGAAGAATCACAATTGATGAATGGCGATAAACTTACGCACTGGAAACAATCGGTGCCGATAGCGCCGTGGCTTTTTGTGTTGGGCGTAGCCGATTTTGCTGTGCAATATGTGGATGACTTTGGGGGAAAATCTATTCAAACCTGGGTGTACCGGCAAGATCGCGACGCAGGATTTTATGACTTTCAAACACCCACCAAAGAAGTGCTGACTTTTTTCTCGGACTACATTGGTCCTTTTGCGTACGAGAAGCTCGCCAATATCCCGCCTCGGCCATTATGTATAGTGAAAAATCGGTGTCGGGAAAACGCGATCAGAGATGGCAAATAGTAATTACGCATGAAATAGCGCATCAATGGTTTGGCGATGCGGTCACCGAGAGCGACTGGGACGACGTGTGGCTCAGCGAAGGTTTTGCTACCTACTTCACGCTGCTGTTTACCGAGCACAGCAAAGGAAAAGATGAGTTTGTTGCGGGCTTGAAAGCTTCACGGGAACAAATCAGTAAATACTTGCAAAGCAATCCTGACGCACCGGTGGTACACAATCAGTTGACCGACATGAGTAAAGTGACAAGTACACTAACCTACCAAAAGGGCGCCTGGACGCTGCACATGCTGCGCACTATGATTGGCGATACCAATTTTCAGAAAGGCGTTCAATCCTATTATAAGAAGTACTTTAACAGTAATGCCACCACCATAGATTTTAGAAATGAAATGGAGCAAGCCAGCGGAGCTAATCTTCAGGCCTTCTTTTCGCAATGGCTTTATCAGACGGGCATGCCCAAGATAAAAGGGCATTGGTCGTGGAGCGACAAGAAAATGGAACTGACACTTACCCTCGAACAAACGCAGGCGGAATCATTTTCATTTTCTCTTGAAGTAGGAATTACGACGGAAGCGAATGGATTGCCGGAGATAAAGAAAGTGTCCATCAATTCGAAAAAATCGACGGTCACTTTTCAATTGAAAAAGAAGCCAGTTGCCGTAAGCCTTGACCCGCAAACGGTGTTACTGGCTCAATTCGAGTTGAGCCAGAAGTAAGGTTATTCAATGGTAATTCGTTTCAGATACCGGGCCCGGGGATCAACGGACGGTAACGTCGAGCTTTCAATTTTCAACGGCTCACTCGTCAGTTGTACTTTCTGAGTTCCATTGCTTGTTTGAATTTCAAAAGGCAACGCCATCGGGATTTGCTTCGCCTGGATAGTCCATGATGTCAACCCGGTTTGTTTGATGGAGATCTCAATGAGGTTTGTAGTTCTCAAGTAGAAATCAAACAAAGGCTTCAGGTTTATATTCGATGCGCCGCTGAAAAGTTTCTCTACATCGTCGGTGGTCACAAAATTGTCGTACGTATAGGCTGGGTCTGTAGCCAGTTTTTTGAGCGTGACAAAAAAGACATCGTCGCCCACTACATAGCGAAGTGTGTTCATGAAGAGCGCGCCTTTAAAATAGATATCGCGGGTGTAGGTTTCTTGCGAATTCACCTCTTCGCCCTGAACGATGGGCTTTTTGTTTTCAACGTATCTTTTGAAAAGCATCAATAGCGAGTCGTATCCTTTTTCTCCGGTAAGTTCGCGAAAGCAAAGGGCTTCCGCATACGTGGTTATTCCTTCCTGTATCCACATGTGCGCCCAGTCTTTGTTGGTCACTTTGTTTGCAAACCATTCGTGTGCGAATTCATGAAAGAGATTGTCGGAATAATATTGGCCCTTAAATATTTTGTAGTTGAAGGGATCGCCGTAGGTAATCATGGTTTGGTGTTCCATGCCGGGATTCGGTACTTGTGCAATGCCCAGCTTTTCTTTGATCCACGGATATTCGCCGAAATATTTTTCCAATATTCTTGTGTCGCGCTCACGGATGTTAAGTACCGATTGAGCCTTGTCTGCATTCTGCTTTAAGATATAATAGTCGATCGGTGCAGTTTTTCCTGAAATGGAATGATATGGCCTGCTAACCAGTTGGTAATCGCCGATGTTGAAAAGCACACAGTAATTGCTGATAGTGTAATTCGTTTTCCAATGAAAAATAGTTTTGTCTCCTTTGGTGGTTGTGTTTTGAAGAAGGCCAAAGGCTGCTACCGTCAACCCTTTAGGTACAGTCACAAAAAGATCGACGCCTTCGTTGGGCTCGTCGCTCGGATGATCCTTGCATGGAAAATAAACTTTGGCTCCATCGCTTTGACAGTTGATTACCACCCACGGTTTTCCGTTGGCATCTTTGGTCCAGGTAAAGCCACCGTTCCACGGAGGTCTTGCCGCGATGGGAGGTTTTCCTCCATATTCAATACGAACAAGATGTTTGCCCTCTTTAAAGGTTTTATGGTTAATAAATACCTTATCGTCTTTTCGGGTAAAAGACACGTTTTGTTTGTCAACGGTAATCTTCTTTACCTCAAACCGGTCGATCAGATCAAAGAGAATAGTGTCGGTGGCATGCGCGAGTAGCAAGTTCGTTTCCACAAAACCGTCGATCCGCTGATTGGGAATGTCCACATTCAGCGAAAGCGTGTAGTGGCGAATGTCCATGTTTGCTTGCAAAGGGTTTAGTTTACCACCCGAATTCCATCGCTGAACATTCTGACCGTTCACGCTCAGGCTGGTGAATAATGTGGCGAGAAGAATTAATGAATTGCGCATAATTAATTATTAAGTGGAGGTCGGAATTATTTGGTCGATAACAAAGTATTGAGGTGATAAGCTTTAATGATTTAAATTTAGGATAATTCGAGAATAAACAACACGGAATGTTGTGCCGCTTATCCTTTTTACTGCTTTTAGTTTTGGCGTCAGGTCAGGCCAATGCGCAACTACGGCGGTTCAGTTTTCAGGAAAATAAAATGGGTGGACCTTTCGCGATTGTGTTGTATGGCGAAGACTCGGTCCGTGCCGTAAAGCTCTCGCAAAAATGTTTCGCGCTGGTAGACTCTTTGGTTGAAATCTACAGCGACTATTTGCCGGAAAGTGAATTGAACCGTTTATGCCGCTCGGCCGGAAGCGATGCTCCATTCAAATGCTCGGCGGCGCTTTTTGATATGCTTCTGTTATCGCGCGAAGCCTTTGAAAAAAGTAGAGGCTCGTTCGACATCACGCTCGGGCCCCTGACACATCTGTGGAGGGAGTACCGCAAAGCGAAAAAATTTCCTGACTCTATTGTGGTTAAAGAAAAACTGAGCTTGACCGGTTTTGGAAAATTGAGAATCGATACGATCAATCAAACGGCATTATTGATTCAAAAAGGAATGCAATTGGATTTGGGTGGAATCGCGCAAGGATACATCGCACAAAAAACCATCGATTTGCTGAGCCGCAATGGAATAGCAAATGCGCTAGTAGACGTTAGTGGTGATGTGGTCTGCACAGGAAACCCTCCCGGAAAGAAAGGATGGACTATTGCGGTCAGCATTCCTAAAAGTGAACGTGCATTGCTTTCTCGTCAGTTGCTTTTGTCGAATAGGGCAGTGACTACATCCGGAGATATTCGTCAGTTTATTGAACGCGATGGAAAAAGATATTCACACCTGATTGACCCCACTACAGGCTACGGACTTACCGCGCAACGAAATGTCACAGTAATAGCCCGTGACGGAACTACAGCCGATTGGCTTACCAAGGCATGCAGCATCCTTCCCCAAAAACAAGCGATGCGATTAGCGCAACAGATGAATGCAGGATTACTTATTGTAGAAGCAAAAAAAAGTAAGGTGGTTATGTATTCGTCAAAGAATTTTAAACAATTTTGGAAAACATCGAAATGAAAAAAAGATTCGCTTCCGTCTTCCTTCTACTGCTGAGCGTTGGAATATCCTTTTCTCAAAAAAAGCCTTCTGGTTTTGAGAGCTATGAGCAGACGATTCCCGGTTCGTCTCAGCGCTTTAAAATGATGCCGATCCCGGCGGGAAGTTTTACGATGGGTAGTGCTGCCACCGAGCGAGGAAGAAATGCAGACGAAGGACCGCAAAAGAAAATTACGCTTTCGGCATTTTGGATGAGCGCTTGCGAAGTAACACGCGATGCGTTTGACTTGTTTTATAATGATCAGACGGTCAGCCAGAATAATAATGCCGATGCCGTGACCAGACCAAGTGCACAATATGTGGACCTCACCTGGGGCATGGGCAAAGAAGGAGGATACCCTGTGAACAGCATGTCGCAGATGGCTGCGTTGATGTATTGCCGTTGGCTCTATACGAAAACAGGAATTTTTTATCGATTACCCACAGAGGCCGAATGGGAGTATGCGTGTCGCGCCGGAAGCACCACCACGTATTATTTTGGAAACGACGCCGCACAGCTTTCTAAGTACGCATGGTTTGAAAGCAACAGCGATAATAAATTTCACAAGGTGGGGGAAAAGCTTCCCAACGCGTGGGGCCTTTACGACATGCTGGGTAATGTGAGCGAATGGACGCTGGATCACTACAATGAAAAAATGCTGGAACAACTTACGGCTACAAGTGACCCGATTGCGCCTGTGGTGGCCAGTAAGTATCCGAAGGTATTGAAAGGTGGAGGATACGGTGATGATGCCTCACACCTGCGCGTTGCCATAAGGATAAAATCAGACCCATCGTGGAATAAGCGCGACCCGCAAATTCCTAAAAGCAAATGGTGGCTTACCGAAGGGGCGCAGGTGGGCTTCCGTATTGTAAGGCCTTTAACTCAACCCACACCGGAAGAGGCAAATGCCTTTTACAAAAAGTATATCGGCAAGTAATACCCATGAGCGACTTCTATTCAGCCGCTCGTTGAATACCCTGAGTTTTGTCCGCATTTTTCTTTATTTTACAGTATTAATAATTCTACTATGAAAACATTATCCGACGGAAATAACACCTCGCGAAGAGAGTTTGTAAAACAGACCAGTTTGCTTACCGGCGGACTCATCGCCGCACCATTTTTAGCTGAAGCAAATTTTTTTAACAGCGTGGATGACACGATAAAAATAGCGCTCATTGGCTGCGGAGGTCGCGGCACCGGAGCGGCAGCCCAGGCCCTTAGCACAAAACAAAATGTGAAACTAGTTGCGATGTGCGATGCGTTTCGTGATAACCTCGACAATTGTTACAATGCATTGAATGCCGACGACTGGTCGGATATTACAGGGAAAGCCGAAAGCCTGAAGAGAAAGATCAACGTGCCTGAAGAAAATAAATTCGTGGGCTTTGAGGGATACAAAAAAGCAATTGCGTTGGCCGATGTGGTGATTCTCACGACGCCTCCCGGCTTTAGGCCAATCCATTTTGAGGAAGCAGTCAATCAGGGAAAGCACATATTCATGGAAAAGCCGGTTGCGACAGATCCTGTCGGCATACAAAGAGTATTGGCGAGTGCAGCTATTGCAAAGCAAAAGAAATTAAATGTAGTGGTTGGTCTTCAACGTCATTATCAAAACTCCTATCGCGAATTGTTCAAGCGAAAAGAGTTGATTGGAGATATTACTTCTGCACAAGCGTGGTGGAACAACGATGGCGTATGGGTGCGTGCCCGTAAAGCCGGACAAACCGAAATGGAATACCAGATGCGCAACTGGTATTATTTTGTGTGGCTCTGCGGAGATCATATCACCGAGCAGCACATTCACAACCTTGATGTGATTAATTGGTTTAAAGGCGGATATCCGGTGAAGGCCCAAGGCATGGGCGGCCGTGAAGTGCGTAAAGGAAAAGACCACGGGGAAATTTTTGATCATCATTACGTTGAATTTGAATATGCCGATGGAAGCATTCTCAATAGTCAGTGCAGGCATATTCCCGGAACGATGAGCCGAGTCGATGAATTACTGGTCGGAACAAAAGGAAAGATTCGCAGCGGAAAAGCAGACATTGTGGACGGAAAAGGAAAAGCACTTTATCAGTACGATAAAAAATCAGAAAACGATCCGTATCAAACCGAGCACGACGAATTGTTTGAGGCCATTGCCAAAGGCGAGTACAAATTTGCAGATGCTGAAAACGGAGCGAAGAGTACGATGACTTCTATTTTGGGAAGAATGGCCACCTACAGTGGACAAGTTATAGAATGGGACAAGGCCATCAATTCAAGTTTGAATTTGCAGCCCAAGATATACGACTTCTATGCTACTCCGCCCACGACACCAAACGCTGACGGATTTTATCCAGTAGCAATACCAGGCGTAACTAAGTTTAGTTAGAGCGTAGAAAGCTCTTCGTGCAGGCTTTGCTAGCAGTAGCGCAATGAATTAAGCTTTTAATACGCTCAATTCGCTAACCATTCCGTTTGCTGCTTCTGCTTTCAGGTTAGGTAGTGTTACTTTTACAGTGGTACCTGCGATACCGTCTGAGAAAATTTCTATTTTCCCCTGCATTAAGTCGCAGACTCTTTTCACAATATAAAGTCCCAATCCATTTCCGGTTGACACTGTTGTGCCTTTAAAGAATGGATCTGTAACTTCCGGAATAAATTTTGGATCAATACCGATGCCGTTGTCGCTAACAATAATTTCCATTGAGTCGGTTTCCTTCTTAATCACTGAGTTCACTTCAATCCATTTTTCGGGTTCATGAGGCTTCACAAAGTGAATAGAGTTTTCAATAACTTGGTCTAGGATTATTTCGATTAAACTCACTTCAAAATTAAAATCTGAACTTGAACTAATATTGAGCCTTACCTTTATGCCTTTGCCATGGAGTTGATCTTGCCACTTAGATAGAATGGCTTCAATAATTTTTGTAAGATTGGTAGAATAGTTTTTGTTCACAAAATCATAACCCAAATCGCTTAGTGCTCTGATTTTGTCAATGGTTTTTTCCAGACGAGAAATTACTTCTTCGATTTTATGAATATAAATTTTGGATTCACCAGTGACCTCGTCGCGGAGAAGGTTCAATAAACCAAGCTGACTAGTGATAGGCGCTTTTAAATCGTGCGAAGCGCGGTACAAAAAGATCTGAAGTTCGTTGACAGACCGCGATAGCCTCAGGACAAGCTCTTTGTTTTTCTTGGTCAGCTCATAGTGGTCAATAGCTTTGAGGAGTATGCCCATTACCTCTTCTTTTTTCCACGGCTTGCTCAGGTAATAAAATATCTTCCCTTTATTGACGGCGTTAATAGTAGCTTGGATGTCGGAGTATCCGGTAAGCAATATTCTGACGGCGTCTTTCTGGATTTTCATAGCTTCTTCTAAAAGCTCAACGCCAGTCATTTCAGGCATTCGCTGATCTACAACAATGATCTGAAATTCTTCATTTCGAATCAGCTCCAACCCCTTCAACGGGGATGACTCGACCGTTACGTGAAACTCATTTCTGAAAGTGAGTTTCAAAACGTTAAGGTTATCTACTTCGTCGTCAACATAAAGGATTTTGTACTTTGAGGCCATGGTTAATTCAGGTTTAAATGGTTTCTAATTAATAAAGAAAGAAGAGTATTTTTATTGATCTTGATCAATTAATATAAATTGACTTTTTATGTAAATCACCAAATTTGAATTGGTTCGCCTTTTGGCAGGCTTATGGTAAATTCGGTTCCTTGGTCTTCTGAACTTGTAAAATCAATCTTGCCATTGTGTTTCTCTAAGATTGAATGGCAGATTGAAAGGCCTAAGCCAGTACCGAAGCCAACATCCTTGGTAGTGAAAAAGGGCTCAAATATTCGTTCTTGTACATTTTTTGGAATCCCACTGCCGTTGTCTTTTATTTTTATGATTACCTCTGTTTCACGATCAGAAGTTTCTATCAGGATAGCCTTCTCTCGATTGGTCTTCAATAGGGCGTAAATTGAATTGTCAAGCATGTTAATAAGTACCTGACATATTTGTGACGAATTGCCATAAGCGCCTGACCGATGCATAAAATTTCTCTTCACCTTAATGCTGTTTTCGATCAGTTTGCTCCCCACCAGAATAATGGCATTTTCGGCGCACTCCTTTACGTCCATCCGTCCGGAGGCATCAATGGTTTCAACCGGACTTGAAAATGTTTTCAGACTCTTTATTATGGTAGCGGTGCGCGATACACCATTATTAATACTCTTCATAAGTTCTTTCAAATCTTCCTTTACCGCTTCCAACGTTTCTCCGGTCAGCTCTTTTTTATCCAGAATTTCATTTTGTAAAATTTCAAGTGCCTGAACTCCTCCGGAAATAAAATTGATGGGGTTATTGATCTCATGAGCTATGCCCGCAGTGAGCTGACCAAGAGAGGCCATTTTCTCTGATTCTATTAGTTGCAGGTGCGCATTCTGCAGATTTTTTTTGGCGACCAATAGTTCATTGTTACAGCGCAGAAAGTTATTCCGGCTGTCATTAAGTTCATTCGTAAGTCTTAATAGTTGGTCGCGATTGAGCTTTTCTGTATTTAATGATTCGGCTAGCTGATCTTTTTGCGATTTCACTAAAGCTTCGAGTGCTTTTTTTTCTTTGTTCTGGCTTTTCGAACGCCAATTCAGAACCCCAAGCGTGAGAGAGGCGAGTGCCAGGACATAAAAAAAGAGAGCCCAACTACCTCCAAAATACGATTCGGTAGAGAGATTTTCGGATTGCAACAATAAGACGATTAGTAGTTGTAGTTCCATGGTTAAGATTGGTTAGGTTGGTGAATACTGATTCATCGAATGAAAATCCGTGATTTCACTCCATCAAGACTTACAATGTAAAGGCCTGAAGTAAGGTGTTGCAGATTGAGTGCCCCACGAAAGCTGCCACTCTCATCGGTTGTTATCACTTGGCTTAAAACCAAGTTTCCTTTTAGGTCGGCCACCTGAATTTCCTTTTCGACATTAGGTGTCAATCCATTTAAATCCAGATTGACGGCGTTGCCTTCATTTATTGGATTAGGATAAATCTTTATTGGCGTTATCGAAGAAATCTCAGCAACAATGGTCTTTATAATTGTAGCTTTTAGGTCAGTGGCCACCTGCTCCAACCGATAGTAGTTTAATCCTTTGGCCGGACTGAAATCAGTCATCGAATAATTGTGGGCCTTGTTGGTTGTGCCTTGACCGTCCATTGAACCTACAAGATGAAAATCTACACCGTTGGACGACCGGAATACATTAAACTGTAAACTGTTGAGCTCCGATAGTGTTTGCCATTCCAGATTCACCACGTCACCATTGACTTTGGCAGAAAACGACACGAGTTCCACAGGAAGGTAAGAACCAACAGGTTCCACCGACGACATATAAAAATTGTTGGCAAGATTGGCGGCAGTAAGTGCTGTACGCTGCACCATGGGGAAGGAGTTAGTTCCTGAGTTAGTGCCAGCACTTCCCACCACAGAGGCGGCAAGACTTAATCTTAAATCATTTACGTTGGCCACCACGCCAAAGCCTGTGCCTCCGGCGGTGATATTATAATTTCCTGCGGTTGCAGAGGAGTTAACTTGCCAGTAGCCCTGGTGTTCCCTCACAATTGGGCCGCCCGTGTCCGGAATATTGACTATCGTAGTATTTGTTGCCGTAGTGGCTTTAACAAAGATGACCGCATTGGTAACGGATACGGCAGGAGAAGAGAGGTAGAATGGTCTGAAATCAGTGCTGGTACCTACCGGAAACAAGCCGTTGGTTGACCCATTGGCAATGGTAATGCCATCCTGAAATATTCTTTTAAAAAAGCCGTTGTAGACCCACCCTGCCCCCGAAGACCCGCTGTGATTGAGCGAATTGGCTGTTGTTGTATTTATCCCTAACTGAAGTAGATTACCCCCCAGGTCAATATTTCCCTGAAGCATCGAAAGTTGATTTTGGACATAGACGTCGTGGAATAAAGTGATTGCTGGAGATACACCTACAGGGTTATTGATGGTGAGGTTATAAAAGTATGTGCCAAAGGCAGCTCCTGAGTTAATAATATTTTGTTGCTGGGAACCACCAAACCCATCAAAGGTCACTGTAGTACCAGAAATACCTGTAAGAATTGCCGAACTCGAATTATTCCAATTACCTCCAACCACGAGGTTAAAACCTCCAAGACTAAAAACACTGTTGTTTTGAATTGATACAGTACCTTTTACCGTAGTAGCTGCAGATAAGGTCTTCGTCATACCACCCGCTCCAGACAAGGTTAGGTTATAATAACTATCTGAAGGAGTCTTGATTGTTTGGTTCACAGTGGCACTATAATAATTGACGGTATTGCCGGAAAAAGTTGCGAAGAGGGATTCTGTTATGGATGCCCCACCAAAATTCAAAGTCGAATTGTTGCGGTTATTCCACCAACCTCCTCCAATCATTGATTCAGTGATTGTTGCAGTCCCGTTGTTATCCGTTATTCCGATCCCAATGTTTCGTGCAGAGAATATGCCAGCGGCTCCAATGTTCATATTCCCGGCGATTACAAATGCGGTTAAGTCGGTTGTATTCGTCATGGTCATAGTACCATTTACAGTGATAAGGTTGTTGGGTTGCAGCAGGTAAGAAAAAGCTCCAGCCATGTCCCGTAGGGTACCACCTGCAGATACAGTTAGATTCTGGTACTGAAAAGGCGTACTGGCCAAGTCCCAGGTAACAACATTTGGACTTTGGATAGTTACCGTTTGGTCGCCCGATACTTGCCCGGGGTATTTGGTGGCAGCGACCCAGGCAGAACCGTTATAATATTGCCAGGTGGCGATGGCTGACCAGTTGCCGGTGGCGACGGAACGATAGTCGCCGGTTACTTGTGCGGTGGCGGTTACGCCAAGACAGCAAAACAATGCTATCCTAAAAACTTTTGCGAAGAAGCTTTGGCTTGAATAGGTGGTTAACATACAATTTACTTTTAGGTTTTGAGCCACCTAAAAGACAAATGCTGTACCAGTAAAAATGATAGGGAACATCACCTGTGAAACCGCGTTTTAAGCTTAAAAACGCAGATTTTTTTTTCATCCAAAAAACACTGACGATATATCGTTAATTTTTGTTGATATATAAACAATTGACTAACGATTAGAAACGAAAAATTCTGGCCCGACGGGGTCTAAAATATTTTAATGGGCTAATTTCAAGGATCACACTCCTTCTTTATTTTTAATTGACACGGCTCTGAACTCCCCTTTTTTGGAGATAACTACTCTCTTGCTAATGATGAAACCTACTGAAAGCTCCCACCTCATGAATCTATTTTCGTTCTTCAAAAAGAAGTTTTGAGTGTAATTGGTAGGAATTAAGTTAGAGTTGGAGCTGTAATCGTTGGTCACCTTACCAAATCCGTATCCAACCAACATTTCTACCCAAAGTCTTTTATAAGAGTGTTTGTACCCAGCTTCAACACCATAGTTATATAGAGTCCCCAGATTTACAAAAGCCACGGGATTCTGGTTCTGATATATGTATTGCTCATTGAACCTTAAATACCTGAAGTCTATTCCTACAAAAAGACTTCCGGCAGGCATTCCCTTTTCGCCTTTAAATGGGTAAAAACGAACTTCAGGAATGATGCCGTGCCCTGTCACTTTATATTCGCCACCCGAAAATGTTTGTCCTTGCCGCCCAAACACACCGGATTGGTATGTCACCTGCGCTGACACTTTTTTGAATATGGTTCGCTCGTAAGCAATTGAAAGTTTGTTGGACGCGAGTCCGGCCACATTCAATTTTAAAATGGAATATTGCTGTGCATGACTTGGATTGGAAAAAAGAACACTAACAACAGCAAGAAAAAAATTGACAAGAATCATTCTTGAATTTTTTTTGCGACTATCCCTTATAGTTCCTCTACTTATTTTTTCAAGTTGTTTCATTGGACGGCAATAGAATCTTTTCAACAACGAAAAGCTCTTGCAATTCAAAGCCCAATTTTTTTCTTGATTTTTTAGCTAAAAACGAAGGTGTGTTAATACCGGAAACGATATATCGTATTTGGAGTAACGAAATAACAAAAGACAATGAACTAAGTCACCGTTTAGAATTCTAACCGAATACCCGCTTAAGATTTTGACTGTTTGGATTGATATATTTTTTTAATGATCTCTAGAGAGGCCTCATTGTGCTTTTGAATTTCAACCAGGCTGCTCACAGCGTCATCCGAAAGGTGATTGTGATTGGGATGCGACAATTGAGAGAACTCGTAAGCCATTTTCAACACCAGTTTCAATTCTTCTGCCGACCACGGTTTAGTACAATAGGAATAGATGTGCCCCTTGTTAACCGCATCGATTATTGCTTGCATGTCGCTGTAGCCAGTAAGAAGGACCCTTGTTCCCTTATAGTTTCTGGCAAGTATGTTTTGAAAGAAAACGACTCCAGTCATTTCAGGCATTCGCTGGTCGGATACAATTATGTCGAAGCTTTCAGTCTCAAGATCACGTAAAGCTTCAACAGCTGATATTTTGGTTGTGGTTTCGTATTCTTTGGCAAAAGTCCTCTTGAAAACGAGAAGATTATCTGCCTCGTCATCTACATAGAGTATTTTTGGCTTCGTAGTTGATACTAAGTCCATAGTTTACGTTCTGAACTTAATTTGGTAAAAATTATTTAAACTGGCCTGATTTTGGTCTAATTATTTATAACCTTTTAAGCCCTTCAAGCTTTCTGCAGTAGCTGGAGTGATGCGTACAGCACACCCTCCGCCTTCAGCTAAGGCAATCTTCAATGTAGTTTTATTATCCACAATCCACTTGTCAATGGCGTAGGCCATTGGGTTTTTATCCCAGTGTGCATCGGGGGCATCTTTGTAGATCGTTGCAATGTATTTTTGTTTAGGATCCAAAAAATTCAATGGTATGATCGATACGTGTTTGTTTTCGTCGGTGATGGATCCGATAAACCAGTCGCTCTTGCCTTTGGCCTTCCGGGCGATAGTAATGAAATCCCCAGGCTCGGCCTCTACGATTTTGCTGTCATCCCAATCAAGTGCCACGTCTTTGATAAATTGAAATGCATCAAGGTGCTTTTCATAATTCTCAGGAAGGTCGGCGGCCATCTGTAGCGGACTAAACATAGTGACGTACAAGGCGAGTTGCTTCGCTAGTGTGGTATGTACAAAGTAGTCTTTCTTTCCATACTCATCCAGCTTGATCTGAAAAATACCCGGAGTGTAATCCATTGGCCCGCCCATCAGTCGGGTGAATGGCAGAATCGTTTCGTGCTCAGGCAGGTTGCCTTTGCTCCACGCATTGAATTCATTTCCGCGCGCGGCTTCGCAGGCAAGCCAATTAGGATAAGTGCGTTGCATGCCGGTTGGGCGAACCGACTCATGCATGTCTACCATAATTTCATTGTCAGCAGTACGTTCAGCTACACGATTATAGTGGTTGATCATCCATTGTCCGTCGTGGTATTCTCCACGTGGAATAATTTTACCCACATATCCGGTCTTCACCGCATCGTAGCCATTTTGCTTCATAAAGGCGTACGCTTTGTCCATCCGGCGTTCGTAGTTTGTTACCGAGCCCGAAGTTTCATGGTGCATAATAATTTTCACACCTTTGGATGCAGCGTAGCGATGCAGTTCCTGCACATCGTAGTCGGGATAAGGGGTTACAAAATCAAACACTTCTTCTTTCCAATTGCCAAACCAGTCTTCCCATCCGGTGTTCCATCCTTCCACCAACACACCATCAAATCCATGCTGTGCAGCGAAATCAATGTATCGTTTTGTGTTTGCTGTTGTGGCACCATGCCTGCCCGATGGTTTCATTTTTTCAAGTTCAGCAGCGTTGGCCGCTGATTGTGTGCCGGCATAATCCCATGTGCTTTTCGAGAGGTGCATTTCCCACCATACCCCAATCATTTTAGTAGGTTTGATCCACGACGTATTTTGAATTTTGGTAGGTTCGTTCAAATTCAGAATTGTTTTAGACGCCAGAATATCGGTAGCCTTGTCGCTCACTAAAATAGTGCGCCATGGTGTGGAGAAAGGTGATTGCAAATACGCTTTGTTACCAAACGCATCAGGCACAAGGCTGCTGCTCAATTTGAAATTTGACTTATCGATATGAAGTTGCATAGCTGGATAATTGACTAAAGCAGCTTCGTGCAGGTTGATGTAAAGCCCTTCGGTAGTTTTCATCATCAACGGAGTTTGCACAGACGATGCATCTTTTACCATGCGCACTGCAATTTCGCCATTGTCGTCGCTTATTTTTTTTGCATCAACTTCGCTGAGCAATGAAGTGGTGGGGCGGTATTCGTTAGAGTCAAAATCACCCGGCAACCAAAATGCTTTGTGATTCCCCGTGAGGGAAAATTGGGTTAACTCATTGACGACAATAAAATTTTTCAGATTATTTTGAAAAGGGAAGCTATAGCGAAACCCAAGGCCATCGTCAAAAACACGAAAGACGAGATCCAACAGCCTCCCTTTGTCGTCTTGCTGTTTTAAGTGGACAATGAGCTGGTGATATTGGTTTTTGATCTCCTTTACTTCTCCCCACACCGGTTGCCATGTTTCGTTCACCTTCGTGGAATCAACAGCGACAACCTGAAATCCACGGCTTAGATCTCCATCGGCGAGCTGCATGCCCAGGCTGGAACTCTGGATCACGGATTTTCCTTTGTATTGTAAACGATATTGAAGAGTTCCTTCCTGCGTGAGCGAAACCCGCACGGAAACTTCCTTGGACGGAGAATTAATCTGGTAGGTCTGAGCTGCAACAAAATTGGCGTTGAACAGAAAGCAACTTATAATCAGGCTTCCGAATAACGCGATTGGTTTACTAGTAAAAGAAGTCATGGCCGTAGGTTTATTCCGAAAATTAGGAATATTCCACGACCAAAACTTCTCTTAATAATCTGGATTGTTGATGATATTAGTCATTTTATCGTGCCGTCTCCTTAGTAAGGGACTTTCTGTTTCTAAGGAAGAGCCAATAGCCAACTATTCCAAGAATGGCCAATGGCCATAAATAAGTCAGGGCTACCAACACATCTATTGTGCTGCTCCAGCCCGATGCCAGCGCAACTCCAAATTTCTTTAATGGCCCGGGCCCGTCGGGTATTTCAGCCAACTGCTGTTCGGTGACTTCGTAGATTTCGAGCTTGATGGTACTGTAACGAACCTCATCACGAAGGTAGTTGATGCGACTTACTGTGGCTTCGATATCCTCGTGTAGTTTTCCGATTTGCTGTTCAGCTTTGAGAAGCTCTTCAATCGTACCCGCTTTCGTCCTCAGGATTTCCGCGTAGCGTTTTTCTACCTCGCGCTTGGTTTGCAGTCGCGATTCAAGATCTACAAATTCCTTGGCTACATCTTCCGTGTTAATCTTTTCATAATTAATGAATTTAGCCTGACTTTTTATTTCATTTAAAAGGTCTCCAAAATTCAGATTGGGCACCCGAATGGTGAGGCTTTCTTCGAGCATTGGGTTTTCGAATCGGCGTGACGAAGAAGAAATATAAGCCAGATGTTTCTTTACCGACGACTCAATCGATTCTTTGCATTTGTTGAGATTGACCACTTGAAAACGACACTCAGCAGTTTTTATGATTTCGCCTTGATTGCTGGAATACAAATCAGGGATGGCTGACTGGTCCGGATTTTCGGTCGACAGCGTATCGGCGTAAGCTGTCTCTTTTGATTTTTGGGCGCACGAAAGTGCCCCGATGGCCAAAAGGCCAAAGATGATTAGCTTTTTCATGAAGTAAATTAGTTAGGTGAAAGACACACGAATGCCTGACGTCAGGATGACGGGCATTTTATAGAGAGAGGGAAAAGAACCGCCCACCATGTGGCAGGCGGTATTCGTGATTTGGATTACTTCGTAGTTGAAGTAGAGTCTTTAGGAGTTTCAGCCTTTGCTGTAGTGTCAACTTTTGTAGTCGTTGAATCTTTGGTTGTCTCTGTGCTTTCAGCTTTCTTTCCGCATGAAAAGGCAAGAGCGATGATACCGAATGCTAATACTACACCTAATTTTGTTTTCATAGTGAATGGTTTAAATTTTGGCCTTTATCAAAAAAAAGGGGGCAGGTAACCCAACGAAAAAATATTTTTACCTTGGGTTACTTTGAACGGTTAATTTGATCAAGAACGCGCTGAGCTATGTACCTGGACGAGGCCCTTATCGTAGAATTGAGGAAGAATAATCAATTGGCGCTAAAGCAATTGTATAAGGTGAATTACCCCATGATTCTCTCGCTGGTAATGAACAATAGCGGAACGGAGCAAGAGGCCAAGGACATTTATCAGGAAGCGATAATTCATTTTTATGAAAAGTTGCAACACGCTGAATTTGTCCTTACCTGCAAAATAAAGACGTATCTCTATGCTGTAGGTCGCAAGCTTTGGTTACAGAAATTAGCACAGCGCAGCAAGTTTGTACGGATTGAAGAGGTTGAGCCGGTGGCTGGATTGGAAGATGTAGCGACGGAAATTGAAGCCCGGGAATCAACCTTCCAGGCGATGGAAGGAGCGCTCGGTAAGTTGGGTGAGCCTTGTAAAACGATACTCGAAGATTTTTATCTCAGAAGTTTGACAATGGATCAGATTACCGAAAAATTCGGGTACACCAATGCCGGCAACGCCAAGAACCAGAAGTACAAATGCCTGCAGCGGCTAAAGAAAATATTTTTTGAAGAACGTGCGCGATGAGTATGAATCCCAGAGAACTAGAGCAATTAGAAAACTACTTTAACCAGACGCTTGCGGCTGACGAACGTGCAGCGTTAGAAAACCGGATGAGCGGTGATGCGGAGTTTCGTCGAGCCGCAGAAGAGCATTTTGATTTCCTTAAGTCGTTGCAAGAATATTCCATTCAAAAACAACTCAGAGAAAATTTAGATCAGATTCATGAAGAGATGCTAACCTCAGAGGTCGAAAGAGAAGAGCCCTCTCGTGGCTGGTTAAAAACCTTATGGCCATCGATAGCTGTTGCAGCTTCTGTTGCGCTTGTAAGTACTCTGGCTACTTACTTTACCTTGCGCTACTACGACAACGAACATCAAACCCAATATCAGATTGTCTCCCGTAAGGTTCAGAAAATTGAAAAGTCGCTCGACAAGCTTAAAAATAGCAACAATAAGAAACCTGAGGTGGCACCAGGTAATTACAGCGGGTCGGGGTTTCTTGTGTCGGCCAACGGATACATTGTGACCTCATATCACGTGATCAAATCAGCCGACTCGGTGTTTGTGGAGAATGATAAATTCGGCCGCTTAAAAACCACACTAGTTTATGGAAATGCAAGTTCCGACGTCGCAGTTCTTTTAATCAACGACGACTCGTTCAAACGTCCGGTGACTGTTCCATTTTCGGTGCGTGCCTCCGAAGGAAGTATCGGCGAACCTGTTTATACACTAGGCTATCCGCGTGAGGAAATTGTGTACGGCGAGGGGAGCATAAGCGCGGCTAGCGGTTTTGAGCAAAATGAAAATGCCTATCAAATTTCGATTCCGGTAAATCCCGGGAATAGCGGTGGCCCAATGATCGATCAGCAAGGTGCGGTTGTTGGTATCATTAACGGCGTGCAAACTTCCGTGCGTGGCACTGCGTTCGCTATTAAATCAGAAGTGCTCTTGAATGAATTGAAAAATATTCCAGCCGATTCACTTTCAAAACCATTGCGGTTGAATAACCAAAGTCAGCTTTACGGCCTTAGCCGTGTCAATCAAATTAAAAAGCTGAAAGACTTTGTGTTTATTGTAAAGGTGTATAACAGCAAGTAGCGCTAGTTTTCTTCTTCCTGAAGTTTTTTACGTTCTTCTTTTTCAGGAAGCTTTCTTCCTATTTTATAACTGAAATTAATTTTGAAAATAAAATTCCGGAAGGTTGTGCTTGTGTATTGCGAGATGTACGGTGAGTGCAGGTTAGAGTAAATGTTGAAGGCAGGCGTCATGAAATTATCCAGGCCCATGCCAAATGATCCCGCTTTCTTGAAGATTTCCTTTTTCACACCAACACTATGACTGACTACGTTGGTGCGATACCCTTGCAAGTTATACTGCTTGCCCTGGAAGAAAGTGAATAGCTGCACAGACCACCCTTTGGCAAAATCATAATTTCCGAAAATCCGAAAGTTTTGCGTGAGACCTTGGTTGGTAGCGCTAAGGTTAGGGTCATTGTTTTTTAATATCCTGTAAAAGATATCAGCACCACCGTTTAGCGTCAGCCTCTCAGAAAGATTTACGCTGGCAAAAATGGACGTTCCGAAATTCGCTTCCGTACCAATGTTACGATACACAGACACGATGGTATCGGAAGTGGTTTGATGAAGTACTCTTGCCGGTTGTATGTCGTTGGTGTTATACCGCGAATACAATGACATATTCAACGTTCCTTTTGGGATGTTCGTCTTATAAGCGATTTCATAATTGTCGGCATACTCTGGTTTCAATGTTGGATTACCCATGGTGGCATTCAGCGGATTGGAGGCCTGCAAATTGGGGTTGAGCGCTTGCAGCCAAGGACGAACGATGCGACGGTTATAAGCCACACGGAGCATCCGGCCATTGCTTAATTTTCGTGAGATGTTAATTCTAGGCACAAACACACCGTACGATGGGATGTCAAGTTTTTGGGTATCGCGAAAGTGCGCATTGATCATTGTGTACTCGTATCGTCCTCCGGCTTTAACGGCATAGTTGGTTTTTGTTGTGAAGGAGTAACTAAGATAACCCGCTGCAATATCTTGGTTGTAATTAAAATTGTTCGAGAGACTTTCGTTCGCAGCAGGTACAAATGGACCGTTCGTTCCATCCGAAATAAAATAACTGTAGTCACTTACCACATTTCGTAACACAGTCTTGGCTCCGAACTCGATCAGTTGATTTTCTTTCAGAGGCTGTTGATAATCCAGCTGCAAATTGATTTCCTGATTGTACCCCGCGTTGTCATTCCGGTAACGGTTAATTACAGAGTTGTCGGAAGGTTGAATGGTAGTGGTAAGAAACCCGTTACCATTAGTTAGTGTATTGCGACTGTACACGCCTTGAAAATTTAATTCCTGGTCTTTGCGTTTGAATAATTTGGTGTAGGTTAAACTACCGTCAAATGTGTAACCACTCGAAACAGATTTTACATTTCGTAGTGTAGTATTTTTAAGTGTGTCGAAATGATAGGTGTTGGTAAGAAGATTTTCCTGAAATGCATTTTGATTTCGCAAGCCATAGCGGGCTGTAGCAGTGATTGCGTTGTTCTTATTTATGTCGTAATCCCAGTCCAATGTATATTGACTGTTCATTCCGTCACTCCGGTTGTGGTTGCTCTGCACATTAGTTAAAGTGTCTTGTAGGTTTCTGGTCGTTTGACTGTTATTGAAATCGGAAATGACATTGTATTGAGCCCGCTGAAAACTTCCCAGTGATAACCCCATTTTGCCTTGCCTGTAGCTGGCGTTTACTCCCACGTTTGAACCCCGATTTCCGGCACTGGCGTCGGTGGTAAGGAATATCCCAGGCAGATTATTTTTTTTCAATACGATGTTGATAATTCCTGCCGATCCTTCGGCATCGTATTTGGCCGAAGGCGAGGTGATCACCTCTACCGACTTGATCATGTTAGAAGGAATCTGTTTGAGCGCATCAGCTACGCTCGTGGCAGTCATCGTGCTCGGTTTATTATTTATAAGAACACGCACGCTTGAACTCCCTTTAAGGGAAACATTTCCGTCGGCGTCAACAGTTAGTAAGGGTACGCGCTTGAGTACGTCGGTCGCATCACCGCCTTTGGTGGTGGCGTCTTGTTCGGCGTTGTAAATGGTGCGGTCGACCTTTTCTTCAATTAGCATTTTTTGTCCTTCGACTACTACTTCGTGCAACATTTTTACCGAAGGTGAAATAATAAGCGATTGAAAAGTGAGTTCGGGCGACTTAGCCGAAAGGGTGAGATTGATTTTGCGCGAGCCATAACCAATGAAGGAAATAATCATCTGATAGGAACCGCCAGAAATTTTGTTGATTGAAAAATTTCCATTGGCGTCGCACACCGTTCCGTTAATGGGTTTGCGGCTGGTAGGATCTATTAGCGTGACGTTGGCGAATTCCACTGGTTTGTGAGTGAGTGAGTCGGTGACGGTACCTGAGATTTTCCCGTTGGATAATTTCTGAGCTAGTACTACTGTCCCAAAGCAAGTCAGGAGAATAAGAAGTGTAAATTTCATTTTAAAACTAGAATCGCCCTTTAGACAGTCGGGCAAACCTGCCTATTCCCGCGGCTGTCAATTATTTTCGTCAAGTTAAATAACCTTTTTACTCGATTTGGATTTTTTTATATAGTTTGGGAATATCTGCTTCAAGCGGAATGTCTAACCTACTAATTCAATGAAACCCAAATACTCAATCGTATGACCCAAACCTCAACTCCTACCTTCTTTGTTGAACCAAAACCCGCCAGCATCAGACTATGGCATTGGCTTACGTTCTTTTTTATACTGATCTCCATAATTACTGTGGTGTTTGGATCCACTTTGTTTCGAACCAGAAATAATGTGAAGATGGTACAGGAGCAGGTTGAACGGAAAGGTGGCACTGTTACCACAGACCAAGCTCGGAGTGTGGCACACGAGTACAGCGATAAGCTGTGGATGCTTCATAAGTATGTTGGCTACGGGTTGGCGATTTTGATCTTGTGGAGAATTATTATTGAGTTTTCGCTGGCCAAGGAAAAAAGATTGCGCGCCAGATTGAAGTACGCAGTTAATTACCCGGCAGATCCTGAACAAAAGCATTTCCTCTGGGTGCAGTACGGATATGTCGTATTTTATCTACTTTTCTTTTTGATGGGCCTTACGGGACTGGTGCTGGCGTTTGAAGATCAGCCCTGGCTGGATCCGATTCACGACTTTGCCAAAGAAACACACGAAATAATTCAGTATGGCCTTTATGCCTATTTTGTATTTCACATTGTCGGTGTGATCCGTGCCGACATCACCAAATATGGAGGCATAGTGTCGCGCATGATCAACGGTAAAGCTTGATTTTTACAAGCGCCAGCCGGCCACGAACTCAAGGCTGAGAATATTTTCAGCGGATTTTGAAGAGTGAAAGTATTCAAACTCTCCTCCCAGGGAGAGTTTTTTATTTATGCTTTTTGAATAACCGAACCCGGTACTCATGTCGGCAAAGGAAGTGAATGAGGCATGAATAGCTTCGCCATTGCTCGCTTGCATGGTGTTAAGGCACACCGAGGGCCCCATACCATAAAAGGCATAGAAGTGTGTTGAGATTTTTGTTTTAACAAAAAGTTGGATCGGGATTGCCGTAAGATCGAAATTGGCGTTGGCTCTGGCGCCGGTCAGTGATACTGTGTAAATTTTATAGTATCCGGTTTTCAACCCAATGCTCATGCGATAAGCTGGCTCCCACATTACCCGGCAACTAAAATTATAATCCACGGTGTTCACGCGTCTTCTGAATTCTTTGAAATTGTTTAGAAAATAATTTGGCCCTGCAGTGACATACATCGAGATGCCGGATACACGCTTCATCTGTTGCGCATTGGTAAAATGAGCGCACCAAAGAAAAAATACTATCGGAATAAATTTCTTCATGGCTTAAGGCATCGTGTATAAATGATAAACAGCATATGCAGGGTAATCGGTAATCAGCCCATCGAATCTTCCATCCTTAATGTATGATACAATAATGTCTTCCGAGTTCAGTGTCCAGGTGTAAACCTTAAGCCCTTGTTGATGCGCCTGATCAACCTGATCGAGCATGAGGCCGAGCGTCCAACGAGGGCCCCAGTAAGTTGCTTTGATGTTTAGTGTTTTATCTAACTCTAGTTCGCACATCACCGGCAAAGATGCGTAGCTCGGTTGCTTCTGATATTCTGCGATTACTTCTTCGGTAGGAATGTCTGTGATAATTTCAATGGTGCGACCTTTGGTTTGGGCATAGCTGATCGCTTTGCGCACAATCGGTTCGAGGTATTGAAACACATTGGGGTTTCCTTTGATATCGAGCCATACGTATTGCAGATCGGTAGAGTCAACGGCCAACGTAAGCGCCTCGTCAAGGCTGGGAATCCTCTGACCATCGTGTAGCCTCACAAAATTGAAAAGTGTATTCCACGTAACCTGATCGAGATCGGCAAGTATTCCACTTTTCTCCACCACGCGTATGTTCAGGTCCGGATCGTGAAAGAGTACAGGCACATTATCGCGCGTGAGACGCACATCTACTTCGATGCCGTTGGCGCCATAGTCTGAGGCATGAAGCACTGCATTTAATGTGTTTTCCATAAATGGTGGATTGGCATTGGTTTCAATACCGTGATGACCAAAAATGGCAAATGATTTCGCTTTGGCTGTGGCCGAAAAATCTCGGTTGTATTGCAGTGCTAATTTGAATTCATTTTTATTGTGGGTAAATCCGCCGATCAGACTTAGACCCGTCGCTAGTTTCTTATGAAATAGTTGAGCCGCTTCTTTTGCAGGAAGAACAAAATGCGCCAGGCCTTCAATAGGTTTTTCAGGCACGCGCCAAAAACCGACAAAAATTATTGAGCTGTCCGATTGAACCAGACCAGCCTCAAGGATCAGAAAAATTCCACTTTTGTTACCAAAGAAGGAAACAGTGTTTCTGGTGACTTTGCACACAAATTCAGTGCCCAGAGCTCCGTCACCATCGGGCACCGAATAAATTCCTTCCAAAGGCATCAGTACATTTTTATCAAGTGGAGTAGCATTTCCCAATGAAATTTTTGGCGTAAATAAAGGGTCATTTTGGGTGCAACCAATAATCAGGAAGATAACCACTCCAAGTACCCAACTGCTATGTTTGCCACGCATGCTCATAAAGTTATTCCAAGTGTTACTTGAGGAATAGTATATCGCTTATTGTTGACAGGATAGGCTGGCCAGGCTACAATCACAAATTGCATTCGGTCGATCTCCACGCCGAAAGAGAGCACATGGTGTTTCCATAATCTTTGCTCCATCGTAATTTTTAGGAAGGCACCGTTGATGAATGAATAATGATCTTTCACCACGTTCGACCCGGTTTTAAAATAAACGTTGTCGAGGTGCTCAATGCCGCCGCGAAGAGTAAATGCTGTTTCACTCGTTGAGTATCCGATTGCCAGCGACGGACTGTAGGTGAGCGCCGTGACAATGGTAGCAAACTGATAATCGTCGTGAAGGATACCAAGATTATATGATCCGCTGTAGCTGATGCCCGCATGGAGGTGCTCATTGAAGGAATGGTTCCAATTGAGACCCATCGTAAATTTGTTGGCGACGTACAACGTATGAATGCTCGCGTCCACCGAGAAATTGGCAGGCACATAGTAACGAGCCGAATAATTTAGCATCGGCGCATTCAGGTTAACATTCGTCCAATCAGAAGGCAGAAAAAAATCAGCGAGACCTACAATGTGTTTGAAGGTCTTGACAGGCTGCGTCGCTGGAAGATAAAATGCGGCTGATCGAATTGAAAATCGATCAATAGCTTTGGAAGTTTGTCCACACAGATCCCCTGCGATCAGGAATAGAAGAGAGATAAGCGCAAAAAGTTTAACTTGGCAACGCATTTTTTCTGTAAGGGTTGACCAAACTAAATATTTTAATGCTGTGAAGAAAATTGATTGGAGAATTTTTTCTATTCTGATCGTTTTAAGCTCGTGGTCAGGATATGCCCAGCAACCAACCATAGTAATGATCAGTGACACACAAGCGCCCATGCGTGTGGAGAAACTTTTTTTGAAATCTCACCACAATGAGCACGCGACCTCGGTGCTATTTCAAAAGATCGACAGCCTAAAGCCCATGTCACTTTTTATCCTTGGCGATGTCACTTCATGGAGTGCGAAAGAAAGGAAATGGCGGAGTATGGACGGTTATCTAAAGGCGTGCCATGAAGCTGGAATTTCTACACATGCCTTGTGGGGTAATCATGACGTAATGGGATCGGTGAAGAAAGGCAAGGCCAATTTTAAAAAAAGATTTCCCGATGCTAACCCAGACGGATACTATGTGGTGTCTGATTCTATCGCCTTCGTGCTTCTCAATTCTAATTTTAAACGCATGAAGCCCGAAGAGATCAATAGTCAGCAAAAGTGGTATGAAGAAACATTAGCGTTGCTGGATAAAGATCTTAGTATAGCCGCAATTATCGTTTCGTGTCATCATGCTCCGTTTACTAACAGCAAAATTGTAAGGCCATCGCTTGAGGTGCAGGAAAAATTTGTTCCACTTTTTCTTTCCACGCCAAAGTGTAAATTATTTATCACAGGTCATGCGCATGCCTTTGAGCAATTTGTGGTGAACGAAAAAAATTTCCTGGTCATTGGCGGCGGTGGTGGAATTCATCAACCGTTGAGCACTGATCGTGTGGATGTACGGGCTGACTATAAACCTGAATTTCATTTTCTGGGATTGACGCTTCATCAAAAACACTTGCGGGTTGACAGTTATCCGCTCTATGGAAATTTTTCGTCGATTGGTAAAAAAAATATTCTTGACTTACCTATTCCCTGAAAAAGAAAAGCCCCTGCTTTTGCAGAGGCCTTTCTCATTAACATTGTATCCTTAGTTACCGTCTCCGTTTACGGTAATGGTCTTCGATTTTCCGTTTACAGTGATCACAGCAATATTGTCGCAATCGCCTGTGCCGTAATCAATAGAGTATTCTCTTCCGCCAGTAATCGTTACTGTTTTAGAGCCTTTTACAGGAATGAAGATTTTATTGCTAAGCATGCAGGGTACAGAGTAAATCAAGTCAGAAGTAATAACCATAGAATAGGCTTTACCGTCTTTGTGAATCCCTGTTGCTGTGCCACCTGCCAGATGCGCAAATGTGTCAGATTGAGGATTGGCACCGCGGTTCCATTGTACGATGATATCCTGATCGCGTGTTACTGTTTTTCCGTCAGTGAAGATAACCTGGCCACCAGTGATGACGTGCTCAAACTTTAACGAAGCGGAAGTGGAGTCGGTAACGTTAGTGATTTTGTACGTTCCTTTTACTTTCACTCCGTTACGCGAATAATTTTGGTAGGTAAGTGAGCGGTAAGAACCTTTAGCAAAACGACGTCCGCTGTAGGTGATGATAATTGTTCCTTTGCGTTGCACATTAGTAGTGTCAGAACATGTAGTCGTCGAATCGTAATAGATGGTGATGGTGCCTTGCGGATTATCTTTGGTGCTTCCTGCCGAATGTGTAATGGTCACTTTGGCGCAGGCTAAACGCTTATCCCATTTGCGTAAAGAGCCTACTGGAAAAATAAGGCCTTCGGTACGAGCGCCGCTTAGCGCTGCATCGCCCACATTGCTGGTCACTGCATTAGAGATATCGGCAGTTTCGCTGGTGTAAGAGGCTGCTGCTGACTCCGAATTAACAGCTTGTGTGTCGTTGGCGCTCAAAATTGAGTCGTTGCTGGTAGTACAGCTGGCCAGCGCAAAAATTCCGCTAACGGTGGCTATGGCCAAGTTTCTTACGCTGAGAAGATTATTAAATTTCATAGAGGTTTTAATTTGTTTTGTGCCTTGGAGGGCACAAGGATAAAAAGGTTTAAGGGTAATCAAATATTATTTTTTTAATTACCCCCAAATCAGTTTTTCATGTGATTTTTACTGAATCACACACGAACCGCCGGCACAAGCCGCTTCGGCCTGCAAATCGGTGGCATCGTCGGGCTCAAACACAGCCGAGAGGTCAATGCTTTTAAGCGATTTTTCAAGTTCTTCGTATTGGGCGCGCGTGATATCTTCGAATGGAGGTTGTTTAAAATTCCCATTGTCGTAAGGAAGTACACTTAATCCGTTGTACGATGCTTTGTTGGCCCACATCCATTCGCCCACTTTTTCCCATTCGTCTTCTTTGATGGAAACAGTGGCCGACACATTGTTGGCATTGTAGCCAAGACGATATCCTTTGCGCACCCATTCCGTATTAAATTTTTTTACACGCTCCAGCATGTCAAGCGCACTTTCTGTCCGCAGTATGCTTCCTTCAGGAGCTTTTTGAGGAATGCAGATGATTCCCTGTTTGCTGTTGAGCAGATCATCTTCCATCAGTTTCGGATGATTGTCTTTCAGGTATTCGTAGAGTGCTTCGTTTTTTCCGATTCGAATTCTTCTCAAATAGAAGTCGTTATGCCAAGCGTGAATGCCTGATGAGGTGCCAAGGACAAGCGAACTTGTTCCAGAAGGCTTGATGGTAGTACAACGTGCTGCAAACTCAATTCCGATTTTTGCAGAAATCTCTACGTTCACGTGTTTCACTTCGTCAGAAGCTTCGTTCAAATCCAGTTTGGCGACACGTCCACTGGCGATGCCAGTCATACCCACACCGATGAGGGCGTCGTCTTCCGTAGTTTTTTTCCAGATTTCGCGCAGGTAATGAAAGTCGGTGAAGCCGGCTTGTAGCGTACCAAAAAATCCTGCAGCACGTGCCCGTGCATTCAGCTCTTCCTGTGTTTCAACGTCAGAGACATTTACTTCGCACAAGTTGCAAAACTGAAATGGGCGTAACGCGATTTCACAGCAAGGATTTGTTCCCCAGTCGGGATGATTGCTGAAGTAGAAGCCGGGTTCGCCCGAGCCGGAGAGTTCAATTTTTTTCCAAAGCGAAAAGAATTCTTCGCGTGAAGTATGCTCGCGCGAAAGTACGACAGAGTTGTTGGCACGACCTCGTTGTTCATTAAGTTCCCACCAGTTGCCAAATTTGCAAGTCAGCATTTCTTCGTCGGTAGGAGAGAACAATGAAATCATTGCTGAACGGCGAATGCCTCCGGCGAGCACGGCATTCGCAATGTGGCACATCATGTCGTGGCATTCCAGCGGCGTGAGATGCTCGCCATTTCTTTTTCGCTCTAGCATTCCGGTCACATGCGCGTGACACACCATGAGCGGTTCCGGGCCAGGCGCTTTACCACCGGCTGTTACCAACCGCGCACCCTTAGGCCGAATGTCGGAATAATCAAAGTTGGGAAGGTAATCACTCAAGCCGAAGTAAGCTTTCATGATCATCTTGATTGAATCGGCCCAACCTTCAAGGCTATCGCCTACCAAAAACCGTCTGTGTTTTGATGCTTTCGCGATCGGCGGCAACTTGCTTACATGATGTGTCTGAACAGAAAATCCGACACCTGTTCCTCCTAATAATAAGAACATCGCTTCCGAGAAGGCGCGAAGATCATCCACGGGCATGTACGCACAATTATAAATGCGGCTGTTGTTTTTGATGATGGGTGCTCCGGCAAATTGCATCGCACGCATGGACGGTAGGATTTTCTTCTGATGCACAAAATCCATCATTGCGTGGATTTCATTTTTGAGATGAGGATATCGGTCCACCATCATGTGTTCATACCGATCGCATATTTCCGGCCACAACTCCCGGCGCAGGTGTTGAGGCAAGTAGCGAGCGTATTTCATGTAAATGACGATGTTGCTGAGAATTTCCTGATTCAGTTCCATAGTGGTAGTGGTTGGTGATGAAGTTTAAAAAATAGTATACAAACATAACTAAAGACAAAACTGTCTTTATATTAAATTAAAGAATATTTTTTATGACTTTTAGCACCTTTGAAACGAGGAGGCCCCACGTCGGTGAGAACCAGGATCAATAAGAGACTGTGATTACTGCATTCAGCGTAGAATTGGTTTCTTCCCACCCTCCGAAACTTGTTTTCCTTACAAATGTTTTGAAGGGAATTGTCTTTTCATTCTTGCCGGAATCAACCATCAGCCCGGTGAAGGGCGGCAATTTTTTAAAACCAGGCCAATCCATCATGTTGCCGTGGTACTTGTATGAAATACTTTTACCATCAGCGCCTGTGGATTTGCGCTCTACTCGCTTGCTTCCAGCAGCATATTGTTCTTTTTTCCATTCCTCCCAATTCAGAAACCCCGTCAGAAGTTCTTTTCGCGTTTTGCGATCATCAATCCATTCAAAACCAAAGGCAAATTTTTTACGGTTTACTATAATGGAGTACGTTGCGAGATCAAACCGAAGCCACCCGAAATGCTTCGTTCCCTTCAGAACAATTTCTTTGGTGAGCAACTCTTCTGCGGGCAATTGCTTGACGCTATCGTAAGCAAAAAAATGCAGCCTTAGGCGGGAGGTATCTTTTGAATTGTACATAAGCCGAACCTGCAATTTTTCTACTCTGCAAATTGAAGCGGGTGACTCAACAAGTATCGCCACAGCGCCGCCGCCCTGAACAGTATCAAACGGAAGAATGCCATCTTTGCCACCCATCCATCCCAGCCGCTTTATTCTTGAAGATTTCTTTTTGGCAAGAATGACCACTTCATCAAGAATTTTACTCGAAGGGTTTAATCCTATATCAGTTGTGGAGGAGTAGCGTAATTGGTGCACGGGAATTTTTATGGGATGAAAACCAATTGAAGAAATGAGAATGGAGTCACCTTGTTGCCCTAAGGGAACCTCCAGTTCGAATGTTCCGTCTGGATCGGACAGGGTACCAATATTCTGATTGACCAATCCAATATTGGCATAAGGAATTGGTTCTGCCGTCACCTTATTTCTGATTTTACCAGTGATTGAAATTAAATTTCTTTTTGAAGGAAGGCATTTTTTCCAGGCGAGACTATCGCGTTCAAGTGAATCTAAGGCAACCATGCATGAACCGTGTGCAAATAACTCGGGCAGATGAACTACAATGGGTTTCGCAAAATTCCTTTTGTTGAACGTATAGATGACCTTCTTTTTAAGATCATAGATATTTGAATAAACTGTGAGACTGTCTTGATGCGTTTGTTTTAGAATAGACAACACATTTTCGATAGAAGCTGATTTGTTGACTGATAATTCGTGCTCAGCGCGATTGTATCGGCGACATACAGGATCGTCGTTTAATTCCGGGTGCCAAGGATTGAAATTGGTTTGAATTAAATGCGATTCAGCGGGTTGTTTGAATGCAATCCTGCCATGGTCAACTCCTATTAATACAGCGTTTCCGGTAGCATCGGCAAGCATTACATGCATTTCACTCAGCTCGGGTATTTGGTAAGTCTTTACAATGGCAACAGCGTCGGCGACGGTTGAGCATTGATCTAAGATCATTTGCCAGAGGTATCCTTGAAATTCTGTTTTGTCATCAGGGAATTCAACCTCCAGATGAGGAGTTCGCGCGGCGTCAAAAAACAAACCTTTTTCATTCATGCCGCCTTGTGCCCAGCCTTCGCTGGTAAACGTAAAAATGACTGACCCAAATTTTCCCTTGGCAGGAGGATTAATTTTGATGGCCGCATCTTTTGCGAACCAATCTTCATGGTTACCAACCAGCACGTGTTGACCATCGGAAAGAAAAAGAATGAAACAGCCTTCGCTGTTGGTTATTAGTCCACCAACAAGAAGGATGACTAGAAAAATTGATTTTAGATTCATTGACGCGCTGAAGATGCCATTTTGATAAGGACCGTTGCCTGCCTAATTCATTTTTGTAATGAAGTTATGAAAGCGTTTACTATTTCCGTGCGAATCTTTGTTTACAACCTAGAAAAGAGTTGTTACCTTGGTCGTATAAACTCTTGCCATGGACAAACGCTCTTTTTTAAAAAACCTTTCCTTGTTTAGCTTGGGCGGACTCCCTTCCCTTTCTGGAATTGAGCAGATGATTCAGCAGATGGTACATTGGTCACCGGATGAGGTGGCGGAAAATGAAGATTTCTGGCAGGCGATCCGCGAAAGCTATTCACTCAATCCGGATTTTATCAACCTCGAAAACGGATATTATTGCATTCAGCCGAAAGAAACACTTGAGAAATTTGTAACCCATGTGCACGAGGTGAACCACCTTGGTGCCTACTACATGCGCACGGTGCAATTTGAAAACAAAAAGAAAGCTGCTACTAAACTCGCTGCGCTCGCGGGCTGCTCTACCGAGGAACTTATTATCACCCGAAATACTACGGAGTCGCTCGACATGATCATCGGTGGCTTGAACTGGAGCAAGGGTGACGAGGCGGTGATGGCCGAGCAAGACTATGGCGCTATGCTTGACATGTTCAAACTGGTTGCGAAGCGATATGGTGTGGTGAACAAAATTGTTTCTTTGCCCAATCATCCGTCGTCGGACGATGAGATCGTGCAACTTTATGCCAATGCCATCACACCAAAAACTAAACTGCTGATGGTTTGTCACATGGTCAATATCACCGGACAAATTTTGCCTGTGCAAAAAATTTGTGACATGGCTCATAGCAAAGGCGTGCAGGTAATGGTGGATGGTGCTCACGCTTTCGCACATATCGTTTTTAATATTCCTGACCTTCACTGCGATTATTATGGAGCCAGCTTGCACAAGTGGCTGAGCGTGCCGCTGGGAGCGGGCATTCTTTATGTGAAAAAGGAAAACATAAAAAATGTTTGGCCTTTGTTGGCCGACGGCGAACGGCCTGAAGACGACATTGCCAGACTAAACCATATCGGTACGCACCCGGTACATACGGACCTGACGATTGCCGACGCCATTGATTTTCATACGAAGATCGGTGGTGAGCGGAAAGAGTCGCGCCTTCGCTACTTACAAAACTATTGGACCAATCAGGTGCGCGATATTCCTAACGTTGTACTCAACACGCCGAAAGACCCGACACGATCATGTGCCATTGCCAACGTGGGTATAAAAAGCATGAAGCCTCAAGAGCTTGCAGAAGTGCTTTTAAAGAAATATAAAATTTATACCGTAGCCATCGATGGGGCCAATGTTCATGGATGCCGGATCACACCCAACGTGTACACCACTACACAAGAACTTGATGTGCTGGTGAAAGCGCTGAAAGAACTCGGACGTTAGATTCAGAAGCTATCCGCCTGGCGATACGCGGCGATTACAGCGGCTTCTCCTTCTTTATCTTTTTTTGAATTGCCGTGCTCCATGCCGAGAATTCCGCGGTAGCCTTTGTCGTAAATGTGTTTGAAAATGTTGCGGTAATTCATTTCGCCCGTGCCGGGTTCGTTGCGGCCTGGGTTATCGCCAATCTGAAAGTAAGCGATTTCATCCCAACACAAATTAATGTTGTTGATGATGTTTCCTTCGTTGCGCTGCATGTGATACATGTCGAACAAAATTTTGCACGACGGGCTTTTCACCGCTTTGCAAATCATAAAGGTTTGGTACGAGTGTCGTAAAAATAAATCGGGTGTGTCACTGAGTGGTTCTAGCACCATCACCAGACCGTGAGGTTCAAAGATTTCAGCGCCTCGACGGAGTATGTCGATGACGTTGGCCGTCTGAACATCGTGAGGAATATGATTTTCGTAAAAGCCAGGTACCACGGTCATCCACTTGGCGTTTACCCGCTTGGCTACTTCCACACTTTGCTTACAGGTTTTGAGAAAATTGTCTTTGAATTCCTGCTTGCCAGAGGTTAAAGAAATTTTCCAGTTGTCACCGCCATCCACTACAAACACTCCCATGGTCATTCCAAGTTGTGAAAGTAGCTTCCCGATCTTTTCCTGATCAGCTACAGACCTGCCCAGCATGCCGTTGTCTTCTACCGACCGGAAACCCTGATCGGCCATGAATTTTATCTGGTCCATAAAATCTTCTCCCGCCGACTTGGCAAACATCCCATCATGCGGCGCATAGTTGTGTTTGAAAGGCTGGCCTGCCGGTGATGGATCCAAATCCCCATGGGCCATGGTTTGTGAAAAGGAAAATGTAGCGGCGGCGCCGGCCACACTGCGGGAAATAAAGTTTCTGCGGTTCATAGGGTTTTGGCTTTACAGGTAAATGAAGTTTAAATGAAAGATCGTTAAAAAATGAGATTGATAAAACAAGATTGATGTAGTAAACTACAAAGCCTGTTGAATGGTGCAGAACCCATTCGGGGATTATTTCTAAATTCAAACAATATAAATTAAGGCTACCCGACTTAACAAACACTAACCTCATCAAACATTTATGCAAACCATCTTAGGAGCCAACGGAACAATAGGAAGCGTACTCGCGAAGGAATTGAAAGCCTATACCAACGACATCCGGTTGGTGAGTCGCAATCCAAAAAAAGTAAATGAAAGCGATGAGCTTTTTCCCGCTGACCTGTCGGATGCCTCGCAAGTGGAAAAAGCAATCGCGGGCTCAGAGGTGGTGTACCTTGTGGTTGGGTTTGACTATAACCTTAAAGTATGGCAAGAAAAGTGGCCGGCATTGATGCGCGCCACCATCGACGCGTGTAAAAAACACAATGCCAAGCTAGTCTTCTTTGACAATATCTATTTATACGACATAAGTGCGATTGGCCACATGACCGAAGAGTCGCCCATCAATCCTCCCAGCGAAAAAGGAAAAGTTCGCCGCCAAATCGCCGACATGCTGATGAGTGAGGTGAAAGCCGGTAAGCTCAATGCTCTCATCGCACGTGCTCCTGATTTTTATGGACCTGACAATGAAAAAAGTTTCCTCAATGAAGTTATTTACAAGAACCTCAAGAAAGGAAAAGCACCGAACTGGTTTATCAATGCCAATAAGAAGCATTCGTTTATTTACACACCCGATGCCGCCAAGGCCACTGCCATTTTAGGCAATACACCTGACGCCTTCAATCAGGTATGGCACTTGCCTACCGATAGCAATTCCCTTACCGGAAATGAATGGGCAGCCCTTTTTAACAAAGAGATGAACACGTCGAAAAAAATTAGTGTACTGCCCATGTTCATGCTGAAAATACTCGGTTGGTTCATGCCCTTCATGCGCGAAATGCCGGAGATGATGTACCAATACGATCGCGACTATTTCTTTGATTCCAGCAAATTCATGAAGCGGTTTGATTTTAAAGTGACGCGCTACGAGGAAGGAGTGAAGCAGATTGTGAAAAGTGGCAAGTAAGGTTATCGCAGCACCATCACAATGGCGGCTACGAAGGTCATCCCCACGATAAACCATCGGTAGGTTTGGTCACTCATTTTCTTTACGAGAAGCACGCCCAGATAAGCTCCCATAATAATGGCTGGTGTGAGTACCAGCGCAAAGAGCCACGAGTCTTTGTTGATGGTGTGCCACACCCACACATGAAACGGCACCTTGAACCAGTTGATGACTAAAAAGAACCAGGCCGTTGTGCCAATGAAATTATTTTTAGGAAGGTTCATGCTCAGAAAATAAACAGCCATAACGGTACCGGCCAGGTTGCCGATCATGGATGTGAAGCCGCCTAAAAATCCCGCCACCATTCCAAAATAAATGCTGTCGGGTATTTTTTCTTTGCCGCCCAACTCCATCCAAATCATAATGCCGAGGCTTAGAAAGATAGTGCCAGCCATGATGATGCGAAATACTTCGTCGTTGATGTAGTTGCCGGCAAAGCTTCCGGCGATGATGCCGGCCGCCGCCCATGGAAATAAAATCTTAAGGTGTTGGAACGAAGCGTGACGATGATAATACCACACGCCAAAAATGTCGGCCACGAGCAGCATCGGCAACATCAGTCCGCTGGACGCTTTTCCACCGAACACGATCGCCAGCAACGGTACTGAAAGCATGCCGGCGCCATGCACGCCAGTCTTGGCCATGCCTAATAGTATGGCGACTGAGAGCGCGATGATAATACTTTCAGAGGTGAGCGAGGTGACCAGTTCAGACATTACGCTTTGATAAATATACAGACGAATCAAAGCTAGGATAAATTAGCCGTACCACAAGGCTTGGCTTGCTAGGATGCTACGCGCAAGGTGTTGATCGACGTAATGTATTTATCTATAACAATGTTCTCGTCGTATTCGCGCTCTACCAACGCGCGACCGTTGATTCCAAACTGCTTGAGCTGCTCGTTGTCGAGCGAAAGCATGTTTTCCATTTTTGCAGCCAGGTCTTCGGCATCTTTTAGGTTGCAGAGAAAGCCGTTGTAATTATCTTTCACCACCTGATGGCATCCGGGTACGTCGGTGGCGATCATTGGCTTGCCACAGCTTGCGGCTTCCAGCAAGGCGCGTGGAGTTCCTTCGCGATACGAGGGAAGCACAACACAATCTGCTCCGTTAATATAAGGCTGAACATTTTTTGTAGTGCCTAGGTATTCAATCAATCCTTCGTTGATCCATTCGTCGATCATGGCTGATTTAATTCCGCGTTTATGTTCGGGATCTTTTGCACCCAATATCTGAAAGCGTGCCTGAATCCCTTTGTCTTTTAAAATTTTAATCGCTTCAATGTACTCAAGCACACCTTTATCGATGATTAACCGGGAGATCATGATAAAGGTGAAGCGATGGTTGCGCCTGAAGGACATTGGCGTAAATTTTTTCAAATCGATGCCAGAGCCAGGAAGTAAATCAGCCTTCTCCTTTTTAATTAAATTCCTGTTGATGAATAAATGCAAGTCTTCCTGATTCTGAAAAAAGACTTTCTCCGGAAAACGGAAAGAAATTTTATAAAGCGCAATGGCGATGGCCGACACGAGATTTTTTTTGAGGAAAACCGTTCCTAGTCCGCAAACATTGTTGATGGCCGGAATTCCCAAAAAGGCGGCTGCAAATGAGCCATACACATTGGGCTTGATTGTGTAATGAAGAATCACATCGGGCCGCACTTTTCGATAAATGGACATTAATTCAAAAATCAGAGCAACATCTTTGACCGGATTGGAACCCCGGCTATCCATTCGAAGTGGATGATGTATGCAGCCCGCTTCCTGCAGATATTTGGTATAGTCGTCAATCGGGGCAATGGTATGTACTTCAACACCTTCCGCCTGTAACGCCTTCACGAAGCCCATCCTGAAATTGTAGATATTCCAGGAAGTGTTAAGAACTATTGCAATTTTCATAACCCTGCCTTTTCAAGAATAAGGCCAGGCATGAAAACGAGGTTTTAATCAAAAATCACAAGCATCTGTCATTCTAATATTCCATAATTGGGAATGAATCGTTCTAGGTCTGGCTGTTTTTTCATATTAGAATCGAGTTTTATAGCAGTCCAAAAGCAAATCATTTCTTATCTTAAAAGATAATTTTACCTAAGCCCATGAAAAACCTGCGTGTCCTTCTCCTGCTGTTGGTCGTTTTAACCGCCTGCCAGAAACAAAAGTTTGACGTCATTATCCGCGGAGGCACCGTGTACGATGGATCAGGCAAGCCTGGTGTGGTCACTGACATTGGCGTTAATGCCGACACTATTGCCTTCATTGGCGACTTGTCGAAGGCCGAAGCGAAAAAAGAAGTGGATGCCAAAGGATTAGCCGTCGCCCCGGGTTTTATTAATATGCTTAGTTGGGCAGTTGAATCCCTGATTTTTGATGGAAAGTCGCAGGCAGACATTCGCCAGGGTGTGACGCTTGAAGTTTTTGGAGAAGGTGGATCTATGGGCCCACTCAACGCAAAAATGAAGGAAGAGGCGCTTGAAGACATGAAGCGCAACCCCGACTTTAAATACGATATCGATTGGACCACGCTGGGTGAATATCTGGAATCGCTGGAGCGAAGAGGTGTGGCTCCTAATGTGGCTTCGTTTATTGGTGCCACCACCGTGCGTATTCATGAGTTGGGCTACGAAAATCGATTGCCCAATCCCGAGGAGTTGGCGCGCATGAAAGCATTGGTGAAAACTGCCATGGAAGAGGGGGCAATGGGTGTTGGTTCATCGTTGATTTACGCACCTGCTAATTATTCGTCAACCGAAGAGCTGATTGAACTTTGTAAAGTAGCCGGTGAATATGGTGGAATGTACATCACACACATGCGCAGCGAAGGCAATTCCATTTTCAAAGCGGTAGATGAAACGATCCGCATTGCGCGCGAGGGAAACCTGCCTGCAGAAATCTATCACCTCAAGATGGCGGGCAAAGACAACTGGGATAAACTTGACTCGGTGTTGGCAAAGATTGATAATGCAAACAGAGCTGGGCTTCACATCACCGCTGATATGTACACCTATCCGGCTGGCGCCACCGGCCTTGATGCGTCCATGCCTCCCTGGGTACAAGAGGGCGGGCTTCAGCCGTGGATCAAGCGCATGAAAGATCCCGCTACCCGAAAGAAAATACTCAACGAAATGCGCCAACCGTCTGACAAATGGGAAAACCTTTTGCTTATGGCTGGTAGCCCCGACCGTGTTTTATTGTTGGAATTTAAGAATGACTCCTTGCGCAAGTTCACTGGCAAGACACTGGCCGAAGTGGCGAAAGTGTATGGAAAGTCGCCCGAAGAAACTGCCATGGATCTTGTTATCGCCGACGGATCGCGTGTGGGTACGGCATATTTTATGATGAGCGAAGGAAACATCAAGCGGCAAATAGCACTGCCGTATGTAAGCTTCGGGTCGGATGCAGGTTCTCCGGCAACCGAAGGAATATTCTTGAAATCCAATGAACATCCGCGCGCGTATGGAAATTTCGCCCGGCTGTTGGGAAAATATGTTCGCGACGAAAAAGTAATTCCACTTGAAGAGGCCATCCGTAAGCTTACGCTGCTTCCAGCCACAAATCTGAAAATTAAAAAACGTGGCTCATTGAGTGTTGGCAACTTTGCCGACGTCGTAGCATTCGATCCCACCAAAATTCAAGACAATGCCACCTTCGAAAAACCACATCAATACGCCACCGGCATGGTGCATGTGTTTGTGAATGGCACTCAGGTTTTAGAAAATGGAGAACATACTGGAGCAAAACCTGGTAAGGTAGTCCGTGGGCCTGGCTGGAAAATGAAGAAGTAGTCTACGCGTTGTAAGGCTACTTAATTTTTCAACGAGTTTCGGTAATTGAGGAAGGCTGCGATTTCCTCTTCACTCTTCAGTTTGTTTTTGTTCTCTTTGAGCCACAATTCGTCAGATTCGGCAGGCGAAATATTCTCCATCAAAGATTGTTTATTCAATTTCTTTAGCGGAGCAAGAACCCTATTTTGAATTAAGAAGTAATCGGTCGTAGAGACGAACCTGACTTCTGATTTGCCCAACATAGGATCATATTTGTCTTTCACCAGTTCGGTGGTAGTCTTTTTCAAAAAAATAATTTTACCATCAGACAAAATTTGTGCGTAGCCTTTGCTTCGTGGATTGAAACTTGCAAAAGGCATAAATACAGCTCTGATTTTTGATGTGTCATTTTTTTCGTAAATCAAGATTTTTCTGATTTGCTCAATGGTTGCTGTATATTCAGTTCCTTTTGGATCAGTGTAGTGAACTTCATTGGAATAGAAATTCAATTTCACTTGTGGCATTTTTATTCCCTTTCCATTTTTGATGATTAATACAGCAGGGCTCCAATCCGATTCCCAAAAGCAGTTTCCTCGCACATCCGAGTACTCGAGTTTATCTGCTTTCTTTCCGAGGGCAGTGGGGTCATAGAATTTAACATAGCCGCTAGCACCGGTGCCGCCTCCTGAAACATCTAATGTAGGCGCCTGTGCCTGCACAAGGTTCGCTACGAAAATCAATCCGAGAAATAACCGCATAAGAAAAAAATTTATTCTAAAATAAGAACTTATCCACGTAAATAAAACAAGGGCCTTATCTGTCCGGATTGCGATCATAAATCTATCTTTGTAAGAATGCTCTTATTGGCCCACTATGAAAATAGCTATTCTTGACTTGTATGATGGCGAAGCAAACGAAGGGATGCGATGCATTCATCAATTGATTGACCAATTCAAGTCAGAAGTTTCCTTTTCTGTAACCCACCAGGTATTCGACGTTCGTCGGAATCTGGAAATCGCCGACCTGAGTTTTGATGTGTACATTTCCTCGGGGGGACCGGGTAGCCCTATCGCCAGCGCTGGGAGCGAATGGGAGCGAAACTATTTTGCATTGATGGATGGGATCCTAAAACACAATCGCGAGAATCCGCATCAGCGAAAATTTGTATTTCTCATTTGTCATTCGATGCAAATTTTTTGCAGGTATTATAATTATGCCAAAGTGAGCAAACGAAAAAGTACCTCGTTTGGGGTGATGCCGATGCACAAAACGAAAGAAGGGAAAAAGGAAAAATTGTTTGGACAACTTGAAGATCCCTTTTATGCCGTTGACTCTCGCGATTACCAAATTCTTCAGCCCAACGAAGCAAAAATCTGGTCGGGTGGCGGGCAGGTGTTGTGCATAGAAAAAGAGCGACCGCTGGTTCCTTTTGAGCGCGCTGTCATGGCCATTCGATTCAACGAAGCCATTGTGGGCACCCAGTTTCATCCCGAAGTAGATAGTGACGGCATGCATCTTTATTTGCTGCGTGACGACAAAAAGAAAATCGTAACGGAGAAGTACGGCGAAAAAAAATACTTTCAGATGTTGCAGATGCTTAATGATCCTGACAAAATAAAACGTACTTATCGCACGGTGCTTCCGGATTTTTTGCATTCGGCAGCGCAAGTTTATAATCCCGTCGAGGCATGATTAGTGAAGTTCGCCAGCACTACAATGCTTCGTTCTCTGAAAAAAAGTATTCCGACTTTTTAGCTGACCTCAACCGCAGCTTTGATTATAAAATTACGTTCCGCGTGGCGGAGAGCCCCGTGTTTGTAGACAAAACGTTCAAACGAAAATTACGTGAGGCCTCTGATCACATTATCGACTTCCTGGTTCGCGACGATTTTAAATCGCTTACGCAAAAGGCTATCCCACAGCAACTGTTTGTTCCCAACGAAACCCATCATTCTCTTTTTCTTGCGCTTGACTATGCGGTGGTGAAGGATGCCCATGGTGCATTGACTCCTCAGTTGATTGAGATGCAGGGTTTCCCATCCTTGTTTGGATTTCAGGATTTTGTTGCTTCAAAGTATAAAGAGCATTTCTACTGCCCAGAAGGCTTCAATAACCATTTCGGTCTGACCAACGAGCAATACAGGAATGAATTAAAAAATGTGCTACTCAATGGTCATTCGCCTGAGAATGTGATCTTATTGGAGATTGATCCCTTGAAACAAAATACGGCTATTGATTTTTTGATCACCGAGAAAATCACTGGTATTACACCTGTTCATATTGGCGATGTGATTCGCGAAGGCAAAAATCTTTTTTATCATAAAAATGGAAAGAAGATTCTAATCAGACGAATTTACAACCGCGTGATCTTCGACGAGCTGGTAAAACGAACAGACCTTAACTTGTCTTTCAATCTGACCGAGGAGGTTGACGTCGAGTGGGCCGGTCACCCCAACTGGTTTTTTCGCATCAGCAAGTTTACCATGCCGATGATTAAGAGTCCGTACATTCCTGAATGCCGGTTCTTGAATGAATACGAAACGGCTCCCACTGACCTTGAGAATTATGTGCTCAAACCGCTGTTTTCCTTTTCAGGAAGCGGCGTAATCTTTCACGTAACAAAAGCAGACTGGGACGCTATCAATGAAGAGGAACGCGGAAATTATTTGCTGCAACGAAAAATTCAATACGAACCGGTGATCGAAGCCATCGAAGGGAAAGTGAAAGCTGAAATTCGCCTTTTGTTTTTCTGGAAAGAAAATCAATTACGTCCAACACTGGTGACTAACCTGGCTCGGTTAAGCCGTGGCGAAATGATCGGCGTAAAATTCAATAAGGACAAAACCTGGGTAGGTGGATCGGTTTGCTTTTTCGAGCCTGACTAACTTCTTCTTTCAGCAAATACCAGCCGGTCTTTACCGTCAAAATCTTTGATGATTCTTGTGTTGATGAATCCTTTTTCGTCAAACGATTTTTTCACGCCTTCGCCAAACCTGTGATTGATTTCTACAATGACTTTGCCCGAAGGCCTGAGGAGCCTTTCGCCTTGTGTGGCGATGGAGTTGTAGAAGAGCAGCGGATCGTTGTCGGGTACAAAGAGTGCATTGTGCGGCTCGAAGTTCAGAACATTTGGCTCCATTGATTTTTTTTCTGACGAGCAGATGTACGGCGGATTGCTGACAATCCAATCCAGCGGCTTAATCACAAACTCGGCTTTTAAAAAATCCTCATTGATAAACGTGATTGAAGCGTTCTGCCGTCTGGCGTTTTCTTTAGTCACTTCAAGCGCTTCCATACTTATGTCCAATGCAAAAACTTCGGCGCCGATAATTTCCTTAGCTAATGTAACGGCGATGCACCCGCTGCCCGTGCCTACATCCAGTATTACCGGTCTTTCGGGTTTTGAAGTTAGAACTTCATGGACAAGTAGTTCAGTTTCCGGACGCGGAATAAGAGTATGTGTGTTGACTGTAAACTTCCTTCCGTAAAATTCGGCTTCACCCAAAATGTATTGAACCGGTTCGTGTAAATTGATGCGATGAATTAAAGGCGAAAAGTCAAAAGGCTCAATTTCTTTTTCGGCAAGAATAGCAGTGCGAGAAACGCCGCAGAATTTCTCCATCAGCAAAAGCGCAATGGCGTGAGCCTCGTCTCGATCTGAACTTTCGATTTGGGCTTTAAGACTGTTAAAAACTGCTTTGGAATTGGCCATCTTCCGTTTCATCTTTGCAATGATAACAAATGCCCATGACTCCCGATGAAATTTTCATGACGCGCGCGCTTGAGTTGGCACAGCGGGGCATTGGTTATGTCAGCCCCAATCCACGGGTGGGTTGCGTGATTGTGCATGATAATCAGATAATCGGGGAAGGCTGGCATCAGAAATTCGGTGAGGCGCACGCGGAAGTAAATGCGGTGAATTCTGTTGCTGATGTTTCGTTGCTAAGAGAAAGTACGGTTTATGTAAATCTTGAGCCATGCTCTCATTTTGGTAAAACGCCACCGTGTGCCGATCTGCTCATTAAGCACTCGGTTAAGAAAGTTGTTATCGCCAACAAAGACAGCAACCCTTTGGTAGCCGGAGAGGGTATAAAAAAATTAAAGGACGCGGGCGTTGAAGTGGTAGTGGGTGTGTTGGAAAGAGAAGGACTTGAATTGAACAAGCGCTTCTTTACTTCGATGGCGAAGCAAAGACCGTATATCATTTTGAAATGGGCCCAGACGACTGACGGCTTTATTGCTCAGAAAAATTACGAGTCGAAGTGGATCAGCAACGAACTGTCGAGGCAATTGGTGCATCGCTGGCGAAGTGAGGAGGATGCTGTGCTGGTCGGAACTAAAACAGCGACTCACGATAACCCGTCGCTTACCGTGCGTGACTGGACTGGGCGAAACCCCACACGAATTGTGATCGACCGCTTCTTGCGCTTGCACGACCACCTTCATCTCTTTGACGGAAAGGAGAAAACTTTGTGCTACAATGTGCTCAGGCACGAAGAGAAAAAGAATTTGTCGCTCGTTCGAATCGATGAAGAAAATTTTATTATCCATCTGGTGAATGATTTGCCTAAGCAAAAAATCCAGTCGGTGCTGGTAGAAGGCGGCGCACAAACACTGCAGTTGTTTATCGATCTCAATCTTTGGGATGAAGCCCGGGTGTTTACTTCTCCCCGTTTGTTTCACGAAGGAATTTCAGCACCCAAATTAAATGCCAGGAAAATTGGGCACGAGCAAGTTCAATCTGACTTGTTAGAGATTTTCACCCCACTATAAAAACAAAAACTCCAGCCCTGAGCAGACTGGAGTTTCACTTGAATACTTTTTTACCTATGAATTGAACGCTGCCGCGAATTCTTTGGCAAACTCTTCCAATTTTACCTTGCCAAGCTTTGGCCGATTTTTCCAATAGTCGCCTTGCATTTTACCTTCGCGAAGGCATGCGCCCATTTCCACATACGCATTCGCAATTTCAGGATTCAATCCACCTTGTAACATTCCTTTGAGGGCATCTTCATCTTTGAATTCAATCCATGGAATTCCGGGTTTGGCAATGGCCTTGCTCAACACTTGGGCAATTTCGCTCGGATGACGCTCGTCGCTGGCAATGTATTCAATGGTATGACCTTTGAATTTCAGGCCCAGCAAATGTGCAGCAGCAACATTGGCGATATCTGATGTATGAGTAAGCACCAGTTTTTCTTTCGAACCCCCGAAGTTCGATCCCATGATGTTCATGTTTTTAATCAGCGGAATCATGCTCATCAGATTGTAATAGAAATAGGAGGGGCGTAAGATTTTCACATTTAGATTTTTCTCCTGATTCAAAAGCCATTCTGCTACTGAAAGGCCATCTACAGGGCCGGTTCCCTTGCCGAGGTGGGCACCAATGCTACTCAAAAGCACAACATGTTTAATGCCATTGATTTTTACTGCATCAATGTAGTTTTTAATTACTTTTTTCTGGTAATCGCCCCAGCTTCCCTGAAGTGCCCAGTTGGGTGGAATCATGAGGTACACGGCTTGCGCTCCCGCGAAAGCGGATTTCAAAAATGCTCCGTCTTCCACAGAACCAACGGCTGCCTTAGCGCCCAAACTTTCAATGTCTTTTACTTTGGCACTGCTGCTGGTAATAACCGTAACGAAGTGGCCCGAGGCCTTCAATTTTTCGACGATGGGTTTGCTGATGTGGCCAATAGAGCCAGTGATTACATAGTTCATAAAGTGTTTTGTTAAAGGTTTGAGATAGACTGGTTAAACTTCCATTTACAAACTGAAATTGGTGTGTATCAGTTCCAGATTTCGAAATCGGTTGTTGAAAAATTAACATACATTCTAATAATTGATATTAATCAATTTTCAATCTTTGCAACTTGTCTAAGTTGTAACCTAGTCTATGCACATCAAATCTGCTCCTAAGTGGCCCTTCCGGGTCGCAAAAACCACGTTTTTAGCGTTTTTACTGACATCAATAGCTTTATCTGGCTTTGGCCAGACGATTTCAACATCTACCATTTCCGGAAGTCCATTTTGTGCAGGGACGTCAGTTAACGTGCCTTATACGATAACAGGATCTTTTACTGGAGGAAACGTCTTTACCGCCCAGCTTTCAGATGCAACGGGTTCATTTGCCTCGCCCACGGCTATTGGCAACGTAACGGCAACAACGGCCGGAACGATTTCGGCTACAATTCCGCTTACCCAGGCTGCGGGTACACTTTATAGAATTAGAGTAGTGAGTTCCTCCCCAGTAATTACAGGAACAGATAATGGGGCCAATTTGACCGTTACCGCTATTGGTTTGAGTGCTCCCACGGTAGCGGGTTCACCGTTTTGTGCTGGGTCGACATTCACCATTACCAATAATTTAGCCAATGCCTGTACGTTCGGGGCCGGAAACACTTTTTCAGTTCAGCTTTCAGATGCGGCCGGAAGTTTTGCGGCACCCACTACCATTGGATCGCTGTCAACAACATCGGGAGGTTCAATTTCGGTTACAATTCCTTTGACAACCGCCGCAGGGGCCGGATATAAAATTCAGGTAGTAAGCTCTAGCCCAGTATTGACAAGTGCGGCGAGCGGTGCATTTACAGTTACGGCGTTAGGTATTAGCGCTCCCACAGTTACGGGTTCACCGTTTTGTGCGGGTTCCACTTTTAACATTACTAATAACCTCGCTAATGCCTGTACGTTCGGGCCTGGAAATACTTTTTCAGTTCAGCTATCTAATGCGGCCGGAAGTTTTGCGGCGCCCACTACCATTGGATCGTTGTCAACAACATCGGGAGGTTCAATTTCGGTTACGATTCCTTTATCAACCGCCGCAGGGGCCGGATACAAAATTCAGGTAGTAAGCTCTAGCCCAGTATTGACAAGTGCGGCGAGCAGTGCATTTACAGTCACGGCTTTAGGTATTAGCGCTCCCACAGTTACGGGTTCCCCGTTTTGTGCGGGCTCCACTTTTAACATTACTAATAACCTTGCTAATGCCTGTACTTTTGGTACAGGAAATACTTTTTCAGTTCAGCTTTCAGATGCCGCGGGAAGTTTTGCTTCACCCACTACCATTGGATCGCTGTCAACAACATCGGGAGGTACAATTTCGGTTACGATTCCTTTGACCATGGCGGCTGGCGCCGGATATAAAATGCAAGTGGTAAGCTCGAGTCCTGTGTTGACGAGTGCGGCGAGCAGTGCATTTACAATTACAGCCTTAGGCATCAATGCTCCAACCGTGAGTTCACCGATGTGTCAGGGGGCAACCTTTAATATCACCAACAATTTGCCTAACGTCTGTGCCTTTGGTTCGGGCAATACCTTTACTGTACAACTGTCGGATGCCACCGGAAGCTTTGCAGCGCCCACGGCCATCGGATCTGGAACCGCATCGGGTGCGATTTCTGTAACGATCCCACAATCCCAGGCTACCGGGACACTATATAAAGTAAGAGTTATTTCGTCTAACCCGGCGATTATTGGAACCGCTACAGGAAGCTTAACGATTAATGCACCAGGTCTGAATGCGCCCACGGGAACAGCAACACGATGCGCAGGAACTACATTTACTTTGACCAACAACCTTACGGGATGTAATTTCTTTAGCGGCAACACCTTTACGGCTTACCTATCTGATGCTGCCGGAAGTTTTGCTTCTCCGACCTCGATTGGAACCTTAACAGCTGTCTCGGGAAATATATCCGTAACCTTACCTGCCACTGCTGTTTCAGGAGCGGGCTACAAGATTCAGGTTGTTTCATCAAGTCCGGTCGTGACCAGTCCGGCAAGTGCTGCGTTTCAAATCAATGCCATCGCGCTTAATGCGCCTACTTTCGGTGCAACCACATACTGTCAGGGGGCAACCTTTACATTGACTTACTCATACCCCAATGCGTGCCCTTTTGTATCCGGCAATACTTTCACTGCTCAACTTTCAGATGCATTTGGGGGATTTAGTTCTCCAACTACCATTGGAACAACAACCGCCACCGCAGCAGGAAATTTTTCAGTTACCATTCCTACTAGCACACCAGCCGGCAATGCCTACCGTATCCGCGTGGTAGCATCAAACCCTTCTGTAATTAGCCCTGATAATGGAGCCAACATTACAATCAATGCTTTTGGAATTTCACTGCCAAGTTTTGCTGCAACTTCATTTTGTCAGAATTCTACATTCTCGCTCACATATACCATTTTGAATAGCTGTAATTTTCCCAATACGCCATCCGCTAACGTATTCACCGCTCAGCTTTCAGATGCTTTGGGGAGTTTTGCATCGCCGACAACCATTGGTACTGTTACCTCGGCGACTAACGGTACCATCAATGTGACCATACCCAGCAACACTCCGGCTGGATCTGGATACAGAATACGCGTGGTGAGTTCAAATCCTGGTACGGGTGTGATCGGGCCTGACAACGGTACTAATTTAAATATTACTGCTACGGCTGGAACCCCTTCAGTATTTGGAAATGGGGTGTGGAATGCGTACGTCTATAACAGCAACAACTTCACTAACTACAGCGGTTTTTATACCGAAAACAATTTAAGTTTTAACTCAGCATCACGATTTGCAAATACGGCGCCACCTTCTAACGCAGATGCTTCTTCGGGCCTTGCTTACAGCGGATGTGTTACCAATGCAGCACCCTGGTCGATCAGTTACAAGAGGACCAATTTTACCTGTGGCTATTATCAAATTGATATTCCCACGCACGACGATAACCTCACACTGCTTATCAATGGAGTGTCAGTGTATTCGGTGACGTGTTGTACTTCTAATCTCACGAATGTATGGACCGGTTTTCTTGGACCAGCGTCAACCGTTGAGTTTCAAATTGTGAACGGCGGTGGCCCTGGAAATCTTTCGGCTACATTTTCGAATCCAGCCAATCCTTTATCTGTAAGTACGGGAGTATCTATTTGTAGCGGTGCATCTACCACACTCACGGCAAGTTCGCCGGCGACGTTAACCTATGTGTGGAATCCGGGTGCACTTTCTGGCGCAAGCGTTTCGGTTAGCCCTACATCAACTACCACCTACACAGTTACGGGTACGGATGCGGTGACCGGTTGCTCTGTGAGCGGAAGTGTTTTGGTAACGGTATCAAACTCATTTACCACAGCGGTTTCTTCAAGCTTAGGTACAATTTGTTCTGGTGTAAATACATCGACTCTTACGGCCAGTGGTGCCAATACCTACACCTGGTCTCCGGCCACCGGGCTAAGCGCCACTACGGGAAATGTGGTGACGGCAAATCCTGCAAGCACTACCACCTATACCGTGACGGGAAGCAACGGATGTACAACCAATTCAGCCAACGTAACTGTAACCGTGCAGAATATTCCGGCGTCACCGGTCAACACTACTTTTGGTAATGGCACGTGGAATGTATTCTGTCATAACAACACCACGTGGAGCAATTACTACGGCTACTACACCGAGAATAACCTTAGCTTTAACACGACCTCACGATGGAACGCAAGCAATGGTCCTACAGTAGCGAATGCAGCTTCAGGCCTTGCGTATTCCGGTTGTACGTTTGGGACGACCTCTTATTCGATGAGTTTCAGAAGGACAAATTTTACCTGCGGATACTATCAAATCGATATTCCTTCACACGACGATAATGTCACCTTGCTGATTAACGGTACACAAGTATTTCAACACAACGGATGTTGTGATGCGCACACCAATGTGTGGACTGGTTTTCTGGGAGCTTCGTCAACCGTAGAATTTTTACTCATTAACGGTGCCGGCCCTGGTTCCCTTCAGGTGGCTTTCAGCGCGTCGACCTCATCACCCCAAACCTTGAACAGTAATTCGACGATCTGTGCAGGAACGACAGCAAACTTGTCCGCTTCTTCTTCGCTGTCAGGCGCCACATACACCTGGTCAATTAGCCCAACAGACCCTTCGATCAGTTTTTCACCCAGCAATACAGGTACGAATCCATTTGTGGTTACGACGGCCGCAACACCTGCTACTACTTACACTGTGACCAATGTGCTTACCGATGCTGGCGGTACAGGCTGTACCGCTTCAGCTACGACCCTATTGACGGTAAATCCTTTGCCAACTACGGCGGTCACACCAACTGCGGTCACTACAACATGCCCGAGTGCAGGAATAACCCTTACGGCGAGCGGAGCGAACACGTATGCGTGGTCTCCCTCCACAGGGTTAAGTGCAACTACTGGTTTTTCTGTGGTTGCTTCGCCGACAGTCACCACAACCTACACAGTAGCGGGTAGCAACAACTGTAGTGTGAATTCTGCGACTACAACTATTACAGTAGTTCCACTTCCCGCCTACACCACTTTCCCTTCAGGCACATGGAATGTCTACGGATTTAATTCCACCACCGTGGGCACCAATTATGTAGGCTACTATACAGAAAATGGATCGGGCGCCAGCACGTACGATTTTAACACCGCTACACGTTGGACCAGCGGAGCAGCGCCATCAACCGCCAACGCAACGAATGGAATTGCGTGGCAGGGTTGTACCATGAACGCCACCAACATGAGCATGAGTTACAAGCGCACAAACTTTGCCTGCGGAGTTTACCAGATCAATATCCTTAACCACGACGATGGAGTTGTTCTATTAATCAACGGAACCCAGGTTGCGGCGCACAATGGATGTTGCGATACTCACACCGCAATCTGGACTGGTGTTCTTAATTCTGCGAGCACAGTAGAATGGCAATTGGTTCAAGGTGCCGGCGGATCAGGTCTTTCCGTTCAGTTTGTTCCGGTATCACAGACTGCGAATATCTGGAGTGGCTCAGTCAGCAACGATTGGTCAAACGCAGCCAACTGGTGTACAAGTGTTCCCACTTCCACTACCGATGCGGTTATATTTTCGGCCGGCCCTCAAAACATGCCTAGCATAATCAGCACAGGTGCAGTGGTAAGAAACCTTACGGTGAACGGAGCTATTTCAGTAGGTGCTTACAACAGTGCCATCGCGGCAGCATCGGTTACTACAGCTACAACGAACAACCTTGATGTGTATGGTAATTGGACCAACAATGGTACTTATACGGCGAACAGCGGCTCGGTTTCTTTTGTCGGTGCTAACGCTGGTAACACCATCAGCAATGCCAGTCCAACTACATTTTATAATTTGATTTTGAATAAAACGAACCCGATCACCAATTCTTCAGGAATTATTCAGGTAAGTAACAACCTCACTTTTACCGCAGGAGTGTTAACTCAAAACGCATCTCTCAAAATCTTAAACGGAGGATCGGTTTCAGGTGCGAGCAACACCAGCTTTGTGAATGGCACGGTAACCAAAGTCGGTAATACCGCCTTTACATTCCCGGTAGGAAGCGGAACATTCTATAGACCCATTTCGATTTCGGCACCATCACTGACGACCGATAATTTCACAGCGCAATATTTTAATTCAAGTGCCAATGGAACCTATCCGCTTGCGCAGAAGGCCGCCACGTTTGATCACGTGAGTGCTGCAGAATATTGGATACTCAACCGGACCGGCGGTACTTCAAATGTAGCGGTTACTTTGAGTTGGAATACCAACAGTGGAGGTGTTGGAAGCCTTTCATCGTTGCGCGTAGCGCGCTGGGATGTGGGTTCTTCCAAATGGCTTGATGAAGGAACGAACGGATCTCCTACCGGGAATACCACCGCAGGAACTGTAACTTCTGCTGCAGCTGTTTCAACCTTTGGCTCTCCGAATAGTCCGTTTACGTTGGGAACCGCCGATAATTTCAATACACTCCCGGTTGAGTTGACTAATTTTTCTTGTGCCTTGCAACCGGATAATAGTGTAAGATTAACCTGGATTACCCGGAGTGAATTAAACAATGATTCTTTTGAAATAGAACGCTCCACCGACGGAGGGACGTTCACGCTCATTGGTTCAGTAAAAGGAGCCGGTACTACGTCCACACAACATAGTTATTTGTTCAACGACAATTCACCGGTAGCCGGAAGAATCTATTATCGTCTGGTGCAAATTGATTTTGATGGAAAGAAAACATATTCCGAAGTATGCTCGGTTGAAGTTGAGTCCGTGTCACACCAAGTAAACATTTATCCAAATCCGGCAACAAATATGACGACTATTGATTGTAGCGGATTAGTGAATGTGTCGGCGGTGCGACTGCTCAATTCCCTCGGCGAGGAAATTTTTGTACTCACGGAAATTCATACTCAGCAAGTACAACTCAGCACCGGTGAGCAACCCAACGGTTTGTATTTTGTGGAAGTGGTTTCTGCCAACGGACGATTCAAAAGCAAACTGATCATTGCACGCTAGGGCTTTTGTTGATTTACTTTCGGGTTGTGCTGTTTCGCCAGCGGACGATTTTGTCCAGCTGCGAACGTGGGTATTTTAGGTCTACAATTTTTTTGCGAGAATAGGAGTGTTTTTCAGGCATGACTATTGTAACGCAACACACTATGGAAACTCAAATTGTAAAAACCTGCTTTACCATTACGTTCACTCAGGAGCAATACCACCACGCCAGGGCGTATGTGGAAGACATGAAGCGTCATCCGCAACGCGTGTTTTGGCAAGGCAAACAGCACAAGTCTGACGATGAGTTGGTGATTGAGCAGATAGCCCACCGTATTTTGTCAGGCTTCTATAACGACGACCCGTTCAACGCCGGCAAGCACATCATGCGCATGGACAGCATGGCGACAGCCTGAGAGAAATTTCAAATTCTAGTCAAAACCTTCTCGATCAGGTTTTCTATTACTTGATTTGGGTTTTTCACGAATTTGTTTTTGATCCGGTTGGCGAAGATGGCGTTCACGCTAAGTGCATCATGGCCTAGCAGTCGAGCCATGGCATAGTAGCCAGCCGTTTCCATTTCAAAATTAGTAAGCCAGAAATCACCTTTGTGATAATAATTCAAATCGTCGAGCAGGTTTGGAAATCGAACCGGCGCACGAAGTTTTCTTCCTTGTGGCGCATAAAAGCCGGGACAGGTAACAGTGTTGCCCACGCGCATGTCAGATCCAATTTGTTTTAACAGTGTTTCTGAACCTCTCACTACATACGGCATAAACGGTAGCCCGATTTTTTTCTGAATGTCGTGCGCCAGGCCGATCTCTTCATCATCCATTGGCAAATCATAAAAGTTCATCAGGTTATCGAGGCCAAGCGCAGCCTCTGACACCAGATAGGACCCCACGGGGATATCCTCTTGCATCGCTCCGGAAGTGCCGATGCGAATTACTTTCAGTTTTTTCCGGCGTGACTTTACTTCACGGGTTTTTAAATCAATGTTGGCCAATGCATCAAGTTCGGTAAAGAAGATTTCGATATTGTCTGTTCCTATGCCTGTGCTGATCACGGTAATTTTTTTGCCGTTGAATTTTCCCACATGCGTGATAAACTCGCGCTTGTTCATTTCAAACTCTACCTCGTCAAAAAATTGGCTCACCATATACACGCGGCTTGGGTCGCCTACCGCAATGATGGTGTCGCTGATATGCTTGGGAAGAAGATTAAGATGATAAACGCTTCCGTCGGAATTCAGCAAAAGATCGGTCTCAGAGATTTTTGGCATAGGTGAATTTCTACAATTTATTCACGATCGCCTCAAAATTCAAATGCTCCCACATGTTTTCGATATCATCCGTTTGCATTACGTCATCCATAATTTTTTTCTGACGTCGACCGATAGAAAGCGCTTCCGAATAGCGGATGTCGTCGCGAAAGGTCACCATGGTGTACAGTGGAACCCAGCGATCAGGATAAAGTTGATGAAGTTTAGCCTCTATTTTTTTGCGCAGGAGAAATCCTGGGTCGCCAACGAGATCGCGCATTTCAATAAAGTTGTCGAGTGCGAGTTGAGCGATGGCATCGGTGTCGGGTTTTCTTAGCGATTGAAATGCACTAAACAGTTCCGGCCAATCATCAGCCTTGTCTAAAAGTCCGTTGAAAATACGACAATCTTCAAAGCCTGCGATCATACCTTGGCCATAAAACGGAACAATAGCATGCGCGGCATCACCGATGAGCAACGTTCTGTTTTTGGTCCATGGAAAACACTTTACCGTCACCAACGACGACGCCGGACTGCTTTTAAAAAGCGATATTGGATTATCCATCAGGCTGAAGGCGTCGGGAAATGTTCCCTTCATAAATTCTTCGATGTCCTTTTCTGTTTTTAGCGAAGCAAACGAAAGTGGCCCTTCAAACGGAAAGAAGAGTGTGCAGGTAAAGCTGGCGTCAGGATTTGGTAAGGCGATCAGCATGAAACTTTCGCGCGGCCAGATGTGCAGCGCATTTTTTTCTAATTGAAAGTCGTCGGTGGCAGAAGCAGGAATATGAAGTTCTTTGTAGCCATGGGCGATGTACTCTTGCGAATAATCGAAACGATCAGTGATTTGCAAACTGCCACGCACTGCCGAGAAAGCTCCGTCAGCACCGATGATCGCGTCGAATTTATCCTCACTTTTTTCTCCGGACTGAAAGACAAATGCTGTTTTCTCAAAATCGACGGAAGCAATTCGCTGGTTGAAGTGAAACTCAACGCCCTGCGACTCGGCTTTGTTCATCAACACAACGTTGAGGTTGCTTCGCGAAATGGAGTTGATGAATTGACCTTCTTTCCCGTAAGGTTGAAAGGTGAGCTTGCCTGCACGATCGTGCATCATCCGGCCATGCATAGGGATGGCTGCTTTTTTTATTTCGGCTGAAAGGCCAACCTCATCGAGTGCGCGGATACCGCGATTGCTCAGCGCCAAATTAATGGACCGGCCACCGTCGGTCTGTTGCTTGCGCATATCCGCTCGGCGCTCAAATACACTGACACGGTGCCCGCGCTGCGCCAGGTAGATGGATAGCAATGAACCGACTAATCCGCCGCCAGCAATGGCGATGTGTTGTTTTTTATCGAATGGCATTTTTGAAACGCTGATAGAATTGGAAAACATCTTCGAATGTATTGTACAACGGAACCGGCGCCACACGGATCACGTCGGGTTCACGCCAGTCTGCGATTACACCGTCGGCTGTAATTTTTTCAAATACTCTCTTTCCATTTTTTTTCATCAGCAGTGAAAGCTGACAGCCTCTTTCCGTTTTGCTTGGCGGCGTGATAATGGTGAAATGCTGATTGAAATTTTCGATAGAGGTTAATAGAAATTCGAGGTAGCCGGTAAGAAGAATACTTTTTTTGCGCAGGTTGCTCATGCCGGCCTTTTCAAAAATCTCAAGCGAAGCCAGTTGAACTGCGCCCGACATGATCGGAAAATTAGAAACCTGCCAACCGTCGGCGCCGGTCATCGGCTGAAATCCTTTTTTCATTTGAAAGCGCTCACGCGGATTGTGACCCCACCATCCGGCAAAACGAGGGAGATCAAAATTTGTGGCGTGCATTTCATGCACAAAAACTCCCGACATGCCGCCGGGACCTGAGTTTAAATATTTGTAGCCGCACCAGGTGGCAAAGTCAACGTTGTGTTGGTGAAGTTGTAGTGGCACGTTGCCGATGGCGTGCGCCAGATCAAAACCTACAAATGCGCCTGCGTTATGTCCAGCTTCGGTAATTTTCCTTAGGCCAAAAAATTGGCCCGTATAATATTGAACTGCTCCAAAGACCACCAGCGCCAACTCGTCCTTATGCTTTTCGATGGCCTGCACGATGTCTTCTGTTCGCAACGTATGCTCACCTGCTCGTGGAGATAATTCAATGATGGCTTTCTCTGGATCAAGCCCATGAAACTTTACTTGCGACTCAAAGGCATACTGATCGGAAGAGAAAGCCCCAGCCTCCGTAAGGATTTTATATTTCGTTGCCGTGGGTTTATAAAATGACACCAGCAGCAAGTGAAGGTTTACAGTGAGCTGGTTCATCGCCACTACTTCAGTCGATTTGGCTCCGACAATTTTTGCTAATGCTTTCTTACTGAACTGATGATAATGCAACCACGGACGCTTCGCATGAAAATGACCTTCTACGCCGAGGGATGCCCAATCGTTTAATTCTTCGCTGATGAATTTTTTGGTAATCTTCGGCTGAAGCCCGAGTGAATTCCCCGTAAAATAAATAGCGGGTTTGCCTTTCACTTTCGGAAGATAGAACTGTGATCGAAACGAACGGAGTGGATCTTCCTTATCCAGCTTTCGGGCAAACTGAAGTGACGCTTCGAATTTCATGTAGCCAAAGTTATTTTAAAATAGTGAGAGTTGTTCTTGCATAGCGCCTTCGTGCTGCAGCAACCAAATTTTTTTATCAAGACCGCCGCCGTAGCCTACCAGATCGCCACTTTTGCCGATCACCCGGTGACAGGGCACTACGATGGCGATTGGATTTTGACCGTTGGCCAGTCCCACGGCGCGAATGGATTTAATATTGCCGACGCGAATGGCGAGTTCTTCATATGAAATAGTTTTCCCGTAAGGAATGTTAAGCAGTTCGGTCCAGACTTTCTTTTGAAAATCAGTTCCGAGGAACTCCATGGGAAAGGTGAAGAACTTTCTGCCTTCGTAGAAATACTCTTCCAACTCGGTCAGGCATTCGTCGAAGACTGAGGTTTTTAATTCTTCCTGCTTATTTTCTTTAAGAAAGCCAAGCGTAATTATTTTCTCGTCGTCAGATTCAATCACCAGTTCGCCAACCGGAGAGGAAAAATAGCATCGGCCTTTCATCAGTGTTATACAAACCTCGGGTCGGTTTCCATCACGGTACCGCACTTTTTGCAAGTGCGCAATTCGGCAGAACCATAAAATTCGCGAAAGCGAGGCAGAAAATCTTTCTCTATATTTTCCAGGTGAAAGCGATATTCGTGAAGTTGATGATTACACTTTTCACAAAACCAGATTAGTCCGTCGAGGTAGGTGTTGGCTGAGCGCTTGCATTCAATGACCAAACCCACCGTGTTCGCCGGGCGCTCAGGGCGATGTGGTGTGTTGGCTGGAAGCAAAAACATTTCGCCTTCTTTAATGGGAATGTCCACGGCTTTTCCTTCCTCCTGTATACGCACATTGATGTCACCTTGCAGCTGATAAAATAATTCTTCCGTTTGATTGAAGTGATAATCTTTGCGTGCATTGGGCCCGCCTACAATCATGACGATGTAGTCGCCTGCATCGGCATAAAGGTTTTTATTGCCCACCGGCGGTTTCAGCAAATCCCGATTGTCGGTGATCCACTTATTTAAATTGAACGGTCTGCGAATGGCCATCGGCTTTTTGTTTTTAATGGAGTAAATGTACTAACTATAGATTACCGCATTTTTCTAAGAGAATTTTTTTAATGCCTTGAAATTTCATGGTTAAGCCAATTCGTAAATGACCGCCGCTCCTTGCCCCACACCGATGCACATGGTGGCGAGGCCGTACCTTACGTTTCGTTTTTTCATTTCGTGAAGTAGCGTAGCGCTAATGCGCACACCGCTGCACCCCAGCGGATGGCCGATAGCGATCGAGCCGCCGTTGACATTGACGAGCGAAGGGTCAAGCTGAAGGTCGTGCATGCACGCCAGCGACTGTGAGGCAAAAGCTTCGTTCAATTCGATCAACCCGATGTCGCTGATTTTCAAACCTGCACGTTGCAAGGCTTTGCGTGTGGCAGGCACCGGGCCGATGCCCATGTGTGCGGGCTCCACACCAGCAACAGCAACCGACACCACGCGTGCGAGTGGAGTCAGGTTATTCTTCTTCACAAAATCGTCGGAGCATAGCAGTGAAGCTGCAGCACCATCGTTGATGCCCGACGAATTTCCTGCCGTCACACTTCCGCCTTCTTTGAAAGCCGGTTTTAACGCGGCCAACTTTTCAAGTGAAGTTTCGCGCGGATATTCATCTTTATCAAAGACTACCGTTTCTTTTCCTTTCGGGAATGACACGGCCACGATTTCATTTTGAAATTTCTTTTCGGTGGCTGCCGCAAAATATTTTTGCTGCGATGCGAGTGCAAATTCGTCCTGCGCCGTGCGGCTGATGTTCCAATGTTCGGCTACGTTTTCGGCTGTTTCGCCCATGCTATAGGGATGATACAGTTTTGAAAGTTTGGAGTTGACAAAGCGCCAACCTATGGTAGTATCAAAAATTTCTGCTTTTCGCGAAAAAGGCTCGTCGTTTTTGGCCATAACAAATGGCGCGCGTGACATGCTTTCTACTCCGCCGGCAATATAAACGTCGCCGTCGCCGTGGGCGATTCCGCGCGCGGCATCCATAATGGCCTGCAAGCCCGAAGCGCACAATCGGTTTACAGTTAAACCACCCACCGATACTGGTAGCCCAGCCAGCAGCGAAGCCATGCGCGCCACGTTGCGGTTGTCTTCACCGGCCTGGTTGGCGGCGCCAAAGATGACTTCTTCAATGTCGTTGGGATTTAGTGACGGGTTTCGCTCCAACAATTTCTTTATCACGAGTGCGGCCAGGTCGTCGGGGCGAACAGAGGCAAGTGTGCCGCCGTATTTGCCAACGGGTGTGCGGAGGATATCAACAATGTAGGCTTGCTTCATAAATTAAGTTGGGGTGTTTTCCTGATGGGTCAGAAATTTTCAAACCCTGGAGAAAAGCCGCAGACAAAATGGTTTCGTATTTTTGTGAAAATTAGTCAAAGCAAGTTAAACCCAACAACTCCATGTGGCAAAGAAAACAAACGATATTCCTGGCGATTGCCATCGCCTGTTTGGTAGGTATGATCTTTTTTCCGGTGTGGCAAGCTAAAACCGACACCACGGACACAACCATGACACTTTATCCGCTGTATTATGGAGTGAAGCAAGGTACTGCGTTGACGGTGGTTTATTTTCCCTACAGCCTCATCGCGATTTTCGGAATAGCGGCAGCGACGCTGGCTGCTTTTGAGATCGGGAAATTTGAAAACAGGATGTTGCAGATAAAAATTGGTGCTCTCAACTCACTTTTCATTGCGGGATGTATGGGCTCGGCAGCGTATTTGTCGGTGCAGGTGATGAAAGAAGCGCATGTGGCGGGCAACTATGGAATATCTCTTTTCTTTCCGGCGGTGGCACTGGTATGCAATGCAATTGCCAACCGGTTTATCCGTAAGGATGAAAACCTGGTGCGCGATGCAGACCGGCTTCGCTAAGGATTGGTAGTTGCGTTTGTGGCACTGATACATGCCACAGGCGTCGGCCAGGGATTGAGGCATTGTTGGAGCCCGAAGTGGCTCTGCGGGATGGCGGCGACTGCCGAAAGCCCGGTGCCTTGCGTAAGCTTGGCAGGCCGCCAAAATTTGGGGTTGGCTTGCATCTTTTGGAGCGCTTTGTGCATTGAAATTTCTCAAATACTGCTCATATTTGCTCGATTTAAGCCCTTACTAAACATCGGCTCAGATTTACTCGATGAAATACAAACGCATACTACTGAAATTGAGCGGCGAAGCGCTCATGGGTTCTAAAAACGGTAACATTGATCCGGCCGTGCTCGAACAATATTGTGAGGAGATAAAACTGGTGAAGGACCAGGGTGTGCAGGTGGCGATTGTGATTGGCGGAGGAAATATTTTTCGCGGCGGTCAGGCCGAAACGCTTGGCATCGACCGGGTGCAGGGCGACTATATGGGCATGCTGGCCACGGTGATCAATGCGATGGCACTGCAAAGTGCGCTTGAGCGCCATGGGGTGTACACACGACTGATGGCGGGTATTAAAATGGAGCAGGTGTGCGAGCCATTCATCCGCCGCCGTGCGATTCGCCATCTTGAAAAACATAGAATTGTAATTTTCGGTGCGGGTATTGGTAATCCGTATTTCACCACCGACTCTACCGCGAGTTTGCGCGCGATTGAAATTCAGGCCGATGTGGTGCTGAAAGGAACGAGGGTAGACGGCGTATATACCAAAGACCCGCTGAAGTTTCCGGATGCCGTGCGCTACAAGTCGCTTTCTTTTCAGGAAGCATATGAAAAGAACCTTAGCATTATGGACATGACGGCGTTTACGCTGTGCATGGAAAACAAATTGCCGATTATTGTATTTGATATGAATAAGAAGGGCAACCTGCTGCGCATTGCCAACGGCGAAGAAGCAGGAACGCTGATTAGCTAGTTACCAGATAGTAGACATAAGACATAAGATACATCTTAGCACTTACAACATTTTTATGGAAGAACTTGAATTATATCTTGAAGATGCGAAAGACCGCATGAACAAAGCCATCAATCACGTAGCAAGTGAGTTGGCGAAAATCCGTGCGGGCAAAGCTAATCCCGCCATGCTGGATGGAATTTTGGTTTCGTATTATGGAGCCATGAGTCCGCTGAGTCAAGTATCGTCGATCACCACGCCGGATGCGCGTAGCATCTTTATCAAGCCGTGGGAGAAAAGCCTGATTCAGGAAATTGAAAAATCGATCATGAACGCCAACCTGGGCCTTACGCCTCAAAACGATGGGCAACAGGTGATTATTAATATCCCGATGCTCACCGAAGAGCGCAGAAAGCAATTGGTAAAACAGGTGGGTCAGGAATGTGAGCATGGCAAAGTGAGCGTGCGCGCCATTCGTAAAGAGACCAACGAATCGCTCAAAAAAGTAAAGGGTGTTTCTGAAGACGACGTGAAGAACGCGGAAGAGACCGTTCAAAAACTTACCGATGAATTCATTATCAAGATCGACGGTCTGATGAAGAAAAAGGAAGTCGAGATCATGACGGTGTAAACGATCGTTAATTCATTTAAAAAACGATTTAGGAATTGGAGAGGGATGCCAACACGATTGGCTGAAAAACTTTTGTCATCGCCAAACGTTTTCTGTTTCATCAACCTTAAACAATCAAAATGAAAAATCTAAGTTTGTTTGCTCTCCTCCTAACAGGAACAGTCGCATCGTACGCACAAACAGTGGGTGATAAAACGAAATTTCAAATTATTGATCAGTGGGACCGCGTGAACATCGCCAACTTTGAAAGTGAAACTAAGGGATTTACGAAAATAGATTTAGTAACGGTAAAGTCTACCGGCACTACAATACTCTCCAGCGCAAGTCGCGTGCACAATCGCGCCGTCCGCAAATTGAAAATTGCTACTGCGTTATTAGGCGGAACGCTAGTCTATCTTAAAGACGAGACGCTGGTAGGAAATGGATTCAGCAATCTGGGCATGCCGCGCACACAGCTCTTCGGCACGGTGTATGCAACGCCTTGGTCGGATACCGCGTCGGTGATTAAGCAACTTAAGGAAACGCGAGAGTATGTTATGGTCACTAAAATCGGCATGCGCAACAACGACGCGAAAATTCATTTTTTTGATGCAAAGCTCCAACCCGTTATTGTTGACTCGTATACTATTCGCGACAATTTTGTCTATTTGAAATTGTCGGCTAATAAGGGCAAGGAAAAATGGGTACCTCTGCCAGAAAAGAATGTGAATAAAGATCAAGTGCGAGTGCTTGGTTTGATTGAGGGAGGTCTCCTTTTATCGTACAAAGAAGGGACCGCGATTTACAACGTTCGAATTGTAAAAAAATAGCGGATGCATCCTGTTCTTTTCGAGGCCGGGCCGTTGACAATCTATACCTACGGTTTTTTTATAGCGCTTGGTGCAATAGCCGGCGCTCTGTTTATGTGGCGCCAAGGCAAGAAGCGCTACGGCATGACATTCGATCAGGCAAACACCTTGTTTATTCTGTTGCTGGTGGCAGGAATCGTCGGCGGAAAATTATTCATGCTATTCGAAAGCCCTTCGTATTATTTTAATCACCCTTCAAGCTTGCTTTCTAAAAATGGTTTTGTCTTTTATGGTTCATTGCTTGTGGCGATACCGGTGATGTTGATTTTCTTCCGGCGTAGCAAGTTGCCGGTACTCGGCATGCTTGATGTGATGGCGATGGTGACTTGCGTTGTGCACGGGTTTGGCCGCATAGGATGTTTTAATGCAGGTTGCTGTTACGGCAAACCCACTCAAAGTTTCCTCGGAGTTGTTTTTACCGATCCGGTTTGTCAGGCCGAGCCTTTAGGTGTGGCGCTGCATCCCACGCAGTTGTATGAAGCTGGTTTTGTCTTTTTGCTTCTGGTATTTCTTTTTTACGTTGACCGACGCAAAAAATTTGATGGGCAAGTATTTCTGCTTTACCTGATTTTGTATGCTGTAGGCAGAAGTATTATTGAATTATTCCGTGCTGACCTTGATCGTGGTTTCGTGATTGAGAATGTGTTGACCAATGCGCAGACTGTGTCCATTGTAGTGGTTGTTGCGGCTGCAATCAGCTATGTAAAGTTGAGGCAAAAAGCTATCTTTCCTAAATCAAAATGATTTTGGTTATGGAAAACGAAAGCTTCGGTCAACGCCTGGGTAAAGTCACCAAGAAAATTCTTAAGCGCACGTTAATTCTTGTCCTCGTTGTCGGCGCATTGATCTTTTCTTTTTTGTACTGGGGTGTGTATGAGCGCGGAATCATGGCAGGTAAAGTGTTGCGCATCACACAAAAAGGCGTGCTCTTTAAAACCTACGAAGGCAAACTAAATCTCGAAACATTCGGTGCACTGAAAGGGACAAGCCCGATAGCCGAGTCGTTTGATTTTTCTGTAGAGAGCGATGAAACTGAAGTGATCAAGGAGTTGGAACAGGTAGCACTTAGCGGCGAGCGTGTAAACCTTCATTTTAAAAAACGCTATACTACTTTTTTCTGGCGCGGAGACACACGCTATTTTATTGACAAAGTTGAACGCATGAAATAATGGCTATGAATGACGCTACCATAATTCTCTACGGTTCGTACGGCTACACAGGCCAATTGATTGTGGAAGAATGCAAGGCCAAGGGGCTGTCGGTAATTCTATCGGGAAGAAACCGCGAGCACCTTCAGAAACAAAGTCAGCAGTCGGGGTATCCTTTTGAAGTGGTTGATATATCCGATGCCGAAGCGTTAAGCCGGTTGTTATCCAAAGGCAAGCTGGTCATTCATGCCGCGGGGCCTTTTCAATTTACGGCAAAGGCAATGGCAGCTGCATGCCTAAAAACAAAAACACATTACACCGATATCACCGGCGAGATTTTGGTTTTCGAAGCCATGGCCAAACTTGATGCTCAAGCCAAGGAAGCAGGAATTACCCTCATGCCCGGTGTTGGCTTTGATGTGGTTCCATCCGATTGCCTGGCGTCGCATTTGAAAAACCGACTTCCATCGGCCACACATCTGCAGCTGGCGTTCGCGTCCAATAAGGGAGGGCTTTCGCGTGGCACTTCCAAAACCATGATCGAAGGGCTCGGTCTTGGTAGCGCTATCCGTCAGAATGGAAAAATTATTCCAGTGCCTCTTCACGAAGGAATCACAGAAATAGATTACGGCCCTTTCCGACTTCAGTCAGCGCGAATCCCGTGGGGCGATGTGTCCACCGCTTTTTATAGTACTGGCATTGGCAACATCGAAGTGTTTCGCGGAGCGGATGCTAAAATGTTGAAGCAGTTGAAAATGAGCCGCTACCTCAACTGGCTTTTCCGAATGGATTTTGTAAAACGTTATTTGAAAAAGCAGATTGACAAGAAACCTGCCGGTCCCAATGAGGAAAGAAGAGCGAGATCAAAAATGTTTTTGTGGGGAAAGGTGAGTGATGGAAAGCAAGAGCGCATCAGTCTGCTGGAAACCATTGAAGGCTATACCCTTACCGCCAAAACAAGCGTGTTGATTGCAGAAAAAATTCTGAAAGGAAATTATAAAGCTGGTTTTCAAACTCCATCCCTTGCTTACGGCTCCGACTTAATCATGGAAGTCGCCGGAAGTACTCGAAAAGATCTTTAAGAAACCGGGTTGGCCAGCTCGTAGGCGTCTTCGTAGTGCTTGATCAGCGTGTTCCAATCAAAAGCAGAAGAATAGTTTTCTACATTGTTGCGCTGCATGATGCGTTCGCGGCGCGATTGCTTCAGGTATTTGTATAGAAATGCTGCCAGCTGTTTCGCACTCCAGTCAAACGTGCGCTTGCCACGCTCTACCACAAACATTCCGCCCTTTTCGTGATCAGGCATATGTTTCATCAGGTAATCCCCAAAGCCGCTGAGATCGCTGGTTACGGCTGGTACTCCGCTCGCCATGCATTCAAGTGGGGTATAGCCCCAAGGCTCGTAATAGCTGGGGAATATTCCAAGATGGCATCCGCGCACAAACTGACTGTAGTCCAAACCAAATAACGGATTGGTCGAGTTAATAAAATCCGGATGATAAATGATTTTTACTTTGTCTTCCGGTCGATTGATCAGGTTTCTTCGCGTGATGAATTTTACAATGTCTTCCTGCTCTTCGTTGTTCAGCCGGTGTGTTACTACTTGCGGTAAGTTTTTGCTCTTCCAGGTTTGTATGGTGCGGCGGTAGCGCAACGCCCAGTAGTCGTCCACAAATTTATTCAGGCTTGGCAGGTGATGATCTTGCTGCAACGTGCTTTCCAGAAAAAGACGTTTCCCGATTTGCTTCTGAATCGCTTCGCACACCTGACGAATTTCTTCCATCACGGCCCGCGATTGCAAAACTTCAGGTTTGATGCTGGTGAAGTCGCGTTTGGTCACAAAAAACATCACCACCGTGAGGTCAGATTTTTCATCTTTTAATTGCTCGTTGAGATGAGCAAGCGCCTCCAGCGTCAGATCAAAGCCTTTGTTTTTGTATTCATAGCGGCCAGAAGTAAAAAAATACAGCGTTTTGTTGAGGTCGAAGGAATACGATTGAAAGAAATGCCCCATGACAAACTCATGGATCTTTTCTTTATAAAGCGAATGAAGATTTTGAAACTCATGTAAAGCCTCAAACCGCTGAATGTTTAGCCCGTTGGGCACAATCACTTCAGGTGCTCGTTTGAGCAGGTGCTTACACTCGCGTGCAGTCACGTCGCTCACCGTTGTAAATACATCGCAGTTTTGAGCGCATCCAAATTCAATAGAAGCTTCTGTGGCCACACCAAATTTTTTAGCTTCTTCTTCCCAGTTAAAGAACGGAAGATGGGCATAAAATAAAGGAGAGTTGATGGCAAGATGCCGGCCGAGTTGTGTGGCATGTGTGGTGAATACAGTCTTCACCGGCATTTGATCGCGGCGGATATCAAGAATAGGAAGTCCTGCCATCCATTCATGAAAATGTCCAATCACAGGTTGATCGCCCCGTAACTTTACGAGCTCATCCAAAAAGAGTTTTGTCAGAAAGGCAAAGGCGATAACCTGATCGATTAACACGTTTCCCGAGGGGGTAGCGATGCCGTGATTTTTCCAAAGCAAATATTTGACAACGCTTAGCGCCTTCTCTTCAATGACGGGATTGAGTAGCACTACGCGAGGCTTGCCGGTGATGAGCCACTCAGCATACATTACGTCGTATCCTTTTTTGCGCAGGCTTGCCGCCGCCTGACCGAAGATGTCTTCTACATCGTTAAGTGGTTCTATTTCAGCCAGAATATTTTTGTTGATATATGGCCCCACCATACAAAAATTCCCACTGTGATTTTTCATCATCGCGGGCGCTTTCGACCGTATTACTGTATAAATCCCACCTACCTGGTTACAAACCTCCCACGCTACTTCTACCAGTAAGGGCGGATGGTTTTTGGGTTTGTTTTTCTTTTGCATAAATAGGTTTTCACCTAACAGGCCACAAGTAAAGTGCCATCTCTAAATTAAGCAATTACACGTCAAATTGGCTGTATTCGAAAAAAAATATTGAATTATTGAGACATTATTTCCTGTAAATTGTTCTTACACAAGAGTGGATAGTCTTTTGATTGGAAGAAAGTAATCTTCAAAACTATGAACTTCGAAAAATTTACCATCAAATCGCAAGAGGCTTTACAAAAAGCCGCGAGCATTGCTACCAACAATGGCCAACAAGCTATTGAGCCTGGGCATTTGCTTCAGGCAATTGTGGAAACCGATGAAAATGTTTTCAGTTACGTCGTTAAAAAGCTGAACGTCAACGAAGGCATTTTAAAAAGTAAGTTGCTGGAGATTGTAAATAGCTACCCAAAGGTTTCGGGTCAGCAAGCGTATCTCTCACACACGGCCAATCAAGTCTTGCAAAATGCTGAAAAAGAACTGCGCGAACTCAAAGATGAGTTTGTGTCCATTGAGCATTTGCTGTTGGCGTTGCTCTCCACCAAAGATAAAATCTCGACGCTGATGAAAGACGTGGGCTTTGAAAAAGCTACGTTGCTCAAAGCAATCAAAGAACTTCGCGGAGGCGAAAAAGTAACCGACCAAAATGCGGAAGCGAAGTACAAATCGCTGGAACGTTATTCAAAAAATCTTAATGAACTAGCCAAGAAAGGAAAAATCGATCCGGTGATTGGCCGCGATGAAGAGATCCGACGCGTGTTGCAGATTCTATCGCGCCGCACAAAAAACAACCCGATTTTGATCGGTGAGCCAGGAGTAGGAAAAACCGCCATCGTAGAAGGAATGGCACAACGCATTGTGAATGGCGACGTACCGGAAAATTTGAAAACCAAAGTACTTGCTTCGCTCGACATGGGCTTGCTTGTGGCTGGCGCGAAATACAAAGGTGAATTTGAAGAACGATTGAAGGCGGTCATTAAAGAAGTGACTGATTCAAACGGCGAAATTATTTTGTTCATCGATGAAATTCATACGCTGATTGGCGCCGGTGGAGGCGAAGGAGCGATGGACGCGGCCAACCTGTTGAAACCTGCGTTGGCTCGTGGCGAACTCCATGCGATTGGTGCCACTACCCTGAAAGAATATCAGAAACACATTGAAAAAGACAAAGCGCTCGAGCGCAGGTTTCAAACGGTAATGGTTGATGAACCTAACGTGGAAGATTCTATTTCCATCTTGCGAGGTATTAAAGATAAATACGAATTGCACCACGGCGTGCGCATCAAAGATGATGCGGTGATATCGGCTGTCGAACTTTCAAGCCGCTACATCAGCGATCGGTTTTTGCCAGATAAAGCCATCGATTTGATGGATGAAGCTGCCGCTAAACTTCGTCTCGAAATGGACTCGCTTCCTGAAGAGCTCGATGAACTTAACCGGAGAATCATGCAGTTGGAAATTGAGCGCGAAGCAATTCGCCGCGAAAAAGATAAGGACAAAGAAATTGCGCTGAGCAAATCCATCGCCGACTTATCGGCAGAAAGAAATTCGCTTAAAGCGAAATGGGACAGCGAAAAGAATATTATCCATGGTATCCGTAAGGAAAAAGAAAACATTGATAAGCTGAAGTTCGAAGCAGAACAAGCCGAGAAGGCTGGCGATTACGGAAAGGTTGCCGAAATCAGGTATGGAAAAATCGGCGAGGTGGAGAAAAAACTGAAAGATCTTCAGGTGCAGATGAAAGAAATGCAGAATGGCCATTCTCTTTTGAAAGAGGAAGTGGACAGTGAAGACATCGCCGAGGTTGTAGCCAAGTGGACAGGAATTCCAGTGTCGAAAATGCTTCAAAGCGAACGCGTGAAGTTGTTGCATCTGGAGGAAGAGCTTAGCAAACGCGTAGCCGGACAAGAAGAAGCTATTCAAGCTTTGAGCGACGCCGTGCGTAGAAGCCGCGCCGGGTTGCAGGACCCGAAACGCCCTATTGGTTCATTTATTTTCATGGGAACTACGGGTGTGGGAAAAACTGAACTGAGCAAAGCGTTGGCGGAATATCTGTTCAATGACGAAAACGCGATGGTGCGCATCGACATGAGTGAGTACCAGGAAAGTCACAGCGTGAGCCGATTGGTCGGCGCGCCGCCCGGATACGTGGGCTACGATGAAGGCGGGCAGCTCACGGAAGCCGTGCGTAGAAAACCGTATTCAGTGATTTTGTTGGATGAAATTGAAAAAGCTCATCCTGACGTTTTCAACATCCTGCTTCAGGTGCTTGACGATGGGCGATTGACCGACAATAAAGGCCGTGTAGCGAATTTTAAAAACACGATCATTATTTTAACGACAAACATTGGCTCGCAAATCATTCAGGAAAATTTTGAGAAGCTTACCGAAGCGAATTATTTCGATATTCTCGATAAAACAAAAGATGAAGTTTTGTCAGTCCTGAAAAAATCGGTTCGCCCTGAATTTATTAACCGGATTGATGAGATTATCATGTTCCGTCCGCTGAGTAAAAAGGATATCCGCAAAATTGTCAGGATACAATTCGAGCTGATCAAAAAGCGTTTAGAGGAAAGTGGAGTGAAATTAGAAATTTCAGACAAAGCGTTAGACAGATTGGCGAAACTGGGTTTTGATCCTCAATTTGGGGCTCGTCCCTTAAAGCGGGTGATGCAACGCGAGATATTAAATGAGCTTTCGAAGCAAATTTTATCGGGCAAAGTGAACAAGGACTCAATAATTTTCGTTGATATTAAAAACGACGTAGAATTCGAGTTCATCAACTCCGATCAGATTGTGATCGAAGGTTAAAATAGTGAAGATTGTTGGTTTGTGGGTTTGGTAGATCTCGCCGTCAGGCGGGATGGTTTTTGGGGTTAGGGCGTGCAGAGGTGCACGCCCTTCATTTTTTAAATACCTTCTTCGATGTGGAACAGTTTACTAAGCTTGTTCCTTCCTTTGCCATCCATCATCATCATTAAATAATCGCCGGGTTCGATTTTTACACTGCCTTCTGGGTTCTTCAGCAGCATGCGTTTTCCGTCCTTAATTTTCACCAGGCCGATGAGAATTACATTGCAATCGCGCTTCAGATCGAAGAAAGCTTTATCGTAAGGAGTATTGGCATAAACGTTGTCAGGTTTTACCAAAAACTGCTTCATGTCGTACTCGTTGTCTTCATGCGCATAAGCGATCAGCTCTTCGCTGAAGAAAGCCACATCGGGTTCGTAGATATAGCTTGCCAGCAGCTTGGAAGAAATTTCGTTTTTTGAAATTGTATATGTAACCCCGGCATGGGCGAACGTGCTTTTCAGGTTACCGTTGTCAAGCGTTACCACATAGTTCAGATTATCAAAGTGTTTTTTGATGTTGATGATGTACACCAGCTTTTCTGTATCGTCGTTGAGGTTTACAAACACGATGGAAGCCTGACGGATATTGGATTTTTCGAGCAGCTCGAAATTGTTGTAATCTGAATAAAGGGTAAAAACCTTTTCCATGGAATAATATTCCCGGATTATATCGATGTGCCCACGGTCTTTGGTCACCACGGCTACCTGACGGCCGGCGCCAACGAGGTGACTAATTACCGACTGGCCAAAGTCGTTCCACCCGATGATCACGACGTGATTTTTAAAGTTGGTACCATTAAGACCCAGCTCCCGTTGTTCTTTAATTGTGCTCATAAAATTTGTGATCTGTCCGATGATAAAACCGTAAACACCCAAACTGGAAAGTAAAAAGAAAAAACCGATGATCCGGCCCCAATAAGTCACGGGCAAAGCATCTCCGTAGCCTACCGTGGTTAGCGTCTCGATCAGGTACCAGAGTCCGTCTTGAATACTTTTGAGCCTCCCGTTAGGAACGTCCTCTTCCAGGTTCAACAAAATCCCAAGCAGCGCGCCATAGACTCCAATAAAAACTGCTATCGTAATGACGACTTTTTTATAATCAGGGCGCTTCATGTTGGATAAACTCCGCTTAAGTAAATTAAAATGTTGAACAAATAAAAATAGTGAGTTGGTTAGAGGGGGATAAATACCCTAAAAGCAGAACCTTTTCATTTAAGGAGCGCTGCATTTGTCCAAGGCCTGCTTTACGCGTTGTATGTCAACTATTCCATTTTCTCGTCCCCAGCTGTTGGTAATGTAGGTGGCGATCTCCGCAATTTCAAGTTCTGTAAGTGAGGGCACGCCGGGCATGGCTTTATTGTATTCTTTGCCATTCACCAGGATGCTTCCTTTTTTACCATATTTCATTTCGCAAAAGGAGTCATCGAGGTGATCTGTAAAGTAATTGTTATCGGCTAGCGGTGGGTAAACCAATCCTAAGCCTTTGCCATTTTTTTGGTGGCAGTTGCTACAGTTCTTTTCGTACAAGGCCTGCCCCTGCACATAGTATTGATCCAGCTTTGTGTTTTTGGAGGAACAGCTTAGCAAGAATATTCCACCCAAGAATACCGCAACTGTAATGCTTCCAGGAACTAGCGTTCTGCTACTGCTCATTACGAAGTCGTTTGATATCCGCAATGAGTCGGTTTACATCTTCTTCCTTGGTACCGTCGTATTTTCCGCGAATGCGACTTTGCTTGTCGATCAGCAGAAAAGCGCCGCTGTGAATGTAGCCATCAGGCTCTGTTTTATCTTGCATCGCGGTAGCAAAGTAGCTGGTCTGTGCAATTTTATAGATCGAATCTTTTACTCCTGTTACAAAGTGCCAGCGTTTTGTCTCCACGCCGAGCCGTCTCGCGAAATCATGAAGCAAGGCAACGGTATCGTATTCGGGATCGATGGAATGCGAAAGCAGCACTACATCCGGTAGGTTTTCCGTGGCCTCATATACGCGGTGCATCTGGGTTTTCATAATCGGGCAGATGGTACGGCACGAGGTGAAGAAAAAATCGGCTACATAGATTTTGTCTTTGAAGGTGGCGTTTGTAATTATCGCGCTGTCCTGATCAACAAATTGAAATGGAGCGATCGTATGGTAGAGCGTATCCTTTCCGTTAAACTCACGCTCGCCAAAAATTGGAAGCTTCTCACTCTTTGGTTTGCAAGCCACCACAAGAGTAAATATGGAGAGTGTTACAAGAATTGAAAAAGACTTATTAGTCTTCGAGAGTGATTTCATCGCCTTCATGAATTTCAGTATGATTAATCGCTAAAACGTTTTGTCCAAAAAAAACTTTATTGTTTTCCTTTCTATATCCTGCAAGCGTAGCCAGCGGCTCAACGCCCTTTTCACCAGTATTTTGATTTACAGTGGTGAGTACACAACGTGCGCATCGCTTTACAGCTGCAAATTTATTTTTTCCAATTGAAAAATTCTTCCAATGATCTTCCGCATAAGCGTCTCCTCCGCTAAATACAAAATTTGGTCGGAAGCGATTCATTGGCACAGGTTCGTTCAGCCGATGGTTCAGGTCGGCCAACGACTCTTCTCCGATGATTAAAAACGGATACGCATCGGCAAGGCTTACGTTCTCGCGATTGATTTGGTAATTAGCATCAACGGGCCGTAGATTTTCTTCTGGAAAAGAAACCAGACGACAATCGATGTTGAGCTTTTCAGAAAACCATTGACTGTATTCTTTACTCACTTCGAAGACCTCCACTTCGTCATCCCAGATTTTGGCCTTTACCAACGGATGCGTAGTGGTTTGCTTACCGGAAGTCAGAAAGGGAAAAGCAATAGAATCCGATTTAAAGTGAATAGACCATTGTCCGTTCGTTTCAGACCAGGTAAACAAGGCCATGGAATGGTGAACCCTTTGGGTAAGGAAGTTATTGTCACGGTCGATCAGCATCCAGCGCCGGTCGTTCTTCAAGCCTTTTTCAAATACTTGGGCCGATCTCAAACGAATGCCGCCCAATGATTTGATAGGGTAAATCCAGATTTCTGTGAGTACTAGCTTTGACAATGGAATTATTATCTGAAATTTTGCGCTAACTTACTCAGGAATAACCGTTAAAAAAATGTCTAACGCGACAGCACTTTGGTATTTTGAAAGCGTGGATCTGTACGATATCCTATGTCCGCATAAAGTGAAAACGATGGCGGAGCGCCACCAATTCAATTATTTTAAGAAAGACGAATTTATTTACTTCCCTGATCAGCCGGCTCAATACATTTATATGATAGCCGAAGGGCGCGTGCGTATCGGCCATTATCTGGACGATGGAAAAGAAGTAGTCACCTCCATTTTGAGTGTGGGCGAAATTTTTGGTGAGCTTGCACTTGCCGGGGAAGAGTTGCGCCGCGATTTCGCCCAGGCCATGGACGAGAAAACCGTTGTCTGCCCTTTAAGCATTGACGAATTGAAACAGCTCATGTATGATAACCGGGAGCTTAGTTTTAAGATGCTGAAGCTGGTTGGCCTGCGGCTGATGAAGCTTGAGCGCAAATTGGAGTTGCTTGTTTTCAAAGATGCACGCACCCGAGTGATTGAATTCATTAAAGACTCGGCCACATGGAAAGGAAAAAAAATAGGCTATGAAACACTTGTGCCTACTAAATTGACACACAAGGATATCGCTGCGTTGACGGGCACCAGCCGCCAGACAGTCACTACTATCCTGAATGAATTAAAAGAGAAAAACCTGATCAATTTTGACCGCAAGAAAATCCTGGTGCGTGATCTTGCCAATTTGAAATAGGCAGTTACTCTTCGATGAGTACTCCCATTTTTCCCATCTGGTAATCGCGCATTGCTTCGAGGATCTGAGTTTGGGTGTTCATCACAAAGGGTCCATGGGATACAACCTCTTCGTTTAGCGGTTTGCCACTGAGCAACAGCACGCGTGTATCTTGCCTCGCTTCAAGGCCAATGCCTTCGCCATCATTTTTAAAATGTACCAGATGCAGTCCTTCCACAAGTCCGAAACCGTCAACGTTCAATTCGCCATCCAACAAATAGATTAAGGCGTTGTGTGCTTCAGGAAGAGGAATCGAAATTTTTCCACCCTTTTCAAGAGCAATAGTCGCTGCATTTACCTCGGCTTGCGAAGGAACGGGACCTTTTACGTTAAGCACTTCACCAGAGAAAATATTTACGCGACTTTTTTTATCATCACTGATGACGAAAGGAACGTCTTTCGCCTGAACAGGCATGTAAGAAGGCACATCCATTTTATTTTTCGCTGGGGTATTAATCCACAGCTGAATAATTTCTTGCCGGCCACCGATTTCGTGAATGTTATCCGAGGGCCGCTCGCTGTGAATGATGCCCATACCGGCATTCATCCATTGAGCACCACCTGCATACACCGTGCTGTTATGACCGCGGCTATCGCGATGGTGTACACCGCCTTTAAAAATAAAAGTTACAGGCGAAAACCCGCGATGAGGATGAGGCCCAACACCCGCGTGTCCGGGCTTCACATGCGACGGTGCTTTGATGTCAGCATGATGCAACAACAAGAAAGGATCAATTTGCTTTACTGCAAAAGTCGGCAGCGGTTGGCGAATAGGCATGCCACCCATATCCATTGGTTCGGCGTAAAGCAATCTGGAAACAGACCGGTTTTTCATCGGTATTTATTTAGCTAAGAAACTATGAATTAAATATCCATGGGCACATCCATCAGGAGCAGTTCGGCGTCGCTGTCTGCCGTGATGGAAAGTTTATCTACACCCCAACTGCCGAGCCCGTCACGCTTGTTGAGACTCTGGCCGTCGATCGTCACGTCACCATTAATTACAAAAGCATAGACTCCATTTCCGTTCCGACTTAATCCATACTCTGCGTGGAACCCTTTCTTGAGTGAGCCCAGATAAAATTTCGCATCCTGATTGATCCACACGCCTTCACTTTGTTTTTCGGGCGAAACGATAAGCTGCAGTTTATTTTCACGGTTTTTCGGATCAAAGTTTTTCTGGTCGTAGCGAGGTTTTATATCACGCAACTTGGGGAATACCCAGATTTGCAAAAAGTTTACTTTTTTGTCTTTGTTCTTGTTGTATTCCGAATGTTGAATTCCGGTACCAGCGCTCATGATTTGTACATCGTTCTGACGGATCACCGTTACATTTCCCATGCTGTCCCGATGCTCAAGGTCGCCCTCAAGAGGAATGGAAATGATTTCCATGTTGTCGTGCGGGTGTGTGCCGAAGCCCATGCCACCGTCAACAAAATCATCGTTGAGCACCCGCAGTGCACCAAAGTGCACCCGAGTGGGGTCATAATAATGCGCAAAACTGAATGTGTGGTTGGTATCAAGCCAGCCGTGATTGGCGTGGCCTCGTGTATTGGCTTTGTGAAGTATGGTCATATATTTATTTGTTGATAACAGAACCAATTATACTTGAAAAAGTTCACTATTACTTACCTTACCTTAGTGAAATGGAACTTCCTGAGAATGCATGAAATTTTGTATGGATTACACTGCCCATGAGCAAATTTAGTTTTATCCTTTTCTTTCTTTTGGGATGTTTCGCATTGTACGGACAGACAGGCGAAGTGATGGGGCGCCTTGTCGATGCAAAAACTCATGAGCCGCTGCCCTTTGCTAATGTGTACATCAATAAGACGACTGTTGGAACGGTTACCAATGATTCAGGAAAATTTCTTCTTAAGAAGGTTCCCTTGGGGCCTGCAGAAATTGTCTTTTCGTTCGTGGGATACACACCAGCGCAACAGCGGATTGTGGTGAAGGAAAAAAATGATTTGAAAATTGTGTCGCTAAATCAAGACGTGGAGCAGTTGTCAGAAATAGAAATCAAATCGAGCCGCGACAAGGCTTGGGAAAAACAAGAACGAAAGTTTGAAAAGATATTTTTAGGAACAACTTCAAACTGTAAGATCCTCAATCCCTGGGCAATCAATTTTGTTAACGAGAATGGAGTGATCATTGCCACCGCATCGCAACCAATCGAAATCGAAAACAAAATCCTTGGCTATCATCTTTATTTTCAATTAAAAAATTTCAGGTATTCTGCATCGGGATATGTGATTGTGGGTAATGTTCTTTTTAAAGAATTAACAACCACAGTAGCGACAGAAGCTTTGGCGTGGAAGAAAAATCGCGAACGGGCCTACTATGGCTCAACTAAGCATTTGATGAAATCCATTCTTGATCATCGGATCAGTAAAAATGGTTTTTCGCTTTACCGCGAACGAATAAAAGGAAAACTTCGGTCGCACAATTTTACCCTTGAGCTTCAAAACAACCTTGCCGCCTATGATACAAGCGCGATTGTGATGCCCGGTCCCAGTATTCATGAGTATCGCCTTTTGCTTAAAGAAAAAATGGAGGTGCACTACGATGCCGGCTTTTCTGAAAAGAACTATTACACCGATATCAACAGCCCGATCAGTTGGATCGAAGTAAGAGGTGGCGCAGTGATTGTCAGTGGCGACGGTACGATTCTTAACCCTACCGATGTCGCGGTGTCTGGGGAAATGGCTGAAGCCCGCGTTTCAAACATGTTGCCTGCAGACTATAAACCAGGAAGCATTGTTGCCATCGAGGTACCCAAAAATATTTCAGCTATCCGACTGCAAGAGAAACCTTACCTGCATACTGACAAACCGTACTATTACTGTGGCGATCAGATCTGGTTTAGTGCTTACATGAAATACAGAGCACCTGCATTGATGGATACGCTCAGCAAAGTGCTTTACGTTGATTTGATGGATAGCGCTAAAGCGGTTCAGCACAGGATTGTAAAGTTGGACAGTGGACGTGGCGAAGGATCTTTCAATCTTACGAAAAGCATTAAACCCGGCAATTATGTTTTGTGTGCCTATACGCAATGGATGAGAAATTATGGCGTCGATCAATTTTATTATAAGCCTATCAAAATTCTCAGCGCTGATGAGAAGGTGAATTTACAAGGGGCAGAAATGATCCAAAACAACCAAATGCAGATTGGGTTTGATAAAACTGAGTACAAGAAAAGAGATGAAGTGAAGATGACCTTGCGTTTGGACACTACAGAAACTGTGGAGTTTGTCAGAGGAAGTTTTTCTGTGTCGATTACCGATGAATCGATAAGTGTGCCGATCAACAACCCGACAATTCAAACTGAGTTGGAAATAGCTGAGCCTTCAAAGGGGATGCTCTCCAAATTTGTGTATCCAATTGAAAGAGGAATTTCAATTTCGGGGATTTACCAAGATGAGAAAGGAAAAGGCAAGAAGACTAAGCTCACGCTACTGCCCGAAACATTCGAAAGTATTTATCAGGTGCCTACATTAGTGAACGGTGAATTTGTACTGAGAGACCTTTCCTTTTACGATACCATGCGATTTGGCGTGCAGCCTAAGGAAGGAAAGATCGCTTTAATTTCTTCTAGTTCTCCGCAGCTTCCAGAAAAATGGCCCACCCTTGAATTGCCTGTGGTGCCGATGACTGAGCCTTATGTTTCTCCTTCCGGCGATACTACTGCCTCTATTGTTTTGAAGGAAGTTGTGGTAGAACAAAAGAAAGAGAAAATCAAATACGAGGGTTCTTATGCAGAGCCGGATTTTTACATAAAAGGCGACGACATTGAAACCTATCAGAATCTTGCCGCTGCTATCGCCGCAAAGATCCCAGCCTATAAACTAATTTCATGGAGTGGGCACTGGTACCTGATATGGGCGCGAGGAGAATTTACTCACGGAGAAACACCTTCAGAGCCTGTACTCTATGTCGATCAGGCGCAGGTAATTGAAGGTCCCGCCGGCGACAGGCTGGTGATGATTAACCCAGCCATGGTAGATCATATTGAAGTAAAGGGAATGATTGGCTCCAACGTAGGGGCTACTGGCGCCAACGGTTCGATCATGGTGTTTACCAAGCGATATACCGATCCGGCATTCAAAGGCTTACCTATTTTGAAGGTGAAAGGATTTGACCGACCCCAAGTCTTCGTGTTACCTGATTACAAAACATCTGCTGCTGCGAAGGAGGATTTGCGTAGTACACTTTACTGGAATCCCAGAGTGAATCTTACTTCTAAGCATCCTTTCAGGGAAATCAATTTTTTTACCTCTGATCGTGTTGGTGCTTTCCGTGTGGTCGTTGAAGGCCTGACAAGTAACGGCAAGAAGATTCATGCCGAGGCAAGATTGAAGGTGACGGACTAGCAAGATTCAGCTTAATTTTTACTTAAGCATTATCCGTCCAACTCATAGGATAATTTTTGTCGAGGTAAGGAATAGCCTCTTCCGTGAGGTGAAGCGGATGAAATGTATCGATCATCACGGCGAGTTCGTGCGTCTCTTTGGCACCGATACTTTTTTCAACCGTGCCCGGATGTGGGCCGTGAGGCAAACCGCCGGGGTGGAGCGTAAACGATCCTCGCTCAATTCCCCGCCGACTCATGAAATTGCCTTCGGCGTAATACAACACTTCATCGCTGTCGATATTGCTATGATTGTAGGGCGCAGGGATTGCCAACGGATGATAATCAAATAAGCGTGGTACAAAAGAACAGATCACAAAATTGTGCGCCTGAAACGTTTGATGCACTGGCGGAGGCTGATGGATGCGACCGGTGATTGGCTCAAAGTCGTGGATGGAGAAGGCGTATGGCCATAAAAAACCATCCCAGCCAATTAGATCCAGTGGACTAAAGTCGTACACATACTGGTGCAGAAATCCCTGCTTCTTTATTTTTACTAAAAATTCTCCGCGAGTTGTGTCGGTGATGAGCTCATGCGGTGCGCGAATGTCACGTTCGCAATAAGGAGAATGTTCAAGCAATTGGCCAAGCTGACTGCGGTATCGTTTCACTGTCTCTACCGGTGAATTGGATTCGATGATTAATAAACGCAGCGGTCCTTCTTCAAATTCCAGTTTGTAAATTACTGTGCGCGGTATCACGATATAATCGCCCTGGCGGATGTCGAGTCTGCCAAATGGCGATGTTAAGGTTCCCTTTCCGTCGTGAACAAAGATAACTTCATCGCCTTCAGCGTTTTTATAAAAATAGTCCATCGTTCTCTTGCGCGGTGAGCAAAGAGAAAGCGCACAATCGTTATTGACAAGCAAAGTCTTTCGCGCACTTAAATAATCCTCTCCTGTTTCGCCTACTTTAGACGTATTGAGGTGTGTCTGAAGTAACTTATACTCAGCGATTCGGCGCGTAGCATATTTCGTAGGCTCTAGAACTTTTTTGATCCGCGTGGGCGGATGAATGTGATACAGATTAGAATAAATCCCTGAAAATCCTTCCGAGCTCACCAACTCTTCGTGATAGAGACTTCCGTCAGGTTGACGAAATTGGGTGTGCCTCTTGTGAGGTATGTTTCCTAATTTGTGGTAATACATGTTATTAAAATTACAAAAAGTTAGGGATCTGATTTCCTAATTTTATAAAACGGTCCGTTGGCAATCAGTCCTATCAACGCCAATACCATTTCAAGCGCACTCAAAATCAAAACATTTGGTCTATGTTCGTTAACAAATGCGAATTGGTCGGGATAGTCTCGGTTGTACTTTAATTTGATTTTTTGATCTTGATTGAATAAAGCGCAATCTCTGCTCGAAATTTTTTGGGTATAATTCCCATCTTCAAACACAAAGGTCATTTCGCCCAGAGGGCAATTAAGATGAGTAATCCTTACCTCCACAATTTCTCCTTGATCAATGATTATTTTCGTTCTCCATTCGTTTCGAAAGCTAACATAACCGTAACCGCCTAAGCCTAACAGAACAACCAGGTAAAGAAAGTAAAGGATCGCTTTCATACTGATTTAATATTCTTGCTTGTTAACATTGCTTCCTGCGAATTCGGCATTAACTGCAATGTTAAATTTGTATAAAGAATTCACAAAATTCAATTTTTTAGATTCAACAAAGACCATATATTGCCGCTTCCTTTTTGCGCATGGACAATACCCAATTTATCCAAAAGAAAAGATCAACCTTATATCGTATCCTCTTTATAATCTAATGAGTTTCACGAACCCTAAGTCGCAAGAAGATATATTCAACGAAAGTGAACAGCGCTACCGCACCCTGTTAGAGCATTTGCCCTTGGGAATTTCTATTCTAAGTGAAGGAAAAGTTGTTTTTAGTAACATTTCCGGAGCAGTGATGCTTGGCGCATCCAGCCCAGACGAAATCGTAGGTACGGAGTTTATCAAATTTGTGCATCCCGCTTTTCGCGAAATATGTCAGGCACGGGTGGCCAGGGTGATGAGCGGCGAATCAGTTCCTACCATGGAGCAGAAATACATTCGGCTGGATGGAAAAGTAATTGATGTAGAGGTGTCGTCCTTCCCTTTTCTTTATCAAGATAAAAATGCGGTGCAGGTGATTGTCAAAGACATTACCGCACAAAAGGAAAGCCTCTTGGCCGTGAAGCGATCAGAGACGCTGTTTTCTCAATTGTTTCATGTTTCACCCATGGCCATTGTACTTCTGGACAGCGAAGGCAACGTCACGCATGTTAATCCCGGCTTTGAAAAGCTTTTTGGATATTCATACGATGAACTTAGGGGAAGGGAACTCAATCAAACTATTGTTCCCAATGGCTTGGAGTCGGAAGGCAATGACCTCAATACCCTCATCTCGTCGCAGCAGGTTATCCGCATCGAAACCAAGCGTCAGCACAAAAATGGCTCGATGCTTTCGGTAATTATCTATGGACTGCCTGTGCACCTTGAAGATAAAACCTTAGGCATTTTCGGAGTGTACGTGGACATCACCGAACAGAAAAAAATTGAAGAAGAATTAAAAGTACGCAATACTGAGCTGGATAATTTTGTGTATAAAGTTTCGCACGACCTGCGTGCGCCTTTGTCATCCGTGCTTGGACTTGTAAATCTGGCGAATCACCCGGAGAATGATGACAACCTGAAACTATATCTAAATGTGATCGGGCAGAAGGTGAGTCAATTGGATCATTTCATCACCGATGTGCTGAGCCACTCCAAGAACTTAAAGCTGGAAATTAAAATTGAACCCATCGATTTTGAAAGTTTGATCAACCAAACTTTTATCGATTTAAATTATTTGAAAGGAGCTGAGCAAATCAATCGCTCGGTTGTAATCGAAGGAGTCACTTTTTACAGTGACCCGTGGCGCATTGCTGAGATTTTCCGCAATCTGGTTTCAAACGCCATCAAGTATCGAAATTTCAAACGCTCTGATTCAGAAATTAGCTTGCGCATTGAGATTAAAGAAGACAAGGCCTCCATTGTGTTCAGCGATAACGGCATCGGTATTGAGTCGTCGAACATGGAAAAAATATTCAATATGTTTTATCGCGCCAGCGAGCAGTCGGATGGATCAGGTCTTGGCTTGTACATTGTGAAAAATGCCATCGACAAATTGGGAGGTCAGGTGCAGGTGTCAAGTACGCTGGGCGAAGGCACAACATTTATTATCAACCTGCCCAACCGCGTGCCGGTCACGGTAGAATAAAATCCAGTGACATGAAACTAAGGGAAGTGATCAGCGAAAGCGACAAAAAGGAATTCCTGCATTTACCGTTGCAGTTGTATAAAAATTCTCCTCAGTGGATCAGGCCGCTTGACAAAGACGTTGAATTGGTTTTTGATACTGAAAAAAATAAATCTTTTCGCACGGGTGAGTGCATTCGGTGGATTTTGCTGAATGATGAAGGAAAAACGATTGGAAGGATTGCTGCCTTTTACGACAACAAAATCACAAATAAAGGAAACGATCAGCCTACAGGTTCATTTGGTTTCTTTGAATGCATCCAGGATCAGGCGGCAGCTTTTTTACTTTTTGATCAGTGCCGTCAATGGCTTCAGACTAAAGGAATGGAGGCCATGGATGGCCCTGTCAACTTCGGGAGCCGTGACCGCTGGTGGGGTTTGCTGATTGAAGGTTATGACCTTCAACCCAATTATCAATGCAACTACAACCCACCGTATTACAAAGACTTTTTTGAGGCGTACGGATTTCAGGTTTATTTTTATCAGTTGACTTTCGGTAGAAAGATTGATGGTCCGCTCGACGAAAAACTTTACGAAAAAGCAAAACTGATCGCGAAGGATCCGGCGTACCGTTTTGAATATTTACGAAAAAAAGACTGGAATACGCTGGCTGATAAAATCAGGCAAGTGTACAATAAAGCATGGGCGAATCGCGGTGAGATTCCTGAACTTACTGATCAACAAGCAAAGCTGATCGTAAAGCAGATGAAGCCCATCATGGATGAAAAACTGATTTGGTTTGGCTACTATGAAAACGAACCCATTGCGTTCTTTCTTTCTCTGCCTGAAGTGAATCAGATATTTAAATTTTTGAATGGCCGATTTGATTTGTTGGCCAAGCTAAAATTTGTATGGCACTCGTGGCGTAAAACCAGTAAAAAAGCATTTGGCGTTTTGTTTGGCGTGGTGCCTGGCCATCAGGGTAAAGGTGTGGACGGTGCCATCATCGAAGCATTTCGGGTGTTGCACCAGAATGAATACTTACGCTACACCGAGTATGAGATGAACTGGATTGGAGATTTTAACAGCAAGATGATCCGCGTATGCGAGCAGATCAATGCAGTAGTAGTAAAACGTCACGCTACCTACCGCAAATTGTTTGACGAATCCAAGCCCTTCAAGCGGTATCCAATACGGTAATAGAAATTACACACCTACCAGCGTCTGCTCGGTGATGTAATCCACTACACGCTCCAGACTTTTAGTTTGCTCATACACTTTCAGCTGGCGGTCGGCGCCGGTGCCGTGTTCTAAGATTTTCCGTACGTCGTTAATGGCTTGTCGGCTTCCGAGTTCGTCTACCACATCGTCTACGAAATCAATTAATTCCATAAGCAGTGCGCGCGTATCTACCTGCTGCTGCTTTCCAAAGTCGATCAACTTGCCATCAATGCCGTAGCGCGAAGCGCGCCATTTGTTTTCGTTGATGAGTGCGCGGTTGTACATAATGAAACTCATGTTTTGCATGCGCAGTTTGTAGAGTTTGGCAACCAATGCTTGAAAGAGCGCTGCGATGGCAATGGTTTCTTCCACACGCAAGGGCACATCACAAATTCGAAACTCAATCGTGTCGAAGAAGGGATGAACGCGTACGTCCCACCAGATTTTTTTTGCGTTATCGATGCAACTGGTTTTGATCAGCAGGTTGATGTAGTTTTTATAATCATCCCAGTCGTTGAAGTATTCAGGAATTCCCGTGCGGGGAAATTTATCAAACACTTTCGTGCGAAATGATTTGAATCCGGTATTGCGCCCTTCCCAGAAAGGTGAGTTTGCCGATAGCGCATAGACGTGCGGCAAAAAGTAGCGCACGGTATTCATGATGTGAATGGCCATGTTTTTGTCGGCAATGCCCACATGCACGTGCAATCCAAAAATCAGGTTTGAACGAGCGGCTTCCTGCATTTCGTTAACGATCTCGTCGTAGCGCGGATTGGGGGTGATGAGTTGCGTGCTCCAATGCGAAATGGGGTGAGTGCCGGCCGCACCAATTTTTAGGTTAAGGCTGGCGGCCACTTCAGCCACATATTTGCGTAGCCGCGAGATATCATGGCGGGCTTCTTCTACATTGTTGCAGATGCCCGTTCCCACTTCCACAACGGCCTGGTGCATTTCGGCTTTGACGTGGTCTTTCAATACCTGCGACGCGATCTCTACAATTTTCTGGTCGTGCGATTTTAGTTCGCGCGTCACCGGGTCGATCACCATGTATTCTTCTTCAACTCCGAGCGTAAATTTTTCCATAGTTCGCTTTTCTCTAAAAGTCCTTTTGTCGGTCAAGCAAAGGCGCAAGGACGCAAGGTTAAGGTTTACAAATTATTTACTATTCGTTGAATTCCATTCTTGATTAGAGCTTCATTGAAATTTACAAGGAGCCCAAGTTTCAGTCCAGTCAATCGCAAGTATGTTAGTAGTTGCTTTTGGTGAACTGGCAAAACAGTTTCTATTGATTTAATTTCAAGAATCACTTTGTTTTCCACTACAATGTCGGCCCTAAACCCAATCTCCATTTTCATTTCCCTAAAATATACAGGAATCTCTTTTTGACGTTCTATCGGTACTTCATTCTTACGAAACAGATAAAATAAGCATTCTTCGTAAACCGATTCAAAAAGGCCTGGCCCCAATTCCTTGTGCACCTGATAACAGCAATCAACGGCAATTTTGGAAATTTCATTTTCCGTCATCCGACACTTTTTGCGTTTTTGCGCCTTTGCGTGCAACTATTTCTTCCTGGTTGACTTAACCGCAGCTTTTGGTTTCGCTGCTGCGGCCGGTTCAAAATCAGCTACTGAGTTTCTTACAAACGTTCCCCAGGTGAGGTTGTCTTTGCCCGGCTTTTGAGCTTTGGCTCTTTCCACTGCATACTTTGCCGCATGCTCTACTACCCATTCGAAATTTTCCTGACCCACGGATTTCACATCGGCGTCAGGGGCTGGATTGCAAAAATCGATGGCGTAAGGCACGCCGTCGCGCACAGCCATTTCAACGGTATTAAAATCATAGCCCAGTGCGTTGCACAAATCCAGAACATAATCATGCACTTTTTTCACCAGCTTGTCGGATGCTGGCGGGCCATTCACCACATAGCGCAGGTGGTGCGGGTTGCGTGGTTCATACTGCATCACGCGCACGTATTTCCGCCCGAGGCAATAGCACCGGAAATATTCGGTGAAAATAATTTCTTCCTGAAGCATCATCACCAATTGGCCGGTTTCGCGGTACGCGTTAAAAAAATCGTCGGGGCCGTTTAGCTTATAAACGCTTTTCCACCCGCCACCAGCGTGAGGCTTCATGTAGGCAGGCCAGCCGATATGCGCGAATATTTTCTCCCAACTCAGCGGGAATTTCAAATTGCTGAACGAACTATCTTGTGTGTCGGTCGGTCTTTCGTGTGAGGGAAGAATCACCGTTTTAGGAACCGGTACTCCAAGCTTCACCGCGAGCGCATTGTTAAAAAACTTTTCATCGGCGCTCCACCAAAAGGGGTTATTGATCACCGCCGTGCCGCTGATGGCCGCGTTTTTCAAATAGGCGCGGTAAAAGGGTACGTCCTGCGAAATCCGGTCGATGATTACGGCGTAACCATCGCCCACACCTTGTTGCACCATGTCGATGGAAACGGGCTCAGCCTGAATATCTTTCAATCCCATTTTGTTGATTCGCTCAACGAACGCTTCGGGAAATGAGCGCTCCATGCCGTGGAGTATTCCGATTTTTTTCATGTGCCTTTAGGTTTCAAATGGTTTGGTGAACTACTTTATGAGTGATAGATAGTGAGGAAACATTTCGCGCCAGGCTGGCCAGTCGTGGGGTCGTTCAGGGCGAACGTCAAGCCAGTGGTGAATTCCCTTGGCGAATAGAATGTCCGCCATTTTTTCGTTGGCATGCCAGCACATGTCGTGTGTGCCGGTACCCAATACCACAAACATATCTTGAAAGAAATTACTGTGAGCACCGGGAATAAAATCTGGCGGGTTATTGAAATAGACGTTGTCGTCGTAATATCCATCGAGCTGATCGCGGATATCAAAGGCTGCGCCCATATTAAAAACATATTTCACCACTTCCGGATGCCGGAATGCAAAGTTGGTGGCGTGGTATCCGCCGAAACTACACCCGGCCGTAGCCACGCGGCCTATGCCGGTTTCGCGTTGCGCCAGTGGCACGAGCTCGTTGTACACCATCTGATCATACCAAATGTGATTTCGTACACGATCGGCAGGATGAATATTTTTGTTGTACCAGCTGTCGCTATCTATTCCGTCGGGACAATAAATCTTCACGAGTCCTTCGTCAAGAAACCACGATACACTTTCAATCAATTTGAAATCCTTGTTTTCATAATACCGCCCCATCGAGGTTGGGAAAAGGATCACCGGATAGCCTCTCGTTCCAAAGGCAAGCACATCAATATCGCGGCTCAGCGCCGGTGAGTACCATCGGTGATGATGTTCGTGCGGCATAATTTAATGATCAATAGTCAAGGCAATGAAAAAGATAGTTTATTTTTGACCCCTTTAAGTTGGCGAATAAAAACTTAACGACAAACAGTCGTCAAAAAATTAACCAAACGAAAACGTGCGAGCGACCTACAGTGAAGAAACAATCTCGGCTTACTCCAGTTTATTGAATCGTGAGGTGACGGTGACTGTTTTGCTTCCGCCTGATTACAGTGCAGGCAACACTAAATTCCCTTTGCTGATACTCAACGATGGCCAGGACATGAAGGCGTTGAACCTGAAGCAAACGATTGAAGAACTTACTTCTGTTTCTGAGGTGGAGCACGTGATCGTTGCCGGTGTAGTGGCGGGCGATCGCCTGCAGGAATATGGAGTGGCGGCGCAGCGCGATTACCTCAAGCGCGGCCGGTCGGCCAAAGCATATACAAAATACATCACCACCGAACTCATTCCGTATTTGATTTATAAATTTCCGGTTGATGCCGACGCGAATCGTCATGCTATTGCGGGTTGCTCAATGGGCGGGCTCAGTGCGATTGACATTGCATGGAATCACCCCGAACTGTTTCGAAGGGTGGGCGTATTCAGCGGATCATTTTGGTGGCGTAAGCGCGATAGCGCCAGCCGGTTTTATTCTGACCACCGCGACAGGCTGATGCATCGGCAGGTGCGCAACGGACGAAAAAAAGAAGGATTGAAATTTTGGTTTCAAACCGGGACACTCGACGAGCAGAGTGACCGCAACAAAAACGGTGTGATCGATTCCATTGATGATACTCTCGATTTGATTGTGGAACTGGTGAAAAAAAATTATCGCCCGTTTTATGACATTCACTATCACGAAGTGAAAGAAGGGCATCACGACATTAAAACCTGGGCCGAGGCATTTCCGGAATTTTTAAAATGGGCATTTGGAAAGTAATGATATGGAGAAAGGAATAGAGACTATTGTGTTTGACCTTGGCGGCGTGTTGATCGATTGGAATCCTCGCCACCTGTACCGGAAAATTTTTAAAACCGAAGACGAGATTGAATGGTTTTTGCAAAACGTGTGCACCCACGACTGGAATGAAAAGCAGGATGCAGGCCGATCTTTTGAAGAAGCGACGCAAGAACTGCTTGAAAAATTTCCCGAACACGAAGAGCCCATTCGTGCCTGGTACGGGCGCTGGGAAGAAACCATCAACGGACCGATTCATGATACTGTTGAAATCCTGAAAGAAATTCGTGACTCAAAGAAATACAGATTGTATGCTCTCACCAACTGGTCGGCGCAGACTTTTCCGTGGGCGCTGAGCAATTTTGAATATCTCCATTGGTTTGAAGGCATCGTCGTGAGCGGCCACGAGAAAACCAGAAAGCCCTTTCCGGAATTCTATCAAATTCTTTTGGACCGCTATTCGATTGATCCGGCCAAAACAATTTTTATTGACGACGTTCCACGCAATCTTGGCGGAGCGGAGGCGATGGGTATTCGAGGGATTCATTTTCAAAGTCCAGATCAGTTGCGGGCCGACCTGAAGGTCTTGGGTCTTCTCTAATAATTTTCTCACGCTAATTCGAGAGGCGCTGTGTTACCAAACATAGGCCAGGGGTATAGACCGTTTTTGAGTTTATTCACCAGCCTCCTTGGTATGCCGATCAAAGCCCTTCTTCTGCAAGATGAAAATTCATACGCTGAACAATCGCTGACCGTCGATCAGCCTCATTCGGTGAAAATCATTGGCACTTCAATGTCTGTGGCAGAAGCCAGAGCGAAAATCAAAATTCATCCCGCCGAAGTTATTTTCATCAATGTTCCCGTTTCCGAATCGGATTATTATCAGATGAAAAACAAGATCGAATACCAAACGATTTATCACTCAGAGTTGATGATCGAAGCCGTAACCAAGGCGCTTCAGATTATCGAGTAACACCCCAATTGGTTTTTACCGGGGCAAGCATGAACTTTGTCGGCGGGAAATTGTTTTTCCGCTACACTAACCACCATTCATTATGCAAATTCGAAATCTGGGATCGCAGGGAATAAAAACGTCGCAGCTTGGCCTCGGCTGCATGGGCATGTCTGAATTTTATGGAGCCGGCAACGACGAAGAATCTATCCGCGTCATTCATCGCGCTATTGAACTCGGTGTTTCCTTTCTCGACACAGCCGATATGTACGGGCCATTCACCAACGAGATTTTGTTGAGCAAAGCCTTGAAAGGCAAACGTGATAAAGTCACACTCGCCACTAAATTTGGAATCGTACGAAATCCAACGGATCCTACAGTTCGCGGAATGAACGGCAAACCGGAGTATGTGCAGCAAGCCTGTGAGGCAAGTTTGAAACGACTGAATGTAGAGGTAATCGATCTTTACTATTTGCATCGTGTTGATCCGGCCACGCCGATTGAAGATACGGTGGGTGCTATGGGCCAGCTGGTGAAGCAAGGAAAAGTAAAAGCCATTGGCCTTTCGGAAGTGTCGCCTGCTACATTGCGCAAGGCGCACAAAATTCATCCGATTACGGCGCTACAAACAGAATATTCATTGTGGAGCCGTGAACCGGAAGACGAGCTTTTGAAAACCTGCCGTGAACTGGGCGTAGCCTTTGTAGCCTATTCGCCGTTAGGCCGCGGCTTTCTTACAGGCCAGATTAAAAAATTTGAAGACTTTGAAGCCAACGATTTTCGTCGGTACTCGCCACGTTTTCAAGGAGAGAATTTTCAAAAAAATCTTGACATCGTAAAAAAACTGGAATCACTCGCCGCTAAAAAAGGATGCACTACATCGCAACTAGCGCTAGCGTGGGTGATGGCCCAAGGCGACCATATCTTCCCGATTCCGGGAACGAAGCGCATCAAATACCTGGAAGAAAATGTAGGTGCGCTCAACGTAAAATTCACCAAAGAAGAACTCACCGACATCGATGCGATTGCGCCCAAAGGTGCAGCAGCGGGTCTGCGATATCCTGAGGCAAGCATGAAGGTGCTGAATGCGTAAATGATTATTTTTTCTTCGGCGGATCAATCATGATGTGCGCACGATGTGTGCCGGCATCCATGATCCACGGTAAGCCTGGGCCTACTGGTTTGGTAGGCAAACCTGTACTTTCGGCGGTGGCAAAGGGAATGTAAATCACCGACCGTTCGTAGCCATCTTGTACTTCACCTGTTACCGGATTGTATTTTTCTTTGTCGGCTGTGTAAATCAAAAGTGTGGCCGGCAATTTGGGCATCACTAGTATTCCGCTTTTCACTTCCTGCTCACGGATATCGAAAATCTGTTGAAAGGTTTTTCCTAGCTTTTTCAATTCGCGGCCACGCGCCATGAAGGGATCAAGGCTTTTGTGGTAGCACGATATGTTCAAACCTGGCTGTGCTGGATCATCGGCGAGACAAACCATTTCGTTTTCGCCTTTGCGCAACACAATGAATTCGCCTTTTGGCGAATAGCCATACACCATGGCTTTCTCTTTGTATTCGTCAGGGCAAGCGAGTAATGCGGTTTTGATTTGTACGTCGGCCGAGGGGATAGTCTGTGCAAAAATACTCCCCGCACCACTCAGCAGTAAGAGAAGAAGTTTTGTTTTCATAATCCATGTTTTGGTTTAAAAAGCAAGTACACTTTTTTCAATCAGGTCGCAGCACTCGTGAATCTGCTCTTCGGTAATGACCAACGGAGGCGCCAGCCTTATGATGTTTCCGTGCGTCGGTTTGGCGAGCAATCCATTTTCAGCAAACTTCAAACAAAGGTTCCAGGCCGTGTCGCTTTCAGGAGTATCGTTGATCACAATTGCGTTGAGCAGTCCTTTGCCGCGAACTAACGTGATCAGGTTGGTTTTCTTTTTCAGCGCATTCATGCGGTCGCGGAATATAATTCCGAGACGCTCGGCATTTTCAGCAAGCTTTTCATCTTTCACCACTTGCAGCGCCTCTACTACTACGGCAGCAGCCAGCGGATTGCCGCCGAACGTAGAGCCATGTTCACCCGGTTTGATCACCAACATTACTTCATCGTCAGCGAGTACAAGCGAAATAGGAAGTACGCCACCTGATAATGCTTTGCCCAATATGAGCAAGTCGGGCCTTACATTTTCATGATCGCCGGCCAGCATTTTGCCCGTGCGTGCAATGCCCGTCTGTATTTCATCCATCATCAGCAACACATTGTGCTGACGGCACAGTTTCTCCGCAGCCTTCAGATAGCCATCATGCGGCACAAACACCCCAGCTTCGCCTTGAATAGGTTCGATCCATAGCGCACATACATTTTTGTTCGCCAATGCTTTTTCAAGTGCAGCGATGTCATCGTAGTTCACAATATCGAAGCCAGGCATAAATGGCCCGAAATTTTTGGTAGACGACGGATCGGTAGAAGCAGAAATTATAGTTGTGGTGCGACCGTGAAAATTTTGTTTCACTGCTACAATCACAGCCTTATTGTCTTCAATTCCTTTTTTGGTGTAGCCCCACTTGCGCGCCAGTTTTATCGCCGTTTCATTTGCTTCGGCGCCGCTGTTCATAAACAGTGCTTTTTGATAGCCGAATGTATCGCATACATATTTTTCGGCCAGACCCAATTTGTCGTTATAAAAGGCGCGTGAGGTAAGTGTAAGTTCTTTCGCCTGATTGATCAACGCACTTACAATGCGTGGATGACAGTGCCCCTGATTAACGGCGCTGTACGCCGACAGAAAGTCAAAATAGCGTTTGCCTTCCACATCCCATAGAAAAACACCCTCACCTTTGGTGAGAACCACAGGCAACGGATGATAATTGTGAGCGCCGTATTTTTCTTCGAGTGCAATGGCCTCATGGGCCGATGCGATTGTGTCAACCATAACCTGAAAAATTAAAATCTGAGGAATACCAAAGGTACCCAAAAGGCCTTGCAAAGCCTAATAAAATCGGGCGATGCGTGCGGCTACTTTTTCTTTTCGAGCTCGTTGATCATGGGGATGCTCTCCAGAATGTTTGTGCGAATCTGACTTTGCAGATACCATTCGATTTGATAAAACTGTGCGGCTGCGTTGATCCCGATAGCCTTTTTGATTTTGTTGTAGTACCGCGCGATGAGTTTGTCCTGGCTGGTGGTGAGCAAAATAATATCTTCCATGATCTCGTCCGTTTCTTTGGCTGAGAGGGTGGTGTAATTCTTTACGTAATTATTGAGTACGGCGAAACGCTTTTCGCCGAGCTGCCTCCGGTGACTCTCGTAATCATTATACAGCTTCCAGAAAACATCTTGCTTGGCGCCTTCTACTTTCACAAACTCGCTGATGATATCTTTTTTGGGTGTGCCAAACAACGTTTTAAAGAGTTGTGTTTCGTCGTGATTGATCTGGCCGAAGAGCAAAGACGAAGAGATCATAAAAAAGCCAAAGACAAGAAGGTTTTTCATTGAAACGATTTTAATAACCTAAGATAAGAATTTAATTTAACCTGATACCGGCGATGAAAGGAAATTCTGGTTTTGGCGCTTTTTCTCCCGGCGGATTAGCCGATGAGTCGGCAATAAACTCATTGTAAACGGATCGAAATGACCTACCTTTACGGGAATAAATTGAGTGCATGGATTTTAATTTCGATAGCTTGAAAAGAACGTTTGAAAAACTGGCCGGAATGGGTTGGTGGCAACGCCTTTTTGGCTGGGGAAAAGTAAAGGCAGAACTGGTGGAGGCGAACGGCGAACTGCAACGGCTGCTGGCTAGAGCCGAATTGTTGAAAGCTGAAAACCTTAAACTCGAAAACGCACTTTCTCTTGAAAAAGGAAACTCGGCCAATCTCATTCAAAATGTAAACCGTTTTGAAAATGAAGTTTCGGCGCTAAAAGTATCGAACGATTTTTTATTGAAAGAAAAAGAAGAGCGTACCAAAGAGCTCTCGCGCCTGGAAGAAGCCAATCGGATCTATTTGAAAAGAGGAACGGAGCTATCGAACGAACTTTCAGTCACTCGCAGCAACCTTGAGCGCACCGAGCAGGAATCGAAAAAACTCAAAGAACAGGTTACGCAGTTTCAAAGCCTTGAAGATCACCGTCGCGTGGAATACGAAAAATCAATGTCGTCGCTCAATCTTATTCAGCAGAAGCTGCAAAAAGACCGTGAGGCAGAAGTGGAAACCAGAAACCGCGCAGAGATTGATCGTATCCGCAAGCTGAGGGAAACCTGGTCGGCGCACGAAGACAATGTGAAAGGCCGCATCAAAGCCATCTGCAATCGCCACGGTGTAGATTATGTGGACAAGGTGCCGTTCAGAGGTAGCCCTGACAATACTATTCGGATCAAGGATGAATACATTGTGTTCGATGCGAAAAGCCCGGCCAATGACGACTTGTCCAACTTCCCGTCGTACATTAAAAATCAGACAGAGAACGTGAGCAAATACGTGCGTGAAGAAGGTGTGCGCCGCGAAGTTTTTTTAGTGGTGCCTACCAACGCGTTGGAGCTGCTCGGCCAGTACGAATACAAGCTCGCCGATTACCGGGTGTATGTGATTTCGATTGATTCACTCGAGCCGGTGATTCTGGCGCTGCGTAAAATTGAAGACTATGATTTTGTAGATCAGCTTAGCCCGGAAGAGCGTGAAAATATTTGCCGCGTGATCGGCAAGTTTGTTCATCTCTCAAAAAGAAGAATTCAGATCGACGGATTTTTTGCCAAACAATTCTTTGAACTCGTCTACCGCAGCGAGGCCGATTTGCCCAAGGATATTCTGGATAAGGTGGTAGAGTTTGAGAAATCGGAAATGCTAAATCCGCCTACGGAAAAAAGAGCGAAGCAAATTAATTTGAAAGAATTGGAGCTTGAATCGGACAAACTAAAAAGCGAAGCCAACCAAAAGGGCATTGTGATGCAAGATGCCTTGCTATCCAAAGGCTTGAATAAACTGCCGCTATATACTACGCAAGTAGAAAACCCAAAGAATACCGAGCAGGCCGATTTGTTTGAATAAGTTGAAAAAGTATGAAGGTAACAGCAGACAATAAATTGAAGAAGTTAATTGTAGTAGGAGATCGTGTGCTGATTCGTCCCGCTAAGGAATCAGATCGCACCGAAAGTGGGTTGTACCTGCCGCCCGGCGTGCAAGAGAAAGAGAAGATTCAGCGCGGTTATGTAATCAAGGTAGGGCCGGGTTATCCGCTTCCCATGCCAGCCGACGAAGACGATTTATGGAAAGGAAAAGAAGACCAGGTCAAGTACTTGCCACTGCAAGCGCAGGAAGGTGATATGGCTATATTCCTGCAAAAGGGCGCCATTGAAGTGATGTACGAAAACGAAAAGTATTTTATCGTGCCGCAAGCTTCCATACTGATGCTGGAACGCGAAGAGGATCTGGCTTAACTACACCCGCGCATACAAGTCGCCCTTTTCGGTGGCGGTAATGCGGAGCACATTGGCCAGCACCAGCAATATTAATTTACGCGACGCCACGTAGCGATTCAGCCCCGTTAGCTTTTGAAATTCCTGTAGCGTAATAGACGAATACTGATCGAGGTACTTCATCAGCGCCAGCTCGTGCTCGGCAAAATAAAAGCGAATATCTTTTTTCTGTTTTTTCCTTCGAATGATTTCCACCATCTCGTCGCTGGCTTTGATACTCATGTCGTTCACGCGCACGTAGCTCTCCGATTGCCGTGGTCCGAGATAAAATAAAATTGGGCCGCGGATGCCGGGCGGAATATCAATCCGTACTACAAATTTATTTTCTGATAAAGGAACGACCGTGTCGTGATACACCATGGGCTGGCGCACGTGCTTGTGCAATGCTTCGCGCACGCTAATCATTTCTTCGTCAGGATATTTTACACCGGCCAGCGCGCCGTTGTCATCCACACCGATAAGGATTGTTCCACCTTCGGAGTTGGCGAAAGCAATCATTTCACGCACAATCTTTTCCGGATGACTCGCCTTGCGCTTGAATTCCAGATGCTGGCCTTCACCTTCGTGCGCCAGTTTTCGCAGCTGGTGAACTTCTTCCGAGTTAAAGTTTATCGGTTCCGAACGATTCGTCTTCTTCATCGTCGTCGGCATCAGGTTTAGGCATGGTGAACATACTGCTGAGCAAATCTTTAAACTGATGCCCCGCGGTTAAATTGTGCTTGCTGATCAGGCTATACTCTGCCAGACCGTGTAGCGCAAACTCCATCAGGAACAATTTCAGCGCCGGCTCTTGTCCTTTTTGAAATTCATTCACCAGGTCCGAAAGTCCGGGCACCGACTTCAACGCTTTCTCGTATTCGGCATTGCTCAAGTCGTGTAGCAGATCTACGGTGTTGCCGTCGCCAAACCAGTTGGTGATTTTTTTGTACGGACTTTTTTCTTTTTGCTTGCGGAATTTTTCCGGATCGGGAAAGTAATTGATGAACTGTGTGCGGATGGCTTTGCCCAAAAGATTTTGTGCTACCAACCCCGGACCTTCCTGCTGTCCTTCGTACACGAGTTCAACCTTACCGGTAATGGAGGGTATGACACCTACAAAATCCGACACACGCACGAATGTATTTTTTTCTTTGTTGATAATGCTCCTTCGCTCGGCAGCGGCGATCAAGTTTTCGTAGGCCGAAATAGTAAGACGCGCCGATACCCCGCTTTTCGCATCCACATATTCACTCTTGCGCGCTTCAAAGGCAATTTGCTCTACAATGTCTTTGGCGATTTCGGTCGAGGCGACCAACTTGTTTTGCTCTTCGAGAATGCGGGCTTCTTGCTGAGTGATTCGCTTGCCGATCTCTAATGTTTTGGGATAATGTGTAATGATCTGGCTGTCGATGCGATCTTTCAGGGGAGTCACAATGCTTCCGCGGTTGGTGTAGTCTTCGGGGTTGGCGGTGAATACAAACTGGATCTCCAGCGGCAGGCGTAACTTGAATCCGCGGATTTGAATATCGCCCTCCTGCAAAATGTTGAACAGCGCTACCTGAATGCGGGCTTGCAAATCGGGCAATTCGTTGATCACAAAAATGCAGCGGTGCGACCGTGGGATTAGCCCGAAGTGAATGACGCGTTCATCAGAGTAAGGAAGTTTAAGTGACGCTGCCTTGATCGGATCCACATCGCCAATCAGGTCAGCGATGGACACATCAGGTGTAGCGAGTTTTTCAGTATAGCGATCATCGCGATGCAACCAGGTGATTGGTGTTTCGTCGCCGAGTTCTTTCACCTTATCTTTTCCATAACGCGATATCGGATGAAGCGGATCGTCATTTAGTTCCGAGCCTTCGATGACCGGAATATATTCGTCCAGCAAATGTACCATCAGTCGTGCGAGGCGTGTTTTTGCTTGTCCGCGCAAGCCCAACAAATTCACATCATGACCCGCGAGGATCGCTCTTTCAAGATCGGGAATAACGGTCTCTTCGTAACCCCAAATTCCTTCAAACACATTTTCCTTGTTGCGCAATTTCTCGATCAGGTTGTGTCGAAGTTCGTCTTTAATTGTTTTAAAATGATAGCCGGCGCCTTTGAGCTGACCGAGTGTTCTGGGTTTGTTCATTGTTAATGGTTAATCGTTATCAGCGATTTTATAAATTCTTCGTTCTGTTCTTTTTAAAATCTTCGAACACCAAGTTGCCAAGTCCCTGCAGACTGCTGTAGTAAGCATTGCCGTTGTTGGCCTTGGTAAACTCTCGCACAAACGCTTTCAGATAAGGATCGGTGGCAATCATAAACGTGGTGACCGGAATTTTTATTTTCCTGAGCTGCACGGCAAGGTCGAGTGTCTTGTTCAGGATTTTATGATCCAATCCGAAGCTATTTTTGTAATACTTGATGCCTTGTTTGATACACGTGGGCTTGCCATCGGTAATCATGAAGATCTGCTTGTTGGTATTTTTCTTGCGGCGCAAAATACCCATCGCCAATTCAAGACCGGCTACGGTGTTCGTATGATACGGCCCGACTTGCAAATAAGGGAGATCTTTGATTTCGATTTGCCAGGCGTCATCGCCAAATACTAAAATGTCGAGGGTGTCTTTCGGATATTTTTTGGTGATCAGTTCCGACAAGGCCATGGCCACTTTTTTGGCCGGGGTAATCCTGTCTTCACCATACAAAATCATGGAATGAGAAATGTCGATCATCAGCACGGTTGAAGTTTGCGCTTTTGATTCGTTTTCGGTGACTTCGAGGTCTTCTTCTGTCATGAAGAAATCCTCCAGCCCATGATTGATCTGAGCATTGCGCAGCGAGTCGGTCATGGATATTTGTTCCAGCGTATCGCCAAACTCATAGTCACGCCTGTCGGTAGTCGGCTCATCGCCCCGCCCGCTGTGCGGCGTTTGATGACCTCCGGGTTTTGTTTTTTTAAGCTTTCCAAAAATTTCTTCCAGCGCCGATTGCCTTAGGCTTTGCTCGCTTTTGGGCTTGAGTTTGAATTCGCCATCCGGTCCCTCGTCGGTGATGTATCCGTTCTTTTTCAAGTCTTCAATGAAATCGCCGATGCCATAATCTTTGCTGCTGAGATTGTATTGCTTGTCGACTTCGGTGAGCCATTGGAGCGCTTCGGAAACGTTGCCGGCCGTAATGAGCAATAGTTGCATGAAAATCTTCAGCAGCTTCTCAAAATCCGATTTCCCTTCATCGGGAGGAGGCGTGTATTTGGAAAAACGATGTCCCAGCATTGGATTGAATGTTCAAGTTAAACCATTTATCGGCCGATAATGTTCAGAAGACCCAAATTTTTGGCCCTTATCGAATCCAAAACAATTTTCGGGCATTAGAAACTTATGTAAGGATTTCGCCGTTCTTTAAAATATTTCGGAAACAAACCCGACTATCTTTGTATCCATAAATCATACAAACATGAAAAAATCAGTTGCAGTTTTAGTGGTATTGGCGGCGGTAGTGATGTCAGCATGCTCAACGTACACTTGCCCTACTTATTCTAAGGCTCCTGCTACCAAAGCAGTGAAGGAAACCAGAATTTAAGAATTCATCCTCGAAATATTTTGTCAAGCCGCACTCGCGGCTTTTTTTATTTCCGTGTGCTCGTCGGACTATTTCATTGTTCCGAAAACGTAATCCCACAAGGGCGAAGACACGCCAAAAACCACTTCTCCGTTTTTGTAATGATGCACACTGTGGTTGATCCACAACACTTTGAAGAAATTTTTAGGAGGTTGAAAGGCATGCACCATATAATGCACCGACAGGTAAGCCGCATAACCTACCAAAAAGCCTGGCAGAAACGAAAAAACGAAATCGCCAAGCACCAAACGGAATACAATTAAAAGCAAAGTGGCCAGCGTAACGCTCAATAGTGGTGGCATGGCCAGGCGGTCTTTGTCTTTAGGAAACTCATGGTGCACCCCGTGCATGGTGTATTGCATCTTGGCGCGCTGCTCGGTGGAGGCATCCATGTGAAAAACATAACGATGGATCAGGTATTCCACCAGCGTGAACGCCAGCAAGCCGATAAAAAACATTAGCACGGTAATAGCCACTGAAAGCGAAGTGTGCGTGATGCTCCAGTAGAGAAGGCCGGCTGCATACGAAAAGAAGATCACCAGCGGTACCGAGATATGAGTGCGTGAAAGTTTTTCCAATACCGGATTTTCAAACAGCTTCTTAGTTCCTTGATTTTGCGGTTTAATGTTTCCTTCCATAACTCCAAAAATTCGAACGCAAATTTAAATTGAAATAGAGACTAAGCCAATCAAAAAAGGTTTAAATGGCCTCCTTCAGTCGCGCTTTTTCGAGGATCTGTCGATAATAATTTTCGTACAGCGGCAAAATGTTGGTGATATCAAATTCTTTGGCGCGTTTCAGGGCATTGGCTTTGAATAAAGGCAAGTTGTTTTTGTCGAGAATGAACAACGCTTTGCGTGTCATGTCTTCAATATCGCCAACGTTGCTCATGAAGCCCGTCACGCCCTGCACCTGAAGTTCTGGAAGTCCACCAGAGTTCGAGCTGATCACCGGCACTTCGCAGGCCATCGCTTCAAGTGCGGCCAATCCGAAGCTTTCTTTTTCTGAAGGCATCATAAACAAATCGGCTACTGAGAGCACTTCTTCCACTGCTTCCAGTTTGCCGAGAAAACGCACGTCGTTGCCCACACCAAGTTCACGACAAAGCTGTTCGGCCGGATCACGCTCCGGGCCATCGCCAATCATCAGTAGCTTGGCCGGTATTTCTTTACGGATATTAAAGAAGGTCTGAATTACATCGCCCACTCGTTTTACCTTACGGAAATTGGATGTGTGCACCACCAGCGCTTCATCGTCAGGGCAGATGGCTTTTTTGAAGTGATCCTTTTTTTGTTTTTTGAATTTGTCAAGGTCGATAAAGTTCGGGATTACCTCGATTTGATTTGTAATATCGAAAAACTCGTACGTCTCTTTCTTAAGATCGCGCGACACGGAAGTGACGCCATCGGATTTATTGATGCTAAAGGTGACTACCGGTTCATACGATGCATCTTTTCCCACAAGAGTAATGTCGGTTCCGTGAAGGGTGGTAATCACCGGAATGTAGATGCCCTGGCTCTTTAAAATTTGCTTGGCCATGTACGCCGCCGAGGCGTGAGGGATGGCGTAGTGCACGTGCAGCAAGTCCAACTGTTCGTTTTTTACCACGCTCACCATCTTGCTGGCCAGCGCCAACTCATACGGTGGATATTCAAAAAGTGGATACGAGCGGAATTCTACTTCGTGATAATAAAGATTTTCACTGAGGAAATCGAGGCGTGACGGTTGATTGTAGGTAATAAAATGAACGGGATGTCCCTTTTTGGCCAGCGCTTTACCCAATTCGGTAGCTACTACGCCGCTACCGCCGAAGGTTGGGTAACAAACTATTCCAATTTTCATTTTTTCCACAGGCAAAAGGTTTGCTTCTTAACTCTATTTACTCGCTTTTGGTTTCAACGGCCTGATGATTTTTACGATACTCAAAGATAGACTGATAAATGACCTCTTGTATCCGTGGACGGATATTGGCATTTAATATTTTGGTATTGTTCATGTCCGGATGCACCCGGTTGGAAAGAAACACATAGACCACGTTAAATTCAGGATCTACCCAAATACAAGTACCTGTAAAGCCGGTGTGCCCGAATGTTTTGGCTGATGCATACAAGGAGGTAGGGCCATTCCAATCGCTGGGGGTAGGTTTATCCCAACCCAGGCCGCGGCGGCTGTCCTCGTATTGCTTGGCAGTGAAGAGATCAAGCGTTTCAGGTTTGAAAAATTGAATACCGCCATAACTTCCTTTGTTCAGCCACATCTGCCCCAATTTGGCAAGGTCGTTGGCACTGCTAAAAAGCCCGGCGTGCCCGGCAATGCCACCGTGCATGGCTGCACCTTGATCGTGCACGTAACCGATGAGCAGGCTTTTGCGAAACAGCGTATCCTTTTCGGTTGGCGCCACCTGACCGTAAGGAAACTTTCGTAGCGGAAGATACCCCGTAGTGTATGCACCTAGCGGTTTGTAAATCGTGGATTGTAAAAAATCTTCCTGCGGCTGGTGTAGCATTTTTTCAGCCAGATGCTGCATGATATAAAAGCCCATGTCGCTATAGCGGTAATCAAAAAGAGCATGAGTCGACTTGTCGCGTACTTTGGCTTTGATGATCCACTGCCACAACGAGTCTTTCATCGACTTGTGCGCAAACAGTCTTTCAGACACAGGGAAATAGTAGTTGGAGTTGGCCGAGCGACTGTAATATTTGCGGAAGGTGGCAGAATCTTTCACCGTCTCCGACCAGAAGGGAAGGTACGGCCACAGGCCCGCCTGGTGCGTGAGTATATCTTTGATAATGTAATCTTCTTTGTTTGATTTTTTCAACTCCGGCAGATATACCGATGCTTTTTTGTTTATGTCGATCATGCCTTTTTCGTGCATGTACATCACTGCTTGCAGCGTGGCGGATACTTTAGTCACCGAGGCCAAGTCGTAGATGGTTTCTTCCGTGACCGGGATTTTCTTTTCATACGTTTGATAGCCGAAAGATCGCTCATACACCACCTTGCCGTCTTTGGCTACCAGCACATGACAACCAGGTGTTCCTTTCATGTCGATCGCCTCTTGCGCGATGGCTTCTATTTTGCGAAGCGTGCGACTGTCCATGCCTGCGGCTTCCGGCAACGTGTAGGCAAAGCGGTGAGCAAGCGAAGTGGGGATGCCCGCGCCCGCGGGAAACGTGTCACTGATTTTTACGGATAGCTTTCCTTTTGCTTGAAGTCCACCGAAAATAATTTGTGCGGCTGCTTTTTGAATTTCACGATCATCCGTGTAGCATGCGATAAGCGCGGCGCTGTTCTCAAATCCCAAAAGAGTGGATGGATCAGCGAAGCTACACACAACCACCGCATGAGTTTGCGCGAGCCTGTTAATCCAGGGTGTTATGTTTTTGAGGAATGAGGTTGAACCGGCGAAAACGCCAACGACGATGATCTCCTGATTCTTCACCTGCGAGGAAAAACCGGCTGTGTCACTTTCGCTTTTCAGAGCGAATTTTTTGAACTCCGCGTATTTCGAAAGGAAGTGATTGAATTCATTCCTGGAAGATTCACCAAGGGTAATGGATACAAATTTTCGATCGTCAAGTTTTTTAATGGGCAGTGTCGCGCTATCGTTTTTAATAACGGTCACCGCGTGTTGGGCAATTGCCTGAGTAAGCCATTGCGCTTCAGGTGTATGTAGTTTTTGTGCGAGGTTGTCGGCGTTAATAAATTTTGAACTTGCGAGCCCGGCATCGAATTTTAAGGCAAGAATTTTTTTGATTGTTTGATCCAGCCGCGACGCAAGCGCTTTGTCTTTTTTTATCGATTTCAAAATTGCTTTGGAGCCAGCGTCGATGTTGATAGGGTTCAAAATCACATCAGCGCCATTCGCGAAGGCGAGCTTTTCTTGATCGCCTTTTTGTGATTTAGGGCCTAACTTCACGGATGCAGCTACCGTCGCATGCAGGTTTTCAAGTGACTGATTCGATTCTGAATATTTAACCGCAAGATGAAGAAGTTTTTTCTGTCGCGATTTTTCCTTTCCCAATTCAAAGAGCAGGCTATCGCTGGTAATAGCGTTGATCACCGTAGACGGATAAAAATTCATTACGCTGTCAAACTGTGCATTCAACCCTTCCGACACATCAGCAGCGACCATCAGCGGGATTTTAGAAGTCGTCTGAAGTGTGTTGATAAGCCGGACGTAGCCGATAGGGCCGCTGCGGCGAAGGACAAGCCCACCAAGCTTGTTGGTTTGCGCCAGTTTGGCTAACGATGCAATTCGCTCGGGGCTGTCGTACGAAGAGGCTGTCATAAAAAACAACTGCCCTACTTTTTCGTCCGGTGTCAACGTTTGAAACACACTGTCCACCCACTTGTCTTTCGGGGATTGGGCGAAGGTCGCACAGACAGAGATCAAAATACCAGGAACCAAAAGAAGCCTCCGCATATACCTCAACTGAATTTTAATGGATCATTACTTTGAATTCAAAGTTACGTGAAGTTACTTTCGAAAGAATGAAAAAAGTTTTATTGCTGCTAATCCTGAGTTGGACGGCAACTTCGTGTATGGGCCCACTGGTGGAAAATCAGTTTCTCGTGGAGAACATGATGAAGCGTCACCCCGACAAGTTCAAACATATTCTCGACCAGAAGGATCAGCTTGAAGTGCAGATTATCTACACTCAAATTAACCGCGACTCCCTGAACCGCCCCGTATTCCGGTCTTTCTATTTTAATGTTGACTCGACCAAATATTTTTATCCGGCCAGCACGGTGAAGTTGCCCATGGTGCTGCTGGCACTAGAGAAAATCAACCAACTCAATATTAAAGGCCTTGATAAGTTCACGCCGATGTTTCACGACAGTGTTTACTCCGGCCATATTTCTGTGAAGAAAGACACGACCTCTGAGAGCGGTCTTCCTTCAGTAGCGCATTACGCCAAAAAGATATTGCTGGTGAGTGACAACGATGCATCGAATCGGTTGTACGAGTTCATGGGTCAGAAAGCAGCCAACGAAGTTTTAAAAGGGAAAGGCTACAACATACGGCTGCTCCACCGGCTTGAGCGACCACTGAAGCCGGACCAAAACCGCCACACTGAACCCGTAAGGTTCCTCCGCAACGATTCGGTGCTTTACCAACAGCCGATGCTGGTGCACAGCGACTCCATCAGGCCGCCACGTCGGGTCTTTAAAGGCATCGGGTATATCAAGCAGGACACCGTGCTGGTGAACGAGCCGTTTGAATTCACGTATAAAAATTCTTATCCGCTTCAGGAGCAACAGGAGATTCTTAAAGCAGTTTTGTTCCCGGAGGCAGTGGCCGCCAATAAAAGATTTAACCTTACTGAAGCCGACCGCCGCTATGTGATGCAGTATATGTCGCAGTGGCCGCGGGAGACAAAATTCCCGCCCTATTATAAAGACACTGCCTACTACGATGCCTATTGCAAGTTTTTGGTGTTTGGTGAAAAACGATTCGCTATACCAGGAAACATCCGCATATTTAATAAGGTGGGCGATGCCTACGGCTACCTGATCGACAATGCATATTTTGTGGACTTTGATAACGGCGTTGAGTTTATGCTCTCGGCCGTGATCAACACCAACACCGACCAGATCTACAACGACAGCAAATACGAGTATTCTACCCTGGGCTTTCCCTTTATGCGCGATCTTGGACAAACGGTTTATGCCTACGAGTTGAAACGCAAAAAGAAGTTCAAACCCGATTTATCCGCTTTTCGATTCACCTACGATCAATAAGTAGTTGTGCGTTCGCCAATTTTCACCGAATTTTCAACCTCATAATTAATAGTCATGGCAAAAAGTACTGCAATTGTAATCACTTCAAGTTTTCTGGATAGCGACAACGCCAAAACGGCCCACGGTCTGATTCGCGGCACCGAGCGATTTACCATTCTGGGTGTAATTGATAAAAAATATCCCGGCAAGGATGCCGGCGAAGTTCTCGATGGCCGCAAGCGAGATATTCCGGTGTTTGCGTCGCTCAAGGATTTCGAAAAGAAATCGAAGAAGAAAGCCAAGTATTGCATCATCGGTGTGGCCACCAAGGGTGGTGTGCTTCCCAAAGAATTACAGGTAATGCTCCGAGAAGCCATTTCGCTCGGCTATAGTATCGTGAATGGTTTGCACGACTATGTCTCCGACCATCCGGATCTGGTAGCGCTGGCGAAGAAAAAGAAAGTACAGATCATCGATGTGCGCAAGCCCAAGAAATTTAAAGACCTTCACTTCTGGTCGGGCGAGATCAGCAAGGTACGCTGCCCGAAAGTAGCTGTGCTCGGCACCGACTGCGCACTGGGCAAACGCACCACCACACGGTTTTTAATGCAAGCCATGCAAGCCGCTGGTTATAAGGCCGAAATGATTTACACCGGTCAGACAGGCTGGATGCAAGGCGCCAAATACGGATTCATTTTCGATAGCACGCTTAATGACTTTATTTCAGGGGAGATGGAACACGCCATCGTACAATGCTGGAAAGAAGCGAAGCCCGACATTATTTTTATAGAAGGCCAATCGAGCTTGCGCAATCCCAGCGGTCCTGCCGGGGCAGAGTGGCTCATCAGCGCCGATGCAGATGCGGCTGTGCTACAACACAATCCCGCAAGAAAAAAATACAAAGGCATGGAATATTATAAAGACAATATTCCTGATGTGAAAGACGAAATCGCACTCATCAAAACCTATGGAGCGCCTACGGTAGCGCTTACGGTGAACACCATGAAAATGAGCGAAGAGGATGCACGCGCCTGGGCCGAAGCCAAAGAGAAAGAACTGGGCGTTACCACCATTCTTCCGCTCGAAGATGGCGTTGACAAGCTCGTTCCTATTTTTGAAAAAATGATTAAAGATTATAAACGTAAGGCTTAAGATTCTCTACTTCAGCATAAGACTACACACTACTAAACTTTCTACTTTTCACTTTCTGCTTTCAACTTTTAATCATGAAAATTAAATCGATAAAATCCTGGACCGCCGACCTTGGAAACACCAAGCCCTATACCATCGCCTTCAAAACAGTAGACGAAGTCAATAATGCTTTTGTTGAAATCACGTTGGACAACGGCGTCACCGGCATAGGTGCAGGAAACCCCAGCGAATATGTGACCGGCGAATATTTTCAGTCGTGCGCCGATGCGCTGAAAGAAAACAACATTTCTTTTTTGGTGGGCCGCGACATCCGCGAACTCAACCAGCTTACCTACGAAGTGTGGCAGAAATTCCCCAAGAACCCCGCCGCGCGTGCAGCGCTCGACATCGCTCTGTACGATGCACTCACCAAATACCTCGGCGTGCCGCTGGTAAAATTTCTCGGACAAAAAATTCAATCACTCCCAACATCTAACACCATCGGGATAAAAAATGTGGAGGAGACGTTGAAAGAAGCGCAGGAGTATGGCGAGCGCGGCTTCAAAGTATTGAAAGTAAAGTTGGGCATCGACTTGCAGGAAGACATTGAGCGCATTGTGAAACTGCGCGAAAAATTCGGAAAGAAATTCGTGATTCGGATCGACGCCAACCAAGGTTACGACACGGCCAAGACAATCGAATTTTATGAGAAGACCAAGCACCTTGACGTAGAGCTGATCGAGCAACCGCTTCCTGCCAAAGACATTGAGGCGACCAAAAAGTTACCTGATCACATTCGTAAAATAATCGCGGCCGACGAGTCGCTTCTCACGCCGGCAAGCGCGATGGCGTTGGTAAAGCCGCCACTCGCCACTGGAATATTCAACATCAAGTTGATGAAATGCGGAGGCATCAGTCAGGCGCTTAAGATTGCCGACATCGGTGCGCTAGAAGGTGTAGAACTTTTCTGGGGCTGCAACGACGAAAGTATTATCAGCATTACGGCGGCGCTTCATGCAGCGTTTGCGTGTGCCAATACCAAATACATCGACCTTGACGGAAGCCTTGACCTGGCGCGCGATGTAGTCAAAGGCGGCTTTATTTTGAAAGATGGAATCATGACCTGCTCTGACAAACCGGGGCTAGGTGTGGAGCGGGTTTGAGTGATTGCTTATGATTGAAAATTTGCAAGAGCCGGAACGGAATAGTTCGGAAGTTTATCGACTCAACACGGATCAAATAAACTCGATAGCGGAAGCATTTGATCAGATAAAAAAAGGTCAGACAATTTCAGTCACGCAAGCAGATGAAGAAATTGATGAATGGTTAGGCGAGTAATCTAGTCATTGAATATTTCGAGTGATCGATAACTTCTCTGTTTTGAAAGTCGACTCCATCTTGAAAATTAGGAGAGAATAATAGGATAACTTTCAGCTTTTATGTGCCTCATTTTTCTTTCTCTTCATCAGCATCCCAACTACAAACTGATTGTTGCCGCTAACCGCGATGAATTTTACGCGCGCAAAACGGCAGCCGCCGAATGGTGGCCCGAGCATCCCGATCTTGTGGGTGGCCGTGACCTCGAAGCAGTAAAACCCGATGGCACTTGCGGCACCTGGATGGCCATGAATAAGAACGGTCGCATCGCGATGGTCACCAATTTTCGTGACATCAAAAACATCAGATCCGACGCACCGTCGCGCGGACATCTGGTCACCGATTATCTGCTCGGCGATGAGTCGCCTGAAAAATACGTCCGCCGCCTTGAGCCTTCGGCCAAAAACTACAATGGCTTCAATCTTATTGTGGGCGATGCCGACGGTCTTTATTATTTATCCAATTATAAGGAAGGTGTCGGGCGCATCAGCACCGGATTTCATGGATTGAGCAACGCCCTGCTCGACACACCCTGGCCCAAAGTAAAAGAAGGCAAAGAAAAAATGAGCCGCCTGTTTACGGCGAAAAAAATTGAAGCAATTAATTTATTCAATGGACTATACGATGATCGTGTAGCGCCCGACGATCAATTGCCCGACACAGGCGTAGGCCTTGAGCGTGAGCGAATGCTATCGGCCATGTTTATCAAAAGCCCCAACTACGGCACGCGCTGTTCTACTGTGGTGACAATCGATCAAAACAATAAGGTGGAGTTCACTGAGCGTGTGTATGACTTAAGCACCTTTGCTTTTAAAGATAGAAGGTTTGAGTTTTGAGGAATAGAATTCACAGATAGTCATTCTATTTCTTAGTTTCGCCCCTCCATGTCAAACTCACCGATCAGTTATCGTCAGCACATTCGCGCCAGCTTATCCCTCGCCGTGCCCGTGATGCTCAGCCAGCTCGGCCATGTGATGATGGGCGTGGTCGACAGCCTGATGGTAGGTCATGTCGGTGCGGTGCCGCTCGCGGCGTCTTCGCTGGCCAACGTTGCCTTCAACATGATTTTACTTTTTGGCATCGGCGTATCCTACGCCATCACGCCGCTGGTGGCGGCCGCCCACGGCGAAAACGACGACACCAAAATCGGCAACGTGCTCAAACACGGGCTCGCCATCAATGTCGTCAACAGTTTCATCCTCGTGTCGCTGGTCATGGCCGCTAAAAATATTTTATACCACATCGACCAGCCCGCCGACGTTGTCGTGCAGGCTATTCCTTACCTGGGCATCATCACCTTCTCCATCATCCCGACGTTGATTTTTCAAACCTTCCGGCAATTCACCGAAGGCATGTCGCTCACACGCATTGCCATGGTAGCCGTAATTGGCAGCAACATCATTCATGTGCCGCTCAACTATATTTTTATTTTCGGTCACCTTGGGTTGCCCGCCATGGGTTTAGTCGGCGCGGGTTGGGCTACTCTCATTTCGCGCGTCATCATGGCTGCAGGCATTGCGCTTTATGTTTATTATTCGCCGAGCTTCAAAAAATTCAGACCTGGGTTTTCAATCGGTCATTACTCGCGCACCTTGTTCAGCAAAATGCTGCACATCGGCATACCAGCCGGCGCACAATTTATTTTTGAAGTCGCCGCCTTCGATATCTCCGCCGTGATGATGGGCTGGCTTGGCGCCAAAACGTTGGCGGCACATCAAATCGCCATCAACCTTGCCACCATCAGTTACATGACCACCTCAGGTCTGGCGGCTGCGGCCACCATTCGTGTAAGCAACGAACTCGGCCGCAAAGATTTCGCAACGCTGCGCACCGTTGCCTTTGTTTTACTCTCTATGGCTACGGCCATCATGTTTTTGTGGGGCGTACTTTTTGTCAGCGGAAGAAATTTTCTACCCACGCTTTACATCGCTGATGCCGACGTAATCGCCATCGCGGCGCCGTTGCTCATCATCGCCGGCTTCTTCCAACTCAGCGACGGCATTCAGGTCGTCTGCATTGGTGCGCTGCGCGGCCTGCACGACGTAAAGATTCCCTCGTTGTTCATCTTCGCTGCATACTGGATCATCGGCTTGCCGCTAGGGTATCTTCTCGCTTTCAAAGTCGGGTGGGGCGCCACCGGCATCTGGACGGGCCTGCTCATCGGCCTCACACTCACGGCCACAGCCATGGTGCTAAGGTTTCACCGGCTGAGCAACCAATTGAAAGCAACTTCATCACACGCTTAGTAATTTTTTTTGGCGGCCTGGCGCGGTCGAGGCGAGCCGCGCCACCGGGCTGTTCACTGCAAGTCCGCCTACGCGCATAAAGTCCACCCGCTTCGGGCTTTCCGTTGCCATCCCTGGCCGGGGTGCGGAGTCAGCCATTCATCCCGATTGCATTTTCTTTCCTATCTTTTGTAAATTTTTTACCACGCATGGAAGCAAGACCTGTACGCAGCTCGCAAACTACCATCACCGAACTCATGATTCCCTCCTACGCGAACTTTGGGGGCAAGATTCACGGCGGCATTCTTCTTTCCATGATGGATAAAGTAGCCTATGCCTGCGCCAGCAAACATGCCGGCACGTATTGCGTCACTGTGTCTGTCGATAAAGTTGAGTTTCTTCAGCCTGTCGAGGTTGGTGAACTGGTTTCACTCAAAGCGTCTGTGAATTACGTCGGCCGTACGTCACTGATGGTTGGCATTCGCGTGGAGTCAGAAAATGTAAAGAGCGGCGAAATCAAACACACCAACTCGTGCTTCTTCACCATGGTAGCCAAAGGCGACGACAACAAACCTATGGAAGTGCCCAAGCTGGTTTTGGAAAACGATGAAGACATCAAGCGGTTCATCGAAGCCATGCGCGTTCGCGAGATCAAAGAAAAAGTGCGCGAAGAAATGGACGATGCCAAGTCGACCATTGAAGTAAGCATGGCCGGTGAAATTTTGAAAAACGAGCGTTGTATTATAAAATTGACACGATAAAAAGTTAGTCGCATGAAACGATTTTTGATTTTAGGAATCCTGCTTTATGTGTCGGCTGCCAGCGCACAGTCGCCACTTATCCTTTCGCAGCGTGAGCAAGCCACCGTGATGGACGACCTGCTCGACGACCGACTAAAAAATTTGTTGCCCGGCCTTATGAGTCGTGAGGGTTTCGACATGTGGGTGATTATTTCGCGCGAGTACAACGAAGATCCGGTGATCAAGACTATGCTGCCCGCCACGTGGATGGCGTCGCGCCGCACTACCATGTTCGTCATGTTCGACCGTGGTGCTGATAAGGGAGTGGAGTTTCTCGCGGTGGCTCGCTACGATGTTGGTAAAACTTTCAAGCGCGCCTGGGATCCTGAAAAGCAACCCGACCAGTGGGCGCAGCTTGCCAAACTTATTGAAGAGCGCAATCCGCAAAAGATTGGCGTTAATAAAGCGCCAGGATATGCGCATGCCGACGGCATTTCGTCCAACGATTATGACCTGCTGATAAAGTCGCTGGCCAAGCCGTTGCAAAGTCGGGTGGCTTCAGCAGAGCGGCTGGCGGTGAGCTGGCTCGAAACTCGTTCTGAAAAAGAGATGGTAATTTATCCGCAGATCTGCCGCATCGCTCATGAGATCATCGCCGAAGGATTTTCGGATCGCGTTATACAACCCGGCGTCACAACAGCCGAAGACGTTGTGTGGTGGTATCGCGAAAAAATAAAGTCACTTAAGCTAGACACCTGGTTTCATCCGTCGGTAGAAATTCAGCGCGAAGGCAGCAGCGAGTCAGAGATTATCATGCCCGGCGATTTGCTGCACGTCGATTTTGGCATCACGTACCTTCGCCTCAATACCGACACGCAACAGCACGCGTATGTGCTCAAGCCCGGTGAAACCGATGCGCCCGCTTTTTTAAAGCAAGCATTGAAAAAAGGAAATCAGTTGCAGGATATTCTCACCGGAACTTTTAAAGTAGGGAAAACTGGCAATCAGGTGCTGGCCGAGTCGCGCAAGCAAGCCACTGCACAAGGACTGGTTCCTTCTATCTACACGCATCCCATCGGCTATCATGGCCACGCGGCAGGCACCAATTTCGGCATGTGGGACATGCAGGGCGGCGTTCCCTTCACCGGCGAATACCCGATGCACGCCAACACCGCGTACTCCATCGAACTTAATGTAACTGTCAATATTCCCGAATGGAAAAAAGACATCCGCATCATGCTCGAAGAAGACGGATACTTCGGCGAGAGCGGATTCAGGTACATCGACGGAAGACAAACGGAGCTGATTTTAATTTCAAAATAGAATTATAAGTAGCGTAGGCGTTCGTTTATGAAAATGCTCAGAACTGTTCATACTGTGTATGGTTTTTTCATTTTCATTTTATTGTTCCTACTTTTTTTTCCGCTGCTGCTCATTCCCATTTTTATTCCTTCGCAATTCCGGCTCACGGGCATCTTCAACCGATGGTGGGCAAAGCTGATGTTCATTTTTGTTTTTCTTCCGTATCGTGTGGAGTGCCGGGCAAAGCTCGACCCGAACCGCACCTATATTTTTTGTCCGAACCATTTTTCATACCTGGATATTCCCGCCATGGGGCTCACGCCGGTGAATACCATTTTTGTGGGTAAGAATGCCATGGAAAAAATTCCGTTGTTCGGATTCATGTACAGAAGACTTCACATTACCGTCGACAGGCAAAGCTTGCGGAGCCGGGGCAATACAGTGATCGCCTCCATGAAAGCCATCGACGAAGGCAAAAGCCTTGTTATCTACCCGGAGGGGGGAATTGTATCGAGCCAGCCACCGGCGATGGCAGCCTTTAAAGACGGCGCTTTTCGCACGGCCATCGAAAAACAAATTCCCATTGTACCCGTCACCATTCCATTCAATTGGATAATTTTGCCCGACCAAAATCCGTTACGGTTGCGGAGAGGAAAAGTAAAGATCATTTTTCACGAGCCGATTGAAACCAAAGGACTTACCCTTGACGACATTGTGCCGCTGAAAAACGACGTGTACAAAATCATCAATCGCGAATTGCAACAACACAACGCATGAAAGTTGACAAGGAAACATTAGACAAAATCGCTCATCTGGCCCGCCTGGAATTTGATGAAAAGAATACTGAAAAAATGATCAGCGACATGGGCAACATCATTTCGTTTGTGGAGAAACTGAACGAGGTAGATACACAAGGCGTGGAGCCACTCACGACCATGAGCCATGAAATCAATTCTCTTCGCGACGACGAAGTAAAGCAGCACCTTGATCACGAGAGTGCGTTGAAAAACGCCCCGAAAAAAGACAACAATTATTTTCGTGTGCCGAAGGTGTTGGAATAAGCGTATTCAAATTTCTTTTTAGTTTAATCCGATATTTTCATGCTGTCTTTTCAATTTTGGAAGTCGTGGCGCAAGCCTGATCAGATCATCTTCTGGATTCTTGCAGCGTTTGTTTTCGTCGCGCTGATTTTTTTCTGGCAAGGGTGGTGGATATCGCCGGCTCCGGTTATTGCCAACGAGCATTTTCAACAAATTCAAAAAGTACAAACGGCCACGCACTCTTTTCAGGTCGGCTTGCTTAATCTCGGTATCCCGGCTGACAGCTATGTAATACTCGAAAACATTTTTGGAAGTCATTTGCATCCCAATGCCTTCGCGTCTTACGTTTTTTTAGCCGCGCTGATGGTTGCGTTTTTATTTTTTGTAGCCATCATCTCCACGTTTAGTCGTTTTTGGTTTTTGATCGGCATGGGCTTGGTGATGTTGTTTTTGGCCAGCCTCCGCCTGGAGGCACTTGAAGTATTTGGCTTTACCAATAAAGCGGTAGTGGCAGTAGCTATTCTGCTGTTTGGCGGACTGTCATTTTATTTTCATTCGTTTAAAAAGGAGTCAGGATTAGCCCTGCGACTCGTGGCCTTTGCCGCGTTGATGGCCGGCCTGGGTGTGATCATTTATTTTTTCAGCAAAGCCACTACGCCTTTTCTTCACCTGTCGGTGAATGGCCTGCTCGCCGGAATTATCCTTACTATAATTTTTATTGTGATGGTAGCGCACGAGATTGTCGCTTCGTTCGTGACAATCACTACTGAAAGTTTGCGCTCGTCGAAAAGCCTGCAGCACTTTCTGATTCTTACAGTGGTATATCTCATCAACGTCGCGCTGATGTTTGCCTCCAAGATGGGATTCATCCAATGGAGTTTCTTTTCGATAAGTTCATTCTTCTTGCTGATGGTATCGGCGATTCTCGGCCTCTGGGGCTTTCGCAAACGCAGCCATCTTTATGAACACATTCTGCCAACAGAACCAATCGCGGTTTTCTTTTTCTTCACGCTGATGCTGGTCTCTTTTGGCGCCATGGGATACTTTGCTTCGTCAGCGAGCGACATGATGATGGACGCGCTGGACGACCTCATCATGGCGGCGCATATCGGTGCGGGAATTATTTTCACACTGTATGTGATCGCCAACTTTGGGCCGATGCTCAGGCAGAACCTTGCGGTACACAAAGTATTGTACAAGCCCGAGACGATGCCCCATTTTACTTATCGGCTCATGTCGGTGATTGCAGCGTATGCGGTGCTCTCAGTGGCTGTGTCGTGGAAGACGTACGTGAATCAGGCCACAGCTACGTACTACCACGCCTATGGCGATTTGTATTTGCTGCAAAACGACGACGTGACAGCCGAAGGATATTATCAGAAGTCTTTGCAATTTCGAAATCAAAACCTTCACGCGCATTACGCTCTGGCCACCATCAGCGCGCGTCAATACGACTCGTTTAAAGAACGTACCGAATACGAGAAAACGATCACGTGGTCGCCAAGTATTCCTGTGTATCTTAACTTGAGCCAGGCGTATGCAATTCAAAATGATTTGCTCGAAGCGGCACTTACTCTGGATGCCGGGAAGAAAATATTTCCGAAGAGTGGCGAATTGCAAAATGCCATCGGCTTGTCGTTTCTGAAACTCGGCGTTCGCGACTCAGCATTGTATTCCTTTCAGTTGGCGAAAAATCTTTCAGGTACAAAATCCGTGGGCGCGACAAACTACCTTGGCGCTTGCGCGATTTTTAATGTGGAGCATCCTGTGGATTCACTCCTCTCGTTCGATGGCTCGCAAACCAACGGCGTTGCAGTAAACGCAACGGCGCTGGCCAACCTTCAACATAAATCGGTAGAACTTGAAAGCAAACTGTTTTCAGACACTGCGCTAAGCGTGTATCAGGCTGCGCTGCTGTGCAACTACCTGATAAACAAAGGGGCTTCCGCTGACACAGCTCTGGTGCGGCAAGTGATACAGTTAGCAGCGCGGCCAGTGAATGATGATTTCAAAGAGCAACTGACGCTCTCAGCGGCCCAGGCGCTTTATGCCAATGGCGACGTGAAGGAAGCGTTGCAATTGGTGCGCGATGTGGCCTACCGCTCGGGAGATGGAAGCGCGTTTTCGTTGCTTGGCCTTTGGCTGATGGAACAAAACAATCCTTCACTGGCCGCTACTTATTTTAAATTGGCCGCTGAAAAGATGCATCCGCATGCTTTGTATTATCAGGCGCTGGCAGAAACAGAATCCGATAGTTTGAGAAATGCAATAGCTAGCTGGGATAGCCTTCGCAAAGCAAATGAAAAGGAAGTCGCTGCTTTCGCAGAAAAAATGAGCCGGGTGTTGAACAGCAACATCGCGCAAGCCGGTAATCTTTCTGAAGAAGAGAAATATTATTTCTGTCGATACAGGATAGCACTGAATGACTCGGTTCAATTTCTGAAAACAGTGAATAGCATCGGCGAGCCTTCGCTGAACGCGCAAGCCTTTTATGACCGCGCAAAGAAATGGTTTGCGCTTGATGAACCGGATAAAGCGTTGTATCAGCTTCGCCAGATTGCCTCAATCAACAATCGCATGAAGACTGCACTTGATGAGTTTGGTGTTTTGCTCTCGGCCGAAAAGCGCAACATGGATTTTATAAAAAAGAAATTAAGCAGCGGCACGGAACTATCAGCTGGCCTCAAAATGTATGTTGACGCTCTGCTGGCAGAAGAGAGTGGCAACGGAAAATTGACACGCGAGCGCTACGTGCGGCTGGCCAGTGCCAACAATCAATTTGAAGAAGGTGTAGTAGCCTCAGCCCGCTTTCTTGCTAATGACACTACAGAGCGGTTGAAGAATTTTTCACTTCTGGTCGATGGGTTATTGGCAAAGCCTAACTCGGTAAAAATTTTAAAGCAGCACGTGCTTGAATCCATCGCGCTTGGCTTTGAGCAGGCGGCGCAAGACTCCCTCGATAAGTTGCATGCGCTGCTTCCTGAAGAGTCGTTCAAGAAGTTCATCGCTGCTCATCGCGAGTATTTTAGCGTGGAGAAGAAGTAGGTTGCCAGTTCGTATCTTTTAAAGATGAATGCAATTTCATATTTTTGATTGATGAACGTGAAGAATAGACTAAGAAACAATCTTGTGAGAAGAATCCAGCGGCTTTCGACCGAAAAGCTAAAGGAGATGACCGCAATGTTGGGTAAAATCGAGAATCAATTAAAGTCGAGAGAAAAAACGTTGAAATTGGCCGGTTCATGGAAGGAACTGGGAGATGATTTTGATGTGGAATTAACGGAGCGACTTCACGAAAACAGATTGAGGGATCGCGAAATCAACTGATTTGTGGTTGAAGCGCTTATCGATACAGATATTCTTTCATACTATTTCAAAGGGGATACGAACGTTGTGCGTCGGTTTACACGCTATCTTGAACAATTCGATATTGTTAATATTTCTATTATCTCCTACTTCGAAATCCTCAGTGGCTTAAAATTCAAGCAAGCTGACAAACAGATTCAGCAATTTGAAGACTTTGTTAGCAGTAATAACATTCTCCTTCTCTCTGAAGAATCAGCAAGAATAGCCAGTGACATTTATTCTGATTTAAGACATCGCGGTATTACCATTGGTTCTTCTGATATCTTTATTGCGGCGGTAGCTATTGAAAACGGTCTTCAGTTGATTACCAATAACGAGAAACATTTTGAGGTGATAAAAGGCCTTAATCTAGAGAACTGGAAGAGATAGATTTTTTATGTCTAAACGTCGGCCAGGGATAGAGGCATTGTTGGAGCCCGAAGTGGCCTGTGGGCAGGGTGGCGACTGCCGATAGCCCGGTGGCGCGCTCGTCTCGACCGCGCCAGGCCGCCAAAACTTTTTGAACTGTACTTTACCTGATGGTTGGAGCCTCCAATTTATTGAGGCATATTTGTGCGTTTTTTACCAACCAGAAAATTCTACCACTCATGGATTTGAAATTTGTACCTCTCAACGCAGTGCATGAAAAACTTGGCGCTAAAATGGTGCCCTTTGCCGGATACAATATGCCGGTGCGCTATTCGTCGGATATTGAAGAGCACATGACGGTGCGTAACGGCGTCGGTGTGTTTGATGTGAGCCACATGGGTGAGTTTACGTTGAAGGGACCGAATGCACTCGACCTCATCCAGCGGGTAACGAGCAACGATGCCAGCAAACTGATTGACGGGCAAGCGCAGTACTCATGTCTGCCCAACGAGACCGGCGGTATTGTGGATGATTTGATCGTGTACAAAGTAAAAGACAACGACTACCTGCTGGTAGTGAATGCCTCGAACATAGACAAGGATTGGAATTGGATTTCGAAATTCAATACCAAAGGTGTGGAGATGAAAAACATTTCGGACGACATCTGCTTGTTTGCGGTGCAGGGACCGAAAGCGGCCGGCGTGTTGCAGAAGTTAACGAAGACCGATTTGTCGGCGATAAAGTATTATCACTTTGCCATCGGCGAATTTGCCGGCGTGAGCGATGTGGTGATGAGCAACACAGGCTATACCGGCGCGGGTGGTTTTGAAATTTATGTAAACAAAGCGTCAGCAGAAAAAGTATGGAACGCCATCTTTGACGCTGGCAAAGACGAAAACATCAAGCCGATTGGTCTCGGTGCGCGCGATACGCTACGCCTGGAGATGGGCTTCTGCCTTTACGGAAATGACATCGACGATACCACGTCGCCGTTGGAAGGTGGCTTGGGATGGATCACAAAATTCACAAAAGAGTTTACCAACTCCACTAACCTGAAAAAACAAAAGGAGGCAGGCGTAAGTAAAAAGCTGGTAGGCTTTAAGATGATTGACAAAGGAATTCCCCGCCATGACTATCCGATCAAAGATGCGAGTGGTGCGGTGATCGGCAAGGTAACATCAGGTACGCAGTCGCCGATGTTGAGCTTGGGCATTGGTCTTGGGTATGTGACTACGGCGAACTCAGCGGTGGGTTCAGAAATATTTATTGAAGTGAGAGGCAAAGCGTTGAAAGCGGTGGTGAGCAAGCTGCCATTAGTCTGAACTATGATGAATTTGATGTTTGTGATTAGCACAAGGTAAAGACTGAATACAAGTTCAAGCGGCTTCAAAATAAGAAATTCAAAATATCATGAAGATCAATAAGATCATAACAATCAAGGTTCAGACTTTATGAAGACCATTGACGTTTGCCTTAGTCCGGAGCTGATGCACTTGTATGAAATTGAAAACCGCACGGTAGTGGTGGTGGATATTCTTCGTGCTACGTCGTGCATGGTAACGGCATTTGCTCACGGTGTTGACAGTATCACGCCGGTAGCGAACCTGGACGAATGCCTGAAACTAAAGACGAAAGGCTACGTCACTTCCGGCGAGCGCGATGGAAAAAAAGTAGAAGGTTTTGACAAAGGAAACTCTCCGTTCGAATATATGGGCGAGCAGGTGCGCGGGTTGAAGCTCGCGTTTACTACTACCAACGGCACGCAGGCCATTGAAAAATCTAAGGGGGCGAAGGAAGTGATCATCGGATCGTTTTTGAATCTTACTTCGGTGGTGCGCTACCTGTTGCTCGGCGAAAACAATGTGCTCATCGTATGTGCTGGTTGGAAAGGCCGCGTGAATCTGGAAGACACTCTTTTCGCTGGCGCCGTGGTTGAAAAACTGAAAGACTATCTTGGCCCGGATTGCGATGCGCCACTGGCTGCGCAGCATTTGTACAATGTCGCCAAAGGCGATATGGTTAAATTTTTGGAAGCCTCGTCGCACGTGAAGCGCCTGAACCGGCTCAACATTCACAAAGACATTGAGTTCTGCGTCACTCCAGATCAATATAAGGTCATTCCGAAACTTAAGAACGGAGTGCTGCTCGCCTAAACTATTTTCTTTTACAATTCCTTCCGATAGACATATCTTTAAGACATGCAAAAAAAGCACGCCGTCTTACTGATCCTTTCTATTCTTTCGGTCATCACTTTTTTGGATCGCAATGCGATTTCAATTTCTGCTGTGCGGATCATGGGCGAACTTTCGCTCACCGACAAACAGTTTGGTTGGGTGGCCAGTGTGTTTGCATTTTCTTATGGCATCTTTGAAATTCCAACTGGCATTTGGGGCGATAAATTTGGCGAGAAGAAAGTAATAGCGCGTGTGGTATTGTGGTGGTCGGCGTTCACTGCCTTGACGGGAATGGTGACGGGCTTTGCTTCCCTGCTGATGGTACGATTTCTTTTTGGTGCTGGAGAGGCAGGAGCTTACCCAAACTCTGCCATTGCCGTTCGCAAATGGTTTGATGCGAAAGAACTCGGGCGCGCCCAGGCTTTCATCTGGATGTCGAGCCGCATTGGTGGCGCGATTACTCCGTTTGTGGTGGTGCCTATGCAGATTCACTTTGGCTGGCGAATCACATTTTATGTGCTCGGTGTAATCGGTTTGCTGTGGGTGTTGGTGTGGTGGTGGCTTTACGAAGAACCGAAAGAGAATACTCATGCTGTGCAGAAAGAAGAAACACGATGGAAAGAACTTTTGAGTAACCGAAATTTCTGGTTGTTGTTGTTGATTTACTATTGCTACGCCAGTGGGGTTTTCTTTTTTATATCGTGGTTGCCAAAATATTTACACAGCGGCCTGGGCATAGCAGAAAAAGATCTGACATATTCAGCATCATTGCCTTTTGTGTTGGCTGCCGTCGGATGTTGGTTTGGAGGATCGATCAGCGATGCGCTGGTAAAACGCATCGGTATTGATTGGGGCAGGAGGGTTGTCCCCATGGTGGGATTAGCCCTGTCTGGGTTGGTGATGATCGGGGCGACGGTTACCACCAGCACTACACTCGCGGTGATATTTCTCGCCTTAGGGCTAGCTTTCATGGATTTGACGGCGCCAGTGGCCTGGGCTATTGCGATCGGCCTTGGCGGGAAGAACAGCGGCGCGGTGAGTGGTGCAATGAATACGTCAGGTTTACTTGGTGGTACCGTCACCAGTGCAGCCGTGGGCTACATGATTTCAGGCACGGGGAGCTATAATACACCGGTGATTGCGCTGGGAGGTTTGCTGTTGCTGGGCGCTGTGTTTTGCTTTTTTATCCGTGTGGAAAAATAGCGGGATTAATTCCGTTGATAAACCACTTTGCCTCCTACCAACGTGTTCACCACGTTCACATCTTTTATTTTTTCCGGAGCAATTTTGAAAATATTCTGATCGATCACCACGAGGTCGGCCAACTTCCCTTTGGTCAATGAACCTTTTACATTTTCATCGAATGAGGCATAAGCACCTTCTATGGTGTAGGCTTTCAATGCCTGCTCTACAGAAATTTTTTGTTCCGGAAACCAGCCGCCCGGATTTTTATCGTCCAGCGTTCGGCGGGTGACGGCGGCATAAATTCCTTCCAGTGGAGTGGCCGGAGCTACAGGCCAGTCGCTGCCAAAAGCCACTTTTGCGTTAGCGTCAATCAGTGAGCGGAATGCGTACGTCGTTTTACTCCGCTCTGTGCCAATAATTTTTTCAGCCCAGCGACCGTCGTCGATGGCGTGATACGGTTGCATGCTGGCGATGACATTCAGCTCTGCCAATCGAGGAATATCCGAAGGCTGAATATGTTGCAGATGCTCGATTCGGAAGCGCCGGTCTTTGGCGCCATTTTCTTTTTCTACTCTTTCATAAATGTTTAATACGGTGTGAATGGCCTTGTCTCCGATGGCGTGGATCATTACATGCAACCCCGCCGAGTCCGCTGATTTAGTCCAGCGATAAAGATCTTCCTCGCGAGTGATGAAGAAGCCGGAATCTTTTGGTGCATCGCTGTATGGCTTGAAGAAGGCAGCAGTGTGCGACCCAAGTGCACCATCTACAAAGGCCTTAAGGCAACCGATCTTCAGCCACTTGTTGCCTTTTCCTTCGGCATCAATTTTATTTTTTAATTCTCTCCATTCGTTCAGCATTTGTCCTGCATATATCCGTGTGATGAGTTGATTTTTTTTATTCGCCCGTTCGAAAGCAGCGTTGTATCCATACATGCTGTGGGCGGTAGTGACGCCATGTGCGGCGGCGTAATTCATTGCAGCCTGCAACGCGCCGTCTTCCGATTCTTCTGAGGGTGCAGGCACAGCTTTATTAATAAGTTCGGTGGCGTTGTCTTTGAATATTCCGGTCACTCTGCCGGTTTTATCTTTTACAATCGTTCCGCCTTCCACTTGTTTTACATCGTTGCCAATGTTGGCGGCTATAAGCGCAGCACTGTTGGCCAGCGACATGTGGCCGTCAAGGCGCATGATCCATACGGGATTGTTTGGTGTTACCTGATCAATCCAGTTTCTGTCGGGCAACTCGCCGCCCCAGTTTTCATGATCCCACGTGCCGCCAAGAATCCAAGTTCCAGGCTTAATGGTCTTTGCAAAGTCGCCGATGCGCTGAATAAATTCTTCTTTTGTTTTGGCATCGCGCAATTGCACCGAAGCTAAGCCAAACCCTGCTTCCACAAAGTGAGTATGAGTGTCAATGAATCCCGGCAGTATAAGTTGTGAAGTATCAAAACGCGTAAGGTCTGTTTTGTCGCCTTTCCATGCCATCACTTCTTTTTCACTACCCACTGCTACCAGCGAATCGCCCTGAATGGCCAGCGCTTCCGCCCACGGCTGCTGAGGATCAGCAGTCCATATTTTGCCGATAATAATTTGGTCGGCGGGCCCTTTCTTTTCCTGACATGAGAAAAGGATAAGGGCGAATGAAAGAATCAGTAAACTTCTTTTCATTGGAGTTTAGGATTTTGGTGATGACGGTCTTTATCGCGTGCGGTTTTCTTTTCGATATTTTTTTGAAATGCTTCGGTAAGGTCAACCCCGGTTTGGTTGGCAAGGCAAATCAGCACCCACAGCACGTCGGCCATTTCATCACCCAGATCCTTGTTCTTGTCTGATTCTTTTTCAGACTGTTCACCATAGCGTCGCGCAATGATGCGAGCGAGCTCACCTACTTCTTCCGTCAATAATGCCATGTTGGTGAGTTCATTGAAGTAGCGAACACCGTGAGTTTTTATCCATTCGTCAACCTGCGCTTGCGCTTCTCGAAGTGATACTGACATAGCTTTAAAACATAATTAGTTGGATTGCTCTAAATTCAGTGAAGCGTTGTTTAAATCACTTCACCGTAGTTCTTCAAAATCAATATTCATTACTTCAAATTTTTCCCAGCCCACGAAATCAAAATGCCACCACTCGGTAGTGTATACTTTAAATCCATTTCTTTCCATCACCGATATTAACGTGTCGCGGTTTTTCCTTACTTCAGGATCAGCTACTGGTGTGCTTGGCCACGATTCTTTCACTGGCGCGTCGTACTCGCTTGGCATTTTCAAATCTTTTTTTGATTTCAGATCCAGGATGGTCATGTCAATAGCACAGCCGCGATTGTGGCGGGAGCCTTTGTACGGGCTTGCCACATAGGTAGTGTCGCCATTCATGGTTTCGTAGAATTTCACCGTGGCCGAATACGGACGATAACCATCGAAAATTTTTATTGCATAGCCCAGCTTAACGAAATCGGCCTGGGCTTTCTTCAAGGCCTCGGCGACAGGCTTGCGCGCGTAGGCTTTCGCCAGTCGGTAAATTTTTTCATTGGTCAGGTTATTTGTCGTAGCATAACGAATGTCGAGAACTACACCGGGAATTACTTTTTCAAGATCAACTAACTCCTTGTCAGGATCACTTTTCAACGAAGCTTTGTATTGAACAAAATTAGTTGGGTTGAGCCCGTATTTGTTTTGGCCAGTCACAGCCAAAGGAAGTAACAATGCAAAGAGGATGGACAGTAGTTTCACTTTAATACGATTAAGTTCTTACAAGATAAAAATAGTTTTGAAGTTAAATGCTGATTCACATGGCGGGGAGTTAACAAAAAGATTACGCGACAGCTTTCTTTTTTCATTCTTGTTTTATTAGCTTTAGGATATTGAATGACGCGAGGAAACGTTTACACTTATTGGGTTATTAAATCACAGTAAGGGACGTGTCTTCGCGATTTTTTTTAACCACTTTTTTTAGCCTATGACCAAATCAAAAAAAGAGAAAGACAAAAAAATCTTCGTCCTCGACACATCGGTCATCATCTTCGAACACAACAGCATCCTCAATTTCGACGAACACGATATCGGCATCCCGATCACCGTGCTGGAGGAACTCGACAATTTTAAGAAAGGAAACGACACCAAGAATTTTGAAGCCAGAGAGTTTATCAGACTAATTGATAAGCTCGCCAAAAACCAGATGTTGCACCACTGGAATCCTATCAATGGTAAGGGCAAGGGCAATTTTAAAGTGGTGATGGATACCGGCGGCACTGCTCAGATGGACGCCAACAAAGTTTTCAATGAGGATAAGGCTGATCATCGTATTCTGAATGCTGCCCTTCTTCTACAAAAGGAAGAGAAAGGCAGGAAGGTGATCCTGGTGAGCAAAGACATTAACCTACGGCTCAAAGCCAAAGCGCTCGGTCTGCATGCTGAAGATTATACGACGGGGAAGGTGCAAAACATCAGTTCGCTGCATACCGGTCGCACCATTGTTGACAACGCCTCTTCAGAAGCCATCGATCTTATCTATGAGAAAGGATATTGCCCGCCGGAAGAAGTATTGGGTAAAGAAAAACCGATGAAGAACCATTACTATATTCTGAAGAATGGGAAAAAATCGGTATTGGCGTTTTACAATTCCGCCAACGGAATGGTAGAGCAAGTAGAGAAACGAAATGCATATGGAATTAAGCCGCGCAATGCAGAGCAGGCGTTTGCTATCCATGCGGTGCTGAAGCCGGAGATTAAACTCGTATCAATGCAGGGCGTAGCCGGAACGGGTAAAACGCTCATCGCCTTGGCAGCCGCGCTTGAACAAAAGCGAGAATACAAGCAAATTTATCTGGCCAGACCAATCGTTCCGCTCAGCAACAAAGATATTGGTTATTTGCCCGGCGATATCAAATCGAAATTAAACCCCTACATGGAGCCGCTGTGGGATAACCTGAAGTTTATTCAAAACCAGTACAGCGAAAGCGATAAGGAATATTCGAAGATTACTGAAATGGTGACTAACGAAAAACTGGTAATCACACCGCTGGCCTACATTCGGGGAAGAAGCTTATCTAACATTTGCTTTATTGTGGATGAGGCCCAGAACCTTACGCCGCACGAAGTGAAAACGATCATCACCAGGGCGGGTGAAAATACCAAAATCATTTTCACCGGCGATATTCACCAGATCGATACACCGTACCTCGATTCGCAAAGCAACGGCCTTTCCTACCTGATCGACCGGCTGAAAGACCACGAGTTGTATGCTCACGTAACCCTTGAAAAAGGGGAGAGAAGTGAGCTGGCCAACCTGGCCAATGAGCTGTTGTAGCAGCTGCGAATCGTCCTTTCCTAAGGTTGCAAGATTTGTGTGAAGAATGCGGCGAAAATTACATTTTAGCCCATTTTGAGGCCTGTTGTCAAAAACAACGGCAAAATCTCCCTGTAATGTTTGGTTGAATTGACAAGGAAAACACCCGGTTTCGACTTCCTGGTGAGGATTCTTAGCTGTAGAGAAAGTCAGCTCTTTTTCCCGCGTGTTTACTTCGCGTTTCTTTGCGTTATCAATTCGAAAAAATAGAAGGCTATGTTGTTCAAATGGGGTTTTAAGTACTTTTCAGTTGCGAAGCAATTGGAGTATTTGCGTGAACATGGTGTGATGTTAGGATCGCGCATGCGCAATGACCGCAAGGTTTTTTTGTATATGGTAAAAAGCGTTTTTGTAGAAGTGATGTACAAAAACGACAGCATTGAAAAAGACGCAGAGCGTCTTGAGGTTTTTTCTAACCTCAATCACCTCAACCAATATCTGGAGAAGGAGTTTAAGACTTCTTTCTAAGGGATTACTTTCCGAGTGCCTTTAGCATGGTATCGCCAATCAAAGCAGGCGATTCAACTACGTGAATTCCGCACTCGCGCATTACTTTCATTTTAGCAGCGGCTGTGTCTTCTGCGCCACCGATAATGGCTCCGGCATGCCCCATGCGTCGTCCGGCGGGAGCAGTTTGGCCGGCGATAAAACCAACCACAGGTTTTTTATTACCATTCTCTTTAATCCAGCGTGCGGCAACAGGCTCATAGCTTCCGCCAATTTCGCCGATCATTACAATGCCTTCTGTTTCCGGATCGTTCATCAGGAGTTCAACAGCATCTTTTGTAGCGGTACCAATAATAGGGTCACCACCGATACCGATGGCAGTGGTCACGCCGAGCCCGGCTTTTACAATCTGGTCAGCAGCTTCATAGGTGAGAGTACCTGATTTAGAGACGATTCCAATCTTACCTTTTTTGAAAACAAAACCAGGCATAATGCCAACTTTGGCCTCACCAGGAGTAATTACGCCGGGGCAATTTGGCCCAATCAAAGTTGCGTGATGGTCTTTTACATATTGCTTGGCGGTCATCATATCTTTCACAGGAATTCCTTCTGTAATCGCTACGATTACCTTAATTCCCGCGTCAGCGGCTTCCATAATAGAGTCGGCGGCAAAGGCCGGCGGCACGAAAATGATCGATACATCGGCACCGGTCTTTTCAACAGCTTCTTTTACGGTATTGAACACGGGGCGGCCCAGGTGAATCTGCCCGCCTTTGCCCGGTGTTACTCCACCCACCACGTTAGTTCCGTATTCGATCATCTGGCCGGCATGAAAAGTGCCTTCCGATCCAGTAAAACCTTGTACAATTACTCTTGAATTTTTGTTGACCAGTACGCTCATAGTTTGAAGTATTAGAGCAACAAAATTAAAATAATTCTTCGGGCAGCCAAGAAATAAAAAAGGCCGCGTTTTTGGCGCGGCCTCTCTAAAAATTCATAACCTATTATTTTGCAGATTTCATCTTATTTCTAAGAAGAAATTCTTCGTAGCCATCGGTGTAGGTTGAGTTGCCTGGATCCATGCGGATGGCTTGCTCGTAGCATGTGATGGCATCAATGAACAACTTCTTTTCTTCGAAGAATGCAGCCAGCAAGTATTTGTTAAAGGCAGTTTCTTCTTTCAGGTCGGCAGCTTCGTCGTTAAGTTGTTTTTTAACTACATCATATTTTCCAGGCGATAATTTCCGCACCAGATGTTGCTCTGATTTTTTACCGTCAACTTTGGATTTCACTTCAATCAAAACAGCGGTTTCGTTGGCTAGTTTAGGATCGTTAAGATCGACTTGCACTGAGGTTTCTGAGGTTTCAATTTTTTTCAACTCATCGTCAAACATGTTTTTGATGGAGACGATGTAGGGAGCGCCACCTTTGGAAGATTCCCAGTTGATGATGACGTTGGAATTGAAGATCTCAGCGTACTGATTTTCAGGGAGAAAAACTTTGATGTCTTCTACACCGCGGTGAACAGCCCCTGTTGCACTCAATCTGTTTTTCTTGGCTTCGGCCGAATTGCTGCTCAAGATGAAATCGGTGTACTTGTTCAACACACTTGAGCCGCCACCAACTTTAGCAGCCAGATCATCTACTTTATAACTTCCTGCTTGTTTTACTTCCAGCGGTTTGCCACTGGCGTGAACCAGACCAACGGAAGCATTTTCAGAAATTTTCAATTCATCCCCTTTTTTTAGTTGAGCTCCTGTTTTTATTGGCTGCCAGGTGTCGCCGGATTTTACTTCATTAGCTCCTTTATTGGCCAATACACGGAAGGTGTAATCCTTGTCTTGTGCATTCACCAATAAGGCGGTGGTAAGGAAAAAGCCACTAACAATTAAAATTCTAACGTTTTTCATGGGTTTGTTTGTGATTTGCAACAACGAAATTAATAAAAATCGTGCCAACTAATATTATTTTATTTCCTGCTTTAATACCCGCTCCCTGCGCTTGGTAAGCCAGTTTTCGGTGATTGTTTGTAGCGGTTTCAATAAGTCATAACAAGGCCCTACCAGCGCTATGACCGCCAAAGAGAGTGTTAAATCAAGCTTAATACTTGAAATAAGGAATATCCAAACCACAAATCCCGATATTAGAAGTATCTGAACAATTTGCACAATAACCGACAGTGCATCATACCATATTGGAAGTTTATCATCTATTACTTTAAAAAGAGCTACTGTCAGAATACAAAGCATTGAGGCAATGAGATACTTCTGCCACTCATCCAGTTGGTTGATGTAATCTTCATTTAATATCATGATCGCAGAATTGGCGTGAATGACAGGACCGAACATGTCAGGATTTGCCCGGCCTGCTACAGTTTTATTGAGCGGGGTAAAAAATTTATCCTCCCAGGCGGGGTCACCAAATCTTTTACCCAGAAACCCCATGATTACAATTTTGTCTTTGAACAGTGATGGATCGAACGTTTCTTCCAACACGTCATTAACATCTATTAAGTAACACAAGACCCGGAAGTGACTTTGCTCCAATTCTAAGCCACTGAGTGATTTTAACTTGTTATCGACTGTTTCGGCGTTTCCTCTGAAGTTGATCAGCTCTTCTTCATTGTTTCGATTCAAGAACTTCATGGCTTTTAAAGAGTCATACTTCATCGCCAATTTGACGGAGAATGCATATTCCGTTTTGTGGTCTTTAGTGACATACTTTGGGATAAGTGAGTTACAATATTTTACATCCTCTTGATAATCGGCATCCGTAGGAAGATTGGCAAATCCACGATCAGCAAAGTTACTAAACATCGGATCAGAGATTTCCATCGAATCATAGTAGAAGTCGGCATTTGGATTTTTGGCCGTAGCCGTCTTGGGGAGAAGCTTTGATACCAACACGACATTGCCAGCCTGCTGGATGGCATCGCTAAGAAGTAAATTTCCCAACGTATCTCGTAGCTGAGGACAATTGATTGAGTCTTTTAACCCCCCCTCACAATCAAAGTAACTATCGATACCAATGACTTTTGGATGATGTTTGCTGATGATTTGAATTTCCTGAGCTACTCCGCGTCGATCCAATTCACCAATGTTGACCAGTACAACACGCTCATCAATTTTCGGATCCTCACGAAGGTAAGAAAAGACCTGATTGGTTAATTCGAATTGCCCCAGTGCTTGCGAGATCGGATCAAATGCTGTGAATAATTTTAAGTCAGTGACGAAGTTCACAAAGAGTAGCATCACAAATACAAACACAGTGACGGAGATGCACTGAATCCAAAATTTTATCATAACTGATGGGGTTATCCAGTAAATTTAGAAATTTACAGGAAATGATTTTTAGTCGATCTTGAAAAAGGCGTCCCCAAAATTGAGCTTACGTGATACCGCAGAGGCAATCCTCAAGGGGAATACGGTTATGCTGGCTCGAGCCATTACGCTTTGCGAAAGTCAGAAACCATTGGATAGAAAGAATGCGGAGAAACTCTTAACGCAATTGCTTCCACATACAGGCCGCTCTCTGCGCGTTGGTATTACAGGTTCTCCCGGTGTAGGCAAAAGCACGTTTATCGATGTGCTGGGCAAACACCTTACGGGGATGAAAAAGAAAATCGCTGTGCTGGCCATTGATCCAAGTAGCGAAAAAACGAAAGGAAGTATTCTCGGCGACAAAACACGAATGGAAGAACTCTCGCGTGATGAGTTGGCGTTTATCCGGCCTTCAGCAACGGGGAGGTCTTTAGGTGGTGTTGCTGAAAAAACACGTGAAGCAATTTTGCTTTGTGAGGCGGCAGGATTCGACATTATTCTTATTGAAACAGTTGGCGTTGGTCAGTCGGAGACGGCTGTAAGAAATATGGTCGACTTTTTTTTGCTGCTGCAACTAGCCGGCGCTGGTGACGAACTGCAGGGCATTAAAAAAGGAATCATGGAAATGGCCGATGCGGTGGTGATCACTAAGGCCGATGGTGAAAATGAAAAACGCGCCCGACTGGCGCAAGTGGAATTTCAGCAGGCGTTGCATCTCTTTCAAACTTCGGATTCGGGATGGGCGCCAAAAGTGCTCACGGCTTCTTCAACTGAAAGAAAAGGAATTGCTGAAGTTTGGAAACTAGTTGAAGAATTTTTTTCGGTAGCCAATTCGCGGGGTTTTCTGGAGAAAAATCGAGAACTCCAAAATCTTCGCTGGTTTCACGAAAGTGTAGAGCAGCAATTCAGAGATAAAATTCTTCGTACAAAAAAAGGAGCGGATAAAATTCAGCGCTTCGAAAAGAAAATTAAGGCAGTCAAAATAATTCCGTCAGTGGCCGCCGCTGAAGTAGTACAATCACTTTTGCCCCGACGATGATTTATCTTTTTGATTTTCTTTGTTGAAACCGAACGGACAATGGCGGCAATTGTTTTCGCAACAATAGCCGCGCTTACGGTGATACGCTTCGGTAAATACCATTAATCCGTTTTCAAAATAATAATCTTCGCCTTTCTTTAGTTTCGACAAATCAGCCACGTTTACTCCTTTTCATCGAGTGGTAAATCCACGTCACCAATCGGCATGCCGGGCGGTGGTGGCAAAAGATTTTCAACTTTGTATTCGACAGGATCTTCCTGCAAGGCAGCAATTTGTTTGACGAGATAAGAATAATGTGCTTTCCACTCTTCGTCGGTGGTAGCCTTGGCGGAAAGCCATGATTTCAACTGGTCTAATTTCAGAAAGGCGATGGCTCTCGTTTCGGCTGACGCACTTTTATGAATAGCAAGTTTTGAAAGATTGGTGAACAACGCATAGTTGGTTGACATTTGAACAGCACCTTTCAGACCAACTTGCGGCGGTGATTTGAATGTCGCGCTGATTGCGCGTTCGATTACATTTTCAAGACCAGGAAGTTTTGGATTACGTGCGTGATGCTCAACCAAACGATTGGCTCTGGCCGGATGAAAGAGTAAGCCAAAGGTCATGTCGGCGGCGGTTTCGCAAATTGATATCGCATCAAAGGCGAGATCGGTTTTGGTTTTCACTACTTCGCGATGACGCGAATAGCCTAATGCCCTTGGCGGGATAAGCTTCAAAATTCCTTCCGGTAAGGTAAGCTTCGATGGATCGACCGTTCCAAGTATTGCATCAAGCGCTTTTGTCTCTTGCTCCGGCGATAATAATTCAGCAACTGGCTGTCCGTCGCCACGCAATGCATACCGATAGTTTAGGCCACCGATTACTTTTGCTGCTGCTTCTAGCTGATAACGGTGAAAGAAATACACGGGCACCAGCACTTCTTCAAGCGTGGCAAGCGGCGCGCCAGGTTTGATATTCTTCTCGCCAAAATTTTTCAATGCCACTTCGCGAACTTCCATCACACGTTTCAATTCTTCTACAGGGTCTTTACCGTTGTCCCACAAGTGAGCGTAGGGATGTGCTCCTCCCAGCGGCCGCGCATCCTGGTCAGATAAAAATGTTAATCCTGCTTTCAACGAATTTTGTACGATGTCATTCAACGCTTTGTCTTCGTCTGTTCCGGCTGGGAAATCCTGGTAGCCGTAGGCAATCGAGAATTTGTCGAACGCACCGATCTTGGTGTCGTAGGCTTCGCTCAAATCGATTTTTCCATTCACCAGTTTAGCAACAGGATGAGGATAGTCCATCACCGAAGCCAGGTTTTCTGCGCTTGACGAATATGCGTGAGCTAACCCTAAGGTGTGACCTACTTCGTGTGCTGCGAGCTGCCTTAGTCGCGCCAACGCCATCTGCTCCATTTCCTTTGAAACGGGTTTACCTTCTTCATACGGAGCGAGAAGACCTTCGGCAATTAAATAATCTTGCCGCACCCGAAGCGATCCAAGTGTAACATGTCCTTTGATTATTTCACCAGTGCGTGGGTCAGTAATGCCACCGCCGTACGACCAACCTCGTGTGGAACGATGCACCCAGTTGATGATGTTGTAGCGTACGTCCATGGGGTCAGCACCTTCGGGCAGTAACTCCACCTGAAAAGCATTTTTGTATCCGGCGGCCTCAAAGGCTTGATTCCACCAGCGAGTGCCGTCCATGAGTGCCGAGCGAATAGGTTCCGGCGCTCCCGGATCCATATAATAAACAATAGGTTTTACCGCTTCACTTACCGCAGCAGTTGGATCTTTCTTTTGCAAGCGATGTCGCGTGATGAATCTTTTTTCTAAAGGCTCGCTGATCGGTGTAGCATAATCGTAGTAAGACGTGTTGTAATATCCTGACCGAGGATCAAACTTGCGCGGCTTGAAATTATTATCAGGTAATTGGATGAAAGAGCAATGCTCGCGTACGGTAACGCTGGAGGGCGTAGGTGTCACGCTGCGGATGTACTCACCGGAAGGCTGACCGGTAAAAGTTAAAGTAACTTCAAACTCGGTGTTCTGCGGAAAATTTTTTGTTCGTTGCAAATAAAAAGCGGACCGGGATTTATCCAATGAGTAATTTCCTTGCTGCGCATTTTTAAGAGTGCCGCTTACATCGTGCGCATCCTGCAGAAGAAAGTCTGTAGCATCTACCAAAACTTTTCCGCTGTCTTCTGCTTCAACAGTAAAACCCCAGAGTATAGATTGTGCAAATGACTCAGTCACCGCCTTGCGCTCGGCATCGCTGTTGCTAATGGCCCGATAAAAATAATTGGGCTCTACCAGCAAGACTTTGGGCCCGCGTCGATCAAGCCTTACAATGCGCTCGCGACCCAGTTGGTTGCGGTCTAGTCCTATGTCGTTAGAGCCGACACCAGCAGTCAGCGAAGGCACGTAAAGAAACTCAGTGTCGAATTTATCGATCAGCAAATGAATTTTATCCTGTTTCTCATCGTAATAGAAAACAAAGAACCCGTCATACTTTTTCATGCCTGCCACTTTCGCTTCGATGGGTGAAGCGGCTGGCGCTGGCGTGACGGGTTCCTGGTTTTTCTTTTGCGCAAAAAGTGAATTGATCAATAATAAAAGCAGAAGAGCGGTGAGGCGATTTTTCATGAGGTAAACATTTATCGTGAAATATACCCTTCTATTTTATTATTTCGAATAGTAAAAGTGATCAGAGGCGCTACTTGAGCCTGGCGTTCACGCCAACCATGATGTTGAATTTCATGGTAGAGTACCCGTACACTTCCTGATAATCCTGGTTAAGCAGATTCTTTGCATTCACAAAAAAGGTGAGCCGGTTGGAAAGCACCTTGTATTCGCCATACACATCGAGAAGCTGGTACGCGGCCAGCGTTGTGCTTTGGTTGCTAAACGTGTTCATGTCAAAATAAATATCACTGCGCTGGCCGGTGGTGCGGAAGTTGACACTGACAAACAGAGCCGGGGTTACCTGATAGCCAGCGTTGAGACCGATTGAATTTTTAGGACGACGAACCAGATTGTTGTAGGTTGTGTCTTTGCCTGCGACCTTGGTGGTGACTTCTCCCGTCACAAACGCATACGATGCCTTGAGAGTCAACTTTGAATTCACTTTCCACGATGATTCGATCTCAGCGCCATGATCGTTTTGCTGGTCGAAGTTAAGGTATTTGCCACCGGCGCTGTAGATGATCACGTTGTCGATTTTGCGGTTAAACACGACGCCTCGAACATTAAATTTTTTGTCCGAAGAAAACCACTGCACTCCACCTTCCACATGTCTGCTTTGCTCCGCTTTCAGATTTGGATTTGCGCCATACTGACCGAACAACTGATTTAAAGAAGGAGCTTTGAACCCCGTTGAATAATTGAAAAATAACTTCGTTCGGCTTTGAATAAAGTAAGACGGATTGATGCTGTAGGTAAATGTGTTGCCATAAATGGAATGTTGATTGTAACGTCCACCAAGTTCAAATGAAAATCCTTTGTCGCTGTGAAGGAACAAAGAAAGATAAGGGCTGATCAAGTTAGCCTTCGGATTCTTTTCGGTGGAGGTTGTATCAAGCATTTTGTATGCTTGCCGACTCACGCCTGTTAAGAGTTGAATATTTTTTGTCAGATCATGGTTGACGAAAAGTTCGAATTGGTTGAACCGACCTTTGTAATCATTGATGCCGTAGGGACTGTGATAAGAGCGGTCCGTCTGATCCGATCCATAAAGAAAATTCACCATGCCGCTTTTGAGTTGATAGGTAGCTTTTGTTCCCACATTTAAAAGCGTGGAAACATAGTAACTCGTTTTGTCATCTGTAAAAGCGCCGGCATCATACTTGCCGTCGAATGTATTATAGCGCAAAAAGGGAGTTACCGCCAACTTGCTGGTGGGGTGAATGCCCACAGAAGCTTGAAAACTGTTTTGGGTGAGTCCGTCTTTATCAAAGTTGTTTTTTCCTGTTGGATCTTTGGCCTCGCTGATGCCATCGGTTTGGAAGCGGCTGTACGAAGCAGCATAGTCGATGTTTTTGGCTGTGCCTGAGATTCCCGCACTTCCCTTGAACGTGTTGTAGCTTCCATAACCAACCGATGCAAATCCGTTGAAAGGTTGTGTGCTATTTTTTTTAGTGATGATGTTGATGACGCCGGCGATAGCGTTGGTTCCATACAAGGTGGATTGGCTTCCTTTCAAAATTTCAATGCGTGCCACCTGGTCAAGCGACAGAAGTCGCAAATCATAAGCACCACCAGAAATATCTGATGGATCGCTTAGTGGAATTCCATCCAGCAAAATCAACGTGTAGGCGTTTCCTGCGCCTTGAAGATAAAGTGATTTATCTTTGGCCGGATTGCTGTTGGCGCCGTTGACCACAAGTCCCGCTTGCTCGTTAAGCAGTTGCGATAAATCCTTGCCGGCACTTCGTTTGATTTGTTCTTCGTCGATCACTGTTAGCACCTTGCCGGTTTCACTTTGTTTCTTTTCAAACTTGGTGGCGGTGATCACCACTTCATCAAGCGTTTTGGTACGCAAGGAATCTTTTTGTGCCACTGCTTGCAGGCACATGTTCGCGAAAGCGAGAACGAAAATAATTTTTCTCATAGTTTTTTGGTTAAAGTGAATAACTATGAGCCTTAAGAGAAAAGAGAATAAGCGTGGCTTGCGCCTTGCATACTCATCGCCTTTCAACCCGAAAGCTCTGATTTTTGTGGATCGTGTGGCAGGTCTCCTGGCTTTCCATTTGCTGATGCCTTCCCGTGGCGCGCGTTCCACAGTGGCGTTGAGTTTCAGCGGTCTGTAAATTTCTTTACAGATGGATTACAGTTGCGGGGACAGCTCCCGATTGATAACGGGATTCCCTTTTAATCACCTGAAAGTGTAACCTTGCAGATGAACCATCAGTCCGATGCAAACTTAAATAATTTTATGAACTTGCAACTTGTTAAAAGTTAAACATGAAAAAATCAGGAGTGCTCGCGTTGTTGATTGTCGGTAGCTGGCTGCTCGTGCAATGCGACCAGAAAAAAAATAAGACGACTCTTTCCGTTGATAGCCTTCAGGTAAAATATGCCAAAGGCTTTGTCGTGCATCCCTGGGGCAACGGAAATAAATTAGTGGAAGTGGGCCAGCCGTATCAGGGCGCAACCTCAGGATATAAATATTTGTTGGTGCAAAAGGGAAATCAGATTCCGGCACACGACGCTAATGTCGCAGTAATTACTGTGCCCATTGAATCGATTGTTTGTACTTCGACTACGCATATTCCTCTGCTTGATTACTTACAAGAAACACATAGGCTTGTGGGTTTCCCTACCACGGATTATATCAGCTCTGAAAGAATGCGGACCAGAATTGATTCAGGAAAGGTAAAAGATCTTGGCATCGACAAAGGAATGAATATTGAAGAACTATTTGTATTGAAGCCATCGCTGGTGATGGGCTACACGATGACCAGTGAATTGGGGCAACTCAAAAAAATTCAGGAGTTGGGAATTCCTGTGGTAATCAATGCCGAATACCTGGAGCCTCACCCGCTGGGTAGGGCGGAATGGATTAAATTCATGGCCTTATTTTTTAACAAAGAGAAAGAAGCGGACTCCGTTTTTCAGTCTATCGAAAAAGAATACCTGGCAACGCAAAAGAAGGCTGAGTCTATCCAAGTGAAGCCGACAGTGATGAGCGGGATTGTTTACGGCGGCGCCTGGTTTATGCCTGGTGGAAAAAATTATGCAGCTACACTTTTAGCCGATGCCGGATGTCGCTACCTGTGGAGCGAAACTGATTCGCACGGATTCGTTGAAATTGATTTTGAATCTGTTTATGCGAAAGCCAAAGATGCAGATTATTGGATCGGTGTTAGCAATATCGCTTCCTTGAAGGCGCTTGAAAACACTGACAAGCGCTACGCACTTTTTAAGCCATTCAAAGAAAAAAATGTTTTTACGTACAATGCCCGCACAGGAGCAAAAGGAGGAAGCGAGTTTTTAGAATTAGGGTACTTGCGTCCCGATATTATTTTGAAAGACCTGGTAAAGATTGCCCATCCTGATTTGCTGCCTGAACACCAACTCTTTTTCTATAAGAAGTTGGAGTAAAGAGAGAATCGTTATCCGCCAACCAATCGATTAACGGATAACGATTTGTAAATTCAGAGTGCTTTGCGCAGATATACGTTGCCGTATTTTGATTCGAGATAAAAAGCCGGGCCGCTACCGAGGTTGGTCGACACTACGGTGTGAAATGCTTCAAACTCGCCGCCTGTTACTTTAAAATTCATGTTGGTAAAAATCTGGCCGAAGTCGGTCACTGCTTTTAAATCGCCGACTGATTTTTCGGTAAGCGCAGCATCAACGCCGCCATACGTTGACTCGGCAGTGAGCGGCCCGATGAAGTCTTTGATTTCAATGATGCCGTACACCAAAAGCACTTTCGTGTCAACATTGCTGGGTACTTTGATCTCCAGCGAGATTTCAATGTCTGGCCCCCACGACTTGTACCTGAAATCGTGACCATTTTGACTGGCGTATGCGTTATAATCGGCCTTGGTTTTGAACATGATTTTCCGTCCGTCGCGTTTGATGGTAATGCGGTGCGGCAGCTTGTCGATGTCTTTTATTTTTCCGTTAACGGAAATTTCGTCAGTTCCCGAAGAGTTTTCAAAAACAAAGGCATCGTCATTTTCACCTTCGTTGATGTTGATAGAGCCCGTAATGGAAATTTCATTCTTTTCCCACGTCGATACTTTGATCACCTTAGGGTAATCGAAGTGCATTTTTATTTTCTGACCAGACTTTACGGCGAATGTTTTGTTGACTGCTGTTTGTGCGAAGGTTGCAGCATTGACGAGCAATGCTATCGCCACCAGGAATTGTTTTGTTTTCATGGTTGGATTTTTTTAATGAAAGAAAAAGCCAGGTCTTCATTCGAAAAGAAGATCCTGGCTTGTGTTCTTATTTTTTACGGAGATAAATTTTGCCGTAGCTGGAGTTGAGATCTACCTTCATTCCGCCGCCATTGATTTTGCCGCTTACTTTGTCGTCGTAGCGTACCATGTCGCCTTGTTTTTCGTACTCAATTTTAAAATCAGAAGCTGCGTAGAGTGCACCGTACGACGTGCTCATTTTAAGATCGGCTTTGATGGTCACAGGTAAGGTGACATCCACAAAACCATATACCGACACGATGGAGATTGGACCTTTTACATTGTTGCTAAAGTTAGCTTCCACATGGCCGTAGACACTCTTTATCGTCATGGGGCCGGTCACGTTTTCAAGTTCTACGCTATTGTAGGTAGCGGATACTTCAATTTCATTTTCAAGATTTTTGAATTTGGCTTCGCCCCCATATTGTGATTCATGCTGGAAGGAAACGATGATTCCCTTAGGTACCAGAATTTTAAAATTGGGTGAATTCATTTTCCGCAACTGGCGAACTTCAACGACGTTTCCTTTGTCAGTTACATTTACACCGAGCCCGGTGTTGTCTTCCAGGCCGTTGCCGTTGATGGCGCGAAGACCTTTCGAACGATCGTCTTCATCTTTGTCGTCGTCGCCGTCTTCTTTATCAGAAGTGAAAACGATTTCCGACCCGGTGGTTCCTTCCACGATAACACGACCGGTGTAAATTTCAAGTCGGCCGCTGGTCTTGGCGATTTTAAAATTCTGGGCAAATGTGGTGCAGATGGCTGCTACAATAATTCCGATGACCAATGCTAATTTTTTCATGACACTTTTATTTAATTTTTTAATGAATCAATTTCAATTTTCTACTCTTTCAATACTTACTTCATCATGAGAGTTTAAGAATTCCGACGTGAGCTTCGTCTTTCACGGCTTTCATGATGTTTTCCTGCCGGGTGATTTTCTGCAGTTCATCGACTACCTGTTTCTCTTTCATTTGTACCATCAATCGGATGAGAGCAATTTGCACCATCGGATCTTTTTGTGCGGTCAATGCGTTGATCAATTCCTTGCGCACGTGTGGTTGTTGGTAGAACTTCCCGAGCGCTTCGAGTGCGGTGAGCCTCACGTTGGTGTTCGGGTCTTCGTTCATAGTTTTTACCAGCACGTTTACAATCTCGTCGTCGGCTTGCGGCAGTTGATAGGCAACGGTGGCGCCCATTACACGCTGGCTGGCCGACTGCTGATTTTCGAGCATGATCAACATTGCTTTTTTGTTTGCTTCCACTTGCTCTTTCAATTCGGCAATAGCCTGATTTGTTTCTCTCGTGGTGTTGATCCAGCGGCCGATGGCTACACCGACCATGATCAGCGCCACAGCTGCTGCTGCGCGTATCATCCAGTTCGTGAAAAATACTTGCTTCCCTTTTGCTGATGACTCAATTGGATTTTCGGATTTTGAAATCTCTGCTTGCAACGATTTTTCAAAATTTTCCCTCATCGATAAACTAGGTGCAACGTTGGTCGAATGATCCATCAGGTTCATCACCTGTTGCAACTGGTGATAAAGTTTACTGGTAGATTCATTTTGTGCCAATTCGTTTTCTACTATCGTGCGATCAGCCTCGTTGAGCTGGCCATCGAAGTAATCGATTAACAGACTTTCTAATTTTTCTTTTTCCATACCTCAACCTTTTTCCAGTTCGAAATAATGTTCCCTAAGTTTCCCGATGGCTCGATGCACTTTCACTTTAATGTTGGCCACGGTAGTGTTCATAATGGCGGCCACTTCTTCGTACTTCAGATGCTGAAACCGAGTGAGCACCAGTAGCTCGCGCTGTTCGTCGCTGAGTCTGGCCAGCGAGCGGTGCAGCAATTGCTCTTGCTCATCATGGTTTTCTTCCGTATCAGAAATGTGTTCACTCATTTTTTCCACATCCACGTGACTACCCATTTTGTTTTTGACAGACTGATAGTGATCGGCAAAAACATTACGCGCCATTTGGTAGATCCACGGTTGAAACCGATTGCCATCGCGATAGCTGTTTCGGTATTTAATAAGCCGCAGAAAAACATTTTGCGCCAGGTCTTCGGCCAACATGCTGTCGTTGGTGAGTTGCCTGAGAAAATTGAAAATCCGCTTATTGTAGCGGTCAAACAACAGGGAAGCCTGCTGAAGCTCACCGTTTTTCACGGCTTCCATGATCTGCTCGTCCGGTATCAATTCGCTGGTATTTTTCAAATTTCAGGTTAGTTACTGGCGAAGGTGTCAAAGGTTACACCTTGCTAAAGTTATTCGTTAATTGTTATTCGAAAATTGATCGTCTTCTCCGTAACGTATTCGCCATTAAGTCAAAGCAGATCAACAATTAACAAATAACGGCTAACGATTAGTAGAATCCTTAGTATTTTCGCGATTCTAACTTTAGTACCATGGTGTCAAAGAAGCCTGCGGTTGGTTTTATCTTCATTACTTTATTGTTGGACGTTACGGGCTGGGGGATTATCATTCCGGTGATGCCTAATTTGGTACGTGAACTGTTGGGCGGCAGCGCGGGTACGCTTGCCAGCGTAAGTGATGCGGCTACCTATGGTGGTTGGCTTATTTCTTCCTACGCGATCACCCAATTTTTCTGCGCCCCGATTGTCGGTGGTCTCAGCGACCGCTACGGACGCAGGCCGGTGTTGTTGGGCTCGCTCTTCGGGTTTGGTGTTGACTTTTTGTTTCTCGGATTTGCTCCTACCATCGAGTGGCTTTTTGTGGGACGAATCATAGCCGGAGTTATGGGCGCAAGCTTTAGCACTGCCGGCGCTTATATTGCCGATATCAGTACGCCTGAAAACAAAGCTCAAAATTTTGGGATGATGGGCGCCGCCTTCGGCCTTGGGTTTATCATTGGGCCGGTGCTTGGCGGTCTTTTGGGAAGCTATGGATCACGGGTTCCTTTCTTCGCGGCTGCGGGGCTAGCCTTACTTAATTTCTTGTACGGTTATTTTATTCTGCCAGAATCTTTGAAAGAAGAAAACCGAAGAGCATTTACCTGGAAGCGTGCTAACCCAATCGGGACCTTCAAAAGTTTGTTTCGGTTCAAGGTTATTGTTGGCCTCTTCGTTTCATTGGCCTTGGTAAACATTGCAGGCCACGCCATACAAAGTAACTGGTCGTACTATACAATCGAAAAATTCAAGTGGACGCCTAAGCTCATCGGAATTTCGCTGGGCGTAGTAGGTATCGTATTTTCTATTGTGCAGGGTGGATTGATCCGGGTGATTATTCCAAAACTTGGACAGCAACGGAGCGTGTACGTTGGCCTGGGGTTATATGCACTTGGATTTTTGTTGTACGCCTTTGCTACCGAAGGCTGGATGATGTATGCCTTCACCGTGGTGTATTGCTTCGGAGGAATCGCCGGGCCTGCACTGCAGGGAATAATGTCGGGCATATTGCCACCGAGTGAGCAAGGCGAATTGCAAGGAGGATTCACGAGCCTGATGAGTGCAGCCTCTATTATCGGCCCACCGATCATGAATAATTTGTTTGCCTATTTTACAGGCCCGGATGCGCCTATCTATTTTCCCGGCGCCGCCATGTTGCTTGGCGCGATACTTACTTTGCTCAGTGCAGTGTGGGCGAGAGAAAGTCTAAAGAAGAACCTTGCGTCAGCTCACCGATAAATAATCTCAGGCGTACAACGCCTGCGCCTGCTCCATCACTTTTTCGCTGGAGATGTATTCGTCGTAGGTCATCAGTTTGTCGATAAAGCCGTTGGGCCCTATTTCAATGATGCGGTTGGCTACCGTTTGAGTGAACTCGTGATCGTGCGACGTGAACATCACCGTACCCGGGAAATCTTTCAGTGCATTGTTAAACGCTTGAATCGATTCGAGGTCGAGGTGGTTGGTCGGTTCGTCGAGCATCAGAAAATTGGCGCCGGCCAGCATCATCCGCGACACCATGCAGCGCACTTTTTCTCCTCCCGACAGTACACTGCACTTTTTGAAAACTTCTTCACCCGAAAACAGCATCTTACCAAGAAAGCCGCGCACATACACTTCGTCTTTGTCTTCCGAAAATTGGCGCAGCCAGTCGACCAGGTTGTCGTCCGACTTAAAGTATTTTTCGTTTTCGTTGGGCAGGTAAGCCGTAGTAATGGTTTGTCCAAACTTAAACTCGCCTTTATCAGGCTTTACTTCGCCGGCCAGTACCTGAAACAACGAAGTAATGGCAAGACTATCTTTGCTCAGCACGGCGATCTTGTCGCCTTTGTTGACAAAGAAATCCAGGTTTTTAAACAATTGGTTTTCGCCCAACGACATGCTCAGGTTTTCTACGTGAAGAATCTGGTCGCCAGCGGTTCGCTTTTGTGTGAAGATAATGGCAGGATATTTTCTGGATGAAGGTTGAATGTCATCGATCGAAATTTTATCCAACAATTTTCGGCGGCTGGTGGCCTGCCGTGATTTGGAAACGTTGGCGCTGAAGCGCAGGATAAATTCGGTAAGCTCTTTTTTCTTCTCTTCGGCTTTTTTGTTGGCGGCCGCACGCTGGCTGAGCGCAAGCTGACTCGACTCGTACCAGAACGAATAGTTTCCGGTAAATAATTTTATTGCTTTGAAATCGATATCCACAATGTGTGTGCACACCGTGTCAAGAAAGTGGCGGTCGTGCGACACCACGATCACAGTGTTTTTAAAATCGAGGAGGAAGTCCTCTAGCCAGGTGACGGTGTGAATGTCCAGGTCGTTGGTAGGTTCATCGAGGATGAGCAGGTCGGGGTTTCCAAAGATGGCCTGCGCCAGCAGTACGCGCACTTTTTGATTACCGCTTAGTTCACGCAAGTGAATGTAATGCAGATCTTCGGTGATGCCGAGGTTACTCAACAGCGCCGCCGCATCAGAGCTTGCATTCCAGCCATTGAGTTCACTGAAGTCGTGTTCCAGTTCGGAGGCCCGAATGCCATCTTCCTCAGAGAAATCAGGCTTGGCGTAGATTGCATCCTTTTCCTGCATGATGTTCCAAAGCTTGGCGTGACCCATCATGACGGTGTCGAGCACGGGCACGTTGTCAAATTCGAAGTGATTCTGCCGCAACACGGCCATGCGCTTTCCCGGTTCCAGGCTTACCTGGCCAGAAGTCGGTTCGATATCGCCGGCAAGGATTTTCAAAAAAGTAGATTTGCCGGCACCATTGGCGCCAATAACGCCGTAGCAGTTGCCGTCGGCAAATTTAAGGTTGACCTGGTCGAAGAGAACGCGCTTCCCAAACTGAAGAGAGAGGTTGTTAACAGAAATCATAGCATCAAAAAATGAGCGGCAAAGGTAGGGAAATTAATGGCGCGGAAATCATTGTTTGTTTCCCGGTTTGAGTTTTTACAATACTTTCAAAATTGAGTAAATTTGAAACCTTATTGTGAAAGGAATGAAAACTGCGGATTTGAAATTCAACCCTATTAATAGCTACCTCGAACTCTTGAAAACCCTGAGTGCAGAAACCAGATTAGAAATAATCTCGGCACTTACAGATTCTATTATAAATGAAAAAAGAGGCAATAAGAAAGCCCCCAATTTGTTTGGGGCGTTTGTCTCAAAGCGGACTGCTGACCAGATAATTTCAGATATCCGAAATAATAGAAATTTTAACCGCAACATTGAACGTCTTTGAAAAAATTCCTTCTCGACACCAACATCTGCGTTTATTTTTTAAAAGGGCTGTACCAATTGGATAAGAAAATTGAAGCCGCAGGTTTGGGAAATTGTTTTATCTCGGAGATTACGGTGGCCGAATTAAAATTCGGAGCTGAAGCAAGTGAGCACAAAGAAAAAAATCGTAAAACAGTTAATGAATTTGTTCAAACATTTGGAGTTGTGCCCGTTTATGGTTCGCTCGATGTGTATGCTAAAGAAAAAGCTCGCTTAAGAAAAAAAGGGCAGCCTCTTGATGATTTTGATTTATTGATTGGCGCCACCGCGATTTCAAATGATCTAATCTTAGTGACAAGAAATACTTCTGATTTTGAAAGATTGAAGGGTATTGAGATTAAGAATTGGGTGGCTCCGTAAAACTGGATCTTATGTACAAACTCTTCATCCGCCCACTCTTTTTTCTTTTTGATCCTGAAAAAATTCATCACTTCACTTTTGCAGCACTTCGGTTTCTGGGATCAATTCCTTTGGTAAAAAATCTTTTCCGCTTTTTTTTCTCGTATAAAGATGAACGTCTCCGCCGCGAACTTTTTGGCCTTACGTTCGAAAATCCTGTGGGACTTGCCGCCGGTTTTGACAAAGACGCCAAACTGATTGACGAGCTTGCGTGCCTTGGTTTTGGATTTATAGAAATCGGAACGCTCACACCCAAGGGTCAGCCTGGCAATGACAAGCCCCGGCTTTTCCGCCTTCCTCAAGATCAGGCGCTGATCAACCGGATGGGTTTTAATAATCAGGGTGTATTGGCCGCGGTAGAGAATCTGAAGAAAAGAAAATCCAACGTCATTGTCGGCGGAAACATCGGTAAAAATAAAATTACGCCTAACGACAAAGCCATCGACGACTACGATGCCTGTTTTGAAGCGCTGTATCCTTACGTCGATTATTTTGTAGTCAATGTAAGTTCACCTAACACACCCGGGCTGCGCGAATTGCAGGAAAAAGACCCGCTCAAAAATTTAATGCAGCATGTAAAAAACCTGAGCGCGGCGAAACCAAAGCGGAAGCCGGTGCTGCTCAAGATTGCGCCTGATCTTACCGACGCGCAGTTGGACGACATTGTAGAAATTCTTCTGGCGACCAAAACAGACGGGGTAATTGCCACCAACACCACAATATCGCGCGATGGGCTGACTACCTCTTCTGAAAAAATCACTGCGATAGGTAATGGAGGCTTAAGCGGCTTGCCTGTGCGCGAGCGATCTACCGAAGTGATTTCGTATCTGCGGAAAAGGCTTGGGAAAAATTATCCGATCATCGGCGTAGGAGGAATTATGCAACCGCAAGATGCGATCCAAAAAATAAATGCCGGAGCCGACCTCGTGCAAGTGTACACGGGCTTCATCTACGAAGGCCCCGGCTTTGCCAAACGCATTTGTAAAGCGCTTGCCAAATAAATCTTTGTCGTTTCGGTGCGTCCTTCCGGCATCAATTATTATATTTAAATAAATAGTCTTTTTCTTGCCCAACGCAACTATGGTTACAAAGAGCAGGTTCTGGGATTTTTTAATCGACCCCTCAAAGCCACTGCCACGTAGCGTCTATAAGAAATCGATCTTACGAGGGCAGCTTTCGATTCTCTCCATCCTGGTAGGAATAACTTACATTGTCATCGACTCAGTGAATGGCGTGTACTTGAATATCTACTACTACGCCTTTTTGATTGTGGCCTCACTGATTACACTCGTGCTTAACAAGCAGAATAAACCACTGGCGGCGAACATTACTTTTCTGGTGTTGATGAACTTGCTGGTTTTTGTATTTGCGTCCAGCGATACTTACCGCAGCGGAGTATATACCTTTTTTATTGTCAGTAGCATTACAGGATTGACGTTGTGCGGGTACGAACAATTAAAGCTCGGCCTTTTCTTCGTTGGCGTATCCGTATTCCTTTTTGTGTTGGCGTATGTTTTTAAATATTCACCGGTATTACCTCGGGCCGATTTTTCTGAAACCTATATCACTCTATATTTTACTGCGAACTTCGTTGTTTCTATTCTAGTCGTAAGCACATTGCTCTATTTTCTGATCGAAATAAATCACCATACAGAAAATGAACTGATTCAGAATAATGAATTGCTTGTCAAAACCAATCAAGAGCTTGATCGCTTTGTGTATAGCGCTTCACACGATTTGCGCTCGCCGCTCAGCTCTATATTGGGATTGGTGGAGATCGCCAAAAAATCGAAAGATCCAGAAGAGATCAATATGTGTCTTAACCTGATTCAAGATAGAGTAAAAGTACAAGACTCATTCATCTACGAAATCATTGAGTATGCTCGTAACAACCGCATGAATATCCATGAGGAATTAATAAACCTTAAGCTTCTGATCTTCGAGGTCATCGACCAATTGGTGTATATGCAGGGTGCCAGTGAGGTAGACATACAAGTGATTATTGACGAAAACACGTTCATTCATACCGACAAGGCTCGCCTTACCAGCGTGCTGACTAACCTGATTGGCAATGCGATTAAATATCAGGACAAAATGAAGACTAACCGATTTGTGAGAATAGGATTACTAAAATCAGCTACGCATCTCTCGATTACAGTGGAAGATAACGGACAAGGAATTCAGCCTAAATTTCAGGAGAGAATTTTCGATATGTTTTTCAGGGCATCCGAAAACTCAAAAGGATCTGGGCTTGGACTCTTCATTGTGAAAGAAACCACTAGCAAGCTTGGAGGAACCGTGTCACTTCAATCCGAATATGGCAAGGGAAGTATTTTTACTGTTTCACTTCCAATTCAACAACCTCTGAATCTTGCTTAATGATTAACTGAGCCCACTTTCTGGCTTTGTCCACCGAACTAAAGACTTCAATTGGTTTTAAAACCTGACTAACGTCTTGAAAACTTAAAAACGCTTTGAGCGCGATGCGCAACAGCTGTCCGTTAACCACGTAGGCAGTGCCTTTCATGTACTTCCTGAGTTCGACTCTATTCTCGTGAACCCAGTTGTTGATTTTATAGCGCAGCGCAGCGTCAAGCCAGCTGGACTTGGCAATATCAATAATGACGGCGACCGACTCTTTCTTTTGAAGGTAGGAGTAGAGATGACTCAGATAATTTTCAATATCCGATTCATTGACTTCGCGTTTGGGAAAAGTGATGACCAGCAAAGGCCATTCACTCTCATTGTAAATAAAATCGTCGATCATGTGTTTCTAACTCAGTAATAACACCCGTTGGTCACCAAAGTTTTAACTTTTCGGTTCAGGTTGGGATAAACCCAAAGAAAAGCCCTTTTTTGGTTGACTCCAATTTTCAAGGACGTAAATGATTTTTATTGCTTCTCTTCAGCGTTAACTGCGACCGGTTTAAGGGTTCGAAATAACTCGCATCCCTTCCAACTTTCTGTTTCTTCTTCGCACTTTCTATTTATTTTTGCACCCTTATGGCAAACGAACAAGATAACCAGTTGAAGAAAGTGATTTCCCATGCCAAGGAGTATGGGTTTATTTTCCCTTCCAGTGAAATTTATGACGGCCTCAGCGCCGTGTATGATTATGGCCAGAATGGCGCCGAACTTAAAAACAACATCAAAGAATATTGGTGGAAGTTTATGACCCAAATGCACGATAATATCGTCGGCATTGATGCGGCCATCTTCATGCACCCAACCACCTGGAAGGCCAGCGGCCACGTTGACGCCTTCAACGACCCCATGGTGGACAACAAAGATTCTAAGAAACGCTATCGTGCCGACGTGCTCATCGAAGATGCCATCGGCAAAATGGAAGAGAAGATTGCCAAGGAAGTGGAAAAGGCTGCCAAGCGCTTCGGCGAGTCGTTCGACAAAGACATGTTTGTGAAGACCAATCCCCGTGTGGCCGAATATCAGAAGAAGATTGACGAGACCAACGATCGTCTGAAAACGGCCATGAGCTCGGGCAACATGGAGGCGATGAAGCAACTCATCATCGATCTGGAGATCAACGACCCTATCAGCGGTACTAAAAACTGGACCGACGTGCGGCAGTTCAACCTCATGTTTAGCACCGAGATGGGTTCGGTAGCTGACGACGCCAACAAAATCTATTTACGTCCTGAAACGGCGCAGGGAATTTTTGTGAATTTTCTGAACGTACAGAAAACCGGACGTATGAAGATTCCTTTTGGGATAGCCCAAATCGGAAAAGCCTTTCGCAACGAAATTGTAGCACGCCAATTCATTTTCCGCATGCGCGAATTTGAACAAATGGAGATGCAGTTTTTTGTAAAACCAGGCACCGAAATGGAATGGTACGAGCACTGGAAGCAAACCCGGATGAAGTGGCACAAAGCACTGGGCCTGGGCAACGACAACTATCGCTTCCATGATCACCTGAACCTGGCGCACTACGCCAATGCAGCGTGCGACATTCAGTTTAATTTCCCCATGGGTTTTAAAGAGCTTGAAGGAATTCACAGCCGCACGGATTTTGATCTGAAGAGTCACGAAAAATTCTCAGGAAAAAAACTGCAGTACTTCGACGTCGAGTCAAATCAAAACTATGTGCCGTATGTAGTGGAGACATCCGTTGGGTTAGACCGGTTGTTTCTGTCCATTTTGTCGAACTCGTTAAAAGAAGAGAAGCTCGCTTCCGCCGAAGGCGAAGAAGGCAACGAGCGCGTGGTGCTTTCAATTCCGCCAGCCTTAGCACCATACAAAATTGCTGTGCTGCCGTTGGTGAAAAAAGATGGTCTCGACGAAAAAGCTAAATCCATTGCTGACGATCTGCGGTCAAGCTTCCGCTGCTACTACGAAGAGAAAGATACGATCGGAAAACGGTATCGTCGTATGGATGCCATCGGTACACCGTATTGCATTACGATTGATCATCAAACTTTGCAAGACAATACCGTGACCTTGCGGGACCGTGACACCATGAAGCAGGAGCGCGTGGCGATAGCAGCACTGAAAGATAAAGTAAGTGAGTCGGTTTCACTCACCGGATTGCTTCAGTCGATAAAGTAACGCGATAACTCTGATTCATGTACCACGCTTTTAATAAGAACCTTTTTTTTGTAAAGGAGCATGTGAAGATGTTCAAGGCGGCGAACACCTTTGACATTCTTGATCCGGATACCAAACAACTTGTGCTGTCGTGTCAGGAAGAGAACCTTGGTTTTTTTACCAAGATGTTTCGCTTCACCGACTACAAGCGAATGACTCCTTTTAATATGGAGATCAGAACGCCCGATGGCATTCGGTTGCTGACCATTCGTCGCGGAGTTTCTTTCTTTCTGTCGACGGTTGAAGTACTCGACGAGAACAACATGCTGATTGGGAAATTCAAACAGAAATTTTTCTCCATAGGCGGAAAGTTTGAAGTACTGGATGCCAATGAGCGCAGCCTGTGTATGCTTCGTGGAAAATGGACAAGCTGGGAATTTAAATTTGTAGCCAACGACGGCAAGGAGTTTGCCACCGTGACAAAAAAATGGAGCGGACTAGGCAAAGAGCTTTTCACCAGCGCCGACAACTATATTCTGCAAATCAGTTCTGAAGTGCCGGCAGACAATCCGCTGCGCCTGCTGATTCTGGCGGCAGTCATGTGCATTGATTTAGTGTTAAAGGAGTAGCATGAACTGGCTTCAACTTCTTTCCTCACATCGGCTTGGCCAAAAGCAGGACGCGCCTGACCAGTCGCGAAGTGCGTTTGAGCAAGACTACGACCGCATCATTTTTTCTCATCCGTTTCGCCGCTTGCAAGACAAGACGCAGGTACATCCGTTGCCGGTAGAAGATTTTGTACATACGCGCCTTACGCATAGCCTCGAGGTTTCCAGCGTTGGCCGCTCGCTCGGAAAAAAAGTAGGCGAGCAGATTTTGAAACGACATTCCGCGCTAAGCGAAAAATTTTCTTTGTTCGACTTTGGTGCGATCGTAGCCGCGGCTGCTCTCGCGCACGATCTTGGCAACCCACCTTTTGGTCATGCCGGCGAAGAAGCGCTCTCCGATTATTTTGTGCACCATGCCAACGGCCAACGGCTGAAACCTTTTGTGAATGAAAACCAGTGGCAAGACCTTACACATTTTGAAGGAAACGCTCAGGGTTTTCGTCTGCTCAATCAGAAGCAATACGGACTTAAACTTACTGCCGCCACGTTGGGAGCGTTTACAAAATATCCGTGCCCCGCGCATTTTCCTGAGCGCGATAAGTCGAGAAAAAGTCAGAAGAAATTCGGCTTCTTTGAATCTGAAAGAGAAATCTTCACCAATGTTGCTACTCAACTGGAGTTGCCTCGACAAACTGAAAATTCCTGGAGTCGTCATCCGCTGGCATTTTTGGTCGAAGCTGCCGACGATATTTGTTATAGCATTATCGATCTTGAAGATGGCTGCCGACTTGGCCTTATATCGCTCAACGACACCATCGACTTAATTGCCGAAGTTTTAAAAGATCAGTTTAAGAAAGATAAAGTAGATCGTCTCATTGGCTTGAATGAAAAGCTCGGCGTACTTCGCGCGCTCACCATCAACAAACTCGTAGAAGAATGTACTGCGTTGTTTCTTGACGAAGAAAAAAATATCCTTGACGGTAAATTTGACAAAGCGCTCACTGATGTAATAGCGTCCAAAGATGCGTTGAGTAAGATTTCAAAAATTTCTGTTGAAAGAATCTATCGCGCTCGCACCGTGGTAGAGATTGAAGCCAGTGGTCACGTTGTGTTACCCGGCTTGCTGGAAGAGTTTATCGAAACAGGTTTATCATTTTACAAAGAGGCATCGCGCAAATACAAGAATCTTCAGTTGTTACTTCCGGAAGAAATTCGATGGGAATTGAAACAAAGCAATGAGAGTACTTACCACACACTGCGCCTGATTACTGATTTTGTCTCAGGTCTTACCGACCGCCATGCGCTTTCCCTTTACGGAAAAATAAAGGGCTTTCAACGTTAACCACTGTTTGTTGCTCAACGCTGGCATGTTTGTTTAGAAATTGAAAAAACGATTCGCCGCGTTGATGCGTATCAAATAATTTTTAGAAATCGACGATCATTTTGTTTTGAGCAAAATCGAGCGCTATATTTCTATACTGCTCTTTATGAAAGTATCTTTTCTTGTAGCGGTTCACTTCTTGCTTATATCCAATTGCTTTAGTCAGTCGGGTTCGTTGAGGATTTCAGAAATTAAGTCAATCATTGCTACGGGCAATACGCTTGAGCGGAAAGATCCGCGTGAGACGCTCAAATTGTATTTGAACACAGAGAAGAAACTACACGAGGGAAGATATGCTAACAAAGACTATCAAGAGTTTTTTCTGGAGCTTGCTTATTTCTATTTCCGTCAGGGTCTTTATGCGGAAGCGTTGCAGATGGTGGACGACATGGAGCAGCATGCAGCCATAAATTTTCACAAGTACTACATCGTAGGTTCGATTGTAAACAGTGCTTTGAAAAATTATTACAAGTCGATTGATTACAACACTCGTTACCTCAACTGGGCCAGGGTTAACAGGGATACCTCAGAGATTATAGTGGCCAATTTGAATATCGCTAATGATTATATTTTGTTGCAGCAACCGCGCAAAGTATTTGATGTGTTGGCCAAAATTCAAGACATTATAGCCAAGGGCACATTTTACGATCAATCCACTTTTTTTCATAATCTCGGTGTTGCCTGTCGGCTCAACGGAGAGTACGACAGAGCAGAAAAATACCTGCGCAGATCGTATGAGTTGGACCAGAAATATTCAACCAGCAAGGAATACGACCTCACGATGGATTTTCTTGAATTGGGTCACGTGTATGAGCGTAAACATAAATACAAGGAAGCTGTAATATTGTACGACTCTGCTGCCAAACTGCTCACCAATTATTCCGACGCAGACTTACGCCTTAAAATTTATCGGGCGATCTATTCCGTTTGTGACAAGCTAGGAAATTCGAAAAAAGGATTTGAATATTCCTTGAACTACATACGCATGAGCGATAGTGTTTTTTCTGTCGGGAAAGTTGAGAGTCTTGGAAAAATGGATATGGAAAGCACGCTGCTCGCCAAGCAAAGGGAAGATCAGAAGAAATTAAATACAGACCGTAGACTGCAATACGGCGCGGTATTTTGTTTTATCGTAGCCGTAACCTTAGCTATTTTCTTTGCGAGCCGGCACACACCTAATCGTCGACTTATCAGAAGTTCTATTTTTATTATGATGCTCTTATTCTTTGAGTTTCTGCTCGCTGTGTTAGAGCCTTTTTTGAATTCAATAGTAGGAAGCACACCAATTTATGTGCTCACTGCTAATTTTGGTATCGCCCTTTTGTTTGTGCCCGTGCAGCGCAAACTGGAAAGTTGGTTTGCGAAGAGGGGTTTGATCGAGAAGAAATCAAGGAAATCAAATGAATAAGGCTGAAACTTGAGAAAGCTACTGTCCTGGTAAGCACCACGAAGACACTAATGCGCAATGAATCAACGGTTAGCTGCCTAACTTTTTTAATCTTCTAAAATAAAAGAAGTTGATCACCAAAACGGCGAGACATATCAGCAAACCAAGACATTCGCGTGTTTCTTCAATGTAGAGATATTGCATCTTCGCCAATTCATCGAATAATTCAGATCGGTCGTCGGATTGCCACCACACCAACACGGAAGGTGAAAGAAGTGCCGCATAGCCAAAGTAAATCAACCCAAGGACAAGCGCGAGTAGCCGATAGAATTTCTTCCAAAGAGCAAGTGCGCAAACTACCACCATGCCTAGATAAATGGCGATCCAGATCAAGGGATCGGGGTCGTTGTACTGAAGGGCAGCGAAGGAAAGGAATAAGAATGCGAAGATGCCGTTGAAAATTTTCATGGGAAACAATTAAAACGCCAATTTACCTTATTCTTTCCCTTCAAAAGAACGGTTGATTGTTTATTTTTGCTAGCACTATATCGATTGCGAAATGGAAACTTACGGTAAGATACTGCTCATCGCGATGCCCGCCTTTCTGGTACTCGTGCTTTTCGAAAAATGGTACGGATGGTACAGAGGCAATGACACGGTGCCATCGAGCGATATGATTTCAAGTCTTAGCTCGGGCGTTACAAACGTAACTAAGGACGTGTTGGGTCTTGGCATAGCAATCATCTCGTACGATTGGCTCGTGGATAAAATTGCAGTAGTGCACATTGAAGCAAACTGGCTGGTGTATTTGATTGCGTTCATGTCACTCGACTTTGCCGGGTATTGGGTGCATCGCATTTCGCATGAGTATAACTTGTTTTGGAATAACCACATCATTCATCACAGCAGTGAAGAGTATAATCTGGCGTGTGCGTTGAGGCAAAGTATTTCTGTGGTAGTGAAAATTTTTGCTTTGTTCTTGTTACCAGCAGCCTTGCTGGGTGTACCTCCACAAGTGATCGCGGTGGTAGCGCCGCTTCACTTGTTTGCGCAGTTCTGGTATCACACCCGTCACATTGGTAAGATGGGTATTTTGGAAAAGATTATTGTTACTCCTTCTCATCACCGCGTGCATCATGCCATCAACCCGCAATACCTCGACAAAAATTATTCGCAGATATTTATTTTTTGGGATAAACTCTTTGGCACTTTTCAGGAAGAATTGCCCGACGTAACTCCGGTGTATGGCGTGACGCGCCCGGTGCGCACGTGGAATCCTATCAAAATAAATTTCATTCACCTTTGGCTGCTCATCAAAGATGCCTGGCACACCTCAAGCTTGAAAGACAAGTTCAGGATTTGGTTTATGCCCCTGGGTTGGCGTCCCGCGGATGTAGTACAGAAATACCCGGTGTATAAAATCGAGGACGTTTATCATTTTGAAAAATACGCTCCGAAAATTCCTTCGGGGTTGGTGGCCTGGAGCTACGTGCAGATGGTGGTGTTGCTTCTGCTGGTGAGCTACCTTTTTGGCAACATTGCCGCGATAGGCTCGCCGGGAATGTTTTGGTACGGTGCGATAATATTTCTTTCCATTTATGCCTACACCGAATTGCTGGAGAAGAGCAAGTATGCCCTGGCATGGGAAGTGCTGAAAAATGCACTGGCGCTTGGTATCATTTATACCCAGCACGACTGGTTTGGGGCAGAGGCAAAAATAGGGATAGCACCCTATTGGGTTGCATCTTATTTTGTGATTTCCACGATGGTGTCTGCCTGGTGGACGTGGCGATTATCGGCGGGCGAAAAGGCCACACCTCCAGCCTCAGCCGCCTGATACTTTATTCGTTCAACGAATAGTAAAAATCCTTAGCTTTACCGGCAAATTTTTCTGCTATTATCATGTGGGATAAAATTGCCTCCTTCATTATCCGCTTCCGGTTACCGCTGATTATTCTTATCCTGCTAATCACTGTCGCGATGGGCTTCTATGCCTCGAAGGTGGAGATGAGCTACGACCTGGCGCGCACCGTGCCGGCCAACGATCCCGAAATGATCTTTTTGCAGAAATTCAAAAAGCAATTCGGTGAAGACGCCAACATTATAGGGGTAGCTGTACAAGATAGTTCGGTGTACACCCTTCAGAAATTCAATCACTTTCGCGCCCTCAACAAGGCTATCAAGAAAATCAACGGGGTGAATAATGTACTCAGCCTTACCGAACTGAAAATTATTCGCAAAGACACCGCGCACACACGCTTTCACCTTGATGCGCTCTTCCCTAAAGAAGTGGCCAGCCAGCAAGAGCTCGACAGCCTGATGGGTGCACTGCGCAAGCAGCTGTTTTATATGGGTCAACTGGTGAACGAACGAAACGGCGCCACCATGATGCTCATTTCTGTCAACAAGGAAATTATGAACTCGTCGAAGCGGATAAAGCTTACTGAAGATCTAGTCAAGGCGGGCGATGAGTTTTCAAAAGCTACGGGCATTCATCTTCACTATGCCGGGTTGCCGTTCATCCGCACGATCATGGCGACCAAAGTTCGGCAGGAGCTGCAATTTTTCTTATACCTGTCGGCGTTGGTTACCGGGTTGATCATGTTTTTATTTTTCCGCTCCGTTCGTGCCGTGCTGTTCTCTATGTTCATCATTGGCATTGTGGTGGTGTGGGTGATGGGCACACTCACTTTGTTTGGATTTAAGATCACCTTGCTCAGCGGACTTATCCCTCCGGTGATTGTCACCATCGGGATTACCAATGCGATTTATCTTCTCAATAAATATCATCTCGAATATTTCAAACGAAAAAATAAACCCGAAGCCATTGCCAATGTGGTGAAGAAGATGGGCCTCGCGATGTTTCTCACCAACCTTACGGTGGCGATAGGTTTCCTCACGTTGCTTACCACCGACATTCTTTTGCTTCGTGAGTTCGGCATTGTAGCGGGTATAAATATTCTGGCGTTGTTTGTAGTTAGCCTGGTGATGATTCCGGCGATTTTCTCCTGGTTGCCCGAACCTCAGCCCAAACATCTTCGTCATCTTAATTTTAAAATCATGGGGCGCTTCCTGTATCTGGTGGATATAGCAGTGCACCGCTATCGCCCGGCGATCTATGTGGCAGGACTAATGCTTACGGTGTTTTCTGTACTCGGGATCATGCAACTGAAGTCCATCACGTATATGGTGGACGATGTGCCGGAAAACAGCAACATCGGAAAAGACCTGAAATTTTTTGAATCGAACTTCAGCGGCATTATGCCTTTGGAGGTAGAAGTGAACACAGGAAAAAAGCGCGGCGTTTTAAATCTGAAAAACCTCAACAAGATCAACGAGTTTGAAAGCTTTATCGACTCGCTGCCGCAGGTGTCGCGCCCGATTTCAATTCTAAGTCTTGTGAAGGCATCGAAGCAAGCCTTTTATGGAGGCGATCCTGATAAGTATGAATTGCCTACCAAACCGGAGAGCGCTTTCATTTTGCGCTACATGAAAAATCAGGGCGACAGCACCGGCCTTCTTAAATCTTTTGTGGACTCTACCTACACGCGCATGCGCATCTCCATGCAGATTGCGGACATCGGGTCGGTGAAAATGGATTCGCTGGTGAACACCGTGATTGAACCGCGGATGAACAAAATTTTCGAAGGTACTGGCATTACTACCAATGTCACCGGCACTACCAAACTTTTTATCAAGGGAAATAAATTCCTGATCGACAACCTTCGCGAAAGCCTTTTGCTCGCCTTTATTCTGATTACACTCTCAATGGCAATGCTTTTTGCCAACGTGCGCATGATCATCATTTCGCTCGCGCCTAACTTGCTCGCGTTGATGATCACCGCCGGGTTGATGGGATATTTTGGTATTCACTTAAAAGCAAGTACAGCGCTGATTTTCAGTATTACGTTTGGTATCTCGGTCGATAACTCTATTAGGTTTTTAGCCAAATACCGACAAGAACAACTCACCAATAATTTCTTTGTGCCACTCTCAGTGAGTGAAAGTATTCTCGAAACCGGCAAGAGTATTATCTATACGTCGATAGTTTTATTTGCCGGCTTTATCATTTTCGCGTTCTCCTCTTTTGGTGGAACCATCGCCCTTGGTGTACTTACTTCAACTACGCTGGTGATATCGATGTTTACGAATTTGATTTTGCTGCCTGCGTTGATCATGACTTTCGATAAGCCGAAAAAGTCCAAAGGCGAGAAACTTCTCATCGACGAGATCGACCCTGGTTTTTATGGCGAGGAAGAGGATGTTGACATCGACTTAAGCAAAATTCGCATTCACGACCGCAGCGGCTCGGCCGAATAGGTAAACTTCTTTACTATTTTCACCTACGCCAATCCGGCGTTCACCTACTATTACCCTTGCCCAACCTATCTGCGTTGGCTTGATTCAGCATTCTTGCGTTGATTTGGGTATAAATTCAACGATATGGAAACGAACAATTCGAACAAAGAAAGATTTGAGTCATCACGCTCAGGCCGGTCCTTTGCCGGGCTTATTCTGGTGGTGATCGGCGGGGTATTACTTGGTCGCCAGGTAGGCTTTGATATTCCCGAATGGGTGCTTACCTGGGAGATGTTGCTGATTGCCCTTGGCTTTTTCTTTGGCGCACGTAAAGGGTTCAGGCAAGGCGCTTGGGTTGTCCTTATTGTAGTAGGCGGAGCTTTTCTACTCAACGATTTTTATCCCGAGATCAATTTGCGTGAATACATCTGGCCCATTGCCATTATTTTATTTGGTCTTTGGATGATCATGAGACCCTCGCGTAAATCCAAATTTGATTGGAAAGAATACACGGTAGAAAGTGTGACGGATAGTGAAAATAAAATTGAAGCCAACTCTGTTTTCGGCGGATCGAAAAAAAAAGTAGTATCGAAAGACTTTAAAGGTGGCGAAATCAACTCTGTGTTTGGCGGCAATGACATCGATTTTACACAGGCAGACATTAACGGTAAGGCGGTGCTTGAACTCAACATTGTGTTTGGTGGTGCCAAGTTGATTGTGCCGGCCCACTGGAAAATTCATTCGGAAGTAGATAGTGTGTTTGGGTCCGTGGAAGACAAACGCAGAGAGGTGGCTCAGGTAGATGAAAATAAAACCCTCGTGTTGAAAGGTGCTGTAGTTTTTGGCGGAATTGAAATCAAGAGTTATTAATTCTTAAATCGATCACGATGAACTGGTATATCGCAAAAATCATTTTTCAAATCAAGGGCAAAGGAATGCGTCGCCCTCAGTTTGATGAGCATTTACGGTTGATCGAAGCCGACAGTGTAGAGGAAGCATTGCTCAACGCCCGTATACTCGGCATCACATTGGAAGACTCAATAATTAATAATCAACACGGACCGGTGACTTGGGAATTTGTTAATGTGATGGAGCTAATGGAAGTGAAGGAATGGAAGCACGGCATGGAAATTTATTCGCAGGTGCGTGAAGTCGAGGACGTCACTCATTATGTGAACTATGTTCATGATCGGGCCGCCAATTTACAACTGGAGTGTTTAGCCCTGTAAGCCATGCAGCAACCAAAATCACAACTTCACTTTTTCGCGCTGCTATACATGGGCTGGTGTTTGCTGTGGGCATTCATCCAGTTCTTTATTCTCCGTTACTATGGTCTCACATTTTCACAATCAGTGCGTGACGCAGCCTTGACCCAATCGGTGATTATGCTTGACGGCTACGTCATTCTCACCATCGTGCGGTATTTCAGACACACGTGGAAAAACAGTGCTTACATCATCGCCTCAAGCCTCATGCTGGCTTATCTCGGTTGGGTTGGCTTGAACGAAGTGCTCACGTATTTTCCTGCCGATGAGAATTACCTTACCTGGTTGAAAAATGTGACTGTAATTCGCTTTGTGTTTATGGCACTGATGGTGGTGATCACCGGCGTGCAGGGCTGGGTGCTGGTGTACATCCGCGAGCAACAACAGAATGAACTTCTGCTGAAAGAGAATGAACGAATGGTGCGCGAAGCCGAGCTTTCCGATTTGCGTCAGCAACTACAGCCTCATTTCTTGTTCAACAGCCTTAACTCCATAAGCGCATTGGCGGCTACTGACTCTACACTGGCGCGAAAAATGATCGAACAGCTTTCGGATTTTTTGCGAGGCACGGTAAAGAAGAACGCGAATCAGTTAGTATTACTGAGCGAAGAGCTTCAACACCTGCAACTTTATCTTGATATTGAGAAAGTAAGGTTTGGCCACCGGTTAGTCACCAACATAAAAGCCGACGAGGCGGCACTTTCCCTGCGGTTGCCTTCACTCTTGTTGCAGCCATTAGTAGAGAATGCCATCAAATTTGGATTGTACGATACCATTGGTGAAGTGATAATCAGTCTGGAGGCGAAAGCCACCCAGGGGTATCTCTTTGTGGAGATAAAGAATCCGTTTGATGCGGAAACTTCCATTCCAAAAACCGGAACTGGTTTTGGCTTGCGGTCGGTGAAGCGGAGACTATCACTTCTTTTTTATAGAAATGATTTGTTAACCACCGAGCAAAAAGAGAACTTTTATATCACCACGATAAAAATTCCGCAAAAAGAATTAGTGACTGAAAACTGAAGTGTTAAACTGAACTGTCTATTTGTAAAATGACCAAAGTAATTATCATCGACGATGAGCCGCTCGCAAGGGGAATTGTCCGCGAGTACATTGGCGCATATCCTCAGCTTGAAATTGTAGCGGAATGCGATAATGGTTTTGAAGGTGTGAAAGCGATCGCTGGGTATCAACCCGATTTGATTTTTCTGGATATTCAAATGCCGAAGATTAATGGTTTTGAAATGCTGGAGCTGATTGAAAATCCGCCGGCCGTTATTTTCACCACTGCCTTCGACGAATTCGCCATCAAGGCGTTTGATGCGCACGCGATCGATTATTTGTTGAAGCCCTTCAGCAAGGACCGTTTTGAAAAAGCAATTAGCAAATGGCTGGGTGCGCAAAGCCGGCCGCTGCCTGAAGGACTTAGTGAAGAGGCGAGTTCACCCGAAAGTCATAACCGTGTGGTGGTAAAGAAAGGTCAGAACATCGTCGTGTTGCCTGTGCAGCGCATTCATTACTTCGAAGCGTTTGATGACTATATAAAAATTCACACCGCCGAAGGATTTTATCTCAAGAAAAAAACCATGGCCTATTTTGAGAAGACGCTCGATGCTGCGCAATTTGTGCGCGTGCATCGGTCGTATTTGCTCAACCTGCAGGAACTCACACGCATAGAGCCACTGGAAAAAGACAATCATGTGGCACTCCTCAAAAACGGGACGCGCGTACCATTGAGCCAGAGCGGCTATGCTAAGCTTAAATCGGTGTTAGGAATTTAATTTTTTATCTGCTGTGCTAGTAAGGCAAGCCCTTCGCGAAACGAATGCGGCGCGTAGCCTAATTCACGTTTCGCTTTCTCGATAATAAAACCCGTTTTGGCAGGTCGCTTTGCGGGCTGTGTAAATTTGGTTGAGTCTGTCTGGTGGACCAGCGACTTATCCAGTTTGAAATATTCTGCCGTGGCCAGAGCGATATCGAGTGGCGTCATCATTTCACTTCCTGAGATGTTAAAAATACCTTTCGCTTTTTTAGTGGCGGTAAGATAACAACCCATTGCCAGGTCTTCGGCCAGCGTGGGCGTGCGCCACTGATCGTTCACCACGTTGATCGACTTTCCATCTTCAAGACTTTTCTTCACCCACAGCACAATGTTCGAGCGGCTCATGTCTTTAGTCACCCCGTACACCAACACGGTGCGAAGGATGGCCCACGACATAGCGCTTTGCTGAACAATCACCTCTGCTTCAAGTTTACTTTTGCCGTAATAACTGAGCGGGTTCGGTTTCTCATTTTCATCTAAAGGCCCGTGCGTTCCATCGAAAATAAAATCAGTAGAAACATGGATGAGGTGCGTATTGATTCGTTGACACGCATTCACCAAATAACTCACCGAGGTGACGTTGCTGAGCCAGCATTTTTCTTTCTCACTTTCGCATTGATCTACCTGTGTCATCGCCGCCGTGTTGATGACTACATCGGGTTTTGTCTTGGTGAGCACATCGACTACATCCTGTTGCGAGGTAATATCAAGAGCGTGAAACTCAATGCCAGGCAGGTTGAGCACCAGTGCCGACTTTGCTGTGGCGATTACATGATGCTCTTTTTTGGTGGCGATGAGCTCCACCAGTTTCTGGCCAAGGAGTCCGTTGCTTCCCGTTACAAGTATTTTCATTTTTTTATTTCTGGAAACTGATAACCGTACAACTTAGTAATTTTTTTCTTTGACATTTCTTCTACTGATACCAGCATCACTACATCTTCAATTGGCCGGTCAGCGCCGTTTTTCTTTTCCATTGCGATCTTGTCGATCACGTCTAGGCCCTGAATTACTTCACCAAAAACAGTGTAGCCTCCATCCAGAAACGGCGTGCCACCTACGGTAGTATACGCTTGAATTTTTTCTGTCGAAACTTCTTTTGAAATTTTGAGTCCGGTTTCTTTTTCAATTTGCGGTGCGAGGCTAAAGATTTTTTTCTTCAGCTTGTACACATCACCGGCACTGTAAAGTTGGCTAAGTGTATCTCGCAATGCCTGATGTTCCGGTTTGTTGATGAATTGCTGAAGGCCGGTATTTAACTTCTCCTGATCAAACTTCAATTCGTCGGTATTGTCGGCGGTGAGTACAGTGCCCTGCACGATATAAAACTGGCTGCCGCTGGAAGCTTTGGCGGGATTGACACCATCGCCAAGCCGTGCAGCCGACAGCGCTCCTTTTTTGTGGAAAAATTTTGGATTGAACTCAGCGTCAATCGTGTACCCCGGGCCTCCATTGCCAAGGCTTTGGCCCGGCTTTGCTTTCTTAGAATTTGGATCGCCACCTTGAATCATAAACCCGGCAATCACTCGATGAAATAACAAACTGTCGAAGTAATGTTCTTTGGCGAGCTTGATGAAATTCGCTTTATGCTTCGGTGTTTCGTCGTACAGCAACGCCACCATGTTTCCGTATTTGGTTTTGATCGTGACGACGAAATCTTTTTTCTGTCCCTTGCCGGGAATAACGGATGCAAGGAGCACCAGCGCGAGGAAAGTTCTTTTTAACATTCGGTGAAATTACGGGTTGATGGTTTTTGAAAGCTGAAGCGACAAATCCATGAAGATCATCTTGGCGCTTCCGTTTCGGTCAAGATGATACGACGCTTCGTTGATCAGCCTGTTAGCTGTTTCAATTTTCGGAACGGAAAAATATTTACTGAAATTCTCGACGAATTTTTCTTCTTCGCCTTTCACGCGACTCATCGGGTTGGCTCCTGAAATTCGCAGAAGCGTTTCACGCATCATGCTCAGGCCGTATTGCAGCAGGTTGCGTTGTCCGAGTTTATCCATTTCATGAAACTCATCGGCCATAGAAATGAGTTTGGCGAAATCTTTTTTAAAGCAACTTCGCATCCAGTCGATGAATCGGGTTTGGTGATGATCTTCTTCGGCGCTGGTAAGTTGTATCGCAAAGTTTAAATCACCTTCGGCCAGTTGAACAATCTCGTTGCGCTTGGCATCGTCCAGCGAATAATTTTTTCTAAGATAATTCTCCACGTCTTCGTCGGCGAGCAGCGGAACGTGCACCATCTGCGTGCGCGAGATGATGGTGGGAAGTAATTGCTCGGCGCTGTTGGTCACCAGAAGAAAGTAAGTATGCGCGGGTGGCTCTTCCAGGATTTTTAAAATGCCATTGGCCGCTGAAGTGTGCATCAGTTCTGGCAGCCAGATGATCATTACCTTGCTGGTGCTTTCAAAAGACTTCAGGGCCAGTGACCGGATTATCTCGCGGCTCTCTTCGCGCGCAATCAACGCCTGCTTGTCTTCGCCACCGTAAAAGCTAATCCAGTTGCCGAGATTGCCAAAAGGCTGCTCAAGCAGAAAGCTCCTCCAGTTTTTTAAAATCTCCGAACGAAAGCGTTCTTCATCTTTGTCGCCTTTGATATTGCCCAGCGGAAAAACAAAATGCGTGTCGGGGTGAACGTACTTGAGACTTTTGCTGCAGGCAGGGCAAGTGCCGCACGCATCGGTGCCGGATTTATTCTGGCAGTGCAGGTAGTTGGCAAATGCCAGTGCCAGTGGTAAACTCAGCGCGCCAGGTTTGCCGGCAAACAATAGTGCATGCGCAATGTGATTGGCTTGCACCGAGCCGGTGAGTTTACTTTTTACTTCGTCAAGACCTGGAATGGAGGAGAACGTCATTTCGTCTGATCAAATACGTTTTTCAATATCGAGCGATCTTGTGCCGTAAGTTCGATTTTCTTTCGGGCCAACACGCGGCTTGCAGTTTCCATCGCTTTTTCAAAATTATACACTTCAAGTTTGGATCCACCGCCCCACGAAAACGACGGCACGTGTTTGGGTGGAAAACCCTCGCCAAAAACATTGGAGCTTACGCCCACCACGGTGCCTGTGTTGAACATCGTGTTGATGCCGCTCTTGCTGTGGTCGCCCATGATCAGGCCGCAGTTAGGAATACCTGTGCTCACCAGCGCATTTTTGGTATAACTCCACAACTTCACCTGATCGTAATTGTTTTTAAGGTTCGATGAGTTAGTATCGGCGCCCAGGTTACACCATTCACCCAGCACGGAATTGCCGAGGAACCCATCGTGCGCTTTGTTGCTGTACCCGAACAGTACCGCGTTGCTAACCTCGCCGCCGATTTTACAATACGGACCAATGGTAGTGTCGGCGCGCATTTTGCCGCCCATGTTCACCACCGATTCCTCACCGAGCGCAAAGGGCCCGCGAAGGATGGAGCCTTCCTGCACCTGCGAATTTTTGCCAAGGTAAATCGGACCGTTTTCGGCGTTCAGAATTGCCGCGTGAAGGATCACACCTTCTTCAAGGAAAATATTTTCTTCGTGATAGCACCGTGTGTGCCGGTCTTTGATGGCTGCTGATTTTCTTCCTGCCGTCAGAAGTGTAAAGTCAGCGCGAATCTGATTTCCATTTTGCTGAAAAATTTTCCAAGGCTGGTCGATGAGCGTGATGTCGTCGGCATAGTCTATGGCTTTACCGGCAATTACTTCGGGCAGTTCATCGTCGTGCGTGCGCACGGCAAGTACTCTTTCATTCTTATAGATTGCTTCTCCTGAATTAAGATTTTTAATGGCAGCTAGAATTTTGTCATCGGGGCAAAGAGCACCATTGACAAACAGGTTGTCGGCCTTAATTTTCTTTTTATACTTTTCAGAAAGGTAAGGTTGCGTCAGGTACGAAATCGGCGTGTTTAAATGCCGGCTCCATTTTTCGGCGATGGTGAGTATTCCTACCCGAATGTCTGCCACCGGCCGTGTAAAGGTAAGGGGCAGGAGGTTCGTTCTCAGGCCTGGATCGTCGAATAAAATGAGGTTCATGAAATGGAATAACCTTTTACAAAGTAAGGCAAAAAAAAGAATCCCGCAGGGCGGGATTCCATTAGCTAAGAAACGCTAAGAACAATATTATTTTTTGCCGTATTTCTTCTGGAATTTCTCCACACGTCCTGCAGTATCCACCAGCATTTTCTTACCAGTAAAGAAGGGATGCGATGCAGAGCTAACTTCGACTTTGATCACGGGGTATTCTTTTCCCTCGTAGGTAATTTTCTCTTTGGGCACGTTGGTAGAACGGCTCAAAAACTTAAAATCGCTTGATGTGTCCCAAAAAACAACTTCTTGATAATTCGGGTGTAAATTCTTTTTCATATAGTCTTTTCTGTAAAAGGATTGCAAAAATAGGGAAACCGGACAGATTTGCAATGGCTGGAAAAACCATTTTTCAGGGGTTTTGCGAAAACCCTTTTGTTTTAGCTCAAAAACCAAATAAAATGGGCAATTTTGAAGCTGTATAAAAGGACAAAAATTTTGAAAAAAACAGGAATTGCCTTTTTGCTGTGCGCGCTGGGGGCGGTAGCCTTTGGCCAAAGCACGAATGCTCCCCTCAATGAGGATTATTACCATTGGGTGACGCGCTATGAAATAAAGTCGGGGAGGGTAGCCTCCGAGCTTTTTACTGCTGTTCGCCCGTTCCAGCGCAAAACCATCGTGGCTTTTGTTGACTCACTGAACGCCATCGACAAGGTGTTTACTTCTCCAGCCGACCAGTATAATTATAACTACCTGAGAAATGACAGTTGGGAGTGGAGCCACGCCGAAACGAGCAACAGCGCCAAACCATTTTTAAAATCCCTATACAGGAAAAAATCAGATTTCGCCCACACCGATCAGCCCGCTCTCGATTTGCACATAAGCCCTGTGTTGTACCTCGGTTTTGGCAAAGACAGCCGACTTAACCAATCGCTTTACCTCAACTCGCGTGGGGTGGAGATTAGGGGTATGATTGATAAGAAAATCGGGTTTTATACTTTCTTCACCGACAACCAGTCGATCATGCCAGCTTATGCACATGATGCTTTGGTACTCAACAATACGTTTGTGGTTCCTCACGAAGGATTTTGGAAAACCTACAAAAATGGAGGCGTAGATTTTTTTCAGGCGCGTGGGTATATCGATTTCAACATTACCAAACATGTCAACATGCAGTTTGGCAACGACCGTACCTTTATCGGCAATGGATTCCGGTCGCTGATTTTCTCAGATTATTCGCCGCCCAATCTTTTCCTTCGCACCAACGCCCGCATCTGGAAAATCAACTATTTATTTCAACTCAATCGCCTTACCGCGCAGGCGTACGGCACGGTCGGCGGATCGTCGGCCAACAAAAGCTATCCGGCCAAATTCATGGCCTTTCATCATGCCAGCATCAACATCGGCAAGAAGTTTAATCTGGGTGTTTTTGAATCGGTGGTATTTACTCCGCAAGACTCGGTAAACCGGAATAACTTTCAGATCAACTACCTGAACCCAATCATATTTTTCCGCGCGCTTGAGCAGCAAGGCGGAAGCCCCGACAATGTTTTATTAGGAACAGACTTCAAGTGGAATGCCTTCAAGAATGTGTCTTTTTACGGCCAGGTGGTGATTGACGAATTTGTATTGAAAGAACTGAAAGCGGGCAAAGGATGGTGGGCCAACAAATTTGCGCTGCAAGGTGGCTTAAAATATATTGATGCCTTTCGCGTCCCTAACCTAGACCTGCAATTTGAGGCCAACCTCGTGAAGCCATACACTTATTCTCACGATTCGCAGTACAGCAATTACAGTAACTACAATCAGTCGCTGGCTCATCCGCTTGGCGCTAATTTGCTTGAAGGAGTGGCTATTGTGCGGTACCAACCTATTCCTAAACTGAACCTGATCGCGAAGAGTTTTTATACCAAAATCGGGCGCGATACCACCGGCGTGAATTGGGGCAGCGATATTCTTAAAAACAACGCCACACACCAGATGGACTATGGAAACAAGATAGGGCAGGGAGTAAAAAATACCATTGCCTTTGTTGACTTTACGGCTTCCTACATGGTGAAACACAATGTGTTTATCGACTTGAAAGCTGTGATGCGGCATAGCAGCAGCCCGGTCGCACTTTATAATAACAATACTGTCATTACCTCCGTGGCGTTGCGGTGGAACATTCCACAACGCACTTACGATTTTTAAACGATGAAAATATTCTTTCGCATTCTTTCGTATGCCAACTCGGTTGGTCGCCGGCTCACGTTCTTTTTTATCTATTCTATCCTCGGGATAATTTTTGCGACGTTCAATATCGTGCTGGTGATACCGATGTTAAGAACGCTTTTCGCTCAGAGCGATAAGGTGGTGAAAGTACCTGAGTTGCCTGACTTTAGTTTTACGAGCGACTACATCATTGGAACATTCAACCATTACTACCTTTTAATTATCCGAGACTTCGGTTCGCTGAATGCCCTTTTGTTTGTGTGTACACTGATTGTCGTTTCGCGATTGTTAGCCAACCTTTTCGCCTACCTGGAAAGAGTGATGGCGACGAAGATTCGGGTGGACCTGGTAAAAAATATGCGGCTCGATATTTTTAAAAGTGTGTCGCTGATGCACATCGGGTATTTTAATAATAAAAGAAAAGGTGATTTGATTTCGCGCTTCACCAACGATGTGCTTGAAGTTGAAAACGCGGTGATGAACAGCCTGAAAGCAGTGTTGAAAGAACCGCTTACGGTGATCGCCTTCTTTTTTGTGCTTTTCAAGATTTCGCCACAAATGACATTGTTTACGCTATTGGTATTGCCGCTCACCGGCGGCGTGCTCGCAGAGATTATCAAACGCTTAAAAAAGCAGGCGGTTGAAAGTCAGGAGTCGCTGGGGCGAATTGTCAATATCCTTGACGAGACCTTTGGCGGAATGCGTGTGGTGAAAGCCTTTAATGCGAGAGGTTTCATCATCGACAAAATGGAAAAAGAAAGCTCCCATTACCGCAAGGTCAGCAAGTCGATGGCTTACAAAAATGAGTTGGCTTCACCCGTATCTGAAATATTAGGCGTGGCGATTATCGTCGGTATCATTTTCTATGGAGGAAATATGGTGTTCAATAAAACACTTGAGCCAGAACAATTCATGGGCTTCCTCACCTTTTTTGCCATGATCATTCAACCAGCCAAAAACTTTTCGAATGGAATCACCTCGCTGCAGCGCGGAACGGCTTCAGCCAAGCGGATTTTTGAAATGATTGACAGCCAACCGGCGATTCAGAATAAGCCGAATGCCATTGAACTTAAAGATTTCGAACAAAAGATCGAGTTCAAAAATGTATCCTTCGCTTACGATACAGAATTGGTGTTGAAGAATATTAACCTTACGGTAAAGAAGGGAAAGACCATCGCGTTGGTAGGCCCTTCAGGAGGGGGGAAATCTACACTCGCCGATCTGGTTCCTCGCTTTTACGATCCAACCGAAGGCGAGGTGCTGATCGACGGTACGCCCTTACCTGATTATGACCTTGAATCGTTGCGTAAGCAAATGGGCGTGGTGACGCAAGAGTCGATCCTGTTTAATGACACTATCTTCAATAACATTGCATTTGGAAATCCCAACATGAGCGAAGAGGCGGTAATTCACGCCGCCAAAGTGGCCAATGCCCACGACTTTATCATGCAGACCGAAAACGGCTATCAGACGTACATCGGCGAACGCGGTTCCAAACTTTCAGGCGGGCAACGCCAGCGCCTAAGTATAGCCCGTGCAGTGCTCAAAAATCCTCCTATTCTAATTTTGGATGAAGCCACCTCCGCGCTTGACTCGGAGTCAGAAAAACTAGTGCAGGAGGCGCTCTTTAACCTGATGAAAAACCGCACTTCACTGGTGATAGCACATCGCCTGAGCACCATTCAACATGCGGATGAAATTCTGGTGATTCAGCAGGGCGAAATTGTAGAACGGGGAACCCACGAAGACCTTAACAGCAAAAATGGGTTGTATAAGAAGCTGGTGGACATCCAGAAAACGGCCTGATTTTGTCGGTAGTCATGCAAGGTTTTGGTAGCAATTGCATTTTTGCATACTTTCGAAAAGCCTAAGTTTGCGGTCTTAAAAAAATTAACTCAATGAATGCACGCAGGATTATCTTTTTGTCGGTTTTTGTGGCGTATCAGCTTTTTGCGTTTTTGTTTACCCTGGCTATCGAATACAAAGATGGCTTCATCTATACGCTCCTCAACAAAGTGACCCTGTTTAAATACGGCACCTTGCTTGGGCTTGTACTTGCAATCATTGAGTTTGTTTGGGTGAAAAACGAATCCAAAGACAAGCAGTAGGGTATGGAATTTCGTGAGGTAATCGCAGCCGAATTTCAGCAGGCAGCTCAGGTGCTGGAGAAATTCATGACCAATGAGCATAACCTCCTTTTGGTAGAAGAAGCGGCCAAAATGATCGCCACCTCTATCAACAACGGTGGTAAGGTTATCTCTTGTGGCAACGGCGGGTCGCATTGTGATGCCATGCACTTTGCCGAGGAGCTTACCGGCCGCTACCGCGAAAACAGAAAGGCAATTCCAGCCTTGTGCATTAGTGATCCAAGCCACATCTCCTGCGTAAGCAATGATTTTGGCTACGAATTTATTTTCTCCCGCTACCTCGAAGCGCTGGGCAACAAAGGCGATGTGCTGCTTGGTCTTAGTACCAGCGGCAACTCAATGAATATTATTCGGGCAGCGCAAACGGCCAAAGAAAAAGGAATGAAAGTCATTATCCTTTCCGGAAAGGATGGCGGCAAGCTTGCTCCTCTGGCAGACCTTGAGTTGCGTGTTGCTCATCATGGATACGCCGATCGCATTCAGGAAGTGCACATCAAGATCATTCATATTCTCATGCTGCTCATCGAAAAGCAGCTGGTAAAATAGCCTCTATCTATTTTTTGAAATCTGTTCTTTCATCTTTTTGAAAGAAAGATATGGCGCTTGCGCACACACTAGGTTCACTAGCCAGATCGGTACAGAGCCTCCGGGATCAATTTGCATCTTATAACTTACGGAGAGAGAATTTCTGCTTTTGATTTGGAACTCGTACACCGAATGAGAAACCGGCACACGGATATACTCATTCTTTGAAGGTATTTTACTGGCAACACTATTCGCAGTGATGATAAGGCTGCGGTCGCTACGATAAAGATTTAGCTTCACAACCATGTCTCTGTCTGTAACTGGCCACGGGGCATCGATGATCGTGTAATAAATGAACTCAGTGGAACTTACTTTTTCTAGCAAAGTAGAAGTAACGGTATTGAACTGCCAGTTAACATAGCCTGGAAAATCAAGAAAGAATTTTTCAACCTCATCGAGCGTGGCGTGCATGGTAAACTCGGCGGTGATTGATTTGAACTTTGACGTGTCGTTGTGACAGGTGTACACTTTAATGCTGTCCTGATCTTTGCGCAACGTACAATTCGTTTGCGCTTTGACTGGGGTAATCCCCACCCAAATAAAAAGCAACGCTACAAGTCTATTCACAAAATTATTTCCCCCGACTTTTCTCTATCATGTCCCACATTTCTCCGGGTATCGCGTCGAGGTGGCTGAACTCTCCGCCATTGCGAAGCCATTCGCCTCCATCAATAGTGATTACCTCGCCGTTGATGTACGCTGAAAAATCGGAGAGCAGGTACGCCGCCAGATTGGCCAACTCCTGATGGTCGCCCACACGTTTCAGCGGAACACGCGCCGCGGGATCAAATTTTTTCACCAGATCTCCGGGTAGCAAACGGCTCCACGCGCCTTCCGTCGGAAAGGGACCTGGCGCAATGGCATTGCTGCGAATGTTGTACTTGGCCCACTCTACGGCGAGCGAGCGCGTGAGGGCTAGCACGCCAGCTTTGGCCGTAGCCGATGGCACGACATATCCCGAGCCAGTCCAGGCGTACGTGGTCACGATGTTCAGGAAAACCCCGGGTTGTTTTTTTGCGATCCAGTTTTTGCCTGCGGCTAACGTGGTATAGTACGTTCCTTTCAATACAATGTCCACCACAATATCGAAGGCCCGATGTGAAAGTCGCTCGGTGGGACTGATAAAATTCCCTGCGGCGTTGTTAAGTACTGCGTCAATCTTACCAAAGCGGGCTTCTGTTTCTTTCAGCACATTTTCAATCTCTTCGTACTTGCGTACATCGCAGGCTACAGCCAATACTTTCCCGCCAGTTTGCTGTTCTAGTTCTGCCGCAGTTTTGTCGAGCACATCTTTCTTGCGGCTTGTGATTACCAGGTTGGCGCCAAGTTCAAGCAAATATTTCCCCATCGATTTCCCAAGGCCGGTGCCGCCTCCGGTGATGATGATGGTTTTTCCTTTGAATGCATCGGGTTTGAACATTCCTTCCATGATCTACAATTTAATTTGTAATGAAAGTAGCATTTAATTTTGGATATTTGTTTGATAAATTTTTTAAACTATGACCCGTTTAGTTCTTGCCATTTTTCTCTGTTCATTTTTTTCTTCCTGCATTGTAAGCAAGAAAAAATTTGACGACATGCTTGCTCAGAAAGTAAAAGCCGAAGGTGAGCTGGCCGACAAAACCAAAAAACTTGACGAGGCAAACGCCTCCATCAACGCACTCAACGAATCGCTCAAAAAATTAAAGCAAGATTCCATCGCCCTCAACGACAATCTTCAGGCGGGCACCAAGAAGTTAGCTGACCTTAACAAGGAATATGAAAAGCTAAATGCGAATTACAAAACGTCATTAAGCAAAAGCGGTAAACTCAATCAGGATCTTGCTCAGCAACGCGACCAATTGCTGGCTATTCAGGACAACCTGGAGAAAACAAGAAAAGCCAACGACTCTCTCAGTAACAGCTTGGCGGAGCGCGAAAAGAAAGTGAAGGAACTTGAGCAAGTGCTGGCTAACAAAGACAAGGCTGTGCAGGATTTGAAAAACAGAATCAGCAATGCCCTGTTGAATTTTAAAGAGAATGACCTTACCGTGAAAGTGAAGAACGGCAAAGTCTACGTGTCGCTCGCCGAGCAATTGCTGTTTGGCTCAGGCAGTATTGTAGTTGACAAGAAAGGCGTTGGCGCATTGCAGCAGCTGGCGAAGGCGATTAAAGATCAAAAAGATATCAACGTGATGATTGAAGGACATACCGACAATGTGCCGATTGCGCAAGGCACCAAATACCTGGAAGACAACTGGGATCTTAGCGTGTTGCGTGCTACTTCGATTACCAAAATATTAATCAAAGCCGGCATGTCGCCCAATCAGATTACATCGGCTGGTAAAGGAGAATTCTCTCCGATAGCCGCCAATGACAATCCGCAGAACAAACAAAAAAACCGGCGCACAGAAATTATCATTACGCCAAACCTGGATGAGCTCTTCAAAATTCTCGACGCAAATTAATTAATACCCCATGGGCAGACTCATTTCACTCCTTATTCTTGTTCTTGACATTGTTGTCATTCTTGATATTCTGAAAAGCAACAAAGACATGGAGAAGAAAGTGTTGTGGATTATTGTGGTAATTTTTCTTCCATTGCTTGGACCGGTTCTTTACTATCTTTTAGGAAAGAAATAAGGTGACCGAAGATTCTGCTTGTGCTAAGAACCAAATTGTTGTCCCTTAAGAAAAATTAATTTTTCATTCAGTTCAGCTTTAAGAAGCGCCATTATTTTTGGTGAAATTCTTATTCATGAAATTCTTTCTGGGATTACTCTTGCTTCCGGTTTCGTTGTGGGCACAACCTCAGTTCGAAGTTCAGGAGTTTTCCGCCAAAGTGGTAGCGCTTCAGCCTGGGTTTAATTTTGCGTATTCAAGAATCATGCTTCAGACTGGAAATGAAAAGGGGCTGTATCTTTTTCATCCCATCAACGGAGAGTTGTTTGTTCAGAAAGCAAAACCCGGTGCTGTGGTGGAGGTAAAGGCTAAAGTCTATCCACGCTCTCGCGAATTGATGAAAAGCCTTTCGAAGGAGAATCAGGAACTTTCATGGTATTTGAGTAGAGATGAAATTCTTGAGATAAAATTCGATGACAATTGGGTTAAACTAAAAAAACCGGAAGGCAATTCTGAAACCAATGAAAGGAGTAGTGAGATATTTCTTGAAAAAGAAATTCGTCAGGAGTATTTTCTGAATGGCCAAAAATTAGGATTGGTGTTTGATCGAGGTGCGGTAGCGTATGTGAATACCATAAACCCGATCACCAATTTTATGGACTCAGTGGCGGTAGGCGACAAAACTTCTTTTGTGGGCCTGCTCCAAAAAAAATTACCTGGCTATGTCTATCCGATTGCAGGAGTGAAGCAAACCTATTTTTATGTTCCCTTACGGAAAGAAAGCGGCCGCTGGCAAGCGTTGTTGTTCAAACAAAATCACGTGTGCATCGGTGCAAAGTTTAAAACAAATTCCGGAAAGGAAATTAGACTTTCATTCCCAAGCGATCATGCCATCAGGGTAAGGGAATTCCTAAAACCCGAAAAAGATCTTCGTATTTATTTTGGTCGATCCTATAACATTGGCAAGATGGATTTGCCCGAATTACACGCCATCATTCAGGAGAAGGACACGCTATACATCAAAGAGTTTGGGTTCTATGGAGGCGCCGACGGCAATCACGAACACGAAGAAGTGGAGATAGAGGGAAAAATCACCCGGATCAATAAATCAGAGAAAGGCAATGTGATGAACATTATTGTGGACACGAAGTATTATGTGGAAATTGATGCGATGATGGCTCAACAACTGGGGTACTTGTTTAAGAAAGGAAAATCCGTCATCATCGCAGGAAAGGAACGCATCAAAAAAGTGGGAGAGATTTACAATAAAAACTATCAGATCATCACACCGGAAAAAATTTCAATTGACGGCAAAACCTTTTCAGCGTACACCCCATGAAAATTCTCCTTGTAGAAGACGAACCTAAACTCAACGAGTTTGTAAAAAAAGGCCTGGAGCAAAACGGATATGTGGTAGATAGTGTGGCGAATGGATCGGATGCACTTCATCTCGCGGCGACTGAGCCTTACGATCTGGTGATCCTTGATTTGATGCTTCCAGGTCAAAGCGGTTTTGACGTGCTTGATAACCTCAAGCGATTTGACATACAAACGCCGGTAATGATCATGAGTGCGCTCAATAGTTCGGATCGGGTAATCGAAGGGCTTGACAAAGGCGCTGTGGATTACATCAAAAAGCCGTTTGACTTTGGGGAGTTTCTCGCGCGGATTCGGGCCGTGACGCGCAAAGGAAATGCCCGAAACTTTACCAGATACAAAGTAGGAAACCTGGAGATGGACTTGCTTTCTCGTAAGGTAATGTCGCATCAAAATGAAATCCTGCTCACCAAGAGAGAATTTTCAATTCTAGAATTGCTGGTAACGAACTGTAATCGTGTTGTATCAAAAACAGAATTGGCTGAAAAAGTGTGGGAGGTAAATTTTGATATGGGCAGCAATGTGATTGAAGTTCACCTGTCGCAGTTGCGCAAAAAATTAGGAGGCACCGATCTCATCCAAACAAAAGTCGGTGTGGGTTATTATATTGAAGGAGAATTAACCAAAGACTAAAGCTTGGCAAAATTTCTCTATGGCATTCAGGGCAAAACCGCCTTTATTTTCATTGGTGTTTTTGTCATCATTATTCTTCCGGTAAACTATCTCATTTATTCTAATGTAAAGCGGCTGTTAATCGAAGCCGATACGCGCGAACTTCAAGCCGAAGGCGAAAAACTTTTTAGTCAGGTAAAACTCGATCCGCCGGTGTTTCCTTTGCCACCGCTTGGCTACTCGGTTTACCTTCAGGCGGGCAACGAGCTAAGGACAGATTCCGTTTTTGCTTCGCACGACTTTCCTGTGGAATTCGCCTTTACGCGTCAATCCATGGTGGAGATTGATACGTTCAAGATTATCACGCTGACTCGACCGCAGGAGTATGGCAATGGTCAGTTGTTTTTTTCGGTGGGCAAGAGCAATCGCCATTTGCGAGGACAAATTGGCGAATTGCAAACGTATCTTTTTACAGCCAATGGAATTTCGATTCTTATCGCAGGACTGCTCGTTTATTTTGTGTCGGGCTACACGTTGCGACCAATAAAAAAAATCATTCAGGTAGCGCAAAAGATCAACGCTTCCAAAAGCATCGAGCGCGTGCCCGTGCCGGTATCGGCGGATGAAAACCGCGAACTGGCCATGACCATCAATGATATGCTGGCGCGTATTGAACATTCAATTGTACACCAGACAAATTTTTTTGCATCGGCGGCGCATGAATTACGAACGCCCCTGGCGGTGATGAAAGCGGAGCTCACCCTCGCAAAGGACGAGAAGCGTTGGCACAGTATGCTGAAGGAACTGGAGCGGCTGGAGCGAACCGTGAATGATTTTCTGATGATCAGCGAACTGAAGTCGGCTACGCTCACGATCCGAAAAAAGAAAGTTGAATTGGATGAGCTTTTATTTTCAGCGCTCAAAAAAATAAAATACCTGAGCGAAGAGCGTAAGTCGAAGGTGCAGATTCTTTTGCAGGAAGAGAATATCGACTACAGCATTGATGTGGACGAGGATAAGATGGAGAATGTTTTTATCAACCTGATTGAAAATGCGATCAAGTATTCGCCGGAAGGCTCGCCCGTGCAGGTGCGACTCCGGCACGACCGCGGATTTGCCGTAGAGATCGTTAACCCGATTCATCAGGAAGTGACTGACCCGGAGCGGCTCAAAAAAGAATTTGTGAAAGCCGAGGAACTCAGCGCAGGCGCGGGCATGGGCTTATGGATTGCCAACGAGATCATTAGCCTCCATGGCGGAAGCCTGACGCTGGCGTGCAAAGACCTGTCGTTTTTTGTGACTGTTCACATCCCTGCCGGCCAATAAAAAACCATCGATCAATTGCCCTTCACTACCGGCGATTGCTATCTTTAGACTTTGTCTATTGCATGGCTTCCATATTTGCATCTAAATGGTTTAAAAGAATCAGGAAAGTCTTTCTGATTCTGTTCGTCGCACAATTGGTGTATATCATTTTGTTGAAGTGGATTGATCCGCCGATTACGGCAACTCAACTTTCGAATTGGATCAGTGGCCCCGGATTGAAAAGAGATTACGTCAACTTCAGCGAGATGTCTCCAAACATTCGCCTGGCGGTGATGGCATCGGAAGATCAATTGTTTCCTGATCACAATGGATTTGATGTGACGAGCATTAAACAGGCGTTGGCAGAGAAAGGAAAGAAGCGTGCACGGGTGCGCGGCGCTTCCACCATCAGTCAGCAAGTGGCAAAAAATGTTTTCCTCTGGCAAGGCCGGAGTTGGATTCGCAAAGGGCTTGAAGTGTACTTCACGTTTATGATCGAACTTGTCTGGGGCAAGAAACGGATTCTCGAAGTGTACCTCAACGTCATTGAAATGGGCCCTGGCATTTTTGGAATTGAAGCCGCCTCACAAACGTACTTTAAAAAGCCGGCCAAAAAACTTTCACGTGCCGAAGCCGCCATGATCGCCGGCTGTTTGCCGAATCCCAAAAAGATAAGGGTTCAACCGCCGTCGTCATACACATTGAAACGCTATCCGCAGATTATGACGCAGATGGGATTTTTGGAACCCGTAGAAGAAATTCAGGAATTGCTCAAGTAGAAATCAGAGATAACTCAACCACCATTTTTGGTGAGTGGTTTTGTAGGCATCGTATTTTTTGCACACGGGGAATAACAGCACCACCACAACGATCCATACTAGATAAACACCCAACAATCCAAACCCAAATCCATTCGGTTTGAAGAAGAAAGGATTGTTTGGTGAGCTAATGTCAGCATTTCCAAATCCTTGTGCGTAAAACACGGCCACGCCAAGCAGGTGAATCAAGTATAAATGCAGTACATAATACAGCATGGCCACGCGCCCAAAGACTGCCATCACACCTGTGAATTTATTTTGGATACGTTCGATGAGCGCCAGCGCAATCATGCCTGCGCCGAGCGTAAGGCAAAGAAATAAAAGTGAAGGAGGATATTTATTCACATTCAAAAACGAAAGGAACGTATACACGGCGCCACGCGATTGACTTGCCCAGGGAACAGGATCGCCATAAAAATTTACCAGCCGCAGCAATACAAACAGAAAGAGAGCAGACCACCCAAGGCGATGAAGTGTGTTTATTCTTTGTTGAGACTCGACTCCTTTTTCAAACAGTTTTCCGAAACAGAAGCCAAGCAGCATCACACCCGTCCACGGTAGAAATGAATAAACGATGATCGCAACGTGGTTCGGCGCAAAATTGATAATCGAAAAATCAGCGAAGTAGATTAATTCTGAAAGTGTGCCTCCGTGCAAGGTCGAAGCGATGGCAGGAAAATCCATCAGGTTATGTCCGACTACGATGATTAGCCCAATTGTAAAAATTAATTTGTAGGGCAGATGGATGAGCAATCCAAGGATGATCATACTGATACCGATTGCCCAGATCACTTGTAGGATGATCACATTATAAAATGGATTGTACGTCCAGCCTAACGTTACGATGGTCACCTCCAGAATGAGTAACCACAGGCCACGCTTGAAGAGAAATGCGCTTAGTTCGCTTTTCGACTTTCGTTGACTGACCAAATAAATGGACGTGCCGGCCAGGAACACAAAAATGGGTGCGCAAAAATGAGTGATCCAGCGCGTGAAAAACAGCAGTGGGTAGGTCGTTTCCATGTTGGTTGGGTTCAGGGCAGCGTCGGCTGCTTTACCCAGATCGGCGCGGTGAAAAAAATCGCGCACGTGGTCCAGCGCCATGATCACCATGGCCATTCCGCGAAGGATATCAATCGATTGGATCCGGATTTTAGGAGTGGCAGAAACGGTCATGGGTGGCAAAATCTAATAATGAGTGTTCAATTAAATCAATCCGGTGGGCTAATGCCAGTTTTGCCCTGAATTTCCTGCAGGAATGCTGAATTTTTAATTTCTAAACACGTGCTTTCTGGCTACCTTTGCGGCTTAAATCAACAGGAAAGAATGGCTGGCATGGATAACATCCGCAACTTTTGCATTATAGCGCACATCGACCACGGAAAAAGCACGCTGGCAGACCGGCTTTTGGAGTTTACCGGTACGGTTTCTAATCGTCAGATGCAGGCTCAGGTACTTGATAACATGGACCTGGAGCGCGAAAAAGGCATCACCATCAAGTCGCACGCCATTCAGATGATCTATAAATTTGAAGGCAAAGAATACATCCTTAACCTGATTGACACCCCCGGCCACGTCGACTTTTCGTACGAAGTGAGCCGCTCGATTGCCGCCTGCGAAGGCGCGCTCCTAATCGTGGACGCCGCCCAGGGTATCCAGGCACAAACCATTTCAAACTTGTACCTCGCCCTTGAGCACAACCTGGAGATCATTCCGGTGTTGAATAAAATTGATTTGCCCGCTGCCATGCCCGAAGAAGTGACAGATCAGATTGTGGATCTGATCGGCTGCTCGCGCGATGCGGTCATCAAAGCCAGTGCGAAAGAAGGTATTGGCATCGAAGAAATTTTAATTGCGGCAGTGAAAAGAATTCCGGCGCCCAAAGGCGACCCGAAGGCACCTCTGCAAGCCATGATCTTCGACTCAGTTTTTAATTCCTTCCGGGGAATTGAAGTGTACTACCGCGTATTCAACGGCACCATGCGCAAAAACGACCTTATCAAATTTGTGAATGCCGACAAGCAATATGGTGCCGACGAAATTGGCGTTCTCAAACTTGATAAGCTTCCGCAGAATGAAATCAGCGCAGGTAATGTGGGCTATTTGATTTCTGGAATCAAGGTTGCGAAAGAAGTAAAAGTAGGTGATACCATCACGCTGGTAGATAACCCCGGCGAAGCCATCAAAGGTTTTGAAGACGTGAAGCCGATGGTGTTTGCAGGAATCTATCCGGTGGATACATCGGAGTTTGAAGAGCTTCGCGCATCGATGGAGAAACTTCAGTTGAACGACGCGTCGCTGGTATGGGAGCCAGAAACATCGGCAGCGCTTGGCTTTGGTTTCCGTTGCGGATTTTTAGGAATGCTGCACATGGAAATTGTACAGGAGCGGTTGGAACGCGAGTTTAACATGACGGTGATTACCACGGTTCCTTCGGTACAGTTCAAGGCCACACTCACCAACGGAAAGACAGTGCTGATCAATGCACCCTCTGAAATGCCCGACCCCACAACCGTGGATTTTATTGAAGAACCTTTTATTCGTGCACAGATTATTTCTAAATCGGATTTCATTGGCCCGATCATTAGCTTGTGTATGGACAAGCGCGGTCAGATCAAAAATCAGATTTACCTCACCGCCGACCGCGTGGAGCTGACGTTCGAAATGCCTTTGGCCGAAATCGTATTTGATTTTTTCGACAAGCTCAAAACCATTTCGAAAGGATACGCCTCGCTTGATTATCACCTCATCGACATGCGCGAAAGCGACATGGTAAAACTCGATGTACAGTTGAATGGAGAAAAAATTGATGCGCTATCTGCCATCGTACACCGCAACAAAGCGCAGGAGTGGGGCAGAAAGCTTTGTGAAAAATTAAAGGAGCTTATACCGCGTCACATGTTTGAAGTGGCTATTCAAGCGGCGATCGGTCAGAAAATTATTGCCCGTGAAACGCTGAGTGCTATTCGCAAAAACGTGTTGGCAAAATGTTACGGTGGTGATATTTCGCGTAAGCGCAAATTGTTGGAGAAACAGAAAAAAGGAAAGAAGCGCATGCGCCAGGTGGGAAATGTAGAGATTCCGCAAGAAGCGTTTATGGCGGTGTTGAAAATTGAATAAACCTGAAAGGTAGTTCGAGAATACGTTTACTCCCCACGAGGAATTTGATATCTAAAACTGTATTGCTTAATGGCTGACTCAACATCTTATACGATCATTGACGGACGGAAAATCTCTACCGACATCAAAGCGGAGATTACACAAAAAGTAATCGAGCGCAAAGCTGCCGGTAAGAAAGTGCCGCACCTGGCCATCATTCTGGTAGGCGATGACGGCGCCAGCCAAACCTATGTGGACCACAAGGTAAAAGCCTGCAAAGAAGTTGGGTTTCACTACACCATGATGCGCTTTGCCGATACCATCAGCGAAGACAAACTGATGAAGCACATCGATCAGGTGAACCGCGACGAAGATGTGGATGGATTTATCGTGCAGTTGCCTTTGCCTGCCAATATTAGCGTTGAACGCATCACTGAGAAAATTCGCCCCGATAAAGATGTCGATGGATTTACCAATCGGAACTTTGGAAGTATAGTTTCCAAAAATCCGTTACTGCTTCCGGCTACACCGTTTGGCGTGATGGAATTATTGAAGCGTTATAACATTCCCACCGAAGGAAAAAATTGTGTAGTGGTTGGCGCCAGCCGCCTTGTTGGTGCGCCGCTCAGCATGATGCTGGTGGAAGAAGGCAAAGCCACCGTGACCATCTGTCACAAATACACGAAGGATTTAAAAATGTACACGCTTCACGCGGATATTTTAGTAGCGGCCGTAGGAAAACCTGGCCTCATCACCGCCGACATGGTGAAAGAAGGTGCCGTGGTGATCGACGTAGGCACTACACGTGTGGAAGGGCCGCAATTCAAAAATGGGTATGCGTTGAAGGGCGACGTTGATTTTAAAGAAGTCGCGCCAAAGGCATCATTCATCACACCGGTGCCGGGAGGCGTTGGCCCGATGACGATTGCTTCGCTTTTGCTCAATACGCTTCGCGCCACCGAATTGCGTAATCCATAATTAGGAATAGAATTTTCAAACTGCGGCGATTAGCAGATCACGATTAACGATAACTCACTAAGCGCAGTGCAAGCAATAAAACAATCAAGTATTTCTACACTTCCCGTGATGGAAGACTTCTACACCATTCAAGGTGAAGGATTCTATCAGGGTCACGCTGCTTACTTCGTTCGGCTTGGCGGCTGTGATGTAGGCTGCGTGTGGTGCGATGTGAAAGAGTCATGGGATGTGGAGTCGCATCCTAAAATGGAAATAAAAGACATTGTTGCAAAGGCGAAATCCTCAGGAACAGAAATCGTAGTAGTAACTGGCGGCGAACCGGCCATGCACAATCTTGCCTCACTTACCGCTGCGTTGCGCGAGGCGGGTTTGAAGACCAACATCGAAACTTCTGGAGTTTATCCTTTGACAGGCGAGTGGGATTGGGTTTGTTTCTCGCCCAAAAAATTTAAAGCGCCTCACGATTCTGTTTTTCCGTTGGCCAACGAATTGAAAGTGATCGTATATCACAAAAGTGATTTGGCGTGGGCCGAAGAACTTGCTTCACGTGCAAACACCTCTTGTAAATTATTTTTGCAGCCAGAGTGGTCGAAGGAAAAAGAAATGGTGCCACTGATCATTGATTATGTAAAGGCAAACTCAAAGTGGCAAGTGTCGCTGCAGATTCATAAGTACATGAATATTCCGTAACCTAGAAGCATTGAATGACGCTTTCAGAATTTGAATCAACGCTAAATCATTGGGGACAGGAGCAAGTCCCTTTTTTGTTTTTGGTTGACTTTGAAAGGGAGCGACCACTGGCATGGAAGATCAATGATGTGCCGTCCGAAATTTTATACTCTGTACGTGGATTTAGCAATCGTTCTGCGGCCGTCCAGAAAAATAAAACGGTGAAGCTTCGCCAACATCCCATTTCTTTGTCGACATACAAAACAAAATTTGACTACGTAAAGAAAAAAATTACACTTGGCGATTCGTACTTGACAAACCTGACGGTCAAGACGAAGATTGAAATAGACGCTTCACTCGAAGAACTTTTCCTGGCAAGTCACGCCGATTATAAATTATGTTGGAAAAATAAATTCCTCGTCTTTTCGCCGGAGACTTTTGTTCAGATAAGAGATGGGAAAATATTTTCATTTCCCATGAAAGGAACAATCGATGCGTCAATACCCGCGGCCTCCAAAATAATATTAGAGAATCCCAAAGAACTTTCGGAACACGTCACCATCGTGGATCTTATTCGCAACGACCTGAGTGCGGTAGCTGCCGACGTTCGGGTAAGCCGCTTTCGGTTTATCTCGGAGATAAAAAATCCACAAAAAAATCTTCTGCAGGTAAGTTCAGAGATTGTAGGTTCGCTTGCGCATGATTATAAAAGTCGGCTGGGTACAATCCTTACTACCCTGCTACCCGCCGGATCTATAAGTGGCGCGCCCAAAAAGAAGACGGCTGAAATTATTGCTGAAGCCGAAGGCGAGAAAAGGAATTATTATACGGGCGTTTTTGGTTACTTTGATGGAACAAATCTGGACAGCGCGGTGATGATTCGATTTATTGAACAAGAGATGAACCAATTTTATTACCGAAGCGGAGGTGGTATTACGGCGCAAAGCGAAGTAGAAAAAGAATATCACGAGGTTCTCGATAAAATTTATGTACCGGTTTATTGAAACGATAAGACTGGAGAATGGAAAATTCGGCGACCTGAGTTATCACGAGGCGCGGATGAATAAGGCTGTTGCCGAAGTCCTTCGGCTGAATCGGTCTGTCAACCTCGAAGAGATTCTGGCCATGGAAAATTTCCCTGCGTCCGGCCTTCACAAAGTTCGCTTGGTATACAGCACTGAAGTGCACACAGTGGAGGTGACTCCTTACTCACCGCGCAGCGTGGAGTCGTTGAAGATTGTTCACTCCGATACCATCTCCTATTCCCACAAGTTTGAAGATCGCCAGCAGTTGAATAATCTTTTTGAGCAGCGGGGCACGTGCGACGATGTTATTATTGTGAAAGACAATCTCATCACTGATTCGTCGTATGCAAATCTGGCATTCAAAATTAAAGATCGCTGGGTCACGCCTCGTTCCTATCTTCTTAATGGTACAATGCGGCAGCAGCTCATTGACAAAAAAATAATTACCGAAGATCATATCGCCTTGCGAGATCTGGAACGTTATGAATCGGTGAAGCTGATCAATGCCATGCTTGGTTTTGACGGCCCTGAAATTGAAGTATCAAAAATTGTTAAGTAGTTTTGGTAATGAACAAATCCTTTCTGTTGATTTTTATTCTTTGTGGTATCACCGTGGGGCTAGCGCAACCACTGAGTACCAAAAATAAAAAAGCGATTGATCTCTACATCGAGGCCGACAACTTTCGGGTACGCGGTCAGTTTGATCAGGCAATCAAACTTTTAAAGCAGGCCATCGACAAAGATAAAAAATTTGAAGAGGCCTATTATCGATTGGCTACTACTTACCGCAACAGCGGTGATATCAAATCTTCAAGCGAGAGTTTTGAAAAAGCACTTGCGCTGACACCTTATCCTTTGAAACAGAAGGTTTATAATTTTTCGTTGGGCGATAATTACATTCGCCAAGGGCTTTATGAAAAGGCAAAAACCAACCTGGAAAAATTTCTTGCGATTGAAAAAACTGACAAAGCGAAAATCGATCAAGTGTTGCTTTGGAAGTCGCAAGCGGAATATGGTCTCGCTCATCAGGGTGAAAACGCTGGCTACAAAATCAAAGTCCTTAATGACACCGTGAACAAATATCCGATGCAATATTTTCCGTGCATCACCGCCGACGGTTTGAATTTGATTTTCACGGTACGGTACGGACATGCCCACAACGATAACGAGGATATCTTCATTTCAAAGAAAGACGATCGGGGAAGGTGGAAGGCGCCATTACCTCTTTCTGAAAACATCAATAGCGATTATCGCGAAGGAGCAAGCAGTATTTCAGCCGATGGACGGCATCTGATCTTCACCATCTGCGGACCGCGCGGTTGCGATTTGTATGAAAGTGAAAAGGAAGGTGACGTATGGAAGAAACCTAAGAACCTAGGCCCTGCGGTGAACGGTTCGGGATGGGAGGCGCAGCCTTCGCTTTCGGCGGATGGGAATGAACTTTATTTTGTGAGCGATCGCAAAGGTGGAGTAGGAGGCTATGACATCTGGTTTTCTAAAAAGGATTCAACAGGTGCCTGGACCAAAGCTGTGAACGTAGGAAAACCCGTCAACACCAAATTTGATGAGATGGCACCGTACATTCATGTGAATAACAAGAATCTTTATTTCGCTTCCAATGGAATGCCCGGCTTTGGCGGCTTCGATATTTATTCTTCCGAGAAAAGTAATGGACAATGGCTGTCGCCCGAAAATCTTGGTGCGCCGCTCAACGATTATGAAGACCAGTATTCATTTGCGGTGAGCAGCGATGGCTCGCGTGCCTATTATTCCCGCGAAGAGGGAGGCAATCACAGCAAGATTTATCAAACTGAGATACCAAAAAATCTTCAGGTGCGTAGTCGCGGCAACGTGGTGCAAGGTGTGGTCATCAATAGTCAAACCAAGGCGGCATTGCAGGCGCAGGTTGAGTTATTTGATCTTAAAACCGGCGAGCGTATTTCCGTAGTTACATCTGATTCCATAAATGGTCGATACCTCGTGGTGGTGCCGGGCAAATCCGAGTATGCGTTCCACGTCAGTGAGCCAGGATATCTTTTTTTCTCGCAACATTTTAATTACGAAGAAAAAGACCTTGATCAGCCTCTGGTGATTGATATTGCTCTTCAACCAATCACTAAGAATGCAGTGACAGTATTGAACAACATTTTCTTTGAATTCAATAAATCGGATATCAACCAGCGCTCTTACCCGGAACTTGATGAGGTGGCGAAATTTTTGAAGGAGAATCCCAAAATCAAAGTAGAGATTAGCGGGCATACCGATAATGTGGGGGTGGAGAATTACAATCAGCAGCTTTCGCTGAAGCGCGCGCAGTCGGTGGTGAATTATTTTCTATCCAAAGGAATTACGGCCACGCAGCTAACCCAAATCGGTTACGGCTCGAAGAAGCCCATTAAGCCAAACGATACGGAAGAGAATCGTCAGGTGAACCGACGGATTGAATTCAAGATTCTGGAGTAACGCCTAGTAAGGTTTTAACCCTTGGAGTAAATAATTCTTCACGTAGTCCTCAGTTCCTTCTTCCAGCGAGTGAAAGGGTTTTGAATATCCGATCTTCTTCAACTTCTCCATGTTGGCTTCGGTGAAGTACTGATACTTGTCGCGGATATCGGCCGGCGTGTCAATAAATTCAATATCTTCTTTTTTGCCCATGGCTTTAAAAACTGCTTTGGTCAAAGCCAAAAACGTACGCGCTTTGCCAGAGCCAAGATTGTAGATGCCTGAGTTTTTCCTGTGGTGCATTAAAAAAATACATACTTCCACCACATCTTTCACATAGACAAAGTCGCGCATCTGTTCGCCGTCTTTGAATTCGGGGTTGTGAGACCTGAATAATTTCATCTTGTCGGTTTTGCCGATCTGGTTGAATGCATGCCAGATTACCGAGGCCATCCTTCCTTTATGATATTCATTAGGGCCGTACACGTTAAAGAATTTCAAACCTGCCCAAAAGAAAGGCTTGTCTTTTTCTGCCAACGACCACACGTCAAAATCCTGCTTGGATTGACCGTAAGGATTGAGCGGCTTAAGCGAATGAATTTTTGACTCATCGTCGTCGTAGCCCATTTCGCCAAGTCCGTACGTCGCCGCCGACGAAGCATAAACCAGCGGGATCTGATATTGAATACATCGCTTCCAGATGTCCTGAGTGTATTGCGTGTTCATCCGGTGGAGCAGCGCCGTATCAAACTCGGCGGTATCGGTTTTGGCGCCGATGTGAAAGATAAACTCCACGAGTTCGTTGTTTTTGTCGAGCCATTCCATGAAAACATCACGGTCAACAAATTCCTGAATTTTGGCACCTTCCAGATTTTTTTCCTTGGCAGGAATATGGAATTTATCCACCGCAATAATGGCGTTGAAATTATCGCGGTTGAGTCGTTTAATGAGGCAACTTCCAATAAAACCGGCGGCTCCTGTTACGATGATCATGGGCATTCTTTTTTCGAGCACAAAAATAAGTTATTCCCGCCGATCCGGGGAAACTGTTCAACGAAACCTGATCGCTATATTTGTATTCGATTTTTTAAAGCTATGGTTTACGTAAGCCGCAAAGAGCATTTCAACGCAGCGCATAAGTTGTATAATCCTGCGTGGAGCAAGGAGAAGAACGTGGAGGTTTTTGGCCCTTGTGCCAACGAAAACTGGCATGGCCATAATTTTGAGGTGATCATCACGGTGAAAGGCAAACCCGATCCGGATACCGGGTTTGTAATCGATTTGAAAAAATTGAGCACGCTGATTCGAAGAGAAGTGGTGGATCAGCTTGATCATAAAAATCTGAATCTGGATGTTCCGTTCATGAAGGATAAAATGGCGAGTACCGAGATCATTGCGCAGGAAATCTGGAAAATCCTGGAGCCGAAGATCGGAACTATTTCAGCCTTTGGCCGGTTGCACTCGGTGAAATTGTATGAAACTCCGCGCAATTACGTCGAGTACTTGGGCGAATAAAACAAAAGCATTTGAAACTTTACATTGTAGCAGGCGAGCGATCGGGCGATTTGCACGGAAGTAATCTGGTGAAGGCACTGAAGGCGATTGATCCCACGGTGTCGGTGCGCGGCTTCGGCGGCGAAGAAATGCAGAAAGCCGGCGTAGATATTTTTGTTCACTATGAGAAACTTGCCTTCATGGGGTTTCTCTCGCTAGTCACCAAGACGTTCACCATCTTCAAATACATCAGCCTGTGCCGCAACGATATTCAACAGTTTCAGCCTGACGCGGTGATCTTGATAGACTACGGCGGTTTCAACACGCGCATCGCCAAGTTTGCCAAGCCGGCAGGCTACAAAGTATTTTTTTACATTCCTCCCAAAGTGTGGGCGTGGTATCAGGCGCGGGCTTTTGGTTTGAAAAAATGTGTCGACCGGCTATTTGTGATCCTTCCTTTTGAGAAAAAATTTTACAAAGAAAAAGTAGGTTGGGATGTAGACTATGTGGGAAACCCAGTGCTTGACGCCATCAAGTCGTTTAAGGCAGATCCAGACTTTGCGTCGAAGAACCTGATCGACCGCACTCGCAAGGTAGTGGCGTTGCTGCCCGGCAGCCGCAAAATGGAGCTGAAACGAATGGTGCCGATGATGGCCGAAGTGGTAAAAAATAACCCGGAGCATCAGTACGTCGTAGCCGCTGTCGATAATTTGCCCAAAGAATTGTACCAGCCACTGGCCGATATTCCTTCTGTAAAATTTGTTTTCAATGCGTCGTACGATCTTCTTTCCATTGCCGACGCAGCCGTAGTGACGTCGGGAACGGCAACGCTCGAAACCGGAATTTTTAAAGTGCCTCAGGTAGTGGTGTATAAAATGGGTGCAGGGGAATACGCCATAGTCAGCCGATTGGTGCGCGTGAGATTTATTTCGCTTATCAACCTTATCGCCGATAAGGAAGTGATCAAAGAGCTTATTCAGAGCGAAGCGCAGCCCCAACGAATTTCAAATGAATTGTTGCTTTTATTAGCCGAAGGCGAATACCGGACAAAAATGCGCAACGAGTACGACCTTATTTTTAATACCCTTGATACAGGCTCAGCATCTGAGAACACTGCACGACTAATGCTGCAGGCGCTTCGGTAAGGACTTACCCCATCCGTGCTGGTACGGAGAATGAAACAGGTAACTCAGGGTATTTAATCTTCTCTGGGAATATCCTAATTTTAATGTACTAACCTAATACCCATGAAGAAACTGCTTCTTGCCACGCTGCTTTTTTCTCCTTTTTTAATCCATGCTCAATCGGAGACAGAAACGTTTGATAATAACGACCGTGGTTGGACAATGACGTGCGACCAGGACTGTGACCGTAAAATCGAAAACGGAAAGTACATTTTGAAGACCTTCAAAGAAGGTTCTGGCGAATTCAACTTTTTTCCTGGCTTTTTCGACCCCAACAAAGATTTTACCATGCAGGCAACCTTTGTTCAACGCGATGGTTCGATCAACAACGGTATCGGTCTTTTCTGGGGTTATTCTGACAGTAAAAATTATAATGAGTTTATTTTCACCACCAATGGATATTATAAGGTGAATACAAAAGGTTCCGGCGACTGGATAACTACAGAATTAGTAAAACCGCTCAACCAGGAAAATATCGTCCGTGTTCAGAAAAGAGGCAATTCACTCTTTTGCTATTTGAACGACAACCTAATCTCCACCAACCAGCTTCAAAGCCTCGGATTTCGGGCCGGATTCATCAACTATACGAACATGACTCTGGAAGTCGATGACTTTTTGCTGGACCAGGACAATAATATTTTAATTGCCGAAAACCTGCCGACAGGTCTCATCAAGGAAAATCTGGGAACGACTGTCAACAGTGGAGAGAACGATGTTTCTCCGAATATTTCTGCCGACGGACGCGCCTTGTATTTCGTACGCAAAAATCATGAGCAAAACCTTGGCGGGAAAGATGATGCCAGCGATATCTGGGTTTCAAGAAAGTTGGATGGCAAATGGATGACAGCGAAAAATATTGGTGCGCCGGTAAATACTACTGGTGTAGACAACCTCACGGCAATAAGCACGGATCAAAATACCATTTACCTGGCGCATGGCAAGCGATTTGTCTATTTCAGAAGAACAGCCAACGGCTGGTCGGAGATGAACGACTTGGGATTGGGATACACTACGGAGGCTACCTACATGGAAACGCAATTGTCATCAGATGGAAAGGTTTTTCTTGCCACGTTGAAGACGCCGAAAAATCTTTACTACAATGAGAAGGTAGATGAGAAAGATATTTATGTGTCGCTGCAGGATAAAGACGGCAACTGGGGGAACTTCATCAACCTTGGCCCGGACATCAATACGCTTGGCGACGAAACAAGCCCGTTCCTTTCGCCCGATGGTCGCACGCTTTATTTTTCATCTGACGGAAGGCCTGGCTACGGCAACAGCGATACATTTATCTCAAAGCGAATTGGTGACGGCTGGTCGCGGTGGACGACTCCGCGAAACCTCGGCCCTGACATCAACACGTCTGAATTTGACGCCTACTATACTGTTCCCGCCTCTGGCGATTATGCCTACATGGTAAGCCGTAAGAACTCCATCGGCAAAGCGGATATAGTTCGCCTGAAACTGCCTCAGGCACTTAAACCTAATCCGGTGATTCTGGTATTTGGTAAGACCATCAACGCCAAAACCAATGAGCCAGTGACGGCCGAAATCCTTCTTGATGATTTGGGCACTGGCAAGGAAGTAGCCGAAGCGCAGTCGAACCCAGGCTCGGGCGAGTTTCACATCGTGCTTCCTTCCGGCGCTAACTACGGCTTGCACGCTGCCGCGAAAGGATTTCTCTCCGTCAATGAAAATCTGGAGCTCGCCAGTATCTCTCAATATCAGGAGATGGAAAAAAACCTTCTGCTGTTGCCGATAGAGGTTGGGGTAAGTCTTCAGCTGAACAACGTTTTCTTTGAGCAAGGCAAGCCTCTGCTGCGGTCAGAATCTTATCCGGAACTTGACCGCCTGGTAAAAATTCTGAACGACAATCCCGACATGAATATTGAGGTGGCGGGCTATACAGACAACATCGGTCCGCAGACTGCATTGATAAAATTATCTGAAGATCGGGCGAATTCGGTAATCAATTACCTGGTGAGTAAACAAGTCAGCAAACATCGCCTTACGGGAAAAGGATACGGCCCGGCTAATCCGATTGTGCGTAACGATACCGAAGAGCACCGTAAGATGAACCGGCGCGTAGAGTTTAAGATTACCAAACGGTAATCTACGCTACCTTGAGTTTGCTGTAATGTGATTTGCTGAATTTCTCTTCCGCATACGTGCGGTTGATGATCAGTTTTTCAACCGTCTTGTCCGACGGTAATTCAAACATGGCGTCGGTGATGATAGCTTCACACACGGAGCGAAGACCGCGGGCGCCGAGTTTGTATTCCACCGCCTTTTCAACGATGAAGTCGAGTGCGCCTTCTTTAAATTCAACTTCGATGTTTTCCATCTCAAACAATTTCTTGTATTGTTTGATCAGTGCATTCTTAGGTTCTGTAAGGATCTTGCTTAACGCCACATGGTCAAGCGGGTTGAGATAAGAAATGACTGGCAATCGGCCGATCAATTCCGGAATCAATCCAAATGTTTTTAAATCCTGAGCCGAAACATATTGAAGCAGATTTTCTTTTTCTACTTCGCTCGGACTCATGCTGTCGGCGCTGGCGGTAAATCCTAGCGGTCGTGTATTTAATCTCCGTCCAATTATTCTCGCGATTCCTTCAAAGGCACCTCCGCAGATGAACAGAATGTTCTCGGTATTCACCGTGATCATTTTTTGATCCGGGTGCTTGCGTCCTCCTTGTGGAGGCACATTTACGGCGGTTCCTTCGAGCAATTTCAGCAACGCTTGCTGCACTCCTTCGCCGCTCACATCGCGGGTGATGGAAGGGTTGTCTGACTTACGCGCGATCTTATCAATCTCATCGATGTACACAATTCCGCGTTCGGCTGCTTCCGTGTTATAGTCGGCCGCTTGCAGCAGTCGGGTAAGTATACTTTCTACATCTTCACCTACGTAGCCAGCTTCAGTAAGCACGGTAGCGTCAGCAATGCAGAAAGGTACTTGCAATATTTTGGCGAGTGTGCGAGCCAGGTAGGTTTTGCCCGTACCAGTTTCGCCCACCATAATGATATTCGATTTTTCGATGAGGATGTCTGAATCGATTTTACGCTGCATCAACCGCTTGTAGTGGTTGTACACCGCTACGCTCATCACGCGTTTGGCTTCATCTTGCCCGATTACATACTCGTCCAGGTGTTTTTTAATTTCGCGGGGCTTGATCAACTTAAAATTGGGCAGCGCTCCGGCTTCTACCTTGTTCTTTTTCTCTTCGGATAATATCTGGTTGGCCTGTGTCACGCATTTGTCGCAAATGTGCGCGTGAATGCCCGAGATCATCAGGTCAACATCTTTCTTATTTCTTCCGCAAAAAGAACAGGTTACTTCTGCCATTTCAATTTTCCTTTAAAATCACCGTGCCAACCAGCCAGTAAATAACAAAGGTACTTATTTATTGGCTAATTGGCACAGCGCTAAAATTTCAAATCATTTTTTGATCCGCTCGAGCACTTCGTCGATCAAGCCGTATTCTTTGGCTTCTACCGAACGCATCCAATAGTCGCGATCCGAATCCTTTTCTATTTTTTCGTAGGTCTGACCGCTGTGCTTGGAGAGAATGGTGTATAAATCTTTCTTCAGCTCAAGGGTTTGACGCATGGAGATCTCCATGTCGGAAGACGTACCTTGCATGCCGGCAGAAGGTTGGTGAATCATCACCCGCGAATGGGGTAATGCTGACCGTTTTTTGTTTGCGCCTGCAGCAAGTAGAACGGCGCCCATGGAAGCAGCCATACCCGTACAGATGGTAGCAACGTCAGGGTTCACGTACTGCATGGTGTCGTAAATGCCCAGGCCGGCATATACTGATCCGCCCGGACTGTTAATGTACATGATGATGTCTTTTTTTGGATCGGATGACTCCAGAAACAAAAGCTGTGCGGTGATAACGTTGGCCACATAGTCGTCTACAGCAGTTCCGAAAAAAATAATCCGGTCTGCCATCAGTCGGGAAAACACATCAATCACAGTGGCACGCATCTGGCGTTCTTCCACAATGTTTGGTGTCATGCCCAATACATCGTTCATATGCTTTGCGTAGCTATCGAGGGCGTTGCCGCTCATGCCCATGTGGTGCACGGCGTATTTGCGAAATTCGTTATGGTTATTCATACTATTAGTTTACGCTTTAAGGACGTTTCTCTACAATAATTTATTTCAAGTTTAGAGAAGAAAAACCGAAATAAAAAAGCCTATCGTCAGACAGGCTTTTATAAAACTCAATTTAAGTTTGATTAGTTCAATGGCGGTGCGATTCTGCAATTTTCCTGAATTCTTCCAGGCTCACCTTCTTCTCCTCAATGGTGATATTTTCTTTGATAGCGTTCAGGATTTTTTCGTGGCGAATCTGATTGTAGCTCTGCATGTAGGTTTCTCCTTTGCCGTCTTTGCCAGCCAGGTAGTTCGTCACGATAGCGTCAAACTTGTCGCCCAGCTGCTCGGCAATGGCGGGGCCACCAAACTGATCCATGATCAGTTGTTTAGCTTTTTCCCGCACTTCGTTTTCTTCTACTTTAATTCCCTTTTCTTCGGCGATTTTATTTTTCACCAGATCCCACTTGATGGAATCGCGGTACGAGTGGAATTCCTTTTCAAGAACCTCGTCAGTCACTTGACCGTTGCTGGTGGCTTTCAGCCAGGTTTTCAAAAAACCTTCAGGCATATTGATCTTGGTGTGATCCACATAGTAGTGTTGAATTTCGTGATCCAGCAGGTGTTGTGTTTCGCGATCGTAGTTGCTGGAGATCGTTTCTTTGATTTTGTTTAAGAAAGCTTCCTCGGTGGTGACAACATCTTTACCAAAAACCTGATCAAACAATTCTTGATTTGGTTCCACAGGTTCAATGCGGCTAATGCTGGTCACTTTAAAGCTATACTTGCCAGTCGCGTTTTTGGCTTCGTCTTCACTCACGTTGATGAGCTGAGCAATGGCGCCTGCGTCGGTAAGTACTTTTTCGATATCAAACTCAATGGTATCTTCTTTTTTCAGGCCAACAAATTTTTTGGTCTGCGATTTTTCCACCAGGTCCGTTCTGAGGAACGAGCCGTGTTTCTCTTCGCTTCCTGCTTTGTTGATTTCGCCAAACAGGTTGTCGCCGGCTTCGCTTGTTTCGGGCGTGGTGCGCTTACCGTACCTACGTTTGATGTCTTCCAGCGTATCGTCCATCACCTTTTTGTCAACTTCAATGGGATGCGAGGTAACTTTTACCTTGTTGGAAAGGTCAACGGTGAAGTCTTCCACCAATCCGATTTGAAATTCAAATTCAAAATCCTTTTGGAAATCCCAGTCGATGGTATTTGCTTTTTCATGGTTAGGCAGCGGGTCGCCAAGGACACGAAGTTTATTGTCGCGGATGTAATCCGAGACTGAATGCGAGATAATGTGGTTAACTTCTTCCACCAGAATTCCCTTACCGTACATTTTTTTGATCACGCCGGTAGGTACTTTGCCTTGCCGAAAACCTTTGATAGTGGCTTTACGGGCGTAGTCGCGAACTTTCTCTTCCACTTTGGGCTGATAGTCGCTTTCTGACAATTGAATTTTGATGAGGCCGTCGGTGGCGCTTTGCTTGTCTAATGTAATGTTCAAGAGATTGAAATTTAAAGTGAGCGGCCTCAGGGTGCACCTTACAGGTTTATTTCTGTAAGGCGCTACCTGATACCTTAATTATTGTGCGCATGGAGGGACTCGAACCCCCACGCCTTTCGGCACCAGATCCTAAGTCTGGCACGGCTACCAATTACGCCACATGCGCTAGAAACGCCCTTTTCGCTAAAAGGGAGCGCAAATTTAGGGATTATTCGTTACTATTAAAGCCTTAATGAAAAATTGGTGGAATGACGACAAAAGGGCACCCGCAGGCCCTGCCGCAATGAATTACCGGAAACGGATGGGTGATCGCGCTAAAATCCGAAGAATGAGTTGAAAAGTACTAGTGTGCTGCATAAGGCTAACCCTGTATTGGAAGAGGATGTACCAATGATATGCCGGGCAATTGATTGTCTTAAAATTAAATGCAATCGATGAAGTAGGCGTGTTGTCAAAAAGCGACCGGTTTTATAATTTGAATTTTGTATCTTGAAACAAGAACCCTGAATTTGTGGTAGTTGACGCTGTAGAAGAAAAACGAGAAATCATTAACCGCTATCGCAGGCTGCTGCGAAAAGCAAAGCCTGTATTAAAGGAAGGCGACGCTAAGCTGATCAAGCGAGCCTTTACCATTGCCATGGAGGCGCACAAAAACATGCGCCGCAAGTCGGGCGAGCCGTACATCTTTCATCCGCTTACCGTAGCCGAAATTTGTGTAGAAGAGATTGGCCTTGGCACGACTTCGATTGTGGCTGCGCTACTGCACGACGTGGTGGAAGATACCGATATTCAGCTTTCGGATATTGAGCGCACGTTTGGCAAGAAAATCACGAGCATCGTAGATGGCCTTACCAAAATTCGAGGCGTTTTTGAATACGGAACTTCCGCGCAGGCGGAAAATTTCCGCAAGATGCTTTTCACGTTAAGTGAAGATGTGCGTGTTATTCTCATCAAGCTGGCCGATCGCCTGCATAACATGCGCACGCTCGAAAGCATGCCGCGCAACAAGCAGTTGCGCGTGGCTAACGAAACGATCTATCTCTATGCGCCGCTGGCGCATCGGCTCGGGCTCAACGCCATCAAAACAGAGCTTGAAGATTTGTATCTGCGCTTCACGGATTATGCCACGTACCGCGACATCGCCAACAAGATTGACGCCACCAAAACATCGCGTAACCGATTCATCAAACAATTTGTGCAGCCGATCAAGGATGAACTTGACATGCTCAAGGTGAACTATGAAATCAAGAGCAGGCCAAAATCGATCTTTTCCATTTTTAATAAGATGCGCAAGCAGAACATTCCGTTTGAGGAAGTGTACGATTTGTTTGCGATCCGAATTATTATCGACACATCGCTGGAGCATGAGAAATCCTTTTGCTGGCAAGTGTATTCCATCGTTACTGATTTTTATACGCCTAACCCTGATCGCCTTCGCGATTGGATCAGCACGCCAAAAGGGAATGGCTACGAGTCGTTACACACTACGGTGATGGCCAAAAACGGCCAGTGGGTGGAAGTACAGATTCGCACTAAGCGAATGGACGAGATTGCCGAGAAAGGCTATGCCGCTCATTGGAAGTACAAAGACAATACCGCCAAGTACGAATCGAACTTGGAAAAATGGCTGGTGCGTGTGCGCGAAACCCTGGAGAAGCAAGACCTCACTGCGCTGGAGTTTGTCGATGATTTTCGTGGCAACTTGTTTAATGAAGAAGTTTTTGTTTTTACGCCCAAAGGCGAACTGAAGACAATTCCGAAAGGTGCTACCGCCCTCGACTTTGCGTTTGAGATCCATACCGACATTGGTGCAAAGTGTATCGGCGCCAAAGTCAATCAGAAGTTAGTGCCCATCAACCATGTGTTGCGAAACGGCGATCAGATCGAGATACTCACCTCGTCAAAACAGAAACCCAACGAAGACTGGCTGCGGTTTGTGATCAGCCCCAAGGCGAAAAACAAAATCAAAGATCTGCTCAAAGAAGATCGCCGCAAAGTTGCCGACGACGGCAAGGAAATTCTGATCCGCAAGCTGAGGCAGATGAAGATCGACGTGAATGGTCAGGTGTATGAGCAGCTTCGCGAATTCTTTAATGTAAGCTCGCAGTTGGAATTGCTTTATAAAGTCGGCAAAGGAATTATCACGATCGCCGACATCAAGAAATTCCAGGATTACAAACCCACGGGAGTAAAAAAGCTGGCGGTGAGTGAAGTGGCTGATGTGAAGACCATTGAGCAGGAAATCAAATCCAAAGGCCGCTCGGAAGATACGCTGCTCATAGGCGAAGACATGGACGTGGTGGAGTACAAACTTGCCAAATGCTGTACGCCCATTCCCGGCGATGAAGTGTTTGGCTTTGTCACGGTGAGCGAAGGAATAAAAATACACCGCACCAATTGCCCCAATGCGCCGGAGTTGCTCGCCAACCATGGCAACCGCGTCATCAAAGCCAAGTGGACAAGCCAGCACGAGGTAGCATTCCTTACGGGATTGAAAGTAGTCGGTACCGACCGCGTGGGTCTGATCAACGACGTGAGCAAAGTAATTTCAGAAGAACTAAAAGTGAATATGAGCTCACTATCGTTCAAGACCGACCACGGTATCTTCAATGGCGAAATCATGCTGTACGTAAACGACACCCGTCACCTCGAAATGCTCATAAGTAAATTGGAAAAGGTAGAAGGCGTAGTACAGGTAAACCGGTTTGACAGCAGGGCTTCTTAGCCGTTACTCATTTTTATACACTACGCCGTCTTTCATTACGAAAGTTACTTTCATCATCGTGCCGATGTTCTTGGTAGGATCTTCATCCACTGCGATGATGTCGGCGAGTTTTCCTTTTTCGATAGAACCTACTTTTTCACCCATGCCTAGTATGGTAGCATTCACCTGCATCGCGCTAAGCAACGCCTCGATGGGCGGCATTCCACCTTCTACCATGTAGCCAAATTCTTTGGCGTTATCGCCGTGAGGAAATACCCCGGCATCTGTTCCGAATGCCATCTTCACGCCGCGCTTGTAGGCTTTACCAAAATTCTCCTGAATCTTCGAGCCGATTTCTAAAGCCTTGGGAACCACCAGCGGATGGTAGTATCCTGGAATCTTCGCATACTCAGCCGCCGAGCGACCAGCGATGATGGTCGGCACGTGATACGTTCCTTTCTGCTTCATCAAGTCCATCACCTCTTCCGTCATCAGTGTGCCGTGTTCGATGGTGGTGATTCCAGCCAGCACTGCACGCTTCATGCCTTCCGCGCCGTGGGCATGTGCGGCGGTGATCATGCCGTAGTCTTTGGCGGTTTCCACGATAGCATTCACTTCTTCCTGGGTGAACTGCGGACCACTTCCATCTTTAGCCACGCTCAGCACGCCACCTGTTGCTGTAATTTTAATAAAATCAGAACCGTCTTTGTAGCGCTGGCGTACCGCTTTGCGCGCGTCTTCCGGACTGTTGATCACGCCTTCTTTTGGTCCGGGGTCGCCCATCAGGTCTTTGCGCGAGCCATTCGTCGGGTCGGCATGACCACCGGTAGAGGCAATGCTTTTTCCAGCAGTGAGCACACGCGGACCGACCACGATGCCCTGGTTGATCGCATTGCGCAGCGAAATGTTTACACCGCTGCCTCCACAATCGCGTACGGTCGTGAAGCCGGCCATCAAAGTTTTCTTGGCATAGACTGTCGACTGAAAGGCAACGTCAGCTTCATTGAGCGTAAAGCGTTTTACTAAAGCGTCTTTGCTGGTTTCGCTTTCAAGATGCACGTGCATATCAATCAATCCAGGCATCACCGTTTTTTTACTCAAGTCGATAAGCTTGTCATCCTTACCTGGCTTGGTAAATCCTTTTTCCACGGCTGTAATTTTATTGGCTTCCACAACGATGGTTATTTGTTGAAGCAGCTCTTTGTTTTTTCCGTCGATGACCGAGCCGCAGTGAATAAGTGTGCGCTGGGCGTGGCCAAGGAGCGCTGTAAAAAAGAGAAGCGCAAAGAAGAGGTAGAACTTTGTTTTCATAGGTTTTGGTTTTTGTATTTCGCTGTAGCGAGAGTAAATGATTCGCTGAAGTTAGTTGAGCGCCGCAAGTCCCGCTTTAGCGACTTGGTCGTCTTGAGTAGACTGGGCTCCTGACACGCCAATAGCGCCGATGATTTTTCCATCGACCACGATGAGTTCGCCGCCTTCCAGCGCAGTAGCATTGTTGATCGACAAAATTCGCAGACCTACGCCGCCGTTAGCAACGGCATCTTCCAATACTTTGGTAGGACGCTTGAAGTTATTGGCCGTTCGCGCTTTGCCAATCGCTACTTCGATCGAGCCGATCTGTGTGTTATCGATTTTTTTAAACAGCACAAGGTTGCCGCCGGCATCCACGATGGCAATAGCCATTGTCCAATTATTTTTGTTGGCCTCCTGAACAGCAGCCGTCATAATTTTTTCTGCTTGCTCAAGGCGAATGGGCTCGCCATAAGGTATCGGCATTGCCGACTTTTGGGGTTGCGCCAGTGCCGGGATTGACAGCGCGGCAAACAGACAAAGTACAAACCAGTTTTTACTCATGCTATTTTTGATTAGTTATCAATGTTACTGTAAAATCGCAAGAACTTCAACAGCTAATTCAACTACAGGTAGTTTAATGGTGTAGCGTGAAGTCAGTATCTTTCGGTATGAATTTTCTGGCGCACCTTTACCTTTCGGGCGAAAACCCCCAACTAAAAACAGGAAATTTTATTGGTGATTTTGTGAAAGGCAAAAACCTTACCGATCGCTTTCACCCCGAAGTGGCCAAAGGCATTGCACTGCACCGCGAGATCGATTGGTTTACAGATCGTCATCCGGTGGTGAAGCAAAGTAAAGATCGCTTGCGCGAAAAATACCGCCATTACTCCGGCGTTATCGTCGATATCTTTTACGATCATTTTTTGGCGAAACACTGGAACCGCTATTCAGAGCAAGTACTTCCCGACTTTGCCGACGAATGCTACGACTTGTTGCAGAAACAATCGGAGATATTGCCCGAAGAGGTCAACTTTCTTTTGCCGTACATGATCAAAGGAAACTGGCTGGTGAACTATTCCCGACTGGAAGGGATACAGAAAGCACTAAGCGGCATGGCCCGGCGCACACGGTTTGAATCAAAGATGGAGCAATCCGTAGCGGATCTTGAAAATCATTATGATTCGTTCGGGAAAGAATTCGAATTGTTTTTTCCGGAGCTGAATGAATTTTGTGTGCGTTGGATTAAATCCAACTGATCATTCGTCGGCGAGCACGTCGCTTTCGTCTTTCAGCGTTTTGCGGTCAAATTCCTGTTGCCGAATCAAGGCATTGTTGATGCTGAAAATGACGCTGTCCAATTCGGCGGAAGCCTGATTGAGGTTTTCGATTAGCTCCTGCTGCTCGGTAGTTTGTGAGGTTCGTGAAATCAGATTTGTGAGTCCAATGATTCGCGCCAGCGGTCCGCGCACCAGATGAGAGTTGATGTACGCATACTCGGCCAGTTGGCTGTTCTGATGCTCGAGCGCTTTGGTCCGTTCATGAACCCGGGCTTCGAGAGTCTCGTTGTAGTTTTTCAGTTGAATATTCTGCTGCTCGATTTCTTCACTCAGCTTGGCTAACTCAATATTTTTTTCGGACATCCTGCGCCAGGTGAGGTTTTGTGTGTAGCTGAAAAAGAAAGCAATCGCAGTGGTGGTGAACAGAAAAAAAAGTCCGGCCACAATAAACAAGGTCGGATTTAAAACCAGTGAATAGGGTCCGACCTTTTGGTTGATGGTCAAGCCGTTCACGATGATGTAGGCCGCCAGCACGCCGATCCAAATAGCCAGCTTCGAGCGTTTGGTGATTCCCGTAAGGGCAAGGGGGGAAAGCCCCACCCAATAGACAAGAACGTGAAAGGCTTTGGGATGAAACCAGAGGTTAACCTGATTTGCCAGAAGAAAAGTAAAGACAAAAATGGTGATCTGGTAATCGTGTGGAAAATTGATGAGGGAAAGCCCGAGAAAAAGCAACGTCAGGCATTGGCCGGCTACAAATACCCATGCGCTGAAATTGGCGAAGTCAAAGATCAAATCAAGCACCAAGCCCGTGGTGAACATCACAAATAGAATCAACAACAATCTTCGCATCGTAATGATTCGTGACCGGTCGACCTCAAGGTGAAGAGGTAGTGAAGGATTAAGAAAGAATTTTACGATGTTCACAACGTGACCAAAGGTAATAAATCGTAGGAGTTGGCTTCGGCCTAAGTTGAATATTGTTTTGTTGGGTTGTGTAGATTTTTATGCTAATGGTCTTATGGAAAAGCAGGCGGTGGTGTAAAAAACTTAACTTTGCCCTATGACTGACCTTACCAACCTTTATCAGAAATACCTTTCGTGTGGCACAGTAAGTACCGATACAAGACAAATCATTCGCGGATCGATTTTCTTTGCTTTAAAAGGCCCCAAGTTCAATGCCAATGAGTTTGCCGCCGAGGCGCTTGCGAAAGGAGCGGCCTACGCCGTGGTAGATCAAAAAGAGTTTGTAAAAAATGACCAGTATATTCTTGTGGACGACGGTCTGGAGGCGTTGCAAAAACTTGCGGCGCACCATCGCAGCCAACTGAAGATCCCCGTTATTGGCCTGACTGGTTCCAACGGAAAAACGACGAGCAAAGAATTGCTGAGTGCAGTGCTTCAAAAGAAATTCAAAACCTTTGCCACGCGGGGAAACCTCAACAACCATATCGGGGTACCAATCTCAGTTCTTTCCATCGATGCTTCGTATGAAATTGCCGTCATAGAAATGGGCGCCAACCACGTGGGTGAGATCGCCGCGCTCTCGGCCATTGCCAAGCCAACACACGGATTCATCACCAACATAGGCAAAGCCCACATTGGTACGTTCGGCGGGTACGAAAATATCATTCGTGGCAAAACGGAATTGTACCAACATCTGCTGAACAACCACGGGCAAGTGTTTATTAACTCTACCAATCCGGTGCTGACGCAATTTTCGCATTACTTCAGGTCGCCATTGTTTTATCCGGACATCCACAATTACTATCATGCCGAATTCATTTCGGCTGATCCATACATCAAGTTCAAAGCAGAAAATGGAGAAATTGTTCAAACCCAACTGATGGGTGCGTACAACTTTGAAAACATAGGCGCGGCTCTTTGCATCGGTAAGTTTTTTGGGGTTGACGCAGTGCTGGCCAATCAGGCCGTTGCGGCCTACACGCCTGAAAACATGCGCTCACAGATTGTGAAGAAAGGAACCAACACGATTATTCTTGATGCCTACAATGCCAATCCAAGCTCAATGGCAGCAGCCATCAATAATCTGGCTAGCATGAAAGCGCCCAATAAAGTATTGATTCTGGGTGACATGTTTGAACTGGAAGACGAAGCGGCCAAAGAGCATCAGGCGATAGGAAAGTTAGCCCGTGAAAAGGGCTTTGAAAGAATTTATCTGGTGGGCTCGCTTTTTAAAGTTGCGCTTAGTGAATTGCCGCAAGCGAAACATTTTGAAACCAAAGCCTTGCTGATGGAAGAGTTGAAAGCACATCCCATTAGCGAAGCCACGATTCTGGTGAAAGCCTCTCGGGGTATTGGACTCGAGTCGGTTGTTGATTTACTTTGAAGCTAATTCTGAAACGCTAAATTTATTTTGAATGAACGCTCCCCTGATCCTGAAATTTCTGAAAGACATCGCCAAAAACAATAACCGCGACTGGTTTGAAAAAAATAAGCCGGTGTACCTTCAGGCCAAGTTGTCGTTTGAAGATTTTCTGGAAGAGTTGCACAAAGAGTTGGTGAAGCTCGACGAAAGCCTTGCCGGACTTAATCCTCGCAAGATCGGTTTTCGCATTTACCGCGACGTGCGGTTCAGCAAAGACAAGAGACCATATAAAACCAATATGGGTGCCGGCTTTTCGGCGCACGGCAAAATGGAGCAGGAGCCGGGGTATTATATCCACTTTGAGCCGGGCAACAAAAGCTTTATCGCCGGCGGCATGTACATGCCCAATCCGGAAAACCTGGCGAAAATCAGGCAGGAAATTGACTACAATTCACAGAAGTTTTTGAAAATCCTGAACGAGAAGGAATTCAAAAAGCTATTTGATGGACTGAACGACTGGGACAGGCTAAAAACCGCGCCGAAAGGATACCCCAAAGATCATCCGCACATCGAAATCTTAAAAAACAAAAGTTATACGGTGTCGCATCCGTTTACTGATGCTGACCTGGCCGACAAGAATTTTGTGAAGAAGGTGGCCGGCGTGGCCAAACACATAAAGAAGCTAAATACCTTTTTAGCGGAGGCAATAGCCTGAGAAAAGTGCCGAAGGCGGGACTCGAACCCGCACACCTGTTACGGCTCACGCCCCTGAAACGTGCGTGTCTACCAATTTCACCACTTCGGCTTGAACCCGCAGGCGGCCAACAGTTTACACTGTCAGCTGCCTGCGATTCTTTTTGGTGCCCAGGACTGGACTCGAACCAGCACACCTTGCGGCACTACCCCCTCAAAGTAGCGTGTCTACCAATTTCACCACCTGGGCATTTTCATTTACGAGGGGCTGCAAAAGTAAAAATGTTTTGAAACTTTACCAATCAGCGTAGCTGAGCTTTTTTCTTAGGAACTTTTTGCTGAAGGTACTGTACCATTCGCGCATATTCGGTGTGCTCCTTATGGCCAATGTCCAGCTTAGCGCCGTCGGCAAACCGGATCTGGAGCTCCTTGTAAACCGAATTCTTCCCGGTCTTCACGCTATTTTCCACCCAACCGGAAATCTGATCGAGCGGATAGTGCCTGGTTTGGCGAAGCACGGGGTAACTAATCTGGATCTGATTGTTGCCCAACCGCAACACTTTATAGCGGATGAAAATCTTATACAAAACAACTAGCCCAATAGGGATGAGCACAATAATGATGGCGTAATTGTACCATTCGGCGCGGGGCGCCTGCAGCACCACCATGATATTCATGGCAGACACAATAATGGTGATGACCAGAAAAAATACAAAAGAGGTTACCGTAGAGGTTTGTGGACGAGAGATAATCACAGGAATGTTTTTAAGGAATAATGCTTCAAAGATAGCCAATCCTCCGGGTTAGGAATTTTGGCGAATCACTCCTTTTAATCCTGTAAAGGAATATTCACGGTAAATTGAGTAAGCCCTGGCGCACTTTTGACAGAAATATCACCTTTCAGCAATTCGATGGCCTTCTTTACAATCGATAACCCAAGGCCATGCCCCACAAACCCCGATGAATTTGATGCCCTGAACCATGGAGTGAACAAATCTTTAAGTTGTGATTCAGGAATACCGATACCATGGTCGATAATGTGGGTAGTCAGAAAACCGTCATTCACAAATGCCTTCAATACTACCTCTTTGGAGTTCGGCGAGTATTTAATTGAATTGCTGAGTAGGTTGCTGAAAATATTACGCATCAGCCCGTCATCATTTATAATAGTATTTGGAATGTCAAGTTCAAGAACTACTGCATGCGTATTGCGCGTGCTGCTTTCGATGTCGTTTTTCAATCTCGAAAAAAATTCGGGAAGATTCATTTCCCTCCTTATTACTTTGAGGGTATTCGATTCGCTTTTGCCTAACGTGAGTATGTCGCTCAGTAGTGCGCTAATATTATTCACCTGGCGGTTGATATTCTCCAACTTCACATCAATTTCTTCGCCCGTCATTTTCTCCTTGTATTTTTTTATAAAGCCGGCGGAAATAGAAATTACAGAAATTGGCGTTCTCAACTCGTGCGAAGCGATGGAAACAATGCGACTCTTGGTGTCCACCAATTCTATTTGCTGATCAAGCAGTTCTTTTAGTTTTTGTGAATTCGCCTCCAATTGCTCGTTTGTAATCCTCAATTCCTCATTGGAGGAAGTGAGCTCCTCGTTCAAGGCAACCATTTCTTCGTTAGCTTCAAACAAAAGCCGGTTCTTCAGATCAAGTTGTTTTTCAATTTCGCGAAGGCGAAGGTTGGATTCTTGAAGCTCCTGTGATCGTTGTATTATATCGACTTCCATCTGAAATAAGCGGTTACTCAAACTGTCCTCTTCCTCTCCTTTTTTCTGCGCGCGCACAAACTCGGTGACATCTTCGGCCCGATGGACGATGTATTCAATTTCCCCCTGGCTATTAAAAAGTGGCGCATTTACGGGGCTCCAGTATCGCTCTTCAAATCCGCCACCTTCGCTGGCTGGCCTGGGTATATCGTACTTCTGCACGGCCATAGCATCGGTTAGTTTTTCGGTCAACACACGCATTAACGACTGGTGCAAGTTTCTCACGCCATTCGCGTCTTTTTCATTTGGGTTATCCGGAAAAACGTCAAAAATACTTCTACCGACGATCTCATTTCGCTTGGTCAGGGTGGCAGCCAGGTAAGCATCACTGGCGTCAGCAATTTCCAGACTCGGTTTGAGAATCAGAAACAGCCCCGGCAACTGTCGAAACAAGTCTTTGTATTTTAAGTCTTCGGGGCCCATCATGGTATAGCAGTCTGTGTAAAAGTAAACAGGATTTATTGAAAACAATCTATATTACGGGTAGGGATTCCCCTACCTTTTTTAGGGATTCCCTTACGGAAATTTAGGGAAATCCTCACGTCAGAGCAAAGCCAGAATAAAGACAAGAAGAGCCGAGAATGGGATTTGAACCCACGACCTGCTGATTACGAATCAGCTGCTCTACCCCTGAGCTACCTCGGCAATAAGCCATTCCAAAATTATGAATTTTCAATTAAGTACGCCTTCACGCCTTAGAAAAGTGTTTTTCAGTTAGTTTTGAATTCTATGCGAGTAAACTCCCTGTTTCTTATTTTGCTTTTTGTAGTTGGAGCCAACGCTCAGGATCGAAGTATTGATAGCCTGAAGCGGAGACTGCCGGGCGCCGATCAGAAGGATTTATTAAAGACCTTGATCGAATTAAGCTGGGAATACAGGTTCGTCAATGCCGATACCGCCCGGAAATATGGTTTAAAAGCCTTGTCGCTGGCGCAGAGCATGGAGTTGCCAAGGCAGGAAGCTGCGGCCCTAAACAATATCGGGATCACCCACGAAGCTCAGGGAAACTACAACGAAGCCCTTACTTACGAACTTCAGGCGTTGGCCATCCGCAAGCGAATGGGAGATTCTGCCTCGGTCGCGCAGACCTTGAACGATATCGGCATTATCTATGATGAAAAGGGCGACTATCAGAAATCACTCGAATACTATTTTCAAGCCCGAAGAATTTTTGAACAAGGGAATGATCTCTTCAAAATAGCCATGGTGATTTCAAACATTGGCATTGTACTGAAAGAGCAAAAGGAATATCAAAAGGTGGTCAACAGCTACTATGAAGCGCTGGGCATTTACAAAAAAATAAAAAATAAATTTGGCATTGCAGCCTGCGATGCAAACCTGGGTTCGGTGTACCTCGTCATGAACCGCAACGACAGCGCCCTGCATTATTCCTTAAAATCGGCGCAAGAATTTGAAGCCCTTAACAACCGGCAGTTTCTTGCCGCCTCCCTTACCAATGCCGGCATGGCCTATCACAAGTTGGGGAAAGTAAAAGAGGCTATAAAACTATTGATGCAGTCGAAGTCATTAAATGAAGAATATGACAACAAACGCGAGCTTGCCGACTTGCTGATTTATCTGGCGCGCATGGAGCGAGAGACGGGTGATTTTAGAAAAGGAATAGAACTGGCGTCACAGGCATTGGTACTTTCAAAGAAAATCGGTGCGAAAAAAGTGGCCATGGACTCGCACAAGGAGCTCGCCTTGCTTTGGGCCGACGCCGGCAATTTTGAACAAGCCTTTCGGCAATACCAGTTTTTTGATCTGGTAAAAGACTCACTTTTCGAAACCGAAAAATCAAAGCAGATTTCAGAATTGCAAACCCGCTATGAAACAGAGAAAAAAGAAGCGAAGATCAATCTGCTCGTCAAAGACAATGAACTGAAGGATATTAACATTCGTGAAAACTCGTACAAAATTATTGGCTTGCTTTTACTGGTGATTGTGCTCGTAGCCTTTGGTCTGCTCTGGCAAAACCGCGTGAAGTTGAAACAGCAAGCAGCGCTTAACTCAGCAAGGGCCGAACTTCGCCAATTACAACTTCAGGCGGTGATTGCCTCACAAGAAGAGGAGCGCAAGCGCTTTGCCGCCGACTTGCACGATGGCTTTGGTCAGATGATTTCCGCGCTGCGCCTGGGGCTTTCGCGCGAAACCCCCGACGGTCCTGCCATTCAATATGCATTGGGATTGCTCAACGAGATGAATGTGGAAATCCGCAACATTGCCTTCAACCTGATGCCGCAAGTGCTGATGAAGGAAGGTTTGGAGGAAGCGTTGCGCGAATTCGCCAGCCGCCTTACGCAATCCGGTGGCGTGACGATCGATGTGCAGACCTACAACCTCAGCCCTGACATTGACGCTGAAAAGAGGATAGCCTTGTATCGCATTTGTCAGGAGTGGACCAACAACGTGATTAAATACAGTGGCTGCCGAACGATTGTAATTCAGGCCGTGCAACATCCGGAAGAATTGGTGATCACCATTGAAGACGATGGCAGCGGATTTGATAAAGACAGGTTGATTACAGGAGCAGGGAACGGTTGGAAAAATATTAATTCCCGCTTAAGCTTGATCGGAGGAAGTATAGACATCGATTCGCAACCCGGCAGGAAAGGTACCATTGCGATAATCGCTGTGCCTGTAAAACCGGCTTAGCGGCTGCCACGCATTTCAAAATACCCACCGGACGGTATGGCGCCGAAAGGGTATATCCACAACCTTTGATCCATCCCGTTAGTGATGGAGGAGTATATCTGCAAAAATTCGATCAGTGATAAGCCTTGTTCGGTGAAGCTTTACGAGCATCACCTCGAGTGGCAACGAGGCAATAAGTCCGGCACATTCGATTACACCAATATTGTGGCGGTTCGCTTACAGCGTAATCGAAAGAAATTTGTGATCCACATTCAATCCGATTATCAGGGTGCGATCACGTTAAGCAACCGGTACTATTTGTCGAACCTGAAGTTTGAAGACCGCTCGCGTCAATACAATACGTTCGTCCGCGTGATGCATCACCATCTGATGAAAAATAGCACGGCCTCTTTTTTTACCGGCACTAGCTGGAATCGGCTGGCGTTGTGGGCTGGCCTGACATTTCTAGGAGCTTGGATTTTTCAGGTAGCCCTTACCGGGCAAAGCGGTACTAGCTTTTGGATAATATTAGTGGATGTAGCCCTGGCGCTCCTGGTAGCAGTAAGTATTTTCATCAAGTGCCCCAGAGTATATTCGGCAGAGAACATTCCGCTGGAATTTTTACCGTAATTACGATTATCTTCACCACACCGATTCTCTTAGAATGAATGCACAGTCAACCGTAAAAATCCTGTTGGTCGATGATCATCGCATTGTACTCGATGGGCTTAAATCTCTTTTTGACGACGATAATGATTTTGAAATCATCGGTGCAGTAAGTACACCGGCAGAAGCCCTTCTGAAAATGGAGAAGGCACAACCTGATATTTTGCTGACGGATTACACCCTTCCGGGAATGACAGGCCTGGAGCTTTGTGCGAAAACAAAAGAAAAGTATCCAGCGGTAAAACGGGTAATCCTGAGCATGCACGACGAAGGCCACTTGGTGAAGCAAGTGATGAAAGAAGGCGTGGATGGCTATTTGCTGAAGAGCATTCAGCAATCAGAATTAAAAACAGCCCTTCATCAGATTATGAAGGGAATGCCTTACGTGAGCCCTGAAATTACCCGTCAGTTAATGAGCGGTATTGCCAGCGAAGGAAAACAGGAACTACTCACTGAACGCGAGCAAGAAATTCTTCGCCTTATTGTGAAAGAGTTTTCCAACAAACAGATCGCTGATAAATTGTTTATCAGCGAACGAACCGTAGAAACACATCGCAAAAATATCTTTCGCAAAACCAATGTCTCGTCGTTGGTGGGCCTTGTAAAATATGCCTTTGAGCATCACATCGTTTAACCTTTAATTTTCTCTCCTCCGTACCAGCACGGATATAAATTGCCGCTCGGCGGGTATTTCCATGTCTGATATTCAGGTGCACCTTGCCTGTGCAAACATAAAATACACCACCTATGAAACGAACCGTTATCGCTGTGGCGATCGCCTTGTTGGCGTACGCGCAATTGCCCGCACAGCAATTGGAACTTGAAAAAACCTATAAGATTTCGCGCGCCAGCAAGCGCGGAGAATTATCCGGCCTTGATTATGACCGTGACGCCAAGACGTACACACTCACGTACCTTACCGATATGAAAAAGAAATCGGACAAGTATGTATTCAAATATGAGCAATACGTGTTTGACAACGATTTTAATTTTGTGAAAGACGGCGAGATGGAAGAAGAAGCCGACGTCATGAAGAAAAAATTCAAATGGTTTAAGTTCAAAGGCGAGGACTATGTCACCTACGGCAACACGGTTAATCAGCAGATCATGGGAGGAATGGTGTTGAAAAGAAAGAAAGTGACCCACACCTATCGTTGGCTGCTCGGCGGATACACCAAGAAGACGGAATTGCTGGAAAAAGTAAAACCTCGTACTGAAGAAGGCAGGAGTTACACGTTGGTGCAATATGCAGAAGATGATGTGACTGGCGATTTGTACATCCTGGCCACGGTCAACGCAAAAATCGGTACTCGTAGCAACGATGAGGTGGGCGACCTTACCTTATTGAAGTATAATAATGAGCTGCAACTGGTATGCAAACTGGATTTTGAATTCCCTTACAAGCAGGCGCTGGCGTTCATGCAGGTACAAGGGCAACCCAATCCTGATGACGAAGAAGAGATCGGCATCAGCGACTTTACCTTTGTGTTTGCGCCAACGGATATGTACGCCAAGAAAGTTACCGATCCTGACAACAACAATTACACGTATGTGCATGTAGATGCGAATTGCAAAATCACTGAGAAGTTTAATTTCCGCAGCCCTTCAAGCTACTGGCGCATCGATCAGATGATCACCAAAGAGACGGGTGAAAAATTCTTCTACGGACCGGCGCAAGCAGGAAAGGATAAATACTTTAATAAGGCCGTTGCCGGCTCAGCTGTAAAAATGACTGGTGCACTGGGCAGTTTGATGAGTTCAAGCGAAACGAAGTTCAAAGCCGTTCAACTGATGAAGGTGGTTGATGGTAAGATGGCTTTTCTGACGGAAACAACCCTCGACGAATTCAAAGCCAAGCAACAATTTCCGCCCAAGCAACGCAAAACTCCTGACTATGAAGGGCGTGAATTTGGCGTGCGCAGCTACAACTTTGCATCCAATGGCGACCTGATTATCCTCGGCCAAAACTACGATCGCGATAAAGACGGTAACATCAAAAAATTTGAAGACATTCTTGGTTTCCATTTTGGTCCTGATGGCAAACTCAGGGCACAGTATGGCGTGGACACCAAGGAGGACGGAAAGATTGTTACCTCTACCATGGACACACACTACGGAATTTCTACCACCACTTACATCATCACTACTACTACGCGGAACTTTGCATGCCCGCAGCAATTAATTGAAGGCTCTGATGGCAACATGTACTGGCTGCTCCGTGAAATTCGTGACATCCGCGAGGGCAAGCTCCTCACGTATCCGCGCATCGGAAAGATAAACATGAAGAATTCTACGCTATCAGACATTACAACGTTTGGTCGCGGCGATGGGTACTACCTTAACCCAACCTATCCTACGCTTGAAACCGACAAAGGAGAATCGATAGTATTTTTCGGCGCTGACAAGCCGGGAAGAGAACTTTGGTTTGCCCGGGTTAAGTTGAAATAAGGAAAGCAGAGTTAGCTCAAAACGCCGGTGTTATCCGGCGTTTTTTGTTTAGGCTAGCAGATATATCCTCACGATATTTTCAAATCCTGTCAAAAAGCCTAAATTGGCACATGCTCTCTAAAAAATGCAAATACGCTATTCATGCCCTGGTTTACCTGGCAGAGCGTTATCAGGAAGGCCCCGTACACATTCAGGAAATAGCTGAGAAGAAAAGTATTCCAAAGAAGTTTCTCGAGGCTATCCTTTTGGAATTGCGCAACGCCAAAATGCTGCATAGCAAGAAAGGTAAAGGAGGAGGATACTACTTATACCAAAAGCCATCGGATGTGAATTTGATGGATGTAATTCGGCTTATGGATGGAGCGATTGCCATGTTGCCCTGCGTGTCGCTGAATTATTACGAAAAGTGCGAAGAATGCCGCAATGAAAAAACCTGTGGTATTCGCGATAGCTTTATTAAAGTACGCGATCAAACCCTTGAAATCCTTGGCGGCGCAACACTGGACAAAATCATGAAGCGTGAAAAGGCTCTTGGGGCGAAGTAAAAAAGATTTGTTAAATCCTATTGATTTGGTAGACATTAAGTATATTTGAAGCCTAAATCATTATCATTATGTCAGTACGATTAGGAGAAATAGCACCCGATTTTCAAGCCGATACCACCGAAGGCAAAATCAAATTTCACGAATGGCTGGGCAACAGCTGGGGAATTTTATTTTCCCACCCTGCCGATTTTACGCCCGTATGCACCACTGAACTTGGCGCCGTAGCAAAACTCAGAGCGGAATTTGACAAGCGCAATGTAAAAGTGGTAGCCCTTAGCACCGATTCAGTCGATTCGCACAAGCAATGGATTGGCGACATCGACCAGACGCAGAAAACACATGTAAATTTCCCCATCATCGCCGATCCGGATTTTAAAGTTTCAAGTTTATACGACATGATTCATCCGCAGGTGAGCGATAAGTTTACCGTTCGCTCGGTGTTCGTCATTGGGCCTGACAAAAAAGTGAAACTGTCTATCAACTACCCGGCTTCTACCGGTCGTAATTTTGACGAGATATTGCGCGTGATCGACAGCCTACAACTCACCGCCAACTACAGCGTGGCCACACCAGCCAACTGGAAAAATGGCGAAGATGTGATCATCACCATGGCGGTGAAAGACGAAGATGTACCGGCCAAATTCCCGAAAGGGCATAACCGCATTAAGCCGTACCTGAGAACTACACCTCAACCTAACCTATAGTTTTTTGTTTGTCAAAAAAAGAAAGGCTTCGCAAGAGGCCTTTTTTTATTGAATATGTTTTGGCTTCTTTTTTCTATTTTCATGAAGCGATACTTCACAAAAGAGTCAACACAATGATAAAAGCACTTTTCTCGCCTAAGCCGCTCGGCATGGAAACCGGCCTTGCCGTCATCCGGATTTTGACGGGCTTTATGATGGCCTATCACGGCCTTGAAGTTTTTGATAGGGCTGCCATGCAACCGTACGCCACCTGGGATGTGATCAAAAGTCTGCCGGCGCCGGAGTTTATGGTGTACCTTGGCAAGGGCATTGAGTTTGTTTCAGGTGTGTGCTTTATTGTAGGTGCGTTTACGCGCGTGGCGTCGTTGCTTATGGCGGCAGATATGCTCTTTATCTGCTTCGTGGTAGGGCATGGCAAATTTTATTATGATGACCAGCATCCCTTTTTGTTTGCCGTTATCGCCATCATTTATTTTTTCACCGGCCCGGTAAAGTGGGCGCTTGATTTTTCAATTTTCAAAGAGAAAGAATAGCAAGATGCGTTGGGTTGTACTGTTCATACTAGCTCCTTCTCTTCTTTTTGCGCAAACCGAAAAGCCGTTTGCCAAAGAAATCGGTGCGTTTAAAAAAAGTGACAGCATTCAATTCCCGGCGCCAAATCAGATCCTTTTTGTAGGAAGTTCTTCCTTTACTTTCTGGAAAGATGTGCAAAACTATTTTCCAGAATACCCGATTCTCAACCGGGGATTTGGCGGATCAACTTTGAAGGATTTGATTTATTACTTTGATGCGATTGTGAAGCCCTACCGCGCACGGCAAATTGTGATCTATAGCGGTGAAAATGATCTGGCCTACGACAAAACGGCCACGCCCGATACGGTTATCAAGCGCTTTACGGTTTTGTTTTCTAAAATCAGAACTGCCAATCCGAAGGTGCCCGTCACGTACGTTTCCATGAAACCAAGCCCAAGCCGAAAGAACCTGATGTTGGTTTACGAAGACGCAAACGAATTGATCCGTCGTTTCTTGAAGAGCCAGAAGCGCACATCCTTTGTGGATGTCTATCATCCCATGCTTGACGGCAGCGGCAATCCGCAGAAGGAATTATTTTTAGCCGATAGCCTTCACATGAAGGCCAATGGCTACGCACTTTGGCAAAAAGAAATAAAACCCTTTCTGAAAAAAAGATAGTTGCTCAGATATCCATCGAATCGTACACCTGCACTTTGCTCCACAGGTGAGAATATTCTTTAATGAATTTCAGGTGAATGGCATGATCCTGATACACATTATGACCAGCTACATCATTGAATACAGTGAACAACGAAAGCGCATACGAGTCGTCAATTACGTCGCGTTTCGGAGTTTTGGCGGGTGTGCCCAATTTGAATTGCTGCACCGTCTCAATCTTTTTGAGCGTGCTTACACCTTCAATCAGTTTGGCAAGATCTTCTTTTGAAGAAGGGTTCTTAAGCCAGAAAAAAACATGATGCATCAACATAGGTTTGTCTGCAGTTTCGGCCCACGACGTGCTGGCCCCAACAGCCAAAAGTGAAGAAGTAGCCAAAAATGCTCTTCGGTTTTGCTTTTTCATAAGAATGGATTACAGGAGAAAGATAAATAAAAGGAACGGCTTAACCCATTATTTTTTTTGAGCGGCATTCGTGCACTACACGTCAATCGCTTTTTTTCACATTTCACGGTAATTCCAAACCGTTGGCTTCCTTCGCCTTCTTATCTTTATGCATGATGAAGCCATTTCTTTTCATTGTTGCTGTATTGATGGTAGCCTGCTCAGGCAAAAAGGGTGTGGTGACTCCACAGTTGAAACCGCTGAAGGAAGCGGTGTATGCGTCAGGGTATGTGGTTTCAAAAAATGAATATCAGGTTTTCTCGCAGGTAGATGGCTACGTGGTAGACAAACTGGTGAACGAAGGCGATGCAGTAAAAAAAGGCCAACCTATTTTCGTCATCGAAAGTCATCAGCAAAACGCCCGCTACAATATTGCCAAGGAAACCTACAACCTGGCCCTAAAAAATAATCAGGAAGATTCGCCAACGCTTCAGGAGGCTAAAGCGGCGCTCGCCAGCGCCCAATCGAAATTCAACTACGACTCTATCAACTTCGTCCGATTTGATAATTTGTTGAAAAGCAACGCTACGTCGCGCAATGAATACGATCGCGCCAAGCTTACGTTTGAAAATTCAAGAAACGACGTGAAGCTCCAAAAAAGTCGTGTCAGAAAACTTCGCGACCAGCTTTCACTCGATTTGAAAAACAGCACCAACAATTTGAAAATTGCTACCGAAGAGTCTGGACGATATTCAGTAGGAAGCGAAATTGATGGTAGAGTTTACAAGACGTTGAAGGAGCCGGGTGAATTAGTACGCCGAACGGAAGCCATGGCGATCGTAGGAAGTGGGAACCAGTTTTACCTTCAACTCAATGTCGATGAACTTGATATTAAGAAAATAAAAGTTGGCCAAAAGGTATTGGCCAAAATCGATGCGCTGGGTGAAAAACCGTATGAGGCTACGGTGGTGAAAGTCTATCCGATTGTTGATGCGCGCGACCAATCTGTTCGCGTTGACGCAGAGTTTGATCATGGTCTTCCGGAAGCGTTCTCCGGATTGGCCGTAGAAGGAAATATTTTAGTTCGGCAGAAAGAAAATGCACTCGTGATTCCCAAGTCGTATTTGCAGCCAGGCGATTCGGTGATTGTGAAAATGAATGGCGAGCGAAAAAAAATTAAAGTACAACGCGGTATCGAAACATTGGATGAAGTGGAAATCGTGGATGGACTTTCTGCAGAGAGTCAGTTGATGCTAAAATAATGAACAGGCAGTCGCTAAAATTGTCGATGGAAATTGCACGGGTGCACCTGGTGAGTAAGCCCAAGCAAACTATCGTTGCCATGCTCGGCGTGACGTTTGGCATTGGAATGTTCATCGCGCTGGTGAGTTTGATGACTGGCTTGAACAATTTTACAGAAGAGCTTACGATGACAGCCTCACCGGATATTCATATTTATCAGGAAGAAACTTCTTCCCGAAAGAGTATTCTTGAAGAGATCAATCCCGACGGGTTGAATCTGGTGTACCATCAGAAGCCAAAGAATGAAACGACCAAGATTCGCAACGCACGGGAAATCGCCCGGCTGATTAATCTTGATGCGCGTGTGTTGGGAACTTCGCCACTCGTGTCGTCGCAGGTGTTTTACAATTATGGCCCTGTGCAACTCAATGGTACTATACTCGGTGTAGATATCCTCGACGAAGACAAACTCTTTGACCTTCGCTCGAAAATGAAAGCTGGTCGGCTGGAAGACTTGTTGAGTAACCACAACGGACTTATCATGGGCAAAGGCTTAGCCAAGAAGCTGAACGTAGCCTTGGGCGATCGCGTGGTAGTCACTACGCCTTTGGGCACGACCATCACGCTCAAGATCCTCGGGATTTTTCAAATTGGAATTGGCGTGGTGGACAACGTGAGGAGCTACGCCAACATCTCGACAGTACAAACCATTTTGCAAAAAGATCAGTCGTACATCACGGACATCAACGTGAAATTAAAAGACCGCAACCTTGCGCCGCTTGTAGCATCAGAGCTGCAATCAAAATTCATTTATAAATCCGAAGACTGGCAGGCGGCCAATGCAACTTACCTTACGGGAAGTATGATCCGCAACATCATCACGTATGCCGTGTCGTTCACTTTGCTGATTGTAGCAGGCTTTGGCATTTACAACATCCTCAACATGACTATCTATAACAAGATGAAAGACATTGCCATTTTGAAAGCCATGGGTTTTGCCGGCGTTGATGTCAAAAATATTTTCATGATCCAGTCGCTGGTGATCGGTTTTCTGGGAGGTATTGCGGGGTTGGTGATTGGCTACGGGTTGTCCTTTCTGATCTCGAAGGCTCCGTTTAACGGCGGAGATATCATCAGCCTCGATCATTTTCCGGTAAACTTTGATCCGATGTATTATGTGGTGGGAATTGTTTTTGGCGTAAGCACAACCGCGGTGGCGGGATATATGCCGTCGCGTAAAGCATCGAAGGTTGACCCGATCGAAATATTACGAGGACAATAATTGCAATGGAGCCGATTCTGACGACCAAAGGAGTGAACAAATTTTTTTATGAACCCGAAAAGTTTCAGGTGTTAAAGTCCATTGATCTAACAGTGAACAAAGGAGAATTCTTGTCGTTGGTCGGAAAGTCTGGATGTGGAAAATCTACATTGATGTACGTGCTCTCCACCATGGACACAGACTATGAAGGTGAACTTCAGATTGCCGGGCAGCGACTCACCGGCAAATCGCAAAATGAGCTCGCCGCTTTTCGCAATGCGCATATCGGTTTCGTTTTTCAATTCCATTATTTGTTGCCCGAATTTTCAGTGTTGCAAAACGTGATGATTCCTGCGCTGAAACTAAATCGTTATTCCCGTAAGGAAATTGAAGAACGTGCGATGACTAAACTAAAAATGCTTGGCATTGATGAGCATGCACGTAAAGCATCGAGCAAACTTTCTGGCGGGCAACAGCAGCGGGTGGCGATAGCGCGTGCGTTGATCAACGATCCGGACATTATTATGGGCGATGAGCCAACGGGAAATCTTGATTCGTACAACACGCAACTCGTGTTTGATATTTTTAGTGAGCTTACACATACGTACAAGCAAACGATTATCGCCGTCACGCACGACGATGAGTTTGCCAACAAGAGCGATCACCGTGTAGAGATGAGCGACGGTAGAATTGTAAAGTCATGACCTACCAACCCAACATAAAACGGAATTTTCTGCGTGAATACGGCATCATTACCGGCTTGGGAATCATCGGGTACGTAGCGCGCTATTTGTCGGGGCAGTTCACTACTCAATTCAATATAATCCTGCTCGTGCTCTCGTATTTGCTAGTGGCATTTAGCTGGGAGGTACTACGACTCGTCAACCGGCAACTCAATCAATCGCTTCCGTTTGAAAAAAGTATTCCACTCCGAATTTTCGTGCAACTCTTGATCGGAATTGTTTTGGCGCTGATCATCCGCCTCACGATTTATCTTTTTGGTGAGCCATATCTGCAACAGCCGTTGGATAAATTATTTCTGGTTTCCACCTGGTTTATTTACATTTTGGGTGTAACGCTCATCAACGGAATTTTTATCACGACTTACTTCATTAGCCGATGGAAGGATTCAATCCGCGAGGCCGAGCGCCTGGAAAAAGAGAAAGCAATTGTGCAGTTTGATAACCTGAAGAACCAACTCAATCCACATTTTTTATTTAATGCGCTCTCATCGCTCAACAGCCTGATCGCTGAAAACCAACAACTGGCGTCGGAGTTTTTGCAGCAGCTATCAAAAATCTATCGGTATATCTTGCAAAACAAAGACAAGAATATGGTCAGTCTCCAAACTGAACTTGATTTTATTCGCAATTACGTGATGCTGGCGGAAACACGTTTTCAAAATTCCTTGAAATTTGATTTCGATATTCCGACGCCTGTGCCGGATAAAACCATTGTGCCGGTAACACTTCAGGTGTTGATTGAAAATGCGTTAAAACACAATCGTATTGATGAGCAGCATCCGCTACACATTCACATCCATGTGACAGAAAATTATTTGGAGGTGAGCAATAATTTTCAACCACGGAAAACGGTAGACACTTCCAATAAACAAGGCCTTGAAAACTTAAAGTCATTGTATCGCTTTTACAGTGACGAGCCAGTGTTAATTGACCAGACCGAGTCAACATTCAGAGTAAAAATTCCATTGCTTGACTAATGAAAATACTAATCATAGAAGACGAGCCTCTGGTGGCAAAAAATTTGATCGCGCTGGTTAAATCCATCGAACCCCAAGTTCATATTGATGGCCCGCTGACCAGCGTTACTGCTGGCCAGGAATGGCTAAGGAAAAACCAGTCGCCCGATCTTATTCTGGCTGACATACAGCTTTCAGATGGCACGAGTTTCGAAATTTTTGAAAAACAAAAAACGACTTGCCCGATTATTTTTACGACGGCGTACGATGAATATGCGATCCGGGCTTTTAAACTGAACAGCATCGATTATTTGCTGAAGCCGATCGACAAAAAAGAGCTTGAGAGCGCGCTGACAAAATACAAGTCGCTTACCGATACGTCGGCTGTATCGGACGAAATCAGGGAGCTCTTGGTGCATTGGAATAAGCCAGAAAAAAAATTCAAGGAACGTTTTCTCTCGCAACAAAGAAACAGTCTTGTACCGGTGCCGGTGAATGACATTACCTTTTTCCACAAACAGGAATTGGTCTTTATTCACACCGTTAATAATGAGCGGTTGATTTCCGAACATAATACGCTTGACGAAGTGGAGGCATTAGTAAACCCTGAGGTGTTTTTTCGTGTCAACCGGCAATACCTGGTGCACATTCAGGCTGTTGCCAAGATCACGGCTACACACAAAGGCATGAATGTTCTTCTTAAAACTCCTGGCAATGTAGAACTGGAGTTGAGCCGCGAAAAGATCACGGCCATTAAAAAATGGATGAGCTAATTACTACTCAGGATTTTCCAGTTCGTGAATGAGCCCTTGTAAATCAAGAAGGCATCGGCCATACGAAATCTTGTACATCCATTTGGTGAGATAATAGGAGAGTGGAGTAATAATAGCGAGGGTCAGGAAAAAAGAAATAATGACTACGTTTTTCCTCATCAAAGTTTCCAGGTCACTACTGGCTTCTGCACCTCCCAGAAAGAAACCAGAAGCCGCGGCAATTGGATAAATGAAAAGAGATACACGTTCCTGAAACTTGATGTTGGAAGTGATGAAATCATGGGTGTGGGTGAGTGCTTCTTTCAAACTTTTGTTCACAGGCAGAGCGATGTTGATTTTCTTATACATCGAGTAGTTAATCACGAAAAAGAAAACATAGGCAAGAATTACCAGGAGGAGGCTGCCCTTCACCAATCGCTCAGGAGAAACGATAAATAAGTATAAAAAGAAGGCAAGACAAACCACGGAGAATGCAGTGGTGATCAGGTATGCATTTTTTAACCGCTGAACCGGGTGCTTCGACTTTTTGGCAATGGTCACCGCACCAAGCACCGGCTTGTTGAGTTTTTCGGTTTCCAGTTTTTTCCAAACTTCCTGCAAGTCCATTAGTTTCCTTTCAGTTTTTTTGTAATCGATTCTTTGATGCGATGAAGCTTCACAGCCACATTATTTTTGGTAAGCCCTGAAATGTCTGCGATCTCTTCGTTTTCATAACCATCGAGGTGCAATGAAATGATCATACGATCGATTTCGTTGAGTTCGCGAATTGCCATGTACAACGCCTCCGTTTCTTCGTGCTGATTTTTTTCTCCTTGGCTTACCTCCAATTCGGCGAGGTTTTCGTGGGGAATCACCAATTGCGGCCGGCGTTTGAACGTGAGCACCGTATTCAAGGCGACACGATAAAGCCACGTAGAGAATTTTGACTCGCCTTTGAAATTAGGGAAAGACCTCCAGGCCTGAAAAATTATTTCCTGAAACAGATCGCGCTCGTCTTCGTCATGGCGTACATAAAGCCGGATTACTTTAAAAATAATCCCTCTATTTTGTTCGATCAGCGCTGTGAATTCCTTCTCTTTCGCCATGACGGTTAGTGAATCAATTTATTAACCATGACGATCCAGAAAGGTTTAGGTATTGGCGCATCGGCATTCTTGTTTGAGATGAGTAACATAACTCAGCATCAAATTACACTCTTAACAAAAAATATTTAGCTGATCTAGAATGTAATTATCTAGCCCTGTCGGAAACTTATTCATTGAGAAATTAAATACGAATGAAAAGAAAATTCTTTGCCAAGCATCTCTTTCTGGCTCTGGGCATCCTCGTCGGATTTATTGTTCTGGGGTTGGTGATCAAGTCGATAAGGCCACAAACGCAAATGGATTCCTTTTTAGTAGAGGGGATTATCCTGTCGTCGTTACCTTTTTGGCTTACCCAGGAGGAAAGAAATAATTGTAAAACATTAAAATCAAAATGATGACGACCTTCAGACAAAATGGAACTTCCAATAAGTCCATACTTTTTAATCGCTCGATGTACGCGCTTTTCGTGGCGTTGAGCTTATACTTTTTTATTGGAACCAAAGACCTAGCTACCGCAATGACTAACCTTGGGTTGGCCTTAGTTTTCGATCCATTTGATCAGAATGTAATGTGGTCCAACCGTCCGCTCTATCAGCGCCTTTGGCTGTTAGTGCATGTTGGATTCGTCATTTCGTTATTCGTGTATCTAATTTTTTCAGGAACAAGAGTTTGAATTCCCTTACGACTGTGGCTTTAGTGTCCACAGCCAGGCATCACCAATTTCATGGTCTTGCACTACGCCAGCGTATTTGAAGCCATTGCGTTTTAGCACTGTGGTCGATGCATTTTGGCGAGGTTCAGTTTTAGCTGTGATCAATAGGGCAGGATCATTTTGCCAGGCGATATCAATTAGCGTTTTGCAGGCGAACGAGGCGACTCCTTGCCGTTCAAATTCTTTGTTGGTACTGTAGGCAATTTCAACTTTTCCTTCGCTGGGCCGAGCTACGAAACCGCCGACACCAACCACCTTGCCTTCGCGCATCACCCAATAGCCAATCCAAGGCTGATGATAACCGACCTTATGATAGTAGGCTGGGTAGTGCTGAAAAATCTCTCGGCAATAAGAATTGTCAAAAACCTCGCGGGTGGGGTCTTCGTCAATTAATAGTGGCTCGAACGTCAACATTGCCTGGTAGATTTTTGATTAACTAAAGATACAGAATCTTTGCGTTAAAGCAGCGTGCCATGCATGATTACGAATGCAATGCTGAAATAAATGACCAATCCGGTTACGTCCACAAGGGTGGCAACAAATGGCGCCGACGAAACAGCCGGATCGGCTCCGAATTTTTTTAAGACCAAAGGCAACATCGATCCGGAAAGGGTACCCCAGAGAACGACACCGATAAGGGAAAGCCCCACCACAGTGGCGACGAGCAGCCAATGTTCTCCATAAATATTTGAGAATAAGGTCCATGCCGAAACCCTGGCGAAGCCGATGAGCCCTAAGGTTGTTCCCAGAAAAAGTCCGGAAAGAAACTCGCGCTTCATCACACTCCACCAGTCGCGCAGGGTCACTTCACCGAGCGCCATGGCACGGATAATAAGCGTGGACGCTTGCGATCCCGAGTTACCACCGCTGGAGATGATCAGCGGAACAAACAATGCAAGGACCACTGCCTTAGCGATTTCTCCTTCAAAAAAACCCATGGCTGTGGCCGTTAGCATTTCGCCGAGAAAAAGAACGATCAGCCATCCCGATCTTTTTTTCATCAGCTGCAGAAAGGGAACCTTCATGTAAGGCTCGTCCAATGCTTCCACACCACCAATCTTCTGAATGTTTTCCGTTTCTTCTGCCACCGCCAAACGCAATACGTCATCGATGGTCACGATACCGATCATAACTCCTTCTTCATCGGTTACCGGCAATGCCACACGGTTGTTTTTTCGAAACTCAGCGATTGCACTTTCTTCGTCGTTCGTGACTTTCAGGCAATTGAATTTCCCGTCCATGATTTCTTTTACTTTTTTCGACGGGTCGACAAGCAGAAATTCGCGGATGCGGAGGTCATCAAGCAGATGTCCTTCTTCGTTGACTACATAAATCACGTTGATGGTTTCAGTGTCCTTGCCGTGCGTCCGAATGTAATCCAGTACTTGCTGCACAGTCCATTCCGGATCCACAGTTAAGTACTCTGGCGTCATCAGTCGCCCGACGCTATGCTCAGGATAGCCCAGTTGCTTCAGTGTGATTACTCGCTCATCTTCCGTGAGTAATCCAAGTAAATCTTTTACTGTAATGCCCGGCAACTCCGATAAAAATTGCGTCCGGTCATCCGGCTGAATTTCATTTAATATTCTAGCAGCTTGTTCGTGCGGTAAGTTTTTGATGATCTGCTTTTGTGTGGCGATGTCGAGCACCTTAAAGGTTTTCACCACCATCACATAGGGCAACGCTGTAAAGACGAAGGCCTGATCGTTTGCGGGCAAGTGATACACGTAGTCAGCGATTTCTGGGCTTTGCCAGTTGGCGAAAGCCAGCTTGAGTTCATCGAGTTTGCGCTGATGAATCAGCGTGCTTACTTTCCGTTTTTTCAATTTTCTTTTCATGTCAATTCAAGCTCAGGGTTTACGGCTATGTTATAACATCCTGCAAGGTAAGACAGATGAATCGAATATGGATGCGGCTGGACTTGAGGCTTTTCGCGGCGCCACGCGCTACTGACGCTGTGATTTTTATAAATAAAAAAGGTCAGCGCTATCACTGACCTTTGTCGGGATGACTGGATTCGAACCAGCGACCTCTACGTCCCGAACGTAGCGCACTACCGGGCTGTGCTACATCCCGTTCATGATTTTCTTTGCAAAAATAAAAATTCAACATCATTGAACAATGGTTTTTCCCGCAAAGGAGTAGTACATTCACCTAAATTAAAGTAACTCTATGCAGCGACGAACTTTTCTCCGGCAAACTTCCCTCACGGCCATCGTGCTTCCCTGGGCTTTGGATGCGTGCACTTCAAAAGAAACTACCGTTGTGGCAACGACCAACAACATTACGTTGGACGAACTTATGCTGACCGATTTGCAAAAGAAAATGCAAGCCGGAGAACTCACCTCTAAAGCGATTACCGAATTTTATTTGAATAGAATCGATCAGATTGATAAACATGGCCCGGCAATTAATTCTGTCATCGAGGTTAATCCGGATGCGCTCTCGATAGCCGAGCAGTTGGATAAAGAGCGTAGCGAAAATAAAATCCGCGGACCATTGCATGGCATTCCGGTTTTAATCAAAGATAATATTGACTCTGCCGACAAAATGCTTACTACTGCCGGCTCCATTGCATTGGAAGGAAACCATGCTACCACAGACGCTTTCATCATTGCGCAGTTGAGGGAAGCCGGTGCGGTGCTCCTCGGAAAAACTAACTTGAGCGAGTGGGCTAACTTTCGCTCCACGCGATCATCGAGCGGATGGAGCAGCCGCGGAGGCCAGACTAAAAACCCTTATGCATTAGAAAGAAACCCTTGTGGATCGAGCTCCGGTTCTGGTGCGGCAGTGTCGGCGAATTTATGTGCGGTAGCCATCGGCACGGAAACCAACGGCTCGATTATTTGTCCAGCTTCGATTAACGGCGTCGTCGGAATCAAACCGACGGTTGGGTTGTGGAGCCGATCGGGGATTATTCCGATTTCGGCAACGCAAGACACAGCGGGACCGATGGCGCGCACAGTGACTGATGCAGCCATCTTGCTCGGCGCATTAACAGGCGTCGATAAAAATGATTCAGCCACTCAACATAGTGAAGGAAAGTTTGAAAAAGATTATACCAAATTTCTCGACGCTAGCGGTTTGAAAGGAAAGCGGATCGGGATTGAAAAATCTTTTCTTAAAAGTCACGAAGCTGTAGACGCACTATTGCAAAAAGCGATAGAACAAATGAAAAGCCAGGGAGCAGAAATTGTTGAGGTTGATTTTTTGAAGCTGCTCGATGGGATCCGAATGGACGAATACCTGGTGTTGCAATATGAATTCAAAGACGGATTGAACAAGTTCTTGAAAACTGCCAATGGAAAAGTGAAATCCTTGAAGGAGCTGATCGAATTCAACAAGGCCAATGAAGCGAAGGCGATGCCTTATTTCAAGCAGGAGATCCTGGAAAGCAGCGAGACCAAAGGCGACCTTAATTCGAAAGAATATAAAAGCGCACTCCAGCATATTCTTTCCGTCACGCAATCGGCCGTTAATTCAGTGATGGAAAAAGAAAAACTGGATGCGATCAGCGGACCCTCATATGGCCCATCGTGGTGTACGGATTGGATCAACGGGGACTATGGCACCGGCTACGGATTTACCGATGCGGCAGCCATCAGCGGGTATCCGCACATCTCAGTGCCCATGGGTTTTGTTTTTGATTTACCAATTGGGCTTTCCTTTTTTGGAAGAGCCTATAGCGAAGGCGAGTTGATTAAAATAGCATTTGCCTACGAACAGGCTTCAAAGAACAGGAAAGCACCACAGTTCAAAACCAGTGAAGCTAACAAAGTATAGCTTTGCGCGACCAAAAAAATCAGCCATGACCAACGAAGAAGTAGTAACAAAATTCTATTCAGCTTTTCAAAAACTGGATTACGCCACCATGCAATCGTGCTATGCCGACGACGCTGTTTTTCAGGATCCCGCTTTCGGTGACCTGAATGGGGATGAAGTGAAAGCGATGTGGGAGATGCTGGCCAAAAACGCCAAAAATTTTTCACTGGTTTTTTCTGACATTAAGCCGGAAGACGATGAATACATCACGTGCAAGTGGGTGGCAACTTACACCTTCTCTGCTACCGGCAGGAATGTGGTGAATAGAATACAAGCTTACTTGCGCATTCAAAACGGAAAAATCACAGAGCACACCGATTACTTTAATTTCTGGGCATGGAGCCGCCAGGCGATGGGGCTCAGCGGTTGGTTGCTGGGCTGGACATCTTATTTTAAAAGCCAGGTGAAAAGCAAAGCCCGCGGAAATCTCGAAAAATTCATGGCCAAAAAATAAGGCCAAATTAATTCTACCTTTTTCCAAATCATTGTAACCAAGGGTGGAACTGCTGCGTCAAAGCCATTGAAAATATTTTTCAGGCCGTGCAACCTTTACCTTGAAAGATCATCTTTCAGGCACTAAATAAATTTATTATGAAAAGATTCTTTACTCTTCTCTTTCTCTTCGTAGCGTTCGTTTCGTTTGGCCAGACCAAAGAAACACGAAACGTAGGTTCATTTGATAAGATCGCCTTCCGTATTCCTGGCAAGGTAATTTTGAAGCAAGGTTCTGTGCAAAGTGTAGTGCTGGAAGGAGATAAGGAAATACTCGGTAAAATTGATACTGAGGTTGAAGGTGGCCGCCTTGTTATCGAACGCGAAAACCGCTGGAGACTTAGCGATTGGGGTTGGCGCGATGAAAACAGAATCACTGCTTATGTTACCATGGTGAATATCGAAGGGATCAGCGTGAGTGGGTCCGGTGATTTGATTGGTGAAGGTAAATTTTCGACGGGCGATCTTGAGCTCAAAGTAAGCGGATCAGGCTCCATGGATATTCAAGCTGATGTAAAGGGAGAATTAACAGCTGGAGTCTCTGGAAGCGGCGATATCCTTGTGAAAGGAAATTGTCAGAGTTTTGAGAGTAGCGTGAGCGGATCGGGTAAGGTAAATTTGGCTGCAACCATTTCAGGAAGAGCGGACGTGAGTGTTTCAGGCTCCGGTAAAATTGTAGCTAGCGGTTCTGCCCAACAAATTAAAGCTACGATCAGTGGCTCAGGAAAAGTTCTTGCTTCAAATCTCGAGGTGAGCAAATGCGAAGTACGGATTTCAGGTTCGGGCGATGTCGAGATCAACGTAAAAGATGTACTCGATGCCAATATCTCCGGAAGTGGAAGTGTTTCCTACAAAGGCAACCCTTCGCAACTCAACAGCCACGCTTCGGGAAGCGGCCATGTGAGAAAGATGTAGTTGGTTAAGAAACTTTGATGAAAATGGGAGATAAGGAATCTCCCATTTTTGTTTCATGAAAACTACAGAGATCGAATAGTCACTCTTCAAATTCGTGTGATCGCTCGACGGGTTTTTGAGCTGCCTTCCATTTCTTCAACTCCTCTTGCCGTCTTTTAATTTCCACGGAGGAGGCTTTGTAATCAAGTAACTGTTTTAAGTCTGGCTGCCCGGCATCTACCCAGGCGGTAAACCATAAGCTTCCCGTCATCAAAATACTGGCGCGCATCTGGCGCTCCACCATTCCATTTAAAAGTGAATGATATGCTTTCGCGTAATCAGAGGAAAATACTTTTACTGTTTGTCGTCCCTGTGTCTCGAAATTGAATCTTTTGTCACTCCATTTTTCTGAAAGTTGTTTCTCTAGCCGTAAAACAGAGTCGAGGGATTGGTTGGTGTGGGCTGCGATTCTCCATGCGGTTTCTTGTACGTTTTCAATATATCTCGCCTTACCGGTAACGAAATTGTAATTCCCTGAAAACAATTCAGGCAATCGCGATTCCCAGAATGCATGAATACCTGATTGATTAGTCAGTTGTCCGTCGTAGTTTTTTGTAGTGTGCAAAGGCACGTGTGCATCGGCTACATAATGACCAAGGTCGGCCGAGAGTTTCAAAATTCGTTCCGGATCTTTTACCTGAAAAGCTTCTTTGAGTTGTAGGTAAACGCGGGCGATATTCCAGGGCAGTATACCGTGAGCCTTCAAAGAATCCTCCCCGAATTTTGCACTGGCTTCTTTCCAAAAATGGGGCACGCGAAAAAATGCACTGTCGCCATACGCATCCAAATCGATGAAGTGACGCGCAGCCTCGTCGGCTTGAATGTATCTCCGTCGGTCCGGATTGACGGCCGCTTCTTCCAGGAATTGTATATTCTTTTTATAAAAACCGATCATATCCGAAGGAAGTGTGAAAACGGCAAGCCGGTTGATTTTTTTATGGCCGAAGAAACCCCAGCTACTGCAAAGGAGGAGGACTACGATGAGCGCGATTCTCAATTTCACTTTACAGAGCTTATTATCAATGTTAAACTACCTGTAATGAAATTTAATAAGTTCTTTGCAATCAAATGAATTATTTTTGGATCGAATCAACTTACTCCATTCATGCTACGACTTCTCACTTTTGTTTTCTGTTTAAGTTTCAGTGTTATGCTTTTAGCTCAAAATCCAAAGTTTGATGTGCAGGGTCATCGTGGAGCACGCGGCCTGATGCCGGAAAATTCATTGCCTGCTTTTATACTCGCACTCGACTCGGGCGTGACAACTCTTGAAATGGATCTGGCCATTTCAAAAGATAATCAAATAGTAGTGTCGCATGAGCCTTGGATGAGCGCCGAATATTGTCTTGACCCTTCTGGAAAGGAAATCAAACTGAAAGACGAGAAGAAATTTAATATTTATAAAATGACGTACGAGGAGGTGAAGTTGTGGGACATCGGTTCAAAAGGCAATCCTCGGTTTCCTGAGCAGGTAAAAGTGAAAGCCAGTAAACCGTTGCTTAGCGACGTGATTGTGGCCGCTGAGAATCACGCTAAAAATTTCACTAAATATCTGCCCGACTATAATATTGAAATTAAAAGTGAGCCACAGATGGACGGAAAATTTCATCCCAAGCCCGAGGAATTTTCTGATATGGTGTATCACCTCATTGATCAATACCTTCCATGGGACCGCGTGGTCATTCAGTCGTTTGATTTTCGGGTGTTGAAATATTGGCACAGGAAATACCCCGAAGTGCGCCTGGCGGCATTGGTAGAAAACTTAAAGGCCATCGACGAAAACCTGAAAGACCTTGGTTTTGTGCCTGATATATACAGTCCCGATTATAAACTACTGGATAAAAACGAGGTGGAGCGTATTCATCGTAAAACAATTTCACGCAGTCCAAAAGCTGGAGCAAAATCTTCCTCTATGCGCGTAATTCCATGGACAGTTAACGATGAAAAAGAAATGCTGTCGCTAAGCGAAATGGGTGTGGACGGAATTATAACAGACTATCCGAACCGCGCGCGCAAGTTGAAGCTTACCCGAAAGTAAGCAGCGATTAGTGAACGTGGGCCTTCTTTAAATCTACCTGCAAGGTGTCTTCGTCGTTGTGCGAGAAGTATTCAACTTTAAAAACCTGCCCACGAAATTCTTTGAACAATAAGGTGTCACCTACATTTTTACTTTCGTAGTGATCAGACTTGCAATTCACCTTTAGCACATTTCCATCTTCGTCGCGAACAAAGGCGATCCACTGAGCGTGTCGGCCAGCGGTAATAGTGTAATTGTATGATTTGTTTTTGTTGCCGTAGGGAAGAGCATAGGCGCTTGCTACATTTTTGGAGGGCACAAAAACTTTTTCAACGATAATTCCTTTATGAATTTCCGGTGGCGAAAAAAGCAAATCGTAAACAAAAAAAACAGCTACAAAAAACAAAGCCATCATGACTAGGCCGATGACAAATTCTTTTTTTAGGAACCCCCAGTTTTTCATAGAAATTATTTTTTGCGGGAAGCGTTGACTTCTTCAGGAGTGATGGCGCCGCCTTTGTTGCCAAACGAGTTACGAATGTAATTCAGTACGTCGCTGGTTTGTTGGTCGGTCAACTCGATACCCACCATTTCTGTGTTGTAGGTTTTTCCGTTCACTTTCATTTCCCCTTTTGCGCCGTAGAGCACCTGCTGTATGGATCGTTTTTTATCCGCCATGAGGTAGTCCGATTTGGCGAGCGGAGGATACAAGTCTTCAATACCTTCGCCCTGATCGATATGGCAGGTGAGGCAATTGGCGATGTAAATATCTTTTCCCCGCTCGATGCTTTCCTTCAGATTGAATTTTGGCTTTTGCTGAAATGAATAAAGAATAACCGATGCCGATGCGAGGCACACGAGTAACACTATTTTTTTAATCATAAGTATTTGAACGAATTATAGTTTTTAAACCTCCTCCAAGTTGAACGGCAGCACTCTGATGCGCTTGCCGGTCAAATCAAAAATAGCATTGGTTAATGCCGGTGTGAAGGGCGGCAGTCCGGGCTCACCTACGCCGCCGGCTTTTTCATCATTGTCAACGATGTGCACTTCTATTTCAGGCGTATCGCCGATGCGAGGCATTTTGTATTCGTTAAAGTTTTTTTCTACAGCCTTGCCATCGGCAAAATGAGTGGCGTGTTTGGTGGCGGCGCCGAGAGCCATCACAATGCTTCCTTCGACTTGTGCACGGATGATGTCGGGATTTACGTACCATCCGCAATCCATCACCGCCCATACTTTGTCGATCTTCACTTTACCTTCGCTGTTTTTTGAAACCTTTACCACTTCGCCTACGATACTTGAAAAGCATTCCGTGATCGCTACTCCATAGCCTGAATTTTTACCGCGCGATTTCCAACCGCTTACTTCTTCAAGCTTAGTGATCAGATCCTGGTAGCGCGGATTGCCCAAATGTTGCCTTCTGAAATCAAGAGGATCTTTCGCTGCCGCGAGCGCCAACTCATCGATGAAACTTTCGAACGCAAATCCGTTGGTCGAGGCATACACCGAGCGCCACCACATTACCGGGATTGGCGACTCCAGCGGAGTGTCACCAAAACTATAATGCGGAATGGAATTGAAATACGGCTCCAAAAATCCTTCGGTGTCGCTTCCGTTGTACACCGATTTATCGGCACCAGGATTTTGCGTGTCCATGTTCTGACCGGCTATGCGCGTTTCGAAGGCGGCAATACGACCATCTGCGACAGCGCCTTTACATTGATACACCATGCCCGGACGAAACGGTCCCATCGTAGTGTCATCTTCGCGTGTCCAAACTACCTGCACAGGGGCTTTGATTTGTTTGGATATCATCACCGCCTCATAAGGATAGTCGGTGAATGCTTTTCGGCCGAAGCCGCCACCCAGAAAGGTCATGTTGACTGTTACTTTTTCCATCGGCAGGTTGAGGGCTTTGGCAATATCACCCTGAATCCAGTCAGGTCCTTGTATCGGCCCCCAGATAGTGCACTCGCCGTCTTTTACATCGGCTATGCAATTGAGCGGTTCCATACAACTGTGCGACTCGTAAGGAGTTTCGTAGAGCGCTTCCACTTTCTTTTCGGCCTTTGCAAAAGCCGCGGAAAAGTTGCCCATCGTTTTGTATGAAATCAAATCGCCCTTTTGAAGATGGTCTTTCATCTTCGCATAGAGCTGATCGGTGCTGTGATGTTCAAAGCCGCTGTCGTCCCATTCAACTTTTAATACTTTACGTCCCTGCATGGCGGCCCAAAGCGTATCGGCCACCACGGCAACGCCTTCAAACATATTGTCGAATACTTCGCGGTTTACTTTGAAGACGTGCTTTACGCCGGCAATCTTTTTTGTTTCGCTGTCGTCGAAGCTTTTCACTTTGCCCACAAAGCGCGGGTTGCGTTCCACTACCGCGTATAACATGCCCGGCAGTTTTTTATCCAAACCAAAAATCGCCTTGCCATTTACTTTGCTGGGCGTATCCTGACGGGGCAGCGGTTTGCGAATAATCGTATAGTCTTTGGGATCTTTTAGTTTTACTTCCTTCGGCGGTGTTAGTTTGGATGCCTCTGCGACCAGGTTACCGTAGCTAAGTTTTTTTCCTGAAGGCTTGTGCACCACAAAACCATTTTCGGCGAAGCATTCTGATTTCGCTACGCTCCATTGTTTGGCGGCCGCTTCGATCAGCATTTCGCGTGCCGACGCACTGAGGTGCAAGAGCCTTTTGTATGATCCGCGAATCGTAGAACTTCCACCGGTAATCTGGCTGCCGTATTTGGCCTGATTGCCTTGCGCGAATATGATGCTCACCTGGTCGAGATTCACTTCAAGTTCTTCGGCAATAATCTGGGGTACGGATTGAAAGGAGCCCTGACCCATCTCTGCGCGGTGATTGGTGATGGTGACTTTTCCTGAAGTGTCGATCGAAATCCAGGCGTTAAGATCGATCCCGAGATTTTCGGCAGTTTCGGTTTTCAGCACTTCCATTTCTTTTCCACTGGCGGGAAAATAAAATCCCAACGACAGGGCGGCACCGGTAAGGCCTCCTAATTTTAGGAAATCGCGGCGCGACAGAGGTTGTTTCACAGTTTCCATTCAGGTGCTGATTTTAGTGAGTGAGTTGGGCTGCAGTTTTTATAGCTTGGCGAATGCGTTGATACGTTCCGCATCGGCAGATATGACCATTCATCGCCGCATCAATGTCTTTGTCGGTGGGATGAGGAATTCTTTTCAGTAAGGCAACAGCGGCCATAATTTGTCCGCTTTGGCAATATCCGCACTGCGGCACTTGTTCTTTTATCCAGGCTAATTGTACTGGATGAGAATTGTCTTCCGACAGCCCTTCGATGGTGGTGATTTCCTTACCGGCTGCTACTTTGACAGGAATGGAGCACGAACGCACCGGCGCGCCGTTCATATGCACCGTGCAAGCACCGCATTGCGCAATGCCACAGCCATATTTGGTGCCTGTGAGCCCCACAATGTCGCGGATCGCCCACAACAGTGGCATGGTTGGATCTGCTTCGACGGTATGCGTCGTATTGTTGATTTTTAATGTAAATGCGGCCATAACAATAGTTTTGGAAGTACAATATACTAATTCGGATTTTAAAAATTTCCGCGCTTGTGACGGAAGGATTTTGACTACGTCTTTTCCTTAGAGTAGTGATTTAGCCGCTCGACCAGTGTACACTGAAATTGGAAGAATTTATGTTTAGACTTTATGGATTTTTTCTTTGTTTTGATGAACAAACTGCGTTGGATTCAACGGTGCGTATGAAAAGAGTGTTGGTTATTGAAGACGATCTCACCATTCGTGAAAACACGATCGAAATCCTTGAACTGAATAATTACCAGCCAATCGCCGCCAAAAATGGAGTGGAAGGAGTGATCGCAGCGAAAAGTCATTTGCCGGATTTGATTCTTTGCGATATCCTCATGCCTGAGCTAAACGGGTATGGCGTGATAAAAGAATTGAAGGCAAATCCATCAACAGCCCGAATACCATTTATTTTTTTAAGCGCCAGCGTAGAGAAAAATGAAATTCGACTCGGATTAGAATTAGGTGCAGACCTATACTTGAAAAAGCCGTTCGGTCTGGAAGAGCTTATGGAGGCCATCGAAAAACTTCTCGCCTGAAGATATTTTGAAGCGCTTGCCCTCAACTGCCGAAGTCACCACATTGACGTCGTTGAAAATCTTCTAATTTTACCAGGCCGCTTCGGCATCCTTTTATGGCAACACCTTTTTTTTTGATGGTTTCTAACATTCGCTTTGGCGATGAAAATAAATTGGTGTTGAAAGACATCCGCTTCTCACAAAATCAGTTTCAGAAAATTGTGATCGCAGGCGAAACCGGTTCAGGAAAAAGCACGCTATTAAAAATTATTGCTGGCCTGGAACAACCCACTTCAGGCGAAGTGCGCTTTGAAAATCAAAAAGTAAAAGGCCCGGCTGACCAGTTGGTGCCAGGTCACCCCGAGATTGTGTATTTGTCGCAGCATTTTGAGCTGCCAAAATTTTTGCGCGTAGAACAGGTGCTTGAATATGCCAACACCCTGCGGCGCACTCCCGAAGAAAAAATATTTTCGGTGTGCCGGATCAATCATTTGCTAGAGCGGAAGACCGATGAACTTTCGGGTGGCGAGAAGCAACGCATCGCCATTGCACGACTGCTGATACAGCAACCCAAACTTCTACTTCTCGATGAACCATTCTCCAACCTGGACAGGGTGGTAAAAAATGTGTTGAAAGAAGTGATTGACGACATCGGTAAGAAACTCAAGATCACTTGTATGCTTGTGTCGCACGATCCGGAAGATACGCTTCCCTGGGCCGATGAAATTCTGGTATTGAAATCCGGAAAGATTGTTCAACACGGATCACCTCAAAAAATCTATCAACATCCCAGCTCACCTTATGTGGCCGGCATGTTTGGTCACTTTATGCAATTGGATAGCGCGACGATGAAAAAACTGGGCGTTAAGACTTCAGCAAAACAGACTATCGTACGGCCTGAAAATTTTTCATTCACAAAGAAAGAAGGCAAAACCCTTACGGGAAAAATCGACCGCATTCACTTTTATGGAAACCACTGCCTTGTAGAATTGCAGGTGAAAGACCAGCGTTTTTTTGTCGAAAGTAGCATCACTTCGCTCAAAGTGGGTGATGCGGTGAATTTGAAACTGAGTTTTTAAAAACGACTCCTTAATCACCAATAACGGATAACCAATAACTGCTACGTTGCCCACGCTTTGCCCACTTCTTTCAACGGCACACATCCTTTGTAAGGCCCTGGCACCTGGTTGTATTGCAGCACTTGCGTTGCGCCAGGCTCACTGGTGAAAAATCCCGTTAGGGTGAGTTCTTTCATTTCAATAATAAAAGGTTTGCCCATGCCGCCACCGGTATTCCACCAACCCCATGAAGCGCCGCCTTTGTGGTTGGCCATCGCTTCGTCGTGTACTTTTTTAACGAGCGCTAGTTGCTCTTCGGGTTTGCCGTCCACAAATTTTTCACCGAATGCTTCCTGTGCTTTGGCATCAAAGGCAGTAAGCCCGCGAAGGAAATTCTCCTTCAGCTCTTTGTTGTAAACATCTTTGAGCATGCCATCGATGAAGGCAGGCACGCCGGCTTCTTTGGCGCCGGGTGTGTCGGTTTTGGGCAACAGTATTTCGGCTAGCTCGCTGACTAACTGTGCTTGCTCTTCGGTAAAAAATTCAGGTTTGAAGGCAAGACCAGGTTTTGCCTTGCACCCTTGCATCAGTCCCGCCAAGGTAGGGCCGGTGAGTGCGTAACCCAGCACCAGCGCTGATTTTTCAAGTACTTCTCTTCGGTTCATAGCGTTATAAGTTTCCTTTTTTTAATTCACTTACGGCATGGTCAGCGGCGCGGGCGGTCAGGGCCATATAGGTGAGCGACGGATTTTGACACGCCGACGAGGTCATGGCTGCTCCATCCGACACAAAAACATTTGGCGCTTCGTGCACCTGATTCCATTTGTTGAGCACGGAAGTCTTCGCGTCTTTGCCCATGCGCGCGGTGCCCATCTCATGGATGCCGAGCCCAATATTATCGGGGCCGTCATACACCGACACATTTTTATAACCCGCTGCTTCCAGCATTTCGGCAGCCGCGAATTTGTAGTCTTTGCGCATCGCTTTTTCATTTTCTTTCCACTCTGCTGAAATGCTCAGCGTAGGCAAGCCGTACACGTCTTTCTTGTCTTTGTTGAGTGTGACACGGTTGTCGGCATAAGGCAGGCATTCGCCGAAGCCAGTGATTCCAATTTTCCAGGGACCGGGTTCAGTCAATGCTTTTTTCAAGTCGGCGCCAAACGCCATCTCACTCACGCCGCGCGACCATCCCGCACGACTTGCTCCACCTTGATAACCGTAGCCGCGCACAAAATCTTTTTGTTTGTCGTTGCCTACGTTGCGGAAGCGCGGAATGTAAATTCCGTTAGGCCTGCGGCCGATGTAGTATTTGTCTTCAAAACCTTCTACATCAGCTTCGGCGCCGGCGCGATAATGATGGTCCATCAGGTTGCGGCCGAGTTGGTCGCTGCCGTTGCCGAGTCCATTCGGAAAGCGTGAGGAGGTAGAGTTGAGCAGAATAAAGGTGCTGCCCAGTGTGGAGGCGTTGAGGAAAATTATTTTAGCAAAAAATTCAATTTCTTCTTTCGTCTCTGCATCCAGTACACGTACGCCAATGGCTTTTCCTTTTTTCTCATCATAAATAATGGAGTGCACGATGGAGTGCGGGCGTAGTGTCATGTTGCCGGTTTTGGCGGCGAAGGGAAGTGTAGAGGCATTACTGCTGAAATAAGCGCCGTATGGACAACCTCTGTCGCACATGTTGCGCGACTGACAGATGCCGCGCGTAGGGTCGTGAGGCAAAGCGGCCGTAAGGTGCGCCACGCGGCCGATGGTAATTTTCCGGCCGTTAAATTTTTCAGCTACTTTATCTCTGAAGTGTTCTTCCACGCAGTTGAGGTCCATAGGCGGAAGGAATTTGCCGTCGGGCAGCTGAGAAAGTCCTTCGGCGCGACCACTCACACCGATGAACGACTCTACATGATCATACCAAGGTGCGAGATCTTCGTAGCGAATTGGCCAATCAACACCGTGCCCGTCTTTGGCGTTGGCTTCAAAATCCATAGGCGATAGGCGATAGGTTTGTTTGCCCCACATGATCGAGCGCCCGCCTTCGTGATAGCCGCGAATCCAATCGAACGGTTTCGTTTCGGTGTACGGATTTTCAAGATCGTTCACCCACCAATGTTTGTTGGCCTGGTTTACCCAGTTGGTGCGCGACTGCACGGGATAAAGTTTTAACTCTTCATCGCTGATGCGGTTGGCGTGTGGCAGTTGCCACGGATCTTTGGTCATGGTAGGGTAATCTACCACATGCTTTACGCCGCGGCCGCGCTCAAGCACCAATGTTTTTAATCCCTTTTTGGTGAGTTCTTTGGCAGCCCAGCCACCGCTGATGCCCGTGCCTACGACGATCGCATCAAACGTGTTTTGTTTTACGGCATCCGTGTTGAGGTTCATGCGTTAGAAATTTTGGAGAATCAATATCACCATTTTTCGATGGTGATCAAAGGATTATGATTCCACCCTCATCGCCTGGGCAAGTTGGGTCCCCAATCTATTAATTGCCGAATACTTCAACCGCACACGTCAGAGCGAGTACTTTTAGTGGCTTTCGGTGTAGCTCTTGAAATTATTCAAAATCGCCTGCCAGCCACCCCTTTGCATCTCCACCGGGTTTTCTGTTTCTGGATCGAAGGTTATGATTACTTCAGTAGTATTGCCGGAAGGCTTGAATTGAACCGTGGCTTTTCTCCCGCCAAATTCATACGTGAAATGGCTGCCTTCAGAAATTTCAGTATAGATCACTTCGAAGTCGAACCCAAAACTTCCATCCTTCGCTTCCATCCGTGCCTTGTAAGTGCCGCCCACCCGCATATCATTGGTGGCCGAAGGACAATGCCAGCTCGGGTCGGCAAAATTCCATTGAGTAATGTGGGCTGGAAGGGTATAGTAATTCCACACTTTTTTTGCGTCAGCCTGTATAGTGGCCTGCACGGTAATTTTTGATTGGCTCATCTTTTAATAGTTTTTCAAAAACCTAAAAGTACGTTACGTTTTTGATATGAACAGGGGGTGATAACGACACCTTCGGGGGTGTATTACGGCACTGATTACTTCAAGCTCATTCGACCAAGAATTCCGACTAATAAACTGGACAATGCGGCGAACAGTAGCAGGGGAATAAATAAAATGCCTGCAGTTATAAATAATAAGCTAAGTGAGAATCGGACCGCAGGAGTGTGCATGAATATAGGGTTGTTTTAAATGAGCTGAAGTCTGCTAATGAAGAGATGTGCTCTAAAAGCCGGCTTCTTCTACACAACACATAATCAGGGGCCCACCCTTATGGTAAATGAATTAATATTTCCCGCCTTAAATGACTGATTTGGAACCTACCAGAAAGAAGGTTTTTTATTAGTAGAATTTCTATATACGGTCAGACAACTGTCATATATCTCATCGATGGAGATTACTTTGTAGGGAACATCTTTGGCGGTAAGCACGACCGCTCTCGTGACGATGGAGGAGGCCGCAAAATATCCGATCACTGGCGCAGCGTTACTGTTCAATGCAGTAAAGTTGCCGCCGGTCTTGGGGCTGGGAGTTTGAAACAAATTGCTGCTGTTTGATTTTTGAATAGCAATTCTTTTCCAGAATGAGTACACCGCTTCCGACACACTTAGTTGATCAACTTCAAAGTAGAGCTTATCGTACATCGTGCGGCGATTCGCTTCCGCAAAGCCAATCTTCAAGTCATTGATTTGACCGTTGTGTATAAATCGCTGATCCGAGAGTAGAGGGGTTTGGTTGTAACTCGTAATCCAGCAATCACAACAGGTACAAGCCGGGTGCAAGGATGTTCCTGCGCAAGGTGGGGCATCTGGCACCAGAACTACGTTACCGTCGATGGGAGGCCGACCTCCTGCAGGTACTTTTCGTGATCCAGGAAAGGTAAGCACGTGATAGGTTTGTGAGGTTCGCCACCACACCCGTCCTTCTTGTTCGGGCAGCACTTCGCTGTTGATGTAAATATTAAATCCGTTGGCCGAAGAGATCTGGAGGTTCGCCATACTATCCTCTACCTGTTTAAACTCCTTCCGAATGGTGAAGTCGCCTACTGGCAATAATTTTTCGGCCGTTGATTGGTACACGTCACCTTTGGCCGTGGTCACCGTGAGGGTATAAGTTCTCCCCACTGTGCCTTGCATGGAGGTTGTAAAAAAATGACCTGTTGTTTTCTCCACAAGTTGCTCGTGGTTGCCCATGTCGTCTTCAATTTTTACAGACGCACCTGAAAGTTCGCCGATAGACTCAATCTGATCTTGCACGGGAATAGTTTGAGAAACTATGATTTCGTATGGCCCGGGCTGGTTGGTGATCATGCCTTGTATTACAACTTCTTCCTGAAACTGAGTATAGTCTAACGGATAAGGAGTGACGCATGAACTGACCAGCATGGCGACGGCGGGAGCATACCGGTAAACAAGACCTACGTGTTTTGTGATTAGGGTGGTCAATGATCTCAACGCCTCATTCGTTTTTTGTCGGACCAAAATACTAATAAATTCCAATGCGGGTTTTAGTTTTCCTTTTAGCACGTTTTTACCGATTTGACCGGCTTGTAATTTGGAATAGCTGAGGCACAACAAATTCAAACTGTATAGATATCAGAGGCGGCGCCGCTCCTCTATTTACAATTAAAAAAATAAAGCCCAATCCCGTATATTGCTGTATATCTTCCCATCACCATGAAAAAAATAATTACACTCTTCTTCGCTTTCATCGCTGTGTGTGCATTCTCACAGAAAAAAAATGCGCCCGACAATCGCCTGGCTGGCGTGGATGCCAAGCTGCAGGCTATTCTCGCCGACTGGCATGTGGCTGGCTTTGCCGTGGCCGTGGTAGAGAAAGACAAAATTGTATATGCCAAAGGCTTTGGCTTCCGCGACCTGGAAAACAAAAAGCCTGTAACGCCCAACACGCTCTTTGCCATCGGCAGTTGTAGCAAAGCGTTCACCTCTGGCTTGCTGGGAATCTTGCGCAATGAAGACAAAGTTTCGTTTGACGAAAAGCCTTCCAAGTATGTTCCTGAATTAAAATTCTATAACGATGAGATGAACAACGGCATCATTGTAAAAGATTTAATGAGCCACCGCACAGGCCTTGGTCGTCATGACCTGAGCTGGTATTTTTTCAATTCGCCATCCAAAGACAGTCTGGTGCGCCGCATACAATATATGGAGCCGTTTACCGGCGTGCGCAAGCAGTGGTACTACAACAACTTCATGTTCTTGACACAAGGCGTAATCGCTGAAAGAATCACCGGTCAGAGCTGGGAGAAAAATATTGCCGACCGATTTTTCAAGCCGCTTGGCATGAACACGTCGAATGTGTCCATCGCCGAATTAGAAAAAAGTGCTGAACCTTCTCTTGGCTACGGCTTGAAGAACGATACCGAAATAAAAAAACTCGATTACTATAACATCAGCGGCATGGCGCCAGCGGGCAGCATTAACAGCAGTGTGAATGAAATGGCCAACTGGGTGAATGCCTGGATTCACGGCGGCAAATTCAATGGGAAAGAAGTGTTACCGTCGAGCTATGTTTCTGAGGCGATGAGTTCGCAAATGATCGTGGGTGGTGCGCTTCCCAGCAAAGAGCATCCCGACGTGCAGTTTGCCAACTATGGCTACGGTTGGTTTCTCGCTTCTTATAAGGGACATTATCGCGTAGAGCACGGCGGCAACATCGATGGCTTTTCGGCCAGCACTTCCTTCTTCCCCAGCGACAGCGTGGGCATTGTAGTGCTTGTCAACCAAAACGGATCTCCGGTGCCTTCCATCGTGCGCAACATCATCGCCGACCGTATGCTCGGCGTAGCGCAGAGCGACTGGAGCAAGGAGCTGAAAGACGCCAGAGATAAAAACAAGAAGGAAGAAAAGGACACCCAAAAGAAAAAGTCATCTTCGGTAAAAAAAGGAACACATCCTTCACATCTTCCTGAAGAATTTGAAGGAGGCTATTCGGCTGAAGGCTACGGCAAGTTCACTATCAGGGCCGTGCACGATTCGCTTTTCGCGAAGATGGGCCACAACACCTATTGGCTGAAACACTATCACTACGATGTGTTCGAACCTTTTGAAGTCGATAAATTCCACAAGATTGACACTGCCGAACACGGCAACATGCGCTTCAATTTTATTAGCGGACTAAACGGCGAGATTGAGCGCGTGGCGATCAACGACATTGAGCCCACATTAAAAAAACCAATTGAGTTTGTGCGCCAGGCAGCCGCCAAAGACATCAAACCCGAAGAGCTGAAAAAATATGTGGGTGATTACGAGATGGCCGGAATGATTGCCAAAGTTTTTGTGAAAGCTGAAAAGACACTGTTCCTTTTTGTGCAGGGACAACCTGAATACGAACTCGTATTTTTGGGCAATAATAAATTTGCGATCAAAAACCTGACAGGCTACAAACTGGAGTTTGAACAAAGCGCCGACGGAAAAATTCTGGGCGTAGCGTTTGTTCAGCCGAACGGAACCTTCAAAGCCAAACGAAAAAATTAAAACAACATGAACAGACGCCAATTCATCCACTCGTCCGCAGCCCTTACGGCGGGCGCTTTCCTGGCTGGCCAGGAAGCCTTTGCTTCACCGGCATTATTAAAAAATGTAGGCATCGGCCTTTTTTCGCTACCTAAATTATTGGAAAAAGATTTTGGCGCTGCCATTCATATGCTCAGCGAAATGGGTTACCGCGAAGCGGAATTATTCGGACCGTATCCTTTTAGCGACAAAGCGACGATCGAGCGTTGGGCAGCATTGGGCAACATGCTCGGTTTTAGCGGTAGCGGTTTTTTTGGAAAGCCAGCCAAAGAAGTCGGCGAGATTTTCAAAGCAAACAACATAAAGGTTCCATCAATACATACTGACCTCGAAACCTTGCGTCACAACATGGGCCAGCTTGGCGAGGCAGGCCACACACTCGGCTTTACATACGCAGTGCTGCCCGCCATTCCTCCGGAAAACCGAAAGACGATGGACGACTACAAAAAAATCAGCGACGAGTTTAATAAGATCGGCGAGGAAGCGAAGAAGGCAGGTATAAAATTCGGATATCACAACCACGGCTATGGCCTGCACGAAATGGAAGGCAAAGTGCCGTTGCAATTCATTCTGGAGAACACAGATCCGAAGTTGGTGTTTCTCGAAATGGATTTGTATTGGACAGTAGCCGGCGGCGCCGACCCGATTACTTATTTGAAAAAATACGAAGGCCGCTACACCATGATGCACGTGAAGAATATGAAAAAACTCATGCACTTCTCTGGCGATGGCAACGACCCGGCGCAGTGGATGGAATTGTTCCCCTACATGACCACCGCCGACGATGGCGTTTTGGATCTGAAATCTATTCTGGCGACAGCCAGAGAAACCGGAGTGAAACATTTCTTCGTAGAGCAAGATCTGGTGAAGGATCCGGAAATTGCGCTCAAGAAAAGTATTGATTACCTGAAGTCTTTGTAAATAAAATGTTCAACGATCCCGAACTCAACGGCAAGTATTTAGGAACCATTAGTTCTGATTTCATCAAAGTAGCCGACACACTTAAAGAAGCGTCGTATCAAATTCGCAAAGGCGGATTTGAATATCCGGTGTTTGCCATTTCAAAGAAGGACATCCCGATCGGGCAGTTGCTCATCGGCAAATTTGAACTGAACCTCGACTGGAATTATTATGCGTCGTTTATGGATGAGTTTGTACAACGCGAACTCATCGCTACCGACAAGCAGGAAGATTTCATCAAAGCCTACAAAGACCCTGACGAGTTCTGTTGCCTGTTCGTAGTCGATGAAGATTTTACCAGCTTTGTTTTTATTCCGTATCCGGAAGACTAGCTCAAAGTGTTAAGTGATAAGTTCTAAGTTCCTACTCACAACTTAGAACTTAAAACTTACAACTTAACTTAAAAATGCTTCCATCCCTGTGCCTGAATCGGTACGACGGTTCCTTGTTTTGAGATCATCAGGTGTTGACTGGCGTTGTCGTGCAGGTGGCCGATGAAATGAATGTCGGCGTGGTTTTTCAGCGTTTCAAAATCCGAAGGTTTGATGGTAAAGAGTAGTTCATAGTCTTCGCCTCCGTTCATAGCCGTTGTGGTCGGGTCGATGTGAAATTCAATAGCAGTCTCGTACGTCTGCGAGTCGATCGGTATTTTTTCTTCAAAGATTTTTATTCCGGCTCCGGAATTTTTGGCCAGGTGAAGTAATTCACTTGCCAACCCATCCGAAACATCGATCATAGAAGTGGGCACGATATTTTTCTCTGCGAGTTCGTGCACAATGTCCATACGAGCCTCGGGCTTTAGCTGGCGGCCTACCATGTATTCATATTTCTCCAGGTCGGGCTGCATGTTCGGGTTGGTTTGAAACACTTCCTTTTCGCGTGCCAATACTTGCAAGCCCATAAAAGCAGCACCAAGGTCGCCGGTCACACAAATGATGTCGTTTGGTTTGCCGCCGCTGCGCAGCACAGTTTTGTCTTTGGCCGCCCGGCCAATTGCTGTAATAGAAATAACCAACCCCGACGGAGAGGACGTAGTATCGCCGCCTACCAGATCTACCTTATAATTGGAGCATGCTGCGCGGATTCCTTCATAGAGCATATCGACGGCCTCCAAAGAAAAGCGGTTGCTGATGCCAAGAGCTACCACAATTTGCTCGGGTTTGCCGTTCATGGCCGCAATGTCGCTTACGTTTACCGCCACGGCTTTGTAGCCCAAGTGCTGCAGCGGCATATACGACAGGTCAAAATGAATTCCCTCCAGCAGCATGTCCGTGGAGACAAGCAAGTTTTCAGTGCCGATGTCAATTACCGCGGTGTCGTCGCCAATGCCTTTTAGCGATGTAAGATTCTGAAGTGAAAAACCATTTTTTATCCGGTCGATTAATCCGAATTCCCCTAAATCAGCGATTTCTGTGCGTTTGGCAGCCATGTAGTAAGTGTTAATCGACGGCTTTGGCGTCGGTTCATCCTGCAAAAGTACTACTTGCAGAGGAAGCAACTGCTATGGCGCCAGACTTCGGTATTTAGAGCTAGCAAATCAAACGAAAATGAAAAAGTGGCTTGTACTATTTGTCTCGGCTTTGATCACCACGGCGGCTTGTACAACTCCAAAGGCGTATTACCAGACTTCTATTGGAAAGAAAAAACAGAAGTACTACAACTCCATCCAGTTTGGTCAGAAAGAACGGCCGAAGATGAAGTTTTAAAATGTAATCGTGATGGCTTTGTGCTGTCCTGGCGCAAGATTGAGCGTATCGTAGGTAACAATCCGGTTTCCCGCTTTCACTTTGACAGTTTCCATAAACACGGGCTGGTTGGCCTGAATTTCAATGGGGTTGCCCGGTAATTCTGACCATGAGATGGCGGGACCGCACACAGAGTTTCCGAATTTAGAGATAAAAGTACTTCCCAGATAGTCGCCATTAGACGAAGCGATGGCACCCGGATTAGTAATCGTAAGGTCCAGAAAGGCCTTGGCGGGAATGATGTACTGGTCATACACGGTAGTATCCCGTTTGAGCGGAGGAAGACCTATTTTAGTATTGTCAGCATTGGAAGAGCAGAGATAGTACTTTGTTTTGTCGATACTCATGGTGATTTGATAGTATGCCTGCAACTCGTCTTCCTTTATGGCAAAAGTGAAGTTAAAATTGCCCGAAGCGTCTGTCCGTGCGGTGGCTTTTTCGCGCAGTGTTCCTCCCGGGCTGCCAGACGGGCCGATGAAGCAGGATAAAGTTAAGTTGAGATTGGCCAGCGCGGAGTTTCCTCCGTCGGTCAAAAACTTTCCCGAAACAGTGGTGCAATGCGACGAACAGTTTTGACTCCCCAAATCATTTTCTTGCCTGATGCAACTATCCAGAACGCTCAATAACGCGACGAAGAAAAATGATAAGCCGATAAGTAAAATTCTTTTCATCGGGACAGGATAAGCCTTCATCAAATTAACGAAATGAAATCAATGGAAATGTTTCGCCTGTGTTAAATTCCGAACGATCAAGCGGCAATTCCAGAAAGCCATCCACGTCTTTCAGGTTCGCAAAGTCGCCCGAGCCGCCGCCGGCTGCGGGGTAGGCCATGAGTTGACCACTTTCGTTCTTGATTTTTACTTGTAAAAAATAAGTCAGCTTGGGCGGAAATGAAAAATCCGTGGCCAGCACCGCCGACTCTTTTAATACCTCCGTTCTCAGGCTCTTCAAAAGCCACGGTTTCACATAGCGATGAAAGCACATAAAAGTAGAAACCGGATTTCCCGGAAGGGCAAACACCGTATTTCGTGGCGATTGCCCAAACCACATGGGCTTGCCCGGCCGCTGGCTTACCTGGTGAAATATTTTTTTCACGCCAAGTGACTCCAGCACCTTAGGCACAAAATCAAACTTGCCTTTTGACACCCCTCCTGATAAAATAATGAGCTCGTAGTTTTCCAGCAGGCTTTTAATCTTTTCTTCCAGTTCTGTTTTATCGTCGGCCAGATGAAAAACACGCGCATTGCAGCCCGTCTCAGCCAGGGCAGCCGCCAGCGCATAGCTGTTGGATTTGCGAATCTGATGAGGGAGCGGAGTTTCTCCGACATCTACCAGTTCATCGCCTGTGGAAACAATCGCCGCCGTAGGATTTTTATACACAGCTACAGTCGTTTTTCCTACCGAAGCCAGCAGCGCAACTTCGGCCGGTGAAATTCGAAATCCTTTACTTAATAATAATGCGCCCTTTTGCGCGTCACTTCCTTGCCGGTGAATGTTCTGACCTTTGCTAACTGCCTCAAGCACGGTCACTAATTTTTCATTAATCGAAAGATGTTCGTATGGAATCACCGTGTCCGCGCCGTCAGGGAGCGGGGCACCCGTCATGATTTCAAAACAAAAGGCGCTGTCAGTCAGTTGTTGCTTGGGTTGGCCGGCGGCCTGCACCCCGCCGATGGCAAACCTGTGCTGCCCGGTTTGGTACTGATCAAAAGCGATGGCAATGCCATCCATTGTAGCCCGGTGAAACGGCGGCAAGTCACGGTCGGCAGCAATCTCTTCGGCCAATATCCTTCCATGCGCGGAGGTCAACGGAACAAACTCAACAGATGGATTAAATAAATGCTCGAGAATAATTCGCTTAGCTTCGGCCACGCTCACCATCGAATGTGTAATTTTGTTTGAGGCAAGTTACGCATTGAACCATGAGAAAAAAGTTGAGCCACGTTGATGCCGCCGGGCTGCCGGCCATGGTCGATGTATCGGCGAAAAAAATTACCGCCCGAAAGGCCGAAGCTCAGGCCATCGTAAGTCTGCCCGCCGCGGTGCTCAAAGCCCTTACGGGGAATGAGCTCGTCACCAAAAAAGGCCCCGTCTTCCAAACGGCGATCCTGGCGGGTGTGATGGCGGCCAAAAAAACTCCGGAACTGATCCCGCTCTGTCATCCGTTGCTTACCGAAGATTGTCAGGTGCGTATTTCCCTTTCGGGGAATGATGTTATAATTACCACCTCCGTTACGGTTACTGCCAAAACCGGCGCCGAAATGGAAGCACTCACGGCGGCGTCGGTAGCCGCGCTTACCATCTACGATATGTGCAAGGCAATCTCTCCGCTTATCGTAATCAGAGAAATTAAATTAACAGCCAAATCGGGCGGAAAAAGCGACTTTTCAAGGGGTTAGCGCTACTTTTCGCAATGGAAAAACCCGATTTTAATTGGCCTCTCACGATTTTTTTTTATCCGCACTTGTTACCTACGCTTTAGTTCCTATCTTTGCAGTCCTTTTTGCGGAAGGAAACCCGTAAATCGGTTTAAAATCAAGCAAAATAGGTTTCAATTATGCCTGGAATATTAGGAAGGAAAGTAGGAATGACCAGCGTTTTCGGCCCAGACGGCCAAAATCTGGCGGTGACAGTCATCGAGGCGGGTCCTTGTGTTGTCACCCAGGTGAAAACCAAAGAATCGGATGGCTATAAGGCTGTTCAATTGGCGTATGGCGAGAAAAAGGAGAAAAACACTCCTGATCCGATGGTAGGCCATTTCAAAAAGGCAAACACAACTCCAAAAAGAAAAGTGGTTGAATTCCGCGATTTCAATGAAGAGTTTGCTGGCCTTGCCGAATTAGGTAAACAAATCAATATCACCGACATCTTTGCTGAAGGCGACTTCCTCGATGTGGTTGGTACTTCAAAAGGTAAAGGTTTTCAAGGTGTAGTTAAGCGCCACGGTTTCGCCGGTGTGGGTGGTCAAACTCACGGTCAGCACAACCGCCTTCGTGCTCCTGGTTCAATGGGTAACGCGTCTTTCGCTTCCCGTGTAATCAAAGGAAAACGCCTTCCCGGACGTATGGGTGGTGAGCGTGTAAAGAACACCAACCTTAAAGTGGTTAAAATTTTAGCGGAGCAAAACCTAATCCTCGTGAGCGGTTCAGTTCCCGGTGCAAAGAATTCAACGATAATCCTTAAAAAGTAATGGACTTAGCTGTTGTAAAATATAGTGGTGAAAAGACAGGCCGTAACATCAGCCTCTCGAGCGATGTATTTGGCATTGAGCCAAACGACCACGCCATCTATCTGGATGTAAAAAGCTACCTGGCCAATCAACGCCAAGGTACGCACAAGTCAAAGCAGAGAAACGAAATCTCAGGATCTTCTAAAAAGATCAAAAAGCAAAAAGGAACCGGTGGAGCTCGTGCGGGTAACATTAAAAACCCTCAGTTCAAAGGTGGTGGCCGTATCTTCGGTCCTCAGCCTCGCGACTACTCTTTCAAACTCAATAAAAAAGTAAAAGACCTGGCCCGCAAGTCAGCACTTACTTATAAAGCTAAAGACAATTCAATCGCAGTAATCGAAGATTTCAACTTCGAAGCACCAAAAACCAAGCAATACTTAAGCTTGTTGAAAGCGTTGTCATTGGGCGATAAGAAAACACTTCTTGTGTTGCCTGAGTCTTCTAAAAACGTGGTTCTCTCAGGCCGTAACGTTCAAAATACAAAAGTGATTACTGCTTCTCAGATCAATACTTACGATGTGCTTCACGCGGAGCATTTGATTCTGGCCGAAAGCTCACTCGAAAAAATCAATAACCTGTTAACCGCCTAGTCATGAGTATCTTAAAAAGCCCATTGGTTACAGAAAAAGTTTCTGCCCTTAACGAAAAAGGCAAATACGGATTTATTGTAGAGGGCACTGCCAACAAAGTAGAAATTAAAAATGCCGTAGAAAAACAATACGGTGTGAATGTAGAGCGCGTGAATACCATCAACGTACTCGGAAAGAAAAAAACACGCTTCACCAAAGCCGGTACGCTGTCTGGCCGCAAGCCAGATTACAAAAAGGCTATCGTGACTTTAGCGGAAGGTGAAGTAATTGATTTTTATAGCAACGTATAATTTAAGACAACCCCGATAATCAAGGTACGTCATGGCAATGAAGAAACTTAAACCAGTAACTCCCGGTACACGCCACAGGCTTTCGCCTGGGTTTGAGGACATCACGGAGTCTCGCCCAGAGAAATCGCTGGTAAAAACCATTAAGAAATCCGGTGGCCGTAACAACGTAGGTCACATGACGATGCGCTACATAGGCGGTGGTCACAAACAAAAATTGCGTGTGATCGACTTCAAGCGCGATAAATTTGGAGTTCCTGCTGTAGTAAAGTCAATCGAGTACGATCCTACCCGCACCGCGCGTGTAGCTAAATTGTATTACGCTGACGGATATAAGTCGTATATCGTAGCTCCTCAGGGAATTAAAGTTGGCCAAACTCTTATTTCTGGCAGCGACATCGCTCCTGAAGTTGGAAATGCATTGCCACTTTCAAAAATCCCGGTAGGTACTATCGTTCATAACGTAGAAATGAAACCCGGAAAAGGGGCAGCGATTGCACGCAGCGCCGGTTCATTTGTACAATTGGTAGCCCGTGAAAATGAATTCGCAACCTTGCGTATGCCTTCAGGTGAGATGCGCAATGTGTTGGTGAATTGTATCGCGGTAGTTGGCGCAGTATCCAATGCTGAGCACATGAACGAAAAGGTAGGTAAGGCTGGTCGCTCACGCTGGAGAGGTATTCGTCCTCGCACCAGAGCGGTAGCGATGAACCCTGTTGATCACCCGATGGGTGGTGGTGAAGGTCGTGCATCAGGTGGTCATCCACGTTCACGCAAGGGATTGTTGTCGAAAGGCAAGAAGACCCGTCATCCAAAGAAGTATTCTGATGGTTTAATCATAGCAAGAAAGAAGAAATAATGGGAAGGTCAATAAAAAAAGGTCCGTACCTGGATAACCGCTTGCTCAAGAAGGTGCAAGTGATGGAACAAGCCGGTAAAAAATCGGTTATCAAAACCTGGTCTCGCCGGAGTACAATCACTCCAGACCTGATCGGCTTTACGTTTGCCGTGCACAACGGGAATAAATTTATTCCGGTGTACGTCACTGAAAACATGGTAGGCCACAAGCTTGGTGAATTTGCGCCAACCCGCACATTCAAAGGCCACTCTGGTAACAACAAGTCAGAAGCAAAATAATCAGGCAAAAACGCTATAGATACCTGAAACATGGAAACTGAAAAGAAAAAGAAAAGATCGGTAGTGAAAAGGGAGAAGCTGGAAGCTATTAAGCTTGCTGCTAAGTCAGGTCCCGCTACTGCCCACCTGAACAATGCTCCTACTTCGCCTCGCAAAATGCGCCTTATCGCAGATTTGATCCGTGGCGAGCGGGTTGCAAGAGCATTGAATATTTTGAAATATGATGCCAAGCATCCTTCAGCAAAAATGGAGAAGCTTCTGTTGTCAGCCATTAACAACTGGGAATCTAAAAACTCGGAAGTGAAGTTGGAAGAAGCTGATCTGTATGTAAAAGAAGTATTCGTAGGTGGAGGCCGCATCCTTAAGCGTTTGAGACCAGCGCCGCAAGGTCGTGCACACCGCGTGAGAAAACGCTCGAACCATGTTACCCTCGTGGTAGACAGAATGCCGGCAAAAGCAGAAAAATCAACAGCTAAAGAAACGAAAGAATAATGGGACAGAAAATAAACCCGGTAGGCCTTCGCTTAGGCATCGTTCGCGGATGGGACTCAAGTTGGTTCGGTGGAAATACCTTCTCCGACAAACTGGTTGAAGATCATAAGATCAGAAAATATGTGGATGCCCGTATTCAAAAAGGCGGCATTTCAAAAGTAGTTATTGAGCGTACGTTGAAGCGCATCACCTTGACCATTCACACCGCTCGTCCGGGCGTGGTAATTGGTAAAGGCGGAACTGAAGTCGATAAGATCAAGGAAGAGTTGAAGAAACTCACTAACAAAGATGTTCAGATCAACATTTTCGAAATCAAACGCCCTGAGCTTGATTCTAAATTGGTAGGCGAATCGATCGCTCAGCAATTGGAAGCTCGTATCTCTTACCGTAGAGCCATGAAGCAAGCAATCGCTTCTACCATGCGTGTAGGTGCCGAAGGGATTAAAGTGAAATTGTCAGGTCGTTTGGCGGGTGCCGATATGGCGCGTACCGAACAATATAAAGAAGGAAGAATTCCGTTGCACACTCTTCGTGCGGATATCGACTATGCGATCTCTGAAGCACAGACGGTGTATGGCAAAATCGGAATCAAAGTTTGGATATTCAAAGGTGAAGTGTACGGCAAGCGCGACCTGTCTCCTAACGTGGGCATGGTGAGCAATGCGGGCGCAGAAAATAAAGGTGGTGCACCAAGTGCAGGTGGCGATAGAAGAAGAGGCGGTGGTGGCCGTGGCGAGCGTAGAGACGATCGCGGTGGCAGAGGCGAAAGACAAGACCGTGGCGACCGTGGCGGTGACAACCGTAGAGGACCAAGAAAATAATTTTTTCACAGAAGATTTAAGGTAGCAACCATGTTACAACCGAAGCGAACTAAATTCAGGAAAATGCAAAAAGGAAAGGTGAAAGGAATGGCCACCCGTGGTCATCAAATCGCCTTCGGTTCATTTGCATTGAAGGCCCTTGAGCCAGGATGGATCACCGCACGTCAGCTCGAAGCAGCCCGTGTAGCCGTAACCCGCGCCATGAAACGTGAAGGCCAGGTGTGGATCCGCATATTCCCTGACAAGCCAATTACCCGCAAGCCTGCTGAAGTGCGGATGGGTAAAGGTAAAGGAGCTCCCGAATATTGGGTAGCTGTGATTAAGCCAGGTACTATCCTGTTCGAAGCAGGTGGTGTTACCGAGGCAACAGCAAAAGAAGCATTGGCATTGGCCGATAGAAAACTTCCGATCAAAACCCGGTTTACCGTACGTAGAGATTATGTAGAGCAAGCCGCTAAAGCGTAATAGAAATGAAGAACTCAGAAATAAAAGCATTGACCGTAGCCGAACTGAAGGAGAAAATCGGCAGCGAAAACGAAGCCATGCGCAAAATCAAATTTGCTCATCAGGTTTCAGCAATCGAAAACCCAATGAAGATCCGCGAGAACCGACGACTCATTGCCCGGTTGAAAACAGAATTGACAGCGAAAGAACGCCAAAAGTAATTTGTGATGGAAACTACAGAACGCAACAGTAGAAAAGAAAGAATCGGTAAAGTGGTGAGCAATAAAATGCAAAAATCCATCACCGTAGCCATGAACAGAAAGGTGAAACACCCGATCTATGGAAAGTTCATGAACAAGACCACCAAATTCACTGCGCATGACGAAAAAAATGAAGCAGGTATCGGCGACACTGTGCGGATCATGGAAACCCGCCCGTTGAGCAAAACCAAAAGGTGGAGATTGGTAGAAATTATTGAAAAAGCGAAGTAATCGTGTTTTGCTGCAAAGCACAGCATGTGAACCATTAAATAGATTTGACTCATGATATCAACCGAAAGCAGGCTTACCGTAGCAGATAATAGCGGCGCAAAAGAGGTGCTTTGCCTTCACGTACTCGGCGGCACGCACAGGCGCTCTGCCAGCGTAGGCGACAAAATTGTGGTGACTGTAAAATCAGCGCTCCCTACCAGCCAGATCAAAAAGGGCACAGTGAGCAAAGCTGTTATTGTTCGCACGAAAAAAGAAGTTCGTAGAAAAGACGGTTCATACATCCGCTTTGAAGACAACGCGGCCGTACTGTTGACCGCCCAGGATGAACCACGCGGAACGCGTATTTTCGGTCCGGTAGCACGCGAGCTTCGCGAGAAGCAGTTTATGAAAATTATATCTCTGGCGCCAGAAGTACTATAACATGGAAAGAAAATCAAACAAGCAACAGAAGTTGCACATCCGCAAAGGCGATACTGTAAAAGTATTGTCGGGAGATGATAAAAATAAAACTGGTAAAGTATTGGAAATTCTTACCAGCAAGAACCGCGCAGTGGTAGAAGGTGTAAACATCGTTACCAAGCACCAAAAGCCCTCAGCCGGTAAGCCTGAAGGCGGTATTAAGAAGATTGAGGCTGGCGTTCACATCAGCAACCTGATGTTGATTGATCCTGCTTCCGGTAAGGCTACCCGCACCGGCCGCAAGCTTAACGAAAAAGGAAAGCTTCAGCGCTATTCAAAAAAGTCAGGAGAATTTATAAAGTAATTAAGCTATGGCAACGCCAAGATTAAAAGAGAAGTATTTGAAGGAAATCGTGCCGGGACTGAAGAGCAAGTTTCAGTATAAGTCGGTAATGCAGGTTCCTAAGATTGAAAAGATTTGCATCAACAAAGGTATTGGAGCAGCTGTAGCTGACAAGAAGTTGATTGATGTGGGTGTGGAGGAAATCACGACCATCAGCGGTCAAAAAGCCGTTCCTACTCGCTCAAAGAAAGATATTTCGAACTTCAAATTGCGTTCAGGCCAGGCTATCGGCGTAAAGGTAACTCTGCGCGGCGACCGTATGTTTGAATTCATGGACCGCCTCATCAGTGTAGCCCTGCCCCGCGTTCGCGATTTCAAAGGCGTAAGCGACAAGGGATTTGATGGTCGTGGCAATTATACCCTCGGTGTAAAAGAGCAGATTATCTTCCCTGAGATCTTTATCGATAAGGTAAACAAGATCAACGGTATGGATATCACTTTTGTAACCACCGCCCAAACCGATCAAGAAAGTTATGAGCTCCTGAAAGCATTCGGGATGCCTTTTGTAAACAAAAATTAATATGGCAAAATTATCCGTCATTGCGAGAGACAACAAGAAAGAGGCTTTGGTTAAGCGCTACGCCGAAAAGCGTAAAGCATTGAAGGCCGCTGGTGACTATGCTGCCCTGGATAAACTTCCACGTAGCTCATCGGCCGTACGTTTGCACAGCCGTTGCAAGCTTACTGGCAGACCGCGCGGTTATATGGGTAAATTTGGCCTTTGCCGTAACCAATTCCGCCAACTGGCCCACGAAGGGAAAATCCCCGGAGTGACCAAGGCAAGTTGGTAACTTGTACTAAAATTTTAGGTTGCTGAGTATCCAAGGTCGCGAGGATAATAATCCAAGCGAAACCAGGTAACAGTTTGGAAACCCCAATTTGTTAATTATCTTTGCAGCCCGTTTCATAAAACGGGTTTGCTTTTTTAAAGTAGAGAATATGAAAATAACGGATCCAATTGCAGATTATTTGACCCGCGTTCGCAACGCCATCAAAGCCCGTCACCGTGTGGTGGAAGTGCCTGCTTCCAATATCAAAAAGGAAGTAACTAAGGTACTTTATGATAAAGGGTATATCCTGAATTATAAATTCGAAGAAACCGAAAACAGACAAGGCAATATTAAGATCGCCTTGAAATATAATCCTGAAACGAAAGAGTCAGCGATTACCAAACTGGAGCGTGTCAGCTCGCCCGGTCTTCGTCAGTACAAGCCAGCTACTGATTTGCCAAAAGTATTGAACGGTTTGGGCATTGCGATCTTATCCACCTCCAAAGGTGTGATTACCGATAAGGAAGCCAAGGCTTTGAATGTAGGTGGTGAAGTTTTGTGTTACGTTTATTAATAGAGCAAGACCATGTCACGAATAGGAAGATTACCGATTAGCCTGCCGAAAGGAGTAACCTGCACATTTGCAGAGGCTGACCATAAAGTTGTGGTAAAAGGACCCAAAGGTGAATTGAATCAGGTTATTGACCGTGATTTCAAAGTCACTATGGAAGAAGGAAACGTGCTTGTGCACCGCCCTACTGAACAAAAAAGACATAAAGCTATGCACGGTTTGTACCGCTCGCTGATTGCGAACATGGTAGAAGGTGTTAGCAAAGGATATAGAAGAGACCTCGAGCTGATTGGTGTGGGTTACAAAGCCACCGCCCAGGGAAACGTTCTTGACCTGAGCCTTGGATATTCACACAGTGTGATTGTGGCAATCCCTTCAGAACTGAAACTGCAGGCAGTGCAGGAGAAGGGACAAAACCCAATGATTATTCTGGAAGGAATTGACAAGCAATTGATCGGTCAGGTTGCTGCAAAAATCAAATCGTTGCGCCCGGTTGAACCTTACAAAGGAAAAGGTATTCGCTATGTGGGTGAGTTTGTAAGAAGAAAAGCTGGTAAGGCAGCGGCTAAATAATAAAGGATATGCCCAATATTAAAGACAGAAGACTGCGAATCAAATTGAGCATTCGCCACAAAATTGAAGGTACGCCTGCCAGGCCAAGACTTTCAGTGTTCAAAAGCAACAAGGCAATCTATGCCCAGGTAATTGATGATTCAAAAGGCCACACCATTTTGGCGGCTTCTTCCAAAGAACTGGAATCAAAAGGTGGAGTAAACCTGGAGATCTCTAAGACGGTAGGAAAGAAGATTGCCGAGAAGGCTCTTGCCAGCGGAATCAATGAAATTGTATTTGACCGCAACGGTTATTTATATCATGGTAATATCAAAGCTTTGGCTGAAGGAGCCAGAGAAGGAGGCTTAAAATTTTAACGCATGACACAAAGTAACGTCAGCACAGTAAAGGCCAGCGAGATCGACTTGAAAGAGAAGGTTGTTGCTATCCAACGCGTAGCTAAAGTAGTGAAAGGTGGTCGCAGATTCAGTTTTGCTGCCATCGTAGTAGTAGGTGATGGCAACGGCGTAGTAGGTTACGGTTTGGGAAAAGCAAACGAAGTAACAGACGCAATCACCAAAGGTATCGACGATGCCAAGAAGCACCTGGTGAAAGTTCCGATCATCAAAGGAACTGTGCCACACGAGTCGCTTGGTAAATTCGGCGGCGGTTTTGTGTTGTTGAAGCCTGCTTCTCCGGGTACTGGTGTAATCGCCGGTGGTGCTATGCGCGCTGTGCTTGAAAGCGCAGGTGTTCATAATGTATTGGCGAAGTCAAAGGGATCTTCAAACCCTCACAACGTGGTAAAGGCGACCTTCAAGGCGCTGACTACCATGCGCGACCCTCAAACCGTAGCGCGTAATCGTGGTATATCATTGTCAAAAGTATTCAACGGATAAGAGTTATGGCAAAAGTTAGAATCACACAAATCCGTAGTACCATTAAAAGACCTGAAACTCAATTGAGAACCATTCAGTCTTTGGGATTAGGAAAAGTGCACAATTCTGTGGAAGTGGAATACACTCCGCAAATTAAAGGCATGGTAAAAAAGGTAAATCATTTAGTAAGCGTAACCGAATTATAAGATGAACTTACATACGCTAAAGCCGGCCTCAGGATCGGTAAAAACAAATAAGCGCCTCGGCAGAGGACAGGGTAGTGGCGGTAGCACGGCAGGTCGCGGACACAAAGGTGCTCAGTCACGCTCAGGATATCATCAGAAATTCGGCTTCGAAGGTGGTCAGATGCCTTTGCAAAGACGCGTTCCGAAATTCGGTTTCAAGAACAACGAAAAAATTTATTTCAAGCCGATCAATCTTGACGTGCTTGAAGAATTGGCAGGAAAAACTAAATCTGCTGCTCTTACTTTGCAACTCATGCGTGATAACGGTATCGTGGGCAAGAACGACAAGGTAAAAGTATTGGGCAGAGGAGAATTAAAATCAAAGGTGTCTGTTGAAGCTCACTCTTTTTCAGCTACCGCAACTAAAGCAATTGAAACGGCTGGCGGCAACGTCACAATCGTGAAATAATGAAGCGCTTTTTTACTACCATAAAGAACATTTTCTCTATTGAAGACCTCCGTGTCAGGATATTCAATACGATCGGCTATCTGATTATTTTCAGATTGGGCTCTTACATTGTATTGCCTGGCATCGATGCTACAAAATTGACGGGAAACCAAGGTGGTATCTTTGATCTTCTAAATACATTTCTTGGTGGCTCTTTTACACGCGCCTCCATCTTCGCGCTCGGTATCATGCCTTACATCTCTGCATCGATCGTGGTGCAGTTGTTGACGGTAGCGGTTCCTCACTTCACCAAACTTCAAAAGGAAGGTGAAAGTGGCAGAAAGAAATTGAATCAGTTTACACGCGTCCTTACCATCATCATCACGGCAGCTCAATCGTTTGGCTACCTGAAGTCTATCGTAAATCCAGAGGCAATTATTCAACCAGGCTTGTTCTATACGGTATCTTCGATGATTATCATCGTGGCTGGTACCATGTTCTGCATGTGGTTAGGCGAGCGTATCACTGACAAAGGAATTGGTAACGGTATCAGTATGCTGATCATGATCGGTATCGTGTCACGCTTCCCGCTAGCGATTATCCAAGAGGTTCAGTCAAAAGGATTAAATGGTGCGCTGTTGTTTATCATCGAAGTGCTTGCACTGTTCTTTGTAGTAGTTGGTGTGATTGCATTGACACAGGCCACTCGCAAAATTCCGATTCAATATGCCAAGCAAGTGGTAGGCAATAAATTGTACGGCGGCAAACGCGATTTCATTCCTTTGAAGTTGAATTCTGCCGGCGTTATGCCGATCATCTTCGCGCAAGCATTGATGTTTATTCCTCCGTTGATGGCCAGCATTTGGCGCGATAGCGACCTTGGCGCATATGTAGGAACAACCTTCGCAGACTTTACATCATGGCAGTACAACCTGTTGTTTGCTTCCCTGATTATCATCTTTACTTTCTTTTATACAGCAATCACAGTGCCGTCTAATGACATTGCGGATAACCTGAAAAGAAATGGTGGTTTTGTTCCAGGCATTAAGCCAGGAAAACAAACCGCAGAATTTATCGATAGTATTCTATCAAAAATCACTTTACCGGGCGCAATATTCCTGGCGATGGTGGCGATTCTTCCCGCATTTGCTGTGAAGGCCGGCATCACTCAGAATTTTGCTTACTTCTATGGTGGAACTTCCCTGTTGATTTTGGTTGGTGTGGTGCTTGATACACTGCAGCAGATCGAAAGCTACTTGTTGATGCGCCACTACGAGGGAATGATGAAGTCAGGTAGAGTGAAAGGACGTTCTCAGTTTGCTGCAGCTTGAAGTGAATGATTCGCTACAAGACGGTTGAGGAGATTCAGGTTATAAAAGAAAGCGCCCAGATTTTAGGAAAGGCGCATGCGGAAGTAGCCAAGGCCATAAAGCCCGGAGTGAAAACAAAAGACCTGGATAAAATAGCCGATGAATATATTCAAGATCATGGCGGATGGCCATCGTTCAAGAATTATCACGGTTTCCCGACAGCCTTGTGCATTTCGGTGAACGAGGTAGTAGTACACGGTTTTCCCGGCGACTATGAACTTAAAGAAGGCGACATTATTTCCGTTGATTGCGGAGTAAAGTTCAAGGGATTTCACAGCGACTCTGCCTACACTTATCCGCTGGAAGGTGTAAGTGAAGAAGTGCTGAAATTGCTAGAGCGTACCCGTGAGTCGCTTTACCTGGGAATAGCTCAGGCCAAAGTGGGTAACCGGATTGGAGATGTGAGCTACGCAGTACAAAGTTATGTGGAGCAGTTTGGTTACGGAGTGGTGAGAGAGTTGGTAGGGCACGGAGTCGGCAAAGAGTTGCACGAAGATCCGGAAGTACCCAACTACGGCAAGAGGGGCAAAGGCCCAAAGATTGCAGAAGGAATGGTTTTCGCGATCGAGCCGATGATCAACATGGGAACCAAAGATGTGTCGCAAGACAAAGACGGTTGGACGATAAGAACAAAAGATCATAAACCATCCGCTCATTTTGAGCACATGGTGGCGGTCTTTAAGGATAGAACAGAGATAGTAACAACACACGAGTACATAGAAGAAAGTTATAAGTTCAAGTGGCGAAGCAAAAGTCGATAGAACAAGACGGAACGATTCTCGAGGCACTATCCAACGCGATGTTTAAAGTGCAGTTGGAAAATGGTCACGAAGTGTTGGCACATATTTCAGGGAAGATGAGGATGCACTATATCCGTATTTTGCCCGGCGACAAAGTGAGGTTGGAGATGTCGCCGTATGATTTGACAAAGGGAAGAATAACATTTAGGTATAAATAAGAAGTTGATAGTTATCGGTTGGAAGTAAAGAGTGAAAACTTGAAGCGAATAACAGATAACAATTAACCGATAACTGATAACGATTAACGAACATGAAAGTAAGAGCATCCATCAAAAAGCGCAGCGCTGATTGCAAGATCATCAGACGCAAGGGCAAGTTGTATGTCATCAACAAGAAGAATCCACGTTATAAACAAAGACAAGGTTAATATATGGCACGTATAGCAGGCGTAGATATTCCGGACAACAAGCGAGGCGAAATCGGCCTCACGTATATTTTTGGTATTGGTCGCAGAACCGCCCAAAAGATACTTGCGCAAGCACATGTAAGCCTGGACAAGAAAGTAAAGGACTGGAATGACGAAGAGTCAAATCAGATTCGTTCCATCATCGCTGAGCAGTTCCGTATTGAAGGAGCGCTTAAATCAGAAATCCAATTGAGCATTAAGCGCTTAATGGATATCGGTTGTTACCGTGGACTACGTCACCGCAAGGGATTGCCGGTGCGTGGACAAACCACTAAAAACAACGCACGCACACGGAAAGGAAAGCGTAAGACCGTGGCGAACAAGAAGAAAGCAGTTAAAGGGTAATTAAAACACTAAAACTTTTCGTATGGCAACAGCACCTGTAGCTGAAAAGAAAAAAGATAAGAGCAAGAAACGCACTGTAGTGGTGGAGGCCGTAGGTCATGCCCACATTCAGGCGACGTTCAATAACATCATCATTTCGCTGACCAACAGTACCGGTCAGGTAGTAGCGTGGGCTTCCGCCGGAAAGATGGGTTTCAAAGGCTCTAAGAAAAATACTCCGTACGCCGCTCAGGTGGCTGCGCAGGAAGCAGCAACAAAGGCATTCGAACAAGGATTGCGCAAAGTTGAAGTATTTGTAAAAGGACCTGGTGCCGGACGTGAGTCTGCCATCCGCAGCCTGCAAGCTTCTGGTATCGAAGTAACCACAATCAAGGATATGACTCCGCTACCACACAATGGTTGCCGTCCTCCTAAGAAAAGAAGAGTTTAATATTGAATTGAAATAAAATCATGGCAAGATACACCGGTCCCAAAGTAAGGATATCCAGAAAATTCAACGAGCCTGTAATGGGCGAGAGCAAAGTTCTGGCGAAGAAGAATTACGCCCCTGGACAGCACGGCAAAACCAAAAAGCGCAAGCTTTCTGAATACGCTACTCAGCTGGCCGAGAAACAAAAGGCAAAGTATATCTATGGTGTTTTGGAACGTCAGTTTGAAAATACCTTCGACAAAGCGTCGCGCAAAAAAGGTGTAACAGGCGAAGTGTTGTTGCAACTTTTGGAGGCACGCCTTGATAATACCGTATATCGTCTTGGCGTAGCGCCTACCCGCAGAGCGGCTCGCCAGCTGGTAGTGCACAAGCACATCCTGGTGAACGGTGATGTAGTAAATATTCCTTCTTACACATTGAAGCCTGGCGATGTAGTAGCTGTGCGTGAAAAATCCAAATCATTGGAAGCCATCACTACTGCGTTGTCGGTGAACGGTGCAAAAAAATACAACTGGCTGGAGTGGGATACTAAAGAACTTGAAGGCAAGGTGATCAACCTTCCTCCTCGCGAAGACATTCCTGAAAACATCAATGAACAGTTGATCGTTGAATTGTACTCGAAGTAATCTGAAACAAAAAGAAAATCGCTTATGTCAATATTAGCATTTCAAATGCCGGATAAAGTGGTGATGGAAAAATCGGACGATTTCCATGGCCTCTTCACCTTCAAACCTTTGGAAAAAGGTTATGGTGTAACAATCGGTAATGCGCTTAGAAGAATTTTATTGTCTTCCTTAGAGGGATATGCGATCACCGGAATTAAAATTCCTGGTGTGTTACATGAGTTCTCTACCATCGAAGGGGTGGTGGAAGATGTGGCTGAAATTATCCTGAACTTGAAACAAGTTCGATTCAGAAAAGTAGGTGAAACAAACGAGAGCAAAATTGTAGTAAATATCAAAAAGCAGAAGCAATTCAAAGCTGGTGATATCGCTAAGTTTACTTCAGGTTTCGAAATTTTGAATGCAGATCACGTAATCGCAAACCTTGATGAGTCAGCTCATTTCGAAATTGAACTTTCGATTGAAAAAGGTCGTGGTTATTTGCCAGCAGAAGAGAACAAACCGAATGAGCAAGTATTCGGACACATTCCGATCGATGCCATCTTCACGCCAATTAAAAACGTGAAGTATAGCGTGGAGAATACTCGCGTGGAGCAGAAGACTGACTACGAGAAGTTGATGATCGAGATTGAGACTGACGGATCAATCCATCCTGAAGAAGCTCTTGAAGGCGCAGCTTTTATCCTGATCCAACACTTCCGCTTGTTCTCTGATAAGTCGATCGAACTCGAAACTACCAAGGACAGCGAAGTAGAGCAGGTAGATGAGGAAATGTTGCATATGCGTAAGCTGTTGAAGACGCAATTGCATGACTTAGACCTGTCAGTTCGTGCGTACAATTGCTTGAAGGCGGCCGATGTTAAAACATTGGGCGACCTCGTTCAGTTGGATATCTCTGACATGATGAAGTTCAGGAACTTCGGTAAAAAATCCCTGGCGGAATTAGAACAATTAGTATCTGAGAAAAATCTCACTTTCGGGATGGATCTCGCTAAATATAAACTGGACGAAGACTAATGAGACACGGTAAAAAAGTAAACCATTTGGGAAGAACCTCGGCACATCGCCATGCGCTTCTTTCTAATATGGCTTCTTCGCTGATCCTCAACAAACGGATTACCACCACACTGGCTAAGGCGAAAGAGCTTAAGAAATATGTTGAACCTTTGATTACGAAGGCAAAGACAGACTCTACTCACTCACGAAGAGTGGTGTTTTCTTACCTGCAAAACAAAGAATCGGTAACTACCCTGTTTGGTGAAATCGCTGGCCGCACTACCGACAGGCCAGGTGGTTATACCCGCATCATTAAGTTGAGCGATCCTCGTCTTGGAGATGCTGCTGACATGTGCTTGATGGAATTGGTGGACTTCAACGATCTTTACAAGAAAGACGGGGCTGCCAAGAAGACCAAAACTCGTCGTGGACGCAAAGGCAAAAAAGAAGAAGGCGCTGAAGCAGCAACCGAAGTTGCCGCTGAAGAAAAGCCTAAAAAAGCTGCTAAAAAGACGAAGAAGGCAGAATAAATTGAATAGAATTTTTCATACAAAAGGGATTGGGTTCAGGCTCAATCCCTTTTTTTATTGCGTTGAATTGGGTATTCGTAAAATATTAGTCCGAATCAACCCAATGTTTCTCTCGATCCAGTATTTTTGTTAACCACTACTAAACCATGAGCGATAAAGCGTACTTACTTCTGGCAGACGGCCTTCTTTTGGAGGGCAAAGCAATAGGTAAACGAGGTACATCCGGGGGGGAAATATGCTTCAATACGGGCATGACCGGCTACCAGGAAATATACACCGACCCATCTTATTACGGTCAAATCATTGTTAATACCACGGCCCATATCGGAAACTACGGAACCATCGATGAGGAGCAGGAATCAGACAAACCCCAGATTAGTGGTATCGTGGTGAATGAATTCTCATCTGAGTTTAGCCGAAAAACTTCAACCGAGAGTTTGCAAACGTATCTGGAAAAGAATAATGTGGTTGGAATTACCGACCTCGATACGCGTGAACTGGTGAGGCATATACGGAGCAAAGGCGCGATGAACGCGATCATTTCTTCAGAGCATTCGCCTGAGCAATTAAAAAAAGAGTTGGAAAAAGTGCCTTCGATGGATGGCCTTGAGCTCTCCTCGCTCGTGAGCACTTCTAAGCCTTATTTTGTGGGCGATCCATCCTCTTCAATCAAAATCGCTGCGCTGGATTTTGGCATCAAGAAAAATATTCTGCGGAGCCTCGCTGCCCGTGGTTGTTATATTCAGGTGTATCCTGCCAAGACTCCTGCCAAAGAAATACAGGCGTGGTCACCCGATGGATATTTTCTTTCGAATGGTCCTGGCGATCCTTCTGTGATGGATTATGCGATTAAAACAGTGAAAGAAATTCTAGAGACGGGGAAACCTGTGTTTGGCATTTGCCTTGGTCATCAATTGCTGGCGTTGGCAAGCGGACTTTCTACCTACAAAATGCACCACGGTCACCGCGGGTTAAATCACCCGGTAAAAAATTTAGTTACCGGACTGGGCGAAATGACTTCGCAAAATCATGGCTTTGGCGTGAAGGAATCAGATGTAGAGAAGAACCCGAATGTGGAAGTCACGCACCTTCATCTCAACGACAATACCATCATGGGTATTCGTCTAAAAAACAAAAAAGCATTCTCGGTACAATATCATCCTGAGGCATCGCCTGGTCCGCACGACTCGCGCTATCTGTTCGATCAGTTTTTGGATATGGTCAAAGCAGATCAAAAGAAATAAGATTGAATAAAAAAGAAACCCAAAATCGTTAATCACCAAATCTTAAATTTTAAATCAAATGAGCTTAATTGAAAGCATTCACGCCCGCCAGATTCTTGACAGCCGTGGTAACCCAACTGTAGAAGTAGATGTGTTTACAGAAAACGGAGCCTTTGGCCGTGCCGCCGTTCCGTCAGGAGCATCGACTGGTTCGCACGAGGCGGTTGAACTTCGCGATGGCGATAAGAAAGCCTATTCAGGGAAAGGTGTATTGAAGGCTGTTGATAATGTAAATACAAAAATAGCTGCTGAAGTAGTTGGCCTTTCCGTATTCGATCAGTCGTTGATTGACAAAGTAATGATCGAGCTTGATGGTACACCTAATAAAGCAAAGCTGGGTGCTAACGCAGTGTTGGGTACTTCGTTGGCTGTGGCGAAAGCAGCAGCCATGGAATCAGGCCAATCGCTGTACCGTTACATCGGTGGTGTAAACGCAAACACACTTCCAGTTCCGATGATGAACATTTTGAACGGTGGAAGCCATGCCGATAACTCGATCGACTTTCAGGAATTCATGGTAATGCCGGTGAAGGCAGATACGTTTTCGCAAGCACTGCGCATGGGAGCCGAAATTTTCCATACGTTGAAAAAAGTATTGCATGATCAAGGCCTATCTACCAACGTAGGTGACGAAGGAGGTTTTGCTCCGAATATCAAATCGAATGAAGAAGCCATTGAGATTGTATTGAAAGCGATTGAGAAAGCTGGCTACAAACCTGGCACCGATGTGTTCATCGCGCTTGACCCAGCAGCTTCTGAATTCTACGATCCAAAAACAAAGACTTATCACTTCAAAAAATCGTCGGGTAAAAAATTGAAGCCTTTGGAAATGGCTGAGTACTGGACGACCTGGTCGAAAAAATATCCGATCATCTCCATTGAAGATGGTTTGGCAGAAGATGACTGGGCAGGCTGGAAGGCTTTGACCGACTCCATCGGCAAGAAAGTGCAGTTGGTGGGTGACGACTTGTTTGTAACCAACGTGAAGCGTTTGCAGGAAGGAATTGACAAAGGCGTAGGTAATGCTATCCTTGTGAAAGTAAACCAGATCGGCTCGCTCACCGAAACGATCAACGCCGTGAACCTGGCGAAGAAAAATTCTTACAAGAGCATCATGTCACACCGCTCTGGCGAAACCGAAGACAGCACGATTGCAGATCTGGCAGTGGCACTTAACACTGGCCAAATCAAAACGGGCTCGGCTTCACGCTCAGACCGTATGGCGAAGTACAATCAATTATTACGTATTGAAGAGGAGCTTGGTGAAGTAGCGTATTTCCCTGGAAAGAACTTTTAAGGGCTAATCATTAAGCAATGAAAGCAAAACTCGACGCCATCGATAAGAAAATTCTTGAGTTACTTCAGGCCAACTCAAACATTACCAATGCCCAACTGGCGCAGGAGATAGGATTATCTCCTGCCCCTACGTTGGAGCGGGTAAAAAAACTGGAGACTCAGGGAATTATAAAAAGTTATCACGCCGTGGTGGATATGGCCAGTGTCGGGCTTGGCGTTTGCACCTTTGTTACGGTGTCCCTCAAAGGGCACAACAAAGAAAACATCGAGAAATTTATTAAAGCCATCAGCCGCATCCCAGAAGTGGTGGAGTGTCATCATGTAACGGGTCAGGCTGATTTTATTTTGAAAATGGTGGCGCCTGATATTCCTGCGTACCAAAACCTGATGTTGGAAAAAGTATCCAACATTGAAGTGGTGGACAACATGCAATCCATCGTGATCCTCTCAACCTTTAAAGACAGCCGAGTACTTCCTTTGCCATGAGCGAGGTGTCAGAAAAAACTTTAGTGCTCAATGCCAAGCAGGTGAGCCAGAAAATCCGGAGAATTGCTTTCGAGATTTACGAAAACAATTTTTCAGAGAAGGTGGTGGTGCTTGCTGGCCTGGAGGGCCAGGGTTATGAGTTTGCAAAAATTCTTGAAAAAGAACTTAAGTCGATATCCACTCTTGACACGCTCCTCACCAAAGTGTCATTGAATAAATTTGCTTCTACACAGAGCGAAGTGTCGCTTGACGTTGCCGTGAAAGACCTGAAGAAAAAGAGTATCATTTTGGTGGACGACGTGCTTAACACCGGCCGAACATTGGCGTATGCCATGAAGCCTTTTCTGGAAATTGAAATTAAAAAAATTGAAGTGGCAGTATTAGTCAACCGAAGCCACACACTTTTCCCCATCGTGCCCACGTATTCAGGATTTGAGCTAGCCACTACTTTTAATGAGCACGTTGAGGTTAAGCTCGGAAAGAACGCAGCCGTGTATCTCCGTTGATATTTTAGCGGGTAGTTTTCCTGAATTAAATTTTGCGCTATGTCTCTTCATAAGAAAACAGATTTGAAAAGAGTCACCACTCATCAACTTCAGGAGATGAAGAACCGTGGTGAAAAAATCGCCATGCTTACGGCATACGATTTTAGCATGGCCAAAATCATTGACGGCGCAGGTATTGATATTATTCTTGTCGGCGATTCAGCCTCGAATGTGATGGCAGGGAATGAAACAACATTGCCAATTACGTTGGATCAAATGATTTACCATGCGACTTCTGTAGTGAAAGGAGTGAAGCGTTCGCTGGTGGTAGTGGATATTCCCTTTGGATATTATCAAGGCAGCTCGGGAGAAGGACTGCGATCAGCCATCCGTATCATGAAAGAATCGGGAGCGCATGCTGTGAAGCTGGAAGGTGGTAGCGAAGTGAAAGATTCTATCCTTCGAATCTTAAGTGCTGGGGTTCCGGTAATGGGCCACCTCGGCCTTACGCCACAGTCTATTTATAAATTTGGTACTTATACCGTACGAGCGCAGGAAGAAGCTGAAGCCAATAAGCTTATCGAAGATGCTCAACTTTTGCAAGAGTGCGGATGCTTCGCTATCGTTCTTGAAAAAATACCTGCTGAGTTAGCGAGAAAGGTCACCGCAAAACTCAGCATTCCGGTGATCGGAATCGGTGCTGGCGCAGATGTTGATGGCCAAGTGCTGGTGATGCAGGATATGTTGGGTATTACCAAAGAATTTAAACCGCGTTTTCTTCGCCGTTATGCCGACCTTGACGCCATCATTACTTCGGCGGTCAACAAATACGTTGAAGATGTGAAGATGAAAGATTTTCCTAACGAAAAGGAACGATACTAAAGGATCACGTGTGCTGGTGTTGGATCACTTTTACAGGAACGCGCACCACAAATTCACTTCCATTTCCTTTTGAACTGTGAAGGATTATTTCTCCCTTAAGTCGGTCTACCAATGTTTTTACAATCGCAAGACCAAGACCATTCGAACTTTCTCCTCCTGTTGGTCGGGCACTTAACTTTTTGAAACGCTGATAAAGCAACATCTTGTCGGTATCCGAAAAGCCAGGACCATTATCTTTTACCGACAGCTCCAAAATATTTTCGGCAAGCCGTGTACTTACTTCAACTATTGAGCCACGCGAGGAAAACTTAAGTGCATTTGAAACAAGGTTATCAAGAATTCGACCGATATAACTTGGGTTGCTCTCTATTGTTTCAAAAATCGGATTAATTACTTTGAGTGTTATCCCTTTATTCGTTGCAGCAAATTGAAAAAGAGACATGCGTTCCTCTATTAGTGGAGCCGGTGCGAATGTCGAGTACTCAATACCTTGTTGGTTCGTGTCCAGCGCGCTGACGTCAAGTAGATCGACAATTAAATTCAAATTTGATTGCGTCACTTCTCTGATCATCCGCAAGTAGTCGCGGTGCACCGGCTGAAGTTGCCCTTCCATGTTCATAAGATTGATGAGGCCGAGTATGCTGGTCAGTGGCGATTTTAAATCGTGAGCTACAATACTCATGATCACATCTTTTTCGTGGTTCAGATCTGCGAGGCTCTGATTTTGTGATGAGAGTTCTATATTTCGTTTTTCGATTTGCTGTCGCTGCAGATCGATAAACATGTTCTGTGCTTTCAATTTCAGATTATTACGTCGGCCCTTCCTATTGAAATACCACGAGACTGCACCGACGATTAACATTAAAAGGAGGATGAAGAATAATAAAATGTTTTGAGCCTGCTGTTTGGCAATCACGATCGACTGATTTGCTTTAGACAGTTTTAGCAGTTCGTTTTCCTTTTCCTTTTTTTCAATTTCCAATTGAAACTGAAGTCGCTCTACCTGACGCGTAAGGTCAAGGTCTTTGATGGAGTCATTCAGAATCAGGTATTGATTCATGTACGTCACGGCTTCGTGCTTATTTTTTTGAGCTTCAGAAAGTCTCCATAGCTGTTTGTAAGCATTCATCTGTCCGTGTAAATCACGAATCTCAAAAGCAATTTTTAAGGATGATTTCAGTAAGTCTTCCGCTTCTTTGTATTTTCCACGTTGCACCTTTAGTGTCCCAAGTATCAACTGGGCTTCTGCCAGTAGCCTTTTGTATTGTACTTTCACAATTACCCTGGTGCCGGCTTCCGCTATCCTTTCAGCTTCTTCTACTCTTCCTTGTTCGATATAATTTTTAGCTTGAAGAATTTTTATTTCCGATAGATTAATTTCATCGTGTATCAGTTGACCCACCGAGTCAGCACTCACCAGCGCGCGAATCGACTTATCGTATTCTTTCTTTTCGTAGAAGAGTTTACTTAGCAGAATCAAACTGGACATGATGTCGCGTTTGTTTTTCAGTTCCAGTCGGAGGAGATACGCCTCCATAAACCGATTTTCTGATTGGGTAAAATCCTTTTGCGAGAGTTGAAGGTTTCCTAAACTTTGAAGTGTGTAAGCCAACCCCGACTTGTCGTGGAGTTTTTTAAAGATGCCGTAGGATTTGATATAATAGTCATAGGCCTTGGCCATGAGCCCCTGATTGAATAGCAATATGCCAAGATTGTTGTTGCTATAAGCTAGTTGCAAAGAGTCATTCTGCTGTAGACTTACATTGAGTGCTTCATTATAGTACTCGTATGCTTTGAGAGGATTACCCTTGTAATTGTACGCTACACCAATGTAATTCAGGGCTTTTGCCTGGCCGATGGGAAGGGCGAGGTCAGCGGCAAGGGAGTGCGCTTGCTGAGCAAAAAGAATTGTGCTGTCAGGGTAGGCAAACCGATATTCCCACGCCAGGTCTATTAAAAGAGCAAATCTGTTTTCGCCAGAAAGGTGAGCAAGTTTTTTTCGTAGACTATCGATTTTTTGCAAATTCTGACCCATGCCCAGCAGGGGCAATGCGATCAAAACAAGGCATCCGACAACTTTGGCCATTCGGCTATAAAGTTACCGTTTACAACGGAAGTAGAAAATATACCTTCCTATTTTAGGTGAATGGGAAAACCTGACAAAGAATCAGTTTTCTTCCAAAAAGTTCATATCGCGTGAAAAAGTCTCATCAATTAATCGGATGGCGATCAGCGCAATCAGAAAGGTGAGAATCCCGACGAAAAGCGCCCCTTGTATTACGCCTACTTCGCCGCGCAGATACTTGAATAACAGAGTAAGGGGAACTACCGTTCCGCGGATGAAGTTGGGTACCGTATTGGCAACGGTGGAGCGCAGGTTGGTGCCAAACTGCTCGGCAGCAATGGTAACGAATAAGGCCCAATAGCCAGTGCCCACTCCAAGCAGAAAGCAGTTGAAATAAAACCAATCGGGAGTAATTGAATCGGAGTACAAGTACACGACCACAAAGAGGAAAGTGATCAGTACGTACAACAGCACAATTTTTTTTCGGGAGCGGAACAACTGGCTGAACAGCCCGCTTGAAAGATCGCCTACGGCTAAGCCGATGTAACTCCACATTACGGCATCACCAGATGAAACCTTACCCGACACATGAAGTACCGACGCAATTTCAGGAGCGGCGAAAATTAATATTCCGATCACATACCAGATTGGTGTGCCAATAAAGATACACCCCAGGAAGCGAAGCAACCTTTCCCTTTTGGTGAAGAGCATAAAAAAATTGCCTCGCTGAATATGCTGCTCTTTGATTTTTAAAAACACACCGGATTCAAAAACTCGAACACGTGCGATCAGAAGCATTAACCCCAAGCCGCCTCCTATAAAAAATGCGGTACGCCAGTCGGACAATCGTACCACAAAGTTGGCAACAACCGCTCCCAACAAACCTACAGTGGCCACCAGTGTGGTGCCATACCCTCGCAATCGTGTTGGCAGGGATTCGGATACTAAAGTAATGCCCGCGCCAAGTTCGCCGGCCAGTCCGATGCCTGCAATGAAACGAAGTACGGCATATTGTCCGGTTGTGGTAACAAATCCGTTAGCGATGTTGGATAAAGAATATAATAAGATAGAGCCGAATAAAACCGAAAGCCGGCCACGCTTGTCGCCCATGATTCCCCAGATTATTCCGCCTAGCAGCAGACCAATCATTTGCACTTGCAGCAGAAATTCACCTTCGGTAAGCAAACCACTTTCGGTCACACCAAGTGAAGTAAGGCTTGGCCGCCGCACGATGCTGAAGAGCAGCAGATCATAAATGTCAACGAAGTAACCGAGCGCTGCAACAATTACAGGTACGCTGAAGAGAGGTTTTAGGCTTTTATCTTCCATTCTAATTTTGCTTGAAAGTAATTTGAGTTTGCTCGAAATGCAATTAATGATAGCTTTGAAATTACATAATCCAAGAATAATTCAAGCTTCTTTTTGTAAGATTGGTTTATTTAATCGCCCATTCATGAATGAGAATCCGATCGTACCAGTTGCTGTCCCGGATAGAATAACGTCCAGTTTGTGGACTACCTATGCTATCTGCTTTCTTAGCACGGCACTTGGTGGAGCAGTTTCTGTTTTGATGTCCGTGTACCTGCCTACTGTGGTGAGGGATCTTCTGGGTAAGTCTGATCCGGATTTACTCGTTCAGGTTAGTTCGTACATCAACGCTACATTTCTTATCGGCTGGACGATCGGTGGCGTGGTGTGGGGCGTGATCGGTGATCGCATTGGCCGAGCGCGTGCGGTAGCGTTGGCATTTGCTATGTTCGGTTTGTTTACCGTGCTTATTGCGTTTGCTCCATCGTGGGGCTACGTTATAGCTTGCCGATTTTTTGCGGGCTTCGGCGTGGGTGGTGTGCTTGTAGTGACCGTCACCTTGTTGCTTGAAATCTGGCCACTCAAAACTCGCGCCATTATCATTGGCATTATTAGCGTCGCTTTTCCGATTGGAATTTTTTCTGCAGGTACCATCAATTATTTCATCGCCGGATGGCGCGAAGGATTTATGGCCGGCGTGGTACCACTCGTGGTGGGCTTACTTTCATTGCCGCTTTTGCAAGAGTCGGAACGATGGAAACAGGATCGTCTCCGTCCACAAGAAAAAAATGACGGGGTTCACCTTACAACGTATTCGAAACAATTGATCATGGGCTCGGTGATTTTCGGCACCATGCTCATCGGCCTTTGGGCAGTGTTTTCATGGGTGCCAACATGGGTGCAAAGCATGCTGCCGGATGGCGGTGGACAAAAAGAAAGAGGGATGAGCATGATGATACTCGGCGGTGGGGCACTACTGGGAGGCGTAGTGTCGGGGTGGACAATTAACTTCCTTGGTTTTCGAAAGGCCATGCTCCTATGTTTTGGCGGATGCTTTGCACTTTCGTTTGTGCTCTTCAAACTCAATACCACATTCACTACCATCGCCATGGTGGAGATGAGCTTACTCGCCATATTTTTTGGGATCAGTCAAGGAGTGTTGTCGGGATATTTGCCTCAGCTTTTCCCAGTTAAGGTTAGGGCCACGGCCACCGGTCTGTGTTTTAATGTGGGGCGGATATTCACTTCGGCAGCAGTCTTCTTTGTAGGCTCGTGGGTGACGGCACTTGGCGGTTATGGTCACTCTATCTTTTTCTTTTCATGGGTTTTTGTAATCGGGCTGGCAGCCGTTTTCTTTACAAAAAAAGAACAAACACTCTATTGATTTTTTCTACATGAGAATAATTACAAAAGGAATTCTTGCGGCGTGCCTGATGCATTTTTTTCAACAGGTCAATGCTCAATCAATACCACTTTATAAAAACCCGAAGCGAAGTGTAGATGAGCGAGTGAAAGACTTGCTCGGCCGGATGACGAAAGAAGAAAAATTCTGGCAGCTCTTCATGATTCCGGGTGACCTTAGTGACGGAAAAGAAAAATACAAGAATGGCATTTTTGGATTTCAGGTAAGTGCAAAAGGCAATACCGACGCTGCCGGTCAGGTGCTTAACTACAGCGCCGCCTCTGATGCTGCGCAAACCGCAAGACTTATCAATTCTATTCAAAAATATTTTGTGGAAGAAACCCGGTTGGGGATTCCGATCATCGCTTTTGATGAAACACTTCATGGCCTGGTGCGCGATGGAGCGACATCATTTCCTCAGGCGATTGGGCTAGCGGCTTCGTGGGATCCGGCATTAATGAGTAAGGTTTCATCCGCCATCGCGATGGAAACTAAAAGCCGTGGTATTCGGCAAGTGTTGTCGCCGGTGGTGAATATCGCCAGTGACGTTCGCTGGGGCCGAGTAGAAGAAACGTATGGTGAAGATCCTTTTCTGTCTTCTGAAATGGGAGTAGCCTTCGTTTCCTCATTCGAGAAAAGAGGAATCGTAACAACACCGAAGCATTTCCTGGCCAACAGTGGCGATGGCGGTCGCGACAGTTATCCGATAGACTACAATGAGCGACTGCTGGAAGAAATTTATCTTCCCCCATTCAATGCATGTTTTAAAAAAGGCGGCAGCCGTAGCGTGATGACGTCGTACAACTCGTTGAACGGAAGCCCGAGCACGGCCAACTTTTGGTTGCTCAATGAGAAGTTGAAAAAGCAAATGAAGTTTGGAGGATTTGTTATTTCCGACGCCTCGGCTGTAGGAGGTGCAACGGTCTTGCACGATACGGCAAAGGATTACCCGGAGTCGTCGGCAAACGCAATCAACAATGGGCTTGACGTAATTTTTCAAACAGCGTATGAACATCATCAACTTTTTATTCCTCCCTTTTTAGATGGAAGGATAAAATCCGAAACGATCGACGAAGCCGTAGCGCGTGTGTTGAAAGTAAAATTTGAGTTGGGTCTTTTTGAAAATCCTTATGTCGATGAGGCGGCAGTAACCCAGGCGAAAGGTATTGCCGACAACAAACAACTTGCGAAAGAAGCGGCGTTGAAATCGATGGTGTTGTTGAAGAATGAAAAGGCCGTGCTTCCATTTTCAAAAAATATAAAATCGATAGCCGTGATCGGAGCTGACGCCGTTGAGGCAAGGTTGGGTGGTTACAGTGGCCGCGGGAACAATAAGGTAAATATTGTGGATGGAATAAAATCGAAAGTTGGCCGAACGGTAAATGTAACGTTTGCCGAAGGTTGTGGTCGTACCTCGCCCGAATGGGTGGTGGTTCCTTCGTCAAGCTTATTTCATGCTACCCAGGAAAATAAAATTGAACAGGGTTTGCTCGGTGAATATTTCAATAATATTCAACTGAGCGGATCGCCGGTGCTTTCCCGGGTGGACAAAGAAGTAAATTTTGGCTGGACGTTATATTCTCCCGATCCTAAAATCAATTATGATTTTTATTCTGTTCGCTGGAGCGGAAAAATAAAATCACCCGTGACAGGAAAAATTAAAATTGGAATTGAAGGCAATGATGGATACCGACTTTACCTTAATAATAAATTGGTTCTCGACAATTGGAAAAGCCAAACCTTCACCACGCGACTTGCTGAAGTTGATTTTGAAAAAGACGCGACGTATGATATCCGTATCGAATTTTTTGAATCGCAAGGTTATGCCCGTTTCAAATTGGTTTGGAATGCCGGCGTGGCGAATGATTGGCAAAAGAAGATTAGCGACGCTGTGGCTGTTGCCAGAAATTCTGAAGTGGCCGTTGTAGTCGCCGGCATTGAAGAAGGTGAGTCGCAAGACCGCGCTTATCTTTCGCTGCCGGGTCATCAGGAAGAACTGATCAATGCAGTAGCTGCAACGGGCACACCTACGGCTGTCGTGCTGATCGGCGGAAGTGCCATCACCATGACGAAGTGGATCGATCAGGTTCCTGCGGTGATCGACGCATGGTACCCGGGTGAAGAAGGCGGGCACGCTGTCGCGGATGTGTTGTTCGGCGACTTTAATCCTGCCGGACGTTTGCCAATTACTTTCCCTGTGTTCGAGGGCCAGCTGCCTTTAGTGTACAATCACAAGCCTACCGGCCGAACTGACGATTACGCCAACCTCAACGGGCAACCGCTTTTCCCGTTTGGTTTTGGGTTAAGTTACTCCACATTTCAATACAGCAATCTACGCTTCGATAAAAAGAAATTTTCAAAATCAGATTCAACGAAAGTCTACTGCACAGTAAAAAATGCAAGTGTCCGCGAAGGCGACGAAGTAGTGCAGCTTTATATTCGCGATTTGTTTTCCTCGGTCGCGCAGCCAGTGAAATCATTGAAAGGTTTTCAGCGATTACATTTGAAAGCCGGCGAAGAGAAAGAAATTTCGTTTTGGATCACACCGGAAAAATTACAACTCCTTGACACCAACATGAAATGGATTGTAGAGCCGGGAGAATTCAGAATCATGATCGGAAGCTCATCCAAAGATATTCGGTTGAGGGAAGTAATCACTGTAGTGGACTAGGTGATGCGCCATTCATAAAATAAAGCCATCATTCTTCGGGCTTTTTTGCTAAAATCGTTCTTAATTACGATTCATAAATTCACCGAAGATGAAAAAAGTATTTTTAGTCTTAATCTGTTTCTGTACTTGGCATGCGTTTGCACAAAAGAAGGTAACGGCCTCGAAGAGCACGGTCTCGTATGACGAGAAATTATATAATGCCCTGGAGTGGCGCGGCATCGGCCCCTATCGCGGTGGGCGTTCGGCTGCAGTGACAGGAGTTCCTGGCAAACCTAACTTGTTTTACTTTGGCTCTGTGGGAGGTGGCGTCTGGAAAACAACTGACGCTGGCAATACATGGTCAAATATTTCGGATGGATTTTTCGGTGGATCAATTGGCTCGGTCGCAGTGAGCGATTGGGACAACAATGTGATTTATGTGGGACAAGGGGAAGCCACCGTGCGCGGCAATGTGTCATTTGGGCATGGCATCTGGAAAACGACAGACGCTGGAAAGACTTGGGCATTTACCGGGTTGAAAAACTCGAATCATATTCCGCGCATTCGCATTCATCCCAAAAACCCTGACCTGGTTTACGCAGCCGTGCTCGGCGATCTTTTTAAATCCTCAGAAGAGCGCGGCGTATATCGCTCAGACGACGGTGGAAAAAACTGGAAGCGCATTTTGTTTGCGAATGCGGATGCCGGCGCTGTCGATCTCTGCATGGATCCGAATAATCCGCGAATTCTTTTTGCATCGACCTGGCGCATTCGTCGCACTCCCTATAGCCTGGAGAGCGGCGGCGACGGATCGGCGCTTTGGAAAAGTACCGATGGTGGCGATACGTGGAAAAATATTTCTGCTAATGAAGGAATGCCTAAAGGAATATGGGGAATCGTGGGTGTTTCGGTGTCACCAGTGAATTCAAATAAGGTGTATGCCATTATTGAAAATGATAACGGCGGTGTCTATCGCTCGGACGATGGAGGAACGACCTGGAAAAAAATGAACGACGACCGCAACTTGCGGCAGCGTGCTTGGTACTACTCAAAAATTTATGCTGACACCAAAGACGAAGACATCGTGTATGTGATGAACGTATCGTATCACAAATCAAAAGATGGAGGCAAGACTTTTAAAGCGATGAATGCCAATCATGGCGACCATCACGATTTGTGGATCGCCCCCGAAGACAATCAGCGCATGATCATCGGCGATGACGGCGGCGGCCAGGTTTCGTTTGATGCCGGCGAAAACTGGAGTACTTATAACAATCAACCGACTGCACAATACTACCGTGTTATCACAGATAATCATTTTCCATATCGGATTTATGGAGCGCAACAGGATAACTCCACGCAGCGCGTACTCCATCGCACAGACGGCTATTCTATCGGCGACCATGACTGGGAATCTACTGCTGGCGGCGAGAGTGGACACATTGCCATCGATCCTACGGATGAAGATGTGGTGTACGGCGGAAGTTATGACGGGTATCTTGAGCGGAGAAATCATCGCACGGGCGAGTCGCGTAGCGTGAATGCGTGGCCAGACAACCCGATGGGCTCAGGTGCCGAAGGCGCGAAGTACCGCTTTCAATGGAACTTCCCGATTTTCTTTTCGCCGCATAATCCGAAAAAATTATATGCCGCATCACAGCACTTGCACGTGAGCTACAATGCCGGCGAAAGCTGGGAGTTGATCAGTCCTGATCTAACGCGCAACGATCCTACGAAGCTTGGACCTTCCGGCGGACCAATTACTAAAGACAACACAGCGGTGGAATATTACTGTTCTATTTTCGCTGTCGCGGAATCGCCTTACGAGAAGGACGTAATCATTGCCGGCTCTGACGACGGACTGCTGTACATTACAAAAGACGGGGGCAAGAACTGGGAGAAGATTACACCGAAAGGAATGCCTGAATGGATGATGTTCAATAGCGTGGAATTTGATCCTTTTGTAAAAGGCGGCGCATACATTGCTGGCACACGCTACAAATCGGGCGACTACCAGCCTTACCTTTATAAGACGAAAGATTATGGGAAGACCTGGACGAAAATTACCGACGGTATCGACGCCTCGCACTTCACACGCGTAGTGCGCGCTGACCCCAAGCGAGCTGGCTTGTTGTATGCAGGCACAGAGTTTGGCATGTACATTTCTTTTGATGACGGCGCAAGCTGGAAACCGTTTCAACTTAATCTGCCTATCGTGCCGATCACCGATCTTACCTTGAAAAATGATAACCTGATCGCCGCCACACAGGGGAGAAGTTTTTGGTTGATTGATGATCTGACTCCACTTCATCAACTTAACGATGCTGTGGCCAAAAGTGATGTGCATTTGTTCAAGCCAATGCCTAGCTATCGCATGAATGGTGGCCAAGGCAGACAAGAATCAAAGACGGAAGGAAAGAATCATCCGAATGGTGTGATGATTCATTATTACCTGCGTGATACGACCAAGACAAAAGCCACCTTGGAGATCCTCGAAACCAACGGAACGTTGATTAAAAAATTCTCCACAAAGCCTGACAAAAAGCTCAAAGAAGAAGAGCTGAAAATAAAAGTCGGCATGAACCGTCATATTTGGAACATGCGCTATGCCGATGCAGAAGGCTTTGATGGGCTCATTATGTGGAGCGCTTCGCTGGCAGGGCCAAAGGCCGTACCAGGAATGTACAAAGCGAGGCTTACGGTCAACGACCAAGTTCAGGAAACAGAGTTTGAAATTTTAAAAGATCCACGCACTTCAGGCTCGATTGCCGACATCAAAGCGCAGTTTGACTTTGCGATAGCAGTTCGCGACAAACTTAACGAAACGCACAAGGCAATTAAAAACATTCGCACAGTGCGTGACCAGGTTAATCGCGTAACTGATCCGATGAAAGACAAGAAGGAATTGAAAGATGTGGTAGACATGGGCAAATCGATCACCGACGACATGAAAAAAATCGAAGAGTCGCTGTACCAAACAAAAAATCGTAGTGGACAGGATCCTCTCAATTTCCCTATTCGGTTGAATAATAAATTGGGAGCGTTGGCAGGCGAAGTAGACGGTAGCGATTATCACCCGACTGAGCAAGTGAAGATGGTTTACAAGGAACTTTCTGACAAAATCGATCTGCAGCTCAACAATCTTCGTCAGATCATGAAAGACAAGCTTCCGAAGTTTAATGAGCTTGTTCGGCAAAAGCAGGTAAGTGCTGTGACGGTCGAAGACATTATGTGATGATCATTTGGGTATGAAGGATTGATCCTGTTCGCGTATCTTTACTCGCCATGCAGGAGAAAAGACCGCTTTCTTTTGGAGTACAATTAACCCTAGTTTTTTTTGGGTTAGTATTTTTGTTTTCCCTGAACGTGGGCTTGGGAAGCGTTTCGCTTTCTTTCTCAGAAATCATTAGCAACCTATTCCGCGAAAGCGATGCAAGCGTTCATACTATTCTTTGGCAATTTCGGTTGCCGAAGGCACTCACTTGCATTCTTGCCGGCGCCGGCCTCGCTACCAGTGGCTTGCTGATGCAAACACTTTTCAGAAATCCTCTCGCGGGACCAGATGTGTTAGGCCTGAGCTCGGGTGCGAGTTTGGCAGTGGGTTTATTATTGCTGGCTGGCAAAGGGTTTCTTTTTACAAGCAATGCATGGAGCCTGGCAATAGCGGCAAGTGGAGGAGGTGCGCTCGTACTTTTGCTGATGCTTACCATTGCGCGAAGTGTGCGCGATAACACGTCCTTGTTGATCATCGGATTGATGATGGCCGCGGCCACTTCTTCTGTCATGAGTGTAATTCAGTTCATAAGTCGGGCCGATGATTTGCAATCGTACATCATCTGGACGATGGGTAGCGTGGGTAACACTGGATGGAACGAAGTTGGCGTTCTCGCCGTGATACTTTTTGTTGGACTCGTCATCAGCGTCTTTCTATTGAAGTCACTTAACGGATGGTTGCTAGGCGAAAACTATGCGCATAGTCTTGGTATCAACGTGCCCCGTGCACGAATTGGGATAGTAGTTGCTACTGGTTTTATGACGGGTGGAATCACAGCCTTTTGTGGGCCGATTGCCTTCGTGGGCTTGGCCGTACCACACTTGGCCCGGCTTGCTACATCGACTACCAACCATCGCATCCTTCTACCTATAGTAGCTTGCGGTGGGGCAATGTTGTTATTGCTTTGCGACACACTTTCACAAGCCATTGGTAATGTGCAATCGCTTCCGCTTAATGCACTCACTTCTTTAATTGGCGCGCCGGTCGTAATTTATCAGGTGATAAAAATGAAGCGTGTTAGTGTGTAATCATTTTTTCGCTTCATTTATTTAGTTCCGCTTTCGCGGATTAAAAGCCTTAGAAAATATATTGGGTAAATCAAAAGGAATAGATTTGGTGCCCACCAGAGCGGATCAAAGTCCTTTGTCACGGTCCAGAAAGAAACTGCCATTAAACCACTGGCGCTGGTAAGCACCAGCGAAATAAAAGCATAATTCGTCCAGCTTTTAATCCTTGACCGGCGAAGATACAGACTGTATAAACCCGAAAAGGAGATCAATAAATCAATGGAGAGGAAGCTCCAATTCCACGACACCAGCAGTGGATTTTGATAATCGTTGTACAGGTATTCTTCAGGTATTAAATGAAGGGCTGTGACGAGCCAGTAAACGATAAAACCAATATCAACAACGAGGAAAAACTTAGGAAGGTGTTTCATGGTTAGTGCAATGGGGCAGTAAAATAGCGAAAAAATTGACGACGCCTCGGGGTAAATTTGAAACTAAAAAAGATAATATAGTCTTAAAATAGTTTTACCTTTAAGCATCAATTTTCGATTAATTCGATAGAGCTTGAGTTCAAAAGCAAAATTGAGTCTGTACATTGGGCTGATCGTCGTTTTTAGCTTTTACACGACGATTGTTTATACTTTAACAGCCAAGCAAGACAGCGTTGATGTCACCGAAGTGATGAAGGGAAAAATGATCTGGCAGGAGAAAAATTGCCTGGCTTGTCATCAGATCTACGGACTCGGAGGATTTCTTGGTCCAGATCTTACCAACGTGTATTCAAACCAAACTAAAGGCCCAGCATATATCACTGCCTTTGTAAGAAATGGAACGCCAACGATGCCATCCTTTTCGCTCACTGAAAGCGAAATGAATTCGCTCTTGGCTTTTCTGCAACATGTATCGGCATCAGGGCAATCAAATCCGCAAAGTTTTAAAATTAACGCGAATGGAACCATTGAGGGAAAATGATTCGCGGATTCCGAAGTTGTTTATTGTAGCTGGACTTGGTTTGCTATTTCTTGCCATGGCCTTTGGTATTGTAGGGGCGCTACAGTACGTGGTTCCGGGTTTGCTAAAACAATATTTATCATTCGAAAAGGTAAGGCCACTGCATGTTTCTTCTGCTGTGTTTTGGATCATCTTCGGCGCCATGGGCGGCACGTTGGCTTATCTTCAGCGTTTCGGTGAAAAGCCGTATCGCCCGGGGCTATTGAGATTGCAATTTTGGATTTTATCGATGGCGGTCATTCTTATCCTCGGTAGTTATTTGGCTGGTATTTTTGGTGGCCGGGAATACTGGGAGTTTCCTCCGCCGTTGGCGATCTTGATAATCGTGGCCTGGATACTGTATGTCATCAATGTAGTAAGTGCGGTGAAAACCTTACGAGGTCAGCCGGTGTATATCTGGATGTGGATTACCGGCGCGTTTGGTTTCCTTTTTACGTTTTCAGAATCGTACTTATGGGTGTTCCCATATTTTCAGCAGCACATAGTTCGCGATATGACCGTGCAATGGAAATCATACGGCTCGATGGTGGGTTGTTGGAATATGCTGGTGTACGGTCTCGGTCTTTACCTGATGGAAAAAATAAGCAACGATACTTCGTATGCACAATCGCGGATGGGATTTGCGCTTTTCTTTTTGGGCTTCTTCAACTTGCTGTTCAATTGGAGTCATCACATTTATACACTACCCATTCCACAAGGGATAAAAAATGTGGGCTATCTGGTTAGTATGACTGAGTTGTTTATTTTAGGAAGGATCATTTATAAATGGAAAGCGTCGGTCACCACGGCGCAAAAATTTAATCACCTGTTGCCGTTTCGTTTCTTAATGGCCGCTGATATCTGGGTATTTTTAAATCTCAGTCTTGCGATCCTTATGTCGATCCCTGCGTTCAATGTGTTTACTCATGGCACACACATCACCGTAGCCCACAGCATGGGCACTACTATTGGAATAAACACCATGCTCTTGTTGGCGGTAGCATTTGATGTATTAAACCCGGAACGAAAAGTAATCGGCACTAACTTGATCATTAAGAGAAGCATTTGGGTCGTGGGAATTTCTCTTTTTGTTTTTCTGAGCTCGCTCGTGTTAGCGGGTGTGCATCGGGCGAAATGGCAAATGGCTGAAACGCCAGTATCGTTTGGCACGATGATGAATGGAATCACACCTTATTTTGTAGCCGTGACCGTGGCCGGAATAATCATATTTCTCGGCCTGGCGTTTATTATCCTGGCACTCTTTCGGGTTGTGAAGGGCTCCAGGTAAATCAGATCCAACCCTTTTCTTTATACCAGGCCACGGTTTCGCGGATTCCTTGTTCGAGAGAGTAGGTTGGCTTTGAAGAAACTTCTTCCCAGAAATCCTGACTATCGCATAACCAGTTGGCGCTGCTGATTTCGTCTACTTTTTCGGTGTTGAGAAAGGGCAGCTTCCCAAATAATATGTAAACGCTCTCTACAGCACCAATAAGCCACCGAAACGGGGTGGCAGGAATTTTTAATACAATCGTCTTTTTGCTGAGCGTAGTGCGTACAGTAGCGCCAAGACCTTCCTTACTATAGTTCTCACCATCAGAAATGATAAATGCACGCTGTTGCGCTTCGGATTTCATGGCCAGTACGATGGCGCGCGCCAGGTCTTTCACAAAGATTAGTGAAATCATTTGCTTGTGCGAGCCGATATAAAACTCAAACCCTTTGTTGATGAGTTTTACCATCTCCAGAAAATCTTTATCCCGCGGCCCATACACGGCTGTCGGGTTGAGAATAAGAAATGGAAAAGAGGTAATGGATTTTACATGCAGCTCTCCGAGTAATTTACTTTTGGCATAACTGGAGATAGGAAGCTGGCGACTCGTGATTCGAATCGGTGCGAATGTGCGTTCATCGCCGGGACCGAATACAGCTAGCGAGCTTACTAACACAAACTTGGTAAGAGTCATGCTGCTGGACGCAAGCGCCTCTGTTAGATTTTTAGTGTAGTTAAAATTTACTTTTTCGAATTCTTCTTTCCGCGGTGCATACGTGATGCCCGCATTGTGGATGACGTAATCAAAAGTACCTGACGTTGCTAAAAATTCTTCAAAGGTCTTCTTCAGCGCATCCACAGAACTTAAATCCAGATTGATGAACTGGATCCGTTCGTCGGTAAGGTATTCCCGGCTGCTGGAGGGACGAATGCCCGCATAAACCTCAAAGCCCTCGCGCAGTGCTTCTTCCACCAAAAAGCTACCGATGAAGCCGCTGGCTCCGGTGATGAGCACTTTTTTGTTCATACCCAAAGTTACACGTACTTACAGGTTCTTGATATAGCAGCGGCGGCGTTTATGTTGCTGCACTTCATAGTATTCCCAAAGTGCCTGCACCTGAATGTTGGTTTCCAACTCAGGGTTTGACTCCGCATATTCAATTCCGTTTTTGATGTACGATTTTGTCAGGTCGCACATCAGCATGGCGTTGACGCCCTTGCCTTGCAGGTCTTTCCGCACCGCCACGAGATAAAGATCGCCGAGGTTGTTTTTTTTCAGCGCTTTCAGGATGTGAATGAATCCGAACGGAAGAAGGCTGCCCTGAGCTTTTTGCAACGCTTTTGAAAGCGATGGCATGGTGATGCCAAAGGCGGCGAGTTTGCCATTGGCGTCCACAATCAGCGAAACAAAATCGGTACGGATGAACGAGAAGTATTGCTTGGTGTAATAATCAATTTGCTTTTTGGTGAGCGGCACCACACCGTACAGGTTCGAATAGGCTTCGTTGATGAGCTGAAATATTTCATCGCCGTAAGGAAGAATCTGCTTGGCTGATTTTGCTCTGACAAACTTCAGGTTGAGCCGTCGCTGCACGATCGACGAAAGTTTCTCAAGTTGTTCAGGAATCTGCTTAGGTAACTTTATTTTATATTCCAGCCAGTCGATATCTTTTTTGTAGCCCAGTTTTTCGAGCAGTTGAGGATAGTAGGGATGATTGTAAATGGTGGCCAACGTGCCTAACTGATCAAATCCTTCTACCAGCATTCCCTCATGGTCAAGGTCGGTAAAGCCAAGCGGACCGTGCACGGAAGTCATTCCTTTTTCCTTCGCCCACATCTCCACCTGGTTCATCAGGGCGTCCAAGATTTGTTGATCGTTTTCAAAATCGATCCACCCAAAACGCATGTATTGATTTCTCCATTTGGCGATGTATGAATGATTGAGGATGGCCGCTACGCGCCCTACAACTTTTTCGCCTTTGTAGGCAAGCCAATACCGGGCTTCACAATAATCAAACGCGGGGTTTTTATCTTTTCGTAGCGTTCCCATTTCGTCGAAGTGAAGGGGAGGAACGAAATACGGGTTTCCCTTGTATAACCGGTCTGGGAAATGGATGAATTCTTTAAGCTGTTTGTTGGAAGTTACTTCACAGATCGTAATGCTCATGATGGTTTTATAAAATAGCCAGCTTCCTGGAAATCGAAACGATCTTTTCCAAGGCTTCCTCAATCTGCTCGCGCGTGTGTGTAGCCATCAGGCTGAAGCGGATCAGCGCATTTTCCTTGGCCACGGCGGGCGAGGCGATGGGGTTTACAAAAATACCTTCGTCTAAAAGCATTCGCGAAAGCTGGAAAGTTTTAACGTCATCACGAATATAGATAGGAATAATAGGAGTGCAAGAGGCACCGGTTTCAAAACCAAGACGTTTCAGTTCTTTTAATGCAAAATTGGTATTGTCCCAGAGTTGTTCAATGCGCTGCGGCTCGGCCTGGATGATTTCCAACGCGGCCAGCGCACTGGCTGTAGCGGCAGGCGAAATGCTGGCGCTGAACATCAGCGAACGCGCGTGGTGCTTCAGGTAGTTGATGGTTTCTTTATCAGAGGCGATGAACCCGCCGATAGAGGCCAGCGATTTGCTGAAGGTGCCCATGATCAGTTGAGTGCTGTTGGTAAGGTTGAAGTGCGAAGCCGTGCCGCGTCCTCCCTGACCTATCACTCCGAGGGCATGCGCATCGTCGACCATGATCGTGCCGTTGTATTTTTCGGCCAACTTTACAATCTCCGGAAGGGGAGCGATGTCGCCGTCCATGCTGAAGATGCCATCCAACACAATCAGTTTCATTTTATCCAACGGGCAATTTTGCAATACCTTCTCCAGCGACTCCATGTTGTTGTGTCGGTATTTCCGGGTTTGCCCTAGTGAAAGGCTCGACCCTTCAATGATCGAGGCGTGATCCAACTCGTCAAGAATGAGATAGTCGTGGCGACCTACCAGCGCGGGGATAACACCAATATTGACCTGAAAGCCGGTACTGAATACAAGCGCATCTTCTTTTCCTACAAATTCGGCCAGCTTTTGCTCGAGCTCAAGGTGGATGTCCAGCGTGCCATTAAGAAAGCGAGAGCCTGCGCAGCCGCAGCCGTATTTTTCAATGGCCTCGATCGATTTCTTTTTTATTTGTGGATGGTTGGTAAGGCCGAGATAGCTGTTGGAGCCAAACATAAGCACCTTCTTTCCATCAATAATTACTTCAGTATCCTGGTCTGATTCGATAACCCTGAAATAAGGATACAGCCCGGCCTCTTTTAGCTGATCGGCCCTGGTGAAGCGAGCGGTTTTTTCATGCAACAAATAGGAGCTATTGGCTACGTCGTGGGGCTGGGTAAGATTCATGATGTCTGATTAAGTCTTTAACAAATCAAAAATTTAAGACAAAGTAATACAAACTTAATAAAAGACTCATCTATCTTAATCAGATTAAAAGGATATTTTTGTCTCTTTAAAACCCATCCAGGGCTTTTTATGAGATTCAGGTGCGGAATATTCACTAAAAAGGAGGATTCTGACCTATTAAATCGGTTGTGAAAATGATAACGATAACAAAAATTTTCAGGTTTGAAGCAGCACATGCCATTTACCGGTATCCGGGCAGCTGTGCCAATATTCACGGGCATTCATACGAACTGCATGTTTCCGTGCGAGCCGAAAGCTCAGCGGAGGGGTACATTCCCGGCATCGGGATTATAATGGATTTTAAAGAGCTAAAGAATATGGTTCAGCAGAACGCTATTGCCTTGCTCGACCACAAGGTGATTTTATCGAAGGCTTATCTGGCAGAGAAGAAAAATTCATTTTCCGGCGATGAGCTCACCGTGATGGAGGCTGAACCAACCGCCGAAAATTTGCTTTATTTTATACTAAAATGCATCCAAGGGAAGTTTCCTTCCGATGTCAAAATCACTTCAATGAAGTTGTGGGAAACCCGCGACTCCTTTGCCGAATGGTCAGCGTAGGCGCACCTTGTAGTTTCTCAAGAAAGTCTTTCCCTTCGACAGGTCATTGGCCAAGTGTTGCAAGGTTTTTTCTTTCATGATTTTGCGCAACCGCTCTTTGTAGGTCTTGATGTCATTATGTATCGGGCACGGAAATTTATCCGAGCATTCTTTCAATCCAAGTGAACAGGAGTGAAGAATGTTATCACCGTCAATAGCCTTAACAATGGCATTGAGGGCAATGGGTTTTGATCTTGGATCCAGATAAAATCCTCCGTTAGGTCCTTTCACCGAAGAAATAATTCCTTCGCGGGAAAGGCTTTGGAGAATTTTGGCTGTAAAATGAACTGGAGAATCTATCTCTTTAGCAATCTCTTTTATCCCTAGTTTAGATCCATCAACACTTTTCATGGAAATATAAAGGGAAGCACGAATGGCATACTCACACGCTTTTGAAAACATAGCTCTTCATATTAGTTAGCTGGATAGTTACTAAAAATATGAGGCAGTAGCAATAAATAATTCAGGCTTCGGTCAAAACGTTGTCCTGATGGCTTAAAAATAAAAATTTCAACTCGGCCTCGATCTCGTCAAGGTTGTCGGTTAGTTTACTTTTCAAGGCAAAAAACTCCTGATTAACCTCAACTGCAATCCTTCGATAGTAACCGATTCCTTCCATCAAGTTGTTATAAAAGTTCTCAAGGTAGGTTTTTCGCTTGGTGTCGATGGCGCCTTTGGCCTCTACCAGCAATTCGTTCCAGTATTCTACATAGAGCTGCAATTCCTTGATAAACATATGGGGACGGTGGGTTCCATGCAAAAGATTGGTGCGACCATAGATGTGATCGAGCATTTTTCGTAGCGATACGATTTCTGAGAAATAGGCGATGTTGGGGCCCGGGCATACGTTCACCGCTTTACGCTGGCCAAATGGTTTAAGTTTATAGGCGTTTACGGCCGCATTGCTTAAACCAATGCACAGACATTCTTTATCCAGCACGTCTTTCATCTGCCTCTTAAACTCTTTTTCCGGAAGCCCCATGGCTTTGAGCTGTTCGGTTTTTTGCTTTTGGTAGGTATGCGAAGCGGTACAAATCGGATCTTTTCCGAATTCGGTATTAGAAACCAGGTATTCTTCAGAACATGGGCTTCCTGGTAGGCCTTGTTCGATTCTGGAAAACTTTTCTTTTTCGGCCGAAGTACCTTTTAAATAATAGAAACGGACTCCGAGAGGCGAATTTTTGCTTAGAATGACATCTTTTTCCCCTGCTGCGCATAGCTGATGCAAGGTTGGTTCGTCTACTGTGGTAGCCTCTGGAACGAGCAGAAAGGGCGTTCCCCACCCGGTGCTATCCACTCCGTAGTATGTGCGCAGAAATTCGTCTTCTTCATGGGTGCCTATTCCTCCTTGCACGGTGATGCGAAGCGCGTGGGGTGCTTCAAAGGTCTTTCTGCCTTTACTTTGAAGGGCCTGATTGTACATGCTGAATAACGTGTTGGTAAGCTCCTGCTTTTTGGTCTTAAATTCTTCAAGGATGGGACCCATCAAATAACCGTCAGAGGCAAACGCATGGCCGCCGCAGTTCAATCCTGACTCAATACGGAATTCACTTACCCACAGACCTTTTTTGGCGAGCATTTTTCCCTGGATTAGCGCCGAGCGGTAGTCGGAAACTTTGATCACAATCTGCTTTTCAAATTCCCCCTGGCTGTCAGCGTCAAATGCCGTGAGCTTTTCCATGTAATTAAACAATCGTGGATTCATCCCGGCCGACAAAATCACCGATGAGTTGCTGAGATTGCTGTTGGCGTACCCGCGCAGTGCCGCCACAGCATCCGATCCATCGTCGATCACTTGCCCGTTTTCATCCAGATTATTTTTGTCCAGCTTGGTCATAATGTTTACATCAATACTTCCTGGCTGTATTTCATCCCTCAACCAGTTTTCGAGTTGAAGTTTATCGACCGGATCAGTCACTTTTTCAAGCTGATTGTAAATACTTTTTAGATTACTTTTCTCGGGAAGCATCTCAAAATATTTATTGATGTCCGAGCCCGCTTCAAATTCAGAATTTTTAAGTCGATGGATCTGGTCGTTCACCATGCGGTTGATCAGGTTGAGGTAATCGGTTATTCGCCTGGCGCGGTAGTCAGTCTCCTGATTGGTAATGGGCACATAGGGTTCTCCACATTGAGCATAATAATGACTACGCATTTTTTCCACCAGGTTATCTTCAATGATGGATACCACAGAGCTGATGCCATACCGGGCAACCTTGACAGGTGAGTCGATAGTATAGGCTAAGCCCATGACGGGGATATGAAAAGAGTGCGGTTTTTCGGATTGCATATCGGTGGTTATTTATTCGAAACTGTAAAGATACTGATTAAAAGATAAATGTGTCTTTTATAGTGAACCACAAAGTACTTAAACACCAAGGCTGGGTTTATGAGAAAAATCATAAGAAGTATTACTTAAATCATTTTTTGGCAGGGTGAGCTAAAATACCTGAATATAGGGTAGGCCAGTGTAAGATAAAGTCATGAATTCATAATCAGGACTCCCTGAAAATGTTTTGCTGAATGAGTATCTTACTCAAAAAAAGGGTATGAAGTGGATACTATCGTTGACTTTCTGTAGTGGCTTAATAGTTGGTTGTATGCCCAAGAACGAGGCCGAGGAAGATGCCGAGCTCCTGGCAAAATTGGCCTCTTCACGAGTAACCTTGCCAAACGGCTGGGGGATTACGCCCGTAGGGAAAAGTCTGCCTCTTAACGACCTGCCACTAAACCTGGTTGTTTCCCCGTCTGAGAAGTGGCTGGCGGTTACCAACAACGGCCAAAGCACTCAGTCGATCACCCTGATCGATGCAAAAAAAGAAGTTATTGTAGATGATGTGACTATTCCCAAATCATGGGTTGGTCTTGCTTTTAGCGACGATGAAAAATATTTGTATGCGTCCGGCGGCAATGATAATCGTGTGGTGATCTATAAAATCGAAAAGGGGAAACTCAAGGAAGATGGATTCCTGATTTTGGGCGAGGAAAAGGAAGTGATTTCTCCGGCAGGCTTGTGTGTGGATTCCCGTCACAACCGCCTTTATGTGGTCGCTAAAGATTCTCGATCGTTTTTTATTTGTGATCTGGCCACTAAAAAAGTGATGAAAGAAGCGAAACTCGAAGCAGAGCCCTTCACTTGCAAAATTTCTCCGCTATCCGGCGAGCTGTTTATCTCTCTATGGGGAGGAAGCAAAGTGCTTGTATACGATTTAGTTAAAGAAAAAATTGTTCAGGAAATCCCGACCAACAGTCACCCCAATGATCTGCTCTTTACACGCGACGGAAAATTTCTTTTTGTACCCAACGGCAACGACAATACCGTGTCGGTGATTGAAACCACTACGTACAAAGTATTAGAACACATCACGGCTTCACTTTATCCCGATGCACCAATCGGCTCTACGCCCAACGGCGTGGCGCTGTCGCCCGATGAGAACACGCTTTATGTGGCCAACGCGGATAATAATTGTCTGGCGGTGTTTGACGTGAGCGAAAAAGGAAACAGCCGGTCCAAAGGATTTATCCCGACAGGATGGTATCCCACGGCAGTGAAAACAATTGGCGAAAAGATTTTCGTCACCAATGGCAAGGGCTTCAGTTCGAAGGCAAATCCTCAAGGACCTAATCCATACAAAAAGAAAAAGCCGCAGGCGGAAGGAGCGAATCCTGAAGCCAACAAAGATGTGGTGCAATACATCGGTGGGCTCTTTAAAGGAACTCTTTCCATCATCGATCAACCTGAAGAAAAAGCATTGGCCACGTATTCTCACGCCGTTTACCTCAACACGCCTTACAGCAAAGACAAGGAGCTAATGGCGGAAGGTGAAAGCGGCAACCCCATTCCGCGAAAGCGAACAGAAAAATCGCCCATTCGATATGTGTTTTATATCATCAAGGAAAATCGAACATACGATCAGGTGCTGGGCGATGTGAAAGCCGGAAATGGCGACTCTTCGTTGTGTCTTTTCCCAAGAAAGCTTACGCCTAACCTTCACAAAATTGTAGATGAATTTGTGTTGCTGGATAATTTCTATGTCGATGCAGAAGTTTCTGCCGACGGCCACAACTGGTCAACTGCGGCTTACGCCAATGACTTTGTAGAGAAAACATGGGTCACCAGTTATGGCGGTCGTGGCGGAGCGTATGATTACGAAGGCACGCGCGGGGTAGCCTTACCCAAGAATGGGTTTATTTGGGATTTTTGTAATCGCGCTAACGTATCGTATCGCACGTACGGAGAATTTACCGATGGCCAAACAGCAAATTACCCCGGCGTAGAAAATCATTTCTGTAAACACTACCGCGGATGGGATATGGATTTTAAAGATGTGGATCGCGAAAAGCAATGGGAAGTAGATTTTGATTCGATGCTCGCCATCAACGCGGTGACACAGTTTAACAGCTTGCGGTTTGGTAACGATCACACTTCAGGTTCAAAGGAAGGTGCTTACAGTATTGAGGCTAGTATTGCCGACAACGATCTTGCGGTAGGGCGTTTTATTGAACATCTTTCTAAGTCGAGCATCTGGAAGGAGTCGGCTGTATTTATTTTGGAAGACGACGCACAAAACGGATCCGATCATGTGGATGCGCATCGCTCTACAGCGTACGTGATAAGCCCCTATGTGAAGAGGAAATCCGTTGATCACACTGTTTATTCCACCTCTGGAATGCTGCGCACAATCGAATTAATTTTAGGGTTGCCACCGATGAGTCAATACGATGCTGCAGCTACACCGCTCTATCGGTGCTTCACCAGTGAGTTGACGGCGGATGAATTCACTTCATTGAATGCCAATTGGGATATCAACAAAAGGAATCCTAAGTCAACATCGTCAACAAAACGAAAAGTGAATTTTGATTTTAGTCGTGAAGACGCAGCCCCTGACCTCGCTTTTAACGAAGACATCTGGAAGACTATGCGCGGCGAAAGCAGCGTGATGCCTGCACCACGTCGCAGCGCTTTTGTGAGAGCAATCAAGGAAGAAGGAGACGATGACTAGAAAGAAATCTCAGCGATTGATTACCAACCGCTTCACTTCTTTGTAAGATTCATTCACAATCGTGATCACGTAGACTCCAGGATCTAACGTAATCGGGAAAATTACATTCGACTCGGTAAAAGTTGCGGATGCTTTCGTCGCCCCAAATGTATCCGAGATGGTTACTGCAGTAGCAGCACCAGTTTCAAAGTTTAGGTTGATGTGAAGATTCCCGTTTGTCAATGGATTGGGGTAAACAGAAATGTCTTTTTGAGCTGCAAAATTGGCGACAATCACATTGAAAGTTTCGGTGTGCCCGTCTACGTCCACGGCTTTTAGTCGGTAGAAATTTGAACCGATCATCGGATCCTGATCAGTGAAGGAATATTCATGTTGCACTTTGGTTGTGCCATGGCCCGCCACCTGAGCTATTTTAGTAAATTCAGTATTGTTCACTGACTTCTCTAATTCAAAATAATCGAAATTCAATTCGCTGGCAGTTGTCCAAAGCACTTGAATGGAATTGGCGTTTTGCGTTCCGATTTTAAATTCCGTCAAGGTAACAGGAAGCGGGCTGCCTGGTTGTGAAGCTACCCACGAATAAAAAGATGGGTCACCAGAAAGCATGTCAGCTTTTGTTCCTTTATTTGACGTAGTGGTAGCACCGCCGCCGGTATTAGTGGTTGTTCCATTTACATAAAGCCCAAAGGGGCTTGTGCTGTTGTTGTTCGTAATCTGATCACCACCTCCTGTAAAGGCAACGTTTCCATTCACATACATTTGACCCCCGTTATTTATCGTAAGGGATTGCCCACCGCCAGTGCTGCTGGTGAGGTTTCCATACACGGCCACTCTTCCATTTTGATTTACGGTCATACCTGCTCCTCCTGAAGCTAATGCTACGTTGCTCTCAAAAACCATATCTGCATATGGTGGAGGTGCAGCGTTGGTGCCGATTTTGATCACCGCATTGTTGTTGATCGTCGCAGCGCCCTGTATAATCACTTGGCCGCCGGGGTGCACAAAGAAGCTTCCTGGATTGGCTGAGGCGGTGAGCGTTCCGGTCACGATAAGCGTGCCATATACATCGATGGTACCCCCACTATTGCTAAGGGTGAGGTTTCCGTTTATTGTGAAGGTCTTTCCAGAGGATACCGACAGTGCGAAGCTTCCGACAGTATAGCTACCACTGGTATTCATATTGTTTTGAACCGTTACCGATCCAAAAGACTGGCCGCTCAGGGGAGGAGCAGTGCCGCCTGCCCAATTAGATCCGGTGCTAAACGCTCCGTCCGTCGACGATGTGTAGGTTTGGGCATTCGCCGAAACCAAGACCAGGAAAAAAAAGGCTATAGCCAGCCCGGTTTTTAAATTGTTCATTTGGTGGTTAATTGAATCATGCCCTCGCAACAATCTTTCCAAGCTCCTCATTCAGGGTAAAAATGAGAGTTTTCTAAAATGAAGGTTCAAATTTAAGGAAAATAGCGAAACATGACCTAAATCATTTTATAGATGAAAAAGACCAGTTTTTGGTTCAGTTTGCAGATTTGGAGATGGAAAATCCAGAATAGATAGCCGGATTATTTTTTTTCTCTTTTGAGCCGCTTTTAAGCTTTCACCGGCTCCCGATGTCCCACCCACGTGAACCGCTTGGTAACATACTCTGGGTTGGTGAATGAAGCGTTGCCTGAAGGGTTTCCCCCCGTGACATGAAAGTCGGAGAAGGCCGCATTCTGATTCATGTAAATGCCTCCCGTCAGATTGAATGAAACCGGTGTTGCCGCGAGTGCCATCGCATCGGCAATCTGGTCGTGTACTTCGGCGCGTGTTGTGTACGCGCCACACGAGATTGCGCCGTGAGTTTGTGCCAGTTCCTGCGCCAGCGCGATCGACTGCTCGGTATTTTTGGTTTTGATCAGCAAAGCAATTGGCCCGAAAAGTTCTTTGCTAAAAATTTCTTTTTTATTCGCGTCAAGCTCAATCACTACAGGCGTAGCCGTACGCGCATTTTTGAATTGCGGATTTTCAACGACGCGCGATTTGAGCAGCACTTTTCCGGCTAGTTTTTCTGAGTCGATCACTCGCTCGCTTGTCTTTTTGCTTTGCACTGCGCCTAGCACAAACGGGCCAGCCTTAGGGTTGTCCACCAGGCTGTTGATTTGAGTGATGAATTTTTGCGCAAATTCATCGAAAGAAATTTTTCCGCTTGGCGAATCAATTCCGTTCTCCGGAATGAAAAAATTTTGTGGGGCAGTGCACATTTGCCCGCTGTACAGATTTACCGAGAAGGCAAGATTGGCAGCCACTTTATCGGCATCGTTAACAGAGTCAAGAATTACTGAGTTTACACCGGTTTTCTCTGTGAAAACAGTTTTGCCTGGAAGTGCTTCAAGGTATGAGCCGAATAGTGAGTTTCCTGTAAAATCAATGAGTTTTACTTCAGGATGTTCGGCAAGTTCTTTCGTGATCATGTGGCCAAACGTGTCGGCACCGAGCTGACAAGTGTTGGGATCAAGATTATTTTCGGTCAGTACATTTTGAATCTCCGCCACAAAAATGGCAATAGGCAAGATCGCCCCAGGATGAGGTTTTACGATCACCGTATTTCCGGTGATCAGGCTTCCGTAAATTCCGGTAACAGAATTCCAGGTTGGGAAAGTTGAGCAGCCGATAACCACCGAAATCCCTTTAGGAACAGCACGCCATTCTTTGTTAAGCTGAAGATTGAATTTGCCCATCGGTTTATCCCACGTCACATTTACTGGAAAGCGATTAAGCTCTTCATAGCCCGCAGCGATGGCCTCTAATGCACGGTCGGCAGCGTGTGGTCCGCTTGCCTGAAAGGCCATCATGTAACCCTGACCGGTAGTGTGCATGGTGGCATACGCAATTTCAAAGAATCTTTTTTTCACCCGATCCAGAGATTCAAGTAAAATTCCGGCACGCTCGTCGGCACTCAGCTTACGCCACGATGCGAACGCTTTCTTTGAATTTTCAACCAAAGCGGATACAGGATATTGCGGGTAGGAAATCCCAAGCCGCTCTTGAGTGTAAGGTGATTCTTCTTCACCTGCCCACGCGTTAGCAGGAGTTTGTTTTAGCTCCTCAAATTTTTTTCCGAGGTAATTTTTGAATTTCGTTTGACCGTCGGCATCCGCTGTTTCTCCATATACTGCCGGCGCCGGGTGTTCAGGAAATGCCGCAAAGAATGTTCGCGCATGCAAGGCTTCAATGGCTTTGGCAAGCAACGGTTGATGTTTTTGAAATAAGCTCATAACAGTGGGTTGTGGTTGATGAAATTATTGTTGTGCTCAATCTTATTTAAAAACAAGTTTAGCTAACAAAATTCGCTTTGCTCTTCCGGGTTCAAGATAGTATACCAAAAAATATTTTGAAGTTTTAGAATTCCATCGATCAATTATTTTTTCCAGTGTAAAAGTGATGGGTTGACGTGAGTTTTTTCCGCTAGCAATGATTACCTGTTTTTGAGAGTCATCATACACCGCTACTTGTGTTACACAAGATGCGCAAGGTGCATCGCACGAGTATTGCACAGTAAGTGAATTGGCAGCTTTGGATTTAACCAGATCCAGGATCAGTAGCGGATCGGATTCAATGGCATTAAAGCGTTGCAGTAAATTATTTTTTTGATAGAACGACCAGCTGTCGATGGTGTCAGGCAATATTCCTGCCTCCGTCTGGTAAACCCACAGGCAAAATAAAATCCCAACGAATATTTTTTTCACCTGTGCCATTGATTAACTCATTTTAATCCAAATACTTTCTTTAGCAAATCGCTGGTACGCGCGACGGGATTGGCCCGTATGTTTTTTTCTTCGTTGGCAATCATTAAGAACAATCCCTGAATGGCCAGGTCAGTGGTGTACGCTGTCAAGTCGGGGTTTACTTTTTTCACGAAAGGAATTTTATCATACTCGCCGGCAAGGTTGCTGTAGTATTTGGTAGCCTCTACTTTATCCAACGAGGCTTTGATCACCGGTGTGAATTGAGCCTTCAATTGAGTAATCGTAGTTTTCTTCAGGTATTGTGTGGCTGCATCAGGTTGCCCTTTTAAAATTGTGACGGCATCGGTGATGCTCATTTTTTTTATGGCGTCAACAAAGATTGGTTTAGCTTGTTTTGCCGCGTCCTCGGCGCCACGGTTTAAGGTCAAAATAAAATTATCGACTTCTTTGCCCATGCCCAGGTCGCGCAATTTCTTTTCCATTTTTTGTGCATCTGGCGGAAACGGAATTTTAATTGCAGGATTTTTGAAATAACCATCTACCTGCGAAAGTGCATCGGCACCTTTTGATATCCCTTGTGTCAGCGCTTCTTTCAATCCTTTACTTATTTCTTCGTTGCCCAACTGCAGTTGAGCAAGTGCTGAGGCGGAGACTAAAACCAATAATGAAAGTCCGAGTGCAATTTTCTTCATAAAAAATCTTGAGTTAGTCGACAAAGTTAAAAAAGAAAGCATGAATATCAGGCTAGCGTACTTCGCGTGATTTCTGAAATATTCTTGCATCCCGACAAGGCCATTGTTAATTCAAAATCGGTGAGTATGTTTTGCAAAATTTCGCTTACACCGGTTTCGCCAGCGACCGAAAGCCCGTACACATAAGGCCTGCCAAGGCAAACTGCTTTGGCGCCTAAGGCTAACGCTTTAAAAATATCCGCGCCTCCGCGAATGCCACTGTCCATCAGCACAGGAATTTTTCCGTTCACAGCTTCAACAATAGCAGGCAATGCGTCGATTGTGCTGATGCTGCCATCTACTTGGCGACCGCCGTGGTTGGAAACGATGATTCCATTCATTCCATAATCCAAAGCTTTGCACGCATCGTCGGGATGAAGAATTCCTTTTAGTACAATGGGAAGTTTGGTAATGTCTTTCAGTAACTTGAGATCACTCCATTGCAATGCCGGATTGGAGTAGGTGTTGATGAATTTTTGCACGGCCTTTATCGGGCGACCAGATTTTAATTTCGTGAAAAAATTTCCGCCTGGATAATTGTTAACCATATCCACGAGTCTGAGCAGCGAGTGCACGGAGATTTTTCTTTCTGATGCAGGCTCAGCTTCGTCCATCAGGTGTTGAAATACAGGATCGGAAGTGTACTGGGCAATTCCTTTGCCTTGCAGAAACGGAAGATAGGCTAACTCAAGATCGCGCGTGCGCCAGCCCAATACGGTGGTGTCGAGCGTAACTACAATCGCTGAACATCCGCATTGCTCGGCGCGAGTGACAAAACTTTTCACCAACTCGTTCGACTTACTCCAATACAACTGAAACCAATGCGGGCTGCCGTGCATGGCGGCGGCAACTTCTTCCATGGGCTTTGAAGCCTGGTTGGAAAAAATATAAGGAACTCCCAGCGTGGAGGCGGCTTTACCAACAGCCAGGTCGGCCTGAGGGTGGACCATTTCAAGAACGCCAATGGGTGCAAGCAGAAGGGGTGACGGTAAGGTCTGACCGAACAGTTCGATGCTCGTGTTGCGCACACTTACGTCACGCAACATGCGCGGAATGATTTTATAATTTTCGAAAGATTGAGTGTTGGCGCGCAAAGTACTTTCGTTACCCGCACCTCCCGCGATGTAGGCGTAAGCCTGAGCCGACATTTTGTTTTTTGCCGCTTCCTCCAGCGCCGCAAAAGAAATGGGAACGGCAGGCTTTCGCCCGGCAAAGCCATTCAGGTAAATTTCTTTTTGACGTTGGAGCGAAGGAATTTTCATAGTCAAACAAAATACCTGTACAATCTACAAACAATTTCAATTCATTTTTCTTTTAGATATTTGTCGCGCTAAAATCAATGCGATTAACAGATGAAACCTATTCTTGCAGAACTGCTCACGATCGGTGATGAAATTTTATACGGACAAATTGTAGACACCAATTCTCAATGGATGAGTGTTGAGTTGGATAAAGTGGGCATCAAGGTGATTCGCAAAACATCGGTAGGAGATGTAGAATCGGAGATTCTTTCTGCATTCGCGGAAGCCGAGCAGCGTGCTGACATTATATTAATTACCGGCGGCCTTGGCCCCACCAGCGACGACTTGACCAAGCCTTTACTGGCCAAATATTTTAACTGTGAATTGAAGCTCCATGAAGAAGCGCTGCAAGAACTTTCAGCTTATTTTAAAAGCCGCGGACGTGAGCTTTCAGAAACCAACAAGCAGCAGGCGTTTCTTCCGGTGTGCTGCACGAAGATCACCAATCCAGTAGGTACTGCACCAGGCATGTGGTTTGAGCGCAACGGAAAAATTTTTATGTCGATGCCGGGTGTACCTCACGAAATGAAAAAGATGATGACCGAAAGGGTCATTCCTAAGCTCAAAGAAAAGTTTAAGACGCCAACGATCGTTCACAAAGTCATTCGCACCGTGGGCATTGGCGAGTCCTTTCTTGCCGACAAAATTACTGCGTGGGAGAAGTCCTTACCTACTCACATTAAGTTAGCTTACCTTCCCAGTCTTGGTGAAGTGAAGCTCAGGCTTACTGGCTTTGGTGACGATGAACAAAAACTAAAAGCGGAAGTAGAAGGGCTCACTGCAAAGATTCAGCCTCTGGCCGGAGAATATATTTACGGGTATGGCGACGAGCCGTTAGAGGCGGCCATCGGCAAGCTGTTGCGCGAAAAGAAGCTTACCATTTCGATGGCAGAGAGTTGTACAGGCGGGTATCTTTCTCACCTGATTACGAGTGTGCCCGGCAGCTCTGAGTATTTTTTGGGAAGCATGGTGCCCTACGATTATCAAATTAAAATGCGTCAACTGGGAGTGCGCCCCGAAGTGCTGGAGCAGTACGGCGCTGTGAGCGAGCCTACAATTATAGAAATGGCAAACATTGTGCGCGCGAAATTCAATACTGACATTGGGGTGGCCACCAGCGGCATTGCCGGCCCCGGCGGCGCAACACCCGAAAAACCAGTTGGGTTAGTATGGATCGCGTACTCTGATAAACATCACACGGTTACTAGGAAACTTCAGCTTTCCACCGAGCGCCTGGTGAACATCAAAGCGGCATCGATAGCTGTATTGAATTTGATCCGAACGAGTTTGCCAAAATAGAATTCCCTTTTTCAGCTTCGACTTCAAGTCGTTCTCTTTGATGGTACTGAAGGGAGAAAGCAGTTGTCAATTAATGGTGATGGTATTCTGTCACTCATTCTTTAGTGATTCAACAGGATTTCGAGCTGCAGCTTTTAATGTTTGAATCATGACGGTAGCCAGTGCAAAAATCACGACGGCAATCATGGGTACAATGAAGTGCCAGACACTCAACTCAATTTTCACTGCAAAGCCAGACAACCATTCCTTTATGCCGAAGTAAGTCAAGGGCAAGGCGATAACTGACGCAAGGATAATCAGCAACAAGTACTCGCTCGTTAACTTCAGGACGAGATGCGTAAGCGGAGCGCCTAACACTTTCCGGATGCTGATCTCCTTCAATCGGGTAGCAAGAGAATACATTGACAAGCCAAACAATCCTACACCTGCGATGCTAAAGGCCAGCAGGCAGAACAAATTGAAAAGCCTCGCCACGCGTTCATCATCTTCATATTGCTGATTGAAGCGGTCTTCCAAAATAAAATAGTCGAAGGCGTTGCTGGGAAAGAATTGCTGCCATGCATCTTTTATTTGAGCTAATGCCGCCGGAAGATTTTTATCGGCTCCCTCCGTAAGTTTCAGTGTCATCGAAGGCCCCATGTTCGCAACATAAAGCATAGGTTGAATGGATTTTTTTAATGACTCGGTATGAAACTCTTCAATCACACCTACCACCAGACACTTGCTTGCCTCTTTGCGCAAGCCCCAATAAATATACTGCCCGATGGATTCTTCAACACTTTTAAATCCGAGAACTTCGGACCCCTTTCGATTGATGATGACGGGCTCCAACTTATCGCCAAAGTGTGTACCTGGAAAATCACCGGTTGTAAAATTGCGGCCGGCCAAAAGTTTAAGATGATAGCTTTCGATGAAGTCAGGATCTATCACGTTGATACCAAAACCAAATCCTGTTTCGTCGGCTGATCTCATGATGTTGCCTCCCCAGCCTGATCCCAGCGCATTGCCAGGAACATCGGTTGATGTTGCTACAGAATGAATTACGGTCTTTGTCTTAAGTTGATTTTTGAACGACGAAAGTTTTTGAAGATAAGTTGAGTCAACGTTGGCCGGCGCGGTGAGTACAATAGATCGTTTGATATCGATGCCAAGTGCTTGCTCTTTAATGAAGCTAAACTGCTGTTCAAAGATCAGCACGACGATGGCTAAGATGACGGTGCACGAAAATTGAAACGTCAGCATCACTTTCCGCACAGGAAATTTGGTTCGCGGTGCTTGCCATTTCCCTTTTAAAACTTTTGAGGGATTTACTGCCGCAAAATATCGAACCGGGAAAAACCCGGAAGCAAAAAGGCCGACAAGGAATAATCCGATAATTCCAACAATCCATGCTCTGGTGATGAGACCAAGAAGGGAGAATGAAGCAATGTGCGGAAGACCGATCCACCGGTAAAAGATTGGCGTGATGAGATTGAAAAAAATAATAGCAAGCATGAAACTAATGGTGTGCATCACCAACGACTCCGTTAAAAATTGCCAGGCGATGGATGCGCGTGAAGCGCCCGTTACTTTTCGTATTCCGATTTCTTTGGCGCGGTGAATTGATCGCGAGGCAGTGAGATTGAAATAATTAATCCACGCCATGATTAAAACCACAATGCCAACTAGCACCAAAAAGTAAACTGTTGTGGCGCTGCCCGTGCTTTTAGGTTGATCTTGTAATTGGCTATGAAGATGAATAGAGCTTATTGACTCCAACATGAGATGCGTTTCTGTTTTATTGTTGGCTGGAATGTACTCCGATGCCAATGCGTTCATTCGTTTTTCAACTTGCCTGACGTCGGCACCTGGCGCCAATTGAACGTAGGTCAATGCATCAAAGCCATCGCCTATGGAATTGATGGAAGCAAGAATCGCAATGTCGAGGTGCTAGTTGATCGGGAAATCTTCCATCACACCTGTCACGGTGTAGTCATGCGTTTGAAAGCTACCATGAAGTTTCATCGTCTTGCCAATAGCATTTTCACCGCCGAAATATTTTTTAGCGACGGTGTTGGATAGGACAATTGAAAAAGGTTTCTGAAGTGCTTTGGTTTTATTGCCTTCCAGGAAATTAAGTTGAAGCAGTGAGGTGATTGCCGGATCGGCGAAGTAGAAGCCTTTCTTCTCATTGAATATTTTTTGTTCGCCATGTTCTGTTGACGCCAGCGTGCAATCAAACCAACTGCCCGTGCTGGACAATCGTGCAGCTTCTGCGACTTCCGGGAGTTTCTCTTTTAATATTTGCCCGACCTGAAGCGATGTTATTGCGCTCCTATTTTTTTCGGCTCCGTTTTCAGCCACGACAGCGCCAACGCGATAAATGCTCCGCGAGAATTGTTTGTCGTAGCTGAGTTCGAAGAGCGCATATTGAAAAATGAGCAAGCAGGCCATCATGCTTGCCGACAAGCCAAAAACATTAATCGCAGAGAACAACTTGTTCTTTTGCATTGTGCGGAAGGCCATCTTCAGATTGTTTTGCAAGAGTATCATCGGCACTATGTTGTTAGATTGATTGCGCAACAAAATCCCCGGCCGGAAAAACCGAATCACATTCCAGAGTAATCTTCGTTTGGCTTTTTGTTCGCCAAATGTTTTCGCATCTCGCTCAAATTTTTGCAGCAAGTCGCCTTCGATCTCTTCGAGCAGATGAGGCGGGCAGAAGGCGTGAAGGAGCCTTAATGCAAAATGGAATGGTGATCGCTCATTCATTGCGAAGGCTTTCAACCGGGTTAGCTTGCGCAGCGCGTACGGTTTGTGTGCCTGTAATCACGATGGCCATAATGATAACGGTTAAGCCCGCGACGGGAATCGTGAATAAGCCAACTGAAATGTGAAACGGGTAGGTCGATAGCCACCAGTTTGTGAGGTACCAGCTTAGCGGACTGAAAATAGCGAGCGCGATCAGGATCGGTTTCACCGAAGCCCATGTCAGCATTTGAGTAATGCTTATCGCAGATCCGCCCATCACCTTGCGAATGCCAATTTCTTTTACGCGTACTTCAATCATAAACGTCGACAGTCCGAGTAAGCCCAACCCTGCGATGAGTATGGTAAGGAAACTTGCCAATAACGTAATGGTGCGGGTAGTCTCTACGCTGGCAAACTTGCGTGCGTAGGCATCGTCTACAAATTCGTATTCAAAGGGAAAGTCTGGATTGTATTTTTTTGAAAGTGCTTCCATCGCCTGGAGATTTTCGCGAATCGGGCGGTTGCCATTTAGTTTGATGTGGGCCACAGAAAATGCCCATGATTGGTTGCACCCGAAGAGAATGGTCGGCTCCACCGGGTGGAAAGGCGACGTAAAAATAAAATCCTTTACTATTCCGATCACGTGCCAGTCAACTCCATTGTCTTGAATTTTTTCTCCTATAGGATCTGAAAATCCCATCGCCTTTGCCGCCGCTTCGTTCAGCAGCACCGCGGTTGAGTCGGTAGAATATTTCTCCAGATCCATGTCGCGCCCGCGCAAAATGGTAAGCCCGGCAGTAGTAGCGAGATGCTGGTCGGCGTAAAATCGTTCGAACAGAGTTTTATCCTGAGCGTCTTTTCCTCGCCACATTATTCCGTCTGTGTTACTCCAGCGCTCGGTTATCGGGTTACTGGTTTTGGTGACGGAGGTGGCGATACCTCTTTGCAATAATTCGTTTTTATACGACTGGAAATTTTTCCCCAGGGTGCCAGTGAAATTCTGATAGATCAGATTTTCTTTGTCGTAGCCTTTGTCGCGATTTTGGATGTACATGATTTGACGTTGCACTACGAAAACAGAAACCATCAACGTGATTGCAATTCCAAATTGAAAGACAACCAATGCGGTTCGCAGTACACTTTTGCTCGAGGCAGTGAAAAATCCTTTTAAGATTTTTACCGGTTGAAACGCTGACGTATAGAACGCAGGATAACTGCCAGCAAGGAGACCAACTAATAAAAGTAAGGACACGCCGCCGAGCCAAAAGTTAATATTGTAAAAATTCAAGACCAGCTTTTCATTGACGAGCGTGCTGAAGTAGGGCAGGGCCAGATACACCGCTCCCAATGACAACAAGCCTGCTCCAAATGCCAACAGCATTGATTCACATAGAAATTGAGCGATTAATGAATGCCTGAATGCGCCGGTTACTTTGCGGATGGCTACTTCTTTAGATCTTCGCTGCGCACGAGCCGTACTCAGGTTGATGAAGTTGATACAGGCAATAACCAATAGCGCAAGTCCGAGGATGCCCAACAGACGAATGATTTCGATGCGGCCTCCTGACTGCACACCATTTTCGAATCGCGAGTACAACCGCATTTTGGTGAGAGGAAACAGAAATACTTCGCGTGTTTTGGTGTCTTTATAATGCTTCTTCACCACGCCCTTCACCAGCTCATTAAACTCATCTGCGTTGACGCCTTCCCTAAGTTTGACATAAGTGTAAACGGAGTTGAGCCCCCAGCGTACTTTCTTGCCCGTCACCATTTCCACCAATGAATAGGGGAGAATGTATTCAAACTTAAATTCAGTGTTAGTAGGAAGATCTTTCAAAACGGCGGTGATGGTGACAGGCATTGACGCTTCGCCTTCACCGATGGTGACCGATTTTCCCATGGCTTCTTCGTCGCCGAATAATTCACGGGCAAACGTCTCAGTAATGGCAATTGACTTTGGATCTTTAAATGCGGTGCGCGCATCACCTTTGATTAGCGGAAAACTAAACATCGTCAGGAACGAAGAGTCGGCGTAAGCGCCTGACGTTTTTAGAATTCTTTTTTGACCTTCTACAAACAGATGTTGCTCGCCCCAAGCTGCGTAACTGACGGCGGTTTCTACTCCCGCAAATTCCTCGTGCAGCGTTGGCGCCAGCACGCGTGGCGTAACATCCCAGCAGTTTATTTTTCCGTTGGCGATATCGCGATTCCAAACTTTGAAGAGACGATCTTTGTCGGCGTGAAATTGATCATAGCTTAATTCCTGCTGAATCCAGATGAACAACAAGGCAAAAGAGGTGATGCCTAGTGCGAGACTGAATAAATTGATAAACGAATAGGACTTACTTCGTCCCATCACACGCAAAGCCACTTTTAAATAATTGGTTAGCATATCAACCGTGTTAATGTTAGACTTTATTTTATTGCGCAAAAGAATTCCCGGCCTGCAATAACGGATCGCGTTCCAGAGCAACCTTTGCTTCGCCTTTCTTTCATCGACTAGCCTTATGTCGCGCTGAAACTGCTGCAGCAAGTCGCCTTCGATCTCTTCGAGAAGTTGCGACGGGCAAAACTTTCGAAGGAGCTTTATTGCAAATGGAATAGACTCCGTTTCCATATTTTTTTATTTCAGCCCACGATTTTCAACTGCGGCACCAGCTTCCACAATTCCATCCGCGATTCTTTCATCGCCTTTAGCATCGCCATACCGGCGTTGGTGATTGCGTAAATTCTTTTTCTGCGCCCGCCGCGTTCATTCGTCGATCCACCAAATGATGATTTGATAAAGCCTTTGTCTTCCAGACGGTAGAGTGTCACATGGATCGCGCTGAGGTTGGCGTCGCGTTTCACGCGGGTTTCCAATTCTTCGGCAATAGCCGCGCCATAGGCATCTTCCTGTAGCACGGCTACCAGTGTTAATATTAATTCCTCAAACTCGCCGAGGTATTCTTTTCCCATATCCTTCTATTTTGTTAAGCAAATAAAGCAAAAAAATTATTCGTTTTGAAAATGACGGGTAAGAATAGTTTTTGTTTGCCCTACAGCGAGGCCCGCAAAACAATATTCCGACTGCAATCGACTGTTGGCAGAAGGAAATAAAATAGTCTAACTTTACCTTTCAATTTATTTCCGATCATGGCACAAGCAGAACTCCTCATGCCCAAAATGGGCGAAAGCATCATGGAAGCTACCATTTTGAAGTGGCTCAAAAAGCCGGGCGACAAAATTGAGCAGGATGAATCGGTGCTGGAAGTGGCCACCGACAAAGTGGATACTGAAGTGCCTTCGGTGTATGCTGGTGTGCTCAAAGAAATTCTTGCCAAAGAAGGAGAGGTGGTGAAAGTGGGCAAGCCCATTGCAATTATTACTACCGAGGCTACTCAAAGCAAATCAGCTGAACCTGAAACGGCGCTCATAGTAGAAAAGGCTGTTGTCAACGAAACCAAACCAGCGGTTGCTTTAGCTACCAATGGTCATGCGCCGGCTCTGGATTACAAGTCGTCTACCAGATTCTATTCTCCTCTGGTAAAAAATATTGCCAAAGAAGAAGGTGTGGCCGTTGCCGAATTGGAAACCATTTCCGGAACAGGCGCAGAAGGCCGTGTTACTAAGAAAGATATTTTAGGCTACGTTCAAAACAGAAAGCTGGGTGTTTCTATCGCAGCTACGCGCAGCAGTGCGGCGCCGCTGGTGCCTGCCTCTGTCAACGCCGGCGACGAGATCATTCAGATGGACCGCATGCGCAAAATGATTGCTGAGCGCATGGTTGACAGCAAGCGGATTTCTCCGCACGTTACTTCTTTTGTGGAAGCCGACGTGACCAACATTGTGTTTTGGCGCAATAAGATGAAAGGCGAATTCCAAAAGCGCGAAGGTGATGCCCTTACGTTTACGCCGATATTTATTGAAGCTGTGATCCAGTCGATCAAGGATTACCCGATGATCAATGTGCAGGTGGATGGCGATCGAATTATCAAGAAGAAAGACATTAACATTGGAATGGCCGTGGCGCTTCCTTCCGGAAATTTGATTGTGCCGGTGATCCGCAATGCCGATCAATACAACATTACTGGCTTGGCTAAAGTAGTCAACGACCTGGCCAAGCGTGCGCGCGACAATAAACTCAAACCGGATGAACTGGCCGGCGGAACATTTACCGTTTCCAATGTTGGTTCTTTCGGAAATGTGATGGGTACACCGATTATCATGCAACCGCAGGTAGCGATTTTAGCGCTCGGTGCCGTGCAAAAGAAACCTTCAGTGATCGAAACACCGTACGGCGATGCGATTGCAATCCGTCACAAAATGTTCTTGTCGCATTCATACGATCATCGTGTGGTAGATGGTGCGCTGGGCGGAAGCTTTGTACGCCGGGTAGCAGACTATCTTGAAAAATTCGACATCAGTCGTTCGATCTGATCGAATTATTTAGCGCGTGCTTTTTTAGCGTCGGATGAAATTTCAGGAAACACCTTGGTTGATTCCAGGCGTGTGATAGCCGAGTTAAATTCAAGACCAAAGCAGGTTACGTTTTCGTCGTCTTTCTGTTCGATAAAAATTTTGCCGTCGTTAATCTTTACAAAATAAGCGGCTACCGCCAATCCAAGTCCTGTGCCTTTGGCGCCGTTGGTGTCTTGCAGCGATGGCATCTGAAAGGTGAAAAGTTTTTCGCGAAGCGGCAGAGGAATCGGCATGCCCATGTTCTCAACCGTTAACCGTACTTTATTTTCTTTCGTGATAAAGCAGTGAATTTTGACGTCGGTGCCGTTGTAGGCAAATTTGATGGCATTGGAAATCAGGTTTCGGATAGCGATGCGCACCATTTCTTCATCGGCAAAGACCGCGGGCATATCGTCCGAATGAACAATGATCCGAAGATCTTTATCGGCAGCCGACCGCTGAAAAAGTTTACTATCTTCTTCCAGGTGTTTGTGCAGGTTGAGCAACTTCATTTCAGGAGTGAATCCTTCCATTTGTGAACGTGACCATCTCACCAGGTTTTGCAAAAGCGATGTTACGTTGTTGAGTTGATTTCCTACATCATTCAAAAAGGGTTGCAATTCGTCGCCTTTGATATTTTGCGTTCGCTGCAGATGCAATAAAATGGAGAGCGAATTCATCGGCACCGCCAGATCATGCGAGAGAATGGAGATAATCTTGTTCTTTTGCTGATTAAGATCTTCCACAATCTTTTTTTGTTTTTCAAGATCAGTGAATTGAATAAAATTTATTCGTCGCCGGTTTTCCAGCACAATACCTACGATGTGGATGTAAAGAAAAACCACAATCAGGTGCGGATATTGAGTAAAGTAAAAAGGTTCGCGCTTGATAAACTGCGAGAAAACTATGAATACCAAAAAGCACGCGGCGTTGAGTAGCAATGCATTTCTGAAACTTAGCCCGCTTGCTGTAACAACTAAAACTAAAATCAGAAACAACAAATTGGTGATGTAATACGGAGGCATCTTTCCAAACGTAGCCGTCACCATAGCACCACTAAAATTGAGAAACGCAATTATGGCTACTCCCCAACGAATAGACCGCGCCGAAATGTTGGGCTTGAATGAGAGCGTCATTAATGTCGCGGCAATGCTGAGAATTATAGCGCGCGATGCCAGCACCACCGAAAAATCACTGACGCGAAAATAGTCGATGATTAGAAACAAACTCATGCCAAACAACGTGATGAATGTAACCAGCCGGAAAGAAATCAGGTTTGAGGGCTGCACAAACCGATCGTAAGCATCTTCCTGCTCCTGCGGAAATTTCCAGATGTATCGATATCGGGAAAAAAAATGCAAGTTTGTAACGTTAATTTTGGGCTACTAAATTAAGGAAATAAACACAGTGAAAATGAAATTCGGAACAAAAGCTATTCATGCCGGCGTAGAGCCAGATCCTTCTACCGGAGCCATTATGACTCCTATCTTCCAAACTTCTACCTACGTACAGGAGTCCCCTGCTAAAAACAAGGGCTACGGATATGCCCGCGGCGCAAACCCAACGAGGAATGCCCTGCAAAAAAGTATTGCCGCTCTTGAAAATGGAAAATTCGGTTTATGCTTTTCTTCCGGAATGGGCGCCACTGATGCCGTGATCAAACTTCTGAAACCTGGCGACGAAGTCATTACCAGCAATGATTTGTATGGCGGCTCGTACAGGATGTTCACCAAAATCTTTCAGAAGTATGGCATCAAATTTCATTTCATTGACCTTACTAACATTGAGAACGCAAAGGCGCTCATCAATGCCAACACAAAACTGCTTTGGGTGGAGACTCCCTCAAATCCGCTGATGAGCATCATCGATATAAAGGCATGCTGTGATCTTGGTAAAAAACATAATTTTTTAGTGGCAGTTGACAATACATTCGCTTCACCCTACCTGCAAAACCCGCTCGATCTTGGTGCCGACATTGTGATGCATTCGGTGACGAAATACCTCGGCGGCCACAGTGATGTGGTGATGGGAGCACTGGTGGTGAACGACGAAAAACTGCGCGACGAACTGTACTTTATCCTCAATTCCTGTGGAGCCGTGCCCGGCCCGCAAGACAGTTTTTTGGTGCTTCGCGGGGTAAAGACGCTACACCTGCGCCTGGAACGCCATTGCTTCAACGGTCGCAAAGTAGCCGAGTACCTGCGCAATCATCCTAAAGTAGGCAAAGTCTATTGGCCGGGGTTTCCTGATCATCCAAATCATGAAATCGCTAAAAAACAAATGCGCGATTTTGGCGGGATGCTATCCTTCACCCTGAAAAACGATAGCGTTGAAAACGCGATCACGCTAATGGAAAGTGTTGAATTATTTTCGCTGGCCGAGTCGCTCGGTGGTGTTGAGTCTTTGATCAATCACCCAGCCTCGATGACACACGCCAGTATTCCGCGCGAAGAAAGAATTAAAAATGGATTGAGCGACTCGCTTATCCGTCTCAGCGTTGGAGTCGAGGACTATGAAGATTTGCTGGCCGATTTGGCTCAGGCCTTGGACAAATCAAAATAAATTTAGACCGATAGCTATAAACTAAAAAAGTCCAGTGTAGAAACTGGACTTTCTTTTTTATAGCTTTTTAAGGCTTAGTTTGTGCATCGTGTTTTTGCCGGCGAATGTTTCGGCTGGCGCGGTTCTGCTCGCGCTTCAGTTTTTTGCGCTCTGCCGAGGTCACGGTGCCGTCGGCTTTTGCTCTTCGCTCGCTGCGGCGGATGTGGCGTTGTTGCGCATTTAGTCCTGCCGCTTCTTTGTTGGTGAGCTCACCGGAAGCACGGCCTTGACGAATGCGCGCACGTTGTTCCTTTTTGCGGGCATCCACTTTAGGAGTAGCATCTTGTGCGTAGGCGGCGGCGCCGATCAATAACATTGCAATCAATACCAGGTTTTTCATATTTCTTTGTTTGTAAACTTTGACGAATAAACTCAATTCGGGTTTAATTTGGTCGATCGCCGATAAAAAGCCAGGAAAAATTTCTGGCGGGTATTGGGGAATTAAGGTCAATCCGCTAATATTGCACTCCCAAATTCTCCCTTAGCTCAGCTGGTTAGAGCATCTGACTGTTAATCAGAGGGTCCTTGGTTCAAGTCCAAGAGGGAGAGCAACTCGAAAAGCCCTATTCATCGTAGGGCTTTTTCTTTTACAATCAGGGAGTTAAGGTAACAGCTGAACTTAGCCTTTCAATCCTTTCAAGATGGCTTTTATTACCGGGCAATTATTGTCTCCAGACCTTTTAATCGAAAAGTCATTTCTGGTCAACAGACCTGGTTGCGCCATGAACTTGGGATGCTTTCCGTGGTGATCTTGTGCCGCATGCACGATAAAGGGATGACATAGATAAACGGTACCGGCTTTTCCAGTCGCCTTGATTTCAGGTCGTTGTGGAATTGAAGAAATCTTTTTTGCCAGCTCCATAAACGAAAGACCCTTTTCGCCTTTTGGCTCCAAAATTTTTGCCACATCAAGGTGGGAACCAATCTTAATTAAGGTAGGAGCGTCGTGCTGCGACACATCCGAAAACAAAAAGAGCATAAGCAGACCCCGTCCTTTTGAGTGGATATTAATTCGCCAGTCAAAATAAGAAGAGGCATTCTCTCCGGGGTAGCTTGCATCTACATGCCAGCCAGTATCAGTTGCTTTTTCGGTGGACGGAAAACGTATGGGAAAGGACCCAAGCGTAGTTCGTGGATGCCAGTTTCCAATGCCAACCAATTGGTCGAATGCCTCATGCAGTATGGGTGTATTTGCCGCTTTAATGAATGGCTCATGCCCGAGTTCACCGACCCGAACAACAGGCTTTGTCCATGTTTCATGCCGATCAGGGTCGCATCCCGTTTCCTTCCATAAAATAGAGACACAATCACGTGCAATGTCAGCTGAGAATGCATTCTCTAATTTGACGAACCCTTCGTCGACAAACTGATCAATTTGTTTTGTGGTTAACGCATTCAATCTGAGCACCTACTTTATTCGCTTCAGGTCGAGGTCCTGAAAGTCAAAACTAAAATCGATGTTGGGTGAAATGCCTTTCATCTTTATTCCCATGGCTTTTCCTTCTTCGTCGAGCGAAAAGGTGGCAAAGGCGTCGCACTCCATGTCGCGGTAATCCCACCTTACGGCAAAGGTATTCGCCTTATAGTACGACATTTTTCCGTGTAGCTTAGGCGAGCGTTTGCTCGTAAACCACAGTTCACCGTCTTTCAAGTCGATAATTACATCGCCAAACCAGTTGTCGTGATAGGTGCCGGTGAAGTTGGCAAGGTTAAAATTTGATTTGGCGTTTTTCACGATGTTCCATACGGCCGTGGTCACTGAGTCGCCGTGACTTTGGCGATCTTTCACCCAACCTGCTGCGCGCGTCAACATATCCACTTTAGAATTGAGATAGGAATTGACGATCATGCGCGAGATAGTCTCAAATGCAAACCCACCAGGATCGGTGTTTGTGAGTACTACCACACCGAGATTAAGTTCAGGGACCAACGTTGTTTTTGAAAGTAAGCCTGGCAACCCGCCGGTGTGACTGATGATGATATATCCATTTTGATCGTTGATGCCCCAGCCAAGTCCATAGGCGTTAAGATGCGAACGCACTGCAGGGTTTGATTTGCGATTGAAGCCAATCAGGGTATGTGGCTTGAGCATCTCGTTGTGGTTTTCGGCGGAGATCAGTTGCTGCTTCAGTCCATCGCCGTATTTCCCGTCGTTAAGGTGCAAGAGCATCCATTTAGAAAGATCATTCACGCTCGCATAAATTCCGCCGGCGGCAGCGAAAGATGAATTGGGTTCTGTGTACTGCTCAATTTGTTTCAGGGTCGGCTCGGCGGAGTGAGGCAGCGCTACATTCTTTTTGTCTTTGAGATTTTGAAACATTCCTGCGGAGCGTGTCATGCCGAGTGGCGACATGATGCGCGTTTCCACGAAGGTCGTCCATGGCATACCACTCACACGCGCCACTACTTCGCCGGCCACCATGTATAGCAGGTTATCATAATCGAACCGTGTGCGAAATTCGGAGGTCTGCTTTTGGTATTGAAAACTCTTCAGCACATCCTGAATGGTGAAATCAGCACCATCCGGAAAAAACATAAGGTCACCCGCTCCCAGGCCGAGGCCGCTACGGTGGGTGAGCAAGTCTTGGATAGTAAAATGTGCGGTCACGTAAGGATCATACATTTTAAATTCAGGAATGTAATCCACCACTTTGTCACTCCATTTCAATTTGCCTTCGTCGGCAAGAATACCCAGCGCCATGGCGGTAAATGCTTTGCTGTTGCTGGCAATGCCAAACAGCGTGTTTTCGTTCACCGCTTCCTTCGTTTTGATTGACGTGACGCCGTACCCTTTGGCGTGAATGACTTTTCCATCTTTGACTACCGCTACGGCGATACCCGCAAGTGGCATCATCTGCATCGATTTATTGACGAGTGAATCGACTTGTGCCGAGGTAAGTGGTTTTACCTGTGCATGGCTTGCAGTGACTATCAAACAGATGCTCAGCAAGCCTGACTTAATTTTTCCTGATGCCATAAGAGATTAGATTTTAATTGAAAGTATTCAGAAAAGCCCAGTTATCAAAAGAGAAAAATGAATGGACACATGATGAAAAAGGAAAAGGCACAGGATGTTAGCCCTGTGCCCCTTCGAAATTAAATGTCGATCCTGAATTCTTATCTCAATGATTAGGTTTCTTTCTTACATAAATATTAAGAAACACAAACAACACCACGAGTATCGCCGGAAGGATGGTCATGTAGCGAAGTGTAAGTTGTGGACCTGCGGTATCAATGGAGCGACCCATGATAGGAAGAATGACGGACGTAGCGACCATGCCTGCACCGCCCATAATCGAAAGACCAAGTGCGCCGCTCTTCGGAATGTATTCAGAAACAAATCCTAACATGGTGGGCCAGAAGTAACAAACACCCACGGCAAACACAATAGCCGAGAACATAGTCATGCCTGCACCTTCGGCGCTACTCAGCAGGTACAAACCCACTACTGAAATCACCGACGAACCCAACAACACGCCGGGAGGATTTAGTTTATGAATCAGCGGCCCCGCAAAGAATCGGCCCACAGCCATAATACCGGTTATCACAACGAGTACGATCATCGGGTCAATGCCGGCATTGCTCAGCAGCGCGTTTGTCCACTGGTTGGTGCCAAGCTCAGTACATGCTGTCAAAAACATTCCGAATAAAACCAGCGGGAAAAGAAGATTGATTTTGTTAACGACGAGCCCTTCAACAATTACGGCGATGACAATCACCGCCAGTACAATGTAGGTAAGGGAAGAATTGAAATCGATTTTTATCGAAGGAACCGAAGCGGCCAGAATCATGAAACTCACCAGCGCGATAATAGTAAATGGCGCACCCACATTTTTCAGCATGTCCTTGTACGACACACCTGAGCTCACGCGCTCAGTTTCCGGGATGTTTTGTCCGAAAAATAAATAACCATATAGCGCAAGCGGAATAAACAACAACGAAGTCAGCAATTGCCAGCTCAAGCCAAGTTTTGTCATGAGCAGCCACGCCAGAATCCCTCCAATCACAATTCCACCAGGGAACCATACGTGGAAGCGATTGAGCATTCGGGTTTTTTCCTTCGGATAAATCGAAGCGATGAGTGGATTGCACGCAGCTTCCACGCTACCATTTCCAAAGCCAATAAATACATTCGAGATGAACAGCATGGTTTTGTCTTTCGCCAGAAGCAACAAAATCAAACCGATGAGGTGCGACGAAAAAGCAAGCCACACGATGTTTTTTGTTTTCACCGCGTCGATGATCAAACCGCCGACATACATCGCGACAGTAAATCCCCAGAACGCCGGGCCGAAGGCCCACCCGATTTCTTCACTCGTCAATCCGTAGTCAGATCCGAATACGCCTTCGATCTTGGCGCGGATGGCAAAGGTGAGTGATGTGACCAGCAGCGCAAGGCAACTGGCAATAAAAAGCCGTGAAGAGTTGATAGGTTTAGTCATGAGGTTTTAAGGTTTTGACTTGGAAGTTGTGCGAAAAAAATCTGTTTTGCAAACGATTGATTGCGTCAGGCTTTAATTTTTTACAAACGCTTGCGTTTTAGTTTTCATTTCTAACCTTACCTAAGTTATCATCGGTATTGTTAGTATCTTGTAACGTGAGATCAATGGAGGCTTTTTTGAACATTTAATTTTTAAAAACCGATATGAATAGAGAAGTAAGAAGCAGTGCCTCAATGATTCAATTAGTTGTTATTCTATTGACTTTATTGACTCTTAGCGCCAAGGGGCAGCAATGGAGATCTTTTTATAATTCTGGCTATTCAGGCTACGTATATTCACTTGGGTCAGACGGGAATCAATTGTTTGCCGGAACTGCTCATGGCGTGTATAAGGCGAATTTAAAAGATGGGGCTTGGAAAGCTTACAATAGCGGTCTTGCAGCGCCATTTATCGAACAGCAAACGAATTGCTTTTTGACTGACGGAGGAAAAATATTCGCAGGGGTAAACGGTGGTTTATACACAGCCACTTTACCTTCAGGTGCGTGGAATTTGGTAGGTGCTAAACTCGTTTCAGGATTGCCTTCTTTTTCAAGTATTTCGGCAATTATCAAATTTGGGAGCAACTATTTTTTGGGTACTGAGGGCTATGGTATTTTTATCTCGAAAGATCAGGGTCAGACCTGGAGTTCTTCTTCCTCTGGTCTCTCATCGACACCTTACATTAGGTCCTTGCACGCAGTTGGAAATGTTTTGTATGCGGGCACTCAAAATTCAGAAATCTTTCAATCCACAGATAATGGAAGTTCATGGACCGCAGTAAGCACTGGACTACCATTAGGCAACAATGCAGTACAATGTTTTGCAAATCTGAGTACACTTACTTTTGCTGGTACAGACATAGGAGTTTTTACATCGTCAAATCAAGGTGCGCTATGGACCTCGGCTAATCATGGACTGCCCCCGAATAGCAATATTACATCCCTGTTGACAGTTGGCAGTACTGTTTTTGCCGGGCTTTTAAACGCCGGAGTATACTCCTCCACCGATCAAGGCGCTACCTGGACTTATAGTGGTCTCTCCAATGTTTATTCTCTACTATCGGTTAATAATGTTTTATATGCCGGAACACCCCAAGGTGTTTATAATTCATCGGATGGAGGTGTTACATGGAACCCCTTTGGGTCTCAATTAACAAACATCGCCGTCAATTCAATTGTAGTAAAAAATGACTCCATTTTTGTGGGTGGAGATAGTGGAATATTTTTTTCTACTAATGATTCCATTTGGACACGATTTACCAAAGAACAGAACAGCAGTTTGGTATCTTCCGGCAAGGATCTTCTCTATTCAACAGGGTTGACTGTGAATTATCTTGCCAACAATGGAAGTTCGTGGAAAGATTCACCGCATTCCCTTACAAGTATCTATAGCTTATTCGCCCATAATGATACAATCCTAGGCGGAAGCGTAAACGCGATTTATAGATCGACGAATAAAGCGGCTGCCTGGGTTGAGACAGATAATGGAATTTCACCAGGGTATGCCGTTTCTAGCTTTACAAAAAGTGGATCAAAAATTCTGGTCGGAACAAATAATGGCATCTATAGTTCCACTGATCGCGGCACCACCTGGGTAAATTCTAGCAATCTTCTTCCTAAAAACACTCAGGTACTTGGCCTATTTACTTTAGGAAAGGGAATTTATGCAGGGGCATACTATGGATTATATTTATCCGAAGATAATGGAGGAAGTTGGTTTAATGTCACAACGGGATTGCCGCCCTTGTATGCATTGTGTGTTTATTCAATGGCGTCCTCCCAAGGTTTACTTTTTGCAGGGACTAACTCAGGAGTTAACTATTCTAAGGATGGAACTTCCTGGCTTCCAATACCAGGATTAGATTCGATTAAAGTCTATTCCCTTTCTATTTGGAACGACAAATTGCTCGCTGGCACAAATAATTGGATTTATTCTATTAAACTATCCGATCTTTTCCCTCCTGTCACTGGATTAACAGTGGAAAATTCCGAAGTGCATGTTTACCCAAACCCTTCTTCAAAAAACCTTTATGTAAAGGGCCTGAGTGAATCGACTACAGAGTTTAAAATTATAGATCAAAAAGGTCAATCGACCAACCCAGTAATATATTCAACCAATGAAGTCTCAACTATTGATATCAGTAGCTATGAAAGTGGAGTTTACATACTGTTGATTTTCGAAGGTAAACGAATTCTATCTTATAAGTTCATTAAGTATTAAATCATTTCTTAGAATTGCTCACAAAGGCGATGCGCGTTCCATCCGGCGACCAGGAGGGGACGTTGATCGTGCCCTGGCCACCATACAAATACGCAATGGTTTTTGGTGCACCAGCGGAGGTCAGTGGCATTAGCCTTAGTTGCACTTGCTTGTACGATGGGTGCGAACTCACATCGATGGTAGGCGGAAACGAGATGAACACCATCCATTTTCCATCGGGCGACAGATGTGGAAACCAATTGTTGTATTCATCGAAGGTGAGTTGCTCTTTGCCGGAGCCGTCAGGCTTCATCCGCCAGATTTGCATCGTACCGCTTTCGCTGCCATTGTAATAAATGTACTTGCCATCCGGCGAATACTCCGGACCATCGTAGTGCCATCCTTGATTGTTTGTCAGCGCTTTTTCTTCACCGCCGCCGATCGGGATGGTATAAATGTTGTAGTACTTGTCATCGCGCATTCCTACGAAGGCCACTTCCTTTCCATTTGGAGCCCAGCCGTGCCAATACGAAGGCGTTTTCTCCGTCACTAATTTAGGCTCGCCACCGCCAAGCGGAAGCACATAAACCGTCGAGCCCCAACCCGGCAATCCTTGACGGTGACTACTGATGGCCAACATTTTTCCATCGAAAGAGATGCCGTGGTCGTTGTTGTTACGGTCGGCCTTTCCTGTGTTCAGCTTTTCGGTGGCGCCGCCGTCAATCGGAATTTTGTAGAGCGATCCGTTTTCATTGAATAGTAATTTGTTTCCGTCGGGCATCCAGTTAGGGGCTTCAAGCCTTCCTTTTGATTCATGAATTACTTTTCGCGCGCCGGTCGCAACGTTAAGTATTTCAAGGCGGCATCCGATATAACCAAGTTTTTCAGGATCGTACGTAGGAGCCACGGGCTGATCAATGCGCACATTCCACACCTGGGCTTCGGTTATTTCCTTTTCGTTGTGCGCGCAGATGAACAAGCCGGCATACACACTGTCGGGAATATTTTCCATCACCGTAGTGCCGATCACTTGAAGCGGCTCACCAAAATGCGCAGCGCGCAACGTGAAGATGCCGCCGGCTCTTTCTAATTGAAGAACAGAATAATTTTTTTTCGTGGCGAACCGCTCGTCTTCAGGATCGCGCATGGCAGCTCCTTTTTTGTTGCGCCATTGAAGCACAGTAAGCCCGTCGCCGTGAAGTACTCCGCTGCAATGTGCCGCGTCGTCGGCAAGTGATGCCCGAACCATCCATCCGATTTTGCGATGCGGATCAACGCCATTCCCGACGAATGAAAAATTAGCCGTAAGGATAAAGTCTCCGCTTAGCTTTTTATATGCATAGTGAAATTCATCGCGGGCAAACCAGATGTTGTAGCCCGAGCCTTTGAGACGATACGATTGCGCCACCTTATCATAGGCAGTCGATCCGCTGATTTTTGGATGCCCAATATCTTCGTTGCTTTCAAAGTCGCCAACCTGAGCCACCGAGTGGAAGAAGCCAATTCCCAAAAGACAAACAAGAAGAAAGCATTTGTTCATGGTTCAAATTAGTTTGATTAGGTTTTAATGTGGATGTAACGTCACGTGCTCTCGCGCTGCCTTCGCAACGCTTTCGCGACGGAAGTACACAGCGAAGTGTTTGTCGGCAGCCCAGGCATCAAAAAGATTTTTATAGTAAGGACTTTCCGGATTTCCGCTTTGTCCTGGTGTGTTGGTGAACATTGTTTTATCCCAATCGCTCACGTCGGCCACCATTCTGAAACTGGCGCCAGCTTGCTGATTGTCGCTGTTGGTAGTCATGCCTACCGTAGTGCTATTGCCGCCACGGGCTACGGGCCCGGCATCTAATTTTTTTCTCGTCGCCTCATCTACGGCATTGCTAAATGCATGCTTGATGAGCACATGATGGTTGGCCGCCTGCCCGTATTGCCATTGGTTTTGGTCTGGGCCTAATTTTTTTTCCAGCGCGATAATTGTTTCTTCCAATGACGAAATCAGAAACTGATCACGTTGTGTAGAAGAATTTTTAAACACCGCGCCCGAAGTAGTGATCCACTGAATAATCTTACTTAAATGAATGTATGGAATCAGTTTCTTTCCATCTTGAGGAGTGGCCATCGCAGTCAGCGCAGACGACATGCGTTTCTCCCACGCCACGTAAATGGTCGCTTCAATTGAATTTTTGTCGAGCACAAAATTCCATGCTAGCAATTTTTTTCGCGCTTCTTCCACCTTTGAATTTTTTGATGAAAGATTTTTCAAAAGAGGAACGAGCGTTCGCGCCGGCGTGGAGAGGTAATCGAATTGCAGATTCATCAGATCCTGCTGCGAGAATTTTTTTCCCGAGCCGAGCACTTCGTTGATCCGGTTTCCCCGAAAGGGATCAGCCCATTCTTTTCCAATCGCGTCAGTGTGTCCGTAGGTTTCGTCGACTAAGTTTTGATTTGCAGTAGCCCAAAACCCCTTGGCGGGATTATACTCGCGCGGCAATTCTTTGATCGGCAAAAACCCTTCCCAATCGTAGCTACCATCGCCGGGCACAGGCACAAGTCCGCTCGATTTTTTTCTTATCGGCGCGATGCCCACCGCCTGATAGCCTATGTCTCCTTTCTTATCCGCCCAAATCATGTTCTCACCCGGAATGTGACTGTAGGTGCACGCTTCACGAAATTCTTCAAACGATTTGGCCTGATCCATGCGCAAGCTCGCCATGTAAGGCGCGCCTCCCGGTTCCAGCCACGCGCATCGAACCGCATAGGCTACGTTGTTTTTTTCGTCCACTAAAGTGACGGGTCCATGACGAGTGTATTTCAGATCCACATACACATCCTGCGATCCTTTTACTTTGATAGTGTCTTTGATCACTTTCATGTCTTCCCAATCCCCCCTGTACCGATACTGATTTTTATTTTTTGGATTAAGCTCATACACGAGGAGATCTTCACCGTCAATCGCGAAGATGGTAAGACCCCACGCGCCATCTTCGTTGTGGCCAATGGAAACGCCAGGGATCGTAGGCTCACCGCCTCCAACAACATTCCAATCGGGAGCGTTGAGATGAACCATGTACCGCAGTGACGGAACCGCAATGCCGCGATGCGGATCGTTGGCCAGCATGGGCAAACCTGTACTCGTAAGTTTGCCACTCACTACCCAATTGTTACTGCCGATGTTTTGTTTTTCAGCAGTCATCAACTCATGATAATTTGATTCGTCGGCGCGGGCGAGTTGCTCAAATGATTTTTTGTTTTGAAGGTTAACTTCCAATAGGTTTTCCGGACGGAAGCGAAAGGGCTTGCGATACGCTTCATATAATGTAATGACGCTATCAAACAAAAGTTCTTTTTTGATTTTTGGATCCAGATCGATGGCGGGGTCACCGGGCTCAAACACGCTGAGCGCTTTTACTTTATCAGCACCGAGCGTAGCCACCGCACGGCCGTAACGCACTTCGTCAGTAATGTTGCCGAGCAAACCCTGATGGCGTGAAATCACCAAGTCGGGAGTCCAGCGACCCGGTTTGATACCAAGTAACTTGAACTCCAGCGGAAGAAGTGTGGAATCTTTTTCGGTCTCGCTGATCAGCGCATTGACACCTTCGGTGAATGCGTTGATGATGGCTTCACCGTGCCGATGATAGTGGTTGAATTCGGTTTTCAAATCGCCGCGATATTTAAACAGCCGCGTGCCGATGTCGCGTTTCAGTTCGCGTTCGCCAAAAATTTCAGCGGTTGTACCTGATGCCTGCCGCCGCCACATTTCAAATTGGAAAAGGCGGTCTTTGGCTGCGCAGTATCCCTGACTGAAAAATAAATCGTGTTCGTTTTTCGCAAAGATGTGATTCACTCCCGCGCTGTCGCGAAATACTTCTACCGACTCTTGTAATCCTGCTACAGTGAGCTTATTTTTTTGTGAAGACTGACTGCAGCTAAGGAAAAAGCATCCTGACAAAATGAATAGAAAAGGACGAAGCATAATTGAGGTTTTGAAAATAAAAGATAACACAAAACCCCTGAACTCTAGCAAAAGAAATGACGAGTGGGAAACTCGTCATTTAACCTCAGGCTTTTTAAAAAGCGATTGCCAGCGTCTCGCTTTTGCGATGGTACTAATTCTGATAGTGTTCGTCTGCTATTTTGAGCGCTTCTGAAATGATCGCCAACCCCTCATCGATTTGTTCCTTCGTTACGGTGAGCGGCGGTGCAATGAAAATGTAATTCCATCGCACGAAGGTGTACATGCCGAGTTCTTTTATTTTGGCGGCCACCTGGTTCATTACTTTCATCTCAGAAGCAGGCGCATTGAAAGGAGCCATCGGCTCTTTTGTTTTTCTATTCTTCACCACTTCAATGCAACCGAGCAATCCGGTATTCCTGAAATCGCCAATGCTGGGATGGATTTTTTTCAACTCATTCACACGCTGGTCAACGTAGGCGCCCATTGCTACGGTGTTTTCAATCAGATTATCACTTTCGTAAATATTAATCACCGCCAGGGCAGCCGCGCACGCAGTAGCATGGGCGCTGTAGGTGAGGCCAATCATGAGCGGGTCGTTGTCATACTTCGCGGCAATTTCATCGGTCACCATCAGGCAGCCGAAAGGCAGATAGCCTGAGGTTATCCCCTTGGCCATGCACACCATATCGGGCACCACGCTGTGGTTTTCGAACCCAAACCATTTCCCTGTTCTTCCAAAGCCGCTCATTACTTCGTCGGCAATGAGTAAGATGCCATGCTTGTCGCACAGCGCGCGCAACTTTTTCCAATAATTCACCGGGTATTTAATGCAGCCCGAACTGCCGCTTTCTCCTTCCATCAAAATGGCGGCAATATTTTTTGGACCTTCAAACTCAATGATGCGCTCCACGTGTGATACACATTCCATCTTGCACGAGCTCGGCTCCTGGCTCCACGGGCAACGGTAGCAAAATGGATCTTCCACGTGAATAACGTTGGGAATCTGTTGCGCGTCGGAGGGAAGTTTGCGCGGATCGCCGCCCACAGTCATCGCGCCGTACGTGGCGCCGTGAAAGGCGCGGTACTTCGCAATGATCTTGTGTCGCCCGGTATAGAGCCGTGCCAGCTTGATGGCATTTTCGATGGAGGTGGCGCCGCACAACGTGAAGAACGCTTTGTTCAGGTTGCCCGGACAAATCTCGGCAAGCTTCTTTCCCAGATCGCCGCGCACTTTGGTTGCACAACTTGGCGTCACATAGCTTACCTGTTGCATTTGTTTCACCACGGCGTCGGTTACACGCTGGTCGCCATGGCCGATGTTTACATTCATCAGTCCGCTTGAAAAATCGATGTAGCGCTTGCCGCTATAATCGTACAGATAAACGCCGTCGGCACGCTCTACACAGATCGGGTCAATTCCTTTTTGTTTGCTCCACGAAAAAAGCGTGTAGTCGAGATTGTTTTTCAACACTTCTTCACGTTCCGCGGCGGCGGTTAAACTTTCTTTCATACTATTTTTGGTTAACTCATCCAGTTGGTTCTTGACTCGGGATTCCACTTCACGGTAATTTTTTTCAGTTTCGTCCAAAACTCGATCGAACTTTTTCCGGTGATGTCGCCCGTTCCGAATTTCGATTCGTTCCATCCGCCAAACGAAAAAGGTTCGCGCGGCACAGGCACGCCGATGTTTACGCCAATCATTCCGGCGCTGGCGTTCTCCATCACTTGTCTGGCAAGGCCTCCGCTTTGCGTGAATACAGCAGCGGCATTTCCGTACGGATTATTATTTTCGATGGCAAGCGCTTCTTCCAGCGAGCGGCTCCGGATAATGCTGATCACCGGACCGAAAATTTCTTCGCGAGCAACTGCCATTTCCGGTTTCACAAAATCAATCACCGTTGGCCCGACGTAATAGCCATTTTCTTTTCCTTCCACTTTAGCGCCCCGACCATCCACTAAAATTTTCGCGCCTTGTTGTTCTGCTTCGGTGATGTATTGCTCTATTCTTTTTTTCGCTTGCGCGGAAATCACGGCGCCAAGATTTTTTCCCGGAATAATTTTGCGCGACTCCTCGCAGATTTTTTCGATGATATGATCAGTTTGGCCAACCGCTACCAGCGCAGAGGCCGCCATGCAGCGCTGACCGGCACATCCTGACATCGACGCAGCTACATTGCTGCCCGTCATCTCCGGATGCGCGTCGGGCAATACGATCAAATGATTTTTTGCGCCGCCAAGCGCCAGCACTCTTTTAAAATGTGAGGAGGCACGTGTGTACACCAACTTGGCCACTTTCGTGGAACCGACAAACGACACCGCATCAATGCCGGGATGATCGCAGATTGCTTCCACCATTTCTTTGTCGCCATTCACAATGGAGAAAACTCCGTCGGGTAATCCTGCTTCTTTCAATAGCGACGCGATGCGTTGGCAACTGATCGGCACTACTTCCGATGGCTTCATGATCAGCGCGTTGCCCAGAGCAATGGCGTTGCACAGCGTCCAGTGCGGTACCATGCTTGGAAAATTGAATGGCACAATCGAGGCGACGACGCCCACCGGCCAATGCTCTATGCGGCACTCCACACCCTTGCTCACTTCCAGCACTTCGCCCGCCACCAGTTGGGGCAGCGCGCATGCAAACTCCGTAAGCTCAATGGCTTTTTCGATTTCGGCTTTTGCTTCTCCAAAAGTCTTTCCGTTTTCTTCTACAATAAGATTGGACAACGCGTCGACATTTTTTTTAAGCAATTGCTTGTAGCGAAAAAACACCTGCACTCTTTCTTTGATCGGAACTTTCTCCCAGTTTTTTTGTGCCGCCTTCGCGGAAAGTACAGCTTTGTTCAAATCTTCCGACGATGACATTACTACTTGCGCGATCACACTTCCGTCAAGCGGAGATTCGACCTTCAAAAAACGTTGACTGTCGGAGGTTGCAAATTCTCCTTGTATAAAATTCTTTACGTCAGGGTATTTCATGCATTTAAAGTACGAAAGAAAATCTTCCCGCACCGCGACATCGAATAAAAAAATCTGGTAAATTTAGTTTTATGATTTTATGATCAACGGACGATTGACTCTTTAAATAAGATAAATATGAAACCGCTAATTTTTCTTTTTGCAACAATGATGCTGACGTCGTTTGGGTTTGCGCAGCAAATTCCAAACTATGAAGAGGTGAAACTTGAAAGTCCCGCTGACTACAAAGCGGCCGAGCCTATGGTGCTAGGTGCTGCCAATTTTCTTTTCGCTTCGCCTAATGATACCTCGGCGCCTGACCGGATGAAGTCAACGCAATTTCTGATCCGCTGGATGAGCGGTACACCTGATTTTTCATTTGGTCTCGATGAGTCTACCCAAATTTTGGTCGACGCCAATTTGCTCAACATGTACATGGCAGCGTTGGCGAAGTATTGTCTTGAGAATCCGGCGAATGCCAAAGACGCAAAGCTAGTTAAAGTGAGCAGCTGGAAACTGGTGCTTGCCTACTGCGATGATCCGAAGAACAACGTGAAGCTCACCAGGAAGCTCAAAAAACTTTCTGACGCCAACAAAAACTGTACGCTCGAAAAAAACCTTTAAGCTTCGGCTTTCTGCAAGTGAAAGCGCCAGTAGGTTCGTGTTCCTTCTTTTAACGTGAGGTGGAAGCGTGAGCCAACCACTCCGGCGAAATCGCAAAATAATTTTTGCCAGCGCTTCGGAATTTTTTCTTCTATTCGTTTGCGCTTTGTTTCGTCTTCCGCTTCTATCGCCTGGATTACATTGCTGCTGATGTTCTCTTCTTGAATCAGTTTCATCTGCGTATCGCGGAGTTCGTTTTTCAAAATGGTCATATTCTCCTGCGAATTACGAAAGTCCACCATCAGGAAATGCCCGCCGGGTTTGAGCACGCGCTTCACTTCACTAAGGAATTTTGGCACTGAGCCGTACGCGTGACACGACTCTACGTTGATCACCACGTCGATGCTGTTGTCGGCGAGTGGAATACATTCGGCGCTGCCTTGAATGAATTTCAAATTGGGCAACGAGTGATTTTTGTTGGCGAGATCCACTGCATTCTGCGCCAGATCCATTCCGATATAATGATGAGGTTTTAATTTTTCCGCAATGTAACGCGCGCCACCACCGCGTCCACTTCCTACTTCCAACACATTTTTGCCTTCGATCTGAGCCTTAATCGCGAGGTAATGATACATCTGTGTAGGGTAAAGCTGAAGCGTGGAAGGATCTAGCGGTGAAGCAGGATCTGCTGGCGTTGGGTTATATCCATAGTTCATGAAGTTCCAGTCTTGTGCAGGGATGTGCTTGGCTAAAAGCTCGTAGGTGACTTTTGCGTTCATCCGCTTGAACCAGGAAAATCGCTTAAATAGGTAGATGATACCGTTGATCATGAGTGATAGGTTTTAGGTATTTTGGGGTTATCGCGGCAATATCACAATTTGTCACAACAAACGTGTATCTACCGACTATTTCTTTATATGACTTTTGTCGTAGCGCCGGTAACCACTTAGCTTGTCCGCGCTGTTAAATCCAAAAAATAAACTTTACATTTAAAATCTCTTTCGCGCTCAACATGTTTTTTGAACACAATGTCAACTATCTACTAAAACAATCTTTATGATCTCAAAAAAATCTTCGCGTCGTGGCTTTATTAAGAAAGCATTTGGTTCGGCGCTGGCTACGGCTGCACTTCCTACGGTGTTACTTGGCAACGACAAGCGCAACGTGGTGGAACTGGAAGCGCCACACCATCCTGAAAAAAACTATGCCGCCAACGATCAGGTCAACGTGGCTGTCATCGGAATGGGCATAATGGGATTCAACAACGCAGAAACAACGGTGCAGATTCCCGGTGTGAAGCTTGTAGCTGCCTGCGATTTGTATTCCGGCAGGTTGGAACACGCCAAAGAAGTGTATGGTAAGGAGTTGTTCACGACAAAAAATTACAAGGAGATTCTCGACCGCAAAGACATTGATGCCGTCATCATTGCTACCTCAGATCATTGGCATGATCGAATCTCGATTGATGCCATGAACAAAGGCAAACACGTCTATTGCGAAAAGCCGATGGTGCATCACCTCGATGAAGGCGAAGCAGTAATTGCTACCCAAAAGAAAACGGGAAAAGTATTTCAGGTGGGAAGCCAGCGCGTAAGTTCGATTGTCACCTTGAAAGCAAAAGAAATTTTCGAATCAGGAATTATTGGCGACCTCGTGCTTGTTGAAACCTGGAACGACCGCCAGGGTCCTAATGGCGCGTGGCAATATTCCATTCCTACCGATGCCAATGCTGGCACAGTAGATTGGGATAGTTTTCTCGGCGATGCACCGAAAATAGCTTACGATCCAGTTCGTTTTTTCAGGTGGAGAAATTATCAGGACTATGGTACCGGAATGGCCGGCGATCTTTTTGTGCATTTGTTTTCGGCACTTCATGCCATCACCAGTTCAAAGGGCCCCAATCGCATCTATGCTTCGGGTGGGTTGCGCTATTATAAAGATGGCCGTGATGTGCCTGATATCATGACGAGCATTCACGACTACCCTGCCACCGACAAGCATTCTGCATTTAATCTGCAGATGCGTGTAAATTTTGTGGATGGCAATCACGGTGGCGAACGCTTGCGCCTGGTGGGCTCAGAAGGAATCATCACGGTAGGATGGAGCTCCGTGCGCGTCGATCGCAGCCCAACTCCAAAAGCGCCGGGTTACGGTGGCTGGGATTCGTTCAACACGTTTAGTGAGGCACAGCAGAAAGAATATGAAAAATGGTATAAGGCAAAATTCCCGGCTGCGAAACCAAAAATGATTGATCCGGGAATGGAGTTCAAAGAACCTGAGAATTACAATACCAACGTCGATCATCACCTTGCTTTTTACAATGGCATTCGCGAAGGCAAACCGATAGTAGAAGATGCGCTCTTTAGCATGCGGGCTGCGGGTCCGGCGCTGGCTTCTAACAAAAGTTATTTTGAAAAGAAGATCATCAACTGGGATCCGGAAACCGCGAAGCTGATTTCGTAAGTTTGAACGACGCAATTGCGCCGGTCAAACAAGAATTCGTCCCACTCAAACTATTTCACCTCGGAATAGCTTGATTGGTTTTTATTTTGACTCTTCATCATCCATTCAACTATGAAAAAAATCGTTGTTCTATTTTTATTTGCGGTAAGCGTTACGGCATTTTCACAAGACAGAACCTTACCAGCAGAATCAGCCGTAACTTCCAACGGTCAGGTTACCATCAAGGGTAAACCTGTGCCCTACAAAGCAACAGCCGGCACTCAACCGGTTTGGGATAAAGATGGGAAAGTAATAGCGTCCTTGTTTTATACCTATTATGAACGCACCGATGTGACAGACAAAAGCAAACGTCCGCTCCTTTTGTCGTTTAATGGTGGACCAGGCTCGGCGTCGGTGTGGATGCACATCGCCTACACCGGACCGAAGTTGCTGAACATTGACGACGAAGGCTACCCGGTACAACCTTACGGGATTCGCGACAATCCAAATTCTATTTTAGATGTAGCGGATATCGTTTATGTAGATCCAGTGAATACAGGCTTTTCACGTATTCTTGAACCTAAAACCGAGCGCTCGGTTTTCTTCGGTGTTAATGCCGATGTTACTTATCTGGCGGAGTGGCTCAGCACCTTCATTTCCAGAAACAACCGATGGACGTCACCTAAATATCTTATTGGCGAAAGCTATGGTACGACGCGTGTTTCGGGCTTGGCTTTGGAGCTGCAAAATGCACACTGGATGTATCTTAACGGTGTGATTCTCGTGTCGCCGACGGAGTTGGGCATCAAGCGCGACGGTCGTATTGGCGATGCGCTCTCTGTGCCATATTTTGCTGCTGCGGCCTGGTATCAGAAGGCGCTGCCTGCGGATTTGCAACAAAAGGATCTTAACGATCTTCTGCCTGAGGTTGAAGCATTCACCATTGATGAATTAATTCCTGCTGTGGCGAAAGGTGGGTTCATCGATGACGCCAAGCGCAAACAGGTAGCCGCAAAAATGGCGCGCTACTCTGGCCTTTCTGAAAAATCTATTTTACAACACAACCTTGCCGTACCGACTGACTTTTTCTGGAAAGAACTTTTGCGCGATAAAAATTTTACCGTCGGTCGTCTCGATTCGCGCTACCTCGGGCTGGATAAAATGCAGGCGGGTGAGTCACCGGATTATAATTCAGAACTTACTTCATGGCTTCATGCGTTTACGCCAGCCATCAATTATTATTTGCGCGAAGTGCTTAAATATAAAACTGATTTGAAGTACAACATGTTTGGTCCTGTACATCCGTGGGATAACAAAGACGATCGCACCGGGGAAAACCTTCGTCAGGCGATGGCGGAAAATCCTTACATGCACCTGATGATCCAGTCCGGGTATTACGACGGAGCCACAACCTATTTCGATGCGAAGTACACCATGTGGCAACTTGACCCAAGCGGAAAGCTGAAAGATCGTATGCGTTTTGAAGGCTATCGAAGCGGGCACATGATGTACCTGCGTGCTGAAGATCTTGTGACCTCCAACGAGCATATTCGCGACTTCATCAAAAAATCTACACCCGCAGCCGGACAACCTGCGAAGTATTGATCGGGATTTTTTAACTCCCTCGCCCTTCGGTATTTTGTAAGAAGAGATCGTGTTTGTTCAGCCAATTAATTTTTGGTGCCGTTTACGTGGCCAAACCAAATTAATTCAGGCATGAAAAAAATTTTATCTGGCAGCATTATGCTCGTAGCATTGACTGTGACGTTGGTGCACGCGCAAGTCACTACGCCACGCACGCCAAGCCCCGGTGCTTCGGTTTCACAAACCATCGGGATTTCAAAAGTTACTGTGACCTATTCAAGGCCTTCGGTGAAAGGTCGCGAAGTGTGGGGAGCATTGGTTCCTTACGGGTGGAATAAACAGGGCTTCGGCTTTGGTAATGATGCACCCTGGCGCGCAGGCGCAAATGAAAACACCACAATTGAATTTTCGCACGACGCCAAAGTGGAAGGCAAGTCAGTACCGGCCGGTACATACGGTTTGTTTTTTGTGATCAACAAAGACAATACGGGCGAATTAATTCTTTCGAAAGACAACCGCTCATGGGGAAGTTTCTTTTATGTAGCGGCCAATGATTTGCTTCGTGCACCTATCACTGTGCGAGATCACGCGATGACCGAAGTGCTTACGTATGAATTTAACAACGCAGATAAAAATTCTGCAGAGTTGGATTTGAATTGGGAGAAAAAACAATTTCCGGTGAAGATCGAATTCGCAGTGGATAATATCGTGATCGCCAATGCTACCGAAGAACTGAAAGGCCCAACGGGTTTCAATTGGTTGGGATATTCTTCCGCAGCCAATTATGCTTTACAAAATAAAGTGAACGTCGATCAGGGATTGAAATGGATTGACATCGCCATTCAGCAACGCAAATCATTCAACACCTTACGCATCAAAGCCGGTTTACTCAATCTCAGCAATAACAAAACTGAAGCCGACAAAGTGATGGCGGACGCAACGAAGATAGCTGACGAGAATGAATTGAATCAATACGGATACCAGTTGATAGCGCAGGAAGAAAAAGGTAAGGCTGTGGAAATTTTTGTGATGATGACACAACGCTATCCTGAAAGCGCCAATGCATGGGATAGCCTTGGTGAAGCCTATGCACTCAACGGCGATTCAAAGAATGCGATCAAGAGCTTCAAGAAGTCTCTTAGCTTAAATCCTGCGGCCAACGTGAAAGCCAATTCTGAAAAATACCTCAAACAACTCGGCGCGATGTAAACTTCGCCGTTGTCTGATTAAAGTGAAAGGAACTGATCCGTCAGTTCCTTTTCTTTTTTATAAAAAATGGCGTAAGCCTTACACCGTTTTGATTTATTTTTTTGGTGAGTGCTTCAAAGACTTCATCGCCTACATCTTTTCTTCCTTTGGTGCGGAACTGTTTTCTGAAGTTGTGAAGTTTGAAATACGTAAGGAATCGCTCGTACTCCTCGTCATCGTTGAATTGATGATGGCTCGCAATAAATTTTATTTCTCCCTTTTCAAACCAAGTGAGCCAACGAACAAGCTTGGCGTTGGCATCTTGTTGGGCGTCGGTCAGTGCAATGTAGTTGCCCCGCGGGGTGACGTTTTCTATGCCAATGGCAATTGGATTCGCATCCTGATGACGCTTGATAAACCACCGGTGATTGGTTTGAGAATAAGAAATGGAAGTGTCGGTTTTTGAAACAGGAGGGAACAAACAATAGATGCTTCCGTCGCGATCAACAATAAAGTGAGCGCCGTTGGGCAGCGCGCCGGCTTTTGCAAGTGTTCCCCACGATTCCGGCATGCGGTTGTGCAAAAAAGAAGAAACCTCCAGGCTTGTCTTCAGATCGCCATCGCCCATGGCGTGAAGCACAATCATTTTCGGCGTAAGCCAGAGGGAATCCAATCCATAAACGTCACGAACAAATTTCCGTGTCGATTCTTTTAGCGAGGCGGGAAAAGGAATCGCCACCTCAGTAAAAAAAAGTTGCTCTTCTGAGCCATCAGGATTTGTCCATTCTACTTTTTTGGAAATTGATTTTTTCTTGAGCGAATCGAATGAGATAATCGCAGTGAGTTTGGGATAAGCTTGTTGCGCCTGTATCGCCGTCACAAGCAATAGGAAGACTAGAGCGGAGGTCAATTTATTCCAGCTGAAAAAGAAAACTACCAAGGGTCGTGTGAAGAAGCGGTGGCAAAAGTAATTCCGTTGATGATGAGTAGCGGAGTGTTTTCTTCTCTCGGATGCCTGGCCTTCTGAAACACAAATGAACCCTGACCATTCGAAGTTGCATTGTAGAAAATTCGGTTGCCTTTTACCCACCATTTACCGTAATCAGAATCTTGTAGATTGCCCACAGATACATTTCCCGGCAGCGTACTCTTGTCCAAGGTGGCTTCAAAGGAGCCGTCGGCATTGAGTGTAATGCACGAGTTGCTCAGGGCATCGGAAGTGTTGGCGTTGAGGTTTACGTAACACCATTTGCCGACCAGTTCCTGAGCGATGGGAATATTTTGTTGCTCGTTGCCTTGAGCCCACAGGCTTACCTGGCTAAGTGCCAATACCAGCGTGATAATAGGTTTACCTACCGACTTCATCGTACTGTAAATATCTGACACTTTTTTGTAAATTTATTTTCCGTCAAAAAACTATGCCTGGATTTTGTGTGAAATGCATGACGAGCAAATTTACGGTACTCTTTTTCTTTGGACTGGTTTCGTTTTCGTTGCCGGCTCAGGATAAAGGAGACGAGATTGTTAAAAGTATTTTTTTTCGGGGCGGTAGTTATTACATCGACAGAGATCAGGAAGTTGAACTGTCGCGCTGGTTGGACTCCATTCCAAACTTGTTGGAGAAATACCAAATTCAAATTGTGAGCCACACTGATAACATCGGCGGTAAGCAATATAACGAGTGGCTTTCGCGCATGCGTAGCCAGCAGGTGTATGGAATTTTAATTCAGAAAGACATTCCCAAGCGAATTATTCACATCAGAGATTGGGGTTCTGAAAACCCGGTGTATTCCAATCAATCGCACATGGGCATGCGCATGAACCGGCGCGTGGATGTGGTGCTCCACCCTGTGGTTTTTTAATTTATGCTATCCGATTTCGAATATTGATTAGCTCAGTTTATTTTCTTCCCTCTAAATAAACGGAGAGGTACGATTCCTTCGTCCCTTCCACATCAGCAATCTCATTGATGTATGTGCTTGAACCGTAAGTGAGCGAGAGGATATCTTTGAACCCAGCTTGATTAAATTTAATCCTTAAGCTTTTCTCGTCATACATGTACTTATGCTGATGTGGATAGCCCTGCCATTCCAACACAATACGCTTTAGCCAATTGGGGTTTCCATATTGACCTTCTCGGTGCAAGTTGATTGCCCACATGATAAACTGGGTAGGATCTTCTTTTTCGGTATTTTCGTACGTGTGAATATACTCCTTAGCAATTTTATATAAATCAGGAACCACAATTCGAATTACTCCTCCTGGACGTAAAACACGGTAGGCTTCTTGTAAGAATAAATTCGCAGATCGTAAAGACAAGTGCTCAAATAAATGAGAGGCATAAACTATATCTACTGAGTTATCCTTGTACTTCCATGGTCGGTTCAGGTTCATGTAAATCAAATTCGAATCTTTGTATTCAATGGGGTTAAAGATTTTTGAAATTCGTTTACCAATAAATGGGATCCTTTGAATATTAGCATTTAATGATGAATCGGTATTAATCCAACCCTTCGGCCTTATGGAGCCGCAACCCAAATTAAGTTTCATATTGTTTTTTGATGAAAATGAATATCGTTAGCTACTTTTAAAATTATAACTGAAGTTTTTTAGCATCCCAGGCTAGCTTACTGGGCCAAAATTGCATAGAAAACAATTGATGCATCCGTGGTAAAAGTAAATACTTAAAGTGGCTTCCCTAAACATTGTAGTGGTTTTTTGTATCCGATTTCGGACACTGTTTTGCATTTGCGGACGAGGAGTTTGAAACAAAAACCCTTTTCTTGCGTCCAATACGGTAATTTTCACTTGGCATTATTTTGGGCAATGGAAGGAGAAATAGAAAACGATTTATCTGTCATTGCCCAATTGTATTTGCCCTAACCCCCACACCCCTATGATTAAGCTTAAGGACATAGACAAGTACATCGATTCCAGGTTTCAGCGCACCTTTATTTTGAAAGGCATCGACCTCGAAGTGCAGCAGGGTGAGTTCGTTACCCTGATGGGACCAAGCGGTGCCGGCAAATCGTCGCTCATGAACATTATCGGCATGCTCGACGAACCTTCCGCCGGCGAATACTATTTCTTCGATGAGCCGGTGCATAAAATGAAGGAGAAGAAAAAAAGTGAGATGCACAAAAACTACATCGGTTTCATCTTTCAGGCGTATCACCTCATTGATGAACTCACTGTCTATGAAAATATAGAGACACCTTTGCTATACAAAGGCGTGAGCAGCAACATGCGCAAAAGTCTGGTGGCCGAGATGCTGGACCGCTTTAACATGGTCGCAAAAAAAGATTTATTCCCTGAGCAATTGAGTGGTGGACAACAGCAGTTGGTAGGCATTGCCCGCGCCATAGTGGGCGAACCAAAGCTATTGCTGGCGGATGAGCCAACAGGAAACCTCCACTCTGATCAGGGACGCCAGATCATGGATATTTTTCAAAAACTAAACGAAGAAGGCATCACCATCATTCAGGTGACCCACTCCGAAGAAAATGCAAAACGCGGCAAGCGAATCGTGCGCATTGCCGATGGCGCCGTAGCCGCCGATGAAATAGTGAGATAAGAAATAATGATTATGAGAAAATATCTATTGATTGGAATATTGACGGGATGTACGTTTTCGCTGAAGGCTCAGGAGCAGCCCAAGTTGCTTACGTTTGATGATGCGGTGAAGATTGCCCTGCAGAATGGCGTATTATTCAATCAGCAAAAGAATAATCTGGCGTACAATCAAATTCAAAAAGTTCAAAGCATCGTGGCGATTGGCCCAACAGTGTCGGCCACAGCGACAGGTTCGCAAATCAATGGTAATTCATTTAACCCGAATACCGGTAGCGTAATCAATGGTATTCGTGACAACGTAACAGGAACACTCAATGCGAACATTAACTTGTTTAGTGGTTTTAATAGGATCAATACCATTAAGCAATACTACAATCAGTTAGACGCGCAGGCCTACTATGTGAATCGAACTTCGCAAGATTTGATTAACACGGTGGCCACCCAATACCTGCAAGTAATGCTGGACGTTGAATTGATGAAAATTGCGCGTGAAAATTTTGATGCACTGGATAAACAGCTCAAGCAAGTCAAAGAGCAGGTAACACTCGGCGCTCGCTCGCCCGTTGACGAATATAATCAGGATGCGTTGACCAAAGCCGCCGAACTCAAGTTTGTGCAAGCTGAAATCGCATTGAATAATGATAAAACCTTGCTGACACAAACCTTGCTGATCGATCCCTTTGAGCAATATGAAGTAAGTAAACCGGGCTGGGACATCAACACCATAGATTATGACTTAACAAAAATCGAAGACCTCGCCGACAAAGCGAAACAATATCGGGGCGACTATCTGCGTGCCGTGAAGAATGAAGCAGCCTACAAATTCAGCACTGCGGCAGCAAAGGGTTTTATGATGCCTTCGTTGTACGCGTTTGGAACGTATGGATCAGCTTACAATTTTCAACATGGTGTTCCAGATTCAGTTTCTGCACAACAAACCAAAAATATCATTGTGACTGACCCTACAGCTCCCTCCGGTTATTCGATTCAGAACCAAACTACATACACCACCATTTCAAACCCGGAAAAACCCAGGCCATTTTCTGAGCAGTTTCGCGCAAACAACGTCTTTAAGCAATATGGCTTGCAGCTAAGTATTCCGATTTTTAGCGGACTGCAGAACCGTGCCAATTATGTACAACAGAAAGTGTTGTATGAAAATGCAATTCTGACAAGGAAGAACCTCGAATACCAAATCAAAAACGACGTTATTCGGGCAGTTCGAAACTACGAAGGAGCCAGAAAAAGCTATTCCGTTAGCATTAATCAATACACTGCGGCTGAGATGGCGCTTCAATTGGAAACGGAGCGCTATAGTCTCGGTGTGACCAACTTCGTTGATTTTGCCAACGCAAACCGTGTTTTTGTGCAGGCGCAGACCGACAAAGCCCAGGCCGAATATCGCCTGCTGTTCCAGAAAGTGCTCGTAGATTATGCCGTTGGCACACTAAAACCAGAAGACTTTAAGTAGTCCGATTTTAGAAAATTTCCATACATTTGCAGCCCCGATGAAACCATTGGGGCTGTTTTTTTACTAAAACAGCAATGTCAAACAAATTTGTTGACGGCTGGCCCGGCCGCCAACATGTACAATCAGGGCAAAAACAATTATGGCAAAAGTCCAGAAAAGCAACGCTGACAAAATCGAAAAGAAAGCGGAAGCCCCCAAAAAAGCACTTTCTGTAAAAGGTGCTGAAGCAAACGTAGATGTTAAATCTGCGGAAGCGGAATTAGAACAAGATGATTTGGCCGCTTTCAAAGCCGCCAAGAAAAGAGAAGAAGAAGAAGGCATTAGCCGGATGATCAAAGATGTAACTGCCCGCAAAGCAGCTACTTCTAATGTTTCCCTCGAAAGTTTCGACTGGGAAGCGTTTGATCGCAAAGGTTTTGGCGAAGGTTATTCTGCCAAAGACCGCCAGGAGATGGATAAAATTTACGGAGGCACTATCGCTTCAGTAAATGAAAGTGAAGTAGTAAAAGGCACCGTGGTAGGAATCAACGACCGCGATGTGATTTTAAATATCGGATTCAAGTCAGACGGTCTTGTGCCGCTGGCTGAATTCAAAGACATGACCAACCTGAAAATTGGTGATGTAGTTGATTTGTTTATCGAAGAGCGTGAAAACGCAATGGGTCAATTGGTACTGTCGCGCAGAAAAGCTAAGCTGGTGAAAGGCTGGGAATATGTGCAGACTGCCCTCGACAAAGATCAGGTGATTGAAGGTTTTGTAAAACGCAGAACCAAAGGTGGTTTGATTGTCGATGTATTTGGCATCGAAGCCTTCTTGCCTGGTTCGCAAATCGACGTGAAGCCGATTCGCGACTTCGATATCTATGTGAATAAGAACATCGAGGTGAAAGTGGTGAAAATCAACTACACCAACGACAACGTTGTGGTTTCACACAAAGTGTTGATTGAAAAAGATCTTGAGCAGCAAAAAGCAGCCATCCTTACTAACCTTGAAAAAGGACAAGTGTTGGAAGGTGTGATCAAAAACATGACCAACTTCGGTGTGTTCATCGACCTTGGTGGTGTTGACGGTTTGTTGCATATCACTGATATCTCATGGGGACGCATCAACCATCCGGAAGAGTTGTTGAAACTCGATCAGGTGGTGAAAGTAGTAGTGCTCGACTTCGACGAAGACAAGAGAAGAATTTCGTTGGGTATGAAGCAACTGAGCGCTCATCCTTGGGATTCTTTGGCTGCCGACATCGCAGTGGGTTCTAAAGTGAAAGGTAAAATCGTAAACGTAGCCGATTATGGCGCGTTCCTCGAATTGCAACCTGGTGTAGAAGGATTGATTCACGTTTCAGAAATGAGCTGGTCACAACACCTTCGCAATCCACAAGACTTCATTAAAGTAGGTGACGAATTGAATGCCGTAGTATTGACCATCGACCGCGCTGAGCGCAAGATGAGCCTGGGCATCAAGCAACTTACTGAAGATCCTTGGACACGTCAGGAAATTTTGGCGAAGTACGCTGTGGGCACACGCCACAAAGGCATCGTTCGCAACCTGACCAACTTCGGTTTGTTCATCGAGTTGGAAGAAGGTATCGACGGCCTGGTACACGTTTCAGATTTGAGCTGGACTAAGAAAATCAAACATCCTTCAGAATTCACGAAAGTGGGCGATTCTATCGAAGTACAAGTGTTGGAATTGGATGCAGTAAACAGAAGACTTGCGTTGAGCCACAAGCATCTGGAAGAAAACCCTTGGGATACTTTCGAAACCATCTTCACGGTGGGTTCAGTACACAAGAGTACCATCATCAGCAAGAACGACAAAGGTGTGGTGATCGAGTTGCCATACGGTATCGAGGGTTTCTGCTCTTTGAAAAACCTGGCGAAAGAAGACGGATCGAAGGCCGAAGTAGGCGAGTCGTACGACTTCAAAGTACTTGAGTTCTCTAAAGAAGACCGTCGCATTACGCTGAGCTTGAAAGCTACATGGTCTGCTGAAGAAGAAAAAGTAGCGCCGAAGAAAAAGGCAGCACCTGCCAAAGGCAAGACGATTGACAAAATCAACCAGGAGTCAGAGAAATCTACTTTGGGAGATTTGGAAGCGTTGAGCGCATTGAAAGAAAAGATGAAATCTAAGCCAGCTGGCGAAGGAAACTAATCTGAATATTCCTACAGGAAAGTGGCTTTCGGGCCACTTTCTTTTTTGTAGGAATATGATTTAGTTTAGTTTTGTAGAAAATAAGAAGGTCTCGTGGCCGAGTGGCTAGGCTGAGCTCTGCAAAAGCTCCTACAGCGGTTCGAATCCGCTCGAGACCTCGACAAAGTAAACCCTGTTGCACATAGCAACGGGGTTTTTGCTTTTAAATGGCATCTACTTTTAGAGATTAATTCCTACTTTGTGAAGGATAAAGGTCGACCTCTTTTACAATCACCTGCCTCCTTTACAATGCAACGTATTTTTATTGTTTTCTTAGCTGTCTTCTTTGGCTGTTCGTCATCGTCCACCAAACCGGTGGTTGTTCCTACACCCACGCTTGGCCCGTCGGTAAACATCTGGCTTACCAACCCCGATCGCTCTTCGGCACTCACCCCGTTGGTGAGTACTGTTTTTAAGAAAGAAACGAGTCAGCTTTCCACCATTACCATCGACACCACCGTGACCTACCAAACGATGGATGGTTTTGGTTTCTCTCTGACCGATGGAAGCGCTCAAGTGATTCACCAGAATATGTCGGCGGCTGATCAGGCAAGTTTATTGAATGACCTTTTCACCACCAATCAGGGAGGTATAGGGATAAGCTATTTGCGCATCAGTATTGGTGCATCCGATTTGAGCGATCACGTGTATTCCCTGGATGACATGCCAGCCGGTCAAACCGATGCCACGCTTGCCAATTTTTCGATCGACGCCATTCGTACAGATCTTCTGCCTGTACTTAAGGCCATCATCTCATTAAATCCTCAGATCAAAATAATCGCGACGCCATGGTCGGCACCTACGTGGATGAAAAGCAACGGCTCGGCCGTGGGCGGAAGTTTACAAACGCAATACTATACCGCTTACGCGAATTATTTTGTGAAATATATTCAGGCGATGGCGGCGGAAGGAATCACCATTACCGCCATCACTCCGCAAAACGAACCGGAGAATCCGTACAACACACCAAGCATGACCATGACGCGTGAAGAACAAAACAGTTTTGTCCAGTCGCTGGGCGCTGCCTTCGCGTCAGCGGGCTTAACTACAAAGATTGTGTTGTTCGATCACAATTGCGATGACCCTAATTTCCCGATTTCAATATTGAATGACACCAAAACCAGACCGTATGTGGACGGATCAGCTTTTCACATGTATGCTGGTGATATCAGCGCGCTCGGTGTGGTGCACAATGCCTACCCCGATAAGAATGTTTATTTTACCGAGCAGTGGACGAGTGCGCAGGGAAGTTTCGGTGGCGATTTGATGTGGCACGTGAAGACGCTGATTGTCGGGGCGTCGCGCAACTGGAGCCGCAATGTGATTGAATGGAACCTTGCCACCAACGAAAGTTACGGTCCGCATACCAACGGAGGTTGCTCGCAATGCCTTGGTGCTATCACCGTCAATAGCGGCTCAGGTCAGGTGAGCAAAAACGTTTCGTATTACATCATTGCTCATGCATCAAAATTTGTTAAGCCTGGCGCGGTTCGGATTTCTTCGCTCATCGTTGATAATCTTCAGAACGTGGCTTTCCAAAATCCCGACGGCACAAAAGTTCTCATTGTGGCCAACGACAATTCAACAACAAAATCATTTTCTATCAAATACAAAGATATGGTTGCCGCGGCTTCTCTTCAGGCGGGCGCAGTAGCCACCTACGTTTGGTAATTAATTTGAATTACAACATCATGAGTTCAACCGATAAGTTTCCCATTCCATTTGGTACGCCGCTCACATCATCGGCAATAAAAGTGATGATGTTGGGTTCAGGCGAGTTGGGAAAAGAAGTAGTAATCGAATTTCAACGGTACGGTGTGGAGGTCATTGCGGTGGATCGCTACCCGAATGCTCCGGCTATGCAAGTGGCGCACAGAAGTTACTCCATTTCCATGTTGGACGGTCAGGCGCTTCGCGAGGTGATTTACAAAGAGCGACCCACCTTCATTGTGCCTGAAGTGGAAGCCATTGCCACCGATACGTTGGTGGAGTTGGAAAAAGAAGGCTTCACAGTAATTCCAACGGCAAACGCAGCGCGACTTACCATGAATCGCGAAGGTATCCGCACGCTAGCAGCAGAAAAATTGAAATTGAAAACATCGCCGTACAAGTTTGCGGCTACGAAAACGGATTTTAGTGAGGCCGTAAAAAAAATAGGAATCCCTTGCGTGGTGAAGCCCATCATGAGCTCGTCGGGCAAAGGCCAAAGTGTGATCAAATCGGAAAGTGATATCGACAAGGCGTGGACGTATTCGCAAGAAGGATCGCGCAGTGGTGGTGGCAAGGTGATCGTGGAGGGATTTATTGATTTTGATTTTGAAATCACGCTGCTCACCATCAAACACAAAGACGGCGTTTCCTTTTGCGAACCGATTGGCCACCGGCAGGAGCACGGCGACTACCAGGAGTCGTGGCAGCCACACCCGATGACCGCGGCTGCGCTGAAAGCATCGCAAGACATTGCAAGTAAAGTCGTGAATGAACTCGGCGGCACCGGAATTTTTGGCGTTGAATTTTTTGTGAAAGACGACGTGGTTTACTTCAGCGAACTTTCGCCACGACCTCACGACACAGGAATGGTGACGATGATCTCACAAGATTTATCGGAATTTGCGTTGCACGTACGCGCGATTTTAGGATTGCCTATTCCGGTGATCCGCCAACTCGGTCCTTCGGCATCGAGTGTAGTGTTGGTGCGAGGCCAATCGCAGAATATAATTTTCTCCGGACTGGAAGACGCACTCAAAGAACCTGACACGCAACTCCGGCTGTTTGGCAAACCTGAAGTAAACGGCGAGCGCCGCATGGGTGTAGCGCTGGCCCGCGCCGGCTCCATCGAAGAAGCCCGCTCAAAAGCCAATCGTGCCGCTGCCAGCATCCGGTATTCACTTTAAAAAATTAATTCAGCCGTAACCTGCTTTACATACTAGTTTTGTTATTTACCACCTCCATCATTTTCTTATTTCATCATTATGAATAAATCATTGAATTCTTTTTTCTTTTCATCGTTTGTCCTCGGTATGATTCTCTTACTTGCCTCGTGTTCAGGTGGTGAAAAACGCATCCTTGTATTTTCAAAAACAAAAGGATTTCGCCACGAGTCTATTGCCGCAGGCAAAGCCGCATTGATCAAACTGGGCCAGGAGAAAAAAATAAAAGTAGATACCACGGAAGATGCCGAGGTGTTTACGGAAGAGAAATTGAAAAATTATAGCACTGTGGTCTTCCTTAGCACCACGGGCGATGTGCTCAATCACTTCCAGCAAAATGAGTTTATGCGCTTCATTCAGGCTGGCGGAGGTTACGTAGGTATTCACGCTGCCGCGGATACCGAGTACGACTGGTGGTGGTACGGAAAATTGGTTGGCGCCTACTTTAAAAGTCATCCGCACCAACAAAAAGTAAAAGTGCTGGCGCAACCCGTGAAGGAAGGCGGGCTAAAACTGAACGCGCCAGAGCCGTGGGAGCGCTTTGATGAATTATACAACTACAAAAAAATTTCACCTGACATCAACGTGTTGTTTAAGCTGGATGAAAAATCATACGAAGGCGGTGAGAACGATGGCGATCATCCCATCATTTGGTATCACGACTTCGATGGAGGTCGGTCGTTTTATACCGGCTTTGGCCACACCAACGAAAGTTATCAGGATCCGGTTTTTCTAGATCAACTGTGGACAGGCCTCAACTATGCCATCGGAGAAAATAAATTGGATTTTTCGAAGGCTACTGCCAAGCATGTTCCCGAAGCCAATCGGTTTACCAAAAAAGTTTTTGGGTTTAATTTCGATGAGCCAACCGAGATGACGATTCTTCCCGATGGACGGATAATGTTTCTTGAGCGAAAAGGAAAAGTGAAGTTGTATGAACCGGCGAAAGATTCTTTCCGCGTGATCAATGAATTTAATGTGTATAAAACTTTTGAGGACGGCATGCTGGGTCTCGCTGCCGATCCCGCGTTTGCTACCAATCACTTTGTGTACATCTACTATTCTCATCCTGAAAAATCAGCCAACGTGTTGTCGCGGTTTGTGTTTGACGGCAACGCGCTGGATATGAAAAGTGAAAAGGAAATTATTTCGGTTGGCACCCAACGCGAAACGTGCTGCCATACCGGCGGATCAATCGCATTTGGTCCCGATGGAAATCTGTTTCTCTCTACCGGCGATAACACAAGTCCATTTGAATCGGACGGATTTAGTCCGGCAGACGAAGGAAAAGGTCGCTCACCTTTCGACGCACAGAAATCGTCGGCCAACACCAACGATCTGCGCGGAAAAATTCTTCGTATTCATGTCGAAGCTGACGGCAGTTATACTATTCCGGAAGGAAATTTATTTCCGAAAGGAGAAGCCAATACACGCCCTGAAATTTATGTGATGGGATGTCGCAATCCGTACCGTATTTCTGTGGATCAGAAAACTGGTTTTTTATATTGGGGTGAAGTTGGTCCGGATGCCGGCGAAGAAAGCGCTGTGCGTGGCCCGCGTGGATACGACGAAGTGAATCAGGCGCAGAAGGCTGGGTTCTTCGGCTGGCCTTTATTTGTTGGTAACAATTACGCGTATGCGAAATATGATTTTCAGAAAAAGACAGTTGGCCCACGACACGATCCGGCGAATCCGAAAAACACGTCTCCTAACAACACCGGAAAAGTAGATTTACCTCCGGCGAATCCTGCCTTTATCTGGTACCCGTACGCACAGTCGCCCGACTTCCCATTGATGAAAGAAGGTGGCCGCAATGCGATGGCTGGCCCCGTTTACTATTCAGAGAATTTCAAAGACAAGGCCGATGCTTATCCGGATTATTTTGACGGCAAGCTGATCATTTATGATTGGATGCGAAACTGGCTGCGCTTGGTGACGATGGATAAGAACGGAATAATCATGGACATCGAACCTTTTCTGGAAGGCACTACATTCAATAACACAATTGATATGGCGTTTGGGCCCGACGGCAGACTATACACACTTGAGTATGGCACCAAGTGGTTCGCACAGAATATGGATGCCCGTCTTTCGGTGATTGAATTCAACAAAGGAAATCGCCCGCCGGTGGCCAAGTTGAAGGCGGATAAAATTTCTGGCGCTGTGCCGCTTACGGTGTCATTCTCTACTGCCGGTACGCAAGATCCCGATAAGGATAAATTAAATTTTGAACTGGATGCTAACGGCACGATTCAAAAATCAGAGACGGGAGACTTTACAGTGACCTTTGATAAACCAGGCGTGTATCGGCCGAAATTATCCGCATCAGATCCACAAGGATCTAAATCCACCGATGAGTTGGTAATTGTGGCGGGCAATGAGCCTCCGAAAATAGAAATCGCGGTTAACGGAAATTCCACGTATTACTTTGCCAACAGCACTGCCGATTATCAGGTTAAGGTCATGGACAAAGAAGACGGAAATACAGACGATGGAACAATCAAACCCGAGAAGGTAATGGTGACTGTAGATTTTTTGCAACAGCGTTTTGATGAAACAGAAGTCGCGCAGGGTCATCAACGTCCTGAGCTACCCGGAAAAATTTTGATGGCCGAAAGCGACTGTAAGGCCTGCCATCAGATCGATCAAAAATCAGCAGGGCCTAGCTTTAAAGAAGTGGCCAAAAAATATAAGACCGACGTTCAGGCTATTGAGAAACTTTCAGAAAAAATCTTGAAGGGTGGTTCCGGTGTGTGGGGTGCTGTAGCGATGGCGGCGCATCCTCAACTTAAGAAAGAGCAGACCGTACAAATGGTGGAATACATTTTAACACTTGCTGACGAATCCAAAAATAAATCTCTGCCTTTGAAGGGTGTTGCTAAGTTTGGCGGCGCACCCAAGGAAGGAATTCCTCCGTTGTCGGCGTATTTGATTAGCGCCAGCTATGAAGACAATGGATCTAATGGAGCACCGTCGCTCACTTCTACACGAACGTTGATGCTTAAGGCTCCTGTGCTTACCGGAGCCGATGTGGCCGAATTGACAGGCGGCGCACGTAAGCTTTCGGCTGGAGGCAATGATGTAATCGAAAATATTCACACAAATGCTTCTGCTTTATTTAAAGACGTGGACTTAACAAGCGTGGGCAAACTTGATTTTGTGATTGCGGAAATGCCCGGCATGAAAGGCGGACAAATAGAGGTGTATTTGGATTCACCTACCGGACAAAAACTCGGGATAGTTGATTTTGCCAAGGCGCCAAAGATTGAAGTGATGAAGGGAATCTTCATGCGGCCGGCCTCGCTATCGGTGAGCAATCTTACCGGCAAGAAAAATGTGTGGCTGGTATTCAAGAACTCGCAAGCTGGGGAGGCTGACAATTTATTTTTCTTTAGCAGAATAATTTTAGGAAAATAAAAGAAGGGGTGGGGCGGACATAATTTCCCCCACCCGGCTTCTATGCCCGGCGCTTGTATTTAGCACGCACGCAAAAAGTTTGCCAAACAACAATTAAACTTTCTAATGCGTTATAGTGTCTAAACAACAGATTGCGAAGCAGTCACAAGAAAAAATGAAAACGAAATCAAGAATAGCCGGAATTACTTTTCTGGCTTTGGGTATTACGCAAAGTATTTTTGCTTTTTCACAATCCTTTCAGGATAGTTTAAAAAAAGACGATCAGGATATTATCACATCCATCGCTCCCTATCCTCAGGATGTGCGTGATGCGATTCTTAATGTATCGCAATACTCGCATAAATTAGTTAAGATCGAGCGAATCCAGGCGCGCACAAGCCAATCGTTTCAGGATTTGGTAGCCGACTATCCGCGCGATGAGCAAGAGAAATATTATGAGCTGGCTCGCTATCCGGAGTTGATTCATCAACTCGTGTCGGGCGAACCGAAAACCCTTGAACAGGTAAAGCCAACGCTGACCAATTATCCCCAGGAAGTTTCTACTGCCGTGTCGGCATTGTTCCCGATGCATCTCGCTGATTTGCAAGCGATGGATAAAATCTATCAATCTTCACAAAAAGCATTGGATGAAATCACACAAAGTTTGCCTGAAAATGTGCAATCCGATTTCAAAAAAATTGTAGGTATGCCTGAAGTAATGAGTTTACTCACCGACCGGATTGACCTGGTTGTAAGTCTGGGCGAGGCTTACAAAAATGATCCACAAGGAACAAGGCAAAAACTTGATTCATTGAGTGAACAGATTAATGCTCAAAATCAGAAAGACCTTGCTGAATACAAACAGCAGGTGGAAAACGATCCGAAGATGCAGGAGGAAATGAAAAAATCGGCGCAAGATTTTGCCGACAGCTATTCGGCCAACGGAGAGGTGCAAGACGACAATAGTGCCAATCAAAATCAATCGCAGTCGCAGCCTACGGTGGTGAACAATTATTATTATAGTTCTAACTACAACCCCAACCCTTATCCGTATTGGTTTGGGTATCCCTACTGGTACGATTATGCCATGTGGTACCCACGACCATTGTATTATCACACCGGATTTTACATTGGCACTGGCGGAGCTATAGTAGTTGTAGGTTTACCTTCAAGAGCGTATTCAGGTTGGTTTTTTAGTTACGGATACCATCGTTATCCACGCTATTATAACTATTGCAACAACTATTACAACGTGCATCGCACGTATGTGAACAACATCAACGTGTATCATGGATTTAATAGCACAGTGAATCGTCACTTTTCGGCTGTTGGTCGCAACGGTGGTGTGCGAAGTGTTACCAACAACAGATCAGAGTATAGGAATAATAACTTTTCGCGGAACAACAATGTAAACAGAGGCTCGCGCGAAAACCGCGGTCCAGTGTTCAACAACAATCAAGGAAACAGTAATCAATTCCGTAACTCGATCAATAACAATAATTTTAATCGGCAGAACTACTCTAATTATCACGCGAATCAGTTTCATCAGCAAACCTGGGGAAACGTAGGAGGTAATAGAGGTGGATTTAGCGGTGGCGGACATTCAGGCTTTAGTGGTGGCGGCCGCTCAGGTGGTGGTGGACATAGTGGAGGTGGACACGGTCGTCGTTAAATTAATTTGAAGTGTTTAACTTAGTGTATTAATTCTTGGTATGAGAAAATATTTTTGGATTGTGTTTTTGGCGGGAGTGGCATTTCTATGGGGTTGCCAGCCGAAACCAAATGCAAGTGACCTTTTGAAAAAAATGGTGGTCACTACGGATTATAACACGACAGCAAATTTCAGCAATTACAATACCTACTGGATGTCGCTGGATACGGTAAGCTATTTTTTGAACACCTCAACAAATCCGGCAGATACTTTGGCTATTGGTGGTGAAGCTTCTGAAGTGGCCACTGAAGTGAATAGTAAAATGACCGCAGCTGGTTACACACGAGTTAACAAAAATGCAACGCCGGATATGTGGGTGCACATTTATGTAGTGGAGAATTATAGCATTTCACAATCCTATTATTATAACCCTTACGGTTATGGCTATTATGGTGGTTATTATGGAGGCTACTATGGAGGCGGCTATAGCTCAACAGTAAGCGTTTCTGACCAAGCGAACCTGTACGTCTTTGTCGTCGACTTAAAACATAAAAGTTCAGGGAAGGCATATTTGTGGGGATGCAACATCGGTGATCTTGTAAGTACTCCAGATCCTACCTCGGCTACGCTACTCAATGCCATTGATCAAGCCTTCAAACAGTCTCCCTATCTAAAGAAATGACGATGAAAAATATAATTTTTAGTATCGGGATTGTGATGGGATTTTCCGGTGTGGTGAATGCCCAATACTATTACGACCGAACCAAGAACCCTGATAAAGTGGCGGTGCAAAAAACTTCAACCGGTCGCGACTTTGATCATTTCTTTTACTTTTCCTGGGATCTGAACAAGCCGCTATCCAACAATAATTTTATCTCCAGCAGCAGCACAACCGGCACCAAGTTGGGGTTTCGCAAAAGATTAAACGATGAAGACAAACTATGGGTGGGCGGCGATTTTGGATGGGCGGTTTACAAGCAATATATCCCAACCCAAACCTACACGGTGGGTACGCAATCACTGACTACTGATTTGTACAATTACACCTATAACTATAGTCTGGTGGCCAATATTGATTACTTCTTTTTACCGATGAAGGGACTGTTCGTGCCTTACGCTGGTTTTGGCATTGGAGGATCTTACGTGAAGTTTGCTCAGTATTATAATATTTATGGAACCTCCGGCGACTCGTGGGGTGTGATGATCCGGCCGGAAGCCGGTTTCTTGCTCGGCTTTAAAGAAAGTTCGCCCTGGCGGATTAAGGCGGCTTACCACTATGACTATGCCAGCAATACCAATTCCGACTTTAACTATAAAAACTTTATGAATACTGGATTTCAGGTCGGAATCGTAAAAATGGCCTGGTAAAATAGTTATTGTTCTCTGCCGCTAACCTTTTATTTTTGCGCATGGCAGAGCAAATCCTCATTTTAGATTTTGGTTCTCAGTTCACTCAGTTGATTGCCCGCCGGGTAAGGGAGCTGAATGTATATTGCGAAATTCATCCGTTTAACCATATTCCGACCCTTCACTCAGGAATTAAAGGCGTAATCCTTTCAGGTAGTCCGTGCTCCGTGCGCGAAGCCGGTGCCCCAGATGTAGACTTAGCACAGTTTGGTGATATTCCAGTATTGGGTGTCTGCTATGGAGCTCAACTTATTGCCCATAAAAGTGGTGGACAGGTTGCCCCTTCTCAGACCCGCGAATACGGACGGGCAAAATTGTCGGTGGTAGATCATCATCATGAATTGCTAAAAGAAGTTTCACTCGACTCGCAAGTGTGGATGTCGCACGCCGACACGATCACCTCTGTACCGGATTCATTTGACATTACCGCCAGCACAGCATCGGTAAAAATTGCAGCATTTAAAGTTCGTGACAAGAAAATCCACGGCATACAGTTTCATCCTGAGGTGACGCATACGCTGGAAGGTAAAAACCTGCTGCGTAATTTCGTGGTTCACATTTGTGGCTGCGCGCAAGAATGGACACCTGACCAATTTGTTGAAACGACAATTGCCGATTTGAAAAACAAACTTGGCAACGATAAAGTAGTGATGGCGCTTTCTGGTGGTGTTGACTCAACAGTCGCGGCTACCCTGATTCACAAAGCCATTGGTAAAAACCTGTATTGCATCTTTGTGGATAATGGCCTCTTGCGGAAAGGTGAATTCGAACAAGTGCTGGCTTCTTACGAAGGGATGGGCTTGAACGTAAAAGGTGTGGACTCCAAGCAAAAATTTTACACTGCGCTTCATGGCTTGTCCGATCCCGAAGCGAAACGCAAAGCCATCGGCAAGACCTTTATCGATGTGTTTGATGAAGAGTCGCACAAAATCACAGATGTAAAATGGCTTGGCCAAGGCACAATTTATCCCGACGTAATTGAATCGGTATCCATCAAAGGCCCTTCGGCCACGATCAAATCTCATCACAACGTCGGCGGCTTGCCTGAAAAAATGAAATTGAAAGTGGTTGAGCCACTCAATACGTTATTCAAAGATGAGGTGCGACTGGTCGGCAAAACATTGCATATTGATCCTCTTATTCTTGGGCGCCATCCTTTTCCTGGGCCAGGCCTTGGCATCCGGATTCTGGGTGAGATTATTCCCGATAAGGTAAAAGTATTGCAGGCGGCCGATCATATTTATATCAGCGCACTGCGCAAGCATAACCTTTATGAAAAAGTATGGCAGGCAGGGGCAATCCTGTTGCCGGTGTATTCGGTTGGAGTGATGGGCGATGAGCGTACCTACGAGCAAGTAGTAGCCTTGCGTGCCGTGATCAGTGTGGATGGAATGACGGCCGATTGGGCGCACCTGCCTCACGAATTTTTGAGTGAAGTGTCATCGGAAATTATCAACAAAGTAAAAGGTGTAAATCGGGTGGTGTATGACATTAGCTCCAAACCGCCCGCAACAATCGAATGGGAATGAGAAATCCAATGCAACTTGTTGGTTCTGAATCCTTACTTCGAATGGAGTGCATCAATCGTTCTCTCACCAAAGTAGTTTTACCATTTTTTGTAGCTATAACTTTCGTTGCTTTAGCTCATGGAGTTGGTTTCGCACAGGATTTCAAGAAACAGTATCGTCAGGCAAAAGATCTTTTTAATGCTGGCAACTACAGCGCTGCCATGGATGCATTTCAGCCGTTGATGATTTACGATAAGAACAATCCCTATCCTGAATATTCAAGTTTTTATTACGCCCTTTCTGCTCAGCGACTTGGTTTTACTATGTTAGCCAAACAGAGTTTTTTGCAGACTAAGAAAATTTATCCGAAGTGGGATCAACTGGATGAATTGAATTATTGGTTGGTGAAGATTTATCTCGAACAACGGGAGTATTTTCACGGCTGGCAGTTGGCCAAAGAAATTAAGAATCCAACCTTCCGTTTGGAAATCGATGTGTTGAAGCGCGAGGCTCTTCTTCGCGTTGATGATGTTGAAACGCTAAAGATGTTGCGCGAAGAAAACCCGCAAGATGTGGAGGTAGCTTTTGCGCTGGCGAAATCTATTGGTAAGCAAGTGCCGATGACGGATGTGAATTTACTTGATTCGGTAGCTCAACAGTTTGGGTGGAATAAAACCGATTTTATTCGAAGCACTGCCGGCAGTTCAGTATTCAAAGAAAAGTATCGCATTGCATTGGTGCTGCCATTCCGCACCAGTTCTTTAGATCCGAGTCCAGGTAAGAAAAAAAGCCAATTCGCGTTGGAGATGTATCAGGGCATGAAACTCGCGGCCGACTCGCTTAAGCTTGAAGGCGTAAATCTCGATTTACTGGCTTACGATACTGATCATGACCCGGACGAAATAAAGAAACTTGTTAAAGAAGAGGAATTGAAAAATGCCGACCTTATCGTCGGTCCGCTTTTTCAGGAAGACGCTGTGTTGGTGCATGAATTTTCAAAAACCAACAAGATAAATCTGTTTGTCAATCCTCTTTCCTCCAATATTGACATGATTGGAAAGAATCCTTACTCCTTTTTGTTTCAGCCGAGTCACTCGACTATCGGCGAGAAGTCGGCGGAGTTGCTTGCCGCTAAAGTGAATAATAAAAACTGCATTGTCTTTTTTGGCGAAAGCGCAAAGGATTCGGCTATGGCGGCTAGTTTCCGACAAACTGCAAAAAAAGTAGGTCTTAAGATAGTAAAGTCCGAACAGGTTAATAGTGAAACATCCGCCGATATTCTTGCTATTCTCACCACAGCTACCAAATACGACGAATGGAAAAACCCCAAACAATTCAAACTTAAATTGGATAGCATCGGAAGTATTTTTGTGGCTTCTGACGATCCTCTTATTTATACCAAAGTGATCAACAGTGTTGAAACACGGGGTGATTCAATTCTGGTAGTCGGGCATGAGAATTGGCTTGATGACAATTCGGTCGATCTCTCCAAATTTGAAAAGATAAAAGTGGCTTTTGCCGCACCCAATTTTTCTGCCATAGAAAGCAAGTCTTATCAGGTGTTTAGAAAGAAGTTTCTTCAGCGACATGGCGTGCTTCCGGGAAGTTATGCGCAAAAAGGTTTTGAATTCATGATGGTGATTGGGCATTCGCTAAAACAGTATGGAGTATATTTTCAGGAAGGCCTTAGCAAGGAGAGAATGCCTGGGATTCTTACTTCCGGTTACCAGATGGGTTCTCTGCACGACAATAATATAGTGCCTTTCGTTTCCTTTAAAGGAGGTCGGTTGGAGCCTGTGAGCAAGCCCTGAAAGGCAGGTTTTGTTTCGAATTCTTCAAAATACTTACACTTCGGGTAGCGTCAACCGGCTTTTGACTAATTTACCGGTTAAAATATGCTATTTTTAAGCCAATGAAGTTTCTTTTTAGCCCCAATCCGTATCGATGCCTCATGAAAGCAATGAAACTTTTTATGCTCATTCTTTTGGTTGCCCCTATGGTTGCCAACGGGCAAACTCAAAAGGAAAAGCCGGCCGTAACCTTCGAAGAGCTCTATGACGAGCCGTTTTCAATCAATAAATTTTTTATTGGCTTTCAACCTTTGTACGGCGAGCTCTTTGCCACCAACGTAAACGCAGGTTTTGGTATCGAAAGCAGTTATTACCATAAGGATAAATTCGACGTAAGGGCAAGTTTTCGGAAGACCTACAGCAGTGAGTTCTTTGATTTCAACCGCCAGTCGGCTATCAAAAACAGCAGTGTTTCTGACAAGCCTCAGGTATTTAACTATTATGAAGTGGGAGGCACCTACCACATCAAGGATTTTGATCAGGATTCGAAGACCACCATGGTGTTGTACAAGAAAAGTTTCAAAGGTGAGCGTTGGGCTGCCACGGTACCACTTCATGCCGAAATTCCCTGTAAAGTACGAAAGATCTATGGCGCCCGCCTTGGAGCCATTGTATGGAATGCCACCGCCGATTTGAATCGCGCCCTAAGTAAGCAAGGACTTAGCAATGCCAATCTCACGAATTCTAGCGGAGGATCGATACCCAACACTGTGCCGGATATTTACAATCAACCTAAACAGGTCAATGTTTTTTCTAACCTTCACTCCGCCGACATCTATGTGGGCGGTTCTATGGCCTGGATCAGAAACGTAGCCGTGAGCTTCGACAAATACGATGATAGCGTAGACGATGGGTTGATGACAGTTTTCTTCGACATTCTTGTAGCTCCTTCTGTAAAACTGGATCCAGTCACCTATTTGGGTCAGCAATATTCTACCAGCGCTGTGAAGACCAAATCGATCGGTTTTCGTGCGGGAATCGACGGAAAATTTAATCGTACACTCAGTTGGTCGTATGGAGGTGAATTTGGCTATCGCCCTAGCATCGCCGGTCAGGGTTTCTACGCCATGTTTAAAATCTCATTCCCGCTTTATAGCAGCAACCTGGATTACAAAGTAGAATCGTTCGGAAAATAATTCCTGTTTCATGGCCAATGATATCCTCATCACTCATATCAAAGGCCTCGCTCAGGTAAGAGAAAATTTTTCCGGTTTTGTGGCGGGTAAAGCCATGAGCGAGTTGCCTGTTCTTGAGAATGCCTATCTACTTATTTCCAACGGATTGATTGCCGATTATGGCCCGATGGAAAGCGCCCCCTCATCCGCCGGTAGAGAAATCCATAATGCAAGTGACTGTTTTGTTTTCCCATCGTTTGTTGATTCGCATACCCATTTAGTCTTTGCGGCCAGTAGGGAAGAAGAGTTTGTCATGAAAATTAAAGGTGCAACCTATGCGGAGATTGCGGCCAAAGGGGGAGGCATTCTAAACTCGGCCAAGAAATTGAGAAGTACTTCAGAAGATGAACTGTTTGAGAAAACGCTGGAGCGCGCTAATGAAGTAATCCGATTAGGAACAGGTGCTATTGAAATCAAAAGCGGCTATGGGCTTACCGTGAAGGACGAATTAAAAATGCTTCGTGTGGCCAAACGAATTGGTAAGGAAACTCCACTTACCGTGAAAACTACCTTCCTTGGTGCTCATGCAGTGCCTGCAGAAATGACAAAAGCAGATTACATCAAGTTGGTGATAGAAGAGATGATTCCCGCCGTGGCGGAAGAAAACCTTGCCGATTACATCGATGTGTTTTGTGAAGAGGGCTTCTTCACAGTAGATGAAACCGAAGCAATACTTGAGGCCGGCAAAAAAAGGTTGATGAAGACACGACTCCATGCCAATCAACTTCATTGTTCCGGTGGTGTGCAGGTTGGTCTAAAGACCAACGCACTTAGTGTCGATCACCTTGAAAATATTGGGGATGAAGAGATCAACGTGCTGAAAACCGGAACCACCATGCCGACGGCCCTACCCGGCGCGGCATTTTTTTTGAATCTCTCATTTCCACCGGCTCGAAAAATGATTGAGGCGGGTTTACCCTTAGCCATCGCCAGCGATTTCAATCCAGGAAGTTCTCCGTCGGGAAACCTTCAGACAATGATTTCTCTGGCGTGCATCAAAATGAAGATGACGCCGGAAGAAGTATTCAATGCCGTTACAATAAATACTGCCTTCGCCCTTGAATTGTCCCAATCCTTGGGAAGTATTTCCAGAGCCAAAAAGGCGAACGTGTTCATCACCAAACCCGCACCTTCTATCGCCTATCTTCCCTATCATTTTGGAAATAATTTTGTCGATAAGGTGATTCTAAACGGAACGCTAATTCATTAAAATACCATGCTCCTCGAAGAAACCCTGAAACCCTTGCTGCGCAATGTGCCTGATTTTCCAAAGCCAGGTATCCTTTTTAAAGACATTACACCATTGCTCGGCAATCCGTCAGCAAGAAGAAAAGTAGTGGAGGCTATTGCTCAGCATTTTAAAGACAATAATATACAGGCGCTGGTAGCGGTAGAGGCCCGCGGCTTCATCTTTGGATCGCTTATCGCACAAGAACTTTCAGTTCCTCTCATTCCGATCAGGAAGGCAGGGAAACTTCCCTACAAGAAAATTGAAGAAGAATATTCACTGGAATATGGAACTGCTTCGATAGAAATTCATCAGGACGCTTTTGCACCAGGTACGCGCGTGCTTCTGCACGACGACTTGTTGGCAACAGGTGGCACGGCTAGCGCTGCAGGGCATCTGGTGCAGCAGCTTGGTGGCGTCGTTGCGGGGTATTCGTTTATTATCAACCTGACTTTCTTAGCAGGCGAAGATATTCTGAAAAAGCGGTTTAATGTCGATCCTCATTACCTTGTTAAGTTTTGATAATGGCCGGATAATATTGATGAAACAATATTGCAGGCTACTCTGTTAAAGCACTAAATGAGCGAATTTACTAAAATACCCATGTTCCCTCTTGGGATTTTCCCTTTGCCAGGAGAGATGGTGCCGCTACATATTTTTGAGCCCAGGTACAGGCAATTACTGCTTGACGCCGAAACAAAGGACATTTCTTTTGGAATCTACTTTAATCATGTTTCAAACGTCGATAAAATCGGATCGTTGGTAAAATTGGAAAGCATCATTAAAAGATACCCGACTGGTGAATCTGATATTATTGTAAAATGCACGGACCTTTTCTCCATGGATAAGCTGTACCGCACTTTTCGCGACAAGCTTTATCCTGGTGGTGATGTTTCTTTTTGGAATGTTGATTTTTCTGCTTCTGTTTCGCCTAGATTGTATCAAGCTTATCGCGAGTACCTGATCTATTTTCAAATAACCAACAACGCAGCCACTCCGTCGCTTTATTCTATTGCCAATGACCTTGGTCTTGACTTTGAAGACCGCCTTCGGTTCGCAAAAAGTACTGACGAACAAAAGGAAAGACTTTTATTGTCGCAACTTAAATATCAATCGCAGTTGCTGCATGAAGTCGAAAAAGCGAAAGATGTTTTTCATCTGAATTAGAATTCTTTCGAAAGGCTGTACTCCTGTGTTTTCCAAATGTTACAGCGATCCTAAAAATATTTAGGATTTATTTAACATCCATTTTGCAACTATCAATCATAGGCTGCCGTCATAAGCTTAAAAAAAATTATGAAAAAAATCAGCCTACTTTTATCAGGTGTACTATTGTGTACACTGATGTCCGCTAATGCTACACCCTTTGGAAAGGGTACGTCATCCGTTGCAATTACGAATGTCAATGGATCAACACTTTTTAAGTTGTATTACAAAGCTGAAAAGCTTGGTCGCGTAAAAATTTCAATCACCAATGAGCAAGGTATAGCTTTGTTTGAGGAGACAATGTATCGGGTGGATGGCTTTGTCAGGCCCTATAATTTTGAAAGCCTACCCGAAGGACAATATACCATCGCCATAGAAGACGAGAGCGGAAAGACCATTGAAAAAGTAAATTACCAGGCTGGTAAAGTTGAAAAACTAATTCATGTGCAAAAACTTTTAAGTGAGGATAATAAATACTTGCTCACTATCGCGTCGGCAAAACCTGAAGAAGTATTCATCTATATTTTTGACAATAACGGTAATCTTATTTTTAATGAGATTCAATCTGTTGGAAATGAGTTTGCCCGTGTGTACGATCTCAGCAACTATAAATCATTCACAATTGAAGTGTTGGATAAACAGGGAATGCTGAAGTCGATTAGTTATTAATCTGATTTTTATTTTGTGAGGAGAGGCTTCTTGAAAGAGAAGCCTCTTTTTTTTGCACTTTCTGCAAACGTTGTAGGTAAAAAAATCCTGAAGGATTGATAAAAAAATTACGGTGAGGCTTATTTCACTGTGCTCAAAAAAATTCTTTCAGTCACTTAATTCATGCAAACGATTTTCTGTTTTAAAAAACAACTTTACTTACAACTTACGGCCGCGCGTGGAAGCAGCCCGTACATTTGCATCATAACAAAACGAAAAAAACAAAAACGATTATGAAAACGAGAAATGTAGTATTGACAGTAGCAGCAGTGATTGTAGCGAGTACTTTCACGTTTGCCGGTAACCCTACTTCAAAAGTTGTAGTAGTGAACCAAAACAATTCTGAGATTTTTAAAGTGATCTACGAAGGCACCACTGCCGGTAAGGTAACTTTGAAAGTATATGACAGCAATGGCAACCAACTTCTTAGCGAGATTACCAGCGGCCTTGACAAATTCATGCGCCCGGTAAACTTCTCTGGTATGCAACCTGGTGAGTATAGCATCGAAATCACCGACAACAACGGAAAGCATACTCAAAAAGTAAATTATAAAATTGCCAACCGCGAGTCTTCTTTAGAGACTGCATCAGTAAAGAATGAGTCTTCTATCAAAACCGTGTATATTACTAAATTGAAAGAAGCCGGCAAATATTTGATGTCAGTGACTACGGAAGGAACGAAAAAAATCAATGTTCGCATTTTTGACGGCGTTGATAACCTTCTTCATAGCGAAGTGGTTACTGTAAACGGAAGCGCTGGTCTGGTTTACAACCTGAAGCAAGTTGAAGGTCAACCTACCTTCCTTCTGATTGACAACGACGGAAACAAAAAAGTGGTAAAGTAATTTCCTAAACCTAAACCTGAAAAAGCCCTGGAATTTCCCGGGCTTTTTTTATGGGTGAGGCTACATATTTCTCCTGTACTGCCCGCCTACTTCAAACAGGGCTTTGGTAAGCTGACCGAGCGAGCACACTTTAGTTGCTTCCATCAATTCCTCAAAAATATTCTTGTTTTGTATGGCTGCTTGCTGCACTTGCTCAAGCATAGTCGGAGAGGTGCCTTCAGATCGCTTATGAAGTTGTCGCAACATCTGAATTTGATATTCCTTTTCTTCGGTAGTAGCACGGATTACTTCCTGTGGTATTATCGTAGGCGAACCTTTCGAACTTAAAAAAGTATTCACACCTATGATGGGATATTCACCGGTGTGTTTCAAAGTTTCGTAATACATGCTCTCCTCCTGAATTTTTCCACGCTGATACATCGTCTCCATCGCGCCGAGCACGCCGCCGCGCTCAGTGATGCGGTCAAATTCCGAAAGGACTGCTTCTTCGACAAGGTCGGTGAGTTCTTCGATGATGAAAGAACCTTGCAGCGAGTTTTCGTTTTTAGCAAGGCCCAACTCTTTATTGATGATCAATTGAATGGCCATGGCCCGACGCACTGATTCTTCCGTAGGTGTTGTGATGGCTTCATCATACGCATTGGTGTGCAATGAATTACAATTGTCGTAAATGGCGTACAAAGCCTGAAGCGTTGTTCGGATGTCGTTGAAATCAATTTCCTGAGCGTGCAATGAGCGTCCAGACGTTTGGATGTGGTACTTGAGCATCTGAGCACGAGCGTTGGCGCCATACTTGTTCTTTAATGCTTTCGCCCAGATTCTTCGCGCTACTCTTCCGATCACGGAATATTCGGGATCGATTCCATTGGAAAAGAAAAAGGAAAGATTTGGCGCGAACTCATTGATGTCCATGCCACGACTCAAATAATATTCCACGTAAGTGAATCCGTTGGAGAGCGTAAAGGCCAATTGCGTAATCGGATTTGCTCCCGCTTCGGCAATGTGGTAGCCAGAGATGGAGACGGAGTAGAAATTGCGTACGTTTTTCTGAATAAAATATTCCTGCACGTCGCCCATTAGCCGTAAGGCAAACTCTGTAGAGAAGATGCACGTGTTTTGCGCCTGGTCTTCTTTAAGAATGTCGGCCTGCACGGTGCCGCGCACTTGTTGTAAAGTATCGGCTTTGATTTTTTCGTATACTTCTTTTGGCAAAACCTGATCACCGGTAACTCCCAAAAGCATGAGCCCAAGTCCATCGTTTCCTTTTGGAAGAGCGCCTTGATAAGCAGGCCACTCGTTGCTTCCTTTCTTCAGTGAAGCAATTTTGTTCTTCACTTCTTCTTCAAGGCCATTTTTTTTAATGTAAATTTCACATTGCTGATCGATGGCGGCATTCAGAAAATAACCGAGCAACATCGGCGCTGGACCGTTGATGGTCATTGATACAGAAGTTTTTGGATCGGCCAGATTAAAACCACTGTATAATTTTTTAGCATCGTCGAGGCAACACACCGAAACACCGGAGTTCCCAATCTTGCCATAAATATCAGGTCGGTAGTCGGGATCATTTCCATAAAGTGTTACGGAATCAAATGCGGTAGAGAGTCGTTTGGCTGGCATCGCCAGGCTCACATAGTGAAAGCGACGGTTGGTGCGTTCCGGTCCACCTTCGCCTGCAAACATACGCGTGGGATCTTCGCCTTCACGCTTGAAAGGATAAATACCGGCCGTGTACGGAAACTCGCCAGGCACATTTTCTTGCAGTTGCCAGGTGAGCAAGTCACCCCAGGCTTCGTAGCGAGGCAACGAAATTTTTGGAATCTGCAAATGCGAAAGAGACTCTGTGTGTGTTTGAATTCCAATTTCCTTATCGCGCACTTTGAATTTAAAAACCGGCTCACGATAGCTTTTAGCTTTTTCTTCCCATGACTCGATGAGCTTCCAGTTTTTTGGATCGAGATTCAATTTGATGCGGTCGAACTCGGCCTGCAAAACTTTCACCACATCTTGATTTGTTTTTCCTAACGACGCGATGGTTTTGTTGATCGCGTAAAGCTGTTGAGCTGTTTCGGCTTGTTGCTTTGCCCACTGATCGTAGTTGCGATTTCCTTCCGATATTTCGCTGAGGTAGCGTGTGCGATGCGGTGGAATCACAAAAACTTTTTCGCTCATCTCGCGCGTGATGTGAAAATCGGATGTAAGGTCGGCTCCGGTTTTCTCGGCAACTTTGTCGATCAGATGTTTATAAAGTTGGTTGGTGCCGGGATCGTTAAACTGCGATGCGATGGTGCCGAACACCGGCATGTCTTCAGGTTTTTTATCCCACAGCTGGTGATTTCTTTGGAATTGTTTTTTCACATCGCGCAAAGCATCAAGTGCTCCACGTTTATCAAATTTGTTTAAGGCAATGATGTCAGCAAAATCGAGCATGTCGATTTTTTCAAGTTGTGTGGCTGCACCATACTCCGGCGTCATCACGTAAAGCGATACATCGCTGTGATCGAGAATTTCAGTATCGCTTTGGCCGATGCCGGAAGTTTCAAGTATGATAAGATCGAATCCCGCTGCCTTCATCACCTGAATTGCTTCTTTCACGTACGCCGACAACGCCAGATTACTTTGGCGTGTGGCGAGCGAACGCATATACACGCGTGAGTTGTTGATGGCGTTCATGCGGATGCGATCGCCAAGCAAGGCTCCACCAGTTTTTCTTTTTGAAGGATCGACTGAGACTAGTCCAATCGTTTTGTCTTTGAAATCAATTAAAAACCGACGAACGATTTCATCTACCATCGACGATTTTCCGGCGCCGCCGGTTCCGGTAATTCCCAGCACGGGCGCTTTGGATGTGCTCGCCTTGCGGTTAATCTCTTCAAAGGTCTTGGCATGTTTGTCGTAATAATTTTCAGCTGCCGAAATAAGTTGAGCAATTTGCAAATGACTATCCACGGTCAGCGGCCGACTATCAACTACCTCGCCCGTGGGGAAATCACTTTGCATCACCAAATCATTGATCATGCCTTGCAGTCCCATTGCGCGGCCATCGTCGGGCGAGTAAATGCGGGTAATGCCATAGTCCATTAACTCCTTGATTTCTTCCGGAAGGATAACCCCGCCGCCGCCACCAAAAATTTTAATGTGACCCGCTCCCTTTTCTTTGAGCAGGTCGTGCATGTATTTGAAATATTCGTTGTGACCGCCCTGATAGCTCGTCATGGCGATAGCCTGAGCGTCTTCCTGGATGGCGGTATTCACCACTTCTTCCACGCTGCGATCATGGCCAAGATGGATGACTTCACATCCTGTAGATTGAATGATGCGCCGCATGATATTGATGGCGGCGTCATGGCCGTCAAACAGGCTGGCTGCGGTAACAATCCTTACTTTGTTTTTGGGTTTGTACGGTTCGACGGGTGTGTGGTGCGACACGTTCGTTTTGTTTTCCTTCTTTGCAACGGAAGCCGTTTCAGCGCTCATGAAAATGGTTTTAGACGCCAAAATTAAGGAGAAGGGCAAGAATAAGCTAACGGGAGTTAGCAAGATGTTAAATTAGCCAATTGACAATGAGTCAATGATTTAGTCTCCTAATTTTTTTGAGGTTTATTTTTAAGGGCACACAAATTCAGAAAAGGAATTAAGGTCTTGGCTTGGATTTGACACATCGAAAATTGAAAATCACTTATTAAAATGGTAGAGAAAAATAATCGTGGCGGTAAAGGCTGGCTTAGCGTTGTCTTTAATATCCATCACAATATCCATTTCTGCTTTTGTAATTCCGCGAAGGTCATTGAGCGATTTTAAAGTCACGCGCAGCCGAACTTCATTGTTGACCAGCACGGGTTGATTGAATTTCATTTTTTCAATGCCATAGTTCACCAGCATTTTTACATTTTGGATGTCGGCGATTTCTTCCCACAAATAAGGCACCAGCGAAAGCGCCAGATATCCGTGAGCGATTGTACTTTTAAAAGGACCATTGGCGGCGCGCACAGGGTCGGTGTGAATCCACTGATGATCAAGTGTGGCATCAGCAAACTTGTTGATTTGTTCTTGAGTAACCTGAATAAATTTGGAGGCCCCGAGTTCCTTGCCCACATACGTCTGAAATTCGGAGAAGCCGTTGATGATTAGTTTTGACATTGGTAGAGTTTTGGTGGAGTAAATGCAATCTTACTAAAGATAAAATTTAATTATCTTTCCCTAAACAAAAAAATTGAAAGATGATCTCGCGTAGAAAACTGATCAAATCGCTTGGCCTCTCGGCACTTACCCTTCCGTCGCTGACCAGTTTTGGTAATCCGGCCTCTCCTCAGGGATTGCTGAATCCCGAAGACCCTGACTTTTGGAAAAGTGTTCGCGACCAGTTCCCGCTCGACAAAGGAACCGTGTTCTTCAATCCTGGAACAGTAGGAGCAATGCCAAAGATCGTAGTCGAGAAAATGACCGAGCATCTTAAATATATTGCCAGTAGCCCGGCGGATTGGGCTTACAAAGACGACAATAAGGAAGAGTTCATCAGCGGCTACAACAACCTGATGAGTATTCGTACAAAAGTAGGAAAGCTCATCAATGCCAACGCTCTTGAAATAGCCATGACCGACAATGTGACGAACGGCATGAGTTATATTGCCAATGGAATTACGCTGCAGCCTGGCGACGAAATCCTTACCACAGATCAGGAGCACTCCGGAGGTAAGTCAGGTTTCCTCGTCAAAGAAAAACGATTCGGCGCCGTGTTTAAAACGGTAGCCATTCCAAAACCTGCCCATAGTTCGCAAGAGGTGTACGACATCATTGTCAAAGCGTTTACACCAAAAACAAAAGTGCTGATGCTATCACACATGATTTCCGGAAGCGGTGCGATTCTTCCTGTAAAAGAATTATGCGCCGAAGCCAGCAAGCGTGGCATCTTCACGTTGCTCGACGGAGCACAAACGGTAGGTCAGATTAAAGTAGATGTGAAAGACATTGGCTGCGATGCTTATGCAGGATGTTTTCACAAATGGATTGGCGCTCCTCACGGCTCGGGTTTTCTGTACATCAGACAAGAAAGAATGAAAGACATCTGGACCACCATTGCAAGCGGTCGCTGGGATAACCACGAAGACGAAGGTTTTCGCTTTACGCAACGCGGCACCGGAAGTTTCCCGATATTAAAAGGTGTAGATGCTGCGCTGGATTTTCATTTTGAACTCGGCCCTGATCGTGTCTATGATCGCATTAAATTCCTTGGCGCTCGCTTACGGAAAGGACTAGCTGAAAGCAAAAAAGTAAAATTCTTTTCGCCCAGCGATGAAAGTATGTGTGCGGGAATCACGGTCTACAACATTGACGGCTGGACGGGCACGAAACTGCAGGATACCTATTGGGAAAAAGCTAAGATGCGACCGCGTTCGCAGGGCGATGTATTTGGAGTACGTCACTGCACGCACATTTTCAACTCCGTAGAAGAAATCGATAAAGCTGTTGCGTTGGTGAAGGACTGGACGAAGTAAGACTTAGTTCAACTGAAGCAATTCCATTGGAAATTTTTTGATCGACTCCAACTCGATGTTGCGATAAAAAACTTCGGCACCTTCCGACTGCAATTGAATTTTTCCATCATAGAGCGGAACGAGCTCTCCGTTGTTTAGCTGCGATGAGTGATTCAGGATCATCACCACCACCCCATTGACCAGGTGAAAAGCAGTGTCGCCAATACAGTAAATTTCAACCGTGTTCCATTCACCACTCGGCTTCTCTGCGTTGCGTTGTTTGATGCACCATCTGCCGTTGGCGCTCTTTTCGTTGAAGACCAACTTCGGTGATGCGTGATCAAAGATGAATCCTTCTTTATTCTTTTTGGCCGTAATCTCAAACGAGCCACCGGCTACTCCCCAATAGTCGCCGCAGTTGCCTTCTTCAATTTGAAACTCCTGCGAACGCATCCAGAAACCAAAGTCGGCACCATGTTTACCAGCGGCATGATACAACAAGCCGCTGTCGCGTGGTTTGTCTTTTCTGGGAGGCCACTTCTTTTTCCCCCATTTGAATTCAAGTTTTAAATGATAGTTGCTGTAGGCTTGCTGAGTAGAAATGCCGCCGAAGTTTTCTCCTGATATTCGCAGGGCAGGCTGCCCATCCACATCGACCACTGAAAATACTTTTCGCGGATCTTTATTTAAGCCGATTACTTTTAGTGTATCAAAACTCTTTTTAAGGCTATCGTATGATGGCCCCAGGTAAGTGTCCCAACCTTCCAGGTCTTTGCCGTTAAATAATTTTTGCTTTTGAGCCGAGGCCGTTTGTGCGGGCAGGAGTGACCCGCTCACAAAGCCGACAATCAAAACGCGCAGTATCATCTTCATGCCGGAAGTTACGACTTTTAAAAAGATAAGATGCCTGAAGAATCGGCGAATACAAATAAATGAATTTCTATTTTTGCGGGATGAAGTATCCGGTAGAGGAGATCGTCCCTGAACTCAAAGAGCAACTTGCAGCGCACGTAGCTGTTATTCTTCAGGCTCCTCCCGGCGCGGGTAAATCTACGGTCGTTCCCTTGCAGCTGTTGAACGAACCGTGGCTTCAAAGCAAGAAGATTATTATGTTGCAGCCACGGCGTCTTGCCGCTCGCTCTGTGGCTACGCGCATGGCCGATTTACTTCACGAAAAAATTGCAGAAACAGTCGGCTATCGCATTCGCTTTGAAAGTGTAGTAGGGAAAGATACGCGTATCGAAGTAGTGACGGAAGGAATTCTTACGCGGATGCTGCAGAACGATAATGCGCTTGAAGGAGTTGGCCTGGTGATCTTCGACGAGTTTCACGAGCGCAGCTTGCACGCTGATCTGGCGCTGGCGCTTTGCTTACAATCACAGCAACTGTTGCGCGATGATTTGCGCCTTCTGATCATGTCAGCCACGCTTGACGGCGACAAAATTTCTTTGATATTGAAAGGCGCACCGATTGTCACCAGCGTCGGGAAGCAATATCCTGTTGAATTGCTTTATGAAGCAACGCCAAAAGAAGAGCCTATTGCTGTGGCTACTTCCCGAATGATAAAAAAAGCGCTTCGCGAACAGCGGGGTGATTTGCTGGTCTTTCTTCCTGGCACCGGGGAAATCAAACGTGCTCAGGAAATTCTGGAGGCCGATCTTGTCGGCGCATCGGTCTTTCCGTTGTATGGGGATATGCCGTTTCAAAAACAACAAGAAGCGCTGCAGCCCACACCCAACCGTAAGGTAGTATTGGCTACGTCTATTGCTGAAACTTCTTTGACGATAGAAGGAATCACCACGGTAATTGATTCTGGATTTTCGCGTACGCCACGCTTCGATCTTCGGTCGGGTCTCACCAAACTGGAAACGGTCCGTGTCACTCGCGATGCTGCGGATCAACGTGCAGGCCGTGCCGGCAGACTTGGACCGGGTGTCTGTTACCGACTTTGGGCGCTGGCTACTCACCAGCACCTGCAAGCGGCACGTCAGCCGGAAATTCTTGAAGCCGACCTTGCTCCATTGATGCTGGAACTTTATAGCTGGGGCGCCGAGGTGTCCGAACTTCAGTGGATCACGCCACCGCCGCCAGGGGCTGTGGCGCAGGCAACGGAATTATTAAAAGCGCTCGGCGCTATTGAAGACAACAGGATTACCCCACGTGGAAAAGATATGTTGCGGCTGCCTACTCATCCCCGCATCGCTCATCTGCTTTTGAGTGCAAAGTCTGAGAGAGAAAAATCGCTGGCTACGGATATCGCCAGTTTAATTGAAGAGCGCGATCCGTTGCCGAAAGAAGCAGGGGCAGACCTGACCTTGCGGTTGGAGCTGTTGAGAAAGTGGAGAAGCAGTGAGCGTGTCAATGCAGACCGGAATCTATTGGAGCGCGTCGAGAAAAATGCTTCGGCATGGCGAAAGATTTTGAAAGTGAAAGAAGACAACTCTATTTTTTCTGACACGGATGCGGGTAAACTTTTGATTGAGGCGTATCCCGAACGAATTGCAAGACAGATCGAAAAATTCGGCATGCGATACAAACTTGCCAACGGTCGCGTTGGCAAATTGCAGGAACAGGATGGTCTTTTACAGAAAACATGGTTGGCCGTGGCTTCGATGGATGTTGGTACCAACGAAGGAAAAATTTTTTCAGCAGCGCCGGTGGACGAACAGGATTTATCCGCATTGGCAGAAGATCAGGAGTCGGTAGTGTGGGATGCTCAGCGCGGTATGATTTCTGCCAGCGCTGAGCGGCGAATTGGGTCACTCGTGCTTTCCGCAAAGCCAATGGTAAAAGTTGAAGAAGCTTTGCGTATCAAAGTGTTGTGTGAAGCGCTGCGCGAGGAGGGATTAAAATTGCTGGGCTGGGATGAGCCCCAGCAACAGTGGCAGGCACGTGCGATGAGCTTGCGCGTGTGGCGACCTGATGAGCCTTGGCCAGACGTGACGGAAAGTGCATTACTAAATTCTGCAGACGAGTGGCTTGCTCCTTATTTAATGGACGTAAGCAAGCGCACCGACTTTCAACGACTCGATCTCAATGCGATCGTCACAAGCATCTTACCTTGGGAATTGCAGCAGCCATTAAACAAACTTGTGCCTACGCGAATGGAAGTGCCCAGTGGTTCTATGATAGCATTGGAATATCTGGTTGACGGGAGCTCGCCGGTAATGCGCGTACGCCTGCAGGAAGTTTTCGGGCTGCTCGAAACACCAACTGTCAACGACGGAAAAACGAAAATAATTTTGCATTTGCTTTCTCCCGGATACAAGCCTGTGCAGGTGACGCAAGACTTGAAGAGTTTTTGGAATTCAACGTATCACGAAGTACGAAAGGAACTCCGCATGCGATACCCTAAACATCATTGGCCGGAAGACCCGTGGGCTGCCGAAGCGGTGCGCGGCGTGAAAAGAAAATGATTGTTACTTTTCTTTTTGAATAATACTCACCTCAGCGCCGTCGCGAATTTCTTCACTTGCTCTCATTACAAGTTGGTCGCCCTGAGTCAGAGCGCCAAAAATTTCGACCTGCCCTTTTACTTCCATTCCTCTCTTTACGTCCACCCATTCGGCCTTGCCATTAACAATCCTGACCACAAATATTTTTTCGGTAGAATTTACCAAGGAAGAAGTAGGGATAACGAAAGTACCGGGATCAGATGACAGTGAAAAGCTTACTTCAGCAATCATGCCGGGCAATAATTTTTTGTCGTCGTTGAGCACGTCCATTTCAATGCGTTGTGCGCGAAGACGCTTGTCGAGCGCGCCTGCAAGCCGCTTGATGGTACCTTTGAATTTTTCTTTAGGATAAGCCTTGACGGAAAATCCAATTTCATCTCCCTGATGGCGATAGCTCACGTAAGCTTCTGGAATGTAAACTACAAGACGTAGTCGCTTCTGCTCGTTGAGCGTAAACATAGGAAACTCTGATCCTTTGCCAGCGGGCCCCACGTAGGCGCCTAGACTTACGTTACGCGCGCTGATGATACCATTGAACGGCGCTCTGATCTCGAGGTAACTTTGCATGGTGGCGATTTCCTTTTGCGTCGACTCCGCAGCCTTAAGTTGTGCAAGGTCAGCGTTGCTTTTACCCAACGCCTGATCGAGATCGTTTTGAGAAATAGTGCCTGGCGTTTTGCTGGTTTCGAGCAGGCGATCGTAGTTCGCCTTACTGGCTTTGTAGGTAGCAGTCAGCGCCTCTACACGTGAACGCGCCGAGGCAAGTTGTGATACAATTTCCGGCGCTTCCATCACCGCCAGCAATTGTCCTTCTCTTACTTCACTACCTACGTCGGCATAAATATGCTTGGTGAAGCTGCTCACTTTGGCATACAAATCCACATCGCGGAATGAAACAAGTTCGCCGGGAATCTTCATCGTCGAATTAATCTTTCCGGTTTGTAATGCAAATACTTCAAGCGCTGGTTTATCGGCTTTCTGTTCACCTTTGGGCTCGCCAGATTTTTTGCACCCCACCATCAGGAACAATCCTGCTACCGCGAAGCTTGCATTGAGAATAATTTTCTTCAAACTCATTTTATTTTTCATGTAATGAAGGAATATAATGTTTGCTGTCTTTGTCCTCCGGATCAAGTGATACCGAGTCGGTGGAGGTTTTACTTTGTACCCAGGAAAACACCAAAGGCAGAATGAATAGCGCTGCGAACGTAGATGCAATCAAACCGCCGATCACGGCACGGCCGAGGGGTGAAGCCTGATCGCCACCTTCGCCAAGGCCTAGCGCCATGGGTATCATGCCCATCACCATGGCCACTGTGGTCATAAGGATTGGTCGTAGCCGAAGTGCTGCCGCTTCCTGTGCGGCTTCCCACGCGTTGCCGTTGTGCAGGCGAAGTTGTTCTGCATTGGTGATCAACAATACAGAGTTGGCAATCGAAACTCCCACCGACATGATAATGCCCATGTACGATTGAAGATTGAGCGTTGACCCGGTAAGCAACAGCAGGATCAACGACCCGAGTACAACCGCTGGAATTGTGGCTAACACCACCAGAGAAACTTTAAACGATTGAAAGTTAGCAGCCAGCATCAGAAAGATCACCACGATGGCAACGATTAGTCCGGATTGTAAACTGTTGAGTGTTTCGCTTAGCACCTGAGTTAATCCTTTGGTATCGATGCTCAAGCCGCGTGGAAGTTCGCCCAGCGATTTGAGTGCCTCTGTCACATCGGTATTGGCCGAACCCAAATCTTTTTTGTGAAGGTTTGCCGTCACCGAAAGATAGGGTAGAGCGCCAAGGTTGTCATTTTCACCATACGTCGTGTCTTGCTTCAGCGTGGCTACGTCGCCAAGCATTGGCCGGATGGAATTGCGCAGCACCGGTATTTCATTCATCTCGTCGATGCTCGTCATTTTGTTTTCTGGCACTTCAACCTGCACGCTGTAAGAGAGGCCGGTTTTTTCTTCAAGCCAGATATTTTTTTCGGTAAACCGTGACGACGAAGTAGATGCAATCAACGAGCGGGAGATATCAGACACATCAACACCCAACTGCGCCGCGCGTATTCGGTCGATCTCTACATTGACAGCAGGGTAATGTACAGGCTGAGCCAGTTGCACGTCGCGCAAGTAGGGTATCTTCTCAAGTTTAGCGATGACCTTGCGCGCATAGACTTCATTTAGTTTTTTGTTCTTGCCTAAAATCCGCACTTCAATTGGAGTAGGGGATCCCTGACTTAATATCTTATCGGTCAATTCAATCGGTTCAAAGGAAAGACTCACTTCGGGCATCACTTCTTTCACCTTGTTGCGCAACCGCTCTTTTAGGTCGTCAATATTTTCGTGATAGCCTTCTTTCAGATTTACCTGAAGCACAGCTTCCTGTGGGCCACTCATGAAAAGGTAAATCGGGCTGGACGAAAATTGTCCAGGGTGTTGCCCCACATACGATGACGTGACTGAAATATTTTCCTTGCCCACCAGGCCTTCCAATACACCCAACAGTTTTATCAGCTTTAATTCAGTTCGTTCAATCCGTGTACCATCCACTGCTTTTAACCTTACCTGAAACTGGCCGCTGTTTACTTTTGGTAATACATCACGACCGATATTGGCAAGAAGAAAAACAGCAAGTCCCGAAATGATCAGGACATATCCTGTGACAATTATTTTTTGGTGAGGAACCATTCGGTTGAGAAAGCGCATGAAGCGATTGCGAAAGCGCTCGAACGGTGACGGCTTGCTTGTATGCTTTTGAAAAAGAACTTTCTTTTGATCCCATGTATCGTCTTCGCCTTCCAGGCCAGAGTTGGCAAATTCCTGGGCGTCGGTAGTTTCCTTACCGTGATGATTTTTCATCAGCCAGTTGGCCATGATCGGAACGAATGTTTGCGCCAGCAAGTACGAAGTGATCATGGAGAAAGCAATAGCCATTGCCAGAGGAAGAAACAGTGCGCCGGGAATTCCTGTCATGGTGAACGCAGGCGCGAACACAGCGAGAATACAAAACAAAATCAGCAGTTTTGGAAAAGCGATTTCTTTACAAGCATCCCAGATCGCAAGCGCCTTGGGTTTGCCCATGTCGAGGTGCTGATGAATATTTTCAATCGTTACGGTAGATTCGTCCACCAAAATTCCAATAGCCAACGAGAGCCCACTCAGTGTCATGATATTAATCGTCTGATCAAAGAGAGACAGAAATAAGACGCCCGAAATAATTGAAGCGGGAATGGTGAGAATTACAATCAGCGCTCCGCGCACATCGCCGAGAAATAGAAGCACCATCAGTCCTGTGAGCAAGGCACCGATGATTCCTTCTGTCATCAAACTTTTTACGGAGTTGATGACATATACTGACTGATCGAATTCGTACGACAGTTCCACGTCGTCGGGCAAAATGCTTTGAAATTTTGGAATGGCTTTTTTCAAAGCCTGCACTACCTCCCACGTCGAGGCATCGGCCGACTTGGTCACGGGCATATATACCGAGCGCTTTCCATTTACGAGCGCATATCCTGAGGTAATGTCGGCGCCATCTTCTACGGTGGCCACATCTCTCAAGTAAAGATTTGAAACTCCACCCTTGAACAACGGAATATTTTCAAAGTCTTTAATGGTTTTGATCGAAGTGTTGGTAGGCGTCAAGTAATTGTAATCTCCGATGCGAACATTTCCTGCTGGCGAAGATTGGTTGTTGGTGCGCAACGCTTCTACCACCTGGTCTGGCGTGAGGTTGTGCGACCGAAGTAATTCAGGATCCACTTTGATCACTACGGTGCGAACATTTCCACCAAACGGTGCCGGAGAAACCAAACCGGGAATTGTTGTAAAAGAAGAACGGACATACACGTTGGCGAGGTCGAGCAGTTCGTTGTTCGAGCGAACTTTGCTGCTCAACACCAATTGCCCGACAGGAAGTGTTGAGGCATCGAAGCGGATGATGAACGGAGGGTTGCTTCCTTGCGGGAAGATTGCCTGCGCACGGTTGCTAAACGCAGAGACTTCCGCCGCAGCCTGCGCCATGTTTGTTCCTTCGTAAAAGGTTAGCTTCATTAAGGTTAATCCCTGAATGTTGCGCGTTTCTATACTCTTCACGCCCGACACAAACAGCATGAGGTTCACATAAGGCTTGCCGAAGTAAGCTTCCATCTGCGATGGCGTGTAGCCGCCGAAGGGATGCGACAAATAAATAACAGGAAGATTGAGCGAAGGAAAAATGTCGATCTTAATTGTACGAATGGCGTTGATGCCGAAGAATGACATACCGGCTACCAACACCAGAATGGTAATCGGCCGGCGAAGTGCAAATCGAATTAAATCCATAGTTACCGGGCTTGTTTAATAAACAAACTGAAATCGCCAGAGGCGGCAGCTTTTTGTAATAAAGCCTGCCACACACTGATGTAGGCTACACTCATATCCGCCTCGGCGCGGTTCAATAAATACAGCGCCTGCTGCAGTTCTACAATCGTGGCCAGACCGTTTTTATACAAAATGCTTTTTTGTTGATAGGCTTCCGATGCAGCCTTGAATTGCAGCGGCACTTCGCGCGCACTCTGCAAACTATTTTCAATTCGCTGGTCGGCCAGGATTAGCTGATCCTGCAATTGTGTGGCGATAAGTTCATACTCATTTTGATAGGCTGCCGATACATAACGTTGTGCATTTACCTGCTGACGGATTTTAGGAATACTCATCACATTCCACGAAAGCGAAACGCCAAGCAAATAATTGCTCCGCGAAGGGTTTATACCATCCCAATAGCTTTTGGAATAATTGTCAAGAGCAGGTGAATAATTATAATTAAAGCCCGATGCACGGGTTTGAAGGATACTAAAAAAATTGAATCCGGGCAGAATACTTTTGCGGAGGAACGACGCTGTCTGATTGCTTAACTCCAATCGACGTTGATAAAAAATTAGTTGCGGATTATTTTTAACATCTTGTCGGGATGTCATTTCCTGAGGAAGCGAAGTAAAATAAGTAGTGTCAAGTGAATAGGGCTCGGGGGCCATATTAAGATACTGAGCAAACTGAGTTCGTGTTTGTTGTTCGAAATTGCGGGCGTCAATGACCAGAAGTTTGGCGCGCGATACTTCAGCACTGGCCAGCGATGAATCCACGCCAGCATTCAAGCCGGTACGTGTGCGGGCCTTCACAGCGGTTTGCACAGACTGAGTTCGTTCCAGATTCGATTGGGCTACTGCAGCGAGACGTTGAGCTACCAATAGCGAAAGATAAGCGCCAGAAACCCTTACCCCGTGAACAAACTGTTCTTGCATGAGATCGGCCGAATCGCGCAGCACTTGCGATCCCGACATTTTTATTTTTGATCTCACCCTTCCGAAGGTATAAAATTCCCAATTCACTGTGGCGAGATACAACGCTCCAAAGGCCGCGTTCCAGCTTTGGGTATTATACAAAGGGCCCGACGAGGCAACGGCCAAGCCGCCACCAGCTCCCGCAATACCTACTGCACCCAAGGGTCCAAACTGACTGTTTACTGTTCCGTAGTCCTGCTGAATGGAGGCGATCAGGTTCGGTAAGTATTCGTTCTTGGTATTTTGTAACAGCGACGACGAGGCGTTGTATAAGTTTCGCTTGGCCTTGATCGATGGATAATCGCGCAATCCCTGATCAACTGCTTCCGACAGCTTCAATGTTTTGGACGGCTGCGCCAACAAAGGCAGGCCAAAAAGAAGTAAAGCACTGACAAAACAGATTTTCTGAAGGTTGAGAGTGATAATCATCCGTGTAAAAATTCTTGGGGGTTCCCTGTCAAACTTGATTTCTTTGAGAAAAGTTTATCGGCGTGTTAATTCACTCAAAGTAATCCGAATTAGGCAGGGGCAAATTTGGGTAATCTCAAGCAATTTATTGAATTAAGAGCGCAGAGTCGAAAGTATTTTATTATTGGTAAAAAACGATGGTACGCATTTTTATACTCCGGTCGCAAACGAGTGAAAAACGGATACTTTTTTTTGAATAAGACAACTTCGATTCGTTTATGCCGTTATAAAAAGTGTTTACAGGTTCTTATAAATTTTAATCATATGAAGGCACCCCGCGGGGTGCTTTTCTTTTTTTAAGGATCCAAGACCTACTCAGGCTTAGTTTTTAACTTTTGTTTGAATTGCCCTCGAAGTGTAATTTGCAGGTTCGTTCAATAGAGTTAAAGACATCGATCATGACGACGATAAAGGAAACGCCAAAATCACTTGGATTTTTTTTTCCAGCAGAATTTGCCAGGCATTCGGCTACATGGCTGAGTTGGCCGCACAAAGAAGCTTCGTGGCCTGGAAAAATAGAGACCATTTTTCCTGTGTATGCTGATTTTATCCGATTGGTAGCCGAAGGAGAGAAAGTGAATATCAATGTGGCCGACGAGGCCATGAAACAAAAGGCTCTGGACTATCTCCAAAAAGCCGGCGCTGATCTTGCCAACGTGCAATTTTTCTTTCACCCCACCAACGATGCATGGTGCCGGGATCATGGCCCGGCGTTTCTGATCAACCCAAAAGAGAAGACTAAGATGGTGGTGAAGTGGAACTACAATGCCTGGGGGGATAAATACCCTCCCTATGATTTGGATAATGCCATACCTATTTCTATTGCTAAGGAAAATCGTTTGCCTCTCGCTATGCCCGGCATTGTGATGGAGGGTGGCTCGGTCGATTTTAATGGAAAGGGCACTGTCCTTACTACCACGGCGTGTTTGTTAAATCCAAACCGCAACCCCCACCTTACACAAAAAGAGATAGAAAAGTACCTTTCTGAGTATTATGGTGTGAGTAACATCCTGTGGCTGGGCGACGGAATTGTAGGGGACGATACGGACGGCCACATCGACGACATCACCCGCTTTGTAGATGAAAACACAGTAGTTACAGTGGTGGAAGAAGATAAGAAAGATGCCAACTATAAACCTTTGAAGGAAAACCTTGAAACATTGGAAAAAATGACGTTGGAAAATGGACGATCGTTGCGTATCGTTGAGCTTCCAATGCCTTCGCCAGTGATTTATCAGGAACAACGTTTACCTGCCTCGTACGCAAATTTTTACATCGCCAACCGGTACGTGGTAGTTCCTACCTTCAGAGACAAAAATGACGAACGTGCATTGTCTATTCTCTCATCCTGTTTTCCCGACCGCAAGGTAGTAGGCCTTGACTCTACCGACATTATCTGGGGGCTTGGTTCATTTCATTGCCTGAGCCAGCAGGAGCCTCATATTTAAATTAGAAATCCTAAACATCCTCCTATTTGAAAACACTTTTAGCTATCTTTTTAATTGCCGCCGCAGTTTCAACAGGGTTGGCGCAAGATGTTTTGAATCACCAGCTCGATGGCTCGGAACAGGGAAAATCACTTGCGGAATATTTACGATCGATTGAAAAGAACAGCAACAGCAAATTCTATTTCATCGACCAATGGTTGGAACCTCTTCATTTTGAAAAGGAATATCAGGGAATGACACTTGAAGAAGCATTAAAAAAAATACTGCAAGGCACGGATATTTCCTTTACCACATTTTACAACTACGCCGTTGTTTTTGCGAAAGATCCAAACCGGACGTTGGAAAAGATGAGGTTCATTCAATCCATCAAGACTGAAAAGAAACAAGTAGAAGCCAAGGCGATCGGAAAAAAAGAAAACACGAAACCGGGTAGTGTAGTTGAGCTTTCGGGAACTGTGAAAGATGGAAAAACACAAGGCCCATTGCCGGGAGCTGTGATTCAGGTGAAAGATGGGAAATCAATTATTTCTTCACCGGACGGCACGTTTAAGTTGCAACTTCCGGTCGGGGAGTATTTCATCGTTTTTCAGTATTCCAACTACGAAGAAAAAATCATCAACCTCGGAGCGTATGAAAATGGCGAGGTTACGGTTGAACTCATGGAAACGCCAAAAGTCCTCGACGAAGTTATTGTCACCGGCAGGCAAGGGAGCGCTGTGACGAGCAACGTCGGGCAGATTGACCTTAAAATGGCGCAGCTTAAAAAACTTCCTACGTTTCTTGGCGAGATAGACATCATCAAACAAATACAAGTGTTGCCGGGTGTAACCTCAGTAGGAGAAATGTCATCTGGCTTCAACGTGCGCGGTGGCGGTGTAGATCAAAATCTGATTTTGTATGATGGCATTCAGATTTTTAATAATTCGCACGTGTTTGGTTTCTTTTCAGCCTTCAATTCTGACGCCATCAAGAGCGCCACTTTTTTCAAAGGAGGTATTCCTGCCGAATACGGTGGTCGGGTATCGTCGGTAATGAATATTATCTCGAAAGAAGGTGACTACAAAAAATGGTCAGCTTCTGGCGGTGTCGGACCGATCTCCAGCAACGTGTCATTCAATGGTCCGATTTATAAAGACAAGACCTCATTGTTTGCATCGGTCAGATCATCGTATTCAGACTGGATGATTAAAACGTTGACGTATCAGAATATCAACAAAAGCACGGTGCGGTTTTACGACGCTTCCCTGAAGTTATCGCACAAGTTTAGCGAGCGCGATAAGCTTACGCTTTCCGGCTACTCAAGTCAGGATGTATTTGGGTTGCCGTCCGACACTACTTTCGCGTGGAGAAATCAGATTGCGTCGTTACAATTCGATCATGCTTTCAACGAAAAAGCTTTTTCTACCATTACATTGGGCTACGGTACTTTTGGCTATGATGTAAAAGACAAAAACCCATCGTCAGCCTACGACCTGAAATACAATATTTCTTACCCAACACTCAAGGCAGATTTCAATTATCAGCTAAACAGACACAAACTGAACACCGGCGTGGGCAGCATCTGGTACGGCATTACACCCGGTACTATTGCACCAACCACGGCACAATCGAACGTAAAGCCTGTTACCATCGCCAAAGAGCAGTCGTTGGAGAATTCATTTTTCCTTGAGGATGAATTTGAAGTGAATGACAAATTGCGTTTTAATGCCGGCTTCAGGTTGTCCTCATTTAGTTCGCTGGGCCCTCAGAAGGTTTATCTGTACCAACCTGGACAACCGTTGAGCGATAACACCATCATCGACTCAATATCCTACGCCAGCGGCAAATCGGCAAAAACCTATTTCGGATTTGAGCCTCGCTTTTCGTTGGTTTATAAACTGTCGTCGTTCTCTTCGGTTAAGTTGGGGTACAATAGAATTTTTCAATACATCCACCTGATTTCAAATTCAGTGGCGATCACCCCGATCGATATTTGGCAGCCGAGCAACTATTATTTTAAACCGCAGATTGGAGATCAGTATTCGGCGGGCTTATTCCATTCCACACACAATGGCAAATATGAGTTGTCGGTGGAAGGCTTTTATAAATTCACCAACAATATCCTTGACTTCAAAGACGGATCCAGCATTGTGCTAAATCCAAACCTGGAGACTGCTTTGCTAAGTGGTGTAGCCAAAGCCTATGGGGTTGAGTTTTCTGCAAAGAAGAATATAGGCCGCTTGCAAGGTTCGGTTAACTACACGTATGCGCGCTCATTAAGGCAAGTGCGAAGCCAGTTTGCCGATGAGAGTATCAATAATGGAAATTATTATCCTTCCAATTATGATCAACCCAGCGTCGTTAACCTGACGTGGAGGTACGAGATTTCCAGACGAGTTTCCTTTACAGGAAATTTCACTTATCGCACAGGCCGTCCGATCACGCTTCCATACTCTTATGCATCAGTTGGAAATATTCCGATTGTGAATTTCTCGGATCGTAACATGCAGCGTATTCCGGATTATCACCGCCTCGATTTAGCCTTAGTGATCGATGGCAATCATCGACGGAAGAAAATTGTTGACGGCTCGTGGATTATTTCTTTTTACAACGTGTACGCGCGAAAGAATGTGTACTCTGTGTTTTATAAAACCGATGCCGCCGGCATTCAGTCTCCCTACCAATTATCCATCGTAGGAACAATTTTACCTTCCATTTCCTACAGATTTAAAATCTAAGTAATGAAACGTTCGCTTATTGTCATTTATATTTATTTGGTATTGAGTTCGTGTGTTACCCCCTATGATGTAACCACGTCCTTTCAGCCTGCCATTGTGGTGGAGGGAATGATTACCGACAAGCCAGGACCTTATGTTGTTAATTTATCTAATACAATTCCGGTAAATAATCAGCTGTACGAAACCAGTGTAGTGCAGGGAGCAACTGTGGTGATTCACGATGACCAGGGCCTGACAGAAACGCTTGTTGAGAAAAGTCCAGGTAGCTATTATACTTCGTCTATTCAAGGTGTGGTTGGAAGATCGTATTACATCACCATATCCACCTCGGAAGGCAACAGCTACCAATCTGCTCCGGAAAAGCTTTTGCCGGTAGGTGACTTTACGAATTTACGGTACGAGTTTGCGCAAAACGAACCCGGTGGTTCCAACCATCAGATTTCTTCGACCAATGGGTTTAATATTTTTCTTGACAGCGAAGTATTGCCAGAGCAGGAGGGAAGAGTATGGTGGAGGTGGACCGGTACCTTTCATATTTTTACCTATCCCTCGTTGCACACCAGACCAAGTGATGGGAAAGTAATCGTGCAGCTTCCTGATCCAATTCCATGTAGTGGCTACTACGTTTTTCGTGGTGCACTCATGGGCCCAACCGGCCGGTGTACCTGTTGCGATTGCTGGGTGAGCGAGTATAGCCAGATTCCACTCATTTCAGACACACGGTTTGTAAACAACGGAAAAGTAACAGGCATGCAGATTGCCTTTGTGGAAGCTAACCGCCGCACACTTTACGAGAAATATCATTTGGAGGTGGAGCAAATGAGTGTTTCCCAAACCGTGTATGATTTTTGGAAAAATGTAAAGCAGCAAAAGAGCAACAGCAGTAATTTATTTCAGACTCCGCCTCCTAAAACCAAAGGCAATCTGGTGGCTACCTCGGAAAAAGCAATTCCGGTAATCGGCTATTTCGCGGCCTCGTCGGTAAAGGTTCACTCTATAGATATGACGCAACTCGACGTGCCTTATCCCGTATTGGCCATTGATACCTTAACAGTAAGTTGCACGCAAGCCTACAAAAATTCTAGTACGATCAAACCTATTTTCTGGTAAGTCATGAAAAAAATTACGCTACTCTTAATTGTTGTAGGTCTGGGAGCTTTTTCTTTTGAAGAAGATGTCATCACCGTACTACAAAATAAATCCGGTACTTTTTTTTCATCCCTAAAGCGAGCCAAGATCGAATTGTACTTCAATCAACCGACCTACGCGCCGGGAGATACGGCCCACTTTACCATTCGTTACTTTAATGCAAGCGATTATAAATCGATACCCGGAAAACAAGTAGTTCACATTTTGCTGTTCGATCAGTCAGGAAAGAACACGATGACACAATGGGCGTCGGCAGTGAATGGTTCGGCAAGTTGCCAGATGGTTGTTCCAACTGATTTTCCATCCGGAAATTATGTGATCGTAGCCTTTACGGATTGGATGAAGAATTTTGATAAGTCGCTGTTCTTTCGGCAGCCATTTCAAGTCGCGGGGAAACACCCGATAACAAAAGTGTACCCGACAGACACCTTGAGCTTCTTTCCCGAAGGAGGTAATCTGATTGCGGAGGTGGAAAATAATTTAGCCGTTCGATATCAGGGCAAAGGGGACAATGCTACCCTTCGCCTAAAGGAAGAAGGGAATGTAATCGGCACTTTCTCTGTAAAAAGAGATAGCATTGTTACCTTTCAATTTACTCCAAAATCTAAAGGTGTCTACGTCGCAGAACTTGTTGAACGGAATACGCTAAAATCATTTCAACTTCCCGCCATTAAGGATGCGGGCGCTGCAATTCGATTGTCTGCTTCGGGGAAGTCTATGAAATTAAAAACACAATTGGCACAGAGCACGGCTTCTTCAGGTAGTACTTATCTGGCTGTATTCAACAATAGTGGTTTGGTTTTTAATTCATCGATAAATCCGGGCACACAGAACTCAGAAATTGAATTGCCATCCAATTTGCCTTCCGGAATTCTTCAATTGGTTTTGTTTGATTCAAAATTCAATCTTCTCGCAAGCCGTGTAATCCATCAGGGTGAGCCATCAAATAAGAAAATTGCAATAACCGGGCTCTCTGAAAATTATTCTACAAGGCAAGCCTCAAAGGCGGTGGTACAGATTTCGGGCGAAAGTGGTTATAGCTTGTCAGGCGATTTCGCTTGTCGTGTCATTCATGACGATCTTTTGAATGCACCGACACCGCCGCCGATGGACTATCTTACCTTTCAAAGTGATATCTCAAACACGTTTGAACTTCGTCAGGCAAGGCCCACTTCTGCAAGTATCAACAACTATCTCATCACTCAAACCTGTCCGTGGTTTGAGTGGGACAGAATTATGGATGGCAAGCGTGTGGCACCTTATAAACCGCAGGAATACCTGGTGTTATCCGGGAAGGCAGCCTACGCAAAAAATGGCAAGCCCGTCAACGACTCGACACTACTTATGTTCTTTTTGGAAAAGAATCTCCAGGGATATGAAACATATACATCACACGGTGGTTTTTCTTTTCCATTGTTCCTCTCAGTGAATCAGTCAGACAAATTTTTCTATACGGCTTCTTTCCGTGGCAATGATGTGGATGATGTTATTGTAAAAATGCATAACCCAGACTCTGCAATAACTTTTGCCGCCGAGCCCTGGGACTGGGATAAGACCGCCAACGATCCGTATGCCGTTTTCAGTGCAAAGAAAAACCTGGTGAATAATTCTTTTGCTTTTTTTATCAATTCCGAAGCAAGAAAAGATTCAGTCAATGACCGTAACAAAGCGATGGAAGAAGAACTCAATGGCGCCGATGTAATCGTCAATCTTAAAGACTATCTGCAAATGCCAACCATGATCGAGGTTGTGCGTGAGCTGGTGCGCGCAGTAGAATACCGAAAAGTAAATGGCCGGGATGTAGTGCGCGTGTACACTACGCAGCGGAAACCAACGAATAAAACCGGGCCGCTTTATGTCATCGATGGACAAATCACCAAAGACCCAAGTTATTTTCTATCACTAAAGCCATCAGATGTAATTTCTTTCAAAGTAGTAAAGGATAGCCGCAAGTTATTTGTGCTCGGCCGATTGGGAGATAACGGCGTGATTCTGATAAAAACAAAAAATCAGAATGTGGTGGTGAGGGAAAATCACCGAATTGATTTTCCTGGATTTTTGCCTGCTTCAAAATTTGTCACAGTAAAGAGCAATTCACAGATTCCCGATTTCAGATCGTGTTTATACTGGTCGCCCAAAATTATTTTGAAAGGCGCAGCAAGCCAGGAGTTAAATTTCTACACCTCCGATGATGTTGGAAAATTCAAACTACAGATTTACGGAGTAGGGGAAGACGGTTCTACGTTTTACGGAGAGCAGCCCTTTACTGTCAAGTTTTCAAAGAATCAATAACTTACTGGAAGTAATACGCCCGCTCGGGTGTAACCACACTTGTAAGAGGGATGTCGGTGGCCTCCGATTCAATGGTATCAGTGGGTTCAAAAAAGGAAAGCCCCACTTTTTGACTATCCGCCCGGCACGTCGCAAGGAATCGATCGTAAAAACCTTTTCCGTATCCGAGACGATGACCGTGCTTGTCAAAAACAAGCAAGGGCACAATAATCAAATCAATGTCTTTAGTTGAGGTTAGCTCCCCGAAAGTTGGTTCAGGAATATGCCAATGGTTTTCCCGAACCTGATCTTTGCTTTCAAAATAATAATTGATCAGCCGGTGGTCATCGGTCATCTTGGGGATTGAAATTTTAATATGCGGATAATCCGATTGTAGTCGATTTATGATTAACCAGGTGTTGGGTTCTTTTTTTTTAAGAATCGGCAGAAAGACGTGAACCGTTTTTACTTCGTTTAGATCTAGAGAAGAAAAAAAATTACTGCAGAGCCGAACGTTCATTGCGTCATACTCCTGAATCGACAAGCTAAGCCGCCGGTCGAGGTATTGGGCGCGCAACGTTTTTTTGTCCGTCATGGAGTAAAAATGTGAAAGCGATAGTCGAATGGATCAAACCCTTCGATGAGCTTAAGAATGAATTGCGGATCGGACTGATAGAAATTCAAAAAATTTTCTGACCGCTCTTGCGGACTTTGGTTCGGAAAGAGCGTGTCTTTCACGGCTTCAATCTGCTTTAACTTTTCGGCATGTTTCCTTTTTTCAGCCCGCAACATTTTTCGCTCGATTACTTCCAGCGACTGAATCATTTGCGTAGTCTTGGCATCCACATGCTTCAGCAACGTGGGGTCGATTTGCCCGGCATTTTCTTTTACCTTTTTAAAAAGGGCTTCCGCTGCCTGAATTTCTTTTCCAAGCGAAAGATTGGCAGCCGAGTTTTTGGTGACCCAATGGTTAAACAAGTAATTTTTTTCTTCAAATAGATCTTTCAAGTCAAGGCCCGTCTTGTCGAATTTCTTTTTGGTGGGCTCGTCCATCACGGCCGCAAAATTGCGTGGCATCAGCATCGGGAATGGTGTGTTGAAATGATCGAACACACCTTTCAGTTGCAGCCAATACACAGCCTCCGCCGGCCCGCCCACGTAGGCAAGGTTGGGGAGAATCGTTTCCTGATAAAGCGGACGAAGGATTACATTCGGGCTGAATTTTTCAGGTTCGTTGACGATCAGTTTTTCAATTTCTTCTTTCGTAAAAGACAGATCAGTATCCACTACCGTAAAGTGATCGTCCTTCCGCTCAATGCGCTGCCTTACATTTTTGTCGAGGTAAAAGAAATTGATTTCGCGCGCGAAGACTTGTGGATGATAACCAAGTTCTTCAAGGCCATGATTTTTTTCTTCCACCAACGTCTTGGTTTTGTTCTCAAACAAATCCTGCTGGATTACTCTTGTGAAGAGCGATTTTAAATCATGGTTGTCAGCATCTATTACAATTAATCCTTCCTGACCAAAAAGTTCGTTGACATAGTAGCGGGTCGCGTTGGCCAACGTGTTGTGTTTTGTGTACGCCGTTTTGAAAAGCGACGTATCGCCCGGAAGTTCGTTCAATAGATTGGTGATACTTTTCGGATCAAATCGACCGACAGCCCCAGTCTGATTTGTCACCCACGTGTACTTCTTCCCGTAAAGGCGAAATGATTTTATTTCGTCGTAGTCGTGATCTTCGCTGGCCATCCAATACACGGGCACAAAATTATAATCCGGGTATTTTTCCTTTAATGCTTTACAGGCATTGATGACGGTAATGATCTTGTAAATAAAATACAATGGCCCGGTAAAAATATTCAGCTGATGGCCCGTGGTTACAGTAAATGTTTTTTGATCGGTGAGCGATTGCAGGTTTGCCTCTACACGCACACTTGTTTTCAGGCCTTGATATTGTTGCGTCAAAACGCGATGAAGCGTTTGGCGGTTAGTAGCGGGAAAATTTTTTCGATCTTCAATTTGAGATTCAAAATTTTCTAGCGAAGGAAAACGGTGATAATATTTTTTTAAGGATTCTTTTTGTGTGATGTAGTCAATGAAAAATGACGAGAAGGAGTGCGTGTCGGCCAGCGCTATTTTGTGGAGCTGCATACGTTCAACAACAGAAAGGGTGGATAAAAATCATAGCCCGAATAACGGCAAATTCATTCACTTTGTTCATTTAATATGCTGACCGGCAAGTCTCTTTTTTGATTTGCCTTCTATTTTTAGAAATTTTTAACAAACGTGGTCAGACTACTTCGGCTACCAAATCAAACTCGGAGGCGCTTACTACTTTGGCTGAAACAAAATCACCCAGCCTGAGGTAATCCGTAGTTTTTAAAATCACTTCGTTATCTACTTCCGGCGAATCGAATTCGGTCCGACCGATGAATGTTCCTTCTTCTTTCCGGTCAACCAATACTTTGAAAGTCTTACCTACTTTGGCCTGGTTTAGTTCGTACGAAATTCCTTGCTGCAAATCCATCAGTGCTTCTACGCGTTCTTGTTTTACTTCTGCAGGCACATCGTCAGTAAAGGTATAGGAGTGTGTATTTTCTTCGTGAGAATAAGAGAATACACCAAGCCGATCGAATCTTGATTTTTCCACGAACGACATCATCTCGTCAAAGTGCTTTTCCGTTTCGCCCGGATGCCCCGCAATTAGTGTAGTGCGGATAGCAATGCCAGGCACTTTTTCGCGAATGCTTTCAAGCAAGGCTTCTGTTTTTTCGCGTGTGATGCCCCGACGCATCAATTGAAGAATTTCAGTAGAGCCATGCTGCAGCGGAATGTCGAGGTACTTGCAAATATTTGGACGTTGTGCCATTACCTCAAGTGCATCCATTGGAAAGCCGGCGGGGAAAGCGTAGTGCAGGCGAATCCATTCGATCCCTTCTACATCCGATAAGCGTTGAAGTAACTCGGCCAGGTTTCTTTTTTTATAAAGATCAAGGCCGTAGTAGGTAGAGTCTTGCGCGATCAGCAGCAATTCCTTTGTTCCGTTTTTGGCGAGATTCTTCGCTTCAAGTACCAATTCTTCCATCGGGCGCGACACGTGCTTTCCGCGCATCAGTGGTATGGCACAAAAGGAGCACGGCCGGTCGCAGCCTTCGGCTATTTTCAGGTAAGCGAAATGGCTGGGATTTGTCAGGATACGCTCGCCTACCAACTCTTGCTTGTAATTAGCGTTGAGTTGTTTCAGCAGGCGCGACAGATCACGGGTGCCAAACCACGCATCGACCATGGGGATTTCTTTTTCCAGATCATCTTTGTAGCGCTGTGAGAGGCAGCCGGTGACATACACCTTTTCAATAATGCCTTCTTCCTTGGCGTCCACATAGCGCAAAATGGTATCGATCGATTCCTGCTTGGCATTGTCGATGAAGCCACAGGTATTGATCACCACAATATTGGCATCATCCTTGGTAGATTCGTGCGTGGCGTCGATTTGGTTGCCCTTGAGCTGGGTGAGCAGCACTTCGCTGTCCACCAGGTTTTTAGAGCAGCCCAGCGTCACAATGTTTACTTTATTTTTGCGATGTCCTTTGGTTTTCAAAAGAAAAAAATCAAGTCGCAAAAATACTAAAAATTAAGGTAGCCGGAGGTTAACAACTATATTTGCAACTTCAGATGAGAGTAGCATTGCTGTTTATTATCGGGGCCTGTGTTGCAGGCTGTTTCAGCGAAGGCGATTGCCTGATCAGCGCGACCAACTACATGCACATTCAGTTCAAGAAAAAAACCAACACCGCGCTGGATTCGGCCGTGGCGATGACCTCTATCGCCGTGTCGGGAACAGATTCGATCTTCGTTTTTAAAAACGATACGACGTTTCATGAGATTCTGATCCCGGTCGATATTCACAACGTCTCTACTACGTTTGTTTTTGCACACCAGAGTTTGACCGATACCTCAGTGACCGCGATGGATACACTTCAGGTAGGCTACATCCCTCAGAGCAAAATCATTTCAAAAAATTGTGGCGCTTATACCTTTTATCAGAATTTAAAAATCCTGAAGACAAGCTTGAGCGCTTCTCAGATAAAAACATTCAACACGAGTTTATTAAAAGATCCTACCAGTTCAGGAGCAGCCGCATATGCGATTAACTACCAGATATTTTATTAGCCTGTTCGTTATCCTGCTGTGTGGCGAATCCATGTTGGCGCAACAGAAGCCCCAGCAGAAGAAGGAGCCTGCGCCAAAAAAGGACTTCTCGCCTGCGGCCATCCGTTTTGGTACAGATCTTATAGACTTGGGGAAAACCTTTGGTGGCAAAACCTTCAGTGGATATGAAATCAATACCGACGTAGGCTTTGCGAATTACTATTTGACGGCCGATGTCGGTTCTTGGGCTAAAAATCTTTCTGTCAATAACGGGAGTTACAGCAACTCCGGCACGTACTATCGACTTGGTGTGGATGTAAATTTTCTTGGCAAGGATCCTGACCGAAACATGTTTTTCCTTGGCTTTAGGATAGGCCACTCCAATTTCAATGAGAAGCTAACCTATCAGGCTACCTCGCTACAATTATTTTCACCGGCCACTATTACCACTTCCAATCCCAATGTTTCCGGAGGCTGGGCCGAAATCACCACGGGCTTGCGCGTAAAGATCTGGAAAGGACTTTGGATGGGCTACACCGCGCGAATGAAATTCTCTCCCTCCACCAAGGGCAATGATCCTACCATGGCTCCCTACGACATGCCGGGCTACGGACTCGTGCAAAACAAGCCCTGGTGGGGTTTCAATTATCAGGTCTTTTGGAAAATCAACTGGAAGAAAGAGCCGCCCGTGCTGATCAAAAAATAACTTAGATCTTTTTGAAGAGCGAGTCGACAAACTCAGCTTTATTGAATACCTGCAAGTCATCTACTTTTTCGCCCACGCCGATGTATTTTACCGGAATCTTAAACTCGTCGGAGATGCCGATCACCACGCCTCCTTTGGCGGTGCCATCCAGTTTGGTGATGGCCAGACAACTTACCTCCGTCGCTTTGGTAAACTCGCGGGCTTGAATCACCGCGTTTTGGCCTGTGCTACCGTCAAGTACCAGCAACACATCGTGCGGAGCGCCGGGCAAAACCTTTTCGATCGATCGTTTTATTTTCGACAGTTCGTTCATCAGGTTGGTCTTGGTGTGAAGCCGCCCTGCCGTGTCGATAATGATGACATCGGCATTAAGTTCAACGCCTTTTTGCACGGCTTCAAAAGCCACCGCCGAAGGGTCGGTATTCATGCCTTTTGAAATGACGGGAACGCCCGTGCGCTCGCCCCAGAGAATCAGTTGATCCACAGCGGCAGCCCTGAACGTATCGGCGGCGCCGAGCACTACATTTTTTCCTTTCTTTTTGAATTGGGCGGAGAGCTTCCCGATAGTCGTTGTTTTCCCAACGCCATTTACCCCCACTACCATCAGCACGTAAGGCTTTGTGCCGGCCGGCGTTTCAAAATCGCTTTCGCCACCGTGGTTAGTCTCCGAAAGCAACGCGGCCACTTCTTCTTTCAAAATGGCGTCAAGTTCTGAAGTGCCCAGATATTTGTCGCGGGCTACGCGGTCCTGAATACGCTTTACGATTTTCAGCGTAGTGTCTACACCTACGTCGGAAGAGATCAGAATTTCTTCCAGATTGTCGAGCACTTCATCATCTACGGTCGACTTGCCGATAAGCGCTTTGCTGAGTTTACCAAAGAAGTTTTCTTTGGATTTTTGTAATCCCTGGTCGAGCGATTCTTTTTTTTCTTTGCCGAAAAGGCCAGATAAAAATGACATGACAGGTATTTTGTTTTAAAAATAAAAAAAGTCCCGCAGGGGGACTTCTGAAGTTCTTTTGTTTAAGAATTAACCTTTTTTGGCTAATGTTTCTTTCACCAGGTCAGAGGCTACGATTTCTTCTTTGAAGATGTAGGCGCCAGTTTTTTCTGACCGCACAGCACGGATCACTTTTGCATAGTTCTTTCCGTCGGCCTTCTTTAAGGATGCAACAACTTTCTTTGCCATGATTACTTAATTTCTTTGTGAACAGTATATTTCTTCATCACCGGATTGTATTTTTTTAATTCAATACGCTCGGTGGTGTTTTTCCGGTTCTTGGTGGTGATGTAGCGGCTCATGCCGGGTAATCCGCTGTTTTTATGCTCTGTGCATTCTAAAATCACCTGAATGCGGTTTCCTTTCTTTGCCATGGTCTATTTTTTTAAATGCTGGCTGTTAATGTACCTTTTTGCTTTGCCTCTTTCAGCACAGCCGTAATGCCTTTCAAGTTGATGGTCTTGATTACTTTAGAAGAAACCTTCAGCGTAATCCACTTGTTTTCTTCTGCTACAAAAAACCTTTTTGTTTGAAGGTTGGGATAAAACCTGCGTTTTGTCTTGTTGTTGGCGTGCGATACTTTGTTGCCAACGCGAGGTCTTTTGCCCGAAATTTCACAAACCCTTGCCATAATAGTTGTATTTAAGATGACCCTTTCCTAAAAAGGGAGTGCAAATATCGGGAAAACAGGGAATTATGCAAATAGGCCTCCAATATCTTTTCGGAATTGAGATAACGGCCGCCCAAAAGCCCTCAGCTACACCAATTTCCGCAATTTAGAATGGGTTAAGGCCTATGCACTCTGCTCAAATTCCCGTACTTTCGCGCTGGCTTATGCAGAAGAAACTGATTCTCGATTCCAGGCAACTTGACATCACGCTTAGCCGCCTTTGTCAGCAACTTATTGAAAATCATTCTGATTTCAGCAATTGTGTAATCCTCGGCCTTCAGCCACGAGGCATTTTTCTAGCCGAATTGATCCACGAGCGCCTGAAAAGCCTGAAAGTCACGGTTCCCATCGGCTACCTTGACGCCACCTTTCACCGCGACGATTTCCGCCGCCGCGATGTGCCCGTAAAAGCAAGCGAAACCCGCGTGCCGTTTACCATCGAGGGAAAAGATGTATTGCTCATCGACGATGTGCTCTTCACCGGCCGCACCGTGCGGGCAGCCCTGGATGCTATGATTTCGTTTGGCCGACCCGCAAAAGTAGAGTTGCTGGTGCTCATTGACCGGAAAGCTACCCGCGATCTGCCCATCTCCGCCGACTATGTGGGCAAAGCCGTAGACACGCAAGACACGCAAAAAGTATTGGTAGAACTTGAAGCCAAAGGCAACAAGCAAAATAAAATCTGGTTAATCAATAAGGAATAGAAATGTCAAAGCTCAGTCAACGGCATCTGCTCGGAATCAAAGACATCACCCGCCAGGACATCGATCTCATTTTTGAAACTGCTGATAATTTTAAAGACGTCATCAACCGCCCCATCAAAAAAGTTCCTTCCTTACGGGATGTGACGATCGCCAACGTTTTTTTTGAAAATTCTACTCGCACCCGGCTTTCTTTTGAATTGGCCGAAAAGCGCCTCTCTGCAGATGTGATCAACTTCACGGCGTCAGGAAGCAGCGTAAAAAAAGGAGAGACTTTGCTCGATACAGTCAACAACATTCTGGCCATGAAAGTGGACATGGTGGTGATGCGCCATGCCAGCGCCGGCGCTCCGCATTTTCTGGCCAAACACATCAAAGCCAACATCGTCAACGCAGGTGATGGCACGCACGAACATCCTACTCAAGCTTTGCTCGATGCATTTTCGATTCGTGAAAAATTGGGTGGTGTAGAGGGGAAAAAGATTGCGATCATTGGCGATATTCTTCATTCGCGCGTAGCGCTCTCCAATATTTTTGCCCTCAAGAAATTAGGTGCTGAAATAATGGTCTGCGGGCCTCCCACACTCATTCCCAAGTTTATTTCAACGCTTGGTGTGCAGGTAGAGCTCGAAGTAAAAAAAGCCCTGGAGTGGTGCGATGTCGCCAACGTGCTGCGCATTCAACTTGAGCGTCAGCAACTGAAATATTTCCCTTCCTTACGGGAATACACCTTATACTACGGCATCAGCAAAAAAATGCTCGACGACCTGAAAAAGAAAATTGTGTTGATGCATCCGGGGCCAATCAATCGCGGCGTAGAACTTACCAGCGATGCTGCCGATTCGCAGCATTCCATCATCCTCGATCAGGTGGAAAACGGCGTGGCCGTGCGGATGGCTGTGCTGTACCTGCTGGCCGGAGCCGCTTAATAAAATTTATTTCACCAGTTGCCGCAGGGCGATTGAAAATGACGCTTGGGCAATTTTCGTTTTGCCAGGATTTTCTTTTTTGGTTTTCTCCAGCGCCTTTCGGATGGTATTTGAAATATCACCAAATATCGACGCGTCGTCCATGGCGGCTTCGCTTTCCATAAAGTAGGCGAATACCCGGGCCATTCCGCAGTTAGCGATAAAGTCGGGGATGACAGAAATTTTTTCGTCGGCATCGAGGCCTGTTGATCCAAAGAAAATTTCTGGATCGGCAAACGGAACGTTCGCACCGCAGGCAAAGACTTCCACGCCTGAGCTAATCATTTTTTCTACTTGATCTTTATTCACCAATCGTGAGGCTGCTGCCGGGATAAAAATCTCGAAATCGAGGTCCCAGATTTTATTATTCACAATTTCGAATGAGAGCAAATCGTCAGTAACCAGGCGGTTGCCATCGCGGTTCAGCACCAGTTGGCAAATCTCTTCGTGTGAAAACCCTGCCTGATTGATCAGGCCTCCTTCTTTCGTTAAGATGCCAACAATTTTTACGCCCATCTGGCTCAGATAAAATCCAGCCGCGGCGCCAACATTTCCCCATCCTTGAATTACGGCGCGCTTTCCCTTCGGGCTGCCGTCCCACAGATGGTAATAATGCAATACCGACTGCGCTACGCCATAGCCGGTACACATGTCGGCTACGGTATATTTTTTCTCAAGCGAAGGAGTAAAAGCCTTGTCTTCAAGTATTTTAACTACGCCTTGCCTGAGCTGACCAATGCGGTTTACCTTTTGTGGCTCCGTGGGTTTGAAGTGCCCCGTGAATACACCTTCCTGCGGATGCCAGATTCCTACATCTTCTGTGTGCGGAATGACTTCGTGAATTTCATCGACGTTAAGGTCGCCGCCGGTTCCATAATAATATTTCAATAAAGGCATCACGGCAAGATACCAGCGGTGTAACACGCCTTCCTTACGGGGATCGTTGGGATCGAAATTGATGCCTGATTTGGCGCCGCCAATGGCCGGACCAGAGACGGTAAATTTTACTTCCATGGTTTTGGCAAGCGACTCAACTTCGTGTTTGTCGAGCCCTTTGCGCATGCGTGTGCCGCCGCCGGCAGCCCCGCCACGCAAGGAGTTAATGACTACCCAGCCTTCTGCTTCAGTGAGCGCGTCTTTCCATTCAAAAACAATTTCAGGTCTTTTGCTTTCGAATTTTTGCAGCAAATCTTTCATGGAATTTCTTCAAAAAATGATGACGCAAATCTACCCGATTAAAACGCCCGAACAAGAATTTTGCGACGCGCCAGTCACGCTTTTTAGCACGTTGATTTCATTTCGCAGGCGCAGCACTCCAAGAAATGCAAATACCAATGCTTCCTTAAAATTGAGTAAGGTTTTGTCGGGCACCACCACTTCCTGGTGCGGGGAAAGCCTGGCCTGAAGTAATTCGATCAAAAATGAATTTAATGCGCCGCCGCCGGTGGCAAGAATTTTTGTTTTCTTTTTCGATTTGGGCACGGCCTGTGCGATTTGATGGGCGATGGATTCACACACCGTGCGGAGCCGGTCGTTGAGCGAAACTGATTCGTCGTCAAGTAAGCTTTGCATTTCTTTTTCAAAACCTTCGCGGCCAAGCGACGGGCGCTTTCCCCGCAAAGGGGAATAGATTTTTTCAAGATTTTTCAATAGCCCTGCGTTCACCGATCCCTGTCGCGCGAGTTTTCCATCCTTGTCAAAATCCTTTCCGATTTTCGCCGTGAGGTAGTTGAGCGCCATGTTGCAAAAGCAGATGTCAAACGCGTTGCGCTCGCCTTTCACCTCCATCGATAAGTTGGCAATCCCGCCAAGGTTAAGGCACACTTCGAAATCTGAAAAAAGTAATCGGTCGCCGATGGGGACCAATGGCGCACCTTCGCCACTGAGCGCCACATCGAGGCTTCGGAAATCGAAGGCTACGGACAGGCCGGTAGCGGCATGAAGCGCGTTGCCATCGCCGAGTTGAAAGGTGAATTTATGTTGTGGCTGATGAAAGATCGTGTGCCCGTGCGAAGCAATAAGATCAACCGTTTTGATTTCATGCTGACGGATAAATTGATTGCAAAGTTGACCGATTAATTTCCCGTACTGTGTATGCAGATGTGCAAGGGCTTCACCTGTGAGATGATGCGCGTTAGCCAGTTTTGTTTTCCAGTCGCTGGTATACGAATAGGTTTGCGCCTCTTTGATTTCGAACTCCCATTTTTTCTTTTTTCGCGTGAATTTGCAAAAGGCAATATCAAGCCCATCCAGCGAGGTACCTGACATGATGCCGATAACCTTATATTTGTGGCTCTTTCTGATTTTCATCATCCATCATTTTTAAGCGTCTGCGAAAGTAATCAATTGGTACGGCATGAATTTGGTAATCGACAGCGGTAATACGCGGTTTAAAGTGGCTTTCTTTCAGGGAGGCCAGCTCCTTGAAAAACATCTTTTTTCGGATCAGGCAGAACTAAAACGTTTTTTGAATCATCAGACCTTTGCTTGTGCCATCGTAAGTTCGGTCAGCCTGGATGCTGAAGATCTGATGAACGCGATACATGCAGAAAAAAAATTTGTGCTGAACCATACACTTCCATTGCCAGTCAAAATCAAATACACAACTCCCGAAACACTTGGTGTTGACCGCCTGGCAGCGGTTTGTGGCGCAATGGATATTTTCCCCGACAAGGATTGTCTGGCTATTGATGCCGGCACGTGCATCACGTACGATCTGCTCGATAAGGAAAAAAATTATTTGGGCGGAGCTATTTCTCCGGGGCTGGCGATGCGGTTTAAAGCGATGCACACTTTTACCAAGCGATTGCCGTTAGTGTCAACCGGTGAATCTGAAAAATTGATTGGCGATAGCACCGAAAGTTGTATGCGCAGTGGTGTATTAAATGGAACTATCGCTGAAATGGAAGGAATGATTAATAAATATAGCCAATTGTACCCCGGTCTGGGTGTGGTATTGTGTGGAGGGGATTCATCTTACTTTGAAAACAACTTGAAACCTCCCATATTTGCAGCCCCCGATCTCGTATTGAGCGGTTTGAACAGGATTTTGCTTCATAATGCAGTGTTGTAGAAAGGTTTTTTCCCTAAGTCTGTTGTTATTTCTTGTAGCGCTGGCCGTCAAGGCTCAGGTTGCATCCAGCCCTTTCTCCAAGTTTGGGATCGGCGATCTTGCCAATAACGGCATTGCCCAAAATCAGGGCATGGGAGGTATCGGGTTAAGCAATCCGAGTCCGTGGTACATGAACAATCAAAACCCTGCACTTTTGGTTTTTAACCGCGTGACGGTATTTCAGGGCGGTATGCAAATGGAGCGCAAGAGCATCACCGACGGTACCAACACTCAAAATTTTGCCAGTGGCAACATGAACTATCTGGCCATGGCATTCCCTGTAGTGATATCCAAGTGGACTACCGCCTTAGGGATCATGCCGTATTCTCATGTCAATTATAAATTATCGTATTCGGATATCGCTACCGGAAGCGTGGTTCCTATTACCCGAACGGAAAGCGGCAGCGGAGGAATCAACCAGTTTTATTGGTCGAACGGAGTTAAACTCAATAAATACTTTGCGGTGGGAGTGAAGGCTTCTTATTTATTCAGTTCTATCGTCACTCAGGATGTGAATACCTTTTCGGCGGCAGTGACCACGTATCCTTCCGTGTATATCCGCGATTATTTCAATGGTCTCAATTTTACTGGCGGACTTTCCTTTCACAAAGATTCTCTGTTTCATAAGAATTATCAGTTGAATATTGGTGCAGTCTACAGCACTAAATCCACACTTAACACCCAGCACTATGTGCGCTACGAGCTGAAGTCTAACTCCGGCGCAACCATTGATTCGTCCACCGTAGTGAATAATCAGGGAGGCAAAACCACCCTTCCTCAAAACTATGGCGGCGGGATTTCTTTTGGCAGGATGGACAAATGGATAATCGGCGCTGATTTTACTTACCTGGATTTTAAAACATTCAATGGCTTTACCAATTCGGTAGGAACACCTACCGTTGGGTACCGTTCGGGAATTGGTTTTGAAATAACCCCCGATATAAGTGATTTCACAAGTTATTTAAATCGGGTTACTTACAGACTCGGGGCTACGTACGAGAAGTCGCCATACCTTGTGAGCGGAAACCCGCTGATGGATATGGCGGCTACAGCCGGCTTTTCGCTCCCGGTAGGAAGGTTATCTACACTGGATTTGGGATTCAAGCTTGGAAAAAGAGGCACCGCTTCTCAAAATTCTGTTGAAGAAAACTATTTTAGGGTTTATTTTGGCATCACTTTTAACGATCAATGGTTCATTAAGCGAAAATTTGATTAAATCTTTACCTATGCAGAGAAAATTTGTGTTGTTGTTTCTGGCTTCTCTATTCGTTTCTGTTGGAACGTGGGCGCAGTGCACCGAGTACAAGTGGCCGCAAGACCAGGCTACGGCTGAGAAAAAAGCAGATGCCTTTAAGGCAGCCATCAAAGATCAAAATTATAAGGCAGCTACCGGTAGCCTCAAGTGGTTGATGACCAATGCACCCCAATGGCACTCAGACCTCTATGTAGCAGCTATTGATACTTACGATAAACTTGCTGCCCAGGAAGTTGATCCGGCTGCCAAGCAAAATTACATTGACTCGCTTATGCTCATTTACGACTTGCGCATTCAAAGCTGCGGCGATGAAATGAACGTGCTTAACCGCAAGGCGATTTCGGCCATTAAATACAACGGCCAGAATAAAGAGAAACTAGCTTCCGTGCTGGCCGTCTTTGACAAGACATTTGAAGTGAGCGGCAACAACGTGTACGACAACAACTTGTTTGCCTACATGACGGTGATTAAAAACAACGCCGATCAGTTGAAGAACCTTTCTGAAGATCAGATTGTACAACGCTACAATAAACTGACCGAAGTAATAGACAGTAAGGTGAAGCGTGCCGAAGAGCAAAACAAATCGGCGGATATCGAGAAGTACAAAAAAGTGCTCAACGCAATCGACGGAACGCTGGCTAAAACTGTAAAATTCAATTGCGCTTTCGCGAAGAAAGTTTTCGAACCTAAATTCAAAGCCAACCCTAACGATGTAGGTTTAGCCAAGAAGGTTTATCAAATCATGCTGGCTGATAAGTGCACCGACGAGCCATCGTGGTTAGTGGCTGCCGAAGTGCTTTACAAAGCAAACCCAGAATTTGGAGTGACTAAGGAATTGTGCCAGAAATACATCCAAAACAAAAGCTTTGATAAGGCAGCTCCACTTCTCACCGAGATTCAGTCTAAGGCGAGCACTCCTGCCGAAAAAGCATGGATCGACTTGCTGAAAGGAGACATTGAATTCCAGAAAGGAAATAAGCCCGGCGCCCGCGATGCCTACAAGGCGGCCTTAACAACCGACCCTACCAGCAAAGATGGTTTTGAAAAAATGGGAGATCTTTACGTTTCTTCAGCTGGTGAATGCTCGAAAGAGCCGGGATCAGCGGAGGAAAAGCTGGTGTACATTGCTGCATTCCAGCAATACAAAAATTCTGGAAACAGAGAAAAAATGGAGCAATCGCTGGCCAAATATCCTACCGCCGCCGATCTTACCAAAGCCAACTGGAAAGCGGGTGAATCAAAGAAACTGGCTTGCTGGATAGACGAAACCGTGGTGGTGAAAGCCCGGAAGGAATAAAATATAGCACGAAACTTGTAAGAGGCTGGCTACAAACCAGCCTTCTTTATTTTATCGTATGATGCAATTTCAACTCAGAACGTCGATACTAGGTGGGGCCCTCCTCGTGGGGCTTAGTTTCGCACTCGTTTCGTGTGTGTCGAAGGAGACCACCAAAATTGTGGAATACGAAGGCCCGTTGCGCCAGGCTGAAAACATGGTGATGTATCGCACCGAGAAGGAAAAAATGAAGGTGATCCTTCAGGCCAAAAAATTCAACGAGTTTCAAAACGGAGATCAGGAATTTCCGGAAGGTCTTTACATCGAGTTTTATGACGATCTGGGAAATAAAACCTCTACGTTGCGGGCCAACTCGGCTTATTTCTTCAAACAGGAATACAAATGGCGAGGCCGCGGAAAAGTAGAAGTGATCAACCTGACCGAAGGCCAACAGCTCAACACCGAAGAGTTGTTTTGGAAACCCGACACCAAAAAAATATTCACTGACAAGTTCGTGACCATCACCGAAAAAAATGACGTGATCTACGGCACCGGCATGGTGGCCAACCAGGATATGACGAACTACAAAATACTCAATACATCCGGCAAATTAGAGGTCAACGAATAGCCGATCGGCATTCAAAAGAATCCTGTTATCTTTGGGCTTTTATGAAGTTAACGAATGTGCTGCTGCTGTCATTGGCAGTTGTTTTCATTATCATCGGGATCAACGAAATGATTACTCTGGGCGTCGGAAACGGCTATTGGGCCGTGATGCTTTCTATCGTGTTCTTTTTTCTTTACCTCTACCGGAAAGGCAAATAAGACATGGATACCAGTATTTTGCCTTACATTTTTGCCTCGTTGGTTTTCTCGTTCTTCTTTTCGGGAATAGAAATAGCGTTTCTTTCGTCCAACAAGCTTCAGATTGAACTTCAGGGCAAGCAGGGCAGGTCGTGGGGTATCATCATGTCGAAGTTTTTGAAAAATCCTTCGGCTTTTATTGGTACCACGCTTATCGGCAATACCGTAGCGCTGGTGCTTTTTGGAATTTTCATGGCGCAGCTGATCGACCCATTGCTTGATATTCTTCCTGCGCACCTCAACGACGAAGTCATCCGGCTTTCCATTGAAACGGTAATCTCCACTTTGTTCATTCTATTTACAGCGGAGTTCCTTCCCAAAAGCCTTTTTCTCATCAACCCCAACCTGGTGCTTGCCACCTTGGCCTTGCCGTTTAATTTCTTTTACTACCTCCTTTACCCGCTCACATTTACTATTGTTGGCCTTTCGAAATTTGTGATCACCAAAATTTTGGGAATTCCTTATTCAGAAGAAAAACCCGTGTTTGGGTTGATCGATCTGAACAACTACCTGAAAAACATGATGAAGGTGCGGCACGAAGACGAGGAAATTGAGTTGGATAAAAAGATTTTCAATAACGCACTCGAGTTTAAAACTGTGAAGGTGCGCGACTGCATGATCCCTCGCATGGAGATTATGGCTGTGGGTATTGACGAGGGGATGGACCGGCTGAAACGTGCCTTCGTGGAGAGCGGGCACTCCAAAATTCTGGTTTATCGCGACACGGTGGACGACATGATCGGGTATTGCCACTCGGCTGCGTTGTTTAAAAAGCCTTCGCGGATAGAAGATATTCTGACCCCATTGATTATCACACAGGAAACCACCAAAGCCAACGATCTGATGGTGCAATTGATTAAAGAGCGCAAGAGTGTGGCCATTGTAATGGATGAATTTGGCGGAACTTCGGGCATGGTGAGCATGGAAGATCTTATTGAAGAGATCTTCGGCGAGATTGAAGACGAGCACGACAACGATGACCTCATCGAGCAAAAGCTTGACGACAAAACCTTTGTGTTCAGTGCGCGCCTTGAGGTGGATTACATCAATGATCACTTTGGGTTAAACCTTCCTACCGGAGAATATGAGACGCTGGCGGGCCTTATTCTGGCCTTCACAGAAGACTTTCCCAAGCAGGGCGATACTATTACCATTCAGCCGTTTACCTTCAATATTCTGAAAACCGAAAAAAAACGGATTGATACGGTGAAAGTAACTTGGGACAAAAACCTTGATCAAGGGTAACACAATTTCTAACTCCTTGACTGGCATGGGGTTTATAATTCGCCAATAGCTTTGGTGAATACCAATAACGGTTTAAATTTGCACTCCTTTTTTCGGGTAAACCGGACGGGACGGTCTTGAACCGGTTTGACAAGCATTTACGAACTAACTTATACAGGGAATTATGGCATTGATTAGTACGCTCAGAACGAAGATGACAAAGTTTGTGGTGGGGTTTGTAGCCCTGGCCATGGGAGCATTTATTGTAGGTAGTGATTTGTTTGGCAGTGGCCCGCGCTCCATTTTCGGCGGCAACCAAAACAACATCGGCGAAATCGCCGGCACCAGCATCTCACGCGATGAGTATCAAACCTATGTGAAAGAGCGCGAAGACAATTACACCATGTCGTTCAACCGTCAGCCCGGTGAAAAAGAAAGACCTACACTTCAAAATCAGGCGTGGGAGTTGATGATTTTGAAATATGCCGTACGCAGCCAGTTTGAAAAAACAGGCGTGAAAGTGACTACCGATGAAATCTGGGACATGGTTCAGGGAAAAAATGTGGATCCAAATGTGAAGCAATCGTTCACAGATTCAGCCGGAAATTTTGATCGTAACAAAGTAGTTCAATTCATTAAAAACCTGGACATGCCGGCGCCGACCAACGAGCAGATGTATGCACAATGGGCAGAAAGCAAATACCGCTGGACAATGTTTCAGAAAGACCTGGGCCTTGGTCGTGAGCGCGTGAAGTATGAGAATCTTCTCATCAAAACAAATTACGTGACTGCAGCCGAAGCTGAGCGCGACTACCACAACCAAAACGACGTGGCCGAAGCGAAGATTTTATACATCCCTTATTTTGCGGTAAGTGACTCGTCGGTGAAAGTGACTGACAGTGATTTGAAAGAATACTACGACCGCAACCGCGCCAAATACAAGTCGAAATTTTCAAGAAACCTTAGCTACGTTTCTTTTCCTGTAGTTCCTTCAGCCGAAGATTCATCTAAGATTCGCAAAGAGGCTGAAAAGATTGCCACCGACTTCAAAACTGTAGCCGATGATTCAGTTTTTGCTGCTACCAACACCGAAGGAAGAACACCTTATTCCAAATACACCATTGCTACGTTGCCTTCATCCATTAAGAAAGATCAGCTTTTAACAGGCAATGTGGTTGGGCCATTCCTCAGCGACGGTAACTACAAAATCATTAAAGTGGTGAAAGCCGGTACGGATACTATCTACACAGCTAAAGCATCGCACATTTTGATTCGTTGGGATGATGAAACTCCGGCCAACAAAAAGATTGCGAAAGAGAAAGCTCAAAAAATATTGAAAGAAATTAAAGGAGGCGCCAGCTTCGCTGCGAAAGCATTGGAGTTTGGTACCGACGGAACGAAGACACGTGGCGGAGACCTTGGCTATTTCTCATCAGGTCAGATGGTGAAACCATTCCAGAATGCAGTGTTTGCAGCTAAGAAAACGGGCGTGCTCGCCGATGTGGTAGAGACTCAGTTTGGTTATCACATCATCGACGTAACCGCAGTGAAAGACAACTCTTCGTACACGGTAGCTTCTATTGAATTGAAGATCACGCCAAGCGACGAAACACATAACGCAGCTTTTCTGAAGGCGCAAAATTTTGCTGCAAATCTTTCTGGAGTGGCAGCATTCAAAGAAAAAGCAACGAAAGAAAATCTGAATGTGCTCGAGGCTAACCAAATCAGCACCAATGATCAGCGTGTAGGAAACCTCGGCGATGCCCGTAAAATGGTGACCTGGTTGTTCCGCGATGGTTCGGAAGGAAAAGTTTCTGAAGTATTTGATCTCGATGATGATTACGTGGTTGCTGTAATGACCGGAGAAACCGAAGAAGGGTTCCGTTCGTTCGATCAGGTGAAAGAAGAAATCACGCCGGCTGTGAGAAATATTCTGAAAGGAAAGCAAATCATCGAAAAACTTAATGCCCAAAAAGGAACCCTCGAAGAATTAGGTAAAGCATATGGATCGGATGCAGTAATAAATTCTTCCAGTGACATCAAAATGAATTCAAACACATTGCCGGGCCCTGGATTGGATCCGGTGGCTGTGGGCCGTGTGTTCTCTTTGGAAAACGGAAAGCGTTCAGCTCCGTTTGCTGGTGAGAATGGGGTAGTGGTTGTTGAGTTGCAAAACAAAACACTTGCCCCTGAAGTAGGTGACTACACGATGTTTAAAAATGAGCTGTTGAAAAACCTAAACAACCGTTCAGGTCTTAACATCGCCGAAGCCATCAAAGACGGTTCAAAGATTGTGGACAAACGATATAAGTTTTATTAATAACCTGTAAAGAGAAAGTCGCGCCGATGAATGTCGGTGCGACTTTTTTATTTTTATACTATGGAGTCAGACTGGTCATCGTTGCGCGAAAAACTGGATGAGCATTACGCCTGGCCATCGCTTTATACTTTTAAGTTCATTGTTCCTGCCCATCGGGTAGAAGACGTAAAAAAGCTCTTCCCACTCCACGAATCCACAGAGAAAAAATCAAATAAAGGAAATTACGTCAGCGTAACCTTCAATATGATGATGCCCGGCAGCGACGAGGTGATTGCAGTGTACATGCAGGTTTCGGTCATCGAAGGAGTGATCGCACTTTAAGGCTCCCGCCTGGTTTCTTTTTTGAAAGGATAATCTTTAACTTTCCTGAACGCACCCGATTTTATGGAATGGAAAGAAGATAAGAAGCGCTTAAAAAAATCGTTTGTCTTTAAAGATTTTTCGGAGGCTTTCGCCTTCATGGCCCGAGTGGCCTTGCTTGCGGAGAAAATGAATCATCATCCGAATTGGTCGAACGTGTACAACAAAGTTACAATTGAGTTGTCCAGCCACGACGCGGGAAACATTGTTACGGCCAAAGACCGCAAGCTTGCCAAGGCCATTGATCAGTTAGTGAATGGATAAGACAAAGGTTTCGGTTTACATTGTACCAACACCTATTGGCAACTTAGGCGACATAACCTTACGAGGCCTGGAGGTGCTGAAATCTGTGGATACTATTCTGGCGGAAGATACCCGCACCTCCGGGAATTTACTTCGCCACTACGCCATCAGTAAACCCCTTCAGAGTTTTCATATATTTAATGAACACAAGGCGTTAAACGCGATCATTCAAAAACTTAAGGATGGCGCCACCATGGCTTTGGTGAGTGACGCGGGTACACCGGGAATCTCTGATCCTGGTTTTTTGCTGGTGCGCGAATGCCTGAAGAACGACCTTGTTATTGAATGTCTGCCTGGGGCAACCGCATTTGTGCCTGCCTTAGTGAAGTCAGGCTTTCCCACTGACCGTTTTGTGTTCGAGGGATTTTTGCCGCATAAAAAAGGAAGACAGACCATTTTTAAACAACTGGCGAGTGAAGAACGAACCATAGTGCTTTATGAATCGCCACATCGACTAGTTAAAACGCTGGAGCAGATTGTTGAATACATCGGCGGAGATCGGTTGGTTTCAGTTTCACGTGAGCTAACCAAAATGCACGAAGAGACCTTTACCGGTAAAGCAACTGAAGTGCTCGCGCATTTTTCTGCAAAAGAAGTAAAAGGAGAAATTGTTGTGGTGGTGCAGGGAGCTAATGTTAAAGTAGAAGACGATTCGGAATAGATAATATGTTGAAGAAAATTTTTGACTAACTCATTTCTATGAATTTGCAAGAAGTTGAAAACGAAGTCATCGCGCTGTGTGCAGAGGTAGCGAATTTTATTCGTACGGAGAGCGCCAATTTTGATCGCTCGCGCATAGAGCAGAAAGGTTCATTTACAAACCTTGTGTCCTACGTGGACAAGGAGTCAGAGAAAAAACTCTTTGCTGGATTGGCACGAATACTTCCTGGCTGCGGCTTTCTGGGTGAAGAAGGAACGGATATAATTGGAGACAATGGCTACCAATGGATTGTCGATCCGCTGGATGGTACTACCAATTTTCTGCACGGACTTCCCATTTTCGCCATTAGTATTGGTCTGCGAAAAAACGACAAAACTGTGCTCGGCGTAGTGTATGATGTGACAAACAAAGAATGTTTTCATGCCATAGAAAACGGAAAGGCCTTTTGTAACGACAAAGAGATACGCGTTTCGCCACTTGAAAATCTTAATGAAAGTCTTCTGGCAACAGGTTTCCCCTACGTGCACTCTGCCAAGAAGCTGATCTATCTTGATATTATTGAGACTTTTTTGGAAAACTCACATGGCATTCGTCGTCTGGGTAGTGCAGCGATAGATCTCGCCTACGTGGCGGCCGGCCGACTGGAAGGATTTTTTGAATACGACCTTAAGCCATGGGATGTAGCAGGTGGTGCGTTTATTCTTCAGCAGGCCGGCGGTAAAGTAACTGACTTTAAGGGCGGCTCTAATTTTTTGTTTGGTGGAGAATTGTGTGCAGGAGGAAAAGTTCATGCTCAGATGCTTAAAGTCATTGAAGACCGGTGGTGGAAGTAATCTTATTTGAATTTTTTTTGTCGATGATTACGGCCTCTCTTCAGGAAATTAAAAAGGAACTGCGAACGCTAGACCCGGACCGATTGCAAGAGGTTTGCATGCGCCTCGCTAAATACAAAAAAGAAAATAAGGAGCTTCTGAATTATCTGCTTTTCGAAGCAGATCATGAAGCAAACTATATAAAGCACGTCAAAGAGGAAATAGCCGAGCTCTTTACTACTCTTCCGCAAAGCAATGTGTATCTGATTAAAAAATCATTACGAAAGATTTTGCGATTTGCTAACCGACAGATTAAGTATTCAAGTGAAAAGCAAACTGAAATTGAAGTTCGGATTTTCTTTTGTATAAAAATGAAAGATGCGAAAATTCCTCGCCCTCAAGGCTCGGTGCTTTTCAATCTTTACCAGCAACAATTAAAAAAGATTGAGACGACATTTTCGAAATTACCTGAAGATATCCGTGCGGATTTTGACCGCGACTTGAAATATATTTTATAGCCGCTATGGATGGCACACAACCTAACAATCCCCTTCACGGAAAAACACTAGAAATGATTTTGGTGTTTTTGGTGGATCACTATGGATGGGAAGACCTCGGTGCGATCATTCCCATCAATTGCTTCCGTTTTGACCCGAGCATAAAGTCCAGCCTCGCTTTTCTCCGACGAACGCCGTGGGCGCGCAAGAAGGTTGAGGATTTATACGTCGACTCCCTTCGATAATTGTTAAGCGTTACTTTTTAGGAAGCATCGCAATCTGGCCAAGGTGCGAAGCTTTGTGTTCTACGCGGCTAAGCATCACATTCAACTTATTGCGATGAGGCTCTTTCTTGAAATCTTCTTCAGTCACTGCCGTGTGTCGTCCAAGCCACTCGCTTTCACTCCAGCTTTTAAAGGCGCGATCAAGCTCTGCGGATATAGCTTTCCATTTGGCAATCAATTCATCTTTCGAAAGATGCCCTTGTTGGTTGGTGGCACGATCATGATGATAAATTTTTTCAAGCTCCGGAAACAGCCTTGAGCGGATGCCAAACAACTCGAGAAGTTTGTCGTCGGTGTCTGCGAGGTGACCAAGTAACCAGGAGGCGGAGTTTCCTCCAGGCACAATGGGAGTATGAAATTGTGCGTCGCTAATCGACTCGATCACCTTTTGTGTCCGGCGATTGTATGTTTCCCATTGCAGCAGGCAAATATTTAATGTGGTCATGTGTTAATGATTTAGTGTTGTGCGAAATAAAACCTGAGAATGAATTATAAAGTTCAATCGGCGGCGCCAAATGTGAGAACAATAAAACTCCCTTCTTTTTTGATATCTAAGCTCGTCATGTCGTCTAGCGAGCATTCAATATGGTCTGCTTTGAAGTCACAATTCTTTTGCGTAAAAAATTCTGGGTAAGCAATCTTCGAAAGTAAGAACACTTCTTGCATGGTGAAACTCTTTGATGGAAAGGACGTGAGCGTTGAAGTGCCACCTTCGTAGAGTCGGTATTCGTGAGTTACGCCATTGGCCAAATCCAGTTTATTGAATTCTACATAGATTTTATCAGGTGAAGTTTTTGTTTCCTTACTCAACTTGAATTCTTTAATTAAAAAACTCCTAAACTCTTCACTTGACTTCTCGGGGGTGGTTAAAGGCATGGCTTTAAAGCGAGTCAGAAATCCATTGAACATGTATCCAGTTGCATTTCCGGATTTCACTTTCACCCAGGCGCCTGGAATATTACTGTTGTTGAAACTTACCTTTGGCTTGCTGTCAGCCTGAACAATTACTTCAGTCCCGTAAGCTAGGACAGAAATAAGCTTTCCCTTCGGATCAGCCTGCTCGCGCAAAGACAGCCCGTCGCGCGAATACACATAGAGTTTGTCGCCAGGCTTGTAGGAATCAGAAAATGAATTCTGACCAAACAAAAACGCAGGTACCAGAATCAGGAACTGTAGTAGGCTTACTCTTTTTAGAGACATCTTTTTTGCGATTATTGTTAAAGATAATCGCGCTTTTCTTAAAAAGCTAAGGATGATCTATTCGTATTTTAACGAATTCACCGGATTGGCCATAGCCGCTTTCATTGAACGATATCCCACCGTAGCTACGGCGATCAGGAATGTGACAATGAGACCTACGACAAAAATAACTGGCCCGATGTCGATCTTATAGGCAAATTGATTCAGCCACTGATTGGATAAGTACCAGGCGAACGGCGCCGCCAGGATAAACCCAATCACGATCAGTAAAACAAATTCTTTTGAGAACAGCAGGATAATACTTCGCACGCTCGCACCCATCACTTTTCGGATGCCAATTTCTTTTGTTTTTTGATTGGCCATGAAAGAGGCAAGGCCAAACAAACCGAGGCAGCCAATGAAAATGGCAAGGGAGGTAAACCCGGTGAGCAAGGTGGAAGTGCGATCTTCGTTTTCATAAAATTCGCGAATGGACTCGTCAAGAAACTGATAGGAGAAAATAAAATCCGGGTAGAGCATTTCCCATTTAGTTTGAATTTGTTTAATCGTTTCCTGGCGGTTGAGTGGTGAAATCCTGATGGCAAGTGTGCCATAGTTACGAATGCGGTTCATCATCACGGTGGCCTCAATAGGCGAACGAAGTGAAACCGTGTGGAAATCCCTCACTACACCTACTATCGGCAAACGTTTTCCCCATACGTTGGCTACTTTGCCAACAATCTCTGACGGGTTTTTGTATCCCACCATCGATGCAAGTTTTTCATTGACGATAAAGCCTTGTGCAGTGTCGGCGTCGGAGATGTTTTTGCCGGCGATTAATTTAAGGTCAAAGAGTGACAGGTAGTTGTTGTCAATGGCTTTTACTTGTGTTTCGTAAAAATTATTATCTCCTTCAATAGAAAGGCTTGTGCCCATCACCATGCCCGAAGACGGCGCTGAATTAGCCAAACTTGTCATTTCTACGCCGTTAATCCTGCCGATCTCAGTCCGTAGTGTGCGCATTGTACTCGCTTTGCTGCTGTCTGCAGCCGACGGCTCTTCGCGCACTGGCACGGGTACTGTGATGATTGCATCTTTGCGGAAACCGAGGTCTTTATTTCTGAAATAATTCATTTGGGTGATCAGCACGATTGTACCTATGATCAACAGTTGCGAAATGAAAAATTGAAAAACCACTAGCCCCCGGCGAAGCATAAAGCCTGACGAATTTTTATTGCTGATTTTATTTTTTAAAGCCAGTGCAGGCTGATACCCGGATACCACGAGGGAAGGGTATAAGCCCGAAAGCACTGAAACGAAAATAGTAATACTCACTATAAAGAGCGCGATGGATGGATCGGCTAGAGATAAGGATAATTTCAAGTCCAGAAATGAGTTGATAAATCCTAGCGCTACATAAGCGAATATAAAAGCAAGCACCACTGAGAATGTAGTGACAAGCGTTGTTTCACCCAAAAATTGAAAGATCAACTGTCTACGGGTGCTGCCCAGTGTCTTCCTGATTCCCACTTCTTTCGATCTTTTGATGGCGTCGGCAGTGGCGAGGTTGATAAAATTGATGCAGGCGGTGAGAATCAGAAATACTGCGATCACACTCAGGGCGAGCAGCATCGAAGAACTTACCGTGTTGTAGTTGTAATTTCCGAAACGCTCGTCGAAATGAAATGTACTCAGTGGCTGCAGCATGAAAGTTTGATTGTCGCGATTTTCTTCGCCTAGATATTTTTTAACGAATGAAGGCATACGGCTATCTACGTCACTAGCCTTAGCTCCTTCTTTCAGTGTGAGATAACAGTGTTCATCACTCCATATGCTGTGCCAACCCTGCTTCTCAAATTCACTTTTCTTTGTAGCAAAAGATAAAAGCAGTTCAAACGGAAGGTCGGTGTTCCCCGGAGTGTCTTCCATGATAGCCGTAATTTTATATTGGATTTTGTCGTGTTCAAGAATTCCGCCTAGAGCATCTTCTTTGCCGAAGTATTTTATAGCCCATTTTTTTGAAATGATGGCTTCGTTAGGTTGGCTCAATCCATTTTCGGCGTCACCGGAAAGTATTTTGCGGTCAAATATTTTGAAATAACTAGGCTGAGCAAAGGTTACCCCTCGCTCTTCTTCAAACCGCTTTGGCTCGCCACTGGCTTGGGGTATTGTTATCAAGGAGTTCGCGCGATAAGACGTAAATAATACCTCATCGGCTTCCGGGAAATCATTTTTGAAAGCTTCCGGTAATACGGAAGGGATTCCGGCAGTATAGGATTTGCCGTTGTTACCGTCGGACGTAGTGACTACGCGATATATCCTTTCACCTTTTGAGTGATTCACGTCGAAACTGTGGTGATACCTGATTAATAAAAATAGAATGAGGCTCCCGGCTATCCCAACGGTCAGCCCAAGTACATTCAATGTGGTTTTGTCTTTTTCTCTCCAAAGGTTTCGGAAGGCAGTGGTCAGGTAATTTTTCAGCATCACAATGGGGTTTGAAAAGCTTGTACGTAAAAATGATTTTTGGGTTTGTTGACATTAAATTCCCAGCCCGGGATATTCTTGGCGACTTGAGATGACTAAAAGCTAAATAAAGTTTTATAAGTGGTTGAATAAAATGAATTGTTACTTGAAACCGGTGGCCAGAGTTAATTACATTTACCTACTGCCCAGTAAAATAAACCGAATCAAAAACTGACACCTATGAAATACCTAGCTCCTTTATTTTTCATTAGCCTTGGCGCATTTGCCCAACAAAATTTTGATACCGTAAGGATAAGGCCAGTTAAAATCAAAGAAAATATTTATATGCTCAAAGGATCAGGCGGCAATATTGGTCTGATCACAGGTAAGGATGGCAACCTGATTATTGATGATCAGTTTGCGCCACTTTCAGGAAAAATCAAAGCAGCAGTTCAGGCGATTGATCAGGGCTCTATAAAATACCTTATTAACACCCACCTTCATGGTGATCATACCGGTGGCAATGAAAATTTCAGAAGGGACGGCGTGACGATCATTGCACAAAACCATGTGCGGGAGCGGATGATGAAAGAGCAATACAATGCTGTTCGGAAGACCACTATTCCGGCGAGCAATCCTGAAGCGCTGCCTGTGATCACTTTCGACGATCGCGTAGAGTTGCACATCAACGGCGAGGACTTGGAAGTCTTCCATTTCAATTTTGGAAGCCACACCGATGGCGATGCGATTGTGCACTTTAAAAATGCCAACGTTTATCACATGGGTGATGTGTTTGTGCGCTACGGGTATCCCTTTATTGATATGGGAAATGGTGGATCAATAAATGGTTTTATAAAAGTGCTGGATCTTGCACTAGCCCGAATAAGCGATTCTGCTGTAATTATCCCCGGGCATGGTGAACTGGCTACCAAAGCAGACGTGAAATTATTTCGGGATCGGTTGGTGGATATTCGCGATCAAATAGCGGCCGCCTTGAAGAAGGGAAAGAAGGCCGAAGAAATTCCTGCTTTTGGTATCACTGACAAATACGATGCCGAGTGGGGGAAGGGATTCTTAAAAGGAAAAGATTTTGTGTTGATGATCGCGGAAGAGCTAAGTAAAAAATAGGCAAAGATTTTACCTGCGTGATTCATTCTGTCGCATGCAATTTTTGCAAGGTCTGAAACCGTGCGCTAGAGCTTCGGCTTCATCAGTAAAGAAAACTCGATTTTCTTTTTTCATTCGTTTACCGGAATAGCACGAGAGCAGGCCATAGATTTTTAGCCGGGAATTACCTGCGAGTGTTATTTTACCTTGACGAATTTGTCTGTGTAAGGCAAAACCGATGTCTATGTGTCGAATCACGCTTCGAGGATCAGAGGGCATCGTGGAAAATTATTCCAAGGGCGAAGCGCTCTCCGGATTTTATTTCGCTTACACCATGTTTCATTCTGGATTTGTAATACCCTTTTGTGCCTGCAATGGGCCTGAAATTGGTGGTGAAAATAATCGCGTCACCTTGATCAGGGGTATGCACCGTGGCTTTGGATTGTGCCCGCGGCAACTGTTCTGTCATCACAAACTCACCTCCATCGTAGTCCTTGCGCTGCTGCGAAAGTGAAATGAGCACTTGAAAGGGAAAATAGATTTCACCGTACAAATCCTGATGTAATGTATTGAATCCACCCTTGGTGTAGTGAAGAATCAGTGGCGTTGGTCTTGATTGAAGTTTTGTCTGGCACATCTTTATAAATGCTGAATGGGTGGAAGGGTAACTAATTTGATGCTTTAACTGTGCTGACCAGTGGTTGGCGATCCCGACAAGTAATTCATAGAATTCTTGGCGGAGTTGGTGAATGAGATCAGGAAGAGGGTAGCTGAAATATTTGTACTCACCTTTTCCAAACCGGTAGCGCTCCATGGCAATTGTATTGCGGTATATTTTTTCATTTGAATATGAGTCAACCAAACGCTTGCATTCGTCTATGGATAAAAGAGAAGGAAGATGGGCAAAACCAAATTGATGCAACGATGATTCAATGTTTTGTCGTGAAAATGTGCTAAGTTTTTTCATGACTCAAAGCTTGACCCATTCTCAGAGGAACTCAACCCGATTCTTGCGATACGGATCAAATGTTTTTAGCACCTTTGGCTTATGCGAGAAAAAATGAAAATCCAATTGCCCGAAAATTTCTCTTACGAGCTTTGTCTATCTTTTCTAAAACGATCACCCAAAGAAATTCTTCATCGACTCGAAGAAGATAAAGTGATAAAGGCAATCTCACTCGACGGTGAACAAATTATCTTTAAAATCAAGCCGTCAAAGGATCATCTTGTTCTAGAATTTTTAAACGCTACGCCGGCAAAGCAAACTCAAACGCATATTGAACTTTACGTTCGTGAATGGTTTGATATGGATACCGATTTGGCGCCATTTTACGCTTTGGCGAAAAAGGATGATTTGTTAAAAGATCTTACGGAAAAATTTCGCGGGTACCGGATTGTCGGCCAACCCGATCTTTTTGAGTCATTAGTGTGGGCTGTGCTTGGTCAGCAAATCAATCTTCAATTTGCTTATACCCTGAAGCAACGGTTTGTTGAGAGATTTGGTGAACGAGTTTCGCACGATGGTGTCGATTATTTTCTTTTTCCCTCGCCGCGCCTGGTGGCAGGATTAACCGATGAGGATTTGCTTCCACTGCAATTCTCACGACAAAAGAGTAAGTATGTTACATTAATCGGAAAGGCTTTTGCGGACGGAATAATTTCAAAACAAAAACTTTCGAGCCTCTCCTTTGAAGAGGCGAAGAATGAACTTATGAAAATTAAGGGAATTGGCAACTGGACAGCTAATTATGCTTTGATGAAAACCTTTCGATATCCAAATGCATTTCCGCTGGAAGATGCAGGTGTCCACAATGCAATCAAAAACCTGAAAGGCATGAAAAAGAAGCCCACACTAAATCAGGTGAAACGGATTTTCAAAAATTATAAAGGGTGGGAAGCTTACGCCACCCTTTACCTTTGGAAGAGTCTTTGAAGAAAATTAATCCATTCCAGGCTGCTTTATCGTATAGCCGGTTTTCTTTTTCTCGACGTCAACTATAGCTTTCACATCGGCCAGAAGTTTCTTAGCGTCGTAAATGATTCCGTCTTTCACGGTATATTTTATGCCTCCTACGCGCACTGCTTTATTGTTTTCATCGAGCTTGATCGCGCCCATGCCATAAAGTACTTGCAGGTTTTCGAGCGGGTTCTGATCGACTATGGCAAAGTCTGCCAACTTCCCAACTTCTACCGAGCCGATTTCTTTTTCCATACCTAAGGCTTGAGCTCCATAGAGTGTACCCGACCGGATTATTTCCAACGGATGAAACCCTGCTTCGCGAAGAAGTTCCATCTCACGAACGTACGAGAATCCATACAACTCAAAAATAAATCCTGAATCTGTTCCGATTGTTACGCGGCCGCCACGGTTTTTATATTCGTTCACAAACGTCATCCATAACTTGTAGTTCTCTTTCCAGGCCACCTCTTGTTCGGTGCCCCAGTTAAACCAATATGATCCGTGCGATACTCGATTTGGTTGATAAAATTCCCACAGCTGTGGCAAGGTGTAAAACTCGTGCCACTCCTGGCGGCGTGCGCGTTGTAAGTCGCGACTTGCTTCATAAATATTGAAGGTTGGGTCTAATGTGAAATCGAGATCGATCAAATGGTTCATCACCTGATTCCATTTTTCAGAGTAAGGCGCCGCTGCTTGCTTCCACAATTTGCCAGCTTCTTCAAATCGATTCTGTTCGTTGGCATAGTTATAGTTGAGAGGAAAACTTTGAATCGTTTTATCAGTAAGCATCGACTCGGGAAGTCCGTACCAATGTTCCATGGAGGTTAAGCCTGCCTCAGCTGATTTCACCACATTCCATCGGGCTACGTCCATTTGTGCATGATGGCAAGCGGAGCGAAGTCCCAATCGCTTATTTTCGCGTAGCGCTGCATCCATGACTTCCGGCGCGGCGCCAAAAAATTTGATACCATCAGCGCCTTTTAATTTATTGTCATTTACCCAGGCGCGTGCTTGCTCGGCAGTAGTGATCGGTGTTTTGCTTCCCATACCAAAGGCTGTGTAGGCTCTTATGCGTGGCGCCGTGATCAGGTTTTTCTCACTCTTTGCTTTATGGTCGAGCACCCAATCCAGCCCGTTGCCAGCCGATGGATCGCGAATGGTGGTGATGCCGTGCGCCATCCACAATTTAAATACATACTCCGCGATAGGCGCTTGCTCGCCGCCGATGTGGCCGTGCATGTCCACGAACCCCGGCATGAGGTACATGCCCGAACAATCCAGTTCTTTTCCGCCGGGTTCCAGTTTCGGTCGACGGTCAGGATTAATGGGCACACCGGGAAATCCTACGTTTCTTATTTCTGTAATCTTGTTTTGTTTCACTACGATATCCACGGGGCCAACGGGAGGCGCACCGGTTCCATTGATCAGCGTTACACCGCGAATAATGAGTTGCGTGTAGGGTCCGTCTCCTTCCTTTACGAGTGGAGCGTCAAGAATTTTTTGCGCAGCCAGTGACAACGGAAGCGACAATAGAAAAAGAAAAGCAAGTTTTTTCATGGGATGATATTGTATCGGGAAGTTAACGGAAAGGAGTTGAAAGCCAACGCTATTTTTTGGATGCGTTACTTTTTTGATATGGATGGGGAAATAATAAAATGATCTTCGATCAGCCTGGCTTTCCATAAATCTTTTTCCCTGCCAAAGAAAGTAAAGATTCGATGCTGCTCTTTAAGCGTAGGAATTCGGATTGAATGTGATCCGATAGCTATTGTATTAAATTCATTGACCTTCAAGCTGATCCATTGCCCTCCTTTGCAGACCTGCAGGTCACCCATGACTTCAATGTCAAATTCTTCAAGACGATACCGGCCAAAATTGGAGCGAAACAAGTGCGCACCTTCAGGCGAATATTTTTGTTTTCTGTTAGCCCAATTTCTTTTCAGGAAATCTGCATCCTTGCTTGAAACCAGCAGATCAATGTCTGAGACCTTTTCAATGGGAATACCCGAAAGTAACAAGGCGCAGCTTCCGATGATGTAGGGCGGATCTTTTAGATGCTGAAGATCGCTGGAGATAGATAGTAGTAACCGTTCTATTTTTTCTCTCATATTAATCACCAAACAATTCCAGTTGCGACGGCAAAAGGGTAAAACTCTTTCGGTGATAAGGTGTAATGCCGAGTGCGCGGATTCCATCGCGGTGTTCCGTAGTCGGGTAGCCTACGTTGGTGTGCCAGCCATATCCCGGATATTGAATAGCCAATTGCTCCATGAGATCATCGCGATAGGTTTTGGCCAGCACCGAAGCGGCCGCGATACTGAGGTAATGGGCATCGCCTTTTACGATACATTCAAACTTTATTTCCCGATAAGGTTTAAAACGGTTGCCATCAATCAGCAAAAGCTCAGGCCTGACTTTCAACTGATCAAGCGCGCGATGCATCGCCAAAAATGAAGCGTTCAAGATGTTGATTTCATCGATTTCCTGGTGGCTTGTTTCAGCTATTCCCCAGGCGAGGGCATCCTGTTTGATTTGTTCCCGCAAGGAATTGCGTTCTTCTTTAGAAAGTTGTTTGGAATCGTTGAGTAGTTCGTGCGAATAATTTTTTGGCAGGATCACCGCGGCTGCTACCACCGGACCGGCCAGACATCCGCGGCCTACTTCGTCGCATCCTGCTTCAATCAGATCGGGTGTGAAAGAGGGCAGGAGCATTTGGTGTGGTTATTGGTTAAATTTCGGAACTATGATGCAATTTACAATTGCAATGTTTTGAATACTATTATTTGAATAGGAATGACCAACGAGAAACATCCCAACCGCTGGACTACTCTGTCGAGCAAGGAAATTTATGAAAACCCCTGGATAAAACTGGAGGAAGATCAGGTGATCAATCCAGCCGGAGGAAAAGGAATTTATGGAAAAATTCACTTTAAGAATAAAGCCATCGGCGTTATTCCGCTGGACGAAAACAACAACACGTGGCTGGTGGGTCAGCATCGTTATGTATTGAATGAATGGAGTTGGGAAATTCCCGAAGGCGGTGGACCTTTCAATAAGACGAGCCTCGAATCGGCACAACGTGAATTATTGGAGGAGACTGGATTAACAGCAGACCGCTGGACGGAAATTCTCAGGGCTCATTTGTCAAACTCTGTTTCCGACGAAGTATCGTATATTTTTCTGGCGCAGGGACTTAAAGAAGGCGATCACGAACGAGAAGCCACAGAAGCCGACATGAAAGTGTGGAAGCTCCCTTTCCGCGATGCTCTCACCATGGTGCTGGAGGGAAAAATTACTGACAGCATGAGCGTGATGGGCATTTTAAAAGTTGCCCGCATGCTTGGGATGTAAAGAAAAGTGCCGGATTTATCGGCACTTTATTACTATGTTTTTTATTTGATCACTAGTCGCTGGGCAAGACCAGTGCTAGTCTTCACAATGTACACACCAGCTTTGAGCGTTGATACATCCATCTGGCTTCCGTTAGCTAATTCTAAAACCGATTGCCCCATCATGTTGACAATCACCACGGGGCCGCTAAAGTTTGATTTTACAATGTCAGTTGGGAAAGCCTGATTTGGATACACGGAAAAAGTATCTCCCGTGCCATCACGGTGAACTATTGCTACCGAGGCAATACGCGTTGTGTTGTCAAAATCGGTTTGCTTCAACCGGTAGTAAGAGATTCCGGGGAGAGGCTTCTCATCCATGTAAGAATAGGTGGAAGGCAAATGCGATGTGCCAGCTCCTTTCACGGTAGTTATCGTTTCAAACGTTGCCCCATCGGCCGATTTTTCCAGCGTGAAGAAATTATTATTCAACTCAGAGTCAGTGAGCCAATCAAGCTGCACGGCGCTTTCTATCGCGGTAGCTTTAAAGTAAGTTAATTCAATCGGTAATGGATTCGATAAGGTTGTCGAAGCAAGGGCAAACGGACTAAAGGATGTTACCGCGGCTGATGAAGTGATGGTACCGTTCGTTGTCGTTCCGGTTGTACTTCCATTGCCGTGGCTTACCCAGTTTGTCAAGTTCCAACGGGCCACCTGAAGGGTTGCCAGGTTAGTGATGTAAGGGCTTGTACAGTCAGGTGAATTCCAACTCAACGTGACGAACACATTGGAAGTGCCCACGGTACGGTCAAGCACCCAGTATTCACAACTACTTACAGTGACCAACGGCGATGCATAGGTTGTTGACCCGCCATACGCTTGTGCTCCTCGGAAAAATTGCGCCGTAAAGGCGTGCGTGTTTACACTAGGAGCGGAGATGCCTATCGGGCGGTAAATACCTGCAGTACCTACCGGGAATGTGAATGCCTGATTCCCTGTTTTCCTTACGGGACCATCCACATAGCTGGAATTGGATGCACCAGAGGTAGTAGCCGTGTTGACGAAGTTAACAAAGTTGGTTGCTGTAGAGGTAATGACCCCAGACGTAAATGTGGCGCTTACACCGATATTGATGTCAGTGCTCAGGGAAACGTTGCCACCTGATTTGTTCATCACAATTCGATTGAAAGTAGGAGATGCTCCGCTTACTTTAGAAATGGTTTGAACCCCACTACCTGTGAACGTCATCACGCCAGACGCACCGCCTGTACCAAAGACAATGGCCGTAGCTCCCGTAGTGCTGATGTCTCCGGCGTAAGACGAACCTGCATTGTATGTAGGTTGAATAGTTCCTGATGTTTGAACGTATGACGACGAGCTGTTAAATGTATCTCCTGTGGTATTCGCTAGACGGAACACACCAATGTTAGTGTTAGTAAAAGTGGCCGCAGCATTGAAGGTATTGCCGCCGACACTTGCGTCCGTAGTCGTTCCGTTTTTGGTGAAATTTGATGTTCCGTTAAAAATGGCTCCGTCAAGAAAGAGTTGGGGTGAAGTTACAGTGACTGCCCCATTCCATATAGAGCTTGGTCCCGTTCTAAAGATTGAATTTCCACCTAAGGTAATCGCCTGACTAGTTGCTCCGTTTTGTGTAAAGCGTTGAAGGCGAAGTTCACCGGCATTGAAGCCTGTACCACCAACGCCTATTGTTTTCCCGGAGGCGAGAGTAGCTGTACCTGTAGCACTTTCGCAAAAATAAACTCCTGTTCCACCTGTGCTGTTGACCAATATATTTCCATTGAATAAAGTTCCTCCGGTGTAGGCAACGCGTACGTATGAAGATCCGGTGTTAGTAAATGTCACGTCTCCGTTGTAGGTGCTTCCGCTGGCAAGTTCAAAGATTACATCTGCGCTACCGTTATTGATAATGGCGGTAGTGCCGTTAAATGTGTTATTGCCATTCGTGCGCAACACACCAGAGCCGTTGTTGGTAATGGTAGTGGTAGAGGCAAAGGTATTTCCTCCTGTACCGGTATTTCCTGTTGCACCGGATTTGGTGAGCGTTGCGATACCATTAAAGGTTGTCCCATCAAGGTAGAGTTGCGGTGATGTGAAATTTACATCGCCGTTAAAGGTTGAGACGTTGCCTAATCGTAACGATGCAATTCCGGAGAGGGTAAGGTTTTGCGGAGTTGCACCTGCCTGAGTGAAACGGTACAAGCGAAGTTCACCAATGCTGAAGCCACTTCCGCCTACAGAGATAGTTTTGCCTGAAGCGAGTGTGGAAGCACCGTTGTTTTGCCCGAAGTAAATACCGGTTCCATTTGTGCAGTTTACAGTGATGTTTCCATTAAACACAGTTCCCGAGGTAGCGTGCGACATGTAGATTTGTGAAGCACCGGTATTGGTAAGCGTGAGATCGCCATTAAATGTATCAAGACCGGCATTACCGTTTAGGAAATATCCGGTTCCCGAGTTAGTGAATGAAGTTGTAGAGTTAAAAATGTTATTGCCTGCACTATTGTCGTTGGTGGTTCCTGTTTTAAGGATATTGGCCACGCCATTATAGGTACACCCGTTGAGGTTAATAGAAGGCGTGGTGAACGTCACGTCGCCGTTGAATGTGGAACTGGGACCAACTGTTAGGGCAGCTACGTTTGTGAGTGTCAGTACCTGAGGTGTTGCACCTACTTGTGTAAACCGGGGAAGTGAAAGTGTGCCAAAGGTGAAGCCAGAACCACCTACAGAAATCGTCTTCGCATTGGCCAGAGTTGCCGAACCAGTGGTACTTTCGCAAAATAAAATACCTGATCCGGATGTGCTGTTAACGGTGATGTTTCCATTGAATGTATTCACACCGGTGTACCCAACCCGCACCATGGAGGAACCTGTGTTGTTGATGGTGAGGTCGCCATTGTAAGTACTTCCGGAAACCAATTCCATCAAAAGATCATTGCTGCCGCTGCAAGTGAGTGTGGTCGATCCTCCGAAAATATTGTTTCCGAAGGTCCTTAAAATATTTGAACCACTATTGACAATGGTTGCGGTTGAAGCAAAAGTGTTATTCCCCACACCAGTGTTTCCGGTAGCTCCGTTTTTTTCCAGATAGGCTATTCCATTGTAGGTAGCTCCATCAAGGTAAAGTTGGGGAGCCACAAAGTTTACATCTCCGTTAAAGGTGCTGGATGGCCCGATTCGAAGAGACGCCACATTAGTCAGGGTAAGCGATTGAGGTGTGGCACCTACCTGTGTAAACCTGGCTAACCGCAATTCTCCAAAGGTAAACCCTGATGAACCAACAGAAATTGTTTTGCCGCTTGCTAATGTAGATGATGCTGAGCTGTTAGTAGAAAAATAAATACCGGAACCTGAAGTTGAATTGACAATGATGTTTCCGTTGAATAGGTTTCCGGCTGTGTTGTTGGAGAGATAGATGATATTACTCCCTGTATTGGTTATGGTGATATCTCCATTAAAGATGTCTGAAGTATTGTAGCCTGTTAACAGGGAACCACTGCCGGAATCTACTAAAGTAGAAGTAGCATTAAATACATTGCCACCACTTCCTGTATTGTTTCCTGCTCCATTTTTTTCAATGTATGCCAAACCGTTATAAGTTGTTCCGTTGAGGAATACCTGCGGAGATACAAATGTGACATTGCCGTTAAAAGTTGACGTAGGGCCAAGTGTCAGGATCGCATTTCCGGTAAGGGTTAAGCTCTGACTTGTTGCGCCCACCTGTGTGAATCGTTGAAGTCTAAGTTCGCCAGTATTAAATCCGGTAACTCCAACTGTAATCGTTTTGCCGTTGCCCAGTGTTGAAGATCCTGTTGGATTATTTGAAAAGTAAATGCCCGTCCCGCCAGTACAATTGACGGCTATGTTTCCGTTGAACTGAGTCCCCGCGACGTTGTGTGCAAGGTAAATCAAGCTTGAACCAGTATTGGTCAATGTCAGGTCTCCATTGAATGTGTCGGGGCTTGTATTACCCGTAAGTAGGTAAGCGCTTCCTGAATTAACAAGGGTAGTGACTCCATTAAAAGTATTGCCACCGTTGCCCGCATTAATAGTCGCGCCGTTTTTTTCGATGTAGGTAGAGCCATTGTATATGGTTCCATTGAGGAGCACTTGAGGTGATACAATGGTAGCATCTCCACCTAAGGTACTCGATGGCCCCAGTATAATCCTCGCATTACCTGTCAGAGTTAGATTAACGGGCGCTGAACCATTTTGCGTAAAACGATAAATTCCCAAATCACCAGAACTGTATCCCAGAGGCCCGATGGAAATTGTTTTTGTTGCCGCCATAGTGGAGCTGCCGGTTGCATTATTGCTGAAATAAATCCCCGTACCAGGATTGGGCTGACTTACGATTACATTTCCGTTGAACTGCGTGCCAGCTACATTGTGTGCCAGATAAATTATGTTTGATCCGGTGTTATTGACCGTCAGGTCATCATTAAAAATATCGGGGCTGGTGTTCCCGGTCAAAAGGAAACCGGTTCCTGAATTAACAAGTGTGGTTGTAGAGTTGAATACATTACCCCCTGAACCTGAGTTGTTGGTCGCTCCATTTTTTTCAATATAAGCTGTTCCACTATAGGTACAGCCATTCAATAAAATTTGGGGAGCTACAAAAGTTACGTTGCCGCCAAAGGCTGAACTTGGGCCCACAATAAGTGAAGCCGTTCCAGAAAATGTATTTAATGTTTGCGGAGTAGCACCGACTTGGGTGAAACGAGCAAGATTCAGTGTTCCTCCAGTAAAGCCACCTGCACCAATGGAGATGGTATTGCCAGCGGCAAGGGTAGAGCTCGCCGTACTATTTACATTGAACGAAATTCCGTTTGCAGCAGCAGAATTACTTACAATAATATTACTGTTGTAGGCGGAAATACCATTCGTGCCCATCTGAATGACTGTACTTGCATTTGAGTTGGCCAGATTGATGGTGACCGCCCCGTTATAAGTTCCTGTGGATCCGGACCCGTTCATAAACCGGTGATTACTTTGCAGGGAACCATTACAATTGATTGTAAGGTTTCCGCCAATCGAGAAACTAGTATTGGCACCTTCGGCAGCCAGAAAAGACCAACCATCAACGCCACCGGATTTGTTAGTGTTCAATGTAACATCACTTGTAAAAGTAGTAGTCTGGCCGCTATGGCTGTAAGCAAAATACATTCTATAGCTGCCTGTGTTATTGAACGTCGCTGAAGACAAAAACTGATCGCTCGTTCCATTGCCAAGAATAAATGCTCCTGAGCCAGAGTTCGTCAACGTGGTAGCTGAACTAAAGGTGTTTCCGCCCGAACTATAGTTGTCTACGGCGCCGCTTTTTTCAAAGTATGCTGTGCCGTTGTAGGTGCCTCCATTAAGGTAAATCTGTGGTGCTACAAAGTTGACGTTTCCATTGAAAGTCACAGCAGGTCCAAGGGTAAGCCTGGCTGTTCCGGTAAGCGTAAGATTTTGTGCGGTGGCTCCTGTTTGTGTAAAATTCTTAAGCGTCAGTATACCGGTAGCAAAGCCGCTTCCTCCTACACTCATGGAAAACCCATTCCCTAAAGTGACTATTCCGTTATTCGCAGCAACCTGAATGTTATCCGTACAAAGACTACTAAAATCAATGTTGTTATTAATGATTACGTTTCCATCATAGCCGATGTAAAAGGAACCTGCAGCCGTGTTGGTATTTGAGATTACGCTTACTGGCCCATTGAAAGTAGTGCTGCTTCCTGCGTCATAACTGATCTGGATATCGCTAGAATTACCGGCGTTGTTGAGTACAACTGCACCATTGAAGGTAGCCTGCCCTGTAGCAAACCGACAGATTTGGATGCGGCTTTGAATATCTGCTGCTGCGGTTACATTAAAAGTAGCCGTATTAGCGAAAACAGTTCCTGCAGAAGCTGCAGCCACACGGATTCTGCCACCGCCCGTAGAGTTGAAAGTAGCCGGCCCATTCCATGTGTCGCCCGCATCGCCCGCGGTGCTCCCAAAATACATATCGTTGGGGCATTGATTGTTGGCCGTAAAAGTTCCATTAAATACATTGCCTCCGCGAATGTTATCACTGGCGGTACCGCTTGCCAATTTTGTCAACGTGGTGGTACCTTGAAATGTGCTTGTGTTTAAAATGATGCTTGGCGCTGATGCATTCAAGCTGCCATTGAAAGTGCTGCTCGGTCCGATCGTGAGGGTTGATGTACCATTTCCTGATAAAGAAATAGTTTGGGCTGTGGCTCCTGCCTGAGTAAAGCGTACTAAGTTAAGGTTTCCGCAACCTGACGCTCCGGAAGTGATGGATGAAAATGTCTTTCCTGAAGCCAGGGTGCTCGTGCCTCCATTTGCGCCGAAGCCTATGGCCGTCGCGGTATTGTAGGTGATTGAGATATTGTCATTGAACTGGTTGTTGGCAGCGGTATAGGCCATCGATATCGTTCCGGTATTTGACACGGTCAATGAAACTGGCCCATTATAAATATCACGGGTCACGTTAGCCATACGAAGCGGCCCCGTGCCGGCAACCGTTATCGACAAAGAGTTGCCAAAAGTATTGTTACCACTTCCTGAGTCCGTGCTGGCGCCGGACTTCGTGATTGTTACGGGATTATTGAAAGTTGAACCATTAAATAAAAGAGCACCCGTAGTTCCGGTAATATCAGCACTAAATACCGTGCCATTGAATGTGGTGGTACCCGCGCTGTTTATATTTACAGACGCTGCAGCCCCAGAATTTTGAACAGAACCAGTAGTGAAAAGGTTAGTCCCTGTCGTTGTCAGGGTGAATCCGGAGATATTGATACCGCCTGTATATCCGTTGACCGTAATTCCTCCGATTGTCGGAGCTATATCCAGCGTGCAATTTCCATTTCGGCCGCCGGCACCATCAAAAATGGCTACATCCGCAGCTCCCGGCACGGACGCACCGCCGGCACCTCCCGAGGCGGTTGACCAGTTAGCAGAGTTGTTCCAATTTCCCGCAGAGGATGATATCCAATAGCGGTTGGCAGCAAAACTTGAGGTTAAGCAACAGATTAAAGCAAAAAAACCTATAGATAGGGCCTTTTTCATATAGACATAGATTTGACCGATACAAAATTAACCTTAATCAATCAATGGGGAAAATGTAATGTTGATAATTATCAGCCATTTGTATGGCTTTCAGAAGAATTCGTCGTCAAAATCGGGCGGTTTTTCTTCGGTTTGGGGGTAACAATTGCGCGCCATTTCCCGTCATGGAAGTGATTTATTTCGACTGACAATCAAAAAAATGCAACCATTTTTGAGTTTATCAGTAAGAGGAATGAATAACTTGTCTCTTAATCCCAATATTTAACCACGTATGCCAAAGATTATAGAAACCCATAACATTGCCCGGATGTATAAAATGGGCAATAACATTGTAAACGCCCTCCAGTCCATTTCCATTTCCATCGACAAGGGTGAATACGTGGCTTTTATGGGCCCTTCCGGATCAGGCAAATCTACCCTGATGAATATTGTCGGTTGTCTCGACACACCTTCCAGCGGTACCTACATGCTCAATAATAATTTGGTAAGTGAAATGACGGAAAATGAGCTGGCCGTCATTCGCAATAAGGAAATCGGATTCGTATTTCAAACCTTTAACCTTTTGCCCCGTGCATCCGCGCTGGAAAATGTAGCCTTGCCGCTCATCTACGCCGGGTACAGTAAAGACGAACGCGAAGAAATGGCTATGGCTGCGCTTGAAAATGTGAGCCTCGCCGACCGGTACCACCACAAGCCCAACGAACTTTCCGGAGGGCAACGCCAGCGCGTAGCTATTGCCAGGGCGCTTGTAAACAATCCTTCCATCATTCTGGCCGATGAACCAACTGGAAACCTTGACTCTAAAACCTCTTATGATATCATGCGCCTGTTTCAGGAGTTGCACGACAAAGGCAATACCATTATCATGGTTACGCATGAAGACGACATCGCACATTATGCTCATCGAATTATCCGTCTGAAGGATGGCTTGATTGAGTGGGATCGTAAAAACGAAAATGTAAATAGAGGCGAACCTGTAGCGGCGCACTAACCCGTTTATTGCCCAATGCGTGCAGTCATTTTCGTAGGGCTCCTTCTTCTTGTTTCTCAATGCATCGACGACAGGGTACGATTTGGGGCGCCGCAACCTGAAGGCGTACGCGACGAAAAGGGCATTCCCAAAAAAATGCTGGGCTCGTACCGGAGCCTTTACGATTCTTCGATTCTGGTTGTAGGTAAAACCTCAATCATCAGAAAACAGGAAACCACCGAGACGTTGCTTCTCGATAAGTTTTTATCGGATATCGATTCAATTGATCAGCCAAAATTCAAGAAGGATACCTCGTTCACTGAAACTCAATCGGCCAACCGTGAGTTTGTCACCATACGCTGTGAGATTAAAAAGGGTATGGTCGATCAGACGATCACTCGCGTCGATACATTATTTTTATTGAAGGAGGATGTGCTTCGAAAATTCAAAGGCTACTATTTTTTGAATCACGAAGATCGGCCTTTGGAGTGGAGTGTGGTGAAAGTTGGCATTATCAAACAAGGTATTTTGCTGGGCCACATAGCCACGGTTGAGGACATTAATAAACTCCGTCAACTTACCAATAACCAAAATGATACGGTGTATAACTTCAATCCCAGCCGCCGCCAGATGAAGCAATTTTTAAAAGAAAATGGATTTCGTACGGAAGAGCGCTTTGTGAAATTAGAAGTACCTTTGGTTGAATGAAAATCTATACTAAAACAGGAGACGAAGGAACGACTGCTTTATTTGGCGGTCAGCGTTTGCCGAAATCAGACATGCGCATCGATGCCTACGGTACCATCGACGAACTCAATGCTTTTGTTGGATTACTTCGCGATCAATCGGTCAATGCAAACAGAAAAGAAATTCTGATTGAAATTCAAGACCGACTTTTTACCATCGGTTCAATGCTGGCCACGGAGCCAGGAAATACCAAGGTGAAAATTCCTGTGCTCAACGAACAGGATATCGCACTGCTCGAAAACGAAATTGATGCTATGGATGCCCAACTCCCGCCAATGAAATTTTTTGTATTGCCTGGTGGGCATGAATCCGTTTCAGTCGGTCATGTAGCGCGTACCGTCTGTCGCCGTGCAGAAAGATTGGTGATTGCCTTACATGAAAATTCGACGGTTGAACCTGTGGTGATAAAATATTTGAACCGATTATCCGATTATTTGTTTGTCCTTTGCAGAATGATGTCGCAGGAGCTCCGCGTAGAAGAAACGCCGTGGCGACCGCGGATGTAATCAATAAAAGTAGAATATGACCAACGCAACTACAGAAAAGGAAAGAACCTTTTCTTCGTATCAGGTATTTGTCATTGCGATCTTATCGATTTTGCAATTTTCCATCATTCTTGATTTTATGGTGCTGTCGCCGCTGGGGGCCATCCTTATGCCGCAGCTCAATATTACAACAGCCCAATTTGGGTGGGTTGTTTCGGCCTATGCTTTTAGTGCCGGCGCTTCCGGAATTCTGGCGGCAGGATTTGCCGATGGATTTGACCGAAAGAAATTTTTACTTTTTTTCTACGCCGGATTTCTGCTGGGCACTGTGCTTTGTGCGTTAGCGCCTGACTATACTTCATTGCTCGTGGCCCGTGTGATCACCGGAATTTTTGGTGGTGTAATCGGGTCGGTAAGTTTTGCGATCATTAGTGACCTTTTCAAATTTGAAGTGCGTGGTCGTGTAATGGGATTTGTACAAATGGCTTTTGCGGCGAGTCAGATTCTGGGTTTGCCGATTGGATTAGTATTGGCGAATAAGTATGGATGGCATTCTCCTTTTTGGATGATCGTACTTTGTGGCGTTGTGGTGGGTGTTTTGATTGTACTATACATGAAACCGGTGGATGCGCATCTGAAAATAAAATCGGATCGAAATGCTCTTCAGCACCTAATTAAAACAGCCTCGATGCCGGATTATGTGAAAGCTTTTTTTTGTACTACGTTATTGGCGACTGGTGGGTTTATGCTGATGCCTTTCGGAAGTGCCTTTAGCACACATAATTTAGGATTGACCATGGATCAATTGCCGTGGATTTACGGCATCACCGGAGCGTTCTCTATTTTAACCGGACCACTTCTCGGAAAACTAAGCGACCGCTTTGGTAAACTTCAGATTTTTGTCGGTGGCACTATTGTCGGGGCAATCATGGTGGGGGTTTATACGCAGCTGGGAGTAACCCCAATTTGGGTAGTGGTGCTTATCAACATTATTTTGTTTGCGGGCATCAGTGCGCGGATGATTTCTTCATCAGCTTTAGTTTCTGCTATTCCTGCAGCGCAGGATCGTGGGGCATTTATGAGTATCAATGCCTCGGTACAACAGGTTGCCGGAGGAATTTCTTCAGCCATTGCCGGATTGATCGTGCTTCAAGGATCCAATGGCATGCTACAGCGCTATGATATTCTCGGATATGTAGTTATCGGGACAATGTTTGTCACGGTGGTGATGATGTATTATATCGACAAGCAAGTGTTGCGTATGACGAAAGAAGCCTCTCAAGTTACAGCAGCGAGAGAAGTGGCTTAAATCAATATGCTTCCGATTGCAAACCTGAAATGTTACTTTTGTCGTCAATCTTATTCTTTATAATTTCTTAAACTTAATTCAATGACTACGGCTGAAATCCACACCAAAAAAGGAGTAATGAAAATAAAATTCTTTGAAGAAGATGCTCCTAATACTGTTAAGAATTTTATCACCCTTGCAGAAAAAGGTTTTTACGATGGCCTTACATTTCATCGCGTGATTCCCAACTTTGTTATTCAGGGAGGATGCCCTAACGGCATAGGCAACGGCGGTCCCGGCTATCACATCGACTGCGAACTTACTGGCAATAATCAGTACCATGATCGCGGAGTATTGTCCATGGCTCATGCCGGCAGAAATACCGGAGGCTCTCAATTTTTTATTTGTCACTCGCGTCAAAATACTTCTCACCTGGATCGTAACCATACTGTATTCGGAAAGGTGTATGAAGGCCTTGAGGTGATCGACGCAATTCGTCAGGGTGATGTGATGGAAAAAGTAATTATCAAAAAGGAAGCTTAGTTAACCAAGGAGTAGTCAATACGTATATCGCTTCTAGTTTTTAGCTGGATTTAAAATTATAGTACCATGAGACGAAAAATTTCAACTTTAGTCGGCATGTTCGCAACAGCCGCATTGCTTTTAAGCTGCGCGAAAGAGGGCAAGTACGAAACCCAAACTGGGGAGAGCAACGGGTATTCATACGAATACGTGACCAACGACCCGCTTCAGGTAAGAATCTACACGCTAAAAAACGGACTTAAAGTTTATCTCAGTCAGTACAAGGCTGAACCTCGTGTCATGACTTCCATCGCCGTTAAAGCTGGTGGAAAATTTGATCCGGCGAATGCTACCGGACTTGCGCATTACCTTGAGCACATTATGTTCAAGGGGACTGCAGACTTTGGTACTCAAGCCTGGGATAAAGAAAATATTTTTCTTGACAGCATTGAACACATGTTCGAGCATTACCGCACACTTTCCGATTCGGTGGAGCGCATGAACTACTATAAAAAAATCGACCAGGTTTCGAACGAGGCTTCTAAGTTTGCTATCGCCAACGAATACGACAAAATGGTATCAGAGATTGGCGCTAAGGGTACCAATGCTTACACGACTGAAGACCGTACTGTTTATGTTAATGATATTCCTGCCAACCAGATAAAGAACTGGCTTGCGATTGAATCCAATCGCTTTCAAAAAATTGTTCCCCGCCTTTTCCATACCGAACTGGAAGCGGTGTATGAAGAAAAGAACCGGAGCCTCGACAACGATTATTGGAAGACTTACGAAGCGATGTATGCCGCTGCTTTTAAGAAGCATCCTTATGGAACACAGACGGTGATTGGTACAATTGATCATTTGAAAAATCCCTCCATCACCGAAATCAAAAAATATTTTTACAAGTACTATCGCCCTAACAACGTGGCGATCTGCATGAGCGGCGATCTTGATTACGATAAAACAATTGCAGCCATTGATTCTTCTTTCGGAGGTTGGGAACCGAATCATGAGTTAAAGCCATGGGAACCTGTGGTTGAAGATGAGATCACAAAACCCGTTACTGTCGATGTGTACGGCCCGGATTCGGAATGGCTCAACATCGCCTTCCGGTTTAAAGGAACAAATTCAGACGATGCCAAATTACTTCGTCTTACCGATATGATTTTGTCTAATTCGCAGGCGGGTCTCATCGATCTTAATTTGAAAGAAAAGCAGAAAGTGCTGGAGCCAACCAGCTTTGTAAACAGTCTCAATGATTATACGCTACACGTGCTGAGTGGTAAACCTCGCGAAGGACAGACTTTAGAAGATGTTAAAAAACTTTTGCTTGATCAGGTTGAGTTACTCAAGAAAGGTCAATTTGAAGATTGGCTTATTGATGCAACAATCAATGATCTGAAAAAGATGTCGATTCAACAGTCGCAATACAATTGGTCGCGCTCAAACGACGAAGTGATGGCCTTTACGAATGGAATGGATTGGAAAGACTACGTTTCACGAACCGATGATCTTCATAAGTATACCAAAGAAGATATTGTGAAGTTTGCCAATGCGCATTATAAAGACAATTATATTGTGGTGTACAAACGCAACGGCAAAGATCCGAATCAAAAGAAAGTTACCAAGCCTTCCATCACCAAGGTTGCTCTGAATAAAGAATCAAAATCTCCTTTCCATGAAAAATTATTATCTAATAAGGTAGAGAAGATTCAGCCTGTGTTTGTGGATTATGAGAAGGATATTCAAAAGCTGAAGATGAATAAAGAAGTAGAGGTGCTCTACACGAAGAATCCTGAAAACGAGTTGTTCACTCTTTATTATTTATCCGATGTAGGGACCAACAACAATCCAAAGATGAAGCAAGCGGTTGAGTACCTGGAATACCTAGGTACCAACGATATGACTTCGGAAGAAGTGAAGAAGGAGTTCTATAAAATCGGCTGCAGTTTTGGTGTCTTTGCTGACGATGATCAAACCTACGTTTACCTCAGTGGCTTGTCTGAAAATATGGACAAGGCCATTGCGTTGTTTGAAAAACTTTTGGCTGATCCTAAACCTGACGACGAGGCATTGCAGAAGATGATTGACGGAATCTTCAAGAAGCGCGACGACGTGAAGAAAGATAAAAATGAAATCCTTTGGCAGGGGCTCATGAATTTTGGGTTGTACGGACCGAAGTCGCCGTTTACGAATGTTCTTACCAACAAAGAACTGCGTGATTTAAAAGCCGCGGAGCTGGTGAACATTATTAAAGGATTCACGAAAATGGAACACCGCGTACTCTACTATGGTCCAAAATCAGAAAGTGAATTGCTCACCTCGTTGAATACTGGTCACCAACTTCCCGAGCAATTAATTCCTGCTCCTGCGCCCGTTGAATTCAAAATTCAGGATATGCAAAAGCCTTCTGTGTATTGGGCCAACTATGACATGGTTCAAGCGGAAATCATCTTCCTTTCTAAAGGTGAGAAATTTGATGCAACCCGGATGCCTCAGGCTCGCATGTTCAATGAGTATTTTGGAGGAAATATGGCATCACCGGTATTTCAGGAATTGCGTGAAGCTCAAGGTCTTGCTTATGCGGCATTTGCTACGTATCGCGTCGCTCCGATAAAAGACGACAACGATCATTTCTTTGGCTACATCGGCACGCAGGCCGACAAGCAGGCTGAGTCAATGAAAGCCATGATGGGACTTATTCAGGATTTCCCTCGTTCGGAAAACGGATTTGAAGTAGCGCGCAATTCGTTGATGAATCAACTGGAAAGCGAGCGCATTACCAAAACCAATATTCTCTTTAATTACGAAACAGCTCGCCGAAGAGGTCTTGATCATGACATCCGCAAAGACGTGTATGAGCAAATCATGAACATGACAATTGAAGATGTGGCGAATTTCCAGAAGCAATTCATCAAAGACAGAAAATTCAACGTAGTGCTGGTAGGCGATAAGAAAAAATTGAACCTCAAAGACCTTGAAAAATACGGCACTGTGAAGGAGCTAACACTCGACGAATTGTTTGGCTACGAGAAACCGCTGAAGGTGAACAAAGAAGTTCCGAATCAATAAGTAAACAAAAAAAGGCTCGAAGATTTTCGAGCCTTTTTCTTTTGAAGGTTTTTCTTAAAAAGTTATTCGCAAGGTTGAGCCATAATTCCTTGGATTACCCAAATGGGTTGCGCCGAAGTCATAGGCGTAAGCAATATACTTCGTGTCGGCGAGGTTTCTTCCCCAAAACATCAACTCAAAATTTTTAATGGCGAATCCAAACCGGGTGTTAAGAAGATTGTACGAAGATTGTTGAATGGTATTCGCCAGATCAAAATATTGGCTACCAAGATTCATCCATTCGCCTCGCACTGTGAAGTGCAAATTGGTTCCTTTGATGTTGTTCGATTGATATTGTATTGCCACCATAGAGGTGGATGATGGCGTAAAGATTTGCCGATTTCCTCCAAGATCAACGCTCTGACCGTTTTGAGAAACACGCAGTGAGTTGTAATGGGCGTCGTTTGTGCCGAAGTTGTAATCCACTTGCAATCCCTTTGCAGGTGTTGCGGAAAATTCAAGTTCCACACCGCTGCTGGTCAATGATCCCGTGTTTCGGATTACAGTGATGGCGGCGGGCAATACCAGCGTAGGTACTTGTGCATCCGTTACCTGAATGGTGAACGCAGTAAGGTTTACTCTCAGGCGGTTGTTGAGAAATGTATTCTTTATTCCGATTTCAAAATTATTACTGTATTCAGGTTTGTATGAATACAGCGGAGCTTGTGAGGGGTCGGCAGATAAGCCTGTAAGTCCGCCAGTGCGAAAGCCGCGGCTATATGTTCCATAAAACAAATGATCGGGCATACCGGTGTAAGCAACAGTGGCTTTTGGAGAGAGGGCGTGATAAGATACCGAAGCAGATGTGTCGGGACGAATGTCAAAGATCGGATTTGGATTCGGGTCATGTTGATATTGACTGAGTGCTTGTGTTTGCTTGCGCTCATAATCATAACGGAGGCCGGCGGTAACTTCAATTGCTGAGGCAATATTGTACGAAGCCTGGCCGAAGAACGCTACGCCCGTATTGGTATTAGTGCTGGTGTTAATAATGGAGAACAAAGAGTCTTGTGCGCCTACATATTTAGCATCGGCACCAAAACGGGTAGCCTGTTTAACAGGGCTTGTCTGATGGTACAGGTAGCTTCCTGCCGTCCACTTCAATCCGGAAGAAGCATCCGCTGGCGACGTAAACTTAAACTCTTGCGTCACAACCTTCACATTGTTCCAGTTCTTGCCATAGTTGTTGATGATGGATACACCATCAATAGGCGAGAAATCTCCATCAATTGGATTTTGATAGTAGCGGTAGTTGGATTGATAAGTTGTTTGCGAGGAGAAGTTAAATTTTGATCCGGTATAGAATGCCGTTGCTGAACTATTAAAAACATTGTCCACCATTTGCGTTGTCGCATTTTGATTTACCACGTAAGGATTGGTCAGCGCCTCTTGTACAGTTCCGGCTAACGTAAAGGCTCCGTTATTGCGATTGTCGTTGTGTTTAGCGTTAAGTGTAATTACCCAGGACTTACTGGCAATAAACTTGAGATAATAACTTCCGGTAAAGCTGTGCTTTCTGTCGAACGGCGTGTTGTTGTATTGGTTGGTATAAAATCCGTTTGTTTCGTCATACACACCCGACACGCCGAGAAAGAGTTTATTTTTTATTAGCGGCGTTCTAATTCCTGCACTATAGCGGTGCTGACCGAAGGTGCCAGCATTGGTTTCAATAAAACCTGACGTAACGTTAGATGGTTGTTTTGTGACCACATTAATCACACCACCCATGGCGTTGCGGCCATACAGCGTTCCCTGCGGTCCGCGAAGAACCTCGATACGCTCCACATCAAACAACTGAGCGATGTAGGTATCAAGTCCGAATTGGTTCACGCCATCGATGTATGTAGCCACGGCGGGATCGTAGGAAGTGGAAGTGATGCCACGCACCGACGTCACATTTCGGTTATCACCCGGATCGGCAGAGTAAAGGTTAGGAACAATCGCTGTAATGTCGCGCAAATTCCAAACCCGGAATTGCTGTACCTGTTTCCTCGAAAGGGTAGAGATACCGGAAGGAATTTTCTGTGCTTCCTCTTCTGTTTTTTGTGCGGTTACGACCACCGGATCAAGCTGGGTGGTAGCTTCATGAAGCTGGATGGCAAGTTCTTCCGGCTGATCTTCCACCACGATTTCATTTTGAAAAGAGGCAAAGCCGATCGCTGTTGCTTCGAGGATAAATTTCCCTTTCGTCAAATTGGTGAATTGAAATTTTCCCTCCTGGTCCGAGATAGTAAAATAATTTGTGTTTAAGATATGAATGGAAGCGCCATTCAGCCGCTGGCCGCGGGTATCGGTAACTAAACCTGAAATAGTGATGGATTGAGCCCATACCGCTGAGCTAAGCAAGGACAATACGAATAGATTGACGATGTATTTCATGAATTAAAATTAGGCCTGCAAAGAAAGCAATAAATAAGGTGTTTTATAAATCAGAAAAAATTTTCATTTTTATTGCGTCAGAACTACACATTAATAAAAACCACAACACTAATCAAACTATAATGCCTATGAAGAATCATTCTTCTATAACTAAAAGACTGACCAGGATGGCTGCGGCGATAATCCTGCTGGTCTTTACTCTTGGAATGAGCTCGGTAGATAAACCTGCAGTCCTTGTATTCTCAAAAACAGACGGCTTCCGGCATTCTTCTATTGGTGCGGGTAAAGCAGCATTTCAGAAAATGGCCGACGAAAAAGGATTCGCTGTTGAGTTTTCAGAAGATGCAAATTCGTTTACGGCGTCAAACCTGAAACGGTTTAGTGCTGTTGTTTTTTTGAACACCACCGGCAATATCCTTACCGACGATCAGCAAGCTGAATTCGAGCGATATATTCAGGCGGGTGGAGGATATCTCGGCATTCATGCTGCCACCGATTGTGAATACGAGTGGCCGTGGTACGGAAGATTGGCTGGCGCTTTTTTTCTGGATCATCCGAATCCGAATAATATCCAAAAGGGAAAATTCTTTGTAGTGCAAAAGGATCATTGGGCAACGAAGGGAATGCCCGATGAATTTGAGCGGACCGATGAATTTTACAGTTTCAAATCAATTGACCCGACCATCAATGTGCTGGTGAAGATTGATGAGAAGTCGTACGTGGGAGGGAAGAACGGCGACAATCACCCGATGAGTTGGTATCACGATTTCGAGGGAGGTCGTGCCTTTTATACAGCCATGGGACACACGGAAGAAACATTTTCCGAGCCGCTCTTTTTAAATCATGTGTGGGCAGGCTTGCATTATGCGATGGGCGGCGATACTCCAGTTGCCTTAGACTACTCCAAAGCGCGCCCCGAGGAAAACCGTTTTACGAAAGTAATCCTGAAAGAAAAATTAAATGAACCGATGGAGCTCAGCGTACTCAACGACGGTCGGATTCTCTTTATTGAACGCCACGGTGCCGTGCGGATTTACAATACCAAGACCAAGGTACTAAAGACCATAGCCACCATTCCGGTAAGTACTCAGTACAAAGACAAAGAAGGCAAAACTTCTGAGGCAGAGGATGGCTTGCTCGGGTTGAACAAGGATCCCAATTTTTCTGTCAACCATTGGATCTATCTTTATTATTCTGATCCGGGCAAATCACAAAACATGCTGGCCCGCTTTACGCTCGTAGGCGATGTATTGGATCTGACTTCGAAAAAGGTTTTACTCACGGTACCCGTGCAGCGCGAGCAATGTTGCCACACCGGAGGAAGCATTGCGTGGGATAAACAAGGCAACCTTTATCTGTCGACGGGGGATAACACCAGTCCACGCGAAGTAAACTATGCGCCCATTGATGAACGCGAGGGCAAGGCTCCGTGGGATGCGCAGAAATCATCGGCGAATACGAACGACTTGCGCGGAAAAATTATTCGCATCAAACCTCAGGCCGACGGAACATATTCTATTCCCGATGGAAATTTATTCCCGAAAGGAACTGCGTTGACAAAACCGGAGATCTACACCATGGGGCACCGTAATCCGTTCCGTATTTCGGTGGATCAAAAGACAGGATTTCTCTATTGGGGCGAAGTAGGCCCCGATGCCAACGAAGCTGACTCACTGCGTGGGCCGGCCGGGCAAGATGAAGTGGGGCAGGCTCGCATGGCAGGAAACTTCGGGTGGCCTTATTTTGTGGGCGACAACAAAGCCTATCGTTACTTCGATTATGCTGCCAACAAACCTGGCGCTTTTTATAAAGTGGAGAAACCCATTAACAACTCACCGAACAACACAGGCTTGAAGGAACTTCCTCCGGCGCAAAAGGCATTTATATGGTATCCTTACGGTGAATCGAAGGAGTTTCCGCTGGTAGGATCGGGCGGACGGAATGCGATGGCAGGCCCGGTATTTTATAGTGATCTCTTCAAAACTGCGGCGCGGCCATTCCCTGCCTATTACAATGAGAAATTATTCATCTACGACTGGATGCGCGGATGGATCATGGCGGTGACGATGGATAAAAATGGAAACTATCAGTCGATGGAACGCTTTATGCCAAGCTATAAATTCAGCAACCCGATGGACATGGAGTTTGACACCAACGGAGATCTCTACATGCTTGAATATGGTTCGGGCTGGTTTACCGGCAACGACGATGCCCGCCTTATTCGCATTGAGTACAATGGCGGTAATCGCAAGCCGTTCATTCAGGTGAACGCCGATAAGTTGGGTGGATCAATTCCATTTAACGTGAAGCTTTCTTCCGAAGGAACAAAAGATGCAGACAATGATCCGCTTACGTATTCATGGACTATTACTTCTAAGACAGGATTTACTAAAACAATAAACGAGCCTAACGCCACACTCTCGCTCACCAAGCCCGATGTGTACAAGGCAACACTTACTGTCTCTGACGGAAAAGGCGGGGTATCTTCACAGTCGCTTGAGCTTATCGCGGGAAATGAACCACCGGTGGTTTCCTTCGACTTAGGAAAAGCCAACCGCACTTTTTATACGCCAGACAAAGTGTACAACTATGCGGTCAAAGTGGAAGATAAAGAAGACGGAACATTGGCCAGCGGAAAAATTAATCCTCAACGTGTAATCGTCAGTATCGACTATTTACCGGAAGGTTTTGACAAAACCGAAATCGCTCGCGGTCATCGCACCGCCGAAGCGGCCGCACCTGTTTCCACCAAAGGTTTAAAACTCATTGAAGCTAGCGATTGCAAAGCGTGTCACGCCATCGACAAGAAATCAGTCGGTCCAGCGTACCGCGATGTATCGCTGAAATACAAAGGCAAGCCGGGTGCTCTTGAAAATCTAACCAAGAAAGTTATCTCCGGAGGAAGCGGCGTGTGGGGCAATATTCCGATGGCAGCACATCCTCAGCTCACTGCTGCCGATGCCTCAGAGATGATCAACTATATCCTCAGTCTTACGGATGAAAAATCATTGGTGAAGTCTCTTCCGGTGAAGGGAACCTACACCACAAAAATGAATGCCGACGACAAAGGGCAGGGGGTTTACATCTTCCGCGCGGCGTATAAAGATCACGGTGCACTAGGCCTTGCCGGGTTGGCTTCCGAAGATGAGTTTGTGCTGCGTAACCCTAACGTCAGTCCTTCCAAATACGATGTGTTTGCTGACGTCAACAAGATGTCGTTTAATGGGATGAGTTTTATAATGGTCGTGAAGAATGGAAGCTACATCGGCCTTAACCAGGTTGACCTTACAGGAATTGCTAAACTGGAAGTGTCTGCGGTGGCGCCCAAGGCGCAGGTGAGCGCATCGGGTGGAGTGGTGGAAGTTCACCTTGATCAGCCACAAGGAAAGCTCGTAGGAAAATCTGAGTTCATTGGTGATGTGCCCGGCGGGGTTTTCAACCCAAAACCGTATTCGATTACGCTGGAGCCTACCGAAGGAGTACATGATTTGTACCTTGTTTTTCAAAATGCCAACATGGGATCGGCACAGGTGATGATGATTGTCTTTGGTACACAGTTTAAAATGGAAGGAGAATCAAAAGTGGCCGCGCCTGCGGTTACGTACACGGCCGACGAGCTCTCCGCTTTCGTAGGGAAATATAAAATGACCGGACTGCCTTTCCCTTATATTGAGATGAGTCTTAAAGACGGCAAGCTGATCATGGACGCCGGCGGACAAGCAGGCCCGGTGGATGCAACCTCTACTAAAGATAAATTCGATGCTAGTGGCAAAGCGATGGTTACGTTCATCAGAACGGATCAGAAAGTAACCAAACTTGTGATGGAAGCGATGGGCTTTAAGTTTGAGGGAGTGAAAGAGTAGATATTTATTAGTTAAATGAAAAGAACCCTGATGATTTCGTCAGGGTTCTTTTTTTATTGTTTGAGGAGTCAGGCGGTCAATTGCCTTTCAATTTTTCGTTTAACCTCATGATGAAGGCTTGCCGCTTGTCTTTCTTCTCTTTTCTGTCTGCAAGGGATTCAAATTCTTTGCCTAACTCCGGATTCTTCTCCAGAAGAAATTTTTCAACGAACCCAACGGTGCCATCGCGATAAGTTCCATCGCTATCAATAATCACCAAATGATCGGGAAGCATGGCGGTAGCCACACTATAACGAGCTTGTTCAAAAACGAAAAAGGAATAAGGGCCTACATAATCCAGTTTATGAAAACCCTCCAGTCGTAAGCCATGCACATAGATTTTAACACCGTCACAAAATCCAAACACCTTACCCACCTTGCTGCCGTCTTTGGTGTCGAAAAGTGTATTGTTCTCCCATGTTGCTTTTTTCGCGTACCGTAAATGGTGTGGTGACAGAAGGAGCGTTGTTAATGAACTCTTCGTAGGTTTTGTAAAACCCTGCCTTTAATTCTTTGGTGTTGTAAATTTTTTCCTGAGCCCAAATCATAGAGGGAATAAAGAGCAACAGGATTAACCCTTGTTTTTTCATATGCCTTAATTTGTTTTGATTTGAAAATACCTGCACGAACATCTCACTATTAGATTTGTCATCGCGTCCCTTCTTTGGAGAGGTATCCGCCGAACGTCATCCTCAATATACAACAACTTGGGGTATTCCCTGGTGACGATAAACATGACGCGGAAAAATTGTAGTGAAACTTTATGGAATACTGAATCATCCAGCATCATAGAGAAAAAAAACTCTATGAAAAATCAACTTTTACTCGACATCCGGAAGCCCTGCTCCGAAAAATGGGAAAACTTTACGCCAACGTCTGCAGGCGGATTCTGCAGCGTATGTTCCACCGACGTGGTTGACTTCACCACCATGAGCGACGAAGAGATTATTGCTCATTTCAGCAAAGCCTCGGGGAAAACCTGTGGTCGCTTTCGAGCGGACCAACTGAAAAAATACAAAGCTGTTGCAATGCCCGCCGTCAGGCCGGGTGCGCGCTTACTTCGCGCAGGGTTTGTGGGCTTGTTCGTATTGCTGATCAGCAGACCAGGCGTTGCTCTTCCTACACCCAACAGCACCAATACCACCTGGGCATATCATTCGGTAGCCTCAACAGACGAGGTTCTTCCTGACGACTATCTTGTCAAGGGAATAGTGAAAGACGAAGAGGGGCAGCCGTTGGCAGGAGCAAGTGTGTACCTCAAGTCTGATCCAAAGCTAGGTACGATATGCGATGGCAACGGTAATTTTGAGTTCCCCAAAAAACTGAAAGAAGGTGACGTGATTGTGTTCAGTTTTATCGGGTACGAGCCTAAAGAGTATGTGGTCACCAAAGAGGTGAATGAAACGATCGAGTTAAAACTGACCATGACCTATACAGTGTTGCTGGGCGATGTATCTGTGGATCATGTGTATGAAAAACCTTCAGCGTTCAGGAAAGCCTGGAGAAAGGTGAAGGGATTATTCTGATAAAGTGATGCGTTGGCTTTTGTTGATCTTGATCGGTGTAAAATTTTCCTGGGCTGTAGCCCAACATCCTGATTTTGCCTCGACCGATTTCAGCAAGGCCGACAGCATTGCCGAACGTTATCCGGATTATTCACTAAAGGATCTCAATGACCTTGCTGTAAAACTTACGGCACCATTGCATACAGATCAGGAAAAATTCAGATCAATTTATTTCTGGGTATGCACCAACATTGAAAATGATTATGCGGACTATGCGGAAGTGAAACGCATGCGTGAGAAAATGAAAAGCCACCCTGAAGCGTTTCGTCAGTGGAACCAGACCTTTGGCAAACATTCCTTTCAAAAGCTGATCAGACAACACAAGACCATTTGCACGGGATATGCTTCGCTGGTGCGGGAGCTGGCGGGTAGGGCGGGGCTATCCTGTGTGGTGGTTGATGGCTATGGACGCACGTCGCAGGCCAATGTAGGCGGAGAAGGCATTCCCAATCATTCGTGGAATGCCGTCAAGCTCAACAACAAATGGTATCTCTGTGATGCTACCTGGTCGAGTGGCGCTGTCAATCCGCAGCAGGGTACATTCATAAAGAGTTATAACAATTCCTATTTCCTGGCCGACCCTGCTCTTTTTGCCCGGAACCATTACCCGCTGGACACCACGTGGTTGCTTCTCCCAAAGAACCCCTCACGCATTGAATTTCTCGAAGGACCTCTGGTCTACAGCGCAGTGTACAAAAAGAAGATCATACCGGTTTCTCCCGAGTCCTTTGAAGTGACGGCTTCAAAAGGAAAAGCCCTGCCGTTTTGTTTCAAAAGCAACGGCGTTCAACCAGTGAAGAAAATTGAACTGGAAATCAATGGCGATAAGCGAAGCATAACTGCCACTAACGACGACGGCACGTACTCCCTGGATCATATCTTCACAGCACGGGGAACCTACCTGGTGCACCTGCTTCTCGACAACGAGTATGTATTTTCCTATACGGTAAAAGTGAAGTAATTCCCTTACTGAAAAGACAAACATCTCCTGTTTGTTTTCAAATCGCTTGGCTTGTGAATACTTTCTGAAGTGAAAGTAGTTTATTTGCTGTTTTATAAGCGGCTTCCAAATACCCTTTTTTGCTCATTCCATAAGTAAAAAAATCATAGTTAATACTCTAAAAAATTTCTACCTTTTTATACGTAGTTCATCGAATGGAAATAAATCACTACTGCCGCCTTGTAGGTGCCTTGTTTCTGTTTCTCTGTGGAGAATCGGTGGCTCAACGCGGTGTAGAAAAGGTGCGATTCTCTCGCACAGAAGTAAGTGCAGGCCTCTCTAATTCAAATGTGACTACCATCCTGCAGGATTCGAAAGGTTTTTTATGGGTGGGTACAACGGATGGACTGAATCGGTTTGACGGATACAATTTTAAAATCTATCGCAATAGTCAGGACACGAGCGGGCTACTGAGCAATAGTATCATGTGTATTTTCGAAGATAGCCACCAGCGAATTTGGGTAAGTACACGCGGCACTGGCCTTTATTATTATGATTATGCGCTTGATAAGTTTGTGCGCGTCCCGGAATTTTCTTCCGACTGTCAAATTATTCGGATTATTGAAGATGAACAAAAAGAACTTTGGATAACAGGAACACGGTATTACGATGCGTTTGTCGGCCGGTTTAATCGCTCGTCAGGCAAATGGGAATCTTTTCGGCTTTTTCCTTCCCGAGAGCCAGTCACGTCGATAATCAATATTTCGGATAAAGACTATTTAATCTCGTTGATGAAAGGCGGAATACGCCGATGGAATAGCACCACGAAGTCGATTGAAAGCTATCCTGCAATTCCTACTAATTCTGTAACGTCGGAAGTTCGTAAACTTATAAAGGATACCCACGGCAAGGTGTGGGTGGGCACCAACGACGGATTGTTTGTATTCGATCGCCAAACCAATTCGCTTGTCGGTACTTATGAAACTGCTTCCCAAACCTACGAGCACATTGCCTTTCCTGTCCGCGACATGTTTATCGATGACGATTTCCTTTGGGTAGCTACGCTCAATGGAGGCTTGTACAAAATAAACACGAGCACCGGGCACTATGACAATTTTGTCTTTGACAAAAACGATCCTTTTTCCATTAGTGATAACTCGGTGTGGACGGTGTATAAAGACCGGCAAAACAGGATCTGGGTGGGCACTTTTTCCAAAGGGCTTTGCGTGTTAGACAAGTTGCAAAACAAATTTGCCCAACTCGATATTGCGCTTGAAAATGATATCGTCAACGCCATCTATGAAGACCGGAAGGGCAGGATATGGATTGGAACAGAAAAGGGAATCACGCGTAAGGACGGCAACAAAGTAAATTATTATCACCACGAGCCTGACCGAAAAGGAAGCCTTAGCAGTGACCCGGTGCTCTCTATTATAGAAGACAGTATGAACAGGATATGGATTGGGACCTGGGCCGGTGGACTAAACCTTTACCACGAAGAGACCGACAGCTTCACTAGTTTTCAGCACGACGATAAAAACACCGAAAGCCTTTCTAACCAGAATGTGTATGCCGTGATGGAGGATGCCAAAACCCATCAACTTTTTGTTAGCAGCTATGCCGGTCTAAATGTATTAACAGAGGAAAAGAAGGGAGTCTTTGCACATTACAAGGAGCCGGGCTACGAATCGAACAGCTATATCCGTTGTCTCTTTCAGGACAATGCGGGAACGATTTGGATCGGTACCGTGGAAGAGTTGAATATGTTTGACGATTCCGAAAGGAAAATTTTACGGTTTGATGAATCCAACATTACCAATCCAAAGATAAGTGAGATAGTCAATTGCATCTTGCAGGATAAGAAGGGAAGAGTTTGGGTGGGGGCAGCGGAAGGGTTGCTTCAAATTGAAAATAAAAGGGCGGTACGGCGATATACGGTAAAGGATGGACTTCCCAATAACATTGTCAATGGTATTCTTGAAGACCGCAGTGGAAATCTGTGGTTGAGCACTACGAAGGGACTTTCCAAATTCAACCCGGAAAACCTAACCATTCAAAATTATACCACCAGCGACGGGCTGAGTGGCGACGAATTTAAACCCAACGCATGTTTTAAAAATAAGGACGGCGTATTCTTTTTTGGTGGAAAGGGGGTAACCGTCTTTGATCCTGACAACATTCAGCGTAACCCTTATCCTCCTCCGGTTTACATTACTGACTTTAAAATTTTCAATACCTCCGTAACCATCGGCGAGAAGGATTCTCTATTGCGAAAACAGATTACCGAAACGAAAGAAATTTTTCTTTCCTATGAGGAAAATTTTTTCAGTTTTGAATTTGCCGCGCTGAACTTTTCCTCCAGCGCTAAAAATCAGTACGCTTACAAACTGGAAGGGTTTGATCACGATTGGATAAACAACGGCAGTCAGCGCACGGCCACGTTCACCAACTTAAATCCCGGCGACTACACCTTTCGGGTAAAGGCCAGCAACAACGATGGAGTATGGAATGAAACCGGAGCTGCGCTGGTCATTCATGTGTTGCCACCCTTTTGGAAAACGTGGTGGTTCACCACCTTGGCCGTGTCCATGATTGTCATGGCCTCCGTAGCCTATTATCGAAATAGAATTGGCGCCATCACCAGAAGAAATAAAAAGCTGGAAGACGAAGTGGCAAAGCGGACCACCGAACTCGTGCTACGCGACGAAGAGATTTTGGCGCAAAACAACGATCTGCTGATACAACGGGAAGCCTTAGCCAATCAGAATAAAGAACTTCAGGCCGCCCGCCAGATCATTGAAGAACAAAACAATGCAATCCGCGAACGAAATGAATCGCTTGAATCGGAAATAAAAGAGCGCACCAAAGATTTGGTTGAATACAATCAGCAGCTTGAGCAGTTTGCATTTATCTCCGCGCATAATTTGCGCGGCCCGGTAGCCCGCATATTAGGACTTGGCAATATCCTTGAGTATGCGCGCAACAACCCCGAGGAAGTAAAACTCATCTTGGATAAATTGATTTACTCTACGCAGGAACTGGATGATGTAGTAAAAGACCTCAACACCATTCTGGAGCTGCGAAAGAATTTCTCGTCACATATTTCAACGGTTCTGTTACAGGATGAGTTGGCATTTATAAAGGCAACCCTGGAGCGGAATATTGTGGAAACAAGCGCTTCGATTACCGAAGATTTCACCAATGCCCCGGAAGTACGCACCATCAAGCCCTACCTCGACAGCATCCTTATTAACCTGATCGGCAATGCAATAAAATTTCGACACCCGTGGCGATTTCCGGAAATTCGGATCACTTCTGAAGCGGTGGACGATTACGTTTGCATTGCGGTGAGCGACAACGGACTGGGAATAAACCTGGAGTTGTATCGGGAGAAACTATTTACCCTTTACGCGCGCTTTCATCATCATGTAGAGGGCAAAGGGATCGGGTTGTATCTGGTGAAAACCCAGGTCGCTGCGTTGGGCGGAAAAATTGAAGTAGAAAGCAAGCCAGACAAAGGAACTACCTTCAGAGTCTATTTAAAAAACCGGTAACTGCTTTAGCGCGTTGGTTACGCTCAGTCTTGCTCCAGTGTTTTGATCAATGTTGCATTTTTTTTCTCATGCTATACGGCGTAAGGTTTTTCCCTTTATGATGCTCAACAACAGCCGGCTTTTATTAATTTTGGAGCACCTAGACAGACCTGAGAGGATATAATAGTCGTTTATTTACCGTTTTTATGAAAAAGGTCTTCATCAGTAGTTGGTTGGCTCTCTTTTCTATAGCCTTTGCATATTCACAAGGGAAGGAACTCGATAGTCTTAAAAAAGAACTTGAAAAGCACCCGCAGGAAGATACCCTTCGTGTAAAGATTTTGCGGTTTATTTCTCATTACGAATCGGATATTGATCTTGATGCGGCTGAAAATTATGCTAAGGAGGCGTTGCGGATTTCAAAGAAAATAAATTACCTGAATGGGATTGGGTTTTCATACAAGTCACTTGCGCAAAACTATCAACGCAAAGGCGACTATGATCGCGCTATTGAATGTATTCAGGAATCGGAGAAAGCATTTGAAAGCACCGGCGATAACGAAGGAAAAGTGCATGCCATGCTAGTGCTGGCTGGCGTGTATCTTGAAAATAAAGAATATGACAAGAGCTTTGAGGAATACAAGAAATGCCTGACCATTCTCGATAAGGAGAATCTGAAGGTGGAGTTGGGTTATCTGTTTAGTCAGATTGCAGGGGCTTACTCGCGCATTCAGAAATACGATTCGGCGGAGAAATATTGCCTGCAGGGACTGAAGGTGCTCACTGAAATTGGTCATCGCGAAGGCATGGAGTTATCCTATACCAACCTGGGCGACATATACCTGAATAAAAAGGAATACGAAAAGGCAATAGCAAGTATCAGCGCCGCTTTTGCGTTGATGGACCAAATGAAAATCGTGAATACGAATTCCAGGATTATCAACCATGCCAACCTTGCCATAGTGTACACCCGGATGGGTAAATTCCAGCTAGCGGATGCCTCCCTGCAAAAAGCAGAATCGTTAGCTAGAAACTTGTCCAACAAAGGTTTAAAAATTGAGCTGCTGATTTGCCGCATTGACCTTGAAAAAGAAAGAGGTAATTTCAAAGATGCGCTTCGCTACACGGAGCGGAAAGACCAGTTGAAAGACAGCCTGTTTAACATTCAAAAGGCTGCTCAAATAACGACCATACAAACCCGCTTTGACGTTCAAAAAAAAGAACAAACCATACACTCACTTCAGCAGCAAGAGCAGATTCAAAACCTGAAGCAGTGGTTTTTGACGGGTAGTTTGCTACTGGTGGTGGTGGTGTCTCTCCTTATCTATTTATTGCAACGGGCTAACCATAAAAAAGTAAGAGATCTCCTTTTGATACAACAGGATTTAAATTCCCGGCTCCGCGAGACAGACGAGATAAAGTCGCGCTTCTTTGCCAACATCTCTCATGAATTCAGAACTCCGCTTTCTCTTATCATTACGCCAATTGAAAATGAACTGCGCGTGAACGAAAGCTTACCGATTGCATCCAAAAACTTGTACAGTCAGATTAACCGGAATGCGCATCAACTCCTTTCACTGGTGAATGACTTGCTGGATCTCTCCAAGCTCGATATGCGCAAAATGGAACTCTGGGTGAAGCGGGGCGATCTCTCTCAATTCATAACTGTGCTTGCCGCCTCTTTTGATTCGCTGGCCGAAAACAAAGGCATTGTTTTTCATAAAAGCATTTCAGCGATGGAAGGACCCATGTGGTTTGATGCAGAAAAAATTGAAAAAATTTTAAACAATCTTTTTATCAATGCATTCAAATTTACGCCAGCAGGAAAAAGCATTAGCTTCCAGGCACTGATTGACCCAACAGGAAATCTGCAACTCACCGTTGCCGATCAGGGCATCGGTATTTCTCCCGAAGATCAACGCCATATTTTTTCTTCCTATTATCAGGTAAGGGGATCTTCCAGCGAGATTCAGGGTACAGGGCTTGGGTTGGCGCTCGTGAAAGAACTGGTGGACTTGTACAAAGGAAGAATTCATTTGGAGAGCCAACTGGGAGAAGGCACTTCGATACAGGTTACCTTGCCGATTTCGAACGAAGCCCTGGCGCATGCGCACTTTGTGGAAGGGGAGACGAAGGTACCGAACACCGCGTCGCTGCCGACGGAGATGGACCATGCAATCGCGGAGCCCGAAGAGCCGGTTGATACTACCGATAAGCCAACAGTACTTATTGTTGAAGATCACAAAGAACTTCGCCGATACATTGGGTCAGTCATCCACGCGAATTATTCGATACTCGAAGCGACAGATGGGGAAGAGGCATGGACCCTGGCGATGGATAAAGTTCCTGACCTTATCATCTCTGATGTGATGATGCCCCGGATGAGTGGCATCGAATTGTGCGGGCGAATAAAAACCGATGAGCGAACAAGCCACATCCCTGTGCTGTTACTCACCGCCAAAGCCGATTTTGAATCGCGGATGACTGGATTGAAAACAGGCGCGGATGATTACCTGGCAAAACCGTTTTCTACCGAAGAGCTTCAGGTGCGCACGTCCAACCTGTTGGAACAGCGCAGAAAGCTGGCCGAAAAATACAGGCAACAGATCAGCGCCGTACGTGTCTTGCCGGTGCATATTGAAAGTAACGGCGAGCTTTCTATTGACGAAAAATTTTTAAATAAGGCCCGTGAATTGGTGTATGCCAATCTTGACAACACGCTATTTGGTGTGGAGGCGTTTGCAGCAGGGACAAATTTGAGTCGGGCACAACTGTTTCGCAAATTAAAAGCCATCGTGGGGATATCCCCCAATGAGTTTATCAATGAAATTCGCCTGCAACGCGCCTCTGAAATGATCAAGGCAAAAACCGATACGTTATCTCAAATAGCGTATGCAGTGGGCTTCAATGACCAATCGTATTTCGCCAAGCGCTTCAAAAAGAAATTTGGTGTTTCGCCCAGTGACTATGCCTCTGATACCCATGCGAACTGACCGTTTTACTAATACGGTCATAGTCTGGGCATTCACCCTTCTCTCGGTATGGTGATGAAAACCTGAAGTGACTGGTACTTGCTTAGCATAAGGCTTTGGTATTTCCTTTTGGTCAGTTAACCCTTTATAAGGCTATTTTTCCGTGATATATCGTTAGCCATTTCGTTTTATTTCGTCAATTTCATCCTGCCACCTTCGAAATTGCTATCAAAAACACAGAAAATCGGTTGGCACGCATTATGTAAAGAGTAGGTCATAACTAAAACTAAAAATTTTAAAATTATGACAAACTCAAATGAAACCGGCCATGCCAAGAACGTGGCGATCTTCGACAAATCCATCCGCTTTGTAAAGGGATACGGAAACAAGTATGCACCCGCATTAGCGCGCATCCAGGTCGGCAATCTCTCGCAGACGCTCACGGCCGCAGAGCGTTCCCTGCAAAAGATAAAAGACAACAAAACGGCCTGGAACAACGCCACCAACAGCCGCGAGATCGCGTTCGGTGAATTCAAGGCGTTGTCCACCCGCATCATGAAAGCTTTGAAAGCCACGGACGCCACCGAGCAGACCATGGCCGACGCAAAAAATGCTTACCGCAAAATCCGTGGCACACGCGCCAAAGCCATCACTCCTCCGGTGCAGGCGGTAGGGGCGGCACCTGCGGTAAAGAAAACTAAATCCGTATCGCAGCAGAGCTTTGATAAAATGGTGGATCACCTCAACGAGCTGATCAACACCGTTGCCGCAGAGCCTTCATACGCGCCCAACGAAAATGAATTGCAGGTAGCGTCGCTCAGAAATTTACTCGCGAAGTTGAAAGCAAAAAATGCGGCCGCTGCCGATGCGGAGACGGCGCTGAAAAACGCACGCATTGAGCGCGACACCATCATGTATGCCCCCGTTACCGGCATGGCCGATGTATTTGGAGCAGTAAAAGATTATGTGGGCTCAATCTATGGCATCCGCAGCCCTCAGGTGAAGCAACTCACAGCCCTTCCGTTTACACGGCATTAAGAAGAAAACCCGCGCTGCGTGTAGCGCCTATACCCCGCTGGTTAACCCGGTGGGGTTTTTTATTTTGTCTAACATACGTGCATGCTGTGTTTCCGAAAGGAGTATACCTTATTAGAGTTAGGCGGTTACAATTGCCTCAATCTTCGCAGATGGCTCCGTCGAATTTAGTTGTTTGTTGGTCGTTATTTGTTCTTGGGCGGCTGCGCGAGGCGCGCACCGGGCTATCCGCTTTACTTCGTGCCGCTTCTATCCCTGCCGCAGAGCGAGTTTCAATTTATTCTTCTGACTCTTCATCAGCTTTTCTGTATCACTAAAGATAAGATCAGCCTTTTACACTGGCTACACCTTTCTAAAACAAAATAGGATGGGCTTTTTCCCATCCTATTCCTTTGTTTATCTGACTTACTAAGCCGGTCTGACTTTCAATTTACGTTTTGCCATTTCAATTCACCCTCAGGCTATCTCGATAGTAAAAAGCATTGACGCGCCTAAGACTTGCGCTAGTTTGGGTAGAATTAGTTTTGAAGCGAGGTTAACAACGCTTTTAAATTCTTATCTTCTGGAGATTTTTCTAAGTATTCGTTCACTTCACTTTGAATGCTTCCAATGCCATATACTTTGGACTTACTTAAAAGCATAAAATAAATGGCATTTGGCTCGCCGGGATGTGCTTTAAATACCCGGTAGGAATACCCATAAACTTTTCGATAGAGGCTCATCGCATCTTCTGGTTTATGAATTTTCTCAAGCTCACTCCCTTTGGTTAATAAAATAGTTGAATCAGCGCCCCTCCTGAGAAAACCGTCGATTGTGTTAATAGCTTCGTTGTGCCTGTCAAGCAGGATAAGCACAGGAATTTTATTCTGCCAAGCAGCGAAGGAACTGCTATCGCACAACAGGGCTTTGTTAAATAAATCTCAGGAAGCATTCAGAGTGGATTTATTTTTAACCGGATGAAGCTGATACGCAGAAAGAGAGTCAACTCCTCGGTCAATCCATTGCTTGCAATCCTCACTCGTGCAAGTCTTGTGCAGTTTGAATGCGCGGCGGCAGACTTGTGCCCTCTTTACTGCTCATAACTTAAATATAACAGCCCTAATTAAGTGGCACAAGTCACGCTCATGGCCGCGCGCTTGCCTAAGAATTGCGCTAGTTTGGGTAAGTGGAGGGCAGAAAAAACCAGTTACTTAATTACTTCTATCCATCCCTTATATTTTTCGGGACAGCCAGGAAAAGTGAGTAAAAAATAATAGGAACCTGTGGGTAAGCTTTTGTTCGTGGGCCACTCATTTTTATAGGGGTATTGATTCCATTGAACTTCTCCCCATCGGTTCAGAATGGTAAGGCTTCCGGGCATGTCGCCAATTCCGGTGATCATCAATGTTTCGTTCTTACCGTCGTCATTGGGAGTAACTACGTTGGGTATAAAAATCTCAGCCAGTGTATGGACCTTGGTAGTGTCTGTTACTTCGCCGCATTGATTTTTCACCGTCACCCAGTACACTCCGCTTTTGTTCGGAACGTAAACTGAATCCGTAAATCCGGACGACCATACATACGTGGACGATGGATTGGTCGCCGACAGTCGACCAAAAGTTGAACAGTTAAAATAGTCTTTGTTAAGGTGCAGTGACGGCGGTGCCGCATAGCCGACGTGAATTGATGAGGTTGACGAGCAGTCGTACTGATTTTTTACGGCGACTGTATAGGTGCCCGGTTGATTCACCGTATATCTACTCGCCGTGGAGTTATCCTGCCAATGATACTCTTTGTAACCGGTTCCCGGACTGAGGGTTAGATGATTGCCCTGGCATAGCGTAGTATCCCGGCCAAGTGAAATTCTGGGCAAAGGATCAACTTTTATAGTTACGGTGTTATGCACGGCATATTCATTGCAATTACGGCCCTCCACCAGATACGTAGTGGTTTCTTTGGGCGAAGCTTTAAATACATTGTCCATAGAGAGCACTGTGGCAGTGTCGGAAGCAAGAAACCAAAACTGCTGGTCGAAATGTTCCTGCACGGAAAGAGTAGTACTCTGATTTTGACATATCTCGGTGTTACCGGTTACCGTCAAGGGTGAAAGATGAGGGTCCGGCACTTGTTCAACACTCACATCATCGATGTAATAGTATGCATTGGCATAGTAGCTATCATTCGAAAGTCCTGCGCGACCTACAGACTTAGTTTCCGGATCGTAAGAAAAATTTCCGATGATAGCGATCGTGGCCGCGGTGGTGGCGCGAAACACACCGCAGATCTTCACCCATTCAGTTGACGTGATGATTCTTTTTTCTACCACGTCAGGTACGTAATCAGGCAAAACGTAAAAAGTGGCTGGCCCGTTGTAAGACTCTTTTTTAAAACAGACCCCAAGGTTATTGGCTGCAAATCCCATCCGGCTAGCGCACGCCACATACATTGTTACGCTATAGTAAGCTCCCACAGTTAAAGGATTTGAGAGGATAACTTGCAGATATTCCCGGTCGTTGTGCTCGTTGTTATAATGTCCGCTATACGTAAAGATACCCGCAAAGCGCTTTCCTGAATGCGGCAGTTGCGGCCCCGGCTGTACTAAAGAGGAATTGGGATTGCTCGGTTGACCGCTGAAACACGTTGGGCCCAGTGAAGTAGTAAACATATCCGGGCACCCAAATGTTGCTGAACCCCAATTACAAAAGTATTTCATGGTCATGTTGTGGTCATCGCTGAAATCGCATACGTCGGTACCACACTCAAAGCCCGGATTTTGTACAAGGTTTTGTCCGTGTAGTACGATACATGGCAGCATCAGCATCAACATGAGTAGAAGACGAAATTTCACGAGGTAAAAAATTTACTTACTTTTTTTGCGGATACCCAACTTGTATTCAAAGCCAAAACGCACCGTAGTGTTTTTGGCCTGAGGAAAGTTACTCCAATCCGAAGTGTTGTACAAGAGTTGCGTCTGTCCATCTATCCGTCTAGAAATTTTATAAGTCTTCAATATCCCCGCATTAAAGCGCATGTTCCACTCCCTGGCCGGCGGATCAACTTTTGTGCGGAATACAGACTGGTGACTCATGTCAAAGTGAGTCAATTCTTCCTCACCATGAAGGTACAACGATGGTAAAGTTCTGAAGTCGGCCAGCAAACGGAACGCCTGCACGTGGCCCGAACTCACATAGTGCTGCTTGCTGTCTACCACGAGCCGGTCGCTGAATCCGGCCCCCAGGCGCAGCCGCCCCGTGACGCGATACATCAGATACGCTGATAAGTCAACACCAACGTTTGTTGACTGATATACCTGCAGACCAAACCCCGGCACCAACCGTTCTTTCAAAGGCTTGCCCTTCATTTCGTTAGGCACAAACTTGGGCAGGTAGCGACTGTCAGGCACATTTTTGTATTTCTTCTTTAGCTTATTCAGCTCGTTGATGCCAGCCTGAAGTTTTTCTTCCTGGCCGATGAATGGATTGGGCAGCGCCTTGGTCGAAATGTTTTTCGCATCTTTTAATCCCTTGCCGCTCTTCAGGTCTTTGAGCATGTCATCGTATTGCTCAAACGCATTCTTTTGTGTCTGCACAATAGTCTCTTCTTTTTTGAGCTCCTTCAGTTCCTTTGTGTTCGACGCTATTTTTTCGGCATCTTTTTTCAGCGAAGCCATGCGGGCGCTATCGCCTTCTTTAATTTTTTTTAAGTCTGTTTTATATCCGTCCATTTGCTTTTCAAGTACCTCAGCTTGTTTCACTTCTTTTTTTAGCCCATTGACTTCTTTGCCAAGGTCGCTTTGGGTTAGTTCTTTCCCTGGCAGGGTTTCTATTTTTTTTACTTCGCTGTTGAGGGCGTTAGTATTGGGCACGGAAGGGATCGACGTGTTGGTTAGTTTGTTCAACGCGTTGGTTTCGTTGGGCAGGTTTAGCGACGGCGTGTTGAGGTTGGGTGTGTTCGTGGGGAGGTTTACCCCTGCACTGTTTGGCAGCTTTGCATTCAGGCCTGGCGCGCGGGGCAATTTAACGGCAGAGGACAAGCCTGCTTTTGCCGTGAGCGAGTCGAGACGGGCGCGCTGGCGCTTTACTTTGCGTTGCAACGCCAGCTCGCGTCGACTCATCTTTTTTTTCAGACTGTCTTGCGGGGAGGCAAGTGCAGCGTTGAGCTTTGCGGTCTTTCGTTTTGCTTTCGCCGAAAGTGCCTGAAGCGAGATAAGGTTTTTGATGCTGCGGTTTACGCTGTCCATCTTTTTTTGGTAGTGCGTTACCGGAAGCCCCTTCTTTCGTAGGCTGTCCATGGTGTGGGTGAGCCTTCCTTTTACTGAATCCAGTTTTTTCAGGTGGTGCTGCGAAACGGAATCAAGAGCGTGTGTGGACACATGCGCCTTAACGACAGAATCAGCTGTACTTTTTTTGCCCTGCGCGTAAGTAGTGAACGCAGTTGAGAAAACCAGCAAAAGTAAGCCCCATTTTTTCACCCTTTCAACGAGGTCATTTGGTTAATCCACCACTTCAAGTTTCCATTTGCTTGTAACGTCCTTCGCGCTGTTTCTGACGGCCGTGTTAATGCTGAGTCCCACCAAGGCTACACCAATCAGCACCTGACCAGCTACTGCGCCATCATCCGTAGTGCTTACCGTCTGGCACCCCTGGCACGAGGGCGTGGCGGGAGGGTTGAAAGCACTGATGATAGACCCAAAACCCGTAGTACCCAGCAGGAATTGCAAAAAACCAGAACCATGGCGTTTCCTCCCGAGGGCGGCAAGGTCTTCGTAGGCAATGGTCTTGCCATCGGCTACAAAAAAGGTGGGATCAATCGTGGTTATCACCCCTTTGCGGTAAGTCGCATCGCCGTGCAACGCATACACAATGCGCATGCCGTTTTCGATGTAGATGGGTTTTTGCCGATCGGGTTTGGTAAGCTTTATTTTTTTCTGGCCATTGGCCCATGAAACCAGAAAAACAAATGCAAAAGTGAGTATTAAATGTTTGTTCATAAGGTTATGAATATTAAGTCGCATTTCTCTCTACGGACACTCATCTATCAAACTTACAATTACTGTGGCATTTCAAGTTTGTTCTCCCGGTTATCGCACCGCAGAGTTCTCGAGGCGGGTAACTCTGTGGAGATGTAAGAAGCAAATTCACTTCCGTTTCAACTCAATCAAAACTTTAATGGCTCGATTGCCATGTCCATCCTCCGTTACCAAAACCTCATCCATAACGACAGTCAGGGTTTCTGATTCGATCTTATTAATAAACAGCGTACTTACACGTGTCTTACTTTTCTCTCGATCAATGATAAAGTACTCTGCAGAAGGATGGAGTTCATAAATCATTGTATCTGTTCTGTTCTTGAACCCCGAGCCCTTATATTCCTTCTCGATTATTAATTGATTTTTCAGAAAATGAAAGTCATAACGATAAGGCAAAGCTTCCAATCCTACGGCATTGAATTTGTAAAATGTTTTGGTTTCCCAATCACCAACTAATTTACCCTGAACGCTGGTGACAATCGAATTATCCTTCAGCGGCTCGACTTTATAGTTATTTTTAGAAATAATTGATCGACCGGCCCTGATAATCCTCGGATAGAAATTCACTTCAATCCTAATATTAGAAATTTTGATAACCTGAATAAAAGCATATAAGCTTTCCGAGACTATAACATTATTTTGTTCTTCTCCGCCATAAATCATTTTGCCACATTGCAATATCGAAATAGAGGAGTCAACCGGTATTATAGCACAACTTCCCTGAGTGTTCAGTTTTCCCCTGCGTACTAAGTCTTTTCGTTCAAAAAAAATTTTCACACTTTGCTGATCAGTCCACGATTGATCCTTAAATGGATTTACTTTTATTCCCTTGCGAAGCGGAATTAAAACAAATTTGGGCATCGGCGTTTTCAAAAGTGAGTCTTTTAAAATTATCCCTTCAACATCATTTTCCTCCAAAGTAAAAAAGGCTTTTTCTCCTTCTGTCTTCATCTTGATTTTAATGCCCCATGGGCTATCGAGGAATGAACCACAAGCAAACCACTCATAACCGCGCTTCCAAATAAAACCTCTTACCTCAAGCACTGTATCAATCTTTAGCTCCTTGGTCTTCCTATCTATGCTTGTGTGTATATTTTTTTGATAAAGCAGATAGCGATGGTCTGAATTTTGACTGTAAGCAATATTCGACAGGAGAATCACAGATAAGAAAATGATCCCCCTTGATTTTTCTATTTTGGTCTCCATTCTATATCATTAATGTAATTGCGAGTTGAATTTGGGTTTATCATTACTTCATCCGGTGTCACTACTCTAAACTCTGAAAATCCCCATAATTCCCTGTGCTCTTGTACTCTAAGATCTGTGTCTGTATTATTTGCTCGATCTGCTTTACTGGATGAAATGGTATGTTGCCTTGGCCCGTTAAAGTTCTGTCCAACCGCATATGCATTTGCTTTCTGCCATTTCCCGTGTACTTTGTATTTATAGTTTCCGTCTTTATCTATTCTATGAGGCAAAGCGTAACGGGGATCATCACCAGGTTTTCGCCTTCGCTTTCGTCCATGATCTGTGTACGTCCATTTTGCCTCTGTTGTCATTATTCCCTTTTTTCCGATAAATATTGCTTCGGGTGAATTTTCGTGATATTCTCCTCCCCAGCCATCTTCCTTCGCCTTTTTTCTCATTTTTGCATAAACGTCTTCCTCGTCTGTTAGGTATCTTGCCGCCACAGCTGTTGATCTAAAGAAGAAACTTCCGAATGGCGAAGTTACAATTCGCCTATTTGATACTATTTTACTTCCAAGGGCGGTAGCTCCCCAAGACCTCTGAACTCCCCCTTCACCATATTCATACTCAAACATGCTCCCACCTATTACTCCACCAGCTAGTCCGAACTTCCACCAATCATCTCCGTGTCCCGTAGCATAAGCAGTTCCAGCGCCAAATGCGAAACCTGCCGCTGCTGTCTCCCATGTCCAGCCGCCATCAACATCCACCGAACCAGTTGGGTTATTACCCATGGCCAAATAAGGTGAAGAAAATTGCCCATAAGGATCCGCACTCAACCACCTGCCGAATCTGGGCTCGTACAATCTAAGTTGAAAACTGTTAAGGTTAGTAATACTATCCTTCTCCGCATATTGTCCCTGATAGCCGAAGCGGTAGCGTTCGCTTTTCACCTGGCGGTCGTCCATTGTCAAGCCAAAGGGGTAGTAATCTCCGCCCGCCACAATTGGGGAGTGTGCCTGAGTCACAGTGAGGTCATCAAAGTACACGTAATTGGGGCTGGCGCCATTCACATCTACGTAGATAAACACATATCCACTTGTTGGCATGATCGCCCCTGGTATGCTTATCGTTTGTTTAACTCCTGGACTACTATTGACAGGGATCTGAATATAAGCAGAGGGTAATGAGGCATCGGGCATCAAATTGCCATCGAACATGATCATATTAAGGTATGCGTGGGGCACGTTGTCATTGCTTGTACCGCTTTCGGCCGCAAAGACTCCACCTGGAGAAAAAGAAGTATTAAAAGAATTTTGCAATGTAGCAGGGTCTCCAGGGAAAATGCCTCCAGTAAAGGCACTGGCGATGGCCGCTGCTGTGGTAGCTGCAGATAATGTTGAAGTACCATTACCTGACCCCGATTCGAAATAAACAGTCACAGAAGAGAAAATAGAATCTCTCGGTGACACCGGTAATACAATGCCTGGCCCCATGATGTGGGGAGCTACGCCGCCGTTTTGCTGGGCGTTGAGTCTGGAAACATAACTACCACCCGTTGTGGAGTTGGCACTGGCATAAGGTATTGCCGAGGGAGTCAGGTTGAGGAATTGCTTTGTCTCTACCGGCGCGTTAGCCGGTTCCATAGTAGCTGTGAATTTTTCTACATAGGGAGTCCCTACCACAGCGCGTACGTTGCCCAGGTGATCGTTGAGCTCATAAAAATATTTTGCGAGCCCCTTTTTCATCTTCATCATCCCGATGCGGCCCGTACCATAAATGGGTTGCTCTACCAGAGCCAGGGCGTTGGTACCGTTTTGCTCATAAATGGCCAGCGGATTTCCCACTACATCGCGCACGTACAGAGTTGTTTTCAGCAGCACGCCGGCGTTGAAGATGGTCTTCTTCACCAGGTCGCCACGGTCGTCGTAAAAATTGCTCTCTATGAGCGTGTTGCTGGCATCGCGCACTTCTTGGGTCAGACCGTACGCATTGTAGGTTACGTTCATGGTTTTAGTACCCTCGGTCTGCTTCACCATCTGCCCAATGCCATTGTAGGTATAATTCACCGCATTTGTTCCGCCAGTCACAGAGGCCAGTTGATTTTTACCAGCGTTGTAGTTGTAAGTATAATTGCCCAGGGTATTGCCGGTTTTGCCGGTACGGTTCAACCCCAGGATGTTGCCGTTTTTGTCGTAGCTGCCAATGCTTTCCTGATAGGCGTTCACTCCTGAGGGGGTCCCCACATACGTCCCCGCCGTGCCGGTTACCGTTCCCCATTGGGCACTCTGAAACCGGTTGAGGTTATCGTACGTGTAGCCGTACATTTTTTTGCTTGGCGTATTATCAATGGGTGTGGACCAGGCCGCAGATTTGATCTGTCCGCTGTAATAGTCCGTGAGCCCTGTGGATGAGAGCGTACCCGCGTTGTATGCCGCGCCGGTATAATCGTTGTTAAAGTAATTTAACGTCTCGCCAAATTTGTCCACGGTGAACCCATTTGATCCATCGTGACCTGGATCGTTTGCCAGGTCAGCATGGTTAATGCTTTTCAGCGCACCATTGATCGTGTACACATAATCAATACCCTGCAGGTTGGTGGCGAGCTCCACGCGCTTGAGCGGCCCATGCAAATAATATTTGTATTTGGCCTGCGCAGTTTGGTGGGTCCCATCTAAGCTGGTGGCTACGTCGGTAAGTTTGCCGTCGGCATTGTAGGTATAGTGATGAAAGAATCTGTCGGATGGCGGTGTGCTGAGGTTCTGGTAGGCTACCTGAGTAACGTTGCCCAGGAAGTCGTAGGTATAGTCGATGGACTTGGTGATTTGCGTAGGCTGACCGCAGGAGATCGTGAGATTGTTAATGGTCGAGCCCGGGTTGTACAGTGAACAATCGGCGTATAGCACGCCGCTGGACGGCGTGGTTGAGGTATAAAGCACAACTCCATTCTTTTTATACACGATTGAGGTGCCAATTCGCTCTACACGAAATACGTCACTCGTGGTATAGGTCGCGACTTTGTTTGCTTTTTGTACTCCACCTTCGTAGACGTACAAATACCCATCTCCACCGACGTCCAATGCATAATTTATCGTAGTGTACCCGGCGTCAATATCCGTGCTGGACAGTCCCATAATTTTAAACTTAGTAGACTCTCCGGTAGTAAACTGAACGTACCCGTTCATGTTTGCCGGAATTGATTGTACGGAGAAGGCACCAGCATCCCATCCGGTAGTCGAACCCGATTTAGTAATAACGTCACCGCCGGCGGTGGTTCCCATCAGGTTAGTCCACTGGGTTGTCGGCGCCTGCAAAATGGTCATTGAGACATTGTTAAACGTGGCGCCCACTGCGTAAAATGAACAATCCGCGTAAAGCACTGAGCTTGACTGTACGGCTGAGGTATATACTACCACTCCATTTTTTTTGTACAAAATGTTTGTACCGCTACGCTCCACGCGTAACACATCAGAAGTAGTGTAGGTGCCCAAAGCGTTATTGGTAGCTCTCGCCCCATTTTCAAAGACATACAACGTTCCGTCACCCCCGGCGTCGAACCCATAATTGATCGTTGTGTATCCTGCGCCTCCGTCGGTACTCGACAGCCCCATAATTTTATAGATGGTTGTTTCCCCGGCCGTGAACTCAATCCATCCGTTGGTGTTTGCTGGGATGGGTTGCACCGAAAAAGCACCGGCATCCCAGGTGTTCGCTGCGCCTGCTGTTTTTGTCAGCGAAGCTCCCGTCACCGTCACATTTGTCTGATTGGTCATTGTACATTACTTACAGCACACTGTGAAGCCGTCACCGTGTTGATCGACTGAATGGTCCACTCCACGTGACCGAATTCGTCGTAGCTATACCACGTAGTGGCGTTGGCATTTTTGGTGCGGCTTACCTGACCGATCAGGTTGTTTTGTTGTGGGTGCACCGGGTCAGAAGGGAAATCGGTTGCCGGCAAGTCATATTGAATGAAAGTAACATCCGAGTAGTGCGGATCATTGCCAGGGCTTGTTACTCCGGTATAGCCCACGTTGTCTACAAGATTTACCACACTATTGGTTGACAGCGGGCTCGCGTAGGCTGCATCAAAGGCATAATCGCCGGTGGTGGCATACGTATATTCCCCCGATTCGATGAGCCGACCGAGGTAATCGTAGTTGGTGTACGAAAAGCGTTTGTTGACAGCGGTTCGCTGCTCCTGATTTTGCGAGAACCGAATCTTGCCGTCGGTACTGTATAAAAATTGCGAGGTGCCCTCGTCAGGCGAAGTGGTCTCAATCAACCGGCCGAGGTGATCGTACTTGTACTTAGTCACAAAGTTTGGTGTACCTGTATTTCCAACGACCACGCCATTTGGCGCTACGGAGGCAATCAATTGGCCCAGATCATTGTAAAAATTGTAGGTCCAGTAGTCATACGTAATTGGCGTAACACCAAGTGCGGAGGTGACCATGGCCGAGGCCACGTTCATTCCTCCTGCATCCACAAATTGTACGCTTTGCTTGCCGTCAGGATCCGTGGAAATATACTTGTAACCAATGGATGTAGAGGTGGGCAATTCGTACGCACCAAACGTGAACCCGCTGATGGTCATGTTGTCGGTGGAAGAGCCCGGCCACAACACGGCAAGCTTTACCGAGGTTACGCCGGTCGGAACGCTGAAATTAACGGAGACCGTTCCCGAAGCACCAATGGGGAATGCCGGCCCTTGCCACACGATGCCGTTGCTATTGCCATCGCCCACGTAGAGATACGCTTGCTGTGCGCCGGTATATCCCGTAACAGAAAAAGTATAGCTCGTGCCGGGTACTACTGTTGTTGATCCCGTTCCGGAAAAGATGTATTTGCCCGAAAAGGAAGAGACGTTAACCGTAGAGGCAACCGGGTCGGTGGAAGGAACGAAATAGTCTTTGATCGTGTAATAGTGATTCAGTTCGCCCGGAAGAATCAATGAGCGGTCGCTTTTCGATTCATGCCCACTACCCATTTTATAGGCATCGCCAGGCGCCGCTGATTTTGAGGAAGTTGGATTGGGGCCAGGTGTAGCGTAAGTACGTGAATATGGATAGGCTGTGATGGGTGTGTTTGGCTCCATATTGTTAGCCGAAGAATAATACCAGCCCAATGTACCAAGACCGTTATTGCTCACGGGGTTGGGATTATTTACTTCGCCAGCAGCGTTATTTTGGGGAGGTATATCAAAGTCGGTGGATGAATACTTTTGGCCAGCTGTATTTGTAGTAAACCGGTAGCGGTAAACAAAAGAGTTGGAGTTTATCGGCGCAGGTAGTGTATTGAGTGTTTGACTACCCAACCGATCATAAATACTTTCACTAGCCAAAACCTGATTGTTTGACAATGATTTTACTTGTGATTGGATAGGGTTACCGAAGCCATCAGAGTACACTTTGGCATCTGAAGCTACGGTACCAATAACATCCGTAGGGCCGGTATAGGTATAAGAAATTGTCTCATCCCAGTTCATACGCAAGTCGCAGTTGGCATTTACAGTGAGGGAATAAGGTGTGGAGGATGTACTTTCGCAGCCGTTGCCGTCCACCGTGGTCACGTTGTAGGTATAGGAACCAAAATTCAGGTTGGTTGGGGAATACGTGTTTCCAAGGTATAAAAAGGTGTTGGCTGAAGTGTACCATTTTGCAGTTCCAGAAGTTGGTACTGCGGTTACCGACATCATGTCCCATTCACAAAAACCAGGTACTGTACCCTGACTTGGTGGAGGGGAAGGGAAAGCACCAATAGTTATATTAATTGCAGCACTGCTTGAGCTCCAGCATCCTGCATTTGTTTTTGCACGCAAAAAATAAGCTCCATTTGTACTTACCGAATAGGTGGAAGCTGCCGCGGTTGGAGAGGTGTCAGTGCCGTTAGGGTTCAGTACACCCTGCCAATACCACGACGTACCCGCCGGAGGAGTACCGCCATACGATAGAGTCTTAGGACCGCACGCATTAGAGGAAGCTACTATCGGGTCAGGTGTATTGGGTACAGCATTTACGGTCACTGAAATAGCTGCGGGAGCGGTACTCCAACATCCGCTCGTTTGATTTTGAGCCGCGATGTAGTAGTTAGTCGTCCCAGCGGTAGAAGCCGTATAGGTGGAACCAGTGGCGGACGCGGAACTGTTATCTTGCCCTGAAGAATTGGTTCCCTGCCAATACCACCCTATGCCTGAAGCTGGTGCACCATTGTATGATAACGTCACAGGGCCACAGGTATTGCTATTACTTAGCGGGACATTTGGCGTAGCAGGGTAGTTGTTCACCGCAACATTTATCATGGTGCTGGCAGTACTCCAGCATCCCGTGCTGGTTTGCGCACGGATATAGTATGGACCACTGGCAGTGGCGATATAAGTCGCGGCCGCGGCCGTTGGAGAAGTATCAGTCCCGTTGGAATTGGTGATACCCTGCCAATACCAATTTGTACCGGAGGGGGGCGCACCGGAATACGAAAGTGTCTTTGATCCGCAAGTATTGGTGGAGGCCTGAATGCCACTGGGCGCCGAAGGCAATGCGTAGACTGTCACGGTGACTGCCGTCCGAGGAGAAGATTCGCACAGTGTGGTGGAATTGTAAGTAGCCACATAATATGTGGTGGTGGTCGTTAGCGACGGTGTGGTATATGAAGGACCGGTACCGACGCTTGTTCCTCCGGTACTTACCGTGTACCAATTGAGTGAACTGCCACCTGCACCGGCTACGGCCGATATTTGGGCCGTATTTGACGGACATATGGAGGCAGGTGTGGTTGAGCTTGGCGCACTGGGCAAGGGAGTAACAGTAACTGCACTGGTGGCCAAAGACGATGAACTCCAGACTGAATTACAACTGGAGTAAGCCCGTATGTAATACGTTCCGGCTGAAGTTACCGTGTAGGTAGACGAGGAATAGGTGGTGGATGTTCCAGTTGCAGAGGTCTGCCAATACCAGGTCACTCCGGTGGGAGGACCGATGGTGTAGTAGATATTGGAAGAGCCGCAAGAGTTGGTGTACATAAAGTTAGTATAAGGAGTTGGCACCCCAGGACAACTAATGGTAATGCTTAGATAAGCCTTTTGTGTTCCTCCGTTGACATTAAAAAGAAGCATGGTAGTGCCAGTGCCGGTGAACGTAGCTGTTCCGGTATAGACAGAACCACTTCGCGTCGTTGTCACTGTACCCAATTGATTGGTGAAAGAAAATGCTCCGCTGGAATAAATGGTGCCATCGTTGTAGGTATACGTTACCGTGGAACCAGACGTAACGCTGGTTGATCCGCTAATTGTTTGTGCTACAGCCTGCCCGACAACGGAAAGGATAGCAATGCTCAAAGTCATTAATTTATTGAACTGCATACGATGAGATTTGGTAGGAAAGATTAAACTGTTCAGTAACTCCATTAAATTTTAAAATAAGGGTAATGCCCACGTCGGATCTGGTAATTGACAACCTGCCCGTCAGGTGGTCCTTACCCTGTAAGGCAGAAACGGAATAGGTTAGGGTTCCCGGTTGCGTAGCGTCACTCCAGGTTCCTTCGACACCGTCCACATTCCAATGAATGGTATAATTTCCGTTGCCTTGCACCCAATCTATCTTCGTACCACTGTAGGTAGTGAAATAGCATGCTGTTGCTGAAGTTGTATTCGTATTTAAATCGGTCAGGCTCGTCGCATTCCAGCGCACATTATCTGCCCGAAGGTTAGCCTTTTGGGCCTGCACTGAAAACGACCCGACCAATGCACATAAGAGGAAAATAAATTTTTTCATTGGCTTCTGTTAGTTAGTTGTGGAATCCTTTGTAATCGTATTTCTTCTCGGTCACCAGTCTCTCCCCGTTGTACTTGATTGATTCGATAAACGTTTTGATTACCACTCCCCGGTCGTCGTACTGGAAGCGGGTGTAGAGGTTGTCGTTACCAAGTACATAGGTTAAGTATCCGGTGGAGGTGTCATACACATTAGCCGTCACAGAGGCATCCATCGGTTGGAATTTGAAATCATCAAAAGAGATTGGTGAGGCCGCCGAGGTTTGCACCCCGATTTCTGTGGCTGAGGAGGGGATGTTATCCACGATAATTCGATACCAGTTGCCAACTTTATCGATTCTGGTCGGTGTGGGGGTTTGTGTTGTTCCGTTGGCTACGTAATAAATTCCGCCTCCGGTGTTGGCATTCGCCCATACGATAGCCCGGTAGTTGTGCAGATTGCTTAATGAAACCGGTTTATAGACAAAAGACTTATTTCCTTGTGCAACAGATACCGCATTTTGACCAGTGTGGCACACCGTACCTGCGGCACCGGTTACCACTTGTCCAGTACCTCTGGCTACCTCTCCGCCAAAAAATACAGAACTGTTATCACCATCTTCAGCACCAGAAAAAGCAAATTCAAAATAGTTGGCATTTTGAGCAGCAGCGAGTACAAGCATATTGTTGAAGTCGCGCTTGGTGCTGGAGTAAATTCCATTTATAGGATTTTGCGCCTCCAGCGGTAACGAAAAATGATCATACCGCGTAGTGACTCCGGTTTGCTGCCAGTTCGCGTTTGCTGTTTGTCCTGTAAAATCAAACACATTGGTCGCAGTATTAAATTTTAAACTGCCATCCACCTGCAAATCGGATAGTGTTCCTTTATAGGCATAGGTCTTGTTTTTCCGATAAAAATCGGTTGCGCTTTGCTGTACATAAGCCCCGGAGCCATCAAAATCTCGATACAACCATGTGTTATTCCAGATAGTAGCCTGCCCGTTGATGAGTCCCGTGATATTTCCCAACGCATCCAGTTTGTACACATACTCAGCAGCCACTTGCAAAAGCATGTTTTTATTCGATGAACCAAGCGCTTTTGGTCCCATTTGTGCGTACACAGGAGATGAATTAGCCGTTAAAGAGTAAGCAAGTTGTGTAATTGTTTTGGTCTTCAATCCGGCCGAATTTGTGCTATTTTTTTCGATGACTTGGCCTGTAATAAAGTCCCACGAAATGTTATTATTTTCGGTTGTAAAGCCATCCTTCAAGGTGGTTATTTTTTGAAGGGTGTATGGGTATTTAATTAGTGTAGATCGGGTGGCTTTGTACTCATAAAATGGATAAATTGAGTCAGGTATTTTGATAACCGCGTCGTGCATGAGGGTACCTTGTGAAAAAAAACCTTGTGAACTAATTCCATTAGGGTTACTTATTTGATCCGTATAGGTAAAATTTGTACTCTCTTTTAAGTTATTAGAGCCATCAAAAATTGATACGGACTTAAGGCTTCCGATGCGAGATGTACGGTCGGAAATTTCTCGTTTAATGTCGTACTCATTAGCATCTACTGTTCCTTGAGGTTTACCCCTGAAAACAATATAATCATTATTTAAGGTAACGAGTGATGTGGAAGGGACCTCAAATGAATAGGTCTGTTTGGTGTGAAAATCTGTATCACTCACCAGCGTTCCGTTAAGTACACTTACGGTGGAATACATAACGGGAGTTTGCGGATACCCGGGAATGGTATAAAAGTCGAAGGACGAAGTTTTTGCATAAAGCGGCTGTTGCGCAATAACCCCTGAACAGGTGCCATCACTATTCTGATACAAATACCTCGTCTTATAAACCTGGCTGTTATCTCTGAGAATAATGGAGCCAACTCGACATCCTCCGCCCAGTTGATAGGGTTGGTATTTTTGAATGGTGCCTGAATAACTTATGGTGGTCGTAACATTGGTATAACAACTGTTATACTGCCCGAAGCCATTAGTAAGTGTTACTACCGAGGCTCCATTGTTTGTGACTATGGAAGCTACTGTATAAACTGCTGGTGGCAAAGAGTAATTTACGGGTTGATTGTTATTGGGGCAGGTAAAGTTCATCGTGCCATCAATTTTCACCTGATCACCCACCTGTAATCCATTCAGGGCATTAATTGTGACGGAATTGATGCTTGCAGAAGGCAATGCGGTAACGGAATTTGTCCAGTTAAATACTCTGTTAAGGGGAGTACCGGAGACGGAGGCATACTTGTCACGCTCATAATTTACTTCTATGGTTGACCCTTGAGGCGTGGTTATCTTGCTAAGTGACCATGCCGATCCGTCGCCCTCATCAATAGAGGCAAAATGGGTGTTGAAGGCAGAGGTTCCCTGGGAGCTATAAAGCCCCCACGCATCCCAATTGTTGGCGCCATAAGTAGGGTTTTTGGTCAGGTAATCAAATTTGTAATCGGGGACAACCTGTACCCCATTGCGTCCTAAAACCGAAAGACTTTTCAGGGTAAGTTTGCCATGATTGGCATCCACTGAATTGGGTGTGCCTTGGCAAAGACTATAGTCAAAGTTAAACTTGATTCTTTTTATTGCATTCTGAAGGACAAAATTTGATAACACCGAATTGTTAGTCGTCCACATTGAGGTAATAGTACCCGAATCATTGGCCTGACCATACGCGGTAAACAATGATTGGTAATCATTTCTTTTTAATAAAGCGATCTCAGAGAGTTTGAGTGTGCCCGCGGTTGCTAGAGTAGCATCAAAATTGTCGTTTCTGGTATCCTTGATAAACAAAGCAACATGTGATCTTGTCTCAATACTGTTGAGGTAGTAAAGTTGTTTAGTTCCCTTGGAGTAGGTTAGGGAACTATTGGTTGGGTCAACCGTGTTTGAGTTTGCCGCATAAGGAAGCCTCCATTGGTAAGAGTCTGAATATTTTCCATAGTTAAATTTTACCCAGTATCCCCAGTCGCCGTTATCGATTACTCCGTTTGAATTGCGGTCAACAAAATCGGGTCCTGTAATACCTGTAAGCAACCAGGTATTGGCATAAGGAGTGTTGCGGGCCACCGTTGTAAAAATCGTAGTGGGGTTGTTTATGTCTCCTATCCAGGTGGAGAAGTTGTAGTCGTAAACCGGCAAGGCATAGTGATAAGTAACGCCACTCGCGTTGGTTATGGAAAACCCACCAATTCCCTGCGCCGGCTTGGCAACAGCGTAATTAGTGGTAACCACATCGAAAAGTTTCCCTGGATATGCTTGCCAGGAAGAAGGAACGGTTATGTGTAGCCCCGCCCCATCAATCGCAGTAACAACCCCTGTAGAGGAGGGAAGAGTGGCAAAAACATTGTTGTTGTTGTAATCGGTGACAGAGTTATAAACCTTACCAGACAATCCGATTTGTTGACCCACCTGAAAAGTTGAAGTAACATAGGCAGGTTCGGGCACAATGCCATCAGACAACAGCGTAGAAGTAAGTCCGTCAGAAACCTGATTTCCTCCTCCCGAACAATAAGTTCTGAATTGACTTCGCGAATACGGAGTTGGACTTGACGATGAGAAATAGTCCATAAACCCATTAGAAAAACTACCGCTTGTTGATATGATGTCCGAATTTGACACCCATTCAACATGATTAGATTGACTTAGCTTTAACGTGTTTTTAACAGCGTCACTTACTCGTTGGGTACCAAATATATTGTCATTTAAATTAAAGATCGGAACATCTCTTTTTATATCGTGTTTGCCGGATGGATCGTATGGATCAATGAGGACTACCTGTTGATTTTGCCAGGTATCAGACAAGTTATAATTAAAAACTGGTGAGGCGTTGCCGGTATGATAAAGGTAGGTATTCGAAATACTGCCTTCATAGATATACTGAGGCTTATATCCCCCTTGCCAATGAAGAAGATTAAATCTTTTGTGGCCATCATCCATAGCTCTAGGCATGGAAACACTTCCTACTTCAAATCGCATAGGTCTAATTGACCCTCCTATACCTGGGCCTTTTACGGAGACGTTATCAATGGCTAAAAGAGCCGCACTATTAGCGTCTAAAAATGTGGTTTGAGGTGAGATATAATAGTTTATATCGCTCGCAACACCTGAAGATCCTGAATTGTAAAATACTTCAGCAGAAGCTGGAGAACCACCTGTGGTAGAGACTTTAATTAAGTTTGACATAAATTGGCTGGTTGGAGCTTGGTCAAGATTTAAAATACCGTACATCTGTTCGGAGCGGGTGGCGTCCAACCATATCCAATAGTCTTTGTGAAGAAGTCCTTGTGTTTCCACCTTATTGTTATAGGACCAGTAACCTGCAGCCGGACTAATTCCAGGCGTACTTGAAGAAAGTGCAATTGACATCCCTGCTCCAACTGCCAAACCCTCTGCCGATTGAGAAGCAACTGAGGAAGCAGTTAAGGCGGTTCCTTCAATAGCGGCCTGTGTTCCCATTGTGGCAATGGTAAATGCCGCCATTGCAAATTGCACACCATCAAATTTGAAACCATCAGTTCCAAAGTTTACTCCTGCGACACCACCCGAAGAATGATTTTTGTCCCATTCATAATTTATAAGACCAGCAAGACTTAAGGCTCCATAGCTTCCCTGAAGGTTATTCCAGCCCACTTGCCCCAACCCCAAACAAGCAGATGTCCAACCACGGACTCCAATGAGGTTGGTATTATTTACAGATTGGTAATCGCCATTGGCATCATCAGGGTATTGGTTTATTTCCCTAGTAATTGCACCAACATTTAGTGTCCAGCCAAGACCCACCCAGGAAGCTTCCTGCTCCAGACCAATTCCCGCATTATACGTAAGGGGTACAGAAAAATTACCTTCAGGGCCTGGTACTTCAAGAATCGGTAAGCTGAATGAAAAATCTCCGGTCAACAGGTTGACCATATCTGTCGCGCCGGGCTGCTCGTAAGAGGTATATTCTGGCTGGTGGGGGCCAGTAGTTAGCGCATAGGTCAGCGTAGGATGTACAATAGATTCCAGCGTAATGAGTAATAGAAGAATCGCTATTGTTTTCTTTATCATTCTCTTGGTGATAATCCTCATAATAGTGTTAGGTTTAGCTTGGGTGTTTTGTCGATGTCTTTTTTAGTAAATGGAATACTTACTTTACCGAACCCCAGGGAGTATCCGGTAACTTCCAGTGTGAAGTTATTTTCGTCAATGGCCTTGAAAACAAGCAGAAAATTGGAGGGCCCGATGCCGTACGAGCGCAGGTAGGCATAGTCCAGTACGTCAGTTGTATCTTTAGCGGTAATCAGCTTGATGCCGTTGGCGAAATCAGCGTTCAGATACGATACCTGAGCGGCAAAGTCCATCTGGTTGGCAGCAAAATAAGTCTCCAGGTCTTTGTTGTCGTGCGTAATTTGCAAATCAAAATAGAGGTAATTGGAGAAGTGCCTGGTCAGGGAGTCATATTCTTTTTGAGTTCCTTTTTGCATTTGCTGCTGCACAATGAAATCCGTAGGACGGTATTTTAGTCGCACCTTAAAACCGTTATTTTCTTCGGCTTTGCAGACACCGTTGTCTTCATTTTCCAAATACTTCACCAGGTGGGGCATATCCATGCATTGCCTGGAGCTGCAGCCCAACAGCATGAGAGAAATAATAAAGCAAAACTTTAACGCGCTCATTTTTTTGCCGGGTGAAATTCTCCGTTCAATTCTTTCAATACTGCTTCTGTAATATTCTTGCCCGGTTTGGCAAACACCACATTCCCCGTATTATTTGCCCCAAGGATGTAATCATAGCCATGCTCTTCGCCATATTTTTTTAGAAAATCATTAATCTCCTTATATACCTGTGCCGTGATGGTTTGGTCTTCCTTGGAAGCATTTTCTGAAATGGCAGATTTGTAGTTTGCCAGCTGCTGCTGCTTGGTACCGATCAGTTCTTCCGTCAGTTTTTGCTCACGTGCCGAGAGCTTCTTCTTATCCTTTTGATAGGTGGTAATTTGCGCATTCAGTTCCGAGGTGAGGGTATCAATATTGGCTTTCCATACGGCTACTTTCTTATCATAGGCGGCTTTAGCCTGGATAGTGCCTTTGTATTGGCTCAACAGCTTCATTGAATCGACATACACAATAGTGTCTCTTTTGAGGAAAAGAAGGACGGTTAAAACCACGGCTGCTGTAGAAAGAATTAAGGCCGAGTAAATTGGTATTTTGGGATAGGTTGATGATTGATTTTTGTTCATACGGAAAAATGGAAAGTATATTCTTTAAAAATTATTTCTTCTTTAAGCGTTCTATTTCAGCTTGCTGAGCCTCTAGCTCTTTCTTCATGTCAATTAAGTGCAGCGTCAACTCCTCAATCTTCTTCAACAGCAGCAAATTCATCTCGCCGAGTTGAATGCCGTTTTTCTCCATCTCTTTGGCCGAAGGAATTTCGGGCAGGTGTTTGTTTTGATCGATGTATGATTTGATGGAGTCGAGCGAGGTGAGGGCATAGTCTTTTTCGAAGACGTAGTCAGGCCCGGGAACGGTAACTGAGACTTTTACTTCTTGTGCGTGGACCTGGCCGGCTACGGCTAGCAAAGCGTCGGGGCTTGAGGTACCAATCCCCACGTAGCCATTGTTGAGAATAGATAGTCTTGTCACTGAATTGGTCTGAAGGTTTAGCGGGTCGTTACCACTCGCCGTTCCAATAGTAAACGCGTTCACATAATTGATATACCCCACCGATGTTCCCGTAGGTGAGGTTCCGGTTCTAAACCAACCGATACCTCCATTTAATGTGAGGAGATTATCAGGAGAAGAAGTGCCGATGCCTACTTTACCCCCAGTTGCGTTTAAAATAACATTGTTGCCACCATAATTAATATAGAGAGGTACACCACCCTGCGATTGCACTTCGGCAGCTGTGGCGTTGGCACCAAGAGCTAATGTTTGTGATCCAGTGGTGATTTTTTGCTGAAAGGTGGTGCCAAGTGCTCCTGTTCCTTGTGTAAAAAGCCCGGAAGAGGTGAACGTGCCTGCGATTTGCATTGTGCCTAGGGTATTTAGAGCGGCTACGGGAGTAGCCCCTGAGCCTCCCCAGGTCCAACCCCGTCCATTTCCCCCACCCATATTGCTTTTAATACTATAGTCTGTCACCGGACCATAGAGATACTCAGTACCATACCCCATGTGTATCTTATAGGCATCCAATGACCAGAGGCGAAGGCCATTCCCATTGCCAGCGGTAACATCATAATAGACATTTTGTTGGGCCAAAGTGAAATTGGTCATTAGAATCAGGGCGAGAAATGTAAATCGGGTTTTCATGGTATTAAATAATAGAGTTTTGATTTTCTTATTGGTCAGGGATAGATATTCCTATTTGATCGGTTTATAAAACTATTGGGATTAAGACCTTTCACCAAAATATTTTCGGGCTTTATTCTAGTTTTATAGGGATATCCCTACTCCAAAAATTTTTTTGTTTCAAAAAAATTACAGGTAGAGCATTTTTTTAACATAGATCAACTTTAGAATAATAATTTATTAATCTCCCGGTAAATTAGTCGGAGAATTAGGGCAAATAGGGGTTGTGTGAGTCTTTTTATAAAAGACATGTTGATCCTTACAAGAGGCGGGATTCCAAGTAAATGGCTTTACTAATATGAATGCCCTGTCTTAAAAGGGAAAAGTAACTGTAAAACTCAGTTAATTAAGGAGAATAATTCGAGTATGGTCAATTAATACCACTTTTTCTTAACAATTCGGTCGAAGATCTTAATGGCAATATTATTCATGCCGAAATCCGACGGGTGAGCCGCAACCCCTCCGTCAGGAAATAACCCAGTGGCTTGGTTTTTTCCGTCAGCAGCAAGATCAGAAAGGCTAACAAATTCGTATCCATTATCAATTGCTACTTTCGTCTGAATGCTATCTTTTTTGGCATTTGGCCAAAAGTTGCCCGTAATAATAACATGGGTCTTGACGGTACTGAAATCACCAATTAACTTCTTTAATGCTGCTGCATAATTGTTTTTTAATGCATAATCTTCTTTCACGTTTTCGCCGAGTCGGATAATCAAAAGGTCTGGCTTAAATTGAAGAAGCTCATTGGTAACATTGTCTTTTTTAAAATCGGTTGCAAAATCCCTTTCCCAGTCGGCAATGTTCCGTTCCCTATAGTCTAATGTTATTGAGGGATATTGCTTGGTTAGTTTAGCCTTTAAGACATGTACAAAATCAGTTTCAGCAGAAGAGGCAGCCATTCCCCAATCGCCACTCCATCCTACTGCTGCTGAAGGTCCGTGATGTGTAATGCTGTTTCCTAGAATAAGAATACGTAATGTTTTGTTGGGAGGAGTAGCATTAGTCGATTGACATGCAGCATAAAACAGTAACAATATTATCGCAAAGCTCAAGGAATTTTTCATCGTGTATATAAAGATTAATGTCAAATATACAGTAAAGGACGGTGACTCCAAAAATTCGGCAAAAGACCAACTCGTCAAGCTATACCCTCGCCTTTGGTTCAATTTTTTGAATAAGGCATCCCTTACCAGAAAATTATTCATTATAATACACCAACCCTTTAATGTTCGTGCCAAACTCCTTTGTTGAAACGCAAAGCCCCTTTGTAGGAACGACAAGTTGCTTTGTAGCAATCGCGCCAGGCTCTGTGGCAATGCATACTTCTTTTGTAGAGATGTAATGTTGCGTTGTGGAATCAACTTTTTCTTTTGTGGGAATGTACAATCGCGTTGTGAGGACTGCAAGACGCCATGTTGAGACGCATACTCGCTTTGGCGACTCAGGGAGTTGGTCTGTGGGTGTGAATAATCATTACATCATAAAAAAAGGGATCATCGATCCCTTTTGTAAACCTCTTACGGATTCAGAAACTTTATCCTCCGTAGATCATATTTAATATGCCGGCTAAGCGAATGCCTGCCTGCTGTAAGCGTTGCTTCACGCTGCCTATGTTTTTGTAACTGTATTTATAGCCAAGGTTACCGTCGCCTACTGCATACACTTGTGTGCGCAGCGCCATCGATTCGCCGGCCCACTCACGCACTGTATTTTTCTGCCATTGAGCTCGTGTGGTAGCGTCAGGCTCACCAAGAAATCCTGCCAGCTCCGTGTAACTTAATTTAGTGTCGTCAATCATGTCGCTATCCCACACATGGTGCAGATTAGTATCGTTGCGAAACCATTTTACTTTTACCTTGTTGCCGCCTTGATCGTCGCAGCAGCCTACATGCAGGGGCATGTGTATATCACCCACCAGATGCACCAGCATCTTCAGGTATTCGGTTTCGGTTTTTTTATCAAGGGTGTGTTTCTTTAGTTCACCGATAATTTTTTCGAGGGTGGCAATCACATCTCCTTTAGGGTTCTTCGGCGACTGATCATAGGTCTTTCCTGTTTCGATAGTCACCCAATGCCAGTCGGCGGTGTAGTTATACACAGAGTCGGAGCGGATGTCGTCCATCCAGGTGCTTACTTCGGCAAGCGACTGCTGACCGAGAATTTTAGCAAGGTTTTTCTTTGCTTTCGCAGAAAGGTGTTTCTCAGCCACAAGTCCTACGGCGCGATGACCGGTAGGGCCCCACGCAAAGCTTGTGGCAACGCAGAAGAGAAGGATTAAAAAGGAAGCGATCGTTTTCATGACATAAAGTTTAATGCGAATATGCATACTTTCACCAAGAATAAAATCAGGATTTATACGAAAAACAAAATCAGCTCTAAATCGTTGCAAACAATTCGCGTAAAGCATCCCGTTGACCGGTTCACCCAGCGTAGTTTTAAGAAACTGTTATCAATTTTACCCGGGTGTTTTTAAATTCTTAATGAGTGATTTTAGTTTTATCTTTGATACGGTAGTATGAAAACGATAAAACTCTCCGCACTGGTAGTGGCCAACCAGTTAGACCTGAAAGGGATCAAGGCCTTTATGGATCTCAAAACACTGGCCGACTCTTCGTCTGAATTACTGTACAGTTTTGGCAACGACAAGTATCAGTACTTCTTCAACTATGGTGTCGTGGTTTTTGCCAATTGTTCTGAAGAAGAAATAAAAGTGGCCGTGCGCACCATAGCGCCGTACATGAAAATGCCCAACGAACAGGGCCTGCGCGATGACCACGAGATCACCGTGCAGGAGGGTGAGTTGGAATTTGAATTCGATCAGTTGATCGTCGATCGGCTTGATGCCAAGGTAATGCGCATCGCCATGTTCAACCTGGCGCAGTCCGTAGCGCTCGATTTTTATCACCAGATTTCTGAAACACTACTGACAGAAATCCGCGGCTTCTCACGCGTCCTCGAAACGACGGGAAAGCTGAGTATCAACCGCAAGAACATGCTGAAGTTTATCGGTCGTGCGCTGAATACACAAAACGACATTGCTGACAACATTTATATTTTCGATGCGCCTGAACTCGTGTGGGACGATGAGTATCTCGACAAGCTCCACAAAGGATTGATGAAGCATTTTGATTTGCGTGTGCGTTTCAGTGAGATCGAATACACACTGCGCATCATTGAAGATAACCTGAGTGTGTTCAGAGAAATTTCGAATCAGAGTGAGAACACCATGCTGGAGCGCATCATTGTAGTACTGATCATGGTAGAGGTATTGAATCTGATCATCTCAAAATTATTCTGACCTGCGATGAGTATGCCTAACCGCCACGCACTTTTCCTCAACTTCGACATCAAGGCTCAACCTGACGACACTACGTGTGGACCAACCTGCCTTCAGGCGTTGTATCAATATTACAATGATGACATTGGTCTGAAAGATGTAATTCAGGAAGTAAAGAGTTTGAAGAGTGGCGGTACGCTGGCGGTAATGTTGGGCAACCACGCGCTGAAGCGCGGCTACAAGGCGCACATCTACACGTACAACCTGACGATTTTCGATCCAACCTGGTTTTCGCTGCCTTCGCACAAGATGGCTCACAACCTGCGTAAACAGATGCGGTATAAATTCAAAAGTCAGCGCCTCAAAGAAGCGTCGAAGGCGTACATCAAATTTTTGGAAGCTGGAGGTAAAATACTACAGACCGAACTCGATGAGACGCTGATCAAAAAATACCTGAAGCAATCCGTGCCCATCCTTACGGGGCTAAGCGCTACCTATCTATACGGTACACAGCGCGAGATTCCCTCCAATAATAAATTCGACAGTATAAAAGGTGAGCCCGTGGGACACTTTGTAATCGTCAATGGTTTCGATGAGCTAACCAACAAGGTTTATCTGGCTGATCCGATGAACCCCAATCCGCTCAAGAGCCAGTATTATAATGTAACTTTCGACAGGCTCATCAACAGCATTATGCTCGGCATCGTCACGTACGACGCTAACTTGTTGATCATTGAACCCAAATGAATTTAATGTTCAATAATTCAATGTGCCGATGATCAATGAATCGATAATCCCGAATTGATAATTTACGAAATGACAATTGACTAATTAATTCTCATGCCAAAATTTATCATCGTAGAAAAACCAGAGACGTGGAATTTCAGGGTGCAGGATGTGGGGGTGATCTCAGCCGATGAATACATTTCAGGAGAAGCCTACCAGGCGATGAAAAACCTGAAGGTGCTCAACCTTTGCAAGTCGTACCAATATCAGAGCGAAGGTTATTACGTGTCGCTGCTTGCTGAGGCGCGAGGTCACAAAGTGTTGCCCGAAGTCTCTACGATACAAGACTTTCGTTTTCCTTCGATACTCCGGGAAGACTCACTCGACTTCGATGAGTTGATTCAAAATACATTCAAGCACGAACCGTATGATCGTGTCGAGTTTAACGTGTACTTCGGCATCACACAATCGGAGACACTCAACCGGCTGGCGCAACAATTGTTCCAGATGGTGCAGGCACCTTCACTTCGCGCGGTGTTTTCCAAAAAAACAAAATGGGTATTACAAAGTATACGGCCGATTAACTTGAATGAGGTTCCGCCCTTAGACAAACCTTTGCTAGTAGCTTCGCTCGAAAAATACCTGTTGCGTCGTCGTGATTTTCGTCCCGACAAGAAGAAATACGACCTCGCCATACTTACTGATCCGGAAGATAAAAATCCGCCCAGCGATGATCGTGCGTTGAAACGATTTTATAAAGCGGCTATCGAAGCAGGCTTCAACACGGAGTTCATCACCAAAAACGATATTGACAAACTGATTCAATACGACGCGCTCTTCATTCGCGAAACGACAAACGTGAACCACCATACTTTTCGGTTTGCCAAAAAAGCACAGAGCCTTGGTCTTGCCGTCATCGACGATCCGGACTCGATTTTGAAATGCACCAACAAAGTGTACTTGCATGAATTGCTCAACGCACACAAGGTGCTTACACCCAAGTCGATTGTGATCTCGGAAGAAAACTGCGACAGCATTTCTTCGAAGATGGCTTTTCCTTTTATTCTCAAACAACCCGATGGTGCGTTCTCCAAAGGAGTTTTTAAAATTAACTCGAATGAAGAGTTTATTAAAGTGCGCGAAACGATGTTTGAGAAATCGGATTTGCTCGTGGCACAGGAGTTTCTTCCTACTCCCTTCGACTGGAGAGTGGGCGTCATCAACAGTCAGGTGATTTATGTGTGCAAATATTTCATGGCTACCAAGCATTGGCAGATCGTGAACTGGAGTGCGAACAAAGAAGGCTCCCGCGAAGGCGAAGTAGAATGTATTCCCGTCGATCAGGCGCCTTCGGGTTTGTTGAAGACAGCGCTAAAGGCAACTGCGCTCATCGGCGAAGGTTTGTACGGCGTAGATATGAAAGAAGTGGACGGGAAATATTATGTGATTGAAATCAACGACAATCCCAACATCGATGCGGGCATTGAAGATAAAATACTGAAGGATAAATTGTATTCCATTATTATGGATGTATTTTTAGATAAGATAAAAGCAGAAAAATGAGTCAACTCTCTCGCCTGCATTTGTTTCAGGCTTTTGGTATTGAATTGGAGTACATGATTGTGGACAAGGATTCATTGGAGGTAAAGCCGATTACCGATGAATTGCTGAAACATGAATTAGGAGAATACGGCAGCGACTTTGAAAATGGCATCGTTACGTGGAGCAATGAATTAGTGCTTCATGTGATTGAGCTAAAGTCTACGAATCCTGAATTCAATTTTAATGCGTTAGAAAACGCATTCGCGGACAACGTAAGGAAAATTAATTCTATTCTTGGTCAGTGGAATGCTGTGCTGATGCCCACCGCGGCGCATCCGTTGATGAATCCTGAAACGGAAACGAAACTTTGGCCGCACGACAACAACGAGGTGTATGAAATTTATGATCGCATCTTCAACAGCAAAGGCCACGGTTGGAGCAATCTTCAGAGCACACACCTGAACCTTCCTTTTTACGACGACGAAGAGTTTGCCAAACTTCATGCGGCCATACGCATTGTGTTGCCGTTGCTTCCGGCTCTTTGTGCCAGCTCACCGATACTGGAAGGAAAAGCCAGTGGACTTCTTGACACACGGCTTGAATATTACAAGACTAACCAGGCAAAAATTCCCTCCATTACCGGTAAGGTTATTCCCGAAGCGGTGTTTTCAAAACGGAATTACCACAATGCGATCTACGATAAAATAAAGGCGGACATCGCGCTTTATGATACGGAGAATGTATTAAATCCAATTTGGGTGAATTCGCGTGGCGCCATTCCACGGTTCGATCGCGGCTCGATTGAAATCAGGATCATGGACATTCAGGAATGTCCCGCTGCTGACCTTGCCATTATTTCGGTGGTGATAGAGTTGATCAAAGGCTTGGTAAGCGAACGGTTTCTTTTGCTTGATCATCAGATGAAAATTAAAACCGAGTCACTCGTTTCTATTTTTGATCACTGTCTTACCGCAGGTCAGAAATATGTAATTGACGATAAAGAGTATCTCAAGATTTTCGATCTGACGGAGCCACTCTCGATTGGCGAACTCTGGAAAGAAATTATGACCCGACTGATTCGTGTTTCTCCGGCATTGGAAAGCTATAAGCCGGAGATTGACATCATTCTATCACAAGGCACTTTGTCCGAGCGAATTCTTACCGCTCTCGGCGGTGACTCGTCCGCAGACAATATTAAGAATGTGTATCGGCGGTTGAGTGGCTGCCTGGCGCAGAACAAAATGTTTATCCCCTAACGCATGGGTCGCCTTCGTGCCTGGTTTCGTAACGTCTTCGGCTTCACGCGAAGTCAAACCAACGGCATGCTCGTGTTGATTCCTTTGATGATCATAATTATTTTTTCAGAGCCTTTGTACCGAAGTTGGTATGTGCGACAACCACAAGATTATTCACGCGAAGGAAAAGAACTGGACAGCGTCATCGCGTTAATGAAGTGGAGCAAGCCTGACAGCGTTGCATCGGCTGAGGCATTGCACTTCGCAAAAACTTCATTTAATCCCAACACTGCCACTCAGGAACAATTGCTGTCACTTGGCTTTCCCCGACCACTTGCTACTCGCCTGCTGAATTACCGCAATAAAGGAGGGAAGTTTTTAGTGAAAAGTGATTTGCTAAAAATTTATGGAATGGATTCCTCGTTTTATTCCTCTCTTAAAAAGTACATTGATCTTCCGGTGCAGATAGCTAAACCTGTTGTGGTGCAACATCATGAGGAAAAGCCCAGACCTGCTGTTGTCAAATTTGATTTGAACTCAACAGATACGTCACAGCTTATCAAAATCTATGGGATCGGCGTAAAGCTATCGGCACGCATCGTGGCTTATCGCGAAAAGCTGGGCGGCTTTGTTTCGTTTCAGCAGCTTTCTGAAGTGTATGCCCTTGATACAGCCGCGATTCGCGAATTGAAATCAAAGTCTTTTATCCGTGAAGATTTTCAGCCGGCGCAACTGAATTTGAACAAAGCATCTGAAAAGGAATTGGCTGCGCACCCTTACATTAAATACAAATTGGCGAAAACATTGGCCGCTTATCGCCTGCAACATGGCCCTTTTCAACGCATTGAACAACTTAAAGAAATCGTAACGATCGACGAGGCAAAGTTTAAAAAAATAAAGCCTTATCTTTCTGTAAATCCCTGATGTGGAACCGGCCGACAGAACCAAAAAACTTCTCTCCACATTTTTAAGAAGACTTACCAACCTGGGCGCGCACAACCGCTCGCTGGTGTTGCTGAAGACTTCCGAACAATTTGTGGACCTGCATTCACTGAGTCAACTCAATGGAGAGAAATCTTTTTCCATTCTGGAAGCCATGATCGCGGAGAAGAAAAAAATACTCTGCCCGGTGGCCGACGCGCGGATGGAATCGGCGAATGAAGCAAGCCTTAAAATAAAAAAACTGCACCGCCTCGATCAGTTCGTGTTTGATGAGCGTGGCTCCCGCGACCTGCACATCGGGTGGCCCTTTGTGCGTGGTAAGTTTTCTGACGGCACCATCGTGCGGTGCCCTTTGGTTTTTCTTCCGGTGGAGCTTGTGATCGAAAACAACAAATGGGTAATCCAATTCAGACCTGAAGGAGAGATCACTTTCAATAAATCTTTTTTGCTCGCCTACTCTTTTTATAATAAAGTGTTCGCCGATGAAGCGTTGCTGAATCAAAACTTCGAGGAGGTTGATCGGGAGAGTACAGGCTTTCGCACAGAGCTCTATAAGGCACTGCAAAAGAGTTCGGTAGAACTCAACTTTAATCCTGACAACTATCGCGACGAATTGACGGCGTTTGTTCATTTTACCAAAAAGGAGTTTGAAGAAATACACAAGGCAGGGGAGCTAAAACTATTTCCCGAAGCTGTGCTTGGTATTTTTCCTCAGGCTGGTTCTTCCTTAGTTCCGGATTATGTACAGCTTATCGAAGAAGGTTCGTTTCAGGATTTAGAAGAAGTGTTCGCGCGTAACCAACCGGATAGTTCGGAGGGCATTAAAAACAATTTCATTGCGCAGGTGAAAGAAGAGAAGATGTACTCCATCTTCCCTTCCGACATCTGGCAGGAGAATGCGTTGAAAGCATCTAAGCTTGGTCACTCACTGGTGGTGCAAGGTCCTCCGGGCACGGGCAAGTCGCAGTTGATTGCCAACCTGATCAGCGACGGTATCGCCAACGGCAAGCGGGTACTGCTCGTGTGTCAGAAACGTGCTGCACTGGATGTGGTGTATGCGCGGCTGAAGGAAGCTGGCCTGGATAAATTTGTGGCACTGGTACACGATTACAAAAACGACAGGAAAGAAATTTTTGAAAAGATCGCCAGTCAAATCCAGCGCACCGACGAATACAAATCGAAAAACATCAGCCTCGATGCGATTCAGCTCGACCGAAAGTTTTTGCAGGTGAGCAAACAAATCGATCAGCTCACGGAAGAATTGGAGCAGTTCAGAACTTCCTTGTTCGATGAATCGGATTGTGGCAAATGTATCAAGGAGCTTTACCTGATGTCCAGTCCGGCAGCGCCTTCTATTTCGCTGAAACAAGAGTATCAGTACTTCAATTTTACTGCATTGGATTCCTTTTTAGGAAAGATGAAGCAGTTTGCGTCGTACGCTAATACCTTCGAACACGAACGCTATTTGCTGAAACATAGAAAGTCGTTTGCTGCGTTTACAATCGGCGACTTGCCGGTGATAAAACAAATGCTTGCTGAAGTCTTCGCACAGTATCAGCAAATAAAAAAGCAGCTTACTGATCATCTCAATGCTGCACCGGATTGGGAGCAGTTGATCACGCTGAGCGAGAAACTGGAAGAATTGAAAGGGCTCGCGCACCGCACCGCGGGTAAGGAGCAATTCACATTCTTTAAGAAGATGATGGCCGAAAAGAACGCCGAGACAAGTGCGCTCTGGCTTTCTAATGTGGAACGCATGATGATGGATGACTTCGCCGGCGAAGGCCTTGAAGCTTCGGTGCCTTCAGAATTGCTGGGGCATTTTCAGAAAGCATTGCATCGCAGCATGAAGGCCAGGAAAGGTTTGTGGAGCTGGATTCGCTGGCAATTGTTTTCGAAAGATAAAATCATGATCACGCGTGCGCTGGTGGCGAATCAATTGCTAAGCGATAAGTCAGGGTTTGAAATCCTGGAGCGTAAATTGGACCGACGCCTGAACTTTGAACACAACCTTTCTAAATTAAAAAGTAAGAAATGGCTACTTCAGATTCCTGAGAGAATTTTAAAAAATGATTTTGAGGATTGGTTTGCTGTACAACAGGAAGCGCTGAAAGCCAAAGCCAATTTCAATGCCGTGCGTGGGTTGAAGAACTTGCTTAACCCCGCCAGTATTAATGCCGCTGAATTTAAAACCAGAGTAGGAGTGTTGGTTCAGGTACTGGAAGGGGTGAAGGAGAAAATGCAGGTCTGGACGAACTATCTCTCACTGCCGCAGATCACCAAACTTTCCGACGATCACGTTTTCGTCAATGAATCGATAGAGACGTTGACTAATGATTTTGACGCCTTGTGCGAATTTGACAGGCTCAAAAACAGTATGACCGAAACGGAGCTTTCCATCATTGATCGGCTAAAGGATATCACCGGCTCTTATAAGATAGAGGAGTTGCAGAAAGTTTTTCTCAATAGTCTGGCATTGTCATGGATTGATCACATTGAGACAAAGCATCCCGAATTGCGCATCGTAACGTCGGGAAGGATTCAGCGGTTCGAAGACGAGTTGCAAGAACAAATCGCAATTAAGCACGGGCTAAGTGCAGAAATACTTTTGCTGCGCGCCCGCGAGCGCGTTACTGAAGATCTTGAATTTAACCGACTGAATAATCGTGTGTCCTATCGGGACCTCCTGCATCAGACTACCAAAAAGAAAAAGATCTGGCCTTTGCGAAAACTGATCGCCGAATTTGAAAATGAAATCTTCAAACTCCTTCCGTGCTGGATGGCGTCGCCCGAATCGGTAAGCGCAATCTTTGCGATGAAGGAAATGGTGGACGTAGTAATATTTGACGAAGCTTCGCAGTGTTTTGCCGAGCGGGGAATTCCTGCCTTGTATCGCGGCAAGCAAGCGGTAATCGCGGGCGACAGCAAGCAGTTGCGGCCTGGCGATTTTTACCTGGCACGCTACCAGGAAGAAGACATCGATGAACCCGATGCGGAAGTGGACTCGCTGCTGGAACTTGCTGAACGATACTTGCTCACGCTGCACCTCAACGGACACTACCGCAGTCAGTCGCTTGAGCTAATTGATTTTTCAAATAAGTATTTCTACGGCGGACGACTGCAGTTGCTTCCGGACTTTCACCGGTTGAACCAACGACATACTTCGATTGAATATCGAAAGGTGGAAGGCGTGTGGGCGAACAATAGCAACAGCATTGAAGCCGGCGAGGTGGCGGCGCTTGTGCTACAACTTCACGACGAATATCCTGACAAGGAAATTGGTGTGGTAACGTTCAACGCGCCACAGCAATCGCTGGTTCAGGATCTGGTAGAAGAGCAATTCGCGAAAGCGCAAAGAGTGTTGCCTGAGCGGCTATTTGTGAAGAACATTGAAAACGTGCAAGGCGATGAGCGCGACATTATTGTTTTCTCTGTGGGCTATGCGCCTGATGCAAAAGGAAAAGTAAGCGCGCAGTTTGGAAGCCTTAACGCCAGCGGTGGCGAAAACCGATTGAATGTGGCGGTGAGCCGCGCGCGAGAAAAGATCATTGTAGTGAGCAGCGTTTGGCCGGAACAACTTGACGTGAGCAACACCAAAAATGATGGCCCGAAATTATTGAAGGCGTACTTGCAGTTTGCTCACGAAGTTTCGTCGGGTAAGTTTGTGCCTTATCTCCGGGAGGAGAAACAGAAACCTTTTTCAATGCAGCTGAAAAACGTGATGCCGCCATCGGTCAACAAAGTGCAGTGGACTTCCGATGCGTTTCCTTTTTATGACCTGACCGTGAAAGAGGAACACGTTTATAAAGGGGCGCTCTTCACCGACGACAATTTTTATTTTGAATCGCTTTCTGCGAAAGGGCCGCACGCGTTGCTACCGCAGTTGCTCAGCAAGAAGAACTGGCCCTACAGACGCTTGTACAGTCGCAATTTCTGGAACGACAACAAACGGATACTGAAAGAGATTGAAAACTTGTTGTAGTGGTTCTACTACAGCGTAAGTTCTCCCCACCCTTTGCGATACGTGCGTTTCAAAAACTGATTGGCGGGTTCAAAGTTGGTGACTCTCATGTTCGCACCATCCCATTCGTGGGCGATATATCGTCCGGGATAGTTGAATCCTACCTGATCACCATACACCGGATCTTTGCGCGTAATCTTTTCGCGTAAACTGAACGTGCGCAGCAGCAGGTTGCCCATCAGTACTGTTTCGGTTAGCGGACCAGCATATCCTACAAACGGCGACGACACATCCATCTTTCCGTAGCCGGCAATGCAGGCATCAACCCATTGCCACCAATGGCCGTCCATGTCGCCGGGCACGCGCGTATATTTTTTAGGTACGTTGATTTGTTTGTTGAGCGAAAGCGGCAAGAGAATCGGATTTCGTCCGCCCCAACCGCAGGCGGCTTTTCCTTTTGTGCCGATAAACAGCGTGCTTCCTTCAAAGTCGTTGAGACCGGGCCAATCGCCGAGAATAGAATTCATGTTCGCAGCGCTTTCCAGTTCTTTCGGACGCTCTGGTGTGATGCCGCCGTCCATCCAAAACAGATCGAGGTCTTTACCATTCTTTTGTTTGAACTTAAACTTAATAGAACTGGACACTGGCCCGCTCATCGGAAAATCCGCTTCCGAAAAAATTCCGTCGTACACAGTGCTTGCACTGCCGGAGACTTCCGTTGGATAGCCAAGGTCGAGGAGCTTGAAGGGAGGCCCCATGATATGACAGCCCATGTCGCCAAGTGCACCGGTTCCGAAGCGCCACCAACCACGCCAGTTGAACGGTACAAGATTATCGATGTAATCTGTTGACTCGGCAGTGCCCAGCCACAAATCCCACTTCAGTTCTTTCGGTACCATCGGACGTTTGTCGGGCCAGGGAATTCCTTGCGGCCATACCGGCCGGTCGGTCCAGCAATACACTTGCGTGATGTCGCCGAGCAGGCCGGCTTCAATCCATTCCCGTAAGGTAAACATGCCGTCGCACGAGGCGCCCTGATCGCCCATCTGCGTGACGACTTTATATTTTTTTGCCGCCTCGGTGAGTATGCGCGCTTCCCAGATGTCGTGCGCTAATGGTTTCTGAAGGTAAAGGTGTTTCTTCATCTTCATGGCGCTGAGCCCTACGATGGCGTGGTTGTGATCGGGAATGGCTACCGATACCGCGTCGAAGTTGTTGCTCTCTTTGTCAAACATCTCGCGCCAGTCGTAATAAAACTTGGCGCTGGGAAATTGTTTCAACCGTGGGGCAGCCATGCGGTCATCCACATCGCAGAGTAAGGAAACCACTGCATTCTTTTTTGGCGCGGTAGCGTAGTGGTTGATGTCGTTCTCTCCCTCACCACCACAGCCGATAGCTGCAATGTAGAGTTTGTCGCTGGGCGGCACATGGCCAAGGCCACTTACCGTGAAACTGGGAATAATGGAAAACGCGGCGGCGCTGGAAGAAGCCAATTGAATGAACTTGCGCCGCGACAGCTTCGATGCTTTTGATTTTTTATTCTTTTGCATGACTCAGGAAGTTTGGGATGTCACTATCGTTTTGGATTTTTCTTCTGCTCCTGTTTTTTAGCAAGAGGTTTTACCGACACTTCTTTATAGAAGACTACATCGTGCTCGCCATGATTTTGCATGCCGATGTAACCGAAGTCGGGACGGATGCCGGGATACGGCTCGAAATCAAACTTGCGCGGCGGCACCGGATCGCCTTCCTTGTAGTCCGTTACTTTTACACCGTTCAGCATTACAATCGTTCTGTTCCCGTCAAGGGTAATTTCAAAAGTGTTCCACTCTGGGCCGGGCTTCCAGGCGATGGCTAGCGGTTTGGTAAAGGCGTAGAGCATACCGGTGGAGTGGTATTCATCTTCACCGGATGTTTCCGGATGGTTGTCGATCTGCACTTCGTATCCATAAAACACAGGCATCCATGCTTCCTTCGGTTCGATGGGGATGCGGATAAAGAAGCCTGAGTTGCTGTTTTCTTTTTCCATGCGGAACACAACCTTGATCGTACAGTTGCCGAATTTTTCTCCCGTCCAGTAAAGAAGTCCCATGCCGCCGTGTGTTTTGATGATTCCATCTTCGACAGTCATGAACCCGTCGCCCACGTGTTTCCAGCCGGTAAGATCCTTGCCGTTGAATAGCGGACGCCATGTTTTGGCGGTATCGGTAGGGTTGCGCTTTTCTTTTTTAGGTGGTGCGCCGGTGGTCAGCAGCGGAAGCGCAGCAAGCATCATCACGGCGAAGTAAAATCGGGTTTTCATTTTGCGGTGTATTTATCGGGTAAAGAGATGTGGTTTAAATTCTTATGCTTAAGTTCGTAAACCAACTCACCGCGCCTAGCTGTGAGCGGTTTCTTACATAGTGAAAAGGTATTAAAACATTGCTGCATGAAGAAGAATTATTATCTGATTGTTCTCATATTCATCATCTTTTTTGCGATCTCCTTTCTGACCAATATTCTCGGCGCCATTAATCCCAATGTAAGCGACAGCTTTTCCCTCAACGGCATGATGACCGGCATGCTTCCGTTCTCTTTTTTTATTGCGTACGCGCTCATGTCTATTCCGGCCGGCATGATTGTGCAGCGCTACGACGAAAAGAAGAGTTTAATTTTTGCGTGGGTCATTGCCTTCTGTGGTGCGTTGTTGTTTTCTGTTGCGCCTTCATTCCCGGTATTTCTTGTTTCACTTTTTATGATCGGCTGTGGCATGGCGCTGCTACAGGTGATTCTCTATCCGTTGCTGCGTGTAGTAGGGGGCGAAGAACATTTTGCATTTAACTCCGTGCTGGCGCAGTTGGTGTTTGGCGCGGCGTCGTTTGTAAGTCCGTTTGTGTACTCCTTTCTGGTGACGCAGTTGGCATTACCTGAAGCTAAGGGTGTCTTCGTTTCAATGATGGCAATGCTCACGCCGTTGTCAATGCCGTGGGTGTCGATCTACTGGGTTTTTACTTTTGTGAGTTTTGCCATGCTGGCGACAATCGTACTTTCAAAAATTCCAAAAGTGGTACGCAAAGACGACGAGATTGTGGGCGCATGGCAAACGCATGTGGATTTGTTCCGGCAGCGCACTGTCATTTTATTTTTCCTCGGCATCTTTAGTTATGTCGGCACGGAGCAAGGCATCGCCAACTGGATCTCAGAGTTTCTTCGCACTTATCACGGACTCAAACCGGAAGTCGAAGGCTCCGCTACGGTAGGTTTGTTTTGGGGAATGATGACGGTCGGTTGCATACTGGGCATGGCGCTGCTTCGCGTGATGGATAGTAAAATTGTATTGCGCCTGTTTACAGCGGTGGCCCTGGTGTTGCTGGCGCTGACCCTTTTCGGGAATGTATCGATGGCGTTGTTCGGATTTCCGGCGCTGGGCTTTTGCCTGTCGGTAATGTATGCGATAATTTTTTCGCTGGCGCTCAACAGCGTTTCAAAATTTCACGGCTCCTTTGCTGGAATTCTTTGCACAGGCATTGCCGGCGGCGCTATTGTGTCGTTGCTGATCGGCGAACTCAAAGACCGGATCGGATTACAATCCGGAATGCTGATTTTGTTTCTGCCGCTGCTTTACATTCTCAGCATCAGCTTCTGGGCGAAACCTTTGGTGACTAATGAAATTGCCGGCAAGAAGAAACCTGTAAACTAACCGGGATAGTTTTTCTTCACGTTCTTAAACGACGCGCTGACTATCTTCTTCAACACGCCTTCATTCACATCCTTCAGGCTTTTAATATAGACGCATCCTTTTGATGCTTTGTGTTTGCCCAGTTTTTGGAGCAACTCTTCCTTCTTATCGAAATTGGTCAGGTACAACACCAGCGCCGTTTTGCGGGGCGAGAAACAGGCGAGTGGCATATCGCCTTCGTGGCCGCTTTCGTATTTATAATGATGTGTGCCAAACCCGATGATACTTGGTCCCCACAGCTTTGCGTCAAGGCCGGTAACTTCTTCGAAAATTTTAACAAGAGCATGAGCGTCGTCACGTTTTGTTTCGCTTTCGAGCGTTGCAATAAAATCATCTACACTTTTTGTAGTAGCTTGGGTTTTGTTTTTTGCCATGACCGAATGGGTTATATACAAAGATAAGCGCGGCGTTAACCGATCCAATATCGGCGAGAGCGGTTTGTCTAAAAGTTTCGGAAGCTTTCTTTGCTACAGCTTTGCGTTGTTACTGTGCGCAACAAGTGCCTTCGGTCAGAATACGCTCAACGCGCGGTTGTTTTATGTGAAGCCCGTGTTGTACCACAGCAAATCGAAAGCGACCCGGCTTAATTTGTCGAGGTACGATGTCGTCGTTGCTCTGCCTGAAGATCATCGCGCGGATTTTTATGGCGAACTGGTTTACAAAAACACAAAGGTGCATGCGCTCGATGAATTCTTTCGCTCGCCTACGATGAATGAAATTCAAAGCAAGATTGAGGAGGACTTGAAAAAATTTAATGTCGGCAAAGCCCGCAATGTTCATCATGACAAAATTGGCATTGCCACTGCCGTGGAAGTGTTCTACCCGAAAGTAAGCGGCTTCCTTAACGGGAAGTCGTTTGCCAAAGTCCGTCTCGCTTTGATCGCTACCCTCAACGACTCGCTGCTCATCAAAAACACGTACGAATCATTTTACATCACCAACGGTGTAGATCACGAGTTTGAAGGAGACCTAGACATGACGGTGGAAGACGGCACAAACGTTACCATCGGCATGGCCTTACGGCAAACGCTGGATCAGTTTTACAACGACTTGAATTTCGCGCTGACGCGAAAGAACAAAATGATTGTAACCGGAATAATCACGAGCGCCAAAACAAAACAAGGTGTGGCCGCACAGGTTGTATTCACTTCCGATTCCTCGTACACAGCTACTACTGCTGCCGATGGCAAATTCCGAATCGTGATTGCTGCCGCTCGTCCGCACTCAGCGCAGATCACGGCCTCCGGGTTTGTTAATTTTTCTTCGACCTTCACTGGCGGAGCCACACTCAAGGTGATTAAAAAAGATTTTCAGCTTCAGCCAATCGAGATCGGTGCCCTGGTAAAACTTGACAACGTTTTGTTTTACATGGGCACCACCGACTTGCTGCAGGAATCGTACGCCGAGCTGAATGGTGTGGTCGCTTTTCTGAAGAAGAATGCAAAGGTACGCATCGAACTTCGCGGGCATACTGACAACCAGGGCGACGCAAACAAAGACGTGATTCTTTCGCAGCAGCGGGTAGACAGAATCAAAGCGTATCTAGTATCAAAGGGAATTAACACGCGGCGCATCACCGGCAAAGGATTTGGTGGCGCTCAACCTATTTCCAGCAACGCTACCGAAGAAGGACGCAAACTCAACCGACGCGTAGAGTTTGTGATTCTTAAAAATTAAATCTCCAAACTGTTATTTATTAAAGAGTTTCAGTCGGCATCCAGCGGTAAAATCCAGCCGTGAAACGGGCGCACCGATCATGTTCCATGAGTTTACGCCAACGAAAAACCCCGAACTGTGCACTACTTCCACCGTGGTGATGGAGGAAAAATGCTGATAGGAATAGTCTTTGAAATACACAGGATGCAGAAACACGTTCTTGGCACGCACCAGGAAAGATGAAGTGAGGATTCGATCATACCTCAGGTAGGTGCCGGGTTCGAGAAAATAGGTTTTGCCGGTATAGTCTTCGCCAAAGATCAAGGAAATCGTATAGCCTGCTGACAAAATATTCTTGTCATTGGAGATCACATTGTAGCCGGTAGAGACTTGCACAAGGTTGGAATAATTGTGATGAAGCATCTTTCCAAGGCCGACAATGTCTGTAATGGCCGGAGAAGACAATTCAAAACTCCGTCCCCCTTTGCCGGCTTCGTACACGTTAGCCGAAACACCAGCGCCAAGTGTATTGCTATAACTCTGACCATTTAGGGTAGTGCTCGATTTCTGCGCAAGGATGGTAAAATTCTTTTCGTAGAAGTTGTCGAAACCCTGGGCGTGTATGGCTTCTGAGGCAACGCTGGAAACTAAAAAGGCTAGAATGATCTTTAATTTCATAGTGTATTTTTTCTACAAAACTAAAGCTGGTCTTACGGGGGGTAAATCCCGTCGACCGCGGATTTTGCATCCGTACTTTAAGGTATTTTGCAGTGTACGCTAGCTGATCTCCAGATCGTAGATATCCAGCAAACCCGACACAGCCTGAAGCGAGAACTTCGCTTTCTTAATTTTATTAATAGTAGGATCGATCGAGTAATTGAACGACATGCGCAGGTCGGCTTTTTCTAAAATGGTATTGTCAAATGTAGCGCGCAGCAAGTCGCAGTTAAAAATAATGGCGCCGGTAAGATCGCTTTGCGTGAAATCGACTTCGTGCAGTTTGCTGTTTTTAAAAGGCGCTTTCTTCAGGCTGGTTTTGAAAAACGACGAATGGTCGAGTGTGCAGTTGTCGAACGATACGGAGAATGTAAACGGATTGCACTGGTCGAAACGCAGGCCAAGCATCTTGCAGTCGGTGAAGCGAGCGTCGCGAAAGGCTGTCTTGGTGATGTTGGCCATCGATAAGTTGCAGCCAATGAAGGTACACTCAAAGAACTTGAATTCGGAAAGATTGGCTTCGGCAAAATTGCAATAGCGGAAGGTGCAGCTTTCATACTCGCCGCGGGGTAATGCTGACTTTACAAAGTCGGTCTTTTCAAATGTCTTCTCGGCCTGGTAGATGAGTTCCATTTCGGTGATGATTAAAGAATGTTTTTGGGAACCACGCGCTTGGTCGCGGTTTTAAGCCGTTTTTTGAGCCCCGCTTCCTTGTCGGGATTAAACTGCCGTGTCGTCTCCCACGAATTTTCCGGAAGGAGTTCTACTTCCATTCCTTTGGCGACACCTGCCGCGATTTTCTTTGAATGAATGACGGTGAAACATTCGGTGTTGAGGTTGGCGCTGCGCGGGTCGAGGTTAAATGTGCCGATCACCGTAATCTTTCCGTCGATCACCATCGACTTGGCGTGAAGGCCGAAGATGGGAGTAAAGTTCATTTCTTTTTGCAGTTCGCCGGTCATCAGAGTAAAGCGTTCTTTAGCGTCGGGCCGATATTCAAAAATGCGTACTCCTGTTTCCAACAGCTTTGCGCGATCGCGCTGATAGCCGCTAAATGCTTCGAGGTTGTCGGTAGAGGAAAGGCTGTTGGTCAATATTTTGATTTCCACCCCACGCGATGTCGCTTCCTTAAACAACGCCCGGCCTTTGTCGGTGGTGATCAGGTATGGCGACTGTATAAGCACCGAATGTTTGGCGTGCCGGATCAACTGCATCAGCGAGTCGGTAGTGACACCGCCACCGGTAAGGCTTTCGCTTTTGTTTTTGCCGGGATGGTCAGACACAAACGCAACCGAATCTATCCACGCGAGGTCGCCGCTTTCCTGAATTGCTGCGAAGGTGTGAGGCAACCGCTCAATGCGTGTGCGCACCTGCGGCCAGAAGTTTTCAGGATTGCAGGCATACTGATGAAGACGTTCGTAGGTGTCGTTCTTGATGGAGTCGACCACGGTGTGATCGACGATCGAAGTGACTGGCACGCTGAGCGGATCGTTCCAGAATTCCTCGAACGACTTTTGTATGGCGGGCACAACCTTACCGAGCAGAAATACATCGCGGTCGCGGAAATTGTACTCGTGGTCGAAGTCATAATATTCGTCGGCCATGTTGCGGCCGCCGCTGATGGCGACTTTGCTGTCCACAATAAACGTCTTGTTGTGCATGCGTTGGTTGGCGCTGTGAAAGTCGGTGGCGAACTTCTTTACCTTTTGCAAAATGTTTTTGCCGAGGTTTACGCCGGGGTTGTAGATTTTGATGGAGATGTTTTTGTGTGCGTCGAGGGCGAGCACGTCTTTGGCGTCGGCTTCCACCATGATGTCGTCTACCAGCACGCGTACCTGCACACCGCGGTCGGCGGCGCGTACGAGATAATCGCAGGCAATGAGGCCCACATTGTCGGTAGAGAAAATAAAATACTGTACGTCGATGGTCTTTTCGGCGTATTCGCTGAGCCACGCGCGGCCTACGAGCGACGTGCCGCCGTCTTCAAGCACATACACGCCGGTTTTGTTCGTCATGCTGTCGGCGAGTGGCGCCAGCGACTGCCACAAGTGAATCGAATCGTTTCGGTGAATGCGTGCGCAGAAATCAACAGTTGATGTTTCAGCGGGTTTGGACGAACAGCCACTCATCCCGACAAGGAGAATACCAACGACCATGCGAGACCAACCGGGCAATATTTTCATGCTACGAATTTAGAAATGCCAAATTACCAATTTGTGGGGAAGAATACAGGATGCGGAATATAGTATAAAGTAGAAAGCATAAAGTTTAAAGTGAAATAGAATATTGTATAAAGTAGAAAGCGCAAAGTATATAGAATGAAATTCATTCAGTCATTCAGTCATTCAATATTCAATCATTCAATCATTGATTCTAATCCCGTAGGGATTAAAGCTTTGTAGAAACAATAAGGATGAAACAAACCGACCCCGTAGGGGTCGAACAATAGTCGCCTTAGCCAGAACTAAGGAGAATTAATCATGCATTAATTCAAAAATTCATGTTTGTACATCCTACTCTCTTTTATTGACAAAATGTGTTTTAGAAAGTTATTTTGGAATCAGGAAGAAATAGAACAACTTACCAGTAAACAGGAACGATTAAAGTTATCGCTAATCTCAATATAATATGGATAAAATCATTTTAAGTACGAAACTCAGCATTGATGATTTCATAAAAGTTAACTATCACATGCTATATAGGAAGTTGATAATGAAATTCATCACCGGCGTAGGCATAATCATGCTCATACTGATTGCTGTGTCATTCAATGACTACGAAACCTTCCCATGGTTTCAGTTACTATTTGCCCTGTTCGTCACGGTTGGACTACCCGTTCAGTTGTATTTTTCTGCTAAGAGAAATTATAATACAAACAATAGAGTAAGCGAATTAATAACATATGAAATTGATAAGGAGAATATCCACATGATAGGAGAGTCTTTTGATACAAAACTGTCATGGGATAAAGTTTATGGCGTTTCCGAAAACAAGGATTGGATGCTGATTTGGCAAACACAACAAATTGCTAACGTATTACCTAAACGCGATTTTAAGGATAATCAACTACAGGCATTTAGGGAAGTTGTTAAATTACAAAGCAGACTGAAGAATAAATTGAAAAAATGATATTAGCAACTCTTGGAGATTAATCATTGAGCATGATTTTTATGCGACTAATACTTCTTCTTCTACTCGCGTTTCAGCTTTCAGCGCAGACCTCCGAGCCAACAGCAAAAAATAAATGGATTGAAAAACGACTAGGTTTAGCAGCCTTACCTGATCATTGCCATGAAATTATATTGCGAATTTTTCTTGATCCGGGAACTACAAATAGTGGACATGTTCTTGAATTATCTAAGGCAAATGGAGTGTGGAAAGGAATGAAGTACGATTATTTTTTAAGGATCAGTAGTAAGGGTACTGTAGGTAAAATTAAAAGAGTGAACAGATGTGAATTAAAATCCAACGATTGGGAGGTACTATGGATGAAGTTAGAGAAACTCAACGTGCTGACCTTGCCGGATCAGCAAGATATTAAGGACAAACTAAGAACTCCAATAACTTCCAAAAGAGGAAAGGGATACGAAGTTATAAGCGTTTTGGATGGATCAAGTTATGACTTGATGGTAATGAAAGACACTTTGTTTAGCTATTATTCATTCCACTCGCCATGGGTATATGCAGAAAAATACCCTGCTGTTGATGAGGTTAAAATGTATACAGAAATAATTTCTGTCATAGAGCAGGAGTTCTCAATCAAGTTTAGAAATTGAATAGCCTGAAAAGATATTGGTTTGAGTTTGACTTTGGAACCATGGATCGGCACGCGATTCCAATTGGTGTGCACCTCGGATGCGGTATTACGGCAATGGATAAGGCCGACTCACTTTTTATTTTGAACGAATATGTTTTTAAAGGCGTGGCGCTTCCCACGATTACGAAATGTATTGAGAATGTGGACGTATCTACGTTAGATAAGAATATGGTAATACCTAATATAAGTCCTACTAATCCGCCTAATATCAGGGGAGTATGGTTTCCGATGGGCTATTATATAAATTAGATAATGAAAAAAATTGGATTTCTGACTGAAAAGATGGAGGTAGTAATAGTCACTAAAAACATTGATACTACTACCACCACTCATAGCCCCGAGCTTATCACGAAAATTTGCGAATACTTGTCCGCGGGAAAGGAGGTTATTAGTTATATGCACATATCAATAGATGAAAACAGTAACGCCATAGGACCATACTGTATTATGACAGATGGAGTGTGGATATGGCCGAGTTATTTTTCATATTTTCTAAAACGTTACCCTGACCTGAAAGTTGAAAGCGAGTTTATTGACTTTATAAAGAATAATAATTTTAAGATTAAGCAATTTGATTTAAAGGCCGTTGTAGAGGAATACCTTAAAAGACCGGGTATCATGATAACCTAACAAATAGGGTGGTGAAAGTAGAATTCAAAATAACTGAAACAGTTCCGAAGTGCCAGTTAACGTTATATAATTCGTTAAGCAGAATTCCTTTTCATGTGAGGATCGGCGACTACTCACCAGGATATTCGGTATTGTATTCCAGAAATTATCATGACGGAAATTTAATCGAATTTCGTTTTGACAGCGAGGTAAGACGATTAGTCGAAATATCATTGGTTTCCTTCAACCGCAAATCAGTAGAGTTGACCCCCGAGTTAAAGATTCCCTATGCTATGGATGAACTTCATGAATGTCTTTTGCCTAAGGATATTAAAGGTGGATTATTGTTTTCCCAACCGGTAAAAATTCTTCGTTCAGAAGATACTGTTTGCATCGCATTCGGTTCAAATGATTTGAGCAAAATTCAATATCATTCATTAAACGCTAATTGTATTTTGGGTGTAACTACTGAATCCCATTTAGTATCCTTTGTATTGACGGGATTAAACAAAGGAGATATCCACACGATCTTCGGATTTTAGTCGTTCACTTTTGTATAATGGGATAGACTCTTTAGCATCGTACCCAAGTTCAAAGCTCATCAGAAATTTAGATTACTATAATCCCCCGGTAGCTGTTTAGTCTGTTGATAAGCCGGAGACAGATTTAATGCCGCATGAGGATTAGTATTCAAACCGAAAAGAGTAACTTGGATTGGGAATGGTTGAATAAATTCATGACACAAACGAGACGCTTACATCATGACACGTCTCTATATCCAGTTTATGTCTTCATGACTTATAAAAAGAATCTTTTTTTTCTTTTGTTGTTTTTTGCTGTCTGGCAATGTGAGGGACAGATACATCATGGTTCAGGGAAATTCAATACAAAAGGGATGTGGATTGGATTTTCAGGGGGAACCGAGTTTGTCAACAATTCAATGTTAAATAGTTGGCTAACTCAAAATGGAGTAAAAGCTTCAAGTAAAAATGATGCCTCCTTTGGGGTTAAGGCCCTGATCTATCCAAAAAAATTAGTCTTTGGTGTAGATATTGGTCAAAGCATTATTAAGTATCCAAATCAAACTTCTTACTATTTTGATTTTTTATTGGGCTTGCCAGCAAGATTCAATAGACTAAATGTTGTTCCACTGATCGGCATAGGGAATAGCAGTACGACTCTAAGATTTAATGATACAATACCTTCGCTGCTTTATCAGACTAAACTTACCAATGGGAAATTGTTCAAGGAAACATTTTATGCGGAAGCCCAAGTAATGCTTTTCAAGCGGGTCGGAAAAAAATTTGATTCGTTTGGTGTAACTATTGGCTGCCACCTTTATTTCTGGCAAGGAGACTGGCGTTACATAGGAACCAACGGCAAAGTGATTGAGAGTAGCATTCCCAATCTATCAACCATTAGTCCTTTTATTTCAATTCATTATGGCTTCACGCGATGGGTACGTTAAGTTTTATTCAATAGTAATTCGTATGCAGCCTCTAATAACTCTGCCAGAATTAGTATTCAAAAACGAAAGGAGTAACTTGAAATGAAAATCATTGATGAGTCGGATGTAAATTGGGTATCATTGAAACTAATTCTATTAATATTAGTCCATTTAAGTTTGACATGCGCCGCTCAGGTTGAACAGCTGGTCGATTCGCGCGACGGTAAAACCTATCGATTAACCAAGATTGGCTCCAAAGTTTGGATGGCTCAAAATTTGTCTTACGAGGATAGCGTGCTTACTTTCAATTGCAAGGCATACACCAGCCCAACTAAATGCCAAAACTATGGCACACTATATACATGGCAGACCGCACAAAAGGCATGCCCTAATGGATGGCATTTACCGAGTAAAGACGAGTTTGATGCTTTGTTATTAATGACTCAGGATAAAGGCAATTCGTATACCAGTCTCGTAAAAGGTGGCGATTCTGGTTATGATGTTCAATTAACCGGATACCTAGCCTTTAGCCCGAGAAAAGACAAATACATTGAAGTTGATAGTGCGGCTTCGTTCTGGTCATCACAGGATACCTGGATAACCTCACTGCAAAAAGTTGTTTTGGGATCATCTTCAAAAAGTCTCGGTTACTGCCTTCAATTTTGGAAAACTGGAAAGGCTTACACAACAGCGCATGACAAAAGAACGGCAATTGCAGTGCGGTGCGTGAAAGACTAGTAACATTCCTGTTTCGCGGACGTTTTTAGCCTATACTCTCAAGAAAATTGAGTGCGGTGTAATACCTCAAATTGCAAGCGCCATATTGTGGAGTATGAGTTAATAAATGGCAAAGAAAATATCTGTTCTGACTACTCTAGTCGTTCTGTCAATTCAGTTTGCTTTGGCACAAACCCAACAAAGTCCAGTAAGGCTTTTGATCAAGCAACGAGTCCTCATAGAGAAGCAACAATCGGATTGGTACCGCAATAAGAATTTGCGGTTTGCTCATAAATCAGCTGGAGATCTGATTAGCTTTACTAATAAGTATTTGCGCTATTTGACTGTAGAGAACATCAATGACTCACTCGCCAATTATCTGCAAAGCGATTCAATTATCATGATAGAACCCATTGGAGTTTGCAGGGTAAACTACACTTTTAACATCGACAGCACTTACATACTTCAAAAGCCAAAAGCAGATAGTAATGTATTGCGCAATATAAGCGCTGCCATGAAAAACAGAATTCACCGTGGAAGCACGCTGATAAACTTGAGGGAGCAAGAAATAAAAGAACTTTATTCGAGCCTTGCAGCAAAACTATTGTTCATCAAAACGCGCAAGAGTGTTGATTTTTCATTAAAAATACCTCGGTCACTTCGTTCTAATTCACTTCTGGTTATCCCCTTTTATGAATGGAACGAAACGAGTAAAAGCTTTAATGAAGATACCGGGTATTATAATAACGGATCATACGATTGGCGATGGACTGCGTGCAAAGCATTTTTATTAATCGTCGATACGAGAAATGAGAAAGTGCTTTTTTATAAATATCAATCATACGCAGGAGGGTCCTTGAGGAAGTTAAACGGTCGTCTATTAAACCGATTATTTAAGCAATGCATGAAAAAGGGCATACTTCGGTGACTTCTGAAGTATTCGTATATTCATCTGACAATATTCTTTACAATATCAAACAGCGACAATGAACAGATACATCTTTATTTTGATTTTTTTCCAGTACTCCTTTTCAGGGGCACAAAATGCTCCGTTTCAATTGGGGCCAGTTCTAGAAAGTGATGATTTTGGTATTGAGCAAATTTTGAGCTCATGTAAAAATAGCTTCTATACACTCGAGAGCACATCCGCTTTTAAGTCGAAACGTTCGATTCGAATTGGAAAGTATGATTTAAGTTCCCTTACCAACCAAACCTACGCTTACTTTGATCCGGGGAAGAAGGTGATCGTCGCTTATTTTCAGCACAACGATACGATTACATTTGTTTTAGCCGAAGAAAATATTAGCAAAAAAAAACCTGACTATTTTCTTTTGAATCTGACGCTATTGCCTTTTCAATTTTTGGGTGATCCCCAGTATCTGGGCGATATAGATACACCAGTCAACGTTCAACTCTCAGCGCTCAGGATTCATTTACGTTACTCCCCGGATAATCATTTTGCCACTCTGGCAATAGATTACTTTGATAAAAACTCTTCTGCTATTGGTGTTGGTCTGGTCTTACTCGAAAAAAACAAGATCAAATGGACCACTACATTAATAAACAAGACCAACGAATACAATGTGGTGGAAAATGCAAGAGTGGATAACGACGGCAAGATATCTTTGCTTGGCAGGGCTTTCTCAACCTTCAAGGATCAGGTGTACTTTTCGAAAAGTAAAGCAAATGCTGATGCGGATAGCTTCAGAGACGGACTTTTCTCTAATACAATTATTAAGCGCATGCCAAATAACTATTTTTTCTTTACCACTGTCCGGGAGGGAAAAGTTGTGACGAAAAGAATTTTTAATGAACCTGATAAGTTTATTTCGGAGATGACCTTATCGGAAACAAAATCGGGCGACGTTTTGCTCGTGGGACTTTACGGTGCCGCTAATTCGATAAAGCCAGTTGGGAGTCTTTATTTTAAACTAACCAATACAGATTCATTATTCAAAAAGTATTACGTGTTTGACCGAAGTCTTACGACTGATAATAGTGATTCAGAATTCGTTGACGGGTATGACTTAAGGATTGTGTGTGCGGAACAGGGTCTTTATTTATTGGCAGAACAACATCACAAACAACTTGTTCCCTCGTCTAAGGGAGCATACAGAAATTTTAATTCTGTGTATAAGGATATCATACTCTGTGCTTTTGATACGTTAGGTGGATTGAAATGGACAAATCGGATCGTTAAATCACAACCTGACCGATTCGGTTATTACTACAATAATTTCTACGTTTCTTATAGAGCCTTTGAAACGCAAGGGCGGTTGGCACTCGTGTACAACGTATTTAATAAATTTAAGCCTACCGGTGTTGTTATAACCTCAACGTTTAGCCCTTCTGGAGATATGACAACGAACTCCGTTTCTTATAAGAAGAAGTTCATCGTGCTACCTAAACTTTCATGTTCAACCAAAGAAGGAGAGTGCGTCTTTTATGCAGAGACAGGAAATAAAAATTGTTTCGCGAAGTTTTTGAAGTAAGAGAGCAGAGGTAATGGCAACTAGAATTAAGAATCGATATTTGCTTTATTTAACGTGTGGAGTATTCATATCCACAGCATGCAGTCCTACACTTACTAAAGAAATAAATAACATTAAAGAGTGGCATAAAAATGACTCAATCCTAGTTATGCAACCTTTTATTGAGACACATAGGCAAATAACAACGAATTATTTCATCGACGATGTTGAAGCCAGAAATTTGGCAGATACTCTTGTAAAGAAAGAATTGAATAAACTGGTCTATAAAAGATTGCCATCAACAACAATAAAATTAGATTTGGATGATTTGTCTAAAACTAAATTTAAGGTTGACAGCTTCATCAATAAATTGCCAAGGGCACAATCTAATAAGCTGTTATTAGATTGGCATTTGAATTCCAAGTCAAATTTGGCGTTGATTCCTTACTTCATTTGGACTCGCACAACAAAAGAGTATGATGACGGAACTTGTTCGCATGATGCTGGAAGAAATTATTTTTCAAATCAACACTGTTATTGGTCTAGGGCACAAGCCTATGTTTTTTTAATTGACAGAAAGAATAATGAAATACTATACTTTAAATCCAACCAGTGGTATTTTGAAGATATTCTTTTACCATTTGAAAAGCGAGTTTCTTTAAGTTTGAAGCGATGCATGCGCCCCTTGTTGTCAAAACTAGGGAGACAGGTAGCGAATAATTCCGTTATGCAAAATCATAAAGACGTTATCTCGGGAGTTGCTAAAAATGCAAAAGGTGGAGCTGTAGTGGTGACCAGTCAAAATCAGGTTTACTATATTGATAAGAAAGACTCGTGGGGTGCTGAGTATCTCGACAAGAATGTAAGCGTCGAGGGAATCGTTATAATCAAAGAAGTAAAGAAACACAGTAAGGAAGTGATTAGTACGGAGATGGAAGGCCCAAGTTTAAGATAATAGTGAAGCCAGTGATTACGGTCGCGTCAGGGAATATCAAACAGTGACCACACCTAAGAAGATCGTGTTGAAGCAAACTCACCACGGAATCGATCTTATTGATAACCGGTGTGAATCAAAATAAAAAGGTGTTGGTTCAAGGAATAAAGGGTTGCCTAATGTTCATCTTGCTTTAGTTTTAATTTAACGCAGCGCTTCAAATGATGAACAGAGACGTGCGATACATTAACCTTCTATCTTCTCTTATTACAATCGGCACCGGAATAATTCATTCGCGTACCGCTTTCATTCACTTCGGTACCTAATTATTTAAAAGAGTACGGCAATCGATTCACGTGCGTGCAAGATTAATGCAATTGAGTACTCTTTCTTTCAAAGCCGGTACCAGTTCTTTTAAAAACTGTACCTGATCGATCGATGCGGTACGCACATGAATCGAAGTGCGCGCCGGATTGATTGAGAGGGGTAGGACTTTGATTGATAAAGTACACACATCAATTGATGTGCGTACCGAATCAATTCAACTCCGTACCGGTTCGATTAATGTCGTCGCCATATTAATTATAGTGGTACGCACATCCATTAAAAAGCGTACCGGGTGAATAGAATGCGGCACTACATCGATTAAAGTGCGTACCGTTTCAATTGATGTTGGTACCATATCAAATCAACTGCGTACCGAATCAATTGAAGTCCGTACCACTTTCATTATAGTAGCTCTTGCCGTTCCGATGGCAGGTGTTTTAGTCAAGTCGGCGCCGCGTAGAATTGACTTTTTCGTTATATATCGTTAGTTGATTCGTTTTATATCAACAATTGCATGGTGTTCTATCATGCAGAACTTTGTTTCTAGTCAAATTTCGCAGTTTATTGATTTGGCACATGTCTTGTATAAATGTTTCTCGTCAATCGAGTGATTGATTGTAGTAACACGCATCAGGGTTTCTCTCCTTGAGTAGCTCTGATTGCATAACCTAAATAACGATGAGAGTATTTGTAAAAATGGGCCTGACGTCGTTGTCAGTGCTCAAAAAGATTGCCAAGTCGCGGTTTATCCATATAAACATGACGGGCAACCCGCATTTCATTTCGCCCAACCCGCCGCTGTCGGCCATTGCCACCGCTACGGATAACCTGGAAGCAGCAAATCTGGCGGGCGCAGGCCCCGAACGCGTCGCGGCCCGGCGCAGGAAAGAAGAGGAACTCGACATGTTGATCAAACAACTGGCATCGTACGTGGAAGCGATCGCCAATGCCGACCTCGTCTCCGCAGAGACCGTGATACTGAGTTCTGGCTTTGACCTGAAGAAAAAAGGAATACGCTCCACTGAGGAATTCTATGCAGCGGCCACCGGCAGACGCGGCGAAGCAAAACTGTACCGCAAGGCAGTGAAGCGCGGTACGTATCACTTTCAGATGTGTACCGACCTCACCAACAACAGTTGGGAGACGATATACGAAGGCACGCGCGGCACCTTTTTCATGCGCGACTTAAAGCCCAATTGCTTGTACTACTTCCGGGTCAAGGTAATCACCAATGCTGGCCCCAGTAAGTGGTCGGTGGTGTGCAGTGTGTTTATTACTGTGTAAGCCAATAAAAAAATTCACAAAAGCAGACATGAAACTTTTCACCAACCTCCACGCTGTTATTAACCACCCTATGATACATCTTCCCCGGCTAATGCTCGCCCTCTCCATTTTCAGCGCAAGCTGCGTTTCGTCGCTCGCCCAAACGGTTGATCAGGCCACACTTGCCCAAACCATTGAGCCTTCGCCTATGCTGAGGCATTATGACGCAGGTCTTGACCAATTGATTACGATTTGGGACATTTTTCCGTCGCCCAGCGGTACGCTGCTTATGGCCGGTGATTTTTGGTTGTGCGAGTACGACGGGCACCAGTTTAGAAGACTATTTTCACCCTCGGTATTCTCTGTGGCGATGGATCCGCGCGACAGCACCGTGTATGTGGGAGCCATGCAAGCGATTGGCTATTTAACGCAGGATGAGCAGGGGAAGATAGGGCTTCATACACTAAACCATTTGCTTCCGGATTCCATACAAACGCCGCCGATACGGCAGGTGATCGTGACAAAAAACAAAGTTTTCTTCCTGGGGGGCTCTCAGGTTTTCACCTACCACAAACACAAACGCACGTGTGAGGTGTACGATTTCAAGAGCTCAATCCGAAAAGGTTTTGCGTTTGGCGATTCGCTGTATGTGGGTGACCAGGCAAAGGGTATGCAAATACTCTATAATAATAGCGTCACGATGGCCCCCTTCGGCGATTTTTTCAAAGGCAACTTTTTTCGAGGAGCCCTTCGGCTTCCTTCGGGTGATCACCTGCTTGGGTGGAAAGACATGATTCTATACGATCATACCGGCAAAGTTGCTCCTGCTCCCTATACGCTTAACCCAGACCATACCAATAGCACAGCCAACGCCTTCGCTTCTGCCTCGGCCCAAAACAATCTGGTCGTTAACCGCCTTGCCCCCGGCGGCGCTACTCTCTTTGATGATCACCACAACAAATTTTTTGAATACCGGGGAGCATATAAATTTCCGGCTCTTGCCGTGGTCAGCGCGGGCGTTGATCTTCAGAAAAATTATTGGCTGGGGTACTATTACAAAACAGGAGGAGCGCTGACTAAAATAGAATCCAGTCAGGATATTAAAACATGGACTTCGGAGAGCGGATTGCCCGGTGTATTGGCGATGACGCACTATAAAAATGAATTGTACCTCGCCACCTCCAACGGGATGTATGTGATGGATGCACAACATCGGCTTCACCGGATCCCTAACACTTCGGGATTCTATTATCGTACAGCTACAATTTGGATGAACGGGCAAGAGAAGCTTCTGGTATCGGACAATGACGGAGTAAAAGAATGGAACGGCACTTCGTTTAATCTCCTCTTTCCGGGCGTCGGCGAGGGCTATGCCATTTTACAGACCAAGAGCAATCCCAACCGCTTAATCTTAAACGGAGGTACACGGACGTTGTCGCTGCTGTACCAAAACGGAAAATGGAAAGAAGAATACGCATTGCCCTCTTTACAAAGGGAAGAAAAAATTCAGGAAACCCCCGGCGGTTTTATTTGGATAGATAGTGTCAGAATTGATACCAAACAAACTCCTTTCGGCATTGCAAATTTCTCATTGCGTGGGCTCCAGTCAATAGGAAGTCTTTCGGTAAGCCCGAAGGGAAATATTCTGCGAGGGAGCAGCAATGGAATATTTGAACTCGACGAGCAAAAAAAACAATTTTCGCTCTGGAAAGACCTCGGGCCGGAATTGTCGGATGGCTTTCATGATGTGTCACGCATTCTTCGAATTTCCGACAGCAGTTACCTGATCAGTTCGGGCGATATACCATCCTCTGCTTCCATTGTCACGTTTTCCAAATCGGGCAAGTCGGTAGTGAGCGCACCATTTAAAAGACTTCCGGAGAAGGGGCATATTGAATGTATGTGGGCCGACCGGGATGGTACGGTGTGGATCGGCGGCACGTTCGGGCTGATCATGTACAAGCCAGAGGGCGACACCAAAGTGTACGATCAACCTTTCAATTGCCTGATCCGAAAAATTAATATCGGCACTGACAGCACGGTGTTCATGGGCGGGTTGTTTCGTCAGTCGGTAGAAAAAATTCACCCGCGGTTAAGTTTCGAACGCAACCAGATACACTTTGAATTTGCCGCTCCATTCTTCGATAAAGAAGAAGAGACGCTTTACGCGTATCGTTTGAAAGGGCAAACCGAAACCTGGTCGGCGTGGGATAAAGTGTATTACAAAGAATTTAACAACATGGGGGAAGGTAGCTACACCTTTGAGGTAAAAGCCAAAAACATTTACGGCAAAGAAAGCCGGATCGCGTCGTGCTCGTTTGAGGTATTGCCTCCGTGGTACCGCACGTGGTGGAGTTATTCGCTCTATAGTATTGCCGGTTTTCTTTTTATGGCGGGTGTGGTTCGCTGGCGCACTGCCAGCCTTAGGAAGAAGCGCATGGAGCTGGAGAAAATTGTTTCTCAGCAAACAACTGAACTGCGTGAAAAAAATGAAAACCTCAATGGTGCCAACGAAGAATTGCGCTCTACCAATGAAGAATTAAACTCCACGATTGAAGAATTGAACTCTACCAATGACAAATTGGTAACTACCCAAAAACAACTTGTGGCATCAGAAAAGATGGCTTCGCTTGGGCAGCTCACTGCAGGCATTGCCCACGAAATCAACAACCCCATTAACTTCATCTCCGGCGGAGTTCAGGCGCTCGACATTCTGCATAAAGAACTGTTTGATCAGGGAGCCACACTTAGTCCACAAGAACTGGAAGAACGCAAACAGGAAATCGCCCAGCTCATGGGCAGCATGACCAACGGCGTCATGCGCACGGCTACGATCATTAAAAGCCTTCGTCAATTCTCAAGTCCTTCGGAGACAATCGGGGAAGAACCCGTTGACATCCATGAGTCTATCGAAAATGCGCTGTTGCTGCTGAGCAGCAAACTCACCGACGCACGTGTTGCCATTACTAAAGAGTGCACAGCTATTACCAAAGTGAAAGTCAACCCCGCTCAAATCAGTCAGGTGTTTATTAACCTGATTGACAACGCCATCTTTGCCTTAAGCGAAAAGAATGGAGACCGCACGATCCGCATTGGCACCTTAGAAAACGCAGGCAATATCATTATCATCATCGCCGACAACGGAGGCGGAATTCCGGAAGCTATTCAGCCCCGCATTTTTGAACCGTTTTATACCACCAAAGAAGTGGGCAAAGGAACCGGTCTAGGGCTTTTTATTTGTTATTCCATCATTCAGAAGCATGGCGGAAACATTGCGTTTACCAGCGACCCGAACGGAACATCGTTTGAGATTTCGATTCCGACAGGGGAGCTGAAAGTGTAAAGTAGAAAGTATATATATATAGTGTGCAGCGTATTCAATCAATTTAATACGTCGGAGATAAAGTGCGTGGTCGGGGTTAACACCAGAGGGTAGCAAATGATAAGTAGTGATCGGTTTGAAATTAATTTTTTTTTGAAAAGTATGCGGTTGTCATTCATAGGTATTTTAGTGCTCATCAGTTCTGCGGGGTTTGCTCAAGTGGGGCTTCCACTTTTGCGCTCTTACAATAACTCTATCGGCGGCAGCAAATCTATTTTTAGTATCACACAAGACAAAAGAGGAATACTCTATTTCGCTATCGGTGAGGGATTAGTTCAGTACGACGGCGTAGAATTCACCACCTTCCCCAACATTTCGGCTTATGCTCTGGTGGCAGACGCCTCTGGGGTAATTTATATTTCGGGTACGAATGAGTTTGGCTTTCTGGAATCATCATCGGATGGTAAGATTCACTACAAAAGTCTCATGACCTTGCTGAATAGCCCAATAAAAATGGGAACAGCCAATAATATTTACGCCACCAAAGATTACGTGTACTGCATTGCCGGATCCATTGTACTCGAGTATAATAAAAAGAGTAATACGGTAATTTCATATTACGCAGGTAAGGGCTTAAATTTTTTTAATGGATTTGTTAAAAACGATACGTTGTGGATTTCCATTTGTCATCAGGGGCTACGTTTCCTGAAAGATGGCAAAATATATAAAGCGCCAAGTGGCGATATGTTTGTGGAGTACCAATACGGTTGCATGAATTGCAGTCTTACGCTGGCCGATGACCGGCGCATACTGGCTTTTGGAAAAACATTAGTAAGGTATTCTGATGGCAGCAAACCTCAGCAGTTCTTTCAGTTAAAGAGTAGTATCTTATCCCGTAGCCTCGTTCAGAATTCTCTCTCCGTAACTGACAATTACCAACTTCTCACAACAGTTAATAAAGGAGCCATACTTTTTGATACGCTTGGCCAAGTACTTAACCGGTACTACGACAGCACAGGGCTTCAGGGAAATAATGTCACCTATGCTTACGCCGATCGCACCCATAACATTTGGTTGGCTTTTGAAAACAATAAAAGACCACTCGCTAAAACTGAGCATGGACAAGACATTTGCCTGTGGGACAAAACGTCCAATTTAGATGGCGGTGTTCTTTCTATGATTCGTTTTCTTGGCGTAACGTACATTTCAACGGATGATGGTTTGTTTTACATCGACGAAGACGGTCATGTAATTCGATTTTCTGCCCCCTTGCAATTCACCAGATCGATGGAGGAATTTAAATCTGCTGACGGTGCTAAGTTGGTGACGGTAATGGACAACAGTAGCATTTGGGTGATCGCAGGTGAGAAAGCCAGAAGAGTACACCAAGGTTTTGAGACTAACCAGATCAGCCAGTCGAAAACCAACCCGTCGCGACTTTATGTTTGTGACCAAATGAACCTTGGTTATTTACTTTTTGGCAATGGTCAATGGACTTATCATAAGATAACAAACCTCGCTGAAAATATGAGTTTGGTGGAAGCACCTGACGGATCGCTGTGGCTTAGTAGTTACAATAAATCTAAGTTGATGCACATCGTGCCGAAAGACAAGGGCAACTTGCTGGAGCCAAAAGCTATTGTTCACTACACATCAAACGCTGGAATACCCGGCGAGTACTGTCAGCCGCTGCTGTTCAATAACCAGGTTCTGTTTGGAACCCGTACCGATATATACTTCTTCGATGAAAGGAGAAATGAGTTCATGCCGTGGCGCGAGGAAGGAAGTAAATTCCGCCAATGGCTCAGTGGCGCATCCGTTGTGGTTACAGATACGCTGAATCATGCAATCCACATGATCATCGATAAAAAATTGATAACGCTCTCAATTGATAAAAATGGCGATACAACGTTAATCGATAAACCCTACAAACGATTTCCCGACGTGGGTGGCATTTCAGACTTGTTTGTTGATGAAACGGGCGCCCTGTGGGCAACCGGGGTGGATGGTGTGATTCGGTATGATAAGACTAAAGATTTTAAAAACTACGATAAAGACTTCGAATGCATCATCCGAAAAATAGACATAGGCAAAGATAGCACTGTGTTTTGGGGAGGGCTTGATTCGAACGAACTGAGTCGGATAAAAATCGATCTTGATCGTGAGTTTGAAAAGATCGTGATCAAGTTTGCGGCACCGTTCTTCGACCGTGAAGAGGAGACTCTGTATTCGTATCAGCTCATTGGCCGCGATTCGCAATGGTCAGAGTGGAGCCGTCTTACCTCAAAAGAGTTTGACGACGATCTGTGGGAAGGTACTTACACCTTTGAGGTAAAAGCCAAAAACATTTACGGCAAAGAAAGCCGTATCGCATCGTGCTCGTTTGTCGTTTTGCCCCCGTGGTACCGCACGTGGTGGAGCTATTCGCTCTATGGCATTGGCAGTTTTCTTTTTATTGCGGGCGTGGTTCGCTGGCGCACGAACAACCTTCGAAAGAAGCGCATCGTGCTGGAGAAAATTATCTCTGAGAAGACGTCCGAACTACGCGTAAAAAATTTAGACCTTAACATGGCCATCGAAGAATTGCGCACTACCAATGAAAAACTGGTAACTACCCAAAAGCAGCTTGTTGTTTCAGAAAAGATGGCTTCGCTTGGCCAACTCACCGCAGGCATTGCCCACGAAATCAACAACCCCATTAACTTCATCTCAGGCGGAGTGCAGGCGCTTCACATTCTGCACCAGGAACTGTTTGATCAGGGTGCCCAATTTAGTCCCGAAGAATTGGAAGAACGCAAACAGGAAATCGCTCAACTTATGGGCAGCATGACCAATGGCGTGATGCGCACAGCCACGATTATTAAAACTCTGCGTCAATTCTCCAGTCCTTCCGAGACGATTGAGGAAGAACCCGTGGACATCCACGAGTCTATCGAAAATGCACTGTTGCTGCTGGGCAGCAAACTCACCGATGCGCGGGTGGTCATTATTAAAGAGTGCACAGCTATTACCAAAGTCAAAGTCAACGCGGCTCAAATCAGTCAGGTATTTATTAACCTGATTGACAACGCTATCTTTGCCTTATCTGACAAGAATGGGGATCGCATTGTTCGCATCCGCACGTTCGAAAACGCCGACAATTTAATCGTCACCATCGCCGACAATGGCGGAGGAATTCCCGAAGCTGTTCAGCCCCGCATCTTTGAACCGTTTTATACTACTAAAGTAGTAGGCAAAGGAACGGGCCTCGGGCTTTTCATTTGTTATTCCATCATTCAGAAGCACGGCGGAACAATCACGTTTACCAGCAACTCAAACGGAACGACGTTCGAGATTTCGATTCCAATAGGCGGGAGAGCAGAAAGTTTAAAGAAGAAAGTATAAAGTATAAAGAAGGTAATGTATTCAATCGCACCAGACTCCATGAATTTCCTACACCCTATGGTACACCATCTCCGGCGAATAATCGCCTTACTTATGTTCAGCGCAGGCTGCATTTCGTCACTTGCGCAAAGTGCTGATCCTGAAACAGTCGCCCAAACCATTGAGCCGTCGCCATTGCTCAGGCATTACGATATAAACCTTGACCAATTCACCTCTGTTTGGGACATCCTGCCGTCGCCCAGCGGTACGCTGCTTCTGGCCGGCGATTTTTTGCTGTGTGAATACGACGGGCACCAGTTTAGAAAGCTGATGGCACCCGCGGCATTTACCATGGCGATGGATCCGCATGACAGCACCATTTACATTGGAATTAAAAATGCGATAGGCTTTTTAACACAGAACGAGCAGGGGCAGATTGGGCTTCATACACTAAACCATTTGCTTCCCGATTCGATACGAATTGAGGAGGTACGGCATGTGGTCGTGGCAAAAAACAAAGTCTTCTTCTTAGGGGGCACTCAGGTTTACACCTACGACAAGCACAATCGCACGTGTGAAGTTTACGATTTCAAGAGCTCAATCCGAAAAGGTTTTGCGGTTGGCGATTCTCTGTTTGTGGCTGACCACGTAAATGGCTTGCAAATACTTTATAACAATACCGCCACGATGGCACCTTTTGGCGATTTTTTTAAAGGCAGCTACCTGCAGAGCGCACTGGAGCTTCCTTCGGGTCTTCATCTCCTCGGGTGGAAGGAGTTGATTCTTTACGATCATACCGGCAAAGCTGCTCCTACTCTCTACAAGCTTCACTCGGGTAATACTAATATTTCTACTAACGCCTACGCTTCTTCCTCTGCCACCGCTCAAAATCACCTGCTTGTGCATGATATTGTGCCCGGCGGAGCTACCCTTATCGATGACAACCAAAACAAACTATTTGAGTACCATGGCGCGAATAAGTACCCCGCCGCTGATCTGATCAGTACGTGCTTTGATCAACAAAAAAATTATTGGATGGGGTACTATTTCAAAACCGGGGGAGCACTGACCAAATTCGAATCGAGCCAGGATATTAAGATATGGACAAACGATAATGGATTGCCCAGTGTAATGGGGATTACGTGGTATAAGAATGAATTGTACCTCGCTACCGCCAACGGGATGTATGCGATGGATGCACGACATCGCCTTCGCCGCATCGCTAATACTTCAGGATCGTATTATAAGATTGCAACCATTTGGGTAAACGGGCAAGAGAAACTTCTGGTGTCTGACAAAGAGGGATTGAAAGAATGGAATGGCACTTCATTTAATCTCCTCATTCCCGGCACAGACGAGGGCTTCAACATTTTTCAGACCAGAAGCAATCCCTACCGGTTAATTCTAAACGGAAATGTGCATTCATTTTCGTTGTTATACCAAAACGGAAAATGGAAGGAAGAATTTTCATTTCCTCCGATACAAAGAGATGATAATATCCAGGAAACTTCTGGTGGTATAATTTGGATAGGTGACGCCAGAATTGATACCAAGCGGATTCCGTTTAACATTACGTATTTTACCATGCCCAAGCTTAAGTCAACTCTAATGGGAAACCTTTCGGTTAGCCCGAGGGGAACTATTCTGCGTGCAACGTACGAGGGAGTCTACGAACTAGACGAACAAAAAAAGCAATATTCGCTCTGGAAAGAGCTCGGGCCGGAGTTGTCAGATGGCTTTCATGATTTGTCACGCATTTACCGAATTTCTGATAGCAGCTACCTGATCGGTTCGGAGGGCAATGCCTCCAATACTTTAATTGTTACGTTTTCGAAATCTGGTTATTCGGTAGTCAGTGCACCGTTTAAAAGACTTCCCTCAGCCGGACATACTGAATGTGAGTGGGCTGACCAGGATGGTACCGTGTGGCTTGGCGGCTCTTTCGGACTAATCATGTACAGCCCCTTGGCTAGTAACAAAGTGTATGACCAGCCTTTCAACTGTTTGATCCGAAAAATTAATATCGGAACTGACAGCACGGTGTTCATGGGCGGGCTGTTTCGTCAGTCGGTAGAAAAAATTCATCCGCGGCTACCTTTTGAAAGCAATCAGATTCACTTTGAATTTGCTGCCCCATTCTTTGATAAAGAAGAAGAGACACTTTATTCGTATCGCTTGAAAGGGCAAACCGAAACCTGGTCGGCGTGGGATAAAGTGTATTATAAGGAGTTTAACAGTATTGGAGAAGGCAATTACACCTTTGAGGTAAAAGCCAAAAACATTTACGGCAAGGAAAGCCGGATCGCGTCGTGCTCGTTTGAGGTATTACCCCCGTGGTACCGAAGCTGGTGGAGTTATTCGCTTTATGGCATCGCCGGTTTTGTTTTTATCGCGGGTGTGGTTCGCTGGCGCACCACCAGCCTGAGGATGAAGCGCATGGAGCTGGAGAAAATTGTCTCTGAGAAAACAACCGAACTGCGTGTAAAAAACAAAGATCTTAATGGGGCTAACGAAGAATTACGCTCTACCATTGAGGAACTGAACGCCACCAATGAAAAACTGATCACCACTCAAAAACAACTTGTGGTTTCAGAAAAGATGGCTTCGCTTGGGCAGCTCACCGCAGGCATTGCCCACGAAATCAACAATCCCATAAACTTCATCTCCGGCGGAGTTCAGGCGCTTGACATTCTGCATAAGGAATTGTTTGATCAGGGAGCCTCGCTTAGTCCACAGGAAATAGAGGAACGCAAACAGGAAATTGCTCAGCTCATGGGTAGCATGACCAACGGCGTGATGCGCACGGCTACGATTATTAAAAGTCTCCGTCAATTCTCAAGTCCCTCCGAGACTATTGCGGAAGAACCCGTAGACATCCACGAGTCCATCGAAAATGCGCTGTTGCTGCTGGGTAGCAAACTCGCCGACGCTCACGTTGCCATTACTAAAGAGTGCACAGCTATTACCAAAGTCAAAGTCAACCCCGCTCAAATCAGTCAGGTGTTTATTAACCTGATTGACAACGCCATCTTTGCGTTAAGCGAAAAGAATCGAGAGCGCATCATCCGCATCCGCACGTTTGAAAACGCTGACAATATCATCATCACCATCGCCGACAACGGCGGAGGAATTCCCGAAGCTGTTCAGCCCCGCATCTTTGAACCGTTTTACACCACCAAAGAAGTGGGCAAAGGAACTGGCCTCGGACTTTTTATTAGCTATTCCATCGTTCAGAAGCATGGCGGAACAATCACCTTCACCAGTAACTCAAACGGAACAACGTTTGAGATTACAATTCCGAAGGGGGGAGTGAGTTGATAGTGTATAGAATATAGAATATAGAATAAATCTTTGCTCCATGGCTGTGAATTTCTTGAAGATCACATTTTGCATCAGCACCAACAAAAAAGACTGGCTGCCGGAATTCAATTCATTATGATCAAACTCCAAACTGACGTAAATGATGATCCATGTGCTTATAGGCTGCTATGCCCCACTCACGTGTTGAAATGTTCCCAAAGGCTGGATGCGTCAGGGTCATTGGTTTTTTGTGTTGCGGAAACATTTGGATGATTTGGATGAACTCCTCGCGCAGCTCTGCAAAGTGGGTATCATCTGTTTTTCCCTTTGTAATGTTTCGTGGTTCACTCCGGATTCCTCTTTTAAAATGTGGTGCGAAGTAAAGCGCTATAATTCGCAGTAGGTATTGTTTGACCGCGGTCTTCTTCTTTCCCCTGCCTTCGGTAAGAATTTGTCGGTTGCAAATATTGCAGTGAAGCAACATCTCGGTTGCGGTCATTTCACCCCAACGTTGAAGGTGTGCGGGTGTAAGATTGTTCACACGATTAATAAGTTCATCGCCAACGGATTTTTCCAATAAATTTCTTTTCATAAGGATGTCATTCATAATGGATGGTCTGTATTAATTGAAACAAATCTTAAAATGCCTCACTGAAAGTAAAGAATACTCCACGCTGATCTTTCGTCATTCCGTAGTCTAATCGGAGTTTGATATTCTGGCTCAGGGCAAAGCGAAGTCCGCCACCATAGGAATACTTCGGTTTTATGAAATCGTTGTCGGTAACATCACCTGCATCAAAGAATGCAACCCCTGAGAATCTTTTGTAGATCGGGAAGCGGGCCTCCACTTGGGCTGCATAATATTTATCGCCACGAAATCGGTTGGAATAAAATCCGCGCAAGATGTTTGCGCCGCCCAATGAATAGCGGAACAAATAACTGGGCGAATTGAATGAATAACCTGCTGCCAAGCGAGTCGCCAGCACGATGGTTGATTTACCGAGCGTACGAAAATGACGGACGTCTGCACTTAACTGCGCCACATCTCCTGATCGGTTTACATTCCATGATGAAGGAATGTAGAGTACGCCAATCTGCTTTAGTGTTCCCTTGCGCGAGCTGAATATATTATCTCGGGTGTCCTGCTGACATGTGAAACCGATCGCAACCGAATTTTCATCTGGGAATAGTGTTTTGTTTTGATCAACTCCGTTTTTGTCAGTGGCCAATGTCTCGTGCCGGCCGCGTACATCAATGAAAGAACTTAACTGATAGTGAGTATTGAATTTAAGGGTAAGCTCCGGCTTTAGTCTGTAGGTGTTGGCATATAATTTCAGGTAATTGTTTGCATCCGTGCGATTGCCTTCGCCAAAGTAGTACTGAAAGAAATCGGAATACGAGCTGCTGAAATTGAAGTTCACATTTTTGAATAGGTCATAGTGCACAACATTGATTTGTGCATTCAATTTGCCGCCTGAAATAGTTTGCAGTTGCACATCGAAATAACGCCCCGGTGTTTTCAGGGGGAACTTGAAATAGGCTCCGCCTAAAATCATTCCTACCGTTGGATCATAACCAATCACGGGAGAGATTGCATAATCGGTCGGGCTGACTTTAATCCGTTTTGCCTGTTGTGTCAGTTCTTCACCGGATTCAAATACACGCTCCCCTTTGATGTAGGTGGCAAAAACTTTTGTTCTGTAAAGATCAATTGCATTACCGGCAAGTATATCCTCTAGCAGCAAAACAAAATCTGCCTGATAGCTGGTTGCAATCTTGCCCAAGGTTTTTTCTTCACCGAGCACAAAGGCGCCGTTTAAAGTGAACGCATTCATGGCTTCATTGCGTGTGATCGTTTTTTCTGCCACGCCTTTGATATCATTTCCGTCTGGAAATTTACCAGATGCATTCACCGCCATTAGTGGAAAAGGATTTAATCCATCGATCTCGGGATAGCTGACAAACAATGTATCCATACCATACGGGTAATCGCTGGTGAGTGCGCCACGAGCCACCTGATATTTCACCCGTGCATTCAGCAATTCATTTTCATTGAATTGAAATTCAGCTGGTGAATGGCTCTTGTACAAGGAAACAATGCCCGGATAATCAAAGAGCTGACCGGCAATGATCGTCACTCCCAGCCCAAGATTAGAAGCCTCTTGCATCTGCTTTGCCGACACATAACCTGCGTGATCTAAAATATGACGCCTCTGCGAGGGATGTTGACGAACAGCATCTAAAATACGCTGAACACCTTCTTTGCCTTGCACGTGGAAAGCAAATGTGCTTTGCGGATTGTTTTCGAATATTTCAGCCAACTGATTTTCATCCAGGAATACTTTTCCTCCGGGTATTGCACGATCATCCGCGTGTGCCGCCATCGACAGCGACTGGTCTTCAAAGAATTTCATGGCATGATACTTCACCTGGGCAGGATTGACACCACCGCCAATGAATCCCAGATGTTTTTTACCAACGCCAAGCATCAGGCTCTCAGTCAGCGGCATTCGTCCATAGCTTCTGGCACGCACACGTATTTTCAGTTGTTCACTTTTCTGCAGCTCCTGGTATATTTTAAAATGATAGGGATTAAAAGTATTGTCTCCGATAGTCGTGATGCCATAACTCAAGGCACGCGCCTGAATTTTTAAAATTGCATTTTGAATAGTTTCATTAGAATAAGACGAACTGATGAGGCGGCTCGCTTCCATAGCAGCACCTTCCAATAGTAAACCGGTACACTCTCCGTTCTTCACTTGAATAGTCCCATCGGGAATTTTGGTGGCCTTGGTGAATCCCATTTTTTTCATCGCGGCATGATTGACGAGGGCTGCGTGTCCACTTTTCAAAAAGAGAATCGCGGGCGTGTTGGGCAAAAGTGAATCCAGCAAATGGATGGGTATCGGCACCTCTCTCAATGGCTCATTTCCCAGATCACGGCCAATGTACATACCGTCGATCAATTGATTTTTTGTGGCATGGATTGTCGCCAGTAATTCCTTTTTAGTTTGCACCCGAAAGAAACTGGTTTGCAGTAAACCCAAACCACCGTCAATGAAATGAATGTGGCTGTCGATGATTCCGGGAAGAACGGTTTTACCCTGCAGATCGATCTTATTTGTAAACCGGCTCATATCCACGGTGCTCACGTCATTTCCTGTTTGCGTGAAAACACCCTGCTCCACTACAAAAAAACTAATTTGCGGTGAAGCCGGATCACTGGTATAGATTTTTCCATTGTAGTATAAAGTGCATTGTGCAGAAGCGGCAAGATTAATCAAGATGCCAAGTGAAAAAAAAAGTACTTTGTTCATAGCTGTTGAGTTTAATTGGTTAGGTGACTGAGTAATGTGAATAGAAATGACAGAACCAGCAGGATCATGAGAATCAGTTGCTGTGGTTCGAAAATTATTTTGGTGAATAAATTCCAGAGCCTTTCAATTGAAAACAGCCCCAACATACCGGATGCAGTGAGCATCAGAATCCGGTGCTCAAGCCGGAAAGCCAGTAACGTGAAAAGGCAAATCACACCACTGACCAGAGATTCCCACATCCGGAGTCTGCGTGAAATACTTTCAATGTTGTTAAAAGGAAAAAAATCGAAATGGAGCACCAATTGGTGATAGACAAAGAGTAGCATTGTGAAAATGAGGGCGAGTGTGGTCATATTTGTTTTGTCTGAATGACAACGCAAACGTAAAAGATGAGAAGCCCCCGATTTTTGTAAAGGGTTGAACGACAACTGCTTTGGGATGAATTGCCTTCGGCGGGACGAATGGTAAAACGCCAGGGACGAAGAGCCTGGCTAGGATTGGGCCCGTTCGTGAATCAGGTCTTTCAGGGATCTATTTTTTGATCGCGCAACAGGAATCTCTCCGCTGTCTTCGTCCATCTGCAGCCGGTAGCCCTGGGAATTTCCCTGCACTGACTTTATTTTATCGAGATTGACGATGAATGCGCGGTGGCATCGAAAAAAATTCGGATAACTCGAAAGAGTGCTTTCGACCTTACCCAGGGTAGATCGCAACAATTCCTTTCGAACTTTGCCTTCGTTCACAAAAGCAAACTCGACATAATTATCCTGGGATTGGATCCAGAGAATCGCGTGGGGATCGCTTTCAAAAAAGTCTTTATTGTTCTCTGCCTGAAACATGATCCTGCTCGAAGATGAGTTCGCAGCGGTATTCAATTTCCGCTCCCGAATATCCTGCGAAATGGTTTCGGCACCATCACTATTCTTTCGTAGCAAATAGTTTTGACGCGCCAGGGTGATCAGGGTAATCGGAATGATCGCACAGGCAATCACATACAATTCCAATTTAAAAAAAGACAACCAGGTAATCGGAAACGCTCCCACAGCAAACCCAAAGGCAAGATTCGTCATGCCTAAAATCAACAGGTGTAAAAACGCCCATGTAATTTGGTGACTGACTTTCCAACTGGCTTCATTAAACAAGCCGCTGAAAAGATGATATCCGATTACATCGTTCATCACAATGGTGACCGTAAAGACAAGGCCGTACCCTGCAATGATATGAATCCGTTCATAAGCAAATACTTCCAGACCAAAAGGCGTAAATACCAACAGAAAGACGGTCAGAAACAAGCCGAAGAAAAGGTCTCTTTTCATCGCCTCGGAAAAAGTAGCCAGCGGATAGGGTTGCTTCAGTTTCTGCAGCATCAAAAAGACTATCTGAAACGAATGGCTAATATAATATGCGACTCACAAAATTTGTGTGGCATCTCAAAAAGTTCAGAATTTTTTTTCAGATTTGAATTGTATTCTCTATGCAAAGAAGCCTGAATAGTAAAGCAATTCTATCTTTCTTACTGCTTTTTTTGTTATATCACCTGGCCGAGTATTGGATTCTTTTTCAAAACAATGCGTTAGGGTTTCTTGGGTGTCAATTCCTTTTTTTTATCGCAGCATTTTTTTTGGGTCAATGGTACAATGGGAAGGGACTTGGCTCATGGGGGCTGCTTCTTAATGCAAGAAAATATTTCTTCCCAGGACTCGCAGGTGGTATCTCTCTTTATGGTATTACCTTTTTGATTGCTCTGCAACTCGGAATCGAGAAAATTACTTATGTGCCGGATTTAACAACAATGCTCAAGGGTTCCTTGCCCTTTGCTTTTGGTGTTTTCTTTTCCTCCTTTTCGGAAGATGTGTTTACCCGCGGTTTGATCTACATGCATCTTAGGGATAAGATCTCGCCGCATCTTCTTATGTTATTTTCTGCCACTGTTTATTTATTGAACCATATTTACCGATTGAACGATGGGCCCGATACGCTAATCTACATTTTCCTGTTAGGTATAGTTCTTTACATTCCGCTTCTATTCACGAAAAACCTTTGGCTTACAGGTTTTATTCATTGGAGTGGCAATACCTTCTTCTTCGTCACTCATCAATTGGTAAAAACAGAAAGCGAAAATGCTTTCCTGTCGGGCAATTACCTCTTTGTAATTTGCCTTATCATTTTCATTCCAATCGAGTGGGTTTTACTCAAAAGATTTTTCCCAAAAAGGGATCGATTAAGCGCTGAGTAAAATCAGAATGTGATTTAAGGATGGAATGATACCTTGTGATGAGACACTCATCGATACTCATTCCCATTTTTTACATTCCGTGTTTCCAATGATCCCGCTAGGATCAAACCTTTGTTGAGAAAATAGAGATAAACAAATCGGCCCAGTAGGGTCCGAGAGTAATTATCTCTGCAGTAGTCGGTGTTATAGTACAACTTCCGTTTCTTATTTCCGTTTGCATGTGTCGGCGACGGCGGTAAGGTTTTCATCCGGCTGCCCACTATAATGAGTAGCCCTTTTAACCAACTTCATTCATGACAAAGAAGCCTATCGTGCTGTGGGCGTTCATCGCGCTGAAATTCATTTTGCAGGTGGTGGTATTAAGTCCTGCCTACGACCTGCAGCGAGACGAATACCTGCACCTCGATCAGGCCAACCACCTCGCGTGGGGCTATCTTTCGGTGCCACCATTTACCTCCTGGACTTCCAGCATCATTCTGTTGTTGGGCAATTCCGTTTTCTGGGTTAAATTTTTCCCCGCCCTCTACGGTGCGTTGACACTTTACCTGGTATGGAAAGCCATTGAAGAATTGAATGGAAATTTCTTTGCTTTGGTGCTGGGCGCTACGTGCGTTTTGTTTTCTACTCTTTTACGACTGAATACCTTGTACCAACCCAATTCGTTCGATGTGCTAAGCTGGACAGCGCTCTATTTTGTGTTGATTAAATTTTGTAAGACTCAGGATACAAAATGGTTCTTTGTCGCGGCCGTTGTCTTCGCGGTTGGGTTTTTGAACAAGTACAACCTGGTATTTCTACTTATCGGTCTTGTTCCCGCCTTGCTCCTCACCGAACAACGAAAGATTTTTGCGCAACCCAAATTTTATCTGGCGCTAGCTGCAGGGTTTCTTCTCATTTTGCCTAACCTCTGGTGGCAATATCAAAATGACTTCCCCGTTTTTCATCACTTAAAGGTATTGTCCGAAAGACAACTGGTGAATGTAAACCGAATGGATTTTCTGAGGGGTCAGATTCTGTTTTTCATCGGTTCGCTGGTTGTCATCATCTCGTCTTTATATGCGCTGCTGCGGTACGAGCCGTTTAAACCATATCGCTTTTATTTTTGGGCGTTGTTTTTCACGTTAGCAGCATTCACGTATTTCAAAGCGAAAAACTATTACGCCATCGGCATCTACCCGATCTATATTGCCTTTGGAGCAGTTTATCTAGGCGACGTCCTTCAACATGGCTGGAAAAGATACCTGCGTCCTGTGCTGGTGGCTATCCCTGTACTTTTCTTTATCCCGATGTTTGATATTGCCTTTCCGAATAAAAGCCCGGACTATATTATCCGTCATGCGGAAAGTTATAAGTCGTTAGGATTACTGCGCTGGGAAGATGGCAAAGATCATTTGCTTCCGCAGGATTACGCCGATATGCTCGGGTGGAAAGAGTTGGCTAGTAAGGTAGATAGCCTTTATTCGGCATTACCAAAAGGAACAACTACCCTTGTGCTTTGCGATAACTACGGACAAGCTGGCGCGATAAATTATTACACTAACTATGGAGTAAGGGCAGTATCGTTTAATGCAGACTATATTAACTGGTTTGACTTGACGAAGAAATTCGACAACCTGATCCGGATAAAAGAAAAAGCCGATCCACAGGAAGAACTTCAGGAAACCTCGCCGATTTTTGAACACGCTTCCGTGGCCGCGTCAATCACCAATCCTTACGCCAGGGAATTCGGAACTACCATATTTCTTTTCACGGGCGCAAAGATTGATGTAAGGGATAAAATAAAAGCGGAAATTGCCGAGGAGAAGAACTTTCAGTAAGGCCATTATCTAAATTTATTAATAGATTGAATGATGAAAAATTTACACCACATGATGAGATATAAATTAATGTGCATAGCCCTTGCCATATTGGGGTTGACCGGATGCCAGACGAGTCAGTTGAAACAATCGGCTACACCAGAAACCGGCATGATCAAGGTGTCAATACTTTATCCGGGTGGGGAAGGAAAAACTTTCGACATGGAGTATTACGAGAAAAACCACATGCCGATGATGGCCGGACTGCTCGGCAAGAATTTAAAGTTTTATGAAATAGATAAAGGAATAGCGGGCCGAACTCCTGCCGATAAAGTTCCTTTTGTGGCGGTAGGTTATTTCTACTGCTACGACGTGGCCGAGTACAACAAAGTGATCGGGCAGCACATCAATGAGATTCTTGCGGACATCAAGAAATACACCAACATTCAGCCGACTATCCAAATCAGCGAGATCCGACAGTTGAAGTACAATAAGGTGAAATAGAACAAAGCTCAACGGTGAGTTGCCTGCGCTATAAGAATTCCAGCCTTCGCTTACTTTCGGGTTTTCAGGTAGTTTTTGAAATCATCACTTTCAATGATGATTTTAATTTTTTCAAATTCGTCAAGCCTTTCTTTTAAGCGTGTTAATTCTTTTTTAAGAACGATCACCTCCTCTTTTAACTCATTGATTGTTTTTCCGTCTACCATCGCCTTATTTTTAGAGTAAGGTAATGGAATATTGTGGCATCATCGAATCAAAAGGAGAAACTTTGTTAACGTTGGTAGTCCATCGATCTTATTTTAAATTAGCGTGTAGCCTCGCAGCACTTCACGGCGAGTAAACCTCAATAGCATGGATGAAAAGATCGTGCGTAAAATTCCAATCCAGGAGATTTATGCACAAAATGGCGACGTGATCAAAGACCGGGTAAGGCAGGTGACGTTTCAGGAAATTGAAGCCTACCTGAAGAACAAGCAGGAAACTACCTATGTAGTTATCGGCGGTTTCCTTACTCCCTTTGTGTGGGATACGTCGCTGACGTTTTGGAAGAAGGCCAAACCAACGACCTCAAAGTCTGTTCGGGTGGAAAAGAAAATCTATTATACCACCGAATGGATTTGGCGACGGAACGGAAACGCCAGAATTATTTTGCTGGAAGAAGAGTGGGAACCAGATCGGTACTAGCGAAGAGAATATTGAGTATGAAATATGAAGCAAAACCATTCTGAAAGATAGTATTGATTTTCTTCCCCAAGCATACTATTTTATTACTGTAAAAAATTAAAAAGACAAAATAGTTAACAATAAAAACGTCAAAAATGAACAAACTCAATTTAGTTGTAATCAGTATCATGCTCTGCACACTGATGTCTTGTGCTTCCATTGTCAGTAAATCAAAATGGCCACTGTCGATAAACAGCAATCCGTCAGGCGCTTTCATTACAATAACGAATCGTATGGGGGTTGAAGTTTATAAAGGTTCAACACCGGCTACCGTTATGCTTGCATCAGGTTCAACCTATTTTAAAAAAGAGCTTTACAAAATACATTTTAAAATGGCCGGCTACGATGATCATGATGCAATAGTTGAATGCCATGTGAATGGCTGGTACTGGGGTAATCTGATTTTTGGCGGCGCAATCGGCATGCTTATCGTTGACCCGGCCACAGGTGCCATGTATGCACTGGATAGGGAGGTGATCATTGAAACCATGTCGAAATCCACGGCAAGCACTACGTCCGAGCGAAAATTAAATGTGTATAGCCTGAACGATTTACCACAAGAGTTTAGAACTCACTTGATAAAAATTAATTAACCAACTAATTAACATGCATTTTAGTTTTTTCCTTCCGGCAAAGGCAACCCGCTGCCTGTTGTTCGTACTAGTATTTTTGGGTTTACATTCATCCTCGCTTTTTGCACAGGATTCTTTAGCTACGGTCTATTTTTATTGGCCAACTAAATCGGCAGGACCCGCGAATTACTTTGATATATCCTGCGGCAGCAATCTGGTTGGCCAAATCCAGCGCGGTAAAGTGCTTGAATATCGGTGTAAGCCCGGGTTTCAGATTTTTAAAGCTACTACGCAAAGCGAATCTTCTTTTAAGATTACACTTAAAGGACATGAAGACTATTTTATTGAATGTGGAAATGCCGTTGGAACAACGGTGGAAAGACCTTCTTTTCGGGAAGCTACCAGGCAAAGTGCGCTAGTAGTCATTTCTGCTCTTGATAAAGAGTTAGTGAACTTCAATCCCAGGCTGGCACTACCGGTGAGGAATGCCAGTGACACCGCGATGGCGGTGGCTCATCTTTTTAAGCGGAAACGCGGTGGCGGTACCGCACGCGGAGTTGTATTCGGACTTTTTGCTCTCACGGCAGTGGTCAATACAATCAATTATTCTCCGACCGTAGTGACGATCAATCAAGGTCCAAGCGGAACTCAAACCATACCGATAGATTCATCTCCTCCCACTGGCAATTACATTGGCATTGGTCTGTTTTTTGTATCATCCATTTCAGGCTTTCATCAGAATTCCGCGTATAGTATAAAACGTCAGGACGCCCTTCTGAAAAGTTACAATGCGGGAAACCACTTACCCGAAAAAATCATTGCTAAGCTGAAAGAAAAAGACTTTAAATGATTTTACGCACCAATCCCGTAGGGATTGAAGCTTTGTAGAAAACAATTAGAGTAAACAAATCGACCCCGTAGGGGTCGGTCAAGGATTGTTTACGGCCTGATCAATCTTGGTGTCCTTTTTATAAGGATAACTTCTTATTTTCGCATCCCCATGTGGCCAATCGGTTTACTTATCATTCTATTCTGTTCGCTTTGTGTTGCCGTTGTTTTCATACTACGGCTTACTAAAGAGAAGGGAAATTTGAGTAAAGAAAATAAAAAGTTTTCTGCCCAGGTGCAGGAAAGAGATGCTCTTTTAGAAAAACTAAAGGAGCATCGGGAGAGTTCGTTGCGCCTTGTGCAACAGACCATTCTCAATGAAAGAACAAGGATTGCTCATGAGCTTCATGACGACACCATTCAGCGGTTAATAGCCATTCGGTTTCGACTCGAAAAGATTACCTGGTATCCATTGCGGTCAGAAGTGGAACGAGAGATTAATCAACTGCGGCAGGAGATTACGGACATTGTGAAAGAGACTCGGCTGTTGATTTACAATGAAGTGCAGACCCACTTTGAAAACGACAGCTTTTCTACACTCCTTGAAGCACTGGTGGGGAAATTCAGCCCGATGGTGTTGCCAAAACTTTCCTTCACCCAAATTCAAGCAGAAAAGGAGTTTTCTCTTCCTCCGGCAATTAAGAAAGACCTCTATTATATAGTGCAGGAGACTGTTCACAATTCAATCAAGCACTCCGCAGCCACCGAGTTGCTCCTTGAAACCTCATGGGACGATGCGCTGACCATCCGTATCACCGACAATGGGATTGGCTTTTTGCCTTCCGATAAAGGAGGAGTAGGGAATCGCACGATTCAGTTTCGTGCAGAGAACATTGGAGCTACGATTGAACGAATCAAAAAAATTGGTGGCGCTCAGGTACAAATCAGGCTCCCCCGTAAGCAGTATTTTTAAAGCAGCCCGTTGCGGTGCATGTAGGCAATGAGTTCAGGAGAATTCCTGGTTTCCGTTTTTCGCAAAAGCTCCTTCCGGTAATCTTCTACAGTAGCTGGACTCAACTTCAATTCTTCAGCGATTTCTTTGGTGACCTTCCCTTTGCTCAGTAATTGCATGATTTCTTTTTCCCGTTTGCTGAATGCCACCGAGGAGAACTGTAGTAGGTCGATTTTTCTCAGGTCTATTAAAATGTCTTCAGAGTAAAAAGTCTCTCCACCAAGTATTGTTTGAACACAAACGCGAATATCGTCTGCACCTGTGGTCTGCTTTAATAATATCCCGTTAGGTTTTATGCTTAGAAGCTCTTTTAATGTAGCGGTTTCATGAAAGCTGGTCATGGCTACAATTTTTAAGGCAGGATAATTTTTCCTTAATGCCTGCATTAAGACCACACCGCTAATGCCGGGCATGCGCGCGTCAACGAGGGCAATTTGAACTGAATTTGATTTTATTTTGTCAATCGCAACTTCTCCAGAGTAGGCGGAGAATACTTTGCTTACAAGGTTTGTTTTTTCGATTAAGGCTGCTATGCTATCACAAATTAATTTGTGATCGTCCACAACCAAAACATTACTTTTTTGCTGCACAAAATAATTTTTACAAATAACCCCCATTTTCAGGGTCAAAGCAACCCCCTGTTTATGGGGGTTTGATTGACAGGATACTTTGGTATTGTCATCTTTAAGAAAGTAAGCAAAACTTAAAAATTTAAATCCTATGGAAAAAACAAATCAAAAAAACGTTCCTCAGACGGAGTTGGAAAACTCAAATGAAGATCAAAAACTCGAATTATTTCAAGTGGAAGAACTTGAAGAAAGATTTGAGTTGGCTACTTGGATCGGCACATTAAATGGTGGTTGCAACTCTAGCTGTGGAGCAAGTTAAAGGTTTGACACATGGAAACATTTGAAAAAGAGTCCAATGATCAGATTCTCGAGCAAGAGAAGTTTGATCTTTTTCAGATTGACGAGCTCGAAGACCGTTTTGAGCTGGCGTCACATGCCTGGGTTAATGTTGACATTCAATGCAATATTAGCTGATTTCTAGACGTAGTAGCGTTTATAAAAATCCACTTTTAAAAGGTGGATTTTTATTTTTTGATAAATAAAGCAGCAGTGGTATGAAAGATTTGTTTTCGAAGCGAAAAAAAGAGTTCCAATTCTACATTAAAAAACTGCCTTTAAGTCCAAAGTATAAGGACTATTTGATTGACAATGACTTTATTGAAAATAATCTTCATATCTATCTTTTTTATCCTGAAGTCTTTTCCGGTGTTTTTATTTCTAAAAAGAACAAACAACTAATCCAGCGCGTAAAACATTTGAACATTTCCGGCTACCTTTTTTACCGGTCAATGCTTGAAATTGATAAATCGGTAGATCAGATGAATACGGGCAAAAGAAAAAAAATTGAGAGTCATTATTTGCCGATTTTGAGTAGCCTTTGTCAGGAAGAGAGTATAAAACTGTTAACCACTGTTTTTCCTATTAAGTCGGCTTTTTGGAATTTTTGGGCTAAGCGTCGGGAAGAATATCTGACTGCGTTATCAATTGATAAAGGAAAATCGACAATCCAATTGCTTTCAGATTATGAAACGTACGCGGATTACAAATCGGCTTTTGGAAAAATCGCTATCGATTCTGTATTCGTCTTATCGGGCAGGAAAAGCAAGCGTTCCTATCAGGCACTATTACAATCGCACAAATATTTTTCTACTGCGTTACAGCTTCTTGACGATCTATTGGATTTTCGTGAGGACTTGATTCATCCTCAATTTAATTTTGGGCTGTTCTTACTTCGTCAACGGCTGAGTGAAAAAGCAATCGATGCCAGCTCGCTCGACAACGATACGTTATCAAAGCACCTCTACCTTCAGGGTGTGGCAGAAGAGATGATTCTGCTCGCGCTGAATTATTTTAAAAAATCCATGGATGCTGTTACCGGTTTTGATCTTGCGTTTTGGAACGAAGCTCACGTACAAAAAATAAGATCTGCGGACACAATCCTCACGCACATCCGATCCTATAATGCTACTATTCATGCGAAGGTGGTTCTTTCTAAGCGCCTGTTTAGTGATGCCGGTAAAACTGGTGACATGTCCGAGCAATTAAAACTTTCTCTTGGGTTTATTCAAAAAAATCAAAACGAAGATGGAAGCTGGAATGATTTTCAAAATCGCGCCGGCATTAGCAATGTATGGTCAACGGGGTTCATCCTTAGCAATCTTTTAAACGTCGCCGCCGTTTCGCCAGACGCTATTAACCGCAGTGTGGGCTTTCTTAAACAAAACAAGAAGGATGGAATGTGGGGATACAATTCAGGTTGGATTCCTGACATTGACTCCAGCACATTCGTTTTATTAGCGCTTTCTATGGCCCAGCACTCTTTGCCTAAGGAACTACCGCAATGGGAAGGCTATCAAAAAAGAAACGGTGGCTTCAGTACCTATATGGACAAAAAAGCACTGGTGGAAGCACTTGACTTTCAATATAAGGATGTTACCGGATGGACACAGAGTCATTCCTGCGTAAGTAGTGCAGCCTTTTATTTTTTGTCAAAGTGCGGTTTGACGGGCAATACCTCTCATAAGAAGGCACTTAAATATATTTTATCAATTCAGTCGGCAAATCACCTTTGGCCAAGTTACTGGTGGACCTCGCCGGTCTACTCTACTTCATATGCCTTACGAGGTTTGATTCACTCTGGATATTCAGCAGATACGGATATTGTTTTTGGTTCCTTAAATGCGTTGGCCCATCGTCAGAATGAAGATGGTAGTTTTTCCACCGAGCTTAATGAGAAGAGCGCATTTTTTACGGCATTGGCGCTGAGTGCATTTACTTCGTCTAAGCAGATAGCGAATCTCTTTAAGGAAAGTGCAAAATCTGCCGCGAGCTGGCTCCTGCATTCGCAATATGATGACGGGTCTTTTCCGTCAAGCTACTGCCTGCAAATTCCTGACGCCAGCATATGTGATACCGGGCAGGTGCAACGCTGGGAAAAATCAACCGCTCAATCTACCAACATCGTTATTGATGACTTTATGCGTTTGTTTTCAACCTCTGTCGCCATCCAGGCTTTATCCTCCTACCGATCACTTCATAATTAATGAGCAGAACAATGAGTGAAGTAGCGTTTAATACCATTGTTCCTAGCCTGCCTACTTCGATTGAGTTACTCCCGTTCGATAAAGATTCATTTTTAATGGTCGATTCTGCCATAGATCGAAAATTGCTTATCAACGAGCTTACAAAAGAGTTGATCATTTTGATTGATGGAAAAAAAAATATCAAGGATATAACGTCCCAATTAATTAAACAGGGCAGACAGATCGATGAAATTCAAGTCTTTAATACAGTAAAAAACCTGGAGAGTTTTGGCCTGACGAATGGGGAGGGCGTACAGAAGAAAAATAAGCCAAAGTACCTCACGCTTAGTACGGTGTTGATCAAAGAAAAATATGTTTCGCTTGTAAGCGGCTGGCTGAAATTTCTTTTTCACCCGAAAGTATTTTGGAGCGTACTCCTTGCTGCAATCTTATTACTTGCCTTTCTTTTCGTACGGGATTTAACCTGGAGCGGAATTTATGATTCAATTCAGCCGGAGTTGTTCTTGCCCCTGGCTATCACTTTTTTCATTTCATTGCTGCTGCATGAACTTGGTCATGCCACAGCCTGCCGCTATCATGGCTCAAAGCATGGCGCTATTGGTTTTGGCTTTTACTTGTTTACACCGGTTTTCTATGCCGATGTCAGTGACGCATGGAAGCTAAAATCTCATCAACGGGTGATTATTGACCTCGCAGGAATTTTTATGGAGACATTGTTTAGCCTGATGCTTGCCATTGCAAGCTATATACTTTCCGAACCGACTTTGCTTTTGATTGGTTTCATGATTATCCTCAACACGCTTAAGAACCTCAATCCCTTTTTGCGATTTGACGCCTACTGGGTGCTCTCCGACTTATTAAATATCCCTAACCTACGACAGAAGTCGAACTCAAAGTTGATTGACACAATGAAGTGGTTAGTGGCCCGAGCCTCAAATCCATTAAAAACTTCAAAAGACTATTTTCTTGCAGGCTACGCATTCGTGAGTTTTTCGTTGATGATCGCCTTTCTCGTAGCGATTTTACTCTTTAACCCGAATTCGGTACTGCATTTTCCATCCAACTTCGCATTGTTCGTTTCTGAAATTTATAACCATGGAAAGAGCTTGTCATTCGTATGGTATAAAAACAGTATCCTCACGATGCTCATGCCTATTTCATTTTATGTTTTGCTGCTCACCATTTTAATTAAAAACCGGACTGCTTTGGCAAAGATGCTTAATTACTAAAATCATAATATGAAATATAAATTATCTCGCTACACCGTCACTGCGCCTTGTCCAGATAACAATAATAAATCAATTCTCTATTCCACACGATCGGGGAAAATGCTTGTGGTCACGAATAACTGCATTGATTTTATTCATGAATCAAAAATTCACTTAATGCCGCCTTCGATCGTCGAACGACTGGTCACAATTAAAGCCCTTGTGCCTGTCGATGAAGACGAGATTTCACTCGTGATTGCGGAAAACAATGAGGAAATAGAAAGAGAGGATACGCTATACGAAGTCATACAGCCTTCCTCCAACTGTCAATTGGGGTGTTATTATTGTGGACAAAAACATGAAAAAGGAGAGATTTCTTCTGAGCAATATGAAAAAATTTTGGCTCGGATTCGCGAAAAAGCAAAAGCCAGAAACTATAGCCGAATGAAAATTGGTTGGTTTGGAGCCGAGCCACTTATGGCGGTGAAAACAATGCGAGACCTCACTGTAGGACTCAAAAAGATTGCAGCGGAATGTAACATTCCATATAGTGCCAAAATAGTAACTAACGGACTTAGCCTCAAGCCCTCGATCTTCAAAGAATTAATTGAGACCCTGAGTGTTAAATCCGTAGAAATAACTCTTGATGGAACGCAGGAATTTCACGATCAACACAGGTATACCAAACAAAATGAGCGATCCTTTGACTTAATATTCTCTAATCTAACCTCTATTCTCAATGCCCCGGATTATGATCCCTCGAAGTGCGCTGTATCGATCCGATGCAATGTTGATAACAAAAATCACGAGGGGGTAATACCTCTACTACAGCTATTGGCGGACAACAACCTGCAAAAGAAAATTACATTTTATACCATTGGAATATATTCTTGGGGAAACGATGCGCACAAAGGTTCACTGACAAAAGAGGAGTTTGCAAAAAAAGAAATCACGTGGTTGTCGGAAATGTTACGCCTTGGCTTTGAGCCAAGAATTATTCCCAAACGAGTGAAGCAAGTATGTTTGGCAGTATCTAAGACTTCGGAGATGTATGATGCTAAAGGGAATATCTTTAATTGCACAGAGGTTTCCTATGTGCCCGCTTATCAGGATTCACCATATGCATTGGGAAATGTGTCGCAGGATGAACCTAGCCCTATAAAAGAGCGCCCATTATCTAAATGGAACGAAGAAGTTTTAAATAACAAGTTCCCTTGCCACGATTGCAGAATGCTTCCGGTATGCGGTGGCGCCTGTCCAAAATCCTGGCACGAAGACATGAGAGCATGCCCGAGTGCGAAATTTAATATTGAGGATAGATTAAAGCTTACTTATATTTCAGCAAAAAAAGAGCCTGTGCTTGTTCAAAATCATAACTGACTTATGCGTATTTATTTCACCTTGGCTGCAGTTTATCTCTTCCAATCGGGCTTGTGGGCTCAGTTGTTAACTGGAAAAATAATGGATGCCGAGACGCATAAGCCTTTGAGCTATGTGAACATTGGAATTCCAGGAAAAGACAAGGGCACGGTAGCCAATCCAGACGGAACATTTCGTTTGTATATCCCTGCTGAAAACAGTTCAGATTCATTGCGATTTTCCCTCATTGGCTACGCCAGTTATTCGGTAATGATTAATAGTCTTCTGGCGAAAACAGGGCCTTCGGATAAAATCATTTACATGAAACCCAAGGTCACTGAATTAAAGGAAGTGACAGTAACTCCAGGTAACTACGATAAAGAAACCATCGGTAGCACCAAGCGATCGCTGTTGCTCAGGATGGGAATAGGTCCCGACAGTATTGGCTCTGAGATGGGTACAGTAATAAGAGTAAAGCACAAGCCAAGTCTTATAGAATCGGCAACTTTTAACATCCAGACGAATAACTACACGAAGAAAATTAAGCTCAGATTAAACTTTTATCAATTGAATAAGGATGTCCCTGGGGCCAGCCTTTTGCAGCGACCGATTTATATAGAGACTTCGTTAAAAAAGGGTTCCTGGAAAGTGGATTTGACAGAATACAACATAGAGGTAAACGATGATTTTTTTATGGCGCTTGAATATGTAGAAAACCTGGGGTATCAGGGATTGTACTTTCATTGTGGCTATAATAAAGTGCCCACGTATTTCAAAACTACAAGTCAGTCCACATGGAAATTGTTCACTAATGGGGGCAAATACATTTCTCCCAACTTCACGGCTGAAGTATCGTTTGCTAAGCAGTAATAGTCGGTATCGGATTAGAAATACGTGTAAGCTTAGTGGAGGAATATACGTTTAGGGCCTCTTCAATTTGGTGATCCTTTATTGCATTTACGATATCGTTAACAAGGCTTTGCTTAAAAAAATCAAAGTACTTGGGTTCTTGTTTTAGAAAAAGCAAGGCTTCATCACAAAACGAATTGTAATTGTTTTTGTAATAAAACCGCTTAATCAGTAACCACCTGTGAATGCTATGTTCATCGCGTGTATATGGAGTGAAGTTGTCTATAAGCCCCCCAAAAATAGCTTCGAAGTTATTTTTTCTATCCGGTTCAGTGTTTGATAACCTATCCCAAATTAAATGTACTTCATGAATCACCTGCATGATCATGGCCGACTTCAATTCCCGCGGGACAATGTCTAAAAGTTCATCGTTCCATCGGCCAGGAAAAGAGTTCGGTTGATCTTTAATCATTATATATCGTAAGGTCTCGTTCGATGCAGTCATCGCTTCCGCTAATTCGTTTCGCCGAAACAGAACTCTGCATACGTTGTGCATTTGTTGAATTCGGTGATAATGAAAAATAGAATAGCCATACCCTTCAAGCTTTTCTCCAACAGTCAAAGCCTCACGTGTGGTCAGAAGCGCCTTTTCGTAGAGTAATTCTTTGTAGTACAAATAAGCTTTAGCGGGTAAGGCAAAGGCTATTACAAGTAGTCCTTCTTCATCATTTAATCCTGAGACCATTCGGTCAGCCTCTGTGGCAAGTTGCCATGCAAGATGGATTCTTCCTTTCCTTGCTTCGGCTACAATATTCTGATATTTGCCAATCAAGAATTTTATCCATCGTACCTTCTCAGCATTGTTCCTTTCGTTCATTTGATCCGTGAGGATCTTGCTCCAAATACCCTCTGCGCTGACCAAATCAATATTTGGAGAAGTATCTAAGTCTACTATTGATTTATATAACTGAGCGATATCCATATTCATTCGCCATTGATTCGTTGATTGATTCAGTTTTTATTATAGGCCAAAGCGACTCGATCTCCCAAATTGTGTCGAAATGAAGGGCAAAGGCTGTCCCCAAATGCTGCCCATAGTTCCGTTCTAACTCCACAAAGTGGAAAAACGGAACAAGAAGCGCATGGCACATTTAGTTTATACAATTGAGACTCATCAGAAAATTCATACATGAATAGAGACTTGATGGGGTAGCCTGTGGCTATTCCGCATCCGATATTGGATGTTCCTTGAATGCCAGGTAATAGGTTGGGTATTGAAGTGTTGTCAAAACCAAGTTTTTTTAGATGAAGTAGTAATTGTAGTTCCAAATTGGCATAGACTGATTTATTAAGTTTTTTCCCTGACGAAAACGTAATGGAGTACTTTGCTTTATTTTTTTTTGACAGATCGGTTAAAAAATCAAACACATTCTCTGATTGAAGTTCGTCAAGAATGATGTTCAACAGCACATGTTTACCCAAACTCAAAAAAGAATTTAGATCATCAATGCTCTCCCTGACCTTGTCCAGATTGTTACTTTTTGCATTGATCCGAAGTTTAACAATATTTTCTGTTGCCCATTGTGTAATATCACTCAGATATTGAATACTACATTCAAGTGAAAATGAGCATTTCATTTTTTTTATACTGGCGCTTTCTTTCAGAATTTTTTGGATGAGGTCAAGATCAATTATTCGGGGTGAAGACTCGTTGCAATCAAAGTTGACATGCGCTGACTTGTACGACTCTGCCCGTAAAAGTTCATCAAATTCTCCCTGTACATCATAAGGTTTAATCTGATTCATGTTTACGCTTAAGTTGAGATCGGCTTGATCTTTATAAAGCGCTTTTTTTCTACCTAATACAATATCAAATTCATCTTCATCATCATGGACAATGATTTCATAACTGGAAAGTTTTAAAAAAACATTCATAGGAATTTCTGAGAAATCCTTGTTTGTAATCTTTTGGATTAGAAAATTACTGACAATTAAACCCTTGCCTGTTCTAGTGGAGAAGAGCAGCCTTTTGTCACTTGGTGCAGACTCATTTTTGGCGCTAGATGAAACAACATACGCTGACATTTTGTAATTCATAGATAACGACAATAATTATAGCAATGAACTCTCATTTTTCGAGTAAATCAATCCCCAGTTTATGGGGGTGGTGATTGGAATTAGCAACTGAATCAAATCTGATTTTTAGGTAAGCGGGCAGTCGCCCAGGTTACCTTATGCGGAGATAAACCGTTTCTTTAGATTCAAAAAAGGCAACTCCAGGTACTGATAGCTGAGGCGGGCTAGCCCGTAGGTGAGAGGGATGGTCATTAATGCGAAAGCTGCGAGCGGAAGTAAGGTGTGACGGTCAAGTAGCGCTACTTTGAACAATACAATTTCTGAAATGTACATCGCCAATGGATGCAGAAGGTAAAACCCATAGGTGTATTTTCCCAGGCGGGTAAGGGCGGGATAATTGGCGAGCTTGCCCACCGCCGACGCAGCAAAACTCTGATCGAGGATGATAAAACTTAAGAACACGGTTTCAAGTACCTGGTAGAAAATGGTGAAGTAAGGTAACTTGATCAGGTGTAACCACCAGTCAAAGAAGAGGAGCATAAACCCGACGGCATATAGGACAAGCCGTTTATTGTCTTTTAAGGTTGTAAAGAAATGCCAGACTGCTGGTTGTTTTGCGACAAGATATGCTGCAACGCCACCGATGGCCAGGTCGCCGATATTACTTATCGTATGGTAGTAGATAATGATTTCGTCAGTAGCGTGCAGTAAGCGAAATAATACTGAACCAATAAAAACGCTGAACAGTGCAAACAATAGGAAGCGACCTTTGAAGAAAATGAATAGCAAAGGCCAGAAGAGATAAAACTGCTCTTCTATAGCTACAGACCAGGTAATTGTAAGTGGATCAAATCCCTGCAGTTTCGCCTTAACCAAATGAATTACGTCGAAGTTGCCAAGAAAGAGAAGATAGAATAAAGGATTCGAGTCGTGGTTCTCGGATGCAAGCCCGATGGTCGTTCTGAGGATAGGGAAGACAACAATGTAGAGGACAACAAGTAAATAATAAAGTGGCCATATCCTTAATATCCTGCGCAGGTAAAAATTTGCGACGTGGATGGATGAAGTTTCTTCTTTTTCTTTGATCAGCAAATAGGTGATCAGGAATCCACTCAGCACAAAGAAGAGAGAAACAGCGCGCTCTCCATTCGAGAGGAAATGAAAAAACGCGTTGACGAATTCGCTGCTGACAGGCATTAGCTTGAGCAGTGGCGCGCACACATGCATGACGAAAACAGAGAGGAAAGCAAAAAAACGAACTCCGTCGAGGCTTGTAAAATAAATTGGTTTATTCATCCGACGTTCACCGATTCTCTGGATTAAACAAGGCTGGTAAAGGTAGTGAAACAGATTAATCAGCTAGCCTTTTTATATCATGTTGTTTATTTTCTTCTGTTCACTGCAATCTTTCTGAGCATGACAAACTATTCGAGCCGGCACGAGAATTGAATTTTTGGGGTAAGTAATTTTACTCCACAGTAAGGAGTATTTCTTTGCGGGTTGGAATGGTACGGTTTTTTAATCCTTCCACGATTACCCGGTATTTTCCTGGCCGATCGGCTGTGTAAAAGGAGATTTCCATCGTGGGCCTGTTGACGTTCAAAGTAATTTTGGGATTCCAATAAATGGTAGCGCGTAAATCTGGCTGGCTTGTGTCAGTGGTGGGGGTGCTGTAATTAGGTGACTCAAACCGAATTGGGGAGTCAAAGCCCCTAAGTTTCAGCAATGGATTAGTAGTGCCAGTGGCAAGGCTCTGCTTTCTGGTGCTAACATAAATCAGACCATTGACTCCGTTGGCACCCAATCCGGAATTGATCATTGAGCTGACTTCAATATGATCGATCATAGCCGGATTCATTTGATCGAGTCTGTCGCCTACTGTTTCTCCACTGCCGGTTATCACCTGGGCCTGATCGATATAAACAACGGGTTCGCCGGCGCCCGCGATGAACATACCTCGCACCCACATCAGGAGAAGATGTCCGTTGGATGAAACTAAAGTAAACTGTGGGACTTTTGCTACGATGGCAGCGGCTAAACTACTGTACCCATTCATCTGCTCCCCTGCGAGGACTACATCAGGAGTACCGTACGGACTATCATATTGTTTTGCGCGTCGTGTGGTGGTTACGACCACTTCATTTAACATCTCCGATTTAAGGTTTGGGTCAACCGAACGATGCACGGAATCAGTACGCATCAAATGCAAATGATGGCCAGGTAGTTCCTTAGGAAGTGCGGGATAATCCTGCGGGAGTAAAAATACTTTTCCACGATTTCCATTGACAATGAATTTAGTGGTGTCGTAAATCATCAGGTCCTTCAAAATAAAAACGCCTGTGTCGTTGGCTTCTACCTTAAATAAGCCGGCTAACTTATCCTGCACAACGGTCAGTGTTCTTTTTTCTCCACGATTCTTTCTGGAAAGATGAACCCCCTTCATCCATATCCCTGACTCGACGGGATACTTAAAATGGGGGAGCATGTCCGGAGGTAGCCCGTCGGACAATTGATAATCATTCATTATTGTCTGGCTTCCACCCACCGGCACAACCTGATCTTCATCCGTAACAGAAACCGAAAAACTCGCGCTTTTTAAATTTCCTTTTCGTTCATTGTCCAGAAGAATCAAGAGCTTTACTTTTTCACGGGTTTTATAGACTCGCTTATCGGAGAATATTTTTAAGTGATCGTCCACTTCAGGTACCTGTGGTGTTTTTTCAGATACAGTATAGTACGGATCAAGCACCGGAATTGGCTTGTAGAAAAAATGACTAACTCCATAGTTTCGCATCCAGCTCGTGTAGGCACGGATGATGTAGTTGCCAGGGGGAAGACTGCTTTCCAAATTCAAAACACCAGACCCTCTGCCGCTGTCCAGTTTCACCAGAGCAGATTTTGCAATTTCACGCGCGGGATTAATCAATTCTACATAAAGTACACGACTCAATGTATCCGCCATGCCCGGTGAGCGATAACTCATGTAGGCACTGAACCAGATGGTTTCTCCCGGGTAGTAATAGTGTTTGTCGGTGTGTAGATAAGCCCCTTCTTGAAAGTGATCGGCAGAGAGATTGGGGCTCCGTTGAGCCAGCAACGTGGCAGAGACGAAGAAAATCAAAGTGAAGAAAACGAGCTTCATGGTGAGCGTACCGTAACGAATTTATAATCCTTGATTGTTCATTTGCGTAATCAAAATAGTAAAAAATTAACTCTTTGCAGCCCAACCATTTTCCTGATATCTTGGCCTTCATGAACAAAAAGGTTCAACCGCTGTGGAAAGACATTCTGGACTTTGAGCTGGACGACTCCAACGCCCCATTGACATTTACCGATCGTCTGGCGCGCGAGAATGGATGGACTCATGAATTTGCTGTTCGTGCCGTTATAGAATACAAGAAATTTATTTTTCTGATCTGCTTGTCGGATCGGCCCCTGACACCTTCCGATCAGGTTGATCAGGTGTGGCACCTGCACCTGCTTTATACTCGCTCGTATTGGGACGAGATGTGCGCCGGTATTTTAAAAAAGAAAATACACCATGGCCCAACCAAAGGAGGGCAACGCGAAGGCGAGAAATTCACCGACTGGTATTTAAAAACGCTTGCCTTTTACCGGGAAACTTTTGAGGAAGAACCACCCCGCGACCTCTGGCCTGATGCTAAACAACGGTTTAGCGAGATTAATTTTCAGCGCGTGAACAGAGACCGGTTTTGGTTGGTGAGAAAATTTTTTAATTCATGAACCTGACAAAATTCACTCCGGCAGAGACGTGGGTTATCCTTCACGGCAAGGATGTTCTTCTTCGCGATCTTTTAAAATTCACGTTGCTTGATTTACTTCTTAAACAAGTACTCGTCACCGAAGAGGTGCAGCGACAGCCCAGCAAGAAAGATCCGGTGATGGTGTACAAATACCTTCGCGCGGGAAAAAATTTTGCGACGTACAAAAGCAAAGCCCACGAAGATGTTTTTCTTAGCATATTTAAAAAAAATCCGGCGACTTCGGTGCTGTTCAGAAACATGGTGAAGATTGGATTTGAAAAATCGTCGTCCACTCGCCGGTACCTCTATCGGGTGATCACTTCCGAGAATGCAAGGGATAATTTCAAATTTCATTTTTTCACTTCCATGTTTGGAGGGGTCAGGTATTCCGATAAGGGCATAGAAATTAGGTTTGAGTTGCAGAAAGAAGTGAAGGCGTTGGAGGCCACACTCCCGAAGTGGATGACTAACGATAAAAAACGTGCGCTTGAAATGCTGACTCAGATTGGCGGAAATGTTTTTCTGCTCAAGGGGCTGGACTTTGAGATGGCCCGATTGATTCAGGATGAGTTGCTGAAAGAGATGACACAACAGCAACCAACAACAGCGTGGGGTAGCGGGTGTTGGTCTACGTTCGATACGTTCGACTCTTCCTTTAACAGTTCGTGTTCATCCGATAGTGGCGGTTGGGATTGGGGCGGTGACAGCGGATGCTCAAGTTGTGGCGGTGATAGTGGATGCGGCGGCTGTGGCGGCGGCGATTAAGTCTTACTAATGCCCTGAAGGGCACGAAGAGTACGAAAACCCAGTGTTTACAAAGATGGGAACGTCCATACCGATAGCAACCAGACAGTAACATTGAATCGGAGGGAAAAGCCCCTGATCTTTAGATGGATCGTAGGGCCGAAGATTAATATAGATGGTGCCGTTACTCAGATATCCCGGCACTTGAATTACGTTGGCATATTCCTTTCCGTTAAGCGTAGTTTTTTTTCCAAGTGGCACTGTCGAATCAATGTCAATGAACGATGATCCGGTGCAGCAACTGCTCATGATCACAGTGCCGTGATAACATTCAATGCCGCGGTTGTTGTACTCACAACTTGCAGTGATGATAAAAAGTAAGAATAGCCCGATTCTTTTGGTCATAATTCTTAGACACACAAAAGTGAAAAAAAGTTGGTCGGTGTGAGAGTGAAACCTTACTCCATTCACATCATCATGTGATGAAATTACTGACCAACCTCATGGTAAGCAATACAAAGGATTGTACTTTTGCATCTGAGTATTTGGTAAAGTTTAGGCAAAACCGTCTGGGTGGTTCCGGGCGGTTTTTTTTTATTGGAAATATTTTTCTAGTAGCAAGGTTCTTTCAAAATTGGTTTTTGGAAGCGGGCGATGTCGTTGAAATATGATAAAAATCAGAGGGGCGGATTTTGGATTTCTGTTAACTTTGAGAAACTCTACCCTATGGCCGACGCATCGTTATTTCTCAAAAACCTTTGGTATCTGGCGTTTCACAGTTCCTTTCTTAAAAAGGGAAAATTGGTAGGCAAAGAAATGTTGGGAGAGAAAATAGTGATCGGACGCGATTCAAAAGGAAAAGTCTTTGCGCTACGCGACAACTGTCCTCACCGTGGTGTGCCGCTCTCCGGCGGATGGTATAAAGACGATATTATTCAATGCTGTTATCACGGCTGGACGTTCAATTCGCAAGGCACCTGCACCAGCATTCCGGCCATGGCTCCGGATGGAAACTTTGATGTGTCGAAGATAAAGGTGTTTCAATATCCGGTGGCAGAAATTAACGATACGGTGTGGGTGTATATTCCTGAAAAGAAATTGCCCAACACGGTGCCCAACGAACCGCCGCCAAATCTGATCTTATCGCCCGATCTGAAGTTCAGGCACGTGGAGACAGTGACGATGCCCGCCGATATTGATCACTCGGTCATCGGACTGATCGATCCGGCGCACGTTACGTTTGTGCATCAGTCGTGGTATTGGCGATCAGCGAAAAAGCTGAAGCTTAAAGAAAAGAAATTCGAACCTACGGCTCGCGGTTTTAAAATGGTGCGTCATGCGCCTTCTTCCAATACCAAAGGATACGGCGTACTCAAAGGAGGCACAAGCACGGAAATCGTTTTTGAAATTCCCGGCATCCGCACCGAGCATATCCTGGTAGGTGACAAACAGATTGTGTCCATCACGGCGCTTACTCCCATCAACGACAAGCAAACCGAGCTCACGCATATTTTCTATACGGACATCGCGCTGGCCAACTGGCTGTGGTTTCCGCTCAGGCGATTGGGTAAGCAGTTTATCGGCCAGGACCTTGGCGTCTTTCAAAAGCTCAACGAAGGTCTTCAATCCAAGCCTACGCTTTCCCTGATCGGCGAACCTGACTTACAGGCTCGCTGGTATTACGAAATCAAACGGCTGTGGGCACTATCGCAACAAAACAATGAGCCGTTTGTAAATCCGGTCACACCCCAAACGCTGCATTGGGTAACTTGATCGGGTAGCCTCTCTCCATTCGCTTCCGCTGGTATAATTTCAAAGGGCATTATGCAACCTTTCGGAATTTCGTGAGTATATCTTGAGATTCCGTCCACTCCTTAATTTTTTGTTGCATGATCAAAAGCTATTTGAAAGTCGCCCTGCGCAATCTCCTGGGCCACAAAGGATATTCCTTCATTAATATTTTCGGTCTTGCCATCGGCATGGCCGTTTCAATTTTGATCGGCTTATGGATTTGGGACGAACTCTCATACAATAAATACTACGAAAACTATTCGCACATTGCGCAGGTGTGGCAAAACCAGTTTTTTAATGGCCACTTTGAATCGCAGGTATCCAACCCTCACCTGATGGGGGAAGAGATTCGTAACACCTTCGGAAGTGATTTCAAATATGTACTTCAATCGTCGTGGACGTCCACCCACATTCTGGCGCACGGCGAAAAGAAAATAAACAGAGACGGCAATTATTTTGAACCGGGCGTGACTGAAATGTTGTCGCTCCGAATGCTGAAGGGAACCCGCGACGGACTGAAAGACCCGCACTCGATTTTGTTATCGGCCTCCACGGCGAAAGCAATCTTTGGCGATGCCGACCCGATGAATCAATTGATGCGCATCGACAATAAAGAAGATGTGAAAGTCACCGGCGTGTACGAAGACTTTCCCTACAACACCACGTTCCGGTCGGTGGGCTATCTCTTGCTGTGGGAATTGTATCTTATCAGCAACCCGTGGATAAAAAAAATGCAGGAGCCATGGGGCAGTAATTTCACACAAACCTTTGTGCAGTTGGCAGACAACGCTTCGATGGAAGTAGTGTCAGCAAAAATAAAAAATGTAAAACTCAACAAGCTGACTGACGAGCACGAGCGACGCTATAAACCGGAAGTGTTTCTGCTCGGCATGTCCAAATGGCACTTGTATTCAGAGTTTAAGGAAGGCAAAAATGTAGGCGGACGGATTGAGTTTGTGTGGCTCTTTGGTATTATTGGCATTTTCGTGTTGCTGCTGGCGTGCATCAACTTTATGAACCTCAGCACGGCACGTTCAGAAAAGCGGGCCAAGGAAGTGGGCATCCGCAAGTCGATAGGATCGATGCGTTCGCAATTGATCGGTCAGTTTTTCAGCGAATCGTTGGTAGTAGCGCTGCTCGCTTTTTTTGTAGCCTTATTGCTGGTTTACCTGGCCTTGCCCGCCTTCAATGAAGTGGCCGACAAAAAGCTAAGCTTACTAATAGACAACCTCTGGTTTTGGGGTGCGGGCATTGGCTTCAGCATACTCACCGGCGTGATTGCCGGAAGTTATCCTGCCCTTTATCTCTCTTCATTTCAGCCGGTGAAAGTGTTGAAAGGAACATTTCGTGTGGGCAGGTTTGCCTCGCTGCCGCGCAAAGTACTGGTTGTTCTTCAATTCACCGTTTCAGTTATCCTGATCATCGGCACCATCATCGTGTTTCGGCAAGTGCAGTTTGCCAAAGATCGCCCGATCGGCTACGACCGCAATGGACTGATCAATATGTTTATGAGCACCAATGACATTCACGATCATTTTGATGCCGTGCGTGCCGAATTAAAAAACTCCGGCGCAGTGACGGAGATTACCAAATCAGGAAGTCCCACAACCTCGGTGTGGAATAGCAACGGAGGTTTTGACTGGAAAGGTAAAGACCCGGAGTTGGCGGTTGATTTTCCCAACAACGGTATTACGTTTGAATACGGCAAAACCGTAGGATGGGAATTTGTTGATGGCCGGGATTTTTCGCGCGATCACGCGACCGACTCATCGGCTTTTGTGATCAACGAAGCAGCCGTACGCTTTCTTGGCTTCAAAAATCCGGTGGGAGAAATTCTGGTGTGGGAGAAAAAGCCGTACACGATCATCGGCGTAATCAAAGACATGGTGGTAGAGTCACCGTATGAACCGGTGCGCGCTTCACTTTTTCACATCGACAAAGGCGCGGGAAATGTGATCATCGCAAAAATAAATCCAGAGATCAGTTCGCGCCAGGCTCTGGCTCAGGTGGAAAGTGTCTTTAAAAAATACAACCCGGCGGCGCCATTTGAATATAAATTTGTAGATCAGGATTACGCAGCCAAGTTTGGCGACGAAGAGCGCATTGGTAAACTGGCCAGCTACTTTGCAGGCCTGGCTGTATTCATCAGCTGCCTTGGTATTTTCGGACTGGCTTCTTTTGTGGCGGAGCAACGCACCAAGGAAATCGGCGTGCGTAAAGTGATGGGCGCCTCCGTTTTAAATTTATGGCAAATGCTGTCCAAAGATTTTGTGGTGCTGGTAGTGATCTCCCTTATTCTTGCAATGCCCATGGCCTATCTGTTCATGAACAACTGGCTGAAGAAATACGAATACCGCACAGACATTGCCTGGTGGGTATTTGCTATCTCGGGTGCAGGTGCTTTGGTGATTACCTTACTCACCGTAAGCTATCAATCTATCCGTGCGGCCACCGCTAATCCGGTAAATAGCCTTCGTACAGAATAATGGTTTTTAGCGGTATCTCGAACGGTAAACCTTTTTGTTGGCTTTGTTGTGAATGAGCCCGATGCTCACACCCACATCGACTGACATCTGACTGAGCATGCTGGTATTCAGCAACGCCTGCGTGGTGGCATTGGTGCCAAGCGCCATCCCGTATTTTGCTTCACTGAATAAGTTCAGGAAACTTGTTCCTCTTCTCAAATGCACTTTAAGGCCAACACCCACGGTGGCGCGCGCCGTAGTTATTTTTCCGGAGTAAGGTGTAGGGCTGCTGTTCACGAAAGTAGGCGCTGACGAAGCCTGGTCAGGATCGGCAGGAATGCTCGGTGAGTTTGGGCATTTGCAACTGCAGGAGTTTGACGAAGAGGAAGAAGCCAACGTAGGAGGAGGAGTGTAAATGCCTGATGATTTCACTGCTGCCTGATCGAACGCGATTGATAAGTAAGGCTCAACGATTCTGCTTTTGTTGTTGAACAATTGCATTGGAGAAAAATTGGTGCCGATCTCCAGTGCGTCTGATTTGATGGTGCTCGCTTCACTGCCGCTGCTGCTGTATTTTCCAATTCTGATTTTTCCCATGATCAGCCGGCTCCCGAAAATAATACCGTAGGATTGCCCGCTTTGGTTGACATGCAAACCTTGCAAAGTAGAAAGGTCACTTTTCATCTGAAAGGAGCGTGTGCCGTTAGTCGCTTCTACACCAAAGTAGAAGTCCTGAGGTTCAACAGGCATGCGTTGCGCGCAAGCCTTTCCGGAAACCATCAGTGAAATGATGAGTAAAATAAACAAGAACCACGAAGCTCCATTTATTTTCGTTTTGGTAGTTGTTTTCATAATGTTTTGTTTTTTTAAGTGATGGAACTGTGATAACTAATTATTGGGAATGCTAAGAAACACGGAGGTGCCAACGTGATCCACCGAATCGATGAGCATAGTGGCTTTGATTTTGTCGAGAAGACCTTTCACGAGAAACAAACCAAGCCCGCCGCCTTTGGATTGAATTGATCCGCGATGAAATGGCTTGAAGAGTTTTCGTTGTTCTGCTTCAGAAATTCCAATTCCGTTATCTGAAATTTCTACGCTTACGCTACCCCGGGTGACATCCACCTGTACATCCACCTTTTTGATCTTTTTGTCAGGGTCACTAAAGAGAATGGAATTTTGAATCAGGTTTTTTAAGATCAGGTAGTGCAAGTGCCTGTCGCCAAACCATTTCATGTGTTCCGAAATTTTTATGGATACAGAGATTGGCTTTGATTCGATTACTTCGTTGTACTCTTCAAAAATTTGGGCAAGAAGTTGGTCAGGTTTGATCTCTTCGTCGGCCAATTCACGGCGCAGGTTGACGGTATAGTCTTCCAGCTTTTGTATCATCTCTACCATATTGCTTGCGCAGTTGTGAATAAGATCGAGGCATCGTCTGGTTTCCTCCTTGGTCATGCTGTAGTTCGCAATACTCACCAGGCCTTCAATGGAAGTGAGCGGGCTTTTGAGATTGTGCGAGCAACTGTTGATGAACTGATCGATAATCGATTTGGCTTTGTCCAGTTCCTGAGTGGCTACTTCGGCAGTCGTTTTCATACACATGGTTATTTGATGATCCCAAAATTGATACCCACTGATACCCACATCGGGTTGGCCACTGTGGTGCCTGCGAAGTTTCGGTTCGATGTGGTGGCATTAATGCCTGCACCATATCCTACTTCGGCAAACAGATGGATGAATACGTCGTTGTTGTTTTCCAGTTGATACTCCACGCCAGCAGCCATGTTCATCTGGGTATACCCTGTTCTGCCCAGCAGCGGTTGTTCGGTAGTGCTGTAGTTGTACGGAGTAGCTTGTGCGCCTTGGTCAGACAATAAATACGTACCGAAATATTTGGTTTGCTGATACGACACGCCCGCCTGCAGATAAGGCTCAAAGCGATGATAGGTTCTGTTCTTCAACCGGAGCGGATACACACTGGCTGAAAGGCCGCCTTGCAGCATGGTCATTGTATAGGGCACTGAAGGTTCTGAATAATAGAGTCCGGCTTGTGCTTTCAGTTTGCCAATGGCGTTGCCCATCACACCGGCCAGGTTGGTACCGATGTAGCTCATGCGAAGTCCGTTGAGCTGACTGATTTTACTCTTCAGGTCAGATTGAGGAAAAGCGAGGGAAAGCTCACCGCCAAGATAGACTGGCTTTTGATGAGGCTTCGCCTTCTTCACGCTATCTTCCCAGGCTCTCACGCGCTGGTATATCTTGCGGTCGATGGCTTCTCTTGAAAATGATTGTGCGCGGAGCATGCATGACTTTAAGCTCAGCACGATAAACATGGCGAGAATGATCATTCCTTTGATCCCGTTCTCATTCATTCTTGCTTGTGACATAATTCTTTGGTTTTGTTGATTCAAACATGCACCAAAGAATGCCTTCAGCAATCAGAATAGGAGGATTCCAAAAAATCAGAATTATCGCTTCAAAAGATGCGAATTTGGCCGTTTTGGCAATGTTTCAGCGAGTTGCGACGCGGATTACTCCGTGGGAGGGAGTATCACAGTAAGGAGGTTTCCTGAATGATGGGTCAGGTTTTTTCTGATGGAAACAGGGTTTTTTAGTAGCGAAATTGAACTTGAGACAATGCAGACGAAATGGGTTAGCCCAAAATTCCCGACTTCTTTTATGTGATAAAATGGTTTTTGGGGATTACTAACTCTTGAATTTCTTGATGGTAAAATCAACTCAAGACTCGAGCTCCCGACGGTTCCTTCATAAGGATAATTTAGTATTTTTGAAATACCTCAACCTAACCGCTATGCTAATCAAAGCCCTTCGGCTCTTGCCTCTTATTTTTCTTTTGTGCTCGGTAAGTACGTTCGCCAAGTCAAAACCTGACACGGTAAAGGTTGGCGTGTACATCATCAGTATCCACGACATTAATTTTCACGATAAGGAATATACTGCCCGTTTCTGGCTTTGGTTCACCTATGATTATAACAAGGACTTGGATTTTTCGAAAGAACTGGACATTCCCAATGCCAAGGATATTGAAATCAACCAGGTATTATCAGACACCATTGATGGGAAGATTTGGGTCCAGCTAAAGATGAAATGCACCATGAAGGAAGATTGGCGGGTGCATAATTTCCCCTTTGATCAACAGCACCTCAAGATCATCATCGAAGATTCGAACCGGGATGTAAACAACTTGATTTTTGTAGCTGATGCAGAAGACAGCCGACTGAACCCTAACGAGGGACTTATTGGTTGGGTAGTTGAGAATTTTAAAGTTGTTGCAAACCAGAGCCCTTACGATACGCCTTTCGGAGACCCTCGCCCGGAGGTGAAAGGGCAGACGTACTCTTCGGTGGTCATTTCAATGGATATTGATCGCGAAGCACGCGGATTGTTTCTCAAGATTTTTTTAGGAATGTATTTCGCCTTCCTCATCGCTGCCGTGAGTTTTCTCTCAGAAACCAACGAAGTAGAATCGAGGTTTGGACTGCCGGTGGGTGGTTTGTTTGCTGCCGTGGGTAACAAGTACATCATCGACTCGGTGTTGCCGGAGTCGTCGCAGTTCAGTCTGGTGGACATTCTTCACAGCCTCACCTTCTTCAGTATTTTTGCGATTTTGATGGTGTCGGCTATCGCCCTGAAGCTGCACAACTATAACAAGATCGACAAGGCACACCGCATCAATAAGATCGGGTCGATCATGATTATTATTGGCTATATCATCGCTAACATTTATTACGTCGCCAGTGCGTGACTGCACGGCGGATAGAAAGGAAAAATAAAAGCAAACCTGTAAGCCGGGTTCTGTCACCTGACGAAACCGCCAGGGAGCTTATCATTTATCTGGCCATACAGTCACCTGTATGATCGAGCAGTCTACCCAATCGCACCAGCGTGAACTCATAACGAGCCGCTATGTCTTTCGAAGTGCGACCTATTTGACCTTTCAACCCGTAAGGTTTGCCATGCTGCTGACGTCGCCGCCAGCACGGTGGGCTCTTACCCCGCCTTTTCACCTTTTCCCAGGCGTTGCCGCCAGGGTAGTTTGTTTTCTGTGGCGCTATCTGTCGCTGACCTTGCGGTCAGCTCCTTCCCGTTAGGAAGTACGGTGCCCTGTGTTGCCCGGACTTTCCTTACCGACGGTTGCCCGCCAGCACGATAAGCCGGTTTGCTTTGCGGCAAAGGTACGACGCCTCAAGCCAAAAATTCTATGTTATTTGTAAATTTGACTACCACCTTAAATCAACTGAAAATGAAAGCCACGCATTTTCTTGTTTTCGCCTTGCTTACTGTGTCTTTGAGTTTGTCCGCTCAAAAGAAGGCTGATACCGTTAAAGTTGGTGCGTACATTATTAGTATTCACGACATCAATTTTCACGACAAGGAGTACACGGCGCGTTTCTGGCTTTGGTTTGTGTACAAAAACCCGAAGCTCAATTTTGCGCAGCAGATCGATATTCCTAATGCTAAAGAAGTTGAGATTTCGTCCGAGAGTCTTGATACAGTTAATGGGCAATACTGGGCGCAGATGCGGGTGAAGTGTACCATGAAAGAGAACTGGCGCGTGCATGATTTTCCGTTTGATGAGCAGCACCTGAAGATTGTGCTGGAAGACGAAGCGCTCGACATTGGCGATCTTGTGTTTGTGGCTGACACTGCCGAAAGCCGCTTTGACAATGTAGAAGCGCTGAGTGGTTGGAAAGTAGATTCGTTTAAAGTCAGCACAGGTATAGCCCACTACAACTCCTCGTTTGGAAACCCGGAGCAGGGAAGTCTGAAACAGAATTTTTCAAAGTTTACGATTGAAATGGACATCGACCGGAAAGCTGTCGGATTGTTTCTGAAGATTTTTCTGGGAATGTATTTCGCCTTTATGATCGCGCTCGTCAGCTTCCTGTCGGATACGAATGAACTGGAGCCTCGCTTCGGGTTACCCGTGGGTGGATTGTTTGCAGCCGTGGGTAACAAATACATTATCGATTCGCTGTTGCCCGAGTCGTCGCAGTTTAGTCTTGTGGATATTCTTCACAGCCTTACTTTCCTGGGGATATTCTGCATACTTACGGTGTCAGCCATTGCGCTGAAGCTACACAACGGCGACCGCATCGATACCGCTCACCGGATCAATAAAATTGGCGCGATCATTACCATTGTGGGGTACATCATCGCCAACATATATTATATTCTTAGTGCGTGATTGAAACGGCTAGCGCAGGTTGGCCGGACCTTCGTGGTACCGGATTTCCTTTTCGCGTTCTGCGTCTTCTTTTTCGCGTTTGATCCTGACCTTGGCGGGCGGGCCTACCATGATCGGCACGTTTTCAACTTCAACGTTGGCCAGTTCAAGCCCATACATTTCTTCGGTGCTGAGGCTGTGTTTCTTAATGAAGCGGTAGCCTTGAATCACCAAATTATCGAACGTAGATATTTCACTGTCCACCGAAGCAAGCGAGTGTAGAATAACAAACTTAAAGTCCGAAGGCATGCTGTGCTTTTGCAGCGAATCGTAGTGGCTGATCAAATCAATCTCCGACGACTCGGCCATGTCGTGCAAAATTTTATTGAACAACAAATTCACCCGATGGTCGGCTTTGAATCCTAATTTAATGCGAACAAAGAAACACCTTTTCGGAATGATCGTGTCCACCGAATACTTGGAAGTAAATGGACTATCCACGGTATCTACGTGTACAAACCAATACACGTCGGCGCGCTTGGGCCGCTTCTTGAAAATGGAGTAAATAATATTCGAGTCGATGTACCGCTTGCTGTCGGCCACAGCCATATACACGAGGTTGGTCGCTTCGCGGGGAATGGATGTGTCGGCCTGTAAATCCTGAATCAACGGCACATAATGTTTCAGATCGACAAACTCTGTATGACGATCGCGCAGATGTCGCGCCTTAAGCAGCACGAACATCAACATGAAGAATACCACCGCGATGGAATACGTGAACCAACCGCCCTGTTCAAACTTATGAAAGTTGGAAATCAGGAAGAGCATTTCAAGCGTGAAGAAGATGACTGCAATGAAGAAAGTGCGAACCCGTGAATGCTTGGCCGTGCTGAAATAAAACACAAGCAGCGTAGTAGTCATCAGCATGTTCAGGGTGATCGCCAATCCGTACGCGCCTTCCATGGCCGACGATTCTTTGAAGATCCACACCACCGCGATGGTACCAAACATCAGAATCCAGTTGATGGCCGGTACATAAATCTGGCCTTTGATCTGACTGGGGTAGCGTACTTTGGTGCTGGGCCACAGTTTCAATTTCATGGCTTCGTTCACCAACGTGAATGTACCCGAGATCAAAGCCTGACTGGCAATCACTGCCGCCATGGTAGCCACAATGATGCTGAATATAAGAATGAGGAAATTATCGGGAACCAAAGAATAGAAAGGAATGCGGCCATTGAGTGTAGCTCCATTTTGAGTGAGCAACCACGCCGCCTGGCCGAAGTAGTTAAGCAGCAACGCGATTTTTACCAATCCCCAACCGACGCGAATGTTGCTTTTTCCGCAGTGTCCTAAATCAGAATACAAGGCTTCTGCTCCGGTAGTACAAAGAAACACTTCGCCCAGCAACCAGAACCCTTCCGGGTAATGAACGAGTAAATTCCAGGCATACATTGGGTTGATGGCACGCAGCACTGAAAGGTTAGACATTACGTAAACAAGCCCCAGTGTGCCGATCATGAAGAACCAGATCATCATGATCGGGCCAAAGGTTTTACCAATAATGTTGGTACCGAATTGCTGGAAGAAGAAAAGCAAAACGAGAATGGCTATTACAATCGGCACGGTTGGAATGTCGGGATAGCTGATCTTCAATCCTTCCACGGCCGAGGAAATACTGATGGCTGGCGTGATGAATCCATCCGCGATAAGCGTGGCGCACCCGATCATCGCTGGGAAAATTACCCACGCTGCTTTGTATCTCCGAACCAACGCATACAATGCAAAAATTCCACCCTCCCCTTTGTTGTCGGCGTTTAGCGCCAGGTACACATATTTAAAGGTGGTGATAAGCGTAAGTGTCCAGAATACACAACTCATGCCACCCAATACCAGTTCTTCAGAAATAGCCCGCGTTCCGATGATGGCTTTAAACACATACAAGGGCGACGTACCGATGTCACCGTAAATGATGCCGAGCGAAACCAACACACCGGCAGTGGTCAGCGGGTGGTTTCTTGAATCGTGTAAATTTCCCATGTGTTATTTCACCTAACTTCTTAGGAGGTTTATTATAAACTAAATCAAGTGATTCGATTTAAATCGGATATTCTCAGCTATAATGAAGCGGGTGGTAATTGCGCTACAGCGGTTCAAGAAGGGCATTTTGGGCATTAATAGCAGCCTTTTGAGCAAACGGTCGCAAATTTAAGGTAACTCACAGAATATATCGACAGGTTAAAAAAATAATTTGTTTGGGCATTTTTTAAGCCCTGATAAGCAACGTATTTTTACAAAAACAACATTTAAAAGTATGGTCAAAAACCTCGTAATCATGACCGCAGCGGCATTTATCTTTGTCAGCTGCGACAATAAATCTGAAAAACTACAAACTCAGCTTGATTCGCTTAAAACCGAACTTCAAGCCAACCAGAAGTTTGTTCAAACTTTACAGGAAGTCGGCACTCTGATGGATTCCATCGATGCCAACCGTCAGCTTCTTCGCGTAAACATGGTAGAAGGCACCACCTATACCGACTACACTTCGCGCATGAAGGACATCAATAATTATGTGAAAGACACGCACAACAAAATTGAAGACCTGGAGAAAGCCTTGAAAAAATCAAAAGGCAATGCCAATGCGTATGCAGCTACCATTAAGAAATTGAAAGCTGACCTGGAAGCAAAAAATCAGGAGATCACCAAACTGCAGGAGCAAGTGGCGAGCCTGGGCACAGAAAATAAAAACCTGATCACCACCATCGATTTGCAAACTGCGGAACTCAACGACAAAGCCGCTCAGATCGAAGCTAAGAAGCAAGAGCTTGAATTGCTGAATGAAAAAATTCAGCAGGTGCAAATGCAAAGTAAGGTGAGTGAAGCAGATTCGTATTATGCCCGTGGTCAGGCTGTAGAAGAAGCCGCTAACCGTACCAAACTCGCACCCCGCAAAAAGAAAGATACTTACAAAGAAGCCATTGAGTTGTACAAGAAAGCACTCAGCTTAGGCAAGACCGAAGCGCAGGCTAAGATTGATGCACTCAGCAAGAAGATCTAACAGATAGAAATTGTTATAGAGAAGGTTACTTCAGTAATGGAGTAACCTTTTTTATTTTCCTTTCACTAGTGGAATCAATGTCTTGCCGGTAGTCCATCCGAGGATAACACCACCACTCAGAACCATGATCGTGTTTAGCGCCTTGCCCGCCGGGTAATGGTGAAAATGAAAATTGCCTGCTAGCGTCAAATACACTGTGATGCACGTGCTGCATAAAAACCAACCCAGACAATTGGCCCACATCCACCGCCTGGAGTTAGGCGTGTATTGGTGCAAAATAAACCGTTGCTGAAGCCAACCCGTAAGAAAGCCTCCAACTGTTGAAGCAAGGGGTATGATAAACTCCATGCCCGCTTCGCTTTTCAATTTACCGAAAGCAGGTATTGAGATCAGCCCTAAATACAGCAGATTAAAAAACAGGTACGCACTGCCCGTACCCAGAATGGTAAACCAGAACCAGCGGAGCGTAACGTGAGCATATTTTCGAAGGGCAAGCCACTGCATGAAACCAAGGCCTGCTGCCATGGAAGTTCCGATCCAGGAAATATCAAGTTTAAAGTTGCTGGCGAAATCTGCAAATATAAGCATCACCACAAGCCCTATGAGCCAGCCGGCGAATGAAAACCAAATCCATCGCCGTAAGGTAACAGGGTTAGTTGTTGTGGTTTGCATAACACCCATGCGCATTGGCTATCAACCAATGTAATTGGATGCGATCGCAATTACTATGACCGATGTTACCCCGTAAGTGAAATTTGATGGCACAAAAAAAACTGCCTCACGAGGAGGCAGTTTTCGAATAAATCAAGTTGTTCGATTTTATTTAATGTGCGCTACTGGCGTCACTTTTTCGATTTTCATCTTGGGTTCTTTTTTCGCTTCCATGGTTTTCATGGTAGAAATGTGCGGCGCGATAATCAACGCCACAATCGAAGAAAGTTTAATCAAAATGTTCATGGAAGGACCGGAAGTATCTTTGAAAGGATCGCCTACCGTATCGCCAGTCACAGATGCTTTGTGCGGCTCTGATTTTTTGTAATACATCTTGCCGTTGATGTCCACACCTTTCTCAAAAGATTTCTTCGCGTTGTCCCATGCACCACCGGCGTTGGATTGGAAGATACCCATCAACACTCCGCTTACAGTGATACCGGCCAAAAATCCACCCAATACTTCAGGGCCGAAAGTAAATCCGATGATTACCGGCATTAACAGAGCGATGGCGCCTGGCGCAATCATTTCGCGCAATGAAGCGCGGGTAGAAATAGCAACGCATTTTTCATACTCAGGCTGTGCCTTGTATTCCATAATGCCCGGAATCTCATGAAACTGACGACGAACTTCGTTCACCATGTCCATCGCGGCGCGGCCTACGGCTGCAATGGCCAGCGATGAGAAAATGTAGGGGATCATACCTCCCACAAAAAGTCCAGCCAACACCGGCGCTTTGAAGATGTCGATGGCAGCAATGCCGGTTACACCCACAAAAGCTGCGAACAAAGCGAGTGAGGTAAGCGCTGCGGAAGCAATGGCAAATCCTTTTCCGGTAGCGGCTGTCGTGTTACCTACGGCGTCAAGATTATCGGTGCGGTGACGAACTTCTTCAGGAAGCTGGCTCATTTCGGCGATACCACCGGCATTGTCGGCGATAGGTCCGAAGGCGTCAATTGCCAATTGCATAGCCGTAGTGGCCATCATACCGGCAGCGGCAATGGCTACACCATAAAGTCCGGCGAAATAATGCGATCCGAAAATTCCGGCTGCCAATATAAAAATAGGGAGTGCGGTTGATTCCATACCGATCGACAAACCACCGATGATGTTGGTAGCGTGGCCGGTGCCTGATTTTTGTACAATTGAGTTTACAGGGCGCTTTCCCATCGCGGTGTAGTATTCAGTAATGATACTCATGAGTGTACCTACTACTAATCCAATGACGATAGCGATGAATACATCCAATGAAGTAAATTCAAATTCGCGGATCACCATTTTCTCAGGCAACAAATACATTACTGCGAAGTACGACGCGATGGCGGTTAAGATAATCGACGACCAGTTTCCGATATTCAGCGCATGCTGTACGCTGTCGGTTTCTTTTTTAATATGAACAAAGAAGGTTGCCACAATAGAGAAGATCAAACCAAGTCCGGCAGTGACCATCGGGAGCAGGATCGGAGAGAGACCACCGAAGTTGTCGTTAGAAACAATTTCTTGTCCAAGTACCATCGTGGCAAGAATGGTAGCCACATACGATCCGAACAAGTCGGCACCCATACCGGCTACGTCACCTACGTTATCACCTACGTTGTCGGCGATGGTAGCAGGGTTGCGAACGTCGTCTTCGGGGATACCCGCTTCTACTTTACCTACTAAGTCAGCACCTACATCGGCTGCTTTGGTGTAAATTCCACCGCCTACGCGGGCAAACAATGCAATAGATTCAGCACCAAGTGAAAATCCGGCTAACACTTCGATCGCCTTTTTCATTTCGATACCTGTAGCAAGTGCGCCTTCGGGCACAAAATATTTAAAGAATACAATGAACAGTCCGCCCAATCCTAAGATCGCAAGTCCGGCTACGCCGATACCCATTACCGAACCACCGGTAAACGATACGTCAAGCGCTTTGGCCAGCGAGGTGCGAGCAGCTTGTGTAGTGCGTACGTTGGCTCTGGTGGCGATCTTCATACCGATATACCCTGCCAGTGCCGATAAGAATGCTCCCAACAGGAATGAAATGGCAATGATCGGGTTAGACTCTTCAATCAACGTGCCGGACCATCCTAACAAAATAGAGGTGATGAGCGCAAAAACGCCCAAAATCCGCCATTCGGCTTTTAAGAAGGCCATCGCGCCTTTGGCGATAAAGCCGGCGAGCTCTTGCATTTTAGGGTCACCTGCATCCTGGCGGTTTACCCAGGCAGATTTGAAAGCAGTGACGATTAAGCCGATTAGGCCAATGAGTGGGATAAGAATTAGGACTATGTTCACAGTTTTATGGATTTAGTATTCAAATTCAACTCTTTCGCCAAGGTTGGCAAAAGAGGCTGCAAAACTAACCAAAATCGCGAAATGACGAGGTTGAAATGAAGAAAATTCAACCCTATTAATCGTTTTTTAATTCGACCGGAATCGGACGCCTTCGTTCACAACCGTTCGAGCGAATCGGCGCTAGTCCCTTTATTTTCAACAATTTGAAGGATTTTATCATGGCATCAAATTAGTCAAAGGAGATACCAGGTGGCCCTGAGTACTCATTTGCTATTTGAGTGGGCACACGAAATAATTGGTAATAACCCAGAATTGACAATTATGATCCGTAACTATCTCAAAATCGCTTTCCGCAACCTCATCCGAAACAAAAGTTATTCAGCCATCAATATTCTTGGCCTGGCATTGGGCGTAGGCTGCTGTTTGTTGCTTACCCTCTACATCCTTGACGAGGTAAGTTACGATAAGCACCACCACCGGCTCAACGACCTCTATCGGATCACCTCTCATTTTCAGTCCGAACGAGGTCTTGACAACCTTGGAACTACATCGCCTCCCATTGCCGGAACATTGAAAGATGAAATTCCTGAAATTGAAACTTTTGCCCGCGTGATTAACCCCCCCGGTGTGGCTCAGAATCTGATCAAATACGAAGGGAATATATTTTACGAGACCAACGGGTTTGTCGCTGACTCTACGGTGTTTGATGTTTTCAACTACCAGTTCAAGGAAGGAAATCCCGGCAAGGCACTGACGCAAGCCAACACCGTAGTTATCACAGAAACGCTTGCCAAAAAACTCTTTGGCAACGAACCTGCGCTTGACAAAATGATTTCGATAAGTCAGGGCGGCGCGCCTACGGAGTTTAAGATCACCGGAGTGTTTATTGAAAATCACAAGAGCTTCATTGATGCCAGTTTTTTTGTGTCGATGATGAGCGCCGGCTGGGGCGAATACATTCGCAATGAAAAAGAATGGGCCGGCCAGAATTTTGTGCCGGCATTTGTGCGATTGGTGCCTGGTCATGATGAAGCCACGGTAGAAAAGAAAATGAACGAGGTGTTACTTAAACATGGAGAGCAGGCGATGAAAGCGTTGGGCATTCATAAGACATTGGCGCTGGAGCCGGTAAAAGATGTGTATTTGAAATCGGATATAGGTCAAAGTCCTCGCATACGCTACCTGTACGTGATCGCTTCCATAGCTATTTTTATTTTGCTGATCGCGTGCATCAACTTCATGAACCTGTCGACGGCCAAAGCAACGAAGCGTGCTGCAGAGATTGGCATCCGCAAAACGATGGGCGCCTTCCGGTCGTCGCTGGTGAAGCAAATTCTTGGCGAAGCTATGTTGATTGTAGTGATCGCCATTGTCATTGGTATTGTATTCGTGCAGCTGATCCTTCCTTCGTTTAATGAAGTAACAGGAAAAACCATTTCAATCAATCCGGATAATCTTCCTTCTATTCTCCTGGCTTCGCTTATTCTTATTGTGATCACCGGACTTGTTGCGGGAAGCTACCCGGCCTTTTACTTGTCTTCGTTTCAACCGGCGCAAGTGCTGAAAGGAAAACTAAACATGGGCAACTCGTCAGGGCTACTTCGTCAGTCGCTGGTGGTGGTTCAGTTTGTCATCGCCATCGCACTCACGTGTGGTATTTTTATCATCTCCGATCAGCTCACCTTCATGCAGGAAAAGAATTTGGGCTTTGATGCCCATGCCAAAATTGTGTTGCCGCTTCGAACCAAAAACGCCCAGCGCCAATACGACGCATTGAAAAAAGAATTGTTGCAAAACAGCAACGTCAAAGCGGTGTCGGCATGCGATTACACGCCCGGCTCGCGAATCTGGAGCGACATGATGTTTTATCCCGACGGCGGCAACATGGACAAAGCGATTTTGAATCAGCGTAACAATGTGGACGTAGGCTTTGTAGAAATGCTTGGAATAAAATTACTCGCTGGTAGATCATTTACCGACAATCGGGCTATGGACAGCCAGTTTAAAGTAATGGTCAATCAAAAGTCGGCAGAGAAACTTGGCTTCACGCCCGAAAAAGCGATCGGAGAGAAAGTGCATTTTGATTGGCGTGGAAAAAAGTATGACTTTGAAATTATCGGCGTGATGGAAAATTTCCATCAGACCTCCCTGCACGACGAGATTACTCCCATCATGTTTGAATTGACGGATAGTACTACCCGGTACGGCTACATGATCGCTTCGGTGGCCAGCACCAAGTTTGAAGAAACAGTAAAGTCTATCGAAAAGACATGGAAGGCGCAGGTGACCGACACACCTTTTGAATATTCATTCCTCGACAAAAACATTCAAAAGCAATACGAGGAAGACAAGAAGATTTCGAAAATCATTACGAGCTTCGGTGTGATGGCGATGATCATTTGTTCGCTGGGGCTTTATGGTTTGTCGTCGTACATGGCAGAGCGGCGGTTCAAAGAAATTGGCATACGCAAAGTGATGGGCGCGAGTGTGAATCAGATCGTGACGATGATGTCGGCGGAGTTTGTGAAGCTGGTGTTGATCGCTTTTGTCATTGCACTTCCGCTGGCGTGGTATGGCATGACGCGGTGGCTCGAGGGCTTTGCCTATCGGGTACCTGTGAGTTGGATGGTGTTTGTACTTGCAGGTTTGGCTGCGCTCTCCATTGCGTTGATCACCGTAAGCTTCGAGTCGGTAAAATCGGCAATGAGCAATCCGGTGGATAGCTTGCGGAGCGAATGAGGTGATGGTTTATTCAATAGTTCAGTAAGATCATTTTCAAAATAAATACTATGTGGCGTCATCATTTCCTGCTGGCTATTCGCACACTGTGGCGAAATAAATTTCACACCGCCATCAATGTGGCCGGATTGAGTATTGGTGTGGGCGCATGCCTTGTCATTTATCTGATTGTAAGTTTTGAATTAAGTTACAACAAGGAGATACCCGGTTATGACCGCATCTACCGTGTGCACTCCAAATTCAACGGCAACTTTGTTGGGTTAAATCGCGGAGCACCCACGGCGGTAGCGCCCTACCTTGCCGAACATTTCAAAGGAGTAGAGAACGCTGCTCTTTTCTTTACGTATTCCGCTGACGTGCAGATTCCTTCTGCTTCTGTAAAGAAATTTCAAAACGAAGAACGCATCGCGATAGCCGATGAAAACTATTTCCGGATTTTCGAAATGTACTCCTGGATTTGGGGATCAGAAGCCACGTTGGCCAAGCCGCATCAGGTGGTACTAACGCAACGTCAGGCCATTAAATATTTTGGAACGGATCAGGCGGAACAACTTCAGGGAAAGCAAATAATTTATCACGACTCGCTTACGGTTTATGTTGCTGGGGTAGTTCGTGAGCCAGCCATTCGCACAGACTTTGAATTCACCCAGTTCATCAGCATGCCCACGGTGAAAGCAACTTGGCTGAAAAACAATTTTCAGCTTGACGATTGGGAAAGCACCAACAGCTCTAGTCAGGTGTTTGTAAAAGTCACTCCGGAAACTTTGCTGAAACAACTTCAGGATCAGTTGCCGGAGATATCTAAAATCTATAATGCAAAAAATAATTTCGCGAAAAATGATTTCAACGTGCAGCCGCTCCGGGATCTCCATTTCGATGTGGAGACTGGCATTTTTGATTTCAGCCGCGATGCCGCTCACCTCCCCACATTGCTGGCGCTTATTGGTGTAGCCATTATGCTTCTGGTCATCGGTGCGATTAACTTCATCAACCTGGAAACGGCGCAGGCCATGCGCAGAGCAAAGGAAGTTGGTGTGCGAAAAGTGTTGGGAAGTTCACGCTCACGTTTGGTGATCCAGTTTCTCTGCGAAAGTCTTTTGCTTACGCTGGTAGCTATCGCACTGGCATTGCCACTGGCTGAGCTTGGGCTAACTTATTTTTCTGAATTTATTCCAGAAGGAGTGAAGGTGAGCATTACTGCGCTGGCACCTTTCCTGCTCTTCGTGATTTTCTTCATTGGTATTTTGGCAAGTTCATATCCTGCCTTTTTCTTATCCTCTTTTTTGCCGGTGATGGCGCTAAAAAATCAGGCTGCCATTTATTCATCGCAACCTCAGATTTCTTTGCTGCGGAAGTCGCTAATTATTTTTCAATTCACTTTTGCGCAGGTGTTGATCATCGGTACGCTGATGGTGGGCCGGCAGATTCAATACATGCTTTCGAAAGATCTCGGCTTTCGCAAGGAGGCGGTAATTTATTTTCATACGCCCTGGTGGCAAGACAAGTCGAAAATGGCGCAGCTTAAAACAAAGTTGGAATCGCTGCCGGAAATAAAAGAGATATCGTTGAGCACGTCGCCACCGTCGGCCAACGGATGGTCTTCCTCGTCGGCAGAGTATGACAATGGAAAAGAAAAATTCAGAGTCAATGCGTTTCGCAAATTCGGCGATGTAAACTACCTGAAGTTTTATGGCATAGAATTACTCGCTGGCCGCAACGTGATGCGAAGTGACACTTTGCGCGAACTGATTATCAACGAAACGATGCGCAAGCAACTCGGCTTTCAAAGCCCGGAGGCAGCCATTGATGCGATGATCAGTTTTGGTGGACGTAAATATCCGGTAGTAGGTGTAGTGAAAGATTTTCATATCCAGTCGCTGCGCCAGAAACTTGAACCGGTAGTCCTTGCCGATCAGGAAGAAAATTTCAGTTGCTTCAACCTTCGGCTGGAAGGAACGAACCAGAGTGGGGAAGCCCTGAAATCAAGCCTCGCTAAAATTGAATCGCAGTGGAAATCGGTTTATCCTGACGATGCGTTTTCCTACCAGTTTCTGGATGACACAATCAAAAATTTTTACAAAGCCGAGCAGCGGATGATAAAACTTTCCGGCACAGCAATGGGTCTGGCCATTTTTATTTCCTGCCTTGGCTTGTTTGGGCTGGCGTCGTATTCCGCCACACAACGCACCAAAGAGATTGGTGTGCGCAAAGTACTCGGCGCTTCTGTACAACAGATTGTGATGTTACTTTCGAGGGACTTTCTGATTCTCGTGGTGGTTGCTTTTGTGTTGGCTAGCCCCATGGCGTGGTTTGGAATAAATCAATGGCTCGCCGGATTTTCTTACCATACCGAATTTAGCCTCTGGATTTTTGCAGGTGCTATGGTCAGTGCGGTGGTCATCGCTTTTGTTACGATTAGTTTTCAAACCATCAAAGCGGCCACAAGCAATCCGGTGGATAGTTTGCGCAGTGAATAAATACAATTTTTCAAAACTTCAACTCAAGCCTCTATGGTTCTCAATTATTTAAAAATCGCCTTCCGGAATTTTTCCCGACACCTGGGTTACAGTTCGATTACCATTTTTGGTTTGTCGATCGGGCTCGCTACGTCACTCATGATTTTTGTTTGGGTGCTTGACGAACTGCGGTTTGACACCGGCTATGATGATCACGAAAGGATTTATCAAGTGCTCACGAATGCGGTCTACACCAACGGCGATATTAAAACGAGCGAATCGACGACGGGAGCGTTGGCGGAAGCCATAGCCAATGAGATCCCCGAAGTAGAGGAGGCAGGACGCGCCGGCGATGAGCCGAACATGTTATTGCGCCATGAAAATAATTCGGTGCTGCAAGATGCCATGTGGGCCGATCCATCGATGTTAAAAATTTTCTCTGTCCACGTGTTGCAGGGAAACCCGGCTAATCTGTTGGTTGACCCTAACTCTTTTATTCTTACCAAAAAGACAGCCGATAAATTTTTCCCTGGTCAAGATGCCATCGGCAAGTCCTTTACGATCAATGAAAAATATAAGATGACGGTATCGGCGGTGGTGGAAGACCCGTTACCAAACTCGTCGTTTAGGTTTGCTTTTTTATTACCATACGATGTGCATTACAAGGAAAATCCGTGGATGGCCCAATGGGGAAATTACAATGACATGACCTTTATAAAGGTGAAGCCCGGCGTCAACGTAAGCGATGTAAACGTCAAGTTAAAAAAGCTGATGAAATCGAAATGCCCCGATTGCCATCACCAACCATTTGCACAGCAATTTGCGGAGCGGCATTTGTACAACCACTATGAAAATGGAAAAGCGGATGGAGGAAGAATTGAATACATCCGGATTTTTACCCTCGCGGCAATTTTTATTCTGGTGATTGCCTGCATCAATTATATGAATCTGGCCACGGCACGCTCTGCGGGTCGCAGTCGCGAAGTAGGTGTGCGCAAAGCTATCGGCTCTCACCGCAGTCAGTTGATTGGTCAGTTCATCGGCGAGTCGCTTCTCATCACCACCCTCAGTACACTTCTTGCCGTAGTGATGGTGCAACTGATGACTCCGCTTTTCAATACCGTGATGAACAAACAAATGACCGTTGACTTTACCGATCCAAAATTATTGATCGCACTGGTGAGCCTGACGGTGGTTACCAGTTTGATCGCGGGAAGTTACCCTGCATTTTTCCTTTCGTCGTTTCGCCCGGCTTCGGTGCTGAAAGGGCAACTGCAGTCCACTCTTGCAGGCGCCACATTGCGCAAAGGTTTAGTAGTCTTCCAGTTTGCCTTGTCGGCGATGCTCATCATCGCGAGTCTTGCCACGTACAAGCAGACGCAATTCATTCTTTCAAAGAACCTAGGATTCAACCGGGAGAATGTTCTTGTGTTCGATATGCACGCCGGCGTATCAAGCAATCAGGCTACGTTTAAAAACGAAGCACTTAAATTCCCCGGCATTCATGCTATCTCTTTTGCAGGACAAAATCCTTTTTCTATCGGCATGATGACTACCGGTGTGAAGTGGCCAGGCAAAGATGAAAAAGACATCGTTCCTTTTAAGCTGGTGTTTACCGACAAGGATTTTTTGCCCACACTGAAAATGGAGTTGATCGAAGGCTCCAACTTCACCGATGAAAAAGCGGACTCCACGCATTATATCATTAACGAAGCAGCCGTAAAGCGAATCGGGTTGAAGAACGCCATCGGCGCATCGTTGAATGTGTGGAATAGCCCGTCGGGAAAAGTGATCGGCGTGGTGAAAGATTTTCATAATGTGAACCTCCACAACGCCATTGAGCCACTCATCATCATGTGCCGCACCGACAATACGTGGCGAGGGTTTGTGAAAGTAGAGGCCAACGCCACACAGCAAGCGATTAAGCATCTTGAATCGGTACAGAAAAAATTCGATCCTAATTATCCGTTTCAGTATGAATTTCTCGATAAGAGTTTTGAAAAAGAATACACAAGCGAGACAACCATCGAGAAACTTTCTATTGTGTTCACGGCGATTGCGATCTTCATCTCCAGCCTTGGTCTCTTTGGGTTGGCTTCGTTTATGACCGAGCGCCGGACGAAGGAAATTGGCATTCGAAAAGTGATGGGTGCGAGTGCCCGGCAAATTACCGTTCTCCTTTCTTCCGATTTTTTGAAGCTGTTGCTGATTTCATTTGTGGTTGCCGTACCCATTGCCTGGTATGGTGTGAGTCAGTGGCTGATTACGTTCGCGTATCACGCTGACTTGAATTTCAGTTTGCCGCTCATCGCGGCCGGAGTGTTGTTTATGACAGCAGTGCTTTCTGTAGGGTACCAATCGGTGAAGGCGGCCCTTGGCAATCCTGTCAACAGTTTGAAGAATGAATAAAGTCAACTCAGAAAGAAGTAAACTCAAAATCAAATTTTTTTATGATCCGCAATTATTTGACAACCGCTTTTCGCATCATGCTTCGGCAGCGTGTGTACTCGGCCATTAATATTTTTGGCCTTACCCTTGGCATCGCCAGTTGTTTGGTGTTGGTGTTGTACATCGGCGACGAGCTAAGTTATGATCAGTTTCATCATGACGCCGACCGACTTTACCGTGTTGACTTTCACGCGCGGCTCAACGGGCAGGATATTCACTCGGCGCGCACGGGTGTGCCTATGGCCGAAGGGCTGATGAACGAAGTGCCGCAGGTGGAGTCTGTAGTTCGTGTCAATAAGTGGAATACAATTCCGGTTCGCTACGAAGAAAAGATATTTACTGAAAAAAGATTTCTCTTAGCCGATTCTAATTTTTTTGAATTCTTCAACTTCAAGCTGATCGCGGGTAATCCGAAGGAAGCGTTGAAAGGTCCCCATAAAGTGGTGATCTCTACCACAGCGGCTAGGAAATATTTTGGGTACAAGGGCCCCGGCGACATGAGCCCTATCGGGAAAGTATTTGCCTTCGGAAGTATGGGCGAAACTACCGCCGAAGTGACCGGCATTGCCGAAGATGGCCCCTCCAATTCGCACCTGCATTTCGATTTTGTTTTGTCGCTTCAAACCTGGGATGACCTATGGAAGCAGACGGTCTGGCTGAACAACTCGCTGATCACTTATTTCAAAATTAAACCCAATGCCGACATTAAAGACGTGGATGCGAAGTATTCTTACTTCATTGAAAAATATTGTGTTCAGGAATTAGAGCGATTTCTGCAAATGAACTGGAAACAATTTAAAGAACACGACAACGATCTTTATTTCACGAGCACACCGGTGATGAGCATTCATTTACACTCGCAAATAAGTGAGGAACTTGAAGCAAACGGAAATATTCAATACCTGTATTTGTTCGGCGCTATTGCTTTGTTCATCATCGTGCTGGCGTGTATCAATTTTATGAATCTAAGCACGGCTCGTTCTTCAAACCGAGCGAAGGAAGTAGGCGTTCGCAAATCTATTGGAGCGTTGCGCTCCCGACTGGTGGGCCAGTTTTTGATGGAGTCGTATCTCTACGCAATAATCTCCGTGATATTGGCCATGGTGCTGATTTCGCTTTCACTCAACTTCTTTAATCAGATCGCATCCAAAGAAATTCAATTCACGCAGTTAATACAACCTCAGTTCATTGGCGGGCTACTGCTTTTCATTTTGATCATTGGTTTGCTGGCGGGAAGTTACCCTGCGTTTTATCTCACGTCGTTCAGGCCGGTAGAGGTATTGAAAGGAAAGGTACGGGCCGGCATGAAGAGTTCAGGTATTCGCAACGGACTTGTAGTGTTTCAATTTGTGATTTCTATAGGCCTGATCATTTCTACGCTGATGGTGTACCGGCAATTGAACTATGTACAAAGCAAAAACCTTGGCTTTGATAAGGAGAATGTGATGAACTTACTACATACCCTGAACCTTGGCAAGAATGCTGTGCCGTTCAAGAATGAATTGATGCAACATCCCGAAGTGGTCGCGGCCAGTTATGCTAACCGGCTACCGCCTTCCATCGATTGGAATTCAGTAATCAAAACAGCTGATACAAAACAGGAACATTACGTGTCATTTTATCTGATGGATTACGATCATCTGAAGGCATTGGGCTATACTATGGCGAGCGGTCGTTTTTTCTCGCGCGATTTTCCGACGGATTCATCGGCGATTCTTATCAACGAAACGGCCGCCCGACAAATGGGTCTCGAAAATTTTGAAGGAAAGTCGCTGCTTGCCTCTGTGAATTCGCCATCCGAAAGGAGCTACCACATCATCGGAATTCTGAAAGATTTTAATTTTGAATCGCTTAAAACGAACATTCGCCCGATGGCCGTCATGCTTGGCACCGAGCCCAACTACGAAATGGCGATTCGTCTCACTTCTGGAAATACGGCAGCAAAAGTGAAACTGGTGGAGCGCATCTGGAAAAAATATGCACCTCAGGCACCGTTCGAATTTTCTTTTCTTGATCAGAATTTCGATGCGCAGTTTCGCGCCGAGCAGCGCATGGGTGAAGTGTTTATCTTTTTCACCGGCCTGGCGATTGTAATAGCGTGCCTTGGTTTGCTGGGGTTGGCCACCTTCGCGGCAGAGCAGCGCGCCAAAGAAATCAGCATCCGTAAGATCATGGGCTCAAGTATTTCAGGCATCGTGTTTTTGTTGACCAAAGATTTTGCACGATTGATTCTGATCGCGTTTGTCCTGGCGTTGCCCATCACCTGGTATGCGCTTGAGAAATGGTGGCTCGAAGGATTCGCCTATCGCGTGGGATTTGATGTCACGGTGATGGCTGTAGCCGGAGTCGTGGCCGTCGTAGTGGGACTTCTCACGATTGGTTATCAATCTGTGAAGGCCGCGATGGGAAATCCGGTGGATAGTTTGAAGAACGAGTAGGGTGTTGATCATCCGGCCGTGGAAGGCGACCTTTTTCGGTGATATAAAAAAACAAGATCAAATCCTGTTAAAAATCTGCGAAACGAATAAGGGAATCAGGAAATGCCCGTTGGGATTTATTTTGCCAAAGGGTTTTATTTTTTGAATTCAATTCTCCAATTTGAGAACTTGACTTTTTTATCCTTAACGGAAAATTGATATGATCAGAAACTATCTGGTGATTGCCTTCCGCAATCTGATGCGTAATTCGTTTTACTCTTTCATTAATATCGGTGGCCTGGCGATTGGGTTGGCGTGCAGTATTTTGATCATGCTTTGGGTTTGGGATGAAATATCCTACGACCGGTTTCATAAAAACGGAGATCGTCTTGGGCAGCTGTATATTCACAACCGGTTTTCGGATAACATATCTACTTCGGAGGCAGTCCCACTCGGTCCCTATGAGTTTCTGAAAACCTACGATGCGCGTATCAAGAACACGTGCGTAGCCTATTGGCCGTACAATCCATTACTCACCGCGGGTGAAAATAAAGTAAGACAGTTGGGGCGCCTGGCCAGTCCGGAATTTCTGGAGATGTTTCAATTTCCTTTAGTCAAAGGAGAGGCGACAAAAGTATTGGACGACCCTAAGTCGATTGTTATTACAGAGTCGCTGGCTATGGCATTGTTTAGTAGCAAAGATCCTATGGGTCAGTTTATTAAACTCGACAACGACCTGGAATTGAAGGTAACAGGAATTCTGAAAGACTTGCCAAAAAATTCTTCCTTCGATTTCAAGTTTCTCGCTTCATGGGCAATTTATGGAGAAGGCTGGGCAAAGAACAGAAAGGATGACTGGGATGATGAGTCGTTTCCTGTGTTTGTTGAACTTCAGCCAGGCGCCACGTTCGACGGAGTAAATGAGGCTTTAAAAAACCTGTCAAACGAAAAAAGGAAAAGTGATGCCAGCCAGTTGTTTATTCTTCCCCTTGCCGACTGGCGGCTGAATTCGCATTTTAAAAACGGCATCCAAACCGGAGGAATGAACGAGTGGGTAAGTTCCTTTTCAATTATTGCAGCGTTTATCTTGGTGATAGCCTGTATAAACTTTATGAACCTGGCTACGGCCCGCAGTCAGCATCGCGCGCGTGAAGTGGGTGTGCGCAAAACTGTGGGCTCCGGTAGAAAAGAATTGATCTTACAATTTCTGGGCGAATCTGTCATTATCGCTACGCTGGCGTTTATTGTGTCGATACTTCTTGTCGAGCTTAGTTTGCCGCTGTACAATCACTTGATCGGCAAACACCTCTCTATTCCTTACAAATGGCCTGGTGCTTGGCTACTCGCTCTGGTTATCATTCTGGTTACAGGAACCCTTGCCGGAAGTTATCCTGCATTTTTCCTGTCGTCGTTTAATCCTGTGAATGTATTGAAAGGAAAAATAATCACCGGGCGAGGCGCAACAACGCCGCGGAAAGTCCTGGTCTCACTTCAATTCTTTTTTTCGATCTGCCTGATATTTGGCACACTGGTAGTGTACCGGCAGATTCAGCACGTAAAAGAACGTGCTACCGGATATGATCGGGAGAACCTGATGGTAGTACAAAGCAATGACGAACTCAATAAAAATTTTGATGCGGTGAAGCAGGAGTTGATTGCTTCAGGCATAGCAACTCAAGTCACGAGCTCCTCCAGCCCGATCACAGATATCTACGGCAACAATACGCTCGACTGGCCAGGTAAACCGAATGACTTCAGTATCCTTTTTTCGCGCGTGCACACCGGATATGATTACGCCAAGACCATGGGCATTAAAGTGGCGGAAGGACGAGACTTTTCCGAAGCGTTTAAAACCGATAGCAGCGCCATGCTACTGAATCAGGCTGCGGTGAACGTGATGGGTGTACAAAACCCGATTGGCTTACCGATCAATTTGTGGGGGCGAAAATGGCATGTGGTCGGTGTACTTAATGACGTGGTCATGGCTTCTCCATTTCGCGAAGTGCAGCCGGGTTTCTTCATTCTGGATAACGCCGACCGAAGTATTATCACGTTGCGACTGGCAAAAACCGAAGACGTGAATGCGTCGATTAAGAAAATGGAGAGTGTCTTCAAAAAGCTTAACCCTTCTTATCCCTTCGAGTATCAGTTTGTAGACGATCAGTTTGCTAAAAAATTTGAGGCGATTAATTTTATCGGAACTCTTGGATCGGTATTTTCTTTTCTGGCTATTCTCATCACCTGCCTAGGTCTTTTTGGATTAGCTACTTTTTCAGCCGCACAACGCACCAAAGAAATCGGCATTCGTAAAGTAATGGGTGCTACCACCTATAGCATCGTGCGTTTGCTTTCAGCAGAATTCACACGCCTCGTATTGATCGGTTTTTTGTTTGCTGCACCGCTAGCCTGGTGGGCTATGGACAACTATTTGACGCGGTACACTTATCGCACTACCATTGCGTGGTGGACCATGCCGTTTACCGGTTTGATCGCTTTGCTGCTCACGTTGGCCATCGTAAGCACTCAGGCCTGGCGCGCAGCGTCGGCAAATCCTTCACAAAATTTGCGAAGCGAATAAAAACGAATTTGAATAAATCCATAGCTTTGACTGAAAATACAATTCCATGCAAATCTCAAAACACAAAGTAGCGGCTATTCATTATACGCTTACCGACAACGAAGGCAAAGTGATCGATTCAAGCGCTGGCCGTGAACCTTTACTATTTATTCAGGGCATTGGTAATCTGATTCCCGGCATGGAAGAAGGCCTGGAAGGTAGAAAGACAGGCGACAAGTTTTCGTTGAAAGTGAGTCCTGAAAAAGGCTATGGCGTAAAAAGCGAGGATCTGGTGCAGCGTGTGCCCCGTTCGGCATTTGGCGATCAGAAAATTGAAAAGGGAATGCAGTTTCAGACCAATCACGGCCATGTAGTCACCGTTACCAACGTAGGTCTAAGTGAAATTACTGTCGATGGAAATCATCCTCTGGCCGGTGTTGAACTCAACTTTGATGTAGAAGTCATGAGCATCCGCGAAGCCAGCGAAGAAGAGATCGCACATGGCCACGTGCATGGCCCGGGCGGACATCATCACCATTAATCGATTAGCGCGCAAAAATCAGTTTACCGTGTTGTTCCGCCTTCTTTCCGTTGGTGGTCACTTGTAGTTTGTAGAGAAGCATTCCTTCTTTTATTCCTGAATTCACAGCGCTCCAGGGCAATTGGTTGTGACCAATAATGAATTGGCCAATGTCCTTGGATTCGAACTGTTCTACCAGGCGGCCGTCCAGCGCATAAATCTGAAGTAAGAAATTGTCCGGAAGAACATTTCCGGAAAGTACAAAGTTGAACGTGAATACATCCGTCGACGGATTGGGATAAACTGACGAAAGAGTGATGGATGTTTCGTTCTTCACCGTAAACGAAACCTCATAAGGTTGAGTGCCTGCCTTGTTGCCCACCGCGTCTGTTCCTGTTACCTGTAAGGTATAAGTCCCTTCCGGAAGATTTGCCGGCGTGAAGGTAACTGTAAAGTCTGATGTCGCCGTGGCGCTTGTCCATACCACATCCTTACGACTAAAGTTAATGCGCTTGAAACTGCATGGTGCGGAACTGCATGGGTAGCTCAACAACAGGGTGACGTGTGTGGTATCGGTGACAAACAAAAACGGATTGTCGTCGTGCAATTTTACTTTGATCACTGGGTTGGGCGAAATGTAGTCGCCGTTTTCAACATAACGACCATCGATGGAAACGTCTAACACCGGCGCCGACAAATCGGGAATTACATTCAGGTATGAGGTAAGGTTCACCAGGTTATTCTCGTAATACTGTTCGGGTTGGATTTTCGGATTTACATATACCGAAATGGTGTTGAGACCGCGCTTTCCTTGTGTGGCGATGGTGGTGCTGAACTTAGTGGTGTCGCCAGGCGCGGGCGCTTTTATTTTAAATGACGAAGATTCATTCACAGCATTGGCCATTGTAACGGTTTGATTCACGACCAACGAATCAGTAAATGTTTTGGAAGAGATGTTGACAAACCCAAACCTGCTGGTGAAGGGCTCACCTTCCGGCACGGATTGAGTGGTAGTTGGGCCTTGAAAATAAATCAGACCGTCGGCTACCGATTCAAACATAACAAACCAGTTCTTCAGTTGCGCTGCATTTTGAGAAACATTATCGCTCATTAGAAAGACGATTTTTAACTGAGGGTAGGTGGTAGGATCGATGTAACTGAGATCGTGGTTGTTTCCGGTAAGATTCAGCTCAAGCAAGGTTTCGGTTCCTTTCAGGTCCACTCCGTAAATCGAGTAACTGATTTTATCGTTGCCATCAGAAAGTTTTGCTTTTGCAGAGAATTTAATCCACTTCTTGGCCGGGCCAATTAATGTAGAAGCAACTGCCCCTGACGGATTGATGCCGGTGATAGTGCTGGTGGTGCTTGCGTCCTGTGCGGTTACTGGCGTGGTGCTGGTACTAATAAGTTTGGCACTTCCCGCCGTCGCTCCTTTTTTTCCAAAGATGATCATGGGTTGGCCATCTGTAAGCGAGGTGATCTGCGAGTTGCTGATGCCGAGAAGGCCAAGTTTGTCCAACACGTTTTGTGACCATGTGGAGAACTGAGGATTTCCCACGGAGTACAACACCACTGAATCACTGAGCTGGATATTGTCAATGTACGTTAGCAGGTCGTCGGCATTTCCTGTTTCTACTTCTGAGCCAAGAAAACTATTGATGACCGAGGGCTGTAATCCGCAGCCGCGGGAATCATTGTTGTAAAAACTGATGCCAGGATAAGGAGCGGCTGTTGTTTTGTTGAACGCCACCAGATTGATCGTGTTATTTCTGCAAGGTACCTGAGCCGTCACGTTATACTCTGTGCCGTCTATTTTCATCGAGGCCGCCGTAAAACCCGAAGGGCTGCTCGCTCCAACCGATTTCACAGCTATGCTAGTAGTAGTTCGTGTGAAATTTATTTTTTTCTGCGCAAGGTTTACATCCAGATTGGTAAACGAATTTTTTAGTTGTTGTTCAAACCTGGATTGTGCCCAGCCTTCGGGACTGCCATTAATAAATACAAACGACGAAGTGGACCACTGAGAGCTGTCGCTGGTGCTTTGTTTAGCCGGTCGCGAACGCCAATAATACACTACTGAATCTTTCGTCAAGAGATTTACGGGTTGCTTCACCAGTACATTTCCCGTCGGCGTAAATTTGGTAAGGTATGGACTATTGAATGTATTGACGGTATCCACCTGAACTTCGAAATTTTTTCCGCCTCCCAGCAAGTCTTCCGATTGAAGAAGGAAATTCACATTGCTCGATCCCACAATTCCATAGTCGGAAGGATAAAGGTTGATCGTGCTGTTGGAGGGGATGAAATAACTTATGGCTGCTGTGTTGTTGGCTTTGGTGATTTCCTTGATGGTAGAAAGCGGATCGATCTGCACCGTGAAAAGATTGTTGCCGTATTCTATTCCTGTGCCTTTCTTCAGCACGATTGTAACGGTGTCGATATACGAAATTGGAAGGAAGGTAGAGTCGTAAGTTTTCGTAGAGTTGTCTTTGAAGGTGCGGATCACTCTGATCTTTACAGGCTTCGCGCTTGTGGCACCAAGGTTTTTTACAATGACTTGCACCCCAAACGACGCACTGAGCGAATTGATTGGCTTGCCATCAAGCGATACCAGCGACACGGCTCCATTTTCTACCGAATAATCGGGAAGGTTGGTGCCAAATAATTTTAATGAAGGATCACCGGCAAGTACCATTTGCTGAACCTGCGCAACGGAAATGATATCTGACAGTGAGCCGTTACCAAGAAAACGTCTGCCTACTTCTTTTTGAATGTCGCCGATACCCCTCTGAATGTAAGAAGAGTCGGCAAAGCCAACGTTGTAGAATAAGGTTGAATAGGTTTGCAAATCGTAGGTCAACCCAAAGGAAGTGCTTGCGATGAAGTTGCGCGATCCTTTTTTTGCCGCCATCATCCAGTCTTCGCTGAAGGTAACTTCATTGGAGAAGATTGTGCCGGCGTTACATCCATTGATCAAGAAGACCGGATACTTGCCAGGATTATTATATCCCAACGTGGCGTCACTTACATACCCGATATCAATGTCGATTGTGCTAGACGATGAGTGCCCAAAGAATGTGACAAGGTTGACACCCGCATTAATTGTTTGCGAGACATTTATTTTTTCGACTCCTACATTCTGTTTGGATTGAGTGGAGACGTGTCCGCCCAGATACGGACCTTCAGCAATAGCTTTGAATCCGTCAACGATCCCTTTAAATTCAATCAGTTCCTGAGCGTCGGTGACAGAGCTGCCGCCGCCGCTTAAGTGCAACAATTCTTTCGCAAAAGGTTGAAGAGGTTTCGACTCAATCTCAATTACTTTGTTCAGGTAGGCAGCTATCTGAGCGGGAGTACTTGCCGAAAGTCTTCCGGTCGGTACGGCGGGCTCGTAAGTTGTTCCTTTAAGTCCGGCGGTATAGGCTATGTCGCCCCCGGGAAACCCTGCGGAGGGCACAAGATCGAGTAGCTCATTGGCCAAAAGAGGTTGTCGCTGATAAAGCGAAAACGTAATGTCGCGCCCCTTCCCGACAAGGAACAAATATTTTGGATTTCCTTGGGCGATCAGGTATTTCACGAAATTGTAAATACCAAGTGGAGAAGTCTCACCGTAATTAAACTGATTGTATAACTGATCAACGGTCACTACGAGTGGATGGTAACTTCCTCCAGCTGTAGTGGCGCGGTAGTCGGCATACGCTTGCACCGGGTTACTGTAGCCACCTCCGGCTGAGGTAAGTGATTTATGAGTGATAATTACGAAATCGCTAGCGGTATTTATGGAGGTGAAGCTTACCGGTAAAATCGCCGGGGTGTTATAACTATTGCTGACGAAAATATTTTTCGGCGATGAAGTGGCCGGCACCATTACCGACAGCGGGCTGGTGGTTGATGTTGGCTGGATACGGGTTAAGTTTTTTGGATCAGTAATGTCCCACACGCGTGTGCCAGAGGCGGCATTGCTGAAAACGAGGTAGGAAGAAGCTTGCGGATTAACCGCCAACTGCATAGTCTTGTTTTTTATACTCGTTAGATCAAAATTCTGAGGGTAGGTAATTTTAATATATGAAACACTTGCCTGATTTCTGTCGGTGCCAATAGTTTGCCCCACGATATGTATTAAGATCCTGCCGTCTGAGCTAACGTCGCTCCAGGTAAGATCTGTACTGAGAACATAATTTCCGAAACCACTGAAATTTGGTGAATCGATTAGTCTACGAGATCCTCCATAAGGACCAACAAATACCTGTAAAGAATGGGGCAACGGATCACTTCCCACCAAAAGCAATTCAAGCTTGGGATTTCCTGCCGATTGAACTCCGTTATACACGGAGTCGATGACATAATCTGTGGATTTGCCTTGCCGTAAGGGCGTTCCGGTCCAGCCCTCGCCCTGATCAAACGCAGTGGCTTGAGTTAAGTCGTTGAAAGTGTATCCTGGACTATAATAATCATGCACGATAAGGAGCCGCTGAGCATATTGAAAAGTTTCGGCTGGCTGGTTGTTGACGTTTACAAACTGCACTGAATCCATTCGCAGACCGCGTGGTGGAACGGAGCTAAACGTGAGAAAATAAGCCGAGGTATCTGAATACAAATTGTAATACTTGTGCGGTTGCTGTGAGGGCTGCTGATAAAGGCTACTGTCGAGTGTGCCATCGTTTTTTTGACCGAAGAACTCAAGGTAATCGCTGGTGTTAAACTTTCCATCGCCTTGTCCTTTGATGTAGATTGCCTGTTCTTTCCCTCGTCGGAAGAGTTGAATAAAACGCGGGTCCACCGAGGCAACGGGAAAGCCTGCGGTCTGCAAATCGGTGTAGCTAAGGCGGTAGATTCCGTCGCGGCTAACCGGGATTTTATAATACGACTGGTTGAAGTTGATCCAACTGTTGCTCGATTGCGCCAACGAGGTAAGGGGAAAAGCCATCACCAACACCACCCACCATAAATTCGCCTTACGGATCATGCTAAATAAATACAATTGGCAAAGATACGGTAACTACACCAAACCCGGGCATAACAGAAGTCAATCAGGCTGATTTTGCATCCAAAAATTCGTCCCACTCATTATAATTAGAGTCGGTGGTGTCGCGCAAGAAAAGCGCATAGCTCGGCTTGAAGGGTTTTCGCTTCAGCGGCATTCCCGCTTCTTCGGGAGTATAGTCTCCTTTGCGTGCGTTACATTTTTTACAGGCTGTGACCAGGTTGTGCCATGCATGAGCACCTCCACGCGAGCTCGGAATCACATGATCCAGTGAAAGATCGCGCTTCGCTCCACAATATTGACATTCAAAATTATCGCGCTTGAAAACATTTTGTCGCGTGAGGGTTACTCCTTTATAGGGGGCATGCACGTAGCGGTTCAGGCGAATAACCGACGGCATGGGGAATGCCTGAGATACGGTGCGCAATTTGTGACCATTGGCCGAACGCACCATTTCACTTTTGTTGAGATAAACCATGACAAAGGCGCGTTCCACTGAACAAACCATCAGTGGACTAAAATCCTGATTAAGCACCAATACACGGCTATTCACGTTGTTAATATAAAACCAATCTTTGGTTAAAACAACGTCCGCGATCTAATGGTTTAAGATGCGCTGCAGGCCAGCTAAGGTGTGGGTATAGATTTTTGTGTCGACGTTGAGTATGCCTTCTTCGGTTAAAAGATCGATTTTTACTTGCCCTGCACCATGAATGATCTTGTGGTCTTCAAGTACAATGCCCACGTGGCAAAGCGCACCGCTCTCATTTTTGAAAAATGCGAGATCGCCCGGAAGTGCAGAAAAAATATCGACTACTTTTTTGCCTGCTTTCGATTGGTCATTCAAGTCCCAGGGAAGACGATAACCCGCAATTTTGAAAACCATCTGAACAAACCCGTTGCTGCTGATGCCAAACGGCGACTTGCCGCCTTCCATTTCCGGAGCGTGCATGTATTTGGTGGCTATGGATTTCACAAATTCCGCATCGCGCTTTATGCTGAGCGGTTTGGCCTCGCCGTTAAACGCAAATTGTTCGTCCATTTTAAATAGCTCCGCCGACGAAATCGGCACTACACTTCCCATCAGAATGGAAAGCGGATTCTTTTTGTAAAGAATTGTCGAAACAATGTCCGTGGTGATTTTAAAATCCGATTGGGTAAGTTGCTCAAAATACTCGGGCGGGATTGACACGTGATGACGCGCACTGATCCACCCTTCTACACCATCAAAATTATTGCGGATGCGCAACCACTGTTTGTCTTTGCTTTTCTCCAGCACTTCGTATGCCTCACCAAAAAGGAGCTGATACACCTGAAGCGTGTTTCCGGAACTATTTCTTACCGGCACTACCGACAACCGACATACGCCAAAATCTTGCTCTGTCATCAATTCAATTTTATTTTACTTAATTCTCGCGTAATATCTTTTTCTTTAATGCTTTGCCGCTTGTCGTGAGTTTTCTTTCCGCGGCCTACGGCAAACTCAAGCTTGGCTAAACCTCGCTCGTTGATGAACAACCGAGTCGGCACCAGCGTCAATCCTTTTTCATGCACTTTCGCCTGTAGTTTTCTTAACTCCGTTTTTTTTAACAACAACTTACGCTCGCGCGCCGCCTCGTGATTGTAGTGCGTGCCCTGTGCATACGCCGTGATGTTGATTCCTTTCACAAAACACTCACCGTTGGCATTGAAGTAGCAATAGCCGTCTTGCAGGTTTACTTTGCCTTCGCGAATGGATTTTATTTCTGTGCCCTTCAGTACTATACCGGCCACGAACTTATCGAGCAACTCATAATTAAATGAGGCTTGCCTGTTCTTGATGTTGATATCGTTTGAGAAGCGATCTTTCATGACGGGTTTAGTCTCCCTTTTTCAAGGGATGCAAAAATACACAAGAAACTTTTATTCGAAATTACTTTTCAATTTCTCTTCGTAAAGCGCGATGTAGTGCGCTAGTTGCTTCCGCTTGTATTGCATAATAAAACGAGGGTGTGGCAACGGCACGATCGTTTTGAAAAAATGATTATGGTTGTTTAGATTCTTCAGGAACTTATAATTTTCACCCTCGCCTAAACAAAATCCGACTGAGGTGTCGATTCCCCAACCGATTTGTTCGCGCAACTTTTCCACCATAAAGCCTGTAAGTTTTTTTGCCAGAGCGGGGATGTCGTAATAGTTGAGATTCTTGTCGTCTTTCACGAACCCGAGTGGTGAGAGCGAGCTGAAATAAAATTGACTGTAAAATTTTTTCGGACCATCGAACTCGTCGATCATACGGTAAATAAATTCTGAAGATAGCTCGTGTTTTTTCGGAAGCGTGTTGGCGATGCCTAGCGCCGCAAGATTCGCCGGATCGGTAAACGGAATGCCGGTGACCCCTCCTCCAAACCGCCCTGGGTTGATGCCTAAAATAATTTTCCGTGGAGAACTATCGCTATAAAATTGACGGTAAAATTGCTGACACAATTCAAAGGCAGTTTCGCTTTTGTACGGGTTGAGAACACCCACGCCACGAGGTAGTTTTATATCCAACGATAATTTCTTTTGAAAAGCTAAAATTCGATCGGCCCACGAGTTCATCGCAACAGTTGAATCAGTTTTTTGATTTGCTCTTGATTCCGTTCGGAGTGAATGTTTTCAACTACGCCTTCTTTTTCACGCGTCGTGAGTCGCCAGCTTAGCGAGGCACGAGCATTGTTTTGTCGTATGCTGTCCATCTGTTGTAAGATCGGAACATAGTTTTCAGCCTGGTATTGAATGTCGATGCGATGAATTGGTGTTTTTAGCCAAGCTGGGGCCTGGCCAATCAGCAAATCGCTGTTGATATCCTGAAAGTTTTCAAAATTATTGTACACGCTGCTGATCGGTTGAGTGAGATCGTCAATAATCGTTGAGCCCGACGCTTCGCTCGCATCTTTAAGTTTTGGAGAGTCGCGGATGGAAACAAAGATTACTCCCGAAGTATTTTCATCAACCCACTCTTTGAAGGCAAATAAAAAACGAACCGCATCGGAAAGCCCGAAGTTGTCAGAGATGCCTGCGTCCATAATTTGAATGGAAGGGTCGGTAGGCAATGAAGTATTGGGTGTGATATAAGGGAACGTGGCGCTCATGCGCAGGGCAGAAAGAAAGCGAAGTTGTGGCGCACCATGATCGTGAAAGAAGCGCTGAAAATCCACACCGCTGATTTTAGAGCCGGCATATCCTTGTGTAGTGATGGTCTCCATATTCATAAAGGAAACCGGACGGGAGGCAATGTAAATTTTTCGTCCGTCGTTGATGACAGTGGGCGTGAGTATAACCATCGGAATCAGTCCTTGCTTTTCGTACTGGTTGTAATCGGTGATGGGTTTGTCCATCATTCCCTCCGTGATTTCGTTCAGTTGATTTTCGAACGTGTAAGCACGGTCGCGCTCGTAACGAATGCCCGCATATTGAAATTTAGTGAAGCCTACGAAAAGATCGTTTGCCAGCAAGCTAAAGATCAGTGGGTTTAGATTGTCACTCGAAATCCGCTGCCGGTGAATGGCCGCATACGGTTGGATGCTTTCACCTAGCTTTTTCCGAAGTTTTAATTCTCTGAAATACGTTGCGCCAATAAGTCCGCCTGAAGCGCCTGTGATGAGTACTGCATTTTCCATCAGCTTTCCCCCGCTAAGGCTATCGCAATATTGAAGTGAGTTGATTGTCCATAACGCTGCGCGTTTGCCACCGCCACTGGCACATAGAAATACAAGCTTTGGTTTCTGGTCGGAGGGAAATTTATTCCTCCAGTTCTTCAACTGTACTAAAGTAGCCTGACGGTCTTGTTCCATCAGTGAACTATCGGCCTGATTTTTCAAAGCGTCAACCGTATAAGGAGCAGGGGCTTCCTGGTAATCTAGGCCAAAAGCTTCATATCGTCGCGTAAAAAAATCTTCACCCACGAGGTAATTCACAAAAAGAAAAAACGCCAGGCCCATGGTGGCGCTCCACTCGCCAAACCAGTAAGTGAAGGCGCCAAACATCATTACGAAAATGGTTAGGAAGATCATGAAGCTGGCAGCAGCCGGCAACTGAAAGTGCGGGAAGTCTTTGAAAATTCCCAAGGCCAACACACACGTGAAAATGAAAAGCTCAATTATCACCAGGTTGAAGTGGTTCTGATCAAACACCTGCACAATGGTAGTCTTGTCGTAAAACGAAGTGTCTTCTACCTTTTTGAAACGAAGCTTGCTATCAAGATAATAGTCCACGCGCACCTGGCGCTTGCGCGCGATGTCTAGTTTTTTCATCACGCTGGCCCGCGTCACTTGCACGTTTTGCTTGAGCTTTTCGTCAATCCGGCAAACCATGTATTTGAAAATATCTTTGTTGGTGAACCGGAAGTAGATGGAGAAAAACATCGTCATTAAAATGTATCCACCAAAAAATCCGGCCAGGTTAATAACCAACTCGCCTCCTGTGGTGTGTTCGTTGTTGATTTGAAATGCGATCACCTCATACAAATACACAATCAGAAAAGCGATGGGAAAGAAACTGTTGTTGATTACGAATTTGCGGAACGGACGTGGCAAGGTGCCAACAAATGAAAACCGGTGCCCATCAGAAATGTAGCAGGTGATGTGAAAGGCCATGCTGAAGCCGGCCGTCATCAACCCCATGATGGCGAAGCTCACAAAATCCACGCGGTTGAGGTATTCAGGATCTAAAAACAAATAAGGAATCCCTAGATACTTGCCAAAGTTTCCGGTGATCATCGCGAACAAAAGAATCCAGCAAAGCACCAGCACGATGTTTCTCCGGATGTTGTTTAAAAAAAGTTGTACCGGAAAAGAATACGCAATCTTGGGAAACAAAAAATAAAGTTTTCGCATAGACAGAATTCTATTCAAGATAGGGATTTTTGAATAATCTTAACGAAGATTCAGTAACTTCGGAGTTTATACTGTGGCAAAACTTTTTCACGTATATCGCTCTTCGGCGGGTTCTGGTAAAACCCGCACGCTGGCCAAGGAATACCTGAGGCTGGCGTTGCGCTTTCGCTCGGATTATTTCAAACACATTCTTGCCGTGACCTTCACCAACAAGAGCACGCAGGAGATGAAAGACCGCATCATGCACTATCTTGACCGGTTTGTAAAAGGAAACCCCGATTCGCTGGCCGAAGAACTGAAAGCCGAACTTGCACTTGACCAATCTACTTTTCAGGAACGCGCACGAGAAGTGCAATCGTCGGTGCTTCATCACTATCATCAGTTTTCGATCAGCACGATCGATGCCTTCTTTCAAAAAATTATTCGCTCCTTCACCCGTGAAGCTGGAATTCTTGGAGACTACCGGCTCGAAGTAGAACAAGATCAGGTGATGGAAGAAGTAATCGGTACGCTGATTGACGAACTCGGATCGCACAAAGAACTTACCGACTGGGTTGTGGAACTCGCTCTGCAAAATCTTGAAAATGATCGCTCGTGGGATATGCGCCAAAGCCTCATCGGTTTTTCGAGTGAGATTTTCCGTGAGGAATTCAAAACTGTAGAAGAAGGCATCGAAATGATTGCCCACCGAAAAAACTATTTTGTTGATACACTTCAACAGCTCAAAAAACAGAAGTTCACTTTCGTGGGAAAAGTGAAGGCCGACGCGCAGAAAGTGGTTGAGCAGTTTCATTCACTCAATCTGAGTGGCGATGATTTTAAATATGCTGGAGGCGTTTACAATTTTTTTGTAAAAGTCTCTAACATCATTTCAGTCAGTGATTTTGACGAGAAAGCGAAAGGCTCCCGGCCCGACAAGGAGTATCAGGTAGCTAAAAATTGGCCCGACAAGGATCATCCACGCTCCAGCGAAATCATCCGCATGGCGGAGACTCAGTGGATTCCAACACTGAATGAAATTCTTGAATTCAGGCGCGCCCATTATGCGGTGGCGCTTTCGGCCGAAATGGCGTTGAATAATTTTTATGCGTTTGGTTTGCTCACCGATATTTCGCGGAAGCTGGGCGAATACAAAAAAGAAAACAACATGATGTTGCTCGCCGATGCACCGCAGTTTCTCAACGGCGTTATCCGCGACAGCGACACGCCATTTATTTACGAGAAGGCAGGATCGTTTTACCGCAATTTTTTAATTGACGAATTTCAGGATACGTCTGGTCTGCAATGGAAGAATTTTCAACCGTTGCTCACCAATAGCCTGGACAGCGGCTATCCGTGCATGATCGTAGGCGATGTAAAGCAGGCGATCTATCGGTGGCGCGGAGGTAATCAGGATTTGCTCCAGAAAGAAGTCGAAACGGAGATGCGCGGCGATCGTACTGAAATAAAATTACTCAACAGTAATTACCGCAGCGCGAGGCAAGTAGTGTCGTTCAACAACGAGCTATTTAAGGCCATTGCAGTAAGTGCAGCACTGGAGTACAGCATGCCGCTCGATGAATATAGCGATGTAGAGCAAGCAATCACTAAAAAGGAAAATGGTTTTGTACGTGTGAATTTCATCGACGACCATGATGAAGAGAGCTGGAAGGTGGAAGCTATGCGTCAGGCAACGCTCAGGATTGAAGAGTTGCAACAATGTGGTGCCAAGCCTGAAGAGATAGCGATTTTGACTCGCACTAACCGTGAAGGAGAGGAGATGGTGAGTTATCTTCTCGAACATAAAAATTCTGATAAAGCTGTTCAGGTTTGTTGCTATGATGTGGTGTCGACCGATTCGCTGCGTATTGATAAGGCGGCGTCTGTCAATCTTATTACCGCGGCGATGACTTATTTGCTGAACCCCGACGATGCGATTGGCCGCGCTCAACTGGCGTATGAGCATGCGCGCCTTCATGCGCCACAAAAGGAAATGGCCGACGTATTTTTTGATTCGAGCCCGCCCGTATTTGAAAGCACCTTGCCGCCCGACTTTGTATCACGCAAAGTATTTCTGAAAAAACTTCCGCTCTTCGAATTGACGGAGACGCTCATTCATATTTTTCAGTTAGGTAAATCGCCGGGGGAACTTCCTTACCTGATGGCCTTTCAGGATCAGGTGCTGGATTTTACTTTGCGTGATCGTAATGACTTGCAAACCTTTCTCGATTGGTGGATGGAATACAAAGAGAAGAAATGGATTGTAGCGCCAGACTCGGCAAGTGCCATAAAATTGTTCACGTTGCACAAAGCCAAAGGACTCCAGTTCAGGTATGTGATCATTCCATTTTGCTCATGGGCGCTTGACCACGACTCGCAGCGACCAAACTTATGGGTACAATCGGATCAATCGATTTTTAAAACCATGGGCCATTTGCCGGTTCGTTATTCTTCTGCATTGAAGGAGTCGCTGTTTGCCAAAGATTACGAGAAAGAGCACGCCCACATTTTTTTAGATAACCTGAATTTGCTTTACGTGGCATTTACCCGCGCTGAGTTAGGGTTGATCGCGTTTGCGCCTTCCAAAGCAACGAAGGCAACCTACAACAAGTCAGTGGCTAGACTGGTGCATGAAGCGATTCAACGTGCGCCTGCACTTAATGAGGCGTGGGGTGAGCACAGCGGTGTTTACCAATCCGGCGAGATGCTAGTCGCCGCTGAAGGAAATACCAGCGAACTAAATAGTGCGTCGCTTTCTGCCTATACTACTGGTACGTGGCGTGAAAAATTGATTGTCAAGCAATCGGCTCAAAATCAAACGGAAGAAAAAACGGAACAACGCAGGAAAATAAATTTTGGGATTTACCTTCATGCCGCGTTGTCGCAGGTGAAGTATGCTGAGGATATTCCCAAAGCGATTGCCAGAATGGAATCGGACGGAACCATTCATTCAAACGAAAAAGAAAGCGTGCTGCAGGGATTGTTGTTGCTGTTGAAAAATCCACAGGTAGCGGATTGGTTTTCCAACCAATGGGAAGTGCGCAACGAAACGCACGCCCTTTTGCCAGGCGGTGTTGAGTTTCGCATCGATCGTTTATTGATCAAAGGAAATCATGCCGTGGTGATTGACTTTAAAACCGGCACTCCTTCACGAGCCGATCAGAAGCAGATTACGGAATATTGCACGATGCTCAACCAGATGGGCTTTACTACAGAAGGTTATTTGCTTTACCTTCGTGAAGGCGAAGTAGTCAATGTGCTGCCGCCAAAGAAATCGAAGAAGAAAAATGAACAACAACTGGGGTTGGAGTTTTAATTTCTGACTATGGATGAATTGCATGAAAAAGTAAAAGCTGTGGAAGTAGTGCTGAGTCGTCTTGATGCTGAGATCGCCCGGTTTCAGCAGGCGAGCACGCTGCACTGCAAACACGGTTGCGGAAAATGCTGCTTCAAGTCCGACATTGAAGCCACGCCGCTTGAGTTTCTGCCGTTTGCTTTTCATTTGTACCTCACCGATCAGGCTGAAGCCTGGCTTGAAAAGCTCAAGGATTCTGATCAAGCGTTGTGCGTGATCCTAAACCCTACGCAAGCCGGCGCTGGGTTGTGCTCGCAATATCCTTACCGCGGGCTGATCTGCAGGTTGTTTGGCTACTCGGCCCGTACCAACAAGTACGGAAAGCCCGAGCTTATCACGTGTCAGATTATCAAAACGGAGCAGGCGATTCCTGTTGCGGCCGTGGAGGCGAAATTGGGCAATGGCTATGAAATCCCGATCATGAGCCAGTATTACATGCAGTTGGCGTCTATAGACTTTGATATGGCTCGTGAATTTTATCCGATCAACAAAGCCATGCGCACTGCCATCGAAACAGTGCTGCATTATTACGCTTATCGCTAATACATTCGTTTGGCTTCGTTTGCTTCAGGCCTAACTTAGAAATTAGTAAGGGCAAAAAACTCAATAGTAAAATCGAGCCCTGTGCGGAATTTTATCCCACACCTTTTGCAGAAGTGCCGCAGGTTGAACTTTTCGGGTAGGAAGCACTTTGCCTGTCTTTTCTTTTACAAATGCCGTGTCTTTAAAATAAACTGACGCTACAAGAATCGCTGCGGCCACCAGAACGCCTAACAAGAGAAGCAATGTTTTGTGAGCAGATTTCATTGAGCAATCAGTATCGGAACACCAGTAATAATTACACGACGAAATTACCAACAGCCTGCCATTCCTGAAATCGTCCAAAACGGGGTAAATCCAGCTTGGTCATAGGCCAAAATGCCCTGATTTAAAGAATATGGCTACATTTTTGTATGTGCAGTTTCTGGTTACGAACCTATCATGGGAATAATTTAAAGAACGCTAACTTTGCAAATCGAAAATTGTATGAGAAGAAGCTTGTTACTCCTCGTGTCTGTAGCCTGTATTTCAGCAACGCTGAATGCTCAGACGCCAAAATCACCCGCCACCACTACAGTAAAATGGATGACGTTTGAACAGGCCGTTGAAAAATCCAAAACCGAAAAGAGAAAGATTTTTATCGACGTGTTTACCGAATGGTGCGGTTGGTGCAAGGTAATGGACAAAAACACGTTTCCTGATCCGGAAGTAGCGAAGCTGCTCAATGAAAAATTCTATCCGGTAAAATTCGATGCCGAGCAAACTGAAGATGTTGTATTTCGCGGCACCACTTTTAAATTCATTCCTTACGGGAACAAAGGAACGCACCAATTGGCGGCGGCGCTTCTCAACAACCAGCTGAGCTATCCCAATTTTGTTTTTATGGATGAAGAATTCCGCATCATCCCGATTATTCAGGGCTACACCTCGCTGCCCGGATATCGCAAACCCGAAGAGTTTCACATTTTCCTGAGCTTTGTATCAGGCGATTTTTATCAGAAGCTGAACATTCAGGATTACCAAAAACAATACAAATCGCCGTACAACACTTCTACCCAAACCGGTGCTGGCAATAACTAAGAAAAGGAAATAAAAAAAGTCTGCGCCGTGGCACAGACTTTCCCAGTATTAATTAAAAGCGGAGGCTTATTTCAATTTGTACTTGTCCTGCTCTTTTTGAGTTTTCTTGTTGTCAATGTAGCTAAGGCCGGCAGCCAATCCTACAATCAGGGCAACGATAACCATAAATACGTTTGCGCCGTCTCCTACATTTTGATTGAAAATGAAATCCATAGATTCAGTTTTTAAGATGGCTTCAAAGATAAAGGCTTCCGCCGAATTGGGAAAGGAAGTGAATTAAAAATTTGGGCCTAAATGCCTAATTCCTGCCGGTTTTGCCTCAACGTTTCAATAATAAAAGTAACGTGGTCGGCCAGTTCTACGCCAAAAAGCTCGGCGCCTTTGCTCACCTCATACCGGTCAACTTTGGCCGCAAACCCCTTGTCTTTTAGTTTCTTAAGTACCGATTTCGTTTCCAGCGACTGGATGCCGTCGGGCCGCACCTGGCAGCAGGCCACGATAAACCCTGTGATCTCATCGCAGGCGATCAGGGCTTTGTCCAACAGGGTTTCATAGGGTACATTCCAGTGGGTATAATGAGCCAATATAGCGTGGGCGATTTCCAGTTCACCCATACTTTTCAATTTATCTACGATCACGTTAGGATGCTGATCGGGAAAGGCCTCGTAGTCGGCGTCGTGCAGTAGCCCGGCTATGGCCCACTGTTCCTGGTTTTCACCCAATTTCTTTGCATACGCTTCCATCACCAGTTCTACGGTGCGCATGTGGCGAAGTAAGCTTTCACTTTTAGTCAGCGATTGTAGAATCGCAAACGCTTCTTGACGGTTCATATCTATTTTTTGCGATGCCAGAATAGGTTGAATGCACCGATGACTACAATGCCCGCCAAGACCATGATGGTGATCACCATTCGCGTGTTACGCAATTCCAGTCCTTGAATCGTACTGTCTTTTTTCAGGGCTTCAACTTCCTTTTCTTTTTCCTGAAGATCCAGCGCGATTTCCATTTGGGCAATTTTGCGACTGCTTTCTTCACCGTAAATTTTTTCCTTCGCTTTGTCGTAGCTCACCATTGTCTCATACGCTTCCTTCATTTTTCCTTGCTTGGAATAGTTGCCCGCCATGTTTTTCAAAATCTGCGGCTCATACACGTAAGCCTGCAGATCTTTGCAGAGTGTAAGCGCACTGTCGAAGTAAACTTGTGCTTTGGCGCCCTGACCCGATTTGGAATACACCTCACCAAGGTTGGCGAAAGCATTGAGCATTGTGCTTTGGTTATTTTCTTTCTTAGCCAGCCGGAGCGCGCGGCCATAAAATTCAATAGCCTTGGGGAAGTTGCCTTGACGGAAATATAAATTGCCGATGTTGTTGACAGGATCAGAATATACTTTGTTGATTTGGTCGCTGATCTGCGAAGCTTGCGAGTAATATTTCAGTGCTTGTTCAAACAATTGCAAATCGCTGTGCAGGTTGCCAAGATTATTCAACGAACCAATGATTTTAGGCTTGTCGTTCAGTTGATTGAATAGCTTGTATGACTCTTCGAAATATTTCATCGCCTGGCCATAATCTTTCTTTAAAGAATAGATTGTGCCGATGTTATTCTTGGTAGTAGCGATGCCTTCCTGATTATTTATTTTCTCATAAAGATGCAGGGCAATGAGATAATACTCCAGGCCTTTTTCAAGCGCGCCCTGATTGCGATAGGATACACCTAGGTTATTGTAGGAGGCAGCCATGCCTTTCTCGTCGTTGATCTCAGAGGCCAGCGTAAGCGCTTCGCGGGTGTAGCCAATCGCCTTCACCGGATCAGAGTTGATGTAGGCTCTGAATAGTTCGTTTAACGTTTTTACTTTTTTGTCGCCAGTGGCGGTTTTCAAGGCATTTTCGAGGCTATCGGTTGGGCTGCAATACGCCGTAACCGAGACAAAAACCAAGACAGCAAAAAAGAAGTATTTTCTCATGACTTTTTCCTGATCAAGATTCAAAATTAAGACTTTTATCCTGTAAAACGTAACCCGATTCCATTTACCTGCGGTACCCCGATGATGTGAATTGCAATGGAATTTGCAGAGATATTCCTGTATTTTTCAAGAAAAATTAACAAAGGATGAAATACTGCCTCCACACTCTTGCAATTTTTCTGACTGCAATCACGGCTGGCGTCGCTCAGTCGGCGGCAGAAAAGGAAGCGATTATGAAGCCCGTTACCCTTTTATTTGCGGCAATGCAAAAAGGCGATAGCGCGATGCTGCGCAAAGCGTTTGCCAGCGACGTGACGATGGCTACGATTGGCCGCGACAAAAACGGCAAAACCTTTATTCAACACGAATCGTCGATCAAAGATTTTCAAAAAGCAATTGGCACACCGCACGCCGAGACCTACAACGAAATGATCTGGGGTGAAAAAATTCTCGTCGATGGCGACTTTGCCCAAGTATGGACGAGCTATGCTTTTTATCTTGGCAAGAAATTCAGCCACTGCGGTGTAGATGCCTTTAACCTTGTGCGCGAAAATGGCGAATGGAAAATTTTCCACCTGGCTGACACGCGCCAGCGCGAAGGATGTTCCGTGCCTGACCACATTAAAAAACTAGTTGAATAATGATGCGGCGCGCTCTTCTTATTTGTATTGCTCTTGTATTGGGGGCTGAAGTCTTTTCCCAAGACAAGCTCACTACATTTATATTAGTTCGACATGCGGAGAAGATGATGGACGGATCTAAAAACCCCGCGCTCACCGAAATAGGCATGCAACGCGCGCAGCGACTCGTGACACTTCTGGCAAAGACTCAGGTAGATGCGATTTATTCCACCAATTTTCAGCGAACGCAACAAACGGTTTCGCCGTTAGCGAAAGCCAAAGGACTTTCCATTTCTACTTACGATCCTTCCGGTATGATTGCGATCGATAAAATTTTTGCAGAGCATGCCGGACATACGGTAGTGATTTGTGGTCACTCCAACAATATTCCTTCCATTGTCAATTACCTGACGGCTTCGCAGAAATTCAATGACTTTGCGGATGACGAATATGGGAATATCCTGATCGTGACGGTTTCGTCGATTGGCAAATCTGCCTCTGTTACCTGGCTGAGTTATTGAGTTCGGAAGACTGCAATTTCTACGCGCCGGTTTTTGGCCCGACCCGCTTCGGTGTCATTGGATTCGACAGGCTCCGAAAGACCTTTGCCTTCTACGTCGATTCGCGAAGGATCAATATTTCGTTTGATGAGAAAATTTTTGATGGCTTCAGCGCGCTTCACTGAAAGCCGTTGGTTGAATTTTTCGTGACCGACGTTGTCTGTATGACCGATGATTTTCATTTTTAATTTCGGATCTTCTTTCAACGTGTGACTCAAGTTGTCTAAAAATTCTTCGGTTTCATCGTCAAGGTCAATGCTGTTGAAATCGAAGTGAAACCGAAGGGTGATTTTTTCCACCAACAGAGGTTCTGAAGTTACTTTGCCGGCACTTCCTTTGCCCGTGTCTTGTGGTTGTTCAGGTTCGATTTTCTGTACCTCTACTTCAGGTTTGGAAGCAAGTTCTTTGAGTGAATCCATCCGCAGCGAATCTTGTCGTGTCAGCGGTTTAGGTTTCAACGATGGCCGACGTACCATTCCATTTTTCATGGCCACAGGCTTTTTAGACTGAGATGCGTTTTTAGATTTTATTTTTCGCTTCACCAGTTTTTTTATGCTAAGCCCAACTTCAAGGGCGCCCAGATTTCCTGTGTTTTTCACAAACGCAGGGAAATCATAGCTCACGCCGAATGAAAAATTTTCGCGATGAAGTTGCAGCCCTACAATAGCTGACCTTCCGGGAACGTATTTGGTGATCAGGTCAAGGTGTTCGGCTTGCTTTCGAACGGGACTGATGAGGTCAAATACGGTTCGGGTTCCAAGGTTAATGACATGGTTACCGGCGCTACCCGTGTAAAGCACTTCCGGAAAGATTGACCAGGTAGCCTGATGGTAAACTTCAAGACCGCCGTGAAAAACGAATGTGGAAGCGAGTTGCGATTGTCCACTATAAAAAGAATTGTCAGGTCGATTGAAATCGAAAAAGGAGCCACCCCAATAGGCGGTTATTTTTCCCTGGCGATCCACCTGCTGCCAGTAAATTCCGGCGCTGAAGGTGGTGTAGTTTTTTTTGAATTCGCTGAACGGTTCGTTGTTGGAAAGCGAGCCATTGAATCCGCGATCGGAAACATATTGCGACCCGGTATAAAAGCCATTGATGTTAATGCTTTGCGTTTGAAATAGCCCTTTCACGCCGAGGGATAATAAACGGTAACGGTCAATACGGATGTTGGCCGCATAACTAAGGCCAAGCTGTTGGGTGGAAAAAATTCCGGACGACCGATCATCCATCACGGAAAGACCGATGCCCGACCACGCCCGTCCCGTGCTTGCGTTGATGAGCGGGTAAGCAGCAGACACAATGTTACTATTAATTGAAAAGTCACCGCCCGTTTTTTGATTGCGAATCAACAAATCGAGCGAGGCATAAGCACTTGTACCAATCATTGCCGGGTTCACGCGTTGCGAGGTAAAATTGTATTGCGAAAACTGCATGTACTGAGCCACACTGCTGCTGCAGGCCAACAGCAGCAACAGCATCATTTCAAATCGGAATAGCGGATGACGAATCAGAAATTGCACAACCTAACGTTAACGAATTAGCATGACAGAGCCTTTTGTTTTTCCATTCAATGTCAACGGTTGGCCGTTGTCGAAATTCCCTTCTACTTTCCAGTAATACAATCCCGCCGGCTGAAGTACTCCGTTTTTCGTACCGTCCCAGCCGGTGTTTGTGGCTGATGCTACATCAGTAGTTTCATACACCACACTTCCCTCGCGGTTGTAGATGGTGAAATGAAAGTCCTTTGCTGACGTAAGCCCGTAGATTTTTAACTCGTCATTTTTTCCATCGCCGTTCGGCGTAAAGAGTGTCGGCACAAATGCGGTATTAGTAACTTCAATTAGCACGGTGGCGGTGGCAGAGCAGTGCAGCGAGTCAAAACCAGTGAGTGTATAAAGCGTTGTTTTGGTAGGGGAGACCTCTGGCGATGCGCTGGTATTGCTGCTCAACCCAGTTGCAGGTTGCCACCAATATTCCTGAGCTCCGCTCGCCGATAGTGTTACACTTTGTCCTTGCATGATTTTGAAGTCGTCGCCATTCAATACCAGCACAGGTTTGCTCAACGTGACACTTTCCGTTTGCCGGATCACACATCCACGGGTATTGCTTCCCAATGCAATCAGTGTTTCGTTTTTTGTGACGGTGTAGTGCAAGGTATTACCAGCTCCGCGTGACGCGCCCAGATTGTCTTTCCAGGTTACGCCAGTCCATTCAGAGGCCACGGTGAAACTGGTAGTGTCTCCCTGACAGCCAATGAATTTTTTATCCACTTTCAAGGTGTCTTTGGCTGATCGTTGGATGATAAATATTTTCAACGCATCACAAGAGGATTTGGAAGGTGTGAAAGAAAACAATGTATCGGTTTTGGCCGGAACCGTGAGCGACTTCTTTCTGCCCAGAAACCCTTTGTCGAATGAAAACCACATGGCCTGCTGAGGGCTTTGAAGTTTAATGGGCACGTCGTTGCACGAGGTTAATACTTGCGGCGGATTATTCCCGCAAGGCCCTCCCTGCGCGCTTATCGTTCCATGGCCTATAAATTTTTTATCCACTTTAACAGTAAACGAATTGTCGATCGACTGAACGGCATAGGAGTATTGCACCACAGGTATGTGAAGTAGGGTAAAATTCTGTGTAGCCATTTTGCCGTGTGTTACCGTAAGCCGCTCCGATTTTTGAAGGTCAAACTCACCGGCCAACACTTCCGACTGTTGATTGGCGAGGATTAGATCGTAAGTCAATGCCGCTTTCGCGGTATGGTCGTCGGCCGCGCTGTCCCAATACATAAAAAGCCGGTTGAAGATGAAACTCCCGAAGGTGTTGATCGGAACGCTGGGTCCATGATTCTTAGCGGAAGTAGTATTTTCCAGCAACACCACGCTCAGCGTGTCTGTGGAAAGAAGTATGTCAAGGTCACCGTCACGGTCGTAATCTCCAAATATTTGATGTGTCAGGTTTTGAACCGATAGTGAGGTTGAGTCGCCGGTCGCGGTAGTCACCCAACGCCTTGTAGTTCCGCCCGCATCTGATCCGAAAAAAGAATAATCCGCTTTCCCGTCAGAATCCAAGTCTGCAACTAGCATTTCCGGTTTTTGAAGGCCAAGCGTTTTCTTTGACAGAACAAACAAGGAATCGTGGTTGAGGTAAGTTTGACTGATCAATTGTCCCGCCGAATTTTTCCCAGATACAAGCAAGTCAAAGAGGCCGTCTTCATCGACATCGCCAATTTCGATTTTACCCGCGAGTGGATTAGGGACAACAATTTTTCGCGAAACCTGAAAATTGTTGATGAATTGATACATCCACAGAAAAGGCTGGCCGTTGGCAAGTGACCCGCTGAGAACCACGTCGCGAAATCCATTGCCATTGAAATCAAAGGCCATGATATCGCTGACGGAAACAGAAGAATCGGAAGCAATGCTGAACTGCCCATGATCGTTTTTATACATTGACCATCCTCCTGATGACTTTATTCCAAGTGCTTCAGGCTGGCCATCGTTATTGTGGTCGGCAAACTGAACCTTTGAAAATGCCGACGTTCCCACGGTGATTGCAGATTTTTTGAAGGTGAAATTCCCAAGGTTAATCAAGGCCAACAAGTTTGGACTGCCGGCCTGGGGTAAGATGACGTCTATTTTATTGTCGCCGTTCCAATCTATAAACTGAGGATCCCCTGCCACATTCAATGAGTCAGCCAGCAGAAACGTCTTAGCGGAATCGGTAGTGATGTGGTTAATGGCTAACAGCTGTGAATAGGCGCCTTTCTTCAATAGAATTACAGCGTCAAGAAGGGAATCGTTGTTGATGTCGGCCCAGCGAACGACCTGTGCGTTGGCAGGAAGTGCTGCCTTCGCTTTAATAGTGAATTGTGCCATGGTTGCGAATGGCCCAAGAATGATACCGATACACAGGACTATCGTCTTCATTCTTTTATTTTTTTGCTCTTGTAAAAGAGAACGTCAGCGGAAGTGTGATTTTGCTCGCCACAGGCTTGCCGTCGAGGGTAGCCGGTTTCCACAAGGGCATTCCGCTAATCAGTCGGGTAGCTTCTTCGTCAAACGTCTTTCCGAGCGATTGCAGGACTTTAATCTGACCTGGCTTTCCGTTTTCGTCTATAATGAAACTCACCGACTCTACGCCTTCGATCGAGTCTTTTAACATGGATTTGGGATAGACTATTTCATGGTTCAGATATTCATACAAGGCGGGAAATCCTGCGGCTGGCTCAGCCTCATGATATTCGGCGGCAGTAACTGTCATGGTCGGCTTTTCTTTAGCGGGTAAAGTTTGAGTAAGTGGAGGGGCCGGTTTCCGGGAAACAGGCGGAGCTTCATTCTTTTGTTTTTCCTCTTTCCGCTCGCTTGTAGCGGGTAGAGGCGTAATGGATTCCTTCTTTGGCAGAATCTCCTTTGTCGGGGCAGAAGTCTTTTTGGATTGGTTGTTCCAGTATTGCCACGTGCCAACAGCCAAAATAATCAATCCAGCCGTCGTCAAAACCCATCGGGTAATGGAAGAGCTCCTGGTAGCAACAGCGTTTTTCTTCATTAGCCCCTCAAAATCCATGAAGCCCTGGATTTCTTCGTCTGATATCGTCGTTTTTTTCATGATCTTAATGGTCATAACAAGAACAGTTTTTTCATTTTTTCGATTACCCGGTAAGTTTTCACTTTCGCGTGGTTTTCAGTGATTTCAAGGATTGCTCCTACTTCGGCAAAAGGCCGGCTTTCAAAATACCGGAGTTCAATCAAGTACAACTCGTCGGCGGTAAGCTTTTGTAAAATTCCCGGAAGCTTTTGATGAAGGTTTTCAAGAGTTTGGTCAGTGGTGAGTTCTTCGTAAAGATGACTCACATCAGCGTCGTCGAGCGTAACAATTCGTGTTTGCTTGGATTTTCGGAAGTGTTGGTTGCATTCATTGATCGCAATTCTGTACAACCAGGCAGAAAAAGGTAATCCTCTGTACTGAAACTTACTTAACCCTTTCAGGGCTTTTAAAAAAACCTGCTGCGTGAGGTCGGCGGCGATTTCCTTATCGCCAAGCCGGTGGTGCAAAAACAGGAACATCTTCTTAAAATACTTTTCATAAAGAGGCCTAAATGATTCTGGATCAGTGACTGACTGCCGGATTACAGCCTCTTCGTTGGGTATTTCAGTAGTAGTAGTCAAAGGTTTTTTTACCGAATGCGTTTATTGATTCGCTGATGGTACAATGCAGTTTCTTACAAAAGATACAGCCTTCGGCAGAGAAAATTTAAAAAACATTACACTTTAGCGATTTGACCACAATCGTGCAACTTTTTCCACGTAGGTGTGTTTACATTAGTATAAAATAGTTGGCGCTATGAAAACATTTGCAAAGAACTTACTTCCAGAAATTCACGTGCACATCAATCCGATCAGTCGCGATCTGTTATTGGTGGCGCTGTTTGGGTTAATGGTAGCCATTGCCCTGCTCACAGTGCTGGTGATGGCGGTAAGCCGCTTATAAATGCAAAAGCCTGCTCTGCGCAGGCTTCTTTATTTAGGTCTGGTACGGCTTAGTTGGTGTGCATGACCATCTGAGGGTTTGCCGACACCCACTCTTCCCCTCCTTCAAACACTTCTTTCTTCCAAATCGGGGCTTTCGCTTTAATGGCATCAATGATAAATTCACAGGCTTCAAACGAATCTTTGCGGTGAGCCGTGGAAACTGCAACCACCACCGCCACTTCACCCGGCTTTAGCGTGCCGATCCGGTGACTCACTGCCCATCCCAACAATTTCCATCGGTGGGTTGCTTCTTCAATAATCATTCTGATTTCCGCTACCGCCATTGCTTCGTAGGCTTCGTATTCCAACCAGCGCACATTTTTTTTATGAGCGTTGTCCCGCACTGTACCAATAAACACATTAACAGCCCCCGCGCCCAGGCTTGAGGCAGTGTCGATTACTTTCTGTACATCGATCGCTTTTTGAGTTATTTTTATCATGATTGACAGAAGTTGGGTGAGTGATAAATTCTAAATGAAAATAACTTTTTTAGCCTAACTCTGCAAGGTGAAACCACTATTTATGTTTATCCTCCGCTCACTGGCGGAATAACGGCGATTTCATCACTTTCGTGAATCAGACTATCGTCGGCGGCGTATTTTTGGTTCACCGCGATGAGCAAGGAGTTCAACTGCTTCAGTGCCGGATAAAGCGTAAACAACGTTTGCCGTAAGGCTCCTACAGTTTGGCCGTTTACTTCAATTTCAAGTTCACGCCCGCCCATGATATCACGCGCGGCTCCGAAGATTTTAAGTTTCAATTTTTGAACGGTCATGACGCAAGGTACAAATTGAATAACTTTACGACTCATGGCATCTCCAATTCTTTTCGACAATCACGGTCGCCCGCTCAACTACCTGCGGCTGGCTGTGACTGACCGCTGCAACCTGCGCTGCTTTTATTGCATGCCGGAAGAAGGAATTGCCTACCTGCCTAAAAAGGAATTGCTCACCTTCGAAGAGATCGAGCGACTTGTAACGCTGCTGGCCGCCATGGGGATTTCTAAAGTGCGGCTCACCGGGGGCGAACCATTTGTGCGCACGGATCTGATGAAGCTGATTCGCAGAATTGTATCCATTGAAGGCATCAACGATGTGCACATTACGACTAACGGAATTTTAACCGGTCCTTTCATTGATGAACTTAAAGCCCTTGGCATTGCCTCCGTCAATTTAAGTTTGGATACGCTGGATGCGCAACGGTTTTTCAAGATCACCCGGCGCAATGAGTTTGACAAAACGTGGAACACGCTACAGCGCCTGGTGCAAAGCAACATTCCCGTAAAGTTGAATGCTGTAGTGATGGAAGATAAAAATACGGAGGACATCCTGCCAATGGTGGAACTGACGCGTAATCAAAATATTTCGGTGCGCTTTATTGAAGAGATGCCCTTTAACGGCGAAGGAAGCCATTATCCAAAACTAAATTGGACGTACAAGAGAATTCTGGATCACATTCGGAGCGCCTATCCGGAAATTCAAAAGATTGAAGATCCTAAAAACGCCACGGCCAATCACTATAGCATTCCGGGTTTCCGCGGAAATATCGGAATCATCGCCGCCTTTAGCCGTACGTTTTGTGGCTCGTGCAATCGCCTGCGCATTACGGCACAAGGCACGTTAAAAACCTGCCTCTACGATGATGGTGTTCTGGATATCAAAAAACTAGTAAGGTCGGGAAAGACTGATGAGGAAATTAAACAAGAATTACTTTTTGCATTTGCCCATCGGCCGAAAGATGGTTTTGAAGCCGAAGCCCATCGTCATAAAAAGTCAATTTCCGAATCGATGAGTACGATAGGAGGCTAGTCGATTTCGATTAACGAATACGAATAATTTAGTTTACCCGCTCGATCATCGCGCCAAGGTTCTTCAGGCGCCCTTCGATATTTTCATACCCTCTGTCAATCTGATCGATGTTTGAGATTTCGCTTTCTCCTTGCGCAGAAAGCGCCGCGATCAACAGCGCCACACCTGCACGAATGTCAGGCGACGCCATCTTCACACCGCGAAGCAGCTGCTTGCGGTCGAGGCCAATTACAGTGGCACGGTGCGGATCGCACAAGATAATCTGTGCACCCATGTCGATGAGTTTGTCAACAAAGAACAGCCGGCTTTCAAACATTTTCTGATGCACCAACACGGTGCCTTTGGCTTGCGTGGCAACGACCAACACAATACTGAGCAAGTCGGGCGTAAAGCCTGGCCACGGCGCATCGGCTACGGTCATGATCGAACCGTCGATGAATGATTCGATCTCGTAGTGCGATTGTGCGGGAATGTGTATGTCATCGCCACGGAATTCCATTTTAATGCCAAGCCGGCGGAAAACCATGGGAATCATGCCGAGCATATCGATGCGGCAATTTTTGATTGTGATTTCGGATTGCGTCATCGCCGCAAGGCCAATGAAGCTTCCAATCTCAATCATGTCGGGAAGCAACGTGTGCTCTGTTCCACCTAGTTTCTCAACGCCTTCGATGATCAGCAGATTCGATCCTATACCTGAAATTTTTGCGCCCATGCGGTTGAGCATCGAGCAAAGTTGTTGCAGGTAAGGCTCGCAGGCTGCGTTGTAAATCGTAGTCGTTCCTTTGGCCAGCACGGCAGCCATAACAATGTTGGCAGTACCCGTCACCGATGCTTCGTCGAGCAGCATATAGGTGCCTTTCAACTCATGCGCATCAATGTGAAAAAGATTTTCATTTCCATCGAAGTTGAATTTGGCGCCCAGGTTTTGAAACCCGATGAAGTGCGTGTCCAATCTTCGTCTCCCGATTTTATCTCCACCTGGTTTGGGAATGTTGGCTTCGCCAAACCGCGCCAGAATGGGGCCGAGCAACATGACAGAGCCACGAAGTGACGCCGCTTTTTTGCGGTAAGCTTCTGATTTTAAATAATCGGTGTTGATGTTGTTGGCGGTAAAGCGGTACGAGCCTTTTTTTAGTTTTTCAACTTTACATCCCAGCTCGCCGACTAACTCAATGAGTTTGTTGACGTCAACAATTTCAGGAATGTTGTGGATGGTAACGGGCTCGGAGGTGAGAAGCGGTGTGCAGATCACTTGCAACGCTTCGTTCTTGGCGCCTTGCGGAATGATTTCGCCTTTTAGCTTTTGTCCGCCTTTAATTCTGAACAAACTCATTGATCTCTTCTGCGGTGCTGATGACGGTTTTTGTTGAACGGACGATTGCCACGGTTGCGGTTATCACCGCCGCGGTTCTCGCGCGGATTTCCTTCGGGGCGCAATTTCTTTTTCTCACGATACAACTTCTCAAACAAATTGTCTTCGCGCACTTTGTCGAGGTTCAACGTCAGTTTTCCTTTTGAAAGGAGTGCAATATCTTTTACAATCACCGAATCATCCAGGGTTTCTTTGTTCCAGTTGCTGTAAAACGTCTTCATCAGTTTGCCGAGATAGATCGTCGCTTCTTCACGCTCTTGCGGATCTTCTTTTTTGATGGCTTCGGCTACAAGCCGCTCTATGTTTTTGCCGTAGTGTTTGAAGCGCACGTCGCTCTGCGGATATTCCATTTTGCGCGGCTTCTTGAAAAGTATAGTGCGATCGGGTGTGGTAAATGGATTGTCGATGTCGAGGTTGAAGTCGGCAATGATGTAAAGATCGTCCCACATGCGTTGCGGATTCTCGTGCGCTTCTTTTACCACCGGCGCCAATTGCTTGATGAGTTCAATCAGTGTGGTGGCCATCTTGGTGCGCTTTTCCTTTTCAGGAATAGTGCGGATGTAGTTTACCAGTTTCTGTACGTTGCGGCCATACTCTTTCAGAATAATCGCCTCACGCTGGGTATTGTATTCTCCGATCATAATCGTGTTTGAGTGATTGGCTCTGAGATGATTGAGCCAAATGATTTAATTCTCATGAATCTTCAACTTGGCAAAGCTAAGCAATAAGGTCTTTTCTCCAAAATCGGCGAAATGGATCCTGGCTTTGCGTTCGGCACCCAATTCCTCCAGTTTCACCACCGTGCCGAAGCCAAACTTGGGGTGCTCTACTTTCATTCCTTCTTTCAGGCTGCGTGTGTCGCTGGGCGTGAAATCTACCGGCGGTTTGTAGGCCGTAGGAGTTTTCTTCACGATGGGTTGTGAGCTTACGGTTTTCTTCATGCCGCTCACAAAATTTTTGGCGTAGTTAGGATTCGGAGAATACGAATCGTTGCCACTAAACCGCGAACTTACTTTTACATAGCGCTGATCAAGGTCGTCGAGGAAACGGCTGGGTTCACAATTTTTCAACCGACCAAACCGATAGCGCGACGTGGCATAGGAGAGAAACAATTTTTTCTGGGCGCGTGTGATGGCTACATAAAAAAGCCGCCGCTCTTCTTCAAGTTCCGCGCGACTGCTCAGCATCATTTGCGACGGAAACAAATCTTCTTCCAGGCCTACGATGTACACGTTCTTGAACTCCAGACCTTTCGCCATATGAATGGTCATCAGCGTCACCTTGTCGGGATCATTGTCTTTGTTTTCATCCTGACCGGTCACGAGTGAAACTTCCTGCAAAAATGCACCAAGGCTTTTGTCTTCTTTTTCAGGATCGTCAACAAATTCCTTGATCGCGTTGAGCAACTCCTGCACGTTTTCGTAGCGGCTTAATCCTTCAGCGGTTTTGTCTTCATAAAGTTCTTTGAGCAAGCCCGACGACTTAGCGATTTCAAAAGCCGCTTCGTATGCATCTTTGTTTTGAATTTCTACACCAAAACGTTTGATCTTTGTAACAAAATCTTCAATAGGTCCGGACGATCTGCCGCCAAGGAAAGAGGTGACATTCTCCAACACTTCCCAAATGGAAATGGCGTGATCATTAGCGGCTACCACAATCTTGTCAATCGTAGTATCGCCGATGCCTCGCTTAGGTGTGTTGATGATTCGCCGAAAGGACGCTTCGTCCTGCTGATTCAATGAGTACCGCAGATAGGCGAGGAGGTCTTTGATTTCTTTGCGCTGATAAAATGACAACCCGCCCACCACTTTATACTTCAGGTTCATTCGCCGTAAGGCCTCTTCAATCGAGCGGCTCTGGCTGTTGGTGCGATACAACACTACAAAGTCGCTGAGCGTGTATTGATGCTGCATCTTTTCCTCGAAAATAGAGGAGGCGACCAGGCGGCCTTCTTCGTTATCGGAGACAGATTTTATCAATTCGATAAGATGACCGTCTTCGTTCGACGTCCAGACGTTTTTGGGAAGTTGCGCTTTGTTTTTAGCGATGACCGAATTCGCAGCTTCTACAATCGTTTTGGTGGAGCGGTAGTTTTGCTCCAGCTTGATGATGCGAAGGTCAGGATAATCTTTTTCGAAATTAAGGATGTTGGAAATGTCGGCGCCTCGGAAACCGTAAATGCTTTGCGCATCGTCGCCCACTACGCACACATTCTGGTAACGGTTGGCCAGCTTTCGCACAATGAAGTACTGGCACAAGTTAGTATCCTGAAACTCGTCTACCAGCACATACTGAATGCGCTGCTGGTATTTGTTGAGCACCTCAAGCTGCTCGCGAAAAAGTTTGTCGGTGTTGAAGAGCAGATCGTCAAAATCCATGGCGCCACTTTTAAAGCACCGCAGCGAATACGCTTTGAAGATGTTGCCGATTTCGGGGCGCATGTTGCCTGCGTCGTCGCCCATCAGCATAGGGTTAGCGAGGTATTCCTGCCAACCGATTAATTTATTCTTTGCCGACGATATTCGATTATACACCAGGTTCGCCTTGTACTGAGTTTCATCCAACCCCATTTCTTTCACTACACTTTTGATAAGCGATTTGGAGTCGTCGGTATCGTAAATGGTAAAATTATTCGGATAACCCAGATGATGCGCTTCCGCACGTAGGATGCGTGCAAACACAGAGTGAAACGTTCCCATCCACAAATTACGCGCGTCTGATCCAACTACTTTTTCAATCCGGTCGCGCATTTCTTTGGCGGCTTTGTTGGTAAACGTAAGCGCCATGATGTTAAACGGATCTACATTTTTTTCTTTGATCAGGTGAGCAATGCGGTAAGTGAGCACGCGTGTTTTGCCCGAACCGGCGCCGGCAATGATCATGCACGGACCCTCGGTGTTAAGCACGGCTTCGAGTTGTGGCTCGTTTAGCGTTTGTAAATAGTTATCCATAAATCAACCTGCAAGTTAAAGGTCAATCGCCTAAGGCCGATGATTATTTCGGTTTAATTTTGCTTTAATTTTTGGATGGTCTTGCTGGTCGGCAACGCTGAAAATTACCTTGGTTTGGGTGTTATCTTTAGCTTCGAATGAAACCTGAATTTTTACACACAGAAAAGAAAGAATCGTTTTCGTCGTGGCGGTTTCGCACGCTCATGAATTGGTACCCGATGTACTTCGGCTCGGGCGGAAAGATTTTATTCTGGGCAGCCGACGGTAGCGAAGTTCACCTCCGCCTCAGGTTGAATGTGTGGACGTACAATTATGTCGGGACGATCTTTGGCGGCAGCTTGTTTTCAGCGGCAGATCCTTTTTACATGCTCATGCTGTTTCGCTCGCTTGGACCATTGTTTGTAGTGTGGGATAAGTCGGCCAGCATCCGTTTTAGAAAGCCGGGGAAAACAACGCTTTACGCCAGGCTGCAAATCACTGAAGCGGATTTCGCTGAAATAAAGGAAGCCGTCAGTCAGAATGGCGAAACAACCCGAAATTTTATTATTCAATGGAAGGATAAATACGGTGCGGTGCATGCCGAAATAGAAAGACAATGCTACATTGCAGATAAAGAATTTTACCAACAAAAGAAAGGCGAAACACAACGCGCCCGACTTGATTTTAAAAACAGAAGCTGATGATTAAAGTAGGAGAGGTTTTAGTTTCGGACGACATCGCCAAAGTTGAGTTTGTCTGTCATCTTGAAAAATGCAAAGGCGCCTGCTGTGTAGAGGGGGACCTCGGCGCACCACTGGAGGAAGATGAACTGGAAGTGATGGAAAAAATTCAGAAAAAGGTGAAGCCTTACCTCACGCCTGACGGATTGAAAAGCATTGAAGAGCAGGGACCTTATATTCTTGACGAAGACGGCGATTACTCTACGCCCACCATTGAAGGCCGCGAGTGTGCCTATGCTCATTACGATAAACAGGGCGTGCTCAAATGCGGCATAGAGCAGGCTTACCTTGACGGAAAGATCAAGTACCGCAAACCGATCTCGTGCCACTTGTACCCCATTCGCATCACAAAAAAGAAAAACTTCGAGGCCGTGAATTACCACGAGTGGAGCATCTGCTCGGCGGCTTGCGCCTTTGGCGAATCATTGAAGGTGCCGTTGTATAAATTTTTGAAAGAACCTCTGATCAGAAAATACGGCGAGGCGTGGTACGAAGAATTGGTCACTAAAATTGAACAGAAAGATAAGCGCTGATCTTCTCAAGGAATTTATCGGCTGACACGATTCAAAGGAAAAGCCAACAAAAAAGCCCGAAGGAAACTCCGGGCTTTTTTAATTTGAAAATCGAACCGATTACTCGGCTACCACCTTCACCTGAATGTTGTGCTTCACTTCTTTGTGGAGATCCAACAGTGCAGTGTAAGTGCCTAATTCTTTAGGTTGCTCTTTGAAGCTGATCTTCTTACGATCTACTTCAAAGCCTTTTGCTTTCAGGGCATCGCTTACTTGCAGGGCAGTCACAGCACCGAAAATTCTTCCGGTTTCGCCAGCCTTGGTTCCGATCTCGATAGTCAGCTCACCAATTTTTGCGGCCAGTGTTTCTGCATCTTGCTTCAGCTTAGCTGCTTTGTGAGCCGCCTGACGGATGTCTTCGGCTACTTTTCTTTTGTTAGGCTCGTTGGCAATCAAAGCCACGCCTGTAGGGATGAGGTAGTTACGGCCATATCCGGCTTTCACTTTCACGGTATCGTTTTTGTAACCCAGCCCTGTTACGTCTTGTGTCAAAATAACTTCCATAGTATTTACAAGGTTTTAGGTTATTTCATTTGGTCAGCCAGGTAAGGCAGAATAGCAATGTGGCGTGCGCGTTTTACGGCTTGCGACACTTTCTTCTGGAATTTCCAGCTCGTGCCAGTAAGTCTGCGGGGCAACAGTTTGCCTTGTTCGTTGATAAATTTCAACAAGAAATCAGGGTCTTTGTAATCAATGTACTTGATCCCGTTCTTTTTAAAGCGGCAGTATTTAGGTTTAATCTCTGCGCGCTTAATAGGTTCGTTCATCAGTGTCATGCTTCAGCTCCCTCTCTTTTTTTGGTGGTAGTAGTCTTTTTGGTGCGGTTGAATTCGCCTTTGCGGCGACGAGCGTTGTACAATACAGCGTGCTTGTCGAGCACGGTAGTAAGGAAGCGCATTACCGATTCATCGCGTCTGAATTCGGTTTCCAGCGTATTGATGATGCCGGTGTTCTCTGTCGTAAATTCGATCAGGTTGTAAAAGCCGGTAGACTTGTTTTGGATGGGATAAGCCATCTTTTTAAGTCCCCATTGCTCTACGTTGATGACCTCGGCTTTGCCTTTGGTCAACACCTTTTTGAATTTCTCGACAGCATCCTTTGCCTGATCTTCAGACAAAACGGGATTGAGAATGAATACTGTCTCGTAGTTTTTCATGGGTTAAACAATTATTTTAAATGGGCTGCAAAGGTAGGAAACGGAACTGGAACAGCCAAAAAGAGTTTGAAACAAAGATTAAGCCCCTTAAAACTCCTTTTATAAGAGGAATTCTGGGGTCAATAGGCCCTTTGACGAACCCCTTCTTTTTCGATGACCGTAAAATGGCCCTCCATTTTTAAATTTTTGTCCTCAAGAAGGGTGATTAGCATTAATCCTGCTTCCTCTGGCCTTTCTCCTTTGAACCGAAAGAAAATTACTGATGGAGGCCTTTGGTTTCCATATTTGAATAGCAACTCTCCATAGTCTTTATCAAAGGTCAAGATAATAAGAATGGTTAGCCTGTGCTTTTTCAATGACCTCACGATCCGAAATACCAGGAAATGATTCAGCAACACTTGAAATGGAGTATCCAGCTTTGCGTAGGAGGTCGATACTGGGAAAAGGAAAATTTTCGTTGGCCAAAAATTGCATTATGCACTTTTAGGAAAGGGAAAATACAATTCGTTTTCGATGCAATCTTTCAAATAGGCAAAAACAGCTTTCAGATCGTTTTCAGTTAATTTCGGGTAGCTATCAAAAATCATTTTTTCTGTCCAGCCGTTGGACAATAAATCCAGGATCAATTCTACCGAAACACGCGTTCCCTTGATGGTTGGCTTTCCCAGCAAGACATCGTTGTTAGATACGATATGATCTTTCCAATTCATGAGCCAAAGATATTAAATATTTACCCCGCTTAATACCCAAACACCGCTTTAACCGCTTCCCTGGCCAGTTGCTCGTCGTCGGCTTCGGGCAAACCGCTTACACCAAGACCTCCGATTACTTGTCCATTTTGAATCAGCGGCACGCCGCCACCAAAGCCGGTAATCCGCTCATCGCCCCAAAAGGCGGGATTATCTTTTCCGCGCATGCGCTCACCCATTTTGCTTGTGTCTGAACGATCACATGCGGAAGTGTAGGCTTTGTTTTGCGCGATCCTTGAAGCGGCAGGGCTCGTCCCGTCCATCCTAATAAAAGCGATCAGCTCGCCTTCGGGGCCACAGACGGCAACGGCTACTGCCTTATTGTTTTTGGTCACCTGCTCTACGCAATGGTTGAGCAACTTTTGAGCTTCGACCGCACTGACCTTATTGATGGTGTACATTTTATGCTTTGATTAGATGATGCCTGTGTAATTATAAGGACTAATCTTTTTCAGTTTTTCTTTCAACGCGCTGTCCACCGCCAGTTGATCGATGAATTGGTGAATCGATTGCTGGGTGATCTTCTCATTTTTACGTGTGAGTTCCTTTAGTGCTTCATAGGGATTAGGAAAGCCCTCCTTGCGCAAAATGGTCTGAATAGCTTCGGCCACCACGGCCCAGTTTTCGTCGAGGTCATGGTCAATGGCCGCTTTGTTCAGTTCCAGTTTATTTATTCCTTTTTGCAATGACTTGAGCGCAATCCACGTATGCGCCATCGGCACGCCAATGTTTCTCAATACTGTAGAGTCAGTGAGGTCGCGCTGTAGTCTTGAAATGGGCAGCTTTGCTGCGAGGTGCTCAAACAAGGCATTGGCTAGTCCAAAGTTTCCTTCGGCATTTTCAAAGTCGATTGGGTTTACCTTATGTGGCATGGCGCTGCTGCCTACTTCCCCGGCTTTGATTTTTTGTTTGAAATAATTCATCGCCACATATTGCCACACGTCGCGGCTGTAGTCGATAAGAATGGTGTTGATTCGTTTGAGGTTATCAAACTGCGCCGCCAGGTTGTCGTAGTGTTCAATCTGCGTGGTCGGGTGGCTGCGTTCGAGTCCCAGGTATTTTTTTACAAACTGATTTCCAAAATCAACCCAGTTGATTTCAGGGTAGGCGATGTGGTGCGCGTTGAAGTTTCCTGTGGCGCCGCCAAATTTGGCCGAATGAGGAATAGTTTTGAAAAGCTCCAACTGTTTTTTCAGGCGAGCACTGAATACCGCAATCTCTTTTCCCAGTCGCGTGGGCGAAGCCGGCTGCCCGTGTGTGCGGGCCAGCATCGAAATTTCTTTCCATGTTTCTGCTTGGTGGTCGAGCGAGGCCATGGTAGACGCAAGCGCAGGCAAGAATTCTTTTTCAAGAAATTCTTTCAGCAAAAGCGGAGTCGCTGTGTTGTTGATGTCTTGTGAGGTGAGCCCGAAGTGAATGAATTCTTTGAATTCCGAAAGGCCGCGTTGATCAAATTCTTTTTTGATAAAATATTCTACGGCCTTTACATCATGGTTGGTTGTTTTTTCAATCGTCTTGATTTCCTGAGCCTGACCTTCGTCGAAAGTTTTGTAGATATCGCGCAGCGATTCGATCTTATCTTTTGGAAAACCCTTCAGTTCATTCAAAGGAAATTCGCAAAGCGCAATAAAATATTCCACTTCAACCAAAACACGGTAGCGTATGAGCGCCAGCTCTGAAAAATAATTGGTCAGCGGCTTGGCGGTTTCAAAATACCGCCCGTCGATCGGAGAAATAGCAGTAAGCTGGGTGAGTGACATAGGAGAATAAAACATAAAATTAACAAATAGCGAGAGATTGCCCAGAAGGGCAGTCATGGATCGGTCAGTGACTTTGTAAGAATGTTGATTAACTTTGCGCCTCCTTTATTGTTTCATTGTTATTAATTGACTGATCATGGCATTTGGATTATTTAAGAAGAGCCCCAAAAAACAAGAGACCCCCGTGGGGCCGCACTATCACGAGTTGGCGATTCACGATATTATCAAAGAAACCAAAGACGCAATCTCGATTGTGTTTGAAAACCCTACCTCAGGAAAACTGAATTATAAATCCGGGCAATTTCTCACGTTGATTGCTAACGTAAATGGAAAGGAAGTGCGCCGTGCCTATTCCCTTTGCTCATCGCCTTTTGTAGATGAGCGGATGGCGGTGATGGTAAAGCGAGTGGATGGTGGATTGATGAGCAACTGGCTTCCGGATCATTTGAAAAAGGGCGATAAACTGAAAGTGCTTGAGCCGATGGGCCAGTTTACCACCGACTATGCTAAAGACAAGAAGCGGCATCTGGTGCTCTTTGCAGGTGGTAGTGGCATCACACCGATGATCTCTATTTTAAAAAGCCTGAGCACGCAAGAGCCCGAAAGCATTTGCTCGCTCATCTACTGTAACCGCGATATCGATAGTATCATTTTCAAAAATGAGTTGGATAAACTTCAGACTCAGTTTGAAGGACGCGTGCATGTGATTCATATCCTTGATAACGCGCCGATGAACTGGCAAGGATATTCAGGTCTTCTCAACAAAGAAATGCTCGTGAAGTTGTTCGAGCGCATTCCAAACTGGGGTCTTGATAAAACGACGTACCTCATGTGCGGTCCGGAAGGCATGATGAAAAATGTGGATACGCTATTAAGCGACCTTCACATTCCTAAAGAAAAAATCTTCAAAGAGAGTTTCGTAGCTGGCGTTATCGATAAAGATAAAAAAGACGAACAGAAAGCAGCTACTTCGGCAGGCAACACAGCTCATGAAGTGACTATCCGTTACGACGGTCAGGAATATAAATTCAAGGTAGAGCCGAATCGCACAATTTTGGAAACGGCTCTTGATAAAGGAATTGATTTGCCCTACTCATGCCAAAGCGGGCTTTGTACCGCTTGCCGCGGAAAGGCCCTCTCCGGCAAAGTGAAACTTGACGAAGAGGAAGGCCTGTCGCAGTCAGAGCGCGCCGAAGGCTATGTGCTCACCTGCGTCGGTCACCCAATGTCCGACGACGTGGTGATTGAAATTGGTTAAGGCTATTGCATTTTCTTCAACTCCATTCCTTCAAACTCAACTTTCTGCACTTTTCCTGATGTGTCGAGGATAAAGTTGGCGATGGCTTTTCCGTACCAGTCTTTTTCGTAAGGGCCGCGAAAGGTGTTGTAATGCCAATGCTGAAGCGTAGCTTTTTCAAAATGATTGATGTTGACTAACAAGCTGTTTCCGCTTACGGTGATTTCAAGTTCGCCATAAAGCGGATCAGAGTATTTCCCTGCATAGTCCGCGAGGGCCAGCGAAGGTGTAGTATTAAGCACGCGTTTCGCTTCAAAGTCTTTCGTGTCTTTTTCATTTTTAGCTTTGATGTCGGCGTATAGCGGCAAAAATTCTTTGCTCCAATCGGTTGTACCTCCCAGGGCAAATACATCGAAGGCTTTGTACACTAGCGCATGACGAACTTCGGCGTGATCGAGGTTTCCGAAAACGTAGATTCCTAATTTTTGATCAGGTAGTTGGGCGTGAATAGCTGTGAGCCCGGCGAGGCTACCGGTGTGATAGTTTATTTTCTTTCCTTTATAATCATGTTGAAACCAGCCGAGCCCGTACGTTGTCCAGTTGGGTTTGATGATTTTCATCGTCGGGTAAAATTCATTGGCAGGCACCAGCACAGCAGGCTTGAACATCTCCGCCCACGTAGCCGCTTTTAGTAGTCTTCCTCCAGCGTATTTGCTGCTGTCGAGCATGCAGATCATCCACTTGCTCATATCGTCAATCGACGACCATACTGAACCGGCTGGCCCCACTTCGTCGTCTTTGGTATAACCAATGGCTTTGATTTTCTTTTCTACTTCATCGTGCGGCTTCGTGAGATTTTGATCTTTGATGTATTTCATTTTTGGTGCGGTGCGCGTCATACCTAGCGGCGTGAAGATGCGTTCCTGTATAAATACTTCCCACGGCTTGCCGCTCACTTTTTCAATCACTTGACCGGCCGCTACATAAAAAAGATTTTGATAGATGAAGCTCGCACGCAGTGAATAGGTTGGCTTCACCAAGCGCATGCGGTTTAGCATTTCTTTGGTGGGAATATCCATCATAGCCCACAGAAAATCGGTATTGCCTACGCCGCTGTTGTGGGTGAAGAGATCCCGAATCTTAAGTTCCCGTGTTACCGCCGGATCGTAGAGTTGGTACTCGGGCAAATAATTGATCACCGGATCTTCCCATTTTATTTTTCCTTCGTCCACCAGCATGCCCATACACACGGCTGTCATCGCTTTGGTGGTGGAGGCGCACGCAAAAAGAGTTTCGCTGTCTACTTTTTCACCTTTGCCGAGCTCGCGCTCACCGTATCCCTTTTTTAAAATCACTTTGCCATCTTTTACAACGGCTACGGCCAAGCCCGGCGCATGCCAATCGTTTCTTGCCTTTTCAATATAGGCGTCGAATTCTTTTGCTTTTTGCTCGAGCGATTGAGCGAAGGAGGCTACGCTGACAAGGGCCAGCGCGGCGGCGATGTAAATTTTTTTCATGTTAAAAGGATTTTAGGGCTTGTGCGGGTTTGATGTTTAAGATGGATAGAATTTTCTTTCTGAACTCTTCTCGTGGATAAGGACGATTGCAGAGGATTACAAAAAATACTTTTGCTTCGGGCACACTTACGTAATCGGCGAGGAACCCGCCCTGACTTCCCGTGTGCGACACAGTTTTTTTTCCATCTTCGGTTTGTCCGATAAACCAACTGTAGCCTATGAATGCGGGCACTTTGCTATTCCAGTTTGGATATTCTGTTACGGTACGTGACCGATCGAGAGTTTCCTTTTTTAAGAAAACGGAATTTTGAATAGCGGTTTCATAATTGGCTAATTCTTCCACCGAACTCCACACCCCTCCGTTTCCGGAGGCAGCAAACGTGGGTTCTTCGCCATAATCTTTTTCAATAAATGTATTTCCCGATTTCAAATACCCGTGTGCCACGCCGCTTTCCGGATAAGGCCCATCCGTGATTTTGCTCGTGGGCATGTTGGCGGTGTTGAATATCTTTTCAGCTACCACTTGCTGCCATTTCTTTCCGGTCACCTTTTCGATAATCAACGCCAGCGCATTGAACGCCGGGTTTGAATATTCAAAGCGAGAGCCGGATTCAAACAGCAACGTGTCATTTTGTAAAATCGGGGCCCAGTTCTCCTGATCTTTCGCGGTAAGCAGATAAACACTGTCCAGCAATGCCCTGCGGTTGTCGGGCAGGCCCGAGGTGTGCGTGAGCAGGTGATGGATTTTTATTTTTTGTGCGATCGCTTTGTTTTTGAAATCAGGAAAGTACTTGTACAGACTGTCGTTGAGCGACAACTTATTTTCTTCCGCAAGTGAAAGAATAGTATTAGATACAAATGTTTTTGAAATCGACCCGGTATTAAAAAGTGTTTGTGTGGTGATCTTCTCTTTCGTATTCAAATCAGCAAGGCCATAACCTTTCTTGAAGATGACTTCTCCCTCTTTCATCACCAGCACGGCGCCGCCGGGCTCATCGTCTTTGAATTCGTTCACAAACAATTGGTCGATCTGACGGGCGGCTTCCTGATGGGGAGAAGGTGTGCATCCGGCCAGCAGTAAAAATAATGCGGCTGCTTTTTTCATGATTTAAGATTTCGTTTGGCGATCATCTGAACGATAGCGACCGAGGCAATGATTACCCACACAACGTTGATGAAGGCCGACGGGTAAGCACTATAATAAATGGTATTGATGATGAGAAAGATACCGCCGGTCAGGTTCAGCAGTTGGAAGAGGAGGGAATCGGATTTTATTTTCTGGTAGCTGTTTAGCCCGTAGGCTGCTATCACTTCAACGGAGCCAATCCATCCGATACTGTCGATCAAAAATTTCATCCCCGAATATAAAGGGGAATTTTTTAAGATCAGCGCCGTCGGAATGATTTCAAAAAAGAAGAGGCTGCCTTACGGGGCAGCCTCAGACTTGTTTTAAACGAATGGAACTTTACACAAGGTGTGCATGCCAGGCCAACTGAAACAGGTATTTCAGGAAAAACATAATCATCAAAATGATGATAATAGAAACGATTGTTTCTTTGTTGGCTTGCCAGAAACTTTTTCTTTCCTGCACTTTTGGGGCTTCCATAGGTTGGTGGTTTAAAGTATTGTTTACTTCGCTTTTCCGTTCAGGGGCAGTTCCGCATATTCTGAAACTGTTTTTACAGTTTGGATAATGCGTGCAGCTACTTTGTATGGATCGGCGGCTGAGTTGGGACGGCGATCTTCCAACCATCCTTTCCATCCATTCTCTACGGTAGCAATCGGAATGCGTATCGAAGCGCCGCGATCAGAAACGCCAAACGAAAATTTATCGATCGATTGGGTCTCGTGCTTGCCGGTGAGGCGCAAATGATTATCAGCACCATACACCGCGATGTGCTCTTTCACCACAGGGGCAAATGCCTTGCACACTTTTTCATACGTTTCTTTTGAACCGCATTCGCGAAGCAATGAGTTAGAGAAGTTGGCGTGCATGCCTGAACCATTCCAGTCGGTAGCGCCCAGCGGCTTGCAATGCCAGTTGATGGCGAGGCCGTATTTTTCAGCTGTGCGCTCCAGCAAATAGCGTGTCACCCACACTTGGTCGCCCGCGGCTTTTGCTCCTTTAGCAAACACCTGAAACTCCCATTGGCCAGGTGCAACCTCGGCGTTGATTCCTTCGATGTTGATTCCGGTGGCCAGTGTCAGATCGAGATGCTCTTCAATCAATTGACGACCGAATGCATTCTTCGCGCCGACAGAACAGTAGTAAGGACCTTGTGGCGCTGGGTATCCGTTTTCAGGAAAACCCAACGGTTTGTTTGTTTCCGGATTCCACAGGAAATACTCCTGCTCAAACCCAAACCAGAAATCATTGTCATCGTCTTCGATGGTAGCGCGGCCATTGGAAGGATGCGGTGTGCCGTCCGGGCTGTACACTTCGCACATCACCAGGAAGCCATCTTTTCTTCCCGGATCAGGGAAAATAGCAACTGGGTTCAGCAAGCAATCAGAAGAACCACCTGGCGCCTGTTCGGTTGAACTTCCATCAAAGCACCATTGCGGGCAGCTCTCCAGCTTGCCGTCGAAGTTGCGAACGATTTTGGTTTTACTCCTGAGCGATTGAGTAGGCTGATATCCATCCAGCCAGATGTACTCCAATTTTGATTTACTCATTTTAAGTTTAGGTTTAGGTTATTATTTATTTCTCTGAATCACCACTCTACTTTTTTTACTTTTTTCTCGGCGGTGATTTTCTTTGGTTTCTCGATCATTTTTAGTTCTAACTGTTGAGCACTGGCTTTCATTTTAGCCAGCACGGTGGCGCGGTGTTGTGTCCATAGCTTTTGCCAACCCGTTGCTTTTAGTTCTTCCAATGGTTTTGTTTTCCCGGTTTCCACCATGTTGTAGTTTCTATCCTGTTTGTAATAATGAAAAACAAAATTGCTGAGCTGATACCGGTACTTGTTGTCTTTTACTTCGACGGAAAGTTTGTACGTGATGAGGCCTGAAACTTTTTTCAGGATGCCCGACTGCGTGTACACAAAAAAGGAACTCTCGCCCAAAACTTTGCCGGCGATTGAATCGCTCTCGGTTAGAATTACTTTTTCATCATTCGCCTTGAGCGAGTTAGTCCAATGGACTGCATTGTGGAAGAGATCTAATTTAGCTAAGGAATCCGCCACTACTACGTTGGAGAATTCCACCGGCACAGGCAACGCTTTTTGAGCTTCGCTTTTAGTGAGAATGCCCGAGGTGAGTAGCAGTAAAAAGATTCCCGTTTTTATCATTCTTTAAAAAGATCAGATCACTCAATTTGTATTGAATGACCTGATCTAAGTTTTGTTAGTATTTGTAAATAAAGGCTACACCAAACGTCTGCTGACTGTTGGTGCCGTTTCCATTCTTGTCTTCGTAATATTTGAGGCCACCCGACTTGGTATCGGATGCATTATCCAAACGCAATTCAGGTTTTACGATCAGGTGACCATCGGCCAGCGTAATCGGCGCGGTTACGGTGAGTGAAGTATTCTTGGTACCGATGTAGCGTACATAGTTTTCGTCGTTGAAATCTTCATACCGTACGCCAATTCCCAATACATCGCTAATCGCATAGTTTGTGTAAAGTGCTACACCACCCCAGCTTGGCTTGAGCGAACCATAAGTAGAAGTAATGTCTGCTGCATCAGACCCTGTCGATTTGAAATTGTAGAAACCATAGGCTGCATTCAAACCCACATAGAACTTCGTGGTGATTTGATACCCGGTAGTAAGGTCAAACAACTGACGGGTATAATTTTCAAGATAAGATTTGCCGGTAGTGGAGGCTACCGTGGTAAGATAGGTATCGTCGCCGTAACCACCGATGTAGTTCAGGTAAATGTTAAATCCGTCTACGGGTTTGATGTACACCTGACTCACTACTGATTTTTGTGAGTTGTTGTCAAACAGGTTATCCCAGTTGTTCACAAGACCCGCCATAATCGTCACCTTATCCGAAGCCACATAGTTGGCTTTCATACCAATGTGATAGAAGGGTCCGTTATTGAAGAGGTTAGACAGCGAGTAATGGTAGTTGATCGGCGCATCGATCACTTCGTAGCCGATGTGTGTTCCAAACTGTCCGACCGTGAAGCTCCACTTGTCGGTAGCCTTATAAGTAAAGTAGGCTTGCTTGATCGCGGCTGAAGTACCAATCAACTGACTTTGGTAATTGTTGCCGGGAATCCAGAGGTTGGTCGATCCTTTGGTATTACCGAAGTTACCGAGTTCGGCATTGGGGCCGAAGGTAAGGTCAATCACAAGATCTGATTTCTTGTCTGAGTAAGAGAACTTGGTTTGCACGAGGCCGAGGGCAAATTGATCTGTTAACCGGTCGAAGGCTCTTCCCACAGGAAAACCCCCATTAGCTGCCGGATTACCCATCAAGGTTCCTGACTTGGGGTTGTTGAACGCATGGAGGATATACGAATCAATGTAGCCCGAAAGGGTCACCTTAGGTTTTTCTTCTTTGGCTTCCGGAGCGGCATCTTGAGCGGACACTGATGATGCAGCACTTAATGAAGTGGCGAGAAAAGATAAAGCGCGTAAAATTTTTTTCATGATAGGCTAAGTATTAATGAGTATTAGGTTTAGGAAAAGAAGGGGAAAGAATCTTTCACTTCCCCCCACCGTGGATTTAAAGGGTTTCCCCGTGCTGTGCGTAGTCGCTTCCCACTGCCAACTCCTCTGAACTTACACGCATCGATGAAATGAGGTCTGTTACTTTGAGAATGATGTACGATCCAACGGTGATGTATGCAATGACAATCACAAGGCCTTTCAGGTGAACCAGGAATAATGTAGTGTCACCGAAGAACAATCCATTGCCGGTAGTGTTGGCTGCATTTACCGCCTGGTTGGCGAACAACGCTGTCATGATCATACCTACCAAGCCACCTACCCCGTGGCAAGGGAATACATCGAGGGTATCTTCCAATGAAGTTTTTGACTTCCAGTGAACAACCACGTTACTGATGATTGCCGCTACCGTTCCGATAAACAAGCTGTGTGGAATAGTCACATAACCAGCTGCTGGAGTGATGGCCACGAGACCAACTACCGCGCCAATACAGAACCCAAGGGCTGAAGGCTTCTTACCACGAACCACGTCAAACAATACCCAGCAAAGACCGGCTGCAGCCGAAGCGGTGTTGGTAGTAGCGAATGCAGAAGCAGCTAATGCGCCGGCGCCTAACGCGCTACCCGCGTTGAATCCGAACCATCCGAACCAAAGCAAACCAGTACCCAGCAACACGAAAGGAATATTGGCGGGAGAAATCGCTTCTTTCTTCACGGATTTGTCGCGCAGGTAAATGGAAGCAATCAAAGCGGCGAATCCGGCAGACATGTGTACCACGGTACCACCGGCAAAGTCGAGGACTCCCAACTTAAACAGGAATCCTTCAGGGTGCCATGTCCAGTGTGCCAAAGGCGCGTAGATGAAAAGAGAAAACAATACCAGGAAAATGATGTAGGATTTAAAGCGTACACGCTCAGCAAATGTTCCCGTGATAAGTGCAGGGGTGATGATCGCAAACTTCAATTGAAAGAAGGCGAACAACACCAGCGGAATAGTAGGCGCGAGCGACCAGGGTTTGCCGTCGAGCACGTTTTGAAACATAAAGAAGGTACCAGGGTTGCCAATAAAGCCGCCGATGGTGTCGCCAAAGGCGAGGCTAAACCCAACTACAATCCACACCACGCTGATCACGCCCATCGCGATAAAGCTTTGCAACATGGTGGAGATAATATTTTTGGTGTCAATCATTCCACCGTAGAAGTAAGCGAGGCCTGGCGTCATCAATAACACCAGCGCTGAAGCGGCCAGCATCCAGGCTACATCTCCCGAATTGATGCCTTCGGTGTGAATTGATCCGGGTACACCCGGCATGAATAGCGCCAGAATGCTGATCGCTACCAGGAGCACCAAGTAGATAATCGATTTTTTCATAGGGTTAGGTTTAGGGTTTAGGTTAACAATAACTTTGTAAATATTTAACACTATGGGTAAAAATCAATGCTGATTACAATAAAAATTACCGAATCCGTTTGAAATACGTTCATTTTATACCGTCTATTGACTAAAAACATATAAAATATTCTGATGATTGGGTTAAAATCGATCTAAAATACTTTCGAAAGGCAGAATTGGAGCCTTGATTTGTTATCGCATTTGATTTATAAGGGTTGGGTTGTTTCTCCCGGCATCTTATCTTGAGTGATTAACCGATTGAACTATATGAAAGGACTTCAGGATTTACTCCTTCTCGGCGATCCGCTTCTTTATACCCGGTCTGAACCGATATCCACCTCAGAACTTCCGCTCGTTCCCGAATGGGTAGCTGATTTACACAATGTCATGGAAGAAATCAGAGTGCGCTATAAGTTTGGAAGAGCTATTGCTGCGCCGCAACTGGGCATTATGAAGCGTCTTATCTATATGAATATTGACAAGCCTGAAGTTTTCATTAACCCTGAGCTGACCGATCTGAGCCCTGACCTAATGGACGTGTGGGACGACTGTATGTGTTTCCCTAACCTGCTGGTGAAAGTGAAACGACACCGTAAACTCACTATTAAATACATTGATCTGGCGGGCAATCCGAAGCAAATGACGCTGGAGAATGATCTCTCCGAATTGCTTCAACACGAATACGATCACCTCGACGGAATCCTGTGCACCATGCGCGCCATCGACGACAAGTCGTTTCGCTGGAGGCCAACACCACTCTAAACAGTCTATTCTGAGCCTTTTCTAAAAGGAAAATGAAATATTTAGTTTCAGAAAGTACGATACCTGTCTTATTCAATCTTGAAGCGCCAAAGAAAGGCGATTAATATTTCAAGAAGGAGGCTGCCCATTCGTGGCAGCCTCTTCTTATCGTTTTAACAAATTATTTCTCCAGCAGTTCTTTTAACGCGTTCATCACCATCTTCCAGTTTTGTTCGGAGTGGTCACGCGCTTCGGCCGTTTTTATTCCGTCTTGCACAATGGTAAAAACAGTAGCGCCGTTTTTTTCCTCCACACGATACGTAATGTTCGCATAATTCTCGGGCTTGTCTTCCGTGCCCGAAAAGGAACTCCAGTAATTGTATTTCAGCATTTTCTCTTTCTCAATTTCCAGAATCGTTCCTTTGTCCTGGTAGGCTTTGCCTTCCCACATTCCGCTGAAGGTGATCGGGCTGCCTACTTTCCAATCGGTGACAGTGTCTGTACCGAACAAATACTTTTTGATCTCTGCCGGGTCGGTCAGGGCATGCCATACTTTAGCAACCGGGGCGTGAATGGTGACGGAGGTAGTCAAGGTGAGTGTGCTCATTGTTTTGATGTTTAGTTTATTTTGTTTTTTACATTCTTCTTAAGTTTTCCGGAAACGAAGCCAATGACAATGCCCATCACTACGCTGGCAATAATCAGCGGCAACAAATGCTCGGGTTTATTTTTGCCGATGGATTCGGCGATATACCAGGGGATATTCATAAATACGGTAAATACTATTCCATGAAGCAGAGCAGGTAAACCGACTTCAATCAGATGAACGATGAAGCCGCAACTGAACCAGAAGAGAACGGCTTGAAGAAGCAACCAACTTGCAACGGTTGGTTCAACTACGTAAATCAAGATCCCTTCGAGCAGTGCAGGAATACTTCCCACCAGCAGTGCGTTTCTTAAAATTGTTTTTCGATTTTGCATCACAATAAATTATAATACTGAGTCTGTTAATTCTTCGCAACGGAACCCAAGCTCTGACAGAAGGCAGATGGGTGCTTCCGGTTTTACTGATGCCGATACAATCCGCAGTATCTTATCACAATCATCCAGTGCAAAATTCCAGTTGCCCGGACCGGCTAGCAAATCAATATGAGGTGCAAGGAACTTCGCCTGCTCTTCCGTTTGCACAGAGGTAGAAAAGACGAGCACATTCATATTATTGCACGCCCAGTTGTATTTCAGTAACATTGGCTTCGGGGTTTTTAAAATCGGCGTTGATGTACAGTTCGCGCGCCACACCAGCAGGAACAAGCTGATTCATCAGCACATACTTCATGATCGCGTCATAGCTTTTCGGAATCTCCATCCACGGACCTTCGTGAAGTAAGGATACCGCCTTGTAGTTTTCTGTTCGCTTGAAATGAAAATCACCATCGTAGGTGGCGGGTACGCTATCTACCGGAAGACAAATTTCTATAGTGAAAGATTTTGTGGGGTCTCCGGTGAATCCAAAGTAATGCCAGTGAATGGGGCCGCACGGATGCAAGTCTAACCGAACGGCTTCTTTGAAAAGCGCTTTGGCGACAGGCACGAGATGGATGAGTTCATCTACTTTCGTTTCGGTACGGTGAAAAAGAAAGTTGATGGGCTTTACTTCTTTTACTTTGGGTGAGTTGGCGTAGGTGTTCATGGCGTTTGATTTTATATCAAAACAACCACTGCAACGTGACAGCCCTATGTCAGCAGAATGACGGGATTAAAAATATTTTTGCTTGATGAGTGACAACCCTATGTCAGCAGTGAAGCCAATGAGAGGATCAGGCCAACTTAAAATAGTGTTCTTGTAGCTCTTCCACCAGCCTAAGGAGAATGTCTTTGAGTTCTTGTGGACTTTCAATTTCAATGCCGCGGCCATACGATATCAGCCATCGCGCCATCATGGAAAAGTCGGAGGTGAGGAATTTCATTTTCACCTGTCCTTCCAGTTCTTCTTCGGACACAAATCCAAAGTAATGTTTTGAATTGGCTACCTGCCGTGCTTCGTTTGTGTCGAACAGCACGACGGCAGTTTTCATTTCTATATTGGCTTGCTGCAGGCTGTTGAAATATTCTTGCAGGGTAGAGATGCTTCGGGGTTTGAAGATCTCTCCCGTAAGGGTAAGTTCTTTGATACGATCGCAGCGGAAATCTCGGAAGCCGTTGCGTAAGCGGCACCAGGCAATCAGGTGCCACGCCGCACTATAATAAAACAAGCCGATGGGCTCTACGTCGCGTTGGGTTTCTTCGTTTTGCTGGTTGCTGCAATACTGCAGTCGTGCTACCTGTTTGCTGGCCGATGCTTTTTGCAACTCCGTAAGGAAATGGTTTTCGTGGCTGCGGCTCATCTTCGGTCTGCCTACTTCGATGTGATGTTGCAAACTTTCGAGGTGATCTTTACCTGCCTCGTTGAGCACGGATTTTATTTTCAGCAACGCACCATCAAAGGCGAGGCGTACCGACTGGTCGGTCATTCGCTCCACCAGTTTCCCGGCCATCATCATGGCGCTGGCTTCTTCTTCGGTAAACATCACGGGAGGAAGATGATAGCCATCAACAATAAAATAACCGGTGCCGGCTTCTGAGCCGATGGGCACGCCGGCTTCCATCAGCGCTTTCACATCGCGGTACACGGTGCGCAAACTGATTTCAAAGCGCGACGCAATCTCTTCGGCCTTTACAATTTTTTTGGATTGCAGCTGAATGAGAATAGCGGTAAGCCGGTCAATGCGATTCATTCCTCTAAATTAAAAAATATTTTCTCGTCAGTGTTTGAAAAACACGTCGTACCCAAACCGCACGATGGTGCCGCACACGACGAATAGAAAAAACAAACGAATGAATGTATTGCCGCGCAGGAGTGCGAACCGTGTGCCGATGAAACCTCCGGCCATGTTGCACAATGCCATCGGGATGGCTAGCTCAAACACGATGTGTCCCGTACTTGAAAAATAAATGATGCTGGCTACGTTGGTGGCGAGGTTCACCATTTTGGCAAGCGCACTGGCGTGAAGGAAATCATGACCGAGCAACCCGATGAACGCGAGCACCAAAAAACTTCCGGTGCCTGGCCCGATGAATCCGTCATAGAAACCGATCAACAATCCGCAGGCAATGCCGCGCGCGAGGGCGCTATAAAACGGCAACTGCTTTTCTTCGTGTTGCCCGAAATTCTTTTTTGAATACGTGTACACCGCCACGACGACGAGCGCCGCAAGAATTATCGGCTTGAATGTTTGGTTACTCAGTTGACTCACCATCCACGAGCCCGCCATGGCCGACACAAAGGCGACGACGGCAATCCACAGGATTAGCTTCCACTCGATCTTCACACGTTTTGAGTATTGATAGAATGAAACTGCCGTTCCTGAAAAGGAAGGGATTTTGGTGGTGCCCAGCAAACTCGCCACGGGCAACTGTGGAAACGTCATGAACACTACCGGCGTCTGCACCAGTCCGCCGCCACCAACGATGGCGTCTATAAATCCGGCCGCGAACGCAGCCACACACACAATGAGTAAGTCAGTCAAAGGAGAAAATTAAAACGTTCTGAAAAAATTCCACACTTCGGCGTTCGCCGAAAAGTCGCGGCATACGGTTCCTACCAATCGCTTGCCTAAATACTGTTTGCCGCCGGGCCACGTGTGTCCGCCGCCTTCGACTTTAATGAGTTGTACTTCCTGATTTTTCTTGCAGGAATACACCAAACGAGTAGCAGTACATCCATCGTGTGGATCGCGGTCGGGCAGGGCGGATGTAGTTGCCGTAGCAATGCAATGATTCAGCGTCAGAAATTTGGCGATGGTGTCGTCGGTGCTTGTACATTGCCCTCTGTTTTTAAACCATTTGCCGCCAACTTCTCCCCCGGAATACGGTACCAATGGATCCTTTGTGCCGTTGATGAGCAATAGCGGCACCGGGTTTTTCGGCGTGTAATGATTCATCAACACCGAGGGAATGCTGGCGCATACGGGAGCGATGGCTCTGAATTTCTCTGAAAGATGGAGAGCGAGTGCAAAGGAAAAGAAACCGCCATTGGAAATGCCCGTGGCAAAGATTCGTTGGTCATCTACGGGAAAGTCGCGTTTTATCTTTTCAATCAGAGCCGCGATAAACCCGATGTCGTCGTGGGTGTGTTTTTTTACTTCACGTCCGTCGTTCCATCCTTTTTGTAATCCGTTGGGGTACACCACCAGGAAGCCTGCGGTGTCTGCTACGGCGTTCATGCCCAGAAAGGAAATCGTATGTCGGGCGGTGCCACCGCCGCCATGAAATAAGAAGACCACCGGTAGCTTTTCCCTTTTTTTCTGAGCCGGTACGTGCACGATGTATTCGCGCACTTCATTGCCCACGTTGATTTTCTGGGTTTCGTCGCGCCCATAGACGCTGAGCGACAGCAACAACAGGCCGATCAGAAGGGGAATCTTATTCATTCGGGTGTAGAATTGACACATTCAATACTTCTTTTGAAATTTATTGATAACTAAATCGTTTTACCTGATAAATTACTTTATTATTTGACTTAAAAAAGGCATAAATTTAACACCTACCTCAACCTGATGACATCCAAGTATTTTTGGAATCCTGGCAATTGGTCCAGATTGGATAAGAATAGCGAAGTAAATGATTTCGTTCATCGGCGGAATATTGTTTTCTCGCAAATCATGGTACTCATCCTGATCGGGTTGTTTGTGCATTTAATCTCCGACGCCGCTCGCTCTGATTTTGCTATCGTGGGCATTGTGGCGGTCACCATCGTCCTTACTTTTCTATTCTATGTACTCAACGAAAGAGGAAAGCATCGCCTTGCCACCCTTTTGTTTTTCTCCTATTATAATGTGATGCTCTTTTTGCTGGCCTCGCTGGTGCCGCGCGAGATTTCACTTGGTTTCTTGTTTGGGCCCCTCGTTGGGCTGGCCCTGATCTTAAATGCACGACAAGATATCCCTCTCACCATTTTTTTTGTGGGCATCTCCTTGTCGGCGCTGATCACGCTGGAAGTGTTAGACTACAACCTGTTTGGTTCTTTCAAGCTCTTGTATGAACCTTCCTTATTTAATTCGATCATCAACATCGTCTCTTCATGTCTGATTCTCGCGTTTAGCCTCTGGTTTGTAATTCGCGCCAACCTCAGGGCAGAACTTCAGTTGATGCGGCGCGAAGAACAATTGCGTCAGGCGAATGAAAAACTTGACCGCTTTCTTTTCAGTGCATCGCACGACTTGCGCGCACCACTTAATTCCGTTCGGGGACTGGTGAGCCTCGCGGCCATGGAGACGGATCAGAACATTCTCAATAAGTATTTCATGATGATCGATGACCGCACCACCAAGCTGGACAGCTTCATTCTCGACATCCTTGAGTTTTCGCGCAGCGCAAAAGAAGAGATTAAGATTGAGCAAGTGTCGATCAAAGAAATCGTGGAGGAAATAGCCGACTCCATTCAATTCATGGACGGCGCGCACAAAGTAAAATTCATTACCGATTTTGGAAACGTAGATTTCATTGAAACCGACCGACAGAAGCTTTCTATTGTATTGCGGAATTTACTTTCTAACTCCGTAAAATATCACAATCAAAGCAACCTCGATCAGTGGGTACGAATTTCTGCCGAACATGCGGACGATAACATTCTGCTCACCGTGTCAGACAATGGCATTGGTATTGAAGATCACCTGCAAGAAAAAGTGTTTGATATGTTTTACAGAGCCTCCGACCGATCCTCAGGTTCAGGCCTCGGGTTATACATTGTGAAAGAAGCGCTCGGCCAGCTCAACGGCGGCATTACCTTACAATCCGAATACGGCAAAGGATCGTCGTTCAAAGTTTCTCTTCCCAAGGTGCGCGTCGTCGACTGAATCACCTAACCACTAAGGATATTCTCTTTAGTGAGTCAATCAAATTTCCATTTTATTTTGCCTTCGAACTTACCGACCTTTGGCGTTCCTCTTTATTTTTATCGGATGAACCCATTCAAACTCATTGCCCTGCTGTTGTTTCTGGTTGTATTGGCTTACCCTCCGGCGATGCAGGCGCAGACGATACGCGTAAAAGATTCGGTAGTGTATAAGATCACCTACCGCGATACCGTGATTCATCGCTACAAGTACGACACCGTCCGCATCAAGCATTACGTACATACGGATACCGTGTGGACAAATCCTGTAGCAGAGGCTCCTGCTCCCAAACGAAAGCATGCTATTAATCCCAACAACTGGGGCATTGGCCCGTCGGTGGGCGCGTACTATTCGCCCATCAATGGTTTTGATGTGAACATCGGTTTTGGAATTCAATATTACATACTGGCTATCCCCAGCTTTCGCAATCCGCACTTAGGGCATAGGAGGAATAGGAAATAGTAGGTTGTGAGTTATAGGTTATAAGTTATAAGTCGCTATTAACTAATTACCATTAACCAATAACTACTCAAGCCAATCCTCTTCCTCCCGTAAGTACACCATACACCTTAGGAGTCAGCTTTCGCAGTGTGGCGCCTAAGGAAATCAAAAGCACAAGAATGCAGAGCGGAAGAAATACAAACGCCATCAGGCGATAGCCTTCGGCAAAGTGAAGCCATGCAAACATGCCGTCGATCAGGAAAGCTACCAGCGGCGCATGTGCTGCATAGATAATAAACGAGAAGGCCGACAAGGAAACAAACCACGCGCGACTCATGCCGTAACTCACCAGTTTATCGAGTCCGTACCAGCAGGCAATCAGTCCGCTGGCTACGGTAATCTTGTGAAGTACGGTGATGACAGGAAACACTGCGTTGCCCAGCAGAGGTTGTCCTGTAAAAGCGAGTACGGTTTTGCCCGCCGCACAGAGCAGGAAGACAACACCCCAGCCGACAGGGTTGAGCCAGCTCTGCGGCGATGCAATGTTGAAGTTTGTTTTCTGCATCCACACGCCGAGTGAGAAAAACAAAAGTCCTTCGCCTTCAATCAAGATCAGTCCGAAGGTACTTAACCACAGCAAGAAGGCGACACCAAAAAATATCTTTTGTGCGGTGCGATGTGTGACACACCAGCGAATGGCAGGATACGCCAGGTTGTAGATCAGCAGCACACGGATAAACCAGAGCTGGTACGACACCGGAAAGAACACCCACCGCGCCAGCACTTCATACCAATGATAGTCGTGCACCAGCATTCGTGCGTCGTCGATCTGCACCACGTGCGAAGAGGCCACCAGGTGTTGGGTGTAAGGAAACAACTCCAGCACGTAGGTGAGCAGCAGTCCGAACGCACTCCACAGCGCATACGGCACCAGCAGTGTACGCAGGCGCTTGCCGATGCGCTCCTTGTTCGGCTTCGTATCGTGCAGGGCATACAGGTAGCCGGAGATAATGAAGAGCATGGGGATGCGAAACCGGAAAAGTCCGTTGGCCAGAAAGTATTCAATAAACGTAGTAGGCGTGAGCGGTTCCATCGGCGCCGTCCACGGCTGAAGGTAGCGGACGTCTAGGTTGTAGGCGTGCACAAATACCAGCAGCACCATCGACACAAACGACCAAAACTTAAACTTCTGACTGATGAAGGGAGTAACCATGAAGTAAGTTATATGTTATTCGTTATAAGTTATAATAGTAGTTAGTAGTTAGTAGATAGTAGTTAGGAGATGGAATTGTAGAAGGTAGAAAGCTGAAAGCTGAAAGTGAAAAGTTTAAAGTAGAAAGTAGATAGTAATACGGAGTAAGCCACGCCCTTGTTTACTCTATCAATCCGCACTTCAGGTTTACTCGATCATTCAACAGTCATTCATCCACAAATTCGGTCATTGTTTAGACCCCGTAGGGGTCATACCGTGTTATCTGTTAATTGTTAATTGTTATCCGCGCGATTAACAATTAACGATTAACCGATAGCATCTTCAAAGGGACACCGGAACACGCGTTTTCTCTCGCACCTTCCGTCCGGTGTGACAGGGTAATAGTGAGTGCTAAGCTTTGGTTGGAGACGTTAATGGTTATCTGTTATTCGTTAATTGTAGTGCTGAGTAAACGATACTATCGGTGTCATCGGGTCATGCGATTAACAATTAACTGATAACAAATAACTAAAATAAAAAGGCTTCCGTCGTCGGGGAAGCCTTTTGTTTTTCGGAGCGTGTGGATTACTCCATCACAAACACACTGCGCACATCACTCCACGCCGAGCGACCGTTTTTGTCGATCACCCGAGCGCGGAAGTAATACCGTGTGTTGGGCAGAAGACCACCTTTCACTACACGTCCGCGAGTGCCTACCTCAAACGTTACCCAGTTGGCTTCGTTGGTGAGGTCAGTGCAGATCTGGAATTCGAACGTGCAGCGTCCGGTGCCTTTCTGATATACCTCTACTTCGCCGGGGTTTCCGGTGAGTTTCGCGTAAGAGGTTTGAGCCTTGCGTACGCCTTTGCTTTTCACCTGCAAGCCAGCGCTGAGCACTATCGCCTCGGCGGCGGCAGGGTTGGCATTGGCGGTCAACTGTACGTAGCTGAAAAACTGACGCAACAGTGAGTCAAGCAACTCTTCCTTAGCGCGTGCCACGGCGCGTTCATCAGGACCGCCGCTCTTGGCCGCCAGCAAGGCAGCCTCGAATACGTTGGCCCCGGAAGCCATCGCGGTGAGCGTTGGCATCGGCGATGTAAAGTTAGGGTTGCCCGTTGTCTGTGTGATCAGCGAACGGGTGAACACTATCTTTGCAGATTTGCTTAGCGAGGCTAAGCCCATTTTTACTACAACCATATTTTTGTTTGGTTTATGCAGCATCGGGTCGTGCAGCTTTCCAGCGCACGTGAATCCTTGCTGCGTGATACATTATTTAACTTGTTAAGAAAAAACTAAAATCATTTCGATAGGCGATGGGGTTAAGGGTGAAACATGCGTAGCATAAAGAGAAGCGATGCGTGATCGTCGCGTATGGGAGTGGTTACAAAACTGAGCGGAAACGCCGACCTGAACCACATCCGGGTTGACGCTGGTGTTGCCAGCGCGGTTTTGATCGCTGCTTTTTTTATGATTTGTGCAGAAAAAGACAAATGGAGGCCTGACTCAGTTGATGGCTGACGGAGATGAGACCTTCTCGTACCAAGTTTATCTAAAGTCCGACGGAGATGAGACCATCTCGTACCGAGATGATCTAAAGTCAGACAGAGATGAGACCTTCTCATACCGGGATGATCTAAAGTCCGACAGAGATGAGACCTTCTCGTACCGGGATGATCTAAAGTCCGACGGAGATGAGACCATCTCATACCTGGATGATCTAAAGTCTGACGGAGATGAGACCATCTCGTACCGGGATGATCTAAAGTCCGACGGAGATGAGACCTTCTCGTACCGGGATGATCTAAAGTCTGACGGAGATGAGACCTTCTCGTACCAAACTCGTCTGCCCTGGGCGCAAAGTGACCTGAGTAGAGTATAACCTCATTTGTGACAAGCCTATTAAGGGTATCGGTAGATACCGGAAGACCTGACTTTAATTTCAGGTTAGCCTTTTTAGTGAAGGAATGATGTATAGTAAGTCTTTGCATATCGTTGGCATACTTTACAATCACTATGCCAACCAAGGAAACCCTGAAATCAGGGCAAATTCAAAGCTTTTTACTTACCGTAAGGACTCAATTAACGAAATACAACGAAACGACTGACGATATATAACGAAAAAGGGGTGTGATTATCCGGTAATTGGCAGCCTATCCGCAGTGTTTGCTATATATTATAGAGTGAGACGTAAGAAGGAGGTGAGAGGAGGTATGAGGTACGAGATACGAGGTACGAGGTACGAGGCGGGACGTAAGACATGAGACGTAAGACGTAAGAAGGGATCAGGAAGTACGAAGCAGGAACTACTTTCAACTTTATTCCGCCGAATTCTGCCCCATCCCCGCCAATTACCCGCCCAAACTCGCCGAATGCTAAGTGGCGTTGGAGAGGAGAGGGGAAAGAGGTATTTTGGAGGAGGGAATTGGAGGGCTATATGCAATGACGCGCATAGATTCTGAAGTTTGGATCATTTGTTCTGAACGATGATGGGTGGTTAATGACGGCAGCGCACAATCTAGAAGTTTCATTTGCGTTCAATCAGCATCAACCCTGTTATAGTTGGTCTCCCAACGAACGATCCTAAAAGAAATCGAACAATAGTAAGCCTTCGGCATGTGCATGAGCGCGACTTGTGCCACCTGTTTCAGTCTGCTATATTTAAGGATTAGGCGGCTGATAAATCTTAATTCAATAATGGGAAACCAAAAATTTCTGAAGGCGGTAATGATAATCGGAGTTCCGTTGATAACCGCATTGGTTATGCGATTCATATTTGGCGTGAATGACTGGAGTGGACTGTTCGGTGTAATGACGCTAACGTTTTTCGTTTCGGTACCTTACCTGATTGGTGTTTTAACCATATACCAGTCGAAGCCCGAGGATGTAAGGAGATTAAGGTACCAAATCATTTTTCCATGGATACCTATATTCGGCTTTTTCGTTTTGACGTTGGCGTTTTCTATAGAAGGCTGGGCCTGTTGGGTAATGATACTTCCATTTTTTCTACTGTTTGCCAGCTTAGGAGGCTTGACGGGAGGATATTTTAAACTCAATAAATCTAACCGTACCAATACGTTGCACGTGTCGTTGGCTTTACTGCTTCCCTTCATCCTGGGGCCGATCGAGAATGCCATCGGTGAGATTCCCGGATTTTATAAAGCATACACGTACATCGACATTGAAGCCTCCAAAGACAAAATTTGGAGTAACGTAACTCGTGTCAGAGAAATTGACAAAGCCGAGGACAAGGGAAGGCTGACCAATTTTTTGCAGATACCACGACCGATAAAAGCTGAACTTGATTTTGAAGGCGTCGGCGCGAAAAGAGAAGCTATCTTTGATAAGGGGTTAATTTTCAATGAGACAGTTTTGAAGTATGAAAATGAAAGGATGATGAGTTTTGCAATCAAAGCAAACACCTATGAGATTCCATCGACTACCTTTGATGAGCACATATTAATCGGAGGCAAATTTTTTGACGTGCTGGAAGGTACTTACGAATTAGAAAAGATAGGAGCGAAGAAGTACCGACTTCATTTGTCCAGTGAATTTAAAACCAACACCACATTTAATTTTTATGCGAGCCTGTGGGGCAAATTAATAATGAAAGATATTCAAAACAACATATTGCAGATTATCAAAAAGAGAAGCGAGCTGGAGTAATTGTTTATGCAGCAAGCTGATTCTGAAACAATGAGAACTTTAAAAGAATATTTTGGTTACAAGCAAAAAGCACTTGAGTCAATTTCTGACAGCGAGGTGGTGGCGTTGGAAGGACGACTCAAATCAGCATTACCAGATGACTATAAAGACTTTTTAAAAAAGGTAAATCGATTTGAAGGGTTCGTCGGTAACAGTTACGTCAGGTTCGCAGGAGTTAATGAGGTTGATGAGTTTACCCGGATGTATTGTGCTGAATTTTATCCTGGCAAAATATGCATTGGAACGAATGGGGCGGGGGAGCTATTTGTATTGGAGCGAACTGGCGAAAAAAATAAGTATGGAGTAGTGCCGACTATCGGAGACGAAAGTGACTACATTGCTCTCGGCGACACACTGGAACAATTTCTTGAGCGTGTTTACAGTGGATCGTTTATCATTAGAGAATAGAAGGATTCACAAAAGCATAAAGCCCGTTACTCCAAATCGCTCAATAACACCAGCAGCCAGAGCACACCAAAAATCAATCCCAGGAAAAAGATAGTTTGTCCTTTCTTCCGGTCGGCAGTAGTGTAGCCGTACACGCGCTGCCCGTCGGGCAGGGTTTTCTTATGGGCCATCAGGTGCCACCCAATGAATATACCGAGCACGCCGCCGAGGAGTGCGGAAAGGAACCCCACAAATATCCACACGGGTTTGGTTTCTTCGGGCTGTGCCAGGTGGTGGTAGCGTTGTTTCTTCAGTGCCGAAAGGCGGTCGGCACTCATTTCTTTGCCATGTGCTTTGAGCAGTTGTAAGGCAAGCTGGTAGTCGGTGGCACTCCATTCGTCGGGCTTGGTGACGATCTCAAGTAGTTCGTCGTCAGAGAAAGACAGCAGGTAATGGTCGGGAGCAAGTTGTTCGGCCGTGACATGCGGTTGGTGAAGAAGCAGTTTTTCGGCGCGTTCAAAGTCGGCAGGCAGAAGCTTCACCCGGAATTCTTTGTTCAACGGGTTTCCTGAAAAAGAAACGTCAAAGCCGGCGGTGTCTTCGAGTTCACTGCCGATGTTATTAGCTTTCAACAGGTCAGCCAGTTCTTGTGCCTCTTCTACAGTGTTGAATTTGCGGAAGGTGAGAAACTGTTCATTCATAAAAGGGTAGGAGTGGTGTTGATTCAATGTACTCAATTATTTGATATGGCGTTGGTTCGCTTCACGTCGTTCCCTTTGAATAATCCATTTCAAAAAAGTATTTTTATCGAGTGGAGCAATACGAGAAAATGTATTTGTATCAGCGCATCGTAAAAGCAAAGCTCTTTATCGACCACCATTATGCCGCGCCGTTAGACCTCGACAACATATCCGGTCAGGCGTATTTCTCAAAGTATCATTTCATCCGGCTGTTTAAATCCGCATACGGAAAAACGCCGAGTAACTATTTGTTGCAGGTGCGAATAGACAACGCCAAAATGCTGTTGGCGAAAGGGCTTTCTGTGTTGGATGCCAGTATGTCTGTGGGCTTTGATAGTCCGACGTCATTTGCTGGTGCGTTTAAAAAGATAGTGGGTGTTGCGCCCTCCGTCTATCAGCGAAAGCAAGTGGAAAAGCAAAAGATCATCAAGGAAAATCCGCTGCGCTACGTTCCCCATTGCTTTGTAGAAACGCACGGATTGTCAAAATAGCAATTTCAGAGAGGCGTGTTTGTGTCAGTGCCTCCATCTTTACAAAAAAAGTAATATGATTTCAAAAATTACACACACGTGCATCTACGTCCTGAATCAAGACAGTGCCTACGATTTTTATGTAAATAAGCTCGGGTTTAAAGTGCACACCGACGCACCCATGGGCGAAGGAGCGCGATGGCTTACTGTAACTCCGCCCGACCAGCCGGAGCTGGAGATCACTCTCTTTCTGGTGGCCGAAGGTCCGTTGTTCGACGGCGAAACAGTAAAGACCATGACCACATTAATCAAAAAAGGAACGTTCGGCGCGGCCGTGTTTACCTGCAAGGATTTGCTGGCTACGTACGAAGAGTTGAAAGCGAAAGGAGTAGTTTTTAAAAAACCACCGACCAAGGAGTTTTACGGTTATGAAGCCTTGTTCGTGGATGATTCCGGAAACTGGTTTTCATTGGCTCAGCTTGCGTAAACATGAAGTCCATATTTGACGATGCAGTAAGAGCCGAAGTCATCGGTAGGATAAGTTTGCTTGGCGCCACCCACACCGCGCAATGGGGAAAGATGAACGTGTATCAAATGGTGAGGCATTGCACACGGTGGGAGGAAATGATGCAAAGTAAAAAGCACTACAAGCGGATGTGGATCGGTTTGCTTTTCGGAAGGATGGCGTTGCGCAGAGTATTGAAAGACGAAGCACCTCTGGGTAGGAATACCCCCACATTATCAGCCCTAGTGATAAAAGAAAAATCCGGAAACATGGATGCGCTAAAAGCCGAATGGATCGCTGCCATTAACGCGTACGAACACTTTTCAAACAAAGACTTTGTTCACGTATTCTTTGGTAAGATGACGGAAGAGCAAATCGGCTATCTGGTGTATAAACACATCGACCATCACCTCCGGCAGTTTAATGCGTAAGAACTGGCGCACGTGGGCATAGCATAATGAACAAAGACTTGCGGAATGGGGATTGAAGTTTCTTTTGCGTAATTCGTCGAGTAAGTAATTGTAATCGTATAAAATCCAATTGCGCTCCACGGTAATTCTGTTATTTTTGGTTATCACCAACTGAAAAGCAAAATGGATCAGCGCATCATCAACCTTTTCGACGAATACACGCACAAGCCCCTCACCCGCGATGTATTTATAAAGAAACTTGTAGCTCTGACGGGAAGCACTGCCGCCGCCATGGCTGTACTTCCTCTGCTGGAAGTAAATTATGCTCACGCCGCGACGATTGCTGAAACAGCCGACACGCTCTTTACCCAGCGTGTAGTCTATGCCGGCGACGGTACGGATGTGCGCGCGTATCTTGCCCGCCCGAAAGAAGAAAAGCAATATCCGGTAGTCGTCGTGATCCATGAAAACCGAGGCCTCAATCCACATATTGAAGACGTAACCCGAAGGCTAGCACTCGAAGGATTTCTTGCCATCGCTCCTGACGCCTTGTCGCTGGTGGGAGGAACCCCCACAGATGCTGACAAGGCCCGTGATTTATTCAGTCAGTTAGATCCTGTAAAGAACCTTTCCAACTTTATAAAAGGATTTGCCTACGCCCGCAAGCGCGAAGATGCTACACAGAAGGCAGGCTGCATCGGTTTCTGTTGGGGTGGCGGAATCGCCAATCAACTCGCCGTACACATGCCCGATCTTTCGGTGGCCGTTCCTTTTTATGGTAGACAACCTGAAGCGGCTGATGTTCCCAAAATAAAGGCATTCGTGCAATTGCATTATGCGGGTCTTGATGACCGCATCAACGCGGGGATTCCTGCCTATGAAGAAGCACTGAAGAAAGCGGGTACACACTACGAAATTTTTACCTACGAAGGCGCGCAACACGCCTTTCACAATGATACCGCACCGACGCGCTACAACGAAGCGGCTGCCAAACTCGCGTGGAGTCGTACCGTGAAACGCTTGCATCAGGAACTGGATTAGCGCGCGCGATGAGTCACCGTACGGAAAGTCATGAGCCATCGCTCAACGAATTTTTAAAAGGAAAATCGGAGCACACACTCGCCTTGTTTCATCATTTTGTAGAGGAGTACCGCAAAATAGGAAGCGTTACACTTCATCCGGCAAAGACGATGATTGGCATTGCCACGCCCCGAAAAAGAATTGCCTACATTACTCAACTCGGAAAAAATTTTGTCCATATTGTGTTTCCTTTTGAGGAACCTTATCCGGATAACCTATGCTTTCAAAAGATAGCCCAGGTACCGGGCGATCAGCAATACAATCATCACCTTAGGCTGCTGGCCAAAGAAGATGTGAATGCGGAAGTGAAGAAGTTTATGAAACTGGCATACCAAAAAGGCAAATAGAAAAATAGTATTAAAAAATTAATCCCATGAAAAATACCAGCCGTATTGTACTTTCGGTGTTCGTCGCTCTTGTGTTGGTGCAATGCAAGAATCAGGCAGTTACAGCCCCTCCTGCCTCTCCGAAAGGAAAAACCTTACTCGCCATTTTTGCTCATCCGGATGACGAAGCTACTGTAAGTCCGGTGCTTTCGAAATATGCGGCAGAAGGCGTGGAGGTTTACCTGGTGGTAGCCACCGACGGAAGGCTGGGAGTAGCTGAGCATGCTAAAATTCCGGGAGGGGATAGCCTCGCCCACGTGCGGAAAAGAGAGCTTGCCTGTGCCACAGAGAAGTTGGGCATTCATGCGCCAATCATGTTTGGCCTTCACGACCAACTAAAAATGGGTGAAGGAATGGCTGCGCTGAACGAACAACTGGATTCCCTGCGCAGAGGTGTTCAGAAACTCTTTGTTGAATTGAAACCCGATGTGGTAATCACCTGGAATGCATCGGGCTGGACGGGCCATCACGATCACCGGTTGGTGGGGGCAATTGTGACCGAAGTGTTTGAAAGCAGGCAGTGGGAAAAACCGACTCAACTTTATTATTCAGCGATTCCTTCCGGCCGGTTGCCGAAAGATGCTGTGATGCAGCTGGCGACAGTGGATTCAAGTTTCCTTCCGGTGAAAATTGCAGTGACCGAAACAGATTATCAAAAAGCGAAAGAGTCATGGCTGTGCCACAAAAGTCAGTACACGCCTGAGATGATTGACGCGATGACCCAGTTGGTGCGCCAGGCGCTTAATGGCTCGGCATGGTTTCAACCGGCGATACCCATCTCGGGAAAGAAAGAGACTTTGTTTTGAGTAGATAAAGAAAACGGAAAGTAATTTATAACGATCAGCTTTATGAATTGGAGAAGAATGATTTTGATTGTGGCTTCATTGTTGGCCGCAGCGTGCAGCAAGAAAAGTGATCCCACGCCGGCCGCTTCAAGTTACTTTCCACCGACCAGCGGATCTACATGGGAGTCGGTGACACCGGCAAGCCTGGGATGGAATACAGCGTTGATTCCTGACCTGCTGACTTTTTTGAATACCAACCAAACACGTGCGTTCATCATTCTCAAAGACGGCAAGATTGTGATGGAAGAATACATGAACACCGATCTGACCGGGGCGAATTCATTTACCGCGTCGAGCAGCTGGTATTGGGCTTCGGCCGGAAAGACGCTCACCTCTGCTGTGGTCGGAATAGCCAGTGATCAGGGAAAAGTAAATTTATCGGCGAAGACGTCAACGTATCTGGGCAACGGATGGACGAGCCTAACGCAGGCACAAGAAGACAAGATTACCGTACTCAATCAGCTTACGATGACTACCGGCCTGGATGACTATGCTTCGGGCACCGGCGACAGCGACTGTACTACACCGGCGTGCCTTATCTATAAAGCTGATGCAGGCACACGCTGGGCGTATCACAATGCCCCGTACACGCTACTCGACGGTGTAATTGCTGCCGGCACTGGTCAATCGTTAAACGATTACCTCACTGCACAAATCCTGACGAAAGTGGGCATGGATGGATCGTACTACAAAAACGGTGAGAACAATATTTTTTACAGTACACCAAGGTCTATGGCGCGCTACGGACTTTTGTTGCTCAACGAGGGATCCTGGAATGGAACTACGGTGATACCCAAAAGTTATTTCAACCTGATGAAAACGACTTCGCAGAATTTCAACTTGTCGTACGGGTATCTCACCTGGCTCAATGGAAAGAGTTCATACATGGTCCCGCAATCACAACAAGTGTTTACCGGCTCACTCACACCTGACGCGCCGGCGGACATGTTTGCTGCTATGGGAAAGAACGGACAGATCATCAATGTGGTTCCTAGTAAAAACCTCGTTGTAATCCGCATGGGCTATACCAACGACACAGGATTGGTGTCGTTCAATTTTCAGGAAAACCTCTGGCTAAAGCTTAAAGCGATTATTCCTAATTAGGCGTTGAAGGATGAATCGGCAGAGTCACTTCGAAGGAGGTGCCTTCACCTACCTTTGAACGCATAGAAATAAATCCCCCCAACAGATCAACCGCTTTCTTGACAATAGAAAGACCAAGCCCGGTGCCTTGAATATCCGAGACATTGACACCCCGGTGAAATGGCACAAAAATATTTTCCTGATCGGCTTCGGGTATACCCACGCCAAAATCGTGAACGGTAAAATAATACGAGGAGGCATCGCATGAAATAATAAACTCAACCTTATCTTGATTGGGAGAGAATTTAACAGCGTTGGTGAGTAAGTTGATAATAATATTGCGGATCAACTTTTCGTCTGTCGATATTGAGTCGCGCCGGCAATGGAATTGAGTTATGATCCGGTGGGTTTTTCGGATCTCTTCAACTTCTTCTACGATGCTCTGGATGAATGGCACCAGTGGAAATTGCGTCACGTTGATCTTCAAGGTGCCGGCCTCGCTTCGCCCGATGGTCAACACATCTTCGAGAAGGAGCGACATGTGCCGCACCTGTTTTTCGATCAAATGCAGTTTTTCGATCAGCACGGGTTTGTCGATGCGCTCGTGATACCGGCGAATAAATCCAGCCGTCAATGAAATGGTAGAAAGCGGTGTGCGAAACTCGTGCGAGGTGGTGGAGATGAATTTGTTTTTCATTTCAACGAGTTCCTGCTCTTTGTTAAGTGCTTCACGAAGTTCCTTGGTGCGCTCCTGAACTTTGCTTTCAAGTTCGATCAAATACTTTTCCTTTCGCAGCGATTCATTTTTCATTTCGGTGATGTCAGACCCTGTGATCAGCACCTGCGAAATTTTGCCCCATCCTGCGATCGGCCTGAAGCTTCGACGATACCAGAGCGATCCGTTTTTGTTGAAATATTCAATTTCATCAAGGAAAGGTTTTTTTTCACGAAGTACCCTGGCCACTATTTCCATCCGTTCATTAGACTCTTCCGGGGTTAGGAAGTCTGCATATTTTTTTAACAAAATGTTTTCTGGTGTCCGGTCAAAAAGGGCAGCGAAAGACGGATTAGCAAAAAGTATGGTGCCCGCGGCATCGACTACGCCCACGGGGTACTCCGAATTCTCAGCCAGTGCTCTGTATCTTTCTTCACTTTCTACCAGGCGTTCCTCGGCGATTTTTCTAGCCTCTTCCTCCAGTTTGCGTTCTGTAATATCCACGAGTATTCCAAACCAATGAATGGAACCGTTGTGTTGTTGATTTGGTTGCGCCCAGCCTTCTACCCATATCTCCTTGCCATCGGGCCGAAGAATTCTAAACTCTTCATGCCATCCAGTAATGGAATCGAAGGCCTTTTCAACGGAATATGATATTTTTGGAATATCGATTGGATTAATCGTTTTAAATGTAGCCCAAAAATCTTTTTCGGCTTCGCCGAGATTAAGCTGCGTGAGTGACTTAAACTTCTCACTGGCATAGAGCAATCGGGCCGACTTGTTTGGGAAGGAAATAAGCGAATAAAAACCGCCGGGCGCAAGATTGACCATTCTGGAAATCTGATTTTCAAGCTCTAGTTTTTGGGTAAGCACACGCTCTGTTTTTTTTCGTTCGGTAATGTCCATGAGTTGTGCATACAGCAAAATTGAACCTTCTGGATTGGCAGTGGGCCGTCCAGCGATGGCGAGCGACTTTTCTTTACCGGTCTTGTCAATGATGCGGAATTCCATATTCCATTCAGTTCCCATTTCAATAGCTTCCCTTCCACTAACGCTTAGTCGATGCACATCCTCCGGATGTACCATTCGGTAGATCTGGTTTTGATCTTTCTCCAACTCTTCCTTTGAAATTCCAAGAAGATCAAAGAATTTTTGACTGGCATAGATTATTTTTGACGATCGCAGATCCTGACTAATCAGCATCGAAAAAAATCCGCCTGGCGACAGATACACGATGTTGCTGATCTGTTTCTCCAAATCCAATTTTTCGGCAAGCGCGTGTTCCGCTTTTTTTCTCTCGGTGATATCCGACGCGAATCCCGAGAATAGTTTTGAGCCATCCTCACCCTGCAGACCGGTTCCGAATTTTTCAACCCAGATGGTTCCTTTGTCGGGAGTATTTATTCGGTATTCTATTCTCAGATTACTTGAGGACTCCATCGCCTGACCAAATGCCGAATGGACTTTGTCGATGTCTTCGGGGTGTATTCGTTGAAGCGCAAGGGTTGCATCCGCCGCTACGTCTGAAGCGCTTATATCAAACAGACTTTCCCATCCTCGGCTGGCGAAGGGAATAGAATATTTTCCATCAAGGCTTCTTTTATAGGTACAGAAGCCGCCGGGCACCATACTCACAAATTTGTTTCGCAACTTTTCTTCTTGGTTTAACCGTTCGATCAACTTCAGGTTTTCTTGACGTTCTGCCTCCAGTAATTTTCGCGCTGTAATATTCTGATGCCGGATGACCACACCTTTGACAGGGGCTTTCAGAGGCGTGACAACCATGCGAAACCACCTATTCTCAGTGGGCGAGTGGCAGGGATATTCCAACGAGAATAAATCTGTATTGCCTGCGAGCACATGAAGTATCCCGTCAAGGGCAGGGATGGCTTCGTCACTCCATTCGCCTTTTGCTCTTCGCAATACGTCCAGATAATTGGCGTGTATTTGAGTTTGCAACTTTGATGGCGGACTATTTTCTTCGGCGAAATCGTTCCAGGGTTTGTTAACGTAAAGAATTTCTCCTTTAGAATCGATCACTGCGATTTGTGAATCCAGTGAATCAAGTATCGAATCCGCAAAGTCAGGCAAATCTTGAGATGATTTTCTAGTTGCCTTTTTCGGTGAAATCGACTTTATCCATTTACGCTTCTGAGGAAGCATCTGAATCGTTGTTTAAAGCCCCTTATACTGACAAATGAAACTGTATTCTAATTTTGCAATATGATTTAAGGAAAGCAAAGCCTAACGCCACATACCTTCCTGATGTTTGTCAGGTTTGAGGCGAGTGTTTTTCGTTCCGTTTACGGACACTTATGTCCTTTTATGGAAAGGCTTTTAGTACAAAAGCCCTAAATTGAGTCAGGAATGGCTCTTTTTCTGGCATTGAGATTGCCACTTACCTTTTAAATTTTGCCATGATAAAAAACTACATCGTTGCAAGCTTTCGCGTTCTGCTCAAGCAAAGGCTATATACATTTATTAACTCAGTCGGTCTGGCCATTGGTTTGGCTACTTGTTTTTTAATCTATTCGTGGGTTGACTATCAAACCAGCTACGACCGGTATTTTCCGTCCACGCAACACACGTACCGCGTGGTCACCCAATGGGTTGGCTCTGACGAACCCGGACGAGCTACCACTTATCCGATGGTGCGGACGCGAATATTGCCTCAGTTTCCTGAGATAGAACAAAGTACCCGCTTGTTCGACCGGGGCTACCTGGGAAGTCGCACGCGCATTGCCCACGGCGACAAAGTATTCACCGACAGTAAGTTTTTTTACGCCGATTCTACCTTTTTTGAAATTTTCCCTTTCCGGATACTCCAGGGAGACGCAGCGGCTCTTTTGCGCAAACCCAACGCCGTAGTGTTGACTCAGCAGACTGCGGAAAAATACTTTGGTCACGATGACCCTGTCGGAAAAACACTGACTGTAGGCAGCAATCAGGAGTTTGAAGTGACCGGCGTAATGGAAAATATTCCCGCCAACATGCACTTTCACTTTGACTTGCTGGCTTCCATGCAGGCACATCCCTGGATAAAAATGGCCGAAGAGAATGTGTGGAGTGGTATTTCATTTCATACGTATGCGCGTCTGAAACCCACTGCAAGTGCGGAAGCCCTGGAAAAGAAAATTAAAAACCTGCTCAATAATTTCCCTAACGACGAGCACAAAATAGGCAAAGATATTAACCTTCATTTGCAGCCGGTGCAAGACATTCACCTCCACTCGGCGATGAACTTTGAGATGGAGCCCAACGGCAACGTCACCTACGTGTACTTGTTTTTATCGATCGCGATTCTTGTTTTGCTGGTCGCAATTATCAACTACACCAACCTGGCGAGTGCGCGCTACACCCAGCGGCTCAAGGAAGTAGGTGTGCGAAAAGTACTGGGTGCCTCACGCGGACAATTGATTGTTCAGTTTGTAGCGGAGTCGCTGATGATCACCGCGATCGCATTTGTGATGGCCCTGGTGCTGGTGCAATTGGTGTCGCCAATTCTCCGCTCAATTTCCAACGAAACACTCTTCGCGTTGAATATGTCGCAGACCGGTGTTCTGATTTCATTGGTGGGGATAGCCCTTGTCATCGGTGTGCTTACCGGTTTGTCGCCTGCGCTGGCACTGTCGGCGATCCGGCCCGTACGCTTATTCAAAGCTAACGCCTCTGCCCCGGCCAGCGGAATTTCGTTGCGAAAAGTGCTGATGGTTTCGCAGTTTACGGTTTCCATCGCGCTCACCATTTGCACAGCCATTACGTATCAGCAAATGAAATTCATGCACGAAGCAAAGCTGGGCTATGCGTTGGATCACACGCTTGTACTCAACATTGGCTATCCCGGTATTCACGAGCAATACGCTTCGCTGAAAGCGCAGTTGTCCGAGAATCATTCCATCCTCGGCGCGACCGCCACGTCTCAACTTCCTACCGACATTCACACCGAAGAGAACATCGACATTTCTCCTTCGCATGAGCTGGGTGTGCATTGTGTTTCGGTAGATCAGGATTTTTTCAAAGTCATGAATATCCCGGTCACGCAGGGAGCTGATCTGGTCTCAAGCATGACGGCTACCGACAGCATCAATCAATTTGTACTCAACGAAAGCGCGGCGAAGGCGATTGGCTGGAAAGAAGGTGATGCCGTCAATAAGGAAATGAGCATTCGCCATGGCAACCAAAAACGCGGCGCGGTAAAAGGTGTCGTGGCCGACTTCCACTTTCAGTCGTTGCATCACAACGTAGAGCCGCTCGTGCTTGAATTTCACCCCGAAAGTTTTCAGTATCTTCTGGTGAAGGTGAACCACGAGCGCCTTTCTGAAACGATCGATTACATTGCTGATCAATGGAAGCGCGTGGCCGGAGGCATTCCGTTTGATTATACTTTCCTTGATCAGGATTACAACCGGCTCTATAAAAGTGAGCAGCAGACCAGTTCACTGTTCATTTGCTTCGCGGTCCTTGCCATGTCTATTTCGCTGCTTGGGTTGTTCGGTTTATCGGCGTTTGCTGTCGAACGCAGAACGAAAGAGATTGGCGTTCGCAAAATATTAGGTGCGCTAAACAGCAGCATTCTGATACTGATTTCCAAAGACTTTCTTGTACTGCTGGTGATTTCTTTTGTTCTGGCTGTGCCGCTGGGTTATTATTTCATGAATGCATGGCTCGCTCACTTTGCACTGAAGGTTTCAATCGGGCCCGGGCTTTTCCTGTTGGCCGGACTACTTAATTTTATTTTGGCGCTGCTTACACTTTCGTATCAGAGTTTGAAAATCGCCAGGACGAATCCCGTGGAAACACTTCGCGACGAATAGATCTGATGGAGCAATAAAAAAAGGCTGTCGTTGGTGACAGCCTTTTTTGTTTTAGAGAATTAAATACTTCTAGAGCGACCAGCCCTGACGGTAATCGCGCTTCACAAATGCGTTGGCTTCGTCGAAGTTGGTGATCTTCATGTTTTTTGCATCCCACAATAATTTCTTTCTGCCGGGATACGAGAACCCTCCTTTTTCATTCTTCACCTGAAGTTGATAGCTGCGCACGGCGAGGTTGCCCATCAGCACGGCTTCGGTCATCGGGCCGGCATACTCAAACGGCGAGCTCAATTGCTTTTTGCCGTAGCCTGCAAGGCACGCATCTACCCATTCGGTATAGTGGCCGGCTTCCGCGCCAGCGATACGTGGAATGGTTTGCTTAGGCAACTTCACTTCTTTCATTCGTTTGGAAGGAAGCAACACCGGAGGCATCGCGTAGTTGCCCATAAGTTTTCCTTTTGTGCCCGTGAAAATATATCCACCGGCAGAGTCGCCGAGCGGTTCATCAGGAAGAAGTTCTTCCGGACGCTCAGGCAGCAAGCCTCCGTCCATCCAGGTAAACTTGATGTCGCCTTTACCGTCTTTTCTTGGAAACTTCATGTGAATGATCGATGACGAAGGACATGCGTCGGCATAGTTGGCTACTTTAAAGAAATCTTCCCACGCGGTAGTGGTGCTGCATTCTACTTCACTCGGAAAATCAATCGGCAGGATGCGGAAGGCAGCGTCCATGATATGACACGCCATGTCGCCAAGTGCGCCGGTACCAAACTGCCACCAGCCGCGCCAGTTGAACGGCACGTATGCAGGATTAAATTCCATGTACGGTGTGGGTCCGAGCCACGAATCCCAATCCAGTTCTTTCGGAATATCAAATTTGCCGGTAGGCTTAGGAATTCCTTGTGGCCACACAGGTCGGTTGGTCCAGGTTTCCACGCGGGTCACACGCCCAATCAGTCCGGCATCTACCCATTCTTTCGCTGTGCGTACGTGATCGGCAGAGGCGTATTGATTTCCCATCTGCGTGACCACTTCATATTTTTTCGCGGCTTCGGTAAGGATGCGTGCTTCGTAAATGTCGTGGGTGAGTGGCTTCTGTACGTACACGTGTTTCTTGCGGCTCATGGCTGCCATAGCGATAACGGCGTGCGTATGGTCGGGCGTTGAAACCGTAACGGCATCAATGTTTTTCTCCTCTTTGTCAAACAACTCCTGAAAGCGTTTGTAGTATTTGGCGTCCGGGAAGTTTTTCACCGATTGAACTGCCTGGCGATCGTCTACGTCGCAGAGAAATGCAATTTTTGCTTTGGGATTTTTTGCAATCCCAGTCAAATCGCTGGTGCCTTTGCCACCCACGCCGATACCGGCGATGTAAAGCGTGTCGCTAGGTGCGGTAAATCCTTTTCCTCCCAACACAAATCGCGGGATTATGGTGAACGCCGTAGCTGCGAGGGCTGCTGTCTTGATGAAATCCCGTCGTGAGGTTCCGCTGGCGGGTGGAGTTGTTTTCTTTAAAGGCATGGTGTAAAGTTTGAGTCCGTTCTAAAATTATCAATTAAAATTATAATGACCATCCCTTGGCATAATCTCTTTTCACAAATTGATTGGCTTCGTCGAAGTTGGTAATCTTCATGTTCTTTGCATCCCACAGAAGTTTCTTTCTTCCGGGGTAGGAGTAGCCACCGCCTTTTTGTGATTGACGCACGTTGTAGCTGCGAATGGCGAGGTTGCCCATCAACACGCTTTCGGTAAACGGACCCGCATAGTCAAAATTAGAACTGGTCACCGCGTTGCCATAGCCTTTGAAGCAGGCGTTCACCCATTGCAGGTAATGCCCTTCGGGCACGCGCGCGAGTGTTTGCGGAGGAAGCGTAACTTCTTTCATCAGCTTAGTTGGCAGAAGGCGCGGGTTGGCGCCGTAGCAGTCGGCCATGATCTTCCCTTTTGTTCCTTCGAAGATCACGCCGCCGTCCCAGCCGCCCATCGCTTCATCGGGCAACAGTTCATTAGGGCGCTTCGGCAAAAGCCCGCCGTCCATCCACGATAATTCGATGTCGGGTTTTCCTGCCTTGCCGGGATATTTGAAATGCACGATAGAAGATACCGGACAGCTTTCATCGTAGTGTGATTCGGAGAAGACACCGTTCCAGATCGTACTCAGGCTGCATTCCACTTCCGTGGGATAATCGATCGGCAGAATTCGGAACACCGGATCCATAATGTGACACGCCATATCGCCTAGCGCGCCGGTACCAAAGCTCCACCATCCGCGCCAGTTGAAGGGCAGATACGCAGGATTGAAATCGATAGGCTTTGCAGTGCCAAGCCAAAGATTCCAGTCGAGCTCTTTGGGCACTTCGTGCTTGCCAGTAGGGGTGGGCACACCTTGCGGCCACACCGGCCGGTTGGTCCAGCAGATCACTTTCGTTACATCGCCGATCAGGCCAGCGTTATACCATTCTTTCATGGTGCGCACATCATCGCCCGAGCCACCCTGATTTCCCATCTGCGTGACTACTTTGTATTTGCGCGCCGCTTCGGTGAGCATGCGCGCTTCGTGGATGTCGTGCGTGAGCGGCTTTTGTACATACACATGCTTGCCGCGTGTGATGGCAGCCATCGCAGCGACAGCGTGGGTGTGATCGGGTGTGGAGACGGTGCAGGCATCAATTCCTTTCTCTTCCTTCTCCATCATCGTGCGGAAGTCTTTGTAATATTTGGCTTGCGGAAAATTCTTGCGCGACTCTACTGCCTGTCGATCGTCTACATCGCAAAGGGCCACAATTTTTACTTTCGGACTTTTGGCCATCTCGGCAATGTCGGAAGTGCCTTTGCCCCCGGCACCAATGCCAGCAATGTAAAGCGTGTCGCTCGGAGCAACATAGCCATTGCCGCCAAGGACAAAGCGGGGAAGGATTGTAAATGCCGTGGCGGCGGTGCCAGCCTGCGCGATGAATTTTCTTCTGGAAATCATTTTTTGAAAATTAGAAAATTGGAAATGAAAGATTGGAAATTGGAAGATTAATTATTGAAAGATTGAGGATTGAAAGAATTGGATCCTTCAATTCGATTCTTGATTACGCAAGCAGATTTTACAAATGCCATCCCTGACGATACTCACGCTTTACAAATTGATTGGCCTCGTCGAAATTGGTAATCTTCATGTTGGGCCCATCCCACAATAGTTTTATTCCACGACCAGGGTAATCAAACTGGTTCGGATTTTTTTCACGCGGCTTGCGGATGTCGTAGCTGCGGATGGCGAGGTTACCCATTAGGATAGCCTCGGTCATTGGTCCGGCGAGATCAAACGGCGAACTCAATTCATTTTTTCCATAACCGGCAAGGCAGGCTTCCACCCACTGACCATAGTGGCCTTCAGCCCCACCCGGAATTCGTTTGATGGTTTGCGGAGTGCTTACTTCTTTGTTTCGCGACGTCGGCAATAAGGATGGGAGCGAACTGTACGTGCCGCACATCATCTTTCCTTTGGTACCCACAAAGATGACGCCGTTGCCACCGTCGCCCATGCGTTCGTTGGGGCCTAGTTCTTCAGGGCGCTCAGGTTGAATGCCGCCGTCCATCCAGTGCAGTTTTACTTTCGGCTTTCCGTTGCGCTCAGGGAAGGTGAGAATAATGTGCGACGAGGGAGGACAGCTTTCGGGGAAATAACCACGCTTGAACTCATCCACATACACGCTGCCTACACTGCATTCCACTTCCGTGGGATAGCCGAGGCCCAATACTTTAAACGGTGGCTCGATGATGTGACACGCCATGTCGCCGAGTGCGCCAGTACCATAGTCCCACCAGCCGCGCCAGTTGAACGGCACTAATTTTTCTACATAGTCTTTAAACGGAGCAGTGCCTAGCCAAAGATCCCAATCCAGTTCTTTGGGGATTTCCGCTTTTTGCGATGGCCACTGAATTCCCTGCGGCCACACCGGACGATTCGTCCAGCAATATACCGTATGCACATCGCCTACTTGTCCATCGTTGTACCACTCGGCCAATTGGCGCACACCGTCGTTGGAAGCACCCTGATTGCCCATCTGAGTTACGACTTTATATTTCCTGGCAGCTTCGGTGAGCATGCGCGCTTCGTAGATGTCGTGGGTGAGCGGCTTTTGCACGTACACGTGTTTGCCCAGCTGCATGGCGGCCATGGCTTGCACGGCGTGGTTGTGGTCAGGCGTGGAGACAGAAACCGCGTCAATGTGTTTGTGCTCTTTGTCGAGCATCACGCGGTAGTCTTTGTAATATTTTGCGTTTGGAAAATTTTTTACCGTGTTGGCTGCACGGCGGTCATCTACATCGCAGAGGTAAGCAATTTCGGCCTTGCCGCTTTTCGCGAAGGCTGCGATGTCGCTTTCGCCTTTTCCACCTACACCAATGCCGGCAATGTAAAGTTTATCGCTGGGCGGAGTGTATCCTTTGCCCAACACGAAGCGGGGGAGGATGGTGAACGCGGTGGCTGCCGTAGCGGCCTGACCAATAAATTTTCTTCTGGAGATCATTCGGAAGTTTTTAATGGTTTTTAAATCAAACTTGAAAACACCAACCCAGACTCAATCGCTACGATTAACAACTAACCATTAATCGCAACCCGACTAGCTATCAAACTTCACGCACTCGTCCAAAGTTTTCTGATCGTATTTCACACCGTATTGGTCTAGCACGTCTTGCGGCACGCCGTCCCATTGGTTGGGTTTGTTGCCGACATAACCTAAATCGTCGATGCCAATTTTGCTGGTGAAAAATCCGGTGGCCGTGAGGTCGCGCATCAGGTTGAAGAACGCTACACCTTGTTTCATTTCAGGTTTTGCTTTTTCTGGATAGGCAATGGCATCGATGATTTCAATTTGCTGCGACGATTTGCAATCCACAAACGGGGCTCCGAATTTTTTGGCGCATTGCAAGTCGAGCCACTTCAGGCCCCCGCGCAGCGGCGTCTGATGATGCGGCATATCTTTTACGATAAACTCGATGAACTCCGGCACTTTCGCATCGGTGGCACTTCCCGACACATCGTCTTTCGGAATGATGATGTCCACCAGCACAGTGATCGTCTTCATTTCATGCTCGTCAAAAAATTTATCGGCGAGCAATTTATTTTCATGCGCGAGTTCGTCCGGCGTGCGGTCGATGGTGAAGGTGGAGACTGCTTCCTTTACCTTTTCTTCCGGCTTGCATGATTCAATTAGCGAAGCGGCCGAAATTGTACCCACCGTTCCAACGGCGAGGGTCTTCAAGTATTTTCTTCTATCCATGATGTGTTACTGGTTATTCGTTATAAGTTATTGGTCTTTGCGATTAACAATTCACTGATAACTATAAACGATTTAGAGGTTTTGTCTTTTTATTTCTTCAATCATATACTCCGAAGCGCGCATCGCTAAGGCGAGGATTGTCCACGTCGGGTTTTTGTCGGCTTGCGAAACAAATGGTCCGCCATCGACTACAAAAACATTTTTACAATCGTGGGCCTGGTTGAATTTGTTCACTACCGATCTGGCCTTGTCGTCGCCCATGCGTGTAGTTCCTACTTCGTGAATGATTCGGCCCGGCGCCTCCAATCCGTAATCATTTTCTGCGCCGCTTTTTCCCCACGTTACCACGCCACCCATCTTATGAATAATTTCTTCGAAAGTAGACTGCATGTGTTTCGCCTGCTTCACTTCCTGATCGCTCCATTTATAGTTGAAGCGCAACACCGGTATTCCGAATTTGTCGACAGTGTTTGGATCGATTTCGCAGTAGTTGTCTTCGCGCGCAATGGCTTCGCCGCGACCAGCCATACCAAACGAAGCACCGTAGAAATAGCGGTAGTCGTCTTTCAGTGAAGCGCCATAGCCACCTGCATCTTTTTGCTTTCCATCACGGCCGGGATATTTTCCGTTGGTGCCTTGCATTCCAAATCCGAAACCGTATCCGGGCATGCCCATGCCGCCCCAATATTCGATGTGATAGCCACGCGCAAAATCCAGTTTTTTGTTATCAAGCCACCACGGCGTATAAACGTGCATGCCGCCTACACCATCTTCGTTGTAGCGCTTACGGCCTACTAACTTGGGAAGGAAACCACCCATGGCCGAGCCGGTAGAATCGTGCAAATATTTTCCAACTACGTTGCTCGAGTTGCCAAGTCCGTTAGGATGCGCTGCCGATTTTGAATTGAGCAGCAAGCGCGCCGACTCGCAGGCGCTAGCCGCGAGCACTACTACTTTGCCGCTCACTTCATATTCCTGCATGTCGTCTTTGCTCACGTACGATACGCCGGTGGCTTTACCTTCATTGTCCGTCAGTACTTCACGCGCCATAGCGTTGGCGATCACGTCCACGTTGCCTGTGTTCAACGCGGGCTTCACCAATACCGAGGACGACGAGAAGTCGCCGTACACGGTACATCCGCGATTACATTGTGAACAGAAGAAACATGCACCGCGCTCTTTGTTGATCGGTTTTGTCAAGATCGACAAGCGAGAAGGAATCACCGGAATGTTCAACGCCGTGCCTGCGTCTTTAATAAAGAGTTCGTGAAGGCGTGGTTTGGGCGGCGGAAGAAAAATACTGTCTGGATCATTGGGAAGATTTTCTTTCGAACCAAACACACCGATCAGTTTATCTACTTTGTCATAATACGGCGCTACATCGTCGTAACTGATGGGCCAGTCTTCTCCCAGTCCGTCTACACTTTTATGCTTAAAATCTTTTGGACCAAAGCGAAGCGAAATCCTTCCCCAGTGGTTAGTGCGGCCTCCCAGCATGCGCGAGCGAAACCAGTCGAACTTGGTGCCGTCTTTGTGGGTGTACGGCTCACCGTCCAGTTCCCATCCGCCATAGGCGGCATCAAAATCTCCGAAGTTGCGAAAGTGTGTGCTCGCCCCGCGCCGCGGCGACTCGTACGGCCATTTTAATTGCATCACATTTTTAGCGGGATCGTACATCGGTCCTGCTTCCAGCAACAGCACTTTTATTCCGGCATTGGCCAGCACATACGCCGACATACCGCCACCTGCACCTGAACCAACAATGATTACATCGTACTTCTTAGGATTTTTTTTGATTTGAAAACCGGGCATAGCATTTTATTATCTGCTAAATGTAACCGATTGCACCAAAAAACAAAAAGGAAATTATGCCAGGAGGAGAATCTTAACAGGAAGGAAACACCCTTTATCGATTTTTTTTCTTCGGCACCGGATCATAGCCACTGGTACCCCACGGATGGCAGCGCCCGATGCGCTTTGCGCCAAGCCAGATTCCTTTTAACACGCCCCACTCCTGAATCGCTTCAATGGTGTATTGCGAACACGACGGCGTGTGGCGACAATGCGCTCCCAGCATCGGCGATATCGACAACTGGTAAAAGCGAATGGGCAGTATGAAGAGTTTTTTTAGAATAAGTTGAAAGTAATAAGTTGGAAGTTCTAAGTTTTAAGTCGTGAGTAGCGAGTATAAAGTGGAAAGTTTAAAGTAGAAAGCTTGAACGTCCTTGCAACTTATAACCAATTTCATGATTCGATTTCATAGCTCATCTCTCCGTCTTTCCCGTCTTTGAGTTGAATGCCGATGGCTTTCAGGTCGTCGCGGATTTTGTCGGACAGTGCAAAGTTGCGGTCGGTGCGAACTCTTTTGCGCAAGCCAATCAACACATTGATCGTACCCTCAAGCAAATCGTTGTTCACACTTTTTTCTTCTTTCAAACCAAGTGCTTCTTCCATGAAAGCGATGTACGTGATTTTGAATTTCTCAAACACGTCTGTACTCACCTCGCTTAGCATTTCTTTCTGGCCAGCCCAGGTGTTGATCTGCGAAGCCATTTCAAAAAGTACTGCGAGCGTTTTTGCAGTGTTAAAATCGTCGCTCATGTTTTGATAACACTCGTCGATTAGCTGCAACAGTTTCTTTTCTGTGTCCGCATTCGCGGAAGCGCCACCTGCGTGTGTTAAGGTTTTTACCAACGAAAGCGCGTTGCTCAATTTTTTATATCCTTTCTCGGCGGCATTCAAGGCTTCGTTCGAAAAATCAAGTGTGCTGGAGTAATGCGATTGCAGCATAAAGAAACGCACCGTCATCGGGCTGTAGCCTTTTTGCAACATCGGATGGTTGCCGGTAAATAGTTCAGCAGGCAAAAATGAATTGCCGAGCGACTTGCTCATCTTTTGCCCGTTTACGGTGAGCATGTTGGAGTGAATCCAATATTTCACCGGCGTTTTTCCGTTGGCGCCTGTTGCTTGCGCGATCTCGCACTCGTGGTGAGGGAATTTCAAATCCATTCCGCCACCGTGAAGGTCAAAGGTTTCGCCTAAATATTTTGTGCTCATCACCGTACACTCAATGTGCCAGCCGGGAAACCCGTCGCCCCACGGCGAGGGCCAGCGCATGATGTGCTCCGGCGATGCTTTCTTCCACAAGGCAAAATCTATTTTTTCACGCTTCTCATCCTGGCTGTCGAGCTCGCGACCACTTTCCATCAGTTCTTCAATATTTCTTCCGGAAAGAATTCCGTAGTGGTGCGACTGATTGTATTTTTTTACATCAAAATACACGGAGCCATTTACTTCGTAAGCCAGTCCAAGATCGATCAGTTTTTTGGTGATGTTGATTTGCTCTACAATATGGCCTGTCGCCGAGGGCTCAATGCTCGGCGGCAGAATGTTGAACTGCCGCATCACCGTGTGAAAGTCTTCGGTGTAGCGCTTCACAATTTCCATGGGCTCGAGTTGCTCCAGGCGTGCCTTCTTTCCGATTTTATCCTCGCCTTCGTCCACGTCGCCCACCAGGTGACCTACGTCGGTGATGTTGCGCACGTAGCGCACTTTATATCCTAAAAACCGGAAGTACCGAGATATGATGTCGAAGGTGAGAAACGTACGGGTGTTTCCCAGATGCACATTATTATAGACAGTGGGCCCGCATACGTACATGCCTACAAAGCCGGGGGTAATGGGTTCAAACGGCTCTTTTACTCCGGAGAGCGAATTGGAAAGCTGGATCGGATACTTTTGGTAGAGTTTCATTCGTGGTAAACAGAGCGTAAAATTAGCATTTATGTTGGAAGAAGGACTAAAAGTGCCCTTACGGGGAACCGGGTTGCGTGGTATATATTATAGAGTGGTTTTAGGCTTTTGTTAACATATTGGCGGTAGCTAAAGTTATTTTTTCGATGATTTTTATCAGACAGGCCAATCGGTAGGTAACTACAAGAATATGAGGGATTAAAAGTAAATCCGGCCGACGGTAACTCACCGCGAAATGCGCCGGTTGGAAGGGGTTGAAAGTTTGGATTTTAAAAAATTACAGATATTTGACCCCGTTCTAAGAAAAAAAACAGGCATGTCGAAGAATCTAGTGATCGTTGAGTCGCCCGCGAAAGCGAAGACTATTGAAGGATATTTAGGGAAGGATTATAAAGTGGCGTCCAGTATGGGGCACATACGTGACTTGGCCAAAGGAAATGGCGCCATTGATATCAAAAATAACTTTGAGCCTACCTACGAAGTCTCTCCCGATAAGAAGGATGTCATCAAAAACCTTAAATCGCTGGCCAAAGATGCAGAGATGGTTTACCTCGCTTCCGATGAGGACCGTGAGGGAGAAGCCATTTCGTGGCATTTGAAAGAGGTATTGGATCTGAATGATAAGAAAACGCGCCGGATTGTATTCACTGAAATTACCAAGAATGCCATTCTCAATGCGATCAAAAATCCGCGTGGCATTGATATCGATCTGGTTAATGCACAGCAAGCCCGCCGTCTGCTCGACCGCCTGGTAGGTTTTGAGCTGTCGCCGATTCTTTGGAAAAAAATATCCACGGGGCTTTCTGCCGGACGTGTGCAAAGTGTGGCCGTAAGACTGGTGGTGGAGCGCGAACGCGAAATCGAGAATTTCGATACCAAATCGTCGTTTAAGGTTTCTGCCATTTTCGATTTAGGAAAAGGCAAACAACTTGCGGCCGACCTTCCCGAAAAATTTGATACTGAAAAAGAAGCGATTGAGTTTTTAGAATCGTGCAAAGGCGCGAAGTTCAGCATCGGCGATCTGCAAAAGAAGCCGGCTAAAAAATCTCCTGCACCACCTTTCACCACCTCAACGTTGCAACAGGAGGCAGGACGGAAATTAAGTTTCTCTGTTTCGCAAACCATGTTGGTGGCGCAGAAACTGTACGAGGCAGGAAAGATCTCCTACATGCGTACCGACTCGCTCAACCTTTCGGATGAAGCAACAGCCGGCGCTACCAAGCAAATCAACTCAGCCTACGGAAAAGAATTTGTGCATGTACGCAAATTCAAAACTAAGTCGGCCGGTGCACAAGAGGCCCACGAAGCAATTCGCCCGACTGATTTCTCGGTGATGGATCCCGGTATGGACCGCAATGCACAGCGACTTTATGAATTAATATGGAAGCGCGCGATCGCCTCGCAAATGGCGGATGCAGAACTTGAAAGAACAACCGCTGTAATCAATATTTCTACCAACCCCAGAACGTTGACGGCACAAGGCGAAGTAGTAAAATTTGAAGGCTTTTTGAAAGTATATCTCGAATCGCAAGATGACGATGAAGACGAAGAGAACAGTAAGGTGTTGCCTCCGTTGACCGTCGGCAAGAATCTTGATTTGAATGAGTTGTCGGCCACACAAACTTTTTCGCGTCACCCGGCTCGCTATACTGAAGCAAGTCTGGTGAAGAAGCTGGAAGAGCTTGGTATCGGCCGCCCATCCACGTATGCTCCAACTATTTCTACCGTGCAGAAGCGAGGCTATGTAGTGAAAGAAAGCCGGGAAGGGGTTGACCGCAAGTATCAGGTGCATGTGTTGAAGAAAGACAAGATTTCATCGACTACGGAAACGGAAATAACCGGTGCAGAGAAGAACAAACTTTTCCCCACCAACATGGCCATGATTGTGAATGACTTTCTGGTCGAACACTTCCCTGACATCACCAACTATTCCTTCACCGCCGAAATTGAACAGGAGTTTGATGAGATCGCCAGCGGAAAATTGAAATGGCAAAAAATGCTCGATGGTTTTTACAAACCATTTCACAAAACTGTATCGGCCACTGAATTAGTTGAACGTTCGTCGGTTCAAAATAAAAGCCGTGAACTCGGTGTTGATCCTAAGACAGGCAAGAATGTATATGTGAAGCTCGGGAAGTTTGGCGCCTATATTCAGTTGGGCGAAAATCCTGACGACAATGGCGGCGAGAAACCAAAATTTGCCAGTTTACGACCAGGCCAGTTTATTGAGAATATTACTCTGGCAGATGCGCTGGAGCTGATGAAGATGCCGCGCGACCTGGGCACGTTTGAAGACTTGCCGGTCGTGACTAACATCGGAAGGTTTGGGCCGTATGTGTTGCACAATAAGAAATTTGTTTCCATCCCGAAAGGAGAAGACCCTTACCTGATTACGCCAGAACGCGCCGTGGAGCTGATCAAAGCAAAACGCGAAGCTGACGCCAACAAGACGATCAAGCTCTTTGATGAAAATCCAGATATTCAAATTCTGAATGGTCGCTTTGGTCCTTACATCAAAGCCGGAAAAAAGAATGTGAAAATCCCGAAAGGAAAAACGCCGGCCGATCTTACGCTGGAAGAATGCGTGACGCTGGCCGCCAACGCACCTGAAAAGAAAGGTCGCTTTGGTGGAGGCAGGAAGAAGAAGGAGTAGTTTCTTTTCTGTTTAGTGCCTTAGCACTTTTTTGAAAGGTTCATATTGAATGAGCACTTCATCTCTGGAGTGGCTTTTGGTTCTTCGTTGAAATTCATCCCCGTTTTTGTTAAATCTCTTTTACCGGCCTTTTTATCGTGCTGGCTGCTTTCCATTTGATTTTTTACTTTGATTAGTCAACGGGTTCAAATAAACCTCAATCCTAACGCTTGCTAAGATTGAGAATCCTTATATTTTTGGCGCACAAGTTAAAATTATACCCTGTCCGATGAAAAAAACACATCTTTTAGCCATTTGCTCGCTATTTTTAATCTTGTTTTCGTTTCAGGATGCTTTTTCTCAAGCTCCAGCCATTGATTCCGGGGCCACCGCCTGGATGCTGACGTCTACCACGTTGGTTCTGCTCATGGTGCCGGGTCTTGCGATGTTTTATGGAGGCTTGGTCCGTACAAAAAACGTATTGGGCACCATGATGCACAGTTTTACGGCCATGGGCATCATGACCATACTGTGGGTGATTTGCGGATACAGCATGGCTTTTGGTCCGAATGTGTTGGGCGGATGGTTTGGATGGAATCCTGCTAATTTTTTATTGCGCGGCATCGATGAGTCGATTTCCAATGGAATTCCTGAATATGTGTTCTCTATGTTTCAGGCGAAGTTTGCCATCATCACCCCGGCGCTGATTGCTGGTGCATTTGCCGAGCGAGTTTCCTTTAAAGGCTATTGTATTTTTATTGGTGTATGGGGCGTACTCATTTATAATCCGTTGTGTCATTGGGTGTGGGCTTCCGATGGTTTCTTGTTCAACCTTGGTGCGAAAGGAGCGATCGACTTTGCAGGAGGCACCGTGGTGCATATCTCTGCCGGTGTGAGTGGCCTTGTGGCTGCGCTTTTCCTTGGCGGAAGAAAGTCATTCAAGCATTTGCAGATGCGTCCGAATAATCTGGTGATGACATTGATTGGTGCAGGCTTGCTTTGGGTGGGTTGGTTCGGATTTAATGCCGGAAGCAGTTTGGCCAGCGGACTCACTACGGGTCAGGCCATCACGGTTACTCAGGTAGCGGCAGCTGCAGGCGCGATCGCATGGATAATTATCGAAGGTTTTCATCAGGGCAAAGCCACAGCGTTGGGTTTTGTGTCAGGAGTTTTGGCGGGCCTTGTGGCAATTACCCCGGCTGCGGGTGTGGTGCAACCCGGAGGTGCAATGATCCTTGGCGCGTTAGCTTCTTTATTGTGCTACTACGCAATTCTTCTCAAGAATAAATTAGGATACGACGATACACTTGACGCCTTCGGAATCCACGGCGTGGGAGGAATTATCGGCGCGCTCTTTCTCAGTTTCTTCATTCGCGATAGCTGGATGGCCGAAGCTGCAAAAGCTGCGGGCGGAAGCTGGACGATGTGGCAGCAATTCGGAGTACAATTAACTGCTGTAGGTATCGCTATTGCGTATGCGGCCATCGGTACTTTTGTGATCCTTTATTTGTTGAATAAAGTGGTGAAGCTAAGGTCAACCGAAGAAGCCGAAATGAAAGGCCTCGACAACTTCTACCATGGAGAAAGAGGATATGGTATGATCAACCCGAATTGATTAGCTTTATTTATCGCCTAACGAATTTTTGCATATGAAACTCATCATCGCCATCATAAGAGAAAATCAACTCGATCAGGTACGCGTTGCTTTGATTGAAGCCGGAGTATCGCGGATCACCGTAAATCATGTGTCGGGTCATGGAAGACAATTGCAGCAGGAAGAAATTTATCGCGGGCAACGTGTGATCCCGAATCTAGTGCCCAATATCCGTATCGAAATTGCCGTCAACGACGATTTTGTGAAGCCCACTATTGATGCTATTCTAAAAGCCTCAACACCTAACGAGAGCGGCATGGTGGGGAGCGGAAAAATATTTGTGCTTCCGCTCGAAGATGTAGTGCGGATGCGAACTGGAGAGACGGGCTCAGAAGCGATTTAGATTTTTTATCGGGCGATAAAATAATCCCTCTTTCGGTAAATTTTCTGTAAGGCGAAAGGGTTTACAAGGATCGTCTCGTCGTTCACTTTCCCAATCACAAAATCAGATCCCTTTATCATCGGAAAGACTTGCAAAGGGTACGAACGATTGGCGATGTCTTGCAGCACAATACTCATTAACGGCTTTTGCTTTGTCAAGCTGTCGTATTTTTTACTTTGAATCGAATCGAGAATCGTTTCGGCGCGCAGTTGCAAAAGCGCATCCATAAACTGATCTAGTTTAGTTGTATCGGTAGCAATGCCTTCAATGCTGAACATTTTTCGATTGAATGACCCTTTGAAACTTTGACGTGAATCCCCCAAATCGACCTCAAGACTTTTGATGTTTTGCCAGTTAAAATTAAACACTTGTTTGTTGCGCCATTCGTTTGGCGGTAACGCGAAAATCGCCGCGATAAAAACACGGTAGCCCGGAATATTTACCACGTACACTTTCTTGTCCTCGCCTGAAAAATAGGTTTCAGTTTTGGCGCCATTGCCGAGTGAACGGAACTCCTTTGACAATGCGCCTGCCTCGTAGCAGGAAATTTTTACTCCGTTGCTTTCAATCTCTTTTCTCAACGAATCTTGCAGATGTGCAGCTACAAGTCGCTTGGGCGTAGTTTGCTTTAGCGTAGCAAACAGTACTTTGATCATTTGGTTGTCGGCCTCGTAGCGGCCGTTGATGCGCCATTTCACGCCATCAAATCGGAGTTCAGTTTTCGAAGCAGGCGATTCTAAAACTACCTGATCGATTCGCTCCAGGTTTTCGATCAGAAACAAGTCTTTGTTCACAGGCGCATCTTTCTTACCACTGTTTCCTAAAAGAATCACCAGCGAGGCAGCGATAAGAATCACCAGCGAGATCAGCAGCCTTATGTTTTTCTTACGTTGCATTTTAGAATCGCGAATATTTTAATCTGCGTAGATACGAGCGACTGATACCAAAAATCAGCAACACCAAAAGCGGCAAGGCGATGTTGAGAGTTTGCCAGAAGCCGCGATCGTTTTTGATCTTCTCTTTATCCAACGGACGGATTTTAATCTGCTTTGTCCGGGCATTGATCAGTCCATCTTCATGAGTGAGATATGCCACCATGTTGAGTAGCAAATCTTGGTTCGCAAACGTGTATTGAGTAAAAGGATCGTACCCGAGTACCTGGGCTTTTCCATCGCGTGGATTGACATCGTTGCGAACGATATCGCCGTCGGCCACCACAATTATTTTTGTAGAGGGACTTTTCTCAACAAACGCTGATGCATCAACTCCTTCGGGCGCAAACCTGTTTTTGTACAACGACGTGAAACTTCCTTCCAGAAGATAAGCCATTGGAATCTTGCCATCATTAAAATTTCCATCCTGCAATTGCCTTCTTAAGTCATCCACACCTACTTTCACAGGTGCAGTTACCTTGCGTGTATAGGGCGATGAGTACAAGAGTGGGGTTTTCTTCACGCCCACGGCTTTCACAGTGTCAATACTGCTGGCGAATTTGCTAATGACCGCATCAAGGTTTCGCGTGATGGCATGATCAGCATATTGGTTGATGAGTGGAAAGAAAGGCCACTCAAGCTGCATGATCTGCGGGCGATCGCCGGTTTTCCCTACTACAATTGGATATTTCCCCGAAACGCGGTCTTCAATCAAATCAGGATTGATGCGCACGCCATATTTAAAAAGTTGATCGTCGAGATTGAGGTTATATGGAAAGGCGAAATAGTCTTCGCGCGAGGCGCTATCCATGTTGGCTTCCAGCCGATCGATCAAAAACAAAACCTTGCCGCCGTGCATGATGTATTGATCAAGTCTGTACTTGTCGGCGGGCGTGAACTCGGTACGAGGCTTGGCGGCGATCAGCAGTTCATAGCGTTGCAAGTTTTTTGCTGCGATGAGATTTACATTCGAGATTTCGTATTGCTCTTTAAGTGCACTTCTGAAACTCGCTGTCTGAAGGCTGTCGAGCTCGTTGTGTCCGCGCAAGAAACCGATTTTTTTTCGACGCGTGTTGCTGAGTTTATAGATTGCATTGGCGAGCTCATATTCCGCCCCTTCGATGGATTCATTTAAAACTTCTTGCGCATTTTTGGCGCGATTGCCTTTCAGCAACATGACCCCGGTTTCAAAGCCATCGTACGAAACCAGCGCTCCCGGAAAAATGAATTTTTCTACCCGTTGTCCGTTTTCATTTTCAATGACATTCGTCGGAGTGATTCCTTTCGCCGCCAGGTCATTCATAAACTCATTCCTGGCTTTTTCGCCTTGCGCCTGAGCTGGATCGGTGAAGATGAACTTTACTTTGTTGTGCGAGTAAATCCTAAATTCTTCCAGCGTCTCCCGAACGGACTTTTGAAAACGCTTGAAACCAGGATTGAGATCGCCTTCAAGAAAGACTTCCACAAAAACATCGTCGTCAAGATGACTCAGCAGTTCTTTTGTTTGAGGTTTAATGGTGTATCTTTTTTCTTCCGTAAGGTCAATGCGAAAGAAATAAAGTGAAGCCAGGCTGTTGAGGAGCACAACCAGAGCAATGCCGTTGGCCAGCGTAAGTAGATCTCCCGTTTTTCTGCTGTTTAACATTACCATTGCCTGCTACCAATTACTGTTTTAGCGCACAGCAGCATCAACCCTGCCACGCTTAAAAAATAGATTACATCACGGCTATCTATCAACCCCTTGCTTAGCGCTTCATAATGGTATAGAATGCCGAGCTGTTTTACGGCGAGGGCCCAGCTCCCGCTCAGTGCGGAAAGTGAATCAAACCCGGAGTAAAAAATAAAGCAAAGAAACGCTGCGAAAATGAACGACACGATCTGGTTGGTGGTTAGCGAGGAAGCCAATATCCCGATGGCGCAGAAGATCATCGCCAATAAGGATAGACCAATGTACGAACCGGCCACGCCGGCCGTATCGATGTTACCCACCGGATTGCCAAGCCGGTTAATAGAAAAATAGTAAATCAATGTCGGTGCGAGCGCAATCAGCACCAGAGCAAACGACGCCAGAAATTTTCCCACCACAATGTCCCAGTCAGAAAGTGGTTTGGTAAGCAGCAATTCCATTGTGCCCAGTTTCTTTTCTTCGGCAAAGCTTTTCATGGTGATAGCCGGGATGAGAAAAATAAAAACATACGGCCCCATGGAAAAAAGAGTATCCATGTCAGCGTAGCCGTAGTCGAGCACCGAGGTATCTTTAAACACCCAAACCAAAAGCCCAATCCCCGTAAGGAAAACGCCGATCACAATGTAGGCGATGAGCGAGTTGAGGAAACTGTTGAACTCTTTGGCGAAGACCCGGATCATACGGCGGTTGATGTTAATGATCTGAAAATATCTTCCATCGAATTCTCTTCTTGTTTTAGGCTAAGTAGTGAATTGTTCTTTTCAGTCGCGAAACGAAATAATTCCTGGCGCACGTCGGCTCCCGGTTTGGCTACGATTCGGTAGAAACTACCTTCCTTTTGTACCTGCGCTACACCTTGGAGTGATTCAAGTTCTTGTGTTGAAACAGGCTCCTTAAACTCAACCATGACCACCAGGGTATTTTCTTTCTTGCCGATCAGGTTCGTGACACGATCGTCCGCTACAATTTTTCCGCGGTTGATAACAATGACCCGATCGCAAAGGGCTTGCACTTCCTGCATGATATGAGTTGAAAAAATCACTGTTTTGTCGCGACTGATTTCTTTGATGAGTTTTCGGATTTCAAAAATCTGGTTGGGGTCAAGTCCCGAGGTGGGCTCGTCGAGAATCAATACATCAGGGTTATGGAGAAGAGCCTGCGCCAGTCCCACGCGCTGACGATATCCTTTCGAAAGTGAACCAATAATTTTGTTCTGTTCTAAAGTCAGACCGCACATCGACACTACTTCTGAAATCCTCGGCTTCAACTGGCGGTGAGGAATCTGATAAATCTTCCCAATAAAATTCAGATACTCGTGCACAAACATGTCGAGGTACAAAGGATTGTGCTCAGGCAGATAGCCAATAATCTTCTTCACCTTCATGGGCTCTTCCACCACGTCAAAACCGCTGACCACAACCTTACCATTCGTCGGCGGAATATACCCCGTTGCGATTTTCATGGTAGTCGATTTTCCAGCGCCGTTTGGCCCCAGAAAACCAACGATCTCACCTTGCTCTACTGAAAAGGAAATGCCGTTGACAGCCTTTTGAGCTCCGTAAATCTTGGTGAGATGATCGATGAAAAGCGACATGACCTGCAAAAATACAAATTGGTTTCTGGATTATGGCCACTTCTCGTTAGTTTCTGCCCCTCTTGCGGTGTTACCAGAACGAGGAAACCTGAATGAATCGACGCCGTTGTTTGTCAAAGTGCTTTTGTTGAAATTTGCCATCTAATATTTTAACGCTATGAGGCTGAAGCTTATTTTGTTCTTCATGATGATTTCCGGTTGTACATTTTCACAGTCGGGCTATAAAATAAACTTTACAATCAAAGGTTGGAAAGACACCACGGTCTATCTCGGAAGCTATTACGGTGAGAGCACCGTATTGATGGACACGGCCCAAGTGAAGGGAAATTCATTTTCTTTTTATGGAAAAAAACCACTTCCCGAAGGGTTCTATTATCTCGTGCTGGCCAAGAACAAATTGTTTGATTTTGTAATCGGTAAGAACCAGTTTTTCACACTCGAAACAAGTACATCGGGCTACCTGAAAATTGAAGACTACGTTCAGAACATGGTGGTGAAAGGCGATACTGATAACAAAATGTATTTCGATAATATTTATTTCAATATCGATCGCAATAAAGAAGTTGAGCCTTTCATGAAAATCATCAAAGACACTACGATAAAAGAAGATCAGAAGAAAGAAGCGCGTGAGGCATTTGCGAAAATCAATGAGAAGGTGATGACCTATCAGAAAGAAGTAATTGCAAAAGATCCCACTTCAATGACAGCTCGATGGCTAAAAGCCGGTACCATTGTGCCTGTACCCGATCCGCCAAAAAAAGCCGATGGAACAATCGACTCGACATACCAACTGAAGTACATGCGGCAACACTTCTTCGACAATTTTGACCTTAAAGACGAGGCAATGATTCGCTTGCCCCGGCCCATGTACCAGGAAAAACTGAAGGAATACCTCTCGAAATTATTCATTCCTCAGCCAGATTCTGTGGTGAAGGCCATCAATGGGTTAGTGGAAAAAGTGAAGCCAAATCAAGAGACTTATAAATACCTGGTTTGGAATTGTCTCTTCACTTATCAGCAACCCGAAATCATGGGTCTTGATGAAGTGTTTGTAAAACTATATGATCAGTACTTCGCTTCCGGTGCGATGGACTTCTGGATCAATGCCAAGCTCAAACAAAACCTAAAAGAATACGCCGATAAAATTAGAGTCTGTACAATCGGTCATGTAGGCGCCAACCTTATCATGCAGGATCAGAATTTTAAACCGCGGTCGATGTATGACATTAAGAATAAGTACACGATACTATTCATCTTCAGGCCCGACTGCGGGCATTGCCGTGAGGAAACGCCCAAGCTCGTAGACTTTTATAACAAGAGCAAAGCCAAGTACGATTTTGAGGTATATGCCGTAGCCACGGACACGTCAATGAAAATGATGCGCGACTTTATCAAAGAATTTAAAACGCCATGGATCACTGTAAACGGACCGCGTACCTACCTAGAGCCGTACAGCAAAGTGTATCACGCAGACACGACCCCCACGATTTATATTCTTGACGATAAAAAGAAGATCATAGCAAAAAAGCTACCAGTCAAACAACTGGATGATTTCCTTAGCCGCCATGAAAAATTTCTGCAGTTAAAAAAATCCGGGGCGTCAGCTAAACCTCCAAAAAACACCTCTGGCAACTGATTTGAAAGGTAGGGCAAAAATTTATTTGCCCTTGTGTGCAACTATTTGGCCATAGGAGAGTATCTAACCTATACAAAATCTAAATTTTATGGCGTTGCTTGGTTTGTTTGGCAAAAAGAAGAAGGAATTCAGGGCCTCGTGCAACATTACCCGCGAACCTCTTGAAAGTGGTTTCGGTTACTTACTTACTACTTCTCAGATAGTTACCTCAAAGAAGTACTGGGATTTGGTAATGACTGAACCCGAAACGCTATCGTACACCATTTCCCATTTCAATAATCAACCGAGCGGCACGCAAATGCGCAACATGATTTTTGAAAAATACGCTTCCGTAGCAAAACCCTGGATGGTTTCCGATTCAGTGATTAATTATTTTGAGATTGATAAAACGGAGGCGCGCAACAACGCCAAGAAATGGTGGGAAACCGAAGGCGCATTTACCCCCGAGATGACGGGTCCGGCCGCTCAAAAACTGGATGCTACTACCTTTAATTCAATAAAAGATTATGCCGTACTTGAAGCCGGCAGAGGTAGAATCAATACCAAAAAATAGGTTTAGTTTTTTCGCTCGATGGTGAACTGAACGAGCATTTTTAACGACTTTTTATACTCCGACTCCGCAAAAGTATCTAAGGTTTCAAGCGCCATCGTGTAGTAGCCCTCCATAGCGTTTCGGGCATATTCGATTCCTCCTGATTTTTTTACAAACGAAATTACCTCCTGAACTTTTTTGGGGTCTTCGCTTTCGTTTTTTACTAACCCGATTATTTTCCTTTTCTCCAGCCACGAGGCTTTGGAGAGCGCATAGATAAGCGGCAGGGTCATTTTCTTTTCCTTGATATCAATACCCAGCGGTTTGCCAATCTCTTCTTCACCGTAATCAAAAAGGTCATCCTTTATTTGAAAGGCCATCCCTACGTGTTGCCCAAACTTGTGCATGCGTGCCACGGTCTGCTCGTCGGCTCCGGAGGAACTGGCACCAGCAGCGCAACATGAAGCAATAAGTGAGGCTGTCTTCTGCCGGATAATCTCATAGTAGATATCTTCGGAGATGTCTAGGCGGCGTGCTTTTTCCATTTGCATGAGCTCGCCTTCACTCATTTCTTTTACCGCATCGGTGCAGATGGAAAGTAGCCCATAGTCTTTGTGCTCAAGCGCGAGAAATAAACCTCGGGTGAGGAGAAAATCGCCTACTAAAACGGCGATCTTATTTTTCCACAATGCATTGACCGAAAAAAAACCACGGCGGTAATTGGAGTTGTCCACCACATCGTCGTGTACCAGGCTGGCGGTGTGCACGAGCTCAATCAACGAGGCACCGCGAAAGGTTGATTCATTGATTTCACCGCAGGCGCCCGCGCTCAAAAACACGAACAGTGGCCGCATCTGCTTGCCTTTGCGCTTTACGATATAGTTCATGATTTTGTCCAGCAGCAAAACCTTCGTCTTCATGGAGGCTCGGAATTTGTGCTCAAATTCCTCCATCTCTTTGGCTACCGGCCTTTTGATATCGTCTAAACGTAAAGACATGGTTGCAATAATAATCATTAGTACACAGTCTTTCGTTGGCCGGAATAAGTAAATTCTAATTAATTGAAAAAAACTGACTTCGGTTGTCTTTATACACTCGACTATTAAGTATTTTCGGCCTTATGATGCCGATGGACAAAAATTGGGAGAAGATATTTTTCGTGGTGTTGGTTTTGGTGATCACTTCTGTGATTTCGCTGGTGCTCCGGTTTCTGGTGGGGCGTTTTTTCCGAACCGCCGCACGTAAGCTGAAGGTTGATCCTACCCATTACAATTTCTTCAAAAACGCGGTCGATTTTATTCTCTTCTTTGTCGCCATCGTGGTGATTTTCCGGTCTATCCCGTCGCTCCGCACCTATGGTACGGGCTTGCTTACAGGTGCCGGTGTGTTGGCGGCGATTGTCGGTTTTGCTTCGCAGTCGGCTTTTTCAAACATCGTGAGCGGATTCTTTCTGGTTATATTCAAACCTTTTAGCGTGGGCGATCGGGTGAAGATCGGGCAGCTTTACACGGGCGATATTGAAGACATCACCCTTCGTCATACGATAATCAAAGATTTTGAAAACCGCAGAGTCATCATCCCCAACAGCGTGATCAGCAACGAAACGATAATTAATTCCACAACTGTGGATGAAAAAATATGCGTCTTCGTCGAACTCGCCGTAGCCTTTAATACGAATCTTGAAAAAGCCATTAAGATAATTCAGGACGTGTCGATGCAGCATCGTTATTATATCGACAACCGCACCGAAGGAGAAATTGCCCGTGGTGAGACTCCGGTTATGGTGCGCGTGCTTACCTTTCTGGATGGCGGAATTTTGCTCCGTGCTTATGTGTGGACGAATAACCCAACGGACGCGTTTGACCTGAAGTGCGATGTGAATAAATCCATTAAAGAAATATTTGACAAAGAAGGCATCTCGCTTGCCAACCTACAATACCAAATCAAATCGGTGTAACAGCCATGAAAAAGAAAGCAGAATCGGTACCAGCCAAACCTAACATCATCCTGGAACTGATTCAGTACGATGAAAAGGATTTTTCAAGTTTTGATCAACTTACCGTTCACGAGCTTCTTACCAAATACAATTCCAGCCTAGTCAATTGGGTTAACCTAGATGGCCTTGAAGACCGGGCTATCATAGAAAAAATAGGAGAGCATTTTTCGCTCCATAGTTTACTCATCGAGGATATTACGTGCGATCACCAGCCCAAAGTTGAAGAGTACGAAAACTATCTCTTCTTCACCCTGAAGATGCTTTATCGCATTGAAGATAACAAAATCGATTACGAACAAATAAGTTTTGTATTGGGGAGAGATTACCTGCTGTCGTTTCAGGAAAAGGAAGGCGACTTGTTTGGACCGCTGCGCGACCGCCTGCGGCTTGACCAGGGGCGCGTTAGAAAGAAAAGAGCCGACTACCTTTTGTATCGCCTTATTGATATCATTGTTGACAATTACTACGTCGTCCTGGATTCGATCGGCCAGCAGATTGAAGATATCGAAGACGAAATCTATAAGGATTCTTCCAGTGAGCAGTTTCGCAAAATTCAGCACCTGAAGAAAGAACTGATCTACCTGCGCAAGGCACTCTTTCCTTTGCGCGACGCGATGAGCAAGCTTATTAAAGATGAGAGTGGTTTTATTGATTCGTCGAACGCGCGTTTCTTTTCAGACATCTATAATCACGTGGCGCACCTGATTGATTCGCTCGATACCTATCGAGATCTCACCTCAGGACTGATGGACATTTACATCAATACACTCAACACCCGCATGAACGAGGTGATGAAAGTGCTCACGGTGATTTCCACGATTTTCATTCCGTTGACATTTCTTGTGGGTGTGTATGGCATGAACTTCGATTTTATGCCCGAGCTCCATTGGAAATTTGGCTACGCGCTGGTGTGGGGTCTCATGCTGCTCATGGTAGTGGGCATGATCCGGTACTTCAAATACAAGAAGTGGTTTTGACGATTAGTGAATGTCGGCGCCAGTAATTTTTAATTCAAACTGGTCGGCCAGGTTGGCCACTTCCTGCACCATCTCTTTAATAGTTTCTTCTGAAAGTCCGATCAACGAGGCCACTGCTTCGATTTGCAGGTAGTTGTCTTTGATTACAAAACGGCAATAGTTGAAATAAGCAGTTTGCTCAAGTAGCATTTTGTAATCGATGTCTGGCTTGATGGAGCAGACTTTTGAATTTAGGGAAATGAGCTTACGGTTGTACAGGTCGTTTTGAGTAATTGTACCCAGCACGGTTTGATAACGCCCGCCGGAAACAGGTACGATGATGATGGATTGTGAATGGTCGTATTCGGTGTATTGTCCACCGATTTCCTCGGCGTATTTTTTCATCAAAGCGCTCAGGTCCATAGACGGTTGGGGTTTACTGCAAGTTAATTAAATCGGAATTAATAAACGCTTTAGCTGGAGATAAAAACGCACCAGAATTCCTGATTTCCGACCTTGTAATCGTGCATATTTCATCACTTCGTTCCGTCTTCTTCTTCCTTTTTGGGTTTCTGTTCCATTTCCTTGCGGCGACGATCGCGGGCAGCGGTAAGCAATTCCCGGAAGGTATTGAAGCTTTGCGTGTTCATAAGGCTGAAGCCGGTAGTGATAGCGGTTTGCGAGCCAATGGAGTTGGTGAGCTGGTTGATGTTGGTGCGATTGTACATCTTCACTTTAAACTTGCCATCAGGGGTGAGGAGGTAATCCACCGTCCAGTCACCAAGCATGTTCGACACCTCGGAGCGGTTGTATTGATTGTTGAATGCGCCGTCGCGGGTCACGCGCAGCCGGCCATTGAGGAATGAATAGGAAAGCCTCAGTTGAAAGGTATTGAACGCTTCCTGGTCAAAGTTGCCAAGGTCAAAGTTTACCTCCAGGTTTTGATCTACTTGCGTGAGCCAGTAGCTTAACTGATTCGAGAGTAGTTCGCTCACACTACTGTACAAACTGCTCCCACCGCTGGTGGCGAAGGCGTCTTGTGGTGAGAAGCGCCGCAGCACAATAAGACTGAACACTTGTTTCTTTAATTCCTGTTCGTCGAGCTTTGCTTTGAAAGCTTTGAACTCAAAATTCAACTGCACACTACTTGACGCATCAATCTGGACGTTGTTAGGAAGGTCGTTCGAAACAATATCGAAATTAATTTGTGGAGACATCATTGGGCCATCCAGTTTCAATTGTACGTCCACAGGATATTTTCTGCGCATCGGGATGGTGTTGGCGTACGCCTGATTGGAAATGATTGGCGCCATCGAAACCAATTGTTTATAACTTGCCGTGAGCGCCAGCGTAGCGCTGTAGGGATCGCCAAGCCAGGTGATGCGACTTCCTTTGTTGATGGTGAATTCCTTATTGATGATGTCGTAGAGCGTAAAATTATAATTGCCACGCTCAAATTCGTAGGCACCAAACATTTGAAAATCGCCCTTGGTATCAAGCTGGAGTTTGAGTTCGCCATTTCCGTATCCTCGGATGATATCCCCTGACTTGATGTCAAAAATGATTTCCGCGTAGGCATCGGGTGTAATATCCAGGTTCATGTCCATGGTAATGCCTGTAGGCTCGTCATGATTCTTGGCTTTCGCTTTTCCTTTTTTAAGCTTCAGGGTGTCGGCAAAATTCACGAAGGAGATAAAATCTTTTTTGGTGGAATTATCAACACTTCCATTTAGCGGAATGAAAATCCGGGTGTTCTTTTCCGATCGCGCCGTCGCCGAAATTTTCATATTGCTGAGCGAGCCAAGCATATTCAAATCGCCGGTGCCATAAGCCAGTCCGTAAAAAAGGGAATTGTCCTTTAGAGTGGTATTGAGCAATTGAAAATTCTTGAACGACGCGTTAAGGTCGATCCGGAAATCGCGGTAGTTGCGGTGAGTGAGGTCCCCGTCAAGGGACGCTTTATTTTTCAATTCATCGGTCAGGTTAAAATCTTTGAAGATCACTTTGGTGGGCGAGAAACCTAGCGAGCCCGAGAAATAATATTTTGTTTTTAGGTAGTCCACCACCAGCGACCCGGCTTGAATTTTCCCTTCACCTCGCACCACCGGCTCAAGGAATGTGCCTGTGATGCTGTAATTCCCCGTAAGGGCGCCATCCATGTGCGAGAAAATTCCTCGCATGAAGGGCTCAATAATTTTAATGTTCGTGTTTTCGAGTTTCGCGTTTACTTCAAGCGGATCTTCTTTTGAAGGATCGTAGTAGCCCAGCATTTCTACCGTTCGCTTTCCGTCGCGCTCCAGCGTAAGGTTCAAATCAAATCTCCTCTCGTCGCGGTTCCATTGGTTTAAGCCCGCCACATTGCCGACCAGAAACTCATCCACCGTAAGGTTTTTAATGTCGAGTTTGTTTTGCACAAAAGGATTGTGATAGAGATCGCGGGCTTCAATATTTCCGTTAACAATGCCTGACAATTTTTCCTGAACCAGAGAATTAAAAATGTCCAGGTTGAGGCTGTCAATAGTCAGAGTAAGTGAGCGTTCCGGATTCTCAGAGACGTATCCTTCAATCATCGCCGCCTCGTTGCCATGATGCACCCTTAGGTGGTGAATAAACACCTCTTTGTTTTTTATCAGGCTGTAGTTTTGCTGACTGAAAATCCAGTCTTCATTAAAGATCCTAAGTTCAGTGGGAAGGATTTTCAAGCGAATGCTGTCTTTCATGAAATCAAGTGCCGACTTTAATCGTATGATATTTGTATTGCCATCCTGGTCAGCATCAAATGAAAAATTCACATGGTTGAGATCCCAGTCGGCTTGTGTGACTAAATTCTTTGAGCGGAAGGAGCTGGACAGCTGCTGACTTTCGGAGCGGACGATGGCCGTTGCTTTTACGTCGGAGCTGTCGCGATGCTTTGAACCTGCGAACTCTATCGTGTTACCCCAAAAAAATTTGCCTTTGTAAATAACAGTGTCAAGCTGAGTCTTAAACTGCAACCGCGAAACGTTGTCGTTTGAAAAGCTTCCTTTCAGATTTGTTCCTGGCGATATGAAAAGGTCAACGTCGGCCAGTACGGCCAGCGGCAACATATCGTGGAGCTCCATTTCAAAGGAAGCTTTGTAAGGCTGAACAATTTTCTTCCGAAGTTTATAGTGATCGCTAAGTTGTTGCTCGTTGTTTTGAAATTTCAAGTAAAATTCTTCCCCGAATTTTCGGAGGTCGTTGAACAGCGTAGAGTAGCGGTAGTCTCCTTTCAGATTTACATCGGCTACTGAACTTCGCAATTGCAATTGTCGCCCGTTGCCTTCTTTACTGGAGATGATCCGTATCGAATCAAGGTCGAGCACTTTGCCTTGATAATTCACGAGCGCATTGCGCAGTACAACGGTACCGAACAAACTGTCTAATTCAAGACCGTTGGTGTTTACATCAAAGTAAGAGCGAATGAAGAGCGGCTCTTTGATGAAACCCAAATGATCAAGGAAGGCTGTGTCGAGATTAGCCTTCACTTGAATCAGCTCTTTTCCTTTCCGAAAATCGATGAAGGCTTTGCCTTTGAATTTAAGATTGGGGTCATTGATGAAAAGATCTCCGTTGAAAAGTTGTTTGGCAAAGCGCGCGTTGGTCGTGATGTCTGAATAATTATATCGGCGGAAGCCAAGCGAGTTGATTTTTCCTGTCAGCGTGAAGTCAGTGTTTCCCCGCTCAAGTCCTTTCCCTTTTATTCGTCCGCTGAGGGTCACTTTTTGAAAATTGACGGTGTCTCTCAAATAAGTGCCTAACAGAAAATTATTTAATTCGAGGTTTCCACTAAACGTTGACTGGTCTACTTCTTTTTCATTGATTTTTAAGTTCACGTCGGCGTTGATCCGGCCAAGACTGGTAGCCAGGTTTCCTTTGGCTACAAAATCGTTGATGAATCCGGTAAACTCAGCGTGAGCAATCGTGCGGCCGAGTGGAATCAAAAGATCGTGTGTATTCTCTCTCACAAATGATCGGATGTCGGCAGGTTCTACCACACCTTCTTTTACCTTGAGGTCAATGAAGGTTTCGTTGATGTTGGGAAGCCCATCCATATTTAGTCGCCCTTCTATTTTCGAATTGCCAAACAGCAAATTCATGTTACTGAAGGTAAACCTCGACACCTGGCCCTTGAGAATTCCGCTTATCTGAATGGGTTTAGGCAAAGGAGGTAATCCGTAGGTGAATAACGCCAGATCGTTGGGGTCGAGAATGGTGTTTTTTAATTTGGCATGGATGGTGACTTTATCATTAAAGTCGCTCAGGTCATCCATGGTTTGATAAGTGAAAATGATCGTGTCTGAAACCACGCTGTGGCCTGCTTTCAGTGTGGTATTTAAAAACTCCATCGAGCTTTGCGAAATACGGAAGAATGTCTCGAGGTCTTTGATTTCAAGTTTGGTCTGCCGGTCAACAATATCCAAACTGTTCACATCAAACTGAATCGTATCGCCGATCACTTGAAAAGCTTCGATGTCGCCTTCGTCTACATTCAGGTGAAAGTGATGGTAATCAAATCCGTTTTTGATCGAGTCTTTTTCGGTGTCATTGTAAATGAATTTTGAGCCGATCAATTCAATCTCGCCGATGTTAAGTTTTGCCGAACTCTTACCACCGCCTGAGCCTGAGGAAAACTTCTCGTTTATCTTTTTAATGAAAACATTGATGTTCAAATTTTTTGAGGTGTCACTCTCCGCAATTTTGATCAGGCTTACCTCAGCGTGGTCAACTACCGCCGCATCAATGTTCACGCTTCCGTTTCCCAGCAAGCTTAAAAATTCAAAGTTTACCATGAGCCTTTTTACGGTAATCATCGAATTGTTTTCAGGGTCTTTGATGCTCACATTGTTCAGCACCAGTCTGTCGTACCACCGAAGGTCGATGGATTCAACCGAGGTAGGGAACCCGATTACCTGCGAGAAGCCTGACAAATAGCGACTGGTGAGAGCCGACTGAACTTGCGGGAACTGGAGAATGATGAACCCGAGGGTAAAAAAGACAAGAAAAATGAAGGCTGAGTACAGGAATATTTTCCTGAGCCAAAACAAAATCCGGTTTTTGATAACTTGCAACCTCATGCGTCAACAACTGCATCCAACCATACTTGCCATTGAGTCTTCGTGCGATGAAACTTCTGCATCAGTAATTCAATCAGGCAAGGTACTTAATAATGTCATAGCCTCACAGGCTGTACACCATAAATATGGCGGCGTGGTGCCCGAATTGGCTTCACGAGCCCACCAGCAAAATATTCTTCAAGTAGTGAACGAGGCGATGCAATCGGCTGGTATAAAAAATGAAGATTTAAATGCCATCGCTTTTACCCGCGGCCCAGGGCTGATGGGTTCGTTGGTCGTGGGCGTTTCCTTTGCCAAGGGAATGGCATTGGCGCTTGGCGTTCCGCTGATAGAAGTAAACCACATGGAAGCTCATGTGCTGGCCCATTTCATCGACGAGCCGCGCCCTCAATTTCCTTTTCTGTGCCTAACCGTAAGCGGTGGGCACACGCAGATTGTATTGGTAAACGACTACCTTGATATGCGCGTGATCGGCGAAACACAAGACGACGCAGTGGGAGAGGCCTTTGACAAAGCCGCCAAGATGATGGGGCTGCCATACCCGGGTGGCCCGTTGATCGATCAGTATGCTAAGTTGGGCAACCCCAAGGCATTTAAGTTTTCACAGACTGTAATGCCCGACCTGAGTTTTTCGTTTAGCGGAATCAAAACGGCCTTTCTTTACTTTTTGCGTGACCGCAAAAAGGAAGACGAGAATTTTGTAGAGAAAAACCTGAATGATATTTGCGCAAGCCTGCAGCTTCACCTGGTGCAGATGCTTTTGCAGAAAGTAAAACTCGCTTCGCATCAAACCGGTATCAAAGAAATTGCCATCGCGGGTGGTGTCGCAGCCAACTCAGGCTTGCGAGAAGCGATGAAACTGACCGCGCAAGAAATGAATTGGAAAATCTTTATTCCTGAATTTCAGTATTGTACTGACAACGCCGCCATGATTGCCATGGCTGCGTATTATAAATTCTTAGCTGGACGTTTCTGTGGACTAGAAGTAGCGCCGATTGCTAATCTGGGAATCGGAGATAAGGCCTGATTACTTCTTCAGCTTCTTTTCTACTTTCACCTCAATATTTTTTCCGTCGTTTTTAATCGTATCGACTTTTACGGTGATCTGGTTGTCGTCTGCGTCAATGACCATATCCTTGCCATCGTAAATGATTTTTTCTTTGATCATTTTACCATGACCATGATGATGCCCGCCCGTCACACGACCGGTCAAAAAGCCAAGCGTAAAAAATACAATGACGATCAGCAGAATAGCCAGCCAGTTTTTGTTGAAGTTTTCCATTTATTAAAGGTTTAAGATTTAGGTCTACTTTTTAAATCGCTCCGCCACCACCAGCTCTTTGCTTCCCGATTGGTATTGATAAAATCCGCTTCCGGATTTTACGCCTTTGTGACCGGCCTGCACCATGTTTACCAACAGCGGGCACGGAGCATATTTCGGGTTGCCAAAGCCGTCGTGCAGCACACGCAAGATGGAGAGGCACACATCAAGCCCAATGAAGTCGGCCAATTGCAGCGGCCCCATCGGATGGGCCATACCGAGCTTCATCACGGTGTCAATTTCTTCTACGCCAGCTACGCCTTCGTGCAAGGAATAGATTGCCTCGTTGATCATCGGCATGAGAATCCGATTGGCAACGAAGCCAGGATAATCGTTTACTTCCACCGGTACTTTCTCCAATCGCTTCGAAAGCGTCATCACCGCGTCGGTAGTTTCATGGCTTGTCGCATATCCGCGAATTACTTCCACGAGTTTCATCACGGGCACAGGGTTCATAAAGTGCATTCCGATGACCTTGGCGGGACGGTTGGTAACTGAAGCGATTTTGGTTATTGAAATCGACGAAGTGTTGGTAGCCAGAATAGCCGAAGGTTTGGCTGACTCGTCGAGGTCTTTAAAAATTTTAAGTTTCAGGTCTACGTTTTCTGTGGCTGCTTCTACGATCAGATCTGCATTGGCTACACCTGTTTTAATTGAAGTCGCAGTGGTGATAGAGGCAAGCGCCTTCTGTTTGGTTTCGGCGGTGATCGCACCTTTCTCTACCTGACGGGTTAAGTTTTTGTCAATGGTAGCGACGGCTTTCTTCAAGGCATCTTCCGAAATATCGATCAGCGAAACCTGAAAACCGTATTGCGCAAAAACATGGGCTATTCCATTGCCCATCGTACCAGAGCCAATCACTGCGATGTTATTCATTGTTTCTTAATTTTGAGCCAAAGATAGAGTTATTGCTATGCAAGAAAAACCGAAGGTCAGAATTAAGAGCTTGTCCACCCGGTTTCTGAATTTGTATAAGGCCTCCGGATACGTGATGATTGTAGGGTTGGGTGTCCTTGTATTTTATTTTTTATTCCAAGAGCGAAACGGAGATGACTATTTTGGAATGCTTTTCCGCTCGGGGTACGTGGCGTGGTTAGGCTATCTGTGGTGGAAGCTGAACAGCAACGTTCGTCGTGTTGAGTTTGATGACGAATTTCTCTACGTCATTTTGCAAAAGCAGGATATCGTCATTCCTCTGGAGAACATCAAAGACATAAATCTGAAAACGCTTGGAGGTGTTTATCGTGTGGATTTTTATCACGCCGAACAATTGGGCGATAGAATTTATTTTAAACCTTCGTTGCTGTATCCGTTCAATTCAAAAAAGAAGGACCAGCTCGTGAATGTGCTCTGGAGTAACATTGAAAAAGCAAAACGAAAAGTTCAAAATTTTCAACGAAATGCGTTGCATAGTTAGCCCTTACTCAATCTCCACTTCTTTGGCCATGCGCATGCCATTGAATCGGATGATCAGCTTCTTCGATGATAATACCGTAGGCGCACACTTTTCTGACGGCTCAAGGTAATAGGTGTAAAATTTCTGATTGCGTCGGTACAACTCGGTGCGGTCCGGTTTTCCCAACAGTTCGGCCACCTGCGATTCGCTCAGCGCTTTAATTTTATCTTTCTGCAAATCCAGTGCTTCGATTGTTTTGGCACGCACGCTGCTGCATCCGTTTTTGTCGTCCTTCCACGCGGCGAGGTCGATTCCATCTAATGAAGGAAGGCTTTTGCTGCATCCACCAATAACAAGGAGCGCAAGAATAAATAGTTTTTTCATCTTTCGTTTTACGCGCAATTCAAAGTAATTTGCGCCCGATTTGTGGATCAAAAGTAAGCAAGATGGCGCTAAAAATTTCGAAAGTTCTCTGGGTGTTTTCGCTGCTGGCCGCGACGGCCTTTTTCATGTATGTGTATGCCTCGCTGCCCGAAACGGTAGTAGTCAATGAAAATACATTCACGATCAGCCTTTCGAAAGAGGCCGTGTTCTACATCGCGCTGGCGCTGATTACTATTGCCAATGCGCTGGTATTTCTGGTGACGCGTATCTATCCCGAAAAGGATTTCATGTTCAAAGCCTGGTTTTATGTGCTGATCATCTGGGTCAATCTGTTCTTTGTGATCGGATTGAACTTCATCAGCCTCTACAACAGCGGCGAGAAGTACGACTACGGACGGCTTGGCGCAATAATTTACGGAAGCGTAGCAATCCTGCTCATTTGGATTGCAGTCTGGCCGATATACCGCATCGCACAAAATTTTTCAAAAAAACAGACGGTGTGAAGTTTTGATTGCCCGGCTGACTACCAGCGAGTTATTTGCGCTTCCTTCGTTTAGATTTGTAGCTCACCCTTTTGCGATGTTCATAAAATGCCCTTAAAATTACCGTACTTTATAGAAGAATTTGTCCGCTCTATTTTTTGGATAAAGTCTTTTTAATTTTTTTGACTTTTTATTTTCTCACTTACTGCAAGAACTATGGCGAAAGAAAGCATGGAATACAATGAGTCGAGTATCCGGTCGCTCGACTGGCGCGAGCATATCCGCTTGCGGCCGGGGATGTACATCGGTAAGCTTGGCGACGGATCAGCCAAAGACGATGGTATTTATGTGTTGGTGAAAGAGGTGATCGACAACTGTATCGATGAGCACATGATGGGCTACGGAAAAGCCATCGATGTTAAAATTACCGATCAGAAGGTGACGGTGCGCGACTATGGTCGTGGTATTCCCTTAGGTAAAGTGGTAGACGTTGTTTCCAAAATAAATACTGGCGCTAAGTACGACTCCGGTGCTTTTCAAAAATCGGTTGGCTTGAATGGTGTGGGTACCAAAGCGGTAAATGCGCTGTCCAATTATTTTAAAGTGCAAGCCTTCCGCGACGGTGCTACAAAGCTGGCGGAGTTTAAAAAAGGTGTGCTGGTCAACGACCCGCGCCAATCTAAGTCGGATGAAAAGAATGGAACGCTCGTTGAGTTTGAGCCCGACGATCAGATGTTCAAGCACTATCACTTCATCCCCGAATACCTGGATGACCTGATGTGGAACTACGCATTTTTGAACGCAGGCCTTACCATCAACTACAACGGCCGGAAATTCTATTCCAAGGACGGTCTACTCGATTTGCTCAAACAAAAATCCGATCCTGAAGAAATCCGCTACCCGATCATTCACCTCAAAGGCGATGATATCGAAGTGGCGCTTACGCATGGCAACCAATACGGCGAAGAATATTATTCATTCGTGAACGGGCAGAACACCACACAAGGAGGAACTCACCTGGCCGCTTTCCGCGAAGGAATTGTGCGCGGTGTGCGTGATTTTTATAAGAAAGATTTTGACGCCGCCGATATCCGCGCCAGCATCATCGGTGCTATCGCGGTGCGCGTGCAGGAGCCTGTGTTTGAGTCGCAGACCAAAACCAAACTCGGTTCGCTCAATATGGCGCCGGAAGGCGCGTCGGTAAAGAATTACGTCGGCGACTTTGTATCGAAGGAGCTGGAAATATTCTTGCACAAAAATGCAGCAGTAGCCGATGTGATGCTCAAACGCATTTTGCAATCGGAGCGCGAGCGAAAGGAAATCGCCGGGATTAAGAAACTGGCTAACGAGCGTGCTAAGAAAGCGAACCTCCACAACAAGAAATTGCGCGACTGTCGTTTTCATTTCGACGACGCCAAAGGAGAGAAGGGAACTGAGTCAGTTATTTTTATTACCGAAGGTGATTCGGCTAGTGGATCGATCACCAAATCGCGTGACGTAGAAACACAAGCCGTGTTTAGCTTGCGCGGAAAACCGCTCAACTGCTTTGGTCTTACTAAAAAAGTAGTGTATGAAAACGAGGAATTCAACTTGTTGCAACATGCGTTGAATATTGAAGACGGCCTCGATGGACTTCGCTACAACAAAGTGATCATCGCTACCGATGCTGACGTTGACGGAATGCACATTCGCTTGCTGCTCATGACGTTCTTCCTCCAGTTTTTTCCTGACCTCGTCAAAGCTGGTCACGTGTATATTTTGGATACCCCGCTATTCCGCGTGCGCAATAAGAAAGAAACGATCTACTGCTACACCGATGAGGAGCGACAGAACGCCATCGCAAAGCTGGGCAACAAGCCGGAGATCACCCGCTTCAAAGGGTTGGGTGAAATTTCGCCGGATGAATTCGGAACGTTCATCGGCGAGAACATTCGCTTGCAGCCGGTGTTGATCGACAAAGAGAAACACTTACTTAAAACGCTTGAGTTTTATATGGGAAAAAATACTCCCGACCGTCAGGATTTTATTATCGACAACCTGCGGATAGAAATGGATAAGGTGGAATCAATTGAAGAAAAAGAAGTAGAAGCAGAAGCATAAGATGGCAAAGAAAGAGCAACCCAAACCAACCCAGGGAGAAAACGGTGTCGTGCACTCCATCGCTATTGATGGCATGTACGAAAACTGGTTTCTCGATTATGCGTCGTACGTAATTTTGGAACGCGCTGTGCCGCGCATCGAAGACGGCTTCAAGCCTGTACAGCGCCGCATCATGCACGCGCTGAAAGAAATGGACGACGGCCGCTTTAATAAAGTAGCCAACGTGATCGGAAGCACGATGCAATATCACCCGCACGGCGATGCGGCCATCGGCGAAGCAGCGGTAAACATTGGCCAGAAGGAATTGCTGTTTGACACGCAGGGAAACTGGGGCGATGTGCGCACGGGCGATCCTGCCGCAGCACCTCGATACATCGAAGTGCGGCCGTCAAAGTTTGCGCTTGATGTGGTGTACAATCCACAAACTACCGGGTGGCAGCTGTCTTACGATGGACGCAAGAAAGAGCCGGTGACGCTGCCGGTAAAATTCCCGCTGTTGCTTGCGCAAGGTGTGGAAGGTATTGCCGTGGGCTTGTCGACCAAAATTTTGCCGCACAACTTTTGTGAGTTGATCAAAGCATCGATTGATGTATTGAAAGGTAAGAATCCGAAAATTTACCCTGACTTTCCTACCGGAGGTATTGCCGACTTCTCTGAATACGATCAGGGCTACCGCGGCGGCAAAATTAAGGTGCGCGCGCGTGTGGAGATCGTCGATAAAAAAACAATTGTCATCAAAGACATTCCTTTTGGCACGACGACTACTTCTGTGATGGAGTCGATTGTGAAGGCAAGCGAGAAAGGAAAGATCAAGGTGAAGCAGGTGGTGGACAATACGGCTAAAGACGTAGAAATTCTGGTGAACCTGCAGCCTGGGCTGTCGCCGGAAATTGCGATCGACGCTTTGTATGCATTCACCGACTGCGAAGTTTCCATTTCACCAAACGCGTGCGTGATAGTTGACGACAAGCCGATGTTCATGAAAGTGAACGAGATTTTGAAAGTCAACACAGACAATACCGTTAAGCTGCTTAAACGCGAGTTGGAGATTCGCAAAGGCGAACTAATGGAAAAAATTCTTTTCTCTTCGCTGGAAAAGATTTTCATCGAAAAAAGAATTTACCGCGACATAGAAAACGACGAAACTTTTGAAGCCGTGATTGGCACGGTCGATAAAGGTTTGAAGCCATACAAAAAACAATTCTACCGCGAGATTACCCGCGACGATATTCTTCGACTGTTGGAGATTCGTATCAAGCGGATTTCTAAATACGATTCGTTCAAGGCCGACGAGCTGATGCGCGACCTCGAAAAAGAATTGAAAGAAGTGCTTCACAACCTCAAGCACCTTACGGACTACGCCATTGCCTACTACCAAAACTTATTAGACAAGTACGGAAAAGGTCGCGAACGCAGAACGGAGATCAAGAGCTTCCAGTCGGTAACAGCTACGGAAGTAATCGCCAACAATCAAAAATTGTATGTCAATCGCGAAGACGGTTTCATCGGCTGGGGATTGAAGAAAGATGAATTCATCGCCGACTGTTCCGAGTTGGACGATGTGATCGCTATTCGCCGCGACGGCAAAGTGAAAGTTAGTCGCATCAACGAAAAAGTGTTTATGGGCAAAGACATTTTGCACGTGGGCATCTGGAAGAAGGGCGACGAGCGAATGGTGTACAACCTGATCTACAGCGACGGCAAGAGCGGCAAAACTTTTGCCAAGCGCTTTGCCATGCCGGCGATCATCCGCGACAAAGAGTATAATCTTGATCAGGGAAATCCCAACAGTAAAGTTCATTACCTGAGTGCCAACCCCAACGGAGAGGCTGAAGTGGTGGAGGTAAAACTCAGCCAGGCGAGTACGGCACGCAAAAAGATTTTTGATTTCGATTTTTCAGAACTGGAAATCAAGGGGCGCGGGGCCCGCGGAAACACGGTCACTCATTATCCGGTGCGCAAAGTTGATTTCAAAGAATCGAAAGGTTCCACGTTAAGTGGCCTTGAATTGTGGTTTGATGAAGCCAGCGGCCGCCTTAACAAAGACAAGCGCGGATTACACGTCGGTAAGTTTGATGGCGACGATCAGATTCTATCGATTACCAAGTCGGGCAATTATAAGATCACCAACTTCGAATTGACGAATCGCTATGAGCCTGAAAACAAGACGCTGCTGGTAGAGAAATTCAATCCTAAGAAAGTGATCTCGGCGGTGTATTGGGATGGCGAGAGCAAGCAGCATTTTGTAAAACGCTTCCAGATTGAAACCAATACACTCGACAAAGAATTCAATTTTATTACCGAAGGGATTGGCTCGCGACTCGAGTTCGTGACTACGTCCGACAATCCGGAGATTGAAATTGAAGTGGTGAAAGGAAAAGGCAAAGAGAAGGAAGTGGAAGTGGTGAACCTGGAGGAACTCATTGATGTGAAAGGATGGAAAGCGCTGGGCAACCGGCTATCGCAATTCAAGGTGACGAAAGTGAGGCCAGTGGAAGACCCGGAAGAGTCGGGCCTTGAAGAAGGAGATGAAGACAACACCGAGATGACGGAAGCAAGTGGCTCTCCGTCATCCAAAAAAAAAATCAGCCAACCAGAGTCTGAAGAAGGCGAGCAAGGCAGCCTCTTCGGCGAAGCCCCTCAAGAGCAAGTCCTCGTCAACGGGCAGCCGCCCAAAAGCAAAAGCCCAAGACCAAAAGCGGAGCAAGCCGACCTCTTCGCCGAAAAAAGTGAAGACAGCGCCGAAGAAGAAAGCGAAAGCAGCTCCGGCGAAGAAGACGAAGAGAAAAAAATAAACAACGACGGCAAAGGGTTCAGCGCCGGCGAAACGATTGAACTGGATTTATAATTCAGTTCAATCGCCTCGTCAGCCAATAGCGTAATTCTTCTTTTTATTGGGTGTGGGATAGTTTATATTGAGCCATCATCCTAACCTGAACCGTCATGAAAAAATTTCCCGCAGTCGTCGCGTCGCTACTTTTTCTTTTAAGCGCCACGCTTTCATTCTCACAAATCCTGAAAAAGGAAGATGTAGAGCAACTCAAGTTTCGTCACATTGGCCCTGTCGGTAACCGTGTGACATGCTCGGTGAGCATTCCCGATAATGATCAGGTTTATATCTCAGGGGCAGCCACCGGCGGGATTTGGAAAACAACTGACGGTGGTCTGAACTGGAAGCCAGTGTTTGACGATAAGCCTGTGCACGCCATTGGCGCACTTGCCATCGCACCTTCCGATCCGCAGATTGTATTCGCCGGTACAGGTGAGAGCTTTATCCGCTCCAATGTTTCAATTGGAAATGGCGTGTGGAAATCAACGGATCAGGGCGAGACCTGGCAGGCTTCAGGGTTAGAAAATACAGGACGCATTTCTCGCATTATTATTCATCCCACCAACCCCGATATCATCTATGTTTGCGCGGTGGGTCACGGATACGCACCACAAAAAGATCGTGGTGTTTTTAAATCAACCGACGGAGGTAAGAACTGGAAGCAGGTGTTGTTTGTGGATGAAAACACCGGAGCTTCTGATCTTGTGATGGATCCTTCCAATCCTCGAATACTTTTTGCGGGCATGTGGCAATTGTCTCTTAAGACTTGGAACCGCACGAGCGGCGGCCCCGGCAGTGGAATCCACATGTCGAAGGACGGAGGAGAAACCTGGACCAAATTGAAAGGCAATGGCCTGCCCGAGCAGCCGGTTGGAAAAATTGCGCTCGCGATGACTCCCGCAAATCCTGACCGTGTGTATGCACTAATCGAGACTGGCGACGGACTTGAAAAACTTGGAGACAAAGCCGAGAGCGGCGAACTGTGGCGCTCGGACGATAAAGGCAAAACCTGGAAGCTGGTAAACTACAACCGCGACCTTGGCGGAAGACAGGCGTACTACACGCGATGTGCCGTGTCGCCGGAAAACCCGAACGAAATCTATTTTATGGCGGCTTCTTTTTCGACTAGCATAGACGGCGGGCGAACAACGGAGCCGATAAGCTTTGAAACACAGCCTTACGGCGATCATCACGACATGTGGATCGATCCGCACAATGCCAACCGGATGATTGTATCGCACGACGGCGGGGTTTCTATTTCGAAGAACAGAGGTAAGACATGGAACCGGATCGCGCTGCCCGTAGCACAATTGTATCACGTTACTACCGACAATGATATTCCTTACAATGTGTTAAGCAACCGGCAGGACGGCCCTTCGATGCGTGGCCCAAGCCGGAGTAACATTGGTGGGTTTAATAATTTGGGCATTGCTACGGGATTGTGGCATGAAGTCGGCGGTGGTGAAAGTGGTTTTGCTACGCCCGATCCAAAAGATTTTAACATCGTGTGGTCGAGTGCATCAGGCACGGGTGCTGCCGGTGGTGTGGTGGTGCGCTACAACGAGAAGACAAGACAGTTTCGTCAGGTAGAAGTGTGGCCCGAGTATGTGCCGGGAAATCCTGCCAGTGAGGCGAAGTACCGCTTTCAATGGACGTTCCCGCTGCTGATCAGTCCGCACGATCACAACACGGTGTATGTCACCAGCCAGGTGGTACACCGCACCACCAATGGCGGCCAGTCGTGGCAGGTGATTAGTCCTGACCTTACATTGAATGACAAAACGAAACAAACGATGTCCGGCGGGCTTACCCCGGATAACATCGGTGTGGAATATGCCAACGTGATTTATGCCTTTGAAGAATCGCCTTTGAAGAAGGGACTGCTTTGGGCTGGTACCAACGACGGTCAAATTCAGGTGAGCCAAAACGATGGCAAGGATTGGACGAATGTCACCAAAAATATTCCTGAGATTCCTGCCCTTGGCAGCGTAAGAAATATTGAAGCATCACGCTGGAGCGAAGGGAAAGCCTTCTTCACCATAGATGCGCACGAAGTCGGCAACTTTCAACCGTATGTGTTTAAGACAGAAGACTTCGGAAAAACGTGGAAGAAAATAGTAAAGGGAATTGAACCCGGAAACATCAACTACTGCCGCAGCATTAAAGAAGATCCGATTAGAAAAGGACTTCTCTACCTGGGCACTGAATCGACATTGTACGTCTCATTTGACGATGGCGAAAACTGGCAAGTGTTTATGAGCAACTTGCCGCACACGCCGTTCTACTGGATTGATGTGCAAGAACACTTCAACGATTTGGTGTTGGCTACGTATGGCCGTGGTGCCTGGATTCTTGACGATCTTACACCGCTTCAACAATTACCAGCCAGCTTCAATTCCACCAAGGCTGCGCTCTTCAACCCAAAAGATGCATATCGCTTTCACGCCAAAACCAGCACGATGCAGTCGCTGCCAGAGCCATCCACCGGTTTAGACCCTACATACGGCGCATCCATCAACTACTGGACTAATTCTGATAAAGACAGCGTGAAAATTTATATTACCTCTGCCGCCGGAGATACATTGAAAACATTCAAACAAAAAGGCAAGGCGGGCATCAACCGGGTATGGTGGGATTTGCAAGGAAAACCCACTAAAGACATTATCACCCGCACGCAGCCGCAAGGCGCCGATTGGGTAGCGCTTGATAAAAACAGAACGCGCCCGGCGCACATCAGCAATACGTTTAAGTCATACTTAGTTACGCCAGGCAAATACAATGTGATCATGACTTCGGGCGATCTGAAATTTACCAGCACTGTTACTGTGCTCAAAGATCCCAACACGGAAGGCTCGCTGGAAGACATCAAAGCTCAAAACGAACTGCTTGCAAAAATGCACTCCGACTATGACAAAGGCGGAAAGATGGTGAATGAAATTGAACTGAGCCGTCGGCAGCTTTACGACTTGCGTGATGTGATGAAAGGAAAAGCGAAGTACAAGAAAATTGTGAAGTCGATTAGCGAACTCGACAGTGTGTTGCTGTTGGTGGAAAATAAATTAGTGCAATTGAAATATACTGGCACTGGCCAGGACGACGTGCGTTATCCGGAAATGTTGATCGGAAAAATCGGGTATCTCGCTAATGCGGTTGCCAGCGTAGATTTTCCGCCGGCCGATCAGCATAAAGAAGTGTATGCGATGTTGACTTCAAAAATGACCGAAGCGCAGGCCGCGTACGACAAAGTGATGGCGGGGGCTTTCGCTGATTTTATAAAATTGCTGGAAGCCAATAAAATTCCGCCTATCCTTTCGGAGTGGAAGAAACCTTAAATGAAACTGAAACGGTGATGCGATTATTTCTTGGTGTTGTTATTGTCTTATTTGGTTGTGAAAGAAGTGTGGCACAAAGCGATGAGATCATCGTTTCCGGAAAGGTGAAACAAACCATTTCCGGCAAGGGAATTAAATCGAAGATTGTGTATAAGAGCTATCCTACGGGAAGCCTGTCGGGTTCGTTTGTGGACAGCACGTTTTCGTTTTCGATTTTTGGTTCTTCGAAGTATCAGGTGACGGCTGCCGCTGAAGGTTTTATTCCGCGAACGATTATCGTAGATCCGAAAGAATCTAAAAACCACAGCATTGTTAGCGACATAGAACTTACGCCTACCAATCAGACGGTGCGGTTAAACCATCTCATTTTTGATATGGGCCGGGCAGTGATCAAACCGGAATCCTTTACCGAACTCGACGAACTTGTAGCGATGATGAAAGCCGATACTAAATTGGTGATTCAACTCGAAGGTCACACCGACAGTCAGGGAAGCGCCGAAAAGAATTTGGTGCTTTCGCAAGACCGCGTTGACGCAGTAAAAAAATATTTATCGTCGAAAGGAATTTCAAAAGACCGGATTAAGACGAAAGCCTTCGGCGGAACACAGCCACTTTCCACCGATAAAACAGAAGAAGCCCGCGCATTGAACCGGAGAGTGGAGATGAGAGTGCTGAAGGATTGAGTTAGTCGATAATCACCTCGTCCAGCTCGGAACTGGGAACCTCTTCCGTAATCATCTTATAATGCGCCAGCTTTCTAAAGATCTCAGCGCTAGGGCGTGGTCGGCGGTCTTTGGTTTCCAGATCGCATTCATAAAGGCCAAACTTGCGCGAAGGGCCGAGGTGCCATTCAAAGTTATCCCACGTACTCCACCAGAAATAGCCACGCACGTCAATGCCGTCTTGCAGGGCCTGATGTAAAATCTTCGCATAGTCGATGATGGCCTGTTGCCGCAGCACGTCGCTCTCGTCACACACGCCGTTTTCAGTGATGATGATGGGCTTCTTGTATTTTTTCCAGTAGCGGTCGATGCACGTGCGCAACCCTTCCGGGTGATACTCCCACATGTCGTCGTGCGGGCGGCCGAGTTGTTTCATTTTCTCCGGTGTATCGATGTAGGTGATGGGCATCGGGTCATGAGGCACGCGCGCGTAGTAGCTCATGCCAAAGAAATCGACCTTCTCGAAATGCTTGGGCACCCATTCCATAAACCAATAGTCGCTCAGCTTGGCAGGAAACCAGCCCAATACATTTTCGGCAGAGAACACTACCGTGTTATGCGAGATACCTACCGGCTGATGCGGAAATTTCTCTTTTATATAATCATAGACGATGTCATGGGCTTTGCCCATGTTGCGCACGGCGATGGCCGCTTTCACCGGATTGATTTTAAAAGGAGGGAAGAAGCCGGTAATCCAGCCGTAGCTGGCATACACATTTGGTTCGTTGAAGGTGTTCCAATGGCTTACGTATTCTCCAAACGTGTCTACCGTTTTTTTTGCGAAGTCAACCCACAGGTGAATGTTTTCTTCCTTTTCCCAGCTGTCGAGTTGGGCAAACCACGTTGGATTAGTAAAGTGGTGCAGCACCATCATGATCTTCACGCCGCGTTGGCGTAGGTCTTCCAGAAACAATTTGTATTCGTGCACTGCTGAAGCTTCGAGGTCGGCCATAGGCGCGCGCTGAAGTTTGCTCCACATCGGGCCCATACGGTAACATGGCGCCAGCGAAGCGATAAGTGCGGCATCTTCCTTAAATCTTAGTTCATGGTCGGTAGTGCGCTCAAACACATAGCCATCTTTTGACGTATAGCCTTGCCAGTCGTGCTCAAAGGCAGTTTCAATTTGAGTCGCAGCCGTGCTCGTGCCGAACAAAAAATCTTTAGGAAATAGATATTGCATGAATTTTAACCTGCAATGATAATGAAAGTAGTCTTCGTGGCGACTTTCTTTTTTGATTAGGGATTAGATTTTACATTTGCTTAACAATGAGCCGCTCTAAAAAGATATTTGCACTTCTTTCCGTCGTTTTTTTGGCTGCCCTTTTTTACGCCAGTTACGACATTAGCCGCCGTACTACCTTTCCGGGATCAAAGCCTCAATTGAAAGAACGCATCAAAAAGCAGTTTTTGGAGGGCGATTCTTCTAAAAAAGATACCATCAAAGCGGTTCGTCGGTAAAATCGGCTATTCATCAGAAAATAAATCCATTCATCGGTAGGCTGTTTTGTAGGTTTAATGCCTGGTGTACTTTAGCATCAGATTAAAGCCAACTATAGACAAGATTATCCCCCGGGGTCCAGGACTTTGGGGGATTTTCTTTTATAGGCTATCCTGTTTAGTGGCATTCTGCCTATATTGGAAACGCTATGTAAACTCCGGTTGCACCAAATATCCAGTTTACGTGGTTGATGTGTCTTCAAATTATCCGTTAACAAAACTGAAACCAATGAAAAGTGTGTTATTAGTGTCGGGGATTTTGCTGGTGACTTTTCTGGCACAGGCCCAAAAATTTTCGTCTGACAAGAGTTACATAAAATTTTTCTCCAATGCGGCTATCGAAGACATCACTGCGGAAAACACAAAGGGAAGCAGCATCTTTAATGAAGCCACCGGCGAGATTGTTTTCTCTATTCCCATCAAGGAATTTGAATTCGATAAATCATTGATGAAAGATCATTTCAACGAGAAATACATGGAGACCGAGCAGTTTCCAAAGTCTACCTTTCAGGGAAAAATTACAGGATATCAATCATCGACCACTGGCGAACAAAAAGTATCGGCCTCTGGTAAACTCACCATTCACGGCGTCACACAGGAGGTGAATATTCCGGGTACCATCGAAAATGCCAACGGCCAGCTCTCGCTCAAAGCCAAGTTTATGGTGAAACTCGTTGACTATAAAATTCAGATCCCTCAGGTGCTGTGGCAGAAAATTGCCGAGCAGGTAGAGGTCACCGTGCAGTTTACGTATAAGCCGCTTTGACATCCGGGTGCGGCGAAAATAATTTGGTTGGATAAAGAGAAACCCTAATTTTAGAGTCTAATTCTCACTCCTTACGTAGTTGCTCCTTTTTTCCATCATCGCCTATCTCGCCCTGACCATTGCCATTGGATATTGGGCCTCGCGCCGCGTGAAAAACACGGGCGATTTTATGCTCGCTGGCAGAAGCCTGCCGCTCTTCCTTAGCTCTGCCGCCTTGTTTGCCATCTGGTTTGGATCTGAGACTGTGTTTGGCGCTTCCTCCGAATTCCTCAAAGGAGGATTGTATTCCGTCATCGAAGATCCGTTTGGCGGAGCGCTTTGCCTGATCTTGTTTGGTTTATTTTTCGCGCGCAAGCTCTACTCTATGAAGCTGCTTACGCTCGGCGATTTTTTTGAAGTACGCTACAGCAAACGCACCGAACTAATAGCCAGTTTTTTTCTGGCGCCGCCGTACGTGGGCTACATCGCGGCGCAACTCGTGGCCATGGGCCTGATTTTAAATATCGTGACCGGTTTGCCCGTATGGCAAGGCGTAGTGCTCGCCGCCAGCGTGGTCACGTTTTACACGTTCATCGGCGGCATGTGGGCCATTTCGGTAACCGATTTTTTTCAAAGTATTGTCATCATCATCGGGTTGATTACACTTGCTTTTATTCTTTCGCAAAAAGCAGGCGGTGTAGTGAAAGTGATCAGCGAAGTGCCGGAAGGAACGTTTCGTTTTTTGCCCAAGCCTGAATTTAAAGAGATGGTACTTTACTTTAGCGCGTGGTCGGTGTTGGGATTGGGGTCACTGCCGTCGCAGGATGTGTTTCAACGGGTGATGTCGTCAGGTTCTGTGAAGGTGGCGGTACGCTCGTGCTTCATTGCCGCCGGGCTTTACCTTACCATCGCCATGTTGCCACTGTTCATCAGCCTTTGTGTAAAACATCTTTACCCGGAATTTTCGCAAGGCGACACTCAACTTACGCTGCCGCGAATGGTGCTGGCGCACACCAATATTTTCATACAGATTTTATTTTTCGGATCGCTGCTATCGGCGATCATGAGCACTACGAGTTCGGCGATTCTTGCACCCGCCGCGATTTTGTCTGAGAACTTCATTCGCCCACTTTCCAACGATCGGTTTACCGACAAACAACTGCTGCTGATCACACGTCTGTGTGTGCTTGGCTTTGCTACTGTTGCTACGGTGATGGCATGCCTGCGCTCCAACATCTATGAACTGGTAGGAGAGTCGTCTATTCTTAGTCTTGTGTCGCTGTTTGCGCCGCTGGCGATGGGCTTGTATTGGAAACGAGCCAACAGCACGGGCGCTTTTCTGGCCATGATCTGCGGTACGATTACCTGGATATTCTTTGAATTTGCCGATACCAGTTGGCCGAGTTTGTTTCCGGCCACAATCGTTAGTTTTGTTGCCATGATTTTAGGAAGTTTGTGGCCCCGGAAGGAAAAACAAGAACTCGAAATAAAATGATCAAGATCGAATTGGAACGCGTGGACAGCGACTACGCGATGGAAGCCACCAACGAGTCGGGCAACAAAATTTTGTTTGACGGCTCCCCCGAAATTGGCGGCCACAACAAAGGCATGCGCCCGATGCAGACTTTGCTGGCAGCCGTAGGAAGTTGCAGCGCCATCGACATCATCAGCATTTTGCGAAAGCAACGCGAGGATCTAAAGGATATAAAAATCACTGTGACCGGCGAGCGGGAGAAGGATGTTACACCGGCGCTCTACACCGAAGTGCATGCGCATTATAAGCTGTTTGGTAACATCGATCCCGACAAGGCAAAAAAGGCGGTGGCCCTTTCAGTAGAGAAATATTGCTCGGTCGCAAAGACGCTGGAGAAGACGGCGAAAGTGACGTATAGTTTTGAAATCATCAAGTAAGAACTCGAGCGATTGACAGATAACCATTAACGGATACGAATACATGTCGAAGAAGAAAGGAAATTTTGAAACGGATGCGATACGCACACAAAGTGAGCGAACTCCTTTTCGTGAGCATTCTACTCCGTTGTACCTAACGTCGAGTTTTGTTTTTGAAGATGCCGAACAGGCGCGCGCGCTTTTTGCCGACGAAATTCCCGGAAACATTTACACCCGTTTCTCTAACCCCAACAACACGGAGTTCATCGAAAAACTCTGCTTGCTTGAAAGCACCGAAGATGGTATCGCTACGGCGTCGGGCATGGCGGCGATGTACATCAGCATGGCCGCGTTGTTAAAGGCAGGAGATCATGTGCTGGCCTCACGTTCGGTGTTTGGCTCAACGCATCAGATTTTGAATACGATTTTTCCGAAGTGGAACATCAGCTACACGTATGCCGACCTGAGTGATCCGGATTCGTGGGAAAGTAAAATCCAGCCGAACACAAAAATGATTTTTGTGGAGACACCTTCCAATCCGGCACTCGACCTCATCGACCTGGAGTGGCTCGGCAAGTTGGCGGCAAAGCACAACCTGATTTTGAACGTCGACAATTGTTTTGCTACACCTTACCTGCAAAATCCGGCGAAGTGGGGCGCGCACCTGGTGACACATTCCGCCACAAAATTTATGGACGGCCAGGGCCGCGTGATTGGTGGCGCCGTGCTTGGTAAAAAAGAACTTATCAAGGAAGTACGGTTCTTTGCCCGCCACACAGGTCCGTCGATGTCGCCTTTCAATGCGTGGGTGCTTTCGAAAAGCCTGGAAACGCTAGCGGTGCGCATGGAGAAACATTGTGCCAATGCCCTTGAACTGGCGCAGTGGCTTGAGAAGTCTTCGGACGTGGAGTATGTGAAATATCCTTTCCTTCCCTCTCATCCTCAGCATGCCCTTGCAAAAAAACAAATGCGCCACGGTGGCGGAGTTGTTACGTTTGAAATCAAAGGCGGCATTGACCGCGGAAGAAAATTTTTGAATTCGTTAAAGATGCTTTCGCATTCGGCCAACCTTGGTGATACGCGGAGCATTGCTACGCATCCGGCATCCACCACACACTCTAAGCTCACGGAGGCTGAGCGCAGTGTCGTGGGTATTACGCCAGGATTGATTCGTGTTTCCCTCGGATTGGAAAACATGGAAGACATCATCACCGACATTAAACAGGCGATGGAGGCGAGTCAAAAATAATTTTCTTAGAAGGAGACTTACTTCTTCACATCAATCCCCAACTCTTTCAACTGCTCGTCAGAAATAGTTGACGGCGTGTCGATCATCATGTCGCGGCCTGCATTGTTTTTTGGGAATGCAATGAAGTCGCGGATAGAGTCGGCGCCACCGAAGAGTGAGCACAACCGGTCGAAGCCGAAGGCAATGCCACCGTGTGGAGGTGCGCCGAATTCGAAAGCGTCCATCAAAAAGCCAAACTGCTTTTTAGCTTCTTCTTCGCTGAAGCCAAGTTTGCTGAACATAAGTTGTTGTGTGGCGCGGTCGTGGATACGAATTGAGCCTCCGCCGATTTCAGTACCGTTCAGCACCATGTCGTACGCGTTGGCTCGAACATTACCTGGGTCGCTGTCGAGCAGCGCGAGGTCTTCGTGCTTGGGCGACGTGAACGGATGGTGCATGGCATGCCAGCGGTTGGTCTCTTCGTTCCACTCCAGCAGCGGGAAGTCGAGTACCCAAAGAGCGGCAAATTTATTTTTGTCGCGCAAGCCAAGTTGGCTCGCTATGTGCAAGCGCAATTCGCCGAGGGCTTTTCTGGTTTTGTCTTTTTCGCCGGCGAGGATCAAAATCAAATCGCCAGGCTCGGCATTGAATTTTTGTGCAAAACGACTGAGTTCAATTTCGTCGAAGAATTTATCGACCGACGATTTATAGGTGCCGTTTGCTTCGCAACGAATATAGACAAGCCCTTTAGCGCCAATCTGTGGCTTCTTCACAAACTCGGTGAGCTCGTCAATTTGCTTGCGGGTATAGCTCGCGCAACCTTTGGCACAAATTCCAACCACGAGCTGCGCGTCTTCGAAGACAGTGAAGCCTTTGCCTTTGGCTACATCGTTCAGTTCATCAAAACGCATATCAAACCGTGTGTCGGGTTTGTCTGATCCGTAGTATTTCATCGCATCAGCATACGTCATGTGCGGCACTTCCTTCAAGTCGATGCCTTTCACAGTTTTAAACAGGTGACGGATGAGTCCTTCAAATATATTCAGGATGTCTTCCTGACTTACGAACGACATCTCACAGTCGATCTGCGTGAATTCCGGTTGACGGTCGGCGCGTAAATCTTCGTCGCGGAAACATTTCACGATTTGATAGTAACGATCGAACCCCGAAACCATCAGCAGTTGTTTGAAGGTTTGAGGCGATTGCGGCAATGCATAAAACTCGCCTTGGTTCATTCGCGAAGGCACCACAAAATCGCGGGCACCTTCGGGAGTACTTTTGATCAGAACAGGTGTTTCTACTTCGATGAAATTAAGTTGATCGAGATACACACGGGTTTGCTGCGCCATCTTGTGACGAAGCTGCAAGCTTTCGCGTACAGGAGTTCTGCGCAAGTCGAGGTAGCGATATTTCATGCGGAGGTCGTCGCCGCCGTCGGTCTCATCTTCGATGGTGAAAGGAGGAGTCTTTGACGAATTCAGAATTTCAAGGGCCGTTACTTTAATCTCAATTTCGCCAGTAGGAATCTTGTCGTTCTTCGATTGCCGTTCGGCTACGGTGCCGGTAACTTTAACCACGAACTCACGCCCCAGTTGGCGGGCAGTTGCAATCAATGCCGGATCGCTCTTTCCTTCCTCCAGAAAAAGTTGTGTGATGCCATAGCGGTCGCGCAGGTCAATCCACAGCAGGCTTCCCTTGTCGCGCAGGCGCTGAACCCAGCCGGTAAGGGTCACGGTGGTATTAACATTATTTAATCGGAGCTCGCCGCAAGTATGTGTCCGTAGCATCGTTATTCTTATTAATTTTGAGTTGCAAATTTAGTTAATCGTTCTTAGTTAATTGTTACCCGCCCCAGAAATTGCGAATATGAAAGGAATACTTGGCTTGTGCGTGTTGATGCTGTTTGGCTTTGCGCCGGAAAAATTGATCAAGACCAAAATAACTGATGGGATTACCATTTCCCTGCCGGCTACGCTCATCCCGATGACGGAAGAGGATATTGTGTCCCGATACCCGTCGGTGCGGGCGCCGCTCGGTGCCTTTACCAACGCCGACCGTGATGCAGATTTTAGCGTGAAGATTTCGGCCACGCAATGGCCTGACACGGACATCGAACTGGCGGCCAAGTTTTTTAAAGCAGGAATTCATAACCTCTACGACCGCGTGGACTTTATCAGCGAAGGTATTCAGACCATCAACAAAAAGAAGTTTATCTATTACGAATTTGAGTCGCGTGTGAATGGCAACAAATTGAAAGAAGGAGAGCGGGCAGCGATTTTCAAGTATTCGTATGTGCAATACTACATTGAGTCGGGGCGTACGTTGGTGTTTGCCTTCAATTGCCCGAAAGATCGCAAAGACCAATGGCAGGAAACTGCCCGCGCTATGATGAAGACGATTAAGGTGAAGTAAGTTGAACCCGTGGCCAAACCCACGATTTGAATTTACACCGTAATCTCGATGCGATTTCCTTCCGGATCCAAAATCACACTTTCGTAATACCCATCACCCGTTGTGCGGGGTTCGCCGGTTATTGTAAAGCCATCCGACCTTAATCGCTCGGTAAGCTGATCGACTGCAGATTTGCTTCCCACCGAAATAGCAATGTGAGCCAGTCCAATTATCTCTTCCTGATTTGTTTTATTGATTCCGGATTTTCTCATGAGTTCGATCCTCGCGCCTTCGTCGAAGCTCAGGAAATACGATTCAAACTCTTTTTTCGGATTGAAATATTTTTCTCCGGCACGGCCGTCGAAGTACGTGCCATAAAATTCTTTCATCTTCTCCAGGTCGCTGACCCAGATGGCGAGATGCTCGATTTTCATTTTAGATAACCGGGAAGTTCAACTCCTTCTTTCAACTGCGGGTCGGGGATCGGCGTGGTGCGTATTGTTTTCAACGGTTGTACTCCCGCCCAAACGTTCATGCTGTAGTCTTCTTCGTCGTCTTTCGGTGGGCCGGTTCTCACTTTTCCGGAAGCCTCAGTGATGTCAAAGGAAAGAACCATGGTTTCTTTCCACTCGTTGGCGGTAGGCTTGCGGATTTCAGCCCAGCGGCCCGGACAAACTTTTTCAGTGAATAATTCCAACGCTTTGTATAGCTCATGTTCTTCGGTAACCAATTGAGGTTCACTGAAAACAACTACCGATCTGTAGTTTACCGAATGATGAAACGCTGATCGTGCCAACACGAGTCCGTCAAGAAAAGTCACACTGATGGATACCGGAAGTTTTTTATCGCGCAACTCGCGCATGTAAAAACTGCCAACCGATCCGTGGATGTAAATTTTGTTTTCGATACGTACAAAACCGGTTGGAATCTGAAAGGGATTCCCTTCATGCACATACGCAAGCGTACAAAACAAAGCCTCGTCTAAAATGGAGTAGATCGTTTCTTTGTCGTACACGCCTCGCTTGGGCAAGCGCGTAATTTTGGTCTTGTCGGTGATAGGAAATTTTTCCATGGGTGTTGTTTGAAGAACATTACAGGTTAATCGCCCTCCCTGATTTGGTAAAGACGATTAACAGATAACTTATAAACATTAACTATTTAGGAAGGATATAATTCCAGCCGTGCACATCGGCTTCGTAGCCCATGCGGATGTCGTTCAGTTTTTTCTTCGCACGAAGCTGAAAGCTATCCGGGCCAACCGGCGGCAACTCGTAGTTGCGACCGTGAATGCTGATGGAGGCAATCGGACTAACCACGGCGGCTGTTCCTACGCCAAAGGCCTCGGTCAACGTTCCGTTTTTAAATCCTTCTTCTATTTCTGCAACACTCACACGACGTTCTTCTTTTTGAATGCCCATCGATTCGCTCATGGTTAATATCGAATCGCGGGTAACGCCATCAAGCAGTGAGCTCAATAGTTTTGGAGTTACCAATTTTCCATTCAATACAAACATCACGTTCATGGCGCCTGATTCGTCAATGTATTTGTGCTCTTTTGAATCGGTCCACAACACCTGATCAAATCCTTGCTTTTGCGCCAGCATAGTCGGGTAGAACGCGCCACCGTAGTTACCGGCACACTTTACAAAACCTGTTCCGCCTTCGGCTGCGCGAACAAATTCTTCCTCTACTTTTACTTTCACGGCTTTGCTGAAGTAAGGACCTACCGGACTCGTGAGAATGATGAACTTATACTCGTCGGATATTTTAACACCAAGCTTTGCTTCTGACGCAAACATGAAAGGCCGCAGGTAAAGCGACGATCCTTCGTTAGTAGGAATCCAGTCGGCATCCACTTCAAGCAACGTCGTCAGGCTACTCATGAAAAGCTCTTCGCTGAGTAGCGGCATGCACATGCGCTCCAGCGATTTGTTCATGCGTTGCAAGTGACGTTGCGGACGGAAGATGATGATTTGCCCGTCTTTATTTTTGAAGGCTTTCATTCCTTCGAAAATGGCCTGGCCATAATGTAAGGCAAGCATAGCGGGCGATAGTGTGAGATCTCCATACGGAACAATCTTCGTTTCTCCCCAGCTTCCATTGCTATATTCGGTCAACGACATGTGGTCGGAAATGTAATTACCAAAACCAAGGTTGTTGAAGTCGATGGACGCTCGTCGTGAAGTCTTTACGCGCTCGATGTGAATGGGTGCGGTCATTACGGCCATGGTAGTTGTTGTTTAAGTGTGGTGTAAAAGTACTTAGTTTGTTACGAAATGAAAATTCATTTTATCGGCGATTTCAGTTAACGCAGTCCACGCTATTTCCACATCCTCTTTTTGCGTCATCCAATTGCTGAAAGCAGCGCGAATGGCGGGTATTCCCTGATAAACTGTGGGTGTAAAAAAAGCACGACCGTCATCACGAACCGCATTTAATAACGCACGAATCGCATCTCCTGAAATATTATTTTGATTTATGGTGAAGCAGACAATATTCATCCGCACCGGCGCTAATAATTTGTAAGAGTATGAAGCTTTTATTCTTTCTCCGAGCAACGCCGCACACGCACAGTTGCGCTCTACAATTTCGCGGTGCCCTTCTTTGCCGTACGCCATCAACGAGAACCACGCCGGCAGCGATCGCCACCGCCGCGAGTTTTCGGGCGTGTAGTGAAAGTAATCCGGACTTTGCGCCGGGTCGGTAAGATACGCCGCGCTGTTTTGAAATACTTTTAATTGAAGCTCTTTGTGACGCGTGAATTGCATCGCAGCGTCGTACGGCACGTTGAGCCATTTGTGAGCATCCACGCAAACTGAGTCGGCGTCATTGATTCCGTTCATCAGGTGTTTGAAGTTTTCTGATAAGGCAGCAAACCCACCGAAAGCCGCATCGACATGAAGCCAGAAATTGTATTTTGATTTCAACGTGGCGATCGCGGCGAGATCATCAAAATCAACTGTATTCACCGTGCCTGCATTGGCGACAACAATGACCGGGTAATTGGCATTGGCGATCAGAAAGTTTTCTAATGCCTGAAGGTCTATCGATTCGCGATCAGGTAGCGATGGGAGTTTCGTCAGCGATTTTCTTCCCACCCCAAGAATTGATAATGCTTTGAAAATGCTGGAGTGTGGGGTGGCGCTTACAATTTTTACTTGAGCGAGTCCTTGTGTTCCATCATCGCTGATGTTAACGCCCAATTGTTCGCCAGCCCATTGCCGTGCTAAGGAAAGTCCGACCAAATTGGATTGAGTGGCGCCAGTGACAAAGGAACCAAAGTGATTTTCATCCAAACCAAAAATTTCGCGCAGAAAGTGCAGTGTTTGTCTCTCCAGTTGTGGCGCAATGGAGTCGTTGCTGCCGCAGTTGTTTTGATCGTAGGTGCTCACCAGCCAATCGCCCGCCACTGAGGCTGGCGTGGAGCCACCCGTTACAAAGCCAAAGTAGCGTGGTCCTGCACTGTTGGTAATCAGGGGAGCATATTTTTTTTGAAATAGATCCAATGTCGCTTCTGCTCCGATTCCTTTTTCAGGAAGTGTTGTCATCGGAATGTTTTCAACAAAGCGGCCCGGCGCCAGCGTGTGTTGCTGATCAAAATATTCTCCCGCCAGTTGCTGAGTTTTGCTCAGCACGGATTTTATTTTTTGATGATCTCTTTGCAAAAGCGAATTCATGATTACTTAATTGAAATCGATCAGTCGACGGTGATAATTAATTTGCCCAAGATGATAACCGAGATGTCCGGCAAGGTGAATGAAGAAGTAACCCGTTGTCATCTTGTCTTTAAAAACGACGAGGGGATATTCTTCCGCCAACTGCTCGTCGGTCGTGGCAGACAAAACCTTGTCTACGACACTGATGGTGTCTTCCACCATACTCACCAACTTTGCTTGTGGAATATTCTTAGAAGAAAACTCCGCCTCGCGGTTGCGCACATAGTCTGTCTTGCCGTGCACTGCGCCAATGAAGTGGTTGAGATTTCCCACCAAATGAAGGCAAAGATTTCCGGCTGAGTTTGAAATCCCTTTTTCTGTTTTCCAGAGGTTGCTTTCGTTTTTGTAAAGACCAATCTCTTCTTTCAATTTCGCCAGGTCTTTCAGAAATACTTTTTTGAGCTCTTGTGCTAACATAGTTGTTTTGATTTTTGTAATTGGTTGGCCATGGCGTTTGCAAATGCGCGTGCGGCCGTCTCACTCTTTTCGAGAAATAAGCTGGGTTCGATTAATTCCAGTTCCATTAGAAGAAACTGCCCTTCGGCGATGACGCCGTCCACGCGTGCATACAGCAGAGGCTCGTCGATCATCGATAGAATTTTTTCTGATTCCTGTAGCGCTGCGAGGGGCGGTTCGGCCAACGCCGACGATCCACCGTGCTCGTGTTGCACGCGAAAGTCCTTGGTTGCCGGCTTCTTCACGATGGCGTGACTGAATTTTTTATCAAAGAAAATCAGCGACCATTCTCCGTCTGTCACCACTTCAGGAATGAACTCCTGCACAATCATGTCGGACGAATTTAGTACCTCGTCGAATTTTTTCTGAAGGTCATTCGCGTTGACGTTGTTGACCAGGAACGTATTGAACGCCCCGGCAGAAATGGAAGGTTTGATCACTGCCGCTTCCCAAGTGGTTTGTTGAAGAAGGAGAGAAAGGTTCAGGCTCGTTCCTTTCTCCAGCCAAATGCTTTCGGGCAACATAGCTCCGCGTTCTTCCAATTCTTTCAGGTATTCCTTGTGCAGATTTCCGCGTACCGTTTTGATGGAATTAAAAATGTTGATGTTCTCCTGTTCCATCCGGTCAAGCCAGCGATGGAATAGCTCCGTATGCAAATGATAATTCCAGCACGAGCGAATCACCACCAGATCAAAGGAACTCCATTCGTCGGAAGGTAGATCCCACGGCATGGCGCGCACGCTGGCGCCTTCGGCTTTAAGCAACTCAACGACCGGCAAGTCATTGGGGGCAAAGTCAGGTTTTACCGAGCACGTGACAAACGCTATTTTTTTGTTAACGAGCACACTTTAGATGTTTAAAAAATTTATACGATGGCTACAGCACGAGCTGCATTTTAATATCACTTCTTTTATAAGGTCCATCCACGGGTATCTCAACAAAGCCCAACTTGCGGTACATGGCGATGGCCGGAATCAATTTGGTGTTGGAATACAAGATGATTTTTTGAGCTCTTGCTTTTTTGCACCAGGCGATAGCAGCTTCGGCAATGGCCTTCCCGATTTTTTTACCTTGAAATTTTTCATCTACGGCCATCTTGGTAAACTCATACACGCCAGTGCTTACAAATTTTACGGCAGCGGTTCCGGCCATTTCCTTATCGACCATAGCCATGAAGATGGCGCCACCACTTTTGAGAATATGTTCCTCCGGATGTTGCAACACCTGAAAGTCAATGGGCTCCATCCAAAAATACTTTTCTATCCAGTCGCGGTTTAGTTTTTCAAACCACGGCTGGTGCTCCGGCTGATAGTGAAGGATTTGCGGTGTGCTTTCTCCCATGACGAATCAATTCACAAAAATTTTCCCAATCAGATAAGTCTTTGCCTTGCCAGAAATTTCCACACGGTCACCGGCCAGCGTGCAAGAAAGCTTCCCCTGACGCCGCGAGAGTTGAATGGCTTCCAATGTATTTTTCTTTAACACTCCGGCCCAATACGGTGTCAACGACGTGTGGGCAGAGCCTGTCACCGGATCTTCGTCTACGCCCGACTGCGGCCCGAAAAACCGCGAAACAAAATCAACCGTGTCGCCAGGCGCCGTGACGATGACGCCGCGCGCATTTACTTTAGCAATCTCTTTGAAATCGGGTTGCATGCTTTTGATTTGCGACTCTTTTGCAAAGACCAGCATGTAGTCGGTTTTGCCTTTGAATGTTTTGAGAGGAGCAATTCCCAATCCCTTTTCCAATTCAGGAATTGGTTTCACTTCGGTGAGCGTGTCAACGGGAAAATTCAACGTAAGCTTTTCACTGGTTCGCGTCACGGTCAGCGGCCCGCTGCGGGAGTTGAATACAATTTTTTCGCCTGAATAATTTTCGTGGTGAAACAACACGTGTGCCGTTGCCAATGTCGCATGACCACACAAGTCGACTTCTACGGTAGGAGTATACCACCGGATGCGCAGGCCTTCTTTTTCATACACATAAAAGGCCGTCTCAGCGAGATTGTTTTCCATCGCAATGTTTTGCATCACAGCGTCCGGCAGCCATTCGTGCAAGGGACAAACGGCGGCGGGATTGCCGGCGAACAGGGTCTCTGCAAACGCGTCAACCTGATAGATTTTTATTTCCATGGCGATAAAATTACTTATGGTTTTTTCAACGCAAGTTTATTCAGATCGGGAGTTTTAGCCGAAGCTGCTTTCCATTGATACCCTTTGTTTACCAAATAAATCCCCAGCAAGGTAATGAGAATAGCCACCAGAATCTTCGAGTTAAGTTTTTCGTCAAGCACAAGCCACCCGAGAATCACCGCGATCATCGGGTTGATGTAAGCGTAAAGTGTAACGATCGTCATCGGCAGCTTGCCGATGGCATAAAAGTAACAGGCGTAGGCCGCGACAGAACCAATCAGCACGAGGTAGCCCAGCGAGAACAGGATTTCACCAGACCACTGAATTGAAGAATAATTATCGAACAAGAGACTGACCGGCAACAAAAGAAGTCCACCGAACAACATTTGTAGCCCGGCGTTCATAAACGGATCGGTGCCGGTATTTTTTTTCTTCACCCAGAAGGTGCCCAACGCCCAGCATAAGTTGGCCAGGAAGATGGAGACAATGCCGGTGGTGTATTCCGGTTTCGAAAACTCGACAAGGTGCTCGCTGAATATCAAAACGATTCCGCCGAGACCCATTAGCAACCCAACGACAATCATTGGCGTAGGCCGCTCTTCTTTGTTGGCGATGAGATTGATGATAATAGTCCAGATGGGCATCATACAGCAGATGATCGCAGCCACTCCGCTGGATACGTGCACTTCTGCCCATCCCACGATGCTGATACCTAGCGTCACCATCAGCAAGCCACCGATGGCCTGATTGAAGAGCACCTGCCGGCCTGGTATTTTTCTGCCGCCGGCCAGCATGATACCGATAAGGATTGGCCCGGCCAGAAGAAAGCGGAGTACTGAAAACAGAAACGGTGGGAACTGCGTAACGCCCACCCGTAGTGCAAGGTACGTGGTACCCCACAACACACACACGATCGCCAATGCCACGTAAGCAAGTGCCTTTTTGTTTTCCATTGTTTAAAAGAGAGTATAGTATTGAAAGAAAATAACAATCATTCCAACGACGATTCCCAACAGAACCACCCACGCACGCTTTGACTTTATTGCTTTGCTAAACATGCTTCAAATTTTCCCCAATTAACGCAACCATAACAGTTTCAGTTTTAATAATGTTAAGCAGATCAGTTGCGACGGCGGATTTCTTTGGTGAATCGGAAAGAACCCATGGAAAAATTTTGCACTTCACAAGCCAGACGAAATAACCCTGCTCACGCAGTGTAAAAATTCTTACTTTGCAGTATGGAAAGCGAAGCTCAACCTACGCCACCGGCATCAGCATCCTGGGCCCATGCGAAAGAAATTGGTATGCTGCTGCGCACGCAGTGGCCGAAATATCTCGTCGATATTTTGGTGATCATTCTAAGCATCACCCTTTCCTTTATGTTCGACAGCTTCAAAGAGGACTCAGGCAGGAAAGCCTCGGAGCGTGCCTATCTCAAAGCGCTTCAGGGTGATATCGAATCAGATATCCAAGAGCTAAAGAATGTAATTGCACAAACAGAAAATGTGGTGACAAAAGCAAACTGGCTGGTGAATTTGCCGGACGATGTAGCAGCCATCAACCGCGACGAATTTGCAGCAGCGATCAAACAGGTAGTAGAGCGCCCCAACTTCAACTCCAAAGGCGCTACGTTTTCAGACTTGACCAGCTCGGGCAACATGTTATTGTTAGAAGATATTAATTTGAAGGCAGCGCTTTTTGAATACTATCGCTTCTACGAATCGATACGGGCCGTAGAAGTGGCCGAGCGTGAGACGATGAATGTGAACGTGGCGCCGTACCTCATCCGTAATTTTTCTATCAAAAGACTGGCGAGAGGAGCGACCGGATCGGTGCTTCACCATGGAGTGGAATTAAACGACTTGCTGCACAACGATGACTTTACAAATATTTTTTCGATCCGCTTAGTAAGTCGCAAAGAACTACTCGACGATTATCGTATTGAATTGGCTTCGGCCGAAAAGATAAAGGTCTTGCTTCACAGCAAAATCAATCCGGACTAGTAGAACTCATTAATTTAATATGTGCAATCGCCCGCAAGGTTTAACTTGCTGTTGAATTGGCCACTTTGTTTTCATGACATTCACGCTCGACTTATTTGCGCTCTTTATTTTTCTGGGCATCGTGCAGGCGGTGTTCCTGCTGTTTTTCTTCTTCTCAAAGGAAAACCGGAAGATCGAAGCCAACGTGTACGAAGGCCTCATGGTCTTTAGCATGGCGTGCTGCACGTTTGAGATTTTTCTGTGCTACACTGGCTTAATTCTGAAATGCCTGTGGCTTGTTGATTTTTCGGAATCGCTCTCCCTCGTCATTGGTCCTGCATTTTATCTGATGGTCATCAGCCTCATCCAAGGCAAGACCAGCAAGACGCGATACTTTCATTTTGTGCCGGCCGTGCTGTGGGTGTTGATTCAGATTCCCTTCTTCATTCAAAACGACGACGTGAAGTTCAACGCATGGATCGGCGCGTATCACCCGCCGGGCTTATCCTTTCGTGAGACACACGCCTGGTATTCCGGTGACTTTTTTAACACGCCAAGCCACTCAGAGATTTTTCTTACTCATCTTTCCATTTATGTAGTGCTCGGTGTGGTGGTTGCCGTGAAAGCCTTCCGGTCAAAGCGTGAATCTTTTTGGCGCACCAGTCATGTCACGTTTATGAAGCTCAGAAGCGGAATCATTCAAACGGTATTGGTGGTATCACTCATTATCATCGTGAAGCTTCTTAACTATGACGATACCGGCGATCATCTTTTTGCGGCGTACATTTCCATACCCATCTACCTGATCAGTTTTCAGGCGATCCGCCAATCAGGTTTCTTTCGTCAGCAGTCGCTGGTGGAACCGCAGAAGTACAAAACCTCATCGGTTACATCCGAACAGCAGCAAAAACTACTCAGGCAGTTAAAGGAAGTGATGTCGCTTCAAAAGCCCTTTCTCAAACCCAGCTTTTCTTTGCCGGATCTGGCCGACCAACTTAAGGTATCGGTGCATCAGCTTTCGCAGGTGATCAACGAAGGCCTGGGCAAATCTTTTTTTGAGATGCTGGCCGAATACCGCATCGAGGAAGCCAAGAAATTATTGAAGGAAAAATCAAACATCAAAATCGAGGAGATTGCGGAGCAGGTGGGTTACAACTCCAAGTCCTCGTTCAATACGGCGTTCAAAAAAATCACCGGCCAAACGCCGGGCGAATGGAGAAGTGCGTCGGCTGAAGAGTAACGGTACTCGTTTGCTCCAGCTTCGATGTGGCAGGTTTTCAGATCCTTTTGTTTTTTGTTAACTTCGATGCATGCGGCCTGTCATTACTTTTCTTTTGTGCCTTGCGCTATGCTGCAACGCAGCAGCGCAGATAGGCGCGAAGATGCAAAGCAAGATTTACGGAGTATGGCAAAATAGTCAGCAGGGATTTCAAATGGTATTAATTCTCAATACCGATGGCAAAGGTGAGTTTGACGGGCAGCCGATTCAGTTTACAGTGCAGCCGAATGTGTTAAGCATCACGTCGGAAGGAATCACAACCCGGTACACGTATCAACTTAACGGAAACGCGCTGACGCTCTCTGGCGGCGACCTGGAGCAGAAGGTTACGTTTGCGCGCGAAGGCACCACGAATGAAGTGCATACGACCGGCGCGAACAACGAGTCCGTGAAGAGTAACGCACCGACGAATTCGTCCAACGAGTTGCTCGGAAGCTGGTCGGGCAATGGCGAGACGATCACGTTCCGGGCCGATGGCCAGTGCGACTATCTCGGCAACGTGTTTCCCTATCAGGCTTCGCAGGGCTATGTTACTTTATCCAGCAGCCAGGGAAATGTGATGTTTGCCTACCAGGTCAGCGGCAAACAACTTACGCTTTCTGCCAACGGCAGACAGGTAATCTACACGAAGTCTACAGGAAGCACTACGGTAAACACGAAGGGTACGGTGGCGATGGAATTGGTAGGGCAGTGGTGCTACATGAACATGACGACCAACTCACAGAGCAGCCGGTGCATTACTTTAAATGCCGACGGCACGTATGTCTATGCGGCGCAGTCTTCGCGCAGTGTCAATACCAACGAGGTGTATGGAGGCACGGCCTCGCAGGATGACGACCGCGGCACGTGGTATGTGCAGGGCGACCGCATCTATTACAATTCACCTACAAAAGGGCAAGGTTCGTATCGCTTCGAAAAAAGAAATCATCCCAAGAATGTGAATGACCCGATGATCGTCATTGAAGGTGAACCGTACGTCACGGCAACAGCACGAGCTCCGTGGCGCTAGCGGTGCCTCTCAACCAAATTCACACGGGCGAAACAATCCTCAAAGTTTTATCTCGCATCCTGCTGCTTCTCCTGTCTTTAATTGAATCCCGCAGTTGCTACAGCCTGTAGGGGTAATCCAAAACACCAGGTTCTTTACCGTCTTAGGCACGGCGTACATAAAATAGCGCACTGTCTTCACTGCGCCGGGGTCATACGCATCGTTCAGGCTGAAGGCGGATTTTACCACCGCATCGTATTCTTTTTTTACCGCCGGATCTTTCGGTGAGAATCCTCCATCCAGGTAATACGCTCCGTAGGAGGCTGACATGGGATCAAATCGATCGGTGTTTGCATTTTTGTTGTACAATACCGGAAAGCGATATACACCCTTGATCTCCTGACGCTGCGACGAAGTGTTTTTGATTTCGTATTCCACTTCAATCAGATTGTTTTTACTATCGTCGAATGCCAGTTCGGTTTTCTTTTTCGCATCCACAGGTTTTATCGTCAGTTTTTTGACCGTAAACTGAAACGGTCCGAGAGTTACGGTATTCGGTGTGGATGACAAGCCGTACCATTGGTTTTGACCGAAGCTCAGCGTGAAAATAGCAACGCTAAAAAGTGTTAGAATAAAATGTTTCATGCGGTGATTGGTGATTAAGGATATACACTAAATGAAAGACTTGATGCGATGATTGAATTCGAAATTTAATTTTTTCGCCGTTCAATTCAAGGTTAAGAATCCCATTTCTGCACTGACTCGGAGCAGCGAGGCGGTGTTGCTGGTATTGAGTTTGGCCATCAGGCTTTTGCGGTGACTTTCCACGGTAGAAAGGCTGATGAATAATTGCTCGGCTATTTGCGGATTGGTAAGTCCTTTGGCAATGAGCAGAAGCACTTCTTTTTCCCGGCGGGTGAGTACGGGCAAGCTCGCCTCCCTCTTCTTCTCTTCACGCATCACAAAGTTGGCTTCGCGGCTCAGGTAGGTTTGTCCGGCGGCCACTTTCGTGATTGCTTCGATCAATTCTTCTTTGGTTACATTTTTGAACACATAGCCCGAGGCTCCCTTTTCCATCATGTTTTTTACAAAGCTTCCCTGATCGTTGCTGCTGATGGCAAGAATGTTCAGGTAGGGAAATTTTGTTTTCAATTCCTCACAAAGGTCCACGCCGTTTTGGTCGGGCAGGTTGATGTCCATGAGCACCACATCGGCAAGACCGTGTGTGAAAAACCCGCGGCACGACGCCGCGCTCGTAGCGTAGCCCACGTATTCCAAAGCGGGCGACGACCGAATGATGGTGGCCAGCCCTTCAATCACCATCGGGTGATCATCGACAAGGAAGACTTTAATTTTCATCGGGGTCAGGCAGGGAAATGAATGGTAACGGCGGTTCCTTCGCCCGACTTGCTATCAATATCAATAGCGCCTTTGAAATATTCCACGCGCGAGCGAATGTTGGGCCAGCCCGCGCCGGTGGTCTGGTTCAGCAGCGCAGGGTCAAACCCGCGGCCATTGTCTTGCACCGTAAGTGTAAGGGCGGATGGCTCGTAGTGCAATTGGATGATCAGTTCTGTGGCGGCGGCATGACGAAGGGCGTTGTTGATCAGTTCGTTGGCCAGCCGGTACACAGACAACTCCAGGTTGTTGTCGAGCCGGCGCTCTTCGCCAACTTGCTGGAATATGGCCTTGACGATGTTCGACTGATTGATAAAGTCAGTAAAGTCTTTGAGTGCGGCCGTGAGTCCAAACTTGACGAGCGCTTCGGGCATCAGGTTGTGTGCCACGCGCCGCAATTCGCGTATCGAGTTGTCGAGCATGTTCAACGCACGTTCGAAGAGCTGCACATTTTCGTGGGTGGTAATCGCGTTTCCTTTCATGGTAGATAATGACATTTTTATTCCCGAGAGCATACTGCCAAGTCCGTCGTGCAGATCTTTGGCTACTCGTGTTCGCTCTTCTTCCTGACCCTTGACCAGCGCGTCGGCCAGCGTCAGTTGCTTGTCTTTTTCCAGTTCGGCAATTTTTAATTGCGCCAGTTCCTTTTCCTGTTTTGCATTGCGGTACCAGCTCATGAAAAAGAGTAAGACGAGCATCACCACCAGCAGCACGATGGCAATCACAAAATTGCGCCAGCGGATGTCGGCTTCGTTTTTTGTGCGCAGCAGTTCCAGCGCATTGATTTCTTTTTGCTTCTTTTCGCTCTGGTAGCGTGCCTCCATCAGGTTGGTCAGTTCGGCATTGCGCAGCTTGTCGGTGCTGTCGCTCAGGGTGATAAACTGTTTGTACGCGTCTACCGAAGCCTGGTAGTGGCCCAGGTTTTCCTCGGCCTGTGCCAGCGTTTTGCTTACCTCTTTTTCCAGGTACAGCAAGTCGGCCTCATGGGCATAGCGCAGCGATTGCAGCGCGAGCGACTTGGCTTCGGCAAACTTGCGGGTGCGCAGGTAGATGTTGGCAAGCTGCCCTTTGCTGTACGCCAGGTTCGACGGAGTATCAAACGGTTTGATCATGTACGACGTCGACTTCAGTGCATAGATAAGAGCGCTGTCGTATTCATCCTTAAAATAATAATACTCGGCCAGGTTGTGGTAAAGCGAGATAATCTTGTCGGTGGCCTTTACCCGAAGCGCCACCGGAAGCGCCTGCACTACCAGTTTTTTCCCTTTGCTGAGGAGCGTGTCGTGCGCGGTAGAAAACAGATTGATATGAGCGTCGATCCACGCGAGCGTGTCGTTGAGCTGCGTAGCCAGACGAATGGCCTTATAGCCGTACTCGCGCGAAGCCTTGATGTTGTCGATGCGATCGAAGATGTCGATCATGTTGGCGATCAGCATCGGCTGCCGATACAGCGCGAGATAATTTTCTGCCTGTTGATAGTACTTCAGCGCCTCCGGAAAATTGCTGGTGCGCTGATACACGTTTCCGATGTTCACCAGATTGACACCCATCCGGTTTCGGTCGCCGGTTTTTTCGGCCACGGCATAGCTGGCCCGATACGCAATCAGCGCGCTGTCCCATTTGCCCAGCAGGTAGTTGGCAATTCCTTCGCTGGTGAGCGACATCGCTTCCCAGCGCAGAGCGTGTAGTTTTCTGCTTAGCATCACCGCTTCGCGATACGCGCTTCTCGCTTCCTGTGGTGACTGCTCTTCAAGAGCCAGACCCAGCTGAAGCCATTGATCAATTTTTAGCGTGTCGTCGCTCCGGTTGCGCAGCGCCAGCCTCAGACTATCCGTAGCCTTTGATTGCGCCAATGCCTGGCCGACGGCAACCAAAAAAAGACATGCCAGTACACTTCGCCTTGCACTCATCAACACCAAAGATTTAGTTGGCTATCCGCACAAACTCCACGCGCCGGTTGTTGGCTTTGCCGTCGGGTGTGGTGTTAGGACTAAGCGGCTTGGTTTCGCCATAGCCTTTTACGCTCAGTTGTTTGTCGGCCACGCCCAGCGAGAGGAGGATAGTTTTTACAGCCTCGGCGCGTTGCTCAGAAAGTTTCAGGTTGCTGGCATCGTCACCATCGCTGTCGGTGTGACCGCCGATTTCAAACTTCACTCCGGGATTGGCTTTGAGGTAATCGGCTACTTGCCGGATGAAGCCCATGCTCTCGCCGCGCACGTCGGCCTTGTTCACGTCAAAGCGAATGGCGTGCGTAACCAGCTTGCCTTCGGCGAGCGACTTGACAATGCTATTGCCGCCTTCGGCAAGCCTGAAGTTTTTGAAAAACATGTTCATGTTTTCGCTGGCATCGCCTGCCATTACCAACGAGGTAGCAGTAAAATCGCAGCGCGGAATTTCCAATACCATGTGCTGGTTGATGTAAATCTTCATCTGGTTATTGCCATAGGCGATGGCGATGTGGTGCCACTTGTTGTAAAAGGCTTCGTTCAAAATATCGGGCGGATTTTCGCCAATCAGGTTTTCTGTGCCTGGTCGGCCAAAGCTGGTGTTGAGTTTATTGGGGATGATGTTGGCCGTTTCTTCGTTGGCGGCATTGCGGAAGCTGACCATCACACCGGGGTTGCCTTCATAGCCCGCATCGAGGTAGTAATCAAATTCCACCGTAAAGGTTTTGGGCAGGTAGGCCGGCGTTTTGGTTTTCGGCGCAAGCTTGGTGTAGTAGGTAAGAATAGAAATAATTTTTTCGGCGCCTTGTTCGATCACCACACCTTTGCCTTCCAGAGTTTTCCACCGCGCGGGGGCGGTGTTGGGTTTATCGTCTTTGAAGTTGTCTTCAAAGATTACTTTTTCTCCGGCTACAAAATCATAGCTGCCGTAGGCCGACAAATTCTGAGCATTGGTTGAAAAGGTGAGTAGCCACAGCGCTACACAGAAATAAAATTTCATACGATTGGTTTTTGGCGAAGATACAATACAACGGAAGACGAGGAGGCTCGTCTTCCGAATTTTAAACTGAAATTTATTAGTTGCAATTGGTATAGTTGTAGGTGATGGTCACCGTGCTGTTCGGATCAAGGTTGGTGAAGGGGTAAGTCTTTTTCGTGGGATACCCTTTGCTGTTGTACAAATAGGTGTAGGTAATGGTCGAACTGAAATCGCCGCTGTCGGTGTGCGACGTTGCTTTGTAAGTCAGCACGTTGTTGGTCGTAGAAAACGTAGCGCCCACCAGGTCATATCCTGACAACGGGTTTGACTTGGTATCGTAGGTGTATTCGTAGGTGGCCACGCTGGCCTTTCCGTCGGCGGGCAAGCCCGGATAATTTTCTACGGTCGAATAATTCATCGTCGTCGTGTTGGGATACGAGAAGGTCTGGTACGAAGAGGTGGTGGTGTTGCTCGACGCATCAAAATAGTTGCTCACCGATTGAGTGACTTGCTGCGTGCTGTTATAAGTATAGGTCGTCTGATTGTACGAGCCATCGCCTAAGGTGGCCTTTACCACAGAAGGATAAGTGCTGGTTCCGCTGTAGGTTATGGTAGCCGAAGCCATGTCAGACGCCTGCGGCGTGCCCACCAGCGCTACTTGGGTGAGGCGACCGCTGCCGTCGTAGGTGTAGGTGAAGTTTGATGTGGTGGTTGAAGTGTTGTCCACCACTTGAAATTGCAACGACGAGACCGAGTTGCCGCTGTAGGTATATTTTTGCGACCACTGGCCGCCGCCCGTAAAAGCCGTAGTGATGGACGATACCTGACAACCTGTAACCGGGGCGGGGTCATTTTTCTTAGAGCAGCCCAGGGCGAGCACGAACAGACAAAGTAATACAAAGCGTATTTTCATAGGGGGTGTTATTTGTTTGTACAAAAGTGAGCGTAGCGTCGTCGCTCATGCCTCCCCTGAACAGGTGAATTTTGCGAAATGCATTCAATCATCGAATCATCGAATCATTCGATCATTCAATCATTCAAAATTCAATCATTCATTGTCTGGAATTGTTGTGCATTCGATCATTCAAAATTCAATCATTGTTCCGATTCGAACCGTTTCGGTAGCGATGGGTACCTTTTTGATACCAAGCCGAACCAAAATGATAGCGATTCCTTCTAAATCAGACAAAGCCGAATGAAATTCATTTCGATCACTATCTGGCTGCGCGACCGACCCCGTAGGGGTCGAAGCTTTGTAGAAAAAATTATCGTCATCCGCACGACCCCGTAGGGGTCGAACATACCGGCGACATCATCCGAAAATCAAATCTATCCGATTCGAACCATTTCGGTAGCGATGGGAACCTTTTTGATACCAAGCCGAACCAAAATGGTAGCGATTCTTTCTAATTCAGACCAAGTCGAACCAAAATCATTCGATTTCCTTCTAATTCAGACAACGTCGAATGAAATTCATCCGACTTCCTCCTGTATCAGACAAAGCCGGGTGAAAATCATCCGACGTTGTACCTCTGACAGACCAAGTCGAACCAAAATCACTCGATTTCCTTCTATTTCAGACAACGTCGAACCAAAACGGTAGCGATTCCTTCTAATTCAGACCAAGCCGAACCAAATCGGTAGCGATTCCTTCTAAATCAGACCAAGTCGAACCAAATTCATTCGACGTCGAACCAAATCGGTAGCGATTCCTTCTAATTCAAACCAATTTGTCTGATTTTCATTCGAATCGCTACCAAATTCAGACGATTTGGCATAGTGATGAAATGTAAGAGCTACGCGACAAATACTATGTGGTAATTAACTATTGACATAAGTCAATAGTGAAGGAATGATTCGGAGGGGCAAAAAAAACGATGAGTACCTTGTGGGTACCCATCGCTAGACTAAAATAATAAATTCCCTTTTTCCCGTTCTCGCTTCCTGGGTAAGCAGTCAGAAAGTTCGGTAGGCTTGCCCTGTGGTTCGGTTATTTTGCCGAAGGGTGTTGTGGTGCAGCGGGCTTCGCCTTGCCGGGGAAGCGCTGCGCCAGGTCTTCGTAAATGGGTTTGGCTTTGGCCACACCCGCGGCGGCAGCCTGCTTCACCGAGTTGTAGTACAGCAACGCTGCCGAGTACGAGTCGTTGGCAGCGAGCGCTACGGTGTCGGTAATCATGCTGGCCACCTGCTCACCGGGCTTGGCCATGAGCGTAAGGTTGGCGAGCGCCAGGCGGTCGCGTTTAAACTCGGGCACGTCCATGAAGTTCGGGATGAACTCCGGGGCGGACACCGTGTACTCGTTCACCTTGTCGATGAACGGGACTGTTTTGTCGCCTACTTTGAGCAGGCCGTTTTTTTCCGCATCGGTCACGCGGATCAGGTAAGGTTTAAGGATCGCCTCAATCTGGGCGAACCGTGCCGACACTTCAGCTACGACAGCATCGGGGATTTCTACAGAGATGGTATTTTCCATAATCATGTAATTGTTAAGAGTTATAAAATTTGTTTTCGTTCACAGGGCAAACCGGGAACTTGTATAAACTAAAGGCAAGGCATGTGCCAAAACCAAAAAGGGGCCAAACACATGCGATTTCGCACTTTGCACAGATCAAGCGAGGTGCGTTTCGTTTTATTTCGTCAATTCACTGTTGATATATCGTTAAAAACGATCCGAAATAGAACGAAAGAAACACCAACGGAATAAGGACTGGTCAATCCCTTACTCGTATAATTGACTTATGTCTATTTTTAAAGGTAGAACGACATTCTTACTAATAGGAGTGAGGCGGCAGGCGTGCCGGATGGATTCTGCCAGATACTAACCGAAACCCACCGGATTCAACCTCAAACCCGCCGGATACTAATTGGTGCATGTGAGCACCGGCGAGAATGCTTTACTTTCCGACCGAACACAGATAAATGATTTTTTGCTCTGCCATTCTTTTCACACCACCTGACAAAGATTAAGCGAGGGTTACCAAAAAGTGATTTTGGTTAACTGGAAGCCCTTACCTGTAATATTTTTGAAACAAAAAAATTTTTTGAGTAGGGATATCCCTAAAGAATGCAACTATTTTCCTTAAATAATTTTGAGGACAGAGGGCGATTGGGATACTTTGCGGCCGTTTACCGGAAAATTCAACTGTAAAGCGAAAACTATTTAATGCACCGCGTTACTCTTAGTATAAAAATAGAATGTTCTTACCCGCAGATATTAAATCAATGATACTGATGATTACGAAATGCCATGTTAATTCTTTTTGGATAGCTCTGACGAGCAAGAGGATTTCCCTGCTCCACATACCTTTTTTAGTGATCTTATTCGCTGCTGGTCAAGTTTTTGCCCAGAGTAGTCCCTACACTGTTAACTTACCTCAGTTGCTGCCGGCCTCACCCGAACCGAGTGCCTTTGTGAAATCAGGAGTAGCCAATACTAATATGTCTACAGGGGCGGTGAATGCCAACATCCCTCTCTATACTATTAAAATCAAGGATTTTTCATTTCCAATTTCTCTTTCCTATTCCACCCAAGGCTTAAAAGCTGACGAGGCCAGTTCAAGAGTTGGCCTGGGTTGGGTATTAAATGCGTCGGGAGCCGTTACACGGTCAGTACGGGGTGAGCCAGACGAATTCTCTCAGCGAATTTATTTGCCCCAGGATTATACAAGCGACAATTTAACTACTAATTCAGCCTACCTCTATTATGCACAGGCTTCTACTTCGGGCTCGGGCTTCGACAGTCAACCTGACGAATTTCAATTTCATGTTAACGGTTACTCAGGCAAATTTCTCCTCGACAGCCTTTATCATGCTAAGATGACCTCTACAACAAATATCAAAATTGATGTTTTACTAACCGTTACACCAGGGAGCACCGCTGGGATAATAGATAAGATAATAATCACTACCCCCGAGGGAATTCGGTATCAATTTGGAGCCAATTATGAAATATCTAGTGATATTACTATGGCACGATTTAGCTTCTATAATAATGTTATCAGGACATCTTTTTTCTTGGACAGAATCGACCTTCCTACTGGTGAATATATCAATTTCAATTATACTCAGATCAATATTCTTGTTGCAACGGGCATTAATCAAAGCGCCTCATTTTCAACACCTTCAGGTACGGAAACATGCCAACCTTGTTACTCAATAAATTCTTATTCAACAAGTGAGGATCATGTGGGATACAATACAAGATATCTTAATAATATTATAACATCTACCGGGCTTTCAATCAATTTTAATTATGAACAGCTCTCAGGGATGGGGCATGATTATCGGTTAATTTCGTTGGATGTAGTTGGAATCAAGAAGTATAAATTTAGTTATTATGATGTGCCGTCACTGTCCACTACCCTGACCCAACGATTTTTCCTCACAAAATTAAGTGACATTACGGAAGACACCGTGGCAGGAAAACGACTTGACTATAATTTTATCTATGATCGAATGACTCAGGCTCCTCTGCCTATTTCGTATCAGCAAGATTACTTAGGTTTTTATAATGCAAACGGGAGTACATATCTAATTCCTCCCGTAAAAAATTCATTTGGGGTTATGGATTTCAGCTTTAGGGAGCCTAACTCTGACGCCGCTAAAATTGGCACGTTGAAGAGTATTATTTATCCGACCGGGGGTAGGGAAGATTATTATTATGAGCCAAATACGCAAAAGAAAATTGTGCTTCATAATACCAATGTATCCTATAACCTTGACGGTCCTGGAGGTGCGTCGTCTTCAATTTCTTATGTTAATAATTCAGTAACTGTACCATTCGATCAGGTAGTATCTCTCTCAGCTTATTGTAGCGATGCGTTTCCCTATGACGGCTTATCGGCTGACCCTAACCAAGTAACAGCATCCGTCTGGGTTTATGAAGGTAGCACATTAATTGGATCGAGGGCAGTTCTGGGTTATACTCCAACAACTACTACGTTTAGTTTGTATGCAGGGCATACTTACCAACTCAAAATGCAAGTCAACCGAAATACTGAATTTGGCTCGTGCTCACTTACGTATAACACAGTCCAAACTCCGGTTTACGACACGATTAACTCAGTAGTGCCCGGAATAAGGATTAGGCAAATAAAATATACCGATCCATTTACCTCTACCAGTCATAGTAAATTTTACACGTACTCAAGCTTGGCTCACCCTAATATATCTTCAGGAGAATGTCTTTATAATGCTTTCTTGACTAATGGAAGGTATAGAAAGTACTGTGGAGATCACTTGCAATTTACAACAGATTGTGTGCTTGAAGTTTATTCCAACAGCACAACCAATCAGGTATACAACTACGGGGTTAGCGGTAGCCCAATATACTATAGTAGTGTAGTAGAGAGCGATGATCCCAATTATGCTAATGGTGGAACTGAATATACATTTTTTGCAAACGATAATGGAGTGAACCCAAATCCCGTTTTTGGGTGGGTGATTCCATTTATACCAGGTGGTGGAAATCCTACACTCGCTGGAACACTCAAGTCAAAGTACACCTTTGATAGTCAGAAAAAAGCTGTCGTCTCAGAAGGCTATGTATACGAAACCCTCATCGATACCTCAATGCCTCCAAGTATTTATGTGATGCAACAATATAAGCCAAACGCAGCAGCAATGGCAGGTAGATTGGATGCCTTTGACGCAACGAGGGTGAACTATGGAAATTATTGGATCAGATTACTTAGAACCAATGTTGTTGATTATACCGGCTATCTATCGAATACTTCGGATTATAACTATGGATCTACTTCAAATGTGCTGCCATCCTCCATAGTTACAACGAATAGTAAAGGCGATGTTATTTCGAAGAACTCCATGTATTGTAACACATACACCTCGTCCATGGATGGTGACCCCTCATTTTTAGGTTATGGTGCCATGAAAAACAGAAATATTCTATCTCCAGTGGTCGATGAAAAAATTTATAAGAATGGAGTCTTACTAACACAAAAACATACACTGTACCAGGATTGGTTTAATAATGGTCTTATAGTTACACCTCAGAAGGTTCAGGTGAAAGAATCTCCGGCAGATGTGCTGCACGATGCGTTGATTTATGATTCATACACATCCAATGGAAACCCCACTCAACTTCATAAAGCAAATGATGCATCGATTGCCTATGTCTGGGACAATACACTTGGGTTACCGATAGCTCAGGCAAAAAATGCTGCGGCAAATCAGATCGCTTATTCAGGGTTTGAAAACAACGCATTCGGAAACTGGACTGCTCAAACAGGATGGTCATTAGCCAATCCGGGTTTTACCGGATCACAATCCTTTACCGGGATACTGCAATTTACGGTTCCCACCGCGGGTGTTTATTCGATATCGTTCTGGACAACCCTGCCGCCTGTGGTGAAGAATGGGACCTCCGTGGTTACAGGAAACATCGCCAAAAGTGTAACCTTAAATTCTAACACCTGGAATTTGTACCAGTATACTTTTACTGCGGCTGCCTCTGCCTTGGTGACCGTGAATGGAACCATGCTTGACGAAGTCCGACTTTCTCCTTCGACAGCCATCATGGAAACCTATTCTTACAAGCCTTTTGTAGGAGTAGCATCGAAGGCTGATCCGAACAACATGGTTACGTACTTCAACTACGACAAGTCCGGCCGGTTGATTTCGTTGTCGGATTTTAAAGGCAATGTATTGAAGACCTACGAATACCATTATCAACAGCAGTAATTAGTAAGGAATACTATCAGCACCGAATTAAAATATATATGAAAATTCAGAGAGACGTATTGTGCGGAACCCAATCAAAGCTCAGCACCTCTTTTCACCACGACTTGCGGCAAACCTATTTGAAACTATTTTTTGGTTTGCTTTTTCTTTTGCTCGTAAATCCTGAGGTATGGGCAGCCCCTCCGGTGGGCTGTGCGCTTCAAGGCACGAATCCCGTATCCACCTATACGAGCTTTACCTATTCGCTTAATGGTACGGCCTGTGCAGCGGCGGCGAGTTGGACGACTACCTGTGGGTCGGTAGTGGTGGGAAGCGACACGCCCACAAGTGTTACAATTTATTTTAACGCACCGGGATGTTCGAGTACGGTGATCAAAGCGTGGGATAGTTCTAATAACCTGATCGCCTCTTTGACCGTCACTATCAATTCAGCTCCTGCGTTGTGGGGAGGTTCTATTTCAAATACATCTCAGACGATCAACTATTCCACTACTCCGGCGCTGCTGAATGCTTCATCCGCAACCAACGGCAGTTGCGGCTCTTACTCTTACTTATGGTACTCGTCATCCGACAATGTTACTTTTACAGCCATTTCCGGAGCTACCGGCCAGAATTATCAACCAGGAGTATTAACATCCACTACGTATTTTAAAAGGGGTGTAACCTGCGGATACCAGTCTGCATATTCCAATGTAGCCACCGTTTCTGTTTATCCGCAATTAGTCTCAGGCACTGCCGGCCCTTCAAACCTCTCTATCAATTATGGCTCAGCACCCGGTGTACTTACAGTTAGCGCTGCGTCAGGAGGAAATGGTACTTACACTTACCAATGGCAAAGCAGCTCGGCAATCAATGGAACCTACAATGCCATTGCTGGCGCTACCGGCACAAATTATAGTCCGGGAAGCCTTCTATCTACCACCTACTATACTGTAGCTACCACCAGCAATGGGGTAAGTGTCAATTCTTCCCCAATCACCATTACGGTTTATCCGCAATTGGTGGGAGGAAGTGTGAGCATGGTCGGATCATCACCGATTAATTACGGCGACAACCCGGGCCAATTAAGTTCATCCGGGGTAAGCGGTGGTACAGGAACGTACAGCTATCAATGGCAAAACTCAACGGATGGTGCAACGTTTTCCAATGTATCCGGAGCAACGACCTCCACCTATACAGCACCTGCAATCACCTCAACCACATATTACAGGGTGGTGGTTTCCAGTAATGGAGTTTCTGCCAACAGCAGTTCGCTACAGGTCAGTGTATACCCAACGCTGCAGGCGGGTAGCATTTCACCTGCTACTCAAATCGCTACCACAAGTTCTACACCGACTATTCTTTTAAATGACCAGGCTTCCGGCGGAAGTAATTCATTTAACTTTCAATGGAATCAGTCGAGTAATGGAACTACGTGGGCAGCAATTCCCGGAGCAAACAAGTCCAGTTATCAACCTCCTGTGCTTTCATCCACTCAATATTATTCCGTTACCGTAAATAGCGGCGGATATACGGCAACTACTTCTTCCGCCGTGGTTAATGTCTATCCTTCGATGGTACCCGGGACGGTTAGCCCGACGGCATTTATGATTGATGCAGGAACGAGTGCCGGAGTTTTAACTTCCACTGCGGCAACCTTAGGGGCATGTAGTGGGGCCTATAGTTACGAATGGCAATCCAGCACGGATGGTACCAATTTTACCGGCACGGGAGTTACTACGCTATCGTATCTGACGCCAGCGGTAAACACCAAAACCTGGTTCCGGGTGAAGATCACTTGCGGGCCCGAGGTTCAATACACCAATTCCGCCATTGTGAATGTTTCGATTTTGACAACGGCCACAGGATTAAACTATTTACGTACGAGAGAAATTCAGATTGCCGGTATCCCAGATGCCAGCGGTGCCAGCCAGTTGACCGATCCCAACACGGTTAAAACCACTACGCAGTATGTTGATGGACTAGGGAGACCGGTACAATCGGTGGTAACGCAAGGCAGCCCGACGCAAAAAGATTTGGTGTCCCTTCAGACGTACGATGACTATGGGAGAGAAGTCTTTCATTACATGCCTTATGCGGCATCTACCGCCGATGGTAATTTTAAAACTCAACCCATTACAGGCACCAATACTTTTAACAAAAACCTGTACCCTTCTGAAAATTTCTTCCAGGGTAAAACGGATTATGAGGCGAGCCCTCTGAGCCGCCCGCTCAAAAGTTATTCTCCCGGCAATGCCTGGGTCGGCAACCAGCGTGGCGTAGGTGCACAAGACCTCACCAATCAAGCAAACGAAGTGCTGTTGTTTAATTACGACAGCAACAGCGGGTTGGTAAGTCTTGCCAGTGGCACAGCAGGTTACTATGGAGGAGGCCAACTCTCGGTGAAGAAAACCACCAACGAACATGGCAACGAGGTGATTGAGTACGTGGACAAGGAAAGCCACACCGTGTGCAAGAAAGTACAATCAGGCGGCACTGATGCGCAGGGCAATAAACTCTACGCCAGCACTTATTATATCTACGACGACCTCGGCAACCTTGTCGTGGTACTTCCGCCGGAAGCGATTCACAGCGCCTTAGGTTATTTATCTCCTCAGAATTAATGAACTCATTTTCTATGAAGCTAAAACTATTTTTTTTCATTGTGCTGATGACAGCGGCTTTCGCCACGCAAGCGCAGAGCATCACTACGGCTACACTTCGCTGGTCGGCAGCCACTACCATGGACATTGATACCGGAAGCCTGGAGTCGGGCAACGCCGGTGTGGTCAGCTACCCTACGAAGATCGACTGGATTGGCGAAGACGGCAACGTACAATATTCGTTTACCATTACCAACACCGTCGGCTCATGGGCTGATGTAAGCGCAAACGGACTGATCCGCTTTGACGTGAGTGCCAACGGCACCAACGGCAACATCCAGTTCAGCAAAGACAACACCGGCACCTACGTGCGCCTGATTCTCTATATGCCTGACGCAGCCCAGATCACTGAATTAAAAATCAACAGCATCAAAACATTATAATTCTCCGATGAAGAAGTCTATCGTTTTCTTTTTTACTATTCTGCTGACCGTGGGTTTTGTGACCCTTGCTCAGGGTCAGACCAATGTAGTGCCCGACGATCAGGAGTTTCAGGCTTTGAAAGCACTGTATGATAGCCTTGGCGGCAGCGCCTGGACGACCAAAACCAACTGGCCTGCGGCCGGAAACTGGCCAGCTACAGCTACAGCCTCACAGATGGGTACGTGGTATGGTATTACAGTTACCAATGGTGATGTGACAACAATCACACTGAATCCCAACAATCTGACTGGCAAAATTCCGTCCATTATTTCAAACTTAAAGGCCCTGAAAGGTCTTAACCTTGGTAATAACAAATTGAGTGGGTCAATACCTAAATCGTTGGGCAGCCTTCCCAGTCTCAATACCATTTTTTTCGCGTATAATCAGCTCTCGGGTCCAATCCCAACAGAGCTCAACAATCTAAGTAGTCTATACAGTTTTAACGTGATGGCTAACAAGCTGTCGGGTGATATTCCTAACCTAGGAGGGCTTACGTCATTGGGAGTGTTAAGCTTGAGGAGTAATACCTTCAACGCGGGTCCCGTACCTGCCTGGCTGGGTACACTGACGACCCTGCAGACCATTGACCTCGGTGGTACAAACCGCAATGGAACAATCCCGACCAACCTGGGTAATCTAAAGTCTTTAACCGCATTGGATTTAAGTGTCAATCAACTCACTGGTTCTATACCCAATGAACTTACGACATTACCGTTGTTGGGGCAGCTTTATTTACAAACGAATGCGCTAAGCGGGTCAATCCCTACTTCAATTGGAAACTTAACCAACTTAGTATCAATCTACCTTTCGAGTAACAGTTTGAGCGGTTCAATTCCCCCGACGCTTGGCAATCTTACTAAACTAACTACACTAGTACTCACCTCAAATCAACTCACGGGCTCAATTCCATCCACGCTTGGAAATCTCACGGCACTCACCAATTTGTCACTGGACGGCAACCAGTTGTCGGGCTCAATACCGGCTTCTCTGGGGAATCTATCTAAGGTGGTCACCTTTACGTTGGCAAGCAACAACCTGACGGGGGGTATCCCAAGTGAATTGGGTAAGCTTGCCAAAGTGCGGTACTTCTATTTGTACAACAACAAACTCACGGGCACATTGCCGTCGACGATGGGGAATATGACAAGCCTGGGCTACCTGCATGTTGGCAATAATCAACTCACAGGCCCACTTCCGAATCTTTCAAAGCTTACGGCGCTCGCACAAGTTATTGTCAACACCAACAAAATGAGTGGCGAAATCCTGATGTCAAACTTTGGCACTTCGGTGATGGTCGATTTTCAGATTGGAGGCAACCAGTTCTCGGGAACGTTTCCTGACATGAGTGCCTGGCCAAATATTTCATCACTAAATATCGGAGGTAACAACCTGACCGGTGCGTTTCCGTCCATTGTCAACAATCCATTGTTGGGCTACATCTACGCGGCACCCAATGGTTTCACCAGCATTCCGTCGTCGTTAATCAACATGAAAGTAAGAGGGTATGTGAATTTTGAAAACAACGCCATCACTACCATCACCAACCTGCAACAAGACTATGCGGCCGGAAACCTTCATCCAATCTCCACCCTCAGTTTTTGGGTCGATGGAAATCAACTGGACTTTGCGCAGATGGAAACACTCAGCAAGCTGGGTATATCCAGTTTGAAAATAGTACCGCAGAACACAATCACCGATGTATCAAAATTGTCGTACACGGTAAATTCTCCATTGGTAATTCAGGCGCGCCCGAAAGGAGTAAACAGCACCGTCACCTGGCAGAAGCAAAACACCGACGGCACTTGGGCCACCGTGAATGCCTCAAACAACGACGCTACGCAGCAATCGTTTACGCATAGCGCTGCGCCAATAACCGACGAAGGCGTGTATCGCTGGTCGATGACCAACAGTGTCATTACCGGGCTTACTCTTTCGTCATGCCCTATCACGGTGACTTCAACAGCACGGAATGCCCTCAACCAGTGGGGCTTTCAATACCAGTACGACGGCCGCCGGCGGATGATTGGCAAGCGCGTGCCGGGCGCCGACTGGGTGTATATGGTGTATGACGACCGCGACCGGCTGGTGCTCACGCAGGATGCCAACCAGCGTGCCAACAACCAGTGGGCGTTTACCAAATACGATCAACTCAACCGGCCCATCCTTACGGGCATCAGAGATACTTCCCTTGCTCTCACGCAGGCACAGATGCAGGCCGTGGTGAACGCTTTTTATAAGAAATCGGGGACGACATACAGTGAGTCGTTTGTGGGTTACACCGGCACCAACGTGCACGGGTACACCAACACCTCGTATCCTATCCGCACGGGAACAACTTCGACCGAAGTGGATCCGACGAAGTATCTCACCGTAACCTATTACGACAACTACGCCTTTCTGGCTAATGACGATATCCCAACGTATCAGTATGTACCCGGCGATGCCGCGGCGCAGACGGTGGGATCGGTGACCTATCAGCAACCTGCTACCAACAACGCTAACGTGATTGGCCAGGTAACTGGAACCAAAATAAAGGCGCTGGACAACAACATCTATTGGCTGAAGAGCGTGAACTACTACGACGACAAGTACCGCGTAGTGCAGTCGATCGCCGACCATCAGCGCATGGGGCAGCAACGCACTACCAATGTGTACGACTTCGTAGGAAAAGTATTAGCCTCGAAAAGCACAACCATCAGCCAGGGGCCAACGTGGCAGAACAAGACCAATGTAACGGTGAGTGGAAATCAGACCACTACAGGCGCTCAATGCTGCTGGGCAGCGGGTTCTTCGTCTGTGCAACAGTTGGCCGCAGGGCAAGACGGTTGGGTTGAAGCCAATGTAATCCTGAAGAATAGCGGTAACAATAATTACGTTACGTTTGGACTTTCTCAAGCCGATGTGAATGTGAATTATAACTCTATTAACTATGCGTGGGAGCAAGCTAGCCAGACGGCATATGTGTATGAGAACGGAGTCATGAAATACCAGGTAGCTACTGTGCCGGGCGACATCCTGCGGGTGGAGCGAACCGGAACTACTGTAAAGTATAAGAAGAACGGTGTAGTGCTTTATACTTCAACGGTTGCCTCAACCACTTCCTTGCTGTACGACAACTCGCTATTTTATATTGGGGCCATACTACTCAACCCCAAAGCCTCGTTTGCTACCTCGTCTAATACCGTGAGCCGCACCTTCACCTACGACCATGCCGGACGCCTGTTGCAGACCTGGCATAGCCTCAATGGGGCGACACCGGTGTTGCTGGTAGCCAACAGTTACAATGAACTGGGGCAACTCGTCACCAAGAGCTTGTATAAATCAGGCAGCACCTTCAAGCAAAACGTGAACTATGCCTACAACATCCGCGGCTGGCTCACACGCATCAACGACAGCGACCTGAGCAGCGCATCGAATCAGGCGGAGAACGGCACCAGTGCGCTGCCGGACCTTTTTGGTATGAATTTGCTGTACGAGCAAGCCGACGCGGGCCTGAACAATATGCAACAGTACAACGGCAACATCTCGGCGATGAAGTGGAGCAACAACCTGAGTCTGACCAGCACAAAGAGCTTTGCTTACAACTACGGCTACGATACGATGAACCGGATTAAGTCGGCGGCGTACCTGACCAACCCCGGTGTGTGGACGACGTCGGGTAAATTTGCCGAGAACGGATTGAAGTACGATTTGAACGGCAACATCAAAGCGCTGGCCCGCACCGACGCGAGCGGGGCATCGATGGATGCACTCACCTACGACTACACCAGCAACGGCAACCAGTTGCGTTCGGTGACGGATGCAGGCGATATCAACAGCGGCTTCTTTGATGGCAACATCACTGGCGACGACTACAGCTACGATGCCAACGGCAACATGACGGTGGATAAGAACAAGAACATTACGGCTATTGCCTACAATCATCTGAACCTGCCGAACAAAGTGACGAAGGGAACAGGAGAGAGCATAGTCTATACCTACGATGCAGGCGGAAGAAAGCTGACACAGAAAGTGTATAGTGTGTACAACGTGCTTACCAAAACCACCGACTACCTGGGCGAGTACATTTACCAGAACGACACGCTGCAGTTTGTGAACCACGAAGAAGGACGCATTGTGACGAAGGGAGTAGCTACACCCGAATATCAATTCCACCTGAAAGACCATCTGGGCAACGTGCGCACTACCTTCACCACCGCACGTAACGTTGACACCCCTGTGGCAACATTTGAAACTGCAAATCAGAATCTGGAGCAGAGCCAGTTTCTCCGCTACGATGATGCACGGACAATCAATTCAGTTTTGTTTGACCACACGCACATTGCCAACCCGGCCAACACCACCATGAATGCCGAACGACTCAGCGGTAGTGCCAACGAGAAAACGGGCATTGCAAGATCCATCAGTGTAATGCCGGGCGACACCGTAAACCTGAGTGTGTATGCCAAGTGGGTGGACCCGAACAACAGCAACAACACCGCTGCATTAACGCAACTGCTCGGCCAGATTGTAGCGGGTACAGCCGCCGCGGGAACGGTAATAGACGGTGCGAATTACTCTGTAAATGGTATAACTCCATTCCCGTATGCAGGGCTGGCAGGCGAGGGCAGCAGCACGGGCACGGGGCCGAAAGCGTTTCTGAATTACCTTATCTTTGACAGAAACTTTGTGTTTGTGAACGGAGGCTATGTACAGATGACGACGGCTGGCAAAGAAGACGGCACGAACGTGCCGCACCAGTTGCTCTCCGCGCAGGTGATCATCACCCAGCCCGGCTACCTGTACACGTACCTCTCCAATGAAGAGCCCTCACCGAAAGAAGTGTACTTCGATGACTTCAAAGTACAGCAGATTAAATCACCGGTAGTACAGCAGGAGGATTTTTATCCGTTCGGCCTCTCCTTTAAC
>JAFDYT010000006.1:0-411764 GCA_018266055.1 Bacteroidota bacterium
CACGCTCTGCGTGGCTGTACAATTGTTCGCATCGCGCACGGTGACCGTGTAATTCCCTGATGGCACATCACTGAACGCGTTTGTCTCTGCCTGAAATATTCCTCCGATCGACCAGCTCAAAACTCCCGTGCCTCCGCTCGATCCGTTCAAAGTGATCGTACCATTGTCTGTGCCGCTGCACGTGGGGTGGGTAACACTTACCGCACCTACGCTAAGCGGCGACGACACTATCACGCTTCCTGTTGTGCTGCAATTGTTCTCGTCTTTTACTGTAATGGTATAGCTGCCCGGCGCAAGGTTTGTGAATGTATTGCTCGACTGATAATTTGTGCCATCTAGGCTGTAGCTCATAGCCCCTGTGCCTCCTGTGCCATTCACCGTGATGATGCCGTTGTTACTTCCATTACAAACACTCGGCACAAGACTGGTGATTACCACAGGCTGTGGCGCAGTGATCGTAATTTTGCTGGTCGTCGCTGTAGTGGGTGTTGCACATCCGTCTTTCACGGTGACCAGATAGTCGCCTGCTCCTAGTCCAACAAAAACGCTGTCGCTCTGCGACGGCCCTCCATTCAGACTGAAACTGTAATGCCTGTCGCCGCCGCCATTCATCCCTACTGTCACCTTACCATCACTCGAACCGTTGCAGCTCAAAGCAGAACCGTGATAATCTGATGCTATCGAAATAGCTGCACTTAGCTGTCTTCTTGGACCAACAGGTATGGTAATTGCTGGTGAAAAATTAGGAGAACCACAGCCTCCCTCATTCGTGGTCACTAAAATATACTGTGTGCCAACCGGTACATTATTTATTGTTCCTCTATTATTCCCATCGAGATTGACAGGCGCTACAGGCGAAGCTATCGAAGGAAAATCATAAGTTGTCCGTACATAAGTAACACCAGTTTGAGGATCTGTCACTGAAGCGCTAGTCGTCGTAAAACTGTTGGCTGTGTAAAAATTAAATGCACTTATCGATTCATTGGGGTATAATGCTCGGTTAAGAGTCACCTGAACAGAGCCATCACTTCCTCCAGCACAAATAGGTGCTTGAGGCGAAACATCGGTAACAAATAATGCATCTTGCAAAAAAGCGTATGGGCCAACCACCGGGCTTGTCGGTGAACAACCTGTGACCTTGTAGCGGAAATAAATGTTGTCTTTAAACGTAGCTCCGGGAATATCTGAAAGCTTGAATGCAAAGGAGTTTCCGGAAACCGTAGGCAATGGATTCCAACCATTGTTACTGTTAGCATTGATGATCAGATATTCCCATGAATACGATTTATAAACATTAGGGGCGCTAATTGTTAACGCCTGGCTCGCACAATAAACATCAGGGTTCGGACCCGTCAATGTAAGATTGTAAGGCTCCCAGGAAATATAGTTATCGGAATAGCAATCCGCATCAGTTAAGTTGAAAGAGCAATTTTTATATATAGTGGGAAAATTAGGTGGTTGACATTCGGTCGTTACATCCACTGACAATGGGAGGCCCAATACTGAGCTAAGATTTAAAGTTGAGCTTGATCCAGTGTTATAGGAACATCGGCATTGCGACACCCAATTACTATCATCGAAATAGTGAACAACAAAATATTTACCGTAGAGAGGGTAGCTTTGCTGAGCATTGGCTTCAAAGCCAGGAAAAAAAATCCGCACAAAAAAAAATAAGAAGAATAATCTAAAACCCTTGTTATTCATAACGCTGCAATTAGAATTGAATGTTTTTCTCCACCCCAAACCCACTCTCCCTACCATCCTTAGAAACACTCTTGATCCTGTAGCGGTAAGTGGTATTCATTTTCACTTCATAATCTTCATAACTTGATGAATCGGCGGGTATCGTTTTATAGAGCGAAAGAGGCTCGTCGCCCATAGCTCGATAAATCATGTACTTGATGACTTCAGATTCACTGATCCTCCAGGTAAGGATCACTGCCTTACGCTCGCGATCAGCCTCCGCTCGAAAGTTCTTTACCACAGGCGCGCCATCATTGATGATAAATTTTGCTGACACTACATTTGAAGCGACTGATTTTAACCCCGCGTTGTCCACAGACAACAGCCGATAATAATAGAGTTTGTTTTTGGTCGGTCGCAGATCTTGAAAGGCAGTGGAGTCCTTGTTAATATTTTTTTTGATTTGCCAGTCTGCAGAATCGCTCGCTCTCCTTTCTACACGATATGCGGTCACATCGTCGCTTGGGCTGGCTTTCCATTTTATTTTTATTCCACCCTTCTCTGGCTTTATTTCGGTGATAGACGGCGGCATCGGCGGCACCACATCGGGAAGTTCAGCTTCCACTACCTGCGAAAAGGGTGACCTGTTCATCCGCTTATCGAAAGCGGCTATTTTGTAATATATTTTTTTTGTGAGTGTGCGTACGTTAATAGAATCCTGAAACATGGAGGTACCGACCATTTCCTTATTTACCTGCGAAAACTCCGCTCCTGAAAAGTTGGACCGATAGATGTGGTATCCTTTCAAATCCTTCTCGGTGTTTGCCACCCAACTCATCTTTGTAACTCCGGCGGTATCGATTTTTACTTTTAACCCCTGGGGCGCAGCAGGCGGAATGCTATCCACCATCTGCACCATAATTGGAAAAGACTCCGCTATCTGGCCGCGGTCTCCAACTACTTTTATCCGGTAATAATTGGTACTTAAAGGAGAAGGATCTGTGTACTGATTTTGATTTCGTGGCAACCCTTCGGAGTTGAGTCGTTCGTATTTACTGCCCGACTCACTGGCCCGCTCTACATAAAATGCAGTCACCAGGTTTAGGTTTCCGGTAGTCTCCCATTGCAGGTAGACTCTGCCTTTATCTTCTCGAGCTTCACTTATGGATGCACGCACATCGAGCGTCTGAAAACCTTTTCCACTTACTCGCTCTGACTCAGGACCCAATTCGCCGAATGGCGTTATCCCGCGAATGCGGTATTGGTATTCTACTCCGTTTTGAGGAAGTGAATCGAGGGCTTGAAAAAATAACTCGGCTTTACTATCAGGCGAAGTGTTTAAGTATGGTTTTGAGTTGCGCGTCAGAAATTCAGCTCCCGCTTCACTCCGCTCAATGACAAAGCTGGTGTACTGTTGCTGAACAAATGCTTTGGGCCAACGCAGCAGCACCAACTTGTCGGCAAACTGAGCGGTAAGGTTCATCGGCGGCATCAGGCCCACAGAATCCTGAAGCCCCAGATAATAATTTCCGGTGTCAATTTTCACCGTTGCTTCCGGTGACGCAACATAAACGCGATACAGATAGCGCTCCTCTTTTTTGACTGTGGAGTCGGCAAAACCTAGTGCAGCAAATTTTGCGGTTTTAAAAGAATGGTCAGCGGCAAAAAGTGTGAAGGAATATCGTTGCTCAAGTTCACGCGAACGGTTTACTACTTCCGATAGCCCTGCATTTTCAGACATGGTGACTTGAAACGACGATCCATAAATCGCCTGCGCGGCAATGGCAGAATAATCATTCTTCGCATCAGCCTTCCAATCGTCAAGTGGTCGTGGCTTGAGCGCCACAGGCGTCAACGACAACCGTACGGGTTTGCCCACAACTTTTCCCTGGCCGGTGATCAGATAGCGATCAATCTTATACCCGTATTTATTTCCCTGGGACCAGGCTCCTGAAGTTGTCGGAGCCCATCTCAACAAAATCGATTTGCCTTTTACTTTGGCCAACAGTTTTACGGCGGGCTTCTCTTGCGCAAAGAGCAAAGTGTTAAGCAGCAAACAGGTAACAAACAATAGAATGTTCTTCATAAAAAATTACTGACCGATTGGATTGTAGAGTATTAACTGCTTGGTGGAATTTTCTTTAGGCCGGTTGGGAAGTGTGTAGCGGACATTTACTTTATAATTTCCCTTTCTCATGATTGGGAATTGGCTCCATAAAATTTTCTCCATGCGCTGGTTAATAATTGATTGTGACAGATAGCGGTTGGCTACCCTTTGCTGGATGTCTTGAAAATCGTAGTACATGTAATTCAACACATCATAGAAATAATATTGAGAAGTGTGGACGGGCTGGTACTGCGGGTCGTTCTGATCTAATTCAAGATTGTCTGGAGTTTGAATTACGGAGACTGCCTTTACAGGAGGTACCCCAAGCGTTGACTCATCCCTGTTTTTTATTCTGATGTCTCCATCGAGCGGATAGCCATCGTAAATGATCGGGTTCGCTTGTTCTACATAGTAGGTGTTGTCGGTCAGGTCTGCATCAAAGCTCAGGAGGGGTTTATTCATCGTATAATCTGTGCCATATAATTCTGCCTTATCAAAGGGCTCGTCACTTTCAAATGAACCTTTCAGGAAATCGACACGCCACAAAATTCTGATGCCTCGAAGGGCTGTGGCTAAATTCTGCGCAGCCACTTTTGCGCTCAGTGTGCTGTACTTGCTTGATCGGATGAAGGCGGAGAAAATTGTTTTTTCCTGAAGCTGAACCAAAGAACCTTGTGCCTGCTGTGTCTTGATTTCCGTATTTGTGCTCTGGCCATTCACTGTTACTTGTTCAGATACACCACTCACGTTTCGGTCAACCGCTCCGCTTTGTTTGTTGGGAACATTGACGAACTGAAGGCCATACACCAATCCGTTTTTCAATGCAGTGTTAGGAATTGAGAAATTCAAAAGCGCGTTACCCGCACTGTAGGTAAAAGCAAACGGCACATTGGATAGTGCGTTGATATCGGCAAACCGTCCTTCCTGCCGCCACTCTGCACCGGGTGAGAAAAGATAGGGCTGTCCTTTTTTCAATTTGATATACCCGTCGGCCGATTCATCTTTATAAAAATTGAGCTGGCCAATGACGGGATAACTGTACTCTACATTAGAAAGTGGAATATAATCAGGTGCCTCGCCGGTGGTAAAAGTGATTTCTTGTTTCTCTATTATGGGTTGGCCGTTTTGCAAAACCTTTTGCCATGAACCATTCACCATTTTTTCGAAACTAACCTGCACCGACGATTTGATTTCTTGTTTGGGAGGAAGCACATCAAACGTGCTGACTACAGCCACTGACTTTTCCTGATTCCAACCTAGCTTTCCCTGAACTGAATTTCCGCCTGCTGTGAGTGTGAAGTAATCAAGCGCTACCCGATAGCGAGTGTTGTCCAGATCAAAAGGTTTGTCAACCGGAAGGTTGAAAACGGCTTGTGGGTTGCTAAATACATTTACATTAGTCTCACCGGTGCCCGGCGTCAGCTGAGCGATGACGGCAATGTTCTTAAGCTTGCTGTCGTCACTCTTCTGCACAAGTTTACATTCGCTACCGATGGTTACCTGGAAAGAACACTGACCGCTTGCCAGTCCGCCCAATACACTAAAGTATCCACCTACTGTACCCCGGAGCCAGATTGGGTTGGGCAATTTGGCCTGCAGTACAACCGCCGCTCCAATTTTTAAAATTTCAATGCGGATAGATGAAAAGAATACGTTGATTTTTATACCTATCGAACCGGTGAAATAGGCATACGCCTGACCGTTCGCATACCATCCATTGATACCAATTGGGCTGCTGCTTCCCTCGCAATAGGTGTTGCCATAGTTCTTGAGCATGATGTCAAAGCCTGCGCCAAGACTGAAGTTGGCGTAGAAAATAAGAAAGGTGATGTCACCGGTTTTTATTCCGAGCGAAGCTCCAAAGGCAATACCTGCTCCGTTGCCGATGGCATTCAGATCTTTCATGTAATCGAGATCGACGCCTTTTAAAATCTCAGAAACTTCCGGAGGTGGTGGTGGGCTTCCGGGGATCGTTGAGCCTACCATAAAGTAGCTGGTAGCGGTAGCTCTGATCGGACCTACGCCAACACTGATGCTAAACCGATTGTCAGGGGTGCCAACATATACGTACCATTCTTCGGGAGAGAAATGCAAAATAGCTCCACCGCCACCTTTGATGATTCCTCCAACTACATTGATGCCCACGTCAAGATTGGCATGTAGTGTACTTGTTTCAAAGTCGTAAGAAATGAAAATGTGTGCCGATATCGCGCCTTTGCTGCCGGCGGCATCACCCACAGGACCTTGAATACTCTCGGTTATTTTAGCCTCTGTCGGAGATATTTTAGAGACGATACCTCCAACCCTTGCTTTGGTGCTTGCCTCCAACTCACTGATCTTGGATTGCATTTTTCCCACCGTAGATTTGAGTTGCTCCACCGAGGCACCAAGTCCATCCGATGCTATGTAAGCGTTGCCTGTAAACGAAATGCTGTGAATACCTCCTCCTTTAAAGAAGTCGATTTGAAAAGTTACGTCACCCGAAAACGCTTTGTCGCTCGGATAAGAACCGATATAAACAATCGCTTTAAAGCCGAGCCCATTATTTAATTCAGGTACGTAAGCTACACCGGATGCGGTTTGCCCAATCGGGCTCTTTGCATCTTTATCCATCTTCATCCGGTAGTACACTCCGCCGCCAAAGCCATAAAATCCTACGCCCGGTACAAACGGAATTCCTGAATTAAATTTTGCCAGCGCATCGGCATACCAGTATCGCTCGCCTTTCAGGTTTCCGAATATGGCAGTCGCTTTAACTGTAAGTTTAGAAAGAAAGCTGGCGTCCAACACTCCGTGAAAGCCATCTCCATATACAGGATCTTGCTTATAAAAAGTAAGACTGCCTTTGAATTTGAATGCCTCACCCTGATCGACGTTAATACTGATATCGCGAACTTCGATGTCTTTATATTGCCAGCTTTGACTTCCATCTGAGCTGCTCATCTGGCCTATGATCGTCAGCCCTGCATCGGCGGCAAATGCTCCGCCTGATTCACCCACCAGGTTGAGCTTCATATCGAAACTAAGACCTACCTGATCCGGCGTAATATTTTTCATTCCCACTTTAGTCACATGAATGGGGAAGCCAGCCATTACTTGTTTTGCCGCATCTGATCCAAATGAAAAATTCCCTACTTTGATGTAAGGTTGAACTGCTTGTATTTGCAGATTTTCAAAACGGATGTCAGCCAGTTGCACCGCTTGCCCGTTTTCACTGAGCTTGGCCGCGATGTCCATCTTACCGCTTAGAATTGCTTTCGGAAGAAATTTTCCGTTGGCAATTTTTACCTCCAGACTTGAGCCTTTATTAATTTCAACTTTGGCTGCTTTAAAAAGATCAAACTTCATGTCCGACTGACTGATGACCTGAAATAGGTACTGATCGTTTGCACTAAAGGAGGCATTGTACTTAAACGAGTTCTGCTTGCTCGAAACAGGAATTACAATATCTCCCTTGAAGCCCGCACTTTGAATTTGGTTCGCCATCAACGACACCTTCAGCGAGTCAACCGAAAAAGCCCATCCACTCATGTCACCATTATCCAAAGGGATTAGGTTCGTCCCCGTGAATAATCCGGATACTCCCTGATGGTCGATCAGCAGGTCGTTGGCTGATAAGGTGATGGCCGGTTTTTTCTTATCCTTAAAATGATTGGGCAATCGTACCGATAATTGCCGGACATAAATTCCTCGCCAAAGGTTTACCAATTCAAGATCCGTCTCAGCAGCGTACCCTTTCGGGAAAACTACGCTTGGCGCATTGTGTGTGTCAGAAAAATCAAAGACAGCGTCGTTAACAGAAAATCCAAACCCATTGAGTCCTACTACCTGAAAATTGGGAAGGGTGATCTGCACCAGTAAATCGTTCCATCCGGAGATTATCGTTTTGAAAGAGGCGATAACGTTTCCTGGCTTTACCGCTCCGGTCGCGTCTTCTGGGAGCAACAAATCGCGCGAAAATTTAACTTCAGCATCAAGCCCCATTTCCTTGAAGCCATCGCAATCCATTCTTATGAATGTGCCGCCAGTTCCGCCTACTCCACCTTTCAACACAAGCTGGCCCTTGTCTCCATTGAAGTTTACAGCAAAGTCTCCTACCAAAGCCAACTTTGCATCGCCGATGATTCCGCCAGCCTTCGAGAACTTAATTCCCTGTGCCATGAACGTAAGTTTCTTCCCATTTTGCGGCACCTCAAACTGCATGTACACATCTACTTCGGCATAAGTAGGCTTAAGCCGTATGGCATCGATGCCGATGGTATAATCCGCACCGGCAATAGTTTTGCTAATTCCTACTGGCAGCGGATACTGATACTTGTCGTTCAGGTTGTGAATAAACTTTTGTCCTTCTTTGATTTTTTTAAGGATGCTCGAAGCTTTGGCGATAATCGCGCGGATGGTATCACCTTCATTTGAATCACTAATAATAAGGCCGTCATCGTAGAGTTCATCGAAATGGTTTTGTAGCTGAGCTTGCCACGCGTGAAGCGAATCTGGGTTGCTATTGATTTGCTGGTTCCAATGCGCTCCAACAGAGTCTGAAATATCATTTCGTTTTTTATTTTCCTTTCTTACAGAATCAGAAGGATGAAAAGCGAAAGCGGCGGCGTTCAGAAAGATTAAAAAAAGCAGGCCAAAGAATTTCTTACAACATGGTAAAGACATCAATAGTGGTATTAGTTTAAAGGTTTAGAATGTCGATTGATCAATCTGATAGTTCTTATTGGTATTAAACCATTGCCTCACTTCCTGCAATGATTTTTTATAATCCCAGGTTTTCACATCGCCGCTTACGTCAAGAGATAGTGGGTAATTTTTTATGGCGGGTGCCAGAAGTTCCATGACGCGGTAGCCACACAACACGGGTGTAGGGTTATCATTGTCGGCCGACTCACAGTTGGCCTGTTCGCTTTGGAGAACTTCTGTTAAATAATCAAAGACTATCTTCTGCCGTGTGTAAACCATGTCGGGAAAAAGTTGCTGCACTACATCGTCACTTACTTTAATTCTCCGCGCCTTCTCTACCACCTTATGAATAGACTCTTCATCGTTCAGTCGGGCCATTGCCAGCAAAGCACTCCATCGCACGGATACTGTGTTGTTATCCGTTGAAAATTGTGCGAGGCTAGCCGCATCTTCCGGTCTTCCGGCAAAGCCAATCAAGCGGAGCAATTCTGATCTCAAGGCAACAGGCTTTTTCACAACACTAACAAGGCTGTCGCGAGTAGCTTCATTAAAATCTGACGAGTGAAATTTTTTCAGCGCTTGAAAGATTCTTCGGTTGACTTCTACCGTTTGCCCCCATTGCGAGAAGAGCAGTGAGGTTGCTTTTTGGCGGACAATTTTACTCGGCGATTTTAGCGCTGCTTCTTTTAAAACTTCAATGCTGTGCAGTCGGACTGAAAGAATAGTATCCGTCAGAAAGCGAGGTACGTAGTTGACAATTGCTTCGGAATTGCCCGCGACGAGCAACGACGAAATGGAGGCAGGTGTTTTGTTTTGTTTGAGAAGTTGAAAGTACGATGCGAGCGCGTTCTGTACTTTACTGGTCTGACAGAAGGAGGGCCGTGCAACAGCACAGAGTAATAAAACTGAAGCAAAGAGCTTCACTGAATGCGACTTTTGAGCTAGGAACATCTTGAATTTTGCCTAGCAATAGTCGATCCATTTTTATGAGAGAGCGATTTCCGCTAAAATGAATTGTTTACGCAGATTGACTGAGCACCTGAACTAAAAAAGTGTGAGGCACTAACTATATTTCGTAAATGACTTTGTTAAATATCGTGAATCGTGATTTATCGTAAATCAATTTTAAGATTAAATACACGCTGCTTGTTGATAAAATTGTCTTTTGTCAATAAGAGGAGTGATCACTCGCAATGTGCTCGAGGGAGTTTTTTACTTATTAACTCTTTCGCAGTGATTTTTTAGCCCCTCCGTCTCCATAGTGAGATATCGGCTTGTCAAATCTCTTGTTAGCCGAAACACCAACGGTGTCAATAGCCCCTGATATTGGATTGATAGTTGAACTACTGTTCCCTCGGGGTTTGGAGTTAATACGTGACCTGCAACTATTTTCAGCCCGGGCGATTTCTTTTCCCACACCAGAGTATTGTTTCTTTCCAATTCAGTAATCGTCCACACCGCAGGCATTAGTTTTGGTTGATGAATCTTAAGCCTTGCCCCTACACAAATTGGGCTGTTGTCTAAAATAGAAATACTTGTTATTGATTTAGTCCACATATGCCATCTCTGTACCTGAAGGAGCTCATCAAATACTTTTTCTATTGGAGCATTGATGGTTGTGCTTTTTGATATTCTTTTAGTTTCGGACATAGTTTCAATTTGAATTTATTTATGTTTTGAATTAGCGAATCGGACAACCCATCAGGTTTTTATCAACCACATCGGCGGCTAATTTACCATCGCCCACTCTATCATCCGACATGTAAAGGTAATTCTGAGTCAATAGCAAAGAGTAAAGAGTACAATGCTTATGATCGTCCGAAGGATTGTACGCCCAGATGTATCCTTTTTTGAATGGACGGCTATCGCCTCTTCGCTGCCATTGGTCGTGGATAAATCCAATTTTATGAATTTTCATTTGATCTCCATTCGGTATTGCCAATACCATTATTGCCTCTTCACTAGCATTTCGAAATGCAAAAAAACGAGAGTCAGGAATGAGCTGTCCTATTTTTTTATCAAGTGCTATAGCAAGCGCCTGAAATGCTTTATCAAATTCTACCTTAGTAGCCGCAGACATCGGTTGAAATCGATACCAGCGTTCTCTTTCACGAGTAGATACTGCTCGCAGTATCCACTGCTCCGCTTGCTCACTAACTATATAGGGATTCCTTTCAACGTTTACCGACTGCTTTGCGCCGGAACTTAAATTCAGAACATCATTGGTGGCATCTTTAATGTCTTCCAATTTCTGTTTCAATGTAGGGCTCATCTCTTCATCCTGTGCTCGAACTGTTTGAAATCCTATCAAACACGAAATCATACCGCCGGCTAATAAAGCGTTGTAAATTGACATAGTCATCTTATTAAATTCTATTTTTTCTTTTTCGAATTTTTATTTAACGCCGCTTCAATGAAAGAGGCTCCTACCGGAGATCGCTCTTCCCATTTCAGGTAGGAATCTCCATAGGTCGAATTACCGAGATAATCCTGACGAACACCACCTTTTGAACACGTGTATGTACCTTCTCTTTCTGAAAAGAAAATCAAGGTTTGATTAAACCATCTGAATAAGATTTTCTCGTAGGAGACCTTTTCATCCCTGTACATAACCCATCCGCCTTCTGCCGGAAGGGCAACTAGCTTTACTACTTTTGTGTTCGGTGGTTCCTGTGAAAGAAATATTTTTTCGAGCTGCTTCTCTGTTTCGCCGGAGCCGATCTTTGCGCCTTTCAAGTCCCACTCTTTTGGCAAGCCACGCTCTTCCATCGCGCTTTTGCGGCTGCTATCCTTTACAAGCTTATCGGCTTCTACTTGTTCGGTTTGCAAAGATGAAATTGCTGCAACTTTATACTGCAACTGAAATGTACCAGAGCACTCCTTATCTTCACCGTAGCGCGGATATCCGGTAGAGGGGTCGATAGTCCAGCGCGACAGGGTTATTTTGATTGTGTACTGTTTACCCTCCTCAAATGCTGGCACCCTTCCGTAGTACGCACTCTGATCAAACAGCTTACCGAATTGTGTAGAAAAAACGCCCAAATCAAATTGAGGAAGCATTGACAATTGTAATGTTGCTTGCTTTGGTTCCGGGCAGACATCAAAATTCAAAAACTTATTTGTCAATTCTTCTTCATCCAGTTTAAAATATCGCTTCGGAATTTCACCCATCACAGTAGTTCCGTCTTCAGCGATAGCTTCCATTTTAAACATCATTACCGATCGGGGATTACTACTGGTTTGACTATTCTCTGTATCAAAAAACTCTTTCACAGTGGAAGATAATTCAACGCGGCCATAGATATATTCGCCCATTTTGAAGGTTGCTTTACCTACCGCGCTTTTGTTTCCAAAAGGTTTGCTTGCAAACGCAAATGATACTTGATTAGAACTCATATTTATTTATTAGCATTTATTTAGTTAGCGTTTGATTTAATAGCTTGTTCCATAAACTTAGAGGCTACTTCAAATTTCTCTTCCCACTTCAGGTACGATTTTCCGTAGCTGTCGCCAGTATAATCCTGGCGAACTCCGCCTCGGGCACAGTAGTATTTGCCATCCCTCTTGTAAAAAAATACAAGTGTCTGATTAAACCAACGGAAGAGAATCTTACGGTAAACAGATTTTTCATCTGTGTAAACTACCCAACCTCCTTCGGCTGGCACGGCTATTACTTTGATTATTTGCGTTTGGTTTGGCTCTTGCGACAAGAATATTTTTTTCAGTTCTTCTTCCGATTCACCAGAGCCAATTTTTGCACTTTTCAAATTCCATTCCTTTGGTAGCCCCCTGTCTTCGGTTTCCTTTCGCTTAGAGTTAGTTACCACCATCTCCTTCGCGTCTTTTCCATCTTTCATGATCTTTTGCAAATCTGAAGCATGGTATTCCATTGTGAATTCGCCAGAACAACTGGAATACGTTCCCATCCAATAGCTATTAGAAGGATCCAGCTTCCAACGCGATAAGGACACTTTCACTTTATAATTCGAACCTTCCTTATAAGCAGGAGCTCTGCCGTAAAATGAACTCTGATCGAAGACAGAATAGAAGGGAACAGCGATTCCAGAAGTAAAGGGTACTATGGAAGCTATTACGGTGGATGCTTTCGACGGTTCGGGATATATATCAAAGTTCATCAGCTTCCCATTCAATTCAGAGGCAGAAGGTTTAAGGTAATTTTTATAAATCCCACCAAGCTCATTATCCTGGTCATCAGTAACAATCACATCGAGTATGAGATAGTCTTTGGGGTACTGATTTCGACCATCGCTATTGTCTGTGCCAAAAAAATCTTTGATTGTGCCAGGAACCTCCACGCGAGCATAGATATGCTCGTTGGTTTTGAATTTTTGTTTGATCGGGCCACCTCTTTCATTTGAAAAGCTAATCTTTTCTTGTGCTGTTGCTGGATGAGAAATAACTAGCAACACAAGAGCAAAGATCCCGTGAGCTATACTAATGCATTTAGATTTCATTATAATAGTTTATGTTTTTAAATCGTTTGGATCCGCCTACTTGCCATTATCGTTTCCCAACGAAAATAAAATCGCTGAGAGGTTCATCTTCACCAAATGAACCGAAACGTGGAAGCTGTTTCAGTTTTTCGAGATTGGTTTGTAATTCGCCCAGCGTAAGGAGATGGTCTTCGCCGCCGAGACTATTTAAGGACTCGATTAGTTTGCCAGCAAACGGCGAATGCTTGCCAGGCACTCCGTCTGACACATATTCTTTTCCTCCCGAGGTTAAGTACTTTCTCGTCTTATGACCCCACTTGCGCACCAACATCTGGTTGATAGAAACTTCTGCTTCGCTCGCTCCGCGACTGGCTATTATCGGATCAAGTGTACCGCCAAAGCAGACGTCCATGGTCAATAAAATATGCCGACAGGGTATGTTATTGATCACCCCTCTCAATCGGTTGTGCGAAAGGTAAGTGCTCTTCGACAAGTCCTTGCTCTGAGAATTTTTAGCTACTACATATCCTTCGCCAAAACTTTCGTCGTAGTGCCCGTGACCGGCAAAGAAAACGAAGAGTTGATCCTGAACACCAAACTTTCGTTCGTTGTACTCTCTTAGTTTTTCCCAAATCTTTTCTGTGGTAGGGTCTTCTACCAGCTCAACTATGAATCCATATTTTTCTTTCAACACACGAGCAATCTCATGGGCATCATCGATTGGGTTTACTAGGTCATCCCAGTTATCATATCGGTTCGTGGCAAACAGTAGCGCATAGTCCTTTCGGTCTAACGCTATCATCATTTCTTCAGCTCCTTTCCCTGCTGTAATCAATCGCTTTTCTGATACTATGAATCCCTGTTCGGTAGTTACTTCCAGCAAAAGAAAAGAACCACCATCAGGCAATGTGAGCGTCATGGCTACCGAATATTGCTTTTGATCTTTGTTGGTATCGAAGCGCTTTGTGGCGATGATCGATCCGTCATTGCTTTTTCCAATACTAAGTTTTATTTCCTTCAATGGCTGGCGTGCATCCACTTCAGCTTTTACATCTATTTTGTTTTTAGCACTGGTCGTAAACTCCATTCTGGGCACAATCCACGTGATTGTTGGTAAAGGACCACTGTCTGACGCAGGCGACTGCTGGTGAAGAGATATTTCGTTGCTTCTCGCTGAAAGGTTTTGTGCTAAACTACTCTCAGCACTTATTAATATCCCTGCGCACAAAATCAAAAATTGCTCTATTCTCATAAACTATTGCTTTAAGATCTTTCCGTTTTTAACAGTCGTGTTGTTGCCGGAATTTTCTACCAATTTGAAAATGTAAAGTCCGGCTGGTGCTGTTATCCCTTCCAAAGTATTTCCATTCCATGTGATCGTATTTAACCCAAGCTCTGTTTCCGCTTTGTTTGTTACGACTGCTATTTCTCTACCACTTAAGTCATAGACAAAAAGCGTAGCCTCAGGTTTTTCGGCAGCAGAATAATCAAACGCAATTGTCACTTTATCATGAAATGGGTTTGGAAATGGAGTTGCCATTATTACTTTCTCTGTTTCTATGCGTTGTTGTTTCTCAAAATAGATTGAAAGTTTAGTTGATCGGTTCACCGTGAGCTCACTAATCTTGGCCATATCGATCAATACATTTTGCGATTTGTCGTGAAGAATGAGTTGACCTCCAGCGGCTGCAACTTTCTCCTTACTCCAAGAGATGACAATCGGATCATCCGCATCACTTTCTACATTGAAGTTCCAAACATGGTGGTCTCTGGCGGGAACGATATTTCGGGACAAAGTGAATTCAGAATTAGGCACTGGCTCGCTCAACTGTAAATAGCTCAACACAGCTGGCAGAGAAACCTGGTCATACTCATCTTTTCCATCCGATGCCAAAGACGACATGCCAATGCCTGACAAATTACTTTCTACTTGCCCTTGGTTTAATTGAATGGGAACTTTCCAGCCATCATCGTTTCCGGAAGTCATAATTGAGCCCGAACCAATGCGGCCCGAAGCAACCGGTAGTGACGTGCTAAAGGTTATCTCCGTATCATTTTCTGCGAATACAAGACCGCCGCCGAATACTTGGAGTTTATCGCTCTCTACAAAAGAAACGGATGACTGCTGGAACACGAATAATTTCCCCACGCCCGCAGGATTGCCGTTGCTGGCCAATACGCTTTGCCAACTTAGATTGTACGGAAAGGGATTTCCTACTTGATTCCATCCCTTCTTCAGCGTCATTTTAAACGGCGTAGATATGGAGTTACCAAAACTGTATCCCTGACCAACCGACAAGTCAACCGCTGTTTTTGAAATAAAGAAATAAGATTCTCCTTGTGCGAAGCTCGACACAGCGAGACCTTCCTGATAGTCTATTATTTTTCCGTTTTTAAATTGTGAGAACCGCCATTTCTTTTTGTCGTATGTGCCCATTACTTTTTCCATCACGTTGTTGATCTGATTGTTTTCTAGCGTGTAGGGAAAAGAGATGATCTGATAATTTTTTATTTCGCGGCCGAACGAAAGTAGTGGCACGCTTACATTTGAAACTCCTCTCAAAATTGTGTGATGGCTGGATTGCTTCGACTGACCCGAAGCATCAGACACCTGAAAATAGTATTCCAAACCGAAGTAATCGAACCATGCGTCACTGATGTTAATGGAATATTTTCCGGATGAGAGTGTCAATGTTTCTGAAGAGAAGTTTTGCTCTGAGTTTTTACGATGAAACAATGTTACGGTCACTGCACCTATGCCTCCGGATGCGATGGTTGCAAGAACACTCGATTGGCTGGTAACAAGTTTGTCAGGATTGGAGGAATCTTCTGTTAACTGTATGGCAAAATCATTCCCACCGGATGAAGACAGTGTATTGCTCACTTTTATAGCCGATGGCTCAGAAAGACCCGCCTGATTTTTAGCTCTGATTCTTAGATAATAAATAGTAGAAGGCAAGAGCCCAACGACTATGTCCTCATTGAGAGTAGAGGAAATAACCTTAGGTGCATAATTAGTCAAGAGTGAACTAAAATCTTGTGTGGTTGAAACCTGAAGTTGATACTCCGTAGCACTAACCGTAGCATCCCACGATACTTTGAGGCTAGTGGCTGTGATATTAGATGTAGCGAAATTTTGTGGCGCCGATGGAAGAGTAATCTGGCTCATGGCATCTGAGTTGGCCGAAGCTCCTCCGGCATTTATTGCTCGTACTCGAAAAGAGTAAGAAGTACCAGGAGTTAAATTGTTAATTAATAAGCTAGTGCCTGTAACTGGCAAATTTTGAAAACCTGTGATGAAGGTCGCGAAATTATCTGTTGACAAATCAAGTGAATAAGCGTCTGCACCAACGCTTGAGTTCCAATTGACTGTGAATGAAGTGGTCGTAATATTGCTCGCTAGTTGTACCGCAGGAGCATCACTAACTGTTATCTGACTACTAGCTGAATTTTCCGATGAGCCTGAAGCATTAAGTGCCCTTATTCTATAATAATAAACTGTGCCTGAAGTAAGGCCCGTTACAGAAGCTGAAGTTCCGCTTATTGAAATATTGGTTCCTGAAATCAAAGTAGAGAAGTCGCTCATCGTGGAAACATCAACTTGATAGCTTGTGGCACCTGTCGTTGCATTCCAGTTGAGACGCATTCCAGATGTCGAAATATTATCTGCAGCCGTCAACACCGGCGCTGGCGAAATGGTTATTACTGAACCAGCTGCGCTGCTGACCGAAGTGCCGCTTGCATTTTCTGCTCGCACACGAAATTTATAAGACGTGCCCGCAGACAAACCAGATACTATTTGCGATGTGGACGTCACCAACAAATTGGTGTAGCTTGAAAGCGTTGTCGCAAAATTATCCGCTGAAACATCCAGGCGATACTTCGTCGCACCAGTACTGGCATTCCAATTTGCCGTGAAAGAACTCGTGGTAATAGCTGAAGTGGATAACAAAGAAGGCGCATCGCTAACGGTAATCTGATTGCCTGTCGAGTAGCCAGAATTTCCTGACCCATTCACCGCTCTGACCCGAAAGTAATAGGCAGTGCCAGAGGATAAACCAGTCACTGTTGCGGAAGTTCCGGTTATTGTAATGTTTGATGAAGAGACGAGGCTTGAAAAATTACTCGCTGTTGAAACATCCACTTGATAACCCGAGGCGCCAGTAGTACTATTCCAATTTATGCGCATACCCGAAGAAGAAATGTTATCCACGGAAGCAAGGACCGGTGCAGGCGGAAGTGTTAGCGCGTTTATCGCATTAGAATTCGATGAGGTTCCCGTGGCGTTGACTGCCCGTATGCGATACTGATAAGTTGTCCCGGCCGACAGACCTGTTACACTTTGCGAGGTAGTGGAAACAGCCAGGTTAGAGTACGCTGGGAGAGTCGTTGCAAAGTTATCGGTAGAAACATCCAAACGATAACTCGATGCTCCTGTTACCGATTGCCAATTGGCGGTAAATGAAGTTGTCGTCATGGCAGACGCCGCTGACGCATTAGGTATAGGGAACAATTGTACTGGTGAAAAATCTAACGATACTGCGTCTGAGTAGTCATTGATAGTTTCATGAGTTATCGGATTAATGTCAGAACATGAGATCGAGGTATTTGCCGTAAAAATATATTGAGCACCAGGAGTTAAACCAGTTAATGTAATAGATGCCTTATTGGCTGCTGCTTGCGAAAACGGAGTAGGTGTGAGATTGGAGTAACCACTTATGCTGGTAAGCAACACGCCAACATTGAAGCTTGAATTATCGACCAAGGGGTTAGCTTGTTTGAAGTTAATCACCACCGAGGTCGACGAAAGAGCCGTTACGGAGGAAATTTGATACGGCCAGTTGATACAATTGTATTGTGCCGCTACGCCAAATGGGGCGAACATTAGAAAATAAATCAGAATACGTTTCATAGAAACACTTGAAATAAAACTATCTACTTGGGAAGTTTATCAACCGGAAACGAAGGGATGTCAGTATTGCTACTAGCCGACGAGCCTGATACGACCATGTAAACGCCGGCCACAAAACCTGCTACCGCCAAGGCCTTTATCGCCAAAGGAGTTTTCCTTCTCACTCTAAAGAGTGAAGTATTGACAACATCTTCCTTATTTTTGGAATCGCTTATTCGGAAATGATAGTTGTTGCCTGGTCGAACATAACCAGGGATTTCGAATGCGTGGTGACCGACATTGGCGAGATTAGGAAACGTAACCACCTTTTTATCGCCTCGCATCAAGTCAAAATTGAGAATATTCTGAGGTGTGCCGCCGCTCCAGGTGAGATTGTAACGGCGGTTTCTCTTCATCACTTTGTATGCGCTGATATTCTCTGTATTAATAAAAGGAACAAATAGTCGTCCCCTTATTTCAATAGACAGCTTGCCCGATAGCGACGTGCCAGTCTCGTTCTTATAGTCCCAATAGATTTTTTTATCCTTACCAGGCCTTACTTCCAAGCCCACGTCGCCAGATACTTTTTCCACGCTGTTTAAAAAACCATCGGAAGAAGAGTAAAGACGGACAGAGTAAAAGCGTCCTTCCACCGTGTCCATAAGATCATAGTGTACCACCAATCGGCCGCCCGAAAACTCGACATAATTCAATTCTATACTTTGACCCAACGCCGCCCCGCTTAGGGTCAGCATACATCCCACGACGAGCCATCGCATCATTCCGAGGGGAAAATTCACATTAAATAAGTCCATACAAGGGGCAAAATTAGCCCGCCTGTAAGCCAGCGGTGAGTAAAATCGTCTCTTAACATCAGACTTTTGTTGCGTCAGAGAGGTTAAAGACGGCAGTAGTTGAGCAGCCCTACACGCTATTTCATACGCATTGTAGGGGCATGCCATTTTCGGACAATTTCGTCAGTAAATTGAATTCATTTTAGAGCTGACTTTTAAACGCCTTCAGACTTAAGAAACGAGTTTCGTAGCGAAGTTCGTCAGGCGTAATTTGTAAGTCATTGCCAGCCTGCGGGCAACAAAATTACCCACTATGTGCAACAAAAGTGCCCGAGTTAAAATCACAACATCATGTAGTTTGCGCGACAATTTTATCTCTTAGTTGCGCAAATGTCTATATCAAAAAATGAGAGGCTAGAAGTCATTCAAAATATACTAAACGGCCTTGAGGAGTATTGGCTTGACACCAATGGCTTTATCTACGCTACCAATCTGGAAGCGATTAACATTACTGGCTACGAAGAAGCCGAAATGATAGGAAAACATTTCTCGATTCTTTATCCAAAAGAAGGTCGCGATAAAAATTTGCCTCAAGAGGATCTTGCGCGAGTTCTTAAAACCAAATCATTCAAAACAAAGAGTATTCGCTTAAAAAAAAACAATATCAAATTTCTTTCTAAAATAAATTTTGAAACTGGAGCACGCGAGCAAGGTGGCGTGGGCATTAAAATGACTATTCAAGACATTACGTACAGCACTATTCAAAATCACAAGCTTAAACATCTGGAGTCGCATTACAATTCTTTATTTCACAACCACTTTGTCGGTGTGTTAAACATTGATGACCAAGGTTTAAAAATTTCGCTGGCAAATGTTAAGGCCTGCGAAATGCTCGGTGAATTTGAATTGGTGGGAAAAAACCTTGGTGGTTATTTGGCTTTACCCAATTCTCTTGATTCATTTCGCCGCATTATTGATGCGGAAGAGGAGCACATTTTTGAGCTTCCCTTAATGCGCCGTGATGGGAAAACCATCTGGGCCCAAATGCAATGCTCCTACTTTCAAGTAGAGGGCGTTGTAGAGTTATTAATGTTTGATATCACCGAAGAAAAAAACAGGATCAGAGAACTGGAACGAATTAACACACACCTCGACCAGTTTATTTATCATGTCTCACATGATCTTCGTGCTCCTCTTACTACCTTGTTGGGATTGCTAATGTTGGTAAAAAAAGAAGTGCCTATTTCCGCGTCAACCGACTATATCGGGTTAATGGAAGACCGCGTAAGACACCTGGACACCATTCTCGTCGACCTTACTTCCATTGCTTTTAACGAAAAGGCATCCATCGAATCAAGTGAATTCTGTTTTGAAAAAGAAATCAACGAAATGCTGAAAGACTTCGCCGAAAGTCCAATAATTGCTGAACTTGTAGTGCAACAGTCAAAGACTTTTTTTACGGATGTAAAACGATTACGAATAATCATCCGCAACCTTTTGTCCAATGCGTTCAAGTACAGTAACCCAGCCGAACCGACGCCCTTTGTAAAGCTTAGGGTATGTTCCGATGCGAAAAAAGCAATCATCGAAATTGAGGATAACGGCATGGGCATTCATCCTTCATTCATAGAAAAGATTTTTGAAATGTTTTTCCGGGCTACAACTCGGTCATCCGGCTCCGGATTGGGGCTTTATATTGTGAGCTCGATAGTCAACAAGCTTAACGGAACAATCACAGTAAAATCCATTCCAGACCGAGGCACAACCTTTCAGGTTACTATTCCCAATCAGCTTAAGGCGACAACAGTCAGTATTTTGTAACTACCGCTGATTTCATGAGCTCGGTTATTTAGTTCACTAGCCATTCTCTGAATGCGCTTGTATTACTTTGGCTTGTGACAAGGGAAATCTGGTTGTCTTGGAAATAAACAGCCACACTACTTTTAGTGTACGATTCTATTCTTCGGATATACTTTTTATGAACAATCTCACTCCTGTTTATTCGAAAAAAATCAGATGGGCTTAACTTGGCTTGTAGCTCCAAAAGAGAATTCTCACAGATAATATTACTCTTACCTTTAACATCAATTGCTTTTATTACGCTTCCTTCGCCTTTGAAATAGACTACCTGGTCAAGCTCAATAAAATATAGGCTTTCGCCCTTCTTAACCGCCACTCTTGACAATAAGCCAAGGGCATTCCTATTCTGATTTCGTTTCAATAGCGAAGACACCTCTTCCAAAACAACTTTACCTTGCTCATTGTAAAATTCAAGCTTGGCTTTATTATCAGGGCCGATATATGACGTCCGTGCTCAAAATTTGCATCACTTGATCCCCATCGTACCGATCAAAAGTCAAAGACATCCCTCCACTGTGGCCCATCCCTACGGCGAAGTTATATCTCATTGTGCAGCTAACATTTTAAGAATTTCCGGAATGTTGCTCATACCCCAATGCTCAGCATACTTTCCTTCGTGAAGGCGAATGATGTCTATCACATGAAAAGTAACTTTCTTCTTGGATGGGGCCAACCCCATAAATTCACCTTCGTGCGAACCGTGAAGTAGTTTGCGCGTAGTCACTTTATCGCCTTCTGCGATCTGATCTAAAATTTCAACCTTGATATCTGGAAAGCCCTTGCGGAGAACTTCCATAATAAAGAACCGCATGCTTTCGGGCCCCTGTTGTGACCCTGCCGGGGCCGCATGATTGATCACCTCATTGCTTACCAGTTCCTTAAATGACTCCATGTTTCCCTGCTCAATAAATTCTTTATTGAAGCGTCGTACAGTTTCTTTGTTGCGTTCAAGTTGCGATTTCATAGCCTAAATTGTTTTTAATGTTTGCGTCAAGTCATTAATTGACAATGCAAACCTACTGCCAGGCTAGCTAGCGATGCTAAGGCTATTCGTCCAAAAGCTATTGCCGGACGCTCACATGCTGCAATTGAAATTCTTTGGGAGTCAAGCCATAAATTTGGCGAAACGACTGTGAAAAGCTCGAATGATTTTCATAGCCAACTTTATAATACACTTCGCTCGGTTTTTGATCGTAGTACAGCAACAAGTCCCTGGCTATCTCCATTCTTCGCTGCAGAATCCAGCGGTTTGGCGAAGTGCCATACAAACTGTTGAATCTCCTTTTAAAGGTAGAGAGGCTGAGCTTGCAAAGAAAAGCCAATTCCTCAATCGTAATGGCATTAGAAATGTTGGCTTCCACTGCTTTTCGAATTTCGAAATCATCCAGGCTTTTGTTCTTGTGCGGCTGAAAAGATAAAATATCATACGGGTGAGTTTCAAGCAAATGGAGCATCAACTCTTCAAACTTAAGCAACTTCATCGCTGCCGAAATTTCAGTTTTACTTTCAAAAAGTATTTGCAGTGAGTGAATGAAGTTTAAAATAAAATCATCTTTCTTAAAAGCGAGGTAAGGCTGGGATTCAGTTATTTGGTTTGCTTTAATTCGAGCTATGAGAGCATGATGTTTCAAATGAAAATCCGTAAGTATTTTGTCATCAAAGAAGATCAGAATGCTACGGAACGTTTTCTTTTCCGATAATTTCATGGATGCCAGACAATGACCCGCCGAAAGAAAATGGAATTCGTCATCCTTAATGAAGACGGACTTATTACTGAATAGCATAGTTTTTTCACCGCTGAGTACCATGCTAATGGCATTCATTTGCAGAATACTTTTCCCTTTGAAACTGCCAATTGGCGCCTCGTAGTTATGAAAGATTATCTCATCGTACTTTTTAACCTTTGGAAATATATCCTGAGGTAGTGTCGTGATACTCAAGTTCGTCATCTCACAAAATTATTGACAAATAAAGCTGATTGCAATACACGAGTGATGCTTCGAATCGAGAACACGAGTACTCACAAAGGTTTATTCAATCGGCCACTGACAATTGCTTTCTCTACTTCCTCTAACAGCGGGCATTAAGCCCTATATTGTATTAAGTTCATTCAAGATTTTTTTATTTCTTCCCTGAAATCCTTATCTTCCTTAATGGTGCAAAGGGTTTTGTTATTCATTTTCCTGGCAAGCATGGTCGGTTGCTTCTCTTCAACCGGCGAAATTTCATTTACTACTACTCCTCAACTTACGCGCGATTTGGCAGAAATCCGTCAGCGCGGTTATATCGAAGCCCTTGTCGACAATAATTCGGTAAGCTATTTTATTTACAAAGGTAGGCCCATGGGCTACGAGTACGAGTTATTGAAACTGCTGGCCTCTTCGCTTAAGGTTGAACTCAAGATCAAACTCATCTCAGGCATCGAAGAGGCCATCGACCGGCTCAACAAAGGAGATGGTGACCTGATCGCTTTTCCGCTCACCATCACGCAAGAGCGAAAGGAATACGTGGCATTCACCGACGCTTTCTTTTCTACCTACCAGGTGCTGGTACAAAAGAAGCCAGCCAACTGGCGGCGGCAACCACCGCAATTAGTAGAATCAAAACTGGTGCGCAATCCGATTGACTTGATTGGCAAGGAAGTGCACGTAATTCATGGTTCTTCGTTTGTCCAACGACTAGAAAATCTATCGGAAGAAGTAGGTGGCGAAATCATCATTCGCGAAGACAGCGCCAATGCAGAGACTGAATCATTGATAGAGAAAGTAGCGACGGGTGAAATTCAATATACAGTGTCCGACCAGATGCTCGCGCAGGTAAACGAACTATATTATCCCAACATCGACATCAATACAGTAATGAGTTTGCCACAGCAGATTGCATGGGCTTATCGCACCAATTCTCCGAAACTTCTCGAAGTCACCAACCAATGGCTTGCCTCCACTAAGAAGCAAGGTGTGTTTCAAGTAATTCATGAGCGCTATTTTAATAGTCCACGTTTTTCGGTCACGATGGCTTCGAGCGATTATTCCTCACTGAAAGGGGAAAAGCTTTCACCGTACGACGAGCAACTGAAAAAGGGAGCGACAGAACTTGGGTGGGATTGGCGGTTGTTGGCGTCCGTAGTGTTTCAGGAATCGAATTTTGATCCACATGTTGAGTCGTGGGCTGGCGCTGTGGGGCTTATGCAAGTGATGCCGGAAACGGGCGAGCACTTTGGTATTCACAATTTGTGGGATCCGGGGCAGAATATTTTGGTGGGCGTGCGTTTCCTCAAATATCTCGATGACTACTGGAAGAAGTCTGTGCCCGACGAAGCCGAGCGTAAGAAATTTGTGCTGGCATCCTACAACGTCGGCCTCTCGCACGTAATCGACGCACAAAAACTCGCGAAGAAATACAAAAAGAAAACTGAAGTGTGGGACGGCAACGTAGGCTTTTACCTCGCACAAAAATCAAATCCAAAATATTACCGCGATGCTTTGGTGAGTGCCGGCTACTGTCGCTGCGACGGGCCTGTGCTTTATGTAAAGCAGGTGTTGCAACGCTACGAAGAGTACAAGATTCACATTGCAGCGTAAACCATAAGTCGAAAAGCCTTACGCCTTCACAACTTGTGCGGGGTTCCCAAAAACGGTGTCGCCAGCTTTCACAGGAGCAATCACTACCGAGCCAGCACCAATCCTGGCACCTTTACCAATAGCTATTCCTCCGACAATGGTTACACCCGAACCAATGAAGGCTTCGTCTTCTATTTTCACTCCAGGGTTAATGGTGCTGCCGGCTCCGATCTGTACAAAGTTGCCAATCTCTGAGCCCACACCGATGGAGGCATTCGTGTGAATCAAATTATGGCTTCCCATTTTTACACCCGGCGATAGATAGGCGCCGTGATCAATGAAATTACCGTGGCCGATTTCAGCCTTCGCCGACACAGAAGCTCTGGCATGAACGGCGTTCACCGGTTGCACGTGGCGAACCTCCTGCAACATTTTTACAATATTCTTTCGCAGCTTGTTATCATCAACCGCTACAAAGGCCTCACATTTCTTTCCAATCAGTTTGGTAAAACCTTCGTCGTCGGTTGAGCCCATGACAAGTACTTCGTCGAGTTCTTGCTGATGAAGTTTTTTGTCATCATCCAGAAAGCCGTACACCACTACCTCGTTCGTTTCAAAAATTTCCTTTGCTGCGCGGCCCAAATAGTTGGCGCCAAAAATGATTACCGGATTTTTCATGGCGGCAAAGATACTTTCAAACCCGCGTTGGCCAAAGCCTTTGTATCAATGGATTTTTATAGATGATCAGAAAAATCAGGAAAGGCAGGAAGCCGATACGGTAACGCGACAAACTTCCCAGGTTAGGTGTGGATAACGCAAGAAATACACCGAGTACCAGCACGTAGCTTAACACGGCGAGTAAAAATATTTTATTGGTGCCATCTGCTTTATTTCGCAACGAAGGTATCGCTGTGAGGAGCAATAGTAACAAAACTCCATTTTCCACCGATGCCACGAGGCCCAACATTCCCTGGCCCTCACCCACAACCGGCCTCAGCACACCCGACACTATAGCCCACGGCGAATTGATAAAAACACTTTGCCATGTTGCAGTAAGATGATAATAATGAATCAGGTTCTTTCCATCCGATATCCTCACGAAATCATCATGGTTAGTGACGAGCACATTCAGGAAAGTAGTAAAGCAAAAATTTGGGTGACTGAAACTAGCGACAACCGCAGCCCCAATAAAAACAATAATCCACGTAAGGAGCAACCGACTGCTCAACCACAGTTTTTTTTGCTGTAAAATCCATACGGCTATGGCCGTAAACACTGTAATGAAAAAAACAGCTGCCCAATAGTATTTCAAATTCCAGACAAGGGCTACGCTGGCGAGTATTCCCAAACCCTCAACCCATTTTATTTTCCGTTGCTTCAAAAGACGTATAAAAACGGCTGACAAATAATATATCCCGCAAAGGGCCAGTGTTTCTTTTTCAATGCCGCTGCTCCAAAACACTACCGAAGGAAAAAATAAAAATGCTATGCCCGCTGAAGTCGATGCCTTCGGAAAATTATTTTCGATTGTGCGGAATAAATACCACGATGTCAAAAAGGAAGCGAGTGAAAAATAGGCAGTGATAATCCAATAATTATCTCCGGAGACAAGAGCAAATACACTGATTACTTTGACGAAGAAAAGTGAGCGCAAATCATGGTTAGGAAGAATTGAAAGCGCGCTTTGATCTTCACCGAAGTCGAACATCATTTTCAGGTAAGTAACAAAATCATTACGCCCGAAAGTGGATAGCTTCGTTGACTCTTCAAAAAAATTCCATGTATCGTTTGCCGAATAGTAGTACAAATAAATCAGTCCAAGGCTTGCGCCAGCCGCAAGGCGACATGCAAACGCCGCCCAATACACTCGGCGTGAAGTCGCATTCCATTTTTTTGCCATGCGGTAAGCGATGAACAAAATAATCGCCAGGTGCATCAGGAGTAATACAACTTTCACAACGATGGCTTTAATAATGCGATACCAATGGTACAATTCAGGCATTGCCTGCGACTACAAAAATTATTGTATAACTCGATCAAGGCTTGTGAATCAAACGCTGTGTTAACTGTAAGGCCGAGCTCGGCCCATAGTCGTGTGATTTTGTTTTGCTCTGCTTCAGTACTTTGCAACAATTCCACAGCGCGATCGATCATCGACTGTTCATCCTTGTGTTTGCCGTAGGCCACCAGCAGCGGAGCGATCGTGTTGATGATAACGTTTTGAATGCTGGCCTTCCCCAACTCAGGTACAGCAGCCTTTGCCTTCGGGCCAAACCGATAATGAGTTTTCCAATACGCCGACTGCCCTGCCGAAATTATTTTCTCCACATCAGCAAAGGAAGTGGCTTCCATGAATTTTGAAAAAATATTTTTTATCTGAAACAACACTGACGCGAGTTGTGCCAGACGCACCGTCGGAAAATTCGCCGGGCGCAAACGGAGAAATCGCCATTGGGCATAATTGACCGTCACATCGCGATAAGCATATTTCTGAGCTAACAGCGCATACTCCTGATACAATGCTGTGATATACTCGTCCTTAGTTTTGGATACCAACATGCCGGCCTGGCCAAAAAGCAAAGCCTCGACCTGAAGCAGCGAATTCTGTTTGCAAATTATTTTATAAGGCACCGCTTTGGCTAATTGAAAAAATGGATCGGCATTTACCTTAAATCCAAAATTTTTCGCCAGCATTTGATACGCCGTTTCTTCCCAATCGCCCGTATTGGAATGCACTAGTTCCGTTACCCATTGAGCTTTGGTTTCCATTCTTTGCATAAGCGCTTTATCGAGCATAGAGAGCTTCACAATTCTGTCTACGCCATCAAACGATTTCTCACAAGCGATCGGAGTAGCGCTATTGAGCAGTTTTTTATATTCTCTCAACATCTTCTCCTCCACCCGATTTTTTAACTCAAGTGTTGGTAGCACGGAGCCGTCGGCGAGCGTAACTGGTTTGTCGTCTTGCCACACTACGTGAAGGATTACATTGTTATAGGCTCCATCAGCCTGATGGCGATGAGCAAACCAATCTGAACTTTTCAAATGTACCTCTACATTTCCAGCCCAGGATACATCAGCAATTTTAACTTTAGCATTAGAAAAATCAGGGCCCGAATGCGTGTTGGTCGTTCCGGTTTTTAACACAGAAATACTTTCGCCCGATGTAGTGACTAAATCCTTCTTCTCAAAATATTGAAACTGCCAGAGGTAGTGAAGGAAAGATTCATTCATTCTTCGATTTACGATTTTATCGCTCTAAAATCAATTGGTTGTAATCAAGAAAATCATGGCTGTAGGCAACCGAGAATCTATGTAGATATTATGCCGAAGTGGTTTCAGCCATTTCTCTTTCTTTGAGAATCTGCTCGTCGATCCATTCTTGTGCTTCATTCATAGATGAGAAAAATTGGATCCTGCCCTGGTAAAATTCTATCAATCGTTTTTTGTATTCAGCAAAATCTGGTGGTTCGTTTTCCTTGGCGATCACATACCCCATTCGTTTCAATGAGGTTCGCTTCATTTCATTGGCAAACTGCATACGCGCCCGCTCATACTCTTCGTCCTTCTCTTCAGCTTTGGTGCCTTGCTGTATTTCTACAATCCAGTTGGGGCAACGTTGCGTGTTGTTGAACTCTACACACCGACTAAAGAAATCCGAAAACTCATCAACCCTCAAGGCCCGTTTCCAAATGACTACAGAAGTATTCCTCGGTGCGTCAAAATAAAGTTTCCCCCACTCTTTGTCCATTACTATCTGGTGGTCAGGAGCAGAGGCGTTGGCAATTGAAACGCGGAAAACAGACCCAAGCCCTTCGGTGCTTTCAATCTCTACCTTTCCACCCAGCGACTCGGCCTGTAGTTTTACGAGAAACAATCCTAAGCCCTTTCCATCCACATGCGTGTGAAATCGTTTGTAAAGACCAAACAATTTCTCTTTGTGTTTTTCAAGATTAAGACCAAGGCCATTATCTCGCACCTCAAGGATCACGAAGTCATCAACGGCTGTTGTGGCAATACTGACTAAAGGTCTTCGGTTGGCGGCTCTGTATTTTATGGAGTTACTGATCAAGTTATACAGAATACTGCTGATCATCGGTTTCACTGAATATATTTCTCCAGCGCGATCAAGATTTACTATTACCTCTACATTGTGGTCAATGATTTCCTTGCGCAGCAGGGTACACACCTGTTCCACCTCATCATTAAGGTTAATACGCTGTTTCATTTTTGTGATGGTGTTGCGCAAGTCGATGATGTGGCTTAAATCTCGAATTGTAATGTCCAAGGAGTTTACTGACTTGCGCACATGCTCAAACAAAATCCGGTTAGATTCTCCCAAAGCATTTTCGTCTACCAGACTTGCCAGGCCGATAAGGCTTGCTACCGGGCCTCGCAAATTATGCGACACGGAGTAAGAGAACTGCTGCAAGTCGTTGTTATGTTGAATCAGCTGTTCGTTGGTTTCCATCAACTGCTCGTTCTTCTCGATCAGCTCTTCATTAAGCGTGGCATTTTCTTCCGCGAGTGCGGCTCGCTGTGCTGAGATCACGGCATTGGCTTCGGTGATTTCATTTTTCTGCACCGACAGCTCGTCAATCAGCAATCGGTTTTCATTTTCATAGGTTTCAAAACTTGATTTCAAAAAATAGGTGCATCCCACTAAAATCGAAAAGCAGGCAAAGAACATAAAATTCAGAAAGGCATAGTTGGGCCCTTTCATTCCGAGTTGAAAATATCCCACATTAAATAATTCGTGAATCGGATCATACAACATCAGGCAGAGGAAATTAAAAATAAGAGCGATCATCAGGTATTTTTTTTCTGCCAGCCTGAAAACGATGAACGGCACCAGGCTTGCACACATTAACATTAACCTGAACTCAAAGTATTGAAACTCTTCTAAAATTACCGTGTCAAATTTGTCAATCACTGAAATGAAAACAGATGCCGCACTGATGATTACCGAAAGAAAAACACGACTGAGGTTGGTGAAGCCAAAGGTGTTGATCAACAATGGAAAGGAAAATATTATAGTAAAGATGATAGCAAGTTGTATCGAATAAATCATGCCAAAATAGGCGTAGCCCGCCGCCGCCACTACTGTGGTAAACCCAGAGATTAAAAGGCTGATGACGTTCGTGATGATGACGTACCTTTTCTGGTTATAGTCCATCGCTGGGGTTACACCTAAATTACGGATGGACTGCCAACTGATCATTGCAAATGTTTAACCCAAGATAATAAAGTTGGGTTTTATCCGATAAAAAAATTTAAAAAAGAGCAGCTAAGGAAAGATCCGTTGAAAGAATGCGTTTAGCGGCAATATTCATTGAGCAGTTTCTTCATTTCTTGTTGTGTCTGTGCAGCGGCTTTCCGGGCCGCTTCAGCGAAGTCCTCCTTGCCTGACGCATAAATGATCGCCCGCGACGAATTGACAATCAACCCACACTGCGCCGTCATGCCGGCCTGCGACACGCCTTCAAGGTCGCCGCCTTGTGCGCCCACACCTGGAACAAGAAAAAAATGATCGGGCGCCAGCGTGCGGATAGACCCAACCTTGTCCGCGTGCGTGGCGCCTACCACGTACATCATGCGATCAGCTGAAGCCCAAAACTGAGAAGCCAGGATTACCTCCTCGTACAGAAATTTTCCCTCCCGTGTTTCCAGCAATTGAAAATCTCTACTGCCCGAGTTTGAGGTATGTACCAGCAAAATCACCCACTTCCCATCAAATTCCAGAAATGGTTTTACAGAATCCTCGCCCATGTACGGTGCGACAGTCACCGAATCAAAATTCATTTGCTTGAAAAAGGTGCGCGCATAAAGTGACGACGTATTGCCAATATCACCGCGCTTGGCGTCGGCAATTGAAAAGCAATCTTTCGGAATATAATCCAAAGTTTTTTCCAGGCTCCTCCACCCATCCGCGCCAAGTGATTCGTAGAAAGCAATGTTGGGTTTGTACGCCACCGCAAAATCTTTAGTAGCATCGATGATCTGCTTGTTGAATTCAAAGACAGGATCATCTGATTTTAATAAATGCTTCGGAATTTTTTCAAGGTCAGTATCTAGGCCTACGCACAAATACGACTGTTTCTTTTGGATCTGATCGAATAGTTCTTTTCGTGTCATATATTAAAATCAAAAAAAGCCTTGTCAACGCAAGGCTTTCACTTTCATTTTCATTCACCAGTTATCATCGCAAATCATTTGGCGTTACGCCTGGAAATTTCTTAATGTCAAAGGTGAAGAACGCGTCTTCAACTTTAATATTAGGAGTGAACTTGGTGATCGTGTATTTGTAGCGGTTGCCTCCGCGGTCAAACATCGTCCAGCTCTGTACATTCTTGTCCTTCTTGGAAATTAACATCTTAATCTTAAAATACTGAGCGTCCTTTTTTTCAGGCACCAGGTCGATTTCATCGCAAGCAACGCCGCCTTCAGTTTTGTCGCCGACAAGGAGATACTTGAATCCCTTCTTATACATTTCAAATATTTTGGTCGGGTTGAGATCCTCTGATTTAGGATCAAAGTTGTCGATGTTCACTTCCTTTTCGTTGGGCAAGTAAGTCCAGACTGTAGTGCCATTGTTATACACTTGCTGCTCGGCCAATTCAAGTCTGTATTTGTCGCCTTTTACGGTAATCCTGGGCTTGAATTCTTCTTTCACACCCGCCGATTCATTGATCAGCGATGAGGTAAGGTTCACTTCAAAAGAACTGTAGGTTTTGTATTTTTTGCTCATCGCTTCCAATATTTCCAATGCCTTGGGATCGTATTGGGCGCACACCACGCCGGCCAGCATGATACCTACTATAACTAATACCGATTTCTTCATTACTTTATTTTTAAGATTGACTATGTTTTTCTTTCAATGCATTCAATAATTGTTCCAAACTCATTTCGTCTTTGATCAGCACCTCACGGGCCTTACTTCCTTCAAAGGGGCCCACAATCCCAGCCGCTTCAAGCTGATCGATCAAACGGCCAGCGCGGTTATATCCTAATTTCAACTTCCGTTGAATCAATGAAGTACTCCCCTGCTGGTGGTGCACGATCAGGCGGGCAGCTTCTTCAAACATGGCGTCACGGTCAGACAAGTCAACTGCCGACGGGCCGCCTTCGTCTTCGCCCTCAAACTCAGGAAGCAAATACGCTGAATCATAGCCGCGCTGCGAGCCAATAAAATCAACTATTTTATCCAACTCCGGCGTATCGACGAACGGGCTTTGCAAGCGAATAATTTCAGATCCTGCCGATAGAAGCATGTCGCCCTGACCAACAAGCTGATCGGCGCCGCCAGTGTCGAGAATGGTGCGTGAGTCGATTTTAGAAGTAACGCGGAACGACAAACGCGCCGGGAAGTTCGCTTTGATTACACCCGTGATCACGTTTACCGACGGACGTTGCGTAGCCACGACCAAGTGAATACCAATAGCGCGCGCCAGCTGCGCAAGGCGTGCGATCGGAGTCTCTACCTCTTTCCCTGCGGTCATCATCAAGTCGGCCAACTCATCTATCACCAAAATTATATACGGCAAAAAGCGATGACCTTCTTTCGGATTGAGCTTGCGCGACACAAACTTCGCATTGTATTCTTTCAGGTTTTTAGCGCCTGCATCTTTCAGCATTTCGTAGCGGTTCTCCATCTCAATGCAAAGTGAGTTGAGTGTGTAAACCACTTTTTTGGTGTCGGTAATGATAGCCTCTTCGCTGTTGGGCAACTTCGCGAGATAGTGTCGTTCAATTTTGCTGAACAAACTCATCTCCACTTTTTTCGGATCGACCAACACAAACTTGAGCTGGCTCGGATGTTTTTTATACAACAGCGAAGTGAGAATCACATTAAGCCCCACTGATTTTCCCTGACCCGTAGCTCCCGCTACCAGTAAGTGCGGCATCTTGGTCAGGTCGATTACAAACAGTTCGTTGGAAATCGTTTTGCCCAACGCCACCGGAAGCTCACGATCGGATTTGGAAAACGTAGGCGACGATAGCACTGAGCGGATGCTCACCATCTCGCGGTTTTTATTAGGCACTTCAATACCTATCGTTCCCTTGCCGGGAATTGGCGCAATGATACGAATGCCCAGCGCGGCGAGGTTCAGCGCGATGTCGTCTTCAAGGTTTTTGATTCGCGATATTTTAATGCCGGCCTCGGGTACAATTTCATAAAGAGTAACCGTCGGACCGATGGTCGCCTTGATGCTTGAAATGCCAATTTTAAAATTGGTAAGTGTCGCTACGATCTTGTCTTTGTTGGCATTGAGTTCTTCCTGTGTTACCTGGACTTTGCCCACCTCGTATTCGTTGAGCAGTTCAAGCGGTGGAAATTTATATCCACTCAGGTCGAGAGTAGGATCGTACACGCCTTTTTCCTCTACCAGCTTTTCTGCAAGTACATCCGTATCGGTTGGCGGCTCTTCCACAAAAAGAGGCAAGTCGGGCTTCTCTTCTTTTTTTGGCTCAACCTCAAGCTTTAAATCAGTTTTTACAGGCGGCTTTGGATCATTGACCAACAGCACCGGTTCAGGAATCTCTTCTTCCTTTATGGCCGGCCAGTTGTCACGATCGTCAGTATAAGGAGATACCGGAGTTTCGTCGGGTACAATCGCATCATTGCCCATCGGCTTGGGGTCTTTGACTTGGAAGGCATTGATGGCGGTAACGTTGTAGAAATAAATAATGAAGATGAAGAGCGTGAGTACCAGAATCAAAAATGTGCCCCAGCCAAACAAGCCGGAAGAAATTTTAGCCAGCTCGTAACCCAACCCTCCGCTAAGAAAACCGATCTCCGTTACACCGGCCAAACTGTGGGTGATGTATCCCAACAAAAGGCTAAGCCACAATCCGGCGAAGACCGAAAAAATAAAGGCGGAGAAAAGCGGAATGAGATCGCGCTTGAAAACCATTTTGAATCCGAGGAAGAAAAATAGTGGCGGCATAAAAAACGCCGAGATGCCCAGCCACCGGAAAATCATGTAGTGTGCGGTGACGGCGCCGTAGAGGCCAAGCCAGTTTTCTGCTTCCTTACCTGACTCGAGCAAGTCTGTCTTCCAAAGCGCTTCCACCACACTCTGGTCGGCCTTGCCGGTGAAGAGGTAGGAGAGGAATGCCGTGAACAGATACAAGGCCACGATAATCAGAAAGAAGCCTGCCGCCAAAGGAAGACGTGGGTCTTTAAAAAACTCAAAATTGAACGAGGACTTCGATTTGGGTTTCGCTTTTTTTTCCTTTTCAGGTTTTTTGAATGAATTGCTTTTAAAGGTATTCTCCGCCATTGTGAATTTGGTGGTAAAAATAAACAATATATTCTTGGCGAAAGCGGTAATCACTTCAATCAATTCATATTTTTGAGGTGCAAAAGAATTGGCGAGGGCTTTCCCGCCGGATTACTTTTTTCTTATGTTCCGATCTACTTTTTTCAAAGGACTTGCCGTTCTGATCTCCTGCTTTCTTATTCACACTCCACCCTCCGTTGCCCAGCAGCGCACAGAGGACAGCCTTCTTCAAATTGTCAATACTAAACCCAATGACAACTCCGCTTTCCGGGCATTAAAAGCCTTGGGCGAACTCAACAACAAAACCAATGCGCCGAAAGCCATTCGGTACCTGAAGCGAGCCATTGTGTTTCCCTTTCACATGGAGTACTCCAAAGAGTTTGTTGAAGTATATAACTCGCTGGGTGAGCTTTACCACATGCTGGGTCAATACGACTCGTCGATTGTGATGCACCGTCAAGCTATTGGCCTAGCTCAAAAATTTAATTTTGAAAAGGAAATCGCCACGGCTTACCAGGGGATAGCCCTCACGCACATGCGCCAATCGGTTACTGACTCGGCGCGGTTATACTTACAGCAGGCGCTAATGATCTCAGTAAAACTCGGACTGCACTCGATGGAGGCCGGGATACATGTTAACCTAGGCAATGTTTTTTTGGAGGAAACCAAATATCCCGAAGCTGTCAATGAGTTTATCAATGCTTCGAAGATTTACGAAACGGTTGCCCACGATCCGGCCGGACTGGGCAAAGCATTGGTAAACATCGGGAACATCGAAACAATTCTTGGTCATTACGATAAGGCCTTGGAATATACTGAACGCAGTATGCGCCTTTCGCGGGAGACGGGAAACGACATCAACGTCGCGTATTGCCATAGACTGAAAGGTCGTATTTACAGGAAGCAAGTCAACCATGAAAAAGCACTGAGCGAATATCGCGAGGCCATTAAGATTTATAAACAACGAAGTGACTACCGCAACGAAAGTGAGACCCTCCAAAATGTGGGTAACATCTATTATGATATGCACCGTTATGCCGAGGCGTTGAAGGAATACGACAAGTCGTTGCAAATTGCGCGGGCTATTTCCAACCCGGCGCTGATGGCCTACGGCTATTCTGGTATTGCGTTTACCTGGTACGAATTGAAAAAATATACTAAGGCTATCGCTTACTTTGATTCATCCAAGATTAAAGCCAGGGAAATAAAAAATCGTTATTTGGTAATGGATGCGTATGAAGTGATTAGCCACATCAACGAAGAACAGAAAAAATATAAAGAAGCACTCGCATTTCATCAGGCATTTTCATCACTGAAAGACAGCCTGACATCCGAAGAAAACAGAAAAGGAGCAGAGGAGATGGAGGCCAAATACCAAAACGCGCAAAAACAAAGTCAGATTGAATTGCTGCAAAAAGACCAACAATTGAAAAACGTCTCGATTCAGCAAAATCGCATCATTCAACTGGCGATGATCACGGCATTCGGACTGTTGATTGTGATTGGTGCATTGGTTTTCAACCGGCATCGGCTTATTCACCAGGCCAAGCGCCAGATGGAAATTGAGAAAATGCGAAACGAAATTGCACGCGACCTGCACGACGACATTGGCTCAACGCTATCGAGCATAAATATTCTCAGTCAGCTGGCCATCAAAGAAAATCAAAATGCTTCTACGGCCACTTACTTTCAGCGCATTGCTGATCAGTCCGCAAAAATGATGGAGAGTATGTCGGACATGGTGTGGTCGATCAACCCGGAGAACGATTCGCTGCAAAAAATGCTTGCTCGCATGAAAGAGTTTGCCTCTGAAATTCTCGAACCTAAAAATATCAACTACCAATTCACAGGCGAAGATTCACTCAGCGGGATCTCACTGGATGTAACGCAACGCAAAAATCTTTTTCTGATTTTCAAAGAAACTATCAATAACGCCGCCAAGTACAGCGAGTGCTCGTCTATTGCGATTTCGCTTGGGCATGTTGGGGCAGCATTTCAACTGCTGATCCACGATGATGGCCGCGGTTTTGATCTTCAGAAAACCGAGCAAGGAAATGGGCTGAACAATATGCGTGAAAGAGCCGAGGAGATTCATGGCAAATGGAACCTTGAAACTTCACCCGGGAAAGGCACCACCATGACACTCACCATTCCAATCACATAATTATGGTATTTTTTAGGCATTCGATTTTAATTTTCTTTGCTTGAACCAAATGGCAACTCCCGGCATCATTTCTGTCCTTGTCTACGAAGACAATGAACTGCTCCGTCAGAGTATTGAGAGTATGCTCAGTTTCAACACCAAGTTTAAACTGGTAGGATCATACAACAATGTAATGAAGGTAGAAGAACAGATGAAAGCCTTGCAACCTGACCTTCTTTTGATGGACATTGATATGCCCGGACGAAGTGGTATTGAGGCCGTGAACAAGATCAGGAGCGGAGGATCGAATGCGTTGATTTTAATGATCACTGTGTTTGATGACAACGAGCATGTATTTGATGCGCTTTGCGCGGGAGCGTCGGGATATTTATTGAAAAAACACCTGGCCACGAAACTCTACGACGCCATTGATGAATTGCTAGCCGGCGGAGCACCGATGTCGCCAAGTATTGCTCGCATGGTGATTGCCTCCATGCACAAGAAAGCCGTGCAGCAAAATCCTTATGCGCTCACAGCGCGCGAAACCGATGTGTTGACTTCGCTTTCCAAAGGAAACAGCTATAAGCTAATTGCCAATGAATTTGGCATTAGCATTGATACCGTGCGTACTCACATTAAGAACGTGTATGAAAAATTGCACGTACACTCTCAGGCCGAAGCCGTGGCCAAAGCGATTAACGAAAAGTTAATTTAAACTCCCGCTTTTCATCACCCATTCATGTGATAGCGACAGCCTCTATTTAGAGGAACTTTGTAGTTACATAACAGGATACGTAGTCCATTAAGATTTATCCACTCAGTAACTATTCATCACATTTTCAGGTAAAATATGTCGCGCACAAAAGTTTCATTGATTTCAAAAATCGCTGTCTTAGTTGTTTATTTTCTTTTGGTTTTCATTATTTCCCGCGCCCAGGTAACGAGCGATTTTTCTGCCAACGCTGACGGTTGGACAATATATACTACCGTGTTTGCTATTCCTCCCGTTCCTGTTTACAATGCGGCCGGAGGGAATCCTTCGGGCAATATTTCCACCACGCTCACGAATGGTTCCACTAATTTTTTCTGGAATGCTCCTGCTAAATTTCTAGGCAACCTTAGCCGGGCATACAATCAGACGATCTCTTTCGATTTGCTTCAATCTACTTCAGGCACAGACAATACCAACAATGATCTTGAAATAATTGGTGGCGGTGTAAGTATCGTCTATCAATTACCAACAAAGCCAGGGACCACGTGGACTCACTACGCGATTCAGCTTAATGAAAATGTGGCCGGGTGGCACAGCAGCTCGCTGTTTGGCCCGGCGCCAACTCAGATTCAAATGAAACAAGCTCTTTCGAATGTCACCTCACTTCGCATCCGGATTAAATACAACACTACTTCATCTTCTTATAGTGGGCAACTTGATAATGTAGTGCTTACCGAAACTGCGCTGGGTGCTGTCCCAACAATAACTGCTTTCTCTCCTTCATCGGCATTGCCTGGAACTACAGTTACTATTCAAGGATCCAATTTTAATCCGACCGCTGCACAAAACGCGGTGTACTTTAAAGGTGTAAAGGCCACGGTAACCAGCGCCACCACCACACAACTCACTGTCACTGTTCCAAAGAGTGCCACATTCGGACCAATCTCAGTGATCAACCTTGCCAATGGATTGCAAGGCAACAGCATTCAAAGTTTTAATCCGCTTTTTGACAACAATAAAGATTTTGGCGGAAGGATTATTCCTGCCTCCATGTCACGCGGTTACACTAATATAGTGCCGATGAGTAATTCAAGCAACGGGTTCGGCGGCATGGACAAAGGCGATATTGACGGCGATGGCTGGATCGATATGGTGGTCACAGAAACCGGAAGTAAAAGCATTTATGCCTACCCTAATCTCGGAACCGGTAACCCGCTGAGCACAGCATCCTTTGGGGCAGCCATCACACTTCCCTCTTTTTCTTCTATTCCTGGTGGATTTCCATCTACTTCTGAAATTCTTCTCGCCGATATAAACAATGACGGGAAGCTGGATCTGGTCGCTCAAGTGTCGAGTAACACCAGCGGTTTCTTTGCGGTGTTTCAAAACACGAGCACGCCAGGAAATATTTCCTTCGCAGCTCCATTATATTTTGGATACCCTTATTACAGCGGAGGGATTTTAGCGTGCACCGATCTGGATGGCGATGGACTCCTCGATCTTCTTACCACCACCGGTACTGCACCAGGCAATGTGTGGATATGTCAAAACCTTAGCACAGGAGGTTCTGTCGACTTTGCGTATGGCAGCGTAATCAACCCTGCCAGTACTGGTGGCTATAGCGATCTGGCAGTAGGCGACCTTGATGGTGATGGCAAGCCGGAGGTAGTAGCGCCAGGATACAACTCAGCAGTACTTTCCATTTATAAGAATAATTCCACGCCAGGCACCATCTCAATGGCTTCGCCCTTCACGATTCCGGCGCAAGTAAGCTACACCGTACAACTGGCCATGGCCGATCTTGATGCCGACAATAAACTGGACATGGTGTGGAGCGTGTACAACGCTTCGTACGTTTACTTTACCAAAAACATTTCGAACGGAAGTGTTTTCGATGCCACATCGTTTAGTTCTACCATTCAAGTGCCCAATGGTCTGGCCGACCCGAGCGGAATATCAATAGGCGATATCAATGCCGACGGTAAACCCGATGTAGTCATGACCGGTCATGCAGACCTGGGTATTTTACAAAATGTAGGAGCTGCCGGCGCATTGAGTGCGACGTCGTTTTCATCTCCCACACTTTTTCAGGGAAGTGCCACCGGTGCGTACATGTATGCTCCCACACCTGCCATTGCCGACTTTGACGGCGACAATAAACCCGATGTAGCTATGGTCTATTCCAACAGCTCAATCGGTGCGACCGAAAAAGGAGTTTACCTATTTCACAATGAGTGTTTCCCCGTTCCATCGGTAACAAGTTCAACACCTTCGTCAGGGTTTGCAGCTTCTTCGGTTTCATTGAATGGAAATTTGCTTGAAACAGGAAATGTCAATCCTACGGTTCGGCTCAATAAAATCGCAGCTAGTGTAAGCGGTAGCCCCACCAATACCGCAGTCTCCGTGACAATTCCTGGAAGTGCCATCAGTGGAAACTTTACCGTGACCAATCATGGACTTACGACCAATGGAAATTATTTCAAATCGACATTTGGGACCAGCCGCACCATCAACTCGGCTGCATTCGGGCCCACTGTAGATTTTGGTTTGGCAAGCGGAACTGTTTATACCAATCTTGATCTGGCCGATTTTGATGACGACGGAAAGATGGACTTGGTGATACGCGACGCTGGCGGTACTGGAATTTTTCAAAATAGCGCTACTGTCGGGCAAACCATAACAGCAACTTCGTTAACAAAATTAGCAACCACCTATTCAGGAGGAGTAAATTCATTCTGCTTCGACTTTGACGGTGACGGCAAGGTAGATCTTAATAATGCGTATAATAATTTTCAAAACACCAGCAGTGGTTCAACCATTTCCTTTGCTACCGGTGTTTATACCAACGCCAATTCATTCACTGGCGCTTCTTACTCTGATTTCAATAAAGATGGCAAGTTCGATGTTGCGCTGGTCAATAATTCAGGTACTATCCGAATCTATGAAAACCTGACATCGCGAGGAGCCTTTGTAAACACCAGCGCCTTCAGTACTTTTTCTTCAGGTAGCACCAACCTCACCACACCTGTAAATACAGGCGGTAATGGCGGACTTATCACTGTGGACTTTGATGGCGACGGATACGATGACGTGGCTACCATTACACCGTCGAACAACAGTTTCGCCGTGTTTAAAAACATGGCTGTGAATAGTACAATCGGCGCCTCATCGTTCTCCGCAATCACTACTATTGGTGCCGGTAACTCACCATCAGGCATCACCGCCAATGATTTTGACGGCGATGGCAAAATTGATGTTGCTATTTCCAACCACAACTCCACATTCATCAGTGTGTATTTGAATACCAGCACGGTGGGAACGATAAGTTTTGCCGCTCCGGTTTCAGTAACTTGTCCAACAGCTGCTTCCGGAATTGGCGCTCAAGATTTGGATGGCGACGGTAAAGCTGAATTGGTATCCATTCATGCGCCGGCAGCAGTACCTGGTTCATTTTCGGTATTCCAAAATAAGAGCACCACTGGCGCGTTGTCGTTTGCTACCGGAGTAAGCTTCTCTCTCGCCCGACTTCCTCAGGCCATCGCTTTTGCCGATCTCAACGTCGATCAGAAACCAGATATCATCATCCTGGCCACGAATGGGTCAGCGGCACCAGCCAATGCAGTGATGGTTTTTCAAAATAACATTCAACCTCCAGTGATCACCATCAGCACTCAGCCTACCTCTGTGTATTCCGTCTGCGATGGCGCCACACCAACTATCACTACGGCAGCCACCGGCACCACCAACATTACCTATCAATGGCAATACTCTTCGGATGGCGTTGCTCCCTACACCGATCTCACCAACACCGGCGGTTACTCCAACGTTGCCACAGCTTCGTTCACCATCAATAGCACCGGAAATTTTGGCGGAGGATTCTACCGTTGTAAAGTGAATGGCGATTTTGCTACTACGGTTTACTCCAACACAGTTTCCTTTACTGTAAATGCATTGCCTACCAAGCCAACTACTTCAGATGTAAGCAACTGCGGGCCTGGAAGTGTAGTGCTTACTGCATCGGGTGGAAGCAACGGGCAATATTTATGGTATGATCAAAACGGATTGATCAGCGGGCAGAATAATAATACCTACACCACACCATCGATCTCCACCACTTCAGGGTACTCAGTGGCAATTACAGATGGCACCTGTCTAAGCGCGAAAGTATCTATCACTGCTACGATCAATTCAGTGCCTGCGGCACCAGTCACTCAAGGAGCAAGCGCATGTTCGGGAAAAACAATTTCACTCAACGCCACGGGCGGCACCAATGGCCAATACCGTTGGTACACAGCGGCTTCGGGGGGAACAGCAATCAACGGCGAAGTAAATAGCAGCTATGTCACCCCTACACTTACTTCTACGACAACTTATTATGTCAGTATCAACAACGGAACTTGCGAAAGTGGGCGCATCGCTGTAGTTGCAACCGTAAATAATTGCGCAGCTCCAGTGATAAAACCTGACTCCGTGGCTACACAAATCGGTGGAAAGATTACGCTCGACCTAAAACCGTTGATCACTACGGCCAACCTGGACTTATCCTCACTGCAAATTATTACGCCGCCTTCGAGCGGGGCTTCGGCCAGCATTGATGCGAATGGTATTCTTACGATTGACTATTCGGGCAAAGCTTTTTCGGGAACTGAAAAAATAAAAATTCAGGCGTGCGACCTGAATGGCCAATGCTCGGTACAGAATTTTTCAATCAACGTGGCCGGAGACATCATCGTGTACAATGGAATCTCTCCAGATGGCGCCAATCCCAAGCTAGTGCTACAATATATTGAAGTGTTGCCCGAAACAAAAAACAACAGCGTGTATATTTTCGATCGTTGGGAAAACCTGGTGTGGCACGGCAGCAACTACGATAACACTTCTGTGGTGTTTACCGGCTCAAGCGATAGCGGCAGCGCTTTGCCTTCGGGCGTGTATTTCTACAAGATCGCATTCGCCAGCGGACGCAAAACACAAACCGGGTTTATCTCCTTGCGTCGATAAGAAAAGTAGTTCGTAGAACCGATACAGTTTAGATCAGAATAAAATCGAAATGAAAAAAATTATACTCTCTCTCTTTCTTTTGGCCGGTGCTTTTGAATCGATGTCTCAGCAAGATCCATTGTATTCCCAATACTTTAATAACCCCATGCTGATTAATCCAGCTTTCGCAGGAAGCAACGAGCGACTCTATGCGGGCGTGGCTTACCGCTCACAGTGGTCAGGCATTGAGGGCGGCCCAACTACTTTTAATTTCAACGGACACATTGCCCTCGTCGATAACAAAGTAGGCCTTGGGTTGATGGTCGTGCAAGATCAGTTAGGAGACATTAAAAACACACAGTACAGCACCAGCTACTCGTACAGAATCAAATTGAAGAACACAACCAGTTTCGCGTTTGGCATGCAGACAGGTTTTACCCGCTACGCTACTGACCCCAACGGAGTGCGCGTGTTAAATCCTGATCCTCTGTTTGCTACTTTTACCGAAACGAAATTCAATACGGGCGTAGGCGTGCTGCTGCAAAATGATCGCTATACGCTGAGCCTTTCTGTCCCTCGACTGTTGCCCGGCACGGTTAGTCAAGGAGGTCAAAGCATCCAGGTGTATAGCCAGAATTATTATTTGTATGGCTCGTATTTATTTTATGTGAACGAGCGGGTACAATTCAAACCTTCGGCGTTGCTCCGCGTTACGTCGGGCACACCTCTGTCAGCGGATATCAATTGCAATTTTGTGATCAATAAGTTGTACACGGCCGGTGTGTTTACGCGCAAGTTCAACACCTACGGTGCGCTGCTTCAGATGGTGATGAACAATTATCGGTTTGGTTATGTCTTCGAACTTCCGGGAAAAGGTTCGGCTTTAAATTATAACACGCACGAAATCAGTCTTTCGCTTTCGCTGGATGTGTTGCGTTCGCACAATCACTCATCTCCTGGATTTTAACTATGGAGCCAGAGGAGCTTGAAGCGGGAAATTGTTACATCGTGCTGTTTGAAAAACAACTTCCGATTGAATTCAAGTTTCTCGAATCCAAGTCTGACGGAAAAATCATTTGCGTAAAGCGAAACGGCGAAATCTTTGACCTTACCCATCTCGATCAGTTTTTGATTATCAAAAATTTGTACCCTGGCTGGTAACACTTGGCGGGGCAATTTGCCATTGGGCGAAAAATTGTCTTTTCTTTTCCAGCCATTCTCGCGGCCGTAAGGTTTCCCGAAAAGATATTCCAAAAAAGTAGTGGACGACACTGCGGGTCTTATTACTTTCAGCCCCGTGAAATCCGATTTTCGAAAAATTGGTCTTGCTATCGCCTTTTCGCCAACAGCCGAAGCCATGTTGGCCGAAGCCGCCAGGCTGGCGTCGCTCTTTAGCGCTGAACTTGTTTTAATCCATGTCGGAAAAAAAGAAGAAGCCAAAGAACTGCGAGTGAACGAAATGATCCGTTCGGTGAATATCGCGGTTCCTTATAAAATTATCTGGCGCGAAGGAAATCCCGACAAGGAAATTTTAAAAGCATGCCGTGAAGAGCAAATCGATTTACTGGTGGCCGGCGCGTTGAAAAAAGAAAAAGCATTGCAACACTACATCGGGTCCATCGCCCGCGCCATTATGCGCAAAGCCGATTGCTCTGTGTATATGGTGAACAATCCGTCGGTGAACCCGCAGCCCATTCAGCAAATAGTAGTTAACGCCGAAGATAGTGCCCACGTGGAGTTTGCTATTGCAACGGCATGTCGCATGGCCGAATTGGAAGGTGCTTCGTGGGTGCACATTGTACGCGAATTGAAAATGTTGGGACTTACGCTTGCCGCGAACGACCAATGCACCGAAGAGGAGTACAATGAAACCAAACAGGAATTGGTGCAGGATGAAGTGACCGCTGTAGAAAAAATTCTGGCGCGGATCCCACATCAAAAAACCAAAATCAATATCAAGATGCTTTCCGGAAAATCCGGATTCGAGCTTTGCAAATTTGTAGAACGCAAACAGGCAGGCCTTCTCATTGTGGGTGCGCCGCCACAAAGGCTCTCACTTTTCGATCGCATTTTTCCGCACGACCTTGAATATGTTTTCGCCGACTTGCCGTGCAATCTTCTGGTAGTTAACCAACAAAACGAAACACACCATGGGTAAGCTACTTCACGCCGATGTCGTGCACCTGTTGTTTCAACTCAGCATCATGCTGCTGATGGGCAGGCTGTTCGCCGAGATGGCGAGAAAACTAAAACAGCCCGCCGTAGTAGGGGAAATCCTGGCCGGCATTTTATTAGGGCCTACTGTGTTGGGAATGGTTCAGCCAGAATGGTTTCAGGCGCTGTTTCCGGTGCCGAGCACGTCGGCCACCATTCTGTCAGGTTTCGTCCAGGTGGCAGTAGTGATGTTGCTTTTCATCGCCGGCCTTGAAGTCGACCTTCACATCGTATGGCAACAAGGGCGGCAGGCGCTGGCCACTAGTCTGCTCGGATTGATCATTCCATTCTTTGTAGGATTTATTTTCCCGTATCTGTTTCCAGAATTTTTTGGCATTGCCGACAAGCATCAGCACATTGTCTTTGCGCTCTTCATGGGCACCGCCATGGCGATCTCCGCGCTGCCGGTGATCGTGCGCATCCTGATGGATCTGAACCTTTTCAAATCGCGTATGGGCTTGCTGGTGGTGACATCGGCTATGGTTGACGACGTAGTAGGATGGATTATTTTTTCAGTCATCCTCAGCATGATCGGGAAACACGGACACACGATGTCGATCGGCTACACCATCGGACTCACGATCACTTACGTTGCACTTATGCTCACACTCGGCCGCGGATTGCTCAACCGGATTCTTCCGTGGGTGAATAAAAAATTGGCGTGGCCCGGTGGCGTACTCTCCATTTCGCTGGCGTTGTGTTTTATGGGCGCCGCGTTCACTGAGTACATCGGCATTCACGCAATCTTCGGAGCCTTTATTGTCGGCGTGGCTCTCGGCGACTCTGAACATTTCAGCGAGCGAGCAAAAGAAATCGTACATCAGTTTATCAATAATATTTTTGCGCCGTTGTTTTTTGTCTCCATCGGACTGCGCGTAAATTTTATCACCAACTTCGATGGACTTCTTACGCTGATCATCATCGCCATTGCTTTTGTTGGGAAAATTTCTGGCGCTGGTTTAGGCACTCGACTTGGTGGGGGCTTTAGCTGGCGCGAATCGTTTGCTGCTGCCTGCGGTATGAATGCGCGTGGCGCCATGGAAATTATTCTCGGTATTGTGGCGCTTGAAAACGGGCTGATCAACGAGCGCGTGTTTGTGTCGCTGGTGGTGATGGCGCTGGTGACCAGCATGAGCAGCGGACCGCTGATGAAATGGCTTCTCAAAAAAAATAATGGCTGACATCTACGTCAGCCATTAACCCCTAAACCTGCTTACTCGTCCAACTTAAATTTTACGGGCAACACCATGCGTACACTCACCGGGTTGTTGTGCTGGCGACCTGGTTTCCATTTCGGCATCATGGCAATTACACGCATCGCTTCTTTGTCAAGTACACCACTTACTCCTTTGATTACCTCCACACCAATAACGTTTCCGTCTCCGTCTACAACGAATCTTACAAAGACCGTTCCTTCTTGAGCAATCTGTTGTGCGGCGCGCGGATATTTTAAATGCTTTTGAAGAAACTTCATCATCGCGCTTACACCACCATTGTATTCCGGCATCACTTCAGCGATGTCAACAATTTTCGGTGGATCAACAACCTCAGGGACAATATTCTCACCGCCACCTACCAATGTTCCTAGATCAGGTGAAACGGTACCAGTACCCGTGGGGCTGCCATCTACCTCGGGTTGGGATGGCTTAATTGGAGGGTCGATTACTTCGGTAGTTACAACTTTTTGCAACACATCTCTTTCGGCGTGTCTCACCTCAGTCACTTTAGTTTTTTCAATTGGTGGATTTGGTATGATTATAGGCTTATCAATTATATGTGAACCTGGTGGTTTAGGAAGAGGCACATTTATCTTCACATCCATAAGCGAGGCCACTTGCAAGGCGCCAAACGCAAACGAGGCAATGAAGATCATGATGAGTGACGCTTTCGTGACGTTGTCGTCATACGACTTGCGGATGGTGTAGGCTCCGTACTCCTTGTTGCGATTTTCAAAAAGGATGTCTTCCCAGGTGGGTCTGGTTAATTCAGGTTTCATAGGAATAGTTTTAAGTTGGAAAAACTCGTTACACTATGAATTGCAATTCAACCTAAGAATGTGGCTGCCTTTAAAAAGTCACAGGTGTGAGAAGGAATCTTCAAAAAAAGATATCGCCGCCTGCGCGGTTTTCGTATTGTTCTGTTTCAATTCGCGGTTTTTTTCCAACCGAACTAGGATATACGACACCAGCGTGAGCAAAAGAATTACCACGAGCGCTATCAATAGCGAGTACATAAAAAAGCGTTTCGTACGCTCAATGCGCTTCTTTCGCTCGTGCTGTTTGAGCACCAGCGAATAGTTGCGATGACGTTGCAACGTGGTGTCATCGATCAGTCGTCGTCTTACTTTTATTTCATTCTTTGCCATCGTACCTGATCTTTACCTTAAAACTTTTTCGCAGGCGGTCGAGTGCGCGGTAGGTGCGCATCTTGGCGCCGCTTTCTGTAATATCAAGGATAAACGCAATTTCCTTAAAATCTTTGTCTTCAAAGAACCGGAGCTGAAGTACTTCCAGCATATCGGCGGGCAGGTCCTTCATCAGTTCCAATAATTTAGTCAGCACTTCTTCAGAATAGTCTTCCTCCTCGCGGCCAAACAATTCGCGAATGCGCACTTCTTCCAGGCTATACACTTTACGCGATTTGATTTTGCGGTAGTGCTTGTTTACTTCATTGGATGCAATCTTGTACAGCCACGCCGAAACCGGGACTCCGCGAAACTCGAATTTGTTGACGTTGCCAAGGGCAATCAGAAACGTTTGTGAGCACAGGTCGGCAGTAAGTTCTTCGCTGTCGGTCTGCGTGTAGATGAAATTAAAAATACGGTCGAAGTATTTTTCATACAGCACACCAAAGGCAGCAGGATCTCTCCTCGCCCGGTTGATCGCCTCGAACTCTTGCCGTATTTCTTCTTCTGACATTGCGGGAAGTTAATTAAAACTTAGATTTGTTTTCGAAATCCTAACGCAAAACAAAATGAATTCAATCGAGTGGGTAGGTTACTTAGGGTCTTTCCTGACGTCCATTACATTTGTTCCGCAAGTGTACAAATCCTGGCAAACCAAAAGTGTAGGTGACCTGAGTGTGTGGATGATTTCAATTATTATTTCAAGCGCCCTTGTGTGGCTTGTGTATGGAATATCTATTAGCAGTGGGCCAGTGATTTTAGCGAACTCCATGGTTTTTGTGATGACCGTTACGCTTTTAGTTTTTAAATTCAGTTTTAAAAAATAAGAATGAAAGGCCTTGCGTTCAGCTCGCTTAGGGTGGGGAAGAAATACCGCATCGTCAATTTCGGCGACACCAATGAATTTGAAATAGAACACGTGCTTGGCAATGGCGACTTCGCGATCAAAGATTTGCTCACGCTGGAGCGGCACCGACTACGTGACTTATATAAATTCGGAAAGGGAAAGGATTTTGAAATCCGCGAACTTGAATGATAATTGTTAATGGTTATCCGTTAATTGTTATCGGGTCAGACAACCATTAACGAATAACTATTAACCGATAACATCTCAGAGTCCATTCACTTGTTTGTCTTTCGGATACTTCACCTCGTATTTGAAGACGATCTTTTTAGTCTCGTTGGGTTGCAGATTCAAATCCCACGAAAGCTTGCCCGTATCTTTGTTGTATTTCGCTCCGGCGATGTCGATGGCCGTCACTTCGATCTGACTGTTTTGCGAAACTGGGATCTGATCCTCCACAGAAATTTTTACGGCTTCGGTTTTGGTGTTGCGCACCGAAATCTCCCACGCGTATGTCTCACGCTGGTTGGTACCAATGAATTTTCGTGTGGTCAATTCTTTTTGTTTCTCACGCTTTACCACGATGCGTTTGTCGCGGCCCAACGAAAGTGAAAGTGTGTCTTTGATGTTGTTCGGGTCGATGTACGATTTTCCCGTAAAGGTGCCTTCAAAGAAAATGTTGGCTTCTCCGGGCAACAGACTCAACTCTTCCCAGCCAATGGCTTTGGCAATCAGGAATGCATCGTTGTCAAGCTTGGGTGCGGTAGAATAATTGTAGTCGGCTTTCAATTCGTAATTGCGGATGTCCACCAGCGTAGGTTTGCTTGCCGAAGCCACCGTGTAAGGCAAAGAGATATCAAATTCAGTATTGAGGGAAGTTTGAATGGTTGAAACATAACCGGCAACAGAAGATGCCGCATCAAGTTTCGCTGAATCGTTAATTTCCCTTTCTGCATTTTTGTAAACTGCCATCGGAGCTGCGCTGTAACGGTATTTTGCAGATCTCACAACTGGTTGATACAAATCCAAATACCACGCAACCAACTCCGGCTTCAACCCGCTTTGGCTTGGGTTAGCGGTAGAAAGTTTCAGTTTCACATTCTTCCATTCTTCACCCGTGCTTTGAAACACATTGGCTTTGTAGTTCAACTGTAGCGGGCTTTTGGTGTTGATGGCGCGAATATCGTATTGCGGCGTCCAGCCAGCGTTACTCACCACGTAACTGATTTCAAGATCGGCACTGGTGGCGGCATCGGCCGAAACACTTACCACAATTTCGCTGGTGTTGCGCTGGTGCAATTCATTTTGTGTGTTGATCTGCTGTTGCAAGTGCACGATGCGCTCGTTCAATTTTTTGATCTTGTCGTCTTCTTTCATGCGCGACGCCGCGATATCGGTAAGGCGCGCACGGTAAAAGTCGGCCATCGCCTTCAGTTCCGTTACCGTCAGGTTTTGGTTGTTGCCGCCGATCTTCTGATTGCTCAGCAACATCTGTTCTTCTTTGGCAAGAATTTCTTTTTGTGTGTTTTCAAAGGTCGCCTGGTTTTGCAAAAGTTCGACTGAGTCTTTCAGTTGCTTCAGACCTTTGGGCATATTCAGCTCCGACAAATAATTCTGCTGATGGCTGGTGCCGAGGATTATAAAATTGCCCTTTCCGGAAATCTGAATGCTTTCCGGATCTAACATGGATGTAAGCCCGTTGACGATCAAATTTGTTTTTCCTGCATTTAACTGAGTGTGAACTTGTCGAGTTACCTGCGCCCGGTTAAGGAAGACGGTAACATCCGTTATTCTTGAGCCCGCTGATTGATTGGTCTGGGCCAAGCATTCGCCTGCCCACATACCTAATAGTACTACCACTAACTTTTTCATCGTTTTGATTTTATTCTATGATTCATTCTGCACGCTAATTCCACACTCAAAGGTAAAAAATTTTAAAGCCGGGCATCCATTTACACCGTTTGCGGAAGCTGATTTTAAAAATAATTAGCCACAGGCGTTGGAAAGCTGTGATTAAACTGATTACTTGGGCAACTCAAATGCATAAGCAACACGCCATATCATCTATTATTACCGCTGGCAGCACCGTTGCAACCATTTCATTCGTGGTGACTATCACCACTATTACGACCATTATTACGGGGTAACCCGTAATCACTACCATATCGCCCCCATACCATCATGCTGTTTCCAGGAAGCGGCCACTGATGTCTGTTTTTTTTACACACTATTATTTGGTTTATGAAAATTTTAAAGTTTGGCGGCTCATCAGCCTCCACCCCGGAAAGAATAAAATCGATTATCGAAATCGTAAAGCCGAACCTGAAAGAAGATGTGGCGATCGTTTTCTCTGCCTTTGGTGGCGTCACCGACCAGCTCATCAACCTCAGCAAGCTGGCGCTGGAAGGAAATCTCGATTACAAACAAAAACTTGAGCAACTGGAGAAGCGGCACCTCGACGCTGTGCGCGAGCTCACTCAGGTCTCCACGCAAAGTGGAATATTAGCGCAGGTAAAAGTTCAGATCAACGAACTGGAAGATGTGCTTCACGGAATTTTTCTGGTAAAGGAAAGGACGCCGCGCACGCTGGATTACATCATGAGCTTCGGCGAGCGGCTCTCGGCCTACATCATCAGCGAAGCGTTCAAAGACAAAGGTCTGGCGGTAGAGTACCTCGATGCCCGCAAGGTGATTCGCACCGACAATCAGTTTGGTTATGCCAAGGTAGATTTTGAAACGACGCACAAACTCATCCGCGATCATTTTAAAAATCACGCCGATGTGCAGATCATCACGGGTTTTATCGCTACCTCTGAAAGTGGCGAAACTACAACTCTTGGCCGCAGTGGTTCGGATTATACTGCAGCCATTTTTGCTGGCGCGCTGCAGGCGTCAACGCTCGAAATCTGGACCGACGTAGACGGAATGATGACCGCCGATCCGAGGCTGGTGAAAAAATCTTTCACCGTACCCAAGATGAGCTACGAAGAAGCCATGGAGCTCTCGCACTTTGGTGCTAAGGTGATCTTCCCTTCCACCATGCAACCGGCCATGGCCAACCGTATTCCTATTTGGATAAAAAATACGTTCAACCCGAAAGCCGTAGGCACAGTCATCAGTGCCGACTCGGTGAATGGCAAGCTGATCAAAGGAATTTCGTCGATGAACAACATCAGCCTGCTCAATGTGCAGGGCAGCGGATTGCTCGGTGTCGTGGGCGTTTCCATGCGGTTGTTCTCTACGCTGGCCCGCGAAAAAGTAAACGTCATCCTCATCAGTCAGGCTTCGTCAGAACACTCTATTTGTATTGCTATCGAAACGGACTCAGCCGCTCGGGCAAAAGCTTCGTTGGAAAAAGAATTCCTTCATGAAATTCAGGATGAACTGATCGACGAGATCAAAGTGGTGCAAGGGCTTTCGATTGTCGCCGTGGTAGGCGACGGCATGAAGCACCATCCCGGCACCAGCGGACGGATGTTTAGCGCGCTGGGAAAAAATGGTGTGAATGTAGTGGCCATCGCGCAAGGTTCATCCGAGCGAAACATCTCTACCGTAATTCAGCAATCAGACGTATCAAAAGCGCTTAACGTACTTCACGACGCATTCTTCCTCTCCGATATCAAAACGACATACGTTTTCCTTGTCGGGACAGGATTGATCGGAAGCACACTGATCAACCAGGTGAAAGAGCAGTTTCAAAAACTTTCTTCGCACAACAAACTTGAAATCAAACTGGCTGGAATTGCCAACAGCAAAAAAATGCTGTTCGATGAAAATGGTCTTCAGTTGGAGTCGTGTGTAGCGCAGATGAAAGAACACGGCGAAGTAATGAACCTGAAGGAGTTTGTGCGCAAGATGATTTACCTGAACTTGCCCAGCAGCGTGTTCGTGGATTGTACTTCAAGCGCCGACGTCGCTGCCAACTACGAGGAAGTTCTTTCGGCCAATATCTCAATCGTGACGCCCAACAAAAAAGCGAATTCGGGAGCATACGAAAATTATCAGCGACTAAAACAAATCGCGCTGGCACGTGGCGTTCGTTTTCTTTACGAGACCAACGTTGGCGCCGGCCTTCCGGTGATCAATACGTTGAACGATTTGCTGCTTAGTGGTGACAAAGTAATTCGCATCGAAGGCGTACTCAGCGGCACATTGAATTTCATTTTCAGTTCATTCACGAAAGGAAAAAATTTCAGCGACGTAGTAGCTGAAGCCAAAGCAAAAGGCTACACCGAGCCCGACCCACGCGACGATTTAAGCGGGATGGACGTGGCTCGTAAAATACTTATCCTCGCTCGCGAAGCTGGCGCCGTACTTGAACTCAGCGATATCGAAGTAGAAAATCTTGTTCCCGAAAATTGCCGAGGCGAAATGAGCGCCGATGCATTTCTGGCGAAGATCAAAGATCACGATGCTCATTTTGAAAAACTTCGCGCACACGCCGAGGCCAAAGACAAGAAGCTGCGCTATCAGGCAATTTTTGAAAACGGAAAAGCCTCTGTGAAATTGGGAACCGTGGCCAGCAGTCATCCTTTTTATTCCTTGTCGGGAAGTGACAACATCATTTTGCTCACCACTGAGCGTTACCACGACCGGCCGATGGTGATTCGCGGGCCAGGCGCAGGAGCTGAAGTGACAGCCGCCGGAGTTTTTGCTGACATCATTCGCATCGGAAATTATTCGCATTGATCATGGATAAGAATAAATCAGTAAAGGTTTTTGCACCTGCCTCCATCGGCAATGTGTCGTGCGGGTTTGATGTACTTGGTCTTGCCGTTGATTCGCCAGGCGACGAAGTGTTACTTTCGTTCAATGATTCCGCGCAGGTTACCATCGCGGCGATCATTGGCGATGACGGAAGACTTCCGTTGGAAGCGAACAAAAATACAGCCGGTGTCGCGGTGATTGAATTCCTGAAGTCGATCAACAAAACGCAGGGAGTGGAAATCACGCTTTATAAAAATTTGCCGCTGGGTAGTGGCATGGGTTCTAGTGCTGCTAGCGCTGTAGCCGCTGTGGTAGCGATCAATCATTTGATGGGCAGTCCGATGAAGCGCGAAGACTTGCTTCCTTTTGTGATGGAAGCAGAGCGCATCGCCTGCGGTTCGGCGCATGCCGACAATGCAGCGCCGAGTTTGCTCGGAGGCTTAATCCTTATCCGTGAAAATCATCCACTCGATATCATCAGCATCCCAACGCCTGAGGAATTGTTTTGTGTGCTGGTGCATCCGCACGTAGAAGTAAAGACAAAAGACGCGCGGTCGGTCTTGAAAGCCACTATTCCGCTGAAAGATGGAATTAAACAATGGGCCAACACCGCTGCACTCGTCGCCGGTATGATGAAAAAAGATTACGCGCTCATTGGCCGCTCGCTGGTAGATGTGGTAGCTGAGCCATTGCGCTCTGATTTGATTCCCGGTTTTGAAAAAGTAAAAAAGGCAGCGCTGCAAAATGGCGCGTTGGGTTGCGGCATCTCCGGCTCAGGGCCTACTATTTTTTGTCTTTGCCAAGGAAAGGAAAACGCCACACGTGCAGGCAACGCCATACAACTGGAGTTTGAATCGCTTCGGCTGCAAAGTGAAATTTATATTTCAGAAGTAAACCGAAAAGGGGCTTATATCATTGATTAACGACCATGAGATTTTACAGTACAAATACTACACAGCAATTCGTAACGCTTCAGCAAGCCGTGATCCAGGGACTTGCGCCCGACAACGGGCTTTATATGCCTGAACAAATTCCGGTTTTTCCTTCCGAATTTTTTAAAACCCTTTCGGGGAAAACCTTTCAGGAAATTGCGCTGGCTGTGGCCAAGCCTTTTGTCGGTGACGAAATTCCGGAAGAGCAACTCCAAACAATCATTCACAACACCATCACCTTCGATGCACCGCTGGTGGAAGTAGAAAAAAATATTTTTTCACTTGAGCTATTTCATGGGCCGACGGCTGCTTTCAAAGATTTTGGCGCGCGATTCATGTCGCAGGTGCTAGGGTATTTTGCGCAGCAACAAAAGCGGGAGATCGTCATCCTGGTTGCCACGTCGGGCGACACAGGAAGTGCCGTGGCAAACGGGTTTTTAGGTGTCCCCGGCACACGCGTGATCGTGCTTTATCCTTCCGGAAAGGTCAGCGACATTCAGGAAAAACAATTCACTACGCTCGGAAAGAACATTACCGCCGTGGAAGTTTCCGGCACGTTTGATGATTGCCAGCGATTGGTGAAACAGGCTTTTTTAGATGAAGAATTAAAATCGAAATTCTTTCTTACGTCGGCCAACTCCATCAACATTGCGCGATTGATTCCACAGTCATTTTATTATTTCTATGCATGGTCGCGGTTAGCGCAACAGAATGAAGTTGTGTTTTGTGTCCCCAGCGGAAATTTTGGAAATCTCACCGCCGGACTTTTTGCGCAGCGCATGGGCTTGCCTATTCAGCATTTTGTAGCAGCCACCAATGCCAATGACATCGTGCCGCAGTATCTCAACACCACGCAATTCTCGCCACGGCCATCGGTGCAGACCATCAACAACGCGATGGATGTAGGAAACCCCAGCAACTTTGCTCGTATGCTGGATTTGTTTCATCACGATCATAAAGCGATGTCTCGGGCAATCACAGGATATTCTTTTTCAGACCAGGAAACGCAGGCTGCGATGATTGATGTGTTTAAAAATTTAAACTACGTGCTTGATCCGCACGGCGCCATCGGCTATCTCGGTATAAAAAAATACCTGAAGCAGCATCCCTCTGCCACTGGTGTTTTTCTGGAGACCGCTCATCCAGCCAAGTTTCCTGACGTGGTAGAAAGCACGCTGAGCACCCGAGTCGCCATTCCTGATTCATTGCAGCGATTTTTGTCGGGCAAAAAAGAAACCATTGCTTGCTCCACAACATTTGCTGACTTCAAAAAAGTACTGAACCACATTTGAATGGAAGATTTACATTTCCTCCTTCTCAAATAAAATTTAGTTTTGCAGCATGGCAGACACAATTCTTTCGCTCGATCAACTTCAGCATTTTGCACGTCAGGTTTTTCTTAAAATAGGTTGTCCTCAGGATCAGGCCGAGTTGGCCGTGACCTCGTTGCTGCGTGCTGACCTTCGCGGCATCGACTCGCATGGCGTCGCTCGACTCAGTGGCTACGTGCGGCTGTGGGAAGCCAAGCGCGTAAACAGCAAACCCAACATCCGCATCGTTCACGAAAGTCCAAGTACAGCCGTGGTGGATGGCGATGCCGGCCTGGGATTAGTCGTTGCGCCAAACGCTATGGAGATTGCTATCGCGAAAGCGAAGGTGGCGGGAACAGGCTGGGTGGCTGTTAAAAATTCTAATCACTTTGGAATCGCCGGTCATCATGCGATGATGGCTTTGCCACACGACATGATCGGCATGGCGATGACCAACGCGAGTCCGCTGGTGGCTCCTACTTTTTCGGTGGAACGTTTACTGGGAACAAATCCTATTGCTGTTGCAATTCCGGCGGATAAACAACCACCCTTCGTGGCTGACTTTGCGACGACTACTGCCGCTAACGGCAAACTTGAAATTTTGCAGCGCAAAGAAAAAGAAGCGCCACTCGGATGGATTCAGAAAAAAGATGGCTCGGCTTCATCCAACCCCAATGAACTTAAAGATGGTGGCGCGCTTATTCCGTTAGGAAGTGATCGTGAGCATGGAAGCCATAAGGGTTTTTGTTTGGGTGCGTGGGTTGATATTTTTTCGGCTGTGTTAAGCGGCGCAAACTATGGTCCGTGGGTTCCTCCTTTCGTGAGCTTCCTTGCTCCTCCCGCTGACCCCGTGGGCGAAGGCATCGGTCATTTTTTCGGCGCGATGCGCATTGATGCATTTCGGCCGGCCAGTGAATTCAAATATCACATGGACAATTGGATTGCACGATTTCGCGCGGCGAAGACCATTGAATCAGAAGCGCGATTAATTATTCCCGGCGATCCGGAGAGAGAGTTTGAAGAAGAGCGAAGGAAAAACGGAATTCCACTCAATGAAAAAGTGGTGGCTGATCTTCAAGAGCTTGGAAAAAAATTCGCGATAGAGTTCTAAAAGGAAAAGAAAACCCGGAACACAAAAGGGGATTGAAATACTCCGTTTTGTTTATACAACAAATCATATAAACCCATTGCATTGATTGCTCCGCGCTTGCCTAACGGTTGCGCATAGCCAACACCAACGAGAAAGCGATCATAATACTTGCGTGTCTGATTGTCGAGCGTAGCTGAACTAATCTTGTCGTACTCCACCTGAAAAAACAATTGTTGAATGTAATACCGTGCAAAAGGCGCTACACCAAATTGTGTGATCGAAAGGCCTACATCCGGGTAGGAGTATCGGGTATAAGTAACATTCGTTCCGAGAAGAAACTCAGGTTTCACCCGGTAGGCAATGGTAGGAAGCAATGAAAAATAATTGTACCGAAAACCGCCTGCGCTGGTACCTGATCCAAAGCCGCCTCCACCCGCGAAGTACAGCTTGTCCATGATTGAACCCGACGATGAATTTTGCCGGTTAGACCGATTATACTGCGCGAAGGATCCAATTGAAAAGACTATCGCACAAGCCAACAGCACGAGCTTTTTCATAAGAATTAATTTTCTTGAATAATGAATACGTCTTCTGTAGGTTTCTTCATCAGGTATTTTTCGCGGGCGAATTTTTCAAGCAACTCTTTGTTGGTCGTCAGTTCTTTCTTGTCTTTTTCCACTTCCGAAATTTTCTCCTGATAATATTCTTTTTCTTTTTCCAGCGAACGGAGTTTGGAGCCCATTCTGAAACGCGAGATCAGATCGTTTGAATCCAGAAAGATCATCCACATCAAAAAACAAAAGCCAGTGACCGCATAAAAATTCCGGAACAACGGCGGCAGTCTTTTTATCATAAGTTTAAAAAATGGTTCTACGAAGGTAATAATTCTTTTTAAAAAGCTAATTGGCCACCATTATGCGGAATGTTTTCTGGTCTCTGGCTCCCTCAAACCGAATCAGGTAAAGCCCATTGGAAAGTGTGGCGGTAGAAATGCTAAGTTGAACGAGTCCGGGCGCCACGTTAGAAAATTGCTGTTGAAAAGCCAACTCGCCAGTAGGTTTATACAATGACACTTTTACTTCTTCTGCCGCAGCACTTATCCAATCCATATTCACCGTGCCAGTAGCCGGATTTGGATACGGCGAAAACAAATAATCGGAGTTGCTGTATGACAAACACTTTTCGTCATTAGACGGGTCCACGTCGCTGATTGCATTGACCATCGCACAGATGTAATCCAACGAGCGGGGAATTATCTCAAGCGAAAGAGTTGTTGTTATTGATTTGCCAGGAATCACAGTTCCCTGAATGGCTTCTTTAAGCATCGCGCTTCCGGCCAGATCAATCTTAACGTCAGGATTTGTCAATGGGATGTTTCCTGAGTTGAAGATTGTCACCACGGCGCGCGATACACCGGATGTAGGATCATTGACCAACGAAAAATTCTGCATCGCCAAATCCACTTTTGGAATTACCACATTGATCTCGCTGCTTAAGGTATCCGTGCATCCGTAGGAATTATTTGCGGTGAGTCTGGCTTTGTACTTTCCTAATTTTGTATAAGTGAAAATCGGCGACACGGTGGTACTCGTCGTGTTGTCGGCATCACCGAAACTCCATATGTAAGAATCGGCCAGTGAGTTATTTTGAAAAGTCACTGTAAGGGGAGCCGCTCCAGCCAACGGCGTAGGTATAAAGGCAGCGATCGGACCATTGTTGATGATCACATTTTTTGAAGAAGAATAGACACAGCCTGATTGACGCGTAGAAGTCAACGCAACTGAATAACCACCTGCCACCGCGAAGGTGTAGGCAAAGGGAGATCCCGCTCCGCTGCTCACGCCATTAAAACTCCAGTTCCATGCTGTAGCGGGATCCGAGCCTCCGGTATTTAGCTCTTGAAAAATGGTCGGGTTTCTGGTGCATGGTGCAGTAACCGTGAAATCAATCACCGGCATCACCGGGACAACCACAGTTTTGGTGATTTGGTTTTTACATCCGCCGTTGGCTGTGACCGTAAGCGTTACCGGATAAGAGCCAGCCGCCTTAAAGGTATAAGGTGAAGGGCTTGCTCCCGACAACACGGTACCCTGCACCGACCACTCATAGGAAGTAATGCTGCCGTTAGAAAGATCAGTAAACTGAGTGCCTTGATTTACGCACGCAGGCGATGTTTTGAAATTCGCTGTGGGCGAAGCACCGATGGTTATCGCATTCTGCTGTGTAGCCGAACATCCGAAGTTAGTAGTAGCCGTGAGGGAAACGTTGTACGAGCCTTCGGAGGTAAAAGTGTACGATGGATTTTTTTGGGTTGAACTTCCACTGGCCGCATCACCAAAAGCCCACGACCACGACACAATATTACTATCCGTGGGTGGAGAAGTATTGTTGTCGAATTGCGCCGGATAGTTGGCACACGAAAAGGGTGGAGCTTCAATGGCGAATGCAGGCTGAGGATTAGAATAGATCGAGATATTTTTGGATGCAAAATTCTGACAACCTGCGGCATTCGATACTGTGAGTTTGACCGCATAGGGCCCTGTGTTTGCATACGTATTCGATACTGAGGTTGTAGTGGTTTGTGCCGATGTATTGCCGTCGCCGAAATCCCAAGTGTAGCTGGTAGCCGTGCTGGTAGTACTGTTAATGAATTTTATGGACGAGCCTACACAACCTGCCGACACCGCGGTAAAATCAACCAGCGGACCGGTGGTAATAGTACTAATGGAGTTGGTTGCTTGCACTGAACACCCCGGAATTGAAGCCGTCAATACTATACTTTGTGAAGAAGTGGAAGGGATGGTATATACCAGGTTCTTAGTCGTTGCCACATTACTGCTGTTGACACTCCATTGCCAGGTGGGCGTGGTGCCAACATCATAGGTTGAGGTGTTTGTGAACGTATAACTTTGATTGGAGCAGATGGGCGAGGTAGTGGGTAACGAGAATGAAGCTACCGGCGCGTTGTAAATTGTAAGCGAGGTGCTGGCCGAATTGCTACAACCATTGGACGCTGTGACCACCAGGTTCACCTGATAATTTCCCGCCGTCGAAAAACTATGACTTGGATTAGCTACAGAAGAACCAGGGCTATCGCCGAAGTCCCACGCATACGAAGTTAAATTACCCGACACATTGCTCGACGTAAACCCAACCGCATTACCCGCACAGATGGATCCATCCGATGCAAACGAAATATCAGGTGCAGGTAAGGCCGACACCGAAACGGTCGATGAATAAGAAGACGAAAGTCCGGAAGAACTTTGGCTTGCCAACAACTCAATTCCCTTATTTCCATTTTGCGAATAAGTAATTCCGGAAGGTATGGCCGATGAAGAGAATGATGGACTGGCGCCACAAGAAAGTTCGAACACAAATTTTCTCAACTCATTGGTGGTAACGTTGTTAATTCCCCACACCACTTCCTTGCCTTGCCACCGCACAAAATCAAGACCTGCAAGACCAGACAACCCTGCGTGATAGACCACGGTTGGCGTTGTCGAGGAAGTCATGTCTTTAAAATTAATCATCGACATGGCATTTGATGAATTGCTAACGACGACAATATAATTCTGAGCTTCCTGCACAATTTTGATTTTATCCGGCGAGCTTACACCCGTGAAGCTAAATGGAGCTTCCACTGTGAACGTGGACATCAGATCACTTCCAAAGTTAACGCGAGTGATCGTACTATTGTTGAGCGAGTTTACAAGTGCAAGCCAGTTGGTTCCAACTTTTACCAAATCAATCCCCATCGCCAAACCTAGTTGAGGAATATTGCCGGTCGTCACCGTAGTGGGGCTAGTAGTATTAAATGTACTGCCGAGGTTAGCCCTGACTAAAGATCCGAGATAATCGACTAAAACCAGAATCGTATTGCTTCCCTGCTGCACGCATCTCAAATTTCTTATCCTGGTATTAGTGATGCCGAAGGTGCCGACATCGGCTGCTGCGGGATTTGAGGTAAGGCTGCTTCCAAAACTAAGCTTGATAATTCCAGGATCCGATACTGAAGATATTTGGTCGAGCGAGGCTATTAACGCATACCAGTTGCCTCCAACCTTAACCATATCAATATCTTCAGGATAATGCAAAAGACCTCCCGGATTTCCCAGGTCTATTATTGAAGGTGTGTTCTCCAGGCTATTGCCAAAATCTAAACGAAATAATTTGTGATTGTCGCGACTTGTAGCGAATCCATACCAGGAGCCATTGTCTTGCACCAGCTTCACTCCCTCGCCGCTAGCAAAACTGCTTATCGTGGCGACTGCCGAATTAATTTTTAGTGTATCAAAATCCGGCAAGCAAAAGTCCCACGCATAGGTGTCGGCATTCGTTGAAGTATTTTTCAGATCAAGCCGTTGAAATTCGCAAAACGAAGATGAAAGCGTAAAGCCAGCCGTTGGACCCTGTGCCAACAAGGTTTGTATTGATAAAATCCAGAGTACAAAGGGTAAAAAAATTCTCACGGTTTTATTTCGAATTTAATTCATACGAGATGTTGAAGTTGGGTAAGTCAAGCTTTCTCTTTTTAGATTTATTTCAAACGGTCTTCACTCCTGTTTTCGTGTCATTTCATGATGTCTTGTTGTGCGAAAACGCCTTCAATAAGTTGGTGTAATATTCTTCAATAAGTTCAAACCGTCTGAACTGAAATGCCACCGGTTTGATTTTCCGCGACAGTTCTTCACGTCCTTCGCCTAATAAATTCCGCAGCTTTTCAAATCCTTGTTCTGGATTTTGATTATTGATGATGACGCCACCTCCGTATTCCTTCACTATATCAGAATCATCTCCAATGCCTTCTTCTAAAAGTACAGGCAACCCGTTGGCCCAATATTCACCATCTTTTACAGGGCAGCAATATACACGAATGGGTGTGGGCTTTATCGTGGCAAAAGCAAAGTCAGCTGCCGACAAATAACTGGGAACTTCATGGTGAGGCACTGATAATATCCTCACCTTGTCGGTAGCAATGCCTGCGTCAACTAATTTTCCTTTTACTTCCGCTCTAGAATGACCCGATAAAATGATCATGCGGTAATTCTCTCCAAAAAAATCAAATGCTTTTTTAAAAAGCTCAAAAGCTTCTTTATCGTAATATATGCCTCCAAATTTTCCGACGTATATTCCAACCACAGCATCCTGCGGCCAAGTCAGTTTCGCGCGCGTTTCTTTTCGCTTTGAGGAATTAAATTCAAAATCAGAAATCTTCAGGCAGTTGGCGAGTGTAATTATCTTCGAGTGCTCAACGCCTTCGGTTAAAAGTTTTCGGGTGTAATGTTCCGATACCGTCACCAGGCGCCAGGCATATTTTTTCTGCTTTTGCTCAAGGTATTTCAGTACCCAATAGCGCGGGTCCCAGCGTGTCCAAACTTTCGACTCAAGCATTGAGTCGGCATGGGGCTCGAAACATTCCACCACGAGAGGTAGTGAAGAATTTTTCATAGCCAGGTAACATGCTCCGCCAGCAAGTGGAGAGTTAGCAATGACAAGATCAATTTTTTCTTGCTCTACTTTTTGCTTAATTAATTTTGGCAGGCCGGTGAAGTCATCGAATTTGGTAAACAAAACATTTCCCTTCGGTTTGGATTCAAATCCAATCCATTCTGTCTTGTCCAGCTTCTCAAAGTTGACATGGCCCTGACGCTCGATGGAGCAGAAAAAAATTTTTTTTACTTCACTTAGTTTGGCCAATACCTGAAGCCTCGGCACGATCACCGATTGGGTCAACGTATCTGTGGCCGACCAATATCCGAGGTACAAGATCCTCATGAATGCTCCTGAATAATTTTAACGATTCGCTCGGCTGCATGGCCATCGCCGTAGGGGTTGGCACGCGCCGTCATGGAGAGATAGTGATCGGCATTTTCTAGTACACGAATAGTTTCTGAAACAATTTTTTGGCGGTCAGATCCTACCAGCAAAGCGTTGCCGGCTTCTACACCTTCGGTGCGCTCGGTCACTTCGCGCAACACCAATACTGGTTTTTTGAATGAGGGCGCTTCCTCCTGAATACCTCCCGAGTCGGTCAAAACAATCGTGCATTTGTCGAGCAGCCACAACAGTTGCGGATACGACAACGGCTCCATCAATGTGATCGACGGATGAGTTAAAAGCTGATGGGCTACGGCCTGTATGTTCGGGTTTAAATGTACGGGGTAGACAACCCGATAGTTTGGATTGCTATTCACTAGGTCTAGCAGCGCATTACATATTTCAACAAAGGGCGCTCCAAAACTTTCACGACGATGGCAGGTCACCAGAATTATTTTTTTGGTGAAGTCAATTGATTTAAAGTGTGAAAAATAATTTTGTTGATCTTCTTTTTGGATTTGCGCGATCCCCGTGAGGGCCGCGTCGATCACGGTGTTACCAATATTAAACACATTGTGCGTCAGACCTTCTGCCTTCAGGTGTTCTACGGCTTTATCAGTGGGGCAGAAATGACAATTCGCGATATGCGAAATAACGATGCGGTTCATCTCTTCCGGAAACGGCGATTGAAGATTGTGACTTCTCAAACCGGCCTCCACGTGAGCTATTTTTTTTCTTTCGTAAAACGCTGCCATCGCTCCTGCCATGGCTGTCGTTGTGTCGCCTTGCACCACTACCCAGTCAGGTTGAAATCCTTTTAACACGTCAGAAAGCAGTGTAAGAATTTTGGCCGTAAGTGTAGGAAGCGTTTGGTTGGGCATCATTACCTGCAGGTCGTAGTCAACCTGAAGCTTGAAAAAATTTAACACTTGCGTGAGCATTTCTTTGTGCTGCGAGGTAATGCACACTTTGGTTTCAAAAAAAGTAGAAGCCCTGAGTTCATTCACCAGGGGAGCAAGTTTGATAGCCTCGGGGCGAGTGCCTATCACCACCAAAATCTTTATTTTACCCACCGTCTTTCTTTTCGGCAAAGATAGTTTGTAATTTCTTTCGCCATCGAAAATAATTTCCGCTAGGTAGCTATGCGGGTAAGGAGTGCGGCAAGGCTGTGGGCGCTGGTCTTGGCATCGAATGCAGAAGGTACCTCCAGCGATTTGAAAGGTTCGTTTCCCTCAGCATTATAGTGGCGGATACTTTCAATCAGGAATGAACTCATGGCATCAATTTCACTATGGTCAAAAGCCGCGTGGTTGTACCCTTCGAGAATTCCGCGGGTAGCGCTTTCCTGTGGAGTAACCGCCCAGATTTTCCTTTGCATTAGAAAATAATCGAGCAACTTGGAAGGAAAGAAAATCGCTTCCTCTTTCGCTGTTGGATTATCGACCACCAGCAGAATCTGAGCGGTGGAACAGAGCTCTTTCACTTTACTGTAGCTGACCTGGCCGATGTGCGTGATCGGTTTTTGTTGCTCGCTGAAAAATTGTCGGTTAGGCCGATCCATATCTCCGGCAAAAATGAATTCAACTCTTTCCAGAAGCTGCGAATCGGTGGCGCGTACCTTCTCCAGTACTTCTTTAAGGAAGAAAACATTTCGCTTCCCCGACAATCCGCCGGTATAGACGATGCGTAACTTATCCGATGTATTCCACACCGGTGGGGAAATATCTTCAGGGTCATAAACATTGGGGAGCACTGCAAATTTAGCGGCGAGCTCAGGGTAGGCGCGCGCATACAAATCAAGTGTTTGAACGGTGGTAAATGTCACCGCATTTGCTCGTTGTAGCAATCTCTTTTCGATCGGTGTGTATCGTCTGCGTTCTTCTTCAGAAAGTGCTTTGAGTGGAGACAAAACCCACGGATCACTCAGATGAAGCACCCATGGGCACTTGTAGTGCTCACTTAGTTTATACGCCATAAATGCCGAGCTCATCGGATTCGATCGTGAGTAAATGATGTCTGGTTTTTGCTTCAATCGGCGAACAACCTTTCGCCATTGCCAGTGAAACGTCATCTTGCTGTCAGGAAATAAAATCCGGGCGAGCTTCAGCTTCACCAGGGCAAAGCTGGTAAGCTTTGATTCTCCAAGTTTTATTTCAACCTTTTGTCTATACCCTGAATCATATTTTAACAAGCTCTCATCAAAAGGCATGAATAGTGTTGGCGAGGCACTGGTTGCCACATCAATAACCCAGCTGGGGTCTGTAGAAAGATATCTGAAGTAGCGTGCTGTTTGCAGACACTCAGGGTCATTCTTGGGTGGGAAAGCAATACTTACAAAAAGGAGGTTTCGCTTCTGCACGTGTAGGTAATTAAATGGCTAAAGCAAATGTACACGAAACCCAAAATTGTTGTTCGGTTAATGAATAACTTTGTCGGGATTTACTTGTATTGCTTTGCTTATGAAATTAGTCGGTAAAACTATTTTGATCATCTCGCCCGAGCCTTGGGGTACTAATTTCGTATCCAAGCACCATTATGCGGTGCTTCTGGCAAAGAGAAACAATAAAGTCTTCTTTCTTAACCCGCCTCAGAAGAAACATACTAATCCGGTGGTTGAGGCGATCTCTGCCGTAGAAAATCTTTACCAGATAAACTATTCACCAAGGATTCAAGGAACTAACCGAATGCCCGTCTGGCTGAAAAATTATTTTCAGCGCATGGACATTCAACGCATTATAAAAAAAATTCCTCATGCGCTTGACATTGTTTGGAGTTTTGATCCTTACCGGTTTCAAAACCTTCGGTCATTTCGCGCTGCCGTTTCTGTTTTTCATCCCGTTGATTTTTTCAATACCTCCCTTGAGTTTGAAGCGGCTAGCCGCGCCGATCTGGTTATATCGGTGTCGCGCGAAATATTGGCCAAGTATCCAAATCCACATAAATATTTTATTAATCACGGAGTAGGCGAGGTTTTTCTTACCTCAATTAAAGGCAAAAAAAATGATGGTAAGCTGCGCTGTGGTTATGTAGGCAATCTGCGCTCGTTTGGGTTAGATATACCCGCACTACTCAAAATTGTAAAAGAAAACCCTGAAATCGAATTTCACTTTATTGGCCCCAATGTAAACAGCAACTTGGGTGGCTCAGCCAACGAAGAATTGGATGCGATGTTTACGCAGTCTAAAAATGTTATAGCTCATGGTTCACTTCGGCCGGAGGAAGTGGCCACCCGAATTTCATCGTTCGATTTTTTTCTAATCTGTTACCGAGATAACCTTGGAGAGATTGCCAGCAACAGCCATAAACTTTTAGAATACCTAAGCACAGGCAAGGTGGTGGTGTCGTCGTGGATATCAACGTATGAATCAATGACGCCCCATCTTTTTGAGATGGTCAAGAATAACTCTGATTTGCCTTCTCGTTTCAAAGAGGTGGCCTCGCGACTCGACTTCTATAATTCAGAATCACTGCAAGAAACCAGAAAAGCCTTTGCGAACGACAACTCGTATGAAAAGCAGATCGAAAGAATTGAAGAACTGATCAGCGTGAGTAAATCAAAAAGTGCGGGTTAGTTCCGCCGCCGAGGGGTAACTTATCAGAATTGCCTTGTGAGGTCCTTTAAAAACAAATAATCTTCCCGCTGCCACGGCGGATGCGCCGGCATTTACGGCAAGGCCAAAATCCTCCACCTTGCCAGCTCCACCCAGCGCTATCACAGGTACTTCCAGTGCTTTGGCAACCTCTTCAATAAGTGGCAGATTAAATCCTGTCGCTGTACCTTCCCTGTTAATATCCTGAAGAAGTATTTCACCGGCACCAATCGACTCAAGGTTTCGTGCATACTCAAGCGGGTCTTTGCCCGTATTCTTTTTTCCGTTTGAAATGAAAACACGGCTTCGATTAAGCCAGTCCTTTTTTACATCTACGCTCACCACCACGCTTTGGGCGCCATATTCTTCAGCAATTCCCCTTACCAAATCGGGTTGGTAAAAAGCACTTGCTCCCAAGATGACTTTTTCCACGCCCAGCGCGAATAGTTTTCGGGCTTGCTCAATTGTTTTTACTCCTCCTCCATACGCCAGCGGCATAAAGCATTCGCTCACCAGTTTTCCGATGTAATCAAAATCAGGTGCCGGCTTATTCGATGCATCGATATCCACGATGGCCAATTCATCGACTTCTTTCTCGTTAAATATTTTTAATGCGTTGATCGGATCGCCCACATATACTTCATCTTTAAAGCATGTGGTTTTTACCAGTTGGTGATTCTTCAGCAGCAGGACCGGAATGACTCTAGTTCTTTTCATAATTCCATTTTCCGAAATTCTCCAGCAAACGCATTCCGAATTTGTGGCTTTTCTCCGGATGAAATTGTACTGCCACTACATTTTGTTTTGCCAACGCCGAGGGAAACTCATAACTGTAGGTTGATACTCCCGCCACCAGGTTCGGATCGTTCGTCTGAAAATGAAACGAGTGGGCAAAGTAAAAGCGAGGTAGTTCAGTGCCTTCAGGAAAATTAAGTACAGGGTGAGTTTGCTTAATGTGAAGTTCATTCCAGCCCATGTGTGGTATTTTCCATCCTGGATTTTCAAATTTGAATTTGACACAGCGCGCAGCAAAAATTCCAAGTCCCGGAAGCACGCCTTCTTCACTTCCTTCGGTAAGGAGCTGAGCACCGAGGCATATTCCCATCAGGGCAACTCCGCTGGCAGCTCGTTCTCTAAGTATCGGGCTCAAGTTTGCCTGATCAAGTTTGCTCATGGCGGCGTCAAATGCACCCACGCCAGGCAATAATATTTTCTTCGCTTCCCTAATTTTTTCAGGCTCGGCCGTTACTTGAAACTGAATGCCGATTTTAAGAAACATGTTCTTGATAGAGCCCAGGTTGCCAACCCCGTAATCAACTATTGTGACCATGAGTTTTTTTTACGGTTCGCTTGAAAAATTGCCATACCGGTCTGGCCAATTTGAGGAAGGGCATTCTTTCGTAGATCTCTTTTTCTACTGGATAGTCGGTGTGCAGTTTAGGCGGGGTAGCCATTATTTTTTCAAATTCCTCTGCGGTCAATCCGAGTTTTTTTATGACGAAATCATAATCCGATTTCATCAGGCTCTCGTCGTAAATGGGTTTAGCGAGTTCCTCTTGAGCCTGTGCACGCGTAAGTTGGCCAGAGCAGATTAAGTTAGACAAATGGGCTTTTCGTTTGTCGATATGAAATTTTTTCGGCAGGATATAACCCTGATAAAAACGGGTAAAGACCGATTCATAATGCTTGCCACCATAGTCTCGCCAGCCCAACTGTGCAGCGAGTTCTTTTTTCGCCTCTTCCTTATTGTAGTCCATGAAATTGAGGGGCGATACCGAAGTAATTCCCGCCAACTCAGCACGCGTACGAAGTTTTAAATCAAAGAGAGGATAGGTAACAAAGGGCTTGCTATTAAATTTTTCCTGAAGCGCTCTGATGTGAACGTAATCGGCTTTGTGATGAATCCAGTGTCTGGGGAGAATGGCTTCCGTCACATAGTTTGTTCCACTCAAAATATACTTGATATCATATTTGATAGCCAGCTTATAAAGTGTCGCTAAAATCGCATGGTCTGTTACCATTTCGATATCAACCACAGAGGCTTTAATCAGCGCCAGTTGAAGGTCTCTGAATTCAGCCCAGTCAATCACAAGGGTGTAAAGATCAATTCCAAGCTTGGAAATAATTTGTTCAATGTTTTTTACCGCCAATTCAGAGTTCCATCCATTGTCAAAGTGCACCGCAAGGGGGCGAAGTCCAAACTCTTTGGCTTTGAGCGCCAGATAAGAACTATCCACTCCACCACTCAGGCCAAGAATACAATCGTACTGTTTGCCTTCACCGGCCAGTTTCACATTTGAAATTATTTTTTCAAGCGCTGCTTTTCCTTCGGCGCCATGTTTTACGTAAAGCTTTTCTTCTGCTTCGTATTTGCGACAATAATTACAAACTCCTTTTTCGTCAAAAGTAATAGCGGGGTCATCCAGGTTGTCGAGCAAGCAATGCGTGCATTGCTTGTGATGCGCCTTCTCCTTGACTACTTCCGAAATCAGATTCATTTCCATACTAACAGTTTCTTTCAAATCGCATTTTTCAAGTATTTCATTCCGAGCATTGACCGACATCCTTAAAAATTCCTTTGGATTACGGTACAAATACTCAATACTATCGGCAACCTCTCTGGCCGTATGCACCTGAAAACTGGAGCGTCCATGGGTGGCGTACTCAGGTATTCCCCCGATTGGACTGGTAATCGGAACCAGACCACTTGCCATCGCTTCACACATAGAAACTCCCTGTGTATCCAGGCGCGATGGACACAGGAAAATACCATACCGACTGTGAAGTGAAGGTATCGTTTTATTTTCAATAAAAACGTTTTGCAGCTTAACATTGGGGTACTCCCGGATGGGCTGAGTTAATTTTTCAAATAAGAAACCCTCACCACAAATAAAAAACTCCAATTCGTTGAAAAAATCCTTTTCTTTCAAAAGTTGAATGGCCTCGATCGCAATGTCATTGGCATAATTCTGCGCTTTAAACGACCGCAGTAAAAGAATCTTCAGTCGATCTTTTTCTTCCTTGGGGGCATTCGAAAACAAATTAGTGTTTATCCCATTCGGGATTATTCTGGAAGCTGGAATACCTAGTCCCAAATCTTTTTCGGTGGCTTCTTTGATCCATTTAGATACGAATACAAATCTTGAGTTGGGGCGTTGACTGGCGTCGGCGACAAAGGAGCGTAAGGCTGCCAGCTGCTTCCTGTTACTTTTTATGTAACTCACCAGATACCGCCACGCCCCCGGAGATTTGTAATTCATTAATCGCCTTCTCCAGGACGTGGCTTCATACCCGTGAATGAATGTGATCAACGGTTTTTTAGTATCCAGCAAAAATTCCATGTACGCGCTGTTGATGAAGTGCGCGATGATCACATCGGGATCAAAGGATAAAATTATCGTTTTAAAATTCTCGAAAGAGTTAGAAATCACGACCGGTATCCCATCCAATACAAAATCATATTCTTGGCTTAATCCAGGCCTGTATCCTGCCACTGTCACCGTATGCATTTTAGCGTATTCCAATACCCTGGTATGGACAAATACGTCGCCATAAATCAAATCCGGCCGGGGATAGTCATCCGATATTACTAGTAATTTCATTAAAAAATGGCGGAGGTATCTTGTAAAAGTTTTGTCAAATCTAAGGTACTGACTTTAATAACCTTACTTTTGCAAAACAACGAATTTTAGCATGAATCGGGAAATAAAAAAGAAAGGCATTGCCTTTACTGTTACAGGAAGCCAGGAGTTTTGGAATTCCTTCGAAGACCAATCCTGGGAGCCGGATACCATGAATATTCTGGACAAATTTCTGAAGCCCACCGACGTAATGGTAGATATTGGTGCATGGATTGGTCCTATTTCACTCTACTCAAGCTCCAAAATAAAAAAGTGTTACTCTTTCGAGCCAGACCCCATTGCCTACGGCGAGATTTCGCAGAACCTGGCGCTTAACCCTCAATTGAAGGAAAAGGTGAGTCTGTTCAATATGGCGATTACTACCAACGGCCAAAAGGTAAAAATCTTTTCCAGGTATTCGTACGGCGACTCAGGCACCAGTTTGTTAAAGCGCGTAAAATCCAAAAATGATTACGTTGAAGTATCGTCTGTCACTTTCGATCGCTTTCTCACCGACAATAAAGTGGAGAAGGTCGACTTCATAAAAATGGATATTGAAGGAGCTGAGTTTTTCATTGTACCCACCATGATGAGCTACTTGCAAGCTCACCGACCCGCATTTCTCATTTCTCTGCATCACCCGGCGCTCAGCGAGTTTCTTGAACTAAGTATTTTCCCATACGGATTTTTAAGAAGAATCTACCGGTTACTGGATCCTAAAAAGAAGTTTCTGCGAAACAAATCAACGAAACAAATGAAAGGGCTTCTTAAGGAGCTTAGCTTTTATGAGCATTGCGTCAACGGAAAGCTTGAGCCTTTTGATCATCAGAACGCTACCACCGAAGAGTTAGAGAAGCTGGACATGTTGCTCTTTTATTGAGTAATTAAAATAATCCTCCAAGAAAAAGAAAGGCCAATACCACGCCTAAGCTTAAAAACAAGAATCCGACCACTTTCCAAAGGGGATAATCCAGCACTAGAAATACTCCTAGGATAAGGATGATCCCAGCCAATGAACTCACTCCGCTATAAATTAGTAGCGAGCCAGAAGGGGAGATGTTGATCATCAGAATGATCGCTATGGCTACGATTCGCAGCAAAACGCCAACTATGGTGAAGTAGAAAAGTTGCCGCTGCCTGCCCATCACGTTGTATACTTCCGACAACGAAATGGCCACAAAATTGAATACATAACTTAGAGCCAATATCGCTGAAAACTCCCCTGCGATTTGCCATTTCGGGCCAAACACAAAAGGGAAAACAAAATCGCCAAGCAGAGCAAACCCCGAGAATATCGTGGTGCTGATCGCCAGCATTCCCAAAAACAAAAGATACACCTTGCGCCCCAACAGTTCTGGCGCAGAAGATTTTAGTTCGTTGGCTTTTTGAAGAAAAACGGGCGCGAAAGAATAAGGAATAAGGCGATTGAATATTTCAAGCATACTGCTGGCCAGGCCAAAAGAACCTACCATCACGGCCCCAAATTTCCATTGGAAAAAGAAAATAGGAAGATGCCCTGAAATAACGATGAGCATACTTGAAGGCAAAAAGTAAAGCGGAAATGACTTGAATTCTATGGCCAATGATTTCATTCCAGCCATTGAGACATCTTGTTTGAAGTGTTGAAGCCTCGCCTTGGTGCGATCCGATGAAAATATCAGGGCAATCAGGCTAAGGATTTTACCCACGATGTCCCCAAGAATCAACCCGATCGATTTTACGCCAAGCGTAAGGCCATAGGCTATGTTAGCAAGTCGGCCACCTGCAGCATTAACAAACCCCGCCAGGCCATTTCTGAAAAAACGCTTGTCGCTGATGTTTACGTTAAGAAAAATATCAAACGCTCCTGTGAAAAAAATGGCGACCGGAATAAGCCACAAAAAGTCAGTGATTCTTGGCTCATTAAAAAATGTTTGCAAAGGTCCTTTTAGAAAAAAAAGAAGAATCATAGCAACGACTGACACTATTGTCAACACGATCAGGCAAAGGCCAATGGCGATGTTCTTACGTTTGGTTGAATCCTGCAAAACAATTATCTCCGCATATTTCAGCGTTCCTAAAATTGAAATATTAAAAACGATAGAGTTGAAAATAGCAAATACGCCATACTCTCCTGGCCCGTAAATCCGGGTGACAATCGGTGATAAAACAAACTGCGCTAAAATAATTACAGCATTCCACGACGATGCAATTGAAAAACTCCTGACTACAGATCCTGGGTTTCTAAGCTTGAGCCAGAGTAACTTTATTTTTGTAAAAATCTCCTGAACAAGCATGCTGTCTGAATATATTGAGCTGTTGAATCTACTTGCTCAACAACTTCGGCAAGAAAGTTATTGAATTTACGGCGAGAAAATAGGCATTCACTGCCAACGGGAGGTAAGAATTTGTGGCCACGCTTAGTGCCGCAGAGAGTAGCATCATCAACAAATAATATCCAATCCGGAAAGTATCCGATTTACGATCGATTTGTACAAAGAGATTTTTCGAATCCATGTAGGTTAGCAGCCTGTACATCACATAATTTAAAACGACCGGCAAAGCTAATGCCTGAAACAGGGCCGCGTCAATCAAAAAAATAACCGGAGAAAAGAAACGGATGAAAGCTAGCGACAAAAAAGTAATGGATTTCAGCAACGCCTCCTTCAAAATATTGTGCGCTGCAAAACAGCCGATCAATAGCATGTACCACGCCCACCAATGGTAATTGGCGGAATTTTTTGTGAATACAGCAACTGCACCAAATGTAGCAATCCTGATCAACACAAAAATTATCAGTTGAGCAAACGAAAACTTCTGCGATCTTTTTCGTTCGCTTTCACTTCTATGTGCCAGTTGGTCATTGGCCAGGTATCCCACTTCGTACAGCGCGATAAATCCAAGGTAATGCAAGGCAACTAAGGTCAGAGGTTGCCATTCCCATCCGGAAGCATAAAGCACAATGAGCGCGGCTGGCATCCACTCATAGGCGGCATGAAACACCAACGCCCTGAGGTTATTCAGTCGTGTTTGCTGAAAGTAAAAAAAGGGGATGAATTGTACGAAGGCCATCTTACAGTTTGACGAAATTCGGATTTAACGGTTGCCAAAATTTTTCCTCACCAGCGGGAAGCAAAACAACGTATCGATCGTCGGCCATTTTTACCAAGTCGTAGTCAGAATGATTATCTGTCACCACCGTAAGCCGACGGTATGCCTTGTGCCATTCGGCCAGTTGCTTGTGTTTTACTCCAGTGAGATCCTGGCTGAGTTTTCCAGATGAAATGTCGTTCTGGTAAGCAAGCATTGAAGACTGAAACGAAAATCCATTTCGCTGCGCGATAGCCCCGATCACAGGGTCAATGCTCGAAGATAACAACATCACGTCTCCCTCTTTTTTTAACCTTTCAAGTAAAGAAAATACTTTCTCGTTTTTTCTTTTTAGAAGAAATGAGTCGTGAAATTCGAAGGCAAGGTCAGATAATTTCTTCCGATCAAGATCAGACAAAAGTTGCAAGGCAAGAATACGGACAAGGTCTTTATGAAAAATTTTACCTAAGGCAATCAAAAAATAAAAGAATGGTGAATAACGCGACGAAATTAAACTTAGCCAAATCTGACTCGCACCTCCTTTACGGTTGACATAGAAACGAATAAAATCAAACGTAGTATTTGAATCATAGAGGGTGTCGCACACATCGCAAACTATAAGAGTTTTGTCAGGCATTGGATACCGGATCAGTTAGTTCGTTTTCGTTTCGCGAAGGAGTTAACAAGGTCAGTCCGATCAGATAAAAAGGAAGCAGAGGAATTTTGTAGCGCGCCAGGGAACCAAAATTATAAGTTGAAATTCCAACTACGAATGCAAAAATAAGGGAAAAGGAGAAGCAGAAAAGTACATCAGGGGAAGACCAGCTTCTGGATACCTGAGGGAAATACCGGAACAGACAATACAACGTCAAAAACAAAAAGGCCGTGCTTTCAAGAGAAGAAAATGCAATCAGCAGATTGTGAACTTCCCAGGGATACGGACGGAAAAGCGACACATTGATAGCCTGGGGCAATCGCGTAAGCATATTGGTCAGCGTGCCATCGAGCTCACCGAGGCTATATCCCGAGCCTGCGTCTTTGCCGGTATAAAACCGGATATCGTATGCGGTAATTCGTGCGGTTTCTGCCAGGCGGTCTATGGCATAGCGGCGATCGCCTTCACTTATTTTGGTCACAAAAAAATAGGCCGATGATAATAGCAGCAGCAGCGCAAATGGGATCATCAGTATCCTTAGTGCGAATGAGCGTATGCCTTGAAGGCGGTTTGAGAAAAGCCATAATATCAACGACGGTACAAAAGCCTGAAGAATGAAGGGACGAATGCTATAAATAAAATACAATGAAATCAGGAGCAATACCACGTAGATGGCTTTGTACTGCTTCTTCAGAAATAGTCGATCAAAAGCAAAGGTGGAGATTCCTATACAAGTTAGCGTCACTGTATCTTTTAGAATTCCTGAACCCCAAAAAATGACCGAGGGGATAAACAAGCAAGACCAGGCCAACAGTCGTGCATGCCCTGGTGATCGGTAATAAAAGGTAAGAAAAAGCAACCAACCACCCGCGAAGCCAAACACAGCAAATAATATGGCAGTAGCCGAATAAGTTGAGAAAGTCAGCAAGTCGAAAAATGTAGCAATGCGAACAACAAAAAATGAATGATCGTCGCGCCATTGCCACACTGCATCTGATATCTTCCAGAGCCCTTTGCCATAGGTGCCATTTGAAAACAAGATGCGAAATCCCTCTGCCGGGGAATCCATAATCGCTTCCCAAATCGGCCGGCTTCCATGGGTATGGTAGGTAAAGGTATCTCCGCCGTGATAGTAAAATTGGTAGATCAGCCCAATCAAAATTGCTCCTATCATTTTCGCGATGAGCGCTGGGAAATAGTATTTCCTCGTCACCGAATCCGTGGCCACCGGGCGCAAGAAGTATGCAACTGCCAGCACCAGGATGATCAAAAGAGGCGTCACTATCAAATCGCGCAGCTCCAAAAGCGTATTTTATTTTTGAAGGGCGTAAATTACAATTTATTGAGGTTTTATTTATTTTGACTTTTTACACGCGCGCATGCTCTTCAATTCATTTCAGTTTCTTTTGTTCTTTCCAGTGGTCACCCTGCTGCATTTTGCTCTTCCTCACAGGTACCGGTGGGGTTTGCTGCTCTTCGCAAGCTGTGTTTTCTATAGCGCCTTTATTCCTTATTACCTCATCATACTTTTAGTCTCCATTCTCATCGACTATTATGCCGCTATCCTCATCGAACCAAGCGAGGGTAAAAAAAGAAAAACGTATCTGGTCGTAAGTATCATATCAAATCTGGCACTTTTATCAATCTTCAAGTACTTCAATTTCTTCACTGAAAATTTTAATGAGCTTCTCCTTTGGCTGGGTGTTGGTGTGAAACCAATACCCTATCTCCACATCATTCTTCCAATCGGCCTCTCTTTTCATACGTTTCAGGCCATGAGCTACACCATTGAAGTGTATCGCCGAAATCAGGTAGCCGAAAGAAATTTTGGTATTTACAGTTTGTATGTGATGTTCTTCCCACAACTAGTGGCTGGCCCGATTGAACGGCCACAAAACATGCTCCATCAATTTTATGAAGAGAAGATTTTCAGTTCTTCTCGCCTGATGGCAGGGCTGCAGCAAATGGGATGGGGGCTTTTCAAGAAAGCGGTTGTGGCCGACCAACTCAGCATCTACGTGAATTCTATTTACAACCATTGGGAGTTGAATACCGGTGCCACACTATTGTTTGCCACCTACTGTTTTGCTTTTCAAATCTATTGCGATTTTTCAGGCTACTCCGACATCGCTCAAGGATCGGCGCACATTCTGGGCTTTCGGTTGATGGATAATTTTAACCTGCCTTATTTCTCAAAGACTGTGACCGAGTTTTGGAGACGCTGGCACATCTCACTCTCCAGCTGGCTCAAAGACTATCTCTATATTCCGCTAGGTGGAAACCGTTTCGGCAAATTTAAAACCTACCGGAATTTGCTTTACACCATGTTGCTTGGCGGACTGTGGCACGGAGCATCCTGGAATTTTATTGTGTGGGGATTTCTTAATGGCGCGTTCTTGTCGGCAGAGCGTATCTTGAATATTAAGGAAACTACGAGCAGCTCATGGCCCGTACGGGCGGCTAAGATATTTATGACCTTCAATCTCATCGCACTTACCTGGATTTTCTTCCGGTCTGTTACGCTTCATCAGTCGATCGGAATCGTAAAAAATATTTTTACTGCAAATGGGTTTTGGAATTTACGAATTCAGGATTCAGGAATCTTTGCCGGCATGTCGGTAGCGGTTGGCTTGCTGTTGGCTATTGAGTTTTTAATCTTTCGAAAGCAACGCGTGCCCGATTATTTCTCCTCCCGCTCAATGGTGCAATCCATCGCGTGGACTTCATTTTTTGTTTTGATGCTTGTGCTTCTGGGTGTGTCTGAGGGCGACCAATTTATATACTTTCAATTCTAAGATCATGAAAAAATCGCTCGTGTACATTCTTTCATCGATCATGCTCATCGTCACTATCGACTGGGCGCTGGGTTCTTTATTTGATTCGCTTTACGCGAAGATTCTGCTTGGACAAACCGGTGGGAAAATCAACTACTATTTGCGTCAAAAAGATTTTTCGGTTGTGGTGATGGGGAACTCACGAGCACTGTATCAAATTAATCCCGACAGTCTTGGCAGCAATTGTTTCAACTTGAGTCACGCAGGAATGAGCCAGATCTTTCATACCGGATTGGTTCATGTACTGGAGCAAGAAAAGAAAATGCCTCGGCTAATCTTGCTTCACCTTGAGCCGGAAGAATTCACTTTTGCTGACCACGGCACAGACATTCAAAATCTAAAATACTATTACGGAAAGGATTCGCTGGTCACCGCCTACCTAAGAAATGTTTCGCCCTACGAGCGGTTCAAGTTTCTCTTTCATCTTTACCGATACAATGGTCGCGCTGCATCAATCCTGAAAAATTACTGGTACTCACGGCGTCCGCTGCCACCGACCAACGGGTTTGAGTCCCTCGTTGCTACTGACCGCGACAGCATTAATACTTTTTATTCCGCGGAAAAAATTGAGCCTATCAAAACCACAGCACTTAATGAAGTGCAGGTAGAATATCTCGAAGAATTTATAAAGACATGCTCCCGATCGAACACCAAATTAGTTTGCTTCACGTCACCACTGTTCACTGAACCTCGTGGCCTGAACCAAGTAACCGCCAAACTTACCGCTATACTCGCGAGACATAAGGTACCTTATATCAGCGCTGATGAAATTGATGTAACTAAGTACCCACACCGTCAATGGTTGTGGAAAGATGCGCATCACTTAACCAACTACGGCGCGGCTATTGAAAGCAAATTGCTGGCGGACTGGTTTATGCTAAATCACAAGATCATCGAATAGCTATTCCATTTTCTCGAGTTTCTTCAATCTCCTCTTAGCGTCTTTGTAGGCTTCGTCTTTCCGGCCTGCTTTTTTCTTCACCAGGTTAAAATATTTTTTTGCCGTGGCCTTATCCTTTTGTTGTTGGTAAATCTCTCCCAGGGCGATCAACGAATACAGGTAATACCCAGAGTCAGTAGCTTCTACTTCTTCAGAATATTTAACGCTCAACAAATAATATTTTTTTGCTTCTTCCAGTTTCCGCTGCGAGTCGTAAAGCTGACCAAGGAAGAATGAAGCGTACCGGCCGCTCACGGCTTCATAACCAAACTTACCGCTGTCTAAGAGCTGCAAAATCTGCAGGCTTTGCTGTTCCATTTTCGGATGGACGTTGAGTGTATAAAGCATGCGCGCATAGTAGCGGTGAAAGTATGGATTGTTCGGGTAGGTCTCGTGAAGGTATTCAGAAAGTTGGTACGCGCGCTGAAGATCATTTTCATACCCCGCCAGAATTCGCATCAGCCAAACCATCGCTTCGGTACGAGTATAGAACGCATTGTACGACACCTCCTTCAATTGCTGCAAACCCAATTTTTTATCTCCGCTGCGAAACAACCAAAAAATAGGTTTAAGCGATTTGTAATTTTCGGGTACCCACTCACGAAAATAATTATACAGTCCATCGCCGAAGAGAAGTTCAGGGCTGAGGTCTTTTTTCTCACGGCAAATCTCAAGGTACTTTAAGGCAGCTTTTCCCTCGCTGGCGGCTTTCATCCAGTTTTTCCGATCCAGGTCGGAATATAATTCGCCTTTGAATCCGTGGGCCGCGGCCAGGAAAAACGCAGCCTCGATTTTATACTCGGGATAATTCTTGTAAAGATTCTCCGCGATGAGAATGGAGCTGTCCATGTACGCAAGGAATTTCTCATCGTAGGTTTTCACTTTTGGATTGGGTACAATTTTCCACCACTCGGCAAGGCCTACCAAAAAATAAGGCAACGGGTGCCACTTGTATTTTAACTTGAAATTGCGGAACAAAACTTCGGCTTTGTCAAACTGGTAATTGTACAAGCTGTTCATGGCATCGGTAGCCTCCAGTTGCACCGTGAAGTCAGAAATCAGGATGATGGTGGTATCCTTTTTAGTCGTTTGGCTAAATGCAGCCTGCGCAACACATAAAGTCAATGAAAAAGTAAGTATCCAGATTTTTATTGCTAATCCGGAGTTGTTTACTCTGCCGGTGTTGGTCACTTTTTCCAAAAATAAATTTAGCTTTGAACCCATGGCTTCTGATCACTCACAAACATCACTATTTTCTTCCGATAAAAAACTGACTTTTATTGTTCTTTGTCTGATATCTGTTCTCTTGCTCTATATAAAAAAATCGTTTATAGAAAACGAAACTGCCGCCTTTGAGTTTCTCCAAGACCGGCCCGAGGGAATGATCCTTAGAATGATCAGCGCACTGCAGTTCTTTTCAATACCCTTCATTTACCTATGGAAATTTACCGTCATCGGCTTTGTACTTTGGGTGGGATGTTTCCTGTTTGGATACCGCATTACGTTTACCCAATGCTGGAGTGTGGTGATGGCTGCTGAGTTTGTTTTCATTTTACCCGAACTTATAAAAATCGGTTGGTTTCTTTTTGTAAAAACAGATCCTACCCTAAAAGAAGTTCAATCTTTCTATCCGCTTTCGCTGATGAATTTCTTCGACTACTGGGCGGTAGATAAGCGATATGCTTACCCCTTGAGGGCCTTGAGCATTTTTGAAGTGCTCTACGTGCTGGTGATGGTGCGAGGAGTGAATTACTATTCGTTTAAAATCCATCGGCGGCAAAGCGCCACCTGGTGGATTGTTTCCAGTTCTTACGTTCTCATCTTTTTGCTCTGGCTGGTCTTTTACATTATCGTTTACAAATAGTTCTATCGGCGGAAGAAAGTCTGAATTTCATCACTAACAAATTCGATTTCGTCAAATTTCATCCCCGGCCACACAGGCAAGCTTAGAATCGTTTCACTTAGCCGCTCAGCGATTGGGAGGCTTCCCTTTTTATATTTTAAAAAGTCATAGGCTTTCTGCTGGTGAACCGGCATCGGATAATGGATGGCAGTCTCAATACCTTTCTTCGCAAGATATTTTCTTAGTTCATTGCGACTTCGTGTCTGAATCACAAATTGATGAAATACCGGCTTTACAGAAGCTGAAGGCTGCGGTGGCAACTGTAGATCGCCAACATTGGGCAAGAGCTTACAATAGATTTTTGCGTTTTGAATCCGCTGATCGTTCCAGCTTTTCAACCTCTTCAATTTGATGGAAAGTAGCGCAGCCTGAAGCTCATCCAGTCGTGAGTTTATTCCCTGTACTGTGTGAATGTCTTTTTTCACCGAGCCATAGTTGCGAATCGCTCTGGCCTGGTCGGCTATTTTTTTGTTGTTTGTAAGAATCGCTCCACCATCGCCAAGTGCGCCAAGATTTTTAGTGGGATAAAAACTGGTGGCATTGCAATCGCCCCAACTTCCTGTCTGTTTGCTTTTGTAAATCGCACCGTGGGCCTGCGCATTATCTTCAATTACTTTGAGATTATGGTTTTTGGCGATGGCCACAATATTATCCATAGCGCAAGGATGGCCGTAAAGATGCACGGGCACAATCGCCTTTGTTTTAGGTGAAAGGCTCCGTTCGATCAGCTCAGGATTTATTAGATAATTAAACGGGTCAACTTCTACCGGCACAGGCCTCGCGCCAGTATTTACCACGGCAAGCCACGTAGCCTGGCACGTGTGCGACGGCACGATCACTTCATCGCCTTTTCCGATGCCGTAGGTTTTTAACGCTATCCACAAGGCATCGTGGCCGTTGCCCACACTAACGCAGTGTTTTACCTTTTGAAAGACAGCGAATTCCTTTTCAAATCGCTCCACGTGGTCTCCCAACACAAATTTTCCTTGCCTGACAATTTTGTCGAAAACTTCGGCCATTTCCCTTTGGATGGCATGATGCTGTGGGTGTAAGGTGAAAAAGGGAATCTCCCGCATAACCCGAAAATACACGAACACGTTAACAAGACCTCACAGCGGCAAGTATAAATTTCTTATTTTCGCCCCTTCATCCGCGAAAGCGAAGGCAGAGGCGGATTTCAATTCAACATTTATTAAAACATGAATTTTCAAAAAGTAAATAACCTCTTGGGATGGCTGGTATTTGCCATTGCGCTGCTCACTTATTTCCTGACGATGGAAGAAACAGCCAGCTATTGGGACTGTGGTGAGTTTATTGCTGTGTCGTACAAGCTTCAGGTGCCGCACCCTCCTGGCGCTCCACTCTTTTTGCTCATGGGCCGCGCCTTTTCATTCCTGGCGCTGGGCGACGTAACCAAGGTGGCTTATTGGATCAACTTTATGAGTGCGCTGGCAAGTGCCTTCACCATTCTGTTTTTATTCTGGTCGATCACACTTTTCGGCCGCAAGCTGATGAGTATTAAAAAGGACGCCGACATAACCGAAAACCAACTTTATAAACTAATGGGGGCGGGCTTAGTAGGTGCTCTTGCCTATACTTTTTCAGATTCATTCTGGTTCTCTGCCGTAGAAGCCGAAGTATATGGAATGTCCTCGTTCTTCACTGCCTTTGTGGTGTGGGGTGTTTTGAAATGGGATGTGATTGAAGACGAAAGCCAGGCTAACCGCTGGTTGCTGCTGGTTGCCTATATGATCGGTCTTTCCATTGGTGTGCACATGCTCAACCTGGTGACTCTGCCGGCGTTAGGTCTCATTTACTATTTCAAGAAATTCAAAACTACTACCTGGGGTATCATCGCTACGTTGGCGTTGAGTAGCGGCCTGGTTCTTTTTATTAACGACTTCATCGTGCCGGGCTTGCCCACATTGGCCGGCCATTTTGAATTGTTCTTTGTAAATACGCTCGGCCTTTTCTTCGGATCAGGAGCATTAGTATTCGTGTTGTTGTTGATCGCAGCGCTGGTGTATGGCATTTATTTCACACACATAAAAAATAAGCCGGTGTGGAACACCTTTTTGTTGGCTACCACTTTCATCCTGATCGGCTATTGCTCGTATGCGATGGTGGTAATCCGGTCAAATTATAACACGCTGATCGATGAAAACTCTCCCAAAGATGTAATGAGTTTCGTACGCTACCTGAAACGCGAGCAATACGGAAGTCGTCCGCTTTTATTTGGACCTTACTTTACCGCCAGACCGATTGGCATAAAATACGGCGAAGCCACCTACGTAAAAGGCAAAGACAAATACGAAGTGGGTGAACGCAAGTTTGAATACGAGTACGAGCCGGGCGAGTCAACTTTGCTGCCTCGCGCCTGGAATTCCGATCACGCAGAATCCTACAGAAACATCATCGGCCTGCAACAAGGGCAGAAGCCTACGTTCGCTCAAGATAAATTTTATATGTTCCGACAACAGATCGGACACATGTACATGCGCTATTTCATGTGGAACTTCGCTGGACGCGAAAGTGATATTCAGGGAGCGGATTGGCTACGGCCAACCGAATGGTTTAAGAAAGTGCCTACGGCGCTGGCCGAAAACCGTGGACGCAATAATTATTTCATGATTCCCTTTATTTTGGGATTGATCGGAATGTTCTATCAATTCACGAAAGACACTAAAAACTTTGCTATCGTGGCATTGCTTTTTGTAATGACCGGTATCGCGATCGTTGTCTATTTAAATTCACCTCCTGTAGAACCTCGTGAACGCGATTATATCTATGCTGGGTCGTATTATGCGTTTGCATTTTGGATCGGTCTGGCAGTAATCGGTATCGCCGATGTCCTTGGTAAGATTATTAAAAATGCAAAAGTGGCGGCCATCGCTGCTACCCTGGTTGGCCTTTCGGCACCGGCGCTGATGGCGAAAGATGGCTGGGACGACCACAACCGTAGCGACCGCTTCTTCTCTGTGGATTCTGCTTCCAATTATCTTGAATCGTGCGACCCGCAAGGAGTTTTGTTCACCGGCGGCGACAACGATACTTTCCCGTTGTGGTATGCACAAGAAACTGAAGCCATCCGGCCTGACACACGCGTGATTGTACTCAGCTACTACAATACCGACTGGTACATTGAGCAAAGTATGCGTAAGGCCAATGATTCCGAGCCGCTCAAATACACGCTACCGCTGAAAGAATATCAGCAAGGAGGACTCAATGATTACTTGCCATTTGTGGATATGAAAATAAAGAGCATTGATGCGGCGGAATACCTTAAACTTTTGGCCAAGCGTTACCCGCAACTCATCGACGGCGACCGCAGTATCGTGCCAAGCCGTATTCTTACTATCCCAGTTGATAAGCAAGCGCTGATCGCCAAGGGAATTATTCCCAAAGGCATGGACAGCATGGTGGTGGATGAAATGAAAATAAAAGTGCTGCGCGGTGGACTTGAGAAAAAAGATTTGGCCATGCTCGACTTCCTGGTGACCAACAACTGGGAGCGTCCGATATTCCTCAACAACACTTCTCTTTCTCAAATCAACATCGACCTTAGTCCGTATGCTATTCAGGTGGGTAACGCGTACCGCATTCTGCCAATCAGAAATACAAACAAAGACCGCGATTACTTGGTGGATACCGAAAAGAGTTTTGAAGTGATGACCAAAAAATTCAAGTACCGCGGCCTCGATAATCCTAAGGTGTATTACAATGACGACTACAAGGGTTTTGTACTTAATCACCGCAGCTCTGTGAATTCCGTTGCTCAAGCGTTGATTGACGAAGGCAATACTGAGAAAGCCAAACAACTTCTCTTGTTCTCGTTGGAGAAAATGCCGGACAAAGGCGTGCCTTACGATTACACTTCATCTGAAACTGTAAACTTATTGTTTAAGGTGGGTGAAAAAGCGAAGGCCGTTGAGATTGCTAAAGTTGTGGGAGATCGCTCTATCGAAATGGCAACCTATCTTCTCGCTACTGAAAGTGGATTCTCCAGCGATTTGCGAAACAACATTGTTACCTTGAATATTTTGCAACGCGCTTTGTATGAAAATGGTGAAAACGAACTCGCCAAGAAATACGAAGATGCCTACACCAAAATGCTTTCCGATCTGAAGCTTAACGATGGCGGTCCGGGCCAGCCTTCCAACTATTAATTGATCACAACCCGTAAGAGGAGTTACGATTTCCGAAAAGGAGATTTTAACTCCTCTTATTTTTTTGCGATAAGAAACAAATCCAACGCGCTAGCGGCGTTGTCAGTCAGCAAATAATCTTCGTGACGAATACTGGCCACCAACTCATCGGCGGCTTCTTTCAATTTATTACGATTCAATCGGTTCAGCATTTCGTACGGCACACGAAGCACAGCTGCAGGCAGCTTGTGTTGCAGATCAAAAATATCCCAGCGCATAATTTTATTCACCGAAACCCGATTGCGCTCATGGTACTGCATTACTTTTTCATTTCCGGTAATCCCGTTCATGATTACGTTGCTGAAATATTTTTTCGCCAAAGCCGTGAGTTCATCGGCCGTGTACTCGCGTTCATGCCACGGATTGCGCGACAATGACATCGGCCGGTTGGGCGTCGTAATCAAGGCAAGACCATTGGGTCTCAGCACGCGGCTAATTTCCTTCAGGTAAGAAGCATCATCGGCGATGTGTTCGATCACCTGAAAACTAACGACACAATCAAACGAATTGTCGGCATACGGCAGGGGAGGAATGTTTCCACTTTGAAAATTACCAGCCGGATATTTCTTTTTTAAACCCTCCACCACTTCGGCAATCTTATCAATGGCTGAATAACTTTTACTTTTTTGCGTCAGCCACGTGATGCCCCGCCCTTCGCCACATCCTACCTCCAGCAAGTCGCCATACACTTGGTCTGCGGCCAATACATACGCCTTGAGAAGACGCTGGTGAATCGGGTTATCCGAAGTGATGGTTTCTGATGCAATCTCGGTGGTGTAAACGGCCATGGTAAAAAATTTGTGGGGCAAAAATAACGCAAATCGTTAGATTTAACGTTTGAAAGAATAGTGATCCAAAGAAATATGAAACGCCTATATCTTTTTTCTTTCCTTTTGATTTTATCCAAACTGGCTGCCGGCCAATCCATCGCCGCCAATAATTTCAACTACTGGTACAATCCGTCGAACGATGTTGACCTTCAGATCAGGCCTGTGCGAACCGCTAACAATATTATGGTGCGCTATACGCTAATCACTCGTCAGGGAAACCCCGGCAAGTATTCTATTTCGTGGGAAGCGCGCAATTCGTACGTTGACCGCGAAGGAATTGCCATCCGCGAAAGAGACTCCGTGCTTTCGGTGAATGGAAATATGAAGCGCGGATTTTTAGTTTTGCCTGTACCCGAAAAACCCTGGTTGCTGGTTGGCAAAGTAACCAACGACAACGGGAAAAGCTGGATTTACTTCAAACAAATTGAATCGATCTACCCTGTAGACGGCTGGATAGAAACCAGCGATGGCGTAATCACTGAAAACCACCTGAGCAAAAACAAAGAATACATTGCACGCAGTGCCAACGGCAAGCCGCTCATTGTGTCGTATTATAATACCGTATTTCCTCCTGCACTTCCACCCTTCGCAGAAAAAGAAGGTCACAACGAAAGATTCTTTTTTCACGACTCATTATTCAGAGTTGAAAGCGGACAGAAGTTCCTTCCCAAAAAAGAAGGCCTCTATCTTTTCCAGGAAGACACGAGTGCCGCCCGCGGATTTTCGTATCGCGTGGTAAAAGAAAACTTCCCAAAATTCTCTAAAGTCGATGAGCTAATCCCTCCGCTAGTGTTAGTCACAACACCGGAGGAATTCAATGAACTGAACAATTCCAAAGGAGAGAAGGCAAAGTTTGACAAAGTAATCTTGTCGATTACCGGAGATAAAGACAGAGCCCGCATTTTCATGAAAAATTTCTTTCACAACATTGAGTTGGCCAACATCTTCTTCTCTTCGTACAAAGAAGGCTGGAAAACTGATCGCGGAATTGTTTTTCAGATTTTCGGACTGCCCGACGAGGTGAGCAAAAACGGAGGCAATGAAGTTTGGAATTACAAAGCGCTAAACACACGTTTCACTTTTGTAAAGAGCGGCAGTGTATACGATCCGGAAAACTATGTACTATTGCGTGACAAACGCCTCACCGATATTTGGTTCGGATCAGTAGATCTTTGGCGCAAAGGACGATTCAGAGAATAATGGAAAAAAAAGACATGGTATTCGGTACGCGGGCCGTGATGGAAGCCATCAAGGCAGGGCGCGAGATCGAAAAAATTTTTATTCAAGCCGGGCTAAATAATGAATTAATCCGCGAGCTGATCAACACGGCACAGGCGAAGAAGGTGCCCTATTCGTTTATCCCGCAACAGAAGCTCAACAGCATGTCGTCAAAAAATCACCAGGGTGTGATTTGTCTTTTGTCGATCGTGCAATACGCTCCGCTTGAGAACATCATCGACAAATGTTATGAAGAAGGCCGTGAACCATTCTTCTTAGTGCTCGACCGCATTACCGACGTACGCAACTTTGGCGCGATTGCCCGCACCGTAGAATGCGCCGGATTGGATGCCATCATCATCGGTGAAAAAGGAAATGCCCCTATCTCCGCCGACGCCATGAAAACAAGCGCTGGCGCGCTGAACCACCTGCCTGTTTGTCGGGTAAAGGATATTCCCAAAACCTTTCGCCTCTTAAAAGACAACGGCATCAAAGTCATTGCCTGTACCGAGAAAGCCAGTGAGTCGTTGTATGAAATGGAAATGAATTGCCCGCTTGCGCTGGTGATGGGCTCAGAAGAAGATGGGATTTCGCCGGAAATCCTTAAGGCAGCCGATCACCTGGCCAAGATCCCCATGCAAGGTAACATCGGCTCACTCAACGTGTCGGTGGCGGCCGGTGTTTCTATTTACGAAGCTGTGAGACAACGCGGACTTTCAAAAAAATAATTGTCGGATACATCTAAAATAAATTGAGAAATTTGCGAAGTGATTTCTCTTCAAGATTTTTTGTCTCTTCGCGCCAGTCTTCCGGTTGTTGATGTTCGCTCGCCTTTAGAGTTTGAGCAAGGCCACATTCGTGGAGCCATTAATCTTCCCCTGCTCAACAACGAGGAACGCGTCGCCGTAGGTACCGACTACAAACAAAAAGGAACGGCCGAAGCAATCCGTACAGGCTTTCGTCTGGTAGGACCGAGGTTGGAAGAAATTATCACGGAAGCTGAACGAATCTCTTCAGGAAAAGAACTTCTCGTGCACTGTTGGCGTGGCGGTATGCGCTCGAACAATTTCTGCAAGTTCGTGAGCATGGCCCGCATCAAATCCGAATCTCTGACCGGCGGCTATAAAGCGTATCGCCAACATGCCCTTGAGTTTTTTAAGAAGCCGCTACCATTACAGCTGCTCACAGGATTCACCGGCAGTGGCAAAAGTGAAATTCTTCGTGAGTTGAAAAAATCAGGCGAGCAAGTATTGGATTTAGAGCAGCTTGCAAACCACAAAGGATCAGCCTTCGGTGGCTTGCTTATGCCTAAGCAGCCAACCACCGAGCAATTTCAAAATGACTTGTTTGAAGAAATACTGAAGCTGGATCCCAAAAGGCGTATTTGGGTAGAAGATGAAGCTATCGCCATCGGAAAAATTTTCTTGCCTCAGGATTTTTGGAATACAATGGCTACGTCGCCGATTGTAAAAATGATGGTACCAAAGGAAGTCAGGGTTAAACGCCTTGTTCATGAATACGGTCACGCTAACCAAGAGGAATTTCTTGAAGCGATGACCAAAGTGACAAAGAAATTGGGAGGGCAACATTTCGCTGCCGCGAAAGAAAAACTGATTCAGGGCGACATGGCTTCTACAATAGACATCCTTCTTACGTATTACGACAAAGCCTACTTTAAAAGTAACGAAGCAAAAAAAGAACGTATCGCACATCTACGCGAGTGGAATGGAAACGACGCCGCTGCTTTCGCGCGCGAATTATCTTCACTTTCTTAAAAAAATTTATCAACGACATAGCCAATTAAAATGAGCATTAAGTTAACGCAGTATTCACATGGAGCTGGTTGCGGCTGTAAAATTTCGCCCGCCGTTCTTGACACCATTTTGCACTCTAATCTTCCCAAACAAAAATTTCCATCGCTACTTGTTGGCAACGAATCCAAAGATGATGCTGCTGTGTACGACCTTGGGGACGGCACCTGCATTGTCAGCACCACCGATTTTTTTATGCCGATTGTTGATGATCCCTTCACGTTTGGAGCGATCGCTTCAGTTAACGCCATCAGCGACGTCTATGCCATGGGTGGAGAGCCCTTCATGGCGATTGCTATTTTAGGATGGCCGATCAACAAAATAGCTCCGGAGGTTGCTAAAGAAGTTTTGGAAGGAAGCCGCAAGGTTTGCTCCGATGCCGGGATTCCCTTAGCCGGCGGCCACAGCATCGATTGCCCTGAGCCTGTGTTTGGTCTGGCCGTTTCGGGTAAATTGAAAAAAGAAAACCTGAAGCGAAACGATTCGGCCAAAGCTGGATCTCTCCTTTATCTTACAAAATCCATTGGCATTGGTATCATCACCACGGCTCAGAAAAAAGGAATTGTCAAAGACGAGCATTTGAAAAAGGCTATTGATACAATGCTCACGCTCAACAAGCCTGGAGCACAGTTCGGAAAACTCGCGTATGTAAATGCGATGACTGACGTGACGGGCTTTGGATTACTGGGTCATCTTTGTGAAATGTGCGAAGGCAGCAATCTTTCAGCCGAAATAAATTTCAGCAAAGTTCCTCAATTCAGTTTTTTGCAAGAATACATTCAGCAAAAATCAATGCCCGGTGGAACTCAACGAAATTGGGAAAGCTACGGACACAAAATAAGCACAGTGACTGACGAACAAAAAGCAATTCTCGCTGACCCTCAAACCAGCGGTGGACTTTTAGTATCGGTGGATGCAGAGCATCAAAAGGAATTTGAAGACTTCGCTAGATCGATTGGATTAGAGCTTGCCTCGTTTGGTAAGATTATTCCTAAACAAGAAAAAGTAGTGACAGTGATCGGCTAAACTTTTGAGTTTTTCGCCAGCAGCAAAAAGTCCGCCATCACCAGGGCTGCCATCGCCTCAACAATAGGCACCGCACGCGGAACGACACAAGGATCGTGGCGACCTTTGCCACTTACCGTGACTTCGTGGCCCGCTTTATCTACACTTTGCTGATCCTGCATGATGGTGGCGACGGGTTTGAAGGCCACGTTGAAATAAATGTCTTCTCCATTAGTTATTCCGCCCTGCACACCGCCTGAGTGATTGGTACGTGTTCGGATTTTATCTCCATCGTTATAAAACTCGTCGTTGTGTTGTGAACCGAGCCACTTGGTTCCTTCAAAGCCGGTGCCGTATTCAAAACCTTTTACCGCGTTGATTCCCAACATCGCATAACCTAAGGAAGCGTGAAGCTTGTCAAACACAGGTTCACCCAATCCCACAGGTGAATTTTTGATAACACCGGTAACAATACCACCGATCGTATCGCGCTTCAGGCGCACCTCATCGATAAGCGCAATCATCTTTTCCGCTGTGGCGGCGTCAGGGCATCGTACGATATTCGATTCGGTATTGTTAAGGTCAAGTGTCTTATAATCGGGCGCTTTGATATCGCCAACCTGCGAAACAAAAGCATTCACCTCAATGCCTGCTTTCTTCAACAATAATTTTGCAATCGCGCCTGCGGCCACACGCGCTGCTGTCTCCCGCGCCGAGCTTCTTCCTCCGCCACGGTAGTCGCGGTTTCCATATTTCACCTCGTAAGTATAATCTGCATGCGACGGCCGGAAGCTTTCTGCAATGTGACTGTAATCTTTGCTACGCTGATCCTGATTTTCTATGACGATGGCAATTGGCGCGCCCGTAGATTTTCCTTCAAATACGCCCGACAAAATTCTAAACGTGTCGTCTTCTTTTCGTTGTGTCGTGATTTTCGATTGACCAGGTTTTCTGCGGTCTAACTCTGATTGAATAAATGGCTCGTCAATTTCAAGTCCCGCCGGGCAGCCATCCACAATGACACCGATGGCAGCGCCGTGCGATTCACCAAACGTGGTGATTCTGAATAATCTTCCAAAACTGTTGCTCATAAAGGCATGAAGATAACGGCTTGATCAGTGAAGGCCAAGTGTCATCTCTTTTTAAATAGTAAAAATGCAGTACCTCCCAAAACCAGTACGATAAAAATGTTGATAATCCATTTCATGGTACTGCCGTTGGCAAAAGATTGAACCATGTTGTCGGAGGCATCAATGCGATCGTAAAACGAACCCAGATCGTTGCTGCCGATGGATTGATTTTTTGAGCTCTCTCCTGCCACCGTGACTACTTGCTGCGACCTTAGCGTGTCGTACTTTTTCGTTTCAGGGTTAAAAAATACGAATTGGAAATAGTCGCCGAGGTTAAAACTTCCGGGCTCTTTGGGAATGATAAAATAACTCAGTGACTTTGTGCCGCTCACATGGCCAGCCTCGCGCGTGATGTTTTGCTTTTCGTTGGGTTCGTAAAAATCAAAATTCGGGTTGAGCGGAACTTTAGGCTTGGCTATGCCCGCGATATTCCCTTCGCCATAAATGTTAAAATCGTATGAAACACTTTGGCCGGTTTGAAGTTGGGTTTTGCTAATGCGCTCGTCTAGTTTGTAGTTTCCCACCGCCACGGCATCGCGCAGCGGATGTGGTGGCAACTCTTTTACTTTAATTACCTTGGCTTTAGAATAAAATGTCTTGTAGTCTTCCTGACGGTTTTGTCCAAAGAAGGAGGGATTTTTTGCCACTTTAAATTTAATCATCTCCAAACCGATGCTCGGAAAATTGACGGGCTGATTGTTCAACGGGAAAAACGCAGCCTGATAAATTTTATACTGGGTGTATCCTTTGTTGCCGATTTGAATGTGTTCGCCTTCGATGTTTTCAATGTTGAAGTTTTCTTCCCAACAATTGGCCGGCTTCAACTTTTTCAGAATGTCGGAAAGTTGTTTTCCCAAATCATGAAACTGCATGGGCGCACGATTGTTGTCGGCAATTAAAAAGGAAAGCGTGGCCGTAAAGCCTTCGCCCACGTACACTTCGTCTTTGTTGGTAGTAAGCGCCAGCAATGCGTCTTCTTTGATGTCAACAAATTCGGTAGGCTGGCTTCGTCCAAAAAAGTCGGAAGGATCGCGATCAAAAAAACTTCGCATCGGGTCTGTCTGCTGCACTTGCTGAGGCGGACCTATTTTTATTTTTTTTCCAGTCACGGAGAAAACCTGATCGTTCACCTTGAATTTAAACGAAGGCACGGTGACGGTTCCTTGCCGCATTGGGGCGTAAGTCATAATCACACTTTGCGATGAACTCATCTGTCCGTTGATGATGCTCGTCTGTGAAGAGGAAGACGTGCCTCGTTTTTGCAGACCTTCTATCTCCGGAAAATTGTCATAGCTTTTCAGCCGATCGTTGTTTACGGTAATGGTGATCGTCCATGCCTGATTCTGCGAAATTTCATCCGGACCGAGCTCGATCTGAATGCTTTGAGAGCGACCGCAGATGAAAACCGCCAGCGCGCCGACCAAAAAAAATATCTTTTTCATCATAATTTTCCATGCAACGCGTTTGTGCAACTAGTTGCAATCACAAAAGTAAAATTCTTCTTTCTCGTTGTTAAACAGTTTTATTATTTTCATCGTTGAATTGCGGCAGACGGTTTCAGTTCAAAAACCAAATTTTTTAAAATGAAGATGCTCAATTATGTCAAAAAGATTCTCACCAGGGTGAGTTTTGACGCCCGTCTCTTTGAGAAAGAGTTGCGGAAGGCCATCAAACTGCTGGTGGCCAATGAAGTGCAGGAGCTCAAAAATTGGTGCTACGCCAATTACGAGCTGCAATACGGTGCGATTTTGAATCGCTGTTTCGTTGTTGCGTAACATTAGCTAGTCTATCAAAGAATCCCGCTCACAAGGCGGGATTTTTATTTTCAATGAACTGAATGTTTCTTTTCAATCCGGAAAGCTTCGTGCGCTTCACCGCCGATTTCCGAAATAGCTTTTGGAAAACCTCGTCCGTGATTTCCTGCCAGTCTTTACTTGTCATCATTTCAAAGTCAGGGTGAGGTTCAAAGCGTTTCTCCTGATGAGGTTGTGAAAACCGATTCCACGGACAAACTTCCTGGCATATGTCACAGCCAAAAATCCAATCGTTCCATTTTCCTTTCTGCTCTGCCGGAATTTCATTTTTTAATTCGATGGTGAAATAAGAAATGCACTGACTTCCATTGACCACATACGGCTCCACAATCGCATCGGTAGGACAAGCGTCCATACAGGCTGTGCAGGTGCCACAGTAATCTTTCATCGGACCGTCGTACTCCAACTCTAAATCAATGATTAGCTCCGCGAGAAAGAAAAAACTCCCCATCGACCGGTTTAGCAACAGCGAATTTTTTCCGATCCATCCAAGTCCAGATTTTTGCGCCCAGGCGCGTTCATGCACGGGCGCAGAATCGACGAATGCCCGGCCATTGACTTCACCTATTTTTTCGCGCAGGCGTTCTATAAAAATTTTCAATTTGTCTTTCACCACGAAGTGATAATCTTCGCCATACGCATAGCGGGCAATTTTCATTTCTGCCTCTGTGGTAAAGTCTTTTTGAGGATAATAATTGTACACCAGGCTCACCACCGATTTTGCGCCGGGCACCAGAAGCGCCGGGTCGAGACGCTGATCAAAATTACGCTCGAGATAATGCATTTCGCCGGCGTAGCCGCGCTTCAGCCAGGCTTCAAGGCGCGGTGCCTCTTCACTTAAAAACTCGGCTCTAGAGATACCGCAAAAGCTGAAGCCCAATTCGGCGGCCATGGCTTTAATTATACCGGTCCTTTCTTCTTTCAACACCAACAATGGTAATGATTAAGTTGTGAATATAGCGACAGGTTGTTCACTATTCGCGGATAGCGTTTAACAATTAACTTTGCCGTGAAATGACCTCCGATAAAATAAAAAACCTCTCCGAAGCGACCCTTCAGGTAAAAGGCTGGCAAACTGCCGGCAACAAAGTGGTGTTTACCAATGGCTGCTTTGATTTGCTGCATTTGGGCCACGTAGATTACCTTGAGAAGGCACGAAGCCTTGGGGATAAGCTTGTGATCGGATTGAATACCGATAGCTCAGTAAGCCGATTTAAGGGCCCCGAGCGACCCCTTCAGGACCAGCAGTCGCGGGCCAGGATTTTGGCGGCCTTGCAGTTCGTTGACCTGGTCGTTTTTTTTGATGAAGACACCCCCCTGGCTCTGATTTCGCAACTGGTGCCCAATATTCTCGTAAAAGGGAGTGACTATTTGGCAGAAAATATAGTTGGCGCAGATGTTGTGAAAAAAAACGGTGGCGAGGTGAAAACCATCGACTTTGTGCCGGGTTATTCTACCACGCGGATTGTAGAAAAAATAAAACGAACATAAACAACTCAAACTATGGGATTTGGTGCATTGATTATCACGGGAGTTTTCATGCTGATCGGCTGGATCGTAAGCGCTCGTCTAAAAGGAAAATTCAAAAAATATTCAGAAATACAGCTTTTGCGAGACCTTACCGGCGCCGAAGTAGCCCGGCTGATGCTGGCCGACAATGGCATTCATGATGTAGACGTGATCTCGGTAGAAGGACAGCTTACTGACCACTATAACCCGGCTAACAAAACGGTGAATCTTAGCCACGATGTATTCTACGGGCGCAATGCTGCCGCGACGGCCGTTGCCGCTCACGAGTGTGGTCACGCCGTGCAACATGCCAAGGCATATAGCTTCCTCGAATTCCGTTCGGCCATGGTGCCCATTCAAAACATCAGCGCGCAAGTGATCAACATTGTGTTCATGGCTATGATGTTTGGCGCCTTCGCCGTAAAAGGTCTTTTCTCTTTTAATACTGCGCTTCTAATCATCATCGCGTGCTATGGTGTATTTGCTTTGTTTGCCATCATTACTCTTCCCGTGGAACTTGACGCCAGCAAGCGTGCCCTGGCATGGATTGATCAAAGAGGAATTGTAACTCGCGAAGAGCACGACATGGCAAAAGATGCGCTGAATACAGCGGCCATGACTTACGTGGTTGCTGCCATCGGTGCCATTACGATGCTGCTCTATTACGTCATGATTTTCTTGGGGCGAAGAGATTAATCTTTAGCAAACACCCTATCTTTACAGGCCTGAGTAATCAGGCCTTTTTTGTTAAAGACAGCATTGTATTTTAATTAGCAATTAATCTATTAATTCAAGATCATGAACTTTGAACTGACTGAAGAACATCTCACTGTACAAAAAGCTGCGCGCGATTTTGCACAGACTGAATTACTACCCGGCGTGATCGAGCGCGACACCGAACAAAAGTTTCCTGCCGAGCAAATTAAGAAAATGGGCGATCTCGGTTTCATGGGTATGATGACCGATCCAAAATACAATGGTGGTGGAATGGACACCATTTCGTACGTGCTGGCCATGGAAGAAATTTCTAAAGTTGATGCCTCGGCCTCGGTGTGTATGTCGGTGAACAACTCACTGGTGTGCTGGGGGCTTGAAAAATTTGGAACCGAAGAGCAAAAAGAAAAGTATCTTAAAAAGCTTACCACCGCCGAGTACATTGGCGCTTTCTGTTTGTCGGAACCCGAAGCCGGCAGCGACGCCACTTCGCAACGCACCACGGCGGAAGACAAGGGCGATTATTACTTACTCAATGGTACCAAAAACTGGATCACCAACGGAAAGAGCGCCAGCGTGTACATTGTCATCGCGCAAACACATCCTGAAAAGAAACACAAAGGCATAAATGCATTAATTGTAGAACGAGGGATGCCCGGATTTGTGGTCGGCAAAAAAGAAGATAAAATGGGCATTCGCGGAAGCGACACGCATTCGCTGATGTTTACCGACGTGAAAGTTCCGAAGGCCAACCGCATAGGCGATGACGGCTTTGGCTTCACCTTTGCGATGACAACTTTAAACGGCGGACGAATAGGTATAGCCTCACAAGCTTTGGGCATTGCCACTGGCGCCTACGAGCTTGCCTTGAAGTATTCGAAAGAAAGAAAAGCCTTTGGCAAGCACCTGAGCGAGCATCAGGCGATTCAATTTAAGCTTGCTGAGATGGCCACGAAAATTAATGCAGCCAGGTTGCTGGTTTGGCAAGCTGCTTTTCTAAAGGATCAGAAAAAAGATTTTGTAAAAGCGGCGGCCATGGCCAAGTTGTACGCTTCACAGATTGCTCAAGAAGTTACTTCTGAAGCTGTACAAATTCACGGAGGCTACGGCTATGTAAAGGAGTTTCATGTAGAGCGCCTCATGCGCGACGCCAAGATTACCCAGATCTACGAAGGAACCACCGAGATCCAGAAGATGGTGATATCGCGGGAGTTGTTGAGGTAATGAAAGTTTCTATTGGGAGGCACCTCGTTTTTTTGAGCTTCGTTTTAGTCTCGTGCAAAAACACCCTTTTGCAAGACGTGAATTCCATTTCAAAGCGTCAATGGAGGAAGGGGATCAAAAACGCTATTTGTGTTCACTCTAATCGTTACTCGGTTCAGCAGCGATTGGATTTTTTTCCATTCAAAAATGCTTCCTCAATAAAAGTCGTCTCGTTTGAGCAGCCAAAAGGCGCTATTATAAATCTACCCATGCTTAATGACAAGGTCGATTTTTCCAGTCTTAAAGAAGTTAGGGAACTCACCAAAGATGAGATAAATAAACTCACCGATATTTTATTCAATAACAGTTTTGGGAAAGGTAATTTTGTTGTCGATCCCCCGGAAGGAGCATGTTACATACCAAGAAACGCCATACTGTTTGCAGATTCTAATTCTGAAGTCTTTGCTTTCATCGAATTATGCTTCCAATGTCAGCGGTACCGGTTAAGTTCTGATAAGATTGAAATTGGAAATGTATGCGAGGGGAAATATGAAATGATTAAAAAATTCTTTGCCGATTGCGGAATTAAGACTGGAATCTCAGGAGTCGATTAGGAATTAATAAGTCCATAGAATTTCCTTACCTTCAATACACCAAACCCCAACTTTATGGAAATTTTATTAATCCCCATCCTTCTCATCGGACTCTTTGGGCTGTTAACCCTATTTGTTACGGTAAAGCAAGGTTCTATCGCGGTCGTCACCGTATTCGGCAAATACAAGCGGATTATGCGACCAGGATTGAACATGAAAACGCCTTTCATCGAAAAAATTTATTCACGGGTATCGATCCAAAACCGTTCGGTAGAACTGGAGTTTCAAGCCACCACTATGGATCAGGCTAACGTAAACTTCAAAGCGATGCTCCTTTTTTCTGTACTCAATCAGGAAGAAGAAACGATCAAAAATGTGGCTTTCAAATTCTTCGATGAAAAGAGTTTGATGATAGCCCTGACCCGTACCATCGAAGGCTCAATACGCAGCTTCGTGGCTACGAAAAAGCAATCTGAAATTCTTTCTCTTCGCACAGAAATTGTACACGAAGTAAAGCAGCAGCTTGATCATACCCTGGAAGGTTGGGGATATCACCTTATCGATTTACAATTGAACGACATCGCTTTTGATGAAACTATCATGAAGTCGATGGCCAAGGTGGTTGCATCCAACAACTTGAAAGCTGCCGCTGAAAATGAAGGCCAGGCATTGCTTATCACCAAAACCAAAGCTGCAGAGGCCGAAGGAAATGCCATCAAGATTGCTGCTGAAGCCGAAAAGATTGCTTCGCAATTACGCGGTCAAGGCGTGGCACTCTTCCGCGAAGAAGTGGCCAAAGGTATGTCGCAGGCGGCCAAAGAAATGCAGACGGCCAACCTCGACTCTTCATTTATCCTGTTCTCGATGTGGACGGAAGCCATTCGCCATTTTGCAGAACACGGTCAGGGCAATACGATATTCCTCGACGGCTCATCCGACAACATGAAGCGAACTATGCAAGAGCTCATGTCGATCAATCAGGGGTCTAAAATTGTAGCCGAAGAGAAAAAATAATTTTAAGGACCTACTCGAAGCCGGGCAAGTCTGTCTTGTCCGGCTTTTTCTTTTCTGCACAGCACTGTTTGTGATAAAAGCCGATCCCGCATTCCCATTTTGTTGCAAACTCTTGTTACCTTTGCCAAACCCCCTGACAATTGGTACGTAAGTTTTTCCCGTTGGACAAAAACTACCTTCTTGAAGAAGTGCAGTTGGCCCTTCAGGACTCCCTTCTTACCCAATTGATCGAACAAGTGAAAGTGGAGTTTGACAAAATAAACAACCCCTTGGGTTTGCTCGATGACTTTAGCCTGAAAATCAAAAACTACCACTGTCAGAATCTAAAGCCACTTTACAATTTCTATCAAAACTCGGCTGCCGTATATCGTTTCAAGTATAGCGATAACCAGCTTGAATTTATGTGGGATGGACGTGATCACACTGAAAAATACCGTGCCGAATGGACAGCCGCGTTCGGTAATTGGATTACCGAGTTTTGCAAACAGGAATTATTCGTACAAGCGGTGCTTGATCTCACTGTCTTCCTGCCTGAAAACAGACATGCCGACCTGGCCGAAAACCGCATGAATAATTTTATGCTTCGACAATTTGGTGTGAAGATTCACAAAACAAAAGGGTTGGTAGCAATGAAAGTAGCCTAGCCAAGGGCTTCGCGTTTTAACAAAGCACTAACCTGATAGCGCTCGTCGCCCGTGGAACGGAAGACGGCTTCAAGCAAATCATAAACATTCTTCACTCCGATTTTCTCGCACCATTCGAACGGACCAAAAGGATAGTTTGTGCCGAGCTTCATTGCGAGGTCGATATCATTTCTGGAAGATATTTTTTCCTCAGCAGCAAAATAGGCTTCATTAATAATCATTCCGATCACTCGTGGTGTTAGGAGTCCGACCTGATTTTTCACTATAGCAAACTCCGTCCTTAATTTCACACACATATCTTCAAGATTTATTACCTCTGAATCCGTAGCTGCACACACCTCAAAAATTGGGCGGTTCAAAAAAGTAGGAAGGCCACAAAACCCAAAGAATTTAGCCTGAGAAATGTTTGGAGGCAAAAGTGGAGTTGTTGCACAATTCAAAAAAACAGGGCCTGTGTATCGGGCATATGCTTCGATATTTTCAGATTGAGTTTGAAAATCAAAAACAACAACGCCGTCCTTCAACAGCGGAGTAACCTGGCTCCGGTCCTTCACCTGTAGGTAATGAAAATCCGGGCCAAATTTTTGCTGGCATTCCAGTGCGTTTCTTTCATCTCCCACAACCAAAATTGTCATAGCATCAAAACAAAAAAGTTTTCTGATCTTTGGTCAAAAGTAAAAAAGATTATGGCAAAAGAAGTTGTTTATTCTGCCAATGCGCCTGAGCCCATTGGGCCCTACAGCCAGGCGATCAAAGCCGGCAACATGCTTTTTATTTCAGGTCAGGTGGCTATTCAAAAACCGTCAGGCAACCTTGTGGTGGGAAACATCGTCGATGAATCGCATCAGGTGATGAAAAACCTTGAAGCGGTTCTTACTGCCGGAGGGATGAATTTTTCGAATGTGGTAAAGACCACCATCTTCCTTAAAGACATGAACAATTTTCCAAAAGTAAACGAAGTCTACGGTTCGTATTTTACTAACGAGCCCCCGGCGCGCGAGACTGTGGAAGTAAGCCGTTTGCCGAAAGATGTGAATGTCGAAATCTCCTGCATCGCAGTGAAGTAACTGTTCTGATTTTTCCGCGGCATTCGCCGCCAATTCTTTAACTTTGACTTCAATTTAAATACATGAGGGAAGTTAGAGTTCGTTTTGCCCCAAGCCCTACCGGTGCACTGCATATTGGAGGAGTACGCACGGCATTGTACAATTATTTATTAGCTCGCAAACATGGCGGAACCATGATTCTGCGCATTGAAGACACCGATCAAACACGATATGTGCCAGGAGCTGAAGAATACATTTTAGAATCACTCGCCTGGGCTGGAATTCAAATTGACGAAGGTGTAAGCAAAGGTGGGCCACACGCACCTTACCGGCAAAGCGAGCGCAAAGAAATCTACAAGAAGTACGCTCAAAAACTGATCGACGAAGGGAAAGCCTACTATGCTTTTGATACCGAGCAGGAACTGGAAGCCATGCGAGAGAGGCTAAAAAATGCAGGGTCATCCGATCAACAATACAGCAGCAGTACACGAACTTCCATGAGCAACTCGCTCACACTTTCTGACAGCGAAGTGAAGCAAAAAATTGCCGCTGGTACACCCTACGTGATACGCCTGAAAGTGCCCGCCAACGAAGAAGTACGTCTTCAGGATTTGATCCGCGGTGAAGTGGTTGTAAATTCTTCGCAAGTGGATGACAAAGTACTGATGAAGTCTGATGGAATGCCTACCTATCACCTCGCCAACGTAGTGGACGATTACCTCATGAAAATCTCGCACGTAATACGCGGTGAAGAATGGCTGCCTAGCGCACCGCTACACGTGCTGCTTTATAAATTTTTTGGGTGGGAAAAAGAGATGCCTCAATTTGCGCATCTTCCATTGTTGCTTAAGGCCGACGGAAACGGCAAACTTAGTAAGCGCGATGCCGACAAAGCGGGGTTTCCTATCTTTCCACTGAACTGGACTGATCCGAAATCCAAAGAATTCTCTACTGGCTTTCGCGAAAATGGATACCTGCCGGAAGCGCTGTTAAATTTCCTTGCCTTCCTCGGGTGGAACCCAGGAACAGAACAAGAAATTTTTTCAATGAAAGACCTGACAGCTGCTTTTTCGCTGGAGCGAATCGGCAAGGCTGGCGCTAAGTTTGATATTCACAAAGCACAGTGGTACAATCAGCAGTATCTGCGTGCCAAGTCCGATGAAGAATTGGCTAGATATCTTTTGACTTCACTCGAAAAAGAAAAGATTCAGTGTACTCCAGAAAAGGCAGCGAAGATTTGCTCCGTGATGAAAGAGCGTATCACCTTCCCCAAAGATTTTTGGGAACAGGGTAAGTTTTTCTTTCAAGCACCAGTCGTATTTGATGAACAAGTAGTTGCAAAGAAATGGAACGAAGATGTGGTAAGATTTTTATCCGCGTTTGCTTCTGAACTGAAGGCACTTACACAAGTAGATGCCGCTTCCGCGAAAGCAAGTGTAGACAAAACTAGTCAGGTTACCTCCATTCCATCAGGCAAAGTTATGCAGGCACTTCGCGTGGCAATTACAGGCGGAGCATCTGGACCGGATCTGATGGCGACCATTGAAATCATTGGGAAAGATGAAGCCATTAACAGGATTACGTTTGCCCTGGAAAACATTAAAGTGAAAGTCGCGTAAACTCATTAACCATGGCCAAAAAAGAACCGAAAACAAAACCCAAGGCGCGTGTACATCAGGAGTTGCGCGGCTTTGAAGTCTCAATCGATACGTTTGGAGAGTTAAAATCAAATCTACCAATCGAAAAACTCAATGCATTCTTAAACGAAAATGTGGAAGATAAAAAGCTGGCAGAGCGCGAGGACTATAAAGAACTAAAAAAGCCTAAAAAGAAAAAGTAATATGCCTACATCACACGTTATTGACTATCAGATAAAAGGGGAGAGTATTCAAATTGTAGAAGTTGAACTTGATCCGATGGAAACCGTCATCGCCGAAGCGGGAGCCATGCTTTTCATGGAAGAGGGAATTCTCTTCGAAACAAAAATGGGCGATGGCTCAAACCCCAATCAGGGTCTCTTTGATAAGCTGTTATCTGCAGGTAGTCGCTTGCTTACAGGCGAGTCATTATTTATGACACATTTCACTAATAGAGGAAACAAAAAGGCGAAAGTCGGGTTTTCTGCACCATATCCCGGAACGGTTATTCCCGTTGAGCTTTCACAATGTCCCGGACAAGAATTAATCGTTCAAAAAGATGGATTCCTCTGTGCTGCTTATGGTACGAAACTCTCTATTTTTTTTAATCGCAAGATTGGAGCTGGACTAGTTGGAGGCGAAGGATTTATACTTGAAAAACTTCAAGGCGACGGCAAAGCATTCGTTCACGCCGGTGGAACTGTAATCGAACGAACATTAAATAATGAAACCCTTCGCGTTGACACAGGCTGCGTTGTAGCCTTTGAATCACAAATTGACTTTGACGTAGAGACTTCCGGAAGCCTTAAATCGATGGTCTTTGGAGGTGAGGGAATTTTTCTAGCTACGTTACGGGGCTCAGGAAAAGTCTATCTTCAATCCATGCCCATCCGGAAGCTAATTCAAGCACTTGCTCCTTACGGCGGAAACAGCCGGAAAGAATCAAGTTCTCTTTTAGGAGGATTATTTGAAAGCTAATTCTCTGTGAAAACATTAAAAATAGGATTAATACGAGAAGGTAAAGTCCCACCAGACAAAAGGGTGCCCTTCACTCCGCTTCAAGCAGAAGAAATCTCTCAGCGGTTTTCGAATGTAAAACTTATCGTCGAGCCAAGCGAAATCAGGTGTTACAAAGACTCTGAATACACCGACCTCGGCATCGAAGTGGGCGATGTTTCAAGTTGTGATATTCTGATGGGGATAAAAGAAGTTCCTATTAAAAATCTTCTGGAAGGAAAAACCTATTTATTCTTCTCCCACACGATGAAAAAACAGCCTTATAATAAAGGCTTGCTTCAAGAAGTAATCAGAAAGAAAATTCGCCTGATCGACTACGAAGCACTAAAAGACAGTCAAGGCAACAGGCTCGTCGCTTTTGGTCGGTTTGCCGGGATAGTAGGCGCCTACAACGGTCTGTGGGTGTACGGAAATCGATACAAAAAATTCTCGCTACGCAGAGCTCACGAATGCTACGATATTAATGACCTCAAGCTGGAGCTGAGGAAAGTAAAACTTCCACCTGTTAAAATTGTATTAACCGGTGCCGGCCGTGTAGCCAAAGGCGCAATGGAAACACTGGACACCGCGGGTATCAGAAAAGTAAGCCGAGCTGATTTTCTTTCATTAACTTTTGATGAACCGGTATATGTTCAGTTAAGCAGTTCCGACTACCATTACCGCAAGGATGGTGGCCATTTCAACCGTGATGAGTTTCATAAAAGTCCTGAACTTTATAACGCTGATTTTGTAAAATTTACAAAAGTGGCTGACATACTTATGGCCGGCGCCTTTTGGAATCCTAAAGCCCCAGCACTTTTCTCCAGCCATGACATGAAGGCAAGCCATTTCAAAATCAAGATCGTTGCCGACATTACGTGTGACATGGACGGCTCAATTCCTTGCACCAAAAAGCCAAGTACAATCCCTAACCCGATTTACGATTTCAACCCAAATTCAGAGTCAGTGCAAGAAGCGCTGAGCGACGAAAGGTTTATTACTGTAATGGCCGTTGATAATTTGCCCTGTGAGCTACCTCGCAGCGCTTCCGAAGAATTTGGGAGGGACCTTATCGACAAGATCTTAAAACCTTTACTAGAAGGAGACCGTGAAGGCATAATTGAGCGAGGCACTATTGCAAAGAGCGGTCAACTCACCGCAGGTTTTTCCTATCTTCAAGATTATATCCAATAGAAACGATGCTACTATACAATGTAACGGTTGGTGTAGATAAGGAAATTGAGGCTGAATGGTTAACCTGGGTGAAACAATACTATTTGCCGGCTGTAATGCAGACTCAAGCATTTCATGAGTTTAAAATTTATAAAGTCCTTACTCACGAAGACGAAGGCTCAGTTTCTTATAGTATCCAATATTTCTCTGACAGCATTGAGAAAATCGTTCATTTTTTGAATAACGATGGGAAGAAGCTTGTGGAAGAGCACAGAGCCAGATTCAAAGACCGTCATGTGGTCTTTAATACGCTTTTACAAGAATCTTGATTTTAGTCAAGAAAAAGACTAATTAATACTTAAGTCAACTTTTTAGCTGAGAGATATTGCCGAATATCTGATGACTCGAGGTTGCCATTGATCCATTCTGGATCTAGTTTCGCTCCGTATTTTTTATAGAAATTAATCGCCGGCTCATTCCAGTCCAATACCTGCCACATCATTCCGGTGCAGTTTTGCTCAAGAGCAAATTGCATGGTTCGTTCAAAGAGGATTTTTCCAAGTCCTCGCCCACGCTCCTTCTCGGTTACGATTATATCTTCCAAATAAAGTCGCTTGCCTTTCCAGGTAGAGTACCTGTAATAATAAAGTGATAGGCCAAGGATATTTCCCTCCTCTTCGGCAACGAAAAACCCAAATATGGGCTGCTCACCAAATCCATCAATCTCCATTTGAGCAACTGTATTTGATACTTGTTCCAACGCCTTCTCATACAGCGCCAGCTCCTTTATCAACTCAAGGACACGTGGCAAATCCTTCTTTGTTCCTGATCTAATCTTTACTTCATTCATATGACCTGTAAATAAAAAAGGCCCCGAAATCGGGGCCTTTGATAAATATCGAATTGATTAGAATTCCCAAAGATTGTGCTCCTTCTCCATCAATTTCATTTCTTCTTCCCAGCGTGCAAATACCGACTCTGAGTAAGATCTTCCATTGTTCATGAAGATAGCCATGATGGTATCGTCATCAGGGTTTTCAACTTTCTTGATAACTCCGTGGAACAATCTTAGTTTAAATGCATCTAAGAAAGTCTTTCCTTCAGAAGGATTGTATCTGTTTTGCCATTGAACACGCTTACGCTGATTCAAATCTTTGCTATGAGCTAGCTGAGAGATTTCCTTAGCAAGCTCTTTATATGAAATGTATGCCCAATAGCTTAATTTCTCCGCAGCATTATTGTCATCCTGACGCACGATACCAATCGCAAGGATATCATAATACAACCGTGATCTTCTCTTATCAAAAATGACATCCTCAATCAACTCAAGACCTACAATATTACCGGCTTCAAGAGTCTGCTTTTCTGCTCCATTATCCACAGCCTGAGCCGCAGTTAAAAACGGATTCTTTGAGCCCTTTGGTGGAGCAGGGATGTCAGTTTGAATTCTAAATTGGTGTTCAGAGGTAGTACCATCAGGGTTAGTCACAGGTGCAAACACCAAGTCACCGGCTAAATACCCTCTTGTAGGATCCCACTCACCTTGCGTTCCGCTTCTTACGAAGTTGGTGTTCAGATTTATAACCGTAGAGTCCGCTACTGCTTCTTGAAAATCTGCAGGATCTCCAATGTTACCGCCGTAGGTATGAAGTTTACCTTCTTTCAAAAGATCTACGATCAACTTAGCAATGGATGATTTTCTTGAATCAAAACCTGAGTTTTGCTTCTCCTTCAAATCTATAACTCTACTAACCCTGAAACGATAGAGTTGCTCGTAATAGGGGATTCTTTCCGTAGAGTTAGGATTAGAAATTGTGTCCTGCTGCGCTTGAGTCTTTGAGATCGTCAAAGACAAAGCAATCAAGGAAGCTGAAAAAATTAAGCGTCTCATTATTTTTTAGTTTATCCGACAGCTAACATTCATTTTTGATGAATTCACCTGCTTAGTAGTACCGTCATAGGCCGGGCGTTGAACCTGTACCTGCGAAATCGAAATATTATCTCCTTTTCTTAAGTTATATTGGCTCAACGGAATCGAACCTGATTTGATTGTAATAGGCGATCCACCGTTGATTTGGAGTATTAACCCAGAAACATAGTACTTATTGTCCTTCAAATTGTTTTTCGCAAAAATCTGATCCAAAATTTCAGGCTCAATGCGAATGGCGGCAGTACCGGTAGGAATACCTTTAGCAATATCCACAGCATTAGGTCCGACTAAAAGTCTTGCCACTGGCGGAGGAACATCCTGAGTTTCGAACTTCTGAACACCAATTGACTGACCATTCAACAAAACGTTAACATTACATTGTCCACGAGTCGGAAGAATGGCAAACTTTCCTGGGGCTATTTTAAACGCTTTACCTTGATCAGCTGGAACATTTAAATCCAATCCAGACAGATCAGTTAGACCTTGGATATTTACATTGACTTCGGTACCGCAATCACGATAGAGTGTTGCAGCAGCCGCAGAACCAAACACAGCCACAGGGCGTATTACTTTATATTCAATATTCTTTTCCAAAGGGGCACGGCCAGGCAGATTAATTTTCACCTTATAAGTCATCTTAGCCACACCATTGGCGTCATAGTTTGAAGCACCCACAGGAAATTTTACTTTACCCATTTTTACTTTAAACCCAAGACCCATGTCAACATCTTCCAGGGGAAGGGGTCTGCCATCCTTAAACATTTCAGGAAGAGCTCCAGAAGCTGCACCGGCTACAAACAAATTACCTTCGTAAGTGCTTCCAGCAACAACTGAATTAGATTCAGCCTGAACCATAGGAACCAATTGGTCAACTTTGTAAGACACACCTTCCGCAATTGCGTTCAATGTATCCAAAGCAGCCGATTCATATTCAAGCACTTCAGTCTGCATCTGGCTTAGAATTGCTACAGCTGCCATTGAAGGTGTACCTTCGAAGGAGAATTGCAAGAAATCTTTTCCTGTTTGGTGAGCGTCATTCTTGAATTCATCAAAGTCCTCAGCCTTTTTATTGAGTTTACCAAAAGGTTTCTTCAATTGCATGATATCGTTGAGGGACTTTACATATTCCTTCAACTTCTTCTCATACTGCTGACCTACTTCCGGCTTGCGGCTGTCCAACATTACTTCTTCTGGGTTAACCGTATTTTGTACGAGTTCCTCTCCTTCCAAAGCTTTTTTGCCTGAGCCTGTTGCAATTTTTACTTTTACTTCGCCCAAATAGTCTACCATAGCTTTGGAAAGGTCTCTTACTTTCTGAGCCTTTTCCTTAGCTGAGGTTACTTTGGCTTCCGTACTTTTCGCATCTAATATCCCCTTTAACTTTGTTTCATTTTTGGTTTTGTCCTCTTTAACGAGGTCTTCCAAAGTTGTATTTACAATGGCAAATTTCTCGAGAATGGCACTACTCACATTAAGCGCAAGGAGCGCCGTGAGCACGAGGTACATCATGCCAATCATCTTTTGCCTCGGGGTTTCTTTACCGCCTGCCATGTTTTATTAGTTTATAGTGAATTAATAAATCTAATGTCTAAAATTCGTTTAGCCTTTCATGGCGGTCAACATACTGCCGTATACTTTATTAAGGGCAGTGAGATTGTTGGTCAGAGAGCTCAATTCGGTAGTGAACTTAGCCGTGTTATCTCCAACTTTCGATAATCCTTGCATAGCGCCAGTAAGGCTTTCGTAGAACTTGTTCATGTTCTTCACATGTGAGTCTGCATCTTTCAATTCCATTTCATAAATGGTATTGAGCGCAGCAAGGTTCTTAGTTACAGACTGTACTTGCTTGTGATATTCACTTGTATCTTTTGATGCATCCGACATTGCTTTTACGGCAGTCATGGCTACTCCGTAAGACTTATTCATTTCACTCAATGAGCTAGATGCAGCTTGTACGTTTTTCGCATACTCGTTAGTTGCAACAGCGGCATTCGAAAGATTGCTCATTTGAGAAGCTGAAGTTGCCAGATTAGTTAAACCTTTACCAAGGTTGTCCAACAAATTCTGGTCAACCTTTGCGGTCTTAAGCATTTCATCAATCTTGAGAAGAGGTGAATCTCCGGCTGCAGGTCTATTGCTAATACGAGTTGCAGTATGAGTTGCAGGCGCTTCATAATCTTCAGCAAGTTCTGGATAAACTTTGCTCCAATCTACTTCTGCGTGTTTCGGTTCGAATGCACTCAGAAAGAAAATGCCGGCCTCAACGGAGAGACCTATAATCAACATTTCATTAGCACCATTCCAGTGTTGAATTTTGAAAAGTGCACCAACAATAACAACTGATGCACCAATGCCGTAAATCTTGGGCATTATGGTTTCGTAGAGAAGAGCTCCAAAACCGCCTTTTTTCTTTGCCATGGTTCTTAGGGATTTAAGTTTAGTCCGATTTTTTTCTAAATATAAATTAAGTTTTTAATTATTGAAATTCCGCACCTGAAGATCGACCTAAATTAGTCATCGCACAACGGAAGCCAATGTAAGCACGTGTTGAATCTTTGTATTCATAGGTACGAGTTCCTGTTTCAAGATAATACTCAACGTCTTTCCAAGATCCGCCGCGGATAACCTTACGGGCGTTGTATTTTTCCTTTGATTTTCCTTGCTTATCGTAAGCAGCTTTATCAATGAACTGCGGGTTAAGATCCCATACTGTTGGTACAGAGGCTGGGTAAAAATCATCGAGGCACCATTCAGAAACGTTTCCTGACATATCTACTAAGCCATAATCGTTAGGAAAGTATATCCCGACTGGTGAGGTGTAGGCAAAACCATCATCGTAGTAGTTTCCTCTTCCTGGTTTAAAGTTTGCGAGCATACATCCTTTGGAGTTACGGATGTATGGGTTACCCCAAGGAAATTTCGCCATGTCTCTTCCACCCCGGGCCGCATACTCCCACTCTGCTTCAGAAGGCAGACGGAAGGCAGGCATCGGAGGTTGGCCACCGTTCACCTGACGCCACTCGTTCAGGAAAGCTGTTCTCCACTTGCCAAAGAACATAGCTGCCTCCCAACTTACACCTACCACCGGATAGTCTTTATAACCAGGGTGTTGCCAATAATAATCTACCAGCGGATCGCCCATGTGGTGGGTAAAATCTCTCATCCAAACTGTAGTGTCAGGATAGTATTTTGACATAAATTCTTGCTGACTTACTTGAGGGAAGTTGGTGAGCTGTGCCCCACCCTCGGCTCCTAAAAAGAAAGTGCTGAACTGGAGATATTCGTCGTTAGTGATTTCGGTCTCATCCATGAAAAGAGGGCCGATTGTAATCTGTTTGTTGAAATTAATCTGTGTTGAAGCAGGATCTTCATCAGCCTGGCCCATGTGAAAAGTACCAGCAGGGATTGGCACCATTCCGTAAGGAACTACAATTGACCAGCCCTGGCGTCTTTCAATGACAGATTGCCCGACAATTTCGCCCTGGGCGTCACCGCCACCCTTTTTCTTGCCTATGCCGAGCAGACCGCATGAGCCTACAATTAATCCTACGGCCATGATTGACATGCCGTATAGAGCCTTGCTAAAAAATAGTTTATTCATACTTGTCATATTAATGTAGTATCTGTGTTTTCTTGTTTAAAAGCCAACGAACAGATTCGAAAGTTATTCTTTTTTTGATCTTTTTTAAAAATCGAGGTTACCAAATTCTGCAAAATCTTAAAAAATGCCAAATAAAACTTTTTTTAATGCCTGTAGCGAGGAGTCCGAACAATCTTTTTGCCAACGCCAGGGCTGGTTGGAAGTTCATAAATCAACATGAACTCGTGCGAGGTTGGTTGTTTAGCAGCCTGATCCTTAATAATGTAGTCGAGGGAATAGCCCATCTTCAAAGATTTGTCTTTCAGGAAGCTGTATCCCATCATAAGTATGGCGGCATCACCCTGTCTGAACGACAAGCCTCCCCACATAGTGTCTTTCAAATAAGCTAAACCCCCCAATGTGACAGTTGTTTTCACAAAGTCGGATTGAATGAGAGTTGAAAACTGAAACTTCAGATCAAAGTTAACCTCATACAAGTAGCCACCGGTAACATAGGCATGTGTTTGTAGAGGATTACGTATCGATTTTCCAAAATCAAAAGAAGCATGTGTAAGGTGATTGAAACTTGCGCCCACATAAAACTTCTCCTTTCTCCAGAACACACCGATGGCCATGTCTGGTTTTATCTGCGACTGTGAGCCTCCGCTCAAGAATGATTCATAATCCACCGCGCGAAAATAATTGGCATTGATCGTCTGTGAATAAATCCCTGTTCTCACACCGATGCTGAGCTTACTGTTTTTTATTCCCAGATGGTAAGCGTAAGAAGCTTGTGCTTCCAGATTGTTATAAGGGCCAAGATTGTCGTGTGATATGTATCCACCGAATCCACTATTCAATTTAAAAATAGGAGTCGTAAAAGTAATCAGCTGTGTAGTTGGCGCGCCACCATCACCATACGTTGGTGAGTAACCGAGCCATTGGCTGCGGTGCAGTGCAGTGATTTTTGTAACGCCTTCAACACCGGAAAAACCAGGGTTATAATAAATGGTGTTGAACATGTACTGCGTAAACTGAGGGTCTTGCTGGGCAAACGAAGGCGCAGCAAAGCCAGTCAACACGATGCCCAGAAAAATCAGCCGTCTAACCATTCAGTTTAAAAAGTATGGGAGGTAAAGATAGGTGAATTATTTAAACACTTTCAACCCAGATGTAATTAAAGTGTAATAAAATCAACTTCTTGTTAAGAACGTAACCCTTAAAGAGTTATTTAGTGCCGTTTGTCTTTTTTATGTACAGCTCTAGGGCTCCGGCCATCGACGGAGCATTAGGGAGTGGAGCTTCAATATCGAGGATAAACCCGTTTTCCTTTACCGCTTTAGCCGTGGCTGGCCCAAAGGCAGCCAGACGAGTATTATTTTGCTTGAAATCGGGAAAATTAACCATCAGAGAATTAACTCCTGAAGGACTGAAAAAAGCGAGGATATCGTAGTACACATTTTTCAGGTCGCTGAGGTTGGAGGCCACGGTGTGATTGATGATTGCCTCGGCATAATGAAACCCGTTTTCTTTCAGGAAGTCGGGGATATCATTTTTCCGAATGTCAGAGCAAGGGTATAAGAACTTTTCATTCTTATGTTTCTTTAAAATCTCCAGCAAATCTTTCGTGTCTTTTAAGCCCGTAAAGATTTTGCGTTTGCGAATGACGATGTATTTCTGAAGGTAATTTGAAGTCTGCTCCGAAATGCAAAAGTATTTCATCTCCGGAGGCATCTCGAGTTTAAGTTCTCGACAAAGAATGAAAAAATGGTCGACCGCATTGCGGCTGGTGAAAATAACAGCTGAATAGTTTAAGATTTCGATCTTCTGTTTGCGAAACTCTTTGGCGCCCACAGGCTCCACCTGAATAAATGGTCTGAAATCAATTTTGATATTGAATTTCTCAGCTAGCTTCAGGTAAGGAGAGTTAAGATCGGTAGGAAATTCCTGCGTTACCAGAATGCTTTTTACTTTGCGCATTCTGTCGGTTGGTGTTTCAGTCATATCAACACGTGGCGGTTCGGACCTAAAACAATAAAATTTTTATTACTATCAGTAACGGAAAAATTTCCGTAGCGCAAAGGTAGGAAAATAAATGGAACGAACGGAGTGGGTTACGGGCTAATAACTTAAAATATAATAGGCCTACGCCAAGCGTCAGCAACACGCAAGTGATTTTGACCAAAACAAAATAATTGACGTCAATGCCAAAGGCAAAACAGAAAATCGTGATCGAAGCTATTGTCGCCAGCGACAAAATCGTAACCCTAACGAAATTAAAAAATTGAAATCCGGCTACATCTTTCAATCCAAAAAGGGAACCGATCATGGCCGATAGTCCTAATTTGAGCATAAATAAACCTGCGATAACAAAAGCGAGTACCAACCATTGGGTGATATATCGACCCGTAGAAAAAACCGATGGGTTGATTACTACCGATAGACCATCTTTTGAAAATTGCGCAGCTGTATAAATCGCTAACGATGCCAACAGGCTACAAAACAAATAGAAAAGAAGGTTTACGCTAGATCCAATCCTAAGCGTAATCTGATTGTCGTCGCGGTCTTTGAAATAAAATAATTTTCCAAGGTTGAGATAGTCGATAGCAAGCTGCGGATTGGTGCGAAAGAGCGCCGTAAAAAATATCATTAGGACTAGTGTGGCGATTAACAGAAAATTTGAAAAGGCCGAAGAGGGGCGTCGGAAATTCTGCAACACATCTGGCTGACCTTTCAGCACCCATTTCACCTCCAGATCATTGATGCCTTCGTTCTGATATACACTCAACAAAATTGTGTTTCCATATTTTCTCTTCAAACTGTCGGCGCGAAGCAGGCAAGGTTGCTGAACTTCTTTCACCAGCGCGGAGTTAATGAATACATACATTCGCTTGCGGCTACTAAGTGTAAGAAAGCGACCAGCGGGCCCGGCAAGATCTAGCGTGAGATGAATGGCTTTGGTTTGCTCGTCAGGCGAGGAAATCAGTTTGTTATCCTTAAAAATTTTCCACTGCGGGCGGAGATCTTCTATTTCCTGGATCTCTTTTTCGGCGGCAGCATTACCTTGGCTGAAAAAAAAGTAAAGACATAGGAAGATTAGAAGTCGTTTCATGAAATATTTAATTTCAAAATTACCGATTAAAACTTTATTTCAATTTTTGCATTCCACTTTTTAGCATGGCCGGTATCTACCTTCATATTCCATTCTGCAAGCAAGCCTGCTATTATTGCGACTTCCATTTTTCTACTCAGAAGGATTTACGACAGGAAATGGTAGACGCGCTCTGCGCAGAGATGGCACTTCAAAAAAATTATCTAGATGGCGAAAACATTGAGACCATTTACTTCGGAGGCGGAACACCTTCGCTTCTCAGCGCAAATCAGATAAACACATTGCTTGAATCCCTTCAAAGAAATTTTTCCGTAAATGCTGGCGAAATTACTCTGGAAGCCAACCCTGACGATCTTTCTGAATCAACCCTTTATTCACTAAAAGCTGCGGGTATCAACCGACTGAGTATCGGCATCCAATCGTTTGACGACCGAATATTAAAATTTCTTCATCGGGCACATACCACCCAGGATGCAGAGGCGTGCATTGAGCGGGCGCGCAAGGTTGGCTTTACCAATCTCAGTATCGATCTTATTTATTCCATCCCCGGCCAGGAAGATGAACTTTGGAAAAAGAATATCGAAAGAGCAATTGCTTTGCAACCGGAGCATATTTCCGCCTATGCACTAACTATAGAAGAGAAGACCGTGTTTGGCAACTGGCGGAAAAAAGGAAAGCTTACGCCTCAGCACGACGATGTGGCGGCCAGCCAGATGGAACTCTTAATCAACAGCTTGAGCAATGCTGGCTATGAGCACTATGAAATTTCCAATTTCAGCAAACCTGGCTACCACGCACGGCACAACAGCAGCTACTGGCAGCAGAAAAAATATCTCGGCATCGGGCCGAGCGCACATTCGTACAATGGTTACAGTCGCCAGTATAACCTGGCCAACAATCCGCTTTATATCCAATCAATAGCGAAAGGAATTGTTCCCTTTGAAGTTGAGCTATTAACCGCCGCTAACAAGATCAACGAATACCTGCTCACCTCACTGCGCACGAAGTGGGGTTGCGATCTTGAATATCTGTCCACCACGCTGTCGTACGATTTGCTTCAAAGGCAGAAAGAAAATATTGAAAAGCTCCTTCATAAAGGCTTGCTTGAAAAAAAAGGAAATGTGCTTCTGCTCACGCACCAAGGCAAGATGTTGGCCGATCAAATCACCAGCGAGTTATTTGTTGAAGATTGAATTCAAAGTAATTAGTTTGCATTCTTAATTTTTTAACTTTGAGCATGAGCGAAGAGGAAAAGAAAGTATACATGCTTTTGAAGGCCGTAATCTTTCACTATCACGGATTGGATGAAGCAGAAAAACTTGATCTGGAAGAGACCTCGCAAAAACTAGAAGCCACCAATGCCCTTACCTGGGCCATGGAATTTATTTCGAAAGATTACATTACTGCCTTTGACAGGGCGCGCACCTACCTTAACGAAATCATCGGCGATTATCCCAAAGCCCAACGCACCGAACTCATCAACATGGTGTGGCAAGCCAACAACCTGAAAGGGTACGTCACAGAAATGGAGGCTACCGCCATGCTGAAACTTGCCAAAGACTGGGGCGTAGAAAAAGAGCTAATTGCTCTAGTACTTCAGTAACCGAAGCAATTTTATTTCATCTCAGCTTCTTTCCAATACGAATTGGTTTTGCCGAGGAAGAGCTGATGGCCTTCGTCGTACATCAGTTGATCATAGAGCATTGGAATGATGCTGAGGCCTTGCTCGGAGATCACTCCGAATTTTCCGTCTTGAGAAACCAAAAGGGTGGAGGCGCCTAACAATTTCAATGAGTTGAATCTTGGCTCTACCAACAACGCACCTTGGGCATCGGCAAGGCCTAAGCGTGAAGCTACTTCAAGCAAAAATTTATTGTCGGGCAATCGGGTAATCTTATCGTAGCGCAACGCCAACACCGGTTGACCACTTTGATTGATTAGACCAAACTTGTTGTTGCGTGACACAATAGCCAGCCCATTTTTAAAATATGCACACCGGTCGTAATTGGGATTGATGGTGATTTGATCGGAAGAGTTAACAAAACCCCACCGGCCAATCAATTTTACTGCTGCCAAGCCTTCGTGAAATTCGCCGATGCTATCATACCGATTGGCGATTCTTAATTTTCCTTTACGATCTACAAATCCGTAGCGGTCATCTTTTTTAATTCCGCGATACCCTTCGCTTTCAGTGAAAACTTCTTTCACATTTTCAGGCACCGGCAAAGGAGGAATCAACTGACCCAAATAGTTCATCGTTCGCACCGTTCCATCCGGAAGGAATTCACTAAATACTTCGGCGCCGAACGCTAACCGGTAAGGAGTGAAATAAATGATATTTCCTAAAAAGGATTTAACGAAGTTATTTCCGGGCTCGCGCTGAAGATAGACTTCCTTGTTAATCACCTGCACTTGATATTGCTGAGGCGGCACAATCCAGTTTTCATGGTTGTCGATGATTCCATACTTGCCTTTGAATTTTACCGCGGCCTTTTCTTCAACCGGAGCCGAGAGAGAATCAAACACACAGTGAATCTGCTCCACACCGCGGTCATTCATCCATCCGAAAAAATCTCTGCTCTTCACGACATATCCGTGTGTTTTGGCAGGAGTCATCTCCTGATAGTAGCGCGAAGAAATTACCTTTCCGCTTTCATCGAGCAGTTGCCAGCCTGAACTTTTTGTAAAGCTTCTGAACGTATTAGATGCGTGTTCCAAAGAATCAAAATCAGCATCAATCAAAATTTTTGAATCCTTGTTGACTACGCCCATCTTTTCGCCAATCGATACCAAATACTTTCCGTTGCCTATCGGCGAAAGCTTTTGATATCGGAGCGGAAGCAATGGCTGAAGGTTTTTGTCCACGGTGCCCCAGATTTTCCCTTTGCGAACGATAAAGTTTTCTCCGTCAGGGAAGAGATCATCTGCAAAAATCTGGTGCACAGTTTCATTCTTTGAATTAATAAAGGCCCATGAAGTGGGCAGCAGCACCTTAACAGATCCATCGGCCTGAATTACTATTTTGCTGTATTTAATTTCGAGCTTCATCATCCCATCGCGATCGATCAAACCTTCCATCTGATCCTGATATAGGACGGCATAATTTTTATAAAAAGCCGAAATGCTATCGATCGAAAAAGTGGTGATGGGTTTGCCCTCTTCGGTGTACAAGGCAATTTTACCTTCACGGTTTTCTACAGCATAGCGGAGCGTGCCCAGTGGGCGAATGTATTTGTACTCCACCGGAAGCACGATGCGGTGGCTCATGTCCACCAAACCATAATAGTAGCGCGGACCTTTGAGATTAAACACGATAGCGCGAAGGCCATGAACCATTACACCATCGTAGTGAAGTGGAATTTTTATAACTCCATGCAGATCTATGCACCCCGTTTTTGTCATCACGGCGTTGATCTTTTTCCTCGCGATCAGGCAATCGCCGCCGGCATACGTAAGGCTTTCGAATTCGGCCTTGGTAACAAATTCTTTCTTCAGGTTGATAATCCCCCACAAGCCTTGAATCCTGTAGCCGGTAGTTTCGCCGATCACAGAAAAATTTCCGTCGGACCAGCCCAGCGCCTCAAACGAAGGAGGAAGCACTACATTGCCGGCGCCATCTTTCAAGCCCACCTTACCGTTTTCTTCAAACGTTTGATAGGTAGAAGCTCGCCCCAGGGAGGCAATTGCACACAAGATAAATACGATCAGCCACCGCTTCATTGGTACAAAGGTAAAGTAGAATGTTTTGAGAAGGGAATTTTTCAGACATTTGTGTGGTTAGCTCAACCATAAATCAACTGCATGTACATCGAACAACTCTATACCAATTGTTTGGCTGAAGCTGCCTACTACATCGAATCCGACGGCCAGGCCGCAATCATTGATCCCATTCGGGAAACCGACCCTTACCTGGAGCTGGCTGCCAAGCGCGGAGCCACCATAAAATATATTTTTGAAACCCACTTTCACGCCGACTTTGTAAGTGGCCACATCGATTTAAGTAAAAAGACGGGCGCCAAAATTATTTATGGCCCCATGGCTGAAACCAAATACGAAATTCACAGTGCGCATGACGGCGAAGTGCTTTCGCTCGGTAAGCTGAAAATAAAAGTACTGCACACACCGGGGCACACGCCAGAATCTACCTGCTACCTTTTGATGGATGAAAATGGAAAAGAGCATGCTGTGTTTACCGGCGACACCCTGTTTGTGGGCGACGTAGGTCGTCCGGATCTGTTAGATGGAAAAATCAGTCGCGAAGAACTCGCCAGCATGCTGTATGATTCGCTGAACAACAAAATCAAAACGCTGTCCGACGAGGTGATTGTCTATCCCGGTCACGGTCCCGGCTCAGCCTGTGGAAAAAATATTGGCAAAGAAACCTTCTCCACCATAGGCGTGCAGAAGAAATTTAACTACGCCTTAAAAGCTACCAACCGCGATCAATTCATCAAAGAAGTAACCGACGGAATTCAACCGCCGCCAAATTATTTCTTTGAAGATGCCCGCATTAACAAAGACGGATATTCCTCTGTCGATGATGTGGTGGCTAAAAATTCGAAGCCACTGACTGCGGAACAGTTTGTAAACGAAATTAAAAAAGGCGCACTGGTTATCGATGCCCGCAATGCCGACGAGTTTGAAAAAGGATTTATTCCTGATTCGATAAATGTAGGATTGAATGGACAGTTTGCCATTTGGGTCGGTACGCTGGTGAATATTCAGCAGCCGCTTTTGCTGGTAACACCTCCGGGCAAAGAAAGTGAAACCGTGTTGCGGCTGGCGCGCGTTGGTTTTGAAAACGTCGTTGGCTATCTCAACGGCGGAATCGCATCGTGGAAAAATAGTTTGGAGACTATACACTCTGTACAACCCACAGAAATGAAGGCCCTGATGAAAAGTGCTGAGGTGATAGATGTGCGCAAGCCTGGAGAGTGGAACGTGAGCCACGTGAAAGGTGCTTCATTTCTCACTCTTGCCAACATGCCTGCCAACCTCGCACCGCTAAACAAAGCGAAGCCTTACATTGTTTACTGTGGCGGCGGCTACCGCTCTATGACCGCCATCTCACTGATGAAGCGAAACGGGTTTAATAACTTGACGAATATATACGGTGGATTCGGCGCCATCAGCAATGCTGGGATTGAAGTAGTCACCGAAGAAGTTGCTGCCATTGCTTAACTAAAACGAAATCATCTAACCCAATCAGAAAAATGTCTTCACAAACCAAACTCGGACCCAACGTAGCTAACCTTATTGGTTCACTTCCCGCTGTCGGCTCAAGCGCCCCGGCCTTTATGCTTACCGCCAATGACATGAGCGACAAAAGTCTTTCGGACTTTGCAGGTAAAAATGTAGTGCTTAATATTTTCCCAAGTGTTGATACGGGCGTTTGCGCCACTTCGGTGCGCAAGTTCAACCAACATCTTGCCTCACTGCAAAATACAGTGGTGCTTTGCATCTCCAAAGATCTTCCGTTTGCCCAAAAAAGATTTTGTGGCACTGAAGGGATTGACAAGGCCATCACTCTTTCTGATTTCAGAAGTCGCGGCTTTGGCAAAGCGTATGGCGTAGAACTTGCCGACACAGCCTTTGCTGGTTTGTTTGCCCGCGCCGTGGTAGTCATTGATCCATCCGGAAAAATAAAACACACCGAGCTTGTGCCTCAGATTGGCGAAGAACCAAACTACGACGCTGCTCTGAAAGCGCTCTGATCAGTATTGAAATTACAACTTCATGACCCTATCCTTTCCGGATAGGGTCTTTCATTTTGTTCAAACTTTATTTTACACTACCTTTTAAATCATTAAATGAAAACCATGAAGCTCATCGCATCGATTTTTTTGGTGGCCTTCTTTCTCAACGCCAGCGGGCAAAGTCAAACCAGTTACTTCATAACCGCCGATCGCGTATTTGATGGGCAAGTGATGCACGAAGGCTGGGCGGTAGTAGTAGAAGGAAATGTAATCACCGCGGCAGGCCCAAAAGAAAAAATTGCTGCGCCTCCAAATTCAATACGGATAAATTATCCCAACGCAACTTTATTGCCAGGCCTCATCGAAGGTCACTCGCACATGTTGTTGTATCCTTATAACATTACCGACTGGGATACACAAGTGATGAAAGAAAGCGACAGCTATCGCACGGCGCGCGCCACTGTACACGCACGAAATACGTTATTGGCTGGCTTCACCTCGTCGCGCGACTTGGGCAGTGAAGGTGCAGGGTATGCCGATGTTGGACTGAAGCGCGCTATTACGGAAGGAGTGATTGTAGGGCCGCGTTTACTCGTAGCGGGTCGGGCAATCGTAGCCACAGGATCGTACGGGCCAAAAGGATATGACGACGACATGAAAATCATGATGGGTGCGCAAGAAGCAGACGGCAATGATTTGATCCGCGTGACACGCGAACAAATTGGCAAAGGAGCCGACATCGTGAAAGTATATGCCGACTACCGTTGGGGAAGCAACAACGAAGCGATGCCCACCTTTTCGGTGGATGAACTAAAACTGATCGTGGAAACAGCACGTAGCAGCGGGCGACCCGTGGTTGCTCATGCCACCACAGCCGAAGGAATGCGGCGGGCAACTGCAGCCGGCGTCGAAACGATAGAACACGGCGATGAAGGAACAGTAGAAGTTTTTCAATTCATGAAAGAGAAGAAAGTAGCGCTCTGCCCTACTCTTGCGGCCGGCGACGCAGTAGCGCAATACAAAGGTTGGAAAAAAGGTGCTGCGCCGGAGCCTGATAAAATCAAAAAGAAAAAAGAGAGTTTCAAAGCGGCCCTTCAGTCTGGCGTTACCATCCTCGCCGGTGGTGATGTAGGTGTGTTTACACACGGCGATAATGTGCGCGAGCTCGAACTGATGGTCGCGTACGGCATGCCTGCAATGGACGTGCTAAAATCAGTGACCAGTATAAATGCCGATGCGTTTCATTTAGATCACCTGGGCGCAATTCGACAAAATTGGCTGGCCGATATTATCGTTGTCGCGGGTGATCCTTCAAAAAATATTTCCGATTTACGGAATGTAAAATTGGTGATGAAAGACGGAACCGTTTATAAAAACGAAAGGTGATCCGGATTTTATTACTTGTAAATCTTTCGCATTAAATCGTATCTTCATCACATGAACAGAAAAGAAGCACTTCGCGCAATGGCCACCACTGCATTAGGATCGGTTGGGTTACCCCAACTGGCAAAGTCAATGAATTCACTTCCTCCGGATGTGAACGGCAACATCAATCATAGTGCCTGCCAATGGTGCTATAGTGATATTCCGCTTGATCAACTCTGCGAAGCCGGCAAAGCCATGGGCTTGAAGTCGATCGACTTATTGAATGCAACGCAATGGCCTACCGCCATCAAATACGGACTTACCTGCGCCATGGCGTACGGAAATGACCTGGGACTTAGTAAAGGATTCAACGACGTATCGCTTCACGAAAAATTGCTGAAAGACTACACCATCAATTTGCCCAAGGCTGCCGATGCCGGATTGAAGAATGTGATCTGTTTTAGCGGCAACGCCAACGGCTTGTCGTCGGCGCAAGGTCTTGAAAATTGCGCCCGCGGATTGGAGCCGGTTTTAAAAATTGCAGCGAAGTATGGCATCACGCTTAGCATGGAACTGCTCAACAGCAAAGTAGATCACAAAGACTATCAATGCGATCATACCGAATGGGGTGTTAAGCTTTGTGAAAAACTTGGCGTGGATAACTTCAAATTGCTTTACGACATATATCATATGCAGATCATGGAGGGCGACGTAATTGCCACCATCAACAAGCACATCAAATACATTTCACATTTTCATACGGGTGGGGTTCCCGGAAGGAACGAAATCGACGAAACTCAGGAGCTAAATTATCCTGCCATTATGCGTGCGATTGTAAAAACAGGTTTCAAAGGGTACGTTGCTCAGGAATTTATCCCGGCCAAAAAAGACAAGCTTGCTTCGTTGAAGCAAGGCGTAACCATCTGCGACGTGTAGGCCTACTTCAAAATATATTTTCGCAACGTATTCTCTACCGGTAATACCAGTAAGGCAATTCCCACCTGAAGGAAGAAGTCGATGACTGGCGTGGTCTTAATCGAAATCAGTGAACTTACTGAAGTCTGAATAAGCTGAATCAACATGATCACCGTAAGCATGGAGAGAAGCTGACTCAATAGTCGATAGCGGGTATTTCCCGAGCTCAATCTAATGGATAAGAACACTAACGAGCCAAAGAAAAGTACTTCAACAAGATAGAACCACGGTTTCTTCCAATACGGTGGCTCAATCTCCAGCATAATTGGTTCTGCTTTGGTGGTGTTGCCCATCAGGTCTCGCGTTTCAACTTCAACTTTGTATTTGCCGGCCGGGAGAAAGGAAAAATTCACAATGTTATTCGTAGATGACCACATCGACCAATCGCTGTTTATTCCATTTACACGATAATGATATTCAATAGCCTTCATCCCGAGGTAATCGGGCTGAATAAATTCAAAGGCTACAGTAGTTTCGAGCTGACTGATTTTTACTGTATGCGATGGCGTAAACTTGGATTGCTGCCCTCGGACTTCACGTAAAAATAAGGGATACCCACTTTGAGTTTTTGTAGCCTGACTGCCTGAGAATTTGTACAATTCATTTTCCGCGGTGATCACCCAGAGTGTTCCTTTCTCTGCCGGAGCGATAAACCGAATGTTTGAAAATAAACCGAGCCATTCAAGATTTAGAGCGCGTTCTACATTTTTATCTACAGTCCGCCAGCGATGACCATCGTGAAACCAGAAATATCCCGCTGAGGCAAAATATTTTTTCGGACCAGGAAGAGAGTCATATTTCTTGAAAATATTGTCTTTGATTTCATAGCGATGAAAACTTCCGCCGGTGGCGACGTACACTTCGCTTCCGTAAGCAAGACCCACACTTTCATCAATGGTCGGATTTTTAAAGGGCACCTGCTCTACTGCTGTGATTTCACCATCCACGGTTTCAACCTTCATCACCTCAGTTCTTCCACACAGCCAAATGTTTTGAAGCTTATCTTCAAAAATATAACTGACATATTCGTTGAGCGTATCAAGTAAATGAGATTCGCGCCAGCTATTGCCTGCTGCCACAAATGATTTTACCTCGTCATCGGCCGTACTTACAAAAAGCTGCTGAAGCGTCTCCGATTTATACACTGCGCGAGTTGGCGTCCTCAATACCGACGAAGATTTCATTCCATTTACTGACGCCAATCCAAAAGTACCGCTGGCTAAAAGTTGTCCGTTAGTCTCTACCAGTTGGCTTACTTTTCCTTCGATGCCATCCACCTTTTTATATTCATATCCGATGGAGCGTAATACTTTTCGCACGCTCTTGGATGATGGAACTGTCGTCTGGACTTTATTCCGTTTCAAAAATGAAAACAATCCCTTCTTCGCTTTGGCCTCACTTGCTTGCGGCGACGGGATGTCCGTACTTATTTCATCGTATACGTCCTTGCGGACTAAACTAAACAAGCCCAGTGTAGTGCCCACATACGTTTGGCCTTGGAATGTTCTTGCGCACAAGAGATTTCCGTTCAACCCAGGATAATGGCTGAACGAACGAAAGGGAAGAAACGGAGCAACGCGCGAAAAGCCGTACTCATGAGCCACCCATAGGCCCTGGTTCCTATCAACCAGCAGCGCCAGCACTTCGTTATCCGGAAGGCCTGTATAGAAGTTAGTTACTTCTTCTGTCGTACCCGTTTGAGGATTGATGAATAATACACCGCCGCGTAACGTTCCCACGGCTATCAGTTTATCGCTTAGCCAGGCCGCGCCAATAGGTGAGTTATGGATGAGATAGTCGTGATCAACAATATTGATTTCACGAAGACCAGTGCTGGAGGCTAGGAAAAGCCTACCACCGGCTACGCCTAAAAGAGTGAGATTGGCAGAAGGAAGTGAAGTTGAGAATTCAATGGATAGGTTGTCAGTCCATGGAAAATTGGCCGACTCAATCTGCTTATCGTTGATTTTAAAAATACCATTGGATGTTTTCAAGTACGGCTTACCCGTAATTTCCAAAAGGCCAACGAACTCTTCATTCGCTTTTGCTTTGATGGTTGCCGCAACGCCTTTAGTTGAAACTGAAAACACAAAAACGGAATGGTCATTCAAAAAATAGATGTTTCCCCCTGACGCCAGGCTTGAGAAAATCTTAGTAGCATCAGGTAGTTTTTCAGATAGTGATTGGAATGATTTGGTGTTGTCTTCACCGATTACCAGCTTGCCAAAACCATTATATCCGCCGGCAAAAATTTCGCTGCCTGAACTGGTGATGGTAAACACAGGTCCTTGCGCAGCCACCATATTCCAATTGCGGCCATCAAATTCAAGAACTCCATTTTTATTAGCATAGTAAATAACTCCTTTGGCATCCTGCGCGATATCGAAGGTGGTGTAATTTACTCGCTCGTCGGTGGGAGTATAATGCGAAAGGAAATAATTTCCTTGTTGCCCCAGCGCCAGATTTGCCACAACAAGAAAAAGTAAAACACACCAGCTCTTCATCACCACAAAAGTTAAATTATTGACAAACTTATTGAAATTATTTCTCTGCCGCAGAGGTCATCTCACACTTAACAAAAAAGAAACAGGTGAGTGTTGCTCACCTGTTCATTCAAAATTCTTTTTCCAGATTACTTTCCAACAAAAACGAAATCGCTACCCGGAGCATTATCGCCAAACTCACCAGCTCTCGGTTGCGGTTTTAGCGTCTCCACATACGTGTTGATCTCGCCGAGCGAAAGGATCATGTCTTTTCCTCCGCGGCTGCGTAATGCTTCGAGGAATTTGCGTGCAAACGGTGAGTTCATCCCAGGACGACCATCAGGCACATATTCTTTACCTCCTGACGTCAGATATCTTCTGGTTTTGTAGGTAAGTTTCCGCGTTACCATTTCAGCTTGCGATGCTTCTTTGTAAACTTCTTCATCCAGACCACGGTGTGCTATGGCCTGATCGAACGTACCGCCAAAGCAAACGTCCATCGCCAGGAAAATGTGGTCGCAAGGAATGTTATTCACGATGGAGCGTAAGCGGTTGTGCGACAAGTATGTTGTTTTAGCTTCGTCATTCAATTGTGACTCTTTTGTAACCACAAAACCTTCACCGAATGTTTGGTCAAATTGTCCGTGGCCGGCAAAGAAGATGAACAACTGGTCAAGTGGTTTGTATTTCTTTTCAGCATACTCTCTCAGTTTTTTCAATATCTCCTGCTGCGAGCCTCCTTCTACTACCTCCACTTTATAGCCGTAAATATTTTTCAACTCGTCGGCGATCATGCGACCATCGTTCACGGGATTAACAAGGTCAGGCCAGTTGTCATAATCGTTGGTGGTAAACAAGATTGCATAATCTGTGCGATCGAGTTTAGTGGCGTCCGCCAAAGAAGCTGTACCCACGCGAATGGTGCGCTGGCTTACTGTCTTTACACCATCCATATTTTCGGCTACAATTTCCACCACATTGTTTCCATCCATCAGTGTGAGGTTCTTCTCCACCACACTTTTGTGCTTTTCTGCTTCTGTAGAGGGTTCAATATTTAGCATCCCGCGCGATGATGAAGTCGGGTTTTCTTTTATGATGATTGAAATGTTCTTCAATGGCGTAGAAGATTCTATTTCAAATTTGATTTTATACTTAGCCTCTCCTGCATAATTACTTTCAGCTGTAGGCGTAATCCAGTTGATCACAGGGATAACAGAAGTAACGAGTTTTTTGGGGTCGCTAAAGTCGACCTGAAATTCGTTAGTTCGTGTACTCACGTTTTGGCTCCTCGTGACGAAGGGCATCACCACCAGGGCCATTGCATAAAAAAGAATTCTCGTTTTCATATTTCTTAACTTTTGGTTTCCTATTTCATGATAACAATTTTGCCGCTAAGGGTTTGGCCGCCAGCAACCAAACGATATACATACAATCCACTGGTGTGACTGCTACCAACCTGCCATTGGGCACTGTAAAAACCTGACGGCAGTTGCTTGTCGATCAGTGTGTCAACTCTTCTTCCCACCATATCAAATACTTCCAGACGTACCTGGCTATTATCTGATTGATCGGGAACGGTAAATGGAATCGTCACATTATCCGCTGCCGGATTGGGATAGGCATCGCCAAGGGTTACACTGACCGGTTTAATTTTTGACAGAAGATCATTGCCATAATAAATTCTGAACGCCGACGACTTATTCGGATCGAAGGAGTAGCTATTCTGTGTGCGCATGTCGATGAGCACACCGCTTTGCAAATCATACAGGAAGAGTTCTTTGCCGTTGCTTCCAAACTCCGTGTTGTTCCAGGTGAGGTTGCCCGGACCCTGAAGATTACTGCTCACTGCAAATTTCCACTCGTAGTCCGACTGAGTTGGCACCACATCGCGGGTAGACTCCTTGAGGAAATGCTCAGGGTGAGGGAAATTCATTTCAGCATATTGTTCAAAATGTGGAGGGTTAAAATCATCGTGATTATCCACACCTACCAATGCATCAGGATGCATGCCGACACCACCAAACGTATTTTCCACATTACCAACTTTCAGTGTGATAGGAACCACCCACTGGCTGCCGCTCAGGTCGTGCAACTCGGGAGCAACACTTTCTATTCTACCTCCTGCCAGGCTTCCTGCAACAGGAACTGTGAGTGTAACCGGAGTCGTGCCAGAGTTAAGTATAAACGCTCCTTCGAAAACAGCGAGACCGTCGCTGGTATCGTCTACATATGTGCCGGTGAACTTTTTAAGCTTTTGCGCCACATTCGATGGATTTGAGTTTGCCGCACGCACCTCACTCCATTTCATCGGGAATGGATATGGATTACCAATTTGATTCCATCCCGGGCTCAAGGTGAATTTGAAAGGAGTAGTCTGATTATTCGCCGGCGATGAAGCACCGTCAATGCCAATAGTACCAGGAGAGCTTTTCACATTGATGAAATATCCCAATCCTTGAGTTAAAGTGCTGAAGTTGGTAGGGTATTCATTCCATCCGGGTGTAGAAGCATTTTTGTACGTCACCATTCTCCATTTCGTATTGTCGCTGGATCCCAACTCATTGAACACGGTTGAAACCTTTGCGTCTGATAACTGGTAAGGAACCGAAACCATCCGCCAGTCGGCGGCCCCGCCACCAGTACCAATGAAGGATGCGGGAACTTGTGGCATCGAAGATCCTGATGTTGGGTAAATGATATACGAATAGTACCTGCCCGTTGCAGGACTTATTGCTTTGTTGTTAGAAGGGTCAATTGCTATGATATAATATTCAAGACCCATCGGACCGAATGTAGCCTCTGGTACGGTAGCCTCCCACTTTGATCCGTTGAGTGCAAGGTTGAGCGAGTCCATGCCTGTGGTCTTCGTGATAGACCTGAAAAAAATCTTTGCGGTTGCGACACTCACACTGTCAGTTATTGAAATAGAGAATGTTTTACTGCCAGCGCCCTTATTTAAGTTATCGGGAGTAGTGTACGTAATCACAGGAGCCTTCTTGTCAGGATAATTCCCTACCTGGAATTTCCAGGTAGTCTGGCTTGTAATTCCAGTCCAAGCGTTACCAAAAATATCAGTGAAAGAGCCGTTGTCGACAATAATAAAATATGATTTATTATAACCTAATGCATTGACCGGGGTGAATGTGAACGTTTTTCCATTTTGCACACTTAACCCAACATCAATAATTTCAACCGGCGACACGGGGCTGGCCACATCGAGGATGCGGAGATACTTACCAGCCACAGGTATAGACGCCTGATCGAAAGTAATGCTGAGAGTGGTCTTATTAAGCACGTTCGTGGCACTGTTAGCTGGGCTTAGTGTAACTACTGCCGGAGCAACCGCATCGGTGGGAATCACAATGTTGCTGCTTTTTCGCACTACCGAATTAGAGATGGCACCGTAGGCATATCCATTGTATTCATTGACCACCACATCATTGAAGTACAAGTTAGAGTTGCCGCTGACATTTAAGCCTACATTCTGCCAACTCTGTCCCTGATCTCTTGAAAGCCAAAGGTTGCCTCCATAGGATGTGATGAAATAATAATTCTGACTTGCGATGATCAGTTTATTACCGCCTGGGGCGCCCGATTTCGTCCAGTTGTTGCCATCCGATGTACTAATGATTGCACCATTGCCGTCAAAAAGTAAAATTTTATTCTGAGAAAACTCTACATTTTGAGGGCTCTTCGCTTGATTGATTTTGATCGCAGACCCGAACAATATTTCATAAGCTTCATAAGTACTATTTGAATAATTATAGATCACTAAATAGATTAAACCATTCTGGTCAGCAGCAACATCGTAAATATTGAATGATTGGGGCAGACCAGTAGGGCTAAGCGGTGTCCAAGTTGTGAGGTTACTCGAAAACTGAATCTGATTATTATTACTTCCATAGTACGTCGTTCCGTCTGCAGTTACCAGGTTGTTGAATGAACTTGGTAAGCCGGTGGCTATTACTGTCCAGGTATTTCCGCCATCAGGTGTTTGATAAATCTTGCTGTTGTCAAAAGCCAACAAGGTGCCATCTGGTTTTCTGGTAAATCCATTAAAGGAGTAGGTTGAATAGCTCGTCCAATTTTGGAAGTCAGAGGAAACAAATCGTGCATTACCATCCCGTGCATAAAGCTTCGACTGCGATGACAGCTCAAGATCCGAAAGAGTTGAACGTGGAATTCCTGGATTGCGGTCGGCAAAAGTTGTTCCCCCATCATCGGAGGAATAAACTCCCTGGCCAGTAGCTACCACCATCCTTGTACCTACCCAAGTGAGGTCATTCACACTGTTGTTAGTTATTGAAGCAAGCGAGATAAAGGTCCAGTTAGTTCCACCATTGGTTGATTTATAGAGTCCCCAAGCCTGTGCGGTATTATTATAACCGCCTATATACAAGTCGCCCGTGGGCGAAACCCACAGGTGTTGGTGGTTAGAGCCGCCAAGGTCACCTTTTATCGAAGTCCAAGTCGCCCCATTGTCAGTAGATTTACTAATATCCTCAATGCCCGTTGAAGCTGTAAAAGAACTTACGTAAAGTGTGGTTCCAGAAGCACTTATGAATTGAACCCGAGGGTTTACTGTAGACACAAGTGTCCATGTAGCACCGCGGTCCGTGCTTTTCATTAATTGCGCCTGATTAGCTGTGTTGTCAAAATAATAGACGAAGATCCCTGGAGTAGAAGTTGAAGTAACCTGAAGATCATATGGGTAGCCATTAAGCGTATATTTTGCAGCACCAAACGATGTACCACCGTTGGTTGACAAATACATCTTGTTATCCCACCCGGCCATTACCAAATCCCCATTCGAGCATTTCTTAAAATAATAAGCGCCGGAATAGCTTTCACTCCCCGAAGTAACTTTGGTCCAGGCCCCGCCACTAACGGATGTGAATAGTTGCCCATAGGTAAGTCCATAAACTGTGCTAGTGGCTTTGTCAATATCCATTGAATAGATATAGTTGTTTGTTGGGATGTTAGTCCATGGATTAGCAAAGGAGATTGGGTTTTGGTACAGTGATCCATTGGTAAAGGCATACACATTGTTGGAGTTGTCAAGCAGGAGTTTGCTGACATTTCCTCCCCAAGGTCCATTGGTTGGCGCCCAGTTAAAATTTATGTAAACCGGTGGGCTGGCTGGCAACAATGAGCCAGAAGCCACTACGTCTTTTAGCGCTGGCGTGTTGTAGCCGCAGGCATAATAAGTTGTTGTAGCTGCGTCGTATACTAAGCCTTGAATGTAGCCGTCGCTGCTTGGCATTGCAATATCGCTCCAGGTATTGCCATCATCAGAGCTTACATACAATGATCCCGAAGTACTTGCACATATTCCATTGCCATTGGGTAACGGATAAAGTCCGTTGTTGGAAAAAGAGGTCGCGGTCCAGGTAGTGCCCTGATCGGCTGTAGTATAGATTGCGTTGCTGGAGCTGACGTAGAGTTTATTGTTGTTGACAAACATTCCATTTGAGTAAAAATAGTTTTGGTCATTTGTTACGTACGGAATAGTAGTCAAAGTTGCTGTGGCTGTAGTTGCTGCGGCCGCCCCACCCGCTAAGACGATTACGTAACACTCGTATTTGCTTGTTGCATAGTTGTAAATTACAGCAAACAGGTTACCTGAATTGTCCTGAGCTAAACCGTAGGGGTAATAACTTACCGGAAGTCCAGTTACAGTTATTGTAGTCCAAGTTGATCCATTGGTTGTTGACGCCAACCGGTTACTATACATGCCATAGTTATAGGTAGTGGAAAAAGTAGTGTTGTAGGCCAAATAATAAAAGTAGTCTGACCCCGCAGCGTTGGTCCAGGTTAATCCATTGTTCGTGGAATATTGTGCCGTCGAACCTCCAAGGCCAAGCAGTGTACCATTCGACATTTTGGTCAACCTTGAAATAGAACTCAAAGGAGTGTTCTGAAAACTCCATGTAACTCCTTTGTCGTCAGAAATCCAATATCCCTTAGAAGAGGATCCTGTCCGAACAAAAATCCGAGCTGGGCTTCCAGTACCCAAAACGATATCCCTTCCATCGGCTCCAAAAAGGCCGCCTGAGGCCAGCGTCCAACTTGTACCAGTATTCGTCGTTACGAAAACTCCATCACCTGAGGTAGCCACAAATGCTTTGGTTGCCGATGTAAATCGTACAGCATTTACAGAAGACCCTCCAAAGTTTGCCGATGGCCATGGGCTGGTGGTTGTCCAGGCGGCACCTGCCGATGCAGTTGTAGTAAAATAAACTTTCGAATAAGAATTATTATAAAAGTATAAACCGCCTGATGCAGTAACCCATGTTCCCCAAAAATAGGTTTCGCTGATACCTGCTTTTGAAGAGGCCCAAGTGGTTCCATTGTACTTTAAAATATCCACAGTATTCGTTACCGTATTCGAGCTGGAAACATTGGCAAAGATTGCAGTCCCTAATAAGCCAAGTTTGATATTGCTATCGTTAGGATCGGTTAATATTTTCGAAACACTGGCGCTCGCCCATGGATTAGTCCCCGGATTAGGGTGCTTCTTTACACCGTCGGCATCAGCGATGTACAAATCTCCCGCTGCATTTGCGATAGCATGGTAGGCATACTGTGTAGTGATTTGTGTCCACGTAGCACCCGAATCTGTGCTTACATATACGCCGTTGTACCCATATACAGCATAGACGCCCGTGGCTACCTTGATTATATTGTATGCTCCATTAAAGGTTGCCGAATTATTCGTATTTACTCTCGTCCAGTTGGCCCCTCCATCGGTAGAAGAATAAAGTTGATAGTAATACAATGCATAAAGAGTAGAACCGTCAATCAGAAAATCATATACATACAGATTTGACGGAGTAGTAGGAACAATCTTAGTCCAGCTTGTTCCATCATTCGCCGAAACATAAAGATTGTTGTTGGTTACGGTATATACCTTAAGGGCAATAGGATCATATTCTATATCAGTCATATTACCTCCAGGAGGGCCACTGAGCCCCGACCACTGAGCCTGAGCGGTAATCACCGATAATGCAAATACGAGGGTTAAAAGAGTGTAAAGTTTTTTCATAGAACTTTATAAAATCGATGTCTAGTTAATTTCCTGGAAGTGCCGGTAAGGGGATATCGCCACCTGAGGATCCACCGCCGCCAGTATCCTTTTTCGATCCGCCTCCCAAAGCCACCACAGCACCTCCAATGGCCAGTATCGGAAGTGCCTTCACAAGCAGGGGTAGCTTTGGCTTTACCTTAAAGTCGGGTGTGATAACCACTTCATCGCTATTTTTCACGCTCGAAATTTTAAGGTGATAGTCTTTACCCGATTTCATATCAGAGGGAATGTTCAATGAATAGGCACCATTATTCGCCTGGTTCATACTGCCCTGAACTCGTTGGTTGCCCTTAAACAACTCAATATTTATAGGGTCATTGTTACCTGGTTTCCAAAGCACATCGTAGCTTTTGCCGCGTTTATAGGAAGAAGCAACGTCAAAATTTTGAAGCTTTACAAACGGCACGTACACTTTGCCGCGAATCTCCAGAGATAGCTTGCCCTTGTAATTCCCGTACTCATCAATAACCTTCCATACAATCGTCTTGTCAGGACCTGGTTTCACTTCTGGCCCAACATCGCCTGAAACTTTAGTAAGCGGGGACATGAAATTGTCCTTGGATTCGTATAGGTTAAGTAAAAACCCCGCATTTTGATTTGAGTTTTCAAGGCTGTAGTGAACGACAATTTTATCGCCTGAGAGCTCCACATTTTTGATAATGACGGATTGGCTGTTCGCCTCGAATAGGACTAAAAAGAAAATGAGAGCCAGAAACTGTCTCATGGGGATAGGGTTGGTTAAACAATCTACTAAATTATGACATTTATCAAGAACTTTTAGAAAAATGACAATAATCAAGCGTTACTTACATGATCATGTGATCTACATAAGTAACTGCCAGAGGTCTGTTTTTTTTAAATGAAGAGATTTTAGGGCCGAGTTGAGGCCATTTTCAGCTTATCCGGCTCCAATTGACCGTTGTTTTCCTGGCCATTTGGATTTGAGTCTTGATAAGCTGGTTTTCTGGTTTCTCCAGATTTGGGTCGCTAGAGAGAATCTGACTGGCCAATTCTCGTGCATCCTGAAGGAGGGGGCCATCTTTACTAAGGTCGGCAATCAGCAGATCAAGGGCACCGCTTTGCTGTGTACCCATCAGATCGCCGGGGCCGCGAAGTTTCAGATCCGTTTCTGCGATTTCAAAACCATTGTTGGTCTTTACCATTGTTTCAATTCGGACTTTCGTGTCGGCCCCGAGTTTGTAACCAGTAATCAAAATACAATAAGACTGGTCTACACCCCGCCCCACTCGTCCCCGAAGCTGGTGAAGTTGCGATAGTCCAAAGCGCTCTGCACTTTCAATGATCATTACCGAAGCATTGGGCACATCAACACCTACTTCTATCACGGTCGTCGCCACCATTATTTTTGTTTCGCCTTTTACAAAACGAGCCATTTCGTAGTCTTTGGCTTCCGGCTTCATCTGGCCATGTACGATGCTGATGGGTATATCCGGGAAGGCTCGCGTCATACTTTCATAGCCATCCATGAGGTGCTTAAGGTCTAATTTTTCTGACTCTTCGATCAATGGATAAACCACGTAAATCTGGCGCCCCGCATCCATCTGGCTTTTGATGAATCCATTCACTTTTAACCGATGAGCATCGAATTGGTGTGTAGTGATTATAGGCTTTCGCCCTTTTGGCAATTCGTCAATCGAGGAAATTTCCAAATCTCCATACAGCGTCATGGCTAGCGTGCGCGGAATTGGTGTAGCCGTCATCACCAACACGTGCGGATAGACGTCTGTGTTTTTCTGCCACAGCTTGCTTCGCTGTGCCACGCCAAACCGATGCTGCTCGTCAATTATGGCCAAGCCGAGTTTGTGAAATTTCACTTCTTCCTCTAACAAAGCATGAGTTCCAATCAGAATTTTTAATTCGCCGCTTTGCAGTTTTTCATGAATAGGTTTTCGCTGCGATTTTTTGACCGATCCGGTAAGCAGCGCGATCGGAATATTCATCCGGTCAGCATATTTTTTCAGGTTGGCGTAATGTTGTTGCGCCAGGATTTCAGTTGGCGCCATCAACGTAGCCTGCGCTTCTCCGCCAATCACCAACAACATGCAGATAAACGCTACAATTGTTTTACCGCTGCCCACATCGCCCTGCAACAAACGGTTCATCTGTTTACCCGATTTCAAGTCAGCATATATTTCACGGATCACGCGTTTCTGCGCCTCCGTCAATTCAAAAGGCAAATGCTCTTTATAGAATCGGGTGAGAATGTTGGTGTCATTAAAAATCTGGCCTTTGAATTTGTCTTGCCGAACCAATTTCATTTTTATCAACCGCAACTGAACGTAAAACAGCTCTTCAAACTTCAGGCGGCGCTGTGCAGCCTGCAAAAGTTCTTGCGATTGAGGGAAATGAATATTTCGTAAGGCGATTTTTTTAGACAGAAATTTTTTTGAAGCAACTACAAACTCCGGCAGCGTTTCACGAATGTGAGGCTCGGCCAGACGCAACAGTTCTGCCTGAAGTTTACCAATCTGTTTGCTGTCGATGTAGCGTGATCTTAATTTTTCACTGATCGGATAAACCGGCTGAAAAGAATTTCCTTTCAGATTGTTTTCGGTCACGGGTTCAATTTCCGGGTGGGCGATGTTTAGTTTTTTTCCGAACCGGCTAGGCTTACCAAATGCCACATACTCAATGCCCGGTTTTATTTTTTGCATCACCCAATCGATGCGCTGAAACCAAACCATTTCTATTTCACCATTGCCGTCGGTGAAGTATCCGATCAATCGGCGTTTGCTGCGGTCACCAATAATTTCGAAATCGGTAAACTTGCCTTTGATTTGTACATAAGGCAACGTATCGTCAATGCTGCTGATTGGATAAAACCGGGTTCGGTCTTCATACCGAAACGGATAATGCTGAATGAGATCGCCAAACGAAAATATCTTCAGCTCTTTTTTAAAAAGCTCGGCGCGCTGAGGACCAACGCCTTTGAGAAATTCGATGGATGTGTCGAAGAAGTTATTCAATGGTCAGGCCAATCCGGAAAGCCGATCTAAATATAATTGGCTGCGCCGATAAACTTCGCAGCAATTATTTTTTCCACTGCAAGGTGTTGATCAGATGCATCGTCTCCTTCTTCATAAACTCGATGGCCGGGGCAAGGGAATCATTTTGCACGCGGGTGTTGAAGTAAAGCGCGCCGCGTAAAAAATTCTTTGACGAGTCGGTCATTGTAAACTGAAACTGACTGGGTACCTCGCCGGCTATTTCGGCAATGATCGCGGTTTTTCCGGACGGAGTTTGCGTAATAGTTTCATCAATCGCGTTAGCTTTTATTTGCTGCTTGGAGGTAAGGTTGTAAGCGTCGTTCATCAGTTCTTTCAACACGGCCTCTTTACCACCCACTTTTTTGTAAGTAATGTGAATGTTGGCTTTCAACTCTGGATAATAAATTTCCACCCAATGACGCTCGCTGATCCAGGATGTGTCCTTCAGCAGCCGTGCATATTTTGAGTATTCAAATTGATAAGGCAGCGAATCGGGCAACGCGCGGTATTCTTGTTTAGGCAGAACCAGTCGATTATATCCTTTCGGTTTGGGTTGATAGTCGGTAGTGCAAGAAGTCAACAACAGCGGTGCAACCAAAATGCTAAGCGCCAACGATCGCCGGAGTATATGCAGCGTATAAAATTTATTCCTCATTTTTTACGGTCTCTTCCTTAACGCTGACACGCACACGTGCAATACGCCGGTGGTCAACATTAAGTACGGTGAATGTAAATCGGTCGAAGGCAACCTTATCGCCGGCTTTGGGCAATCCATTGTGCAATTCCAGAATTAACCCGCCGAGCGATTCATTCTCACCTTTTACGTCGTCAAATGCAGTAGCATCCACTTCTAGCGCTTTGCACAAATCATGAATAGAAATCTTCCCTTCAAAAATAAATGTGCGGTCGTCAATTTTCTGATAGCCCTGCGTGACTTCGTCAAACTCGTCGTTGATGTCGCCAATGATTTCTTCGATCAAATCTTCCAGTGTGATTACGCCCGAAGTTCCGCCGTACTCGTCAACCACAATAGCCATGTGTACATGCTTGCCCTGAAAATCTTTGAGCAGCGAATCAAGTTTTTTTGTTTCTGGCACGAAGAAACTCGGTCTCAACAATTTCTGCCATTTGAAGTCTTTACTTTCATCCAGGTAAGGCAGCAAGTCTTTGGTATAGAGAATACCTTCTATGGTATCAATGGTTTCTTTGTACACCGGAATTCGCGAAAAGCCCGACTTATTAATTTCTTCCATCAGCTCCACAAAATTCAATTCGGTATCCACGGCCGAAATATCCACACGCGACTTCATCACTTGTTTTACCGTGAGGGTACCAAAATTTACGATGCCTTTTAAGATGTCTTTCTCTTCTTCGGTCGTCTCGTTATTTTTTGTGGTGAGTTCAAGTGCCTGATTGAGTTCTTCCACGGTAGTACTGTACCCTTTTTTCTCAATTCTCTTTTCAATCACCTGGCCCATGCCTACCAGCACCCAGGAGATCGGCCGAAAAATAGTTTGCAGCACTTTCCATGTAGTGCCTACTTTTCTGGCCACGCTCAGGTTGTGCTGCGTGGCATAAACTTTGGGGATAATCTCACTGAAAAAAGTAAGTGCAAAAGTGACAATGAAGGTCACCACGCCTACAATGGTTTCGGCTGGTTTGCGTGTGCTGGTCATCTCCCACATCATGAAGGTGGAGATGGTCACGACAGCTACGTTCACAAAGTCGTGACAGATTAATATAGTCGCCAGCAAAAGGCGCGGCTTCTTGAGCAGCTCAATAATATTTTTGTCTGGTGCTTCATCAGAACTCCGGCACTCTTCAAGCCGCTCAGATTTGAGTGAGAAGAAAGCCACTTCAGAGGCAGAAATCACCGCCGAAACAATGATTAAAAAAACTATGCCTGAGAATCCCAAAATATAAAACCAGTTTGGCCCGCTGGCCATCAGGTCAGATAAAAATTGTGTGGAGGATTCCTCTAAAAGAAGCAGCGTTTCCAAGCATTAAATATTCAGTCCGCAATTTTCTTAAAAGGGCAGATCGTCGGTTGCGCTTTCAGTACTTTGCTTGTAATCGTCGGCCGGCGCAGTTGACGTTGCCTGCCGCTCGTAGTTTCCACCAGCGCCTCCACCTTGTTTACTTCCCAGCAAAGTCATGTTGTCGCCTATTACTTCGGTGGTGTATCGTGTGACGTTATCTTTCTCCCAGCTTCGGGTGCGCATTTTCCCTTCAATGTAAACCTGATCTCCTTTGTGCAAGTATTTTGAGGCCGTTTCAGCCAGTCCTCGCCATAGCACCACATTGTGCCAATCGGTAATTTCCTTGCGCTCCCCAGTTACCCGGTCTTTATACACTTCCGAAGTAGCCAATGTAAAATTCACTACCATCGCGCCACTTTCCAGCGTGCGAGCCTCCGGGTCTTTGCCCAATCTTCCTACCAAAATCACCTTATTTACTCCTGACATATTGCTATTTTTTTATTACGATTCAATAAGCGACCGAAAGCCCACGTTGGTTCCAGCCGGACAACAAAGTTACCAAAATTTTACATCTTGTCTTTGGCAAACCGACGAAGTGCACATAGCGTCGCCTCATCTGTAAGCTGATTAATGTCTGCGTTAATTTGATTTTGCCGTCGATTGGCGTATTCTCTATTCTATTGCCTCACTATTAAGATATCGGTCAATCAGAATGGGCTTGGGTAATTCCGCAATTTCCTTTTTGGAAAAACCGACAAGCTGCGATTTTTTAATCTTTTTGTCTCTTGCTTTTGACGGTGGCATTTCGAGCGCTACAAATTTCACCTTCAGTTTTTGATGGGAGAGCAGATGAACAACACTTTTACTTTCGTGAATCACTTCGCAACCTGCTAAGAGAGGATCGCCCAAGAGAATTGCCTGAACCTTTGCCGGACGAGGTTTTTCTACAAGGTGAAAATCGTATAGACCGTGCCATATATCTTTTTGGATGCGCTGCTTCATTAGGGTTTTCCCCTTATACCTTATCACGAAGTAATAGAAGTGTCGTGTTCTTACCTTGAGTTTTCTGGCCTTTACCGGAAGCAGTGTTTGTAAATTCTTCTGTCGGGCTACACAGTTTTTTGAAAAGATGCATTCGTCGCATTTGGGGTTTTTCGGCACACAATGCAACGCACCAAACTCCATCAGCGCCTGATTGAAAAGATCTGGATGCTCTTTATTAAGGAGTTCGTTGGCGAGCAATGTAAATTGGGTTTTCCCTTCGTTTGACGTGATGTCCGTTTCTATTCCATATACCCGCGACAATACACGAAACACGTTGCCATCCACTACGGCAACCGGTTCATTGAATGCGATGGATGCAATTGCCGCGGCTGTATAGTCGCCGATGCCAGGAAGTTTTTTTAAGGCTAAAAATGTGTTCGGGAATTTCCCACCAAAATCATTTACTACCTCCTTGGCGCACTTGTGAAGGTTGCGCGCCCGGGAATAATAACCTAGTCCTTGCCAAAGGCGCATCACATTTTGCTCCGGGGCTTTGGCCAACGCCGCGACAGAAGGAAATGCCGCTATGAAGCGCTGATAGTAGGGCAACCCTTGTGCTACTCTGGTCTGTTGCAGCATGATTTCCGACAGCCATATCTTGTACGGGTCGCGCGTTTCCCGCCAAGGCAACTTCCTGCGATTGGCTTCATACCAGCTAATGAGCCGGGATGAAAAATTTTCTTTTTTCATGTAAAGCCTGCGAATCTCTTAAAATCCTTGCATTCCACCGAATACTTCAGGGTCTCAAAGCCATCTGCATGATAATCAACAAATTCCTTTTGCGTTTGAACAATTGGCCGTTAACTTTGCGGCCTTTCTAAAGTTCTCCTATGACAAAAGCAGACGTAATTAATCAAATCGCAGAAAAAACAGGAATCGACAAGGCTGATGTATCAGCGTCTGTAGAAGCCTTCTTCAATATCGTGAAGACAAACATGGCCAGCGGCCACAATATTTATGTGCGCGGATTTGGCAGCTTCATTAATAAAAAGAGAAAGAAAAAAATTGCACGCAACATTTCGCGCAACACCGCTATCGTGATCGACGAGCATTATATCCCAAGCTTTAAGCCAGCCAAGATCTTTGTAAATAAGATCAAGAACAGCGATAAAGTGAAACAACTTGCCGAAAAGTAGTGATTCGTTAATCGTGATTAGTTACCTCAACTAAGATCATTAACACTCCCCGCATGTTAAAGACCCGCATTATTTTAATCGCTGCAAGTGCCCTTGTGATCTGGTTGATTTTCTTGCTGCCCAAAGCGGTGGTAGAAAACGAAAGTCAGCTCAAGCAAGCCGACTCCACGGCATCATCTAAGGGTGCAACTCAGTCAAAAGGCCATAGCGCCGTTCCTGCCAGCCTTGTGGCGGCCATCAAAGCGGTAAAGGCTGCCATGACGGGAAGTTCGCCGAATGAAAAAAATGCTATCTTTGCCGACTCTTTGCGAAGCTTGTACACTCAGGCGGGGCAATTTGATAGCGCAGCCATGTATGGTGCACAGGCTGCAACGTTCTTTAACAATACCCAAAGCGCGCTCAAAGCGGGCAACAGTTATTACGAAGCATACACTTTTGCAGTGAATGCTGAAAAGCAAAAAGCGATGGCTGAAAAAACCCGCGAGTGGCTTAACAAAGTAATCGCTGCTGAGCCCAAAAACTATGAAGCCCGCATCAAAGTAGCCATGACTTTTTTAAGCACCGGCGGCCCTATGCAAGGAATCATGCAGTTGCGTGAAATACTCAAGGAGGATCCGAAAAACGAACTCGCTCTCTATAACATGGGCATGCTCTCTGTGCAATCCGGACAGAATGCTAAGGCAATTGGCTGGCTTCAGCAATTGGCAGAGGTAAATCCCAATCACGTGCAGGGGCAGCTATTGCTCGGCGTGGCTTACATGAACAATGGCCAGAAAAAAGAGGCTCGCGAGCAGTTTGACAAAGTAAAAAAGATGAATAACGACCCTGCCGTACAGGCTACGGTCGATTCGTATATAAAAGACTTGAAATAAAATTATTGTTTAACAAATTCCCGAAAGGGATAAAAACCGAGACACATTATGCCAAGTGGAAAGAAAAGAAAGAAACACAAAATGGCCACACACAAGCGCAAGAAGCGTTTGAGAAAGAACAGACATAAGAAAAAATAAAAGGACATCCCCTTTCCGAAGGGAAAGAGAATTTAACCATTTAAAAAATTTAAGTTTTGAGTAACGAGCTAATTATCAGCGCTACTCAGGACGGATGTCGCATAGCCCTTCTTAAGGACAAGCAACTGGCCGAGTTCCACGAAGAACAAGACGGAAGCAAGTTTGTAGTTGGTGATATTTATTTAGGCACAGTAAAAAAAGTTGTGCCTGGATTGAACGCAGCCTTTATTGATATTGGATACGAGAAAGACGCCTTTCTCCATTACCTTGATCTTGGTGCTAAATTCAGTTCCTTACAAAAATTCACCAAACTAGTCCGTGCTAAGAAGATCACCGGTGGTAAGCTGGACAAGTTTCAGAACGAGAAAGAGATTGACAAGCATGGTAAAATAGCCCAGCAGCTTTCCCGTAACCAGCTCATTCCTGTGCAGGTAGTGAAGGAACCTATCTCTACCAAGGGCCCGCGACTTTCGTGCGAGTTATCCATAGCCGGGCGATACCTGGTGTTGGTGCCCTTTTCATCCGGGGTAAGCATTTCAAAAAGGATATCGAGCAGTGAGGAGCGCAAGAGATTGCAGCGCCTCATCCAATCTATCAAACCCGAAAATTTTGGCGTGATCATCCGCACCGTTGCCGAAGGCAAGGAGGTGGCCGAACTCGACAAAGATTTGAAGAACCTGGTGAAAACCTGGGAAGAGGGTATGACCCGCCTGGTGGAAGCCAACCCACGCGACAAGGTTATTGGCGAACTCAACAAAGCTTCTTCATTGCTGCGCGATGTGCTCAACGAGTCATTCGACAATGTGCTGGTAGATGACAAAAAGATCTTCGACGAAGTAAAAAGCTACATCCACAACATTGCCCCAGACAAAGAAAAAATAGTAAAACTCTATTCCGGCAAGGTAAAACTCTTCGAACACTACGGCGTAGAGCGTCAGATTAAATCGGCCTTTGGTCAGACTGTAAGCCTTCGCGGCGGAGGTTATCTTATTATTGAGCATACCGAAGCACTTCACGTCATTGATGTGAACAGCGGTAACAAAAGCAACCGCGAAGAAAATCAGGAAACCACTGCTCTCTCAGTGAACCTTGAAGCCGTGCGTGAAGTAGCGCGCCAGTTGCGTCTGCGCGATATGGGCGGTATAGTAGTGATCGATTTTATTGACATGCGCAACATGGACAATAAAAAGCTCATCTACACCAAAATGAAAGAAGAGATGGAAAGCGACCGCGCGAAACATACGGTGCTGCCACTCTCCAAGTTTGGTCTGATGCAAATTACGCGCGAGCGCGTGCGCCCGCAGATGAACATCGCCACCAAAGAGGTTTGCCCTACCTGCAACGGAACCGGCAAGATCACAGCCTCCATCCTGGTGACTGACCAAATTGAAAACCACATTCAGCACCTGTTTGAAAAACAAAACGAGAAACACCTGGTCTTGGCGCTGCATCCGTTTTTATATGCCTATTACACCAAGGGAATCATTTCGAAAAGGATAAAACTTTACTTCAAATACAAACGCTGGGTAGATCTGGTGAAAGACAGTTCATTAGGAATTACAGAGTTTCACTTTTTGAATAAAGACGGCGAAGAAATAGACCTGGGGCAGAAAAATGAACCCCTGGCAATCGAATAAGTATTAGAATCCTTATGAAAGCTTTTGTCCTGTTCCGTAAAGGTTCAGGACAATTTTTTTTACTGTCATCCTGTCACTTTTTTAAGATGGAATGATATTTGAAATTCACTCCCCGCACTAAAACGCCCTGAATTATGCAAGAAAAAGGTACTATCTCCATTCACACCGAGAACATTTTTCCCATCATCAAAAAGTTTCTGTACTCTGACCATGAAATCTTTTTGCGCGAATTGGTGAGCAACGCCGTTGATGCCACCCAAAAGCTGAAAAAGCTCGCCTCGCTGGGCGAATTCAATGGCGAACTCGGCGATCTTAAAATTGAAGTTAGCTTCGACAAAAAAAATAAGACCATCACCGTCAGCGACAAGGGTCTCGGCATGACAGGCGATGAAATTAAAAAATATATCAATCAAATTGCCTTTTCGGGAGCAGCTGAATTTGTAGAAAAATTCAAAGACAAAGCCGACGCTAAGGATATCATCGGAAAATTTGGACTTGGGTTTTACTCGGCCTTCATGGTGTCCGACAAAGTAGAACTGATTTCCAAATCCTTCAAAGAAGGAACACAAGCCGCACGCTGGGAATGCGATGGCTCTACCGAGTTTGAATTAACAGAAGCCAAAAAAGAACGGCGCGGCACCGATGTGATTCTTCACGTCAACAAAGACTCCGAAGAATTTTTGGACGAATATCGCCTCAAGGGCATACTTGAAAAATATTGCAAGTTCTTGCCGGTAGAAATTAAGTTTGGTACGAAAGAAGAAAGCGTAGAAGATGGTGTAGATGCCGACAACAAACCAAAATACAAGTCGATTACGGTTGACCGGATTATCAACAACACAAACCCGATCTGGGCCAAAGCTCCAAGCGAACTCAAGGACGAAGATTACCTGAAGTTTTATAAAGAGCTTTATCCATTCACTGAAGATCCATTGTTTTGGATTCACCTCAACGTAGATTATCCCTTTAGCCTGACCGGTGTTCTTTACTTCCCGAAAATCAAAAACGATTTCGAGATACAGCGTAATAAAATTCAACTTTATTCTCGCCAGGTATTCATCACTGACGAAGTGAAAGATGTAGTGCCTGATTTTCTGATGCTATTACATGGTGTTCTTGATTCGCCGGATATTCCTCTCAACGTATCAAGAAGTTATCTGCAAAGCGATGCTAACGTAAAAAAGATAAGTCAGCACATCACTAAAAAAGTTGCGGATAAACTGGTGGACATGTTCATCAAAGACCGAAAGGAGTTTGAAAAGAAGTGGGACGACATCAGCGTGTTCGTACGTTACGGAATGATCAGCGACGAAAAATTCTACGATAAGGCCAAGGAATTTTCGCTCCTCAAAAATGTAGACGCACAATATTTCACACTCAAAGAATACGAAGATAAGGTAAAGCCCAACCAGACAGATAAAGACAAGAGCGTGGTTTATCTTTATACCACAGATGCCGGTAAGCAACATTCTTTCATTGAAGCGGCAAAGGCCAAAGCGTACGATGTGCTCCTCCTCGACGGAGTTCTAGACAGTCACTTTATCAGCAACCTGGAGCAGAAATTAGAAAAGACGCAACTCAAACGTGTAGACAGCGACATCATCGACAAGCTCATCGCCAAAGATGAAAAAATTGCCAGCGTGCTTAGCACTTCAGAAGAAGAGCTTGTGAAAGGAATTTTTGAAAAAGCCATCAACAATAAGAATATGTCATTGGCCATCGAGTCACTTTCACCTGACGATTTCCCTGTGACGATCACGATGAGTGAGTGGATGCGCCGCATGAAAGACATGGCGCGCACCGGCGGCAACGGAGGCTTCGGATTTATGGGCGCGATGCCAGACAATTACAACGTGGCTATTAATGGCAACCATCAGATCATTCAAAAAATATTAAAAGCTGAAGCCGAGGAGCAAAAATTAAAGTTGGCAAAACAAGCTTACGACCTGGCGCTATTATCGCAAAGCATGCTGACGGGCGCTGAGCTTACCAATTTTATCAAACGGAGCGTTGACCTTGTCTCCTAATTATAATTCGGGACAATTCATTATCAGATTTTGCTTAACATTACGGGAGAAAATTCCTGTATTTGGAAAATACTGCTCACGGCAATCCTGGGAAATGGACTTGGGTTACATGGCTGCAAATTGTGTTTGTGCTTGCCATGGGTTCGATCGTGTCAGTACTCCTGCGCAACTTCAACAACTCCCTATTACTTTACCTGCCTTCAGCCTTTGGGATCGCCCTCATTCATTGGTTCGGACCGAGGATTCTTCCAATCTCTTACCTTAACGGGATATTCACTTTGTTTTTATGGGGAGCCCCTGGCGGATGGGAGCGCTACGCCTTGTTGGCAACTCATGAACCGCTGGTCGCTTTCTTTTCCTGGCTATTGGCAAGAAAGATAATCCAAGATGGACAGGGGTTTTCCTCCACTTCCATATTTATCCGTTTCACACTGTTCGGCATCGCAGTGCCTGACTTAGCCAATTGTTTTTATACCTATCACTATACGTTCATCAATGGAGACCTTTCCAAAGTGTTTCTATTGTGGCTGTCGGACTTCATCACCATGTACTCCATCGCAATTCCATTATTGCATTTTACAAAGCCTTATGTTTCTTCCAAGGGAATCATCTGGTTCAGTTCGGCCAATTTCAATTTGCTCAAATCGTTCAAAGAAAATGCCCGCGATCTTTTTTTACTCGGCGCTTTCTTTTTGATTCTGAGCTTTATTGTTGACTTCAATGACTACTGGTTTGTCTACGGCATCTGCGCCACAATCGTAGCTATCCGCAGAGGGTTTGAACTCACGTTACTCACTAATTTTATTCTTTTCAGTTTAAGTTATCTCGTCCCTCTGGTTCTTTTATACAATAACTTCAAGGCTTCGTCATCGCAGGTGCTGAGCGTACACCTGGGGATGACTACAATGTTTTTTGTCTCATCCCTGATCGGCAAAGCTGTTTCCGATTTCAGAAAAAAAGAAAAAGAATTGACCCTTCAAAAAAAGCAACTTGAAGCTGCCAACGAACAATTAAATAAGACCAACAGTGAACTCGATCGCTTTGTATACAGCGTGTCGCACGATATCAGCGCGCCGCTCAAATCAATCAAAGGGCTCGTTACATTAAGTCGATTGGACAAAGATCCGGATGCCACTCAACTTTATCTCGATAAGATTGACGCTAGCGTTCAGAAGCTTGAAGGGTTTATTGGCGAAGTGCTCGACCATTCCAGATCCTCACGCAAAGAAATTAAAATCGAAAGCATTCATCTGGAGTCTGCCATTCATGAGATTCTTGAAAACTTGAAATATCTTGAAAACTTCAACAAGATCTCTTTTCAATTCGATTTTCAAAGTCAGGTGATTCGATCCGATCGTTTCTTATTGAAAGTTGCGTTGAGCAATTTGATTTCCAATTCTATCAAATATCAAAAACGTTATTTCGAACACCAGCCAGAAATAAAAATAGCATCGCTGACTTCAGGTGGCTTTGTAGAGATAAGTATTTCAGACAACGGCGAAGGTATTGCCGACGAATACAAAGACAGGGTTTTTGAAATGTTTTACCGTGGCACAAGCAACTCTTCAGGCTCTGGCCTTGGGTTATACATTGCCCGCGAAGCTATTGAAAAACTTCACGGCTCCATAAAAGTGAATACCACGTATGGAGAAGGCTCCGTCTTTACCCTGCTGTTACCGACACAATAGGATTTACCGGCTCAGGTAAAGATTTCTCTCCGAGTAAATGCTCATAAAGTAGTCGTCCATCAAATCGTCGATGAAGTAGATCGCTTCGCCTGTCGATTTCATTTCAGGGCCGAGCTCTTTATTTACCTCCGGGAATTTGCTGAAAGAGAACACTGGCACTTTTATCGCGTACCCTTTTTTGGTTGGATTGAAATTAAAGTCCTTAATTTTCTTCTCGCCCAACATCACCTTCGTTGCGTAGTTCACATAGGGTTCGTCGTAAGCTTTGCAAATGAACGGCACCGTGCGCGACGCTCTTGGGTTCGCTTCGATGATATAAACTGTATCGTTTTTAATGGCAAACTGAATGTTGATAAGCCCAACCGTTTTTAATGCGAGCGCTATTCGCTTGGTGTGGCTCTCAATTTGTTTCATCACCAGATCGCCGAGGTTGTACGGAGGCAATACAGCATAGCTGTCGCCGGAGTGAATACCTGCCGGCTCAATGTGCTGCATAATCCCGATGATGTACACATCTTCGCCGTCACAGATAGCGTCGGCTTCGGCTTCGATTGCTCCGTCGAGGAAGTGATCAAGAAGAACTTTGTTTTCCGGAAGATGCTTCCAGATGTCCAAAATGTGATTTTCCAACTCCGTCTCGTTGATCACAATCTTCATGCTTTGTCCGCCCAACACGTACGAAGGGCGCACAAGCAGCGGGAAGCCAATGGTCTTTGAAGCGTCAATTGCTTCGTCTGCATCGGTAGCCACTCCAAACTGAGGATATGGAATATTAAGGTCTTTCAGCAACGTTGAGAAGCTGCCGCGGTCTTCGGCAAGGTCAAGCGCTTCGTAAGAAGTACCTAAAATTTTCACACTGTATTTGCTAAGCTTCTCAGCAAGTTTCAGGGCTGTTTGTCCGCCCAACTGCACTATCACTCCAACCGGTTTTTCGTGTTGGATAATATCCCACAAATGTTCCCAGAATACAGGCTCGAAATAAAGTTTGTCAGCAATATCAAAGTCGGTAGAAACTGTTTCAGGATTGCAGTTGATCATGATCGTTTCATAACCGCATTCTTTCGCCGCAAGCACACCGTGCACGCACGAGTAATCAAATTCAATTCCTTGACCGATGCGGTTCGGACCAGATCCCAACACAATGACTTTTTTCTTGTCCGTTACTTTCGATTCGTTCTCCCGATCGAAAGTGGAATAGTAGTATGGCGTCTTCGCTTCAAATTCAGCAGCACATGTGTCTACCAGTTTGAACACCCGGTTGATGCCCATTTCCTTACGGCGATTATGCACCTGGCTTTCAAAGCAATTTAAAATGTGTGCGATCTGCCGGTCGGCATACCCTTTTTCTTTGGCTTTGCGCATCAGGTCAGCCGGAAGCGTATTTAACTGGTATTGTGCTATCTCTTTTTCAATTTCTACCAGCTCCCAGATTTGTTCCAAAAACCATTTGTCGATTTTGGTCAGCTTCATGATCGTCTTCATGGGGATACCAATCTTCATGGCATCGTACACATGAAACAATCTATTCCAGCTTGGGTGCTCCAGGCTGTGCATCAGCTCGGCTGGTTTGGTAAGTTCTTTGCCATCGGCGCCGAGACCATTTCTTCTAATCTCTAAACTCTGACAGGCTTTCTGCAGGGCCTCCTGAAAATTTCTTCCAATACCCATCGCCTCACCTACGGACTTCATCTGTAAACCAAGCTTGCGGTCAGCACCGGCAAACTTGTCAAAGTTCCACCGTGGTATTTTTACAATCACGTAATCCAATGCCGGTTCGAAGTACGCAGTAGTGGTTCCGGTGATTGCATTCTTAAGTTCATCAAGATTATAACCAATGGCCAGCTTAGCCGCAATTTTTGCAATGGGGTAACCTGTTGCTTTGGAAGCTAGTGCCGAAGAGCGCGACACGCGCGGGTTGATTTCAATTCCTACAATAGCGTCGTTGTCGGGGTTCACAGCAAACTGTACGTTGCAACCACCGGCAAACTTGCCGATACCATTCATCATTTTAATGGCCAGGTCTCGCATATGCTGGTACACAGTATCAGGCAGCGTCATGGCAGGTGCCACCGTGATGGAGTCTCCGGTGTGAATCCCCATCGGGTCAAAATTTTCGATCGAGCAAATGATGATCACGTTGCCGGCGCCATCGCGCAGAAGCTCAAGCTCATACTCTTTCCAGCCCATGATGCTTTGCTCTACCAGCACTTCGTGAATAGGTGAAGCATGCAAGCCGCGGTTCAATGCGGCGTCAAAGTCTTCAGCCCGTTCTACAAAACCTCCACCTGTGCCGCCCAGTGTGTACGAGGGCCGGATCACAAGGGGAAAACCAATTTCCTGTGCAATTTCTTTTCCTTCTAAAAACGAGGTGGCTGTGGCGCCTTTACAAACACCTACGCCAAGTTCATTCATTTTCAACCGGAATTTCTCGCGGTCTTCGGTGGTTTCGATGGCTTTGATGTCAACGCCGATGATTTTTACTCCATAATGTTCCCAAATGCCAGCCTTCTCACAATCAATGCAGAGATTGAGGGCTGTCTGGCCACCCATAGTCGGCAAAACGGCATCGACATGGTGTTTCTCAAGAATCTCACGAATGTATTTTTTCTCCAGTGGCTTAAGGTACACATGGTCGGCTGTGACCTTGTCGGTCATAATCGTAGCCGGGTTTGAATTGATCAGAATGACCTCAATTCCCTCCTCGCGCAGCGAGCGCGAAGCTTGTGAACCTGCGTAATCAAATTCGCAGGCTTGTCCGATGATAATGGGACCGCTACCGATGATGAGGATGGAACGAATGCTTCTGTCGCGTGGCATAGGAGTTGGTGGTGGATAAATTGGCGCAAAAATATACCCTGAACACCACGATTTTTAGATTTTGCCCTTTTAAATTTTCAGGCAAAAAAAATCGCATTTAAAACCTTTGCATGACCGACTGATTATCTGGCGATAAGTATCTTCTTCACCAGGGTTCCCTTGTCGGAATTTACGCGCACCAGATAAAGGCCTTCGGGAATATTGCCGACAAAAACTTTATGCTCGGAAACAAGCCCTTCGGTAAGGGTGCTGGCCATCTGCCTGCCGACCATATCCACAATCTGAATGCTGGCGCCTTCTGCTGCCTGCGGCAACACTATGTTCATGTAATCCGAGTTAACCGGGTTAGGATAAATGGTCAATTGTGACGTGGGCTCTTCAATTCCAGTGATCGGTCCCTGAATACTCAGGTTGTCAATGGCCCAACCCCAGGCATTGACCGTAGAGTCGCTGTAAAGCCTGAAACGAACAAGCACAGAATCGCCGGCCTGAAATGCATTGTTCGTTGTGAAATCAATAAGCCTCGATTTATATAGAGAGGAGTTTCCGTTCTGCTTTCCGTTGAAGGCAATCTGCCAATCTGAGTTTGCATTGGCCGCATAGGGCGAAACCAATTGCTTCCAGGTAGCGCCGTGGTCTTTGGATCCTTCCACCACGACATAATCTTTCGGGGCTCCCGACACAGTTTCGGCAATTGCAACTTCATTAAAAACGATCTTGGAATTTGTAGCACTCACTTTTACCGGCGTCTTCAAAATGTAACTGAAGTCAGACGTGTATTTTAATCCAAAGCCGGTGGGGTAAGGATGCGCCGAATGAATGGCTCCGTCGCTAAAGCCTGAAGGCGTGGTGACGCTGAAGTAGTTTCCGGCAAAATCGGTATTGGTGCTATTGAAGTTAGACACGTATGAGTCTACTGCCGATTTGAAATTCAAAACTGAAACTTTATACATGCCGCTGGACGGAAGTGTGCCCGCATTGCCTGCACTGTCGGCCGCGTTGATTCGGTATTCTATTTCGTCGCCAGCTTTGATGTTGGAGTTCGTGAGATTGAACGTAAGCTGATATCCACTCTGACCTTGCACTACCGTGAATGGGAAATTGGTAACAGTTCCATTATTCACACTATAATCAATCGACAAACTTTTTAGTCCGCTGGCGTCAAATGCTTTCGTGGTGAGATCAAAGCTTGTGGCGGTGCTGGCAATAAAATCAACTTGGTTATGCAACACTGTTGGAGGAGTTTCGTCCACCTGAATTTTCAAGTTGTCGATTGCCCAGCCCCAACCATAGGCCAGCTGATCGGAGTACAAACGGAACCGGATTACAATGACATCATTTTCTTTGAAGAAACCCGTTGATGTCATGTCAATGGTTCTGGTTTTAAACAAGGTATTGTCGCCACTAGCCAGCGAGTTGCCATTGCTATCTACATTGGTGTTCCATTTAGCAAGCCACGCCGATTGGTCATTGCAATCGTATCCTTTCACCAGATACTTCCAGGTCACTCCTCCATCTTTCGAGCCTTCTACAATCACGTAGTCATAGAAATCTACGCTTGGCCACGTCACACCTGATTTGCCAGGTTCAACCAACACCACTTCATCGTACTTCATGGTAGCCAATCCTTTTGCCCTGAGTTTGATCGGAACGCGCAATTCATAGACGTAATTGAGCGAGTCTTTGCCAAGCGACGTAGCACTTGGGTAAGGATGCTGCGAGTGAATAGCTCCATCGGTAAAGCCAGTAGGTGTAGCTATCGAATAAAAGCTGTCACCAAAAAAATCCGAAGAGGCTGTATTGAAATTATTCTGATACGAAGATTGTGTGGCGGCAAGGCTCACTACATTCACGCTGTTGTAATTCGATGTAGGAGAATAGGCTACGTTTTGCGCCACCGAACTATCCACTGCTTTGATCCGGTATTTAATCACATCGCCGGCGTTCAATCCGGTGAGAGAAATCGAAACCGTGTACGTCGAATCGGATGAATTGACGAGTGTTTTATCGGGCTGCGCAACGTTGTTTATCTGCCATTCCACAGTTCCGGATTGTATCCCGATATTATCGGTGAGCACTGCGGTAATAACAAGGTTTGCATCCGTATTTTTTACAAAGCTGATCGGTGTGTGTGTGATGTGCGGAGGTTTGGTGTCGGGCCCAGCCTGAAACGAATAGGGCACCTGACCAGGCGTAGCCGTTCCCTGTGTCCACACCTGACCTGGTTTATAAAACGTTCGTCCGGCATTGTCGACAATCGATAAATAATATTGGTAAGTAGTAAGCTGGCTAGTGGTAGGCTTAGGAATCAAAGCGCTGAATTCATTTGCGTTGGCGGTGGGCTGCATAGTCACAGAAACAAGGGCTGCTCCATTTACCGAATAGTTCAGCTTGAAGGAGCTGGCACTGTACGTTGTGTCGCCGCTGATTTGACTAAGTACCGTGAAATCGCTGCTTACTGTTTCTGTATTTTTTAAGGGAGTGAATTGGATGTAAATGTCATTCCATCCCATATCTTTCAAAATTCCTAGCGCAATTGGGCCGGGATTATGAATCGCTTCTGCGCTATTAAAAAATGGCGTCATCAGCGAATTGATGTTCCCCTTTGGATACGTTGTTTCGTCAAGGTGAGCAACGCTTGAACCAGCCGAGTAGGTGGATGGCGCGTAAATTCTTCCTCTCAATCCGGAATTGCCACCCTTCACCAGAGCAGAATTAAAATACAAAGCTCCTCCCGTAACCTGTGAACCAAGGCCTGTGGACGGCGATGCAAAACTTTCCACCAGATTCTGACCAGTTGAACTTTCCAGAAATGTCTCGTAAATCACGGGAACCGAAAAAATTGATTGCACATCGCCCGAGCCGCCGCTTTCCTCATACGAATGCGTAATTCCCAGGCCATGGCCAATTTCATGAAGCACCACCGACATCAAATCATATTTGCCAGATGGCGTTGCTCCGTCCGTACCATAGTACCATGCGGCTTGATCGCTATTGAATGAAGCAACGATATCTGGCTCCGTCGTTGAGTTCAACTCATGGCCGGCAATTTTTTCGGCAAGCGCTACCGGATGCCAGATGTTGTACTTCTGTGCGCCATCAAAATTGATATAATAAGTAGCGGGCGAAGCCGAGCCTAAAATACCCGTGCCTAGTGGCTCCCACACTGCCGAAATGCGGATGGGATTTGGTGAAACAATCAACGTCTTCCAGATATCCACGGCGGCTTGAAACGCCGCTTGTGCCTGCGCGGAAAATCCTGTGTACGTTACAATGATGTTTGCTTCGGTTCGCTGCGATGGATTTTTCTTTCTTTCCAGATACGACTGTGGCGGCGCCACAAAGGTGTTGGCATCAATGGCCGTGCCGTAACACACGGTTCCTTTTTTCGGCTTCATCGACTTCATTGCCAATGGCCCTGATGCGGTTTGTGCAAAACCCAATGATGCACTCAACGCGAGCACCACTACACTGATCGTTCGTTTCAATTTGCTCATGATCTGAATTTTCGGATTATAAAAATAACAATTTTAAGAGGCTTTGTTAATTTCAGATTCCTTTCAATTTTTTATCACCCTCTGTTCGGTATTTCTCTACTGAAATTAAATCAGATTGCGGGCTTTTAACTCAAGATATTTGTTGATCGTGTTAACCGTAAGTTTCTCAGGAGCGGTAAGTATGGTGTGTATTTTATGCTTCTGTAACTCACGCACGATTAATTTCTTTTCATAACTGAACCGCTCGGCCGTAGCCTGAAAATAAATCTCCTTGAGATCCTCCGTTTTGTTTTCCAGCAGACTCTTTAATTCTGTATTCTCAAAAAAGATGACCACCAGCAAATGCGCGCGGTTCAGATTCATTAGATAAGGCAACTGCCTTTTTAATCCATGGATACTTTCAAAATTGGTAAACAGCAGCAGCAAACTCCGGTGCGAAATGGATTTGCGCACCATGGAGTATAGCGTTGAATAATCCGTTTCGAGAAAAGCTGTCTTCTGGTTGTAGAGTGTTTCCTGAATAACAGTCATCTGATTGCTCAATCTTCCGGCCGGCAAAAAGCTTCCAATCTTATCCTGAAAAGTAATCAGGCCAGCTTTATCCGACTTTTTCACCGCGATGTTGGAAATCACCAGGCTGGCGTTGATGGCATAATCGAGAAGACTCATTCCGTGAAACGGCATTTGCATCACGCGGCCTTTATCGATGAGAGAATACACGGCTTGTGATCGTTCGTCCTGATATTGATTAACCATCAGCCGCGATCGGCGCGCCGTAGCTTTCCAGTTCACCGTTCGAAAATCATCGCCCGATACATATTCTTTTATCAACTCAAACTCCTGGTTGTGGCCTATGCGACGAATCTTTTTTATACCCGTATCGGTGAGCCTGTGATGAATCGCCAGCAGTTCGTACCTGCGCATCTGAATGTACGACGGATAAACCGGCACCAGCTTATCTGCCGAAAAGCGAAACTTCCGCGCGATCAATTGCAACGGCGAATGGACCAGCACATTCACCGCGCCAAAGGAGTATTCGCCGCGCTTCACCGGCCGGAGAAAATATCGAATCACTTTACTGGTGCCGCCCGGCATCACCAGATTGAACTCCACATCCCGGCGCTGAAACTGATCGGGTGTTTCATCAAACACCCGCAACAGAATTTTAAAAGTGTAATAACTGTGGAAGTGAATTTGAATTTCATTTTCGTCGCCATTCGAGAGGCGATCGGCCAGCGTGCGCTCTCCTTCAAGGCCTTTCTTCACGCGATACAACAACAGAAAATCGGTGGCCACCGCGGCCAGCAAAACAAAAAATAAAAGTTGAATAAAGAAAAAAATCTCAGGCACGATAAAACTTATCACAAACAAAACAGCGATCGACCCGAGCGCGGTAAAAAGCCGGTTGGTGAGAAATAGACTTCGAATCAGTTTTATCATGAAAAATTTTCTTAACGCGGTACTTCCACTTTGTCGATGATCAGCTTAATCACCTCATCGGTAGAAATGCCTTCCATTTCTTTTTCAGGACTCAGCGCGATGCGATGTCTCAACACCGGCTTGGCGATGAGCTTAATGTCTTCCGGGCTTACAAAGTCGCGACCATTAATCACTGCGTGCGCCTTCGATCCAGTCAAAATCGCGATAGAGGCGCGCGGCGATGCGCCCAAAAACAGCAACGGATTGTTGCGCGTCTCCTGCACGATCTGCGCAATGTACTTCAACAAGTTTGGCTCCACGTGCACCTGATGCGTAAACTGCCTCAACTGCAAAATTTGTTCAGCCGACAGCACTGGCTGCACATCCGAAATCGGCACAGCCCCCTTGCGGTCATGATGATTGGAGAGGATCGTGATCTCGTGGTCAAGCGCCGGATAATCAACAATCAGTTTAAAAAGAAAACGATCCAGTTGCGCTTCAGGAAGGCGATAGGTTCCTTCCTGTTCTATCGGATTTTGTGTAGCCAACACGAGGTAAGGGCTTTTCATTTTATGCGTATGTCCATCCACTGTTACCTGGCGTTCTTCCATTACCTCAAATAACGCCGCCTGTGTTTTTGCAGGAGCACGGTTAATCTCGTCGATCAACACCAGATTAGAAAAAATCGGGCCGGCTTTGAATTCAAACTCTGAAGTCTTCAGATTGTAAACCGAGGTGCCGAGCACGTCCGACGGCATCAAGTCAGGAGTAAACTGGATTCGCGAAAAATCAACGGAGATAATTCTCGAAAGCAGTTTAGCAGTAAGCGTCTTAGCCACACCCGGCACACCTTCGATGAGCACGTGCCCGTCGGCCAGGATTGCTGTGATGAGCAACTCCACCAGTTGCTCTTGCCCCACGATTACTTTACCAATTTCATCTTTAATCTTTTTTATCTGCCCATTTAAAATGGACAGATCGATGCGCGCGTGAAATGTGTTTTCTTCCATGAATTGAATTTATTTATTCCAAAATTTTTGAATCAAATCGTTAAGAGTTGTTAACTCTTCTTCGAGAATTCTTTGCTTGCCCATAATCTGACGAATCAGCTTGACGAGTTTTTGAACCAGCTCTTCATCGACAGCCGTACGTAGCGACAGGTTTTTAGCATAATCCTCAGTGTGAAGCGGCAGTGAAAAATTATATTTTTCGCGTAGGGCTTCAAGGAAAAACAAAATCTTTTTGGTGGCGATAGCCTTGTGATCTTGTCGCTCGTAGTACAGCGTGCCGATGGTTCCTACAAACTCAAGAGTAGTGTTCTCCAGCGGAGCGATCACCGGAATCGGGCGTTGTCTGCGCTTCGCCTCGAAGGCAATGAAAAGCAAAACCGATATTATAGAAATGTAGTACGCCCAACGCAACGGATCGTTCATCAAAATAAAACGCATGGGCGTAGCAGCTTCCATACGACCCATCTGATAATACTCCGTGCGATATATTTTTTTATCGGGTAAGTAAGAAAGCAGCGACGACACCAACGCATGATTGTCGTGATCGAGCAAATAGATGTTAGTGAAAATGAGCGGCGTGCTGCAAAAGATAAAATACCCTTTGCCATGATTGATCTTTATCGCTACCGGATCGTGGTCGGCATTGGCTGCGATTACCAACCCTTCTTTACGCATCGATTTTTTCTTAGACGTGTCGGCCTTGTAATAATAGCTGCGAATATTTCCCTTCTTAAAATAAAAGTAACGGGAGGTATCGAAGTGTGACGCCACCAAATGAATGGACGACGAATCATTTGACGATTGTGAAAAATCCTTAGCTTCAAAATTGTACGACGAGCGAAGACCAAGTGTATCGGCTATCTCACCATTGATGTATGTGGATGAAACAAAAATTACTCCACCTTGCTCTACATGCGCGAGCATGGATTTGGCATCTTCCTTATCGGGATTAAAATTGGTGGCGAGGATTAGTACGTTGTCGCGATCATCCAGTTTATTTTTGAATTCATAAAACGTTTCGTAATTGGTTTCCACTTTTTTACTAAACGCCGAAGGCAACAACTCGTTGAGCACAAAGGTGCCGTACGGATTTTTGTCTTCGTGCGCCAGCGTCACCGTCCAATCGTATTGTTTGTCTTTGCTTAAAAACATGAAAAGGAAGATGGCTGCCAGCAGCAACAGATAAGCAATATATTTCCAGTCCTTGCCCATCAGTTCACTTTATTTTTCAATTGCAGAAAAACACCTTCTACTTTCTGAAAAATTTCTTCCGACACGCGGAAGTTGCCGTACCACGCATAATCGAAGTAAAGGCTCAGCTCCTGAAATCCATCCTTCAGGTCAGACCTTTCTACTTCATCCAGATAATCGTGGTTGGTTTTTCCGGGAAGCCACCGGATCACCTGCTGATCGGAAAGAATTTTTAAAGAGTACAAAAAAACCAGTCGCGTGGCCATTCGGTAATCGTTGTTCTGTTTGGCCTCACGAATCAGTTTTTCAAAATCCATTTCGTGGATGTTTTCTTCAAACAACTGATTGTTTGATTGCCCGGCATCGGCGCCTGAAAAGAAAACTCGAAACGCATTCACTCTCAAAAGCAGCAGAATGATCACCACCAAAAGCGCGCCGCCGAGAATGTACATGGTAATCTGGCCAAGAGTAGTGGTGGTTGCTCCACGCAAAATCCGGAATAACAAATCAGCGAGCCACTGCTTAAACCGGGTCCACCAGCTTTCGGCCACGGTAGGCGGCTGACTATAGTTCAGCTCATCCTCAGCCTTCAGGCGGTTAATCTCCTTTTCAGAAAATTTCTTCTCCGCTATGTTCGTCGTATCGGCAATGGTATACGATTTTTGCTCCACCACTACTGTGTCGGCAGGCACAATCGTTGTATCCGACTGCGGAGAAAAAATCAACAATAAAGTAAAAGCGAAATTCAGCATGCAGGCTGTATGCGATTAAAACGATTCGTTGCGCGAACTGTCTTCCGTTGGTTTTCCAAAATTTTCAATGTCGCTCATCAATCCTTTGGCTTCTTTCAATTCTACCAGGTTATAATATTGAAAGACGAGTCCAAAGCTTGGCAAACTTTGCAATAACATTTGCGACATGTAATACAGCGTGAGAAACACAAAACTCACGACTTTGAAAGTATCGCTCATTTCAAGCGGGTTGCCGCCAGAAGCTTTGTTGAAAGCGCTGACAAAAATGAAAATGTAGTAGGGTATGATAAAGATGTAAGAGATTGCGCCGCCAATCATCGAAAGAACGAGTGAAATACCAAACGTGCTCCACCATTTTCCGGAAACAAGTCGCAAAGAGCGCGCGGCCGCTTCAAAAAAGCCCAAATCCTCATTGACCTGAACATAAAATACCAACGAAATACCGACAGCAAGATAAATCACCAAGATGATGGCCGCGATCACAACCAATATTACCAGCGCCGTAGAAATATTTTGAAGTACAACGCCAAGGATCGTCGCGGCAAAAAAGATAACTACGAAACTGATCACAATGAGAAGAATGCTTCCAAGATATTTCCAGATTGTCTCACGCACCTTTTCCCAGACTTCGGCCACTTCTATCTGATTTGTTTTTTTCTGGCCGTACAGCCACGCATAGCTATTGATCGTGGCAAGCGAGATCACATAGCTCACAATCAGGAACAAATACATCAACACCATTTCTCCCCAAAATGACGCCGACGAAAAATATTTCAAGGTCTCGTCGGGCGACGAGGCCTGCGGGTTGAGTGCACGACCCATAAAGGAGGAGAAAAATGAGCCAAGAAAAATACTGCCGATCAACACCGCCGGACCAGCAATTAAAATCAAACTCTTGCTAAGTGGTTTGAAGTTTTGCTTGATGAACTCAAACACCGTGTTGATTTTCTTTCCAAAATTTCTCGCTTCTTGAAACTGGATCAGGTTAAATTCTTCCATTTTTTTTTCAATTGAAAAGGGTAGATGATGAAATAGTAAATTATGAGCATTGCAGACAGACCGATGATCATCATTTTCACTGCGACAGGCATGAAGGCATAGCGTGTGATGAACGATTCGATGAAACCGGCGATTATAAAAAAGGGTACGAGACCAATTACAATTTTCAATCCTGTGAATGTCGATCTTTTGAAGGAGACGATGCGCGGATAAGTACCTGGGAATAATAACCCGTTGCCCATGGTAAAGCCTGCGCCTGCTGCAATCACAATCGACGACAACTCGATAGTGCCATGTAGCATAATGACCGGCAGCGCCTGCGACAACTGACTCTCCTGATAAAAGAACATGACAAACGTGCCCACCATCACGCCGTTGTAAAACAAATACAAGCCGGTGCCCAGAGAAGCAAAAATCCCGAAGACGAATACTCTAAACGAAACCAACACATTGTTCAGCGTAATCATCCAAAACATATCCATCTGCCCACCGGAAGAATAGACTCGCGTCGGATTTCCGCTTCGTATATTTTCTAATGTAGTGTTGACGTATCCGTCGCCGAGAATCAGCCGGACAAACGTGTCGTCGTTTGCCACTGATACCACTCCGATAGCACCGGACACCAGAAACACAATCAGCGCCAACAGCATTTGCTTTCGCGAATGGTACACGGCCTCGGGCACTTCTATTTTCCAGAAATGAATAAACCGGTTTTTCTCTTCTCTTTTATTCTTATAAATCTCGCGATGCACTTTTCCGGTCAGCGAGTTAAGGTATTGCGTTACTCTGCTTTTAGGATATTGGGTGCGAGCAAACGAAAGATCGTCGGTGAGCTGAATGAATACATCGGCCAACTGATCGGGCGGCACTTGCTGCTGATGGTTCAGCTGCTTTTCAAAATCTTCCCATCGGGCCTTGTTGCGTTTTATAAATGCTGCTTCAAGCATGAGCAATGAGGTTGATACCTACTTTGAATTTTTGGCGACCTCCTCCACTTTATTCCACACCCGGAAAAAGTTTTTATAACAAATTTTCTCGATGTCATTTTCTGTGTAGCCGCGCTTGAGCAGATGATAAATCAGATTTGGGTACATCGACGCATCCGTAAGGCCTTCCGGCAACATGCCGTCCACGCCATCAAAGTCAGAGCCAAAAGCAACATGTTCAATACCCGCCAAAGTTTTGATGTGATCAATGTGATCTACCACACGCTCGATGTCAACTGTGGGTCGCGGATGATCCTTGCGGTATTGAGCTATCAAAGCGCCTGCAAGTGGATCTTGTGCTGTAAGTTTCTTTTCGCTGAGTATCGCTTCGATTTGTTTTCTGGACTTCGACTGATAATTGGCTACCGTTGAGTCGATAAAGGCGGTGTAAAAATTTACCGCCACAACTCCGTCGTTCTTTCCCAAAGCGATGATCATGTCATCCGTCATATCGCGGCGGGTAGTGGGTGAAAAATACCGACATGAAGAGTGCGATGCGATGCACGGCGCCTTTGCCAGTTTCATCACCTGATAAAAAGTGCTGTCATCCACATGCGAAATATCCACCATGATGCCCACGCGATTCATTTCTTCTACCACCTGTCGGCCAAACGGACTTAGGCCATTCCACTTTGCAGTATCTCCTGACGAATCACAAATCTGATTGTTCTGACTATGAGTGAGCGTGATGTAGCGCACGCCACGATCATAAAAATATTTTACGTTTTTCAAGTCGTTGCCGATCGGGGCGCCGTTTTCCATTCCTTTCGGCAACGAAATTTTTCCATTATTAATATTTGCTTGCACATCAGCCGGAGTTAAAGCTAGTGCAAAATGATCCGGAAGTTTTTTTGCAATCAGATCAACCCAGTTGATAAGAGAATCGGCGTATGCTTTTCCAAAATCCGCTTCTTTCTGGTAAGACGACGGAACGTAAATAGACATGAACGGTGCTGTGAGCCCGCCTTTTTTGGCCCGGACGAAATCAAACTCCCCTTTTTTGGAAGACATGACAACGTTGATGCTGTCTTCCGTAAATTTTATTCCTTTCAATCGCTCGGGCAAATCCACGTGACCATCCGTGATGATAAACTTATGCGCGAGCTTGTCGGCATACACCTGAAGCTCTTCATCGGTCATACGATCCACCGGTTTTTTTTCAGCGCATCCAATAAGAAATAAAAGGAAGATTACAGCCGCCGCATTGTGAATTTTCATGACCAATAAATTTTTGTGAAAGTTAATGGTTAAACCTGATCGTTACATGTATTTTTGAAACTGTTTATGCAAACAATTTCAGTCCGCACCACCCAGAACGTCTTCATTCATTACCCGATCGCAAGCGTGGGAGAACGAATTCTGGCGCACATCATTGACCGACTGATCCTGATCCTTTATACCATCGCCCTCTTCGCACTTTTTATCAGAATAAACCTGAACATTCCCTGGATCTGGATCGCCACCCTAGGTATCCCCTGGATTTTCTTTTCGCTCACGTTTGAAATCCTGATGAACGGGCAAACTCCCGGTAAACGGTTGATGAATATTCAGGTCGTTCGACTTGACGGCACGCGTGCTACCATCGGGAATTTTGTGCTTCGTTTTCTTTTCGGATTCATCGACTTCTATATTTTGGGAGGGGCAATCGGGCTGATTGTAGTCGCTGCCAGCGGAAAGGGTCAGCGAATTGGCGACATGGTGGCCAATACTTCGGTGATTAAGTTGACACAGCAGCGAGAAGTTACAGCGCAAGAGGTTTTCATCACGGCCGAGGAGAATTATGTGCCGACGTTTCAGCAAGTAGTTCAGCTTCGCTCCTCGGATATTGAATTGATGCAGCGCGCCCTGGAAGTAGACCGTCAACACGATAACCCAGAGCCATTGCTGGCTTTGGTTGAAAAAATAAAAACACAATTAGGCATTCAGTCTGACCTGCCTCCTCAGGTATTTGTCAACACGCTCATCAAAGATTTCAGTCATTACACTTCGCGTGGATAATCTCCCTGCTTACACACGCGCCCAACTTGCGCTGCGCAACGGACAAGATAAACCCGAAGTGTGGATCGCCTACCGTGGAGTGATTTATGATGTTACTCAATCCAAATTATGGAAGTCCGGAAAGCATTACGAGCATTGGGCCGGCCAGGATCTGACCGACGAACTACGCGATGCTCCTCACACCGAAATGGTGCTGGAGAAATTCAAAGCGATTGGAGTTCTAACGAATTAACGTTTTAGCGCCTTCACCAATTTCGCAAGATCACTCTCAGAGTTATAAACGTTTGGCGAAACACGAATGGCATCTCCGCGTACCGAAACAGAAATTTTGTTTTGCTGAAGACGGAGTTTAATTTTTTCCATATCTACTTCTTTTGGCAACCGAACTCCAAACAAATGATGCCCTCTGAATTTTTCATCTTCAACCCAATAGCCTGATTCACGAAGCTGATTAATCGCTTTCGCTGAAATCTTTTTACAATACTGCTGAATATTCTCCGGTTTCCATGCAATGATTTGTTGCAGCGCTGCCGTCATCATCGGCACAAGAATAAAATTGCTACGCTCGCCTACTTCGTATCGCAAAGCGCCGGGTTGATAATCTTCCTGATACTTTACCAGGCGCGAAAAATCTTCGCTGTTTTTCCGCGTAATCCAATTTTGTTCGATCGGCGTGCCTGCATCAAAGTACTCGCTGTAGTAGGCTAATCCAATTGAGTAAGGCCCAAGCAACCATTTGTAGCCTGCGCAAACCAGCGCATCGGGTTGAAGCTTGCTCACGTCAAACGGAAGCGCACCCACACTTTGTGTTCCATCGATCACCAACAAGGCGCCGACCTCACGGGTGCGTTGGCGTATCGCTGTCAAATCGAATTTTGTACCATCGGCCCAGTGCACATTTCCCAGCGCCACGAGTTTAGTATTCTTATCGATGGCATCAAGCAGACGCTCATTCCAGATCTTTCCGCGGTGGTGCAGTTCCACTGGTGGTTCTATTTCTTTTAGCGTTGCCCCAGCTTCTTTGCAACGTTGCATCCATGAATACACATTGCTTGGGAACTGTTCGGCTGCTACCACAATATTTTGCGAGCTATGCAAGTTGATATTGGCGGCTACGTTTGCAAGCCCATATGAAACGGAAGGAATGATCGCGATACGGTTAGGTTCTTTTACACGAACCAGTTTTGCAAATTCCTGACGAAGCTTTTCGGAGCCCGTAAAAAAATCAGAAGGAGGTAGTGCCGCTGGATTTCTTTTTCTCTTTATTCCTTCAATGCCTTTTTTTTCTACTTCTTTCAATAACGGTCCCATATACGAGCCATTCAGATAGGTAACTCCTGAAGGAAGAGAAAATTTTTTCCGTTGATTACTGAGCATACGCGCTATTTTGTTGGATTTAAAGTTAAGGAAGAATAGCAAGGCCAAAATATTTTTTTTTGACTGGGTTACAAAAAAGTTATCTCAACCATCAATGACAAAAGAAGATATATATGAGAGTTGAGGCGCAGAATTTCAAGGGAATTGAATACGTTCAGATTTCTTCTCTTCCGGTTAATCAGCAAAATTCTATTCGCGTATCAATCAATAGAAAATTGATCATCATAATTTTAAAAGGCGACGATCTGATCAAAGATTGCCTGCAATACCGCGATTATGTAAACTGGTATGAAAACGTTTACAAAATTCAACTGCAGGAAGAAAAATCGCAAGCTCCCGCATCGCCGCAGCACTCATTTGCGCTAGCGCTCAAGTAATTTTCTTTTAGCCTCTTCGTATTCCCTAACCACTTCTTCCAAAATTTGGGCGGCTGATTTTATTTCTTTGATATACGAGGCCGCCTGTCCGATTTCTAATTCGCCATGGTCGAGGTCGCCTTCAAAAATTCCTTCTTTGGCTCTTCCCCTTCCAAGCAGTTGCTTTATTTCAACAGGCGATGCTCCTTTCATTTCGGCTTCCGCTACGAGTTGGTAAAATTTGTTTTTGATAAGTCTCACCGGCGTCAGGTTTTTTAGGGTGAGAATTGTTTCTCCTTCTTTTAATCCCACCAGCCGGTTCTTAAAATTCTCGTGCGCCGAAGATTCTTTGCTGGCGGCAAACAATGTTCCGATCTGAACGCCGTCAGCACCAAGCGCTTCCGCCGCTAGCATTGCTCGGCCCGAACCGATTCCTCCAGCCGCAATCAGCGGAAGCGTGACCGCATCGCGCACCAATGGCAAGAGGCACAGCGTAGTTGTTTCTTCACGACCGTTGTGGCCTCCTGCTTCAAATCCTTCGGCTACTACAGCATCCACGCCGGCCTGCGCACTCTTAATGGCAAATTTTGAACTTGACACCACGTGGGCCACCGTAACGCCATGATCTTTCAAATAGCCTGTCCATGTAGCTGGGTTTCCGGCAGAAGTGAACACAATTCCGACCCCTTCTTCGACAATTATTTTCAGGATCGCTTCCATTTCAGGATAAAGCAAAGGCACATTTACCCCAAATGGTTTGGGCGTGGCTGCTTTGCATTTTCGAATATGGTCGCGCAATACTTCGGGGTGCATTGACCCTGCTCCGAGCAGGCCTAACCCACCTGCGTTGCTCACTGCCGAGGCCAATCGCCAGCCACTGCACCACACCATGCCAGCCTGAATGATTGGATGCTCAATGTTGAAAAGTTTTTTGATTGAATCGCTCATGATGAAAGCAAAAATAGAAAACGGACAGGAGCTATTCGGCTGGTTTTCTGATCCTTAGTAAAAACTTTGCATTAGACAACTTTCTTTGGCAAAAAATTAAGTTGTCCACAAACCTTGAATTGATTAAAAGGTATGTATATAACTGATTTTCAGCTGATTAAACCATAACAATAACCTAATGTTGATAATTGTTGGTTTTTGTGGAATACTTTCCAGAGGTTTTATAACTGGTTGAAATTAACCATTTTAAAAAAAATATTTCATGAATCTTACATCGGTAACTGGTTTGAATTTTCCTTAAAATCTTGGCTTAGTTAGCCGCACATTTCCTCAAATTGTTTTCCCGATCTTCAGGAATTATCTATTTTCAAATCCCCAAAATGAAGCGCACTACTTTCATCGGATTTTTTCTACTCCTGATTGGTCTCTCAGTGGCCTCTGGTCAGGGGTTTATCAAGTTGGCTCAACTCCAAAAGTCGATCAACGAGCCGGGCAAGATCAAAGTGATTAATTTCTGGGCTACCTGGTGTGCGCCCTGCGTCAAAGAACTGCCATTCTTCGAAAAAGTAAATAGCACGAATAAAAACGTGCAGGTACTTTTGGTAAGCATGGACTATGATCTTGATCCAAATCCGGAAAAAGTAAAAAAATTTATAGCTCGTAAGAAAATTGAATCGGCGGTAGTGATCCTGGAAGAAGAAAACCCAGGCGACTGGATTGATAAAATCGATAAGGAATGGAGCGGCGCTTTGCCATCGACATTGATTGTAAACCCGGTTACTAAAAAGAGAAAATTCATTCAGGGTGAATTGAAAGAAGGTGATCTTGAAAAACTGATAGACGAAATTTCGAAATGAAAGCGCTTCTGAAAATATTTGTTGCTTTGACGATTGGAGCGGTCGCTTTTTCCTGCAAGAAAGACACCATCAAAATCACTAACGAAAACAGAAAGGAAATTCTCCTACAATACGGCAAAGAAAACCCTGAGAAAAATGTTGTTATCGAAACTGATTTTGGAGTAATCAAAATTCGGCTTTATGAGGAAACTCCACTTCACCGCGCCAACTTTGTGAAGCTCATCAAAGACGGTTACTACGAAAACAACGCTGAGTTCTACCGAATTGTAGAACGGTTTGTAGTGCAAGGTGGCGTGCCACAAAAAAAATTGGATTACACCATTCCTGCCGAAATCACACCCAACTTTTTTCACAAACGAGGCGCACTCGCCATGGCTCGTCAAACCGACAACAATCCAGAAATGGAATCCTCCTCAACGGAATTTTATTTCTCACAGGGTAGCAAATATGCCGACTGGGAATTTGATGAAGAAGTTAAAAACCTGGAGATCAAAGTTACTCCCGAACAGCGCAAACTTTACACTACCATTGGTGGTGAGCTACAACTAGACAGTAAATACACAGTATTTGGCGAAGTTACCGAAGGCCTTGACGTGATTGATAAAATTGCTGCCGTGCGGGTCTATTCGGAACATCCTTACAAAAAAGTACCTTTCAAAATTAAACTTGAACAGTAAACCGATTTAACGAATGAAAAAATTAATGCTTCTTGTTGTGGTTGCGCTTGCGGGTTTCGCTCCAGTAAAAAACGGATACGAAGTAGGTGATGTAGTTGCTGATTTCAAATTAAAGAACGTAGACGGAAAAATGATTTCACTTTCCGATTACAAGGATGCTAAAGGGTTTATCGTGATTTTTGATTGCAACACATGCCCGATGTCTCGCGCTTACAACTCCAGGATTATTGACCTTCATAAGAAATACGCGTCTCAGGGCTTTCCGGTGGTCCTTATCAATCCAAACTCTGCCGAGATTGTGGCCGAAGAGTCTTTCGAGAAAATGAAAGAACACGCCAAAGAACACAATTATGATTTTCCCTATCTGTACGACGAATCACAGGAAACCGTGAGGAAGTTTAATCCTACGAATACGCCGCACACTTTCGTACTCACCAAAACAGCGGATGGATTGAAAGTGGCTTACATCGGCGCGATTGACAACAACAGCCGCAACGGCGCAAAGGCCAGCAAGCATTACGTAGAAGAAGCCGTGAACGAACTCCTCACTGGAAAAACCGTAACGGTGACTAAAACCAAAGCCATTGGTTGCAGCGTAAAGCTGAAGAATTCCTAAACTTCGCGACTGATCAGACTTACCACGAACGTTTTGAGCAAATCAACGTTCGCCGGATTTGAAAGTGTATTGAGATGGGTAAAGCCTTTGTCAAAAAAGTGATTAATTTTCTTTTCTGTAATGGCCGAAACGGACAAGTCGTTATAAATCGCCGTAATCGCTTTCACTTTTTCTGATTTATTAAACTTCCTGGCCGCTAGCCATTTTTCGAGTGCTGCTTTCTGTTTGCCTTTTGCCTTTTCAAGAGCCTTGATCAACAAGAATGTTTTTTTGTTGGCAATGATGTCGCCGCCTACTTGCTTTCCAAATTTCTTTTTGTCGGCATATACATCGAGCCAATCGTCTTTGAGCTGAAATCCAATTCCGATGTTCACACCAAATTCACGCAATGCTTCGCGATCACGCTGAGGGGCATCAGCCAACACTGCACCTAGTTCCAAACTAAACCCAAGCAAAACAGCGGTCTTCAAGCGAATCATTTCGATGTATTGAGCTTCTGTCACCTTAGGCTTGCTTTCAAATTCCATGTCCCACTGCTGGCCTTCACAAACCTCGGCGGCGCACTTGTTGAAAATGGCTAGTACTTCTTTCAATTTATTCGCCTCCAATCCGAGAAGCATGTCATACACTTTCACAAGCATCACATCGCCAGAAAGAATCGCGGTATTTGTATTCCATTTTTCATGCACAGTAGGTTGGCCGCGGCGCAACGGAGCCTTGTCCATAATATCATCGTGCATCAAAGTAAAATTGTGAAAGGCTTCCACCGCCGCCGCAAATGGAATAATATCCTTCGGATTATTTTTATACAACGAATAAGAGAGCACTGTAAGCAATGGACGCAGGCGCTTGCCACCCAGCGCCATGATGTAGCGAATTGGCTCATAGAGCGACTCTGGTTTCTTCCCGAATTTTTGTTTTTTGATCTCTGCCTCGATCAGAGAAAGATATTCCTTTACCATTCCTTTTTATCTTCAAACGTCAAATCAATTGTTCTGCGATCCACATCGGTCTTCTTAATGCGCACAGAAGTTTTATCTCCCAACCTATATATCTTGTTTCTTCTTCTGCCAATCACGCGATAATTCTTTTCGTCAAGTTCATAAAAATCATCCTTCATGTCGGCCAGGCGCACCATGCCTTCGCATTTAGTAGCCGTGATCTCTACAAAAATTCCAAAGTCGGTCACGCCGGTAATAATGCCTTCGTAAAGTTTATCTTCCGCCATACTCATAAACTCCACCTGCTTATATTTGATAGACGCGCGTTCGGCATCAGCGGCACGTTTCTCACGTTCGCTGCTATGCACACATTTGTCTTCGTATTCTTTCTTCACCACAGGTTTGCCTCCATCGAGGTAATGTTGCAGCAAGCGATGCACCATCATGTCTGGATAACGCCGAATAGGCGAAGTGAAATGCGTGTAATGATCAAATGCTAATCCGAAGTGTCCCTTCGCATCCGTAGTGTATTTTGCCTTTGCCATCGACCGAACGGCCAGCGATTGCAACACATTCTGCTCCGGTTTCCCTTCAATTTCGTCCATCAATTTATTGAGCGAGCTGGAAATAGTTTTTTCTTCAATATTGAGCTTGTGGCCAAACTGACGTGCGAACATGGAGAAGTCGCGTACTTTTTCGGGATCAGGAAAGTCGTGGGTTCTGTACACAAAAGTATTTTTGCCTTCGCTCTTTTTCAGTTTGTAAACAAAGGTGGCCACTGCTTTGTTGGCCAATAACATAAATTCTTCCACTAGTTTATGCGCATCTTTTCTGATTTTTGGAACCACCTCCAGTGGTTTGCCTTTTTCATCCAGTTTGAATTTTACTTCCGCGCTTTCAAAATTAACCGCGCCATTGGCGAATCTTTTTTTGCGAAGCTTGATCGCCAGGTCATTCAATAGTTTCAGCTCGGAAGCAAAGTTTCCTGTGCCGGTTTCAATTCCTTCCTGAGCTTTCTCGTACGTAAACCGATGATCGGAATGAATGACTGTCCGTCCGAATTTCTCGTCGATCACTCTTGCATTTTCATCCATTTCAAAAATCGCTGCGAAGGTGAGCTTATCTTCATGAGGTCGCAACGAACAAAGTCCATTGCTCAATTTTTCTGGAAGCATCGGCACGGTTCGGTCCACAAGGTAAACCGAAGTTGCACGGTCAAACGCATCATCATCGAGTATAGTGCCTGGCCTCACATAGTGCGTTACGTCGGCGATGTGCACACCAATTTCATAATGGCCATTGTCCAGTTTTTTGAAGGAAATGGCATCGTCAAAATCTTTCGCATCTTCCGGATCGATGGTGAATGTCAGTGTGTCGCGAAAATCCCAGCGCTTTTTGATTTCATCTTTTGGGATTTCTTCTGAAATCAATTCGGACTCTGCAAGTACACGCTCAGGAAACCGAAATGGCAAATCGAACTCGGCCATAATCGAATGAATCTCTGCTTCGTTCTCACCAGTTTTACCGAGTATTTCTATCACTTTACCTTCGGGGCTTTTATCGCCTTCAGGCCAGCGCGTCACTTCAAACAATACCTTGTCGTTGGTTTTTGCACCGTTGATATTTTCAGGATAAACAAAAAAATCCTGATACAACTTTTTGAAATCAGGAACGATGAACGCGTAGTTTTTGGAAAGTTCAACCCGACCGACAAAACGATTTCGTCCACGCTGAATTACATCCACCACTTTACCTTCCGGATTTTCTCCGGTTCGCCTGCCAAACAATTCCACAGCTACTTTGTCGCCGTGCATCGCAGGCAGCAAGTCGCGCGTTTTTACATAAATATCTTTTTGTCCTTCAATGCCCGTGACGATGTAGGCAAACCGAGGATTCACGTGATCTACAATTCCTTCCAGCGCGTCGGCGCCGCGGGCTGAGGTAAAGGTTCCGTTGCCAAGGTCTTTTATTCTACCCTCGGCTTCGAGTTTATCAAGTGCAGTAAATATGGCTGCATTCGATGCACTGTTTTTTGCGCCAGTCTTTCGTGCAATCTGTTTGAAGTCGTAGGCCCTTCCAGGATTATCGTTCAGCAGTCGCAACACTTCTTTATACACAGAATCTTTCTGCTCTTTTTCTTTTTTTGATTTCTTCTCTTTGAATTTTTTCTTTGACATATTAAATAATTCAGACCCAATTTGAATATCCGGGTCTGTAGTTTGTTAAAGGTAACGTTAAATTTAAATTAATTTGAGGGGAGGATATGCCGAGCTTCGATCAGCGGCAGGTTCTTCATTTTCAAATACAGTTGAGCGATCGCTACCACATCGCTCACGCAATATCTTGCAATTTTTGCAAGATCCTTTTCCTGGTAATAGACTTGATTCACTTTCGACCCATCCATTTCTCCTTTGCTGGATGGAATGTCGAAAAGGGCAAGCAACAAATCCAGGGAAGTATAGTGCTTATAGTCGCCAAACTTCCACATTTCCATCGTATCAAGGTGAGGGATTTCCCAGGATTTTTTTCCCGACAAGTTCAGCAGAGCTGGCAGTGACACGCCATGCACTAACATACGACGGCTGAGATAGGGGAAATCAAATTCCTTTCCGTTGTGTGCGCAGAGTTTTGTTTTCGGATCGGCTTTCTCTAATGTGTTTCTAAATTCTTCTAGCAACGTCTTCTCGTTGTCGTTGGCAAAACACTTTGTCTTCAAGCAAAGTTCACCGTTTTCATTTTCCACATATTTGCCAATCGCTATGACAATGATTTTTCCAAACTCGGCATAGATTCCCGCTCGTTCGTGAAAAAGATCTTCATCGGTTTGATTTTCCTCGCGTTTCAGAAAGGATGCTTTGCGCGCCCACTGCGCTTTGAACCGTTCGTTAAGGTGATCATGGCGCTCTACTGCGCTTACCGTTTCAATGTCAAGAAATAGAATATCCCGCAATTCAGGAACCATACCAATTTAGTTTCTCGAACGAAGATGAGAAAATACTTTGAGAGATTTTAGACACATGCGGATTGAATTGAATTCCGATCTCATCGGTTCTTCAATTCGCGCATAGCTTTTGAAAAATTTTCTTTAACAGCTCTGCAGTTGATATGGTGTTGACTTTTTACAATCCATTTTCCATTCACGATAGTCCCAAGGATTCTACTGGAGTCGGATGTGTAAAGCAACGTGGCGAGCCTATTCTTCTCCGATGTTTCGGCCAACAAATGTGAACCGGCATTGAACACAACGGCATCGAAGGGTTTTCCGATTTCAAAATTGTTTTGTGAATTGATCCCCATCGCTTTTCTTCCAGACCTGACAGATTCATTCACGAGATACAACGCCGCATCGCCCTCAAACGTGTTTCGTTGATTTGTCACCAACCTTTGTCGGTAATCGATCATCCTGAATTCCTCCAGCGGATTCAACCCAATATGGCTGTCAGTGCCAATACTCCAGCGGCCTCCCAACTTTACAAATTCTTTCATCCTGAATATGCCATCGCCCAGATTGCCTTCAGTGGAAGGACACAACACGACGTTTGCTTTCGTGGCCGCCAACTGTGTCAATTCACTATCGTCAAGATGAGTGGAGTGCACCAGATGAAAATTCTGATCTACAGGCAAGTTCGCTAACATCCACTGCATTGGGCGCTGGTTGCAATGCGCTAGGCAGTCGCTGATTTCTTTTTTCTGTTCGGCCACGTGCACATGAAACGGCAGGTGCTTCGGGCCTTGCCGCAATGTGTCTTTTATATCGTCAAGATCAACAGCACGAAGTGAATGAACACTGTAGCCAAGCGACGCACCGGAATAGTTTTTTATTGCCAGTGATGAGGCGTTGAGCAATTTGAAATAATCATCTACCGTATTTGAGATGAACCGACGTTGGCGAGGCTGAGGTGGCTGCCCGAATCCACCTTTCTGGTAAAAAACCGGAACGAGCGTAATCTTTATTCCTGCCGTTTGTGCAGCGGCTATCAGTCGCTCGCCCATCTCGGCAAGATTGCCATAAGGTTTCCCCAGTTGATCGTGGTGCAGATAGTGAAACTCAGCCACCTGGGTGTACCCCACGCGCACCATCTCGGCATAAAGCATGGCAGCGATAGCCTCAACATGTTCAGGGCTTACAGACAAAGCGCACTTGTACATCTCTTCACGCCACGTCCAGAAATCATCGGAAGAGCCGGCCGGATGATTTTCCGCGAGGCCAGCCATCGCATACTGAAAGGCGTGTGAATGTGCGTTTTGAAATCCCGGTAAGACAAAACCATTTACCTCCTCAATATTCCCAGCGTAAGGCTTCTCACTCGACAAATAATTTATCATGCCTTGAGCATCGGTGCCCACATAGACTGATGAAAACCAGCCTTCGTTTTGCAGGAGAGCAGGAAAATGAAAGTAGGTTTGTCCCTCACCCATTTCTAATTCTTTTTCCGCTTCAGCAGATTCTGCAATTTATTTTGAAGCAAATTCTGCACGGGTTGAGTTGCCGTACTATCCTTCTTAGTTTTTGTTGTGTCCTTCTTAGTTCCCAAAAGGTTATTCACTACGTCTTGCACTTGCGTGCCTTCCACTACCTGCTGAATTGCCTCCTTCCCTTTTTGTTTTGCTGCTTCAGTCACGGCTTGTTGTACTTGTTGTTTTTGCTCTTGCGAAAGCAGTGTTGCTTTCGGATTGGCAAATGTTCCGCCAAGGCCAATGTTCAAGGGAATCTCGGAAGTAGAATTTTTTGTTCCTGCATATTGATTCAGCATTCCTTGAAATTGGGCGCCGAGTTTTCCAGCGGGCACGTTCATCTTCAATGCATAATTGATGGCTCCATCAAGCGCTGTGCTTCCTGAAACTGAAGTCACATAATTTCCAAACTTAACATTGAATGGTTGTACCGTCAATTTGCCATCGGTGATAGTTGCCGACATCAGCACATTCTTCAGCGTTACTTCATCGGTGTCTGAAAGTTTGGTTAACGAAGTAATGCCCGCGATCACCTTCGATTGCTTCACGGCTGCTTCAGCGATTTTTATTAGTCCACTGCCGTTTACTGTGTTTAGCTTAGGCATCATGTTTTGTCCGAGCTCTCCATTGATTTTAAAATCTGTGCCGAATTTTCCCGCCGCCATTCCGGCAATCGGTGCATATTTTTTGATGATCGAAAATGAACTAGCTGCTTCCTGGATTGAGAGATTCTCTACTTTCAAACCGAAATCATATTTAGGATGTTGAATATCTTTCGTTCCGTAAGTTCCATTTACAGCGAACGAACCTCCTAGCATATTGAATTTCACGTTGCTTAAATTCACCTCCGCATTCTTTACAATCACATCGCCCAGAGCTTGTGTAATTGTGTAATCGAGCATCTTCACCGTCTTGATGTCGGAATGCAACAGGAAGTCGATGTTATCCGGCACCGGGATTACGCTAAGTTTTGTAGTGTCTTTCTTATCCGAAGGAGCTGAGTTGGTCATAAACTCATTCAGGTCGAGAAGAGTAGAATTAAAATTTAAAGTGCCATTTATAGTTCCTTTGGTGAACACATATTCAAGGTAATTGCTTACTGCACCGGATACTGCGAAATCACTTTTACCAATTGTTCCAGAAGTATTCTTCACCTCCACTTTCTTTGGATCAAATGAAACCTCGGATTGCGCCACAGTTACCGCATACGGCAGTGTCTTCATCGAAAACTTAAAACCTTTAAGCGACGCTGTACCACTAGCAGGAACAAGTTTTTTCACTTTGTCATACACACCTTTCGCGGTAGCATCTATTTTAAACAAGCCCTCCACACTCATGCCCTCCATAGGAAACATTTTGGTCAATTCGCCGAGGTTCAAGTTTGCTTTCACATTGGCATCAAGGTTATAGTCTTTCAGGTTTTCAACTCGCGCATACGCGTCAACCGGATTCGATCCAAAATCGAGATGCATTTTCTTCAATTCCACGAAAGTGTTTTCAATCACACCTGTTTTGTTGTCCACCAGCAGGTCGACATTAATGTTGCTCACCGCGGTAGGCAATGAAGGATACTTAAACATCGCGTCGATTACTTTCAGATCGACATTGAAAGCCGGCATTTGCTTATCGCTGTAAGTGCCCTTTACAAAACCTGTGAACGACAAATCGCCTTTGGTTTCAATCTTGTCAAAATCTTTAGAATACATTCCCGGCACAAGTGAAAGCAAGCTCTTGAATGAGTTGGCCGGACTATTGAATTTGATGTCCATGCCAAAATCTTTCGGGTTCATTTTAAACCAGCCATCGAAGCCCATCGCAAAGTCGTTTACCTTTGCCGAGTTTTGTTTGAATGTATATTTCGTATAATCTTCGCTGATGCCGATCACAGCATCGGCGGTTGCGCGTTTGTTAGTAAGGTACTCTACGCCACCGTAGCGCACAGTGAGTGAATCGACAATTGTTTTGGTAGTTAAATCAAATTCTTTTTCATTGAAGTTACCGCTGCCGGAATGATTCAATCCGCGAAGCGACATAAAGAATGGCATCGTGGCGTCATCGTACACGATGTCTCCATTTTCCACAGACCAATAATCGATAGCAAATGAAAACTTACTAGGCTCAGTTGATTTTATAGTATCTGTGGAAGGGAAAGTTATGTTATAATTCGCGCGCCCGTCTTTCAACACTTTGACATTTACCTGAGGCTTCACCAGACTGATTCCTTTTACATGAAGTTGATCGCCAAACAAAACATCTTTCAGATTGACTTCCACATCCAAACGATCCACCACAAAAAGATGTTCGCCTTTAAACGGTTCGCGGTTAAAAACGCCAAGCTCTTTCACCTCAACAGTAATGTTGGGGAAATGGCGGAACACTGAAAGGCTGAAATTATTGACATCAAAAACCACGTCTGCATTTATGGTCTTAGCAATTTCCTGATCTACCATCGCTTTGATCTTATCTTTAAAAACGATCGGCAAAACAATTGCCGCCGCTAACAGTACTACTATAAAAATGACAAAGCCAATGAATATTCGTTTTACAATTTTCATTTGTTAAAAATTTGATTTACAAAATTAATGAATGCGATGCGAAGTATGGAACGTAAAAACGTTAAAACCACTTTAACATCAGGCTAATTAATTTTTTCCGGAAACCCTGATAGGGGGGGTGCAATAAATAAGGAATCGAAAATCCGCTTTTCTGCTTTAGTACAGGCTTCTCGTTTGAAAAAGACAAAAAACCATAGCGACCATGCGATTTGCCCAAACCACTGGTATTAACGCCACCAAAAGGTAGATTAGGGTGGGTGAATTGCATGATGCATTCGTTGATGCCTACCGAGCCTGCAGAAGTTTCGGCAAGTATTTGTTTGCTGAACTTCTTACGTTGACTGAAAATATATAAGGCAAGCGGCTTCGTTTTGCCATTGATCGTGGCGATAACCTGATCGATCGATTGAAAAGAAATGATCGGCAATACCGGACCGAAGATTTCCTCTTGCATGACTCTCGACGCTGCCGAAACCTGGGTTAGTATAACCGGGTGAATAAAATTTGTATCCCTATTCGCTGGTCCCGACAGTTCTGTTTTCGCCCCTTTTTCTAATGCGTCCTGCAAAAGTTTATTGAGCCGGTCAAAATGCCGTTGGTTCACAATGCGGGCATAACTCGGCGACGATTCAGAAATTTCTCCTTCGATGCCAAACAATTTTACGGTCTCCGCTTTCACTGCTTCAACAAACTTTGCCTGGACGGATTCATCGATCAACACGTAATCCGGAGCGATACAGGTTTGACCGTTATTCAAAAATTTTCCAAAGGCGATTCGCTTGGCTGCATCCGCAAGATTGGCCGAAGAATCGACTATCACCGGCGATTTTCCTCCTAGCTCCAGCGTAACAGACGTAAGATTTTCCGCCGCCGCTTTCATCACCACCTTACCTACAGCAGGGCTTCCGGTGAAAAAGATATGATCAAAAGGAAGCGTTAACAAATGCGTTGCGGTGTCCTGGGCACCTTCTACTACGGCCACCAAGTCTTCTTCAAAAAATTCTGACACGAGTGCCGCTATCATCTTCGATGTATGAGGCGTAAGCTCCGAAGGTTTGATGATCGCCGTGTTGCCTGCGGCCAGGCACGAAATCAGAGGTCCGAAACAAAGGTTGAAAGGAAAATTCCACGGTGCTATGATCAAACAAACACCTTTGGGTTCGTACTGCACTTCAGAGCGAGTGCCCAGATAAGTAATCGGCGCATCGATCTTTTGAGGTTTTGCCCATTCGTCGAGATGAGCCAGGGCATGTCTGATTTCGGTAAGCACCGGATACAATTCAGAAATATCAGACTCCGTCGATGATTTTTTAAAATCGTGGTAAACTGCTTCGCTTATTCTTTCGCGATTCTTCAGTAAGAAAGGAGCCAACGCTCTCAGCCGCTTTTTCCGCTCCGCTATTCCTTCTGACCGCAATTGCTGACTTCTAATCTTCTGTTTTTCAAAAAGGGAAAGGATTTTTTGCGAATCGACGGAGGTTACTGTTGCCATTTTTTAATGCTATTCAGTGAAGTTATTAATTTTTCCGGGACGCTCTTTAGAATAGGCTGGCCCAGGCTTGTATTTATATTACCGTAATGTTAACTTCAATTTATCAATTGTTAACATTGGCGTAACATGAAAGTGCGTTTCCTGATCGGGTTGCTTGTCATCTCCACTCGCGTGGTGTGCCAGGATAATGTGCTACTTTCACTGAATGCCAACTTTCCCGTAGGATTTTCTGAATTCATTTGTTCTGTAAAAGCCATTAACAAATCCACAGACATCGCCTTGCTGAAATCGCTGAGCCACCACGCCCATCGCACTTACCTGAAAAAATATTTGGCTTATGCCCAAGTGGATGATATTTTTTCCAAAGGAAACTATGATTGCCTTAGTGGCACTTATTTCTTTTGCGTTGCCCTCGACCAGCTGGGATTCCGTTACAAAATTATCCAAACGAACTACCACATTTTTCTGATGGTGCAAACGTCCGCGGGTGATGTTCTGTTGGAAAGTACCGACCGTGAACATGGTATAGTAACGGATTTAAGAGCGATCGAAGAGAAGCTCCTTTTATACCGAAACTCTTCTTCAGAATCGAGCAATTTATATCTATCTGGCGTGGATCTTTTTGGTGAGGTCACTCCCGTGCAACTTCCTGGCCTTATCTATTTTAATAAAGCAGTTGAAGCCTTCAAAGCCAAAAGACTTTCCGACTGTTGCGATTTATTAGAGCAAGCCTGGAAAATCTACGATAATCCCAGAATCTCATATTTTGTACCGATTCTGCTGAAATCTATTTCAGGAAGCAGTGAATCCCAAGATGAAAAAGATCGCATGATTGCGGTCCTTAAATCTTATCATGGTATAGGATTGCAAGCAATCGCCGCTCGTTAAATCTAATTCTGCAATACGCGAAGCTCTACCCTGCGATTCAGTTTGTGTGCCGCCTCTGTATTTTCTCTTGAAATTGGTAGAGTACCACCAAAGGCTTTAGTCTTAATACGTGCTTTGTTGGCGCCTTTTGACACGAGGTAGTTCTTCACTGCGTCAACGCGATCGAGTGAGAGTTGCATGTTCTTTTTAGGATCTCCCGTTACGTCCGTATGACCTTCCAACTGGATCACCATGTTAGGATTGTCGTTCAGCATTTTCACCACATCATCAAGTTCCTGATACGACGACTTTTCAATTTTAGCCGTTCCCACATTGAAGATCAAGTTGTCAAGACGCATAACTTTTCCGGCCGTGTGGGTTTCAGTAGCAATCTTAGCGGCTGTAGTCGGCAGGCCCAACTCAATATTTTTCACCACTTTTTTTTCAGCGTTGGCTTCCGCCGGATCCAGAATAAACTTCGATGTAGCAAAGCCTGGAGCTTCTACCGTGATGGAATATTTTTCATTGTCGAAAAGCGGAAAATGAAATGAGGTACCTGAGAGAAAACCACTCTTGCTTCCATACGGCAAACTGCTGTACGATATCTTGGCTACTACAGGCTCTTTGGTGCTTACGCTGGTGATATTGCCAACGGCATAGATTAGGGAATCTACGTCCTGGCCGCGTACCGCAGCAACGGTCAGAATAAAAGTGATCAGTAAAAAGTAACGCCTCATAGTAACTATAGCTTAATTATTTTGAATTCAACTCTTCGGTTTTTCGCATTTCCTTCTTTTGTATTGGTCAGGTCGATAAGTTTTGTTTCACCAAAGAATACAATTGTGATGCGATCTTTGGCGATTCCTTTCTCGATAAGGTAACGGGCAACTGATTTCGCGCGGCGTTCCGACAAGCCCATGTTCCAATCGGCAGGTCCAACCGGATCTGTATGACCGGCAATTTCTACCAGCATAGTCGGCTTATCATTCATCAAGGTTACAATGCGATTCAGCTCAGCAAATGATTCTGATTTTAAGCTTGACCGGTCAAAGTCGAAGAAGATATTGTTGAGTGTAATTTTTGCATTTTCTTCAATCGGCGTTACCTGAATTGACGCCACCTCCACAGGTTGCAGTTTCACATCGTCAGTCAGAGTGCCTGGCTGCTTGAAATTGCGTAGATCGAGGTTCTGATTTTCAGAAATATGATCTTTTGCCTCAGCCCTGAAGCCATATTGTACGCCGCCCGGTAAATGAATTTCGTACTCGCCGGTTTCAGGATTTGAATACGTCACTCCCACTTCTTTTCCATCTGAAAGACGCTCGTAAATAATCTTTGCGCCCAACGGCTTGCCTGTCTTCGCATCAATCAATTTTCCTTTCACGATAACTATAGGCTCAGGATTTCTGAACATCGGCATCTTCACGCGATAGATATCAAAATTCTCAGGGGTGGTTGCTCGTGAGAAATACGCGTAGTCGCTAGTAGACGGAATGTTGAAGAACATGTCGTCCAGTTTTGAGTTGATCTCTGGGCCCATGTTTTGCGGCTCCGACCATTTGGTCCACGTGTCGTCCAGACGTTTGGAGATGTAAATATCACTTCCGCCAAAACCACTAAAGCCGTTGGAAGAAAAATAGAGTGTCTTATCGTCAGAAGCCAGGAATGGAGTGCTTTCGTCACCGGCAGTGTTTACTACATTTCCCAGATTCAATGGCTCTGACCAAGTGCTGTCTTTCTGCTCAAAGCTTACATAGAGGTCGCGGCCACCGCGTGTGTCTTCACGATCCACAGACATGAGCAACACTTTTTGGGTATTGGAAAGGAAATAATGAGCACGGTCGCTATAATTATAATCGTTTTTGATTTGCAATGTTTTGGGCTGGGTCCATTTTCCACCTACGTTGTTACTCACAGAAACACCTGCAGACATTTTACCTCCTTCTTTATACTGGTTACCCAACACCAGCACCACGGCTTTTCCGTCGGGGGTAGCAGTAGTTACGGAGTTTACAAAGTTAGGGTAGGCATTATTCAACTCAGGTCCTGCATTTTTGGCGAGGGTCCACTTGCCATCGGCACCCAACTCAGAGTACCATATATCTTCTTTGTCTTTTACTCCCCCTGTATTTTCCGGGTGGTTCTGACGGCTGAAATAAAGTGTTTTGCCATCGGGTGAAAGAAGCGCATTTAAGTCATTGTATTCGCTATTTACATTCTTATCCAACTGCTCGATTGTCAATCCTTTTGAGAGAAGTTCGGGCTTGGCAATGTTGGCGATGATAGGATGGTTTGAATCCGATATAGCTACGGCGTCGATGGAGAAATAGTCTGGAAGGGCTTTGCCATCAAACTCAAGTTTTATGGCGCTTACTTTATACGATGTCTTTGGAAAAAATACATTTCGCATCCGCGCAATGATAGGCAAAGCTTGAGGGTTGAATGTATCGACCAAGTGCTCCACGCCTTTCTCATCATAGATATACACTTTATAAAGTGCGCCAGGGTTGTAGGATTCAGCAATGGCAACTTGTTGAATTTGCATCGGAGTCGTGTATCCCAGCTTTATAAATTCTGAGCGCTTGGGTTTGTCGGGAGTCCAGGCATTGGGATTCTGCCCCCCGGCCGGTAGCACATTGGGCTTGCCAAGTGCCTGATTGGCCGAATATTGGAGCGGAGTTAATTCCGAAGAAACTTCAATTACTTTTGAAGCCCACTGAACAGATTGACCAAAAGATAGTAGCGAGTAAGCTGTAAATAAAAGGCAGAGTAAAAATCTATTCATGGTGGTTTAGTTTCAGGCAAATTGAGGGGTAAACATAGTTAAAAAATTAAAAAAAGCCGAAAAAAGTACATGGGTTATGCCCGATATTTCCATTTGCCCTGATGGAGAAAGTGCACTCCGCAAAGGGTCTTACTCCAACGAAGTCTTGTTAAAAAGCAAGAAACCTACATGCAATAATATTGCCAATTGCCTGTTGGGGTCGTCGTAATAATTTACGCTCAGGCTGATGGGCCCCACAGTGGAATGCATCACGAGGTTAGCCATACCTGCAAAATAGATTTGTTGAATCTGCTGATCAATCTTGGCGTGCTGCGTATCGTCTTCTCCCACTACCTGCAACGGTTTGAAAAGATAGCCTTCGAGCCTGAAGTCAAGATTCCGTCGTATTGAAAAAACATTTCGCCAGCCGCCTGCTACATAATTGAATGCTCTGAAATTCTTCAACAATAGGGTTCGGCTGTCTTGTAGAGGGTTAAAGGCCGGAGCATTGATAATGGTACCATAATAGTTGGCAAAGGTGGGTTGGTCAGAGAAAACCCCTTCAAGGAGATAGCCAGAGCTATATATCCCTTTTCGAAGATATTGTTCCAGGCTGAATTTTGCCTGCCACCACGATTGGTTGGCCCGAACCGACGCTGGATTAACAGATGTATTTCCCGGCTTGAATTCTTCTAACAATGAAAAGTAATTGGCCGATACAGAAAACGCTTTGCCTTCCGAAGGGTACTGTTTTCGGTTTAGCGAACTGAATGACATCCCTCCGCCAAACCTCACCCCATGAAGCTCAAGTTGATCGAGCGTGTCTGTGGAGACAAGCACCTTTGTGTCAATGTATTGATCAACATTGGAGATATAGGCGCCCTGCAAGTATGCTTTAATCTGGCGTGCCACAGGTATTCCTAACTTAACGCCATACTTCCTGTCCACCCGATTGAGTACAGTAGGTGTGTTTTTCTTCACGATGATGTCGTTGCTCTGAAAAAAATTCCAGTTGTTGAGTGTGATTTCCGGTTCAAGATAAAATTGCCCGAGAAAAGGGAAATCAAAGCGGGCCTTTACCTGCATCGATTTATAAAAATCACCAGTCGCAAAGTTTAATTGCGCGTGTGTAAGGGCCTTTTGAAATGAATAGTAATTGATACCCAGATAAATGTTGCTGATGTTTCGGGTGGCTATTTCTCCACCAAAATTGATTTGAAAATTACTCGGCTGGCGCCGCGCGAGTTTAAAGCTGAAATCTTTCGTTGCTTTATTAAAACTGAAACTCGGATAAATGTTGTTGAAGTAATCGTCAGACACAAGCTTGAAATAACCTCGCTTTACATCCTTGAAATAAAGTGGTCGTTTGCCATTCTTAAAAAAGCGATTCAGATATTTTTGCTGGCCACGAGTAAAACCATCGAAAGTAATTTGAGTTACTTTGATCGGTGTGGTTTTATTATTGAACCTGTTGCGGGCTTCGGCTACGTTCTCGCAGGTACGCCGCACTCCAATCTTTGCTTTTATCTCAGGCATCTGTCGTATTGCCATCGCGTAGCCACTGTCGATTAAGGCCTTTGCTTTCGCGAAATCGAATGCCGTAAACTCTTTCAGATCGGGTTGAATATAAACGCCGTTGGCGGGAATGCGCGTTGGATCTGATTTATCCAACAGCATATAAATCAGCGATCGCGATACCAGTTTCTCGTCTTCACCGTACGGGTATTTGTCGTACACTTTTGAAGAGACATTGCACCCGATAATCACGTCCGGATGAAACGCCTTTTGCACTACATCTACCGGAAAGTTGTTGTACACACCTCCGTCAAAAAGATATTTGCCGCCTACGCGAATCGGATTATAAAAAAACGGAACAGTCTGCGAGGCGCGCAGCGCATCACTCAGCGCACCACTATCAATCACTACCTGAGTTTGCGTAAAAATATCTGACGCCACCACACGCAACGGCACAAACAAACTATCGAAGTTGTTTTTTGCAATGGCTGCGGGCTGCGCAAGTTTTTCAGCTAACGCGAAGTTGAGCGACAAGTCGTTGGCCAAACTTGTATTCAATAAAAAATTGAATGTAGAGTCAAGTGCAAGATTCAGTTTAACAAAAGAAGGGTCTTCTTCTTTCTTGAAATAATAATATTGATTGCCTTCTTCGAAGCGGCCGTTCACCCAATCCAAAAAAGCTTTTGACGTGACGATCTCTTCAATTTGTCCGGGGCTCATGCCTGCAGCGTAGCAGCCGCCCACAATAGCACCCATCGAAGTGCCTGCCACATAATCGATAGGTATTTCATTTTCCTCAAGGGCTTTGAGCACGCCCACATGCGCGAGCCCTTTGGCCGCACCGCCACTAAACACCAAGCCCACTTTTTGTGAAAACGTGGTAGTAGAAATAAATAACAGGAGTGTAAAAATGCCGGTCCTCACCAATAAATAATCAACAGCCTAAAATAACTTTGAATAAAGCCTCTGTAAATAACGGAGTTCTTGAGGAGATTGAAAAAGAGAATCGAAATTACCTCGAGCTGACGATGGCTTGCCCCGGTTGATCAACGAAAGGAATCTTTTGCAACCGTTCTATCAATTGTTTTTTTACCTCTTCAAATCGTTGAAGGTTCTTTTTATCTACCGGTTGGGAAGGAGGTAATTCTACACGCAGCGCATCCACTTGCACACCATTTCGCCAAAAGCGGTAGCATAAGTGCGGGCCTGTGGCCAGTCCAGTGCTCCCGACATAGCCAATGGTCTGCCCTTGCTTCACATGAGCTCCGGGCACAATACCCGATCCTATTTTCGACATGTGAAGGTAACCGGTAGTATAAGTGCCGTTGTGCCGAATCTTTACATAGTTGCCATTGCCCGCGGTGTATTGAGCTTCCAGTACAATTCCGTCGCCCACCGTGCGAATAGGCGTGCCCGTGGCGGCAGCAAAATCAGTACCCAAGTGTGGGCGAAAGACTTTTACTACCGGATGAAAGCGGCTGAGCGAATAACGTGAACTGATGCGTGTGAATTCAATCGGATATTTCAGCAATGCTTTTCTCAAGCTGTTTCCATCTTCATCAAAATAATCCATTCCATCTCCCTGATCAAAAGGGAAAGCATAATAGCCATGACCAAAGTGCTCGAAGTAAATTCCTAAAATTTTTCCGATGCTATAGGGCACGCCTTCCACCGAGTTTTCTTCATAAATTAATTTAAACCGATCTCCTTTTTGCAGCATCTGAAAATCCACTTGCCAGCCAAACACATCCACAAATTTATTGGTGAGTTCGTTAGAGATTTTCAATGCATCAATCGTTTCATAAAGCGACGACGTGATGGTGCCTGCAATTGATTTCTCTTCCGTCTTTACTTCGCGCTGACACGGCTCTACGAGAAGAGAATCTTTTAAGTGAAAAATGGTGTATTCCACCGGGCTTGATTCGTACACCAAGGCCACGGCTGTTTTTAGCGAATCATTTTGTGTGATGAGCGAATACTTTCGCGAATGCGCTATTCGTCTGAAATCAAAAACACTTCGCGGAAGCAGATTAAGTTGCTGCCATACTTTGGGTGAGATATAGCTACCCTCCATCAGTTCGGCGAAAAGCTGATTGTGTTTTATGTACCCGTCTTTCACTTCCATGCCGTTCACCAGCATGCCATATTTAAACACCGGCCGCTCAATCGTAACGTACTCCGACGAATCTACGGCTACCTCATACTCGCCTGGCCTTGTAAAAATGGAAGTATAAATGCTAAGGGATAAAAAAACTACAACAAGCAGCAACGCTGCGCCAAGAGATAAGTAAAGTTTTCTTTTTAAAGTCACGCCTCGAATTAATTCAATGCAATGTTACTTTAAAAAAATCGGGTTATAAAGGCGCCGCAAATTTCTTCTTTCCTTCGTCCAGAAACTTTACAAAGTTTTCCACGCTGAGATCATACGGCTTGGGCGATACCAAAACATCTTCGTTGTTATTGACAAGCACATAAAATGGCTGTGCATTGTTATTCAGATTAGCGATCTGCAAATCTGCATTTTGTTTGCCAATGGTCTTTTTTGTCTTCTTATCGTACGACGAAACGTACCATTCACTTTCAGGCAGTTCGGTCTTATCATCAACATACAACGCCACCACCACGTAATCTTCTTTCAGTCGCTTCAACACTTGTGGATCACTCCACACGCGCGCTTCCATTTCTCTACAGTTAGTACATCCGTGGCCAGTGAAGTCAATAAACAAGGGCTTGTGTTGTTGGCGGGCGCAGGCCAGCGCTTGTTTGTAATCGAAGTAGCCGTTGATGCCATGAGGCAGATGCAGAAAATCGGCGTACTTGGGCACGTCACAAATTTCGTTGGGTTTATCTTTTCTATTCGCGGCAAGCAAATCAAAATCGTGCGTTGACATCGGAGGAAGATAACCTGCCAGTGCTTTGAGTGGCGCACCCCACATGCCCGGAATCAGATAGACCGTAAAGGTGAATATGATTATTGCCAGCGAAATCCGCAGCACGCTTACAGTTTTATCTTCTGCATCTTTGCCGGTATCTCCGGGAAGGCGAAATCCTTTCATCAGATAAACGCCAATGAGTACCGTAATCACAATCCAGATTGCCAGGTTAATTTCCCGATCGAGAATATGCCAATGAAAAGCCTGGTCGGCGATGGATAAAAATTTGAATGCCAATGCAATTTCAACAAAGCCCAACACTACTTTCACTGTGTTGAGCCAGCCACCAGATTTAGGCAGCGACTTCAACCAATTAGGGAAGAAGGCAAACAACGTGAAGGGGATTGCAAACGCGAGCGAAAAGGCAAACATCCCCACGATTGGTTTTAAAAATTCTCCACCGGCAGAGGAAACTAAAATGCTTCCAACCAGCGGACCCGTGCATGAAAATGAAACAAGCACTAATGTGAACGCCATGAAAAACACGCCGGTCAATCCTCCTTTTTCTGCCTGCTGATCAACTTTATTAATGAATGTTCCCGGCAAGGTGATTTCAAAAAGACCGAGAAAGGATAGTCCGAATACAATAAACACAGAAAAGAAAATCAGGTTTGGAATCCATTCGGTTGAAAGATGGTTGGCGGTTTCCGGCCCCATGAGCGGAGCAAGAATGGCGCCGATCACTGTGTAAATCCCAATGATGGATAGTCCATACATCAATGCCTGAAATTTATTTCCTCTTCCTGTAAAAAAGCTTACCGTCATCGGAATCATGGGGAAAACACACGGCGTGAGCAGTGCTGCGAGGCCAGCAAGAAAAGCGAGCAGAAAAAATCCGAAGAAGGATTGACTCTTTGCCTCTTGCGCGATGAGCGCGGGATTAAGTTGTGGACCTTTCACAGAAGTAGTTGCGATCACCACCGCTGTTTGTTGTATTACCGAATCTTTGGGAAGTTGGTCAGGTCGTTTTTCATCTTGTTTCTTCTGAAGCTCTTTTGCGGGTACAGTTTGCGCCGCTCCTGTTACTTTAATGTTGTCAAATAAAAATTCACCATCGCCCGGCACGCATTGGCCGGTGAGGTCGGTGCACACCTGATAGTCGTAGGTTCCAGAAATTTTTAGTGGAGCAGCTAATACCTTAATCTTCTGCCTGAACTCTCCGGTGCCCTTGAATATTTTTACATCACAATCAAAAATCTTGTCGTGCTTATCCAAAGGATTTACTGCAACTATTCCGCCGATGGTCTGGTAGCTTTTGTCAGGTTTGAATGTAAAGGTGGCCTTGGTAGGATCCTCGCATGGAAATTCAGATGAGTAGAGATACCAGTTTTGATCGATGGTGGCCTTGAAAATCAGCGTGATTTCATCTCCTGCCTTTACATCGTAAGACGACGCTTCGGTAGTCCATTTGGCAGGTTTAAGCACCTGGCCATGGGCAATTGAACCTGCAAAAGCAATCCACAAAATGAAACAAAGAGAAATTTGTAAGCGCATGATTGATTTTTAAAAGTGCTAAAATAACGAAGAGTATCTGAAATTAGTTGACCTAAAATGCCAGCGGCGTCTGCCACACGACAAATCAAATTCCCACAATTGGCTCAACACTGATTTGACCACAATGGTTTTGTGGCGACCAATCTTTGTTCTACCTTTGAACTTCTTTTAATCTATGGAAATACTATACAAACCGTGGCCGTGGTACGTTGCCGGTCCAGTAATCGGGCTCACGGTGCCCTTCCTTCTGTGGATGGGCAATAAGCGTCTTGGCATATCGTCAAGCCTTCGCCATATCTGTGCGGCCTGTGTGCCAGCCAACATTCCGCTTTTCAAGTACAATTGGAGAAAAGAAACCTGGAGCTTGTTTTTTGTCGGTGGACTTTTTCTCGGCGGAGTGCTTGGAGGTTGGGTTTTTGCAAATCCTGAGCCTGTGGCAATCTCCGTTAAAACGGCTGAATATTTTTCTTCACTTGGAATAAATCAAAAAGCAGCGTTGATGCCTGAAGAGATTTTTAACTGGCAAACACTCTTTTCCGTCAAGGGCTTTCTATTATTGATCGTGGGTGGCTTTATGGTCGGCTTCGGTACGCGTTATGCACAAGGCTGCACGTCTGGCCACGGCATTCTTGGACTGTCGGCGTTACAATGGCCATCGCTTATAGCTACGTGCTCATTCTTTCTGGGAGGGATTTTGTTTGCTCATTTTGTTCTACCTCACATTCTGGCATTATGATTAAAAACATTGGCTATTTAGTAGTTGGTTTGGTCTTTGGTCTTGCGCTCACCAAAGGAGAGGCCATCTCATGGTACCGTATTCAGGAAATGTTTCGGTTTGAAAGCTACCACATGTTCGGCATTTTCATGACCGCTATTCCGGTGGGAGCAGCTTCGTTATTCATTCTTAAAAAATTTGAAGTGAAGACCGCTGAAGGCGAACCGATCGAACAGCCAAAAAAAGATTTTCATCCCGGAGTTATTCTCGGAAGTTTAATTTTTGGTTTTGGATGGGCACTGACTGGCGCATGTCCGGGTCCACTCTATTCGCAGATCGGAACAGGTTCACTGGTTACGATCGTTACCTTGCTCGCAGCATTGGCGGGAACGTGGGTTTTCGGACGCATACAACACCGGTTGCCCGGTGGCTTGTCAAAAAATTAAATGAATAATTATTTACGCCAATTCGCGTAAGTAAAGCTGGATGGTGTTTTCCAATCCAAAATAAAGAGCATCGCAAATAAGTGCGTGACCGATTGAAACTTCGTCGAGGTGCTCTAGCGATTGATGCAGAAATTTTAAGTTGTAAAGGTCGAGATCATGGCCAGCGTTGATGCCCAACCCAACCTGGTGCGCTACGCGAGCAGCCTCCACATAGGGCTTTACAGCTTTCTGCTTATCCGAATGAAAGTGCGAAGCATAAGGCTCGGTGTAAAGTTCAATCCGATCAGCGCCGACTTTCTTTGCTCCTTCTACCATCTTCGCGTCGGGATCTACAAAAACAGAAACACGCGTGCCTGATTTCTTTAATTCTTGAATTATTTCCGTAAGGAACTTTTCATTCTTCACAGTATCCCAACCTGCATTTGACGTAATGGCATCTGGCTTGTCGGGCACGAGCGTGGCCTGCGCTGGTCGGGTTTCACTTACCAGTTTCAGATATCGATCGTCGGGATAGCCTTCAATATTGAATTCAGTGGTGACAATCTTTTTTAATGCAATCACATCGCTGTAGCGAATATGGCGCTCGTCGGGCCGCGGGTGAACAGTTATTCCCTGAGCACCAAATCGCTCACAATCGAGCGCTACCCGAAGTACGTCAGGGTTATTTCCTCCCCGTGCATTGCGCAAGGTGGCAATCTTATTGATGTTTACAGAAAGTCGTGTCATTATTCTCCGGTTCGTGTTAATTTCGCCCAACAAATGTACAAAAGCTATGAGCCTGAAATTAAAAATTGACAACGATATCAAAGCCGCCATGCTCGCCAAAAACAAGGAAGAACTTGATGCCTTGCGCAGCATTAAATCGATGATTCTTTTAGCCGAAACAGAAAAAGGTGTGAGTGCCGAAATCACCAGCGATGCTGAAAATAAATTGTTGATGAAAGCCGCCAAGCAACGCAAAGAGTCGGCGGAGATTTTTCAAAAAGAAAATCGTCAGGAGCTGGCACAGCGTGAGTTGGCGCAATTGGAAATCATCAACCGGTATTTGCCCAAACAACTTTCTGCCGAAGAAGTAGAGGCGACCGTAAAATCAATCATCGCGCAAGTGGGCGCGAAAGGCCCGCAAGACATGGGCAAAGTGATGGGCACAGCCACCAAACAACTGGCAGGACAAGCCGATGGCAAACTCATTTCCGAATTGGTAAAAAAACTTCTCGCGCTTTGAGTAAAATCGATATTGCCATAACGTTGTTACTCGCGGTTGGCGGCTATTTTGGCTATAAGCGTGGGTTTCTGGCAGAGCTATTTTTTTTCGTGGCGCTGGTAGTGGGTGTGTTGGTCGGGTTTAAGTGTACGGGTTATGGTGTCGCGTATTTGCACAAACAGTTCAATGCCGATACCACCTTCCTGCCTTATCTTTCCTTTCTCATTATTTTTATTCTCGTGGTGATTGCCGTCATTTTTATCGGAAAAAGAATCCGGCATTTGATGGACGACACATTTCTTGGCAAAGTTGATTCCATTGCAGGAGCGGTGCTTGGCGTAATGAAATACGCCTTTTGCGCCAGTGTGCTATTCTGGCTGGCTGAAAAAATAAACTATACCTTGCCGGAAAGTTGGGAGCGAGGATCCTGGCTGTATCCAAAAACATTACATTTCGCAAAATCAGTGTCTGAATTTTTCGGAGGATTCGTTCCATTTTTCAAAGAAACTTTCAGGCAGTTCTAAGGTTCAGTTTTTTTTGCTTACTTATCGAAAATTAAGAGACCAATGGCATTGTTAGTCAGGGAAAAAGGCGAATTCAAGTATGTGGACGAAGGTCAGGGCCAGGTATTAATGCTATTGCACGGCTTGTTCGGAGCGCTCAGTAACTGGGAAGGTGTGGTCAACCATTATTCAAAGCACCTGCGCGTGGTTATCCCCATGTTACCCATTTATGAAATGCCCATCAAAGAAGCGGGCCTTGTAGGTTTGCGTGAGTTCACTGAGAAATTTGTGGACACGATGAACCTTAGCAACATGATCATCATGGGCAATTCACTGGGTGGACACGTCGGGATTTTATACACGCTTAACAATCCTACCAAAGTAGCAAAGTTAGTGTTGACAGGAAGCTCCGGACTTTTTGAAAATACCATGGGCGGATCTTACCCGCGAAGAGGAAGTTATGATTACATCCGCGAGCGCGTTGCCTATACATTCTACGATCCCAATGTTGCATCAAAAGAATTGGTAGACGAAGTATTTGAAACAACCAAGAGTATTCCCAAGTGCATGCGCATCGTAGCCATTGCCAAATCTGCGCAGCGCAACAATCTTGCTCTTGAATTACCGAAAATCAATGTGCCTACGCTGTTGGTGTGGGGACTGAACGATACCATTACGCCCCCAATGGTGGGCCACGAGTTCAACCGGCTTATTCCTAATTCTGAATTGAAGTTTATCGACAAATGCTGCCATGCCCCCATGATGGAGCATCCTGAAAAATTTAACGAACTGGTAGAAGATTTCTTAATGAAGCAAGCTTCATGATTGCCGAAGAACTCATTAACCACATGATCCCGCCACTTAAAGTGACGGACGATTCGCACAAAGCGATTGTGTGGATGGAAGAGTTTCGTTGCAATTACCTTCCGGTAGTGAACGAAGGCCGGCTGCTTGGTTTTATCTCAGAAGAAATCATTCTTGAATCGAACTCCATTGATAAAGATTTAAGCGGCTTTGAACTAGTTGGCAAAGATTGCACCGTAGGTCTTGGTTCGCACTTTTATGATATTTTGAAAACAGCCACCGACCATAAACTTCAGATGGTATGCGTGGTTGACGATGAAGGCAAGTACGTTGGCGTGATTACCGTGCAAGACATCATGGCCTCGTTTGCACAAACCGCCGCGGTGCAAATGCCCGGAGGAATCCTCATCCTTTCGATGGATTTAATTGATTATTCGCTCGCGGAAATCTGTCGTTACATTGAAGAAAACAATGCAAAAGTAATCAGCAGCCTGATGGTGGAAGACCCAATGGACAAAGGCAAAATCAAGATTACGCTAAAAATAAATCAGCTTGACCTGTCGCGCATTGTGGCCACACTTGAGCGATTCAATTACAGAGTAATTGGCCGATATCAGGAAACGGAAGCTTCTTCCGGGGATCAGGATAGGTTAGAGATGCTTTTGAAATACCTGGACATTTAAATCTGTCACGTCATGCGCATTGGTATTCATGGCAAAGACTTTCAACACAACTCGTCGCGGTTTTTGATCCGGATTTTGGATGCCCTTCAGCAAAGGAACATTGAGACTTGGGTATCCGATAAATTTTTAAAACAAGTTAAGCCCTCCACGATTTCGCACTACAAATTGAAATCGTTTGACCATAGTGTAAGCCTTAAAACGCTCGATTATTTTCTTTCGCTGGGCGGCGACGGCACGATGCTTGAATCTGTGACTTACATCGGCAATGCCGAAGTGCCAATTCTTGGAATAAATACAGGAAGGTTGGGGTTTCTGGCTATTAACAGTCGCGACGATTCAGAGGCTGCGATTGAAGCTCTGGTGAATGGCAATTTTACCATGAACACGCGGTCTTTGCTCAAGCTTATCTCCTCGCCTAAACTTTTCGGGCATCTCAATTTTGCGTTGAACGACTTCACCATCATGAAAAAAGATACGTCGGCGATGATCACCGTTCATGTCTACGTAGATGGCCAGTTGCTAAATTCCTATTGGGCCGATGGCATTATCGTTTCTACGCCTACCGGATCTACGGGCTATTCGTTAAGCTGCGGAGGCCCTTTGGTTTACCCGGAATCTGAAAGTTTTATTATCACTCCGGTCAGTCCTCACAACCTCGGCACCCGGCCCATTGTTCTTTCAGACAAATCAGAAATTACTTTTCAAATTGAAGGGCGCAGCAAAAAGTACCTGACATCGCTTGATTCGCGATTTGAAACCATTGATGAAACCGTGAAATTGAAAATTAAAAAAGAGCGGTTTCATGTGAAATTAATTCAACTTCAGGGTCAACATTATTTTCAGACCCTTCGCCAAAAGCTGAATTGGGGTCTCGACATCCGGAACTAACAGAGCTACAATTAGTTTTCACGGCAATTTCCCGTTTACTTTTTCTATCGGGTTGGTATAAATTGAGACTGATATTTGTCAAATATTTTATACCTTTGCCCCTCGGCTAAATCTGATATTATGAGGAAGTTGTGTTTTAATCTCGTTTTGGTGATGTTTTGTGTTGGCGTGAGCACGAGTTCGTTCGGTCAGTTCAATCGCAGTCACATTAAGAAAAACAATAAGCGCATCGCTACTTTCACCGGAAAGAAGCATTTTGGCAGAGAGCACGTTTACACTGGAATTGGCTTTTCGGTGAATGCGCTCAATTACTACGGTGATTTGTCGCCATTGCCAAGCAAATTCAGCACAGACATTTCTTTTACCAAGCCTGGAATTGGTATTTCAGTTTTCCACCGTTTTGGCCCGCGTTACACACTTATTGGCCAATTCATGTATGGAACCCTAAAAGGCGCTGATTCTGAATCAGCTAAAACATCAGGCTCAGACAACTACAACTATCGAAAAGAGCGAAATCTTTCTTTTCGTAACCGAATCAAAGAATTATCTGTTGTAGCCGTTTTTGATTTGTTTGAAAACGATGGTACATACATTAGCCGCGTAAAATGGACTCCTTATGTATTTGCAGGTTTTGCTGCGTTTCTTCATAACCCTCAAGCACAGGCACCCGCCACTTACCTCGACGGCACACCTGACCCTAAGGCTGGTCAATGGGTGAATCTCCAGCCACTGGGAACCGAAGGGCAGCATTCAAACTTATCATCAACCGATGTGAATTACGGCATTAAGCCTTACAGTTTGTTACAAGTAGCCATACCATTTGGCGTTGGCGCTCGTTTTAGGTTAAATGAAGTATTTGATTTGTGGGCGGATATTGGATTTAGATATACCTTTACCGACTACCTTGACGATGTAAGCAAGAATTATGTTGACCTTAATAAGATACAAGATCCGCTTGCGCAGGCATTATCCTACCGGTCAAACGAAGTACCCAATCCTGGACTTCCAACGCATTCGGCAACAATCACTGTTAACGGAAACCCTACAACGGTTCAATTGGTTAACGGCTATGGTAGCGAGTACAAAACAAACAATCGTGGAAATGCCAAGAATAATGACATTTACATGGTCACATCGCTTAAGCTCACTTACATTCTCGGAGCTACCTTCCACAGGGCTAAATTCCGGTAATCTATTTTTATAATGCAGGGGAGACTGATCAAATTTTCGCTCCTCTGGGCACTGGTTCAGCTTTCACAGGCTTCATTCGCTCAACTTTCACAGCGATCAGAAGTGGGCTTCGGTCTGGGTGTTTTTAATTACACCGGCGATATCACCCGAACCTACGACATCACTACTTCTAAACCCGCGGCTACGGTCTTTTACCGGCACAATATCAGTCGCGTGATCAGCTTCCGCACCTCGATCACCGGAGGTCAACTAGCAGGTAGTGACAAACATAATCCGATCGATTCGGCCGCTATAAAGCGAAATGCGTCCTTCAATATTTTTCTTCTGGAAGTTGCCTCTACCTTCGAATATCATTTTCTGGATTGGCGTGACGACCGGCGTCGCCTGCGGTTTACTCCTTACCTTTTTGCCGGCGTTGGTTTGTTTGGCATATCGGGAAACGCCAACAAACCTGCTCCCTACAGCAATGTACAGGTGAGCATTCCATTTGGCGGCGGCATGAAGTACGTACTCAACCCCAAATACTACATCGCTTTTGAGATCGGTATCCGCAAAACTTTTTTTGATTATCTCGACAACGTTTCGGGTGGTACTACCAGCAATAAGAACTACCAATACGGCAACCCAAACGACTTCGATAACTATTTTTTCACGGGCATAACTCTTACCTACACTTTTTACGACATCCCTTGTCCGTCAAGCCCCTACCGGTGATCGGATAAAACTATTTTCCCCTCCGAAACATCCTTTTATTCATGCTGCGATCAACGTGTTGAATCGTAAAATTTGGCTACTTTTGCAGCCTTGTGGCTACTTTAAGGGAACATATTGATTTTAGCAATTTGCCAAAACACATCGCCGTTATCATGGATGGCAATGGAAGATGGGCAAAAAGCAAAGGAGCAGCACGAATTTTCGGTCACAGAAATGCGGTACAATCGGTGAAAGAGATTACCGAAGGCTGTGGTGAACTGGGGGTAAAGTTCTTGACGCTTTATGCGTTCAGCACTGAGAACTGGGGCCGCCCAAAAGAAGAAGTAGATGGCTTGATGGAGTTGCTGGTGAATACCCTTCAAAAAGAAATCAAGACGTTACACCAAAATAAGGTGAGATTAAAAATAATTGGGCAGATTGATAGCCTACCAAAATTTTGTCAAAAGAACTTGCTTGAGGCAATGGAAGCTACAAAAATGAATACGGGACTTACACTCTTGCTTGCCTTGAGTTACAGCGGCCGTATGGAAATTGCTGAAGCTGCCCGAAAAATTGCAGAAAAAGTAAAGCTGGGATTGATCGACCCGGATCAAGTTGACGAACGATTTTTTGAAGAGAACCTTGAAACACAAGGCATACCAGACCCTGAACTATTAATCCGTACGAGCGGTGAGATAAGAATCAGCAATTTTTTACTTTGGCAAATTGCCTATACCGAACTGTATTTTACTTCCAAGCTTTGGCCCGATTTCAGAAAAGAAGATCTCTACGAAGCCATTTGCTCCTACCAAAAAAGAGAAAGAAGATTTGGAAAAGTGTTGACCCCAACTGCCTGAGCCTGATGAAGAGGATTTTATTGATTCCGTTTTTTTTATTTATTCTTTCAAGCACTTTCGGCCAGTTCAGGCCTAAGAGGAATAACCCCGCAGTATCACGCGAGTTGCAAAAACCCTCTTCGTTAAATTACTCCAATCCGAGTGAATATACGATCGCAGGCATTGAGATTGTGGGACTCAACGTGCTCGATAAAAACGCGATGATTTCACTGACCGGCTTAAAGATTGGTGATAAAATAAAAATCCCGGGATCAGCCACGGCAACAGCCGTTCGAAAACTATGGAAACACGGGCTAGTAGGTGACGTCTCTATCTCGGCCGACCGTATTGAAGGATCAAATGTGTACATCACTGTTCGTCTTACCGAACGTCCACGACTCACTGATTTTTATTTCCGTGGCCTGTCACAAAGCAAACAATCCTCGCTGAAAGAAGACATGCGTCTTATCCGCGGAAAGATTGTAACCGACGCGATGATCCGCAACGCAGAAAGCTCGGTGAAAAAACACTTCATAAAAAAAGGATTCCTCAACACGCAGGTGAAAATTGTTAAAGAACGCGACACGTTGAACCGTGGCGGCGTGAGGTTACGTATCGATGTTGACGTTCAATCGAAAGTAAAAGTCAATAACATCACTTTTGTAGGCAACGAGATTACTTCTGCGGCTACCCTAAAAAAGAAAATGAAAAAGACGCACGAACGCGCGCGCTTTACTTTACATCGTGCCGTGCTGCAAAGCGTTTTTGGATTTAAGCCTCGCTACGTTAAAGACTATTTCGATTCAAGCAAGCAAACGAGCTGGAAAGAATTCAAGGGCTTTTTCAACGACAATGTAAAATTGAATTTCCTTAAAGGGTCAAAATTCATCCGAACTGAATACGAAGAAGACAAAAAGAAACTCGTAAGCTACCTGAATGCTCAAGGCTTCCGCGATGCAGACATTATTTCTGATACCATTTCCAAACATGGTTATTCGAGTATTGACATCAAATTAAAAATCAACGAAGGAAGAAAATACTATTTCCGTAACATCACCTGGACAGGAAATTACCTCTACACGGCAGCCACGCTCAACAAAGTGCTCGACATCAAAAAGGGCGATGTTTATAGCCAGGAAATGATTGATAAGAAAACTACTTTCAATCCTAAAGGCGGAGCTGATATTAGTGGGTTGTACATGGACGACGGATACTTGTTCTTCCGCGTCACACCGGTTGAAGTCGCTGTAGTCGGTGACTCAATTGATGTTGAGATGCGCATCTTTGAAGGAGATCAAGCGATTATAGACCAAGTGACGATCACGGGTAATGAGCGCACCAGCGAACACGTAATCCGCCGTGAGTTAACTACGATCCCGGGTCAAAAATTCAGACGAGCTGACATCATCCGCACACAACAGCAGCTCTCACAGATGGGTTATTTTAACCCTCAAAAAATTGAGCAAGACATCCGCCCGAATCCTGCCAACGGAACTGTAAACATTGGTTGGAAAGTAGAAGAGCAATCCAACGATCAGGTGCAGCTTTCCGGTGGGTGGGGAGGATATTATGGATTTGTAGGAACCGTTGGACTTACGTTTAACAACTTCTCCCTCCGCAACGTACCTCATCTTAAAAAATGGAGGCCACTTCCGGTGGGCGACGGACAACGTCTTTCGCTACAAGCGCAAGCCAACGGAAAATCATTCCAGAGTTATAGCCTTTCATTCTCTGAGCCTTGGTTTGGCGGCAAGAAACCAAACTCACTTACCGTAAGTTTGAACCATTCTATCTCTCGTATCCCAAGTGGAAGAAGTGGATTGACACTCACTTACGATGCCAACAGTTCCTACTTAAAACAAAGTGGTATTACCATTGGCTTCGGCCGACGCCTGGAATGGCCTGACAACTACTTCACGCTGACCAATTCTATCGCTTATCTGGTGTACAATTACAACCGCTATTTTGGTAGTACGAGTGCATTGCCCACAACCGGAACAACAAACAGCTTGATCTTCAACACTACGTTGTCGAGAAACAGCATCGATAATCCGATGTTCCCTACGGCAGGTTCTACGATATCACTTAGCCTTAACCTTACGCCGCCGTATTCCTTGTTCCGCACAAACGATTATTACAAAGACATCAACACCAAATACAACTGGCTTGAGCTGCATAAGTGGATGTTCGATTCCAAATTCTACATCAAAATTTTGGGCAGCAAGAAGCCAGATGGTCGCAGCCTTGTGATCGAAACGAAGGCGCACTTTGGCTACATTGGCACATACAACAACAAGATTGGAGGGCCTGGTCCTTTCGAGCGCTTCCTGATGGGTGGTGCCGGATTGACGGGCGGATTCAACTCTTTCGTACTCGGCCAGGATATCATCGGCTTGCGTGGATATCCCGACAACCAGGTTACTCCTCCGCTCTATGCACTGCGCGGAAGCGCCGCAGTACCAGGAATTGAAGGAGGTATTATCTATAACAAATACGGCATGGAGCTTCGCTACCCAGTAGTAACAAGTCAGGCTGCTACGGTTTACTCATTTGTATTTACAGAAGCTGGAAATAACTGGAATAATTATCAGGACTTTAATCCGTTTAACTTGTATAAATCGGCTGGTTTTGGCGCACGGATATTCATGCCTGCGTTCGGGTTAATCGGGTTAAACTGGGCTTATGGATTTGATACGCTGCCCAACGCCAGTTCGAAGAGTGGATCGCAATTCCACTTTACAATTGGTCAGCAAATCCGTTAAAAATGAAAAAACATGTAGTCATTACCGCCTGCCTCCTGTTTTTTGGCCTCAATTTTGTCGTAGCTCAGAAGTTCGGGTACATCGACTCAGAGTTTATTCTGAGCAAAATGCCTGAATACACCAAAGCTCAAAACGAAATCGACCAGTTTACTGCTGGTTGGCAAAAAGAAATTGAAGAAATGCAGCACAAGGTAGATGCCCTTTATTCTATGTATCAGGCCGAACAGGTGCTTCTAACCGAAGAAATGCGCCAGGAAAGGCAGGCCGAGATCAAGAAGAAAGAGACCGAGCTGAAGGATTATCAGAAAAAGGTTTTTGGATTTGGGGGGCTCTTTTTTTTGAAAAAACAAGAATTGATTAAACCTTTGCAGGATAAAGTGTTTGAGGCGGTGAGTAAAGTAGCCAAAACCAAGCGATTGGCCATTGTTTTTGACAAGGCTGGTGAGCTGGTAATGATTTACACCGACCCGATACACGATTATACCGATTTTGTTTTAGAAGAACTTGGCCTTGGAGACCCTAACGATAAAGTAAAATAATAAACCAATTAAAAATGAGAACACTCTTAGTCGCGCTGTTTTGTGGATTTATGATCACTGCCCAAGCGCAAACTACCGATCATCCGGTACAAAAAATCGGGTACGCAGAATCCGATTACATTCTTAGCCAACTACCAGAATTTAAAAAGATAGATAGCGAATTGAAAACGCATGGCTCTCAATTGGAAAACCAGATGAAAGCTAAATACGACGACTATCAGACAAAATTAAAAGCGTATCAGGGAATGCCTGCCACCACACCTGACGCTATCAGAGCCGACAAAGAAAGAGAATTGGCTGCGCTTCAGGAAAACATCCAGAAGTTTCAACAAGATGCTCAGTCATCGTATCAGAAAAAACAAGCTGACCTGATGGACCCGATCTACAAAAAAATCGGCAAAGCTATTGAAGATGTAGCTAAAGAAAACGGATTCTCATTCATCATCAATCCGCAGTTGGCCAACGGTGGCGACATCCTGTTGTTCAGCGATGAAAAATTCAACATCTCAGATTTGGTGTTAAAGAAATTAGGTGTGACTCCGGCTCCTCCCACACCGGCTCCTACCAAACCATAAAAAACTGATCATTTCAAAAAGGCTGTCTAAAAAGGGCAGCCTTTTTTTGTTACTCACTTTTCAGTGATTTTATTGGGTCTGCAACCGCTGCTTTAATCGACTGATAACTTACGGTAATCCAGGCTATGCTCAAGGCTAAGAGCCCGGCTATAACAAAAGCCGAAATGCCTAACTCAATTCGGTAAGCAAAGCCGCTGAGCCACGTACTCATCATCCACCACGACAGAGGAACGGCCAGCACATAGGCGACAATAACAAGCCTGGTAAAATTTCTGGAAAGCAAAATCACTACACCTTTCACCGACGAGCCCAATACTTTGCGAATGCCAATTTCCTTGGTGCGCAAGCTAGCAGTGTATGCCGACAGTCCAAATAAACCAACGCAGGCTATCACAATGGCAAGGCCAGAAAAAACAGCAAACACTTTACCCGATCGCTGCTCTTCAGCATAGCCCTGATTGAGATTATCGTCAAGAAACTCATACCGAAAGGGTTGAGTTGGAGCCAATTCTTTCCATAGATTTTCAATTTTGACGATTGCTTCCCTGTATTGATTGGGTTTCAACTTGACTGCGATATACCTTGACGCTACACCCCATTGACGTCCGAAGTTTTCTTTACTGAAAATTGCCAGAGGTGTAATTTCATCACGCAACGATTGGAAGTGAAAATCCTTGACGATACCTATCACAGTGTAAAATCGTTTGGTGATAACGCCCGCCTGATTTTCATCGGACTGCATGAGTTTTCTCCCAAGCGGGTCAGACAGACCCATGGTTTTTACTGCTCTTTCATTGAGAATGATATTGAGTGAATCGTTGGATTCGCGTGCAAAGAATCGTCCTTCCTTCAATTGAAAGCCAATGAAGTCCGAAAAGTCATCGTCCACTCTGATTGCCTTTACCGTGAGAACTTCGTTCGAGCCTTCCGGCTGAAAGGTTTCACCATTCACGTCATCGCGATTACCGATCATTGCACTTGTCGCGCCGGCGGCTTTCACTTGATCAATTCTCCTGACTTCTTCGAGGAAGGTTTCAAATTTCTTTTCCAGCGCAAAAGCCCGCTTCACTACCATTACCTGCTCCTTGTCGAAGCCTAAATTTTTGGTTTGCATAAAACTCATTTGTTGGCTCACTACGATCGTGCCAACAATAAGAATTATTGAAATCATGAATTGAAATATTACAAGGCCATTGCGAAGCCAGGCCCCCTTACTGCTTGCTGAAAAATTTCCTTTCATGACCACCACCGGATTAAAGCTGCTCAGAGCAAATGCGGGATAGAGGCCGGAGAGAATGCCGACCACAAGTGAGATCACCAGCAACCCCAGCACCATGTCGAGGCCAAACGTCAAGAGTAGTTGTTTCCCAACCAAGGCATTAAAATAGGGTAACGAAAGTACGACTCCCACCACAGCGAGTATGGTTCCGATCAGAGAAAGCAGGATTGATTCTGTAAGGAATTGAAAGACCAAATGACTTCTGAATGACCCCATCACTTTACGCACGCCTACTTCTCTGGCACGTTCGGCCGAGCGCGCAGTGGCGAGGTTCATAAAATTAATACACGCGATTACCACAATCAGCAGCGCTACAAACGATAGAACATAAATGTACTTCAAGTTGCCGCTGGGCGTGATGGTGTACTCTAGGTTGGTAGGATCAAGGTGTATGGAGGTGAGTGGCTGCAATGTATACACGTAGCCATTGCCCGCCTTTTTATAATCGGCCCAAGACTTGCCAAGGTCATGTTCAATTCGTGCGGCGGCATACGTATCTACCATTTGTGGGAATTTTGCTTCCAATGACTTGGCATCGGCGCCTGACTTTAGTCGAATGTAAGTGTGCGAATCAAAACTGGTGTAGTTTTCTTCGTTGATGAATCTCTGATATTGCGGGCCAGCGAGTGAACTAATTAAATCAGCTTTCAAGTGAGTATTGTCGGGTAAATCTTTGAATACACCGGTGATCTTCATTTCACCAAAATCTCCTCCCACTACCTTGCCAAGCGGGTACTCCTTACCAAAAATCTTTTCCGCCATTTTTTCGGAAATGATCGCCTGATTAGGAAGAGACAATGCCGATTGCTTGTCGCCTTTGATAAAGTCAACATCAAAAAATTTGAAAAAAGTAGAGTCTGCTTCGATCAAAAAATTATCATCAAAAGATTTTATTTCCGAGTCGTTTACTTTGTACGTAATCACTGCGTTTTTATTTGGGCCGAAAAGATGCAACGTTGTTTCCACCTCGGGGAAATCCTGTTGCATGGCTTTCGCGAACGAATGCGGCACCACAGAATAGTGTGTGACATGGTTGGGATACTTTCGTTCCAACACTAGTTTATAAGTTCGGTCTGCATCGCTGAAAAATTTATCATACGATAATTCATGTTTGACATAGACCACAATCAGAAGGCACGCCGTAAGGCTTACTGCCAACCCGATCACGTTGATGAGCGTGTACACTTTTTGTTTGAGCAGGCTGCGAAGCGCCGTTTTGATGTAGTTTTTTAACATAGCGGTAAGACGGTCAATAATCAATAAAAGTTGACGTTCTGCGTCTGTAATCTTGCCTGGGGGCTTTGGCGCTACGCAATGCGAAAATCTTAATATCTTTGCCCCAAGTCTTTACGTATGAAATTAATTATAATTCTGGCTCTGATCGCGTATATTCTTTCAAAGGTCGGTGGCATTTTCTTTCGGGCTGGCGCCGCTTCGCAACAGAACAGGAATTTTCAGCAACGTAGGTCGGAAGGAACCATTAATGTTGATTCTGCTCCCAAAAAAGAAAAGCGCAGCAACATTAAGGGTGGAGATTATGTTGACTACGAGGAAGTAAAATAAGAGTCAGTTTCCTCACTATTCTGAAAACAAGTGAAAATCTCATTTCAAAAATATCAGGCTACGGGCAATGATTTTGTGATTGTAGATAATCGCAACGGAAACTATTCATTTTCGGTAGATCAGATAAAAACTATTTGCGATCGCAAGTTTGGTGTAGGCGCCGATGGGCTTATGCTCATTGAAAAAGATCCTAAGCAAGACTTTAATTTGATTTACTATAATGCCGATGGCTCGCCTAGTTTGTGCGGCAATGGAAGTCGGGCGGCTGTTACCATGGCTTCTACGTTGGGCATCGTGAACGGAATGGCGAAATTTAACGCCTACGATGGCTTTCATCAGGCTGAAATTCTATCCAATAGAAATGTGCGGTTGAAAATGAACGATGTAAAAGAAGTAAAAGCCATAAGTGGTGGAGTTTTCATCAACACAGGCTCACCGCACTTCATCCAATGGGTTGAAAATGCCAATGAAGTTTCCGTTTTCGAAGAAGGAAGGAAAATCAGGTATAGCGACGCCTTTAAACCTGCTGGCACCAATGTAAATTTTGTGGAGCAGCTGGGTGCCAATTCCATATTTGTGCGTACGTACGAGCGCGGCGTGGAGAATGAAACACTTTCGTGTGGCACAGGCGTCACAGCCGCGGCTTTGGCGGCTTCATTTCGTAAAAATACCTCTCCGGTTACTGTCAAAACTTTAGGCGGAGAACTTTCGGTTGAGTTTCAAGTTGGCCAGGATGGCTCATTTACAGATATTTTCCTCATTGGCCCTGCCAAAATGGTATTTGAAGGAAGTCTGGAGTTATAATTGCACCCTTAAAAAACTTAATTTTACCTGTTAAATTGTTTATCGTTAATCGTCATGGTTATCGGTCAACCTTATAACAAAAACTACCAACGATTAACGTACCTCGCATGCTAAAATTGATCGCCAAGATCTTCGGATCGAAATCGGAGAAAGACATTAAACGGATGACGCCACTGGTCGAAAAGACCAAGCAGGAAGGCGAAAAATTAGTTTCCCTCTCACACGACGAATTAAGAAATAAAACCCTCGAAGTCCAGGAATACATTAACAGCCGGCTAAAATCCATAGACGACGAAATCGCTTCGTTCCATCAGCAGATTGCCGAACATCCTGACCTTGATATCAACAGCAAAGAAGCCATCTTCCAAAAGATTGATAAGACCGAGCTGGAGCGCAACAAAGAGCTCGAAAAAGTGCTTCTCGAAGTGTTGCCTCAAGCCTTTGCCATCATTCGCGAAACCGCTCGTCGCTTCAAAGACAACGACTATCTGGAAGTGACGGCCACTGAGCACGATCGGATTTTGGCAGCCAAGCATGACAATGTAAAAATTGTAGATAACAAGGCTCGCTGGCACAAGCAATGGATGGCGGCTGGTAACCTTATTACCTGGGATATGGTGCACTACGATGTGCAAATCATCGGTGGTATAGCACTGCACGAAGGCAAGGTAGCTGAGATGGCTACCGGTGAAGGAAAAACCCTGGTGGCTACTTTCCCGGCTTTCCTCAATGCACTGGCCCGGCGCGGCGTTCATATCGTTACGGTCAATGATTACCTCGCGCGTCGCGACAGCGAGTGGATGGGACCTATTTTCCAATTCCACGGATTGAATGTGGATTGCATCGACAAGCACGAGCCCAACTCCATCGCACGCAGAGATGCCTACAAGGCCGACATCTGTTATGGCACGAACAACGAATTTGGTTTTGACTATCTGCGCGATAACATGGCGCGCGATCCTGAAGAATTAGTACAGCGCGGCCACCATTATGCAATGGTCGACGAGGTAGATAGCGTGTTGATCGACGAGGCGCGGACGCCGTTGATCATTTCGGGCCCCATTCCGCGTGGCGACGAACATGAGTTTTACGATCTGAAGCCTCGCATCAACAAAGTGGTGGAAGCGCAGAAAAAACTGGTGAATCAATACCTCAACGACGCCAAGAAATTTTTGAACGAAGGGAACGAAAAAGAGGGTGGACTTCCGCTGTTCCGCGCGTTCAGGGCCATGCCAAAGTACAAGCCTTTGATCAAAATGTTGAGTGAAACCGGCAACAAGGCAGTGCTACAGAAAACTGAAAACTTTTATCTGCAAGACAATAAAAAGGAGATGCCGAACGCCGATGCACCTCTGTATTTTGTAATCGACGAAAAAGACAACAGCGTAGAACTCACCGAAAAAGGTATCGACCTGATTACCGGTGAGGGCGAAGATCCAAAATTCTTTATCCTTCCGGAGATCGGCACCGAGCTTAATAAAATTGAAAAAGATCCGGCCTTAGGTATCGAAGAAAAGCTGATTAAAAAAGAAGAACTTATCCGCGACTACAACACCAAGTCGCAACGCATCCATAGCATCAACCAGTTGCTCAAAGCCTATACGCTGTTCGAAAAAGACACCGAGTATATTATTGTGGATGGCAAAGTAAAAATCGTGGACGAGCAGACAGGCCGCGTACTAGATGGCCGCCGCTATTCCGACGGGTTGCATCAAGCTATCGAAGCAAAAGAAAACGTGAAGGTGGAGGATGCCACACAGACGTACGCTACCATCACGCTGCAAAACTATTTCCGCATGTATCACAAGCTGGCCGGTATGACCGGAACGGCCGAAACTGAAGCGGGCGAGTTGTGGGATATCTACAAACTGGATGTGGTGGTGATCCCTACCAACAAACCAGTTACGCGCAAAGATCATGACGACATGGTGTACAAAACCGTGCGCGAAAAATTCAATGCCGTTATCGACGAAATCGTAAACCTCACCAAAGAGGGAAGACCAGTACTTGTGGGTACTACTTCCGTTGAAATTTCTGAGTTAGTAAGCCGATTGCTTACGATGAAGAAAATTAAACATCAGGTGTTGAATGCCAAGCAACATCAGCGTGAAGCTGAAATCGTAGCCGAAGCAGGAAAGCCTGGCACTGTAACCATTGCTACTAACATGGCCGGTCGCGGTACGGATATCAAACTAACACCCGAGTCACGTGCTGCTGGCGGATTGGCCATCATTGGTACAGAGCGTCACGAATCGCGGCGTGTAGACAGGCAGTTGCGCGGACGAAGCGGACGCCAGGGCGACCCAGGAACTTCAAGTTTCTACGTTTCTCTGGAAGACAACCTGATGCGTTTGTTTATGCCTGAGCGGATTGCCAGAATCATGGACCGCCTCGGATTAAAAGAAGGCGAAGTAATTCAGCATTCGATGGTGACCAACTCCATCGAGCGGGCACAGAAAAAAGTGGAAGAAAATAACTTCGGCATACGCAAGCGCCTGCTTGAATACGACAACGTGATGAATTCGCAGCGCGAAGTGATTTACAAACGCAGAAGAAATGCCTTGTTTGGCGAGCGTCTTCAACTGGATATTCTCACTATGCTTTTTGATACGTGCGATGACATGGTCGGAAATGCCAAAGCCGGAGAAAATTTTGAAAGTTTCAAACTAAGTGTGCTTGGTACGCTGGGTATAGACTTCGCCATCACGGAAGAGGAGTTTAACAAAACAGAGCAAAGTTTGCTGAGCGAGCAACTCTACGAAGAAGCCCTGAAACACTACGAGCATAAGAACAAGCTGATCGCCCAAAAAGCGTTGCCGATTATTACCGACATCTACAAAACGCGCGGAGCTACTATTCACGAAATTCTGGTACCGTTCTCCGATGGTTCAAAACAAATTGGCGTAGCCGCCGATCTGAAAAAATGTATGAGCTCGGCCAACGCAGAATTGATCAAAGCGATGGAGAAAATGATTACCCTCGCCATTATCGATCAAAACTGGAAAGAGCATCTGCGTGACATGGACGACTTAAAGCAGTCGGTACAAAATGCCGTGTACGAACAAAAAGATCCGTTGTTGATTTATAAGTTCGAAGGCTTTGAAGCATTCAAGCGATTCATTTCGAAAGTGAATGAAGAAACCATTTCTTTCCTGATGAAAGCTGAGATACCTGTTCAGGAGCCCGACGAAGTTCATGAAGCTCATGCGCAGAAACGTCAAAAGCTTCGCGAGCAAAAGGATGAGTCAAGGTCACTGCTGCAAGGTGGCGGACAAGGGCAGGCGCAGGCTCCGCAACAGCAGACAGAAGAAAAGGTAATGCCGGTGCGCTCAGAGAAAATTGCGAACCGAAACGACAAGGTAAGCGTGCAATACCCTGACGGCAAAGTGCTGAAAGATGTGAAATACAAGAAAGTAGAAGAGGATATTAAAAGCGGACGCTGTATCGTTATTGAAGGATGAGCTACTTAAGCATAAAGCAAAAAAATTCCATTCCCCGTATGGGACTGGCTTTAGCTTTGCTTTTCATCTCCGTCTTTAGCTATAGCCAACGCAATAAACCTTATCGCGAAGATTTATCGGGTCTTCGCCCGAGAATTGATCAACCGTTGAGCTATTCCGTTGAAAAGGATACCTCCGTTAAAAAGAATGCCTACAGTTCTCCAACCAAAACCGTAAATGCCAAAGTCGATGCCGTGTTGGATAGCATTGATGTTTTTAACCTGACGCGAAAATTCATCGACGGCTATACCATTCAAGTGTACTCCGGACAGAAGCGTGAGGATGCGATGAATACTAAAAAGAAAATTCAGGACGAGCTGCCTGATCTTGTTTCTAACCTGCAATACCAACAACCGAAGTTCCGAGTTACGGTAGGGAAATACTTTTCGAAACTGGAGGCTCAAAAAGATTTGCTGGCGCTAAAAGGAAAATTCGCGACAGCGATATTAGTGCCCGAAAAAATAATGATTCGATAGAATTATTTTGCTGACACCGTCTGGTTCCAGTCGTACACCTTCTCGGCAATTTCTGTAAGTAGCTCTGGCGATTTTTCAAGGACGTTGCCTATCACAATAAGGTCGGCGCCGGCTTCAAGCGCATTAACTGCTTTCTGTGGCGTGTTGATTCCTCCTCCAACGATCAAAGGCACATCCACCGATTTGCGCACAGCCGCTATCATTTTTTTGTTGACTTCGCGTTCAGCGCCGCTTCCAGCATCGAGGTAAATTATTTTCAAGCCGAGCATTTCGCCAGCCATGGCAGTGCAGGCAGCTAGGGAGTACTTATCTTCAGGGATCGGCGTAGTGTTGCTCACATAGGCAACCGACGTAATTTTTCCTGAGTTGATGAGCATGTAGCCCGTTGGCATAACTTCGATTCCGGCGTTTTTTAAGATGGGCGCTGCTAAGACATGCTGACCGATCAGGAAATCAGGATTTCTACCCGAGATCAAGGACAAGAACAAAATGCCATCTGCTTGTGGGTCGATCTGTTGAGCACTTCCAGGAAACAAAACCACCGGGATAGAAACATTTTCTTTTATCGTGGCCACCACTTGTGATAGATTGGAGGTAGTCACGAGGCTGCCGCCTACAAAAAAGAAGTCAACGCAATTTTCCGTAGCCAGGCGCAGGAGCGGATCCAGTTGAGCGGGATCACTGATCTTGTCAGGATCGATCAGCACCGCGATCGACTTCTTGCCCTGACTTCTGCGGCTATTGAGCGACTCAAGAATTTTCATCCTTTGATTTTCGTTGCGATAAATAGTCGGCGAGTTTTTCCTTTGCCAGATCGAGTAAGAAGAGCGTTGCGATGTTCACCGCTTTGTCCCCCATCTTTGATAGCATTGACGGGCCTTCGTCTTCCGATTGATGTGCCAGCTCGGTGGTTGGTTCTTCCACCTTTTTCGATTTCTTCTTTTTTGATTTCGAAGAAAGCTGGTTTACAATAATATAGGTAAGCGCCAGCGCGCCACCGATCACCAGGGCATTCTTCAGTATTTTTTCAGAGCGTTCTGAAATGTCTTTCAGCTCACGCTCCATTTCTTGCCGATGACGATTTGAAGACTCAATTAATCTTTTCTTTTCAGGATCCTGGGTTTCCAACAATTCCATATTTATTTCTCTTTCCGTTTGGTCTGAGCGAGCAAATGTTTTTCGAAAAAATGACTGATCTTTTTCCGGAAGGATAACAGTATCAACGCGGGGACACCATAAACGCCGGCGATAACCCAATATCCAGAATAAGTATCCTTAAAATACAGGTTGAGATAATGTGCTAAGCCTACACTAAAAAACACCAGAAAAAGCATTGCAAGCAAAAACAGCACGACGATCATAAGTGTGTGCGAAACGAGCTTGGCAACTTCTTCCCGGATTTCGAGCTTTATTAGCTCCACACGGGTTTCGACATAACCCGACAGGTTTTCTACCAGGTTGTCGATGCGCAGAAATTTAAAAATGGAGTCTTTTATTTTGTCCATAATTCAATATGGCAATATAGTCATTTGAATTCCAGTTTGGAAAAAGCGCGCCAGAGCGGATTAGAATTCCTGGCTCAAAAAGATAAGCGAAAAAGGAAGTAAGAAAAATACTACCAGCAGGTAGAGAAACCCAACGAGTCGGTTTTTCAGTGTCAGCCGGCCCATTCCCAGCGCCAGCTGAAATGGGATTTCCTTCAACACAGGTGTGCGGAAAAAGAGCAGTACGCCAATAAAATTGAAGAGAAAGTGCGTGAGAGCAATGCTGATTGCTGCGTTGGAATTGAACGTACTTGCCATGAAGGCTGTGATCGTGGTGCCGATATTCGCACCTAAGATAAACGCGGCCGCTTGCCTCAGCTTTATGGTTTTCTTTGCCACGAGGGGAACTACTAACGAGGTGGTTACAGTGCTTGACCGAATGGCGGCGGTGGTGAGAATTCCCCAGCCAAAGGATTTGTACGGATTTTTAAATACGAATTGCTGCACGCGCCCTTGCGAACTGAATCCGATCATTTGCGATATCACCTTTCGGAAAAACAAAATGGAACCGAGAAGTAAAATCACAGACAACGCGGCAAGAAGATAACCGTTGTTGATTTTTGCTGAGATGAAACTGACCGGCCAACTCAAGCTTGACCCCAGAAGCTTAAAGTTAGTGGCATTGTGCACTACCGGTTCATGAAAAAAATTCACCGCGATAAACTGCGCAATTCCTGATAGAAAATGGAAATTATATTCCAAGGGAAAAAGAATAAACGCCGTAAGTATTTTGAAAAATCCGTGGTAGGTGCCCGCTGATACCGCGCGACGAAATTCTTTTTTCTGACTTATAAAACTGAGGGACACTATGGTGCTGGTGATTGTTGTTCCAATGTTAGCTCCCATAATAATCGGTACGGCTCCGGGAAGTGAAAGTGTGCCCGATGCCACGAGTGCCACAGTAAGCGAAGTAGTAGCCGAACTGCTTTGAATGATAGCTGTCACCAGCAAGCCGATAAACAATCCTGTAAATGGATTTGATGTGGCGAGTAGAATTGTATCGGTTACAACAGTGCCTAACTGCTGCAACGACGAAATCATCAGATCAAGTGAGAAGAGAAATACCAGAAGCCCTACCAGAAAATAAAGTGCACTTCGCGCTATTAATTTCCACTTAGCGTTGGGTATCGCTGGCGTTGATGTATCGGGGAGGGCTTCCATTCGCTTTTGTAAAGATACGCGTAGGCGGCGAAAGGGATAAAAATAAATTTCGAGGCAACGTTAAATTTCCATTAATTCATTAATGGCAAGCCATGCCATCAGGCCAGGACCGATGCGCAGTGCATCTTCGTCGATGTCGAAGGTTGGCGTATGCACATAGGAGGTGATTCCTTTGCTTTCATTGCGGGTGCCAAGCCTGTAAAAGGAGGCTGGCACCTGATGCGAATAGTAGGCAAAATCTTCTGAGCCAAGCGTTAAATCAATGTCAACTACATTTTCTTTGCCCAGATACTCTTGTGCCGCGTGTTTCAGACGACGTGTTAGTGCAGGATTGTTTTCCAGATACGGATAGCCTCGCGAAATTTCTACTTCGCACTTTCCACCCATGCTTTCGGCTATCCCTTCAGCCATTTTTTGTATCCGCTTCAAACCCTCTTCACGCCATGCCTCATTCAACGCGCGGAAGGTACCTGCAATTTTCACTTCCGACGGTATGATGTTTGTAGCTCCATCGGCAAAAATTCTTCCGAACGTTAACACCGTGGGTTGCTTCGGGCTGGCATTGCGACTGATGATTTGCTGCAGTCCGATAATAATATGCGAAGCGATCACTACCGGATCAATACCTAATTCTGGCGTAGCTCCATGCCCACCTTTACCGATCACTGTCAGATAGATCTCGTCACTGCTCGCCATGTACATACCCTCGCGAAAGCCAACTTTTCCTACCGGAATCAATGGCATCACGTGCTGCCCTATGATGGCTGTGGGATTAGGATTTTCCAACACGCCTTCTTTGATCATCAGACTTGCACCTCCGGGGTTTTTCTCTTCGCCGGGTTGGAAAATTAATTTTACCGTTCCTTCAAATTCGTTTTTCAGCTCACTAAGAATTTGTGCCGTACCCAGTAAAGATGCAGTATGCACATCATGACCACAGGCGTGCATTACACCTGCGTTGGTCGATTTATAAGGAACATTATTCAATTCCTGAATTGGAAGCGCATCCATATCGGCGCGCAGCGCAATTATTTTCTTGTCTGGATTTTTTCCTTCAATCAAAACCACAACACCTGTACCGGCTACACCTTCTTGCGGTTTAAGACCAAACTCTTTCAGCTTGGAAGAAACAAATTTTGCTGTGTTAAATTCTTGGTAGGAAAGTTCAGGATTAGAATGAATATGCCTTCTCGCGTCAATTGTTTTTTGCGCATAGCTTTGAGAAAGCGATTTGATTTTTTCTAAAATCATAGATCACATTTTAGCCTGATCCATGAGTTTGTCGATGAGCTTATCGACCGATTGCCCTTCGGCTTCTGCTTTGAAGTTGCGCACGATACGATGGCGCAGCACAGGCTTGGCGATAGCTTTCACGTCTTCGATATCAGGTGAATATTTTCCGTTAAGCAGCGCATTGCATTTTGCACCAAGCACTAAGTTTTGCGACGCCCTTGGCCCAGCGCCCCATTCCAAAAATTCATTGGCTAACGCCGATGATCCGCCTGGTCGAGTTGACATAGTCAGCTTCACTGCGTATTCCACTACGTTGTCGGCAATAGGCACGCGCCTTACCAGGTGTTGAAAAGCAATGATCTCTTCGGCGCTTACGGTTTTGTTGACCGTCACAGTTTCATCCGCGGTGGTGCCTTTCACAATTTTCAATTCCTGCTCGTAGCTTGGATAGTCCAGAAATACATTGAACATAAAGCGGTCGAGCTGAGCTTCCGGCAGCGGGTACGTTCCTTCCTGTTCAATCGGATTTTGCGTTGCCAACACAAAGAACGGTTGAGGCAATGCGTATCGGTTGCCGGCAATGGTGACGGCATTTTCCTGCATGGCTTCAAGCAATGCGGCCTGAGTTTTGGGCGGCGTACGGTTGATTTCATCGGCCAGCACGATATTGCCAAACACAGGGCCTTTCACAAACTGAAAATTTCTTTCTTTATCCATCGTCTCAGCACCGACTATGTCTGAGGGCATCAAGTCAGGGGTAAATTGAATGCGTTTGAATTGCAAGTCGAGCGATTGCGCCAGTGTCTGTACCAACAGTGTTTTGGCCAACCCCGGTACCCCAATAAGCAGGGCATGACCATGACAAAAAATAGCTGTTAATGCGAGACGCACTACTTCATCCTGACCAACAATTACTTTGGCTATCTCCGATTTTAATTCCTTGTATGATTGTGCGAGAGCATTCGCAGCTTCTACATCGTCCGCAAATTTTTTTGACATGGTTACTTCTTTAGCTGTGAAAATACGCTTTCCTGAAGCCAGAACAAACGCCGTCGTTTCGAATGGCTATTCGAGAATCTTACAATAGTTGTACGACGGGTCGATGTTGATGAACACATCCTGACGGGCTTTCAAAAACCACTTGTTGATTGCCTTGTCTTTTTTCTCAGCCAATGCAGCCGATTGAATCCGATGCCAGTCGTCGGTTAGGTTTGCCTGATGAGGATCGATCTTTGCTTTGAAATAAAGAATACGAACAGCGTCCTTTTGTTTGTCGGTGCGGTACGGCAGTGAAGGCGATATGTGGCCGATTTTCATCGTATCAATAGCGAGATAAACGGCCGGATCGATTGTATTTAAAGCCACGCGCATACCACCATCCGGGTCAGTAAAGTAGCCGGAGCGTCCTTTGGTTTCGGTGTCATCCGAAAATAATTTAGCGGCCTGCTCAAACTTGATGCTGTCTTTGATGATTTTATGACGAAGACTATCGATGAATTTTGTAGCACGCGCCACGTCTTCGGTACTTGGTGTGGCGTTGATCAAGATATGGCGTGAATTGTATTCGTTACCGCGGCGGTCGATCAGCTGCATGATGTGAAATCCAAACTGCGATTCGAACGGATGTGAAATTTCTCCCTTTCTCAACTTAAAAGCCGTCGCTTCAAATTCAGGTACCATCGCACCACGGCCTACGTAGCCCATTTCGCCACCGTTGTGTTGAGCGCTTGGGTCTTCCGAATATTTTTTGGCCAGTTCATTGAAATTTTCTCCGTTCAATATCCTCGTGCGCAATTCTTCAAGCCGGGCTTTCGCCTCCTCTTTTTGCTGACTACTTACGCTCGCTACTTTTACAATCTGGCCAATCTCCACATCAGCCGAGTAGTAGGGCAAACTATCCTTGGGAATTTTGTTAAAGAATTTTTTCACCTCCGAAGGAGTGATGTCCATGTCCTTGGTGATTTTGCGGGTCATTTCATTGGCCAGAAGTTGTTCGCGAATCTGATCACGCAATTCAAACTTTATCTGATCCATGGTCTTCCCATATTGCCGCTCCAATTCTTCGGCGGAGTTACCGTAGTTTTGAAGAATCACCGCCATCCGTTGGGTGGTGTTCTGATCTACTTCGGCATCGGTTACTAATATGGAGTCAATCTCTGCTTTGGCAACCATGAGCTTATTCATGATAAGCCGGTTGAGCAAACCGCATTTTGCCTGTTCAGATCCAGGATTTCCGTCGGTAATGTAGCTCTGATAGGCTGCCTCCAGTTCGGATTTCAGTACGATGTAATTATCAATTTTACAGATGATCTTGTCGAGGATAAAACCTGTCTCCTCCTTGGTTTCTTTTGTGTCCTGACCAAAAGCTACCGAGGTAAGCAGGAGAAAGACAATCACATTACTTCCTAAAAACCTCAAAATCCTTTCGTTTTTCAGCATTTTCATAAACCTCATCTTCCAATTTTTTTGCAAGTTCTACTTTTCTTTTATTTAAAATAATGTTTTTAATGTCCTGCCTTACAAACTCCAACGGCGACACGTTGTCGGTAATTTTGTATTCATCTACTTTCAGGAAATACAGGAACGAAGGGTCGGCGGTTTCGTAGTAGCCGTAGGTCCGCAGAAACTGAATTTTGTTGGGGATTTCTGCCAAAGGCGAATTGACCGCCAGTTTATCAAATTCAATCCACGACGAGTCGGACAAATGATAAGCCGCCGAAAAGCTGAGGCAATACGATTTAAGTTCTGCAATCTCCTTTTCTTTGGTAGAAAACATCAGGTCTTTGATTCGCTTGGTGCGCGGCGCATCTTTTGGCACCTTGATGTAAGTGCCGCGAATAATGTTTTGCTTCAGAATAAAATTGTCCAGGTGTGCCTTGTAATACGCTTCGATGGAAGCATCGTCAACGCTGTCATTAAGATGCTGGCGAATGTAGTAGTTCAGGTATTCGTAGCCGATTAGGCTGTAGCGATAGTCAAGTACTTTGCGCTCAACTTCAGCTTCATCGATGCTGATGGTCTTTTGCGCTTCCTGTATGAGGAGTTGTTTGCGTACCCAACTGTTGACGTAGGCATTAAGGCGGGCTGCACTATCGTCTTTCGTAGTCTTTTCGGGTACGATACCTTTTAATTCATCGGCATACAGGTAGGCGTCGTTCACCCGTGCAATGGGCTGGCGGCGCTCGTCAAGTGTCTCCTTTCCTTTTTTCATCCGAATAAGATCGCACGATCCAAGGCTGATGATGAAGGCGATGGCGATAAAGTTTTTCATGACACCGTATTTGACGTTTGTTCTGCTCATTTCTTTAACAGCTCGCTCAAAACGATTTTCTTTCCCTTCTTATTCACCGACACAGCGTATTTATTTTTTAACGAAGCTACCCAGCTTTTCTCCAGCGAATCCTGATAATCGGAGATGATGTGAGCGCGGGCTTCTTCAAACGTTTTTGTGCCGGGAGCCACAAGGCGTTTTATTTCCACGAGATAGTAAATTCCATCCGACTGCGTTTCCTGCAACCCTGGTACCCAACTTACTTTGTCTACGATTTTACTATCGCCCTTTTCATAGTTGCGGAAATTCTGAATCGATTTGAATTTTTTGATGTCCTCTTTGGTAAGGCTATCGGCTTTGGCGATTTTAGTTTTTACCTGGTCAAAAAACGAAGCGTCTGAGGTAGAAAAAATTCGGGCCTCCACCCTGTCGCCCGCGGCATATTTCGCGAGATTTTCTTTATAGAATTTCTTTTGGCCCAGCGTATCTTCTGACGCTCTGTTCCAGATTTCTTTTTCCATGATCTCAAACAGCAATATCCCTTCGCGGTACTCCGTCAGCAGATGTTGAAATTCCGGATTTTCTTTAATGATCTTTTCGTCTTCTGCAGCGCTGATTTTCTCCTCCACAAAGGCATCGTAAAGCTGGTTCATGTAGGCAGCAGGCGCCGTGGTGTTGGCCGTTTGGTGGCGCTCTACCCAGTGGAATAGTTCTTCGGCTTTAATATCGCTTGCGCCAACCGCAAATACAGGCAGACTTTTAATTCCAGGGTTTCCCGCAAATTTCCATTTGCCTTTAAGTAAGGAAGAATCGGCTGTTGCCAAAGCCTTCAATTTGTTTTCATTATTCTCTCTGAACCCAAATACTTTGCGACGTGCAGAGTGCATTGCATCTTCTGAGATTTTCATGCGCTCATCGCGTGCTACTCTTTTCTTCAATGAAGCTTCCACTTCAGCATAGGCCGGCATCGGAATTTTTTTCTCCAGTCGTATGATATGCCAGCCGATACTCGACTGAAAAGGATCTGAAACATCGCCCGGCTTTTGAAGCGAAAATGCAGTCGCTTCAAATTCTGGTATCGACGCCAGCGCGCCGACACCAAAGGGCCGCAATTTTCCTCCGGCATTTTTAGTGTTCGTGTCCTCCGAATATTCTTTACAAAGTTCATCCCAATGGCGACCATTTTTCAATTGGTCGTATATTTCAAAAATCAGGTTTTTGATTTTTGCATCATTCCCGGCCGCAGTTCGTAACAAGATGTGCGACACTTCAACTTCTCCGCGCGAAGGCCTTTTATCTTCCACTTTGATGATGTGATATCCAAAACGTGTGCGCACGATGGGCGAAATTTCTCCGACCTTGGTTTGGTAAGCGGCCTCCTCAAAAGGGTACACCATTTGTAGTGCCGTAAAATACCCGAGGCTTCCTCCGTTGTATTTTGCGGATGGATCTTCGCTCAGTTCGCGCGCCAGTTTTTCAAAATTTTCACCAGCCTGCGTTCTCTTCTTTATATCGGCAAGTTTGGTGTAGGCCTTCAAGGTGTCTTCCGGTGTGGCATCCGGCTTTACCTGTACCAGAATATGAGCCGCCTTAACTTCCTGAGTAAGGTGATCGTACGTTTCCCGGGTCAGTTTGTCTAGCACATTTTTTTCGGCACGATACGGTTTTTTCAACTCGTCGCGATAGGTTTTCAGTTCTTTCTCAAACTTGGCCGTAGTGTCAAGGCCGCGCTGATGAGCTTCTTTTATTTTGAGTTTGAAGTTGATAAACAGATTGAGGTATTCATCAATTTTTACTTCTGTAAAATCCTGTGTTTTGTTGGCGTGGTTTTTCTTGAACAAATAAATAAACTCGTCGGTCGAGGTAGGCGTACCCCCCACTGTAAAAAGCGCCGTTGGCTTAGCCTTTGCCGGTGACTGGGCTAAAGCGATGAATGGAAACAAGATCAGAGAAAACAGCAAAAGTCTCTTCATAAGAGGCCAAAGTAAATTTAGGGTGCAAAGATAGGTTTTTGGAAGGAAGTGGCGCAGCCTCAGATGTTCTTGGTAAGGCGGCAAATGGACTTGCCACCCTCGCTGCTGTATTCAATTTTGTCCATGATCGACTTTACCAAACGTATGCCAAGGCCACCTTTTCTTTTCTCTTGCACCAGGCTTCCCATTTCAGGTTCAGTAAAATGATTGATATCGAACACCGAGCCGTCGTCAATGATTTCAAAGATGAAAGTTTCCTGACCAGGGTGGTTGATGCACAATTCCAGGTTGTGATCCGGGTTGCAGTGGTGTGCATGGATCATCAGGTTGGAGCACATTTCGTCCAAGGCAAGCACAATAGCGCTTATCTGCAACTCCGGCACGTGGTTTTCATTCAGCGTGGTGCGAACGAAGTCCCGAATTCCTTTCAGGTTAGAAAGGCTGCATCCTATTTTATACCGATAGTTCATTGGCCAATTTCAACGCTTCTGTTTTGTTTTCCCGGATATTCAATAAATCAGCCAAGCCAAGGATTTCGAAAGTGTTGGTCACTTTATCCTTGAGCCCGAATAATACCATTTTAATGTTCTTATCACGAAATTCTTCGATGTACGACATGAAAACGCCGAGTCCGGCCGAGGAGATGTATTCCAGTGCGTGGCAATCCACGAGTATCTTTTTAAATCCCTCGCCAACACTTTTGGCAATGGCCAAATCCAATTCGATGGAGGAGCTTGCATCAATTTCACCAATTACTGCAATGATGTCAGTCCCGCCTTCTTGTAACCTTTTGATGTGGACCATATTTTTCTAAACGTTTTTTTGTACAACTTGGTTAACCCTTAAATCTTATAGTCATTGACGTATAGTCGTCATTGATATTCTTGGTGCCTGAAAATTCGTACAGCCTGCGAATGATATGCTCCTCAATTTCCTGCGCCGAAGCCCCAGCCACTTCGTTAAGGGCCTGGGAAAGGCTTTCATTCCCAAACTCTTCTCCTTTGGCGTTTTTCGCTTCCGTAATACCGTCGGTATAAAGCAGCATGGTGTCGCCAGGACCATATTTTATTTCATTGGTCTCCACAAAATTGCAATAGTCGCGGCTGCGAATCATGCCCAGCGCGGCGCCTTTGTCTTTGAGGTAGAATGATTCTTTGGTTCCCGCCCGCAGGTATAACACCGGGCAGTGGCCCGCACGACAGTAGCTTATCTTCTTCTCGTTGGTGTCTATCACAAAGTAAGAGGCAGAAATAAACGAGCCGCGCTCAAGGCAAAACACCAGCGCCTGATTGGCCCGCGCCATAAATTCTTTTGGTTCGAGATGCTGCTGCGCCAGACTATGGAAAATTCCTTTCATCTGACTCATGTGAAAGGCTGCTGTAGTTCCTTTTCCTGAAACGTCTGCGATGATCAGCGCCACCAGATGATCGCTGATGCGTAAGGTGTCATAGTAATCGCCACCCACTTCATCGGCGGATGCCGAGAAAGCTACAATTTCAAAATCCTTGTCTTGCTCAAGCCGTGTAGGCAGCAAACTTTGCTGCACTGTCTTGGCAATCTTGAGCTCCTCTTTATAGCGGGCATTTTGAAACGCTTCTTCCATCAACCGGAAGTTTTCGATGGAAATGCCTGCCTGGTTTGCAAACGTGGAGATAATGCGCGTCATCTCTTTGTTAAAACCTTCGGGCAATTCTTTCAAAAGCGCCAGCGTACCTATATTTTCTTCTTTTACCACGATCGGAAAAGCTAGCAATGAGCGGAAGCGCGATCCTTTCATTGACGCCAGGTGTTTCGAAAGATTTTTTGTTTTCTCACTTCCCGAATCAAGCACTCCTTTGATATTATTTTTTTCAAGGTGCTCGCGGATATTTTTTGATTCGGTTTCCGTCATCCGGTAGGTAAACATCTTTCGCTCGTTGTTCGCACCCGTGATCTCCAGCCAGGCCGCATCTGCAAATACAGAACTCACCGAACTCTCCAACAAAATGTTGTACACACTCTCTTCGTCTTGTTCAGTTTGAATGGACTGACTGATGCGTTGAAAATTAACTACCTCCTCCAGCTTTTGCTCAAATACGGAAGAGGTGGGGAGGTTGAACAAAATGACGAGGAACGAAAAAATTCCATAGATAATAATAAACGCCGCCAGCACAAGAATGAAAAGTTGTGTGCGGTAATCGAGAAACGCGGAGCTGTCGCGCGAAAGTGATTCTGTTGCCCTTGCAATAATTTCTGTCGATCGCTCAACCGTATAAAAGAAGTACGCCTGATAAAAGAAGGTGAGCAGTAACAGCAGCAGGCTCGTCCACTTTTGTTTGAAGTTCAGGTAAGCCACCCAGCGCATGTTGGCCGACAAGGCCAGCACCAAAACGCCGATCACCAGATTCATGGTGGTCGTAACCGTTTCTGAAAATCGAATGCCCGCCGCGTCGTAGAGTAGCATGGCAAGCAGCATCACATCAAACACCATCCATGTGCGGATGAGCCATTTAGATTTTTGATATAGAATCAGTCGCTTCCAGGAAGTAAGCGCTGCAATCAAGAAGTTGATAAGAAGGGCCAGGTTAATCTGACAAATAAAATCGCTGAATACTACGTTCGTAGCCAGACTGGTATTGCCCAATAAAAACACAAGGAGGCGGAACACCAGCGAAACCACGGTGGTGATCAGGCCTGTGGCAAATACTTTCCAGAGAAGGTCGGTGAAGTTGAGCGAGTCGTCTAGCTCTATTCTGAACTTGTAGTAATAATACAAGCAGATGATATACGCCGCCAGCATAACGCGCGGCAACCACACCGGCACATCGGGTTGCAAGCCCTGAAGATTGCTCAGCAAAATAGTGATGTCTGAAAAAAGCAATACCACCCATGCAATGACGGAGCCAAAGAATGCGAGGCGGGTTAGTGCTTTGTTTTTGATCATCGGGCGACTGACCTACAATTTAGTTAATTGAATCAAAGCCTGTAAACGGACGAAGCGCTGCCGGGATTTTAATTCCTTCTGCTGTTTGATTGTTTTCCAAAATTGCAGCTACAATCCGCGGCAAGGCGAGCGCACTTCCGTTGAGCGTATGAAGCAGTTGCGTTTTGCCTTCTTTGTTTTTGTAACGCAGCTTCAGGCGGTTGGCCTGAAAGGTTTCGAAGTTACTCACCGAGCTTACTTCGAGCCAGCGTTGCTGGGCCGCAGAGAACACTTCCATGTCGTAGGTAGTGGCTGAATTAAAACCCATATCACCGCCACACAACAGGAGTTTGCGATACGGCAACTCCAGTTTTTCCAAAAGGCCTTGCACGTGGGCGCACATTTCGTCGAGCACTTTATAAGAGTCTTCGGGTTTGGTGATTTGCACCACTTCTACTTTATCAAACTGATGCAGGCGGTTGAGGCCACGAACGTGCGCACCCCAGCTTCCTGCTTCGCGACGGAAGCACGGTGTGTAGCCTGCATTCTTGATCGGAAGATTTTCTTCGGCCAACATCACATCACGGTACAAGTTGGTGATAGGAACCTCGGCCGTAGGAATCAGGTAAAGTCCATCTTCATTTACAAAATACATCTGGCCTTCCTTGTCGGGAAGCTGGCCAGTACCATACCCACTCGCCTCATTTACCACAATGGGCGGTTGTACTTCGGTGTAGCCCGCTTTTTCTGCTTCACTCAGAAAGAAGTTGATCAGTGCGCGCTGCAACTTGGCTCCTTTGCCTTTATAGACCGGGAAGCCGGCGCCAGAAATCTTTACGCCAAGGTCAAAATCGATGATGTCATATTTCTTAATGAGCTCCCAATGAGGCAACGCGCCGTCGTAAAGCGTAGGGATTGTTCCATGCTGATGTACATTGAGGTTATCTTCTGCGCTTTTGCCTGCAGGCACTTTTGCAGCGGGCACATTCGGAATTTTATATAAAATCTCCTGAAGTCGTTTTTCAAGGTCAACTAAACCCTCTTCCCAAACTTTGATATGATGCTTATCCGAACTCACAGACCCTTTAAGAATATTTGCTTCTTCCACCTTGCCTGCTTTCATTAACTCGCCAATTTTTTTTGAATCGGCATTCGACTTTGCTTTCAAGTCGTCGGCTTGTTTTTGAATTTCGCGGCGATTCTTATCAATCGCAATTGCTTCGTTCACCAACGCTTCTGCATCTTTGAAATTTCTTTTCGCTAAACCTTCAATCACCCTCGAGGTCTCTTCGCGTAATACTTGTAGTTGTAACATAAACCAATTTAAGAGGCCAAAAATAACCAATAATTTTATCCCGATTGTTGGATCGTATTCCATTTTGGTATATCATTGCACTATCAATCAAGGCCAATCCGGGCCCTTATAGATACAAGCCTTACATTTTTAGTATTTAATGATATCGGTTCCTTCGTGTTTCTCGCTTATTGATGTATTGTTTTTTACTGAGTAATTAATTCATATCCCACCAATATTTTTTTGATGCATACTATCGATGAACTCAATTTGAAGCTCTTGTCTGAGCTTAAAGAAATGGCCGAAGCCATGGGCGTAAAAAATGCCAAAAAACTGAACAAAGAAGAGCTCGTTTATAAAATTCTTGATCAGCAAGCCGTGACCGGCGAAGTGACACCAAAAGCCCAGCCGCAGACGGAGCGCAAGATGCGTCCACGCAAAAGAGAAAATGTAGCTCCGCCAGTAGCTGCGGCCGTATCGCAGGCAGCTAAAGAACTCACTAACGACGAACCGCTACAGTTGAGTGAACTCGAAGCAACTCCGATCGCGCCGACCTTCGAAGAACCAGAAATTTCATCCACGCAGTCTGCAGAAAATCAACCGCAAGCAGAAGTTCGCGAAGAGCGCTCTTCACAAAATCAGAATCAGAACAATCCCAACCAAAACCAGAATAACCAGCAACAACGTCGCGAAAATTTTAACAACGTTCGTGAATTTGACGGCGTAGTGAGCAATGAGGGCGTGTTGGAGATCATGCAGGATGGCTACGGCTTCCTCCGCTCGTCTGATTATAACTATCTGGCCAGTCCCGACGATATTTATGTGTCGCCTTCGCAGATCAAACTGTTCGGATTAAAATTAGGGGATACTGTAAAAGGACAAATTCGTCCGCCAAAAGAAGGGGAGAAATATTTCGCCTTGCTGAAGGTTGACAGTATCAACGGCAAAACCACCGAAGAAATCCGCGACCGCGTTGCATTCGAATACCTCACGCCGCTTTTCCCTGAGCAAAAATTAAAATTGAGTACCACGCCCGACAACATGTCGACGCGAATTCTCGATTTGTTTTCGCCGATAGGCAAAGGTCAGCGCGGAATGATTGTGGCGCAGCCCAAAACCGGTAAGACGGTGCTGTTGAAAAACATCGCCAACGCTATTGCCGAAAACCATCCTGAAGTTTACCTGATTGTGTTGCTCATTGACGAGCGTCCTGAAGAGGTTACCGACATGGCCCGCAGTGTGCGCGCCGAAGTAATCGCCTCCACATTCGACGAGCAAGCCGATCGTCACGTAAAGGTGGCGAGCATTGTACTTGAAAAGGCAAAACGCATGACCGAGTGCGGCCACGATGTAGTAATCCTGCTGGACTCCATCACACGCCTGGCCCGCGCATACAATACCGTTGTTCCTTCCTCAGGCAAAATTTTATCTGGTGGTGTGGATGCCAACGCGCTCCACAAGCCGAAGCGCTTTTTTGGCGCGGCCCGCAAAATTGAAAACGGCGGATCGCTCACCATCATCGCGACAGCCCTTATTGACACCGGCTCAAAGATGGACGAAGTTATTTTCGAAGAATTTAAAGGCACGGGTAATATGGAGTTGCAGTTGGATCGCAAACTTTCCAACCGCCGTGTATATCCCGCCATCGATGTGCCGGCTTCTGGAACCCGCCGCGAAGACTTGCTGATGAAAGAAGAAGAACTTCAGCGCGTGTGGATATTGCGCAAATTCATGGCCGACATGAATTCAATCGAAGCCATGGAGTTTTTACAATCGAAAATGAAAGGCACTAGAAACAACGAAGAGTTTTTGATATCCATGAACGGATAAGGAAACGTCCTTATTCTAAACAAGAGACAGCCAGCGAGAAATCGTTGGCTGTCTTTTTTATAAGTGGCGCCGACCTAGCCTGCCGCTTCATTACCTTTACTTGCACCAACTCGAAGAAACGTGAGCACGCAACTGAAGGTCTGTTTGGTTTTGTTTCTGAGTATTCTGTTTTCTTTTCACGTGTTTTCACAAAACACCGTGGGTGTTCACGGCCTTGTCATTGACAATAAGACCAATCAGCCGATTCCATTTGCTTCCGTAAAACTTGTTAAGGGAAAAGAAATAAAATGGGGTGTCATCAGCAACGCGGAAGGTGATTTTCAAATCCCAGCTAACTACCTGGCTGTGGTTGATTCAATTGTTGTTTCGTGCATCGGCTATCAAAATAGCGTGGTTCAAATCCGTGAGATAAAAAATGAGGTGCTTACGATCATCAAGATGAAACCCGGCACAGTGCTCCTTCGCGAGTTGGTGATTACTCCTCAACGGAAGCTACGCTTGAGTGTGGATAAGATCGTGCGGCTGGCTATTAAAAACATCCCGGAAAATTATCCGACACAGCCATTTTCATACCTCGCCTACTACCGCGATTATCAGCGCGAAGAAAAAGAATACGTGAACCTAAACGAGTCGATCGTTGGTGTTTTCGACAAGGGTTTTGATTCTTTAGATTATTTCTCCACGAGGATAAGGTTATTTCAATATCGTGAAAACAAAACCTTCCGGCGAGATTCGCTCACGGCCATTGCCTACGACAACAATTCAATCGCTGGCAACAAATTCATCCCAACGGCTACGGTGTTTCCATTTGGCGGTAACGAGCTTGTGCTTTTGATGGTTCATGATGCCGTTCGCAACCACAAGATAAGATCCTATTCATTCGTCGATCGGTTCAACTCGAATTTTATCACCAATCATTTTTTCAAATTGCTTGGCACGGTCTACCTCCACGATGTGCCGTTGTATCACATTTCATTCAAATCACTTTTTGAAGTCACCGGTCGTGAGCACACCGCGACTGGGGAAATTTTTATTGAGCATGGAAATTTTGCGATCCATAAATTGACTTACTCTACATTTTTAAAAGAATCGGGAAGCCTCAAACTTCTGTACAAGGTTCAGCTTGAGTATGCGCGGAATGAATCAAAGATGTTTCTGAATTACATCTCTTTCAACAATTTTTTTAAATCCAATACGCATCTTGGTTTTAAAGTCGATGACGTGGCTTACGACCGGGCGATGAACGCCTTCGTCATTACCTTTAATCACGAGCCAGAAAGGACATCGGTTTTGAACAAAAAAAATTATGATCTCAAGTTTGACAAAAAGCCGTTTACCATTTCTGACATCGTGCGTTCGGAGGTGAATGCCAAAAAAGTTTTCGTCTTCGTGCAAAATGCTCACGACTTCAATTTGTTTGAGAAACCTACCGAACTGGCAAAAAAATTTGAGGCCGACTTCAAGAATATTAAAGACGTAGAAGGAAATCTCGTCAACGAAATCAAATATAAAACAGTCAACCAGTTTCGCGAATTGTTTGTGCAGCGAACCAACGTTGCACTTGAGAAAAACGGCAAGCCTTTTTTTCTTTCAAAACAAAAGCCGCTAAATCAAAATGTAGCCGACTCAACAAATCAACAATCTGCCGGCTACTGGATGAACACACCGCTAAAAGAGAATTAATTCGGATGCTTCGCGTAGCGTTCAAAAAATTCTATAACTCGCAGCAGATGGTCCATCATCCGTCCAGGATTTCCGCTTCGGGTAAGTTCGTGGCCTTCCTTCGGATAGCGGATGTATTCCACTGGCTTATTCAGAATTTTCAAACTTTTATAAAGCATTTCGGATTGAATCACGCCGGTGCGTAAGTCCTGATCGCCATGAATAATCAGCAGCGGTGTGTTGATATTATTCACGAATGTGTAGGGCGAATTGGCATCCAGCAATTTCTTCGTCTCTTTATCCCAAGGGTATCCGCCGAAGTGGTCAGGCACTAGTCGCCAGGCGTTACCTTCGCCCATGAAGGTGGTAAGATCATAAACTCCTCGCTGAGCATTGGCCGCTTTGAAGTGATTATCGTGGCCTACAATCCAGGCCACCATGTAGCCCGCATAACTGCCGCCTTCCACAAACAAATTGTCTTTGTCAATCCATGAATTATTTTTCATGGCCTCATCAAGGGAAGAGAGGATGTCGTTCATCGGCGATGTTCCCCAGTCTTTGAAATTGGCGCGCTTGAATTTGTCGCCGTAGCCACCGCTGCCCCGTGGATTGCAATACACTACGCCATATCCCCAACTATTTTCCAATTGATATTCATGCCACATGGAAAAAATTCCCGGGCCCCACATCGCCGAAGGGCCTCCATGAATGTTGAGAATGGTAGGATATTTCACTCCCTCTTTTTTGTTGATCGGCTCCATCACCCAATACTGTACTTTGGTGCCATCGGGGCGAGTCTGCCAATATTCTTTTGGCGAGATGATTTGTTTTTCCTTGAGCCAGCCTTCGTTGAAGTGCGTGAGCTGTGTTGCACTTTTGTCTTTGAGGTTTAGTTGATAAATCTCCCACGGATTTTTTGTTTCGGTAAGAGCATAGACCAATTTGTCGGCACGGATATCAAAGTCATTTATACCATTATCTTTTCCAAAAACTTTTGTGATTGCGCCGCCTGAGGCTGGAATACTATACACCGGAATATCGCCATCGGCTTGAGCCGTAAAATAAATTGTCTTTGAATCCTCTGACCACACCAACTGGCCCGCGTCACGGTCGAGCGCGGTGGTGATCAATGTTGGTTTCTCCCCGGAGGCTGTAGCCGTAGCAATGATTGACTGTGCAAAAGACCTTCCATTGGTATTGTTAGCATAAAACGAAATGGAATTTCCATCCGGCGAGTACGATGCATTGCCGATGCTGTAGCCATCCCAATGTAAAAGCAACTTAGCTTGTTTAGATTCTACATCAATCGTCCAAAGGTCGTTGTCTCGTTCTTTGTCAGGATGCACGGTATATGCTTTTGAGTCGCAGATTATTTTCTTTCCATCAGGGGCCCACTCCGTGTTATTAAAATTTTGGAAGCCCTGTGTCAGTTGCACCGCTTTTGAATCTCCGCTCACATCGATGATAAATACGTGCGAAAAATTTTCGTCGGGCTGTAGGTTTAGTTCGCCCTGAATGTTTTGGCGATTGAGTACGCGAGGGTTGCTTTCGCTGGCATTTTTGGCAAGCCAGGCCCGCACATCTGCCAAAGAGCCGTCGGGGCTGGTCGTTACTTTTTTCTTTTCGTCAGCTTTCATGTTTTTAAAGTTAGGCTCGTCGCCTTGCGTGCGGCCCGGTCGCTCATAGGTCCACGTTGTCTTTCCTTCAATGGCATAAAATGGAATCATCGACGTGTAAAGAATTTTCTTACCATCGGGCGACCAGCGTGGGCTGCCCGCTCCAAACTCCGCTTTGGTGAGCACGTGCGCCTCGCCACCTCCCAATGGCAACAACCAGATTTGCGATTTATCTCCATCGGTGCGAGTGAAAGCGATCTGCTTTCCGTCAGGACTCCATTGCGGCTGACCATCGCTGCGATCGCCAAACGTCAGTTGCATCGGCTCAGACTTATTTGAAAGATCAAGCAGGTATAAATGGCGCGTGTAGTAATATTCATTTTCGTTTTTCACCGCCTTTCGTATCACCACCGTCACCGCCTTGCTTCCATCGGGCGAAATCTGAAGGTTGCCTGTGGTAACAATTTTCATTAGATCGCTGGCTACAATGGGTTTGCCGATTTGCGCGTTTACCGAGAAGCTAATCCAAAAGAGAAGAAGGAGTTTCAATGATTTCATTTTCGAAATTCGGTTATGATTAAAAATATTGGAAGCTATTTTTTGTCTGCGAGCGGCATCGCTACCTTTTCATCCCATACATATTTATTGAACCATTGCCAGTTGTGCCAATTGGCAGCGAGCCGTTCTTTTGGTTTGGAAATGCCATGACCAAAGCCTTTGTAAACAATCAGCTCGGCAGGGACATTTTTGTCGCGAAGGCCTTGCAGCAATTCATACGCATTGGAAATAGGCACACGTCTGTCAAACTCACCGTGTTGAATCAATGTCGGTGTTTTGGCGTTGTTAATGTTGGTCATCGGCGAAGTTTTCTTGTAGATGGCTTCATCGCTCCAGGGAGTTGCTTTTAAGTATTGCCGGGTGAACGGGTGAATGTCAGTACTCACATAGTACGTTACCCAGTTGCTAATGCCTGCGCCTACAGAGATGGCTTTGAATGTGGAGGTGTTGGTTGTAAGAAACGCCGAGATGTATCCTCCCTGACTCCAGCCCATGCATCCCATTTTTGTTTTGTCGATCATTCCTTTTTTATCGAGATAGTCGATACCGCTCATGACATCCCACATATCGCCCACGCCGAGATTTTTGACATTCAATGAGCGGAAAGCCTCACCATACCCGGCCGAGCCGCGATAGTTGGGGCGAAGCACAAGGCATCCTTTGTCGAGCCATTGCAGCACCGGATATACTCCTCCGGGAACAGGTGTTGGCGTATCTATTCCGGTTGGGCCGCCGTGAATCATCACGAGTAGCGGATATTTTTTTGATGGATCGTAGTTGGCCGGTTTGTGTAATATGCCTTCGATGATCGCGCCGTCTTTGCTCTTCCAGCTAATCACTTCACTTTGGGCGAGCTTCCAGTCTTTAATCTGGCGTGTCATGTCGGTGATTTGACTCGGCTGGCCACCGGTTGCGCCGAGAAAGACTTCGGTGAGTTGGTTGCCGTTTCTTCCCGTGAAGGCTGCGGTTTTCCCATCTCTTGTAAACGACAATCCGAAAACCTGTTCTGGCAAATTGCCAAGTGTTGTATAATCTCCGGTGACGGGATCGATTCGGTGCAAAGGCCTTTTGGTTTTATTCCACAGTGAACTGAAAATCCCATTTGGTTTCCATACCAAACCACCCAAATCTTCGTCGAGGTTTTTGGCGAGTTGCCGCGTGGCTTTCGTATCAAGGGTTAGCGCAAATAATTTTGAATTCAGGTAATAATTTGAAAGTGTATCGCTCAGGTTGGTGGTATATAAAATCTCTTTGCCATCGGGCGACCAATCTTCGAAAGAATCTGAGCTCGGGTTTGATACCACCGACGTGATTTTGCGAGTAGCGATGTCTACGATAGATATATCCGATTTCAACGATGAGTTGATGAGCGGATCGGGTTGATGCGTAAAGGCAATCTTAGTGCCGTCGGGCGAAACCGAAAATCCGGTGACGGTAAATTTCCCTTCGGTGATGCGGCTCGCTTTGGGCCATTGAATGCAACCTGTTTTAATTTTTAATGAATCGACAGTTTCATAGCAAGGTCGCTCCGACGGATCGGGCTGATCGGGGTTGAAGTTTATTTGCCATATATGCGATAAGGTGAACTCCTTGTCGTCGGCTTCGTATGCGCCGTATCTTTTCTCGCGATCTTTTCTGCTTTTATCGTCTTCGTCTTGCTTCACAAACACAAACCGCTTGCCGTCGGGGTGCCATTCGTAAAAGGAAATGCCTTCTTCTTCTTTGGTCACCAGCTTCGCTTCGCCACCGTCCACGCGGATTACATAAATCTGAGTTTTGTTTCCGCGATCCGACAAAAATGAAATCCATTTTCCATCGGGAGAGAAAAGCGGAACACTGCTTCCGTTCTTCGCATAGTTGGTAAGCTGAAATGGTTTTTCATTTTCTCTAGCCAGCCAGATTTCCGTATCGTAGCGGTTGTCATTCCAGTCAGTGGATTGTACCGTGTACGCTATTGTTTTTCCGTCTGGGCTAAGTTGCGCACCGCCTACGCTGCGAAGTGAGATTTGTTCTTCGAAAGTGGGGACATGCTGGGCCGCAAGTTGTATTGAGGAAACCACAGACAAAAGGAGAATCAATTTTTTCATCGGTTGCTTATTTTCTTTTAGGGTAGAACCAACACGATACAAAGCATTGGTCTAAAGATTTCGTCATTATTCGATTAGTCCTTAAATTACAAAAAGGAAAAACACAGGAATTCAATTCTATTGCTTTTTTGATGAGAGGTAAAATGCGTATAGCACATTTATAATTTCATAACTTTGATCTTAAATTTTAAAAAATAAGATACCATGTCACTTCGTAAACGTTTCAGTGCCGAAGACCTAGATCGCATCAAAGCTGCCGTAGCAAAAGCAGAAGGAAAAATTTCCGGTGAGATCGTTCCGGTGTTTGTTGAGAAAAGCGGATTTTACTCCGTAGCCAACTACCGGGCTGGTGTAGCGGCCAGTGCACTCATGTTTCTGCTGATCATTTTGTTTGACCGCTACATGCCTCAATATGCCGTTTACGATCCGCTGTTTGTTTTCTTGTTAATTGTTGCTGCCGGTCTTATCGGAGGCGTTGCCTGCAATTATGTGGATGCGGTGAAGCGCATGTTTGTACCGCAAGTTGACCTTGACCTTGCTACGCGCCAACGCGCCGAAACCGCCTTTCTTCAGGAAGAAGTGTTCAACACACGACACCGCACGGGGATCATGATCTTTATTTCCTTTTTCGAACGTGAAGTGATGGTGATCGCCGACCGCGGAATCAGCAAAGTGGTAGAACAAAAAGAATGGGACAAAATGGTGCAAGGCATCATTCAAAATATCAGGATGGGAAAAGTGGTGGACGGACTTGAGGCTGCCATCCTTCGCTGCGGAGAAATCCTGTTGGAAAAAGGATTCTTGAAAACAGAAGACGATGTGAATGAACTGAAAGACGATTTGCGAATTGAATAACCGAATGATCGAAAAAAGACTTTCTCCAACTCACACCGTTACAATGAACTTAGCGCCTCTATCCCGATCGGTAATTCGCATCCTGGCCTTGTCGGGTTTTCTTTTCGTTTCGTTTTTCGCGCACGCCCAGCGCGCCGTGCCTGAGCATGGCGGTGTATGGGTGCATGACGAAGCCAACGTGCTATCGCCCTCCACGCGCGCGCAACTGGAAGCTGTGCTCAAAGCCGAGCGCGACTCTACCTCCAATCAAATTGCCATTCTCATTATTCCGTCACTCGAAGGTGAAGACATTGATGGCTACAGCATCCGCGTAGCCGACGCATGGAAACTCGGCACCAAAGACAACGACAACGGTGTGCTGCTCCTGGTTGCTATTCAGGATAAAAAAGTACGAATCGAAGTGGGCCAAGGATTGGAAGGCGTTTTGACCGACGCACTTTCTAGCCGCATCAACCGAAATGAAATCACTCCGCGCTTTCGCCAGGGCGATTACGAAGGCGGTGTGAAAGCCGGAGTCGTGTCCATCATTCAGGCGATCAAAGGACAGTATGTGAACAACGACCCGCCTTCGCGTAAGCGTGGTGGTCGCTCGCCGATTGCTACTATTGTCGTCATCATCATTATTTTAATCATCGCCTCACGGCGAAGAGGTGGCGGCGGCGGACTCGGTGGATATTGGGCCGCCGGCATGCTCATGGGTGGATTGGGCGGTGGTCGCAATTCCGATTCCTACGATTCAGGTCCCGACTTCGGTGGCGGCGGTAGCTTCGGAGGTGGTGGCTCAAGCGACTCGTGGTAAAGTGATTTCTTAGAATTCAGAACAATGCATTTAGAATGAAAAAAATTTTATACTCGGGTCTTCACACATCTACGTTAAAATTCATCGGCTTTTGCTTTCTCCTCTTTTTTGCCTGTCAGGTCTTTTCACAAAAACCGGTGCCTGAGTTATGGGGAATTCGTGTACACGACGACGCACACGCTCTGAAAACGGAAACTGTCGACCAGCTGGAGAAACAGTTGAAAGCGTACGAAGACTCCACTTCAAATCAGATTGCGATCCTTATTGTGCAGTCACTCGATGGCGAAGTCTTGGAAGAATATTCATTGAAGGTTGCAGAAAAATGGAAGCTCGGTCAAAAGGGAAAAGACAACGGAGTACTTCTGCTCGTGGCTGTTGATGATCACAAAATGCGCATTGAAGTGGGCCTCGGACTGGAAGGTGTGCTGACCGACGCGCAGAGCAACCGCATTATCAGAAATGAGATTGCTCCGGAATTCCGGCGCGGCGACTACGACGCCGGTGTACGCGCGGGGGTGGATGGAATTGTTAAAGCCATTGCCGGTGAATATTCTGCCAGCGATAATGGCGACCTGAATGACCTTACGTTTTTCCAAAAGTGCCTGGTCACCGCCGGGCTGCTTTTCTTCATCAGCATCTTCGGGTTTCTCGCGCTGATTGTTCCGGGCAAAGCCGGTTGGGGAATTTACCTATTCTTGTTTCCCTTCTATGGATTATTCCCGATGGCGCCTTTCAATGAAGACTATTGGTATGTGCCGCTTGGTATTTATGCCATTGCCTTTCCTCTATTGAAGCGTTGGATTGGAACAACCGCCTGGGCGAAAAAAATTGCTTCTCCTACGCGCTCCACCTCAAGCAGTTCAGGCAGTAGCTGGGGCAGCAGTTGGTCGTCAGACAGCAGCAGTAGCTGGTCGTCGTTTGATAGTGGCAGCAGTTTTTCTGGCGGCGGTGGAAGTTTTGGTGGTGGAGGAAGCAGCGGAAGCTGGTAGACTTCTCATTCCTTGTTTAGAACTTATCGATTCGAAAGGAAAGTCCCTGCGATTAAATTTCTTTCCTGATAATTCCGATTAGGCAAACACCTTCCTGCTCCTTATTTTTGGGCTCTCAAAATTTGAAATCAATCCCTGAAATCTTAACCTCCTAATATGAAGCGCGATAAAGTCATCTTTGACCTCATTGAAAAAGAAAAACAACGCCAGGAGCATGGCATCGAACTGATCGCCTCCGAAAACTTCACTTCACCGCAAGTGATGAAGGCGCAAGGCTCTGTGCTTACCAACAAATATGCCGAAGGCCTTCCCGGCAAGCGCTATTATGGAGGTTGTGAAGTGGTGGATGAAGTAGAGCAACTGGCCATCGACCGTATTAAAGAATTGTTTGGTGCCGAATGGGCCAACGTGCAGCCGCATTCTGGTGCACAAGCCAACTCAGCCGTGATGCTGGCCTGCTTGAAACCTGGCGACAAAATCCTGGGATTCGATCTTTCGCACGGAGGTCACTTAACGCATGGCTCGCCGGTGAATTTTTCAGGTAAGCTGTATCAGCCTTCATTTTATGGTGTAGAACAGGAAACCGGCACGATCGATTTTGATAAAGTGAAAACTATCGCTGAGCGCGAAAAACCCAAAATGATCATCTGCGGCGCTTCGGCGTACAGCCGTGATTGGGATTACAAAAAATTGCGTGAAGCCGCCGACAGCGTTGGCGCGTTGTTGCTCGCCGATATTTCGCATCCAGCCGGACTAATCGCCCGCGGCCTCCTCAACGACCCGATGGAGCATTGCCACATTGTGACCACCACCACACATAAAACGCTGCGCGGACCTCGTGGTGGATTGATTATGATTGGAAAGAATTTTGACAACCCATTTGGGTTGAAAACGCCTAAAGGCGAACTGCGGAAAATTTCTTCTGTACTAGACTCGGGCGTATTCCCCGGCACGCAAGGTGGTCCACTGGAACACGTGATCGCCGCCAAGGCCATCGCATTTGGCGAAGCCCTTTCCGACGAATACCTGGAGTACGTTGTGCAAGTAGCTAAAAACGCTAAAGCAATGGCCGATGAATTTTTAAAGCGTGGCTATAAGATCATTTCCGGTGGCACCGACAATCATTTGATGTTGATCGACCTTCGCTCAAAAAACCTTACCGGTAAGCTCGCGGAAGAAGCGCTGATCAAAGCGGATATCACCATCAACAAAAACATGGTTCCTTTTGATACGCAATCGCCGATGGTTACTTCGGGCATGCGTATCGGTACGCCAGCAGTAACTACGCGTGGCCTGAAAGAAAAAGATGTGGTGAAAGTAGTTGACCTGATTGACGAAGCTCTGCGCAAACCCGAAGATGAAAAACACCTGAAGGCCGTGAAGCGCAAGGTAAACACCTTGATGAAAAAGTTTCCGTTGTTCAGTTAATCGTTTGCACATCCCATTTATTTGATCAGCTTGCATTGTGGAATTTGTTGAACTTGTGAGAATCTTATCGGCTTATGTCTGAAGAAAAAGAAATGTCCTTTCTCGATCACCTCGAAGAGTTACGTTGGCACGTGGTGAAGTCGGTGGCTGCTGTATTTATTTGTTCGATCGTCGGATTCATTTTTGTGGAATGGATTTTTGATCACATTCTTTTCGCGCCAAGCCGAATTGATTTCCCGACCTTCAAGTGGATGTGCCAACTCGGTGAGTGGATCGGTGCGCAAGATTCATTGTGTGTAAAGGCTTTCGAATTTAAAGTACAAAGCCGCAACATGACGGGCCAGTTTATGATGTCTATCACAGCGTCGTTTGTGATCGGTTTGATCATCGCCTTCCCGTATGTTTTTTGGCAAATCTGGTCTTTCGTAAAACCGGGCTTGCACAAAAAGGAAAAACAATCTTCACAAGGCGCAGTGTTTGCCGTTACGTTTCTCTTTTTGCTGGGCGTACTTTTCGGTTACTACATCTTGTCGCCAATGACGATTTGGTTTTTGTCTACCTACACCGTCAGCGCACAAATCGTCAATCAGTTTGATATCACTTCGTATGTTTCCACTGTGGTGAGTATGGTATTGGGCTGCGGGTTATTATTTCAATTTCCGGTGGCGGTCTACTTCCTTACTAAAGTAGGAATGCTCACGCCACAGTTCATGCGCAAGTTCCGCAAGCATGCCATTGTTGGCATCGTCATTGCCAGTGCCATCATCACACCTTCGTCCGATCCATTTACATTGATGTTAGTTGCACTACCTCTTTACTTCTTATTTGAAATCAGTATTTTCGTTTCTGCAATTGAAGTGCGCCGTCAAGCCAAAAAAGAAGAGGAAGAACTAAAGGCCGATCAAACCACTAACTAATGGAAAAAATTGCCATAGGTGCCGACCACGCGGGATTTGAATACAAAGAGTTGTTGAAAAAATGGCTCCAAAAAAAAGGCTATCCCTCTAAAGATTTTGGAACATTTAGTTTAGACTCCGCCGACTATCCCGATTTTGCTCATCCAGTTGCTTCGGCGGTTGAAAAGAAAGAATTCGATCTTGGCGTGTTGGTTTGTGGAAGCGGCAATGGAGTAGCGATGACGGCAAATAAACATCAGGGAATTCGGGCGGCAATCTGCTGGACGGAAGAACTGGCCGCATTGGCTCGTCTCCATAACAACGCGAATGTTCTGTGCATTCCCGCTCGTTTTATCTCTGAAGAGCTTGCCGAAAAAATCCTTGACAAATTTTTACACACCGCATTTGAAGGCGGCCGTCACGAGCGCCGCGTGAATAAAATCGGCTGCTGATCTATTCCGTATTTTTTTCGGGTGTGCCAGGCTTCTTTCTTTGTTGATCAAAAAATCCGTCACCATGAATACATTCTCACCCGAAGATTTCAATGCGCTAATCCGTGCGCGCCGTTCAGTTTTCCCAAAAGATTATACAGGCGAAAAAGTTGACGACGCCATTATTCATCAAATGATTGAAAATGCAAACTGGGCGCCAACGCACAAGCTCACCGAACCCTGGCGCTTTGTTATTTTTTCTGGTGAAGGACTAAAAACACTTGCCGCATTTCAAAGCGAATGCTACAAAACGGTAACACAAGCCAACGGCACTTTTAAGGAAGAACGCTACAGGGCGTTGCAAATAAAACCAATGGAGTCGTCGCACATCATAGCCGTAGGCATGAAGCGCGACGAAAAGAAAAGCTTGCCGGAATGGGAAGAGTTGGGTGCCGTTTTTTGTGCCATCGAAAACATTTACCTTACTGCCACAGCTTACGGCGTAGGGTGTTACCTGAGCACCGGAGGAATTACGAATTTCGAAGAAGCAAAGTCTTTTTTTGGTTTGGGAAAAGACGATAAATTGTTGGGATTTATTCACGTTGGTTTACCTAAAGCCACACCAACACAAGGCAAGCGAAAACCGGTACAAGAAAAAACAAAATGGATAACCGCATGATTTCAAAAACAGATATTGAAGACGCGCACAAAAGGATAAAGCCTTTCATCCATCGCACGCCGGTGCTCACCAGCGCCAGCATTGATGAAATCGCAGGTTGTTCTGTTTACTTCAAGTGCGAAAATTTTCAGAAAGTCGGAGCCTTCAAAGCGCGCGGAGCCATGAACGCCGCACTTTCGCTCGGACCTGACCGTGTAATCAAAGGTCTGGCTACTCACTCTTCTGGCAACCATGCACAGGCCATTGCCCGCGCCGGAAAAATTCTTGGCGTAAAGTCTTACATCGTGATGCCACGCACCGCACCTGAAATAAAAAAGAAAGGCGTGAAAGGATATGGCGGCGAGATTTTTGAATGCGAACCCACACTGGCCGCCCGAGAAACAACACTAGCGGAAGTCATCAAAAAAACGGGAGCTACAGAAATTCATCCGTTCAATAATTACGAAGTGATGGCCGGCCAGGCTACCGCTGCCAAAGAGTTGTTTGAAGAAGCACCAAAGTTAGATTTTCTATTCGCTCCGGTAGGAGGTGGTGGTTTACTAAGTGGTACTGCACTGGCTGCGAAATATTTTTCGCCGTCAACAAAAGTAATTGCCGGAGAACCAGCCGGCTCTGACGACGCTTATCGCTCGATGAAAAGCGGAAAAATAGAACAAGCGCAATCACAAACCATCGCCGACGGTTTGCTCACTACTCTTGGCGACAAAACTTTCCCGATCATCAAAGAATTGGTGAGTGAAGTGATTACCGTAACTGATGACGAAATCATCGCCGCCATGCGGCTCATTTGGGAACGGTTAAAAATAATTGTTGAACCTTCATGCGCCGTGCCTTTCGCAGCTGTGCTGAAAGACAAAGAAAAATTCGCGGGAAAAAATGTGGGTGTAATCCTCTCCGGCGGAAATGTAGATCTTGGAAAAGTATCCAAGTTCTTTGCATGATAAAAAATAAGCGCGCAGTGGTTAGCCGCGCGCTCATGCATATCAAACGAAAAAAATTAGTCGAGGCTGCCCACCATCTTCTCAGGCCGTACCCACTGATCAAATTGTTCGGAAGTAAGTAGTCCCAATTCAATGGCTGCTTCGCGTAGCGTTTTATTTTCTTTGTGCGCTTTCTTGGCAATCTTAGCCGCATTTTCATAACCGATGTGCGTGTTAAGCGCCGTCACTAGCATCAGCGAATTTTCCATGTGTTGTTTAATGATCGGCAGGTTTGGTTCAATGCCTATCGCACACTTATCGTTAAACGAAACACATGCGTCACCAATAAGGCGAGCACTTTGCAACACGTTGGCCGCAATCACCGGCTTGAACACGTTCAATTCAAAATGACCCATCGAACCTCCAACCGAAACAGCCACATCGTTGCCAATCACCTGAGCGCAAACCATAGTCAGGGCTTCAGGTTGCGTGGGGTTTACCTTTCCAGGCATAATCGACGAGCCCGGCTCGTTATCGGGGATAATGATTTCGCCGATACCGGAACGAGGGCCTGAGCTAAGCATTCGAATGTCATTGGCTATTTTCATAAAAGCCACCGCTGCGCGTTTCAATGCACCCGATAGTTCAACCATCGCATCGTGAGCCGCCAGCGCTTCAAATTTGTTGGGAGCTGTGATAAATGGATAACCCGTAAGTTCTGCTATTTTCTTTGCGACAAGCACATCGTATCCTTTGGGCGTGTTAAGTCCTGTGCCCACCGCCGTTCCTCCGAGTGCCAATTCGCGCACAGCCTCAAGTGCGTTGTTGATGGCGCGGATGCTGTTATCAATCTGCTGTACATATCCTGAAAACTCCTGGCCGAGTGTAAGCGGCGTAGCATCCATGAAGTGAGTGCGGCCTGTTTTTACGATGGTCTTGAACTCGCTCGCTTTTTTAGCGAGTGTATCGCGAAGTTTCTTCATTCCCGGTAAGGTAATTTCCATCACCTGCTTGTAGGTAGCGATCGACATCGCCGTCGGGAAGGTATCGTTGCTGGATTGAGATTTATTTACGTCGTCGTTGGGATGCAGTACTTTCTTCTCATCGGTAAGTTTACCTCCGCTGATTACGTGAGCGCGATAGGCAATCACTTCGTTGGCGTTCATATTGCTTTGGGTGCCCGATCCGGTTTGCCAAATCACTAATGGAAATTGGTCGTCAAGTTTTTTAGACAGGATTTCGTCGCATACTTTTCCAATCAGATCTTTTTTGTCGGCCGAAAGAACGCCCAGTTCATGATTGGCCAGTGCGGCTGCTTTCTTCAGATAGGCAAAGGCATAAATGATTTCGTGAGGCATGCTCGCCTCGGGTCCGATTTTAAAATTATTGCGAGAGCGTTCGGTTTGTGCGCCCCAGTATTTATCAGCGGGCACTTGCACCTCGCCCATGGTATCTTTTTCGATGCGGTAACTCATAACGGATTATTTATTGAACAAAATTAGATGAAATCCACTCAAGGCCAAGGTAATCTTAAGGTAGATTTTCATCTTAAAAAACACTTATGAAATAATGGTGTCGAGCATCCAGCCGGTCACGCTGAGTCGCTCGCGAGTGGCGGGCAAAACCTCATGCTCCAACAGATCGCTGCGAAAGCAAACCAGCCGGCCAGCCAGAGGAAAGAAGTCTTTTGCCCCATCGCCAAAATAAACACGGAGCTGGCCGCCATCCTCCTCTTTCCAATCCGGATTGAGGTAGCAGATGATTGTAATTTTCCGATGATCGTCTTTCTTAAATTGGTCCAGGTGACGCTTATAAAAAGTGCCGACCGGATACACCGTTCGGTGAATCTCAACGTCTTTAAGGCTGAGGAAGAGCGATTGGTTGAGAAAAACTCTTAGTTGAGAAATCCTGTCGAGATAAACCTGAACCGGGGCCGAAGCCGTAGCGGGGTCAATCCATTGAATATAATCTCCGCGAATGCCTTCGTTGACTTGCTTTTCCTGTTGCTTGCCAATCCCTGCTTTTCTAAAGCGTAACATCGCATTGCTAAATTCGTCGTCATTCGTAATGTCAATCACTTCGGAGGCACTGAGAAAATCGTCGATCACGGCAATTCCATCGACGGCAATTCCGTCGGCCACTGTGTCAAATAAGGAAAGTAATTTCTGTTCCATACCCAAATGTAAGAGCAACTGTTAATTTTGTGTTTCATGAAGATCTTCAAATTCAATTTATTTTCAACTTGTGCCACTTGCGCGGTGCTGTTTTTGGCTACGCTCTTTTCGTGCGTGCCCAAAGAGCAAGTTGTTTTCAAAGGCGTCAATAATATTGGGATTGATATGGGCGCCGATGGAAAGCCGGTAATCAAAGCGGATGTTTTGTTTTACAATCCCAACAAAATGAAAATGAAACTTAAAGACATTGACGTAGAAGTCTTCGTCGATGGAAATAAATCTGCCGAAGTAAAGCACGCGATCAACCTGGTAGTTCCACCGGCGGCTGATTTCTCCGTTCCGATTGTGGGTACGCTTTCGCTAAAACAGTCGGGTTTTCTGGACGCGGTGGTAGGCTTGCTGGGGGGAAAAAAATATGAAGTCGTGTTCAAAGGAAACATACGTATTGTAGTACACGGCATTACTATCAAGGTGCCCGTGGCGCAAAAGCAGGAATTGAAATTGAATCTCTAATGTTGCACCTCATCCATAGGTTGTTAAAGTAAGTTAATGGTAGAAGCGATCGTCATCGGGTTACTATTGGCCGTAGTGCTGGTGATTCTTTCGCGCGCATTGGTGAAAACACGACGCCAGGCTAAACTGATGCGGCTGCAAAGTGAAGAAATACAAAAACACGTATTGCAGATTGAGCAGCGCAACGAAGAACTCATAAAGCTTAACCGCGAAAAATTGCAAATCGTAAGCCTTGTTTCGCACGACTTGAAGGGCCCGTTCAACCGGATCTTCGCATTAATTCAGTTGATGAACCTGGGAAAGAGCAACCTTACGGACGAGCAGAAAGAATACCTCGACAAAATCCATCAGATCGCTGCCGATGGGCTTGGAATGATCCGCAACTTGCTCGATCATCGTCGCCTTGAAGACAAGGGAATAGAGCTTAACGAAATCGTGCTCGACTTCAACGCGCTGGCTACTTCTCTGGTAAAAAATTATCGGTCCATTGCCGAAAAAAAGAGCATCGACATTGAATATCAATCCACCGGAACAATACTAATTAAAGCAGACAAGCTTTACCTAAGTCGGGTCATTGAAAACCTGCTGTCCAATGCGATTAAATTTTCGGCTGATCACAAGAAAGTTTTTGTTCAGCTTGAATTGCTTAGCGACGACATTCAATTAACCATTCGTGATGAAGGCCCGGGCATTAGCGAAGAAGATCAGGCGAAACTATTCCAACGTTTTCAAAAACTGACGGCGCGGCCCACCGGGGGAGAAAGCTCCACGGGGCTCGGTCTTTTTATTGTAAAAACTATTTTAGAAAAACTGGGAGGTACCATTGAATGTCAAAGCGTGCTGGGCGAAGGAGCTTCGTTTGTTGTACGCTTACCCAAAAAGAATTTTTCGATTAGTTGAAAAGAAAATCCTCTTCTTTTCCTGACAGGATCGCCTCAAGTGAGTCGATTACATTTTCATCTTTAATCACGTAGTCGCGCACACCTTTCTGAATGAAACTCAGCACCATGTTGCCGTCGTCCAAAGCACTAAGCATGATGACACGGTTTTCGTCTTTGATCTGCGGCTTAATTTTTTCGTAAAGATCAATTCCCGACATGCCGGGTAATTTATAATCTATGATCAAAACCTCAGGCAATTTGCCATTGATCGCTTTGAGAGCGTCTTCGGCCGTAAAAAAGGCAGTAATTTTATAGTCGGGGTTTTGGCTCAATGCCCTGCGGACAAACTCCGAATAGATTTCATCATCTTCGACCAGAAAAATGTTCATAGCGCTATAGAGTTTACAAATATAATAAGCTTCGTCTTTAAAAAAATGATTCACCAACCGGTCAACCGTGAATTAATTCCAGATTTAACTTTTTTTTCGGCCTTTTGAATATTTCCGGTACTTTCGGCGTCCTAATCAATATCCGTTGAACGCCTGAGTGACTGAGTCACTGCTCATCACTTTCCCGGCGAGAACCCGGAACTATTGGTACCATTTTTTGCTTAAACCTATTTGGTTGATGTTGGTCAAATTGGCTTTCTGATTTTTTACGTTGAACACAAATTCTTAATGCAGTTACGATTTTCGCTTTTGTTTCTCCTTTTCTCGGCATCGGCAGTTGGTCAGCAAGACTCGATCAAAATGCTAACCAAAGAAAAAGACCTCATCGATGTAGCCGAACTAATGCTGGGCAAGTCCCTAATAAAGCGCGACACAGCAAGTAAGAAAGCAGGACGAATTTATTTTTCAGGGTCCCCTTCGCTGGGATACTCTTTGTCAAGCGGGCTGGCCGGAATCATCGTAGCCAACGGGGCTTTTTACACAGGAGTTGACAAGGCGGCAAAACTCTCCAATGTGTATTTGGATGCGCTTTATACGCAACAGAAACAAACCGTAATTCATATTCAAAGCAACATCTGGACAAAAGGAAACAAGATTAACATTGTAAACGATTGGCGCTATTACAACTACCCGCAAAAGACATACGGCCTTGGTAGTGAAACCAACGCCAATATTTCGGCAAACCAGACTTTCAAATACCTGCGCCTTTACCAAACAGCACTCAAAGAAATCAAACGCAACGTGTATGCCGGTATCGGTTACGGTCTTGATTATCATTGGAAAATCACGGGCACCTCATTAAGCGCTCCCGACGGCGACCTTGGTGTCATTTCAAACATTAACTCATACGGCATTTCCGATAAATCTCTTTCTTCGGGTGTAACTGCCAATTTTCTTTACGACGATCGGTTAAATTCTATTAACCCTTCAGGCGGATCTTACGCCAACATCGTGTTTCGGCAAAACCTTACGGGGCTGGGCAGCGACAACAACTGGCAATCACTTTTGATCGATCTGCGGCATTATATTCCCTTTCCGCGCAACAGCGAAAATGTAATTGCTTTCTGGAGTTACAACTGGCTCACACTCGATGGCAACCCGCCTTATCTGGACTTGCCCAGCACAGGTTGGGATACCTACGGCAATACCGGTGAAGGATATATTCAGGGGCGGTTTCGGGATAAAAACATGCTGTTTCTGGAGGCCGAGTATCGGTTCAAAATTTCTAAAAGCGGATTGTTCGGCGGGGTGGTTTTTGCAAACGCTCAGAGTTTTTCCAATTGGCCTTCAAATGCCTTCAAATCTGTGGCGCCCGCTGCCGGTTTTGGCCTGCGCATCAAATTCAACAAGTATTCACGCACCAATATCGCCATTGACTACGGGTTTGGTCAGGGGGGCTCGCAGGGTGTGTTTGTTAATCTGGGCGAGGTCTTTTAAGCCTGTTTTCGTCCTTTTGTGTAATGATCGTGTACCATATTGGTGCAGATTCAGAGAAATTATTCATTAAAAAATCCTAAGTTGCAATTCGGCTCTTTGCGGTTTGGGCAATAAAATGCTAAAAGCGCATGCTTCGGGTCAATAAAACTGGAAAATGAAAGTTTCGGCAGCACAGCCTTTTCAAATTATTTATTCGTTGTACCAGCACGAATACCTGGGCTATGTCTTTGAGTCATTCATCGTTCACCTTGACGAAAAAGGGAAACTCACTTATCAGCATCAAAGTATTTCTTCTAAAAACGCGCGCGAGTTTACCAAAGGGCTTGATGCCCGCGACTTTGACCTCATCGAACTGATGGACAGCATGGGCCAAGATGCCGTGCTGAAACATTTTTCGAAAAAAGTGATGAAGCCCGAAGAGTTCTTCAGCAAAGTATATCACAAGCAGAAGGGCGACGAAATGCTTCAGGATCAGATCGAAGCCTATATGGAAAAGAGGCGGTCGGCTATTCTCGAAAAGATGAAAGGCAAATTGCTTTTTGAAATGGGCAACGATGGCGAGCCTACCTGGCGAAAAGTAGAAGTGCTGGAAGATCGAGCCAGCATTCAGTTTCATTTCATGCGCAGTGAGGAGTCTACCAATTATTATCCTACCATTTCCCATAAAGGCAAGCGTGTTGAAATTCCTGATCCCGCCGCGTATTTGATCTGCCGCCAGCCGGCATGGATGGTGCTGAAAGGCAAACTCTACGGATTTGAAAAATTTGTAGACGGAAAGAAACTTCAGCCCTTTCTGGCGAAGAAGCACGTGGTCATTCCAAAAAACCTGGAAGAGACCTACTACAATCGTTTTGTGGCGCCACTGATCGCTTCGTTCGACGACATCGAAGCGTCGGGTTTTGAAATTGCCAAACACGAATACGATCCGCACCCGCTATTGACGATCTCCGAACTTCCGGCTGCCTCCACGAAAGACGCGGCTACACTTTTTGACACAGACGAAAACCACGAGCCGGCCGCCAATGATGAAGCGGGCAAAATCGTTTTTGATCTCTCATTCAAATACGGGAAATACAAATTCCGCGGAGACGCTTTTGGCTCAGTAAGCGTAACCCTTGAAAAGAAAGAAAACGATTACGTCTTTCACCGGATCAAACGGAACACGGAAGCTGAGAAAAAATTTTCACAAACACTTATAAAACTCGGGCTCCCACTGCGCGGCTTTAGGGCCGCGGTAGACAAGGCGCAGGCTTTTTCCTGGCTTAACGAAAACAGAGTAAACCTCCTCAACCTTGGCTTCGAAGTAAGTCAGCCCGAAAACAAAGACAAAAAGTACTTTGTGGGCAAGGCCGTGATCGAGCTGGAGGTGAAAGAAAACATCGACTGGTTCGACATCCACGCAAAGATTCGCTTTGGTGAATTTGAAATTTCCTTCAAAGAATTACGCAAGCTTATCCTGCGAAAGAAAGTAGAATTCAAATTGCCTAACGGCGAAATTGCCATCATTCCTGAGGCGTGGCTCATCAAATATGGCGACCTGTTTGCGCTAAGCGAAACCACCGGCACCAGCGAAAAGCCTGTGTTAAAAAAGCATCACATCAGTTTGCTGCAAGAACTGGAAGAAGGCAAGCTAGCCAAAGTGCACATGAACGAGCGCTTGCGCAACCTTCATTCGTTTACAGGTATTCGCGACTATGAACTGCCCAAAGAATTTCACGGCACCTTGCGACCTTACCAAAAAGCAGGGTACAACTGGCTTCGGTTTCTGAACGAGTTTAACCTGGGCGGTTGCCTTGCCGACGATATGGGTTTGGGAAAAACCGTACAGACGCTTGCACTTCTTCAATCCGAGAAAGAAAAAGGAAATGGTGGCACATCGTTGTTAATCATGCCCACTTCGCTGATTTATAACTGGGAGATGGAAGCCCAGAAGTTTGCTCCAAGTTTGAAAATTTTCACCTACACCGGCACGCTTCGCAACAAAGATGTTTCACAATTTGGTAAGTACGATGTGGTGCTCACCTCCTACGGTATCACCCGACTTGACATCGACAGTCTGTTGAAATTTTTCTTCAACTATATTATTCTCGACGAGTCGCAGGTGATTAAAAATCCTTCTTCGAATATCGCTAAAGCAGTAATGCAACTGCAAAGCCGCTATCGCCTTACGCTAACCGGTACACCGCTGGAAAACACCACACTCGATTTGTGGTCACAGATGACGTTCCTTAATCCGGGGTTGTTGGGTGGCCAAACGTTTTTCAAAAATGAATATCAGGTTCCGATTGAAAAGAAAAGCGACGAGGCCAAAACAAAAAAACTCAATGGCATCATCAAGCCATTTATTTTACGACGACTTAAATCGCAGGTGGCAACGGACCTTCCTGAAAAAGTAGAAAACATCTACTACACCAACATGACCGCCGAGCAGGAGCAGAAATACGAAGAGGTCAAGTCGTTTTATCGTCATAAGATTTTAGATCAGATTGATAAAGAAGGGTTGAACAACTCACGTATGATGATTCTGGAAGGACTCACCAAGCTCCGTCAGATTTCGAATCATCCGCGCATGATCGATCCAAAATACGAAGGCACTTCGGGCAAACTGGAAGATGTTTCGCACATGATAGAAAATGCGTTGCTCGAAGGTCACAAACTTTTGATCTTTAGTCAGTTTGTAAAGCATCTTGAAATAATTAAAGAATTACTCAACGGAAGAAAAATTCCGTTTGCGTATCTCGATGGTTCCAGCTCTGACCGCAAAGAACAGGTGGAGAAGTTTAATAAAGATCCTAACCTGAAAATTTTTCTCATCTCTATCAAAGCCGGTGGTTTGGGACTTAACCTTACCGAAGCCGACTACGTGTTCCTGCTTGACCCGTGGTGGAATCCGGCCGTGGAAGCACAGGCAACCGATCGCGCGCACCGAATCGGCCAGAAGAAAAAAGTCTTCACCTACAAGTTTATCACTAGAAACACAGTCGAAGAAAAAATTCTCAAGCTTCAAAAGCATAAACTCAAGCTGTCGGAGAACCTGATTCAAACCGAAGAAAGCGTAATCAAGACGCTCACGCTTGAAGATATCGAAATGCTCATGAACTAATTTTGTAACCACATTTTAATTGCATGAAGGATAAGGTTGTCATCATTACCGGCGGTTCGTCTGGCATAGGCAAAGCCCTCGCAGAAGTCTTTGGAAAGAATGGTTCAAAAATCTTAATCACCGGAAGAAACAAAAGTGACCTTGACGCCGCCGTTGGCGAATTGAAGGCAAAACAAATTCAGGTGAGTGGATTTGTGGCCGATGTGAGCCGGCAAGAAGACAACACGCGAATGGCTGACGAAGCGATACGGTTGTACGGGGCCATCGACATCCTGATCAACAATGCAGGCATTTCTATGCGAGCCTTATTTGAGGAAGTTGACCTGGATGTTGTTAAAAAAGTAATGGATATAAATTTCTACGGAGTGCTTTACGCCACACAGGCGTGCATGCCACACATCCTAAAATCGAAAGGATCCATTATTGGAGTTTCATCTATTGCCGGGTTCCGCGGTCTTCCGGGACGCACGGGATATTCGGCTTCGAAATTTGCGCTCAACGGTTTTCTCGAAGTGCTTCGCACCGAAATGCTCTACCGCGGTGTACACGTAATGACGGCCTGTCCAGGGTTCACAGCTTCAAACATTCGCAAGCGCGCGCTTACCAAAGATGGAAGCGCGCAAGGCGAATCTCCACGCGCCGAAGAAAAAATGATGACTTCAGAAGAATGCGCTCAACACATTTATAACGCCACGTTGAAAAGGAAGAATTTTTTAATCCTCACCACGCAAGGCAAACTCGCCGTGTGGGTCAACAAACTTTTTCCTCGGCTTGCCGACAAATTGGTTTACAAAACAATGGCTAAAGAAGCCAACGCGCCGATCCGTTAATCAGGTCTTGTTGAGAAACACCAACTTGATATTGTCGGCTTTACTTACATTTTTATAAAATTCGATCAGGTCGTTGTAGGTTTCTTTGGGGTAACGGCCCTTCCACATTTTCATCCTGCGGATGTAGGTAACTTTGCCCGCATCAAATTGAAAGCTGGCTGAGTATTCGCCAAACTTTGAATTTATCTTGACCGGCTCAGGCATAAATTCCGGGTAAAGATTTTCAGGAACTGTGAATTTTATAGTGTCGTAATCAAGATAGTTGTTGCGCAGTACCACATCTGTTTTTCGCTCAGTCACTTTGGGCGGGACGCGGGTAGTTTTGTTCATCAGGTTAGGAGACAGGAACAATCGCTTTCCGCTCACAGAAGCATATCGACTTAATTTCAAATCCAGATTGATGATCGCCGACGGCACCTTGTCTCTAACTTCCTTCATCGAAAACGAATTGATGCTGAAGTTGGGAATGTCAGTGTTCCGCTCAAGCCATTTTTTTTGTTTTTCCTGATTGTTCAGTGTAAAATTTAAATCGTCATTCTCGTACTGAATGCCTTTTTCAGTAGTTCTTATTTTGGCTGTACCGTTGCCAGCTGCATCAAGAATTACGTCGGCCGTTCTGGATTGCAAGTTTTGCTCAGGAGTATAATTGATCGTACGCACTAATTTTCCGCCCTGCTCAGTAATCATTAACGCCCATCGGTCTTCTGTAAAAGTGCCCTGATATCCAAAAGGATTTGTCTGACTGGTACACTCAAGCCATAATGTGTCTTTTCCGTTTGGAATGGAAACTACCACGTGATTAAACTGATGACTGGGAAAATCTTTTTTCACAGCGGGCGCTCTTTCGCCAGCTTCAATAACTGTATAGTATCCTTTGATGCCAGCCTCTTTTAGCATGGCCACAGCATAGTTCGAAAGTGCTTTGCAATCGCCATAACCCGTTTCATCAACCATAGAAGCCGGGAATGGTTGCAGCCCACCGATTCCTAATTGGATACTCACATAACGAGTTTTGCTTTGAAGATATTCGTAGATCGCTTTTGCTTTTTGCTCGGTAGTGGTTAGGCCCGCCAACAGACTTTTTACCTTCTGTTTTGTTGCGTCGGGCAAAATGTCTCGGTCTTTATTTAAGGCAGAATTCCAAAGTCCATACTCTTGCCATGAATTCATCGAACCGGCGTAGCCATCGTATTCAAACACGGAAGGAGCGGCGATAATTTTTGGAATCAATTCCCGGCCTGGTGAATACGGCTCTGTTTTTACGGGTAAAATATTTTCAAACGTCCAGGTTAAAGACTCTTTTCCGTCTTCTGTTTTAGCCTTTGCGGGTGTCCGATCAATATTCAGTAACTGATAATGCGGTGCCAGGTTTGGAGGGAAAATAAGTTGGTACGAAGCTTTTTGATATGACACCTTTTCATGGCCCCATTGCGAACTCGGAATAGCGTACAAGTATTTATATTCAATTTCATACTCTATCTCCACGGTATATGGGTAAGTCGCCTGCGTAAGGTTAATTGCCTTGATTCGATTGTCGCTGTATAAACTAAATCCGTCAAAAGCCGACTGATCGTAGATCTCCGAATTTTTTAGTTTTTTTATTTGTTTGCCTTCAGCGTTGTAAACAAAACCGTTTATGTCAATTACTTTAATAAGCTTGCTGTAAAGCACGGTTTCACTTGCGTAGTCATTTCCATTTTCATTGAATATTGTGATGACCATGTGCGCATAAAAATTTGCTCTATTCTTGTCAAGAATGGTAAACCGCATGTGGTCTTCGCGAATTACGGCATCTACATTCTCCTTCAGCTCTGCCGGAATTGCACTTACAGGATATTTCAGGTCTCCTGCAAAAAGGGAAAAGGCGGAAATCAAAAAGACCAGACTGAGATTAAATTTCTTCATGCTACTTTTTCTTTAATACAATTTGTTCGGCTTGTTTGGCAATCACCTGATTGTAAAATTCTTTCAACAAAGGATAATCCGCTTGCAAAAAAAGTGGTTTGTTTACTTGAAAACTACTGGTAATGTTAATGACATTACCCTGCTGCACCAGATTGTAGGTGTACTTGGCAGCATTTTCCGGAAGTGCCACAACCTTACTCTTAGGTAATTCATCCACGGCATAGCCATCAGGTAGGGTAATTTTTCCCATGTATATCACTTCTATTTTTGAGCCATAATCCACTGGATACTGCCGGTCCGCTGTTTTGAAAGGGTTTTCTTCCGTCCGCATAGATACAAATGGATTTATGTAAATCACATCGCCGGCTACATTGGCATGTTCGTCGATTGAAACATCAAAGGTGGCTTTGGCGCTTTTGTCTTTTTCTTTCATGTCTTTGAATTCGCTGCTGTTCACCGTCCATTGCTTCCCTGCGAAAAAATCCTTCTTATAACCATCCTCTCCTTTCTTTGAATAATTCTCGCGCTGTTCCTGGGCATTATATCCGTCAAAAACATAATTTATTTTTCCAGCTAATTTGCCATCGTTACTCAACGCCATATCCATATTTATATAAGTCTTTTGCTTTACTTTGGCCGGAATATCTATCCAACCAAAATTTTTCTCGGAGATGCGAAGGCCCTGACCATTGAGGCAACGCTCAGGTAGCACATCATAGGGCAAAAATTTATCGGTGGCATCGAGCAAGAGTACTTTGTCTCCTACTTTAACCGAACATACTGTGTAATTAAATTGACGAGACATCGGATACGATTGGCGTATAAACCCATGGTCTCTAGTGCTCAGCAACACCATGTCTACTTCAAATCCGGCTTTATCTAGCATGGATCCGAGCAGCAAGTTGAGATCACCTGAGCTTCCTTTTTTCTTTTCGACTACTTTTTTTAATGGATACGCGGTGTAATCTTCTTCACCATCCCATTCAAAATTTTGTTTCACATAGTTTGAGATGGCGACAACCTTCGCTGTCGGGTCAGTTATGCCTGTTGTAATCTGGGCGACGTCATCCTTTAAGAAGCCTGATTTATTTATCACTGTTCCGAAGTTATCGCTCTTCAGTAGAATTGCATTTAGTTTTTCCCAAGAGCCCATCACTTCGTGCAGCGGCTCACCTGAGAACTGGTAATGCGACAGGGCAAAGTTGATTTTCGATACATAGTCATCTTCGCTGGTCATGTAGGGCTCAGGCTTAAATGCCGGGAAGTCCTTTGCGATATAGTGGCTTGCCGTTACATCCTGACCGTAGTAATTTGTTCTCTCCTCTTTGAAGGTAGATAATTGAAGATATCCCTGCATATATTTTTCGTAAAAGAAGGGTTGAGGAATCATAGCCCAATACTCACTCAATCTCACCGGTATACTCTTTTGAAATTGCCAATTAGGGAAATAAGTATAAAAATCTGAGGAGATTTTATACGAGTACTCGATAATAGAACCTTCTTTCACATTGGGGAGCGTGAATTTCTGAATGTTAAAATTCCGATTGAATTTTTCTTTAAACATTCCCTCTTTCGACATTTTCGTTTCTACAATCTTGTTGTTTTCCAAATTGTACGTTGCTCCTTTTAGGTTAAGTACAGCTTCTTCCGTTGCTCCTTCGTGATACACACGAATACCAACGTCGGCAAAACCAAGTCCTTCTTTTTTTAGAATTTTAATCCGCGTATGTCTTTCATAAAAAAGTTGTATGGCATTGGTGACAGAAATATAGGCCACCCCATAATCGAAGAGTACCACAGCGGACGCAGACGAATCAAGCGGATATACCTTCATGGTCATGTCTTCCATGGGGATATCTCCAAACTTGGCAGGTGCCTTTTGTGCAAAAAGGAAAACCGGAATCAGATAGAAAAGCGCAACTAATTTTTTCATAGGATAGGTTAATCCTTAAAAGTAAAATATTTTGAAGGATCACCAAATGACAAGGCTCAAAACCTGATATTATTTTTAGCATATCATTTTGTTACCCTAAAACATCTACTCCTTATCGTTACCTTTCGGGAAGATTTATGTCAAAAACAAAAACTCTTTTTTTCTGTCAAAGCTGTGGCTACGAGTCGGCCAAGTGGTTGGGCAAATGTCCCTCGTGCAACTCATGGAATTCCTTTGCGGAAGAAGTCGTTGTAAAAAATGAGTCCGGCAAAAATGAATGGCGAAGCTCCGACGCAAAGTCGAAGGTGATAAAGCCGAAGACGCTGAAAGAAATTGAAGAAGTACAAGAAGCGCGTATCGCTGCGCCAGATCAAGAGCTTAACCGTGTTTTAGGCGGAGGCATAGTACCCGGCTCCTTGATACTTATCGGCGGCGAGCCCGGTATCGGCAAGTCCACACTGATGCTTCAGATCGGGCTTGCGCTCAAAAAAATAAGAACTCTTTATGTGACTGGCGAAGAGAGCGAGCAACAAATAAAAATGAGAGCAGAGCGCCTTGTGCCAAAATCAACGCCAGAAAATTTTTTTATTCTCACGGAAACCAACACCAAAAATATCTTCGCTGCGATTGAGCAACTTGAACCACAACTGGTCGTGATCGATTCTATTCAAACACTGTTCTCTCCTCTGATGGAATCTGTTGCGGGAAGCATCGGCCAGGTGCGCCAATGCGCAGGTGAGTTGATGAAGTTTGCTAAAGAAACTAACACACCTGTTTTTTTGGTGGGGCACATCACCAAAGACGGAATGCTGGCCGGGCCAAAAGTACTTGAGCACATGGTCGACACTGTGTTGCAATTTGAAGGCGACCGGCATCTCTCTTACCGTATATTGCGCACTACCAAAAACCGATTTGGCTCTACATCAGAAATCGGGATTTATGAAATGCTCGGCAACGGTTTGCGCGAAGTCTCAAATCCCTCCGAGATTTTAATTTCTCAAAAAGAAGGACTTCTTAGCGGCGCTACCATTGGTGCTACTATTGAAGGCAACCGACCGCTGCTTATCGAAATTCAATCACTGGTAAGCCCGGCATCGTATGGCACTCCGCAACGAACGCCCAATGGCTTCGATCAAAAACGATTAAACATGCTTTTGGCCGTACTTGAAAAGCGCTGCGGATTTCGCGTGGGTGCACAAGATGTGTTTGTGAATATGGCCGGCGGAATTTATGTGGAAGATCCTGCTATTGATCTCGCGCTTTGTGTCTCTATAATTTCTTCGATGGAAGAAATGCCTGTGTCCGACAAAGTTTGCTTTGCTGCTGAGATTGGGTTGGGTGGTGAACTGCGCGCCGTAAACCGGATTGATCAACGAATATCTGAAGCCGAGAAATTGGGCTTTGAAAAAATTTATGTGTCAAAATTCAGTCGCAAAGCGATTGATTTGAAAAAAACAAAAATTGAAGTGCTCGCCTTTTCTAAACTCGAAGAAGTGTTCAAAAGTCTTTTTGGTCAATAACTTTTGGTAGCCATGAGGATTGTTGCCTGACCTACCCAGTCGTCCTTGATAATTCTTTGCGGAAAAAATTCGATGGCGGTGCCTACTCGGTCAACGTTCTCGGGCGTGAGTTCGGCCAGTTGCTGAAATGAATAAATGCCAATCATGTTCAGGCGCTTTTCAATGAAGGGCCCAATGCCTTTTATTTCGGTTAAGTCGTCTTTTCGAATTGGCTCAGCGTGTCGCACAAACGCATGCTCCGAATGTGTTCCGTTTACTTTTTTGGCGCTTGCAGCCGCGAGTTCACTTTTAAGGCGCGCGATCGTCTCTTCATTTTCTTTGGTCTGAAACTCTAGTTGTTTAATTCGGTAACGCGCGGTACTCACCTCCGACTCCAGCTGTTGATAGAACATTTTTTTTCCTGTACCCTCTTCGTCGGTTTTTTGCAACAACTTCTGAAGCTCGTCAAGATCATGAAGCAACTTTGATTTATCGGCAGCCAGGTCACTCGCCCGAAGTTGAGCCGATGTCAGCTCGCGTTTATGCTTGTCGCGCCACTGTTCAAGCTGGTTTTTAAGGTCATCATGGCTTTCGGCCAAAATCACCCGTTCTGTAGTAAGCTTATGAATTTTCTCTTCCCTTCGCTCCAGGGTTTCCTGGCGCAGCCACCAGGCGATGCCGTAACCTAAAAGGCACGCTACCAGCAACATGATAAGGATTTCAAAAATTGCCACCAATGCTTCCTGAGGATTATAGGTTGGTGAGTCTGTGGCCAACCCTTTCACGCTCATGATATACCAAAGTGCCGAAAGCAGACACCAAACGCCAAATAGACCAACAAACCAGTACTGCTTTTTCATATTCAATCCGATGCTACCATTAAGTTACAGCTTTTTCTCATCAGAAAATAAGTCGACACGCCGAGCTTATTTTCGCAGTTCAAAAATAACAGTAAGATTTTTTATAAGTAACTTCGATATTCACGATGTTTAATTTTAATTAACAGAATGAATTTGCGTGCCGGTATCCTAATTGTTTTTTGCTTAGTAGCCAAACTGGCACAAGGACAAACAGGTTTTTTTATGTTGTTGGATAAATCTTCACCGTGTACCACTCCTGTGCTTTCGCTGGATAAGAACAGAGAATACTGTATCACTCCTGAGCCAATCATTGAAGAAAAGGAGTTTACCATATCGAGCAACATCGGGTTCAATCTGCCTCATACCGAAAAATATTTCAACCTGAAGCTCAGCGCCAAAGCCCTCTCGGTCTGGAAACTTCTCGCCCGAAACATGTCTGATAAATTGGTTTTTGTGGTAGAGGGCCGCGCCGTTGGTTTTTTTTCAGGCGGTAGAATTGAAGGCCAAACCATTTCCATTAGTGGCAAAGCCGATACCGACGACATCGATTGGGTCTACACGAAGTTGAAGGAAAGAGCTTCAAAATAATAACTGTGTCATCTTCTGAAATTGAACGTCTGGCTGACGTGGCGGTGCAAAACTACATCGCAACCAACCAACACGAAGACGAAACGAAACTTCTCCTCAAACACAAAGAAATGTTTGGCTTGCCTTTTGGGCTGATCGCCAATCAAATTAGCATTCGCCGAAAGGCGGAAAACAAATTGCCGTTGTTTTATAACACGCCGGGAATCGTCTTTCCTCCTTCATTGAATTTTGAACAGTGTTCTTCCGAAGCTACAGCAAAGCTGAAAGCGAAAATTATTTCTGAATCCTTCAAAAAGAAACTTGATCGCGCCGCCGACCTCACCGGCGGACTCGGTGTAGACTCTTATTTTTTAAGCAAATTGTTTTCTCAGTTTGATTACGTTGAGCCCAACACTGAGCTTTTGGAATTAGCCCGGCACAATCATTCTTGCCTCGGCACTACTTCGATCAACTACCATCAAGAGTCAGCTGAAGAGTTTCTATCTCACAATAAAATTCATTTTGATCTGGTTTATCTTGACCCATCACGGCGAAATGACCAGAAACAAAAAGTATTCAAACTCGCCGACTGTACGCCTGACGTAGCTTCTCTACTTCCCAAGCTAGTCGAAGCAAGCGAAAACGTTTTGATCAAGACTTCACCGTTGCTCGACATTCAAATGGCTTTGACTGAACTTACTTTCGTGAATAAAATCATCGTCGTTTCGGTGGCCAACGAGTGCAAAGAATTACTTTTTCTCGCTCAGCGTGGATTTACCGGCGAGCCTCTCATTGAAACCTACAATCTCGCGCGGCATGGCGATGTGCTGCATTCTTTTCTTTTTTCGCTTAGCGAAGAAAAATCGGCCGAGGTTGTTTTTGGCGAGCCGCAACAATACTTGTACGAGCCCAATGCCTCGATCTTAAAAGCCGGCGCCTTTCGGCTGATGAGTAGCCATTTTAATCTTCAAAAAATTCATCCCAATACTCACCTGTTTACTTCTATAGAACATATTAAAAATTTTCCAGGCCGCACTTTTAAGATTGACGAATGGACCGACGCAAAAGTCATTGGTCAAAAAGCAAATGTAGTTACACGGAATTTCCCTCTTTCTGCTGAAGCATTGAGAATGAAACTAAAACTCAGCGACGGTGGCGAAAAATATGTTATCGGATTTTCTGGACTGAAAAAAAAATACGTTGTCGGCGCTACACGCTTGGAATAAACGCCATCAGCCAATAGATCGCATAAAAGAAAACGGCGATCAAGCCATATACCTTAATTACTTTACGTCTGGTCTGCACATCTTCCCACCACAGCAGCAGCCAGGGTTTCATCAACCCGATCACCAAAAACAGCAACGACGTTGCACTTAACAGCAGGCAGAACAACCGCGGATAATACATGGTGTAAATCTCTCTCTTCCTGGTCAATAAACCAATTCCATTTCGGCTGGCAACTTCGTTATTCTCAATTCATAATTTATATTTGCGCCCTTGTTGTAAATTTTTTTGAAGGCCCACGAATTCGTTTCTCTTTATCATGCCGACAGTTTGGTTCAAACGCTGGCGGAAGGGATTCGTACGTCTTCTCCGGGAGCGCTTCATTTACAAAACATTCACGGAAGCCTTGATGCAGTGCTCTTTGCCGCGGTTCACAAAAGCACAAGAGCCAATCATTTAATTATCCTCCACGACAGAGAAGAAGCGGGATTCTTTCAAAACGATTTACAAAATCTGCTGGGCAAAGCAGAAATTCTTTTTTTCCCGATGTCGTACCGACGCCCGTACGAGTACGACGAAATTGAGAATGCCAATGTGCTCATGCGATCCGAAACGCTCAATCGCCTAAGCAATCACCCGGAAGGAAATATTATCATCTCCTATCCCGAAGCGCTTTCCGAAAAAGTAATTAATAAAAAATCGCTCGCGTCAAATACGTTCCTGGTGATCAAGGGAGAAAAACTTGATCGTGAATTTTTGGAAGAGTTTCTTCATTCGTATGATTTCGAAAAAACGGATTTCGTTTACGAGGCAGGGCAGTTTGCGGTACGTGGTGGAATCATTGATGTGTTTTCATTTGCCAATGAGCTTCCGTTTCGGATAGAGTTATTTGGCGATGAAGTTGACAGCATTCGGTCCTTTGATCCCGGTTCTCAGCTGTCGGTGGACACGCTTGAAAAAATCAGCCTGATGCCCAACGTGCAAACGCGCCTGGTGCAGGAAGAGCGGCAATCGTTTTTGAATTTCATTTCTTCAAACACGCGCGTGTGGCTGAAGGATGCAGGGCTCACCCGCGACGTCATCAATCGTAGCTTCGACAAGGCAACAGAAAATTTTGATAAGATTCTTCGCGAAAGCGGCCAGACAAAAGTTTCATTAGAACCAACTCAACTTTTCGACAGCGGTGCAGACTTCGAGCGTTTGCTAAAAGGGTTTGTGTGCCTGGAGTTTGGCCAACGGTTTTACTTTCCGGCTACCAAAAAATTTGAGTTCAAGTCGTCGGTACAACCTTCGTTCAACAAAAATTTTGAATTGCTTGCCGCTAATTTGCTGGAGCATCAGCAAAAAGGGTTTGGAAATTTTATTGCCGCCGAGCAGCCGCGTCAGGTTGAGCGCTTACACGGAATTTTTTCTGAGATTCATCCTGAATTAAAATTTCAGTCACTTGATTTTTCACTTCGCGAAGGGTTTGTCGATTTCCAACAAAAAGTAGTTTGCTATACTGACCATCAGATTTTCGAGCGCTATCATCGCTACAAGGCCAAAGAAAAATTCTCAAAATCAAAAGCGCTGACATTTCGCGAACTGCAATCGCTTCAACCTGGCGATTTTGTTACGCACATTGATTACGGCATCGGCAAATTTGCCGGGCTCGAAAAAAAAGAAGTCAACGGCAAAGAGCAAGAAGCTATTCGCCTCATCTTCCGCGACGACGATCTGCTGACGGTGAGCATTCATGCGCTTCACAAAATCTCAAAATATTCTGGTAAAGAAGGAGCGGCTCCTGCCATCAGCAAACTCGGTTCGGGCGAGTGGGAAAGCAAGAAAGCCAAGGTAAAAAAGAAAGTAAAAGACATTGCCAAAGAGCTGATCGACTTGTACGCCAAGCGAAAAAGCGCTCCCGGTTTTGCCTTTGCTCCAGACAGTTTTTTGCAGGCCGAACTCGAGACGTCTTTTATATACGAAGACACGCCCGATCAGGCCAAGGCCACTGAAGATGTGAAGAAAGATATGCAACAGCCCCATCCGATGGATCGGCTGGTATGTGGCGACGTGGGCTTTGGCAAAACTGAAGTAGCGATTCGCGCCGCATTCAAAGCAACCACCGAAGGAAAGCAAGTGGCCGTGCTGGTACCTACCACTATTCTTGCGATGCAACATTGGCGAACTTTCTCGGAGCGCCTTTCCAATTTTCCGGTCAAGATCGATTATGTATCAAGATTCAAAACCGACAAGGAAATCAAAGAAATAATCGCGGAAGTAAAATCAGGAAACATCAACATCATCATTGGCACCCACCGTGTGGTGAGTAAAGATGTTGAGTTTAAAGATCTAGGTCTGCTAATTATAGACGAGGAGCAAAAGTTTGGTGTGAAAACAAAAGATCGCCTGAAAGAACTTAAGGTAAACGTCGATGTGCTCACGCTCACCGCAACACCGATTCCACGAACGCTTCATTTCTCGCTGATGGGCGCGCGCGACCTTAGCATCATTGCAACTCCTCCACCCAACCGGCAGCCCGTGACTACCGAGCTTCATACGTTTGATGAAGCCAAGATTCGCGATGCGGTGAGTTATGAACTTCAGCGGGGTGGTCAGGTTTTCTTCGTACATAATCGGATCAGCGACATTGAGCAGGTTGCAAACACGGTTTTTAAATTAGTACCCGACTCCCGGATTGGTATTGCACACGGCCAGATGGTCGGTGACCGCCTTGAAAAGGTAATGGTGAAATTTATTGAGGGAGAATATGATGTTCTCGTTTCCACCAACATTATCGAATCTGGCCTTGATATTCCTAACGCCAACACCATTATTATTAACAACGCGCATTTGTTCGGCCTAAGCGATCTGCATCAGATGCGTGGGCGTGTGGGTCGATCAAACAAGAAAGCCTTTTGCTATTTATTCACCCCGCCTACCATGGTGTTGTCGTCCGATTCGCGAAAGCGTCTGGCTGCATTGGAAGAATTTTCTGAGCTAGGCGACGGCTTTAAGGTAGCAATGCGCGATCTGGATATTCGGGGCGCGGGGAATTTGCTAGGCGCCGAGCAGAGTGGTTTTATTACCGACCTTGGGTTCGACACGTACCATAAGATTTTGGATGACGCGATTCAGGAACTTAAAGAGACTGACTTTAAAGAACTCTTTGCCGAAGAGCTTTCCGAAAAAGCCAAGCTGATAGTGCCGGATTGTGTTATCGAAACCGATTTGGAAATTCTTATCCCTGACGATTACATCGCCAATGCCAGTGAGCGCCTGCAACTCTATGCTACTTTGGACAATATCAACGACGAAGAATCGCTGGAGAAATTCAGTGCTTCATTAAAAGATCGCTTTGGTATCTACCCGAATCAGGTGGAGCAATTGATTAACACCGTTCGTTTGCGCTGGTTGGGCGAAGTGCTCGGCTTCGAGAAAATAGTGATGAAGAATGGGAAAGTGCGGCTGTATTTTATTTCAGGAAATGAAGATTATTTCAAGTCGGCGCTTTTTGGGAAAATTTTGGCGTTTATTCAGCAGCATTCTAAATCATGCCGGATGAAAGATAGTGGTGGTACGCTAATACTTACTATTGAGAACATCACCTCGGTTGATCAGGCAATTCAGGTTCTCCAGCCTCTCACCACTTAAAGTTTCAAGTCCGCCAACGAAATATCTTCGGTGTACGGCTCAAGACCACCAATCGAATTAAAGGCATTGATCATTAAGATTTTCTTATACGCCGGTGAGTAATACACTTCGATAAAAAAATCCTTGGCGTGGTATAAATAGACCTTTGCCTCACCCAGCCTTCTGGCTGTAATAAAATTAGAGTTACCCGTTACCCAATCACATTTCCTTTCGAAGGAGGCACTCTGAAAATCTTTTAGCGAATTCATAGTTTGTTTTTGATTGGGAAGGGCAATGGAAAATCCGTGCCAGAAGAAAATTGCCAGTAATTGGGCTCTATTCGATGTTTGTTCGCCCAAATGCGGATTGTTTTTCCCAATTTGACGATGAATAATATTTTCGCGCAACAATCGTTTTTGGTGGGTCAATGTTTCTCTTCGATTAAGGATTCACGAAAAAATTCTTACTCTTTGGAAAACATCTATTTATCTTTTTATATTAGCGGTTACTTTTATTTATAACCAATAGCAAATGAAGCATTTCAAGTCATTTTTAGTTTTAGTTGGGCTTTCTTTGGTGGTTTCTTCGTGCTTTCTGCGTAAAGGAGGAAAACCTACCGCCCAAAATCCTGGTCAGATGAGCACGGCTACCGGGCTTAAGTACACCCGTGATGCAGCCGAAGGCTTTGCTGTGATGCCTTACTCTTCTCAGCCAGATGCACCAAACATGGTTTACATTGAAGGAGGTCGCGCCGTGTTGGGTTCATTCGAAGAGGATGTGATGGGTTACCATGACAATGTGGAAAGAACCGTGTCCGTTGCTTCATTCTATATGGACGAAACTGAAATCGCCAACATTCACTGGTTAGAATACCTTTATCATTTGACAACAGACTCTACTAAAGTGGATGGCGGAAAAGCTTACCAGGCTGCTTTGCCCGATACTTTGGTATGGAGATCGAGACTTGCCTTCAACGATCCTTACGTTGATCACTATTTGAGATATCCTGGTTTCCGCTATTTCCCTGTAGTAGGAATTAAATGGAAGCAAGCCAACGAATATGCAAAATGGAGAACTGCGGTAGTGAATGCTGAGTTAGCCGAAAAAGCAGGTTTTGAAAAACCGGCTGAACAAAGTGGCGGCGGTAGAATTCCTTTGGAATCAGGTGTTGTGATTCCTGCTTACCGTCTCCCTACCGAGGCAGAGTGGGAATATGCTGCACAAGCGCTAATTGCCACCCAATGGCTGGATGAAATGCAAACCCATCAAAGACTTTACCCTTGGGACGGTCACGCTCTTCGTAATCCTTATGGCAAACAAATGGGATATTTCCTGGCCAACTTCAAACGCGGCCGCGGTGACTATGCCGGTATCGCAGGACACTTGAACGATGGATCATTGATCACTTCTTATATCTACGAATATCCTCCAAACGATTACGGTCTTTACAACATGGCCGGCAACGTGAGTGAGTGGGTAATGGATATCTATCGTCCGTTGTCGCACCAGGATTTCGATGATCTTAACCCGATCCGCAGAGATGACTTTATCGATAGCCACTCTTCATACCGTAACGCGTATACTAAAACAACAAAGGATTCTACCGTTACTCTTCCTAACGGAACAACCAAAACTATTCATGTAGACAATTATACCAGAAACCCTCAAGGATTTATCTCTTTGATTTCTGATAAAGTAAGAGTTTACAAAGGAGGTTCTTGGAAAGACGTTGCTTACTGGATGTCTCCTGGAACACGTCGCTTCCTGGATGAAGATTCAGCAACGGCTACAATTGGTTTCCGCTGCGCAATGATTAAAGCCGGCTCTAACTATTAATCCTAAAGAAATTTTCTAAGAAAAAGGCTCCGAAAACCGGGGCCTTTTTTATTGTGCTTCAGCGATACATGCGATGCTTAATTCATCACAACCCGCATCAATAAGTTGTTGACCACACGCCTCCAGGCTCGCGCCGGTAGTGATAATATCGTCTACAAGAAGTATCCGCTTATTTTTTACAAGCTCCTTTCGGGCAACGGCGAAAGCCTCTTTTACATTTTCCCATCGCTGCATTTTTGATTTCCGCGTTTGCGAAAGTGTGTTTGTAAGTCGTCGAACCAGGTGATCATCGAAGGGTACATCCATCGCAGCGGAAAGACCTTCTGCAAATTTGCTGCTTTGATTAAATCCTCGCTTGGCCTGTCTGGACGGATGTAGCGGCATTGGAATGATTATGTCAAATTGATTTTTTTCTGCTCTCTTCATCTCATTTCCAAACAGCTCACCAAGCCGCACAGCAACTTCTGGATGATTGTTGTATTTCATTTGATGCAATAAATGTTGCACAATTCCGGTTTTTCTAAACTTCAAAAACGCTACAGCATGTTTCAGTGGAAGCCGTCCGATGAACTTTCTGTGAATGGGGTTATCTTCATTCCACAAATAGTCGGTGCGGGGAAGATCAATGAGGCATTTTGTACAAAGTATTTGCTCACCGCTCACCAATCCTGTTGAACAACCAAGACAATATTCAGGAAAAAACAAGGCGGCAAAGTCAGCCAGTAGCCGCTCAACGGTAAGCGCGTTTGATTTAATGGTGAACAAACTCATCTTTGCATCAAAAATTCTATGAGCCTAGTAGAGCAATTTAATGATTACCGCAGCAAAATGAATGAAAAAATTCTGGCTGCCGACAATCTGATCATCAAACGAATATTCAATCTTGACACCAATGCCTATCAGGCAGGGGCACTCGACGTAAAATCAAAAGAGTTGATTGGCTTGACTTGTTCTCTTGTGCTGCGGTGCGACGATTGCGTGCGATACCATCTTGGCAAATGCAAAGACGTGGGTTTTTCTACGGAAGAAGTGCATGAAGCGATGGGTGTGGCCACGCTTGTAGGGGGCACGATCGTCATTCCTCATTTGCGCAGGGCTTTCGAATATTGGGATGAACTAACTTCCAAATAGTGTTCAAGCGCGACCTGGAACTTGACCGTCAGTGGCAAGAGTTGCTCAATGCGCTCGAAACCTCCTTAGGAAAAAAACCTAAAGATCTCAACGGCGTCTTATTTATTATCGGCGTGCAGGAATTGGGGAGGGGCGCAAGAAATTTCTCGAAAGAGGAAAAGCAAGATCTGATGCACATTGCCATTTGCAAAGTGTTAAGTCTCGCTGGCTATTATGTTCTGGAAGGAACCGATGTCGAGGGTTGGCCGCATTGGAAGCTGGTGAAAAAACTACCCCATTTTGATTTGATCGAGCAAGAAAAGCTGCTGAAAATGCACGTCGTTGAATATTTTGAAAAAGAACAGGGCTGGACGTTTTGAAATCGCGGATAAATTGTTTCCACATCTTATACCTTCTTTGAATCCATTCGCTGCGGTGTTAAATTGGTTGTTTAAAACATTAAGGAATCTAAAGACGTTGTAACAACCTGGCATGGATGAGGGGATAAACGACATTGAAAAAAAGATTGCATCATTCCAACGTAGATATTATCTAAATCTACTGATTCGGGGTGCGATACTTTTCTCGGCGATTGTTCTGGGGTATTTCTTGCTGGCGACAGTCCTTGAATATCTCCTCTGGATGGGAAAATTCTTCAGGCTCTGCGTCTTCCTTTGTTTCTTTATCCTTGTCGCTTATTTCTTTTACCGCTTCTTTTGGAAACCTCTTCTTTGGTGGATTTATAAAAAGGGGATTCGTGAAGAAGACAGCGCCAGGATGATCGGCAAATTTTTTCCAAATGTTGCTGACCGGCTGTTGAATGTAATTCAACTAGCATCTCTAAAAAATGAAAGCTCGCTTGTGAAAGCAAGCATTTCTCAAAAGTCATACGAGCTGAGGGGGATTGAATTTGAGAAGGCTATTAACCTTACCGAAAACAAAAGGTATTTCCGTTATCTGATTATCCCGGTGGGTATAATTTTAATATTAGTCTTTGTTGACTCCACTATTTTCACACGAAGCACCGAACGTATTGTTTTATTCAATCGCGAGTTTTCTCCGGAAGCTCCTTTTGCGTTTAATATCACAAATCAAAATCTTTCTGCCTTTTTCAATGAAGACTTTACTCTTCGCCTATCACTAGATGGTGCGGCGGTGCCAGAATCTGCCTATATTATTAATGGCAACCAGCGGTGGAAAATGGAGTCGGGGGGTGCCGGAAAATTTGAATACACGTTCGAAAAAATCCAAAGCTCATTTACTTTTCAGATTGAGGCCTCAGGATTTTATTCTAAAACTTATTCGCTCACCATTGTAAACAGGCCCTCACTTACACAGGTAAAAATGCAACTCAGCTACCCGGCTTACACGGGTCGTAAAGCAGAAGAAATCACGAATGCCGGAAACATTGAAATCCCGGAAGGCACTTTTGTCCGATGGAACATTCAAACGTTGAACACGGCTACCGCCAAAATTCAGTTTGCTTCCAGCAAAGCCGATCAGAACATGCAATTAGTTGATGATCAGGTGTTTAATTTTAGAAAAGTATTTACCTCTTCTGATCAATATTCCATCATCCTTGAAAACGATGCAAGCAAAAACGTTGACAAAATTGACTACTCGATCAATGTTGTGAAAGACCAATATCCTGAGCTATTCATAGAAAATGTGAAAGACTCCGTGCTGTATAAATCCGTAATGCTGGCCGGCCAGGTTAAAGACGATTACGGCATTAGTAGTTTGCAATTGAATTATAGCATAGAAGGAGACACCCGCACTTCAAAAGATATCAAGAGCATAAAGTTGCCAATCGCACAGGGACAACTCCAGCAAAATTTCTTCTTTCCCTGGAACCTTGATTCTCTCCATTTAAAGTCAGGAGATCAATTGAATTATTTTTTTGAAGTGTGGGACAACGATGGAGTGAATGGAAAAAAATCTACCCGATCTGCCACCTATACTTTCGCCTTGCCGAGCAAGGAAGATATTAAGAATGAAATAGCCAACCAGCAAAATGCAACGGAAAACAAAATTGACAGGAGCCTGAAAAAAGCCAAAGACCTGAAAGAATCCATTGATGATGCCAGGCAAAAATTAAAAGGCAAACAAAACCTGGATTGGCAAGACAAGAAACTGCTGGAAGACCTGGTCACAAAAAAGCAACAACTCGATCAAACCATCGAAGAGCTCAAAAAAGAAAATAAGTTGCTTGAAGAGCAGAAAGAATCATTCACAAAAGAAAATGACCGTATCAAAGAAAAGTCAGAACAGATACAGAAGCTGATGAATGAACTGCTTGATGAGGACACAAAAAAACTATTTAAAGAACTGGAAAAACTCCTGAAGGAGAATGCCGATTTGCAGCAAGTGCAAAAGATGCTCGATAAAATGGATCGCAAGGAAATTAATCTTGAAAAAGAACTCGAAAGAACGCTGTCTCTTTTCAAGCAATTGCAATACGATTACAAATTGGACCAGGCAATCAATGAACTCAAGTCACTTTCCGAAAATCAGGAAAACCTAATCAAGAAAACAGAAGAATCGGCTAAAGAGAAAGAAGGAGAAAAGAACCAAAGCAACCAGGCTGACCAATCCAAGCAAGATCAAAATCTGGCGAAAGAACAAGAGTCTCTGAAAAATGAAACGCAGAAACTCGAAAAGTCTGTGGATGACCTCAACAAATTAGGAGAAGAAATTGGTAACAAAGACAAGCTTCCTGAAAAGGAAGAGTTCAACGAACTTGAAAACTCTCAACAACAAAGTCAAGAATCTTTAGAGAAAGGGGAGCCAAAAAAATCCGCCGAGAAACAAAAACAGTCTCTGAAGAAGATGCAACAGATGGAGAAGCAGATGGAAGGGGCGCAGAATGCGATGAATATGGAAATCGATTCTCAAAACCTTGAAAGCCTGAGGCAGATTGTCCACGGGTTGATAAAGCTCTCCTATGATCAGGAGAATTTGATGAAGGAGTTTAATTCCATTCAGCAAACCGATCCAAAAAATATTCAGATTTCGCAGAGTCAACTCAAGCTTCAGGATGATGCTAAAATACTGGAAGACAGCTTGTTAGCTCTTTCAAAAAAGGATGCCATGCTGAGTTCGATCGTCACCAAAGAAATTGGCGACCTCAACGATCACATTGAAAAAGTGGTAGGCCACATGAAAGAACGACGTAAAGGAAATGCAAGTGCCGAGATGCAGTTTTCGATGACCAACATTAACAACCTTGCACTGATGCTAAATGATCATTTTGAAATGATGATGAATATGTTGGCAAATGCGATGCCATCGGCCAAGGGAAAGAAACAACAGAAAGGGAAAAGCCTTGGAAAAATGCAGCAGGATATAAACCAGAGAATTGAGCAGTTGAAGAACGGCCAAAAGACTGGCCGCCAGTATTCGGAAGAGTTGGCAAAGATGGCAGCCGAACAAGCGAGAATTCGGAAGGCATTAGAAGAAATGCAGGAAAAAATGAAGAAAGAAGGAGGGAAGGAAATCGGGAATGACATTGGTGGTAAAATGGAGCAAACCGAGTCTGATTTGGTCAACAAGCGAATAACGGAGCAAACCATACAGCGGCAAAAAGAAATTCTTACGCGACTTCTGGAAGCAGAGAAGTCTATGAGGGAGCAAGACATGGACGAGGAGCGAAAAGGAGAAACGGCCAAGAACTATGACAAAGAAATTCCCAAGGCTTTTGAAGAGTATTTAAAATTAAAGGAAAAAGAGGTAGAATTGCTAAAAACAGTTCCGCCACGGCTTTTTCCTTACTACAAAAAAGAAGTAACAGAATATTTTAAACGAATTAACTAAACCTACAGTGGCCGGAGTAAATAACATCAGTATTGAAATTCCTTCTCTTTCAGAGAACATACGGATCATCGAAAGTTTTATTGACAACGCCAAAGAAAAATATCACCTGGATGATGATATCTATGGCAACATAATGATTGCCGTTACTGAAGCCGTCAACAACGCCATAAAGCACGGCAACAAGGATGACTCATCTAAAAATGTGATGATCTCCCTTTCTCTTGAAGAAGGGTTAATTAAATTCAAGATCGAAGATGAAGGAAGAGGTTTTGATTTCCATAAACTTCCTGATCCCACTTCCCCTGAAAATCTTTCTAAACCCGGAGGCCGGGGAATATTCCTAATGAAGCACCTTTCCGATGAGGTGGATTTTAAAGACAATGGGAAAATAGTTGAGCTTAGCTTTTACATGAATCAATAGATGCCCATACGTTTTTATTCTGAAGACGTAGCTTTCAAGATCAAAAAGCCCAGAAACACATCGAAGTGGATAAAACTCGCGGCCCAGAAGGAGAGACAATCAATTTCTGAAATCACCTATATTTTTTGTTCCGACAGGTTTCTGTTGCCACTAAACCAGAAGTTTCTCAACCACGATACACTCACTGATATCATCACCTTCGATTATTCTTCCGATGGAAAAATTTCAGGTGAGATTTACATCAGCGTGGAACGAGTAGAGGAAAACGCCCAGAAATTTGAATGCCCTTTTGATAATGAACTTCGCCGGGTGATGATCCATGGCGTTTTACACCTGATGGGCTATAAGGACAAAAAAGCTGGCGATAAAATCACCATGCGCAAAAAGGAAGAAGCTTATCTATCTTTGTGGACTAAAACGTTCCACGTGAAACATTAAGTGGGGAAATCCCACACAACGTTCCACGTGGAACAAACCAAATTATGTTTCCAGAATACGACGTCATTGTAATTGGGGCCGGTCATGCCGGATGTGAAGCTGCCGCCGCCGCCGCGAACATGGGATCAAAGGTTCTTCTTGTAACCATGAATATGCAGACTATAGGCCAGATGTCTTGCAACCCAGCAATGGGGGGAGTCGCAAAAGGCCAAATCGTAAGAGAGATAGATGCATTAGGTGGATACTCCGGAATTGTTTCTGACAGATCGATGATCCAATTCAGGATGCTAAATCGATCCAAAGGCCCAGCAATGTGGAGCCCCAGAACTCAAAACGACAGAGCGCGCTTCGCAGAAGAATGGCGGCTGATGCTTGAGCAAACACCAAACGTAGATTTCTGGCAAGAAATGGCTGTTGGGCTTTTAGTAAAAGATAAAAGGGTCACAGGAATTAAAACCTCTCTGGGCATCGACATCAAAGGAAAATCTGTAGTCCTTACCAATGGAACATTCCTGAACGGAAAAATACATATAGGGGAAAAGAATTTCGGAGGAGGAAGAACAGCAGAAAAAGCAGCAACGGGCCTGACAGAGCAATTAGTTGAGCTTGGCTTCGAATCAGGTAGAATGAAGACCGGAACTCCACCAAGAGTGGATAGTCGCTCTTTAAATTTCAACCACATGGACGAACAGCCAGGGGACGAAAATCCAGGAAAGTTCTCCTACTCAAACACAAAAGCACTTGAGAAGCAGGTAAGCTGCTGGATAACATATACAAACGAATCTGTCCATAAAACACTTGAAAAGGGATTTGATAAATCACCCATGTTTCAAGGACGGATTAAAGGACTTGGACCAAGATACTGCCCGTCTATTGAGGATAAAATAAACCGGTTTGCAGAAAGGGAACGGCACCAAATCTTCGTAGAGCCAGAAGGATGGAATACTATAGAAGTTTATGTCAATGGGTTCTCTACCTCATTACCAGAATCCATTCAGTATGAAGCGCTGACTAAAATACCTGGCTTTGAAAAGGTGAAAATGTTTAGGCCAGGTTACGCTATTGAATACGATTACTTTCCTCCCACACAACTTAAAACCAGTCTCGAAACGCAGCTTATCGAGAACCTGTTCTTCGCTGGTCAAATCAATGGCACAACGGGGTACGAGGAAGCGGCATGTCAAGGGCTTATGGCTGGAATCAATGCCCACAACAAAATCAATGAAATAGAACCGGTAGTATTTAAAAGATCAGAAGCTTATATCGGAGTTCTAATTGACGACCTCGTTAACAAAGGGACCATAGAGCCTTATAGAATGTTTACTAGTCGCGCAGAATATAGAATTCTCCTCCGCCAAGATAACGCTGATATGAGATTAACCGAAAAGGGTCATGCAATTGGTCTAGCTAGCGAAGAACGACTTGAAGCAGTGAAAGAGAAGAAAAGTAAAGTAAACAAGTTAGTAGGGTTGATTACGGAAGCAAGGGTATCACCGGAGGAAGTCAACTCTATACTTGAAGTCAATGGATCGCCACGCATCGAAGAAAAAGTACCGCTACTCAATCTGGTGAAGAGACCTCAATTCGGAATCAAAGACATTGAAAAAACCAGCTCAGCAATAAGAAACGAATTAGGAAAATATTCAGCAGAGGAAATAGAACAAGCGGAGATTATTATTAAGTACGAGCCATACATAGAGAGGGAGCAGAAGATGGCTGAAAAGATTGAGAGCCTCGAAAACTTCAAAATAAGAAATGACTTTGACTACGACAAAGTAAAAGCACTCTCTTCAGAAGCAAGAGAGAAATTGAAAAAAACCCGTCCTGAAACGATCGGTCAGATGAGCCGAATCAGCGGCGTATCTCCTTCAGATGTATCGATTCTAAGTGTCTATCTTGGCAGATAAATGCAAGCTCTAGAATTAAAGGAATGTCCACTTTGCCATGGCAAAAATGTGACAATTCGCTTCTCCTGTGAAGATCACACTACGACTCACGAGGAGTTTCAACTATCTGAATGTCAGGACTGTACATTCATTTTTACCAATCCTCAACCCGATGAAAGTTCCATTGGTAAGTACTACGATTCCCCCGAGTATATTTCACATTCCGAATCAAACAAAAGCCTCTTCGACAAGGTCTATACTTATTTACGAGAAGCAGCGCTAAAATGGAAGAGAGGAATTATCACATCCAATCAGCCAATAGGAAAAAAATTACTTGATGTAGGATGCGGTACCGGAAATTTTCTTCAGCATATGAAAATGCATGGATGGGAAACCACAGGCGTAGAACCTTCAGAATCTGCAGCTTCTAAAGCGAGAGCGAAAAAAGTAGGGTCAATATTTCAAAGCATAGATCAGATCGCCAACCAAAAATATGACGTTATCACACTTTGGCATGTATTAGAACATCTCCATGAGCCAAAAAAGAAATTACAGTCATTAAAAGGACTACTTCAAGAAAATGGCACAATTATTATAGCAGTACCAAATCGTGAAAGTTTCGATGCAAAATATTACAAAAACTATTGGGCTGCCTACGATGTACCTAGACACCTCTGGCACTTCAGTCAAGAAAATATTAAATCAATTCTGAACGAGACCGGCTTTTCCCTAACAGCAACGCATCCCATGAAGCTAGACTCATTCTACGTTTCTCTGCTAAGTGAATCCTATAAAAACAAGAACAGGAGCAAAATCCTGAATGCCGTAAACGCCTTACGAATTGGGTTACTTTCTAATTTCAAAGCCAGAAAAAATAAAAATTATTCAAGTCTTATTTACGTAGCGAACAAGTGAGAAAATTTCTCTTCATACTCCCAGCATTACTTCTCTTTCAATGCGCCAGACAAACACAACCCAACGGCGGACCAAAAGATGTAGATCCTCCGCAGCTTCTAACTTCAAATCCCGAATACGGTCAGAAGAATTTTTCAGGAGAAACTATCGAACTCACATTTGACGAAGATATAAAGCTGAAAGACGCTAAAGAAGAAATTCTCATCACACCATCGCCCGGACCTAAAACGAAATTCGTAGCTAAAAAGAAAAAAGTCATCATCACGCCAGAAAACAAATGGCTTGAAAACACAACCTACAGTATAGCCTTTAGAGAAGGAATTCAAGATCTCAACGAAAGCAATCCAGCAGAAGACCTACACCTCGCATTTAGCACCGGACCTGAAATTGATTCACTAGAAATCAAAGGTTCTATCTACGAAGCATTTCAGGAAAAAATTCCTGAAAAAATTACGATCGCTCTCTACCAACAAGACACTTTTGATATATTCAAACACAAGCCAGCGTACTTTACTAAAGCAAACAAAAGAGGACAATTTTCCATTCCCAATCTCAAAGCAGGCGAATACAACATCTACGCCTTTGACGACAAGAACAAAAACCTGAAAGTCGACAGCCGTTCAGAAAGGTTCGGATTCTTATCAAAGAAAATCTCCTTACCAGAACAATCAGACTCAGTCAAAATCGAGATAATACATTTGGACAGCAGACCGCTAAAAGTAACAACCGTACGGAACAGTGCAACAATCTCCACGATCCGGTTTAACAAACCTGTAGACAGTCTTAAAATATTCCCTTCCCAAAAGCCTATCATCTATACATTTGGAGACACGAAAGCCGAAGTAATTCTGCACAAAGACTTCGACAAAAAAGACTCCATCCAACTAAGAGTATTCGGTCAGGATAGCTTGCAGCAAAAAGTAGATACCAGCGTCTACGTTAAGTATTCCGAGAATAAATCAATAGCCGAAAAATTTAAAGTCACAGATTGGAATGCTAAGATCGATTTAGTAACAAATCGATTAATTGCAAAAACAAGCGTCAACAAACTGATCGCGTCAATAACCTACGACAGCATCTATATTCAAATCGACTCAAGCACATTCCAAGGAATTACAAGAAATGAAATTCTTGTAGATACAGTAAATCGCAAACTATCGATTAATGTAAAAATTAAAGAAGACCTAAAAACTAAAGTTCTTAACCCGGTACTAATCCTAGGAAAAGGCGCACTCGTCTCAATCGAAAATGACTCTTCCAAAGCACAAGACATTAAACTAAAAATACCAAAATCAGAGGAGGTGGGAACACTATCGATCGAAGTAAACACGAAAGAACCTTACTTCGAAATTCAACTACTTACCGCAGACAACAAACTAACCCAATCAATCCGAAACACGAAGAAATATACATTCACAAACTTACTACCTGGAGAATACAAACTTTTAATAATAATCGATTCCAACAATAACAAGAAATGGGATCCAGGCAACTTCTTTAAAAGAATTGAACCCGAAAAAACGCTCTTTTATAAAAGCATTGAAAACAAATTTAGTTTTCCAATCCGAGCAAACTGGGAAGTTGGTCCCTTGGTGATAACCTTCTGAAAGAATGTTGATAACCAGTAGAAAGAGGTTAATTCTTATCTTATTGAGAAAACAACAACCAACTTTTAACTAAACGATTTCGTTACCCACAATGTGAAGTTTATTCCTAAAAGATCAACAATTCCACAAGAAAATGTGGATTCAGAAATAAAACGATAAATCTTTAGCTTTAAAGAAAATCTACCAACAATCAATAAAGGTGCAGAAACCCAAAACCATATTTCCACAAAAGCACATTACTGATTGTATTGAGATTTTAAGTTTTAAAAAATATATAAATACATTAGCCCTTCTTTTATTGTTAATAACCCGCACCGGGGCGCAAGATTTGCAGGAGATTCAAATAGCCAACGAATACAATGCGAAAGGAGAGAAGGCGAAGGCGCTGGAGGCGTATCAATCGCTGATAAAAAACCCGCTCAACATTCAGGCGGTTCACGCTAACTATTTTGGTCTATTACTTGGGATGGCTAAATACAGTCAGGCCCAGGATTATCTTGAAAAATTAATACGTCGCGAAAATCGCCTGACCTATAAACTTGACCTCGGAATTCTTTTTATAAAATCGGGCGAAATACCAAAAGGCGAAAAACAATTCAAGTCCATATTCAAAGAAAATGCCGAAGATGTTTACAAGTTGAAATCGGCCGCCGATCACCTGGCCTCATATAATCTTTTGGAATATGCAACAGAAGCGCTACTTCAGGCGCGAAACAGCACTTCGAATCCTTCTATTTTCGCGCTTGAGCTTGCCAACCTTTATCGCATGCAGGGAAAACGCGAGCAAATGGTCGGCGAGTATCTTAACTACATAACCCAAACGCCGGCTAATTCGGCCTATGTAAAAAATATTCTGCAGGTACTGCTTACTAAGCCTGAAGAATTTAAAACGTTAGAAGACGTGCTGTATCAAAAGGTTCAGCAGAATCAACAGTCAGAAGTTTATGCCGATTTACTGGTATGGGTAAATGTGCAGCAAAAAAATTTTTATGGAGCGTTTATCCAGGCGCGAGCATACGACAAGCGATTCAAAAAAGAACAATCAAAGACTCTTGAAACCGGTCAGATTGCGTTGAGCAATCAGGACTTTGAAAATGCGATCAAATGCTTTTCGTTTGTTATCAAGGAGTTTGCCAACACCGAAAACTACCTGCCCGCGCAACTCGCGTTAATAAAAGCACGCGAGGCAAAAGTGAAAAGGGCTTATCCTGTAAACCGTGATTCGGTTCGCTACCTCATCGGCGAGTACGAGCATTTTCATGTGCGCTATCCAAATCAAAACAGCGCTGACGAAGCGGAGCTGAGCGCGGCAATGCTTCATGCCTATTACCTGGGAGAGATGGACTCCGCGATCCTCGTCTTGAACCGGCTGATTGCCACACCAAAAATTTCCACTCAAATTGCTGCCCAATCGAAAATCAGTCTCGGCGACATTTATTTGCTTAAAGGTGAGCCGTGGGAGTCGACTTTGCTGTATTCGCAGGTAGAAAAATCGCAGCACGAGGCACCACTGGGTTACGAAGCCAAACTAAAAAATGCGAAGCTCTGGTATTTTAACGGAGACTTTAAACTGGCGCAAGAGCATCTTGATATTTTGAAACAAGCTACTTCGCGCGAAATCGCGAATGATGCCATGGAGTTGAGTATGCGTATAAAAGAAAACACAACTTTCGACACTACAGGAACAGCCCTGAAGGAATATGCAGCGATTGAGTTGCTCATCTATCAAAATAAATTGGATGAGGCGCTCATCAAATTAGAAAATTTTGCATCCGCGAAAAACTCGCCCACCATCACCGACGACGTATACTGGCTGGAGGCCAACCTGCTGATGAAAAAAGGAAAGTCGGAAGAGGCGCTTGAAAAACTTAAAAAAATTGTGAGTGAATATCCCGACGATATTTTGGCCGATGATGCGTATTTCCTAGAAGGCGATATTTATGAGCATCAGTTGAAAAATAAGGAAAAGGCCATGGAAATCTACCGCGAATTTTTGACCAAGTTTCCGGGAAGTGTATATGTGGCTGAGGCGCGAAAAAGATTCAGAACTTTGCGTGGCGATTTTTCTGACCAGCCAAATCAATGAATTAAAAAAGAAATTATTCCTGTAGCAATCAATGTGCCTCCGGTGATAATTCCGGCGCTGTGCTCTAGCCGGTGCCAATTGAATTTGCTGGTACTTCGATAAGCAACATTGATCCAGACGACCATTCCCGCGAGCGTCACAAAAAAATAAATCGCGGATAAAATCACCGTCCACCAGACACTCTCACTACCGGAAGCCAGGAAATACGCTTCGATCTCCAGACAGGGTGAAAAAAACATCGCGAGTGATAGACTGAAGATCATTTTCGACTTCGAATTCTGATGAGGTTGATCATCCACATGAAAATGCTTGTGCTTGTGATGCCGGTAAATAAAGACCAAGCCAATCAGGATTAATACCACCGGTGATATGTAGGGTGTAATCGATGCAAAATTTTGCGAAAGCTCCCAGCCGAAAAAAGCCAGACCCCACCCAATCAACAACGTGCTGGCTACGTGGCTTAGCCCCGAGATAATGGTGACATTCAAAATCTCGGAAAAACTCCACCCCTCCTTTCGGCCAATAGCAAGCACAGGCAGCCAATGACTAGGAATAATCGCGTGAAGCAAACTAAGCAGAAGACTTCCGGTGACGAGAGCGAACATTAATGTAGTTTTCGGGGCGCAAATTAGGCATAAGCCCAATTATTCTTCCACGTTCTTCAACACATTTAGAAGTTCAAATGATCCTGTGATGACAATTTTATTTTTCAGGCTTTCTACCGGCGTGTCGTTGAAAGAAACTTCGACATAACCGTCGTCGGTAGCACCGGGTTTTATTTCCAGAAGCTTGAACTCATGTTTGGCCTCGTTGGATCCATAAAAAATAAACTTCTTTCCGTCAAAATTCACGATCGACGATACTGGAAGAGCCATCACAGTTTTGGCTCCGGTTTCAATCAATGCGCTGAAATAGGTGCCGGGAATAAGTGTGGCATCTTCTCCTTCAAAATGGCAATGCACGCGAACAGTTCGTTCGGCTGTAATTTCTTTGCCAATCAAAAATACTTTGGCCAGACGATCTCTTGTATCGTTGGACAATGTAATGTGTGCCAATTGCCCGACTTTCAATTTGGGGATATCCTTTTCGAAAACCTGCGCTTCGGCGTGTACGTGCTCGGTGTCCACAATTCGAAACATAATGTCTGTTGGATTTACGTGCATGCCGAGATTCACATTCACTTGCGATACAAAGCCGGAGATAGGTGAAAGAATACTGATCGTGCTTTTGATTTCGCCACCTTCAATTTCAGAAGGATTAATATTTACCAATTTCAACTTCGCCTTCAGCCCTTCTACTTTGGCCTTTGTTCCAAAATAATTGGACTTGGATTGTTGCAACGATTTCAACGCATTCACATTTTCTTTTGCCAGATCTACTTGCCGATTATACTCTTGCTCCAGAAACGAAAGCTGATTTTTGCTTTCGAGGTAATCCTGCTGCAACTGAATATAATCGGGGTGCTCCATGACAACTATTACCTGCCCTTTCTTTACGTGCATGCCTTGCAACAGTTCTGTTGATTTTACGAATCCACCCAGTGGCGCGGAGATCGATACGAGATTTTGAGGAGGTACATCGAGCATGCCGTTGGCTTTGATGTTGCCACTCACGCTCCGATTTTCAGGACTTCCCAATACTATCGTGATTGATTTGAATTGCTCATCACTAAGTGTTACTGTAGTCGGTGTACTTGTCGACTCGGTGATTGGCTCGTTCGTTTTCTCGCCAGAAGAGCAGGCAAAAAGTGAAAGAAGAGAGAGAAGAATTATTACCTTATTCATTGTAGTCTTATTTTAAAATTTGCCGGAAAGGAATTCTATTTTGAGAACGGATTGATTGTAATTGTTAAGTGCGAGGAGATAACTGCCCTTAATGCCCAACGAAATTTTTAATGATTGCAAGTATTCGATGTAGCCAATTTCGCCGGCGTGAAAAGCCTTTCGGGCTTGATGCAAAATCAAGTCGGCGTTTTTTAACGCACTACTTTCATAATACGCCAATGACGCTGAATTTTTTTCAAGCTCACGCAGAGCTTGTTCATAATTTCCGTGAAGAAGAGTTTCAAATTGCTGTGCATTTTTGCGCATGGCATTTTCCTGAAAGCCTGCTGCTTTGGCCCGCGCCAGGTTCGGCCCGATCCAAACCGGAATAGCAAGCCCGAGCTGAAAGCCGGTAAACTGTTTGCTGCGCGGATAAAAAACATCAGCGCCGTTGATATTTTGAATTCCCGTAAGGCTCTGTGCGAACACACCAACCATTAGATCGGGCATCACTCGACTGCGCTCCACGCGCTTTAGTTGCTGACTGATTTTTACTTCTTGCTTTGCCAATAAGAGTGAAGGATTATTTCTCACGACTGACGAATCGAGGCCATCGACGAGAGATCGCTTTGAAAGAATGTCGGCGGCCGAAACGGGCTGATCACTTTTCAGCAAAGCCTGAAGCCGGGCTCCGGAAATCTGAATGTCTGCATTGTTTTGCTGTTGTTGATTCAAAATTTCCAATCGTTGGGTTTCGGCGGTAGTTTTTTCCAACAAATTACTTTCCCCTGTTTTGAACCGAACCGAAGACGCATTCGCGAAATCGCTGTACAAACTATCTTGTGAGATGAGCAATTTTTTCAACGCCTCCTGATAAAGCAAATGGTGGTAAATACTTTTCACTTCATACACCAGATTGTTTTGTTGAACCACCAGATTTTGTTGCGCGCCAATCACTTGCTCTGACCCAAGCTTTACCTGATTGACGAGTGTGGTAGGAAACGGAATACTTTGCTGAAGCGTAAGGTTGTTATCCTGATACAAGGAGTTGTATTGACCGTGCATCCACATCGCCGAGAGTTTGCCGATGTCGGTTCCCGTCTTCTTTACTTCTTTGAAATAATCAATTTGAAATTCCGCCGATTTTATTCCAAGATTATTTTTCAGCGCCGACTGAATCGCCTGATCGAGCGTGAGTCGCTGCGCCGTAACTAGGGAAGAAACCGAAAAAGAGACGAAGAAAAGAAAAGCCCGTTGAGAAATTAGTAACACATTCATAGCTCAGTGTTTTGAGATTTTTTTGATTTTTCGAAATACGTGTACAACACCGGCAACACGATCAGTGTAAGCAGTGTGGCTGAGATCAGACCACCAATCACCACGGTGGCCAGCGGGCGCTGCACCTCCGCGCCGGAGGTTTGCGATAAAGCCATCGGCAAAAAGCCGAGCGAGGCAACGGCGGCAGTCATCAGCACGGGACGAAGTCGTACTTCCGTTCCTTTCAGTACGATATCAAAAACATTCATCGACGTTTCTTCTTTGTGCAGCCGGTTGAATTCGGCTATCAGCACGATACCATTTAAAACAGCAACACCAAACAAAGCGATGAAACCCACGCCGGCAGAAATACTAAACGGCATGCCGCGCGCCCACAAGGCGAGCACACCACCAATTGCTGAAAGTGGAATGGAAGAAAAAATAAGAAGGCTTTCGCTTAACGAACCAAATGTGAAATAGAGCAAAATGAAAATGAGAAGAAGCACTACAGGCACTGTGATGGTGAGACGTTTTTTAGCTTCTTCCAGGTTTTTAAAAGCGCCGCCATATTTGATGTAATACCCCGGCTCCATTTTTAGTTTTCGTGTGAGCTTGTCGTTGAGTTCCTTTACAATACTCTCTACATCCCGACCACGAACGTTGAAGCCGATGGCAATTCTTCGTTTGGCATCGTCGCGCTGAATTTGATTAAGTCCTGATTGAAACTCAATATCAGCAAGCTGTTCCAACGGAATCTGACGACCTTGAGCTGTAGTGATAAAAAGCCCTTTGATGTCGTCAATACTTTTCCGGTTTTGTTGATTCAAGCGCACCACCAGATCGAAGCGGCGTTCTTTTTCATAAATCATTCCAGCTGATTCACCGGCGAAACCGCTACGCAATACTTGATTCACTTCTTCAATGCTCAGGCCGAACATAGCCAGCTTACTCCTGTCAAAGCGCACAACAATTTGCGGAAGCCCACCCACCGGTTCGACATACACGTCCTGTGCGCCTTTTACAGAGTGAGCAATTTTACCAACTTGTTCGGCGTAAGCCACAAGCAAGTCGAGATCTTCTCCGCAGATTTTTAACACCACATCCTGCCGTGCTCCAGTCATCAATTCGTTGAAACGCATTTGAATGGGCTGCTGAAAACCGTACAACACACCGGGCATAGATTCATTTAGCTTGGCAGACATTTTATCGGCGAGCTCTTCACGGTCATTGCCACTCACCCACTCGCTGCGGTCTTTCAACACAATGATCAAGTCGCCGTTTTCGATAGGCATCGGATCGGTCGGGATTTCGGATGTTCCGATTTTTCCAATCACTTCTTTTACTTCGGGAAAATTTTTCAACAACACCTTGGCGCTGCGCTGTGTGGTTTCCGTCATCTGGTGAAGCGAGCTTCCCGTAATGATTTTTGTTTCGACCGCAAAATCTCCTTCATCCAGTGTGGGAATAAATTCACCGCCAAGCTTTAAGAACAAGAGCAGGCTTAGCCCGAACATTACGGCGGAAGAGATTACAATAATTTTTCGATACTGCAGCGCCAGACCAATAATGGGTTTGTACAGCCGATGAATAAATTCAATCAGCTTATCAGAAATATTTTTTGTGTGAGTAGGCTTCTTGCTTAAGAACAAAGAAGAAATCATCGGCACATAGGTAAGCGACAAAAGCAACGCGCCAAGAATTGCGAATGCTACTGTCTGCGCCATAGGCCTGAACATTTTGCCTTCGATACCTACCAGCGTGAGAATAGGAAAATACACGATGAGGATAATGATCTGACCAAATGCGGCGGAGTTCATCATTTTTGAAGCGGATGCTTTTACCTGCTCATCCATTTCTCGCTGCGAAATTTTTTGCAATTGCCCAGACGCGGCAAGATGATGCAGTGTGGCTTCCACAATAATCACGGCACCATCCACAATCAATCCAAAGTCGATGGCGCCAAGGCTCATGAGATTTCCTGAAACGCCAAACAAATTCATGAGGCTAATCGCGAAAAGCATGGATAACGGAATCACCGAAGCGACAACAAGCCCCGCTCGCAGATTGCCAAGCATTAACACCAAAACAAAAATGACGATCAACGCACCTTCCGCCAGGTTTTTTGTGACGGTGTTGATAGCGTTATTGACCAACTTGGTGCGATCGAGGTAAGGTTCTATCACCACACCTTCGGGCAGCGTTTGTTTTATCTGTTCGATCCGCTCCTTCACGCGTTCAATTACCACCGAAGAGTTCGCTCCTTTTAGCATCAGCACAATGGCGCCTACTACTTCGCCCTGATCGTTGTAGGTCATCGCGCCGTAGCGTGTAGCATTTCCGAAACGCACCTGGGCCACATCGCGAACGAGAATAGGCAGTCCGTTGGAGTTGTTCCTCACCACTATTTTTTCGATGTCGTCTAGGTTTTGCGCAAGACCTTCGCTGCGGATAAAAAAGGTGTAAGGGTTTTGCTCAATGTAAGCGCCGCCGGTGTTCTGATTATTTTTTTGAAGAGCATTGAAAATTTCATTCATGCCAACATTCATGCTGTGCAGCTTGTCGGAGTTGACGGCGATTTCGTATTGCTTCAGTTTGCCTCCCCAACTGCTCACGTCAGCGACGCCGGTGGTTCCCAAGAGTTGACGCCGCACGATCCAATCCTGAATAGTGCGCAACTCCATCGCATCGTATTTGTCTTCGAAGCCCTTTGCCGGCCGGATGATGTACTGATAAATTTCGCTCAACCCGGTGGATACTGGCCCGAGTTCGGGTGTTCCGGAGCCAGCAGGAATTTGCGACTTGGCCACACTAAGCCGTTCGTTTACCTGTTGACGAGCCCAATACACATCGATGCCATCTTCAAAAACGATGGTCACCACCGACAGACCGAATCGCGAAAATGAGCGCATCTCGGTGATGCCAGGAATCGTGGCCATGGTTTGTTCCACAGGGAAGGTGACGAGGCGCTCTATTTCATTGGCGGCAAGCGATGGCGACACGGTGAGCACTTGCACCTGATTATTAGTGATGTCGGGCACGGCATCAATCGGCAGCTTCGATAGCGAGTATGAGCCCCAGACAATCAGCGCAAAAGTAAGAATCCCAATAACAATTTTGTTCCTTATCGAGAAGGAAATAATTCCATTAAGCATAAAGAATCGTAAAAAGTAAAAAAATGATTATTTGGCTGACGAAAATGTGCAGCCGAGAAAGACTAAAAAATCAGGAAAGCCTGGGCGGCTGAAAAATTTCGCTGAGGTGCGAAGCGACAAATTTTTCCTGGTAAATGACGGAGTGAGTAATCAGAGTTACCCGTTTTGTTTCGGTCAATTCGATTTTTAAAACAGGAAGTGCAAGCACTGATGTGGTGAAAGAATGCGCCGGATCTTTGAACGGCAACTCGTTGTCATCGGCATCGTGCGAAACGTCAGTTTTGTAATGCATCGCCAGAAACTCCCAAAATGAAATATCGCTGACGAGCTGCTTGTGGTGACTGTAATGTTCGAGCAACATAGGAACGCGCATCATCTCATGAAGCTCCGTGTTGGAGTTTACATAGAGCAGAAGTAAGCCGATGGCGAGGATGCGTTTCAAAATCCGTTTATAATCCAACAAAGTTAACGAAATTGTTTTAAGATGAGATTTCAGAACAGCGAGTAGTTCCCTCCTTTTACAAATTTGGTCAAATCATAAGGCGGCATTTCGCGGCCTTGAAAATACTTCTTTCGCGATGTGCGGAACAGTTGTTGGATCATATCAGCGATATTTCCTTCTCCGCGCATTCGCCGCCCGAATTGTGTATCATTCACGTTGCCTCCATGAAGACTTGAAATCTGATTCCACACCTTATCAAATCGATCGGGAAAGTTTTTCTTTAGCCAGTCTTCAAAAATCTTCCCAATCGATCCGTTTAGTCGCACCACCGTCATACCCGCAGTGCGCGCACCATGGTCGGCAGCGGCCTTAAGAATCAGTGGTATCTCGTGGTGATTTAATCCGGGAATAATCGGCGCATTCATAATTCCTACCGGAATGTTAGCCTTGGCCAGAGCCTCCACAGTTTTCAAACGCTTGATGCCGCTTGCCGTGCGGGGCTCCATGATTTGTCGAAGGTCTTCGTCAAGCGTTGTAATTGAAATCATTACATGCACCAGCCGGTCGGCGGCCAAATCCTGTAAAATGTCGATGTCGCGCGTGATCAATCCATTTTTACTGATGACTCCAACCGGATGGCGGTACTTTGCCAGCACTTGTAAGAGTTGCCGCGTGATTTTGAACTTACGCTCAAGCGGCTGATAACAATCGGTATTGCCGCTGAGCATGATGGGCGAGGGATTCCAGTTTTTATTCAGCAACTGCTGCTCCAGCACCTGAGGTGCGTTTTTCTTAACGATGATTTTCGACTCAAAATCTAACCCCGCGCTAAAGCCATAATACTCGTGCGTATTGCGAGCGTAACAGTAAATGCAGCCGTGCTCGCAGCCCTGGTAAGGGTTCATCGAATAGGCCATACCTAAATCCGGGCTCTCTACTTTGTTAACGATCTTTTTCGGACTTTCATGAAATATTTGTGTTTTGGAATTTTCAAGTAAAACATCGTCAAGCCCCTCCACATGTTCGGTCACGTAATGAGCCTGAAGAAATTTATTGGCGGTTTTGATTTGCGAACCGCGCCCTTTGAAATACGAATCGTCCACACACAATACTACTAAATAAATTAGTAATGCTAAAATATATAGACACGCCTGTGACAGAAATTCACGACGAACTTTTCCTTACGGCTGGCGTGCGGGTTTTTATCAAGCATGAAGAATTAAACCACCCCACCGTAGCCGGAAACAAATGGTGGAAACTGAAATACAACCTGGAACGGGCAACGACTTTAAACCACGACACGCTGCTTACTTTTGGCGGCGCGTTTTCAAATCATATTTATTCCACAGCTGCCGCCGCAAATGAACTCGGCTTGAAAAGTATAGGCGTGATTCGGGGTGAAGAAACGTTACCGCTCAATGAAACACTGACGTTTGCCAAAGCCTGCGGGATGCACCTCACCTACGTTTCGCGTGAAGCGTACCGAACAAAAACACAAAAAGAGTTTGTTGATCAGTTAACTGCCCAGTTTGGAAATTTCTACCTCATTCCGGAAGGAGGAACAAATACCCTGGCGGTAAATGGATGCGCGGAATTTGCCCGCGAAAAATTGCCCTCCGATTTTGATTACGTCTGTCTTCCGGTGGGCACGGGCGGAACAATCTCAGGCATCATTGTAGGTCTGGACGGTGCCAAAGAAATTGTCGGCATTTCAGTATTGAAGGGAGGAGAATTCCTGAAGGATGAAATCAAAAAGCTGGTTTGGGATTTTTCACAAAAGGAATATTCCAACTGGACGTTGCAAACAGCTTACCACTTTGGTGGCTATGGAAAAAAAACAGACGACCTGACCAGGTTCATCGAACGAATGCAGGAGAAGCACTCCATTCGGTTAGACTTTGTTTATACTGGAAAACTTTTGGCAGGAATTTATGACCTTATTGAAAAAGGCTTTTATAAAAAAGGCTCGCGCATTCTCATGCTTCACACCGGAGGTCTTCGCTAATCAGATTCCTTCAGATACAAAAACACGTTTTACGCGCTCGCTAGTGCTGGTCAGAATTTCGTAAGGAATAGTTCCAATGCTGTTAGCAACATCCTGAATCGGAAGCCCGGCTCCAAAAATAATCACCTCGTCACCCTCGGCGGCTTCAATACCGGTAATGTCAATCATCGTCATGTCCATGTTCACATTTCCAATAACCAGAGCAAGCTTTCCATTGATAAGCACTCGCCCTTTGCCATTGCTGAAACTACGGCTGAAACCATCTGCATAACCGATCGCGATGGTCGCCGTTTTGGTTTCGTGTGTAGCGATGCCGCGACGACCATAACCAATAGTTTGGCCGGGCTTCACGATTTTTATTTGTGAGATTACGGTCTTCAAAGTCGCCGCCATCTCCAGTCCAGCAGAGCTTCCGCTAGTAGTAGGGTCTACACCGTAGAGTCCAATCCCCAGACGAACCATGTCCATTTGATAAGAAGAGAGCCGAAGGATGCCTGCCGAATTAAGAATGTGACGGAGCGGCTGAATCGTTAAAGCAGAAGTAAGGAGTTGATAGAATTTCTGAAATCGCTCAAACTGCTCAGCGGAAAAATCATCGTGCTTCGACTCATCCGATGCCGACAAATGAGAGAACACCGATTTCACTACAATGTTGGGATTGGCACCGAGCAATGAAATCACTTCGTCTAATTCGCTTTCCTCTATTCCCAAACGGTGAAGGCCCGTTTCTGCTTCGAGATGAATAGCCGCCGGCCGGTTTTGCAAAAATGAAACGAACCTTCTGAGATTACTTATGCTATACATGGCGGGCTCCAGCCGTTGCTCTACAATCGCCTGAAAGCTTTCTTCGGTAGGGTTCATCACCATGATAGGCAAAGAAATATTCTTTTTGCGGAGCTCGAGACCCTCGTCGGCATAGGCTACGCCGAGATAATCTACTTTATGGTATTGCAACAAGTTGGCTACTTCTTCGCTGCCGCTGCCGTAGGCAAAAGCTTTCACCATCGCCATCACCTTTACACCGGGATTTAGTTTTGACTTGATGTAATTGAGGTTGTGCACCAGCTTGCCCATATCAATTTCCATCACTGTGCCGTGAACTTTTCGCTGCAGGCGAGCTACAATTTTTTCAAAATGAAAAGCTCGGGCTCCTTTCACCAGAATTAACTCATTGCCGAACGAGGAAAAATCAAAACCTGAAAGAAACTCTTCTGTGGTTTGAAAAAAAAACGTGGGCACCGAAGTGCTTAGAAGATGCTGAAACTTATACAACGACGACCCCACGAGGATCACTTTCTGAAGATCTCTTTTCTCAAGCATATTGTTGATCGTCGCAGCAAGCTCTTCTTCCTTCATCCCTGACTGAAGAATGTCTGAGAGAATAACGCTTTTCTTTTTTTGAAATCCGGCCAGAAAATCGAGACTAATTTTTAATCCAGCCAGATCATTGTTGTACGTGTCATCAATCACCTGACATTGGTTGATCCCTTCTTTTAATTCCATTCGCATGGAAACGGGCCGCAATTCACTGATTCTTTTTTGAATCGCTGCCGGCTCATACCCCAGATGCAACAAAGTGGCTACGCAGTGGAATATGTTTTCGCGCGAAGCGGCATCTTTTGGCGCGATGTTGAGCTCAAATGTATTTTGCTTAAATGTGATGAGAAATCCGCTGGCTGTGTTTTCAATTCGGATATCTGATTCTGGTGATCGTCCCCACGAAAGTCCAGGAAGCGCAAGACTTTTTATTCTCTCGCGAATGCCGGTATGGTCCGCGCAATAGATTAACGTTTTGACCCGAAGGAAGAGCTTCAACTTTTCATCAATCTTCTCCTGTAGATTAGCAAACCCCTCGTCATGCGCGGTACCGATGTTGGTAAAAATACCAATAGTTGGAGCGATAATATTTGCCAAAACCTCCATCTCGCCCGGCCTCGAAATACCGGCCTCAAAAACCCCAAGCTGATGATGCTTGTCCATAGCCCACACGGAAAGCGGAACTCCGATTTGAGAATTATAACTGCCTGGATTTTTTACGACGCTGTAATCGGGCGAAAGAAGTTGATGTAGCCATTCCTTGATAATCGTTTTTCCGTTGCTTCCGGTAATGGCGATTACTGGTATGTTAAACTGCGCCCGGTGTGCCGCTGAAATAATTTGCAAGGCTTTGACCGACGACGAGGCGAGCAAAAAATTAGCATCAGGGAAATTTTTCGTGTCGATTTTTCTCTCTACCACAAACTGGCGAATACCAAGTTGATAAAGTTTGTCAAGGTAGTCATGGCCGTCGTTTCTCGGTCCCCCGATGGCGAAGAAAACAGCGTCTTCGTTAACCACGGCTTTTCGGCTGTCGATGACCAGGTACTTGACATTGCGCTGCCTGGGCAGCTGAAGAATTTTGCCGGCACCGAGAGTTTCTAAGTCAGAGAAATTCATGCTTAGAATAATTTTACTCCGTTGGGCACAGGTTTGTCGATAGTAGATAATACCACGTGGCCATTTTCATCAGGAAAGCCTGTCACAAGGATCTCGGAAATAAAATTACCAATCTGCTTCGGCGGGAAATTCGTAACGCAGATCACCTGTTTGCCTTCAAGTTCCCCAGGTTTATAATGTTGCGTAATCTGTGCGCTTGATTTTTTAACGCCAATTTCAGGGCCTAAATCCACCCAAAGTTTAATGGCAGGCTTCCGGGCGCCGTCAAAAGGCTCCGATTTGACGACAGTTCCTGCCCGGAGGTCGATTTTATTGAAGTCATCCCATGAAATCATAACTTTATTTATTAGCTTGCTCTGCTGTTCGAAAGTAGTTGAGTTATCCCAAATTCAAATGCAGTTAAAATTAAAATTTTCTTTTGCTCTGTTTTTGGCTTTCGTAATGTATGCGTCGGTAGCAGTGGCTCAGGAAGAAGGGCAGTCAACCTCAGGAATTCAGGAATTGAATTCTCACCCTGAGCTCAACCTCAACGACGACAAAACACTTATTCAGGACGCAGACGCAAAGACCGTAAAGGCCCAGCCAGGCAATAAAGAAACCAACACGGCCATTCCGAATACCAATAAACCAAAGGCAGAAGCACAGAAGACCGCAGACAAATCAGAGGAAGATCCCCTCTCTTTCAATTTCCTTTACTTCATCATTCAGAAATTCAAAATCTCTGATATCGTTGATGATTGACCGGAAGTAATTAATAGAATTATTTTTTGACCAGGAAAGCTTCCAGGTCTTTAAGCTTTAGAAATCCCTCGTAATAGGCTTTGCCAAAAATCACGGCAAAGATTCCCATATCGTTTAATCTTTTAATGTCGTCAACGCCACGCACACCGCCACTGGCAAGAACTTTTAAATCGGCAAACTTGTCGAGAATTTCCTGGTAGAAGGCGAAGTCTGGTCCCTCAAGCACGCCATCGCGCGAAATATCGGTGCACTTGGCATACTTCAACCCGCGGTCATAAAAGTATTGCAGGTGATCAAACAGATTGGTTTGCGATTGCTTTTGCCAACCGCGAAAAGAAATCGCCTTAGTTTTTACGTCGGTCACATCAGCGCCAAGCGTAATCTTTTCACGACCGTATGAAATGATCCATGAAGCAAATAACTCCGGATTGGTCACCGCTATACTTGACGCCGTGATATAATCGGCGCCATATTCGTATGCCTTCGAAATATCTCCATCGGCAGAGATGCCACCCGTGAAATCAATTTTTAAATCGGTATGACCGGCAATTGCTTCGAGAACGTGATAACTTTTTGGGCTTCCTCTTTCGGCTCCATCCAGATCAACCAGGTGCACTACTTCAATGCCGTGATCTTCAAAGCGCTTGGCAAGGTCAAGGGGGTTCTCATCGTAAGCTTTCTCGCTACTGATGTCGCCCTTTCTCATTTTAACAACTTTGCCTTTGCGAATGGCAATGGATGGAATAACCTGAATCATAATCAGTAAAAAAACGAAAAATTATTTAGCTGAAAAAGGCACAGCCACCAGGGTTTTATCCCAAATTAAAATCAGCTCGGCGCCGTCGCCAACTTTTTCAACGGAAATGGTGAATTGCTCAAACTCTTTGTTTTCCTGCACTACCGGCGACTCTACGATCAACGCATCAGTGGCCGGATTTCGGTTGGCTTCGGCGTTGAAATTAACGCCCCACGAAGGAATGTCAGAATTGAATATGACTTGCCACGATTTTTCTCCCGGCACAGTCCAAAGGCTATACTTGCCGGCCTTCAGCTCTTTATCACCAAATTTCAGGTCGCTGCTGGTTTCAAAAACGGTGGCCTCGTTGGCGCCGGTGCGCCAGGTTTTCCCGTAGGGAACCAGTTTGCCAAAGATCTCCCGTCCTTTTTTATAAGGTCGGTTGTAAAATACATGTACTTTGAGATTGCCATCGCTGAACGAGACGTTCGATTCAGGGCTATGCGATTTTGTGGAATACCGGATAAACATAAACACGCCTGCCAACACAACCACCAAAATGCCACCGATAATAAGGCCCTTTTTCATAGAATATTGAATTATTAACTTCTTACTATCATTTTTCTACTCCAAATTGCAAATAATTAGAAAGCGAAATCTATTTTTGAACTATAAAATTTTCAAACATGCTTGTTTTTGGTGTTGTAATCGCGCTCTTCGTTCTTGCCATCGTTTCTATCTGGCTGTTTCCCAACAGCAAAGTGAGCGATAATGAGCACGATGTAAAGCATTGATCCATTTGATAAAATGAATATTTGTGTCTTTTGCGGATCATCCTCCGGCAAGGATGCAATTTATTCTGAAGCGGCCAAAGCGCTTGCATCGGCTTTGGTCAAACACAATTGCACTTTAGTTTATGGCGGCGGTAACATAGGCCTGATGGGAATTCTGGCCGATGAAGTGCTGCGCCTTAATGGCAAAGTGATCGGTATAATTCCTGACTTCCTGATGAAGCGAGAGGTGGGCCACAAAGGAATAACCCAACTTGAAATTGTGGACTCGATGCATGAACGTAAGCGGCGAATGGCAGAACTGGCCGACGCCTTCATCGCGATGCCTGGCGGCTGGGGCACACTCGACGAGCTTGCAGAAATCCTGACTTGGAAGCAACTTAGTCTTGTTCAGGAACCGATAGGAATTTTAAACACCAACTCCTTTTTTACTCATTTATTAGCACAAATGAAGCTCATGGCTGCTGACGGATTTCTTGGCGAAGACAGTTTGAGCCAATTAAAAGTAGCCAACACCCCCGATGAGCTAATCACCTTGCTTGGGGTAAAAGCAAACTAAGCCAACCTCAATCTTTGTAAATTTCGTTAGCTTGGTATCGCTAATGCTTATGCAGAGAATTTTATCTGTTCTTGTTATATCGCTGACCGTTCTTAACCACGCTTTTGCCCAGCTTGGCTTTTCCCTGGCCGATGGCCGAACCAAAGTCGAAATTCCGATCGAAATTCATAATAATTTGGTTGTGGTGCCGGTCATCATCAACAATCAGCTGCCGCTTAAATTTATCGTCGATACTGGTGTGCGTACTACCATTCTCACCGATAAGGTCTATAGCGATATCCTTCGCCTTTCGTACGCAAAAAAGTTTTCGATTTCAGCTCCCGGTGGAGAAAACCTGGTCAACGCGTACATCACCAACAACGTAACCATTGATATGCCCGGAGTGCACGGCCGCGGTCACGCGATGCTGGTGCTGGAGAACGACTACCTTGAATTAAGAAACTCGCTCGGCTCAGAAGTGCATGGCATTTTGGGATATGAATTGTTCAGCCGGTTTGTGGTGAAAATCGATTACAAGGCCAGGATACTTACCCTGATGACGCCACAAAAATTTAAACCCTCCAAACGATTTGCCCGCTTGCCAATCACGGTAGAAGATACCAAACCCTACTATGTTGCCGAATTGAAAGTAAACGACACCACCAGCATGAGTGCAAAACTGCTTATCGATACAGGTGCAAGTCACGGTCTCTTTCTCGACACGGAGTCAAGTAAGAAAATTGTAGTACCGGCAAAAAATATCAATTGCTCAATTGGCAAAGGTCTTGGGGGTATAATTACCGGACGCCTCGCACGCATCAAATGCCTTCGTATTGGCAACTATACGATTTCAAACATGATTGCCAGTTTCCCTGATAACTCGAGTTATTTTGATACACTCCGTGTGGGAAGGAATGTGTACCGAAATGGTTCTATTGGCGGCGAAGTGATGAGCCGCTTTGATGTGATCTTTGATTTTCCAAGGGAAAAAATTTATCTCAAACCCAATTCCTCATTTCGTAAAAAATCATATTACAACATGAGCGGCCTTTCCATTAAAGCCGATGGTGAGCAACTCCGTGAATTTGAAGTGGTAGAAGTAAGGCAAAACTCGCCGGCTAGCCTTGCCGACATACAAGTGGGAGATAAAGTAATTATGATCAATGACATCTTTACGAAAGACTTGGATTTAAGTCAGATCAATGGGTATTTCGATACTAAACCCGGAAAAAAAATTGTCATGGGCATTCTCCGAAAATCTCAGATTATAAAACGAGAGTTTACCCTCGCCAACGAAATATAGCCTCAGGCGATCAGTCGTTTCAATTGACCTTTTCGTTTTTTGTGCACTGTTTTCAACAGTCGTTGTGTGCGCGATGAAAGGAGCGAATTTTTTAATGAGTTATAAAGCGATTGTCCGGACAGCGAACTTTTTAACACATAGTTCATACCCACACCGCTGAAGGCTTCCTGATAATTAGAATTTTTCAAAATAGTGATCGGAATATCTTTTGTGGGTTTATGCCGCGAAAGATGCTGCACAGCATGAGTTAATTCAAGCCTTCCGAGGTTATCATCGAGGATAATAAAATTAGGTTTGAATCTGGCGAGACACCGCAAACCAGTTTTCAAATCAAAGGCCGTTTCGGTGATAATTTCCTTACCGGGGATGTTTTTTAGTTGCGCAAAAACCTTTGCTAATTCCAAAGGATTATTGCCAATCATCAGCACGCTAATTTCTTCTGCCAGCCCAATCATATCTTTTCTACAGATTACTAACCGATCTTTGATGAGAAAGTTTCAATAACGGTAACCGGTCTTTAACTTTCTTTCTTTAAACGGGTTGTTTACAGCAAAATTTGCACGTTGAAAAAAATAATAATTGCGGGAGGAGGTTTGGCGGGGCTTATTACGGCCAGCGTGTTGGCCAAGCGAGGGATTTCCTGTCTGGTGATTGAAAAAAAAGAATATCCGTTTCACCGTGTTTGTGGTGAATACATTTCAAACGAAACCGTGCCTTTTCTCAAATCCGAAGGATTGTTTCCTGCAGAACTCGATCCATCAGCGATACACCGTTTTCAACTTACATCAGTGAATGGAAAGTTGAGCGAACTTCCCTTAGATCTAGGCGGCTTCGGCATCAGCCGCTATCAATTTGATTATTTTCTTTTTCAGAAAGCAAAAGCTACTGGTGTAGAATTTCTTTTAAACACCGAAGTTGATTCAATAATTTTTGCCGACGATAAATTTTTTGTGGAAACACGCGATAAAAAATTAGAGGCGGATGTAGTGGTCGGGGCATTTGGCAAGCGCTCTAAATTGGATGTAGCTCTTCAGCGTCCATTTATCAGGCAGCGCTCTCCTTATGTAGGCGTCAAGTACCATGTGCGAACAAATCATCCGTCAGACGTTATAGCATTGCACAATTTTAAAGATGGATACTGCGGCATAAGCAATATCGAAGATGGAAAATCAAATTTGTGTTACCTCACTCATCGCGATAACCTGAAACGATACGGCAGCATCGAACAAATGGAGAAAGAAGTGCTTTTCGAAAACCCATTTTTGAAAACGCTATTTTCTTCATCGGAATTTCTTTTTGAGAAGCCCGAGGTGATCAACGAGATTTCGTTTGAAAAAAAATCACCCGTCGAAGATCATATCCTGATGTGCGGCGATGCCGCCGGAATGATTACGCCGCTGTGTGGCAATGGTATGGCGATTGCCATTCATTCGGCGGCTGTAATGAGTGAATTGATTATTCGCTATTGCCAAAATGAAATATCACGCGATACGCTTGAGAAGACTTACGCTTCGCGATGGCAATCCCTTTTTTCTACTCGGCTTTGGGCCGGCCGGCAAATTCAACGATTGTTTGGTGGTGTGCGCGCTTCAAACCTGGCCGTAACCATTGCTCAAAAAGCAAAACCGGTAGCGAATTTTCTGATTCGACAGACGCACGGAAATCCGTTTTAAAAACAGAGAATTGCTGAATGCTTTTTACACAGCAGATGCAAGCGCGAGAATATCGTCAACGTATTCTCTTGAATTGCTCAGGCGCGGCACTTTGTGTTGACCACCGAGCTTGCCTCGTTTTTTCATCCAGTTGTAAAACGTTCCCTCGGCCACGGTATGAACTTTGGGCTCCACTAATGCGATGTTGTGCGCACGTTTGGCATCGTAATCGGAGTTTACTTTGCGAAGCATTTCGTCAAGCGCACGCGTGAATGAAGCAATATCGCTTGGCTGTTTTCTGAATTCGATGATCCACTCGTGACCGCCGCGTTTTGATTTTTCAAGATAAATAGGAGCGGCTGTGTAATTGTCGATTACTGCGTCAGTTTGTTCACAGGCATGAGCAATGGCGGTGTCGGCATTTTCAATGATTACTTCTTCACCGAACGCGTTGATGAAATGCTTGGTGCGGCCTGAAATTTTTATGCGGTAGGGTGAGAGGCTCGTGAACTTCACCGTATCACCAATGTTGTAGCGCCAAAGGCCGGAGTTGGTGGAAATAACAACTGCATAATTTTTGCCAAGTTCTACATCAGCCAGACTGATCGCGTCGGGATATTCTTTGTCCCACTCTTCCATGGGAATGAATTCATAAAACACGCCGTAGTCGAGCATCAAAAGCATTTCCTCAGAATCTTTGCGATCCTGTATTCCAAAAAATCCTTCACTTGCATTGTAGGTTTCCCAGTAGCGCATCTGGTCGGAAGGAATGATAGATCGGAATAAATTCTTGTATGGCCGGAATGCTACTGCTCCATGAAAGAACACCTCAAGGTTGGGCCATACTTCCAGAATGCTGCTTTTCTTTTCCAGCTCGAGTATTCGTTGCAATAACAACACTGTCCAGGTAGGTACACCGGCAATGTTAGTCACGTTGACCTTGGTAGTGCCGGTGGCAATCTTATCAATCTTTTCTTCCCAATTTCCCATCAGTGCCACTTCAAGACTTGGCGTTCGGATGAACTCAGCCCAGGGTGGAAGATTTTGCATGATCACAGCCGATACGTCGCCGTAATGAGAGGAGGCAGTCGGGTCGAATTCATTCACCTGATAGCTTCCGCCGATGGCGAGTCCTTTGCCGTCGAACATTTTTGTCTCTGGAAAATTATTGACGTAAATGGAAAGCAGATCTTTTCCTCCCTTGAAATGACATTCTTCCAGCGCTTCTGTGGTTACAGGAATGAATTTGCTCCGCGCGTTGGTAGTTCCGCTAGATTTGGCAAACCACTTTACTTCGCTTGGCCAGAGAATATTTTGCTCGCCGCGCATGAGCCGGTCGATGTAGGGAAACAATTGTTCATAGGTGTGAACTGGTACGCGCTTCTTATAATCCTCGTAATTGACGATATCTTCAAAGGCGTACTTGCGGCCAAATTCAGTATTTGAGCCACTTCCCAGCAACCGCTTGAGCACTTCATCCTGCACATCGTGCGGATATTTCATGAAAAGCTCAATCTGGTGGATGCGCTTTTTCATGACCCAGGCAAGGATGGAATTGAGAAGTTGCATTGAAAACGAAATTCAAAAATAGCAGGCGATTGCACTAATCACCAAACCTAAAAAACGCGATAATGAAGAAAAAAGCACTTAGGGTTGAATTTCTACTTTCGCCCGTCGCAATTGGAAGTTTTGGCCCAGATATACCTTGCGAACGAGCGGATCGTCGGCCAGCTCCTGAGCGGTGCCGGCTTTGAATAGTTTGCCTTCCACCATGAGGTACGCCCGATCGGTGATGGCCAGCGTTTCGTCGACGTTATGGTCACTGATGAGAATGCCGATGTTTTTCTTTTTGAGTCTGGAAACAATTCCCTGAATTTCCTCAACGGCAATAGGGTCAACGCCCGCGAAGGGCTCGTCAAGCAAAACAAACTTGGGGTCAACGGCGAGTGCGCGTGCGATTTCGGTTCTTCTGCGCTCACCACCCGAAAGCACCATGCCTAAATTTTTTCGCACGTGCGTAAGGCTGAACTCTTCGAGCAGCGACTCTACTTTTTCTTTTCGGTCCTTCTTATTCATATCGCGCATCTCAAGCGGAGCCATGATGTTTTCTTCCACAGTAAGATTTCGGAAGACGGAGGCTTCCTGGGCGAGATAGCCAATGCCACGCTTGGCGCGTTGGTACATAGGCAGCGCTGTAATGTTATCGTCGTCAAGGAAGATGGTGCCTTCGTTTGGCTTAATCAATCCCACGATCATGTAAAAGCTAGTCGTTTTTCCCGCACCGTTGGGCCCGAGAAGTCCAACAATCTCGCCTTGCTGCACCAGCACAGAAACGTTGTTGACGACGGTGCGCTTTTTATATTTTTTTACAAGACTCTCTGCGCGTAAAACCATTTTATTCAAATTTTATTTCCTTCGCTCGTAATTGCAGGGAAGTCATCCCATTGTACGTATTCTCTTCGATGGTGAAAGCCATCGCAAAACGATCGCCCGACGACAGCCTATCGTAATGGTTGGCCAAATCAAATCCCACAGCTTGAAACACATTTTCATTTCCTGCTTGTCCGACCAGAAACTTCACATGTTTGTCTTTAAAACTCGACAATGAATTGACGACATGCAAATTCCTTGCCTCAAAAACAGGTTTTTGGTTTTCAGGCCCAAATGGTGCCATTTGCTTCAAAATGCTGAAAAATTTTGGAGTAATGGCATCCAGTGGAATCACCACGTCTATTTCTACCACTGGCGTGCGCATCTCGGCGGTGAGTGCCGCCGCCACTACTGCTTCGAAGCGCTGTTGAAAGGCGTTGAGATTGGCGGGATCAAGCGTAAGGCCGGCGGCGTACTTATGCCCGCCGAATTTTTCGAGCAAATCGCTGCATTGATAAAGACCTTCGTACAAATCAAAGTCTTTGATGCTTCGTGCAGAGCCAGTAATCTTTCCGTTTGATTCGGTGAGGATGATGGTAGGCCGATAATATTTTTCAACACATCGCGCAGCTACAATTCCGATCACGCCTTTGTGCCAGGTGTTTTTAAAAAGCACGGTTGACTTGGCCGACCGGATTTTCTCATCGCTTTCTATCATGGAGATCGCCTCTTCGGTGATGTTTAGATCGAATTCGCGCCTCAGGTCGTTTTTTAAATTTACTTTTTCTGCTAATGCATTGGCTTCGGCTTCCGATTGTGAAATGAGCAACTCAACAGCACCACGTGCATGCGCCACGCGCCCGGCCGCATTGATGCGCGGCCCAAGAGTAAACACCACGCCAGACACATCGAGGTCATTTTTTACCGCGGCGATATCTTTGAGTGCTTTCAAACCAGGCCGCGGATTTTGATTTAGTTTTTGCAAACCGAAATACGTAAGGATGCGATTTTCGCCGTTGATCGGAACGATATCTGAAGCTATACTTACGGCCACAAGGTCGAGGTATTCTAATATTTCTTTTTCGTCCCGGTATCTCCGCGCAAAAGCCTGCAGCAGTTTGAAGCCAAGTCCGCAGCCACTAAGTTCATTGTAAGGATATTCGCAATCGCCGCGTTTCGGATCAAGCACCGCCACGGCGTTAGGAATTTCGCCGCCAGGCAAGTGGTGATCGCAGATAATAAAATCAATTCCTTTGATGCTCGCCAGCGTAACCATATCACCCGCTTTGATGCCGAGGTCAAGGGCGATAATTAATGTAAAATTATTTTCGTGCGCCCACTTTACTCCTGTTTCAGAAACACCGTATCCTTCGGCGTAGCGGTCGGGGATATAAAAATCACAGTGCGGATAAAAGCTTCGAAGGTAACTGTACACTACAGCCACTGACGTGGTGCCATCCACATCATAATCTCCGTACACTAAAATTTTTTCATTATTGTCGATCGCTTTTTTCAGACGCGTAACTGCGTGTTCCATGTCTTTCATCAGAAATGGATCGTGAAGCTGATCAAGAGTAGGCCGGAAGAATTTTTTTGCTGCATCAAAATCTGAGATGCCGCGCTGCAGGAGTGTCGTGGCGAGATACGAATTGATGTTTAGGGTTTTCCCAAATTCCTGAACGGTTTCAGTAGGAGGAAGTGAATTATAAACCCAGCGTTTTTCCATCGTTACTCCTGACTAAGATTCACCAGTCCGGTTTTCCCCTGATTGGCGTGTTCTCCTTCTTTACCACGCTGCCCGTTGCGACCATCTTTTACAGGACCGAGTCCGGCTTGTCCGCCAAAACCGCCATCACCACCCTGACCACCAAAACCACCGTAATTTTTTATGACGATTTTTTCACCCATGAGCAGGTGCAAATCGGCACACTGTTTACAATTGATGCTGGCTGATCCGCCGTGGCCTCCGTCACCACCTCTGGCGCCATCCCCTCCGTTACCTCCGTCGCCGGCTGGGCACACGCGTGTACCAGATCCGCCATCGCCTCCTTTTCCACCGCGGCCTCCGTCACCACCATCTCCACCGGTCAGACTAATCGTCAGCGATCCATGAATTTTTAAAATGGAGGTGTAAAGAGAAACATTTAATGCGTCTCTGCCGGAGTCGCCGGGCAATCCGTCTTTGCCTGATGTTCCGTTTCGGCACGGTGCCGATTGCGTAAGTCCTGGCTCGCCAGCCCGGCCTTTTACCCCGTGAGTACCATTGCCAACAATGCTGCATCCTTTGCCCACACTGAGATATTTGGCGTGAATGAAATTATCTTTCTTCAAAGGATTTAGAATGATGGACGACGAGTCACTCATCACCAGTGTATCAACCACCAAAATATCGGCGCCTAAAATTTTGTACCGCTCTTTCGGTTGGAGCACCAGTTTGTTCAACCGGATTTGAGCCTGGCTTATTGAAAAACTAAAAAGCAGGAGCACAAGAATGAATAGCGAGCGATACATCCCTCAAAAATAGAAACAAACTTGGATGGAGCGCATAAAAAAAACCCCGCTTTGCGACGGGGCCTTCTTCAATATTTTTTAAAGCTTATTTATTTCTTTTCAGAAGCCTGGTCAGCTACCACTCCTTCCAACACATCTTTGATCTCTACACGCTGTCCATCTTTGAAAGGCACGATCCACGCATCTCTTACGCCCATTTCGCGGAGGTATTTTTTAAATTTATCAGCCGCCCAGTAGTCGCGGAACACGCCAATAGTGAATTTTTGCTCGCCTTTTTCAGTGGCTTCACCGCCAAAGTTTGGATTGTTGTCAAAATACTTTTGCAGGTCTTTGTTTTTGAAAGCTCCGATCTGAACTCTAAATACAACACCTTTTGAAAAATCCATTGGTGCCGGAGCCGGAGGCGTTGCTTTCAGTTGTGCTAGCTCAGCTTTCGTTGAAGTAAGGTCGCCGCGCATTTTCGAAAGTTGATCTTCGAGTTCTGCAATTTTAGCGTTCTTGTCGCTAATCTGGCTGTTAAGCGTTCCTACCTGACCTTTTAATTGTGAATTATCGTTTTCAGCGGCCTGCTTCGACTCGATGAGGGTCTTCAGGTTGGCCGGATTCTTGGCATATTCTTTAGCCTTCTTTTTCCATTCTTTTTTCTCCGCTTTTGAAAGCTGAGCGAAAACTTGCATGCCGGAAAAAATCAGTGCCAGGCAGACTACAAAAACTTTAGTTTTCATGTATTTGGGTTTGTTTAATAAAGTAAAAATAGAAATTATTTTTCGAATTGAAATCATTGAAACGGCGAAGAGCCAACCAGACATGGCGCTGCCTTACCCACAACCTAGATTTTTTTTCAGATCGCGGGAAGGGATTCCTCCAAAATCAAAAGGCTTCTCTTCCTCAGAAATTGTTGGCGCTGGCGGTTGCTGTTGATGAGGTGTGGCGACCTTCGTCAGTTTATTCCTTTTCTTCTTTCCGCCTGAAGATTGATTCATAAGATTAATCATTTTTGAAGTTTAGAATAACCATTGTTTTGAAAGGCGCCGAGCCATATCTTCGCGCTGTTTAAAATTAATCTAAATAAGGGTGCAAGCCAATATTAAATCTGTGGCCGACATGACTCCGGGAGAAACTGCGGTGATTTCAGGCTTTTCAGATGATCAGATTTCAGTGAAACTTCTGGAAATGGGCTTTCTTCCAGGTACTGCTGTGCGATTTAATTTCACTGCACCGCTCGGCGACCCAGTTTGTGTAAGTGTGTCAGGCTATGATCTTTCCTTACGGTTAGAAGAAGCCTCGTCTATAATGATTCTCAACTGATGAATGGCGACCCAAAGATAACTGTAGCGCTGACAGGAAAACCCAATTCCGGTAAGTCGTCGTTGTTCAATCGCCTCACAGGCCTCAATCAGAAAATTGGAAACTTTCCGGGTGTAACGGTCGACAAGCGCACCGGCATTTGTCAACTCGACGACCACACGTCGGCCGAAATCATCGATCTGCCTGGTACCTACAGTCTTTATCCGCGAACACTCGATGAGAAGGTAGTAGCCGAGGTATTCACTGACCCGAAGGGGAAATTTTATCCCGACAAGGTCGTGCTAGTCGCCGATGCTACCAACCTAAAAAACTGCCTGCTGCTGCTCACCCAATTGATTGACCTGCGACTTCCCACAGTGCTGGCGCTAAACATGGTGGACCTGGCCGCTAAATCTGGCCAAAGCATTGACATCAAGAAACTGGAAGAGCAGTTGGATGTGCCCGTAGTGATGATCAATGCGCGCAACGGTACTGGAATAGAAAAACTAAGAAATATTTTAGTCGGCCCGATCAAGCCTAGCGCCAAGACGATCTACAAGAGTGATAACGAAACCAGACCCTTGATCGACGCGATCAAGTCAAAATATAACCTGACGTCGGATTACGAAGCGTACCAGTTTCTTCAACAAGCAGAGAACCTGATGTTCCTTTCAAAGGAAGATCGCGAGTACATCCGCGCATACGCGAAACAAAATAATTTCTTCGTACACAAATACCAGGGAGCTGAAACGGTAATGCGGTACGGGTTTATCCAGGATTTACTGAACAAAGTAATACTTCGAAGTTCGAACGAAGGATGGAAAAGGATTTCGTACGGAATAGATCGTGTGCTCACGCACAAGGTTTTTGGCTACATCATTTTCTTCCTGATCTTGTTTTTGATCTTTCAGTCGATTTTTGCGTGGGCGCAAATTCCGATGGACTTTATCGACAGCACATTTGCCCAACTGAGCAATAAACTTGACGAAGTATTTCCTGCCGGCCCGTTTTTCGAATTGGTATCACACGGTATTGTGCCCGGTGTTGGCGGCATCTTGATTTTCATTCCGCAGATTGCGATTCTTTTCGCTTTCATTTCTGTGCTAGAGGAAACAGGCTACATGTCACGCGTGGTGTTTTTGATGGACAAAATCATGCGCAAGTTTGGACTAAGTGGTAAAAGTGTAGTCCCTCTTATGTCTGGCTGGGCGTGCGCTATACCGGCCATCATGGCTACGCGGACTATCGAAAATTGGAAAGACCGGCTCATCACCATTTTTGTAACGCCACTTATGAGCTGCTCCGCCCGCCTTCCTGTATTTACCATATTGGTGGCGTTGATTATTCCGGATTATAAAGTGCTTGGCTTTTTTAATTATCAAGGCCTGGTATTGATGGGGCTTTACTTACTTGGGTTTTTGGCCGCGTTGTTTTCAGCCATTGTGTTGAAATTTTTTGTGAAGGTGAAAGAGCGCAGCTATCTCATCATGGAAATGCCAACCTACAAAATGCCGAAATGGAGCAACGTTGGGTTACAAATTGTAGAAAAGACAAAGACCTTCGTGTTTCAGGCGGGCAAAACAATTCTTGCTATCTCCATCATCCTTTATGTGCTGGCAAGCTATGGTCCGGCCGACGAAATGAACGCCGCCAAAGAAACGGTGCGCAAGGAAGTGGAAGGCCAGAATATCAGCGAGCAACAGATTCAGGATAAAATAGCCGCGTATAAACTTGAGCATTCATATGCCGGTCAGTTAGGCAAAGTGCTGGAGCCAATGATCAAACCGTTGGGCTACGACTGGAAAATTGGCATCGCGCTCGTTACCTCTTTTGCAGCCCGCGAAGTTTTTGTAGGCACGATCGCCACCATTTATAGTATCGGCAGCGCCGAAGATCAGCCAACCATCAAACAGCGGCTACGCTCAGAAGTAAACCCTGACACAGGCGGCCCACGCTACACCATGGCCGTAGGACTTTCATTGCTGGTGTTTTACACTTTCGCCATGCAGTGTGTAAGCACGCTGGCAGTGGTAAAGCGCGAGACCAAAGGATGGAAATGGCCCATGATCCAATTGGCCTACATGACCACGCTGGCCTACCTTTCAGCGTTCGCCATTTTTCAACTGCTTCGATAATCTTAGGTAAAGAAACCGACTCACTCCGTTTATCATTCGGGGCAATTCTTTTATCTTTAAAAAAAATCAAGCTATGACCTCCGACAAGAACTATCATCTGGGACTACTTTATTTGGTTCATTTACTTATTAATGCCGACGGGGTGGTGAATGAGGAGGAGGAAAAGGCACTTCTTAAAATCAAAGAAATAGAAAATATACCCAGCGAGATTTTTGAGGAGTTTTTGAAAGACGTAGCGTCCAAAAAACCAAAAGAAGTATATCAGCGTGGGATTGAAATGATAAACGCCTGCTCTGATGAATTGAAACTCAAGGCCTTTGTGCACCTTTACCGTATAAGTGATATCGATGGCAATGTGCACGTGAAAGAAGTGAGGTTGCTGCTGTATTCTATAAAGTTGGCCGACATTGAATTCAACGATGTAGTTGCCGAGGCAGCGAAGTACAAGTGATCCATCGACAAAATCACAATGCAGCAGCGGTTCTATCAGAATTACAAGGTTGGGATTTTGGGAGGTGGGCAGTTAGGCCGAATGCTCATTCAATCAGGAATGGATTGGAACATCAATTTTTCTGTTCTCGATCCCGATCCGGTGGCGCCTTGCGCGTCGTTGTGTGAATTTCAATCGGGTAAGCTTACTGATTTTAACACGGTCATGGCATTTGGCCAATCTTGCGACCTGATCACCATTGAAATAGAAAACGTAAATGTCTCGGCGCTGAAGGAGCTTCAAAAATTAGGTAAGAAAGTATTTCCTCAGCCCGAAGTCATTGAACTCGTTCAGGACAAACGCCAGCAAAAACTCTTTTATAATGAGAAAGGCATTCCTACCGCCGATTTCATTCTCGTCGAAAATAAAAAAGAAGTCGCTGATCACCTGACTTTTTTGCCTGCAGTAAACAAACTCGGGCGCGAAGGGTACGATGGCCGTGGCGTACAAATTCTGCGCTCGCCTCAAGACCTAGATAAGGCTTTTGAAGCACCAGGTTTGTTGGAGAAACTTATCGAGTTTGAGAAAGAAATTTCAGTGATCGTGGCACGCAATGAAAGCGGTGAAGTAAAGGTTTTTCCCGCGGTAGAAATGATTTTTCATCCAGAGGCCAATCTGGTAGAATATTTATTTTCTCCGGCACAACTGGATGAGTTAATCGTAAAAGAAGCCAACCGCATCGCCACAAAAATTATCACAGAATTAAACATGGTGGGTCTGCTGGCGGTGGAGATGTTTGTAACCAAAGATCAGCGCGTACTCGTCAACGAAATTGCTCCGCGCCCCCACAACAGTGGGCATCAGAGCATTGAAGCGAATATTACTTCACAATACCAGCAACACTTGCGCGCCATCTTGAATCTTCCGCTTGGCGATACGTCCATTACCCAGCCAAGCGCGATGGTCAATCTGCTAGGCGAAGATGGATTTGCAGGTAACGCGCAATATGACGGACTGGAGGAAGTACTAAAACTTCCCGGAACGTACGTCCATTTGTATGGTAAAAAATTGACCAAGCCATTTCGCAAAATGGGCCATGTGACGATCGTCGATAACGATATCGAAAGTTTGAAAAAGAAAGCGACCTTTGTGAAACAATCGCTGAAAATAAGGGCATGAGCAAACCGCTAGTAGGCATTATCATGGGCAGCCAATCAGATCTGAAGATCATGAAAGAAGCAGCCGAGTTTTTGGAAGAAATGAAAATTCCTTTCGAGCTTACCGTCGTGTCGGCGCACCGCACACCCAAACGTATGGTTGACTACGCGTCGACGGCGGCAGATCGAGGCCTTAAAGTAATTGTAGCAGGGGCAGGCGGCGCGGCGCACCTGCCGGGCATGGTGGCTTCTCTTACTACACTGCCCGTCATCGGTGTTCCGATCAAATCATCGAACTCCATTGACGGCTGGGATTCTGTGCTTTCGATATTGCAGATGCCGTCAGGAGTACCTGTTGCTACTGTAGCGCTCAATGGCTCGAAGAATGCGGGAATCCTTGCTGCGCAGATTATTAGTGTGGCCGATAAGGCTGTTACCAAGAGATTAAGTCAATATAAGTTAAGCCTTCAGAAGAAAGTAGAAGAATCTTTTAAGGAAATTGAGAGCAAAGGATGGCGTAGGTCAAGTGAGTAAATTTTTTCAACTCAGACCTTTGTGTCATCATTAAATTATTTCATAATATTAAATGTAACTTCTCGGTCATTTTCTATCTATGAAGCCTGCAGAGAAAGGATGGTTGAAGCAATATCTTGAGTTTCGGAAAGATCTTTTGCGAGATCTTAGTTCCGGCGTGAAAAACTCTGCCCATCCTGAGCAGTCTCTTTATCGTGTGATTCAACCAACAGGGCTGATGTATGGACAGTCGATTGAGTCGGTTGATCTTAATGGTTCTGAACGCTGGGCTCCGAAAGACAGAATGAAAATTCTGTTGGCCGAAAGCCTCATTAGTAGCTCACTTCTCTTTCACGACAAGCCGATCAAGGATGCCAACGAGCTTTCGGAAGTGATCATGAAGACAATTGAAAACATTGGTAACTTTTATAACCATGTTTTCCCCGAATTGGCCACGCCCACCAAAACACTTTTTGGTCGTAAGAAAACTCCGCTTGAACTGGCAGAGAAAATTCTTGATAAACGAATAGAATACTCCATCGAGAATAGCGCCAATTTCTGGATCCAATTTTTTCATAACAGTCTTCTCTTCCTCGACATTTTTATTTTTGGACAGTGGATTCATACCAACGCCGACCGTATTGTAGCTGACTTTTTTAAATACGAACGGGAAGAGCTTCGCTTTTCGGTAGTGAAAGTAATGGCCGCCGCCGCTCACGCCAACACTACGGTAGAACCCGAAGAACAAAAGCTTCTTGAGTATTTTCTTCAAAGCGCGGGCCTCTCATCAGAGCGAAAAAAAGAAGCACTCCGAATCTTTGAGCAAGGGATAGATATCGAAGAGATTAACCTTCCTACGAACAACTCATGGATTTTAAAGAAGTATTTTTTAGAAATCGCCATCCTCACCATCTGGTCGGATAAAAAGGTAGAGAACAATGAGCAGGAGTTTCTGAAGAAATTGTGCAAGTACATGAACTTCAGCGACGATGATCTTGAAAACAGCCTGATGGCGATTGAAGGATTTGTACTTGAGCACTGGAACGAACTAGATTATCTGCAGAACAAACAAGACTTCATTCAGGTAAGTGAGCATTTCATTCGACGGCTCTCGAGAATCACCGACAACAACAAGAGCCGCCTTGTGAAAGAAGTGCTGGACAGTCAGGAATTGATGCAGCTGCTCAAAAAATCTAAGTCAAACGAGCTGACCGAGGACGAAAAAGCAAGAATGCAAAAATTGTTGATTGGTGTGCTGAAGACAATCCCCACGTTTGTAATCATTTCGCTACCACAGCGCTTCCTTACCTTACCGATTTTATTGAAAATTTTACCCAGCAACTTCTTCAACGAAGTGCATTCGCAGAAACCAAATTAGTCTTCGCCTTCTTCTTTCTTTCTGGGTATTACGACAGAGAAAATGATTGAGAACGTCAGGGTGACGATGATTACAGTAAAGGATAGCGTAGGGCTGATTTCATAAGGCACAATTTCCAGCAACATTTTGGCACCGATGAAAAAGAGAATGATAGACAACCCTTTTTGCAGGAGATAAAACTTGTCGATGATGCCAGCCAAAAGGAAGAACATAGCACGAAGCCCCATCACGGCAAAAATATTGGAAGTGTAAATCAGAAACTCATTTTGAGTGATCGCAAAGGCGGCTGGAATAGAATCGACGGCGAAAATCAAATCGGTGGTTTCTACTAATGCAACTACCAGGAACAGAGGAGTAAACATCCATTTTCCAGCTTCCCTAACTAGAAACCTACCGCCTTTTTCGTCTTTGGTAATCGACAGGTATTTTCTGCAAAGTTTTAGAATGGGATTTTTCTCTGGATCAATCTTCTCATCGCTGTCTTCGAAATAAATCTTAATACCAGAATAGATTAGGAACACGCCAAATACATAAAGAATAAAATGCCACTTGGCGATAAACAACGCTCCAACGAAAATGAAAATACCACGGAACACTACAGCGCCTAAAATTCCCCAGAAAAGAATTTTATGGTAGTACTCTTCTTTAACGGTAAAATATTTTAGGATAAGGAGAATAACGAAGATGTTATCAACAGAAAGCGCATACTCTGTAAGGTAAGCCGAGAAGAACTCAATCGAGGCAGTGAAACCGCCGTCGTCAAAGAAATAGACCAGGTATCCAAAAATAGAGCTTATAACTACCCAAAAGATGGATTGATACAGTGCCGATTTAGTAGAGATTTTCTTGGGTTGTTTATTAAAAATCCCCAGGTCGATGATCAGGAATATGGCGATGACGGCGGCAAATACTCCAAATAAGATTGTCTCAGTCTGGCTGTTATTCCGGAAGAGAGAGAAAAGGAGTATACCCATGTAATTAATATGAGGTTCCAAGAAACGTTAAATCAGAACATTTAAGACACCGTACAAACCTCAAAGCTACAAATATTATTTAATCGCAAAACTAACCGGATATATATACTTCAACTCTGGCAAATGAAACCGATAAAGGCTCGTTTTTCGAAAAAAAATCAACACTTTGAGGTTATCACGCACACATTATTCTTTAATGGAAAGAACGATTTTTTTTCGGGTAATAAAGATGCCAAGAGCTTTCTTAAATTCTACCGATCCATCGGGGCGCTCTGCCATAATTGGCTTAGTGTAAAGCAGCGAGTCGCCTTCTGTTTTTTGCAAGTTATCACCTATGTTCGCCACATTACCTCCTGAGATATATGCTTCGATTATCTTTCCTTCTACCCCCGACATTAGCGAATCGCTTGGATCCAAATAAACAATTCGCACCTGATCAGCTTTCTCTATCGAATCCAGAAGTTTACGATCTTCTCTTCGTTTTCCTTTTTTTTCGATGAATTGAGCCAAACTTCGGCCATACGAAAAACCAGCCTCGGTGAGTTCGGCGTCAGAAATTTTTTTGATGGATTTAGCTTCCATATTTTCTCTCATCTTTTTTCGCTGTTCGTTGGATAATGAACCTCCGCATGCGGAAGCAAGAAGAAGGAGTGCTATGAAAGATAGACGCATAAGTAACTGTAAATGTAGGGCTCTGCGCGATTGTTTTCAATTGTTTTTTTGACAATGAAAGCGATTCTCGAACTCGGAAATAGAACATTAGAAGCGTATTAGAAAAATACGTAGAGGAACCAGACATAAAAAAGGCTGTCCTTTTAAGACAGCCCTTGTGAAACCTTCTAAAGTCTTATCTTAACTAAAAAGGATATTCCCCTTTTTCGATCGCGTAGTTGGCCACCTTGCGGCGGGCTTCTTTCAAGTTGTAAGGATCAATTTTGGTGAACCGCTTCAAGCCGAGCAACATCAGGCGCAGTTCGTCGCCCTCAGCAAAGGCATAAATCGCTTGCTTGCCAGCTGAAGAAGCTTTTTCGATGGCGTAATGCAAGTAGATCATCGCGATTTCCTTCTGAATCTCGCACGCTTTCTCCCCTTTCTGGCTGATCAGCTTTTCTACACGCAGCAATACTGACTCAGCCACGTATCCTTCAATGAGCATATCGGCAAGGTTCATCAGTACTTCCTGTTCATCAGAAAGTTTCATCATGAATTTTTGTACAGCGGCGCCTGAAACCATCAACCCGGCTTTTTTCAGGTTGGCCAATGCTTTTTTCTCCTTGGCAAAGATGGCGGTGTCGTCGCTTGCGCCGAAATCAGGAATGGCCATCAGTTCTTTTTGCACTGCCATGGCGGGTGTCATCAGATCGAGCGTGCCTTTCATGGCGCGCTTCATCAGCATGTCGATGGTGAGGAGGCGATTGATTTCGTTGGTTCCTTCAAAGATGCGGTTGATGCGGGCATCGCGGTAAGCGCGGTCCATTGGACCTTCTGCTGAAAAGCCCATACCTCCATAAATCTGCACACCTTCGTCCACAGAGAAGTCAAGTACTTCTGATCCGTGTACTTTCAGAATGGCGCACTCAATAGCAAATTCTTCAAGCGCCTTTAGCCTTGCTTTTGAAGAATCGAGACCGGATGCGATAAACGCATTGTAGGCGTCATCAATATTTTGCGACGCGCGATAGTGGGCTGACTCTGAGGAAAAAATTTTGGTAACAGCTTCGGCAATCTTGTGTTTGATAGCGCCAAACGAAGCGATTGGCACACCAAATTGTTTTCTCTCTTTCGAATATTTGATGGCCTGGCTGATGGTCGCTTTTGATCCGCCAACAGCAGCAACGCCAAGTTTGATCCGGCCGATATTCAAAATATTAACAGCGATCTTAAATCCGTTTTCACGTTCACTTAGCATATTCTCAACAGGAACTTTACAGTCGTTGAAGAAGATCTGACGTGTAGAAGAACCTTTGATGCCCATTTTCTTCTCTTCTTCATTCATGGTAATGCCACCAAAGGCTTTCTCCACGATGAAGGCAGAAAGATTCTTGTCGTTATCAATCTTGGCAAAGACAACATACACGTCGGCAAAGCCTCCGTTGGTGATCCACATCTTTTGTCCGTTGATGAGATAGTGTTTTCCGTCGGGAGTTAAGGCCGCCTTTGTTTTTCCGGAGTTGGCGTCAGAGCCGGAGTCGGGCTCAGTTAAGCAATACGCCGCTTTCCATTCGCCTGAAGCGAGTTTAGGAATGTACTTTTTCTTTTGAGCATCGTTGCCATAATACAAAATGGGAAGTGTGCCGATGCCTGTATGCGCGGATAAACCTACCGCTACCGAGTGGCCACCGCCGATTACTTCAGCCACGAGCATGGTCGTGTTAAAATCCATTCCAAAACCACCGAGTTCTGTGGGCACAGAAGTTCCCAGCAGTCCCAGTTCTCCCGCCTTGGTAAGAATGGCAGGCATAAGCGTAGGATCTTTCATCGAGTCGATTTCATTCAGCCGCGGCGTTACTTCTTTAGCCAGGAAGTCTTTGCATTGCTGCATGATCATCTTCTGCTCTTCATTGAATTCTTCTGGGATGAAAATGTCGTGAGCGCTTGTTTCGCGGATCAAAAATTCGCCGCCTTTGATTGCGGATTTTGTTTCTACTGCTGTTGCCATATCTGGTTGATTAATGTTGTTATTCTTATTTATGATTCGGTAAGATTAATTCAAAAGCTCATACACGCCAGCCACGCCTTGTCCGCCGCCAACGCATGCAGTAACCATTCCATATTTTTTCTTTTGTCTTCTTAGCTCGTTGAAAAGCTGAACGGACAAGCGCGCCCCGGAAGACCCAAGCGGGTGCCCTACTGCAATTGCTCCGCCATTCACATTTAACTTTTTACGATCGATTCCTAACTCCTTCACTACGGCCAGTGATTGTGCCGCAAAGGCTTCATTCAGTTCGATCAGATCGATATCATCCAATTTCAAGTTTGCATTTTTTAATGCCTTTGGAATAGCCGCTACCGGTCCGATGCCCATGATGCGCGGATCTACACCCGCGGTAGCATAGCTCACCATGCGGGCGATGGGTTTGAGGTTGAGTTGCTTCACTATACGCTCCGACATTACTGCGACAAATGCAGCACCGTCTGAAGTCTGAGAAGAATTCCCTGCCGTTACTGTGCCACCCATGGCGAAAACAGGTTTTAATTTTGAAAGACCTTCAACCGTGGTGTCGGCACGAATACCTTCGTCTTTGTCGTGAATGAATTCGCGCGTTTTCTTTTTCATGTTTTCATCCACATACACTTCTTTCACCGTGATGGGGACGATTTCGTCTTTGAATTTTCCTTCTTTCCACGCCGCCGCCGCTTTCATGTGCGACTCATATGAAAACTGATCTTGCTCTTCGCGTGTAACTTTGAATTGCTTCGACACTTCTTCTGCAGTTAGGCCCATGCTCGTGTAATACGTGGGGTTTTCCTTCGCGATGGTGTAGTTCAGCGCGGTGCGAAAGCCCATTACGGGCACCAGCGACATCGACTCGGTGCCTCCGGCAATGATAATGTCGGCCTGCCCTGCTTGAATCCGTTGACTGGCGATGGCGATCGTTTCGACACCTGATCCGCAATAACGATTCACTACCATGCCCGGAACTTCAAGCCCCAGCGCCAGTAATGAAATCATCCGGCCCATCTGCATGCCTTGCTCCGCCTCGGGCACAGCATTGCCCACGATGAGGTCGTCAACCATTTTATTTTCAAGTCCGGGAATAGATTTCACCAGATGCTTGATCACATCCGCAGCCAAATCATCTGGCCGGGTAAAACGCAGTCCTCCTTTTTTTGCTTTTCCAACACCAGTTCTAAAACCGGCTACGATGTATGCATCCATAGTTCGTTATTAGTTATTAGTTAATGGTTGTTCGCGTGGTTACTGATTCACAGATAACCCGATAACGAATCAACGCTTAGTTTCTTAATGGTTTTCCTCCAGTTAATATCGCCTGAATACGCTCCAGTGTTTTTTTCTCGCCGGTAAGCGACAAAAATGCTTCGCGCTCCAGATCAAGCAAGTACTGTTCACTCACTTCTTGTGGAGAAGTCAGGTCGCCGCCGCACATTACGTTGGCGATCCAGCGTGCAACCTTAGCGTCATGTTCAGAAATGTAATTTCCCATGCGCATGCCCTGAAGACCCGCAAGGAATAATGCCTGGCCGGTGCGGCCCTGCACTTTGATGTTTCTAGCTTGAGGTTGCATCGTATATCCGGCATTTGCCAATTCAATTACAGCTTCTTTGGCATCGGCCAACTGGCGGTCTTTGTTCATTGAGATGCGATCGAGCTTTTTAAGGATGCCGATCTCACGTGCCTCTTCAGCCGAAGTGGCAACTTTCGCTGTAGCGATATTCATGAACGCATTTTGCAACGCATTTAATTCTACGTCGCCTTCTTGCAAGGCATCGCTTACCCGCTTGGTGAATTCTTTCGTGCCCCCACCACCAGGGATAAGACCTACGCCAACTTCCACAAGGCCGATGTACGTTTCAGCAGCAGCTACGGCAATGTCGGCATGCATAGTCATTTCGCAACCGCCGCCGAGTGTTCGGCTTTGTGGAGCTACAACCACTGGCACGGATGAATAGCGAATGCGCATCACCGAGTTTTGAAAATGCTTGATCATGAAATCGATCTCGTCATACTCTTGCTCGATGGCGTACATGAACACCAAACCGAGATTAGCGCCAAGCGAGAAGTCGGCACCTTGATGACCAACCACTAGGCCACGATAATCTTTTTCGGCCAGGTCGATAGCTTTGTTCAGGCCTTCGATTACTTCGCTGCCGAGCGTGTAACTCTTGGTATGCCACGCAAAGTTGAGCACACCATCGCCGATGTCGTAAATTTTTGAGCCTGGGTTTTTCCACACCACATTGTCGCTCTTGTTTTCAAGAATCACAAAGCTTTCCCTTCCGGGAATAGACTTGTACGACTTCGACGGGATGTCGTAATATTTTTTAATGCCCGCCTCGCATTTGTAGAATGATTTATTTCCGGCGGCCACCATGTCATACACCCATTGCGCAGGCTTGTATCCCGCTGCTTCCATTTGTGGCAAAGTCTTTTCAACGCCCACGGCGTCCCACGTTTCAAACGGACCAAGTTCCCAGCCAAAGCCACCACTCACTGCGTCGTCTATTCTGAAAAGTTCGTCACTGATTTCCGGAATACGATTGGTGACGTATTGAAAAAGACCGAAGAAGCAATCGCGATAAAAATCACCCGCCTTGTCTTTGCCTGCCAACAACACTTTGAAGCGATCGCGGAGGTTGTCGATGGTCTTGGTAGTTTCAAGTGTAGCGAACTTTGCCTTGGCCTTGGTTTTGTATTCTAATGTTTTAAGATCGAGCGTGAGGATTTCGGTTTCACCTTTGGCATTTTTTGTTTTCTTGTAAAATCCTTGGCCGGTTTTGTCGCCGAGCCATTTGTTCTGATCCAGCTTTGCCACTACTTCAGGAAGCTTGAACATCTCGCGGCCTTCGTCATTGACCAGGCCTGCATATAAGTTGTTGGCAACTTTTACCAGCGTATCTAGCCCCACCACATCCGACGTGCGGAAGGTAGCCGATTTAGGACGACCGATGACAGGGCCTGTAAGCTTGTCGATTTCATCCACATTGAGATCGAATTTCTTCATCGAGTCGATCACTTTCAACAAACCCCAAACACCAACACGGTTGCCAATGAATGCGGGCGTGTCTTTGCAGAGCACGGTGGTCTTTCCTAAGAAAAGATCGCCATAATGCATCAGGAAGTTGGTGACGGCCGGATCCGTTTTTCCGGTAGGAATAATTTCAAGAAGCTTTAGATAACGCGGAGGATTAAAGAAGTGTGTGCCGGCAAAATGTTTTTGAAAATCTTCACTTCGACCTTCGGCCATTAAATGAATTGGAATGCCCGAAGTGTTTGAGGTGATCAGCGTTCCTGGTGTTCTGTATTTTTCAACCTCTTCGTACACTTTTCTTTTAATGTCAAGATTTTCAACCACCACCTCGATAGTCCAGTCGTAGTGTTTGATTTTTGGAAGGTCATCGGTAAAATTCCCCAGCTTGATACGCGATGCAAACTTTTTGCTGAACAGCGATGCCGGATTCGCTTTCATGGTTGCTTCAAAGGCGCCGGCCACGATTCGGTTTTTCACAACGGGATGATCCAGCGTAAGTCCTTTTTTCTTTTCCTCTTCGGTAAGCTCCTTCGGAGCGATGTCGAGCAGCAGCACTTCGCAGCCAATGTTGGCAAAGTGGCAGGCGATTCGCGAGCCCATGATACCGGAACCCAACACGGCAACTTTCTTGATTGTTCTATTCATAGTTTCAGTGACGTTGAATTAAAATAAGCCAGTGGTCAATTGTTTTTATAGATCTCGTTTTTCTCGATGATACGGTTCAGGTTTTGCAATACTTCGAAAAACACATCAAGCTTCTGATACGGAATTTCTTCACGTACAGCTTGATTAAATTGAAGAACGGTTTCTCTCGCTTTGTCTCTACGCTTTTTGCCTTCAGCCGTGAGAAGAATGCGCACCGAGCGTTTGTCTTTTTTGTCGTTTTCGCGTTTGATCAGCTTTTTTTCTTCCATCGACTTCAACAAGCGCGAGAGGCTCCTGGGTTCCAATCCCATCTGCGGGCCAATTTTAGTAACGGGAGTTCCTTCTTCCGTGTGAATGCTAAGCAAGGCAAACCCGATGGACATGGAGCCGCCATATTTTGCCGCCTGCTGGTTGTAAATGCGTGAAATACCATGCCAGGCGATGCGAATATTATGGTCTATCGTTTCTTCTCTTTTCATCGGGTTGCTTCCGCAAACGTTGACGAAGATAGAAAAGATTTGTTATGCACGCATACTATCTCAAAATTATTTTATTGTTATGTGGTAGGCGGTGTGGCGCGGCGGCTGCCGGCGTACAATTCATATTCCAATAGCCGACAATCCAGTTTGGCGGAGTAAAATTCAATTCGTCGGCTTGCTTTCAATCCTACTTTCTTGGCAAGGTCAAGGTTGCCGGTAAAAATGTAGCCGGTATAACCCTGGCATTTCTTTTTCAGAAAATCGCCGATGCGGCCATATGTTCCTTCCAGTTCTGTGACGTCGCCCATGCGCTCTCCGTATTCTGGATTAAGAAAAACTACCCCTGGCGCCGAGGGAACTTCAGTCTGCTCAAAATCACAAACCTGAAAATCAATAAGCGAATCAACTCCGGCCACACCGGCATTGATTATTGAGATATCGATAGCGTCGGGGTTGAGATCGCTGGCAATTACTTTGAGGTTAGGAACTTCTACAATCTGACTTCTAAGTTTGGATGCCTCGAGTTGATAAAACTTTTCGTCGTAGCCGATCACGTGCATGAACGAATAGTTGTTGCGATACAGCCCAGGCCGACGGTTGGTGGCAAGCATTACAGCCTCAATGGCAACGGTGGAGGAGCCGCACATTGGGTTTACAAATGGTGACTGGCGATCCCACTTTGTAGCCATAAGAGTTGCCGCGGCCAGTGCCTCGAGCATTGGTGCCTTGCCGGGAATTTTTCGATAGCCATGTTTCGCCAACGTCTCGCCCGAGGTGTCGAGGAAAATTTCGGCACGCTCGTCTTTCCAATACAAATGAAAAACAGCTTTGTCAAGGTCAGGCCCCGAGTTGGGTCGTGGCCCTAACTCGCGGCGCATGCGATCTACAATGGCGTCTTTCACTTTTACATTCACAAACATTTCATTGTTCACCGTAAAATGTTCGGCGTGGCTGGTCACCGTAAAATAGCCGTTGGGTGAAATAATTTTTTCCCATTCGAAAGCGATGAGCTTATCGTAAAGAATTTCCGGGCTGTCGCACTTGAAGGATGTGAGCGAGTAAAGCACCTGGCTGGCACACCGCAGATTCATGTTTAGTAATATGCAGTCTTTCACAGTGCCTTTCAGTTCAAGACCGGTGACGAATGTTTTTTCAACTTTAAATCCAAGCTCGCCCACTTCCTTTTCCAGATAAGGGGCAAGGCGCTTGTTGCAGGTGATGACGATACGTGCGGCTTTATTGAAAATATCCATGGTGGAAGATTGAATGACGTTTGGATTCAAGAAGCAAGCTGGTTAAAAAAACTTTCTTAACCACATTCGGCAAGATCGTATTTTAAAAGTGGTATAGATAGTCAGCCAAACTTTACGTTTCAGATCACGTTGACAGGGCGGCTTCTTTTTTATCTCTATTTTTGAAGCTTCGAATTATGGACTTACGACTTCAAACCAGTTACCGGCAAATTCTTGGAATGGCTATGCCCATTTCATTTGCTATTCTGGTACCTCAGATCAATTTCATTACCAATACCATTTTTCTTGGAGGCCTTGGGCAACAGTCGCTCGCCAGTGCCGGAATCACGGGCGTGTATTACCTGATTTTTGCAGTGATAGGAAATGGTCTCAATAACGGTGTTCAAACCTTGATCGCACGGAAGGCCGGCGAAAATAAACCAAAGGAAATCGGGCATTTGTTTTTTCATGGTGTGTGGATATCGATCATCATTTCGCTGCTCGGAATTTTACTTACCTACACGGTGGCGCCTGTAATTCTGAAGGCGACGATTCGCAGTGAAGAAATTTATAATCAGGTCGTTCAATTCAACTACATCCGCATTTGGGGACTTCCGCTTTTTTATTTGTACGTAATGCGCAATGCCTTGCTCGTGGGTACCAACCAAACCAAACTGTTGATCTGGGGTACGCTGGCCGAAACGGTGTTCAATATTTTCTTCGATTATGCGCTGATTTACGGCCACTTTGGTTTTGCCAATTTGGGCTTTAACGGCGCCGCATATGCTTCCATCATTGCCGAAGGCGCTGGCCTGCTGGTGATTTTTATTGTGATTCATTTTAAAGGACTCAACAAGACGTTTTCCTTGTTTGAAAATTGGAAAATCAATTTTGAAACGATCAGGCACATCCTGTTCAAATCGTCGCCGCTCATTTTGCAATATTCGCTTAGCATTATCACGTGGGAATATTTTTACATCCTGATCGAGCACCACGGCGATCTGGCTCTGGCGGTTTCTAATACTATGCGCAATATCTTTGGAATCTTCGGCGTGTTTTCGTGGGCCTTTGCCGCTACTACAAATACGATGGTGAGCAACGTAATCGGCCAGCAACGACAAGACGAAGTATTGCCGCTGATCCGCAAGATTGTGACGTTGAGTGTGCTCTGTTGTGGAGCTCTTACGCTGCTCCTGAACATTAAGCCCGAACTTCTGCTTTCATTTTATGGACAAGAGCCCGAGTTTATCACCGAAGGTATCCCTGTAATCCGCATAGTATCAGTAGCGTTGATGATGATGTCTTTTTCGGCGATCTGGTTGAACGCGGTAACGGGTACTGGACACACTACGGTTAACCTCACGATCGAAATAATCACGCTGGTGTTCTACATTATTTATACCTATTTGGTTTTGGAAGTTTGGAACATGGCCATCACCTGGGGCTGGGGAAGTGAGCTGGTGTATTGGTGTGGCATGTTTTCGATGTCGTTTTGGTATATGCGCTCGGGCCGCTGGAAGGAGAAAAAATAAAAACAATCGGGGCTATCTTTACAAAAACTCGCCGGTATGGATATTCAACTTAAAGGAAAAAATGCGCTGGTCTGCGGAAGCACACAAGGCATTGGCAAAGCAACCGCCTTAGAATTGGCTTCGCTTGGTGCTTCGGTCACGCTGCTGGCCCGCGACGAGAGTAAACTCAAAGCGACGTTGGCCGAACTTCCTGCCACCGACGGGCAAAAACATTTTTTCGCTGTCGCGGATTTCTCTTCCCCCGAACAAGTAAAATCTGTTATCGAAAAAATTATTTCGCAAAGAGACATTCATATTCTGATCAACAACACGGGCGGCCCGCCTGCCGGCCAGGCTATTGATGCTTCTCCCGAAAATTTTTTGAGCGCTATTAATGCGCATTTGATTTGTAGTCAGATTCTCGTGCAGGCTTGCGTGCCCGCGATGAAAAAAAACAACTACGGAAGAATTGTAAATGTCATTTCAACGTCTGTAAAAATCCCCATAAAAGGATTGGGTGTCTCCAACACCGTGCGTGGCGCAATGGCAAGCTGGTCGAAAACGCTGTCGCTTGAACTGGCCCCGTTTGGTATCACCGTGAACAACGTATTGCCCGGCAGCACAAAAACAGGTCGTATTGAGTCACTCATCCAAAGCCGGGCTCAAAAATCGGGAAGACCAGAAGATCAAATCCGTCAGGAGATGATTGACGAAATTCCGGCAGGGCGAATGGCCGAAGCAAGTGAAGTAGCGGCAGCCATTGCTTTTCTTTCAACACCTGCGGCAGGCTACATCAACGGCGTGAGCTTGCCTGTGGACGGGGGACGGACCGGAAGTATTTAAGAAATCGTCATGCAGAAAATCCTTAACTACATCAACGGAAAATTAGTCGAGCCATTGTCGGGAAAATATCTTGATAATTATGATCCGTCTCGCGGAATCGTCTATAGCCACATTGCCGATTCCGAAAAGGAAGATGTGGAAGCTGCTGCGGAGGCAGCGATACGTGCTTTCCCATCGTGGTCGCAGATGGCAACGGAAGATCGGATGAAAATTTTATTGCGTCTCGCCGACCTCATTGATCATGATTTGGATAAGCTCGCTCTAGCCGAAAGTATTGACAACGGGAAGCCTGTGAAGCTTGCGCGCAGCCTTGACATTCCGCGTGCGTCAGCTAACATTCGGTTTTACGCTACAGCGGCGATGCACTTTGCTACCGATGCTCACGTGAACGACGGCGATTCAGTTAACTACACTACGCGCATGCCTGTCGGCGTGGCCGGCTGTATCTCTCCGTGGAACTTGCCCTTGTATTTATTCACCTGGAAAATAGCTCCCGCCCTTGCGGCAGGATGTACGGTGGTAGCCAAGCCATCCGAGCTTACACCCATGACCGCATTTTTGTTTTCGCAACTGTGTATCGAAGCTGGGTTGCCGGCGGGTGTGTTAAACATCGTTCATGGCCTTGGCAATAAAGTCGGTCAGGCCATCGTAGAGCATCCGCAAATCACAGCGATATCCTTTACCGGCGGAACTGTGACGGGACGAAAAATTGCAGCGACGGCAGCACCGATGTTTAAAAAACTTTCGCTTGAGCTCGGTGGTAAAAATCCAAACATCATTTTTGATGACTGTGATTTTGAATTGGCCATGAAAACATCCATCCGGTCGTCGTTTGCCAATCAGGGAGAAATCTGTTTGTGCGGCTCGCGGATTTTGGTGGAACGGAGTTTGTATAAAAAATTTGTGGAGGAGTTTGTGAAACTCACAGGCGAGCTTCGTGTGGGCGACCCTGCTGCGGAGGGAACTGATTTGGGCGCGCTTGTTTCTGAAGCGCATCTTCAGAAAGTGTTATCCTACGCTGCGCTAGCTAAAGAAGAGGGTGGCCAAATTTTGACAGGAGGAAATCGCATTGTACTTAACGGCGAGTTCTCGGCAGGCTATTATATGGAGCCGACCGTGATTGTTGGTCTTGACGAAAAATGCCGGACCAATCAGGAAGAAATTTTTGGACCGGTAGTGACGATCATGCCTTTTGATACGGAAGAAGAGGCCTTACGCCTGGCCAACAGCACTGGCTACGGACTGAGCGCCACGATATGGACTGAAAATTTGAAGCGCGCACATCGAGTGGCGCACCAGGTAAAGAGTGGAATCATTTGGGTGAACTGCTGGCTGCACCGGGACTTGCGCACGCCGTTTGGTGGCATGAAGCAAAGCGGCGTGGGTCGCGAAGGAGGCTGGGAAGCATTGCGCTTTTTTACAGAGGCGAAGAATGTTTGTGTGAAACTGTGACGAAACGCCTAAGCCACGATTAAATGAACCAATCTTTCTTCGACATTACCAACATCTTCTTCACCGTGCTTGGGTATGAGATGAGCTACCTCGAATTTTTTGGAACGGTAGCGGGGGCTATTGCCGTATGGCTGTCGGCAAGAGCCAACATCTGGAGCTGGCCGATTGGGCTCATCAATGTGGTACTTTTTTTCTTTCTGTTTTTTCAGGTGCAACTCTACCCAGACATGTTTCTTCAGGTTTTCTTTTTCATCACTAATCTGATCGGCTGGTGGCGGTGGGCCAATCCCAAACAAGGAGAAGAAGATAAAAAACACGAACTCAAGGTTACACTCATGTCCACACGGTGGTTGGTAATCTTTGCAGCCATTAGTCTGGTAGGCACCATTGCCTTTGGCGCGATGGCCAAAAACCTTCACGAGTTTTTTCCGCTGCTCTTTACCAAACCAAGTGCATTTCCCTACCTCGATTCGTTTGTTACCGTCACGAGCATTGGCGCTACGTATTTAATGGTTCAGAAAAAAGCGGAGTGCTGGGCGGCGTGGATTTTAGCCGATGTAATTGCTACCTACCTGTATTTCTCCAAAGGGATTATGTTCGTGGGCATTGAGTATCTGGTGTTTTGTTTCATCGCCGCGTTCGGCCTCTGGCATTGGATCCAGGAATACAAAACAAATTCAGTTCAATCATGACGCGCGGTCTGGTCATCGGAAAATTTATGCCATTACATCTGGGCCACGTGGCGCTGATTCGTTTTGCCGCCGCTCAGTGCGATGAGCTTATTGTGTCGATGAGTTACAAACCGAACGATCCCATTCACGCGTCTATTCGCTTTGAGTGGCTTCAGGAATTTTTTAAGAATGACCGAAAGATCATCACAGCGATAAGTCTTGATGACTTTGACGATGAATCATTGCCGCTCGACCAGCGCACGCAATTGTGGGCGAACTTTATTCAAAAAAGATTTCCGCCAATCGATGTGCTCTTCTCTTCCGAAGAATACGGCGAGCCCTTTGCCAGGAACCTTGGCGTGAAGCACGTGCTGTTCGATCGGGAAAGAGAAAAATTTCCGGTATCGGCCACGAAGGTTCGCGAAAGCCCGTTGCGCTATTGGCAGTTTATCCCTGAAAACATTCGGCCTTACTTTGTGAAGAAAATTTGTTTCTACGGCCCGGAGAGCACTGGCAAATCAACAATGGCCAAACATTTTGCAAAACGCTATCAGACCGAATTTGTGCCCGAGGTGGCGCGCGAGCTCATTACCTCCAACGACTTCTCTGTAGACGACATTATTCGAATAGGAAAAGCCCAGACAGAACGTGTGAAGGAAAAAGTGAAAACGGCTAACCGATTTCTTTTTTGCGACACTGATTTAATTACTACCGAAATCTATTCGCAGAAGTACCTGAAGGTGATTCCTGAAATTTTGATTGAACTTGAAAAAGAAATTCACTACGACCTTTACTTTCTTTTTGATATCGACGTGCCGTGGGTAGCGGATGGACTCCGTGATCTGAACAATCAGCGTGAAGCGATGAAAAAAATATTCGAGGAGGAGCTTGTCAGAAGAAATATTCAATTCGTTCGCGTAAGCGGGACGTGGGAAGACCGCGAAAAAATAATCGATACCGCACTTGAGGCGCGATTTCCGTTAGACGAAGGAAGGTGAGATCGAATTAATTTTTTTCTGCAGAAAATCTTTATCCACTGTAGCTGTTGCCAATTGCATGGCCTTAGTGTAGGCTTCCATTGCCTTGTCTTGTTGCCCGAGAAGTAAACAGAAATTTCCGGTTGCGGAATGATAATAATGATTGTTAGATAGCTCCGTGATATTTTTTAGAGCCTCCAACCCTTCTGAATATGATCGCGCATAGCCTATTGCGATGGCCCGGTTGAGTGCCACGATTGGACCAGACTTTAGTGTTCCCAGCACATCGTACAAGGAGAGCAATTGCCGCCAGTTTGTTTCCTGAAATGACGATGCTTTCATGTGTACCGCAGCAATCGCAGCTTCGACATGATATTCACTCAACTCATCTCCTTCCGACGATTGCTCAAGCCAGGAAAACCCTTGATCCATCAGCGCCTTATTCCATAGCGAGCGATCTTGCTGCTCTAACGAAACAAAACCAACGCTGTCGGAACGAGCATCGAATCGTGAAGCCTGAAAGCACATCAGCGCCATGAGCGCAAATACTTTAGGTTGGCGCGTTACGGGATTTTGAATCAGCAGATAGACGAGGCGCATGGATTCTTCGCAAAGATCTTCCCGGGTTTGCGCGTTGCTTTCTGCAGGATGGTAGCCTTCGTTAAAAAGCAAATACAAAACTTTCAGTACGGCTTCTATTCGATCGGACAGAAATGTCTGAACGGGCATCTCGAGGTTTATCCTTTCTTCGCGTAACTTTTCTTTGGCGCGGAAAATTCTCTTCTGAATCGTTTCTTCGTTGGTAAGAAAGGCAACGGCAATTTCTCGCGCACTCAACCCGCACAGCACTTTCAGTACCAGAGCAACTTGTGATTCCTCAGGTATCGACGGGTGACAGGCAGCAAACATCATTCGCAACTGGCTGTCTTCCATTTCATGCTCCGAAAACAGACGACTAACGGACGAGGGCAAGGTCCATTCGGAATGAATTGTCCTGGCAATCTCAGAATGAATTTGCTCGTGCCTTGCTCGGCTGCGGATATAATCGAGTGCTTTGTTTTTTGCCACGGTATGCAACCATGCGGATGGATTTTCGGGTACTCCGTTGAAGCGCCAGGTTTCCATCGCTTTGATCAGTGTGTCTTGCACAATGTCTTCGGCAACTTCCAGGCGATCACTTCCTAAAATACGTGTAAGCACGGCGGCCATCTTTCCCGCCTCGTGACGAAAAAGATGGCCAGCCAGTTGATTGATCGATTGCGAAGACACGAATACAAGCTACATTTTCATCACAGGCCTAACCTCGACTTTGCCATTGAGTTCAAAATCAGGGCAATCTTTGGCCAACTCCACGGCTTCATCAAGATCTTTTGCATGGATAATGAAGTAGCCGCCCACCAATTCTTTTCCTTCTGCAAAAGGGCCGTCAGTCACTAGTTTCTTAGGACCGGAAACCATTTTTCCTTTTGGTTCAAGAGGTTCTCCACTTACATATCGGCCCGATTTGCTTAAGTTTTCAATCCATGACATCCACTTTTGCATATTGGATTGGGCGTCGTTTGGGCTCAGTGCAGAACTGCTGCCACCGTGAAAAATGAACATAAATTTTTCCATAGGTACTTGTGTTTTGGTTTAACAAATTTTCACCTATGACGAACAACTCCGACGAACCGGACAAGAATTGAAAATTTTTTTTTAAAATTCGATCAGCACTTGACCTTTTTCTACACTGTCGCCTTTTTTGGCTTTCACATTTTTGATCGTTCCTTCACCCGGCGATTTCAAAACGTTTTCCATTTTCATTGCCTCGAGGATCAACAAAGGATCACCCGCTTTCACAGTGTCACCCGCTTTCACTTTCAGGTCGATAACTAGCCCGGGCATTGGTGCTTTCACATTATTTATTTTGGATGCCGCGCCGTTGGCCATTCCCATTTTTTCCAATAGCAGATCAAACTTGTCTTTCACTTCCACAGTTTGAATCCGGTTGTTGATTTTGAATTGAAATGTTTTTGTTGCAGCATCCATTTTTATCAACTCGGCGCGGTAGCTTTTGTCGTGATGAAGAATATGAAAATGCCCGTCGGCAATTTTAACAAAGTCCCATGAGAAGGGTTGGCCGTTGATGGTGAAGACGTCATCTTCTTTGATGACTTCATTGATCTTCCCGTTTATCTTGGTTTGAAACATAAGTGTGAAATTTTGTAAGTAAACCTTCAAAACCTCCGAAATCCTTTACGCTACTCAAAGATAACCTATAGAATACAGAATTGAGCGCGTAGTATGGAATTTGTTGAGACAGGCGAAAATATTCATCCGCAGGAAATTCTTTTATTCACTATTCTTTTTCTTCTACCTTTGCACTGCTTCGGAAAAATTCTGAGGCGAGGGGTGCCTAAAAAACACGGGCTGAGATTACACCCATAGAACCTGATGCCGGTAATGCGGACGAAGGGAGGCAGGAATAAAACTATGCATCACATTCCCCTGTGTGCGCTGCAGGTTTAAACCAAAAAATAATGTTCAAATTTTTGACAACAGCAATTTGCTGTTTGCTCGGCGCAAGCGCCTGGGCACAATTCACCATTTCGGGAGAAGTGCGTGACGCCAAAACCAAAGCGGCTTTGGTGGGAGCAACGGTTCAACTTGAAAACCAAAATCGCGGAGCTACCACCGACGAGCAGGGCCGGTTCGAGTTGAAAAATGTATCGGCGGGCAAGCATGTATTGGTAGTGCGCTTCTTGGGCTACGCCGAGCAAACACGAGAAGTAGAAGTTTCGGCCAACACCGGGGCAGATTTTGAATTGGCAGAAAGCGCGCAGCTCACCGACGAAGTCACTGTGCTGGCTACACGAGCTGGTGAGAACAGCCCAACGGCATTTTCTAACATCAGTCGCACGCTTATCCAAAAACAAAACTTTGGACAAGACATGCCTTTTGTGTTGAATTGGACGCCTTCGCTGGTGACCACTTCCGATGCCGGCGCAGGTATCGGTTACACGGGCGTTCGCATTCGCGGAAGCGATGCCACTCGAATCAACGTAACGATCAACGGTATTCCGCTCAACGACAGCGAAGAGCAAGGTGTCTATTGGGTAGATGTGCCCGACATTGCCACGTCTACACAGAATATTCAAATACAGCGCGGTGTTGGAACGTCGACTAACGGCGCAGGCGCTTTCGGCGGATCTATAAATCTTCAAACCAACACGCGCAAAGATCAACCTTACGCCGACATCATTAATTCGTTCGGTTCGTTTGGCACACATCGCCACACGGTGGGCTTTGGTACCGGCTTGAAAAATAAATTTGCTTTTGATGGCCGACTGTCGCTGATCGGATCGGATGGCTACATCGACCGGGCTACTTCTGATTTGAAATCGTATTATTTGTCGGGCGGATATTACGGCGACAAAACGATGATTAAAGCGATTGTCTTTGGCGGTAAGGAGATAACCTATCAATCGTGGTATGGTGTGCCACAGTCGCGCCTCAACAATGACCCCGTAGCCATGCAGGCAACTATTGATGCCGAAGGCTGGAACGCACAACAGGCTCAAAACCTGTTGAACAGCGGGCGTACGTTTAATGCCTACACCTACCCCAATCAAATTGACAACTATGCTCAGGATCACTACCAGCTGCACCTGTCGCATCAGGCTACCTCACACCTTACACTGAATGCTGCGCTGCATTACACGTACGGGCGAGGCTACTACGAAGAATACAAAAACAATCAGAGCTTCAGCAATTATGGATTGACAAATCCTATCATTGGCACAGACACAATCTCAACGACAGATCTGGTAAGGAGACTTTGGCTCAACAACCACTTTTATGGAATGACCTGGTCGCTCAACTACGAAAAAGAAAAATGGAACTCCACGGTGGGCGGTGCAGTCAATCGCTACGATGGCGATCACTATGGCGAGGTAATTTGGGCGCAAGTGGCCACCACTGTTCCACCGTTTTACAGATATTATTTTAACAATGGCAAAAAAACGGACTTCAATATTTTTTGGAAGAATAATTATCAATTCACAGAAAACCTGACGGGCTTTGTTGACCTGCAGTACCGGCGCGTGGACTATGCAGCCAAGGGCGCCGACGACGGTGTAGCCAATATCGACTTTAATGTGAACTACAATTTCTTTAACCCGAAAATCGGAGTGACGTATTCGTATTTGCCGGATCAGCAACTGTATGCGTCGTACAGCATTGGCAACCGTGAGCCTGTGCGCAGCGATTTTGTGCAGGCCAACCCTGGTCAGCAGCCGTTGCACGAATCGCTCTATGACGTGGAGGCAGGATGGCGCATGCGGAAAAGCAACATCGCGCTGAATGTGAATTACTATTTCATGGACTACAACAACCAGCTTGTGCTCACAGGCAAACTCAACGATGTAGGTGCATCTATTCGCACGAATGTGGCCGACAGCTATCGCACCGGAGTTGAAATCGACGGAGGCATCCGGTTCAATCAGCATTTCACCTGGAATGCGAACCTCACGCTGAGTCAGAACAAAATCAAAAATTTCACGGAAGTGCTTTACGATTACGGCACGAACTATGATCAATACAATGAAGTCGACAAGCAGCATCACAATACGGATATCGCTTTTTCACCAAACGTTATCGGCGGTTCTAACCTACAATATCGTCCCATGAAAAGTGTAGAGCTTGCACTGCTCACCAAGTACGTAGGTCTTCAGTATCTTGACAATACCTCCGACAAAGGAAGATCGATTGATCCATATTTTATCAATGATCTTCGCCTTACCTACACCTGGAAACCGCAGTGGATGCGTGAGCTTTCTGTGAGTTTACTGGCCAACAATATTTTTGATGTGAAATATTCCAGCAATGGCTACACCTACGGCTATTTTGGAGGAGGATCAGAAACACGTCAGAATTATTACTACCCACAGGCTGGCAGAAACTACCTGATGATGGTGGCGATGCGCTTCTGATACAATTCGCACAAGTTTCAGGTTATAGAGTGGATGTAACCTGAAACTTGTGCTGTATCTTTGCCGGATGGCGGCACGTCAGTTTTCAGTTTTTGGATTTTTAAGATTAACCCGTTTCTGGAATTTGCTCATCATTGGGTTGGCACAATATTTTGCCGCCGGATTTTTAATTGACCGTCAAAAAATCTGGGACGTTAACTTGTTTCTGCTTTCATTCTCTACGGTAATCATCGCCGCTGCGGGATATATCATCAACGATTATTACGACATCAAAATCGACCTGATCAACAAACCCGAACGCGTGGTGATTGGCAAAGAAGTAGCGCGGCGCTATGCGTTGTTGTTCCATAGTTTACTTTCAATAATTGGAATCGTAGTGGGCCTCTTTCTGAATTGGCGAATCGGCGCAATCAATTTTTTTTCTGTGTTTCTGCTTTGGTGGTATTCCAATGACCTCAAGCGGCAACCCTTCATCGGCAACTTTGTGGTGGCACTGCTTACCGGACTATCCATTTTTCTGATCAATATTCTCTACCAAATACAACAGCCATTGGTTACGATCTATGCGCTCTTTGCCTTTGCCATGACGCTGGTGCGCGAGATTGTAAAGGACGCTGAAGACCTTAAAGGCGATAATACTTTCGGTTGCCGCACACTCCCAATTATATGGGGCATTCCGAAAACAAAAATTTTTCTCTACGGCCTGTTGCTCATCTTTTTTATCGCGGTGGTGGAGATCAATCAGTATTTTGCACAGTTGCCCATGTATTATTTTTTTGGGTTTCTTTTTGTGCCTTTGGTGCTGCTTGTAGTACAACTTATCCGAGCCGATACCAAAAAAGATTTTTATAGCCTGAGCCAGTGGTGCAAGGTGATTATGTTGCTGGGCGTAGCCAGCATGATTTTTATTTAAGTGAAATGAACAAGAAAATCCGGCTCGCCATTTTTGCTTCGGGAAACGGAAGCAATGCCGAAGCCATTATGAAATACTTTTCACAGCATTCTCAAATTGAGGTGGTGCTGTTACTCAGCAACAACGCCGACGCTTTTGCGCTCGAACGTGCCAGGCGATTTACTATTCCTACGTTCGTGTTCAACAAAGCACAATTCCGCGAAAGCGACGAAGTAATACGTCGCTTGAACGAAAGCCACGTCACCCACCTGGTGCTGGCTGGGTTTCTCTGGTTGCTGCCCCCAAATCTGATTGAGGCATTTCCTGATAAAATCGTCAACATCCATCCTTCGCTGCTTCCCAAGTTTGGCGGTAAGGGCATGTATGGAATTAAAGTTCATCAAGCGGTGAAAGCGGCAGGCGAAACCAAAACAGGAATCACCATTCATGAAGTCAATGAGAAATACGACGACGGAAAAATTTTGCTTCAAGCCTCGTGTGAGGTGCTTCCCTCCGACACGCCCGAGAGCATTGCAGCAAAAGTAAATGCGCTTGAGTACGAATATTTTCCAAAAACAATTGAGCGATGGGCGCTCAGCTCTTCAACTCCTTCTTGAGAGGATCTCCCCACTCAAAATTTTTAGCTTTCGGAAAGTCTTTAAAAATCTCCTGAACGAACGGTGGAGGAATGGTGCTCTTTCGTTTGATGAGATCAATCCAAACCACGTCCATGTTTAGCGTGGCGGCAAGTGTATTATCTTCCTTGTAGAAGTGATGGTGCAAACTCCATCTTGAGAAATCAGGAAGCGATTTAGTAAGCTCAACATCTACCACAATCTTATCTTCAAATTTTATTTCCCGGCGAAACACCGCCTCTTCGCGCAACAGCACTGGCCCAATCTTCAGTTCTTCGAGTTTGGCGTTGGTGAGACCGCTTTGCGAAAACAACGCGATGCGCACCGTCGCTCCAAAATCGTAGTACGCAGAATGGCGCAAGTGACGGTTTTGGTCGATGTCAGCCCAACGAATTTGAATGGGCAATGAAAATTTTTCCATACTTAATTTGTTTTCGCCTGATATTCCCGGATAAGTTTCAGTGTGTGATCAAGTGCATTGTCAGTCCATTTTTGGTGACCCGGAATAACAAACTTCGGCTTTCCGAATTTCTTTTGAATGTTTCGGATGGTACTTGGCCATTCTTTCACATTGGCGTCTGATAAATTCCCCAGATTGTTGGCTTCCACACTTTTGATCAGGCAACCTCCATAAAGAATTTTTTCCTTGCCAATCCAAAATACAATGTTATCCGGTGCGTGACCAGGGCCGGCATAATAAGACTGAAACGAATGCTCGCCAATAGTAAAGGCTGTATCGTTGGTGATGAGAAACTCAGCCCGCTTTTTTCCACGCGCCGCACTTAGCCGATCTGTTTGTTTTGTCGTAAATGTCTTTATTCCTTTTTGTCTGAGAAACTCAAGCCCCGCAGTTCGGTCTTCGTGAAAGTGAGTGGCAAACCCCATCACTACTTCCGTATGATGCCTTACGCGAATGCTGTCGAGCAGAGGCTGAAACTGCGTAGTGTCCCACGGTGTATCAAACAGCACAGCCCCTGCTTTGGTGATCAAGTACATTCCGTTGGCGGGAAAAGGAGTTCCGTCTAAATCCTGATGTGTAATGTAAATATAGAAGTCGCCCGTGAGAGGGTGGATCTCAAGCTTGGAATGTTTTTGTGCGAACGAAGAAGTGAATGAAAGTACGAAAGCGAAAAGGAGGGGAAGTTTCATGTATAGGTGGTTAATTGATTGATTATTGAACGAGTTCCCTAACTACACCGAGCGATTTTAATTCGCCAAAATTGTCGGAGTGGGTAGCGTAAAACCGAACCAGCAGATCAAGAATATTTCGACGTTGGGCATTGGTCATACTGATCGCGTCAGCATAGTTTGCGGTGAGCAACTTTTGCAGAATTTCTTCTTCGGCCTCATAGGCGAAATTTCCACCGAGCAATTCGGAAAGTTCCGATGGTCTGAAGCCAAGGTATTGCGTGAGGCGAATCAGAAAAATCAAATGAAAGTTTTCAATGTTGCTGGTTTGCAAATCCAAGTGAATGAACGACTGGATCAAAAACTCACAGGTTTCTCTCGCATGATTTTGTTCTTTCACTGTTTTGTTGATCACTTCATTGAGAAACATAGCGATAGAAGATTTTCGGAAATCAGAAGTGATGGATTGGTATGGATGAAGACACTTTACTTCTTTGATGCGGAGGATAGAGGCGTTTTCCCGATGATAAACTACCAGATCAAGCAGCGTGAGCGGCTGGTAAAGAGCAATGGTAGTCTTGCGCGATTTGCGTACGCCGTTTATAATGTAGGCTTGCAAACCAAAGGCCGCGGTGAAAATAGTAACGATGATCGATGATTCGCTGTAATTGGTAAGCCGGAAAACAACACCTTGTGTTTTGTGCAGCATGTTACATTTTGCTGCGGTTAAGCTCCGGAATCCGATCGAATAATTTGATGGCTTGTTGCAGCACTTCGTTTGACTCGTTGAAGATCGGGTAGAAGCTAGGATTGCCCCACACACGACGCGCTATCTCAGCTTTGAGGTAAACTTGGAAGACTACTTTGTTGCGAGCCAAATCTTTGCGGTCGGCTTTTACTTTTTCCTTTTCGCCTAACGCCACCAATTGGTTGAGGAGGTTGTCGTCAACTACAAATTTGTCTTTGTAGTTAGTATAACCCATTTTTTCAAGGCGCTCTTTGTTTTCTTCAGCGTAGTTAAAAGCAAATTCCCGAATGGTGTTGGCGGCAAACAGCTCGTTAAAATATTTGCTTGAATTGGTAGTATCGAGCGGCACGAAATAATCGGGCATAATACCCCCACCTCCGTACACGGTGCGTCCATTCAGCGTGTGATATTTTAAAGAGTCATTAAAGTGAATGCTGTCCGAGTGGAAGAATTCGCCGTGCTTGTAGCGTTTAATAATGTCTTTGTCGTAGGCGTCAAGGTCTTCATACGGTTTTTGAATTGAGCGACCACTTGGCGTGTAGTAGCGTGAAATAGTAAGCCTCACTTCCGAACCGTCGTTGAGGTCGAAAGGGCGTTGTACCAATCCTTTGCCGTAGGAGCGGCGCCCTACCACCAGTGCACGGTCGTTATCTTGCAATGCACCACTTACAATTTCAGCCGCTGAGGCGCTGCCTTCATTGACAAGCACAATCAACGAACCTTTTTCAAAGTCACCTCTGTCCGTGGCTAATGCATCTTCATTGTATTTTGTCTCCTGACCTTTTGTGAAAACAATTTTTTCTCCTTTCGGTAAAAATTCATCCGCCACGTTGATCGCTTGATCCATGTATCCGCCAGGATTTCCCTGCAGATCAAGTACCAGCTTCTTCATGCCGTCTTTCTTAAGTTTTTCCAGCGCTTGTTTAAATTCGTCGTAGGTGGTTTGCGAAAACCGGCTCACCTTGATGTACCCAATTTCCTGATCGATCATGTACGATGCATCTACTGAAGTCTGAGGAATTCGGTCGCGGATGATAGTAAAGGCCAACGGCGATTTTTCGCGCTTGCGCACTACTTCAATTTTTACTTCGGTGCCTTTGGGCCCTTTCAGGTATTTCTGAACATCTGTGTTTGTAAGTTTGATGTTGGCAATTACTTTGTCGCCTACTTTCACAATTCTATCGCCAGGCCGAAGGCCCACGGCTTCTGACGGTCCACCGCTGATGGCGGCTACTACTACCAGCGTGTCATGAAAAATGTTAAACTCTATGCCGATGCCTTCAAAATTTCCTTTCAGGTCTTCGTTGGCTTCCACTTTTTCTTTGGCAGGAATGTAAGCCGAGTGAGGATCAAGTTTGCCAAGAATGTGGCCGATGGCATCTTCCACTACGGCGTCGGTCTTTCCTTTGTCAACGTACTCATTTTCTACCAACGACAATACCTCTCTCAGTTTTTCAATCTCGGCATTGTCAGCTTTCATGCTCGAAGGCTTGGTATTGAGGCTCGCACCGATTAGTAATCCGGCCGCCAGCCCAATGCATAAAATCAAAGGAAGACTGATCTGGTAATTGGTATTTTTTTGTTCGTCCATACGTGCTGTTGAATGATTATTGCCTTAACGGGAACGGCACCCCAAAGTTCTCCTGCAAATGAAAGGCAAAAATGCCGATCGGGCAATTGATCCGGCAGATTTGTAGATTTGAAATCAATTTTATTTTGATGATCAAATTCAATGCCGTTGTAGAGAAGTTTGACAAGCAAGGAGAGAAAACCGGCTGGACGTACATCACCATTTCGGCGGCGCAGGCCGCACGGATAAATCCAGGTGTAAAAGTTGGTTATCGGGTAAAGGGAAAACTCGACCAGTTTTCGTTTGAAAAGATTGCCTTGCTGCCTATGGGCGAAGGCACATTTATATTACCGCTGAACGCGAAGCTTAGAAAGGCGATTGGCAAACGCCAGGGCGATGCTATCACAGTGGAGATGGAACTCGACCAGCGGCAGATTGAACCATCGGCCGACTTTATGAGATGCCTGAAGGAAGATCCACTTGCCTTCAAATTTTTCAAAACGCTTCCGGGCTCACACCAGCGCTACTACAGCAAATGGATTGACGATGCCAAAACGATGCACACAAAAACAAAACGTATCGTGATGGCGCTTACCGCCTTTTCGAAGAAGCAAGGCTTCTCTGAAATGATGCGCGAGAACAAATCCAAAAAGTTTGAATGATTTCGAACTTATAATCGTTGCATAAACGCTGCGATCTCCATCATCCAGGCCAGCCCGATGTGTACGATGATTCCACCCCAGATACTGCGCGTGCGAAAGGCAATCACGCCGAGAATGTATCCACCAAAAATGGAGCTTACAATTTCGCCAAGTGGCTTGCCAAAGTGAAGCGCGCAATAGAGAGCTGCCATGGGTACCACGGCGTTTCGCCCGATGAGCATGCTTAAACCAATTACAAAAAATCCGCGAAACAAAAGCTCTACATTGACAAAGTCGAACGCATAACTCAGTTCGTAAACGCCGGCAGAAATTATGGAATTAGCGTTGGGATCGTTGGGTGCAAAGCGCTGAAAAGTGGGATAGTAATTTCTGAATTCCTGTTCGAAGGAAGCCACGATCACCAGCGGAGCGACCAGCGCATGTAAAAGAAAGAACGGCTTCCATTCGATCTGTTGATTGTTCAGGCCAAGCCATTCCTTTTTGTTAATCATAAACAGGTATGAAAAAGCAAGCAGCGGAATGAACACGCGGATCAACCCGAGAAAATTATTCAGCACCTGAAAAAACCATACGTAATACAAACTGTCGTAACCGATCCACTGCATGATGGAAACCGTGTAGGGGAAACCCGCGCTAACTGAAAGGACGACCAATCCAAATGCCGCCATGCGAGCAAAACGCAAGCGAAATTTCTTTTCGGGCCAGCCTTTGAAATAAAATACGATAAGGCATGCACCGACGTAGGTAAGGCTGTAGAGAATCAGGTAATAGACGATGCGAATGGGTTGCCCGTTTGCACGGTCGAAGTTTTGTTCGATTTCAAAAACCTGATTTAACCCGATGAGTGCGGCGAGATAAGTGGCGATCGTTATGTAATAGGCAAGCGAAAAGTCCTCCTTCCAATGGTCCTTCAGAAGTTGAATAATTTTTTTCACGGAGCGAACTTAAGGAAAGCAGCGGCTGATTATAATTCCATTTTCAAAAATTTGCCGGTATAGCCTGCCGGATTTTTTGCTACTTCTTCCGGCGTACCCGTGGCAATAATTCGGCCGCCGCCTGCGCCACCCTCGGGACCAAGATCTACAATGTGATCCGCTGATTTGATCACATCCATGTTATGTTCAATTACCAGCACCGTGTTTCCTTTGTCTACCAGTTTTTGCAACACATCCAGCAGGTGGCTGATGTCTTGAAAATGCAAGCCGGTGGTAGGCTCGTCAAGAATATAGAGCGTTTGTCCGGTGTCGCGTTTGCTCAGTTCGGTGGCGAGTTTTACTCGCTGCGCCTCACCACCCGAAAGGGTAGTGGCGTGCTGGCCAAGTGAAATATATCCCAACCCCACTTCGTTGAGTGTTTCGATCTTGCGGAGAATCTTAGGTTGGTTTTCAAAGAAGGTAACAGCTTCTTCTACCGTCATGTTGAGTACGTCGCTGATGGACTTTCCCTTAAAGCGCACCTCTAGTGTTTCGCGGTTGTAGCGTTTGCCTTTGCAGGTTTCGCAAGGCACATACACATCGGGCAAAAATTCCATTTCAATCAAGCGCAAGCCGGCGCCTTCGCAGGTTTCGCAGCGTCCGCCCTTTACATTGAAAGAGAAGCGCCCCGTTTTATAGCCTCTGATTTTGGCTTCTGGCATCTGCGCAAACAAATCGCGGATGTCGGTGAATACACTCGTGTACGTCGCCGGACTCGATCGCGGCGTTCGCCCAATTGGAGATTGATCCACTTCGATTACTTTGTCGATCAATTTCAGACCATCAATTTTTTTGTATGGAAGCGGTTCAGTCCGTGAATTGAAGAAATGCTGATTTAAAATCGGGAAGAGTGTTTCGTGAATCAGCGTTGACTTGCCGCTGCCGGAAACCCCGGTGATGCAGGTGAATGAGCCCAGCGGAATTTCGAGTGTTACATTTTTCAGGTTGTTTCCCGAGGCGCCATGCAGTGTAAGTTTTTGCCCGCTGCCTTTGCGTCGTTGCTTTTTATAGTTGATAGCAATCTCGCCACTAAGGTATTTGGCGGTGGTGCTTTTATTTTTCAAAAATTCTTTCGGCGGACCTTCGGCTACGATGTTTCCGCCGTGGCGGCCGGCGCCAGGGCCCACGTCAATGAGGTAGTCGCACTCGAGCATCATGTCTTTATCATGCTCTACCACTATCACTGAGTTGCCAAGGTCGCGTAAATCTTTAAGCGCTTTGATCAGCTTCACGTTGTCGCGCGCATGAAGGCCGATGCTCGGCTCATCCAAAATGTAAAGCACGCCTACGAGTTGTGTTCCAATCTGTGTAGCCAGGCGAATGCGTTGTGCTTCACCACCACTCAACGTGCGCAGTGGCCGGTTGAGGTGAAGGTAATCGAGGCCCACATCCAACAGAAAGCCGATGCGCTTTCTTATCTCTTTCAAAATTTCGGCTGCGATGATTTGCTGTTTCTCGTTGATGCGATTCTCAAGCCCATTGAACCATTTTTGCAAAGCGTCGACATTAAGCTCCGAAAGCTCTGAGATATTCTTATTGTCTATTTTAAAATGAAGAGACTCTTTTTTTAGCCGGGCGCCATGGCACTCGGGGCACACTTTGGTGAGTGTGAAATCATCCATCCATTTCTTCACGTTTTCCGAACTCTCATCTTTCATCTTTTTAAGAAAGCTGATGATGCCATCAAACTTAGTGGTCCATTCGGTGCCCGGAATTTTCACAGAAGGAACAGCCACCGGAAGGTCGTCGCCGTAGAGCAGTATCTTCATTGCTTCTTTCGGAATGTCTTTGATCGGCGAGGTGAGCGTGAGGTTATAACGCTTAAGGATCGCTTCTACTTTTTTGAAAATCCAGATGTCGCGGTATTCGCCCAGCGGCAAAATTCCTCCGCGACTGATACTCAAATTTTTGTCGGGAATGATCGAGTCTTCAGTAATCTCTTCCACAATGCCAAGTCCTGTACACGTGGGGCAGGCGCCATACGGCGAATTGAATGAAAAATTATTTGGAGCAGGCTCGTCGTACGACAAACCTGTTTTTGGGTCCATGAGAAATTTTGAGAAGTGATGCACCTGGCCATTTTCTTCCATTAGCATCATCACTCCTTTTCCTTCCTTCAGCGCGGTGTTTACCGATTGCCCAATGCGATGCCGATCTTTTGCTTCGGGTACGATGCGGTCAATCACAATTTCTATGTCGTGAATTTTGAAGCGATCGAGTTGCATCTTCGCTACAATGTCTTGCACTACACCATCCACACGCACTTTGAGATATCCTTGCTTGCGGATCTGTACAAACAACTCGCGGTAATGACCCTTTCTTCCTTTGATGGCTGGCGCTAGCAGCGTAAGCTTTTTGCCGCCGAAGTTATTGATGATCGTGTCGAGTATCTGGTCTTCCGATTGGCGCACCATCTTATCACCCGAAAGGTATGAGAACGCTTCGCCTGCGCGGGCAAACAAAAGGCGCATGAAATCATAGATTTCCGTGACGGTGCCCACGGTAGAGCGCGGATTGCGCGACGTGGTTTTTTGCTCGATCGAAATTACGGGGCTCAAGCCGTTGATTTTATCTACGTCGGGCCGCTCCAGGTTGCCGATGAAACTTCGCGCATACGCGGAAAAACTTTCCATATAGCGCCGCTGCCCTTCGGCGTAAATTGTATCAAAGGCCAGCGAGGATTTCCCGCTGCCGCTGATGCCCGTGATCACGATGAATTGATTGCGTGGCAGCGATACGCTGATGTTTTTCAGGTTGTGCTCGCGGGCGCCGATCACTTCAATGAATTCGTGACCCGAATAATCAATGTTTTTTCTGGAAGAAGACGAAGGCATGAAATGAATTGAGATATGAATACAAAAATGTATCGGTTATAGTTTCGGATCAAGTAAATGTTTCGCTTCGCGAGGTTTTCTTTTAGGATCGTTCTTCCGAAGAATCCCGGAAACCCAAACGGATCATAGCGAAGGTGAAAGACTTTTTTAGCACTTTTGCAGCGCGCTCCTGCGGCAATAACCCGTGAATAAAACCGTTTCGAATAAAATAACAGTTGTGAGAATCTTGCCCTTCCTGACTTTTCTGATTTTGACATGGAGTGCTGGCGCACAGCCTTCTTACGAAGAGAATAAGCTTACCGCCAATCTTACGTTTGGAAGTTCGCTACCCGGCGGATTGCTTTCGGGCCGCTCGCTTGTGCTTTATGAATCCTCTTTCACTAGCCAGGAGCTTCAGGAAGCGCAGAAATATTTTCAGCAGGCAGGCATCGACGCAGTGAGTTACATCGATATTGATTATGTGTTAGCTGGCACTGATCCATCGCGTGTCTTTGCGGGTTATTTCAACACACGGGTAATTAAATTTCTGATCATCTTGCAAAAGAACGGTAAAGAATATCAAAGCATTTTCACGGAGTACACAGGAACAAAGAATTTTGTTTCTAAAGAAAAAACCTCTTGGAAACAAAGCAACACTTCGCTTGTAGAATTACTGCGCACTATCTACCGCTTTGCCATTAGCACTCAGAAAAAAGAAAATTACCTGATCAACGACGTACCTGAAACAGGATTCGTATTGAATTTTTTTCGGCAACAAGCTGAAAAATTTCCACTTGATGTGCGCAATTATAAGTCGGCAATTCCCCGCTGGGGCAATGAAGCCGACCAAAAAGAACTGGAGGCGATACTCAATGAAAACCTGCCTGTAAAATACGAGTTTGTTGACCCTGATCTCACCGACGCAGAACTGGAAGGCAAAGGGTATCGGCTAGTGCTTCGGTTTGTGCATACCCGCGGCGATGTGGCCCGCGAAATTTTGGGTTACGACGCCACCCAAAAATCAAGCTCGCTGCTTACCACCTACTTTGTAAATGGCGAAGCAAAAATAAAAACCATCCCCGCGAAGAAGATGGTGTATAAATTTTACTTCAAAAATCCTGAGTACGGAAATATTTTCGTGGGTAGTAAATGGGACGCCGACGAAACGTGGCAGGATGCCCTCAAGAACCTCATCTATTCTTTACGCAGCGAGCTGCGATTTTAAAGAATCTACTTCTTCCGTTGTGTCGCCACTATGATGATCGTGATGATCAGCGCGGCCATAATAAATCCATTGAAATGGAAATGATGATAGCCGAAATCGCTGTGTCCCCAGCCGAAGAAGATGTGAAAAATACTTTTGAATATCCAGGCAATGCCGCCGATCACCGCGCCGAAAAGTCCGGCAATTATCCCGATCAGGCCGCCAATCAGGCCAATGACCAACCCAATTAATCCGGCGCCCAGACCGAAGCAAACTGGAAGAGCAATCAAAAGGAAGAACCCTACCATCATAAAACCAAACGCTTTGATCATAGAATTTTGTTTTTGCGACTACCGTGCAAAAATCATTCAAGCATTAAAAGCCTCGGAATTTGAACCAAAATCGCGCACGACGGTCAGAAAGTGTTGAAAACTGAACATTCAGTTTTACGCAAATGAACACTTCGCCCTCGCTGACGATTTATTAACTTGCGCCTCGTTTTGAATTTATGATTGATAAATTAATTGAAATAAAGAACCGATTCGAAGAAGTAGGTCAACTTTTGGGACAACCCGAAACCGTGAAGGACCAGAAGAAATTCCAGCAGTTGAGCAAGGAATACCGCGACCTTGAGAAGGTGGTAAAAAAATACGATCAGTATCAGGCTGCCCTTGACGGAATAAAACACGCCAAAGAAGTTCTGCAAAAGGAAAAAGATGCTGAGCTGCGCGAGCTGGCAAAAATGGAGATTGATGAGCTTGAGCCAAAGAGTGATGCGATCGAACAGGAGATCAAGGAGCTATTAATGCCCAAAGATCCTAACGACGAAAAGAATGCAATTCTGGAAATTCGTGCGGGTACCGGCGGAGACGAAGCGGCAATTTTTGCGGGCGACCTCTGGCGCATGTATCAGCGCTTTTGCGAACGCCGCGGCTACAAATTTCTGGTCGTCGATGTGACCGAAGGAACTGCCGGAGGCTACAAAGAAGTAATTACCAGTGTGGAAGGAGAAGGTGCGTATGGATTGCTGAAGTACGAATCGGGCGTGCATCGCGTGCAGCGCGTGCCCGACACCGAGCAGCAAGGTCGCGTGCATACCTCGGCGGCTTCGGTGGTGGTGTTGCCCGAAGCAGAAGACGTCGATATTGAAATCAACCCTGCCGACATCGAAGTGCAAACGGCCCGATCAAGCGGTGCCGGTGGACAGAATGTAAATAAGGTAGAAACCAAAGTGCAGCTTACGCACAAGCCAACCGGCATTGTGATCACCTGCCAGGTAGAACGATCACAACATGGCAACCGCGAGCGTGCCATGCAAATGTTGAAAACCAAACTCTACGAAATAGAGGTAGAGAAACAGCAATCTGAAATCGGCGCTTCGCGCAGAAGCCAGGTGCGCAGCGGTGATCGCTCTGAAAAGATCCGCACGTACAACTATCCGCAGAGCCGCGTCACCGACCACCGCATAGGGTACACACAACACAACCTGCCTGCTATTATGAACGGAGAGGTAGATGATTTTATTGAGCAACTCAAGATTGCCGAAACGGCCGAGAAGATGGCCGAAGGCCAGAAATAAATTCATTGTAAAAAGACGGAGACTTCATTAAAGTATACTGTTTCTACCATCGCCACAGTGTTATCCGTTCAATCTGAATTAAAGCTGTTCTGTTGAATAAGATCGTGCTGCAAGCGTGGCAGGGTAGAACGAAATCAGCAGTGTAATCACGAAAATGACCGAAGAGACGGAAACAAAATCCAGGAGCCGCATTTTTACAGGGTAGGCTGATACAATAGCGTTTTCCATTCCCATCCCCACCAGCCCGAATTGATCTTGTGCCCAGCAAATAATGCCACCGAGCAACAGCCCAACTATGGCGCCGGTGAATGCTATCAATGCTCCCTCGGTAAGGAAAATTCTTTTTACTAATCCTGTGCCTGCACCCATGGCAAAGAGAATGGAAATATCTTTCTTCTTGTCAATGGCCAACATCATCAGTGAAAAGAAAATATTGATTGACGCCACAAGAATTAACAGGGTGAGAGAAAGGAACGTAAACAGCTTTTCAATTTTGATGAGTCTGTACAAATCTTTGTGTTGCTCCTGATTGGTAAGACAGGCAAACTGATCTCCCAAAACTTGCTTCAAAGCGGCAGAAACTTTTTTAGGGTCTGAACCAGCCACGGTTTTAATTTCTAACGAAGTCCGGCGGTTGTCATAACCCATCAGCTCACGCACAAACTCCAGTGGAAGGATAACGTAATTTTCGTCGTAATTTTTTTCTATTTTAAAAACAGCGCCAGGCTCGATGTTGCGCAAGCTGTATAGTTTTGAAGGATCAATTGAGGTGGTCTTTGAATTCTTAATGTAAAAAACCTGTAACGGATAGATGGACTCTTTCACGGCAATTGAAAGTGCATACTGAATACCGCTGCCGATGATGGCATATCCTCCCAGGGAGTCACGAAGTTTGAGATCGCCCGCAGTAATGTGGTTGTCAATCCGGTGTTGTTCAATAAAATTGTCGCTTACCCCTTTCATGGTGGCCGGCATTTCGGCGTCGCGATAGCGGAGGTAAGCGTAATCTTCAATCACCTCTGTCACCACTTCCACACCTTCTACCGATTTTATTTTTCTTAAGAGCGATTCATCTACCGGAAAAGATTTTCCTTTGGTTGCTTCAATTTTAATCTCCGGATCGAATGCGTTGTAAAGGTCGCTCAAGAGGCCTTCGAGCCCATTGAAAACCGAAAGCACAATCACCAGGGCCGCCGTAGAGAAGGCGATGCCGATCATGGAAAGAATAGAAATAATGTTGATGAAATTCTTTTTCCTTTTAGAAAGGAAATACCGCCTGGCAATGAAGAGAGAAAGGCTCATGCAGTAACAGCGCGTGTTTATTTTTCTTCTTTCGGAATGTTGAGGCTCTTGATCAGATTTTCAATTCGCTCCGCGTTTTCTTCCGTCTCGTCGATTACGAAAACGAGTTCAGGCACAATGCGCGCCTGGTTGCGAATGCGATCGCCAAGGGCTTTCCGTATTTCGCTTTTATGGTCGTTGATCTGGTTGATCACCGTAGTTTTATCTTTGGCGAGCATCATACTGAGAAAAACTTTAGCCATGCTCAAGTCGGGGCTCATCTTTACCTCGGCAATGGTGATGAACGTGTTGCCAAGAATGCCCCGCTTATCGCGGAGGAAAATGTCGCTGAGTTCCTTTTGAATCAGCCTTCCATATTTTTGTTGCCTCAAACTCATGCAGTAAAGATACAAAACAGGAAATAGCATTTATCCTATTCGAAATTTGATTTATTTGCAGCCTGAGATTTTCCAGTGTTACGATTTTTCAGATTAAATGACCCCTATCGCCTGCTTGGCGTGTTTGTTTTGCTCATAGGCTTGAGCTTACCCCTGTTTTTTGGATCATTGCCGCCTACGCTCCAGGAGTTGAAAGACATCGTGCTTGGCGAAATGATCAACAGTGGCAAAACGATGTACCTCCAGGTTATCGATGATACACCATGGCTCGCCTCATGGTTTTCCGGTGTGTTCGAATTTTTGTTTGGTCGGTCCGTCAAGTGGAGGCATTTTACTGCGCTTGTCGTCATCTGCTTTCAGGCTTCCTTCTTTGCTTTTATTTTGATTCGCAATCGGGCGTATAATGAAAGCAATTACCTGCCCGCTTTTGTGTTTGGAGTTTTGTGTTTCTTTTCGTTCGACATGCTTTCACTTTCCCATGAATTGATGGCCGCTACGTTTCTTCTCTTCGCACTCAACAACCTGTTTCGCGAGATTGAATTCAAAGTGCAGCGCGATGAAACTGTATTAAACCTCGGGATTTATCTTGGCCTCGCTTCGCTGCTCGTGTTCAGCTATTCCATCTTTCTGATCGGCGTAATCATTATTCTGTTTGTCTTTGCTCGCATTTCACTCCGCAAGTCGTTGCTGTTGCTGTTTGGGTTTGTTTTTCCTCACAGTCTGTTGATCGGTTTTTACTACCTCAAAGGCGGTCTTCCGGAGTTGATGCGAAATTTTTACCTCGCCAACCTTACGCTGCATACGGACAATCTGATTTCCTGGAAATCAATTTTTTTCTTAGGGGGGGTCGCGATTTTATTTTTTGTGATTTCGCTCATCATGCTCAACCGCGAAGCTCGCTTTACCAAGTACCAATCCCAACTCTTGCAGGCCATGTTGCTCTGGCTCGTTGTAGCGGCGGTGGAGGTATCTATTACGCGACAGCGCTCACCGCACAGCTTCATTACTTTTGTGCCTCCGCTGGCGTATTTTATCAGCCATTACCTTTTGCTGATTCGGAGAAAATGGATTGCCGAACTGATGATCTGGGTTTTCCTTTTCTCATTTGTTGGCTTGAGTAATTTGGCAAGGCTGAAGAAAATAAAGGCGATTGATTACAGCGGAATTTTCACGGCGCCTTCCAAATACGATTTCATTAAAGACAAACGGATTTTGACACTGGGCGATGACGATGGTCTGTATCAAAAAAATAAAGCCGCGTCGTATTTTTTGAATTGGAATTTATCGAGTGAGGTTTTCAATCAACCCGATTATTTTGAAAACATCATTCTGATCAACGAATCGTTTGAAAAAGATGCTCCCGAAATTATCATCGACGAATCGGATCTGATGAAAAGAATTTTTCCGCGAATGCCGAAGTGGCAACCGCTTTATCAGAAAAGAGGATCCGTTTATTTTCTCGTTCAATCGAACGACAAAACTACTCCACGCTAAGATTTAGTATTCCTTTTTCTTTCGCTTCAAGAGTTGTGTTTCCCATCAGGTAGCGATCGATAGCTCTGGCTGCTTCACGCCCTTCACTGATGGCCCACACCACCAGGCTCTGGCCGCGGCGCATATCGCCGGCTGCAAAAATACCTTCTACCGAAGTTTGATATTTGGTACACTTCACATTGCCACGCTCGTCATAATCAACACCCAATTGATCAAGCAGGCCATTGTGCTGAGGATGCAGAAATCCGAGTGCAAGCAACGCCAGTTCGCATGGAATTTCTTTTTCGGTTCCGGCTTTTTCTTTGAACGAGCCACCGGTCCACTCTACTTCCACAACCTTTAACGCTTTCAGTCGGCCTTCGCCGTCGCCAATAAATTCTTTGGTGACGATGCTCCACTGGCGCTCACATCCTTCTTCATGCGAAGTGGAAGTCCGCAGGATCATCGGCCAATTGGGCCAGGGCATAGACGCTGTCCGGCTTTCTGGAGGCTTCGGCATAATTTCAATTTGAGTGACCGATTTAGCGCCATGACGAATGGAAGTTCCCACGCAATCAGATCCAGTGTCACCACCACCGATCACAAACACATTTTTATTGGTAGCCCAGATTTCTTCGGTTGAAATTTTTTTACCCGACACACGCTTATTTTGCTGCGGAAGAAAATCCATGGCAAAATGCACTCCCTTCAAATCCCTTCCGGGAATTGGCAAGTCGCGGGGAACAGTCGATCCGCCGGTTAGGAGAATGACATCATATTCTTCACGCAACTGATCGATCGACACGTTTACACCTACATTGGCATTGGTTTGAAACCGAATTCCTTCTTCGATCATCAGGTTGATCCGTCGCTCTACAATTTGTTTGTCGAGTTTGAAATCAGGAATTCCGTAGCGCAGTAATCCTCCGATTTCGTCGGCCCTTTCAAACACAGTAACGGTATGACCAGCCTGATTGAGTTGAGCGGCAGCCGCAAGACCCGCGGGCCCTGAGCCAACAATGGCAATTTTTTTATCAGTACGGTTAGCGGGTTTCCGTGCCGCCGCATATCCTCCTTCAAATGCTTTTTCGATGATAGACTTCTCAATGTACTCGATGGTCACCGGAGGTTTGTTGATTCCAAGCACACACGATGCTTCACACGGCGCAGGGCAAATCCGGCCGGTAAATTCCGGAAAATTATTTGTGCTGATCAGAATTTCATACGCCAGCTTCCAATTGCTTTGATAAACGGCGTCGTTAAATTCCGGAATGATGTTTCCAAGTGGACAACCATTATGGCAAAAAGGAGTTCCACAATCCATGCATCGCGAAGCTTGCTTCAGCGCAATGGGTTCGCTCATCGGTGCATCTACTTCGTTGTAGTCTTTGATGCGATCTTTTACTTCGCGTTTTTTAGGAAGCTCCCGATCAAATTCTAAAAAACCTGTTGGTTTGCCCATGTACTGGTGATGTTATGGTAAAATGAGCCTTAAATTTAAAAAAATAACCATTCGTAAAAGTCATCTGTTTGCACTAAAGTTTCTTTTACTTTGCAACCGATTTCTAACCCTGTTATGAGCATAAATAAATTCGTTCTCGCGCTGATTGTCGCTGCTTTTGTTTTGGAATCATGTAATCAGAAGAAAAAATCAGAGGAAACACAAGTGCCGTCGCGCGTAGTAGATGTGCCCCGATTCAATGCTGACTCGGCCTATGCGCGCATAGCAGAACAGGTAAAATTCGGACCGCGTGTGCCCAACACAAAGCCGCATCAGCAAGCCGCTGAATATTTTATCGCGCGTTTTAAAAAGTACGGCGCTGCAGTAGTGACGCAAGAGTTTGATGCCCTCACATGGGACAATCAAAAAGTACAATTGAAAAATATTATTGCCAGTTATAACCCGACAGCGCAAAAGAGAATTTTGCTCGCCGCGCATTGGGATACTCGCCCGTATGCCGACAAAGATGAGGTGAAAAGGGATGCGCCGTTTGAGGGAGCTAACGACGGAGCCAGCGGAGCAGGTGTATTGCTGGAGGTGGCGCGCGCTATCGGGCAAGGCAAGAGCCCTGATGTGGGTGTGGATATAATTCTATTTGATGGAGAGGATTGGGGAGAGAAGGAACATGGAAATTCGTCCATTGAAATGCCCGAAGGATACACCGATTGGTGGTGCCTCGGATCTCAATATTGGGCCAAACACAAGCACCAAAAAAACTATTCTGCTTACTTCGGCATTTTGCTCGATATGGTTGGGTCAAATCACGCCCAGTTCTTTCGCGAAGGCGTGTCATTGGAATACGCTCCTTCTGTAGTAGAGAAAGTATGGAATACCGCAGCACGAATCGGATACACTGATTATTTTGTGAAGACCAATGTAGGCGGCATTACCGATGATCACCGGTTTGTTAATGAAATAGCAAAGATCCCAATGATCGATATAGTACATTACCAATCCGGTGTTGGCTTCTTTGGCGACTACCATCACTCGCAGAAAGACAATCTTTCGATAATCAGCAAGGAAACACTCGGCGCAGTGGGCAACACCTTGCTTAACGTGGTGTATTACGAGCAATAAGCGAGACTATTTTTCCTCGCTTTCAGATTTCTTTAATTCTTCGTCTAGGATTTTTTGAATCACTTCTTGCTGGCGCTCGTCGATGGCTTGATTGGTCTTGGCTTGCTTTTTCATGAAGCGAAACATCGCGTTCTTTTTGATTTCGTAGGCGATAAAGACAGTGTACTTGTTTTGTTTCTTATCGAAATATTTTTCTTCTCCGATTTTCCGCAAGTCGGCAATGTTTGTGTTCATCACTTCGCGCACCAGACTTTGAAATTTATCCGCCACATCGGCAGCGCGATCGTTTTGTGTTTGCCCAAGGTATTGGTCACTCACTTGTTTCATCGTGGTGTTAACCTGACCAGCCAAAACTGCCTTCGCTTCTATGTCAGCCTTGCTTCTGGCAACGTTGTCGGAAGAACTTTCTCCTTTCCCTGTGCCTCTAAAAAAGCGATTGTTTGATTCATACGCATTTCCCCGAAAGGGCTCCTTTACTTTTTGGCCAAAAGGCAATGAGGAACACGAAAAAAGTGCCGTCAGAGCGATAAAATAGAACACAAGAGTTTTCATAAGCGATTTAATTTTTTTGCACACGGTTGCGAGTAATAAAAACGAAAATAAATATAAAATGGGTATAACTGCTCATTCAGAAAATATTATTGGGAGTTTCATCCTTACAGCTATAAATGTATTTCCTAACAACTTCTTTGCCATATTTTCTAGCGTGTTCACGCCTGAATTGCCCGGAATAAAGTGGAACCTTCACTCTAAATTTGCCGTATTGAACGGTAGTAATAAGTGAAGTTGAACAGACGAAAGAGATTTTTTAAACTATGCACACAGTATATATAGTAGGAAACCCAGGATACACCGAGCAACTGAATAAGGAGCTGCATGACAATTCGATGTTTATCCGTGGGCAAGTGAATGTAGAGGTTCCTGAAAAGGAAGTACAATTGTATTGGATCGGAAATAAAAACATGATCCGCGATTTCAAAAAGACGATTGGAGCAGATTTGATCTGGAAATACCGCCTGCGCTTTTTCTTTGATTTAGAAAAACTTACCGAGCAACCCGAGCAGGAAGAAGGTTGGAGCGAAGCTGAAAAGGCGTTAATGAAAAAGGTGCTACTGTCAAGAGCTTAATTGCTCTGGCAGTAGATAATAAGTTGCCAGCGAAAGGCCCACTTCCATTTTAATTCAAATTTCTTAATTCCCGATTTCTCAAGAATTGTAAGCAATTCTTTGCGCGTGAAAGCCCGCAACACTGACAATGGTGCGTCGAATTTTACCATCGACGATTTGGAGAAAAGTTGGGTCAACCACTTGATGGAATAATAAGCAAGAGGATGGCGATGAATGTCGTTGACAATAATCGCTACTCTTGTTTGTTTTTTTAACGAGGAGAAAAGAGATTGTAATTCTTTATCGGAGAAGTGGTGCAGAAACAAAGTCGCCATCACAATGTCAAATTGCTTTCGAGCGAATTCGTCGGAAAAAATGTTGATCGCTTCAAAATTCAAATTTGAATAATCACGTGAATGATCGGCAGCATAGTGAACGATATGTTCGTTGGCATCAATTCCCGTAAGGTGAAGTTCGCGATTCACCGACGAAGCGTACTTTTTGATCAGGCGTAGCATTTCGCCGCTTCCGCAACCGAGGTCAGCCACTGTTAAAGACTTGCCTTGTGGGCATTGCGATAGCACTTTCTTTAGCGCGTGCAATGTCACAGCGTTTCCACCGAGCCATTGATTGATAAAGTCCAGCTCGCGAAGCGTTTGAAAAATTACCTCGTCATGGTAAGAGAGATCGTCCATGATTTCGATGTCGCTGCTTCTATGTGAAAAGCTAATAGCCATACATTAATGAAATTCGATGGCAAGAAGAGAGCTTTCCAAAGTAAGGCCGGGGCCAAAGGCAAAGCTCAAGATTGTTTTCTTATGGTCTGCCTCACTCAATTTTTCAAGCAGCTCGTTTAAAACGAAAATTACAGTCGGCGAAGACATGTTCCCGTGTTTTCGTAACACTTCGTATGAAAAGTGATTTTGTTTTTTGCTAAGTCCCAATTCACTTTCAATCACCTCAAGAATTTTTTTTCCTCCAGGATGAATGGCAAAAAAATCTACTTCTGAAACTTTTTTCTCTAATGCGCCAAGCAATGATTGCGTCAGATTTTTTATTCCACCACGGATAATTTCAGGAACATAAGAAGATAGCCGCATCTCAAAACCGAGATCACCAATTTTCCAGGCCATGGCTTCTTCGCCGTTCAAAGCCAGGTCTGCGTAAAATCGGACAGGTCGCAGGTTAAGGCCAGCACGTGGCTGCGGTTCGATCAACAGTGCGGCGCTTCCATCAGCGAACAATGAATTGGCAAGCAGGTTATCTTCTGTGTTTTCATGTTGAAAATGAATGCTGCATAATTCTGTGCAAACAATCAGCACTTTCGAATCGGTATTTTCTTTGCAAATCGTGTCCGCAAGTTTTATGGCATTGAATGCTGCGTAACAACCCATGAAATTGATGCACGTTCGTTGCACAGAGGTTTTTAATCCCAATCGTTTGACCAGATCAATGTCGAGACCCGGAGCGTAAAGTCCTGTGCAGCTCACTACAATTAAATGAGTGATATCTGAAATCTGTTGATTAGAAACTTTTTTAAGACAATTCTGCGCTGCTGTGACACTTAATTCAGGCGCAAACTTTCTGAACAACTCCATGCGCTGCACTGTCGAAGGTTGAGGAAGTGATTCGCGATTTGGGTAAAAATCGAAATCTTCGACTTTGCCATAATCGGCGAGTACAGAATTCCTGGTTTCAATTCCTGTGGCTCGATACAGTGCACGCAATTTTCGTTCCTCATCCTGATTTAACTTCATAGCCTTTACCATGAAGCCAGCGATAGTTTCCTGAGTGAAGCAATGTTTGGGATTGGCAACGTCAATGGCGGTGATATAACTCATCGGTTCAAGTATAACCTAAAATACCTTATCTTGTTCGAATAGTTTAACGATATGTCGTCCACTTTACTTCACCTTCGCATTCCATTTTCTTTTTTTCTATTGCCGGTTTATTTTTTTTCGCTGGGCATCTCACCCAATTTTACCGAACGCGGAATTTTGTGGACACTCCTAATCGTTCATTTGTTGCTTTATCCGGCCAGCAATGGATACAACAGTTATTTTGATAAAGATGAAAAAAGTATTGGTGGTTTAAAAAATCCCCCGCCCGTAAACAAAAGCCTTTATTACGTTTCGCTATTGTTTGATTTTGGTGCTGTGTTGCTGGCCTGGTGGAAAATCAGTTTTCTCTTTGCGACGATGATTTTGATTTACGGCCTGGTTTCGAAGGCGTACAGCCATCCGATGATTCGTTTAAAAAAATATCCGATCCTGGGTTGGCTTACAGTTGGGATATTTCAGGGCTTCTTTGCGTTTTTGATGTGCTACATCGGCATCAATAATTATGAAATTGAAAACCTTTTGCATGCGCGAATACTTATTCCGGCGGCGCTCACTTCGGTGATGTTGCTTGGCAATTACCCGATGACTCAGGTGTATCAGCATGAAGAAGACGCGAAACACGGCGATAAAACCATGAGTATGATGCTAGGCGTTCGTGGCACATTTATTTTTGTTCAGGTAGTTTTCGCACTGGCAGCCGCAGGGTTTGTCTTGTATTTCAATTCTTTTTACGATTCGCGTCTATCGTATGCCTTCCTGATTGCACTGGCGCCCGTGGTTCTCTTTTTTATGATCTGGTTTTTTCAGGTATGGCGCAATCCTGTCAACGCCAACCACTCGCGCACCATGTGGCTTAACTTTATTTCAGCGACGTGCCTGAATGCTTTCTTCGTTTACTTCTTTTTCACTACGAGTAACATCGGTCAGTATCTGTGATTTATTCCCACACTACCAGGCCTTCGTAGCCGTACCACGTTGGATATTTTGGCAAGTGAATTTTCTCTACCTCGTTGCGCTTTACTTTCATGGTGGGCGTCATCAGTCCGTTGGCGATGCTCCAATCGGTCTTCATGATCACGGCCTTTTTTAATTTTTCATAATCTTCCGAAGGAGCATTTACTTCTGCCACAGAAGCAGTCAGGCTCTTTATGATTTCTTCTTTTGATTTTGCTTTGCCAGCCGCGGATAATACAATGAGCGCGATTGGCTGAGGGATTCCCATGCCGACTACGCACACTTGCTCTATGTCTGCATTTTTGTGAAGTCGCATTTCAATGGGTGATGGTGAAACGTATTTCCCTTTGTCGGTTTTGAAAATATCTTTCACGCGACCGGTGATCGTGAGGAATCCATCTTTATCGAGCTTGCCGCAATCGCCGGTTTTTAAAAATCCTTCGGGAGTAAACACTTCCGCGGTAAGCGCAGGCTCTTTGTAATAACCCATCATCAGTGCCTTGTGACGCGTTTGAATTTCATCGTCGGGAGAGAAAATGGTTTCCACCTTAGGTAAGGATTTTCCCACGGTACCAAACCGCACTTCTTCCTGGTTCGCATGCGAGAGTGCGCATTGTTCGGTCATCCCATAGATTTCGCGAAGCGTAATGCCGATAGATTGATACCATTCGAGCAACGATTTAGGTATGGGCGCCGCTGCGGTAGCTTTAATCAGTGCCCGTGAAAGCCCTAGTTTTTTGGTGAGTGTTTTTTTGATAATGGAAGAGATCACCGGAATCTTCAGGAGAAGATCTAACCTTTTCTGCGGAAGTTTTTCTAAAATCTTTTCCTGAAAGCGCGCCCAGATGCGCGGCACACCAAAAAATAAATGAGGTTGCACGTGCGCCAGATCGCGCGGAAAAGTTTCCAAGGATTCTACGAATGAAATACTAGCGCCTAACCTACAGCCGAGAAGTTCGGTAAGGTTTCGCTCGGCGATATGGCAGAGCGGCAAATACGAAAATAACTCTGGATGCGACGGCAATGGATTTACCCGCCGCAGATAATCGATGATGACATCGGCGGTATGGTCAAAGGCAGCGGAGTGAAACATCACCCCTTTGGGCGTACCTGTGGTCCCCGAGGTGTACATGATGGTCATTAGCTCTTCCGATTTCCACGAAGGGATTTCCTGCATTGGCTGCTGCTGTGCAATCCAATCGCTTACACATATTCCGTCTTTGATGCCGTAATAATCGAAGCTGAGGGTTTTTACATTCGCTGGAATGCCCGCTTTCTGATGAGCATAGTCGTCGAGCTTGCCTACAAAAATGGCAGCGGTGCCGCTGTGTTCTAAAATCTGTTGAATGGAATGAGCCGTGATGTTTGCGTAAAGCGGAACCGATACGTAACCTGCCATGAAAATGGCGAGGTCGGCCATGAGCCAATGCGCACAATTTTTTGAGAGAATGGCAATGTTGCTGCGCGGCGGCAGATTTAGCGATTGCAGCCCGGAAGCCATTCGGCGGATTTCGTCGCCAGCTTGGCGAAACGACCAATCGTGCCAGATGCTGTCGACTGGCTGCTTGAGAAAAATGTGATCAGGAGTTTCTTTTTCCCATTTCAAAAAATCTTTGACGAGCGTATTCTGTTCCATAGTAATACGATTTAGAAATATTAGATGAAAAAGAAAAGCCAATCAACATCATTTCTCCTTTGATTTGCCTCATTCTTTTTACCTTCGCCTCATGTCTGACACTGCCAAAAAACTTTTTCTTCTTGATGCGTATGCGCTTATCTATCGTGCGCACTTTGCCTTCACAAAAAATCCGCGCATCAACTCCCGGGGACAAAATACTTCAGTGCCGTTTGGATTTACCAATACGCTGCTTGAAGTAATTCAAAAACAGAAGCCAACGCACATTGCGGTAGCATTTGATACCGCCGCCAAAACTTTTCGCGACGAAATTTTCAAAGAATACAAAGCGACACGCCAGGAAACACCAGAAGATATTCGCTATGGCATACCCATTGTAAAACAAATTATCAAGGGCTTCAATATTCCCATTCTTGAAATGGACGGCTATGAAGCCGACGACATCATCGGTACGATTGCCACACGGGCCGCCGCAGAGGGATTTACGGTGTATATGATGACACCCGATAAAGACTTTGGCCAGCTCGTGAAAGAAAATGTTTTGCTCTACAAGCCGGCCTACATGGGCAACGCCGTAGACGTGATGGGCCCCAAAGAAGTCTGCGAAAAATGGGACATCGAAAATGTAAGTCAGGTCATTGACATCCTCGGACTGCAAGGCGATACTTCGGATAATATTCCCGGCATTCCCGGCATCGGGCCGAAGACTGCATCGGAGTTGTTGAAGCAATACAAGACTGTGGAGGGCGTAGTGGCTCACGCTTCTGAGTTGAAAGGAAAACAAAAAGAGCGCGTAGAGCAGTTTGGCGAGCAGGCAATTCTGTCAAAGAAACTGGCTACGATTATTACCGATGTGCCGGTGGAGTTCAACGAAGAAGCGCTTCGCTACACCGGACCTGAAGAATCGCTTCGGCCAATCTTTGAAGAGCTGGAATTTAAAACGATGTTGCCACGTGTGTTTGCTGCGCCGGGCGCGCCTGCTTCTGCGCCTTCCATTCGCGAAAGCAAACCTGCTCAGCTCTCGATGTTTGGAGGCGTAGCTTCATTAGAGAGCAATGATGAAACGCGACCCGCTAATCCATCGAGCTCCAACTACCATCGCATCGAGTCTGAGGAAGAATTAAAAACCCTTATCGGAAAATTAAAAGAGCAAAAAGAAATTGCCATTGAGGTGGCAACTGATGACACGGCCAATTTTGACTTTACTATTTCGGCCATCACATTCTCCTTCGCTCTGGGCGAAGCCTTCTTCGTCCCGGCTGCAGACAAAAATAAGTTGTTGAAATTTTCTGAAATTTTTTCTGACGAGAAGATTGCCAAAATTGGTCACAACATAAAGCAGTGTATTCTTTCGCTTCGCAAGTTTGGTATTGAAGTGAAAGGCGAATTGTTTGACACGATGCTCGCACACTACCTGATTGAGCCCGAGTCGTCGCATGATTTGGGAATTCTTTGCAACCAGTATCTCGATTACCAATTGATTGCAAGCGACAACGACGAGGCAAAATACTACGGAGAGCGTTGCGACCTGACGCTGCAACTCAAACAGAAATTAGAAAAGGAAGGTCACGTGCGTGGGCACTGGCGATTGCTACGCGAAGTGGAAATGCCGCTGGTGTATGTGCTGGCTGCGATGGAAGGAGAAGGTGTGGCGCTGGATGAAGAAGCGCTACAATGGATGTCGACCGCGTTGAAGAAAGACAGTGAGCAGGTGCAGAAAGAAATCTTTGATTTGGCTGGCGCCGAATTTAACATTGCTTCGCCCAAGCAGTTGGGTGAAATTCTTTTCGACAAACTCAAGCTGCTCGACAAAGCAAAAAAAACTAAGACAGGCCAATATGCCACTGGCGAAGAAGTCCTCACCAAACTTGCCGAAGAGCATCCGATCGTTCAGAAAATCCTGGACTTCCGTGAATACGAAAAACTAAGATCCACTTACGTTGATGCGTTGCCAAAAATGGTGAGCAAGTTCGACCATCGTATTCATACCGATTACCGGCAGGCCGTCGCCGCCACAGGACGCCTGAGTTCCAACAATCCGAATTTGCAAAACATCCCAATCCGCACCGAGAAGGGAAGGCAAATCAGAAGCGCCTTTGTGCCACGCGACAAAAATTTTCTGTTCATGTCGGCCGACTATTCGCAGATTGAGTTGCGTATAGCTGCCGCTTTCGCGAAAGATGAAACCATGATCGAAGCCTTTCGCACGGGCCGAGACATTCACACCACTACGGCAGCGAAAGTGTTTAAAGTAGATCTCGACAAGGTCACCCCCGATATGCGGCGCAAAGCGAAAGAAGTGAACTTCGGCATTTTGTATGGCAGCACGGCGTTTGGGCTTGCGCAGAATCTTAACATTTCGCGCACGGAAGCAAGCGAGATCATCGACTCGTACTTCAAAGAATTTGCGGCGATTAAGCGATATATGGACGACTCGATTAACCTGGCGCGCGAAAAAGAATATGTAGAAACTATTTTAGGAAGAAGAAGATACCTTCGCGACATTAACTCGCGCAACATTTCTACCCGCGGCTTTGCCGAACGCAACGCCATCAATGCACCAATTCAAGGAAGCGCCGCCGACATCATTAAGATCGCGATGATCAACATTCACCGCTGGCTGCAGAAAGAAAAGTTAAAAACGAAAATGATTCTGCAAGTGCATGACGAATTGGTATTCGACTTGCATGTCGACGAACAGCAGATTGTGAAACCAAAAGTAGTCGAGCTGATGAAATCGGCTGTGCTGCTCGATGTGCCCATGGAAGTAGAAGTGGGCATCGGTAAAAATTGGCTGGAAGCCCATTAAAAACAAAAACCACAACGACGAGTCATTGTGGTTTGTATTCCTGTCGGTGCGGATTATAAAAGAATCGCTTCCGAAGAAATCGGAATGGAAAGCACTTTTGAAATCAAACAGTTTTTTTCGGCAGTCTTGGTAATCTCCGCAAATTGCTCTTTCGAAATGTTAGGCACTTTTCCGGTGATGGTAAGGTGAACGCCCGTGATGGCCAGGCCTTCCAGTGTTACAGCGGCTTCGGTATCAAGCGAACTGGCAGTGAAACCAGCTTGCCCGAGAATCATACTGACTGCCATAGTGAAACAGCCGGCATGTGCGGCAGCGAGCAGTTCTTCAGGATTAGTACCTATCCCTTCTGCAAACCGCGTGTTAAATGAGTATTGACTTTTGCTGAGCACCGTACTTTGTGTGCTGAGGTTGCCTTTGCCGGCTTTCAAATCTCCTTCCCAATGGGCCGTTGCTGTTCTTTTCATAGATTTTTGATTTTGTTTTAGACAGTAACAAATAAACGCTTATTAAATTCCTTTACAGAAATAATTTAATAAACCATTTTACATACATTTACGTAATTAATCATCAACATGAAAGGAACAAACCTTGGCGAATTTGAAGAACTGGTGCTGCTCACCATTGCCGCCCTTGTTAACGAAGCATATAGCGTGGGCATCTGTGACGAGCTGGAGCGACAGACAAAAAGAGCGGTGAAACTCGGCGTGGTTCACTCTGTGCTTAACCGACTTGAAGAGAAAGGTCTTGTGAAAAGTAAACTCGGCGAAGCAACACAGACACGCGGAGGAAAGAGAAAACGGTACTACACGATTACCAGCGCAGGCAAATCGGCGTTGGTAAAATCGAAGGAGGTGCGCGATCAGCTTTGGAATATGATTCCGGAATTTTCTTTAAAAAGAATCTGATGAAGAACCAAAACGATATTCACCCTCCGCGCTGGGCTACGAGATTTCTTTCCTGGTATTGCAAGGATGAGTTGCTCGAAGACCTTGAAGGCGACCTTCATGAATATTTTGAACGCAATGTCATCTCAAAGGGAGCCACAAAAGCGAAGCTCATTTACATCATCGACGTTTTTAAATTTTTGAGACTTTATACTATTCGCAAACCGGAATTCGTCAACCTATTAATCAACTGGATTATGCTGGGCAGCTACATCAAAACTTCGGGCCGCACGATTGTGCGCAACAAACTTTTTTCAACAATCAATATTGTAGGCCTCGCCATCAGCATGTCGGTGGGTCTGCTGCTGATCGGAATGTTGTTCGATATTTTTTCGTACGACAAATTTCATGTGAATCACAAACGCATCTACAGAGTAATAAGCCATTACGAATACCTGGACCAAAAGGACGGAAATTTTATGGCGACAACTTCTCTCAAAGCAGCAAAAGAAATCGCTCAAACATTTTCTGTTCCTGAAGAGGTAGCAATCTTGTCCCGCGAGTTTACAGGCGATATGAAGGCAGGAGAAAAAGTAATTCCGCTTTCCGGTTTCTGGTCTAATCCTGCATTCTTTAAAGTCTTTTCATTTCAATTGGCGCAAGGAAATCAGGCTACAGCCTTGAAAGATCCTTACAGTGTGGTGCTCACCGAAAAATCAGCCAGGAAATTATTTGGCGATGAACCGGCGCTTGGCAAATTCGTCACCTTAAATAATGACAAACAATATACTGTGACTGGAATACTTAAGGACCTGCCTACCTTTTCGCACATGCAGTTTGATATGCTTGGCTCGTTAGTGACAAGTGAGGCCAATGCGCGTAAAGATGATTTGGCGTGGGATAATGTTTGGGGCACGTGGGTGTATCTGCTATTGCCACCGGATGCAGATCTTACCGCACTCAAGACCAGCCTTGACGAATTGAGCAAACGAGAAGATCCCACAGTAAAAAATACCCACATCGAATTGGCACTACAACCTATGGACGACATCATGCTTGGCCAAAATCTCGGCAATCAAATCGGGCCAACCATGGGCAGGTCGAGTATGTTGATTTTTGCCGGACTAGCTTTCATCGTAATACTCTCCGCAGGATTTAACTACACCAACTTGTCGATAGCACGGTCGCTCAAGCGCACGCGCGAGGTTGGCATTCGTAAAGTAATCGGTGCGCTCAAGCGCGATGTGATGGGGCAGTTTGTAGTAGAGGCAGTAATTATTTCTCTATGTGCAGTCGTTATCGCCATCTTGTTGTTTGTGTTGTTGAAACCTTACTTTCTGAACATTGAGCCAAGCATTCAAAAAGTATTTTTATTAAACCTATCGCCCAAGCTACTCCTTTATTTTATAGGCTTCGCCATTGTAGTGGGAATGGCCGCAGGATTTTTTCCCGCCTTGTTCTTTTCAAAAATCAATGCAGCACTGGTTTTAAAGAATGCTTCCAACTCAACGTTCTTTAGAAAATTAACCGTGCGCAAAGTATTGATCGTTTTTCAATATTGCATCTCAATCATTTTCATCACCTCCACAATCGTCGTTTACAAACAATACAAGCATTTCATCACATTCGATCTTGGTTTTAAAACTGAGAATATATTGAACATAGCCCTTCAGGGAAATAAAGCCGAAATACTTACAAAGGAATTTAGTGAACTGCCAGAAGTGACCGGTGTATCGCAGTCGCTGATGGTGACTAGCGTAGGAAACTACTGGGGTACTTATGTGAAGTATTATCAGAATCCCAACGACTCATTGGTGGTGGGATACAATACGGTCGATGAAAACTATCTGCCGCTTCACGGGCATAAACTACTGGCAGGGCGCAATTTTACAGCAAGGGCCGATAGTTCAGAGTCGGAGGTGATTGTTAATCAGGCCGTGTTAAAGCGCTTTAACATTGCGGGTCAGAATCCCGAAAAGGCATTGGGCGAAATACTAAAAGTTGATGGTAAAAATCTGCGCATTGTGGCGGTGATGAAAAATTTTCACTACGGGAGGGCCAATGCCAGAGAAAGCACCAAAGAAGTGATGTTTCGTTATTCCAATAAAACCGCGCGACTTGTAAATGTAAAAATCAAGACGCAGGACATTTTAGCTACCTATGCCAAGATCCAAGCCATTTGGAAAAAAGTCGATCCGATTCATCCCATGGAAGCAAAATTTTATAGTGAACAAATCGAAGAGGCTTTCTCCGGATTGAAGGCCTCCGTCAAGGTAGCAGGATTTTTGGCCTTTCTGGCGATTTGCATTTCCTCGCTGGGATTATTGGGAATGGTCGTTTTTACAACCGAAACGCGATTGAAAGAAATCAGCATTCGGAAAGTGATGGGAGCAAGTGAAATCCGTTTGCTTTATTTACTTGGGAAGGGATTCTTTTTGTTGCTTGCCATCGCAGCGTTGATTTCAATACCAGTAACAATATTGTTCTTCGAAAAAGTTGCCTTTCCGGAATTAGCCAACCACTCACCACTTGCTCTTGGCGAAATGCTACTGGGTGTGCTCGCAGTGTTGGCACTCGCGCTGATCATGATTGGCACGCAGACCATAAAGGTAGCAAGAGCAAATCCTGCCGAAGTTTTAAAGAATGAATAATTCTTTTGTGATAACTTTCTACAATGAAAGTGTCACCTTTAAAAATCAATGTTTCGGAAAGCGCTGAAAGCGTGTCGGCAGAATTAATTTCTCCCGATGAACCAGTAGCTCTAATCACTCTGGCGCACGGTGCTGGCGCCGGAATGAATCACAGCTTTATGGTAGCGGTGGCCAAAGCGCTGGCTGAAAATGCTATTGCGTCGCTGCGGTTTAATTTTCCATTCACTGAACAAAAGAAAAAACGCCCGGACTTTCCGGCGGTGGCTCACAAAACTATTGAAGCTGCGCTTACTACAGCGCATCAATTACTTCCAAACATTCCCGTATTTGCTTCGGGCAAATCTTTTGGAGGACGAATGTCTTCGCAATACCTGGCCAAGGAAAAGGTGGAATATGTAAAAGGAATAATCTTTTACGGATTTCCACTCCATCCGGCGGGCAAACCCTCTGTTGATCGCGGCGATCATTTGAAAGAAGTAAAAGTCCCAATGCTTTTTTTACAGGGCACGCGCGATGCGCTGGCCAAAGTTAACTTGATAGAACAGGTAGCCACGGAATTAAAGCACGCAAAACTCAATTGGCTGGAAGGAGCAGACCACTCCTTTAAAGCCGGCAAACAAAATCTGATTCCAGAGCTGGCGCAACAAACAAAATCCTGGATTGAATCCGTGCTAAAAAAATGAGCCACGGGTTTCGTGGCTCACTTACTTACATTGATTACTTCTGCTTGCGCTTGCATCGCTTGATATTTTCTTCGAGTGCAAGGCATTGCCACAATTCGGCCGAATGACTCAACGCATCTTTATAATGCCGAATCGCCTTCGTGTACTTCTTCTTCAACTCATACGCCTGCCCCACACTTTCCAGGAGTTGCGATTTATTCGCTTGTTTGGCTTTCAATCCTTTACTACAAATTTCAATCGCTTCGTCGTGGCGCTCTTCTTGTTTTAGCAATTGGCCAAGGTGCCAATAGGGATCGGCAAACTTGGGGTTGAAACGAATCGCCATGCGGAAATGAATTTCTGCATTCTTGACGTCTTCTGCATAAACAAAGTAAAGGAAGCCCAAGGCATTGTGCAGTCGCCCATAGCCAGGCTCCTCGTAAAGTATTCGGTCGAGCAACTTCAACGCAGGTTCATGGCCTTCCATCCAAGCTAGTTGCAGCGCTTGCTCAATGTATTCTTCAATCCATTTAATCTTTTCCATTTTTTGTTTTTTTAAATCCATGATCGACTGTACATCGACCATGGATCAGTTCATCATCATGTATAAAAATATTCTAGCGCCGATCAGCAAGGCAATCCGGAGTAACACCAGCAGAACGCTTAGGCTAGAACGAAAAAAAAAGCGCTAGCCGTTTTTTTCGACACCGTTTCACACCCTCCATCAGCATGTTGACTTCGTGTGTTACTACCGAGGCCACAGCAGCCTCCTTGTACGTTTTGATGGCCATTCGAAAATCGCCGTTCATTTCATACGCATTTGCTAATGCCTGCAGAAATGCGAAACGACTTGCCGACGGCTTTGCCAATCCTTTTTGCAGCCAATCAATTGCGGTAGCAAACCTGCCAGTCCGGTTGTACATCGAACCAAGGTGCAGATAAGGAGGCGCAAATTCAGGGTTGAATTTTACGGCCATCTTCAAGTGCAACTCGGCTTTCTCCAAATCGCCGGTGTAGTACAGGTATGCCCAACCGATGTGGTTGTGCAGGTTTCCGTAACCTGGCTCGTCATAGAGCAGGTTGTTAAGCACGCGCAGACCTTCGTCCACCTGATTATTGTAAATCATTTGTTCGGCTTCCTGCATATATTTTTCCATCCATTCAATCTTGTTCATCGTAATGTTATTTTAAGTTTTAACCTTGCGGAAGTCATTCAACATTACGTGTTGAATGGTGCCGCTAATCTTCTGCGGGAGAATCGTCTCCGCACATGCGTACAATCTTTGGAGTAAATTCTCCAAGCACGTCTACTAATTCATCCTGGTAGTGCATCACTTTGCGGATGTCTTTGTAGGCCATTGGCGCTTCATCTAGTCCGCCACCAAGCAAGTCGACGTTGTGTTTTTCTAATTCCTGTTTCACCATTTTGTTAGTGATACTTTGCTTAGCCACACTTCGCGACATCTGTCGGCCGGCGCCATGCGAAGCCGAGTTCAACGATGTGGAGTTGCCTTTCCCTCGCACGATATATCCTGGCGCCGTCATTGAGCCTGGGATTATTCCCAACACTCCTTCGCCTGCAGGCGTGGCACCTTTGCGATGTACAATCACCTCGGTGCCGTCGCCCAGCTTTTCTTTCCAGGCAAAGTTGTGGTGGTTCTCAACCCGAAACACGGCGCGTTCACCCAATGCATCGGCGATGCGCTCATGAATCTGGTGATGATTTGCCGAGGCATAATCGCCGGCGAGGTTCATCGCTTGCCAATATTCCTGACCTGCTTCGGTGTGGAGGTCGAGCCATGCGAGACTTGCCGCATCACCGGGCAACAGGCACACTTGCTTGGCTACGCGTGTGTAGTGGCGGGCGATCTCAGCGCCCAATCCACGAGAACCCGAATGCGAGAGCAACCCGAGGTATTTTCCGGCGGCGAGGTTCCATTCATTCTGCTCGCCAACTTCAATCAGTCCGAACTCGACAAAATGATTTCCGCTTCCAGACGAACCAATTTGCATAGCCGCTCTTCCTTTCAATGGTTTGAGAATAGTAATTTCATCAAACAATTTGCGGTCGAGCACTTCATGATCTTTGGCACGTTTTAACAACTCTCGCCCGAAGCACGTGTTGTCAAACAAAATTTGCTTCAGGTTGCTGCGGTGCCGTTCGAGATGCGATTCGCTTATCGCGAATGCGCTAAGGCTCATGCGACAACCAATGTCAACACCAACGCCGTAAGGAATCACCGCGTTGCGTGTAGCCAGCACACCGCCGATCGGCAGACCGTAGCCCTGATGGGCGTCGGGCATTAGCGCACCAGCTACTGTCACTGGCAACTTCATTGCCACTTCCATTTGGTGGCGCGCTCCTTCTTCGATTTCGCTGGCACCGTAAACACGATAGTCGATCCGCGTTTTGTTCAGCTCGTGTACCAGCGATTTCTTTTCTGTAGGAATTAATTCAAGCGCGACTTTATTCCATATTGAATCGTTGATAAACGCCTTCGGCGAAGCCAATACATCTCGCAGCATCGTGAATATTTCCTCTTTCTCGCTTCGGCGAAAATGCTTGAGCACGGTATTGATCGCCATGCCCACGGCACGACCTTCGGGATATCCGAGTTTGATCAATTCTTTTCCGCTTAACATCTTTCTTTTCATAACACAAATTTTTTATTCATCAAAAGTGTCATTGCCTTGCACAAGGCAAAACAATTCCACCCGTCATTGCTGACAGTTTTTAAATTTCAATTTCAAGTCGGGTTAAATAAAAAACCCGGACAAGGCCCGGGTTTTCAGTATTTGATCAGATGGTGATCAACTGAAAATCCGTGCGCTACACCGAATATCATTACCCGGAGCGTTGAAGTGATATGTAGTTTTTTGTACTAGCATGATGCAAAGGTAACGCAAGAGTTTTAAGTTTTACAACGGTTAGTTAGGAAAAATTATTTTGAGCACTAAAAAATCAAGAAGGCTAATTCTCTTTTCATAAATAAAATCAATTCATATTTGCTGCCCATGATAGCAGCATCAAAGAAAACACGTCCGTATTTTGTGCAGGGTATTTTGCTGGCTTTGTGCGGCGCAGTACTTTTTTCAACAAAGGCAATACTGGTGAAGGTGGCGTATCGCGACACGCCGGTAGATGCACTTACCTTGCTGGCGCTAAGGATGATTTTATCAATCCCATTTTTTATTGGCGCCGCGTTTATTTCTTCCAACAAAACCACGAATGTAAAGTTTACCGGTAAGCAATGGTTTTACGTGGCGCTTATTGGTTGCCTTGGTTATTACATCAGTAGCTTTTTAGATTTTGCAGGATTAAAATATGTGTCGGCAGGAATCGAGCGACTTATTTTATTTATTTATCCTACACTCTCGCTGCTCATGTCGGCATTGATTTTCAGAGTGAGAATAAAACCCATGCAATGGCTGGCGCTGGTAATTACGTATGTGGGTTTGGCCATTGCGTTTTTCAGCGAAGTGGATTTTGGCTCCTCTCAGAATAAGGATTTTCTTTATGGCTCGACGCTCATTTTTGTTTGCGCCTTTACCTATGCAGCTTACATTGTGGGAAGCGGAAAGTTGATTCCGCATGTCGGCGCATCAAAGTTCAATAGCTACGCGATGAGTTTTGCTTCAGCTGGTGTGCTGCTTCACTTCTTTTTGTTTAGCGGAGTATCACTGTTTCATCTTCCGGCTGTGGTGTATCTGTATAGTTTTGCCATGGCCGTGTTTGCTACGGTCATTCCGTCGTACCTAGTAGCGGCTGCGATTAATAGAGTTGGGTCAGACAACACGGCTATTGTAGGGAGTGTGGGCCCGGTTTCTACGATATTGCTGGCTTACATTTTCTTAGGAGAAGCCATTACAGTTTGGCAATTGATCGGCACAGCCTTTATTCTGTTCGGAGTGTTGATTATTGGAAGGCAGAAGTAAATCTACTCCATGTTTTCCATCACCTCTTCTTCCGTCACCTGGCGGAAAGAAAAACGGTACCCTTCGTAGATGGCAATGCCATAAAATAAAAGATCCATAGGACTGAACGCTTCGATCATTACATCGGGTACCAAGCTATAATCCAACGAGGTAAGAATCGCGAATATTCCCATGCTTTCTTGCTTGGCTGCAAATCCGATAATACTGAAGAAGTTTCCGAGCAGACAACCAAAAAGCGCCAACGATGCCCCGATGACTCCAAATACTTTATCAATCCCTTTTCCTAAAAACCGAACACTATAGCCAACCAGAAATCCTACGCCGACAGCCATCCAACCGATTTGATATCCCGAAGAGACAGTAACCAGTGCCCAGATAACTCCACCAACCACCGCGGCTACGGCTCCTCCTGCAAAAGCAAATGGAAGATTCTGCTCTATCTTGAGTTTCTCTTTGTACTTGAGCACATGTTCTTCCGTGAGTACTGGTTTTGGCGCTGGTTGATTTTCGACAGGAGTTTCCATGAGATATTTTTAAAACAAGATAGACAAAGCAGTCTTTAAATCGAAACCTCTCGTCGCAAATAGTTACACTTTCCCTCTCAAAAAATCGGCGGTGAAACCTTTCCCTTTTTTAACCATATCTTCAGGTGTACCTGCGAAAAGAAGTTGCCCGCCATTTTTCTCTCCTCCTTCAGGGCCAAGATCAATGATCCAATCGGCAGACTTGATCACTTCCATATTGTGTTCAATGACAATAACAGTGTGACCGATATCTACCAATGCATTAATCGCTTTCAGCAGCTTTGAAATATCATGAAAGTGAAGGCCCGTAGTGGGCTCATCGAAAATGAAAAGTATATTTCCCTTCACCTCAGAATTTTTACCGAGGAAGGAAGCAAGCTTCACACGCTGTGCCTCACCACCGCTCAGTGAATTTGATGATTGTCCCAGTTTCACATAACCAAGTCCGACATCAAACAGCGGGAGGATTTTATCGTAGACAGGCTTTTTGTCTTTGAAAAACTCAAGACCTTCTTCTACGGTCATGTTTAGCACGTCGGCGATGTTTTTTCCTTTGTGCTCTACTTCCAATACTTCTTGTTTGAAGCGTTTGCCATGACAGCTTTCGCAAGTAAGGAAAATATCAGCCATGAATTGCATCTCTACTTTGATCTCACCTTCGCCCTCGCAGGTTTCGCAGCGGCCGCCTTCTACGTTAAATGAAAAATGCGAAGGCTTGTATCCTCGTTGCACCGAAAGAGGCTGGTCGGCATAAAGTTGCCGAATGGCATCGTAAGCCTTGACGTAACTGATAGGGTTAGAGCGCGACGACTTACCGATTGGATTTTGATCGACAAATTCCACATGCGCAATTTTACCAATGTCACCAGTAAGTTGATCGTACTTGCCTGGCGTTTCAGACACCGATCCGTTAGCACGGCCAGTGGCAGGGTAAAGAATTTTTTTAATCAATGTCGATTTGCCCGAGCCGCTTACGCCTGTTACTACGGTAAGCGCTTCCAGCGGAAAAGTTACCTTCAGGTTTTTGAGGTTGTTTTCACGAGCACCAAAAATGGTGATGGAGTCTTTCCATTTTCTGCGCTGAGTAGGCACGGCGATTTTTTCTTTACCCGTTAAATAATTCGTCGTGTGCGAAATTACTTTGCTGTTGATTTCTTTTATCGAACCTTGAAACACGAGAAGCCCGCCATGTTGGCCTGCGTCGGGACCAATGTCGATAATCTGATCAGCAGCGCGCATGATTTCTTCTTCGTGTTCTACCACGATGACCGTATTGCCCATGTCGCGCAGCGATTTCAACACTTCCACCATCTTGGCGGTGTCGCGCGGATGCAGGCCAATGCTCGGCTCATCGAGAATGTACATTGAGCCTACGAGAGCGCTGCCGAGTGCAGTGGCCAGCTTGATTCGCTGAAACTCGCCGCCCGACAGCGTAGACGTGACGCGATTTAGCGTGAGATATCCCAATCCCACTTTGCACATGTAGCCCAGTCGCGATTTGATTTCGGTAAGAATGCGATCCGAAACTTTTTGATCATACGTGTCAAGCTTTAGCGATTCAAAAAAAGTGAGCGCATCTTCGATCGGCATCAACACAAGATCAGTGATCGACGTGTCGGCAATTTTTACATACGAAGCATCTTTGCGGAGTTTCGTTCCACGACAATCGGGGCAAGTTGTTCTTCCGCGGTAACGTGAAAGCATTACACGGTATTGAATTTTGTGCGTTTTTGATTCAAGGTATTTGAAGAACGCGTGAATGCCTTCGAAATGCTCGTTGCCATTCCATAGCACATCGCGCTGCTTTTGGGTCAGCTCCGCATACGCGCGATGAATCGGAAAATCAAATTTAATCCCGTTTTTCAAAAGAGGCTTAACCCAGTTGGACATTACTTCGCCGCGCCACGGAGCGATGGCTCCTTCGTACACAGAAAGGCCCTTGTCAGGAATAACCAAATCTTCGTCGATACCAAGAATTTTTCCAAAGCCTTCGCAGGTTTGGCAGGCGCCGTAAGGATTATTGAAGCTGAAGAAATTTACCGAAGGCTCGGTGAATGTCATGCCGTCCAGTTCAAAGCGGTCGGAAAATGGCTTCTTACCATCGCCTTCCACATAAATCAAACAATCGCCGTGACCCTCGAAGAAAGCCGTTTGAACAGAATCAGAAAGCCGGAAGGTTAGATCTTCGTCGCTGGGGTTTACTGCCGTGCGATCAATGAGGATTTCAATTTCACCTTCAACTTTTTTTGGTTTGGATTTTTTTCCTTTGGATGAAGTTGAGTCGGCTGCCCCGGGATTTAAAATTTCTTCTATGAATTTTACTTCACTATCAATCAGCACGCGGGCAAAGCCTTTGCTCAGCAACAGGTTCAGTTCGTCTTCGGCTTTTCTACCTTTTTGTATTTTCAACGGGCAGGCCACCATCACGCGTGTTCCTTCTTTTTGTCGGTTGATGTAATCCACCACGTCGGTCACCGTGTTTCTCTTTACAATTTTTCCGCTAATCGGCGAGTGCGTTTGACCGATCCGCGCATATAGCAATTTGAGGTAGTCGTAAATTTCTGTGGTGGTGCCTACCGTGCTACGCGGGTTGCGTGTGTTTACTTTTTGCTCGATGGCGATGGCCGGCGACACGCCACGGATATAATCTACTTCCGGTTTTTCCATGCGCCCGAGAAACTGGCGCGCGTACGAGCTAAGACTCTCTACATACATCCGCTGGCCTTCGGCAAAAAGTGTGTCGAAAGCGAGTGAAGACTTGCCTGAACCTGACAGCCCGGTAATCACAACAAACTTATTGCGGGGTATGGCAACACTTAAATTCTTAAGGTTGTTGACACGTGCTCGCTTAATGATAATGTATTCTTTCGGATCGAGATCGTCGAGATGAGAATCAGTGTAGGTGGTGTTCATGCGAATTGTAAAAATAGAAAACAAAACACCAACACGATGTGTTCGGTACCGAAGAAATAATTTCTATTTTCCAATCACCGCCCGCTTGCGAAATAGAGCGACAGACCCGGTTGAATCAAATACTTCAAACCAGACCACATAATAACCTAGACGCGCCAGGCTACCGTCGTCACGGTCGCCATCCCACCGCATGAACCCATCGAAGCTAAGGGTTTCATTGTTTGCAATGGTCTTAATAAGCCGCCCCTGACTGTCGAGGATCTTTACGTTGGCCGCGCGTCCGCTTTCGGCGAACTTATAATTTATCTTACAAAAATTTCTTCCCGATTCGGCGGGTGAGAAAATTTCAGGATCTACGGTCACTGCATTTTCATTGCTGAAGGAATCTGTTCGTGCGTTGGAATTGATAAATCCCGGTGTGGCGAAACCAGCAGCGGAGTTGGCTGATTTCCAATTGCTGGCTTCCTGCGTTGGTGCAGAGAATGATATTCTTTCCAGAGAAACACCTTCTTTATCTTTTAGAAAAGACGAATGCAAGTGTTGTGTATAACTGAAGTGATCTACAACGAGGGGAGCGTTACTTTCTATCGCCACGCTGCCTTCGTCGTCTGGTAAGCTGGGCAGTGTCATTTTGAATAGATTTTTCAAAATACTTTGGGGGTACTGTGCTACAACTGTTGAGGGATCGCTGGTAAAAACTAAAAAGCTTGAAGGCGCGAGAATGAAATCCTCGCTAGTGATGGATTGTGTGTTAATAATCACGCCGTTTTGATAATTTCCAATCTTCCAGTTTTTGAGGTTGATATACTTTGCCGAGCGGTTATAAATCTCAACAAAATCGACGCCACCGGTTCGCGGGTTGAAAAGAATTTCATTGATCACGATGTCAAGACTATCGGCCGGCTCAGGCAACACAAACGAGGCTGTGCTGAAATCAGTTTGAATAAAATTGCCGCTGCAATCGGTAAGGTTACTTACGTGAATGGAATACAGTTGGCGAGTCGCCAAGCCGTCATTGAGCTCGAGGGTAACTTCACGCAACGCTTGATCTGAAAAATATCTTTTGGAAATAGTTGCCGCAGGCGAAAAAGAGAAATCCACTGACGACAAATCGTTTTCCAATTTTTCGTTGAACGTAAGTTTCAAAACCGTTGATGAAACCGGCACAACAGTCAGCAGCTGAGGACCGGTGAGGTCGGGTTTGTTGGCAAAGATTGAATTTTGTTTTCCCGGTGTGCCTCCGGAAGGATCATCAGACGCTGCCCAATTTTCTTCTTCGCCACAGATCGAATTAGGATCGATGATTTCCAAAGACCATCCGCCTTCTTGTTTGTCCTGATCGTGATACCATGACAGGGCGTAGTTCACCGAGTCAATTGTTTTTGACGAAGCATCCCGTAAGGTCAAATTATCGCCACTGTTGTTGAGGGTTGGAAAATTGGAAACGCCAATCACGTTTCCGTAAGAGGTGAATAGTGATGCATTCGCGGAAGCGCAAATAATCCAATATTGATTGGGTAAAATAATCTGACTGCTGAATGTGGCGGTGGAAGTGCCGTCCGAAAATTTCCAGCCAGCTAAGTCAAAGGGATTTGCACTGCGATTAAAAATTTCCACATACTCCTGGGCTGGCAACCCTACCTGTGGACTTGGGTCGGCAAAAATTTCGGTGATAATGATGTCATTCTCTTGTGAAGGAACCGCTTTGAAATATAAAAAAGGAAATGATGCTGCGGCCATTACATTTCCCTTCAAGTCGGCGACTCCGCTAATCGACAATGTGTTTTGGATTCCATTCGTAAACGATTTGGAGAATTTTAATTTCACAGTTTTTAAATCGGATTGAAGCGTAGCCGACTGCGGGGAGCTCAGCGAATTGTCGGCCGAATAATTAGAAACATTTTGTGCGGATACGACATCAACGGGTTCAGAAAAAACCACCGAAACGGAGTCGTCTGAAAGAGTAGTTACAGTAGTAACCGTAGGCGGTGTTTTATCGGTTAAAGAAGGCCCGGCGTACACGTCGTCGAGGATAAATTTTGTGGCGTTGGAAACGGTGTAAGTGCAAAAAATGCCGAAGTATCGGCAGTTGATTGACGATATATCGTTACCACTCGCTTCCAAAGTAAAATTTTTGCCGCCGGAATAGTCCGTGGTCAATTGCCAAAATCCGGTTTTGTCGCGCGTTATTTTTATCCTCACGGCAAACGCCGCAGCAATTGCTCCGCTCGTTCCGCGGCACACTGAAGTTGATGTCGATCCATTTTGGCGAAATAATTCGATGGCGTCTTTTGATCCGGCTTCACCAAGTTGTAGATAAAATCCGTTGAGCGGTTGCGATAAATCGGCTTGATCGCTGGCCAGATAAATTCGTGCGAAATTGCTGCCAGAAAGCGCAAATCCGAGCTTTATGTAGGCTTGCCACTCGTAGTCGTCGAGTGTGGATGTGACAAAAGAAGTTGATAAATAAGAAGAGGCGGCAACGGAGTTATTCAGTTGAAGTTGCTTCGCGGAGTTGACGATGAAGCTTGACGAAGATCCAGACCACGTCGGCTTGCTGGTGAAGTCTCCATCCGAAAAATCATCTGATACTTGCCCATAACAAACACTTGTTAAGGTCAAAAAGAAAATAATCGATCCCTTAATTTTCATCAGGTCTTTTGAATTATTGTATTTTTGCCCCTCGCAAATTTGTTGCCAACAAAAAATGAAAGTGAAGTGACTCTTCAATGATCATTGGGATGGAAGGCAACTCAACAAAACCAAAACAATAAAAAAATGAAACTAGCAGTCGTTGGTGCTACCGGGTTGGTAGGCCAGGAAGTTTTGAAAGTGCTCGAAGAGCGTAACATCGAGTTTGATGATTTGTATTTGATCGCCTCTGCCAAATCGGTAGGACAAAAAATAAAATTCAAGGGAAAGGAATATACTATAAAGAGTATTGAAGAAGGCTGCAACCTGGCAGCTGACATCGCTATATTTTCTGCCGGTGGTGGCACGTCATTGGATTGGGCACCGAAGTATGCCGAGAAAGGTACTATTGTGATCGACAACTCGTCGGCGTGGAGAATGGATCCTACAAAAAAATTGGTGGTTCCTGAAATCAACGGTCATGTGTTGAAAATTGACGATCGTATAATAGCGAACCCCAATTGCTCTACTATTCAGATGGTAATAGCCCTGGCGCCACTTCACGTGAAGTATAAAATAAAACGCATCGTAGTTTCGACTTACCAATCAGTGACCGGCACGGGCAAAGACGCTGTGCAGCAAATGATGGAAGAACGCAAAGGAATAACCAATGGCATGAAGGTATATCCTCACCCAATCGATTTGAATGCGCTGCCACACATCGATTCATTCCTAGACAATGGATACACGAAAGAGGAAATGAAAATGGTGAACGAAACACGCAAGATATTGGGTGATAATACAATCGGCGTGACATCAACCACAGTGCGCATCCCTGCTATCGGCGGGCACTCTGAGGCGGTGAACGTAGAGTTTTACAAAGACTTTGATTTGAAAGAAGTACGCGAGATCCTTGAGAAATCACCCGGTGTAATTGTACAAGACGACGTGAAGAACAACGTCTATCCGATGCCGATTCATTCGCATGGAAAAGATGAAGTATTTGTAGGGCGTCTTCGCCGCGATGAGTCGCAGCCGAATACGTTGAATATGTGGGTGGTGAGCGATAACCTTCGCAAAGGAGCGGCCACCAACGCCGTACAGATTGCCGAATTTTTGATGGAAAAAAGCCTGGTGGTAAGCTAATTTTTAATTCGCTTTCTTGTCCCTAACTTTGAGTGTAACAAACAAATTATACCTATGAATTTCAAAAAGTTTATTCCGTGGATTGTTGTCGGTGTACTAGCAATTTGGGTAATCAGCAAATACAACGGCATCGCCGGCAAAGATCAGGTAGTGAAGAGAACCTGGGGAGATGTAGAATCAGATTATCAAAGAAGATCTGACCTGATCCCTAACCTGGTGAATACAGTGAAAGGTTATGCCAACTTTGAAAAAGAAACTCTGACTAAAGTGATCGAAGCTCGTGCCAGCGCCACGCAAATGAAAGTGGATGCCTCAAACCTGACCCCTGAAGCATTGGAGTCATTCCAAAAAGCGCAAGGTGGATTGAGCCAGGCGTTGGGCCGCTTGATGGTGGTAGCCGAAAATTATCCTGACCTGAAAGCCAATCAAAATTTCCTTGATCTGCAAGCGCAGCTGGAAGGAACTGAAAACCGCATCAACGTTTCGCGTAAGCGTTTCAACGAAGCCGTACAAGACTATAACACAGCCATTGTAGGTTTCCCTGGAAATTTGGTAGCAATGCTTGGAAGCTTTAAAGAGAAAGGATTCTTCAAGGCGGCCGAAGGTGCTGACAAAGCGCCCGAAGTAAAATTCTAAGAATAAAATCTCTTATAAATGAAAACGCCTCGACAAAATCGAGGCGTTTTTTTATGACTTATAATTCAGACTACTTGCAACTCTTTTTTATTGCTGCTTTAGCATCTTGTGATCCAAGCTCGTCAGCGCGCTTAAGGTCCAGGCAGCCATCATAGTTGTTGTTCATGGTGAGCTTTACTAGGCCACGCTGATAGTAGGTCTCTGCATCTGTAGGATAAATTTCAATCGACGAAGAATAATCTTCAATGGCTCCGGCAAAATCTTCCTTCTCAGTTTTGCTCAATGCGCGGTTGTCAAAATAAGTAGGGTTGGTGCTATCAAGTTCAATAGCCTTGGTATAATCGGCAATGGAGCCGTCAAAATCTTGCAATGTGTGTTTCAATACGCCGCGCAGGTTGTAGGTTTCGGCATCCTGACCGTTGAGTTCTATCGCTTTGTTATAATCTTCAAGCGCGCCTTTCAAATCTTCTTTTGCACTTTTAGCGAGTGCGCGGTTTTCAAATTTCAATGGGTCTTTGGCATCCAGGCGAATCGCTTCGTTGTAGTCGGTAATGGCAAGATCAAAATTGCTGGTGTTGTAATACGCCACGCCCCTGTAGTTATAAAGATTGGCGTCGGCCTTATCAAGTTCAATGGCTTTGGTATAATCATCTATGGCGCTTACATATTCGCCAAGTTCGGCTTTTACAATGCCGCGATTAAAGTACTTGTCATCAGTGGCAGGCCCGATTTCCAGCGCTTTTGAAAAATCAAAATAGGCGCCTTGCAGGTCTTCAATGTTGTATTTGGCAAAACCCCGGTTGGTGTATGCTTCACTGTATTTTGAATTGTATTTAATGGCCTTGTCCAAATCGGCAATGGCGCCGTCGTCATCGCCAAGATTAATTTTTGCTTCTCCGCGATAGTTCAATACCTCAGCGATTGTAGAGTCTACATCAAGTGCAAAATTGAAATCTCCTATCGCACCATAATAGTCGTTAAGCGCCATGCGCGTGCGGCCGCGCAAGGTAAGAGCCGCTCTGTTTTTAGGGTTAGTATCAAGGATTTTAGTGAGGTCTAGCTTGGCGCCAACGAAATCTTTGGCGTCCATCTTTTTGCGAACAGCGTCAAGCTGTGTGTCGATGTTTTGTGAAAAAGCGGTGATGGAAAATAGAAGAAGAAAAAAGGCAGAAAATTTTTTCATTCGTGGTAAGAGTCAAGGCAAGCAAGTTACTAAGATTTGACGAATTGCCATTGGCGCCAACAGACGCTACTCGCACCATTAAAACATGTTATTTTTTCTCCGGCTTCGATTCGAGCATTTTCTCAATGTCATGAAGTAGCCTTTCCTTTTCTTTGATCGCCAACGGAAGCTGGCCGCCGCCTGAGTCGAGAATTATCTTTCGGAAAAGTGAAACGTCGGCGGCTAAAAGTCGGGCGGTATCACGAAGAAGAGAGGTTTCACTTTTCATAGCAGATATTGGTTATCGGTTCTGTCCCCGCTGGATTTTTTAGGATTTGACCTCCCGTAACACGTTTGGTTTAATACCATTCACATAATTTGTACAAACCATTGAAGCTTGTTAGCGTACTTGCAGTAAATAAAAACCTATGCTCCGTCATTTCATTATAGCCGCCTGTGTAAGTCGTTCGCTCATGACTTTCGCTCAGGAAAAACCATTGGATATGAAAATGGATTTTGAAAAGTACAATCCGCCATCCACGCTGGTGGTAGAAGAGCATCGTGTAAAGCGATCGAAGTTCCCGTTTATCGATATACACAATCACCAGGGAAACATGGGCCCCGGCGAGCTTAAGACGCTGATAACTGAAATGGACAAACTCAACATGGCGATCATGGTGAACCTAAGCGGGCAAGGATTTCCCCTGAGTGCCGACCATTTTGCCAAATCTGTGGAGAGCATCAAGCAAAATTATCCTACGCGTTTTGTTCTTTTCACCAACGTCAACTTCGCCGACATTGACAATCCTGAGTGGACAGCCAAAGCGGTAAAGCAACTTGAAACGGATGTACAGCTCGGGGCAAAAGGGTTGAAGATTTATAAATCGCTGGGCATGTTTGCCAAAGACAGCAAAGGAAGACGAATTCATGTAGACGACCCACGTATTGATGCAGTGTGGGACAAATGCGGCGAGCTGGGGATACCCGTACTTATTCACGCCGCCGATCCGAAGCAGTTTTGGCAACCTATCGATAGCCTGAACGAGCGCTGGCTGGAATTAAAGCTTCATCCCGGCCGACGCCATGATACCGATACCGTGAAGTGGGAAAAAATAATAGCTGAACAGCATCACCTTTTTCGCAAGCATCCTAAAACAAAATTCATCGACGCACACCTGGGCTGGTACGGAAGTGATTTGAAAAAACTGGGTACGCTATTAGACCAGATGCCAAACGTTTACACCGAAATCGGTGCGGTGATTGCCGAGCTTGGACGACAGCCCCGCGCGGCCAAGGCATTTCTTACCAAATACCAGGATCGCGTGTTGTTTGGAAAAGACAGTTGGGTACCTGAAGAATACGAAACCTACTTTCGTGTGCTTGAAACTGAAGACGAGTACTTTCCTTATCATAAACGCTATCATGCATTCTGGCGGATGTATGGTATCGGTCTGCCTGACAAAATCCTGAAGAAGATTTATTATAAAAATGCCCTCGCTCTTTTACCCGGCATGGACAAAAAACTTTTTCCAAAATAGACTATTGATGGAGGAAATAGTAATGGGAAATATCGGAGTAGCAATATTTTGAGGATGATACTAAGCTCGCGGTAAAAAACCGTTTGGGCATATACAAAAGAATTTCTTTCTCCGATTTTTGGTAATCGGAGTTATACGCACACGCAAAGAACTTTATTTTATCTGCTTCATTTTTCCAGGAAGGATATTTTTTATCCATCACTTTAAAAAACATCAGTATATAATTGAGCATGGCTTTTTTATTCTTCAATCGGGCTACCCGTGCAGCTCTGTTGGCCGCGTTTTGAATTGTGTCTGAGGGGTGAATCGCAAATGAATTTTCACGGACGAGGATTAAAAAATCTTTTTCAATGTTCTCGGCGAAGGAAGGTTTGATCTGAAATTCACCAATCGAAAAGTTGGCATAGGTCTTTCCGTATTGGGCGTAAAGCGATTCGAGGGCAAATGTTTCGAATTTATCTTTCAACGCGCTGTAGCGAATCAGTTCTGGAAAGACGATGGCTTTTACTTCGTGAGGAATCAAATGGTGGGACTCGATAACATCATTCATCCATTTTTCACTTTCAAAAAAAGCTACTGCTTTTTGATAATCGCGTCCGAAGATCCGGGCATAATCTTCCTGAGCAAAGCCACAAACAAAAAGCAGCCCGAAGGCTGCTGAAAATAAAATTCTCCGGATGACCATCAATACGGTTTTTGGTAAACCACTATCTCTTGATTTTCAAAGGCCAGCCATTTATAATTGAGTTTGCCATTCACGTTGACCAGAGAAATCTGCATGGGATATTCAAAATAGTCGCCATCCGCAAATGAAAGAACGTTGTTAATAACAGTAGTTAACCCTTTTCCATCAGGAGTAACGAATAGATCACAAGCTTCAGGCGCCACACCGTCAAAAGTTTTAAGCACTTGTCCGTCTACCGAAAGTTGGTTGTTAGACAGTATTGCAAAATGATTTCCGGCCGGTGTGTACCACACTCCACCAAACCGGGTCATGTCGAGGATGTTAATGGTTTTTCCTTTGGAGGTAAGCACCTGATATTTCATTTCATTGGTCGGCACTACAACGGCAAATTCAGAATTATCGCTGGCAGCAATGCACGAAAGAGGCGCAATCATGCTTGCAATGGGAATAGTGGCGTTGGAGCCAGAAGAAATTACTTTGTAATTGAGGTTTGAACCACCTTGCGACGCTTCGACAACAACAGCGTAAAAATTTTTGCTGTCCGGAGTTAAATAAAATTGACTCAGCTGGCTAAAAGGGCCGTATGTTTTTCCGTTGAATTTGATACTTCTCGATTTCACCACAGTATAATTTTTTCCGGCGGTTTGCTTTTGAGCTTCGGCCATCGTCTTTTTCATTTCATCAATTTGCTCCTTGGTCATGTAAGCGCTCATCATTTTCAGTTGTTGATCTGAAATGGCGGGAACTGCTATTGAATGCGATTCCGTTTCGTCAACGATAAATTTTTTAGCTTCATCGCTGTCAAGCTCTAGGCTGCGCAGTTTATTATAGCTGCATTGCAAAGACGAGTGGCTGCAGTCGCGCACTGGATTTTCACACGACACGGCCGTGCGCGTTCCATTTTCATAGCGAAAGCACTGCATGTTTCCGTTCTCTTTGATGTCACGTGTTATGACTGAAACCTGATTTATCGAAGCACCCAGCGTAATACAGCTTTCACTGTAGTCAATGCTTTCGTTGGCCCCGATTTTTAATACTACGTTCCGAGAAACATTGGCACTTAGTTTATTTTTATTCGCCTTTGTGTCCTGGCTTCCACCGGGTGACACAACTTTGTTCTCAAGTTTATTCACTTCCTGATTGGCCTTGTTTTTTAACTTGTTCAACAAGCCCTGGCCATTTGCCGTCATGCCGATAGAAAGCACAACCAAAAGAGAGAAGAGAACACAAACTGATTTTTTCATGGAGTAAATTTTATGCCTTATGCAATTTACTATAAATATCAAATTTACCCCGACGTGACCGGGCATAAAAAAAGGATGAACTACTTCATCCTTTTCTTTCTAATCATAGGAAACTACTCGTTATCCCTGAAAGTGCTTTAGTCTGACCACCTCTTCAGGTTTGAGAAAGCGCCATTGTCCGCGGCCCAGGTCTTTTTTGTCAAGGCCAGCATACACCACGCGGTCAAGCTTTACAATCTGATAACCCAACGCTTCAAACAAGCGCCGTACAATGCGGTTCCATCCGATGTGAATTTCGATGCCCACTTCTTTGTCGTTGTCGCTTACCATGGCAAGATCGTCTACAATCACGCGGCCCTCTTCGAGGTAAACGCCATCAAGTATTTTTTGAAAATCGTTTTTGGTAAGCGCCCGGTCGAGCTCTACTTTATAAATCTTTTTCGCATTGTACGAGGGATGTGTAAGCTTGTCGGCCAGGTCACCGTCGTTGGTAAAAAGGAGAAGCCCGGTAGTGTTTCTGTCAAGCCGGCCAACAGGATAAATTCTTTCTTTGCACGCATTGGCCACCAGATCCATCACTGTTTTTCTTTCTTCAGGATCGTCGGATGTGGTGATGAATCCTTTTGGTTTGTTCAGCAGAATGTAAACCAGCGGCTCAGCTTTGAGCTTGCGCCCTTCGTAACGAACGTCGTCGGTGGGTTTTACCTTATAACCCATTTCGGTAATGGTTTCGCCGTTTACCGTTACCAATCCCATCTTGATGTATTCGTCTGATTCGCGACGGCTACCTACACCGCTGTTAGCCATAAATTTATTTAGTCGGATCAAGCCGTCTTCTGATTTTTCCGTCGCGGGAGACGCTTCTGATTTATTCGGGCGTTCCGCTTTGCGCGAAGTGAAGGAACGGGCAGGCGAGAATGATTTTTTGAATTCCTTTCTTTCAAAACTTTTTTCGGGTCTTTCGCCGTCCTCTTTTTTGAATTTTGAAAATCGCCCGGCACCTTCACTACGTTTTTCAAACGGCTTTGAAAATTTCTTTTCACCACCGCCAAAGCGGTCGTCTTTTTTTCGTCCAAATGATTTTGATTTGCCGCCTTCGCGGAATGATCCTTCACCGCGCGGCGAATCGTTTTCAAATCGAGGTTTGGAAAAATTGCCAGACCGGGGAAACTTGCTTTCGCGTGGCGCTCCGCCTTCACTGTCTCTTTTAAAGCCAGATCTCTTGCTTTTGAATGGGCGCTCACCGTCGCCTTTTTCAAACGAACGAGCCTCGCTGCCAGGTTTGTCAAATCGTGGTTTGGAGAAATTGGATCTCGAAAACCGGTTTTCTCTTGGTGCGCTATCTTCTCTTTTAAAACTGCCGCCCGAACGTTTCTTATCAAATGGTCTTTCGCTTCTGGATTTAGCACCGAAAGAAGAGCGTCCTTCGCCCCGTGACGAATCCCTTTCGAATCGAGGCGCCGAGGATTTCCTTGCGCTGGAAAAGCGCCGCTCACCCGATGGCTTTTCGCTGCGTTCGCCGCGTCCGCTCCGGCTTTTCTTGTTATCGCGAAACGATTTTTCGGCGTTCGTCTTTTTGCCAAAAGAGGTTTTCTTATTTCCGGATGATTTTTCTGAGCGTGCCATGGTATTTTTTCTGATGAATGAAGATAAGGGTATGAATGGTGATAAAAAAATAAGCGCCCCGACGGGTCGGGGCGCGACTTAAAATTTACTTCCTGATAATTATTGATTCTCCGGCGTACCGCCAATAGTATTTACTTCGTTGCTGAAATCTTTAGGCGTTGGCAGCTCGCTGAGGTCATTAATGCCAAAATATTCCATGAATTTAGGGCTAGTGCCATAAAGCATGGGGCGGCCAATAGATTCGGCTTTACCTTGAATTTCGATCAAGCCTTTGTCCAGCAGTTTCTGAATTGCATAATCACAGTTTACTCCGCGAATGCTTTCCACTTCAGGTTTTGAAATGGGTTGTTTGTAAGCGATGATCGAAAGCGTTTCCATCGCGGAGATGGAAAGCCGCTTCTTCGATTGCTGCTTAAGCATAATACCAATACTGGTTTGGTATGCTGGCTTGGTGAGAAATTGATATCCGCCTCCCGATTTATTAAGAGAAAAGGAAAACTCCTCGGCCTGAAACTTTTCCTCAATTCGCTGAAGGGCGGCCGTGATATCTTCTTCCGGCACATCCGCGTTAAACATTTCGGATAGGCAGGCTTTCAAGTCAGCAACCTTAGTGGGTGATGGCGAGCAAAACACCAGCGCTTCGATATGATTTTGTAAAAAATCCATTTTTTATTTTTGCCGTTAGGCTTAATCCTGCTTCATCATTTTTGCCTCGATCGACTGTGTGGTGTGTGGCACGGCGATCAAACGCTCTTTTGAAATTAGTTTGCCGGTCACTGAGCAAATGCCGTAGGTTCCGTTTTTAATACGCACCAATGCATTTTCAAGATTGGTGATATATTTCAACTGGCGGGCAGCGAGCTGACTCATGTTTTCTTTTTCAGCAGTTTCGGCGCCGTCTTCCAACACCTTAGTATTTCCACCTGATGTTGAGTCGGTTCCTTCGTCGTTGTTGCGATTGAGGGTTTCTTTCAAAATTTTGAATTCGTCGCGGGCTTTTTCGAGTTTACCGATGATCAGTGTTTCAAATTCTTTCAGCTCTTCATCGCTGTAACGCGTTTTGTTATCAGGTACTGTCGATGCCTTGGCTGGTTTATGAGCAATTGGGCGCTGAGTAAGAATCGGGAAAATATTCAACTGCGCAGGTGCTGGTTTTGCAGGGGCTACGGGAGCTTCTTTCACTTTTTTAACTACCGGAGCTACCTCCAGCTTTATTTCTTTTTTTACTTTTTTAGGAGCCACTTTTGGGGCAGCTTTCTTGGCCACCGCTTTTTTAGCCACTTTCTTAACAGGTGCTGCCTTTTTGGGCTTCGTAGTTTTTTTTGCTTTAGCTACGGGCTTTGCTTTAGCGGCGCTCTTTTTGGCGGGCTTGGCAGGTTTTTTCTTTGCTGATTTTGCCATAAAACAATCCTGGGTTGAGGTTTTGAAAAAGTAGCCGCAAAAATACGTTTCTAAATATGAAACAAAAAATCTACCCCGCACTTTACGCGCGGGTGGCTGTTACAGTATTAAAAAGGGGGTATTTTAAAACGGATCAATTATCAAAGTCAGGATCATAGCTGGCTTCGCGGCTTCCGCTGCCTGATCCTTCGTCGTCACCACCATCAAAATCATCGCCACCATCAAAGTCATCGCCGCCGCCAGAGCCATAACCATCTGAGCCGGCATCGTCGCCACTGTCGTCAAATTCTTGTGGCTTTCCTGACTCCACATCGTAGCCGCCGTCACTGTTTTTAGTGGCAGGAACTTTTACCAGATACACCGAGTCGTCGGTTTCAAGAGGAAACACAAAGATGGGTTCGTTTTTAGCATTTGTAATTCGGGTGATGCTCGCTTCATACCCGTTCGGATATTGGTCGCGCATCAGATCGCGTAAATCTTCAGATAAATTTTCGAGACTTTTAATAATTCTCTTCTTCGTGGCAGCCATCTCAATTCGTAACTTTAAAAAATCGCTTCAAATAGCAAAGGTTTGACAGAGTAGGCAAGAATTTTTTTAAAATTTTTTGGGTTTATGGAAAATATTTCTACTTTTCACATCTAATCAATTCTAAAACTAACCCAAAAGCTATCGATCAATACTTCTACGTTACCTAAACGAAAATAGAATGATTGACAAAAGATGTAGTGACGGCCAGTTGGTTTCGCTCTATCAGTCCGGTAACGAAGAAGCATTTGAGATGCTCCTTCACAGGCACAAATCCAGGGTTTATACCGCCATTTATCTTATCGTTAAAGATCGCTATGTAGCAGAAGACTTGCTGCAGGATACATTCATCAAAGCGGTGAATGTGATCAAAAGCGGGCGATACAATGAAGAAGGCAAATTTTTGCCGTGGTTAAGCCGCATTGCTCATAACCTGGCAATTGACCATTTCAGAAGCAGCAAGCGCCATCCGGAAGTAGTGCTGGAAGACGGAAGCCGCTTGTTTGACTCCATACAGTTTGCTGAGCAATCCTTTGAAACAATTCAGCTTCGTCAAGATACCAAAAGCAGATTGAGGGCGTTAATCAAGGAACTGCCCAAAGAACAAAAGGAAGTATTGATTATGCGTCACTATCTGCAGATGAGCTTTCAGGAAATTGCCGACCGCACGGGGGTGAGCATCAATACGGCGTTGGGGAGAATGCGCTACGCATTAATCAACCTTAGGAAAAACATGTCCAAACATAATAATGCCTATGATAAAAACATTTACCCAAAACGACCTGATGAGGCGCCTATACAACGAGACCTCGGCCGAGGAAGCGAAGGAGATTGACAAGGCCATCCTTTGCGATAGCCAATTGCAATACCTCTACCACGAGCTTGTGGCTCAGAAAAATGAATTGGATGAAATTCAACTGACTCCGTCTGACGCAGCCATCAAGAATATCCTCCACTACGCTCAGGGCCTGCAAGAGCACCGTTAAATCTACAAAGTCTAACAAAGACCACTGAAGCGGAGAAAGCTTCGGTGGTTGTCTATTTATTATTTACCCATTCAAAAATTACGCGAAGTCCGTCCAGCGTTAAGTTGGGTTCTACGGCATAAAAGAATTCTTTTAAAGGAGTAATAATAGAAGATAAGCCGCCCGTAGCAATAGCAGGACATTCTTCTTTCAGTTCCGTCCGGATTTTAGTAACCACATTTTTAACCAACCCTTCATATCCTCCAATAATTCCCGATTGAATGGCAGTGATCGTTGTGGTGCCCAGCGCTGACGGCGGGATTTCGAGAGGCACGTCAAAAAGCTTGGCTGTGTTTTGTGAAAGCGAACGAATCGCGGTTTTCAATCCGGGCGCGATAGAAACGCCGAGAATTTTTCCTTTACCTGACACGGTGGTGAAGGTAAGCGCAGTACCAAAATCGACAACGATACAAGTTTGATGAAATCGTGCATAAGCCGCCGACGCATTGGCCACCAGGTCTGTGCCGATTTCATAGGGATTTAAAATCTCAAGGGGAATCTTTGAATAGATCGCCGGCCCCACCATGAGTGGCTCTTTATTGAAAATAGTAGAAATCACATTTTTGATTTTGGCCGTCAAACCAGGTACCACGCTACTTAACACGATGTGACTGACCTGATCGATATGTACCTGCGATTCCAGAAAATAGTCGCGCACTTTGATGCCATAGAAAAGTTCGGGCTGCTCAATTTTTGAAGGAGTCCGCCAGAGGTGAGCCCATTGCTGGCCATTCCATAAACCGATGGTGACGTCGCTGTTTCCAATATCAAAAATAAGAATCATGCTGCACTCGAAATTCTAGAGCAAGAAAAGGCAATATTTGACGATTTAGCAAGAAATATTACCTCACTGTTGTTTTTATGTGAATAGCCTGATTTCGCTTGAACAAGGGTATTTTATTTTACGTTATTTGTTGTAACAACCACTACGTAAAATGAAAAATTCACCTAAACTGGCAATCCTGCAGAGTCTGGATGTGATGGACCAGATGCAGATGGAGAATGTTCTGGTTTATATCCGGGAGATTCTTCAGCGCTCTGAACGTCATGATTCCAAGAATTTCAAGAAGGAAGCCATGAAAGAAATCCGCCAGGCTTTGCGCCAAAGCAAGCGGACCGGCGGATTGCAATTGTCAGCGTAACACGCGGCAATTTCATTAAGCAAAACAGGTGTTCCCCGCACCTGAGTAGAATTCTCACCCTCAAAAATTTCTGATTTTACTAAAACGTTAACAGCAGGTTATTAAACCTAGTTGTTGTCGTCTTTCTCTTTTTCCTTCTCCTTCTCCTTCTCCTTGAAGTATTTTTCTTCATCAAAGTCGTCGGTCTTTTTCACAGCCGGACCGATTTCCAGAATTCTAAATTCCGTGCGGCGGTTACGCTGGCGACCAACCGGATTATCCGAACCGTCGGGATTGGTGTTGCGGGCAATGGGTACGCGCTCTCCGTATCCTTTAGCTTCTAATCGCTTGGGGTCAATTCCCTTTCGGATAAGATAATTCACGGTGCTTTCGGCGCGTCGTTGGGAGAGTTCAATATTATATGAGTCTGACGCTACGCTATCGGTGTGAGAGCCCATTTCAATTTTAATCTCAGGGTTATCGTTGAGCAACTGAACAAGCTTGTCAAGTTCATGCGCCGCATCAGGATTGATGTCGGCTTTGTCGTAAGCGAAGTAAATGTTGTTGAGACGAAAAGCTACATTCTTTGCCTTCCGATCGAGTACCAACAACGTATCTAATGTTATGTTAGTGACCAATTCTTTGAGTGACTCAAGCGGCACAGATTTGCCCACGGTGGTAAACTTCTGACGCTTGGTCAGATAGCCATCGCGCTCACCCAGCAGATAATAGTTTTCGTTTTCATACACGCGGAAAAGAAATTTGCCGTCGTTGCCGGTGGTGAAATCCTGCATTACATCTCCACCTTCATCCAACAAAGAAATTTTTGTGTCGGGAAGAATTTCGCGTGTGCTGTCTTTGCGCAGCGAGTAGGTAACACCGGCCAGCAAGTAGTTCACCACTTTCAGGTTTGGGTCGTCGTTCACGAAAGTGTAAATATCATCGTCGCCTTTGCCACCCTCGCGGTTGGAAGTGAAGAAACCGCGGTCAGGTTTGAAAAGATACATTCCGAAATCATCGCCGGTAGAGTTTACTGTTGGCCCGAGATTATCAATTGAATTTTTTCCGTTCGAGCGGTTCACAACAAAAATATCGAGCATGCCATAGCCGGGATGACCATCGGAAGAAAAATAGAGTTTGCTGTTTTCGGCCATGTAAGGAAACAGCTCATCGCCGGCTGTGTTGATGTCGGGGCCCAGGTTTTTGGCTTTACCGAAGCGGCCGCGGCTGTCCATCTGAGCGGAGTAAATATCCAGACCACCGTAGCCACCTTTGCGGTTGGAAGAGAAATATAAGGTGCGACCATCGGGGCTCAGCGCAGGAGTGGATTCCCACGAATTAGGCTGATTGATATTGATGGCTACCGGATCAGTCCATTGGCCATTGCGAAAGCGCGAAAGAAATAAATCGACATCAGCGCCTCCTTTGCGCTTGCCTGAATTTCCGCGGGCAAAAATCATGAGTTTGCCATCGGGGGAGAACGTGATACAGCCCGTGTTTACGTTCGGAAGATTGATGTTGGCAGGCAACGCTTTTAACGTCACCAAGTCAACATTGGCACCTTTGGTTTCTACCTGATACAAGTCGGTAAAGGGAGTGCCCGAGGCTTCGTAGATACGGTCGTTGGCGCGTGAGGAGGCAAAGTATAAAAGACTGTTGGAGTAGGCTGGACCATATTCGGCAAAGGGTGTGTTCAGTGCCTCTAGGTTTTTGACGCGATAATAATTTTTCTTTTCTGTGAGGCGGGCCAGGTAGTCAAGGCCTTTGAGTTCTTTCTGAGCGCGGTCTTTTATGTTTTCATCTTCAGAAGAGTTGACAAGGTCATCAAGTTCTTTTCTTGCTTCATCGTATTTGCCGTTAGCCTGCAAGGATTTGGCGTAATAAAGGCCAACAGAATCTTTTCGTGAGCCGCGTCCTTTAATTTTAGCATAGAAGGGTTCAGCTTCTTTGATCCGGTTAGAAAGCCGATACGATTCGGCTATGTAGTAGCTGGCTTTCGGATTGTTGGGCTGCTTCTTCAGCACGTTTTTATAGTACGAAATCACTTTTTCGTACTTCGCGAATTTGAATGACTTCTGGATTTTCTTTTCCGGGCTACAGGAAATTACACTGATCGTTAGCGTCAGCGCAAGAAGGGAATTGAGTTGAAATGACCGCATGAAAATACAGTTTCGCGTATCGGGTAAAACTACGAAATAATTGAACTATGAAGATAACGCATCTTTCGGCAAATATTTTGCGAGCCAGGAGTTTTCTATTTCAGTCTTCCAGTTCGTTTCAAACTCGCCTTTGGTCGCCACGAGATTATTGAAAGTAAGCGTGGAAGATGAAATATTGCCAGAAGAAAAGGCAGCTACAATTTCCTGACGTGAAAGCACGGCCATACGCCCATTGACCAGGCAGGCGGACTTAAGTCGGTTGAAAAAATCGATGTGAAGTTGCGCACCAAGTTCTTTAATCACACGAACAGATCCATCGATGGAGCAACCACTGGCGTGCGCAGCATTTTCATCAACAGATAAAATGATGAATTGATTGTATTCGATTTTGTAGGATGTTTGTAGCGGCTGGCCGTGCACCATCCATTGCGCACAGAAATCTTTCAACACGGCAGCGATCATTTTTTCTTCTTCAGCAGAAAACGCACGGTCGGCCTGATAAATCCATACCCGTGCGTCGGAAGGCAATTGCTCGAAAGGAATGTACATGGCAAAAAATTTAGATTCAACAACTCGGAAACAACAGTAGCCTACATAAAATTCAACGTCAAAGTGAGTCGGCAATCAGCTCGGCAAGGTCTTTAACTTTTACTTCGCTTTCTTTCTCTTTGTTTTTCACACCGTCGGTCATCATGGTCATACAAAAAGGACACGCCACGGCAATGGTGGAAGCTCCGGTGGCCAGCGCCTCTTCGGAGCGCTCAATATTAATGTCTTTCTTCCCCTTTTCGGGTTCTTTAAACATCTGGGCGCCGCCGGCTCCGCAGCACAAACCGGTGGTGCGGCATTTTTTCATTTCTACCAGGTCGGCATCAAGCGCCTGAAGTACTTCGCGCGGGGCTTCGTAAATGTTGTTAGCACGGCCGAGATAGCACGAATCGTGATAGGTGATTTTTTTTCCTTTGAAAGAACCCGCATCCGAAAGTTTTATTTTTCCTTCGTTGATGAGTTGTTGTAAAAAAGTAGAATGGTGAATCACTTCATAGGTTCCGCCCAACTCAGGGTATTCGTTCTTGAGTGTGTTGAAACAATGAGGGCAGGCGGTCACAATTTTTTTAACGCCGTAGCCATTCAATACCTGAATGTTGCTCATGGCCTGCATCTGAAAAAGAAATTCGTTGCCAGCACGGCGTGCCGGATCGCCGGTGCAGGTTTCTTCAGTGCCTAACACCGCGAATTTTGTTTGCGTGGCATTGAGGATTTTTACGAAGGCCCGCGTTACGCGCTTGGCGCGATCGTCGAAAGAGCCTGCGCAGCCTACCCAAAACAATACGTCGGGCGATTCTCCTTTGGCGGCCAGCTCGGCCATAGTGGGTGTTGTCATAGCAAATTTTTTAACCTCCAGTTTCTTTAGACCAATTGAAGCGATCGCTGGGCGAAAATTTCCAGGGAGCAAAGCTGGTTTCAATGTTTTGAAACATGGAGTTCCACTGTGCCGGTGAGCCACTTTCTTCCATCGCGACATACCGCCGCAACTCCAGAATTATTTCAAGCGGATTGATCATTACCGGGCAAGCTTCCACGCAGGCGTTACAACTGGTGCAGGCGTTAATTTCTTCTTTAGTGATGTAGTCGTTCAATAAGGTTTTGCCGTCGTTGAGTCCGGGACCATTTTTTTCGAGACTTTTTCCCACTTCTTCCATACGGTCGCGGGTGTCCATCATAATCTTGCGGGGCGAAAGCTTTTTTCCCGTAAGGTTAGCCGGGCATTCGCTGGTGCAGCGCCCGCACTCAGTGCAGGAGTAGGCAGCCATCAGGTTGTTCCAGCTTAAATCGTTGATGTCTTTGGCGCCAAACCGTCCAGGTTCGGCGGGTGTAGTGGGTGCGGGCGCCAGGCCAAGCATCGACTTTACTTCGTTGGTCACCACCGGCATATTCACGATGTGGCCTTTGGCCTCCACCTTTCCATAATAGGTGTTGGGGAAAGCCATGAAAATATGCAGGTGTTTGGAGTAAGTCACATAAATGGTAAATCCAAGAATGCCGATGATGTGAAACCACCAGCAGAATCGCTCTATGATAATGAGGGCAGAGGTGTCGATGGATTGAAGGGCCGGAATTAAAAACGAACTGAAGAATAAAGTACCGGTTGGGATATAATGCTCCACGCGGGTTTGCAAAATCTGGTCGCTGGCGTTCATGGTGAAGATGGCGAACATCAGCACAATTTCGGTTATCAATATCAGGTTGGCATCCAGACGTGGCCAGGAAGTCATCTCGGCCGACCAAAACCGGGGTATCTTCAAAATATTTCTACGGATGAGAAAAGAAACGCAGGCAACCAGTACGCCCACAGCCAGTAGCTCAAAGAAATTCATCAGCACATTATAAAAGCCACCCAGGTAAGGAGCAAAAATGCGGTGTGTACCAAAGATCCCGTCGATGACAAACTCAAGCACCTCGAGGTTGATCACCAAAAACCCGACATAAATGAGGAAGTGGAGAGAGGCTGGAATAATCCGTTTAAACATTTTTTTCTGGCCAAAAGCCACCAGCAGCATGTTGTTGAGTCGCTCGCTTTTGTGATCGTTGATTTCATTCTTTTTGCCCAACAGAATGTTGCTGCGGATGCGCAATACGCGCTTGCGAATGAAATAACCGGCTGCACCCAAAGTGAGAATAAACAGGATTTGTTGAAAAATAGCCATGTTCAAAATTAACGATTCACGATGAATTATAAGGCACGCTGCGGCCAAATCACTTTATTAAGGAATTGCTGAAAAATTTTCTATTTGTGTGAATTATTTTACTTTTGCGTCCCGCTTGACGGAAAAGCGGCTGTTTTTCTCCGGTGACGTAGCTCATCCCGATAGCTATCGGTAGAGCAAAGGACTGAAAATTGGAAAACTAGGTGACGTAGCTCAGTTGGTAGAGCAAAGGACTGAAAATCCTTGTGTCGGGGGTTCAATTCCCTCCGTCACCACACAAAATCAAATGCTGACCGAAACGTCAGCATTTTTTATGTCCTATTTTGTCTACATCCTTCAAAGTCAGGTTAATAATTCCTTTTACAAAGGATCAACCAACGATTTGCAAAGAAGGCTGTTTGAGCATAATGCAGGAAAGGAAAAATCCACAAGACGATATTTGCCGTGGAAACTAGTATGGTTTACTTCTAAACCCAATCGCTCAGAAGCTACGATTCTTGAGAGGAAACTAAAAAATCTTTCTGTCGAGAGGACGATTGAATTTATAAATAAGTATCCGGTTTCAGCCGAAGTTTTTCAGGTTGTGCCGGTGGTTCAACGCTGACGAGGCTATGCCTGTCAGCGTGCTGACCGAAGCGTCAGCATTCCCTCCGTCACCACACAAAATCAAATGCTGACCGAAACGTCGGCATTTTTTGTTTATCTCAGGACGGTTGTCGCGATTCTTCAAACCGCTCTGCCGGCAACTGCTTCTTATTGATCAGCGAAAGCTTGGTCATCGCATTTACTTCAATCATCACTACGCCGAAATCCTCCACTACTTTTCCTTTGATTTCGTAAAAGCCGCGCCCCCGAAACGGGAACTTCGTCGCCACGTCAGGGAAGTGAACGGTGTCAAACACAATTCCTTCGTGGTCGTAAAAAGTGCCAAAGTACATCGACTCGCCTTTTTTTGTGCGTGTGTTTTTGGTGGTGACCAGATAGCCCACGATAGAGACCGATTTCTTCAGCTTACTCATCAATGCTGTGGCGGTGGTGTCGCCATAATCGGAGGTGGCCAGCAGTCGGAATGGATTGCATAGCGAAAACCCCAGCAACTCAATTTCATCAAAGGCATCTTCAATTTCATCGCGGTGAAATGCGGGCAGCGGGTATTCGTGGGGCTCGGTGTCAAACAGATTAGCTGTAGAGGGAAGGCGCACTTTCACTTCACTGAAATAAAGCATGGCTTCCCACAACAGCCGCTGTTTGTCTTTGCCGGTAAACCGAAAAGCACCAATGCGAATCAGAATCCGGACTTGCTCCAACCCCAGCGCCACGCGACTAAGAAAATTATTCAGGCTTTTGTAAGGTCCGTGTTGATTTCGTTCGTGTACAATCTGCTGGGCGATCTTCGACTCCAGGCTTTTGAGGTGCACAAAGCCGATGTAGATTTCGTCGCCGTAAATGGTGGTAAGATAATCGCTCAGGTTGATACACGGCGCTTTGATCTGCGCGCCGTTCATCTGCGCTTCGTGAAAATAAAATTCGGTGTGATAAAATCCGCCAAAGTTGTTGATCACGCCTACCATAAACTCAAGCGGATAGTGCGCTTTGAGAAATAGGCTCTGATAACTTTCTACCGCATAGCTGGCCGAGTGCCCTTTGGCAAACGAATAGCCTGCAAAGCTTTCGATTTCATACCACACGCGGTCAGTCACTTTTTGGCTGTACTCGCGCTCGCGACACCCTTCAAAGAATCGATCTTTTACGCGCTGAAATTCTTCGCGCGAGCGATACTTGCCCGACATGCCGCGGCGCAGCACATCGGCTTCGGTAAGGCTAAGTCCGGCAAAATAATGAGCCACGCGGATTACGTCTTCCTGATATACCATCACGCCATACGTGTCGTGCATGATCTCGTCCATCTTCGGATGAATGGACTCGTATTTTTCTCCCCTTCGTGACGCGTGAAACCGCTCGATGTAGGCTTTCATCATTCCTGAGCTGGCTACACCAGGCCTGATGATGGAGCTGGCCGCTACCAGTGTGAGGTAATCATCGCACTGAAGTTTGCCCAGCAACATGCGTGTGGCAGGCGACTCGACATAGAAACATCCCATCGCCTTACTCCGCCGCATCAGGTCTTTTATTTTTTCGTCGTTCTTGAATTTTTTAAACTGGTACACATCTACATCCACACCCTTGTTACGCTTCACGTGTTTTACTGTTTCTTTGATGTGGCCCAGGCCTCGCTGACTGAGGATATCAAATTTGTAGATACCAAAATCTTCGGCGGCATGCATTTCAAATTGTGATACGGGCAAACTCTTTGGTGGAAACTCGGTAGCGGTATACCTGTAAATCGATTGCTCGGTGATGAGCACACCGCCGGCGTGAATAGAGATATTGGCGGGCAATTCTTTTCTTACAATGTAATCGGCGTAAGCCAACACTTTTTGTGCGATGTGATCGCGCGCTATGTTTTCCCCGCGACCTTCTACGAGGGCATCGATCTCTTCTTTGGGCAACCCGAATACTTTAGCCAGCTCGCGGATGATGGATTTGCTTTGAAAGGTAACATGCGTGCCCAGCAGGCACACGTGCTCGGTACCGTATTTTGAAAAAAGATATTCGTAGATGGCGTCGCGATTATCCCACGAAAAGTCAATATCGAAGTCGGGAGGCGAAACGCGCTCTTCGTTAAGAAAGCGCTCGAAATACAAGTCAAGTTCAATGGGATCGACGTTGGTGATACCCAAACAATACGCTACGGTGCTGTTGGCACCACTGCCGCGCCCCACAAAATCGTATCCGTTTTTCTTGGCGAATTGAATGAGGTCGTACGTGATGAGGTAATAGGCGGTGAATTGTTTTTTGGCGATGATGGCAAGTTCTTTTTCGATCCGGTCGTTCCAGATCGTACGATCGGGATCGTCGGCCAGATAAATGCGTTCGTATCCTTCAAGTGCCTTGGCCCGGATGAATGAAGCGTCTTCTTCGGCAGTTTTAAAAAACGTTTTTTTGTTTTTGTCCACACCGAGTTCGCACGAGATCGTGCACTGGTTTAACAACGTTTGGGCGTTGACGAAGAGTTCTGGAAAATCGGTAAACCTCTGCTGTAGTTGTGCTTCGGTCAGCATGAACTCATCAGGCTGCGCTTCCTGATGCACGGGAAGTTTGCTGAGAAGCGTATTGTTGGCAATGCTTCGCAGCAACCGGTGCGCGTTGAAATCGCGGTGTGCGGTTTTTTCTCTTCCGCTCTGGCGGTCTGTTGTTTTTTGTGGAGGAAGAAGCGTGACCGGATGCAGCGCCACAAATTTGTGTGCGAATTCTTTTGCAGAATGATCCAGCGAAAAAACGTGGAGGTCCTGGCTCCGCACACCGATAAACTCGCGTTCGCGAAGCATCTCGGGCTCTGTTTTTTTATAGGGATAAATAAAAAATACATGTTCCAGTTGCGGCGCCCGCGGAGGGAGCATTTTCTGATCACGGTTGTGAAAGGAAAGGAAGCGATTGAGTTTTTCAAAGCCGTCATTGTTTTCGGCAAGGGCAATGTAGAGCAGTTCGTTTTCTTCAGTTCTAAACTCAATGCCCACGGCAATGTCCAGCGCGTATGGAATTTTTCCGTAACGGGTAAGCCCATCGGCCATCGGTTTGTTTTCGTTGCAGAGGCGGAGCAGTTCAAGATACGACGCCACGTTGTTGATTTCGGTGAGCGCCAGTTTGTGAATGCCACAACGCCGGGCTTCTTCAAAAAGAGTTTTGATCGGCATCGTGCCGTATTTGAAGCTGAAGCCCGTGTGACAGTTCAGGAGCATGAATTCAGGGCGATTTAACAACGCTGTTGTTGAGGTGATAAAGGAAGATCAGAATGCAATTGCCATTGACTTTCCATTCGTTTTAACACCGTGATGCAATGGCATGTGAATGAGTTTGCGTACGATAAATTTTTGAGTCTTTTCCAGGCGAGATCGAAATCTTTTGGATCAAGATTTCGGGCGATGGTGATGTGAGGCTCAATGGAATCCCCGGTTAACTTTTCATGAAGCTCATAAATTTCCATCTTGTTTACAGGCTCCAGGGAAATGGTGCCGTTATTTTTAAAAAAACTAAAGTTTTTAAAATGAATGTTGAACGGCTTTGTAGTAGAGATCCGTTCGCTGAAATCATACAGTAAGCTTTCGTTGTGGTGATCCTTGTATTGCAAAAGGGAGAGATGCGCGGAGGAATGAGCGCTGTCGTAATAATGACCGATACAATCCCACACTTGTCGTTTGAAAGAGTAAACATCCCTGATAATATCCTGAGGAGGAGAGATCAGCAGAAAAAATAAGTTGGATAATGAATTCATATCTATCGGATTTTATCCAGTAAGTCTTTTGAAATCTTTCCACTGAAGGCATTCATCTCCATCCGCACACGGCTGCTCACGCCCATGGTGGTGGCGCGCACCAGCTTTTCTACACCGTGTTTGTGTTTGATGAAGTCCATCGCCTCGTACAGGTTGATGTCTTCTTCGGTGTCGTCAAACAAACTGATTTGCTGGTTGCCGTGCACCAGGTTGCTGAGGCGTACGCCCACCAGGCGAATCAACATGCGGCGGTTGTACAGTTTGTTGAACAACTCCAGCACCGTGCGCAGCAGCACGTGATCCGACGAAGTGTAAGGAATGTGAATTTGTTTTGTTTCGGTATCGAAGTTGGAGTAGCGGATTTTTACCGTCACACACGAAGTAAGCTTTTTCTGGTCGCGCAGTTGAAAGGCAACCTTTTCTACCATCGCGATCAGAATCGACTTCAGTCGTTTCACATCAATCGTGTCGGCATCAAAAGTTGATTCAGTAGAAATGGATTTTTGTTCGCTGTAAGGAACGATTGGCGTGTGGTCGATGCCGTTGGCTTTGTTCCACAGAGCAATACCGTTTTTGCCGAAAGCGCTGACGAGAAATTTCAGCGGCATTTCGCGCAGGGTGGCGATGGTGCGCACACCCATGTCGTGGAGGAAGGAAGCGGTTTGCGTGCCGATGCCGGGAATTTTTTCTACCGCCAGCGGCGACAAAAAATCTTTTTCGGTGCCGGCCGATATTAGTTTTTCGGCGTTGGGTTTGAATTCGCCCGTGGCAATTTTCGATACGGTTTTATTCACCGACATCGCCATGGAGATTGGCAGTCCGCTTTCTTTGATAATTTTTTTGCGCAGCTCAACCGCCCACTTGAAGGCACCAAAAAATTTGTCCATGCCGCTGGCATCTACATAAAATTCATCGATGGAAGATTTCTCAAACGAAGGGGCCGTGCTGGCGATGATTTCGGTAACGAGATGAGAGTTTTTGCTGTACGCTTCCATGTCGCCGGAGATCACTTTGGCGTCGGGACAAAGTTGCAACGCCAGGTACATGGGCATGGCCGAGTGTACGCCAAACCGGCGCGCTTCGTAACTGCACGCCGCTACTACCCCACGCCGGCTCTGGCCACCCACAATGAGCGGCCGCCCTTTGAGCTCGGGGTTTTGCTTGCACTCTACTGCTACAAAAAAGGCGTCTAAATCCAGATGAAGAACAGAAAGATCCACACCCCAAAATAACTAATTTATTTAGATAAATACTAAATATATTAGTTTTTCCGACTCTCTTTTATATTAATCGAGCGGGCCGGCTTCCGCCCATACTAATCCATTGGGCAGGGCAGAGGCATTAAATTCAAGGTGAAGCACCCTCCGGTGTTTCTGGCTGGTGGCTTTTGACGACGCGTGTAGCAGCAAGGGCCGCATCAGGTGAATGCCGCCTGCATCCACCGCGCAAGTCTGGGGAATACTGTTTTGCACGATGAGTTGAATTTCCGAATCATTCAATTTTTTGTTTTGGGATCCGGGAATCACTTTCAGTGCGCCGTTCGATTCATCGGCATCGTCAAGGTGAATTCGAATGGTAAGCGTATTTTTCAAAACCTCGTCGGGCGGGTTTACGCCGTAGAAATTTTCTTTTTTTGTCCACCCTGTGTAGCCGGGAGTTTCAATTTTGGCGGTCACGCTAATGGTTGTGTCCTGATGCCAGGTCACGTACCAATTGCTCTCCGGGGTTTTATCAAAGTAGATAGCCTTGGTGAGGTGAAGCTCTGGATTGATCCGTTTCAGAATGCGGACTAAATTATCGCTGAAGATGAGGTTTTTCAACTCTGGAATTTCTGAAAGCACCGACCGGATGGCGTGAAGTTCTTTTTGGGGATACGAACTGTAGTACCCATGAATCAGATTTTTCATCTGATTGACTTCCTTTCGGGAATAAACGTGTCGCAAAATATCAAAACCACGGTGCTCCAGTTTTTTCAACACCCGCGGAAAGGCGCTGTTGCTGAATTCGTATTGATACAGATCGAGTGCGTGTTCAAATTTTTCTTTTATGCGGCGCTTCAGCCGATCGGGCGAAATAATTTTTATGCGATCACCAAATCCTAACAGCTCGCGTTCCAATTCAAAATTCAACTGCACGCGAATGGAGAAAGTGGTACCGTTCGGCTGGGCGTCCAGTATTCTCTGACTGTGGTGCAGCGGTTTGGTAGCGATGTAGGGCGCCGTTTCACGATCAGCAAACAATACCACTTCTTCAGGCTGCGTGTTTGGCTCAACGGTTACGCCGACCACGTGTTGGAAATATTCAGCTACCTGAAATTTTTTTTGCTCTATATATTTTACGTCCGAGGGCTTGATGTCAATGATCCGGTCTAGGGCCAGCGTCATCACCGGAGCGTTTTTATTTTTAATACCCAGCACAAACCATCGGTTGCGGTATTCTTTCAGATAATACGGGTGAAGCACAAAACTATTGGCGCTTCGCGCTTTAAAAGATTGATAATTTAATTCGACCGCTTCTTTTTTGATAATCGATTGGTACAGAGTTTCGATGTGCTCAAGGCCTTTCAGGTTTTCATTCTTTTCAAAATCGATGACTGGCTCCTGCTTGGTTTTTTCGCTGTGGATTTTGTTTTCCAGCCGCTGCACCATACCGCTCAGTTCCTGAAAATGACTGAAGCCTTTGAACTGCCTGAGTATCTCCACCACCTCGGTGAGTTTTCCCAAATCTTGATCAGTGAGCGGAATGTTAGTAATAGAGTAGTCGGGATCTTCGTAGGTGTAATACTTTTTTTCGAGAACAAGAATCGGCGCATTGTACCCGAGCTTGTCGCTGCGCATCATTTGTAAATCCATCTGCACGGTTCGGCGGCTTACGCCTTTGTCTATGCCTTCGTATTCGTAAAGGGCGTCAGAGCAAGCTTCAATTAAATCTTCGAGCGTCCATCGGCGCTGCCGGTTTCGGAGGCAATTATCAAGTGTGCGGTAGCGGATCAGCGCATTTCGATTGACGGGCATGCAAAAAATATTTTTGAAAAATTCGTCAAATTTTTTCACTACGCAAAAAGACTGCGCAGTAGCCCTTCACTTTTGTATCGTCATGAATGCAATGACGCGGTGAGGTGGTCAGTGAACTGGAGTTTGACCACCTCTGCCGGGTTGGATAGGGGGAAGCGCCAGAGGCTGGAGAGCTGGACCTGACTGTAAATCAGGTGCATTATTGCTGAACAGGTTCGAATCCTGTCTGCCCCACCAGGGTTCTTTGAAAAATATTTTCTCATGCCGATGAAGTTCGGCGTCGGGATAAAAATCTTCTTCTCGCCTATGGCGGGATTGAAGCGCGGAAAAAACAAAAGGTGAAAGACCAGATGAGGGTTTCAAATCGCCCCATAGTGTTGTGGTGCCTTGCACTGCAATATGCTGCTTTGCCTGGAGTTGTTTTCCATCTTGTGTGTCGAAGGTTCAACTCCTTCTCCCGTTAATTCGGGATAGCTCAGATTGGTAGAGCAACAAGGCTGCGGGTTCGAATCCCGCTCACAATTTGTTGTGATCGCTCAATGGGTAGAGCAATGGACTCAAAATCCATCTTGACGAAGCTGACTCCTTCTAAAAAGAGTTACCTCCGAAAGCAGTTCGGAGCATGTCAGGACTTTCACGAAAACTGTCGCCTTCGGGAACAGTCGGTAATGCGAAGTCCAGTCTGGCAAAGACTTGAAAGAATGGGGATTCGTACGGCAAAGTCTTTTTACTTTTTTGATGATGACGCTTGGGCATTAGTTCATGCTGATGATCAACAAACTAATCAGATGGCGCTGTGCTCAACTAGCCTTCCGTTTTTGCAAGATGACACTCTTCGAATTGCTTTCTTTTAAAGAGTTTTTTTAACGGTTTAATTTTTTATACAATGAAAAGGATCAGAATTAATGCAGGAAACGTAGGATTGGTATTCCGCAAAGGCGATTACAAGCGCGTGCTTTCCGAAGGCGCCTATTGGGTGTCGCCTTTCGACGAGGTGTATGAGTACAATACGTCAAAGCCTTTTTATTCTACGATAGAATTGAATATTCTCTTGCGAGACGCCGCGCTGTCGGCGATGCTGCAGGTGATTGAAGTAAAGGACAACGAGATTGCCTTGCAATATGAAAATGGAAACTTCAAAAACGTATTGACGGCCGGACGCTATGCGTATTGGAAAGGTGCTACCGCGTTCACTTTTGTAAAGGCAGATCTGAGTAAAGTTGCCATCACTGAAGGTATCGATGTCAACACATTGGTGCGAAAAGAAGTGTTGCCATTTATTCGTGTTTTCGTGGTAGAAGCCTATGAAAAAGGAATCTTGTTCGTCGATGGAAAATTTGAACGTGTACTGGAGACAGGTGTTTACCACTTCTGGAAAAACCCGATCGGTATTTCCGTAGCTAAGGCCGATTTGCGCCAGCTGCAATTGGAAATTTCCGGACAGGAAATTTTGACGAAAGATAAAGCGGCACTTCGAGTGAACTTCTTCGCTCAATATAAAGTGGAGGATATTGTGAAGGCGTTGGTTGACACCAAAGACTACGAAAAGCAATTGTACACCCTGATGCAGTTGGCATTGCGTGAATTCGTCGGTACACTTTCGTTGGATGAATTGCTGGAAAAGAAAGAATCCGTATCCTCGTATGTGCTTGCCGTAGTGAAGGAAAAGGCTGCTGCGCTGGGTGTGGAAGTCATTGACTGTGGTGTGCGTGATATCATCTTACCGGGAGAAATGAAGGACATCATGAACCAGGTGTTGGTGGCGCAAAAGAAAGCCGAAGCCAACGTGATCATGCGACGTGAAGAAACAGCTTCTACCCGAAGCTTGTTGAACACGGCCAAATTGATGGAAGAGAACACCATGTTGTTCAAGTTGAAAGAGATGGAATATGTGGAGAAGATTGCGGATAAGATCAACACAATTTCTCTTTCGGGTGGGAACCAGATTATCGATCAGCTGAAAGATATTTTTGTTCCTCGTAAGTAAACTTAGTTGTTAGTTTTCGTCGTTCGTTGTTGGCTTCGTACAACGAACAACCTTGAACTGACAACTTTCTTAAGGAGATATAGATTAACTGGAAAATCACCTGGCTACGAACCAGGAAAGTGCGGGTTCGAATCCTTCTATCTCCTCTTTGACCTTATAGCTTAAAAGGAAAAGCCTGCGGTAAAAGTATTGACGTTCCGCAGCGTGCAGGGAATACTTTGTCACAGCTATGCGCAGTGACAAATAGAATTTGCAGTTGCACCGAAATACCGCTCTATAGAAGTAAAGTAGGGAAGCGCATTTAGAGCCTTGCTGCCTGTGAGGGAATCTCAGTTCGAATCTGAGTAAGGTCTCCACTGCCGAAGTGACGGAATCTGGCATACGTACTGGTCTTAGAAACCAGGTTGTGAGAGTTCGAATCTCTCCTTCGGTACTTAGAAGCGATTAATTGTTATTAGTTAATAGTTGGTCGCGCATCTACTAATTTTCCAATAACAATTAACTTATAGCTCAATCATGACAGGCACTCAACTCTTGGCCATCGGCTTCACCCAAAGCAAAGCACTTGGCATGGCGCTCGAACTGGCGCAGTCGAAGCTTACGCTTTTTACCGAGGAAGAAATCATTCAATTGCTCAAACAAGTGCTCGCACAGCCATCAACGTATGTAGACGATGAAATTTTTTCTGAGCTCGCCGTAGAACTTCTGAAACCTGCCAGCGGTGAGATCGCCTTGAACGAATCAGGCTTGCCCTATTCTATCTACGGCGCGGAAGCGATCGAAGCCGGCGCACTCCAACAAATGGAAACAGCGATGAAACTGCCTGTCACCATTGCCGGCGCGCTCATGCCCGACGCCCATCAGGGCTATGGGCTGCCCATAGGCGGTGTTCTTGCTACCAACAATGCCGTGATTCCTTACGGTGTAGGCGTAGACATTGGTTGCCGTATGTGCATGACAATTTATGATCTGCCCGTTTCTTCGTTGGATGAAAAGAAAGAGGATTTCAAAAAGATGCTGATCAACAACACAAAGTTTGGTCAGGCCACATTCAAGAAAACGAAAGACCATGAAATCTTTGAGAGAAAGGAATTCAAGGAACTGAGCATTGTGCGTGAGATGAAAGACCGTGCGTGGCAACAAATCGGGAGCTCGGGTGGAGGAAATCACTTTGTGGAATTTGGAATCGCAGAGATCACGAATGAAATCAACGAATACAATCTTCATGCGGGAAAATATGTAGCCGTGCTCTCGCACTCGGGTTCGCGCGGACTAGGTGCAAACATCGCGCGTCACTACACGCAGATTGCGATGGAAGCATGTAAGCTGCCGCAAGAAGCAAAGCATCTGGCGTGGCTTGACCTCGCTACTGAAGCGGGGCAAGAATATTGGCTTGCGATGAACCTTGCGGGCGATTATGCCTCTGCGTGTCACCACCAGATCCATGAACGGATGGCGATTGGCTTGCGCGAAACTCCGCTCGCCATGATCGAGAACCATCATAACTTTGCATGGAAAGAGAAAGATGCGAATGGCAATGAACTAATCGTTCACCGCAAAGGCGCTACGCCGGCAGGTGCGGGAGTTCTCGGGATTATTCCCGGCTCAATGGCGACGCCAGGATTCATTGTGCGTGGCAAAGGACAAGCGGCCTCCATCAACTCTGCCTCACACGGAGCAGGACGGACGATGTCGCGGACAAAAGCGAAAGAAACATTGACCGCCGCCCAGGTGAGTAAATTTTTGAGCGACGCAGGTGTAGAGCTGATTGGCTCCGGATTGGATGAAGCGCCGATGGCCTACAAGGACATTCATCGTGTGATGAACGCACAACATGAGTTAGTCGAAGTGCTCGGCTCCTTCATACCAAAGATTGTGAGAATGTGCGGGGATGAGAGGTTTAAGGAAGTAGATTAATTTGAAAAAGAAGATGACGCTTAATTACTTTCTTGAAAATGCTGGCTGGGCAAATGTAAAGATCGCGAAGGGGGACATTTCATGCTCTATTACTGTGTCTTATCTACATGATTCGCTTGGAGAACTCACAGCATCAACGAACTTATTGCTACAAGGAATTAAGGAGGCTAAAGTATTATTCATGGATGAGCCTGGAGAACATATGATGTTTTTGCAAGCACTAAGCGACACTGTTCTTGAGATTGAAATTCGTTGGTTTGAAGACTGGGCAAGCTGGGATTTGATTACCGAGAAGGAGTATAAAGTTGTCTTCAAAGTTCAAACCGGTTTGTTAGATTTTGCAAGTGAAGTCAAACGCAACCTGGAAAAAATCTTGAAGGAAAATGGGTTAGCCGGTTATAAAGAGAAATGGGTTGAAAGTGATTTTCCTATGAAAGAGTTCGAGAGATTACAGAAACTCTTGCTTGAAAAACCCTGAAATAGTTGTGAAAAAACTCGAACTCAATTGGAGATTTAAATCGCTGGAAAGCCTCGAGAAAGCGGTATGGCCAAAAGTTGACTATGACAGCCATCTTGTTCGCACGACAACAAGGTTGAGGAAAATTCCTTTGAATGAATTTACTGTTGAAGACTTGCGAATCATGATCGGCCAAAATTTTGGTCTTCCATTTTTAATTCCACTTGCTCTTGAAAAATTGAATGAGAATATTTTGGCCGAGGGCGATAATTTCCCCGGTGATTTATTGTCGACAGTCGTAAAGAGTGATCCCAATTTCTGGAAGGAAAATTCAGAATACAAGAAGATATTAGACGATTTGATCGCAAAAAATTTGAAACTAATTGAAAGCCAAAATCTGAAATTGTTGAAACAATAAGTTTACCTTCGCACCGCATTTCACCTCAACCAATTATAAAAGGAGGTACCATGCTTAGTCTTTTTAATCATATTCATTAGCGACTTCATCCTGAAAAACAGGATGCGAGAATCGCTTTGACCTTTCTGGGTCAAATCAATTTTATTTTTTTAACAATTAATACACACGTGATATGAACACGCATGAGTTAGACTATTGGGTTCAGTGTACCCGACTTCGATCAAAGCGTCAAAAAAATCGAATGCAGCGAAAAGACAAAGACAAACTGCTGATTCGAAAACACAAGGAAGAGAAAGGCATTTGGTCTGAGATACGGAATCTTGAATGGAACGAACTAAAGCCACCTGTACAACGCGGCTTCATCAGGTATTTTGTATTGCGCGAAGATGTAGCCAGAACTAAAGAGGCCTCTTTCTTTCAGAGAATTCTTGATAAGATCAACACCCGACAATGGAGCTATCGGAAGGATTTCAAGAAAAAAGGAAGACGTTTTGGTAAGAAGGTCTACAACGTTCGCGAGCAGCAACTTGCCGATGTTTCTGTTCAAGACTTCATAAAGAATTTCTCGGAAAGAGAGCACCCTTACTTTGAAGAGCAGTTGGTTCATTGGCGATACAGTAAAAAGCCACACAAAGTGTATCGCTTCACTGAGTCGTGGAGATTCGTACTTAAAGTGCAGCCAAACATGATCACAAAGGTGAGAGTAAAGAATCTTGACCTTGAGCGTCGAAAGGCAGAAGTTGATAAGTTTTTTAATTATGAACGAAGGGGACGTCTCTGGAAATTGATAGATGCTACCCACTCATGGCATCGCAAGCCGGAAGAAAAATATAGAAGCCCTTTTTACAACAGATCGTTTGCTTCAGTTCTTGATGAATACTGGCCCGATCAACAAATGAAAATAACCTTCAAAAACCCTCGGCAAAACCGGGGGTTTTGTTTTTGTTGGGTGATGCTTGAGGTTCGAACTCAAAAACACAAGATCCACAATCTTGCCGCGATACCCGTTTGCGTTGCATCACCATATTTCATTCCTTTCGAAGAGAGGATGAGTAGAACATCCAAGGCACGTAAGCACCCAATTTTATAGAGCGGCCTCTACCATTTGCTGTCTACTCTCCGTTGTAGGGTAACCTGGATTCGAACCAGGGAACTCCTGCTTCCAAGGCAGGCGAGGACGACCGGGCTCCTCCATTACCCTAAATAACTTGTAATGCGGAAGGCTTTAACTTCGATCTTCCAGACGATCAATGTCAGGACGCATTTGTCTGCGGCTATGCTATCACATCACCGGCTTATCCCGACTTATCGTTGGGATTACCCTTGTGGAGACACCTGGTAACGCTCCAGGACCCCGACTTTTTCAGAGTCGTGCTTCTACTTAGTTAGCTTTATCTCCAATTTTTTTGTTCGGTCACACGGTAACGATCCGTATTCCCCAGATTAAAAATCTGGTGCATCACCATTAATGCTTTGACCGAGTAAAGTCGAGGTGGCTGTCCCGATAGCTATCGGGAGAACCAACATGCAACCAATTACGGTTTCGACACGATATAAGCGTGAGCCGATACACCTCGTATTCTCGCGGATGCAGATGGGCACGATCGACCTAGGCGTAATCCCGATAGCTATCGGGACCCTGCTCTACCAACTGAGCTATGCATCCAAAAACAAAAAACCCCGAGCTTGCATGCCCGGGGCTTCCTTTAGTAACTATAGTTATTTTGTTAACTCTTACTTGTGTATTGTCCGGGCAAAAACAATCCTCCAAAGGCATAGCGTATGCCATTATAAAAGGGGAGTACTATGTGCTTGCTCGTTTTCATTTTTTTGTTGCACAAAAGTAAGCCAACGCGGTGCGCCGCTGCAAAAAACACGAGATAAATAATTTCAGTTTATTTTTTCACTGCGCAAAAAGACTGCGCTGTAATTAACGATGTGAATTATCTGGTGCTTTTTTTGAATTTACTTCAGTTGCATCGGGAATGATTCTTGGGACGATATGAAGACTGTCTGGAGGCGTTGGAATCCCCATCATAATATGTTCTTGAATTTCTACTTGGGATGATGGGTTTTGAAAAGAAGAAGAGGCGTTCTCCTCAGTACAACTTGTGGTTGAGATCGACGAAGTGGCGATTAGCGAGGCTGCTGCTAATTTTAGAAAAGCCTCACTTAATTGTGCGGATTTAAACCTTCCGCAGACGGGTTGCCCATTTTGCATCGCTTGTTCAAATTGAAACTGGTTTGCTGTGGTGAAATCCATGACAGCATGTTGGCAACTGCTGCAAAACCGGGTTCGGTCATCTATAGAAGAAAAGCTATGCCAATCTTCCTGGCAGCAGAAGGCAAGAGTAACGTTTTTAATGCTTGATTCCATAGAACTAGGATTTTGACTTAAAATCCAGTTGTGCCGAAAAAGTCACAGCTCAGTGAGGAATCAATCTCTGTCGCTTTATTATTTCGCCTAACAAAAAAAGCTCTAGAACAGAGCTTTTGAAAAGTACCCGGGACGGGAGACGGGTAATTGACTAACCCCTATTTATTGACCAGAATTGCCTTAAATATTGTGTTACGGTAAAAGATTAAGCGACCTGAATTCGCTGAAATTGGCTGAAGGTTAATAACCCGCACACAAAATTCGACACAGGGCATATGATCAGACTAAGATTCTACCTCCGGAAAGACCTAAAAACCAACGATGGCTTGCTTCACGTTTTCATGGACATTTCTTTTAACGGAACTCGAATACGAAAGCCGGTTCCCGGAGTTAAAGTAAAAACAAATCATTGGATTTCGGATTTACAAAGAGTCCGTAAGCCAGGAAAAAATGAAGGCTACAATTTTTGCGATGAATTCAATTTGAAATTGGATCAGTTACACGCCACTGTCACCGAGATAAAAAAATCAGTCCTCGTGAATGACAATAAATTGTCAGATCAGTTTATTCTCGACAGGTTAAGGAACCCCAATAAAATAAGGATTGATCGAAAAGACTTTTGGGCAATCTATCAGGAATACCTTGATCTGTCGGCAACCATGAAAGCTAGAAATACCATCAAGGGAATTACCACAGCCTTTAAATTCTTACAGAAATATTGCGCTGTGAAAAAAATCAAGGCAAATTTTGAAGAAATAAATCAGAGCTTTTTTGAGAAATTCAGAAAATATGCATTCGAAGAAAGGAGCCTCGGCGACAATTATTTCGCCAAAATCATTTCGTCTCTTAAAGCTTTTATGTCATGGGCTCATGAATTAAATTATCATTCGAACCTAGCGTATAAGAAATTCAGGGCAGCAGAAAGAGAGACTGAAGTCATTTACCTTACTATAGATGAACTTTTCAAACTTTATAGATTTCCATTCGCGTCAAGAAAGCTCGCTCATGTAAGAGATTTCTACTGTTTTGGCTGTTTTACTGGCTTAAGATTCTCCGACCTGATTGGCCTCACTCGGGCCCATATCAAGGGCGACTATATAATCAAAACTATCCAGAAGACCCAAGAGCTCGATGCAAGAATTCCATTGAGTTTGCATGCAAAGGAAATACTAGCAAAATATCAAGATACGGCTTACGAAACCCTGCCTAAGATATCTCACCAAAAATTCAATGATTATATTAAGGAATGCTGCCGACTTGCCGGTATAGACTCACTTGTTAATAAAGTGCGATTTTCGGGAGGCAAGAGAACGGACGAGGCTTTCCCCAAATGGCAACTTATAACAAGTCATACAGCCAGAAAAACATTTGTCACAAACTCCATTATCCTGGGAATGAAGGAAATGGTCATAAGAAATATTACAGGTCACAAAAAAGAAGAAAACTTTAAGCGCTATGTTAAAATTGCAGACAACGTCAAAAAACATGAAATCGAAAACACTTGGAATACCGCGGGAGTCTAGCCGTCTAATTCAAAACGTAAGAAATGCACTGTTGTCCGAAGCAGCAAATCTCGAAAAATTCTACCGAACGGACTTAAGACCCCAGACGAAGCAAGCTCCAGAACTATCTTACACAGAAGCTATTGTTAAGGCAATGTTCGAGGAATACGCGGTATCGATTGATGACCCCATCGAAAACTATTTGAGAACCTTCAAACAAACTATATCAAAAGCCAAAACTTTACGCGAGATAAGGCAATGTTTGGAAAAGGACTTGCCTTATAATTTTCTTCACGATACGGATAGTTACCGCACCGTTTCCACAAAGGTCAGAACATGGAATATCGAGATTGTTAACAGTTGCCTACTCTCCGAGTTTTCTAGCTGTTCTGAAGACATCTGGGACGAGATGTTTCGACTAAATACCTTTTGTACGTGGATACAATTTATTGCAGAATGCGAGGGGAAACTACACGCTCAAAAGGACAGAATATCTTTTCAATTAAGACTTTACCGATGGCTTAAGAAGAAAAAAGACTTTAATCCAAGTTTATCTGTTGAGGATTCGCACATTCTTTGGTGGCACTATCATAGGATCTATGACAATAGATATAAGATTCGAATCGAAACGACGGAAGCGTTGCTTATCAATCTTCTCAAAAATATTTGCGCCAGTTTCGTTGATACGCAAGGACATTTTAAGCTTAAAATCGATAACATCGAAAATTTCATTAAGAGCAATTTCATATGCATAGACTCGAAATATTCAATTGGGTATTTTCCATACGCAATTGACTACAACAAAGCATCTGAGGTAATTCGATTCATTCGATTCCTTGACGAAAAAAATTTCTTTGACCCAATCTCAAAATCAAAACTAAATCTTGAGTCAATCGAGATTCAGCTATGGATTGAAACGGTATTCCTTGATGCACCAGGCTTTGGTCCATCTAATATTGAGACATTTTTTACCAGGAAGTCTTATCGCGGGAGAAACCTTAAACGATTTACCGACATAGAGAAAATTCTTCCACCTGAATTTCATGAGCAAATACAGATTCAAGCCTCTCGGTTTCCAGATTTATACAAAAGAAGTAAAGAAAATGTTACGGTAGATACTGACGCTTATCGGATTAAACGTACTTGCATTCATCCGAACAAAACAGAATGTATATGACGAGCAACATCATTTTAACTTCAATGACTAAGAGCGAACTGGAGGAGATTATTACAAGTACCTTCAGAAAACTCGTTAGTTCAAATCCAGTGGTTGAAGGATCCCAAGACAAAATTATGAACCAAAAAGAAGCTGCTGAATTTCTTGGGGTCAGTCAATCAACTTTGATTACCTGGAAAAAGCGAGGCTTAGTGCCGTATGAGCAATTGCAAGGCAGTAGCAAAATTAGGTTCTATAAATCTCAACTTAAGCTTGTCCTATTGAAAAACAGTGATTTGCTACAGCCTGCGAGAAAATAAGAAACCACAGCGCCAACTGTGGTTTCTTAAAATCTTTGAATTACTTGAATTGAACTTCTAAGTGGTTCAAAGATAAGTGTTATAACTAAAACACCTTACCTATGAACAAAAATTTTCTTTCGTTTCATGAGAGAATTTATTCTCTCCCTATCGCTATTGGCCTTAATAGCTCTTGAAAAACCAAAACCATATTTAGGATAGTAGTAGCACGCGACTATTACGAATCCCATTATCAAAGTTGTTGAAAGCAGCAACTCAGAATTCTATTGCCTAATGGGCAATTTTTTTCTGACCCCATAAACGGTTCTCCGTTTGGGAACCATCTTTTTAAAAGAAGTTTTCAAGCGTTCTCCGTAGTAGGTTATCTAATTACGAACATTAGTAAACGTTTACTTGAAAACGTTTTCAGGTAAACGTTAGGGCAAAAAAATTAAACATGACTACATCAAAGGAAATACGGAACGAGCCTATCTGGGACAAAGCACATAGCTCATATATCCGCATTATTTATTTGCAGAATGGATACACGTTAACAGGATACAGTAAGAAGGTTGGTCAGAATGAGCGACGAGACAAGTCTGATTTGCTTTCAAACTGGATCTTGCGAGACTTGACTAACGGTTATCTTGATAAGTCGACAACAAATCCGAAGATAACGCCTATCGATCGAATTGAATATTATGCTAAGCGAGGTGACTCAGTGGAGCACATCCTGAACCTCTATTACGAGTTCCCGGAGTGGATAAGTACCAAGTGGCTCGAGAACAAAAAATTGGTCTCATTCATCAATCGTTTCTATTTCTTGCTGCGCAACGGAAAGGAACCAGCTTTAATCGCCAATGAATTGCAGGTGAGAACCAGAGCCCCGAAGCAAGACCCTCTCGACTTTTCATTGAGGCGATTTTCAAATATGATCGACCTAAATGCATATGTTGTCAGGCTAAGGACCACCTCCGATCTTCCAACGGAAGCAGTTGACAATTTCTATAGAAACTACAAGGAAAAGCATTTCAAACTCTAATCATTACAAATGAAAATCATCGCAGTATTAAATCATAAAGGAGGAACTTCAAAAACGACTACCTCTTTGAATTTAGGTGCCGCCCTGGCAAAACTGGGGAATCGCATTCTACTCGTCGACTTGGATCCTCAAGCTAATCTTTCACAGTCTTTAGGGATTGAAGATGAAGAGAAGACCATATCCGAAGTGTTTGCGCAAAAAATCGATGTTATGCCAATAAAAAAAGTTCAAGAAAATCTTGACTTGGTGCCAGCATCGCTCGACTTGTCGGCGATAGAGCCGGGAATGTATTCGAATATCAACAGTTATTTTTTACTCAAGGGGCACTTAGATCGAATTAGATCAAGCTACGAGTTTATCATCATCGATTGTCCGCCATCCTTGGGAATCTTTAGCCAAAATGCCTTGATCGCCGCGACGGATGTATTGATCACTGTTCAGGCTCAGTTCCTCGCATTAAAGGGATTAGACACGGTGAACAATTTGATCACAACCGTGAGAGAGAAACTAAATGATAAAATCTCAGTGCTCGGGCTTTTGCTAACACAGACTAATCACACTCGCATTAGCAAGGACATAAGTAATCTTTTACGAGATACCTTCAAGGAAAAAGTTTTCGCCACTTCAATTCGACAAAACGTCGCCATTTCTGAAGCGAGCGCCAACCGGAAGGACATTTTTACCTACAGCCCAGAGAGTTTTGGAGCTGTAGATTATATGAATTTGGCTAAAGAAATTCTCCAATGAGCAAAGACTTTTCAAACTTGTTGAGTGGAGCACTTGCAAACAAGCAGGCTGACGAACTTTCGATCCGCGAACGAATTATCATTCGCGAAGATTTCAAGGATCTGATACCGCAACTTAAATCTGAAGAACTAAATCAGCTAGAAGAAAACATTCTCCTTGAAGGTGTTCGCGACCCGTTAATTATTTGGCCAGTGAACGATGGCTTCGTCCTGGTTGACGGGCACAATCGATTTTCAATATGCCAGAAACACAAGCTCGATTTTCCATTTAGAAAGGTGGAATTCAAAAGCGATGATGATGCCAGAGATTGGATGATAAAAAATCAGCTTGGCAGAAGGAATCTTACTCTTGAAGAGCAAAGCCATTTAAGAGGCCTTCGTTACAACGCAGAAAAATTACAGGGCAAAAGGTCTGATCTAACTTCTGGTCAAAATGACCAGAAGTTGAGCACAGAGACCACGGCCGAAGCGCTAGGCAAGGAGTATGGTGTAAGTCCAAAAACAATTGTCAGGGACGGAGAGTTTGCAAAAGGTATTGAGGTAATAGCAAAAAAGAATCCTGAGCTGAAAAAGCAAGTGTTGAAAGGGGAGACAAAGATTTCAAAAAGTGAGATTCAAAAATTGGCTAAGAACCCTGAAAAAATTGACGAGGTTATAAATAAGGGTTCCGAAAAAGTTATGACCGAACCTAAGCAAGTCAAACTATCTGCGCGAGAGGTTTCAGAAATCGCATTCGAATATATTATGAAAGAGACTCGTCCACCACAGTCTGTTTACTATCACTTAGGGAGAGATCATACTAACATTGACACCTTAGAATTTTTTCAAGTTTGGAATGAAAGCATGAAGGCAGAAAGGGCAAGAGAAAATGAAAGTAGGAACCAGTGATAGAGGTATTCATTGATTTTTAACACCAATACGTTCAAAACCCAATAAAAACGAAATATATCATAGGGGTTATAGCCCACTATAACCCTTACAGGGTCGTGGGCCCTACGGGAGAAGGGATGACTCTAAACTATTACCATTATGGGAAAAACAACATCTATTAACATCAAGCCCGCTAAGATTAAAATCAGCGAAGCGCATAACGAAAGGAGAGTAAAACTTGATTATGTAATGCTAGGATTAAGTGCAAATAATGAAAGCTGGAAAACCGAGCTCATTGCTGACAGATTAAAAAAAGTACATGAGCTTTATTTTGAAAGAGTGGGGCAAAAGCTTCAGGAGAAAGCAACGCCGATTCGAGAAGGCGTTGTAGTCATTAAACCGGAAACATCATTGGAAGACCTTCGCACATTAGGTAGAAAATTCAAAGAAGAGTTCGGTGTTGAGTGTTTTCAATGCCACATTCACAGAGATGAAGGACACATCGTAACCAAGGAAGAAGTAAGAAAGGAAAAAGCATTGGGCAATGATACCTTGAAAGTCGGTCAGGTAATTTTGAATTACCACGCGCACCTGGTTTTTGATTGGCAAAACAAGACCACCGGCAGAAGCATAAAACTCAATAAGGGAGACATGCGACGAATGCAGACAATCACCGCCAGTGTGTTAGGCATGGAACGTGGGAAGGAAAACTCGAAAGCTGTCAGGCTTGAAGTAAATGAGTTCAAGGCCTTTCGTGAAAAACTTAACGAAGACGTCGCTGAAGAGCTTGACCGAACAGAAGAACTCAAGGCTAAAGCTCAGGAAGAACTAAGGTTAATTGAGGAGCAAAAAAAAAATTCCTTGAACGAATTGAGAAGACTAGAAGCGAAGGCGAAAGAAGAGGCCGAGAACTTCGAGAAATACACAATGAACTTCAAGCTAACCTCGAAAAGATTAAAAGATTCCAGAATGGAGCTTAAGAAGCTGGAGCCAAAATTTGCATTACTGAGAAAACTTGAGATTCTGCCCTGGCAGGACTGTACTTTCAATAACGTTCGCTGGTGGCTTTCAAGCGAATGCAGCATCCACGATGTTCAAATAAAATCTGGTCAGGATGGCTCGATCTATTTTCAGCAGAACGATAGTGTGGCTCGGGTAAAAGACATGCCGAAAGAAGTGCAGACAGTTATCAAAGAAAAACTTGCTGACGATAGAATTTTTCAAAAGCTGGTGGGGGTCAAAGGGAGAAAACATCGTCCGCAGAGCTTCCAACATTAAATTAATGGCAGTATATTTCTAAAAAAAATAACATGAGAAAATTAATGCTAATTTTTACAGGGCTAGCTGCTAGTCTTTTGGCAAGAGGGCAGTGGTCGATAAACGCTACAGGTGATGCGGTCAATAACAATTCGAGTAAGAAGGTTGGCATAGGCGTTTCGACCCAGGTGATGGCCAATTTGCAGATCGGCGAAGGAACAGGAGACGGCTTGCTCAATTTAGGCGGTCGGACAGGTATAGGTTCACTCAGATCTACGGGTGATTTGTTTGCTGGAACAAACGTTTATGCGACCTACGCGTCAAGTTCTGAAAATAATTTATTCAGAGTTTTAAATACGAACTCTTCTGGGTTTTCAGCGGTTCATTTTAGTTCCTCTGGCGATGTCAATTTCTTTACCAGGGGAGGTAACGTAACCGCAAACGACCCGATAAGCGTGACAAGCGCAACATACAACGCATTAAAAATTTCCGGAAATGGTAGAGTAGGCATTGGCACCATACAACCTGGTGCGCAATTTACCGTGGCCCTTCCACCATATACCGGGGTGCCAGCTAATTCATCGCTTGTTTTTTTTAACCAATCATCAAACCCAGTCGGCACCGACCTTAAACCCGCCTTGGAAGTCAGCAATAACGGAGGGTCAGGTTTCGGCTTGGTCAGTATAGCAGCGAACAACTATTTGAGCGGAAATGTTAGCATTGGTACCACTTCCTCTGATGCAAAACTTACGGTGAAGGGTCAAATTCATGCCCAGGGCGTGAAAGTGGATTTGCTTGGTGCAATAACTCCCCCTGACTATGTGTTCGAAAACGATTACAAGTTAATGTCGCTCGAAGAGGTTAAAGCATTCATAGACCAAAACAAACATTTACCTGAAGTCCCGTCAGCCAAAGAGATGGAAAAAAACGGAGTGCAGCTTCTTGAGATGAACATGCTGTTATTGAAAAAGATTGAAGAATTGACATTACATCTAATTGACCAGAAAAACGAATTGATAGTTAAGTCCAAACAAATTGAGGACTTGCAAAAGCGATTGACAAGTTTGGAAAATAGATAAAGTTTAATTTGAAAAACTGAAATCGAATCTAAAAAATTATTCTTGGATTAAAATAGCGCAATGAAAGCATGTCTAACTTTTGTCTTAGTTGCAGTCGCTCATTGTTCATATGCGCAACTAGTTGATGGTTACACCGACAAACTGTCTTATCGCATAGGTGACACTGTAAAATTTTATGTAAGAGGTGTAGCTGGGCAATACTCAGTTCAAGATATCAACGGAATAGTTGTCGATCAGCCCATAACGTTTACCAATACTTCACAAATCGTAAACACTAACGAACCATGGAAAAATGGTTACGGGTATGTTCAATCCGCAAAATGGCGGGTCCCTGCCTTGAAAAGTGGAATGTATTTCTTAAATGCTGCTCAGCAAATTCCTATAATTATAAAGGGTAACAATTTGTCGGCAGAAATTGTCGTTGTGTGCTCAACAAATACAGATCAAGCCTATAATCAAGACGATAAATACCACTCAAACGGCCTTTCTTATATTAGCATGTATGGACAGACAGACCAAACTAATGCACTTGTTTATTCGCCAATTGTTTCTTTTCATCGGCCGATTAAGCATTTGGATTGGACCGATGGTTTTTTGACTTGGTTTTTTAACAACAATAATTACACCTCAATTAATGTCATTTCCGATTATGACTTGGAGGACTACAACGAAATTAAAAACGCAAAACTCGTCATTGTCATTGGACATAGTGAATATTGGACAAGACAGGCTAGGATGAATTTCGACAAATTTATTGAAGCTGGAAGCGACGCAATGATTTTGTCCGGGAATTCTATGTGGTGGCAAGTACGATATCAAAATGATAATGGGAATCCTCAGATGATTTGCTACAGAGGAAGTTACGCTGGATATCCCCAGAATGACCCCGGATGTGACCCACTTCTAGAAACAACTTCTTATGACAAACCAAGCGTGAAATATTCCATTGTGGGTAGCATTGGAGGCGCCTGGCCTTATGGTGGATTTGCTAACGATCAGTTGAATGATAACAAAGTAATTACTGAGAAGTACCAGGGGTTTGATGGTTATAAAATCATATTACCTAACTCACCATTGCTTGCTGGAACGAACCTTAAACAGGGGGATATCCTTCCAAGAAATTTTGCCAACGGGGAAACAGGCGAATTAGACGGCACACTCTTTACGTCTGTCAATAATAACTCTTATCCCGTTATAGATCCGAATCAAATGGGGTTTTACAGGGCCGAAATAATTGGATATGATTTGCCCGCTTACAGCCCTCAGATTTCGGTGCCACCTCATTATGCCCCAATCATCGCCTTTCAAAGAACGTCGATATCTGGAAGGATCGTTAATGTAAATTCAAACTACTGGTGTAGACCATCGCATTTTAATAATTTAACTGTCCAGAAGATAACGAACAATATGATTGACCTTCTTAGAACTCGTTCAAATATTTTTGATTCACCAGTGCCGACAGGATTCAGTATGTCGCCTTACTCCACAGCAGTTACTTATAATGGTTGTGCTACAGCTTCCATCAATATTACTCCAAACGGAATTTTCCTCAGTGCTGCTAACGGTTATAGAATCGACCAACAAAGTAGTGCAGAGATAATCGATTGCACCACTTGCGATAGAGGAGCACGGACGGCATCATCACAATCGGGGGCGACATCAACGATGTTAGGGCCAAGCATAGAATTGGAGCCAACTTCAAATGAGCTGATGCAAGTCTATCCCAATCCTAATGTTGGAAAATTTACATTGAGTTTTGACCTAGCCGGCCAGGGAAGGCAAAATTATTACGTTGCAATTTTTAATATCGTGGGTGAGCTTGTTTTGACAAAACAAATTGATCAAAACCAAAGCTCGGCGGATTTTGATATAAACCTGAATTCTAAAGGAGTCTACTTCGTAAAACTTTACTCTGACAAAGCATTTATTCTGACAAAAAAAATCATTATACAATAGGATTCACTCGCCGTACTTGAGAAATTATGGAAATTTCAAAATGCGTCGCTTCTTTCACTGTTTCAAAAAGTCCTTCTTGACCGGTCACTAACCAACAGTTCGAATCGTCTCGTTCATGTTCGTTAGGCAGCCAGAGATAAATCTTTTTTGAAAAAGATGATTGAACAAGCTGAGGCACGAGTCAGGACCGTACCTCGCGTAATCTTCTCAATTATAGCAAACCTTATTGAAGATGAAACTAATATAAGAGCTTATAGACGTGAAGTATTTTTGTCCAGAAAACTCAAAGTAACACAAATCATGATCCTAAGTAATAGTGCTTTTGTTGCTGAATACCACTTCTTTCAAACCGTAGTCAACAGACTGGGACAGGGCTATCTTTTCAATAAACTATCAACCCGTTCAAGCAACTTGTTCGGTGCAACCTTAAGGACTTCAGCCAGTTTGTAAATTGTGTGCAGTGTGGCGTTGTATCTCCCTCGTTCCATATCGGAGATGTACGACCGATCAAGCTCTGAATAATCGGCCAATTCCTGTTGACTTAGCCCACGCTCTTCCCGGAGCTCCTTGATGACTTTTCCGAAAGCCTCGTTTATTCCCTCTTTCACAAGAGGCAAGCTATTTATAAGAGCGTTTTAGACTTGTGGACTATAACAGTCATTCGTATATTGGCACTGAGAAAAAACGCGCATGGTCACACGATACTTGCCTTCCGAACTGAATACTTACCCGTTGGAGAAGTTCACTAACGCGGAGCTTTACTATATTATATCCTCCCTTCTTGGTCTCGGCGACCCAGGATTTGGCCACGAGTACCTTTACCTTTCTTTTGAAGAATCAAGTTTAAGTGGTCTCGCTGAAATCCGTTTCTTTTTAACGACCGTTGACCTCATTTCTTCAAATGGCAAGCAAACTGAGGTCACTAACTTTCACCTAGGGACGATCGATTCTAACCTTGATGATATTCATGTTTACTCGGGGCATTGTCTTCGCTCTGAGTTTGACCTGGAAAAATCCAAAATCTGCGCATCTTTCGTCAGCTCTATTATCCACAAGAAAAATAGTCCTAACCGATTCAGGCCGCTGACTTTCATTAAAGGCGTAAATCGAATTCTTTCACAGCCAGACCTCCCGGACAGAAAAGACAATGATATTTTTAAGTTCTTTTGGAAGAGCCCGATGCCGGATCAAACGAAATTCTATTTTGACTTTGGAATAGAAGAAGCTTCGAAGATTGATTTTTCCGGAAACTATTACCAAATAGTCAAACCTAATCTCTCGAAACTTGGAGGCGCAAGGGTTAGTGAGTTTAAGGTCTCTGAGGAAGACGATGAAGACAGCGGTGAATACATTCAAACCAAAGTTGAACGTCACGAAGCAATACTGGATTGCAAAATTATCCAACGCTACGAGAGCGGCGAACGCGAAGAGTTAACCTATCCGTCAATGGTATCATCTTCCAATGAAGATCCGGACAAACACAAATCGGGTATCTTGGAAACCATCACTAGTACCGTGTATGCTTTGCTCGCCGATCTGAATCCATTGACCGTTGAAAAACTTCTTTCTGGTGAAACACCCGAGGAGCTTATCATCCATTGCCAGGAAAAGTACAACTGCGAATTTGATCTCAACTTTCCTTCTCTGGGAACGGCTGGTGCACATGAAATAGCCTGGCAGGAAGTCTTTGCTGACTTTAACGACGAATCATGGAGCGAGGATAACGAAGAATGAGTCCGGTCCGTGCTGTACACCAAAAATGACATCCCTTTTTAAACATTTATTTCTAGTCTATGAAAAATGCATTTGCTCTCCTTATCATATCATCGATTGTCTTCGGTTGCCAAAAATCAGAAAAGGATTTTATTGGGAGCTACCATTCCTTCTATGTTACAAAAGTAAATTTGCCGAACGGGAGTAACATGATGGGGATGATGTTCGGAGTAAAGGCAAAGCAATTGGCTGACGGGCAAGAATTTGACGACCTGGGCGATATCGGAATAGAACTTTTCGCAGATCAGTCTGGCAAGGAAGTAAAGGGCGAAGCAGTGATCGTAATTAAGAAGGTGATGAATGCTGGTTTTGGTTTAAAAGAAACATCGGAGAAATTGAATTTCGACGTCACAAATCTTCGGCTGAATGGAGATACACTTGTTGGTAATCTGGAGAACCAAGTGTTAAGGCTTACTGGCAAGAAGATCAAGCTGAGCCTCGTAAAGAATGGCACCATGTCAGTGGTTGGCATCGGCAATGATCTCGGGGTAAAAAATAGCGACAACAACCCGTTGTTAGTTTCCTCTAATGCTGGCTTCCACTTTTTCAAATGCCTGGATGAGCAGGAGGTAAGAAATGAAGAGCGGGCGTTTTTTGAAAAGGAAGAAAAAGACCTAAATACCAAACTGGAAATAGAGAAGGATGAGACCAAGAAACAGATTATTAAAAATAGTCTGGTTGAAATTAAGTCAAGGTTGAATAATAAATAACGCAACGGAGCAATGCTCCTATTCGTTGGTATTAAAACAGAGAAGAAGTTTATGCTATATTTTATTGGAGACGTACATGGAGAATTGGAGCACCTCGCAGACAAGCTAGCGTTCAAAAATATTAGGGATTCACAACTTGTTCAGGTTGGAGACTTTGGCTTTGGATTTTTTGGAAGCAAGGAAAGAGAGGACCAGAGTATCAAGACCCTTAACAAAACCCTAACGGCCAGTAACAACCTGTTATATGTTATTCGGGGCAATCATGACGACCCTTCTTACTTTGAGAAGTGGCAAAAGATTGGCAATATCCGTATCGTGCCTGACTATTCTGTTCTTGAACTCAACGGGTATTCTGTTCTCCTGATCGGTGGAGCTATTTCTATTGACCGGACCAGCAGAGTCCTGGGCAAAAGCTACTGGAAGGAAGAAGAATTTGTTTTTGACCAGGATCGATTGGAGTCGGTGATGAAGGACTTGAAGAAGCTTGACATCGTAGTGACTCACAACGCCCCTTTGGAGTTCTGGCCCTTTGAGTTCAATAATCTTGTCAGAGCCTATGCCCGGCGTGATGAAAACCTACTTACTGATTTGAATGATGAACGCGAAAAGCACAGTAAGCTGTTAAAACGTGTGACAAGCAGGTTGACGCCGACGCACTGGTATTACGGACATTTTCATACCATTGAAGACAACCAGTACAACGAAATAAAGTATTTCGCGCTTGGAGAATCTGAAATCCGGGAACACGTATGCTGATTCCGGTGTCGCTGAAATAATTCTCCATTTGTCCTTGAAAACAGCTGACAGATGAATTTTGAAAATAATAGATGAATTTGAGAGCGCCAGGTTCAGGAAGATCATCTTAATTAATCTTGAGATTTCCGAACTGGATATAAACTACTGCTCTTCCAAATTATTAGAGTAAAATAGGTGACCAGTTCGAAATCCAAAGGAAATTAACTCAGCAACGTTTTTAGTTTTCGTTTTATCGAGTAGTCGTTCCCTATATGTCCGAACGGTTTTAATAGTCAAGCCCATATGTTGTGCAATATCTTTACTCGTTTTTCCTTGTTGCAGTAATTGTATAAGCACCTTTTCCTGAGGTGCAAGTTCAACTTGATGAGAGTCCTCAAAGCTGACACGAACTCTAAGAATACGTTCGATTTTATCGGAAAGGAATTTCTCATTCTTTAAAGCGCTGTCAATAGCACACTTTAATTCAGTAATATTTGCATCCTTTGTAAGAAAAGAATTAATTCCAATTCTCACAAAATGGGATATTAGATAATAGTCATCAAATTGTGTAAGTATAATAATAGGTAAAGATGGATAATCTTGTCTCAGTATTCGACTTGCCTCGTACCCATCCATGACGGGCATACTAACGTCAAGAATTACTAAATCAAATTTTGATTTACCAAGTTTCTCCAGCGCTTCTTTTCCGTCCTTGGCTTCCTCATAGGAATTGAGTCCTTTATAGATGCTTCTTAAAAGCCGGATGAGTGATGCTCTGAATATTTGGTGATCGTCTACCAGCAATATTTTCATTTCAATACTACGTTTATGAGCTTCATTTAGTTGATAAGCTAATTATTAAGGGATTTCTCCATTCCCGAGGAAATAAACGCGATCACACGCCTCTGCAACTGTCTTGCGATGGGTGACTATTAAAACGCTTTTTCGCCTTTTTTCTTTTATCAAAAATTCCAAAACAAAACTTTCCATACTCGTATCCATTGCAGAAGTAGGTTCGTCAAGCAATAAAATGTTCGGATTACGAAATAGCGCTCTAACAAGCGCGACTAACTGTTTTTGCCCCCCAGAGATATTAATGCCCTCCTCGCCAATCAAGGTCATATATCCTTGCGGGAATTCTTCGAAATATTTCCCAAATCCATTTTTCGCACAGAACATCATAGCATGACTATGCTCTTCTATGTCGTCGCTGAGCGTTATGTTAAAGAGCAGGTTGCCGTTAAAAACCTTAATGTCTTGAGGCACACATCCAATTGTTTCTCTCCAACGCATAGTATCTATTTGCTGGAGATCAACATTATCAACTAATATCTTTCCCGCTTCAGGTGAATAAAATTTTTGGATAAGGTGAAGCAAAGTGCTTTTGCCTTTACCACTTTCGCCCAAAAGAGCAACGATTTCGCCCCTTCCAAAACCAAATGTGATACCTTGTAATATTTCCTTTCTTCCCGGAAATCGAAATGATATATTTTGAATTTCAATTTTCTCTGAAGAAAAGGTATTAGTTCCACCTTCAGGTTCTTTTTTCATCGATGTAAATTCAAACATGCGGTCAAAGGCCACAATTGCCTCTTGTATTTGAATGTTAGCCATTACTAATCTATTCACTGCAGGAAGCACATTGCCAACAACGCTTAATAGTCCGACCATCTCCCCCAATTTCAATTCTTTCAATAGAACCAGCCAGGAAGATACACCAAACACAGTAACCATATAAATAATGGCAGTGACGTCCGAAACGAATGCGATTTTAATATTCAGCTTTCCCAGATTCATGACTTTCGACTGGAAAACCGAATAGATGGAGGCATTAATCCTTTGAAAGAAGCTCCCCTTATTCATTAGTTTGATGTCTGTAACACCCTGTATAGTATCCACAAAATTACTTTCAGACATCGCGTACCCAATCAATACTTCTTTTTGAGTCCGTAGCACCGGTTTGTTAAAAATATAAAGAATAAGAAAATAACTTGGCAAAGCACCAAGCATGATAAACCCGATTAAAGTAGAATAAAGAAAAACAAAGCCCAGAAAAATGGCGATCATTAGGAAATCAATGACAATGCTGCTTGATACCATTGTGATTACCGATTGAATTCTTCGTGTGTCATTCATCCGAGCAATTAGATCTCCAGTTTTTCGTGTGTCGAAAAAGGATTTTGGCAAAGAAATCAAATTGCTATAAAAACTTCGAATGATTCTATTGTTGAAGTCCATGCCTTGCTGGATAATAAACTTGCCTCTCAAATATGCCAAGCAACTTCTGATTAAAAGTAGCAGCCCAACCGTAACAAGGCTTAAGGCTAATTTAAGCCCATTCCCCTTTGGTAAAATGTCATCGATCAATCGCTGTGAAAAAACAGCAGTGGAAACTCCCAGTAAGGAAATAACTATACCAAGGAACATTGATAGTATCAGAATATTGAAATCGTCTCTAATCAAACCGAATACCCATCTTGTTTTCAAATTTTGAAAATCCCGCTTTTTAATAAAATTTTCCGATGGCTTTAGCTTTAACAAAACCTTAGATCGCCAGATTTTATTTAGATCTTCAGCATTCATTTTAATAACGCCCTCCGCGGGGTCACCGATAATTGCTTGATTGACTGCGCCGGGATAGAACACAATATAGTGTTGCTGCTTTTCAGCAATTAAAACGTGCAGGATAGCAGGCTCCTTTAAATCATTTAAATCATCAAATGTTTCTGCCTCCAGCCCCACAGCCTCAAGGCCAAAGTGTTTGGCCGCTTGACAAAGCCCTAACAATGTTGTGCCTTCTGTAGAAGTTCCACTCAACTTGCGAAGATCGTCCAGGTTGCCAACGGCACCGCCATGATACTTAATTATAGAAGCTAAACAGGCTGCGCCGCAGTCGGATTGGTCCTGTTGCCTTACAAATGATTTTAAAATAACTCTCTCCAAATGGATGTAATTAAAATCTCCTCTTGACAATAGAAACACCTCCTGACAATTGAAAAGAGTTTTCTATAAAATTTAAGGTCTCTACAGAGAAAGGGCTGTAGCGTTAGTGAATTTGTTTTAAGACTTCAGTTATTTTGGTTTCCCCTCGAAGTTCTTTGACAAATTTCCGATCACGATAAACATAAATGGTTGGTTGCATAGGCGACCCAAATATCGAAGTAAGGTGATCGGGGTTGATTTTTGTGAGATGAATATTTTTTCTTGGATTAAAATTAAGGATCTCAAAGAAAGCTTTAATCTGCCGTATAGGTTCGTAAGAAAATAAAATCACATCAACATCGGAGAAAAGTGAAATATTAGTCTTTATCTCCGATAATTCTTTTTGGCAATGCCCGCATTCGGAATTAAAAAATACCAAAATTGTAACAGGAGAATCTGGGAATCGAAATAGCGTACTATCAGAGATAGAGTAAAGTTTTATGAATTCTTCAGACAGGACTTCTTCATGAAATACACTTTTTTTTTCGTCCGTACAACAATGGTATAGCTCATCCATGTTAACAATGACAAGACAACAAAAATAGCCAATTTTTTTATTGCCATCTTTCTAAATAGGTCTAATTAACTTTAAAACCAATTCACTTCTTCTTGTATATGGTAACTGCTCCATTAGTTGCATAAATTGATAAGGTATCACTCTTGACAACATAAAAACCGTAGTCAGACTTCTCGCCTTGTGGGAGCTTCATTGTGCTATGTAATTTACTACCATCGGTGGTCCAACGCATCTCAATTCTTTTATGCGGGTTATAATTAAGCGAGGCTCCAATTTCCTTCAACTTATCCGGCAAATTAATTATTTGAACATATTCAATGCCACTCCCATCAAACTCCAAAACAACTTTCCCATCCTTTATTGAAATTCCATTACTGTCAGTCTCTTTGATCGTTTCCCACCTTCCAAACAACATTGGGTCTTGCTTCTCCGTAAAAAGCTTATTGATATTATATTTTGCACTCGAGGATATTTTGTTCAGGAATTCTTTTTTACTGGGAATACCATTTGATGATAATTTCACAATAAGGGAGTTATTAACCAGCTCGCCTTCTAAAACTATTTCTTTACCATTTGCCAAGCGTACTGTTCCGGTCAATAAATTATTGAGGATGGTTCCTGCAAAAATGCAAGTCTCCATTTTGTTTAAATAGACAGTCCCAGTCAAACTTGACTCACTCGATTTTAATATCAAAGCGTTTCTTTCGGATACTATATATCCAAAGTAGACGCCATCAATTTTCTGGCTGAATAATTGGGATCCTGGTGAAATTAAAAAGCACCATAGAAGGAGATTGAATTTCATCTTTTTCATAATCTCATAGCTATAAAAAACGATCTAAAAATTGAGACAACAAGCAGCAAAACAAAATAGGATAAAGAGACGACTTTCGTCGATTTCCAAAAACTAAACTCACCCGACTTCAATGAAAGGGAAATGACTAAGCAATACATCACTTCTGACAGATTGAATATCCTAAAAGGTCTCAAGACTTCAAAAAATGGGCTTTCCAAATTTCTTAGCAGAAGGTCGGTTGGGAAATAAATTGGAAAGGCAGAAATATCATGAACTGAAAAGTCCGTCTTAACGAAAGTAAACCAAATCACCATAGCCATTCCGGGAATGAAGTGTGCAAATTCACCTATGATAACTGATCGAAAAATCTCGGCCCCATTGACAATGTTTTTATTTGAAAGATAGACTCCCATTAATATCACCAAGGTAGTAACAAGGGCTTTGATAAAAAGCCAAACAAATTTTAATGATTGAATTATAAGTAACCACGAAATGTCCGATCTTTTAGCAAGAGCCTTCTCTATTTGTGCCTGAGTCATAAATTCTTCTGCACCGGCTGCCCACACTTCATCCGAAACCAATGTTTCTAGTAAATAAGCTATAGATGTAGAAACGAAAAATAGTAGAAACAGTAAGAGAAAATCGATTAGAATCCGTTTTGTCATTATTCGAAAAAGGTCACAGTAAACTCTTTACGTTTACCATGACCTCCTAATGATTTTACTATTGGAAACAACCCTGGTTGGCCATCTCCACATCAATAGCTCCCATGACACCCATCCACATGTAGTACCCCGTAGTTCCGTAACCAGCTTCGGCAGCATTGCTATAGGCTTCGGCAGAATCCATAAACAATTGCAAACAATCCTTCTGGCCACCAATAACATTTTCCATTTTTTCCAAACTTAATGTTTTCATAAAAATTTTGGTTTTAATTGTACATGTATCAAAATACTCCAATAGTTTTCAGATAGTCAATGTCGGCATTTGCCGACATTGTATTTCTTACATAAGAATTCAAATTAAATCGCCGATCACTAAATTATGATTCGCTTCCAATTTGTATCTTAACAAAAGAATAGATAATAAGAAACGACATGACAAAAAATGAAAGACTTACAGTTCTATTAATGCTAATACTTATGCACGGTTCTTTCTGTACTTGTGCTCAAAATGTTATCGATGGAAAATCAGCATTTCTTCACTTCATAGAACTTAGCAAGGAGGCTAATTCAGAATATGTAATTGAGTATATCTATTGCTATAAAAATAGAGAGTATGAGAAAATTCGAAGTAACGAGTTTTTATTAAATCGGTCGATTAGTTCGAATCAGCGTGAAATCGAAAAGTCGGTAACGGAGTTGAAGAACGATTACTTTATATTTTCTACGGGAGAGTTCAGTGAATACGATTTTGATACGAAGGGGTTCCCGTTTAAGCCAGCCCTACGAATACAATTAAAAATGGCACCTAAAAAATCAGAATGTCCGAAATGCCAAACTTTCACTTTTCTTGACCTAAAATTTGTGAATGCTGAGAAAATAAATTCCATTCCCATGGATTCGCTAAAGGCGTACTCACTCCTTATTAAGCGTACAAAAGGTGGAGATATCGATAGAAAATTTGCTTGCAAAATATATTTTAAGTTACTGAATTCGTTTAACGCACAAAAAAATCAGTACGCTTCATTTGTCGATTTATTGGCTGAAATTCAAAAAGTGGAGATTTTGAATATTTACGGGGTTGAATATAATCGAGGAAATAAAGGAATAATTTCCACTATAACTATTAATTAAGAATGTGCGACTGGACTGATCCAAGTACTCAATACCATGGGTAACTATGCAGTATAAATTTGATATTGCCTATTTCAACCTTTCCCACTCGACGAACCTCTTTTCGCATTCAATTGTCGGCAATCTTTTGTTATAACTTCCTAAATCTCTTAGCTTTTGAGAAGCCTTCTTTCCGGTGATCAATTTAGATTCTAAGAATTTATCGAATAACCATAGGATTCCATGAACCTCTATCCTCTGAAATCCTGATATTTTACGGATCACGCCATCACCACTTAGAATAAATGCATCAAGCTCAAAGGCCAAGCTAAATACAGATTTATCTGAATCACTTAGCTTTTTACTTTTTTTAATATCATCGGGAACGTTAAACTCTTCTTGGGTATGTATCGTTAATCGATTTTTTTTGACGGCTTTGAAAATGGCTTTTTGTTGGCTTTCGTTTAACTCGTCAACAACATTTATAGTCGTGTGAATCTCGACCTCGATCGCAAATAGCGCATCGAGCAACTCAACATAAATTAAGTCGATGAAAATATTTGCATCGGTGATGGCAATTTTCATTTCTCGTACTCGGCCAATTCATCGCGAAATTCGGCTAATTTTTTATTATCTAAAGCTGCTGCCTTAGACGTAGATATTATTTCTTCAGCAACGGCCCTGTAGATGAGTTGTTTAAATCTGTTTGACTTTTCGTAACCATTATAAACTCCTGGTTCTTGCTTTTTGTAGCCCTGCATACTGAAATAAATCATGAAATTCTTAAAGAAACTTTCCGAGACAATTCCAAGATGCTTGGCACGAAACATGATCGCCTGGATTGAAGCACCAAACTGCTTCTTTAAATAAATGAGTTCGTTCAAATAAATCTGAGACCGAGATGGCCCCAATTCCCTTATTAACGATTTTTTTGGAATAAGCATGGCTCCAGCGAAATCATGACAATAGTGTTCCCTCTCTTTTTCTGCCAAGTGATTTACCTTCATCAATATGTGGCCCAACTCATGAAGAACCGTAAATCGTTTTCTATCCAATCCAAGGTTCGAATTAACAACCACCACGGGGTTCTTAATTCCTTCCCAAGTAGCAAGTCCAACAAATTCAGGTTCTGATTCAATTTCGATTACTTTAATGTTGTTGTCCTCTAACAACTCAATCACATTGTTGAGAGGATCTTCGCCAAGCTTCCAAACCTCTCTAATTTTGTCAGCGGCACGTTCAACATCTTCGTAACTATTGATTTCAATGTCAGCAATTGGATTTGCGAATTGTTGATCGATTCCCAGAATGTCCTCCAACTCAAAATATCTTTCTAGGATATCAATAGTCTTTTCCTTGATACGAGATGATTCCTTTGAAGAAAGTTTTTTCAGTTTCCTGAATTCAACATTTTCAAGAGTTATACTGGTCTCACGAGTGAAATAATCAGGACGTACCCCTAGCTCATTGCAAATAAGTATAAGCACCTCGGACTCTGGTTTCATCAAACCCTGCTCGTATTTATTTAGTGCTTGTTTGCTTACCCTTTTGTCAAGGGCGTCAGCTAGATCTTGAAGGGAATAGCCTTTCATGATCCTTGCGGACTTCAGACGTTCAGAAAAATTTTTCATTGTAGTTGGGTTTTAGGTCTTGCATTCGGCAAACGCTATGGCGGGCATATACCGGCTAAAGAACTAAATCGGCTCCCTAGAGTTCATTGCAAAGATACGAAATAAAATTGCCGAAGGTTGACAAAATGGAAATATTTTTGTTTTTCGTCTACTTTGGGTATATTTGTTTACACTATGAATAGAGGAGTTATGTTTAACGATAAACCAACAACGCTGATAAAATAAAAAACCAGCTATTATTGGAAGTAATAGCTGGCAATACAGAGGAAAGAAAGATAAAGTTGCTATACTCGTTCTTACAGGGCTTATCACCCTGATCGACCCTTTCCTTTAGCTCTTGGACCAAAACTAATTGTTTTTATTTCAAACACAATAGCTTTTTCTGTGAGCTGCCCTGACTAACAAGGTCCTCTAGTTAGTCGAAAAAAGATGAGGGAGTTTGATTTCTTAAATTTTACAATCATGGCAACAAATAAGCCAACTGGTGACGGCCACAGAAATGGAGCTGTCAAAGAACGGAGTCAGGTTCTAAATCCGAAAACTGATCAGTACGTAAAGCGCGATACTGAAAGCGGAAGATTCATAGACGTGAAGACTTCAGGAGGAAAATTCAAGGGTGTACGCGAAGAAAAGTAGCGAGTCTTTGGTGCCCGCACTCAAACTGAGTGCGGGTATTTTTAAATCACTAAAAATTGAAATTATGAACTTAAATACTTTGAGATCGGGGGACCTGATCGTTAGACAAAAAGGTCCATTGAGTACACATTATATTGTTTACATCGGATGGCGGAATGGTGTGCAAGTTGTTGCAGAGAATCAGATCGGTCAGGGAGTTCGCTACACAAGTTTAACGGAAGCATTGGCCGGAAACAAAATACTACGATTTGAAAAATTCGGAGGATCAGAGACGCAGCGACAATTAGTCGTTGCCAAAGTCAACGAGCTTATCGGAAAGGCTTATGATCTTGTTGTTTTTAATTGCGAACACTTCGCGCGGTGGATAGCCACGGGTAAGCCAGAGAGCAAACAAGTCAAAACAGCAAGCGGAGTGGCGATTGCCGGGGGATTTGCTATGCTTTCGAGCTCAAACAAAGTTGTAAGAGGCGTGGGTGTGGCAAGTATTATTGCAGGGGCAATCGGTTTGTTATCGCAACAACGATAGACAATGAGCTTACCTCTCACTAAGGTTCGACTTTTGTCGATTCATTACGAGAGGTAAGCTCATTTACTGAAATCAATGGTAATGAGGTCTCTTGCCAAAATTCAAATCCCTGAAGCGTTTAGCTCTCTTAGAAAAAAGATTCACATAAGTGAGGCTATTCGTGGAAGAAGAGGTTACTCCTGCACAGGCTGTGGAAAGGACCTCGAAGCCGTTATTCCGAGGCACAGTAATATCCAACCCTATTTTCGACATGTTGCCAAAGATGTAGACGCGGCTAATTCAGAATGCACGTATGCAAATGAAACCTATCGCCACCAATTAGCTAAGCAATTTCTCCAGGAAGATAAGTCTATAAGGGTTCCTCGAGTTTTAAAATTTCCGCCGAGTGGAGTTGATGGCGAGCCGAAACTTATGATGGGTCCGGTAACCATAACGGCATTCAGTGTGTCTGTTGAGAAAAGTTTTTACATCGACAGTCTGGGACAATTGAGGTGGGGTCCGAAGACTACTGAAACGAGTGACGACTCCGACAAACATTGCTTGATTGTTCCCGATGTAATTTTTTTTGACCGTGATGGAAGACCGATTCTTTTTATCGAATTAGTAGCCACTCACGAATTAGATGAAGTCAAAGAGGCAAAACTAAGAGCTTTGAAAATTGATACTGTAAGTGTTAGACTCCCACACGATTCTCCAGAATCGATAAGGGAGTGTTTTAAAAATACCGAAAGAACCAAATGGGTTTATCATTATGGACGAGAAAATACTGACTACTTCAAGCTTCCCGGAAGCGTTTCACATCGAGTTTCAAGAATTGATGACCACGAGAGTGGAATTTCTTTCGAAACTGCGCGGTGCCGAAAGAGCAGAGTTAGAAATCTTGTACGAGGAGTTACAAAATTCCTGGGATCAGATGGGTTTAGAGAAGTTACAGGAGGGCTTGAACGCCAAATTGATGAAGCTGAAAGAGTCCTCTCTATCAGAAGAGCAACTGAGGAACGAATTGATGAGGAAGCATCAGAACACTATCGAGGACAAAGAGAGACGATACAAGGTAAGCAGGCAAGACTTGACAGAATCAGTATTCAATTGGAGGGAAGATATAAAAACGTTAGAGAGCAACTTGGAATTAGGAGAGTCAGAAGAGATTCTAAACGAAGAAGACAAATTAAGGGGGAAGAGAATAGACTTGATATCCTTTATTCGAGAGTGCAGGAAAGATATGAGAGAAAAGGAAGAGAAATGGAGGCTGAGGAAGCCGAGCTTAATCGAATCCTTAGAAACCTTGAAACCCACAAGAGCCTCACTACTAGAGAATCAGAACGCATTGACCGAGAACTCGAAAAGGTTGAACGATCTATGGCAACAGAACGAAATGCTATCGAAGAGTTACAGGGAAAAATGGAATCCGTTCCGGATGATTTTAATAGAGAAGCAAAACAAATTGAATCAAGAATTAGATCTGAAAAAAGAAAACTGGAGCAAGATTTTAACAATTCTAGAAAAAGAAGTCAAGGCACTATCGAACGACTTAGAGACGAAGAAAAGGGACTTTCAGGAGGATTTGAACCAGCTCGAAGAGAGATTGAAGACAGATACCAGCGAATTAGAGACGAGGTTGTTAAAACAATTGAAGGAGAAGATGCTAGTCGAAATTCCGAGTTGTCCAGAAAAATTAAGGAATTGGTTTCTACAAGGAGAGTCATTTCAGATTACGCAACTGTACTCCAGTCTTACCAAAGATACACAGAAGCGTTACGATTTATTGGAAGCGAAACTTTCAAAACTTGGCTTAACTCAAGAAGAAGTGTTCAAATTAATGGATGAGAACTAATGCCCCTTATATCTTTACATCCAGATTGGTGCGAATGACGTCTAATTTTTATCCCCAGTGCAAAGCCCATGTCGAACACTCTCGTTGAATATTCCAGAGCCGGTGATGTGTTTCACTACCGGTGGGCGGCAAGGCGCTGTCTTCAATTGGTCTATCCGCACGCCAAGGTTAAGAAAATTGTTATTGAAGGATCGGATGATCCAACCAAGGAAGGCGAATATGTAATTGATGTTACAGAATACTCTGGCGAGTCGGGCCAGGAGTGCATAGATTATTACCAACTCAAACACTCCACAGTTCAAATTCATATACCTTTTACGTTGAGTGATTTGCAAAGTACGGTAACCGGATTCGCTAAGCGGTATTCAGAATGGAAGGATAAAGATTCGCCCCAGATTGCATTTACGGTGATCACCAACCGAAAAGTTGCAGATTCGTTCAGGGATGGTCTCAAGGCAATCGCGGATGGCAATCCCGCTGATGTGACCTTCAAATCAACAATTGAAAAATACACTGGTCTTAAAGACGATGACCTCCGAGGGTTTTGCAAAGTGTTTTTCTTGGTAGACAGCGAAGGAGATTACGATGTTCAGCAGGAGGAATTAAAAAGTGAACTATCCAAACTTGTTGCAGATCCGGTCGACCAAATTCAGGTTCTTAATCTAGTTGGCATGATCCAGGAACGGGTGTTGCCTAATACACGGAACACCATTGTACGCGAAGACGTCTTGAAGCGTTTTGGGATAACATCAGAACGTCAGTTGTTCCCTGCACCGGCAGAACTGGAACCTGCCCCAAGTGTCATAGAGCTGTCTCAATACAAAACACTAAAAGAAAAGATTGACGCAGCCAGCACACCAGTAATTGTACACGCTGAAGGGGGTGTTGGCAAGAGCGTTTTTTGTCGACACCTGGTTAGCTCGCTACCCTCAGGTTCAATTGGAATTATATATGATTGCTTTGGTTCAGGGAAATATAGGAACCGCAGTGAACACAGACATTGTCATCGCCAGGCGTTAACGCAAATAGTCAACGAACTCGCAGCAAAAGGTTTATGTAGTCCACTACTACTTTCCAATTCTTCTCGGGACCAAGACATTGTCAGGACATTTCTGGAACGTGTTGAAGCCGCAACTCAATCGTTGCGAAAAATTGTTGCTTCTGCTAAACTCTTTATCCTGCTCGATGCTGCCGACAACGCAGAAATGGCGGCTCTGGAATTCAATGACAATTGCTTTGCTCATGAACTCATCCGTGAGCAAATGCCAACTGGATGCCAACTCGTTTTTCTTTGCAGGACAGAGCGGGTCCATTTATTACAGCCTTCGGGAAACGTTCTCCAACTCCCGCTGAATCCTTTCTCCGAACCTGATACACTCCGAAACTTGAGTATTTGGTTTCCAATGGCAACAGAACACGATGGCCGCGAATTTCATCGACTCACAAATGCCAACCCTCGAGTTCAAGCAAATGCACTTAGTGCAAAGTATGAAACCATCCAGGCGTTGCTTGCATCTCTTGGACCTGGGGGTATGTCGGTTGAAAAGCTGATCGAATCTCAATTGGACGCAGCTGTAAATAAGATTAAACACCACCTTTCAATTGAATATCAGCAGCAGATTACCTCTATATGTCTTGGTTTAGCAATTCTCCCCCCTCACATTCCAATTTCGGTGTTGGCCCGCGCCTCACAAGTTGATGAATCAACCATTAAAAGTTTTGTATCAGACATTGGAAGGTCTCTATGGATATTGGATTCGTCTGTTCAGTTTCGAGATGAGCCGACAGAGACGTGGTTCCGCAACAAATTCCTTGGGAAAAAAGCAGACTTTGTAACCTGTGTACAACTATTGGAGCCCCTGGCTAATGATAGCACTTACGTCTCCGAAATACTTCCCAATCTCTACCTACAGGCAGAACAATATGAAAAGCTAATTCAGGCTTCACTTGGTGATGACTTTTTACCTACTAATAATCCAATTGATGCACGTACAATTCGTGTATACAGACTTCAATTTGCTTTTAAGGCCGCTCTAAAGACAAAAAAGATTGCAGATGCAATCAAGGTAGCTATTAAAGCTGGTGAGGAAGTAGCCGGCAACCAACGTCAACTCGGGCTGCTTCAGGAGAATATCGATTTACTAGTAAAGCTCCAGAGCAAGGAGAAGGTCCAGGAACTTGCATTCAAGCAGCAATTAGGGGGGGCCTGGGATGGTTCAGAGAATATTTATACTGCGTCTTTGCTTTCGGGAATAACCGAATATAAAGGCGAAGCAAGAGGGTACCTGCGTTCTGGTATGAATTGGCTTCGCATTTCCTTGGAGGAAAGTCGTAAACGTGGAAAGGAGGACCGACATTTTGAAGAAAGGATTACTGAACGCGACATTCTTGAGACAGCATATGCTATGCTGAACCTCGAGGGTGCTGATGCTTGTATCGAGTTCTTAAATCACCTGAATCCCCGATTTGTATTCGAGGTGTTACAACATCTCACAATCAGACTCATGGATGAAGGTCGATTTGATGAAATCGACCAGCTGCTTTGCAAAGGACAGACAGAGGTGCATTATACTGTTGCCATTATAAGTAAACTGGCGACACTTGGGAAAATTCCGAACAGCACAATTGTGGCCCCCGCCTTGGACTTACTTTGCGACCCCGAAAGGAGAATTGAAATACCCGAAGTCTACCACTATGAACAGGGAATCCATGATGCCATCGCAACATTCGCGGACTGCTGCTTAGCTTTGCACTTATCATCAGAGAAAATACTGCAAGTATTAGAGCACTACATTCCGACAAGAGCAAGCAGAAGTGTAGGAAATGAAAGATTTTCAAACGATCGCCCTATTTTCCTCAAGGCACTTGCGATTCGCATGACCCTATCGGGTCAGCCAGAGCCTAATCTGGAAGAAATCCTTCCACTTGAATATTTAAAAGAAAAGAAGAGCTATGATGAGCAAAATGCGTTGACTGAGTTCAAGGAGGTTCTACTTGGTTTGCTCCCGTGGTATCTATTCCGTATACGGATTTTGGTGGGTGAAAAGGCTTCTCTCATGGATGCCGCCTATGAAGTTCAGCAAATTTCAAGTAAAGCGAGGGGGCAACGATATCGCAGTCACGATCAACAACCTGGCGAGATCGCACTTGTTTGCTCTTCCATTGCCACACTATTGAAGGATTTCCCTCCTGAAGATATCCGAAAATTCTACGATTCATTTCTAAAACCAAAAGAGACCTTGAGCTTATGGGGAAGACTCAACTTGCTAAACGCTGCCGGACGCCTCGCACATTTAACATTGATACGACCAGAAATTGAGCAGGCAACGCATGAAATTGTCAAGTCGGTAAAAGGAGATGGACCAGATGATATTGCTTCTAGGTACTTAGCACTGGCAAGGGCAGTATTAATCGTTGATACCAATGACGCACGTTTCTACTTTGATAAGGCAATTGACGTAGCATCAAAATTTGGAGATGAGATCGTACAGCGATGGGAAGCTTTAGTTGGATTGGCAGAACAAGCCTCTAACAAGACTGTAACCTCTAATGCCTTGGCATATCGTTTTATACGTTGCGCAGAAATTGTAGGCGACACAGTTGCCCGTGAGAAATACTGGAGCAGGTACGATGCGATGCGTGTGTGTGCAAAAATGTCTCCTGGTATGGGTTTGTCAGCGGCTAGTCGCTGGCGAGACCGAGATATCGGAACATTTCAGTATGAACTTATGGCTGTGGTGAACCAGCTGCTTGACACGAATAAGATTGATTCATCGATTGCCTGGTCGATGAGTCATTTTTTTTCTCAGCAAATTGATGAGCGGTTTCTCACGCGATGTCTTGTTAAAACAGATTTACAACCGCTAAGACGAGCAATCTTACAGGATTATGTTCGATTGAATAGAATCGATGGAGTTGAAATTAGTTATTGGAGCAAGATCGAATTAATAGCAAGCGCGTGGATTGACGATAAAAGTTGGATCAAGGATATGTTTTCATTCCTGGATGCAGTTCCGGATCAACCGGCCAGGGAAGAGCAGATCGAACCCAGTCGTGCAACAGATTCAACAGTTAAATGGGAGAATATCTTCAACGATGTCGACATGCTAACAACAGATGGTTTCGCTGAAATTGTCAATCGCTATCTCAAGCAGAATGGTGAAGATCGCTATATGCGCGTACACGACTTGTTGATCGAGTGCATGAATCGATTAAATCCAGCCAAGCTTGAGGAATTTATTAACATCCTATTAGCCTCACCACAGGTCAACCAATATGAGATCCAAGGAGTGCTTGAATCTATTCCGTCAGAATGGAGGCAGAAAGTAAGTTTTCCATCAAAGTGGGACGCAATCATTCGTAAGGTAAGTGAACGTTACGCCTATCAGTTATCAAATAGTTACGGATTCGATTCGTTTGTTCGGGCGATCAAAGCAGACGAGAAACTGAAAACCATTATCATTGATGGAATTAATGCGGGACTTGTCAATACGAAAGATCTTGACAGTGGAGAAACGTTCTTTGCATATGCAAAATTATCTGCTCGTTGTGTCACGGAAGCGGAAGCAAGGCATTTATTGGATTATGCATTGCAGAGATTTGAGCTGCATATAGATTCAGACGTTGCGGACGGAGAATGGTCAGGCTGGCTTGAAGTACCGGAAAGCATCAACCATAATCTTGCCGGAGTAGTATGGTCTGCGCTGGGTTCACCTCGAGCAACTGAAAGATGGTGTGCTGCACATTGCATCCTTAAACTTGTCGAGTTCAATTGCTCATCTGTGATTCATGAAATAATGATTTGGGCTGATCATAACAAGGTCGATGCATTCGGCAGTCGCTTGTTCCCATTCTATAATCTACATGCCCTTCAGTATTTACTTATTGCACTTGCCAGAGCATCAAAAGATTATCCTGATAGATTGAATAAATACAATTCGTTGCTGAAGAAATTTGCTCTGGAGTCTGACCATATTCTTATACAGAAATTTGCAAGCGATACCTGTCTAAATATTGAGGCCAAATTGCCAGGAACATTTGATCCGCAAACAATAGATGGGCTCTCCAAAATAACAAAGAGCAAGTTTCCTATTATGGAAGAGAAGAAATATGATTTCAGAACGGATAGCTATTGGCATGCAAACAGACTCATTGATGAAAATGTTGAATTTCACTTTGCCTGGGATTTCGACCGTTATTGGTATCAGCCATTAGGAGACGTATTTGGAATCTCTGAAAAACAGATTGAAGATCTGTCTGCAGTAGTCCTGGTTAAGGAATGGAAAAAAGATTACGATGGAAAACATGTGAGTGATCCCAGGGTTGGTATTTGGAATCGCTACAGTTCTGAACGCGAAACGTGGCACAATCACGGTAGCTATCCGAAGGTAGATGATCTGGATTTCTATCTGTCATATCATGCAATGCTGGTTGTCGCTGGTCGGTTACTCCAGAAGATGCCAGTACTCTCATCGTCTTATGGGGATGGAAATGCCTGGGAGAATTGGCTGTCAAGGCATTTATTGACTCGTACTGATGGCAAGTGGTTGGCCGACCATAGAGATTCAGTTCCGGTTTTAAGGCCCACTTGGGTGTTTGCAGAACGGCAAGGATTTGATGAATGGAAATCCTCAATTACGGAAATGGACTTCATTAACTACTTGACATCAATTGAGAACAATCGATGGCTCACCGTAAAAGGAGGTTGGCATGAGAAGAAAAGTGAACGGATAGAGACAGTCTATATCTCATCAGCATGGGTTTCTAGGGAAGCATCAGATGCGCTCTTGCGTGCTTGGACGACTTCGAGCGATCCTCATGATTACAAGGTTCCGGATTATGGAGAGGAAGACATGGAGTTCGATTCCGGCATTTTCAATTTGTCTGGTTGGATCATCGACCCCAATAGTGAACACGAGCTCGATGAGTTTGATCCTTTTGCTAACAAAGTAGAATATCCTTCCTACAAGATTGGGCAATCTATACTTGACTTGTTAACGGTCCGGGGTGACGCTGAGGGAAAGAAATGGTTTAATGAAAAGAATGAATGCATTGCGTCATGCGCATCATGGGTTTGCTCTCATTCGGACAGGGATGAAGAAGCCGATCAAGCGGGAATGAGGCTTACAGTTGACTTGAAAACAGTACAGAGACTTTGTCAAGAACTGAATCAAGAGCTTATCATCAAAATTTCAATTACACGGAGGCTTTCCTACTCACATAGATCGCGACAGCAAGAGGAACGCGATATCGAGAATGAGCAACATCGAATTTTTATATTGAACGAACATGGAGAACTCAGAACAATTGGAAAAAATTATCGACCTGGGTAAAATGCTTGTGAAAGAGCTTGGCCTCGATCCAGGTGTTGATACGCTCGCTCGCTGGATGGCACATTATCTTGCTGAAAAGATTCAATCGGTTGAGAAATTACCGGAAGGAGCCGAGAAAGCTGAAGCAGAGAAGGAATGCTGCGAGCTTATATTAAAAATCTGGGAACATCGCAATCATATGCCGCGTGGCAAAAGACCCTTTGAAAGTTTTGAGCCAATCTTGAACGTCCTAAAAAGTCTTGATCCAGACAACAGTGCTCCATTTCTACATCGGATATCGGAACACGAGCTGAAGGAGCTTGAAAACACTAATTCGAACTATAAGGATATTAAACTTTACATCGAAAGTGTCGTGGAGATTGAAAAGGTCGCGCGGGTGTGGATGGAAAGCCTTCTTAATCAAGCTGCATTAAAAGTGAGCGATGAAAAGACGAAAGCATGGCTGCAAACTGCGTCTCGGGTATCACTGTCAGATGATATTCATTCTATAAAGATAGTTGTGAAGAATTTTAATCTCTTGGAAGATGACGATGACTCTTCTTCACAAAACAGCAGTCGCTTGGAAAAACGAATTCAGCAACTTGAGAAATTTGGTAAGCTAAACGAGTTTTTGCTGAAGACTTATCGAGATGAATTAGAGCGTACGCGCGAAGCTAAATCTGAATGAAACCAATGATTTGAGAGCTCAGCACATCCAAGAAATCTTATATTTATGAAAATCTTAGACACAATTTTCGGCACAAGGGAAATAAAAAAAGTCCTGAAAATCAGGACTTTAGAGTTGAGATGAGTACCCGGGACGGGAGTTGAACCCGTACAGCCTTTAAGGGCCACAGGATTTTAAGTCCTGCGTGTCTACCAATTCCACCACCCGGGCGGGTTTGTTTGTTATTCGCTGGCTTGGCGTTAAATAAAAAAGTGTGGGCTGAACCTCACACTTTTTATTCCATTAACCATTAACAAATAACTATTAACGATTCTTGAGCGGGAAACGAGACTC
>JAFDYT010000006.1:411796-416690 GCA_018266055.1 Bacteroidota bacterium
CTACCAACTGAGCTACTCCCGCTTTTTTCTAAAACTAAGCAATTTCGCGCTACCTCCCGATAGCTATCGGGATGAACTACTCTTGCTTTTTTTCCCTGGCTTGCGCTAAAGGGAGTGCAAATTTAATCCTCGATCGTGAATTTCCAAATCACAAACGGTCGGTAAAATGCCTAATTCCCTTTTCTTCTGAGAATTTTGCATTATTAAACTCCGTTGTGCCGCCTTTGGGGATGGAAAGTGACGTAAATGCCGCACCCTTCAGGGCTTTAGCCTGATAAATGATCTGGCCTACGTGCATCGGGTAATGGGCCAACTGCCGTTGAATGGCCTCAAGCACGGCCTGCCCTTCGTTGCGGATGTAAATTACCTTGCTGAGGTCTTCGGGTTTCAGGCTTTCCAGCGCACCAAGCAGACAGCTCCATCCTTTCTCCCAGGCAACCATCATGGTGGCCTTGTCGGGATAAGCCGCTTCAAATTCCGCTTCACGATCGCGCCATGGCTTTTCGCCATCGCTGGTCAAAAAGTCCGTCCAACGTGAAAGCATGTTGCCACTCAGGTGATGCACGATCAGTGCGATGCTGTTGCTAGCCTGATTGGGTTTGATCAAAACTTCGTGATCCGAAAGTTGTGCCATGGCTCCTTCGCCCAACTTTTTATAGTAGCGAAAAAGTTTGATGGCGCTTTCGAGAAATAGTTGGTCGCTAGGCTTCGACATAAACAGAGGGTTTACTTTGAATTCGGATTGATCAGATAATCTGCGATCGACTGCATTTTCTGCTTTATCTTAGGGAATTGAGGGTGATGTTTAAATTCTCCAATGTAGCATTTGTAGTAATTTTTGTACGGATCAAAATCCACGCTTGACGATGATGAATCAGAGTTAGTGGGTGATTGGTTTGGAAGATGAAATAAGCTATCGAAAAGCAAGCGGCATTTTGGTATTTCCGCAACAGGAGTTTTAAGGTCAATTTCTGCCATATAGATAAAATTTTTCATGGCGACAAACACGTAAATATATTGAGGAGGAAAACTGGAATCGCCTTGCCCAAGCTGGGCCAGCATTCCATAGGCCTTGATACTATCTGGCGCCGATAACTTAAAAAATGAGTAATTGTTCACACGCGCTTCAGACTGAAATGCGTACATGAAAATAATTTCAAAATGATCTGAGCTTAAACCTCCCGAAAAGTCTTTCCCATCTTTTCCTCGAAAATATTCATTAAATAAATTGGTTGTGGTATGGAATATCCTTGTGGAAGAGTCTTTTTTCAAAACCAGCCCGTCCAGCATGTCGTTACCTATTCCTGGAAATAAAGTCTCGATGGTAATGCTACCTTCACCCGAAAAATGAGATTCCTTTAAAGCTAAACTCAATGCTTCCTCCAAGCCTAACCGAAATTGTTCCTCAGCTCTAGAAAGCGAATCACCGTCCGCTTTATCAATTCGTCGGTAAAGTTTCGAGTTATATTCACTTCGCTTTGTCAGGTAATCTGCTTCCGCCGCTCTCCGGTCAAATACCTGCGCAGGTTTTTCGCTTTTCGAAACACATCGAAATAAAAAAAAGCCTGCAACACAAAAAGCAAATCCGTAAATGATTAATTTTTTATAATACATCTTCAACGATGAACTCGTTAGGCTTCGACATCTTCTTCAACCGCCTTTCCGGACGGCTGCCCATATTGCTTTCTTAACTCCTGCGCGTGCTGTTTGTCTTTCGAAAATTTTATATGATCAGGAACACCTTTTAAATCCCAGATCAGACCGATGGCCTGAAAGAACCGCAAGATGTAATAGGTGATGTCAATTTCCCACCAGAAGAATCCCTGCCGAGAAGCGACTTCATAATAGTGATGATTGTTGTGCCAGCCTTCGCCGAGGGTAAGAAGTGCCAGCCACACGCTGTTCTTTGACTCATCGCCGGTTTTGTAGCGCTGGTTGCCAAACTTATGCATGATCGAGTTGATCGAGAATGTGCCATGATAGGTGATCACGGTACTCAAAAAGAATCCGATAAACAATGCTGAAAATCCCGTTACCGAAAACATAGCGGTGATACTTCCGCCATCTACAATGCCACCCAGAGCCATGATCACCAGAGCCAGCACGGTGGGAGGAACAAGATGGTATTTGTTAAGCCATACCAACTCAGGATACTTGGCGTAGTCGCCAATGGTTTTGAAATCAGTCTCTTTAAAATCAGGGCCTACAATCCAACCTACATGCGAATACCAGAATCCATAAATTTTCATCGAATGCGGATCGGCCGGTGTATCGCTGTAGCGGTGATGATGGCGATGGTGTGCGGCCCACCACAAGGCTCCTTTTTGTGCGGAAGTCTGAGCCATAAAGGCGATGATAAACTGAAACCAGCGCGAAGTCTTGTACGACTTGTGCGCGAAGTAGCGGTGATAGCCTCCGGTAATCCAAAACATTCTGAAGAAATAAAAAAAGGCGCACATGATCCAGTCGAACGTGGTGGCGCCTGTGAGCAATGCGCCCAGCGGCAAAAGGTGAATGATGATGAACGCAATTTCTTGCTTCAAAATCGGTTTGCGGCGGGCTTCGGGTTTTAAAACAGCATCCATAAAACTAATAGGCGATAAAAAAATTTCTTTCCGTAAGACAAACGAGAACTTCACCCTGTGACGGGCTCGTACGTTTTTTTATCCGGGAATATGACTTTTCAATTCTTTGATGAGCTGGGTAGCATTGCCAAAATCACAGGCGTCTTTGAAGCTTTTGATCAGCGACTGGGCATCGGGCATTTCCCAATGAATTTTGGCTGTTTCTTCGTTAAGTTTTTTTTGTGCCCGGCAAAATAACTGCCGGCAGTGGTCTTTCTTTTTATTGAGTGTTACCTGTAGTTCTTCGTAGTCGAAATCAAAGACTTCTTTCAGAAGATACACGGCGCGCTCCAGTGGACCTAGTTTGGTTTGCAATACTTTAAAAGCAGCCGCCAGATTCACATCCAGATCCATCTTCGAGAGATTGATCTCTTTGAATTTATTCAGCAATTCCGGCAGGTGTACGTTGTCAAAATACTCTTCCTTCTTTCTTTTCAAGGAGCTTAAATGATTGAGGCAGTTGTTGGTCACCGCCTTGATCAGATAGGCTTTGGTGTTCTCAATTTTCTGCTGATCGATGCTGAGCCATTTCACAAAAGTTTCCTGCACAATGTCTTCCGCGTCTTCCTTGCAGCGCACCAGATTATAGGCAATGGTGTGCAACAGCGGCTGATAGAGCGTTATGGTTTGCGCGTGTGTCATGATTAGCCCTGCAATTTACGGCAAAATTGTGAGAAGACCGTGCGATTTTTGAATTGTTGTATTGAACTAATGATCGTCAGCCGGGTAATGAATTCCTGCTTTTTCGCGAATGCGATCCAACGTTTCCATCAGCAGCAGCGTGTCGGCGTGTTTCATCACCGGGCTTTCCACCAATCCTCTCAGCAGACAATCGGTCACATGCTGTGCTTCGTATTCGTAGCCTGTGCCTTCCGCTTTGGCAAAAGAAATTTCCTGGCGTGTATCTACCGTGCCGGGATAAAATTCCAGCAAAGTGGTCGGCCCGTGAAAGCGATGTGTGAGTCGCAACCTTCCGGCATCGCCACCAATATCAGCGCCGGTAGAAAGATTGGACAGCAGTGTACAGAAAAGCTGGGCCAGCGCTCCGTTTGAATAATGAAACTGAATGGCACACTGGCTGTCGGTGCCTTGCGGCGATACAGTCATCACCGCATCAATTTCATCTGGCCTGCCGAGCAGATCGAGCGCCAGAAAAACTGGGTACACGCCAATGTCAAGCAGGGCGCCGCCGCCCAGCGCGGGATCATAAAGGCGCGGCGCTACCGGTGGAGTGGGAAGAAAACCAAAATTGGCGATCACATTTTTCACGGTGCCGATTTTACCTTCGGCTATCAGTGCTTTCAGTTTCTGGTAGTGTGGCAAAAACTTGGTCCAGAAAGCTTCCATCAAAAACACGTTTTGCTTTAGCGCCATGTCGATCATTTCTTTCGCCTGGCGGTGTGTGATGGCAAACGCCTTTTCGCAGAGCACCGCTTTTTTGTGTGTCAAACAAAGCAGCGCATGCTCATGGTGAAAGCTGTGCGGTGTAGCGATGTAGATGGCGTCAACCTCCGGGTTTTCTACTAGCGATTGGTAACTTCCGTGAATGAATTTGGCGGGAAAGTCTTTGGCAAAAGCCTCAGCCGTTGTTTTTTCCCGTGCGGCAACTGCAATCAACTCCGCGTTTTTTACCAGCCTGAGATCGGCAGCAAACTTGCGCGCAATTTTTCCGCACCCAAGAATTCCCCATCGAATTGTTTTAGCCATGACGCAAATGATTTCTCAAAGAAAGCATTTTCATTCAGTAATAGAATACGATTTTAGACGATTACTTCTTCAACACATTCAATACTTCGTTCAGCTTCAGCAGCGCTTCTACTGGACTGATGGTGTTGATGTCTATTTTGCCGAGCATCTCCTGCACTTCTTTCATTTTCGGGTCGGCTTCAAACAAGGTCATTTGTGCGGTGGCTTTGGGCAGCGCATCAAATTTTTTGGAGGGCTCGTTTTTATGTTTTTCTTTTTCCAGGAAATGCAAAATCTCGTTGGCGCGAAGTACAATCTTGTTGGGCATGCCGGCTAACTGTGCCACATGAATTCCAAAGCTGTGTTCGCTCCCGCCTTCCTTCAGCGTGCGCATGAAAATAATCTTGTCTCCGATTTCTTTCACTGACACATTAAAGTTTTTTACACGGGGAAAATCTTCGGCCAGTTGATTGAGCTCGTGATAATGCGTGGCGAAAAGCGTTTTGGCTCTGGCTTCTTTTTGGTTGTGTAGAAATTCAACGATACTCCACGCAATGGAGACGCCGTCGTAGGTGCTGGTGCCG
>JAFDYT010000007.1:0-653 GCA_018266055.1 Bacteroidota bacterium
ACGTCACATGCACTAGGCGTTAGCACCAAGCGTATGACGACAGAACGACACATAAAACTCGGACGACAAACAGCATTAATCTCATTCTTGCTTGGGACAGGTATTTTCGGACTTTACTTCCTGACTTCTGCGTTTGGACTACTTTTTCTTGGTTATGGTTTTATTGCATTGACAGGTTTAATAAATCTTGGAGTTTTAATTTCCATTTTAATTAAAGCCAGTAAAGACAAAGTCAACAGAACAAAGTTATTTACGACTTGTGGACTGATGTTACTTAACATTCCCATTATGCTTTTTTATTGTTGGGTAGCTATTATTTTGCTCAATACAATGAGAATTACGTTTACAAACTCTACACAGACAACTTTGACAAACATAAATATCGTTGGTTGTGGCGGTGGACACATTGACAAATTAGAAAGTGGAGAAAGTGAAACAGTTTGGGTTGACATAACTGGCGACTGTTCAATAAACATTGAGTATTTATCCAACGGACAAAAAAAAGAGGAAAGTGTTGTTGGCTATGTGACGAACAGTATGGGACAAAAAATGAAACATAATATTGGCGGACAAAACGAAGAACAATTTTGAAAGCGACACAAGGAATATCAACGATGGACAGAACGCCAGGTGCTAACAGGCGTTTGGCTCAA
>JAFDYT010000007.1:737-70769 GCA_018266055.1 Bacteroidota bacterium
CAAGCGCCAAACCGTTATGGGCAATGGCTCGCGCAATTCCGCCAACGCGCTTTTCTTTTTGTCCGCCGACAATTCTGTGATTCATTGAAGCTTCGTTTTCCGCAGACAAAGCAGTGATAACCTAAAGAAAATTGAAATTGGTTTGTAGTCCGCGCAAAGTTAGTGGAATGGACTTTTTGCAATATTCATTTCCCGCGAACAAGTCACTGAAAAAAAATCTAAAAATTGGCCGACCGCGCTCGCACATGCCAATCGCCACAGCCCATAACAAAATGTTTATGACAACTGCGGGCGATGTGCGGCTGGAAAAATTATTTCACTTATCTTCGTTTCGGCACGTGGGATAAGACGCAGCTTCGAAAACCGCAGCCGTCATAAACACGGGTCGTTAGGGGCTATCAAAAATCGACATGGGACAAGTACGACTAAGTAAATTGAGACGATTTGCAACCCTTGCTTTTCAAAACTCAATTCGACTTCACTCTGACTCTATTCTCTTGTTTAATGAGAGACGACATCAAACGGCGTTCTACATTTCTGTCATTGCTATGGAAGAAATGGCGAAAGCTAAAGAGCTTGAGCATTTTTGGTTTCACTCATGGGGAGACGGGAGAGCGGACCCAGATTTTGAACAAAAGTTTCTCTTAAGACTTTTTGACCACAAGGCAAAACAGAAAGCATTTGCAGTCAGAGAAATGCTAGAATACTCACCAAAGTTTTTAAAGTTAATTGACAGCAAACAACTCGACAATAAAAAACTGAGGGCACTCTATGTTGGACTTGAACGAAATAAAGATAAAGTGAGAATTGACGGTAAGGTATTAACACCGGGCATGATAAAAAAAGGAGACGCCAAACGCCAAATTTCACTTATCAATTCTGAGTTAAAGGAATTCATAAGATTAATGGACGCTCAGGGCGGTTGTTTTGACATCGAGGAAATGGACTCAATATTGAACAACCCCGTCACAAGGGACTTAGTTAGTTCTTGGAAAAGCAGAACAGGACTAAAATCGAGAAAATGGTGGAGAACTTATTGGAGAAAGGAATTGAACAGCCGTTAACAAAATGTTTCTGCAGTGGTGCCAGGCCGAGTTGGTTTAAAGTTTTATCTTCGTTCAACGTTTTGTTCCGTGGTACAAGATGCGGCAGAGAATCCGCAGACGCAATATGCGCGGGTCGTTGAGCGCAATTAAGCTAGCCAAATGAAACATCTGACAATATTTTTATTCGTCCTGTATTCAATACTGTCACTCGGACAATCTGCGGATTCAAAAACACGGACGATCAAAGGACATGTCTGGGACAAAGATTTTCGTTCAACTGTAATTGGGACAAATGTTATTCAATACAAAACAATTAATGGGACAGTTATTCAGGCCGATGGGACATTTGAACTGACAGTTCCAAAAAATGATACTGTTCTAATTCACATTCCATTTTGCTTTGAGAGTTATTACGTAGTGTATCTCCCTACTGACAGTTATAAAAAGATAATTCTGAACAAGCGGTTAAAAAAAGAAAGTCAGCGAACATTAGCGCACTGGGAAAGAAAGCGGAAGGCGTAACTGCCCCTCAGATAGAGAGCGCTTGTAACGCGTTCATCTGGTAAGTCCGTTGGATAACCTGGTTCAAAAAACTAACTTCGTAAAAACAATAGAGGGCTATATGCAATAGGGTGCATATAGCGGGATGTTAGCGGTCATACATTTATGAAAATCGGACTGACAATTTTAATAACCATAAGTCTCCTAATCACTGGACTCAAGACAGACAAGGTAAAAGTTTTGGTATTGCCGCCCTTCGATGAGATTGCAAATGCAGGTGGGTCTCCTGACACGCAAAAAATTATTGAAACAGTACTTGCAGGTCAGGGACGGCTATCAGTTATTCCGTTTCCCCTTAAGAAACTTATGGGTGTTCCCTATCAAATGGTCTTTGACAAAAAGTATTGTAAGCCAATCTTGGACAAAGTGGACTGTGATGTAATAATTATGACTCAACTAATTACCAAGAATGAACACGAGCCTGGTATTTGGCCGTGGACTTATAAAATAAAAATATACAACGTGCAGACTGGCCGACAACTGAATTCGATTCAAGGTGACAACTTGAAAGATGATGTTGAGGTGAAAAAGGACATTGTCAGTAGAGTTGATAAACTGATCAAGGACATAGAACAAACATTTAAGACTCAGTGAAATGTACGCCCGCTAACAGTGTGCATGTGCCATAGCGCTGGTTCTGTGTTGTGTTTCAGTTTTGTTTTCATAATTTAGTTTCGGTGTGTGGGACAGAACGCAGCAGGTCGCTAAAGCCATTCTCCCGATAGCTATCGGGATCATTTGGCTTTAGCTCCTCCAACGCGCTACGGCACATGCACTAGGCGTTAGCGGTCAGGCTATGACGTAAGAGTAAAAACGAGTTTTGAGTTATGATAAAAGAGAACAAAAAAATATCGGTCAGACAAAATGAAATTGTTGATAGTTATCTTCAACAATTGAACCTTCATCTTTCAGACCTAAAAGCTGGTCTGGCAGAAAAAACTTTTGAGATAAAGGACTTAGCAGACTTATTATTTGTAAGTCCCAAACATTTAAGCAACACAATTCAAGATGTTCTAGGAAAATCCCCTTGCGACATTTATGAAGAACGGCTGATTGAAATTTCTAAGGAGCTATTACTTACTACTAATAAGCCAATTTCTCATATTGCACAAACGTTGACATTTGACCCTTCAAACTTTACAAAATTTTTCAAAAGCTATGAAGGAAAAACCCCTAAACAATTTCGTGAGCTAAATTCTAAATCTGAACTTCTCACCAAATAATCTGTACTTCTCACCATAATCGAATCATTTCCTATTTGAAACTTTGTGGCAACAAAATTTTAAATAGAATGACAAAGAAAATTTTAATTACAGGGGCAAGCGGTGGATTTGGAAAATTGACCGTATTGACATTAATTCAAAATGGGCACCAAGTTGCTGCTTCAATGCGAGACATTGAAGGTAAAAACAAAATAGTTGCGGCTGAATTGAGAAATGCAGGAGCAAAAGTTGTCGAATTAGATGTCACAAACGATTCAAGTGTTAAAAGTGGTGTAAAAACAGCTATTGCAGAACTTAACGGATTAGACGTTTTGATAAATAATGCAGGAGTTGGTGTTCTCGGGATGCAGGAGTTTTTCACTACAAACGATTTTCAAAAAGTATTTGACATTAATGTTTTTGGTGTTCAAAGAATGAATCGTGAAGTGATACCTTACTTTAGAAAAAAACAAGACGGACTTATTGTATATACCTCAAGTCTTCTTGGAAGAATTGCATTGCCATTTTATGGTACTTATCAGGCTTCAAAGTGGGCATTAGAAGCGTTAGCAGAAAACTATCGAGTAGAGCTATCAAGCTTTGGAATTGAAAACTGCATCATTGAACCAGGCGGATACCCGACAGCATTTTCAGACAACTTATTGAAACCAAGTGACCTTAGTCGTGAATTGGAGTATGGAGATTATTCTAAGGTTCCAGCTGCAGTTTTGAACAATTTTGAGAATGTACTAAAAAGCAATCCTCAGCAAGACCCTCAAAAAGTTGCAGATGCATTTGCAGAACTTATTGAAAAGCCCAAAGGTGACAAACCTTTCCGTACTGCAGTTGATTTCATTGGCATGGCTGACTATATTCAGAAATACAATGAACATCTGGAACAAATTATGACAGGTCTTTATACCAACTTTGGTACGCAAGGGATGTTAAGTGTAAAGAAATAGAAAGCCCGAACCGCTAACATCGGTTTTGCGTCAGGCGGGGTTCAGTCCACCGTTTGACGCATTTTGCTATATTTGAACTGTGGTTCTTCGTATCAAGTGCAGTGCTAAAAGTCCCGCCCGAACGCAAAGCCGAAAACCGTTGTGCGTAATGCCGCCTGACAAAAAAAGTAAATGACAACAAGGACAATAATAGCTTTAGTTTCTCTAGCGGTGACGATGAATTCGTGCGACACTACAACGACAATTTTTAAAAGTTCAAAATCAAAAACGGACTACTGGAAGTTAAATTCGTTTACAATGAGTCATTGCGGTTGCACGGAATTGTTTGCGGAAATATATTCTGGTGGACTGCATACAGCACAAATATGGTATGCGACAGATTTTGCGCGAAAGAATATTTTTAAGCACAACGACAAGGGAATAATTATCGACACGTTGGTTTTCGTTGCGACTCAAACAGAACCAGAAATTGAATTCAACCAATTGGACAAGGAAATTTTAAAAGTAATTAAGGACAAAATTGAATCGAATAATGGAATCGCCTATGAAATGAAGTGGACAGATTATAAGGGATTCACAAAAAAGGACTAGTGAGGCGGCACTACGCACAACAAAAGGTTTGCACAATGGCGGGGTTTGGTGTCCTCATAAAGTTCAAGTTTCACTATTTACATTTGTCACGGGGGACAAGGCGCAACTGGTCGGCCTTAACATTCCGCTTCGCTCCATTGTTAAGGCCTCCTATGCCCGCCACTGTGCAAACCCAAACGTTGTGACCAATTGGGTTGGCTCCGTGGACACAGACGTGTATGCCGACAAATTTTTAAATTAGCATAAGTGAGGAGTTTCAAAATGGAATCATTCAACAAGATAGGATTCGTAAAGACAGCGGTCTTGTTTTCACTGATTTTCATTTCTAGTTGCAAACCAAAGACAGTTGACCAAGCCGACTCAAAAGACTTTGATTTACGCGGTTCTTGGGTACAGATTGAATATAGAAATTCATTGCAATCGGACAGGTCGCCTTTAAAAGCTTATAAAACTTTTGATGGTGGGGTTACTGACTTAAACATTGGGAGTGGAAAAAATCTTCCATTTCAAATCGAAGTGAGGACCGGCAATCATCAAGGGGGTTTCGTATGGACAGTAAAGGACAAAACCGATGAATCCTTTGACGTTTTTGGTTTCACTGGACTCAGTAGTTCCGAGATAAGTTTCAAGTTAAAACTTGAAAAGACAGTCAGTGACACTTCGTTGATTATGATGGACAATGTCAAAAAACGGAAATTCGTCAAAGTATCAAATGAACCACTTACTGACCCCTACCGCTTTCTAATTTCCAAAGAGATATTCTCCGGACGATATAATGTTTCAAATTCAAAAAACGAAGTACAATTTAAGGACGTAACATTTGACGCCAATGGCAGAGTTCAGGGCTTTGGTGACTTTAAAGAGTATAGTGCTACAAGCGACTTTGCAGCGCAACCGGAGGATATTGAAATGATTCACTTTAATACAGACGACAGTTTTGAGTTTGAATCTAGGGGCGATGATATACTACTCTTTGAAAGAAATCCAATAGATGACTACACGACAGACAGGGGACTTCTAAAATTCAAACTCATAAGAAAAAACTGACGGTCGACTTCATTGTAAAGTCTAAAACAAAGGAGTTGGCTTCGTTGACAAGCGACAACACGCGGACAAACAATTAACGGCCGACAAAAATTATAGCGGACTGACAACAAAGTACGAAACCCAACTGGCCACAACAATGTGCTTGCGCAATGGCCGGGTTCGGTGTCCTCATTACTTTCGGTTTCTTTATTTAAATTTATATCGTGGGACAAGTCGCAGCTGGTCGGTCTTGGCATTCCGCTTCGCTTCATTGCCAAGCCCTCCTATGCCGGCCACTGCGCAAGCACTCACGTTGGCTGCAATTGGCCCATTGACGATTGAGCTTCGGAAAAAATAAAACTAGTGACAATAAAATTTCACCAAGACGGACTAAAGTACTGGACTGCAATTCTCATAATTGTTGGACTCCTTGGAGCATGTTCTGGACAGAAGAAGTATTTAGACTTCGGACAAGTTAGAAACGGCAATTACCTAGACAAAGCGAAAGAGGTTAAGTTGGACACCTTTGTGACAGTTTGGCTGGAGAATACTTATCCTTTTAAGGTTGACATGAATTTAAATGAGTTGTATAACGACACGCTGTTCACATATTTTGGTAAGCAGACTTTTAAAAGCCAGGACTTAATAAAAGTCAAGCGAAGTGAACTAAGAAAAATTGACTACAAATCATTAAACGGTGACTCAATTCGGACAAAATTCTATAATGAAATAATTCCAGCGGAGGACAGAAAAAAAAGTGATGGCAAGAATTGTACTTCGACTTCAATAAACATTGACTACAAATACAAACTCATCGAGTCTGAGAACATAATTGAGGTAAGGTGTCACTACAAGGTGACTTGTGAGTTCATGATAAGACTCGTCAAAGCCGACTATTTTGCCAAATACGACTTGAGAAATGGGACTTTTATAAAAAGTTAGGGTTGGGCCAACAGCAGCCAACAATATGTATGTGCCATTGTGGGGGTTCAGAGTAATTTGTAGTTTGTGTTTCAAAATACAATCAGTCACGGTGGACAGTGACGGAGCAGGTCGCCAAAATCATTCCCTACGGTCATTTATTTTGGCTCCTATCCCCACAACGTCACATACACGAACGTTGGCGGCAAGCTTTCATAGGACAAATGCATCTTTCAAAAGAAATACAAGGACGACTGAACAAACTGAATTCTGGATTAACACTGTCGACAACGATTGATGGTACTTCTCCCGACACGTATTCATTTTACAAGAATCTTGGGAGAAGTTTTCGAACTGAGTTTGCAGGATCTGACAAACAATTTTCAATTGTACTTTTTGAGCGGGACAATAAACAAAAACACGAGAACTGTTTCGCTCGTGGATTATTCAGTGATCTTGACAGACTCACGGGGACAATTAAACGATGGGTAGTTGATCAAGACAACATAAATGAAGTAAAGTCGGACTATGAGGAGTTAGAATTATACAGCGACTTTGATTTTAAAAATGAAAATCTAGAGATTGAAAAGGCATGGGACAAAGTAAAGAACATGTTCTTTAACAACACAGAATTCTGGAAACAACCTGAATGGAACAACAGATATTTAGAAATGCTGACTGCAGCAAAGAATCATCAAGCCTTTCAAAACTATTTTCCTTTTACAAGCCATTATTGGCTTCGTTTCAGTATTGACAAGGACATTCAAGAGACTTGGACTTTGGACACGTACATCATTCCGACAATGTATAGCAAGGAAATTCCCAAAAGCTCCGGCAAGTTTTATGTATCCTACAACGACAAACCACTCGGTGGACAATTCTTTAATCACATAAAGGACGCTCTTGATTTCTACGCGGACAAATTAAGAGAGAAAGAGCCTACCAAATGGGTGACGGAGAAATGAAAGCCAGCCGCTAACATTATGTTTATGTCAGCACTGGTGTCTCGCGGACAAAACGTCTTTTTAATTTTACGTCCGAAGTTTTCAACGCAAGTCATTTCATTTAACTTGCGTTGCCCGTGCCGCCATAAACACAGGTACGTTGTGCGTAATATTTTTTGGACAGAGTGAGCAATGACTAAAAAGTGGACTATAGGATTTTCGGTGATTGTACTTTGTGTAGTTGTGTACTACGGACAATTTTGGATTCGATATTATTTGGCGACTGAGAAATCAAACAAGGAGGCGGGTGAGGCAAAATGTAAAGACGGGATTGCAGACGAGTTCTCAGGGACAATTGAAAAGGTGCAGCGATATGAATACAGTGACTTCATGAAAAAAAAGTTCTTCGCTTTGGAAATTAAGACAACGGACTCTTCGGACAAATTCAGGACTTATCAATTTAATCTTGAAGAGTATCGAGACGTTTTAGAGTTTGTAGCGACTGGGCAAGAGATTAAAAAAGTTAAAGGACAGGACACCTTTGTATTAAGAACCAATCATGGACAGGAGATGAATTTCACGATTCCCGACTGTAGACTAATTGGTGAGGAAAAAAATACTACGCACAACAATGTGCATGTGCCATAGCGGGGGCTCTGTGTTGCGTTGTGGTTTTAGTTTCTTAATTTAGTTTCAGTGTGTGGGACAGTACGCAGCAGGTCGGCCTTGGCATTCCGCTTCGCTTCATTGCCAAGTCCTCCTAAACCCCGCTACGGCTCATGCACTCACGTTGCGGGCAATTGTTACCAGTATCATGAGAAGACTTCTGACTATCATTTTAAGTTTAATTACATTTTATTCCATCGGACAGAACGCGGACGAAAGAAAAAACGCGGGGACAGAACTTGTTAAGAAACAATTTCGGACTGTGAAATTGAACCAGCCGAAGAAAAAGGACATCTATGAGCTCCCAATTAACTTCAGAGGCATCGTTGAAATTTTTATTCGGAGGACTGTGGACAGAAGGTAAAAGAAATGAAAGGGAGTAAAATAATACAAATACCAACTGACGGAATCTTGATAATAAAGAATGATCAGCTGGACGTCTCATATGACGTTAAGGACGGAGACCAAGAGTACCGATACGTTCCAAACATTTATTACGAAATAAAATCAAGCAAGGAACGAACAGAGTTACCAGAACTTGTAAAAGAAAGATTTGAAAATGGGACTGAGGACAAATACTCCAAAGACGATATTGGTGTATTTCATCAAGGATTTGGTTCAGGGATGACTTATTATCCTGACACAGTTTCGTACAACACGTACACTTTATTTGTAGGATCTTACAATGACTTGACCTCGGACAAATATCAAACTGAATACATTAAGATGAGTAAAGAGTCGGTGAACAAACTAAATAAATGTAGAGAACGGAAGTAACAACTGCGCACAACATTGTGTTTATTTCAGCACTGGTGTCTCGCGGACAAAACGTCTTTTAAATTTTACGTCCGAAGTTTTCAACGCAAGTCTCCCGATATTTATCGGGATCATTTAACTTGCGTTGCCAGTGCCGCCATAAACACAGGTACGTTAGCAGCAAGCAGTGAACGACAACCTAAAAATATCTAACAAGCAATATGGCTAGACAATTTTTTTTAACCTTTCTTGTTTTTTTGACATTAATAACTAGGACAAATGCTCAATTTTCTTATGGTGACCATTGGTACGACAATCCACTTGGATTTGAACCATTGAAATTGCACACGTCTATGGGCTTCATTGTTCCAGCAGTTGCTGTTGGTACTTGTTTGCTCTTAACGAAGAAAGACACAACATTAAAGCAAAGACTATCAATTTACAACGAAGTAGGACTTTCTTGGGGCTATAAGTATCCGCATACTTTTTTGCCAACAAATAACACAGGTATTAATTATCAACTAAGAAAGTTTATGTCTGTCGGAGTTGAATTTGACATTTTATTTCCAAGAGACGATTTCAATAAAACAACAGGTTTCGCAATTAGACCATTTGCAAGATTTTATCCCATTAATAATCAAAAATGGAGATTGTATTTTGAATCAGGTGGAGGCTTCATTTATACATTAACTGAATTTCCAAAACCAACAGACCAAGACAATAGACTTGGACTGCAATTAAATGGCATAACAAAATATGGAATTGGTTCAGACATAAGTATCAACAAAAATACTTCAGTAATGTTTGGGGCTAGACACTTACATATTTCAAACGGAAATACCAAGGGGACAGAACGAAACCCTTCACACGACAGTAATGGATTTTTTATTGGACTAACTCATAAACTTAGATAACAATGCCTGCTGCTAACATCGGTTTGGCAATAGTGGGGCAGACAGTTGTAAACTCAACATTTGTTCTACTATTGGGCTTTTGTGCAAGGGTTGGGCTGACGTTTTTCAAATGCCCCACCATCGCCAAGCCGTGAAACGTTGGCTGCCATTTTAGTAATGAAGAGAAAATTTCAATTTATAATTCACCGCTAGCGCGCGTTTGCAACGCGTGCACCTGGTAAATCCCCTCCAACTGGCGCAAGTCTTAGGCTAGTGCGTGAGGCATGAGCGTGACTTGTGCCGTTGTCTTGTTGGTCTTATCTTGAAATAGAAATTATTTAAATGTAGTATTGGCACGCGTTACAAACGCGCACCAACTAGAGGTGCAGGCTAGATCAAAAAAAATGATTCCTTGACAAACGAGATTATTAAAAAGATTGATTGGACACCCAAATGGGATGGAGGTGCACCAATGCCTCAGGTATTTTCCAACGGGCATAGAGTTTTCTTGATTTACATGGTAGCTAATTGGGACGAAGAATCAATTAAAGAATTCAAAAGCCTTGACTCTGAAGAAGGAAATGAGGAATATTTGGCGTTGGTTGAATTTAACGGACATACATTTAGGTTTGGAATTGCGAATGATGAAGTGTTTCAAGGCTTGCCGTACTACAAACAAGGACTTGAATGGGCTCACATCATTGAGAACTCAAAATGGATTGAAGAAATAAAACAAATCCATAAGGTGCATCCGTATTACAATGAACTGCGGTGGACAAAACTAAATCACTATCTATTGCTATTCAAAGATGAAATACTGGAAGTGATAGGAACCGGCTACTCGATAGAAATATTTAGGACAAGTTATAATCGAATGGGACAGGAAGTAATACGACGTATGAGCCCCTCAGCTAGCGCGCATTTGTAAACACGTGCGCCTGATAAGTCCCTTGTTATTGTTTGGTCTCCCGACCAACAATCCCATTGGTTATCTGATTCAAAAAACTAACTTCGTAAAAACAATGAAGGATATATGCAATGGGTGCATATGGCGGGATGTTATTGGTAATGCGCTAAACAGATTTACGGACATATTATTGAACGGGACATGAGGACAAATACAAACAAGGTAGAGAAACCGACAATTTTGAAACTAATACATCGGTTTCATTTCTTCTTTTTATACATATTTCTGTACAGCATTTTCAGAAATGGACTTTGGTTTGTTGACCCAATGACTGACGCTGAATCGACACTGATAAGATATATGATAATATTTGGGTTTGTTTGGTTTTTAGGAGCTAACTTTTATATAACTAACAGTGGACTAAAGGGGGCATGGACTCGTGACGATTACTTGTCTCCGTATATCTTAATTTTGGCCGTGACAGCGATTTGCGTATTGGAGTTGTTTGTATTTGACCGGTGAAAGTTCATTACCACCATCAAAAGGTAAGGGCGTGGCCGATGTTAGCGCATTACTAAATAACGATGAGACTATTATTGACTATTCTGACAGCTACAGTATTGCTGATGGGCTGCAAAAAACAAAGGGAGCAAATCGATAAATTTGTATTCGACAGTAAACAAATCACCAGCCGGCAAATTCACACGTACGAATTTTATGGTGACGGAAAAATTAAGGTTGATAATTCGGTGACCTACTACTACCTGGCAAGCATACCATTCGACACTGTAGTTTCAAAAGACGTCTATAAATACACGAGTAAGGGTAAACTCGAAAGTATCGTTAGCCTTACAGACTCAACCAAGAGACTATTGAGGTACAATGAAATGGATTCATTAATTGGTGATTTTCGGATAAACCAAAACGGTGACACTAGTTTCTTAACAGTTAATGAATACCAAAATGGCAAACTAATAAGGATAATTGATAGGATGCTGAGCGCGAGGCTTCCTAGAAACCCAGAGGATATTAAGCCAGCTGACTTCAAAAATTATGATACTACCCTATCCGTGTCCGAAATGATTTACAAGGGTGACCAACTTGACAAATCAATCTCCAAGGACGCAAAGGGAAATGTAACGGGTGAACATCAAAGCGTTTACGAAAACGGCAAACGTGTAAAAGTAATAGCGTACTCGTTCATTGGGACGACAAAATATATCAGTCAAACAACAAGCTACACTTACAACAACGGCAAAGTGACCGACTATGTAACAACAAACGCGCAAGGGGATACCATTTCCTTTCAAAACACAGTATTTCAAGATGACATGAGAGTTGTAACGAACTATTTTGCTGAAAACGACATCGAAGACATTTGGTATTATAACAAACAAAGCCAGCTTATTGGAAGCATCAACCTTAATTTGAAATCCAAGATAAAGTACGTCTATACTTATAAATATGACGACAAGGGAAACCGGATTGAGGAAATTTATTATAAGGAGAAACTAAGCAACGCTCGCTAAGCAAATGCTTCTGTAATGGTGCGGCGAGGTGTAAGCTATATGTTATGCGCAAGTCAGGTGTTTACGATTCACAATAAATTAGATTCTCGCCTCGTTGAAATTGGTAAATTAGCTATATGAAATTTGCCTGCGCAATCCTAGCGCTAGTGTTGACTTCGTGCGCCAATGACAAGCTACAAGCGCCATCGCCCGTGCTGGGAATTTGGCATGTGCAAAGCGATCAGCTAAACATGGGGGGGTGCGTTAAAACAATATTCAGCATCCACATTAGATACCTACGACTTTCAGTCGAATGGAGTACTACTAGTGCACGAAGGCAATGCTATTGACACGGCCAGCTACTCTTTGCTGCAGGATAGCGTGGTGGATATTCACTACAAGAAGGCCGTCGCGCTGAGGCTACTGGTGATGGAGCAAGGAGTAGTAGTTAAAGATAGTATTGTTAACCGCTTTAATGCGCGTGCCAAAGTGACTTTGACGGGCGCGGGTTCAATTCGCGTATCATCCTCGTTTAACTATGCGTTCACTCCCCCAGTGGCCGGTAGTGCATCGTCTCAACCTATCCAGGTCCCGGTTTCTATTCTCATCGATCTCAAGCGGTAAATAACTTCTAAGGCTGGCGCGAGTTTACTAACTTCGTAAAAGCAGTAGATGATGTATGCATGGGTGCATATCGCCGGATGTAACAGGAATTTTCATTGGACATGTTTGATACAAAGGCAAAACGAAAGACGATAGATTTTCTGAAACACGTTCGGGTCTTAGAACAAAACTCAACCGACCGAATAGTAAAGGGATTTGAAAAGACGGAAAAGGAGTTAATCAATGAATTCATTGTTGAGTGTGCAGAGTTCATTGACTTCAATGAATGGGGTGTTGGACTTGAGATTCTCTTGGATAACATTAATGAAATTCAATTCACATTGGATAGAAAAGCAATTGATTTGGCGAGAGCTGCAATTGTGGAATGTGGGATGAATTATGACGACTGGCGTTTTATAGAAAGTTTAGTGAAATGAAACAACCAGTACCTTTGTTATTGCTGGTCTCCCGACCAGCAATCTTAAAGCTCTGCTAGCGCGAGTTTGTAAACACATGCGCATGACAAGTCTGTTGGACAATCTGGTTCAAAAAACTAATTTAGTAAAAGCAAAAGAGAGATATGCATTAAGTGCATATATTCAAATGTTGGCGAACAATGTTTATGAGACACATCGGACTGCTGCTTTTTATTCTTACAACCATCGCTAGTATAGCATGGGGACAAACCGATTTGCCGAAATATTATTGCCAGGGTTGCTGCGGTGGTGTCGGTGAGTACTATTTGAAGCTTGACTTAGATAACAAATTTGAATTGTATTATTCGGTAGTGGATAGAGCGAAAGAGAACTCTTTATTCGGCAAGGGTACATTCAATATCAAAAATGACTTGCTAACGTTGTCTTTTGAAAACATTCCTCAAGCCAGAGTTAATGCGATAAAAATTAAACTTTCCGATTCGCTAATAATTCACTTTAATGCATTTGATAATGTTAGGAACGACAGCCTGGCATTGTTTAATGTAGAATTTAAGAACGGGAAAACATTTTTTCACCGACGCGCTTCGGGGACAATAAAAATAAAATTTGAGGGGCCACAAACAATCAAGTTCTCTTCCATGGGATTCAGGGACATAAATTATTCCTTGACTGAACCTGGAGAATATGAAATGAACATAAGACTTAATCCGGATGGCACGACATATCTGAAGCAAGGAGACAAAAAGGTACTCAAACTAATTAAAGCAAATTCTATTGAATGGTTCCAAGACCTTAGTGACAAGAAGTTAGAATTCACAACAAAATCGTGCGGACAATAAACCTTTATTATTGTTGATCACTTGACCAACATCTTAATTTTTCCTCGTCTGTGTCAATGTTTCTCTCAAACCTGCGCAAGTCTTATTCTTGGCAGTGAGTAAAATTTAGACTTTATTAAGTTAAATTGGGTGTAGTTGATGGTAAAGAATCACTGCCAACGGCAACCTACAATCCCAAAGTTGACATTATGAACATACTTACAAAGAGAAACCTTTTGATTATCTCACTCGGACTACTAGTGATTAATTTACTCCTAACCATTATCTTATTTATTCTGGACAATTCGACTTACGAACATCTGGACGGACAACAAATTGAACCTCATAGTTCAGAATTAATTTGGGCAGTAATCTTTGGACAAATGATCTCAGTTCCAATCTTTAGTTTACTCATTGGACTTATTGTTGCTATTTTCATTGATAAGAAGCTTCCCTACTCTCAGAGAATCGTTAGGAGTTTTCTTTTGACGTTAATGGTTATTTACGGATTCTATTTTATCATGGGCCTATTTAAAGTAATAAGCTTAGAATAATGGTAGGGTCAGGTGGTCCTGATTTCTAGAAGTATACCTTTGTCATTGTTGATCACCCGACCAGCAATTTGCTTAGGCTAGTCTTACTTCAGACAATAGTAAGCCTCCATGCGGACGGAAATCAGATTTTTGAATTTTTAAAGGCTATCAATATATCCCTTCCACTGATCTAAAAGGGCAGCCTCTGTTATATTCAATGACGCAAGTACCTGTTCACGTTTAGTGAAGGGCAATAATTCCATTAGCTTCGCTCGGCCATATCGTTTATCAATAAACATAACCAGCGATCCGGATAATCCATACTTTAACTTACCGCTCCAAAAACCATCCAGTCCTTTCGGAATCTTATTCTCAGCAATTGCTTTTTTCACCTCGGCTATCCGTAAAGAGTCGCATTGGCCTGAGGCATAAGTTGCTAATCCTTCCACAAACCAGTCAAGACCTTCTACGGTTGAAAAATCGGGGCTTCCGTTTCGTTGGCCATGAAATACATGCACCAGTTCATGGGTAATTAACTGCTGGGTTTTGATCGTTTGAGCATACACATGTTCACACGCTTCACTGTCCCATCGCGCGGGTGAAATCATATCAAATTTTTTTGCTACGCCGCTGGCTACCATCCAGCACTCCGATTTGAAATCCGGCATACCCCAATCTTTTTGCCAGGTGCTGTCAAGGGAGTGGCGATTGGCATGCACGTACACGTCAAAGGTTTCGCGGTAGGGTGAATTGAAAAAACTCTTCACTGAGCCCAATCCATTATTAATTAGCGTTAAATACGCTTCTTTATTTTGGTTATCCAGCGAAGTATAGTACAGTGAGTAGTTTTTGTACTTGGCCACCTTCCAGCGATTGTCAGGAAATTTCCAGCTCATTAGCGCTAGGGCAGTGAATCCGATCAGTAGTAACAGGATTGATTTCATTTGTTCGTTTAGTTTGCTCTTAGACGAGGATTATTAATCAGGGTTACAGGAAAATTGATTAGTACGCAAAATATTAAGACAAATCGCTCTGACTTTGACAATCGGGGAAGTTGGCCTATATTCGGATGATGAGTGTAGTTTGACTTGGACAATTTGGACATGATAACTTTAGACGACAAACTATGGAAGGAACTGAAAGGCGGATACAAAGTCGTCTATGACGTTTCCGTTCCCCTTAGAAAGCTTGAGCGATCAAATGACAAGAAAGAAATCAATAAAATTTATGAGGAACTATGGAACGAACTCCATCATCAAGGAGACGTTGAATTGGCTTCATATCTTGCGCTTCCTCAGCTTGTCAGAATAGCCAAAGACAAAAAACTTTTTGACTGGAACGTTCTGGCAATATGTGTCACCATTGAACAACAAAGACACCAGGAGAAAAATCCTCCCCTCCCAACATAGTACGCCGATTATTATAAAGACGGACTGATTGAATTGAAGAAATTTATTGTAGACAATTTAGTGTCGGTGGATGATGAGATAACCTTGCGATCAGCATTTTCTGCATTAGCAGCATGTAACGGGCAAATCAAACTCAGCAGGGCAATCCTCGAAATGTCAGAAGATGTATTAGATGAATTCCTTGAGCATTATTAGATACGAGAATGTGAGCCTATTCGCGCAGGAGTGGCCTCACCTTTATCTTCCCTTTACCAGCCGCTCATCCTGTCAGCATTGAATTATCTATCATAAAAAACTATTTTGTAGCCTGTATGACCATACGCGTCTGACTCCAGGATTTTAACAACCTATACAATGAGAAAACTGATCTTCTTTATGCACACCTCCCTCGATGGATTTGTGGCTGGCCCGAACGGTGAAATGAACTGGATAAAAGTAGACGAAGACATCTTCGACTTTGTAGGTACCATGACTGATAAGTCAGACATGGCGCTGTATGGTCGCGTGACGTACGAGATGATGCAAAGCTACTGGCCTACCGCCGGCGATGCACCCAATGCCTCCAAGCACGACAAAGAACATTCCGCATGGTACAATCAGGTAGCCAAGGTGGTGTTGTCAAAAACCATGAGCGACAAAGGCCTTCTCAATACGCAGGTGATTGCCGACCAGCTTGCCGACAAGATCAATGCGCTGAAACGAAAGGACGGTAAGAACATCCTCATTTTCGGAAGTCCCTCCGCGTCATATTCTTTGCTCGCGCAAGGCCTGATCGATGAGTTTTGGTTGTTCGTCAATCCGATCTTGCTGGGGAAGGGTATCTCCTTATATAAAGGAGCCACGGAAACGACTAAGTTGAAGTTGATCGAATCAAAAACCTTTGCGTGCGGCGTGATCGCACTGCATTACGAAGCCGTGCGTTAGGAGCAAGCTCACAGATTGCCTTCCAACCTAAGTGAACTCCTAGTCTAGCCCCCATTCTTTCATCACCTCGTTGGTAAATATTTTCTTCACGTCGGGGTTGGGCAACACTTTGTCGCGCGCGCTTTTCCAGGTCTGCATGCTTGAGCCATACATGGAAGTAAACTTTGCTTGGTCAAGATCGGTCAGTTTCCCCAGGTGAAACCGGAAGGGAATTCCTTTGGCCCGCATCTCACTCCATACCTTGTGATAAAAAGATTTCGTGCGGTCGTTGAGAATACCGTCGGCTTCAAGGCCGCATGTTACTTCTTTAAAGAAATTGCCACCCAAACAAGCGTCGGAGCAGCGCACGTAACGCAGCGAGTAAACCCCTGCAAATTCGGGAGCGTTTTTCGGCGTATGTTTCTGAAATATTTCCAATACGCGCATTACATCAGCAGGGTTAACAAACATAGTGCTGCCGGCCAGGGCAGAGGGCGGTCCTTCGCCGGTAAAGATTTCGCCAAGTGTACCAATCTGCGTTTCTGTTTTGTAAGCGAGTTTTAAAATCGTAGCCACCGTAGCAGGGATAGCCTCAGGGTCGTGTTGATCAATCTTCGACAGCAACCGGATGATGTCATTGGGTATTCCACCAAACAGGTTTCGAAAAAAGGTGCGGAGCTTATGAAACCTGATGCCCAGGTAATACAGCTCGTGCTTTAGCCAATCTAAAAAGGTTTTCTTCTTCCGTACCATTCGGTCAAGCTTATATCCATAGGTGACAATGGCTTTTCCGGTTTTGGTGGCTACATCAAAGGCATAGGGATCAAAAACAACCTGAAGGTGTTCCATCGGCTGGCCCTGATAGTCGGGAAACCCAAAACCGGAGATATCAAGTTTTTCAATGAGGTTGATGAGCTTGTCGTTATACAGAAAGGTTTGTCGTATCAGTTTAAGTTGGTAAAGGCTTTCTGTTTCGAGTAAGACTCCGTGGATGAATCCGATCCCACCGATACCCACGACGGCTGCGTTAAATACATCGTCATCTTCGATGCACGTGTTGATATTAAAAGTCGAGAGGAAAGCATCGCTTACCACCTTGGCGGATTTCTTTTGAATCCATACGTGATCAGAAGGGTTAGGGCCGGTGACGATGTGCAGCCCGGCGACGCAATTGTGAATGGCGCCCACAATTGGATTTGAGCCGTGCGTGCCGGTGGAAAACGCACCTACAATGGTTTGGCCGTCGCTGGCACCGGAAGTTTTAAGTGACCTGCGTTTTTTCTCGAGGTAGCTGTTGAGTTTTTTAACTCCAAGTCCGCATTGACAGAAAACGAAATCACGGCTATCTGTTTTTTCAGGATCCTTGACCCATTCTTTGGGCAGATCAAAAACGAGATTCATCCCTTTGTCAGCATTTGACGAGGTGTCGATCATGATTCCATCGGGGGTTGTGTTCACCGGCGTCCATGACCACCCTGAGCCAAAGGCTCTCACTGTAGTTTTGGAAAGGATCACGTTGCCCAGTGTTTCCTGAATACACTGCGTCATGGCATTGTACTTTTCAATGGAAGATTTTCCTTTCGGATTCTTGCTTGTGAAAAGGTATTGAATGGATACGGAGATGGTTTGATGAAAATTTGACCAGCGCTTACTAGTGGTCGGCGTAAAAGGAGAGCCTTTTTTTAGAATCATAGCAAGTGGGGTTTGGTGTAGTTGAATTTACCATTTGTTTGTAAGTGGGCAAACCCGGAAAGTGGATTGGAGGCTTAAGAACAGCCTAATTCGCGGTAGTTGCCACGGTTATGGGTACCGAATTCTGCTTCTACTCTACCGAATTCTTTTCTAAAGCTACCAGATTCTAATTGGTGTCTTATAAAGTGAATAGTCCGAAAAAAAAGTGATCACTTCGTGGGTGATGGCGTGCATTTCATACCTTTTGAATTCTAAACCCAGGTGCAACCTGATTTGGATTAACCTCGTTAAACAAATCATAAACCTGACGCCATTCGATAAATTCTTACCGCTAATTCAATACGCTGACGTATCAGATTGTATTTCTCCTTAGCAATGTTAATGGTAGTCCAGTAAAAAAACCTCTCACAAAAAATGAAAAAGTCTCCCGTTGTCTTATTGACAATCGTTGCGGCACTTTCGCTTGGCGCTTGTGCCGTGCAGAACATTCCTCAGAATATGGGACCTCCTGATCCCATGTATGCCGATGCCACCAGCGACACTACTCGCCAGACGCCGGTGGTGCTCAACCCTCCTGTAATTCAGTACGATTATTATTACCGCTCGTATTTCTTCGACGACATGTATCGTCTTTTTTTTCCGCGCCGCTACTACAGTGTAATCACTCAGCCCGGCTACGTGCCACGGCACAAGCGCCCCATCCGCAGCTCTACTATTGCAGTACACCATAGCCGCAGCATGCCATCCTCCAACCGAAGAGGTGGTTTCGGAAGAACAGGATCCATACACTCAGTTGTCAGTTAATCGGATTTCAAATGAAGCGTAAGACAATAATGCCCCGCCCAAACTGGCAGGCGAAAGTAGAACAACTTGGTTTTGCATATCATACACTGGATGGCGTTACCTATTGGGACGAAAGTGTGTATTATGAATTCGAGCGGCGCCAGATTAATACCATTGAGCGCAGTACCAATGAAATCTATCGGCTGTGCCTGAAGGCTGTGGATCATGTGATTCGGCATAGAATGTATGACCGGTTTTGTATTCCCACCGAACACATTGCCAAACTGGAAGAAAGCTGGAAGAACAACGAGCCTTCGGTGTACGGTCGCTTTGACCTGGTGTGGGATGGCGATGAAAAAGGAAAACCCAAGATGCTTGAGTTCAACGCTGATACACCTACTTCGCTTTTTGAAGGCTCGGCAGTGCAATGGTTCTGGCTCAATGATTTTGACTTCCGACTGGATCAGTTCAACTCTATTCATCAAAAATTAGTCAGTCGCTGGAGGGCGTTGGCCCCGCGAATCAACGGGAAGACGCTTTACTTTTCCTGTTTGCATCAGTTTCCGGAAGACGTGGTCAATGTTAACTATCTCCGCGATTGTGCGGTGCAGGCCGGCATCAACACAAAATTTATCAGTGTGCATGACATTGGCAGGAGGAAGAATTCATTTGTAGACCTGGAAGAAAACGAGATTGAGTTTATCTTCAAGTTGTACCCGTGGGAGTGGATGGTGAATGAAGAATTCGGAACACTGCTGAACCGCGCCAATACGCTTTGGATAGAGCCGATGTGGAAAATGATTTTGAGTAACAAGGCGATCCTTCCTGTGCTCTGGGAATTGTTTCCGGGCCATCCCAACTTATTGGAATGTTATTACGATGATCCAAGGACAATGACAGCCTACGCACAAAAGCCGTTGCTTTCACGCGAGGGCGCGAACGTTACGCTGGTGGAGAATGAAGATGTGATCTCTGAGACAACCGGCGAGTACGGAGAAGAAGGTTACGTTTTTCAACAGCTTCAAAAGCTCCCTGACTTTGACGGAAACCGCCCGGTGATTGGATCGTGGGTTATTGGCAATGAGTCGGCGGGCATGGGCATTCGCGAAGCGAACTCACTTGTCACCGATAACTTCAGTCGGTTTGTGCCGCACCTGATCGTTAATTGAGTTACTTCTTATTGACCTGGTTCTCCCAACCGGTTTCTTTCAAGGCAGGATCATTTTCTTTTTTGAGAAAATCGGCATTGCAGAATGAATCGGCTTCCCATTTCAAAATCGCTTCATCAGGCACAATGCTCACCGGTGTTTTCCATGAGGTTGATGTCTCGGCATACGCCAGATTCGACTGCGAACAATAGCAGGAAATGATAGACCAGCGCGGACGATCAGAAAGGTTAGCTTCTGAGCGGTGAAGCAAATTACTGTGAAAGATGAGCGCGTCGCCGGGGTTGAGTTCACAGTACACGAGCTCCATAGTTTGTAAGGCATTATTCACCATGACCATGTCAGCGCCCACCTGTTCGCCGGCAAAGCCGTGATTCACCCGGCCAAGTTTGTGCGAACCTTTAATGACTTGAAGGCATCCATTTTTTGGGTTGGCTTCGGTGAGCGCTACCATGACGCTGATAAGTTGATCAGGAAACATAAACTGATTCTTATACCAGTAGCCGTAGTCCTGATGCCATTCCCACGCTCCACCCACACGTGGTTCCTTTTGCATCAGCTTGGTGTGGAAGTGACAGACCGGCGCATCGCTGTCAAGCAGCGGACGTATGGCGTTGATCATTCGCTCGCTGCGCGACATGTAGCCAAACACATCGTTGCCGGGTGTGAACCACAACGAAAGCCTGGTCTTCTTACCGGATTGATCATTCAGGTCGAGGGCATTTTTCTGCATGGCATCGTCGGCAAGCGCGGTAGAATACATTTTGTCCACTTCCGGCGGGCTGAAAAATCCTTTGATCAGCACGTAGCCGTCGCGCTGGTAGGTTGCTATTTGATTGGGAGACAAAGAGAAACTCATGACGATAGGGTTTAATCAAATTTACAGCAGCCGCGGATTAAATCCGACACTTATTTTACAGTGCCAGATTAACGAATAGCGGTGATACACCCGATTTTAAAGTCAGAGCGGGAATTAGTCACTTTAATTTTTGATAATCATCATGATTTTAGCCATTGAGGTGAGCGAGATTTATACTTGTGGCTTTCCCCGGAATAACGCCTGATGACAGATCGATTTGCTATCGCCTCGGTGTAGCCTTAGCGTTGATGTGTAGTTGTCATTCAATCTATTCTCAATCAAGAAAGGAAAATTTCATTTCCAGAGACGCTCCGAAAGACATAGTTAAGCACGATGATCTTGAAACCGAGCTAGAGTTTTATCCCTTCAACATGATTGTACCCAGCGACCCTGTGATCAAAAACGAGGTCATGTTTGACTACCACAAGACATACAAGAAGGAAAAACTGTTGGCCGGTGTTCGTTTTTTTGCTGACGCCAACACTCACTGGGCAAAGACGCGCGACATGAAAGACCTGATCATGTACACCGAAGTGTATTATGGCTTTAAGAATTTTCAGCTTGGCGCGGAAACAGGAAGCGTAACAGCGCAAGAGTATTTAAGCATTGGGCCGCAATATGTAGGTTACGACACGCGATTATTCAGAAGAGCCGCGTTGGTGAGCCGGGTATTGCCTGACTTTGTGTTAGGATATGAATTCACCTCGCAGGAGTTTAACATTCACGACAAGATAAAGATTTCGTCAACGGGTATGGGGCGCATGGTTTTTCCTTCCTATCAAACCGTAGTGCAAGCCTCCTTGTGGACTTCGTTTGAAAAAATTAGGGGAATCTATTTTGGGGTGGAATACGAATACAACAGCGCCACCTTTTATAACAACTGGAAATACGAAACCAACCACGAATTATTTTTCGGGATAAAGGCAGAACTGCACTGACCGGAAAAAACTATTTAAGGATGTATCCGAGTCCGAAGCGCAAACCAAACGAACCGGTGAAATAGAAATCGCCCATTCCTTCAAACCTCAAGTTTTGACTAAGGGGTTTTGAATAGCCAAGGCCGATCGCTGCATCGTTGGCACCGATCAGTCCTCGCATGCGAATGAACACATGGTCATTGGCATACCACCGCATGCCCATCACGAAAGAGCTTTTCTGATTGGTAGTCCATAACTCGGCACCGACACCTACAGCAAAATGGCGCACTACGAAATAGTTGCCCTCAAAACCGAGTTGCGCTTTTTTGAATAGTGCTTTATTGTCCGTCTTCAGCAGATCAAGGCCTCCGCCAATCAACACGTCATGCGTACTTTGGGCTTTGCCCGCAAGAGCCAACAAACACATAGAAAGGGTAATCAGATATTTCTTAAGCATAATCTATTTTATGGTGCAAAGGTATAATCGTTTTCACATAACCGAAAAATCATTTCGATGTGATTACGGCAATTTTTCCGTTTCCCGCCGCAATCAATAACGATCCTTCTCTGGCTTTTCGCACTACGTGAAAACCTTTTTCGTCTGAGATTGGCTGCCAGTTTTCACCCCGGTCGTTGGAAAAATCAGCTCCTTGCGGGCCAATGGCAATGAGATAATCGTTGCCGAGATATTCTACGCATTCGCGAAGGCCGCGTGTAGGCCGGATGGGCAACGTCCAGTCTTTCCCTTTGTTGAGCGTGAGGAATACATGTTTTCCATTTTGCGATTCGTTTTTAAAATCACCGCCAACGACTACGCCATATTTATCTTTCCAAAAGACAGCCGAGAATGCACCGGTGCTTTCTTCACCTTGAATCACCGGAAGGGTTGCTACCGTCCAGGTAACACCATCGTCTTTGGAAGTCCACAAGCGCGAAATTTTTCCACCCGTTGTGATCATGATTTTCTTTTTATCATAACAACGCAACCCGGTACCGCTCGCCGCGAACGAAGCTTCACCTTCCTTCAAGGTCGGCCTGTTGCTTTCCGGAAGTTCTTTCCATGACATGCCGCCATCTTCGGTGGCAAGCAAAAGCATTTTACCGTTGATCGGGTCGCCGTAGGCAATTCCTTTTTTGTCGTTCCAGAAATCAGCACCGTCGATAAACGCTTCTTTAATTTCATTTTCATAAACAGTGATCCAGTTTTTTCCGCCATCGGTGGTGCGAAAGATGTAGGCAGGTGAGCCTGCATTCGCGGCAACGCACGTGAGCGAATCAAATGCATAAACAGACCGGAAGTCCAGGGTTTCAAAACCCGGGATCTGTCTGAACGACCACGATTTTCCGCTGTCAATAGTTTTTCCGATCCAGCCTTTGCTTCCGCCTGCCCAGGCTACTTTGTCGTCGATTACGCTGAGTGCACGAAAGGAAGATTTAACAGGAACTGTAAAATTTTTGAAACGGTAGTCTTGACTAAAAACACAATGTGCGGCGACAAAAAGCACGCCACCTAAAATCCATTTCTTCATACGCTTATTTTTTTTCTTCGACCAGTTTTTGAAGTGCCAGGTATTCGTCGCGCAGACGTGCCGCTTCCATAAACTCAAGCTCCTTCGCCGCTTTCTCCATTGCCTTGCGCGTACGTTCCATCATTTTAACCAATTCCTCTTTCGATAAATAGGCCGCCACCGGATCAGCAGCCAGCGACTTTTCTTCCTCTTCAATGTAATACCGCTTCACTGATTTCTTAGAATCTGCCACTTTGGTCTGACCCAGGATTGATTCTTTCGATTTAAGCACCGTCTTCGGCGTGATGCCGTTGGCAAGGTTATAGTCAATTTGTGTTTTTCTGCGGCGGTTGGTTTCGTCAATGGCCTGCTGCATCGACTCTGTGATTTTGTCGGCGTACATGATCACTCGACCATTTTCATTTCGCGCTGCCCGCCCGATCGTTTGCACGAGAGAGCGTTGGTTACGCAGGAAACCCTCTTTGTCTGCATCCATGATGGCCACCAGGGAAACCTCAGGCAAATCAAGACCTTCGCGCAGAAGGTTAACGCCAACCAGTACATCAAACACACCGAGGCGCAGTTCGCGCAAGATCTCTACGCGGTCGAGTGTGTGTACTTCGCTGTGAATGTAACGGCATTTGATGGCCGCTCTTTCCAGGAATTTGGTGAGTTCCTCCGCCATACGTTTGGTCAGTGTAGTGACCAGCACGCGTTCATTTTTCTTGACGCGCTCGTCAATCTCTTCCAGCAAATCGTCAATCTGATTTTTGCTGGGGCGAACGTCAATTTCAGGATCCAGCAACCCGGTGGGCCGGATGAGTTGCTCTACTACGATGCCTTCAGATTTTCTCAATTCATATTCTGAAGGTGTGGCGCTCACGTAGATAATTTGATTTTGAAGCGATTCAAACTCATTGAATGTAAGCGGGCGATTATCCAATGCCGAAGGCAACCGAAAACCATAATCTACAAGATTTACTTTTCGTGAGCGATCGCCGCCCCACATCGCGCGTATCTGCGGAATGGTAACGTGACTTTCGTCGATAACCATCAGGAAATCATCAGGGAAATAATCAATCAAACAGAATGGTCGTGCACCCGCCTTTCGCCGGTCGAAGTACCTCGAGTAATTTTCAATTCCGCTGCAGTAGCCCAGCTCACGCATCATTTCAAGATCAAACACAGTGCGCTCTTTCAAGCGTTTGGCTTCCAGATGTTTTTTCTCTTGCTCAAACATTTGCACTTGCAGCATCATGTCGTCTTGAATTTCATGAATGGCCTGATGAAGCGCTTCCTTGCCGGTGACGAATAGATTGGCCGGAAAAATGGTAATTCTTTTTTCGTCTGAGATTTTTTTGCCGCTTACTGGTTCGATAAATTGAATGGCTTCAATTTCATCACCAAAAAAATAGATGCGGATCGCATAGTCGGCATACGCCAGAAAAATATCCACCGTATCGCCTTTCACACGGAAAGTCCCTCTTTTGAATTCAGCTTCAGTGCGGTTATATAAAATATCGACGAGACTAAAGAGCAGCTTGTTGCGTGGAATCATTTCGCCCACACCGAGTTCAATCCGGTTCTTGCCAAATTCCTCGGGGTTACCGATACCATAAATGCAACTCACCGAGGCCACTACAATTACATCGCGTCGGCCGGTTAGCAACGACGAAGTAGCGCTGAGCCGGAGCTTTTCGATTTCTTCATTGATCGAAAGATCTTTTTCAATGTATAAATTGGAAGAAGGGATGAAGGCTTCCGGTTGATAATAATCGTAATACGAAATGAAATACTCGACTGCATTTTCCGGAAAGAATTGTTTGAACTCGCCGAAGAGCTGCGCCGCCAGTGTTTTATTATGACTTAAGATGAGTGTGGGCCGATTGGTCTTGGCGATGACGTTGGCGATGGTAAACGTCTTGCCTGATCCGGTAACGCCCAGCAACGTTTGATCGGCTTCGCCGGCTTCGACCCCTTTAACCAATTGCTGAATCGCCTTGGGCTGATCGCCGGTAGGTACGTAATCGCTGGTGAGTTTGAAGTCCATCACCGAAAGTTACTCGTTATTCGCGAAAAGTTATAACCCCTTTTAGGGTTAAAACGCGAGCTTATCCTGTGATGAAAACGTGATTAGTTATTCCAGATGGCCCACGCTTTTTCAGCCTGGATGTGCAGCATCTCAAGACCATTTTTCACGGTCGCTCCATGCATCTCCGCCTTTTGAATAAACAGCGTACGGGCAGGATTGTAAATCAGGTCGTACACAAAGTGCTGTGATGTAATCAATTCGTAATTGATAGGAGGGAACTGACTTGTATTCGGCGACATGCCCAGCGGCGTAGTGTTGATGATAAGCTGCGATTCAGAGATAGGCGCTCCGTTTTTCTCCAGACTTTCGTAGGTATAATCTGCCTTGCTAGCCTCACGTGAAACGATTTTGAATGGCACTGCCAATTTTTTCAACGCTTGTTGCACCGCCTTGGACGAACCACCTGTACCAAGAATCAAAGCCTTCGCTCCTTTAATAGAAGGAAACCATTTTTCAATCGTTTCATAGAAAGCGTCGCTGTCGGTATTGTATCCCAACAACTTTCCATTTTGAATTTTGATCACATTGACCGCGCCAATGTTTTTTGCGGTCGGGTCAATCTCACTTAAAAATTTTAGAACTTGCTCTTTGTAAGGTATAGTCACATTGAGGCCGTGGAGTTCCGGATTTTCATCCAATAATTTCTTCAGGCCATCCACAGTATCAAGGGGATAAAGATCATAGTGATAATCACGAAGGCCCTCCCGGAAAAACTTTTCATCAAAATACGACTTCGAAAAGGAATGACTGACTGATGATCCGATTAAGCCAAATTTTTTTTCCATGATCAATTTTTAAGGTGAGAACTTAACTGCCGCATCGATTTTACGAGCATTGATTGATACTTGTTTTAATGTATAAAATCGAACGAGGCTACAAATCTAAGGCGTCTTCGGGTAAATGATAACGCAACGTAATATTAATATTAAAAAATAAGTCAAATTACTAATTCACAGTAAGTTAGCTTTCAAAAACGAGCCGTATTGGCTAGTCAGCATGAAAGGGTGGGGCATTATTGTCTTTCTTGCGTTCCAGTCCAAGAAAATGCAGGAACGTGTCGCCACGAAGGCCAAGGCGTATCGTTTCGAGAGGAATGACTTCGTTGGGGGCGATGTTGCCCAGATTGACATTCGCGCCAAGCAATTTGATAAACCAGACTTGTTGCGCTTTTTGAGGAGCTTCCCAGATGATTTTTTCGAAAGGGATTTTGGTGAGGATTTCCTGAACCAATCCGGAGCGCACTTCACCCGACGAGCGGAACAGTCCTACGTTTCCACCTTCACGCGCTTCGCCAATCACTTTCCATGCGCCGGCATCCAATTCTTTTTGCATCAGGTCGATCCACATGTACGGCGGAATAATTTTGTCGGCATCTTTTGAACCTACTTCGCTAAGTACGGTCACTTGCTGCGAAAGCTTGGAGATGTAATCCAACTTTTTATCATGGTCAAGATCGATCGATCCGTCGGATACTTCTGCAAAAGAAAGATTGAACTTATCCAGCACCTTGCGGTAATCGTCAAACTGATCGCGAATGACAAATGCTTCGAACAATGTTCCACCGAAGTAACATGGTACGCCGGCGTCTTTATACACCTTGATTTTATCTTTCACATTGGGTGTAACATAGGATGTAGCCCAGCCCATTTTAACGATGTCAACGTGGCCTGCGGCAATGCTCATGAAGTCTTCCGCCTCGCGCACGCTCAACCCTTTGTCCATGGCCATAGTAAAACCTGTTTGCCTGGGTTTGCTGGTGCGCTCAGGTAAATTTTTTAAGTTGTAGTTCATTTACGGTTTTTCTTTTCTGTACTGATCAATAATTTTAAAAAGAGCCTTTTGTGTTTCAGGCTTAGGGAAGAAATCGAATAACACGGTGTGACCATCAAAGTCGAGGATCAGCGCGTTTTCAAGATAGGTGAATGCTTCTTTGAATTTACCGGCTTCAATCAGGTAAGCGGCCAGGCGATAAAGAAAATCCGGTTCATTAGGTATCTCATCAATCGCCTGAAGCATGATATCAATGGCTTTATCGTGCTCGCCCTGTTCAAAATAAATAAATGACCAGTTGAGCCAGATTTCTTTATCGTCGGGATCAAGGTGGCTCGCTTCTTCGTAAGCGCTGATGCTTGAGATGATGTTCCCGATTTTGTATTCCGCATGAGCGGCTGCTTTCCAATATTCGGCGTTGTCGTTGTTGAGCTTGATGGCTTTGTTAAAGAAGTGAAGTGCCTGATACCACTTCTCTTGTTTTTCAAGACAATTGCCCGCGCCGAAGATCGCTTCGTCGTAAAGCGGATCAAGCTTGGTGGATTTCTGAAAATACTTCAGCCCAAGTTCATACTGTCCGAGATTCTCGTACGCTGCGCCAATGCAGCAATACACCTCCGGACTTGGGCCTTCAAGTTCCATGGTTTTCTTAAACTCTTCCAGGGCTTCACTGTAGCGCTCCAGATTCATCAGCGAGTTGCCGCGGTTGAAGCGCGCAGAGGCAAAGTTCTCGTCGATGGCGAGCGCAAATTCATACGCTTCAATCGCTTCTTCAAATCGCTCGAGCTTATTGCAAACGATACCCAGATTATACCACGCTGCAGTTGAATACGGATCTTCGTCGATGAATTTCTTGTAATACTCAAGGCTGTTCTCCAACTGACCGATGATGTCAAGACAAAAGGCTAACTCATATAAAGAGCCTTCGTGGGCGAGATTTTCTTCAATTGATTTTTTGTACGATGCAATCGCGTTGTCGTAATCTTCCATGCTTTGATACGCCAACCCGATGTTGTAATAGAGTTCATCTTTATTTTCTTCCGCAAAGCCAAGCGCTTCTTCGTACACGGAGATCGCCTCATCGTGCTTGCCGCGAAGCGATTGCACTGAACCGATGGTCAGATAAATTTCAATGTCGTTCGGATGAAGATTTTTGGCCATCTCGAGCAATACAAGTGCCTCTTCGTATTGCTTGAGGTGAGATAGCACCTGAGCTTTTACCGACAGTAAATCCGTAGAAAAAGGAAATTGATCTATGGCCGAATTCACAGCGACGAGCGCCTTCTTAAATTTAGAAGCAGCCATGTAGTGATCAATGATGATCTCATAGCTATCGATGTCGTAAAACTCGGTGGTGTTTTTTCGGAGGCTTTCCTCGTACCGCTTGATCAGTTCCTCCTCTTCTTCTCGCTTTCTGAATTCGTGGGCCATCGGATAAAGGTTTGCCTAAATTAGACAAAATATTACTCTACAAAAAATAACCTATTGATTATGGTACAAAATTCGATGAATTAAAAATTACCGACAAGTTGCTAATCTTATTTGTTTGTAGTAAAAGCGTTCTTATAGTATTCACAGCACCAGTTCAGCGTCTCGTCAAGGCTGCGGTATTTCATGTCAAGCAGCCGAATTGACTTGAAATTCTGGTATAGAAATTTCTCTGCCGACATTTTTACCGACTGCCTGCTGATCAGCGCTTCCTGGCCCGTGATCCTACACCGAAGCTCTTCCAAACGCGCAGCGACGCCAATTAATTTTGGATTGATTTTTATGGAAGGTGCTTTCTTATTCAGGCGAACAGCAATTCGCGAAAGCAACTCTTTCATGTCAATACTTCCTGCATTTGCAATAAACTTTTCCCCTGCTGTGGGGTTTTGATAGATTTTGAAAATCAAGTCGGCTACATCACGCACGTCGACATAGTTGATCGCTGAATCTGTATAAAATTTCTTGCCGCTGGCAACGTACTTAAAAAGTTGAGCGCTGCTTTTGTTTGCATTGGCTGGCGCCAGAATAACAGAAGGATTAACGATAGAGATACTCAACCCTTCTTCTCTGCCGCGATATACTTCCAGTTCTGCTAGGTATTTTGATTTGGCATAATCTGAATTAAGATCGCTCTCCACCCATTTGTTCTCTTCGTTGATTTCAGTCTGCAATTTGTTTCTGCCAAGAGCGGCTACGGAGCTCACAAAGAGCAGGCGTTTCACGCCGAGGTCCAGGCATGCATTCACTACATTTTGAGTGCCGATCACGTTGGTCTCAAATATTTTTTCTTTCAGTCGCGGGTCGAACGACACGATGGCTGCAGTATGAATTACAGTATCAGCTCCCTTCAAAGCGTCAGCGAGGGTGAGGCTATTAGTAACATCAACGTCACGCCACTCCAGAGTAGTTTGCAGATCGCTGAGAAATCCTGTGTTGCTGTGTTGCCTTTTTAAAGCCACCACAGGATGATTTTCAGAAAGAAATTTCCTGACGATAAAATTGCCCAGAAGGCCATTGGCTCCGGTGATGGCGATCATGATCAGAGTTTGTTATTCAGCAAAGGTAAATCCAAAGCTTTTTTGAAATATTTATTTTTTTGAACCTCTTTGAGCAGCCCAGCGTGACGCAGGTTGTGGCAATCGCTGCCGAGCAAACTGACCCATCCATGTTCTACCATTTGATTGGCAAGGTTGCGAATAGGACGTGAGTAATAATCGATGAAAGAAAGAATGTTCACTTGCAGCAGGACTCCGCGGTGATGCAGGTCTTCCGCTTTTTCTATCGTCATGAATTGATAACGCTCTGGGTGTGCCAACACTGGCCGATAGCCCTGTGTAATTAGCTTGAAGATGAAATCCTTCAACTGGTATGGCTCGGTTAAATAATTCATTTCAAACAGCAGATGATTATTTCCAAAGGTCATCAATGGGGAATTGGTTTCCACTTGATGAATTAAGTCACTATCTAAGTAATATTCTGCGGCAGCTTCAATGGTAAGGGAAATCTCGTTCGCCGAGAGGTGCTGGTGCAACTCCGATAACTTAGCGCGAATGCCTGGCGGTTCGTTGCGATAGGTATCGCTCATGATGTGTGGTGTGGTAATCAACTTGGAATATCCCGCATCGGCAAACTGTCGTATCACTGCGAGTGATTCGTCGAAGTTCTTCACACCGTCATCAATGCCAGGCAATAAATGCGAATGGATATCAACATTTAAAGTAGCAGCCGGTGATGTTTTTTTCTTTTGTAAGAATGAAAACACGATTAGCTAAACAAAAATTTCCAACCTCCCTTTACCGACTTATCCTCGTAATAGCCGTAACCATACGCTTTGCCGGAATGTGAAAGGGCGTTGAGCACAATGGCTACATTGTTGAGTTTATTTACAGCGACAATCCGCTCAATATTTTTCAGGAATTCCTTTTTCGAATAATTGGCGCGAACCACATAAATCGACAAATCAGATTTGCGCATGGCCATGATGCCGTCGGTCACCAGCCCGACCGGTGGTGTGTCTATTACTACAAAATCGTACTCTTGCTGAATTTCGTGCAGCACATTCGGGAATTCCTCATTCAGTAAAAGCTCTGAGGGATTGGGTGGATGCGGACCTGATGGTATAAAATCCAGATTGGGGATCGTTGTTTTTTGCAGACACTCGCGCCAGGAATTCTTTTTGATAAGCACTGTGCTTAATCCTTTTCCATTTTGATCACCGAGACCGGGCGAATCTTTTTTCGTCTTGCGCATGTCAAGATCTATCAGTGCTACTTTCTTGTTCGACATCGCAAGCACACCACCGAGGTTCATCGCCAAAAAGGACTTCCCTTCACCAGAAACGGATGACGATATCGTGATGATTTTCTTATTGCCCCCGGAGGTGAAGAAATCGAGGTTGGTGCGCAACGACCGGATAGACTCGCTGACCATCGACTTAGGATTGTCGTTGACGTGAATGGTAGTTGCTTGTGGCAACCGCGACGAAGGGATAACGCCCAGCACCGGAAGTGCCATTACACTTTCAATCTCTTTTACGCTGGTGACTTTGTCGTTGAGCAAATACACAATTCCAATAAAAAAGAAATTGATCACAATGCCGGCCACGATGCCAATGGCAAGTATCACCGCCTTTTTGGGAGAGATAGGTGAGTCAGGAAGTGTGGCGGAAGAAAGAATTTTAAAGTCGGGTGTTGTACCGGCCTGGGCAATCTCAAACTGCGCTTTGGATTGCATCATGGACAGGTAGAATTCTGTAAAGAGATTATAGAAGCGTTGATTCTTCAGGTACTTGGTGTTCTTGTCCGGCATCGTGGTGAATTCTTTCTCAAGTGTCATTTTCTGATCCACGAGTTCGGTAAGCGTTCTAAGCCAGTTTTCCTTCAGCTGGTTAAGCTGGCCAAACAACTGATCTTTGAGTGTTGATACTTCCTTTTCTTTTTGACGAAAGGCCAGTGTGTTTTCGTTGTACGCCAGGGAAAGTTTGTCACGCTCCTGAGCGACCACGGTATAGGCTTCGAGTTTTTTGTTGAGAAAGTCGGGAAGAAATGAATATTGCGACGAGGTAGATACTTTTTTGTCGGTGACAAGGCTTTCGATAAGCCGTTTAAGCTCGATGATTTTTTTATTCAGTGAATAGCGTTGCGAGTCAAGTCGGTTGATCTGATTGATCGTTTTGCGCATGTCCTGGCTTAGGTCGCTGCTTTTGTTTTGCAGGGTAAATGCTTCAAAGTAGTTTTCGAATGCTTCCATTCGTTTATCTACCTGCTCAAGCTCACGATTTAGCCAATCGATCTTTTGTTTGTTGGCCAGATTCTTTTGCTCGTTGCTATAAAAAATGTAGAGGGAGTCTACTTTGTTCACAATGTCACGTGCTTTAAGCGCATTGTGATCTTTAAATGAAATCCGGATGGTGTTAGCGTTAAAGTTGAGCGGCTCAACGATAATGTTTTTGGAAAGATAGGAGACGAGGTTTTCCCGACTGTTGATAACAAAGTAATAATCGTTGGTTTCGCTTTCGGTGATGTGACCTGAGTTGAAAATAATGACTTTCAGGTCGGGGTCATCAAGTGCGATCCCGTATTTACCCGAAATGGTTTTTCCCTGCAGTCCTTGACGCAATTGGAATGTAGTTTCAGTGAGAGGCAAAAGATAAAGCGGCACATCCTGATTCTTGCGGGCAACGGATATTATTTCAACCTGAAACGGCGACCGTTTATACATTTCATCAAACAGCACGTTTCCCTCGCTGTAATAACTCACAAATAGATTGAGCGAGTCCAGAATACGACTGAAAAACAGCTTCGATTTGATTTGTTCAATTTCGCCCGACACCACGTCGATGTTTGGGTCTTGTGTGAGTTTATCGATGCCAAGTTCTGAGGCATCGCGCTTGATGTCAAGCTTAAGTTCAGATTCTGATTCGTAAAGATCTTTGGTCCATCTGGTGGTCAGGTACCCGGCAATGCTACATGAAAGAAAGATCAGGAGAATCCACCATTTATTTTTAATGAACACCGCCCTTAACTTCTCCAGGTCAATGCCTTCGGAAGTAGCGGGCTTGTCTGAAAATTTAGGTGGTAATGTCATTCTAAATTAAATCGAAATTTATTTGACTTTGTTGATCAAAAGTATCGTCGTGATGATAGAGAAGAAAGACAAGGTGAGGGAAACGAGTACAGAGTTGTCACGCAACCCTTCAGTAAATGGCCTGCGTACAGGTTCAACATAAATCACATCGCCGGATTCGACCAACATGTTGCCTTCGGTGTACCCTTTGAAAGTGCTAAAATCCAGTGCGTATACCTGATCGCCTCTGATCAGTTTTATTTTCGCCGCTTTGGCGTCGTTGTTAAGTCCTTTGGCAGTTGCCAGAATCTCCACCACTGTCACATTTTGATTGGTAAGTGGTATTACCTGACCGCCAGGTGCGCCAAGCACGATCACTCGCTTGTTGACAAAGGAAAGCTTCACGTACGAATCGGTGAAAAATTTAGAGTACTCCTTTTGCATGATCTCCTCCGCCTGACGTAGGGTAAGCCCATGTAATTTTATTTCTCCGATCAACGGGAATTTCCCGATTCCATTTTGGTCAACCAAGTAATTCACACGCGTAGATTCCTGTGTTTTGGTAGCCGCCCCGGTTTTGTTCGATAAATCCGGGTTAGGGTCAATGAATCGCTCACCATTGTTGGAATAGACGTCGAGGCTCAGCAAGTCATTCTTTTGAATAACGTAGTCTTTTTCTGCTGAGACCAACTCCTTTTTAAGTGCTTCCGACCGGTATCCTTCTGGAGTTTGAAACATGATGTTTTGCTTATAGGAAGCACAAGAGCTAACACCTATTGCGACACCAAGGAGGTAAAAGAATTGCCGGATCATTTTCGAATCAAAATACTCGTGAAATTACAATAATTCACCCACAATTTAAGCAGATTGGGCGATTTACCGGCTGGGAGCTAAACTATGAATAGCTGTAAGGTACTTGTTGATAACGATGGAGTCGCTAAATTCACTTTCTGCCTTTTTTCTACCGTTGGCACCCATTTTCTGAAGTGTGCCATCATCAAAGTTGGCCATGGCCATCATTTTATCGGCAAGGTCGTCGGCGTCTTTTATCCGACAGAGCAGTCCGTTATGGCCGTGCGTGACGACCTGGTGGCATCCCGGAACGTCAGTAGTAATGATTGGCTTAGCAATGCTGGCTGCTTCGAGCAAGGTGCGTGGCGTGCCTTCGCGGTAAGAGGGCAGTACAATACAATCAGCTTTTCCTATGAAGGGGCGCACGTCTTTGGCAGTGCCCAGATATTCTATCGTGCCAGACTCAATCCACTCGTTGATGGTCTCCACCTTAATACCCCGTTTGTGGTAAGGATCTTTTGCGCCAAGCACCTGAAAATGAGCGTTGATGCCTTTTGCCTTGAGCATTTTTATGGCGTCAATAAATTCATGCACCCCTTTGTCGGTGATTAGTCGGGAAACAAGGAGGAATGTGAATTTTTGATTGCGTGAAAAATCCGCCGGGCTGAATCGATTCAGGTCGATGCCTGACCCTGGCAATAAATCGGTGTTTTCTTCTTTAATTAATTTTTTACCGACGAACAGATTTCGGTCGTCGGGATTTTGAAAGAACACTTTTTTAGGGAAACGGAAAGCCAATTTATAAAGACCGATGGCGATATCCGATACCAAGCTTTTCTTCAGGAAGATGGTGCCTAACCCGCACACATTATTAATAGTAGGGATTCTCAAAATAGCCGCTGCCAGCGAGCCATATACATTGGGCTTGATCGTGTAGTGAAGAATGATATCAGGCTTTACCTTACGGTAAACAGAAAGTAATTCGAAGATTAAGAGAAAATCCCTGGCCGGATTAGCGCCGCGGCTATCCATTTTTAAGTCGTGGTGAATACAGCCTGCTTCAGTAAGAAATTGGGTGTAGTCGTCGTGGGGGGCAATCGTATGAACTTCGTTACCATCGGCGATTAAAGCCTTCACGAAATTCATTCTGAAATTGTAAATATTCCAGGACGTATTTAATACAATAGCAATTTTCATAGGTTATGCCAACTACCGGCCGACAAAAGCAGGTAAGATTCTTTAAAATGCCCAAAAAACCCTTTAAACGGGCTTTTCCTACATCTACATCCTACAAAAGTATAAAAAAGTAACCTTTGTACGAAGGGGAACTTTCAGTTTAGGTATGTTTGCGGCCTATGGCAGAAAAAAAGCTTTCTAATCTGGCAGTATTGGTGGGGCTGAATGATAGCAAACGCCCCGAAGAATCGGAAGAGCATCTTGACGAATTGGCTTTTTTAGCCGAAACAATCGGTATCGCTTCTGTAAAGCGGTTTACTCAGAAACTGCCTCATCCGGATGTACGCACTTTTGTAGGAAGCGGAAAGCTCGAAGAAATAAAATCATTCATCGATGCCAACTCCATCCGGTACATTCTCTTCGACGATGATTTAAGCCCTTCGCAGTTGAGGAACCTTGAAAAGGAAATGAATGCGGGAAAAGAACAGCCGATGGTGCGGATTTACGACCGCTCGCTGCTCATTTTGGATATATTCCTGATGCGGGCTCAAACCGCTCAGGCACGCACACAGGTAGAGTTGGCCATGAACCAGTATTTGTTGCCCCGACTCACGCGCATGTGGACTCACCTTGAGCGTCAGCGCGGGGGTACTGGCACGCGGGGTGGAGCGGGTGAAAAAGAAATCGAGACGGATAGGCGCGTAGTGCGTTCCCAGATTTCGAAATTAAAGGAAGACCTCAAAAAAATAGACAAGCAGCGACAAACACAACGGAAGTCGCGCGAAGGGATAGTGCGCGTAGCCTTGGTGGGATACACAAACGTGGGGAAGAGCACACTGATGAACTTGCTTTCCAAAGCCGATGTAAAGGCTGAAAATAAGCTTTTCGCCACGGTGGATGCGACTGTCAGAAAAGTGGTGTTGGGCGATATACCGTTTCTGCTTTCCGACACGGTTGGATTTATTCGCAAGCTGCCGCATCACTTGATTGAATCTTTTAAGTCGACGCTGGATGAAGTGCGCGAAGCGGATTTGCTGCTTCATGTGGTAGACAGCGCTCATCCGTTTCACGACAATCAGATCGAGGTAGTGAAGGGTACTCTGGCAGAAATCGGCGCGGGCAATATCCCCGTCATTCTGGTGCTTAATAAAATTGATAAGCTGGAAAGTGAGGAAAAGCCTATCGATTTTGATGCGTTACGAGGTTATTATAATCAACATGGTTTTGCGGCTGTGGTTTTTGTTTCGGCTACACACAAAGAAAATATTCAGGCTCTGCGGCAAATGATTTTCGATCACGTAAAGAAAAAGCACGTCACCATTTATCCGAATTACATTGAGACGTACAGTCAGGATATGATCTGAAAAAAAGAAAAGCCGCAGGCGGATACAAACCTCTAAGTACCCGCCTTACGGCACATTCAACCTAAAATACAAACTCTATTTTTCTCTCTTTCCGTTGATCGGGAAGGTGCCAAACTGACCAACACTCATGTTGCCGTTGAGTTCATCTTCTTTGATCGTCCCTTTTATGGTAAAGGTCATCGTGTTTCCTCCAAAGGAAACCTCGTACGTGATGGTGATTTCATTACCAACCACAGCTACCGACTTGAGCGGAGTCTCTTTATTATTCCGTGTGCTCGTGATGGTACCGGAATAATTTGCTCCTTCTTTTTTGATCGAAAGTTTGCCGCCGCCTCCTTGCGGAGATTCGACGGTATAGTTCCAGTTACCTTCCGCATTCACCACTTTAGAAGGATCAGCAGCTGCCATTTTTAAGTTCGGTTGTGAAGGTGGCGCTTGCATTCCGCCGCGTTGTCCGCCTTGCTGGCCTCCACCCATTTGCTGACCACCCCCATCTTGCTGATCGCCACCGGCATCTTTCAAATCGTCGTTGTTGATAGACTTCTTCCGCTTCGGCTGACTGGCTGTGAGTTTTCCGATGCGGTAATTGAAGGTGACTTTGAAATTGAAATTGTAAAACGTGTTGTAGCCGGTTTGATTGACAATGGGAGAGATCGACTGTGAATTAACTTTCATCGTCGGTGTCAGGAAATTTTCGGCACCGAGGCCAATGCTTCCTCTCTTCTCATTGAATTCTTTTTGAAGGCTTAAGCTATATACACGGAATGCACCCTGATATCCTTGCAACGTCACTTGCTGACCGCGATAGAATCCAAAAAACTGCAGGCCCCAGCCCTTGGCAATATTGTAGTTACCCATTCCCCGAATGTTATACACCCAGCCGCTGTTGTTGGCTTTCATCGGGTCGGTGTCACTCGTGCCTGGGTTTTTCAACGACGCATAGTAGGTGTCTGTTCCTCCGCCTAAGGATAATTTGTTGGAGATAGAAATGTTGGCAAATAAACTAGCTCCGTATGCATTTTGCACCCCGATGTTTTCATAAGTAGTAAGGACAACTCCGTTGGGCAAGGTGCTTCTTACTTGTTGAATGGCATTGTCGGTAGTGCGCACAAACGTAGAGAAATTAAGTGACGATGCTTTGATGTTCACACTATAACCAAGTTCGTAGTTGTTCGTGTACTCCGGACTCAGCAACGGATTTCCGGTAGAGATATTGGTAGGGTTTGATGCAATGCTGTTAGGGTTCAGGTTTTGAATGGAGGGCCGTTGAATCCTTCTGTTGAAGGACAACTTTAAAAGATTTCCATTGCCAAGCCTCTTCGAAATATTAATACTGGGTACCAACACACCATACGAAGCAATTGAAAAGTTCTGCGTTTGATTGTTGGCGGAAATTGTAGTGTACTCGTATCGTGCACCGGCCTTGAATGAGTATTTACTTGCAGTACTTAATGTGTAAGACAAATAGCCTGACGTCACATTTTGAGTGTAGTCCAGCAAATTAGACTTGTACAATGAGCCTGTGTATCCGCCGTAAACTCCATCCGATCCGGCTTGAAAATAGTTGTACGTGCTGGTTGCTTTACGCATGATTTCTTTCCCACCGAGTTCCAGCAATTGCATGTCTGTAATCGGGGTTTGGAAATCTGCTTGCACGGTAGCTTCAGTGTTTACCGTAGGGTTAATGTTCTTCACATACTCCGGCGTAGTAGCAGTCGACGATTGCTGTGTGGTGTGCGTGATGAAATTGTTCTCACCGTTGCTCTGGCTGTACAATGTAAGCAGGTTGAATTCGCGATTCGGCTTTTTAAACAAGTGCGTGTAATTAAGGCTTCCATCCACCGAGTGTGATGTATTTAGCGTGTTAATACTTTTGATGGACTCTCTGTTGGGATCTTCACTTCCGTTGATAAATGAAAGTGTAGTGAGGTTGTCCTGGTAATTGTGTCCGTCGCGGATACCAAAACGAACGGATCCGGTGAGCGAGTTATTTTTATCGATGTCGTAGTCAAGGCCGAGGGTATAGTTTCCAAAAAGATTCTGATTGCGTGTGGAGGCATTCTGTCGGTTCTCCCACACGGTATCCCTGTTCACATTATATGTTTTCTGACTGTTGTAAAAATCGCCCGGCGTATTGTATTGCGCACGGCCAAAACCTCCAAGAGATATTCCAAGTTTCCCTTTGCGGTATCCGCCGTTCAAGCCAAGGTTAGTTCCCCGGTAGCCGGCGCTGCTGTTGACGTTCAAGGTTAAACCTTCCAGTGAGTTTTTCTTGGTAATGATGTTAATAATCCCGGCTGATCCTTCCGCATCGTATTTGGCGGACGGCGAGGTTATCACCTCTACTGTTTTAATCTGATCGGCAGGAATCTGTTTCAACGCGTCAGACACACTGCTGGCCGTGATGGTAGAAGGCTTGTTGTTGATGAGTACTTTTAAGTTCTGACTTCCGCGCAGCGATACATTCCCGTCCATATCCACGGTAAGGAGGGGTACACGACGTAATACATCCGTAGCGTCGCCGCCTTTTGAGGTGGCGTCGTTTTCTGCATTATATATAGTGCGGTCAACCCGCTCTTCAATGAGTGGCTTCTGACCCACAATCTCAACCGTCTTCAGCAATTTCGTCGACGGGCTTAACATGATGTTTCCAAGATTTACTTCGTTCTTTTTATCGGTCAATTGCACCTTAATCATTTTGGTAGCATACCCGATGAATGAAATAGAAACGATGTAGGTTCCCGATGGAATTTTCGAAAGCGTGAATTTTCCATTGTCGTCGCAGACTTCACCATTCACCGGCTTTTGGGTATTGGGATCAAGCAAAGCTACAGTGGCAAATTCAACTCCTTTATTATTGGTAGAGTCTTGTACCACACCGGTAATTTTCCCGGTAGAAGGAATAATCGCTGCTGGTTGAGCCCAGGTCAGCAAGGCAAAAAATACAAAGGTGAGCGTGAGTAACGTAGATTTCATGAGTGGATTAAATTTCAAAGTCGTAAAGCACATTTTCAGGTCTGCACTTTTCATATCGTAAAAGTGCAGCCAATTGTTTCCATTTTCATTTCGTTTTAGATAGTTGACCCTGATTGATCGACACTTCGGCCAACTTATCGCCCGTTCGGGGCGGTATTCAGAAAGGTTTCATCCATCGAATATTTGGCGCGAAGTGCATAAAAAAACCGCAAACGGCATTTGTTTTTTACAGGAACGGCTACCTTAGCCTTTCATTGACCGTATTGAGCAGCTATGGCGACTTTCTTTCAGCGTAACCGAGTTTTCCTGCTGCACCTTTCTTTCTGGTGCTTCTATTACTCGTTTTACATTTATGCGTTTAGCTCACGCCCCGGGCGCGATATCAATTTTCTGCGCCTGCTCACTTTCTCCATGCTTCAGCTTTCGTTTGCCATGCTGGTGGCTTACCTGAATTATTTTGTTTTCCTGCCGCGCTTCTTAAAGAATCAAAATACGTGGCGATACCTGCTGGAGTTTGGAATTCCCTTTGTGTTGCTGATTACGCTTCGTGTGTTTGTGCAGCGCTACTTGTCCGACGGGTACTCGCATCACGAGCGGTATTTTTATTCTACGTTTTATATCGTGCAGCTTTCCTTTGACACGATTCTCATTACCATTTTTGTGGCCATGTTGCGTTTTGCCACCGGTTGGTTTGAACTCGAAGCAAAGCGAAAGCAAATGGAGAACGACAAGCTCGCCAGCGAACTGAAATTTTTGAAAGCGCAGATCAACCCTCATTTTTTGTTTAACACGTTAAACAATCTCTACTATCTCGCCTATAGCCAGTCGGCCAACACCACCGAAGTGATCGCAAAGCTTTCGCAGATGATGCGCTACATGATCTATGATTCCAACTATCCTAAAGTTCCGCTTACCAAGGAAATGGAGTACATGCAAAACTACATTAGTCTGGAGCGGCTGCGGTTGAACAATGAAGTGCCCATTGATTTTGTCGTCGAGGGAAGCGCGGAAAACATATTGGTCACTCCTTTAATTTTTATTACTTTTCTTGAGAATGCCTTCAAACACGGAGTCAGCGCCAACACGCCGAATTCGTGGGTGAAGATTCATTTTAAGATTACGGATAATGAATTTGTGTACACCGTGGAAAACAGCAAGCTGAAAAACGTGCAGCCTGAAAAAGAAGAATCTGGCTTCGGACTTCAAAACCTGAAGCGAAGACTTGAACTCAGCTATCCGGGTAAATACACCTTAGTGACGAATGATCTGGAAGATCGTTATTTTGTGCAACTCAATTTGTCGTTGTGAGTACTTCCTGCCTTATCGTAGACGATGAACCGTTGGCGCGCAGCCTGTTGAAAGACTACGTATCCAAAGTGTCAACCTTAAAGTTGGTGGACGTGTGCTCAAGCCCAGTCGCGGCCCTTGAAGTGTTACAAAGCCAGCCTGTAGATTTGCTTTTTCTCGACATTCAAATGCCGGAGATCACCGGCCTCTCGCTGCTGAAGATCATGAAGAAGAAGCCTCTTGTGATTTTAACTACAGCCTATTCCGAATACGCACTCGAAAGCTATGAACTCGACGTGGTAGATTACCTGCTGAAGCCAATCACCTTTGCGCGATTTCTGCAGGCTATCGACAAAGTAAATTCACGGCTTACAACTGCTTCGGCTCCGGTTGAAAAAGTAGTGCCTAATCCTGCCCAGCCTTTCATCTTTGTGAAAGACGGAACAAAGCTGGTGAAAGTACGGTGGGAAGATATTTTGTACATCGAAGGGTTGAAAGATTATGTCACTATTCATACCCGTCAGCAAAAAGTGGTGAGCTTGCAACGACTGAAGTCATTGGAAGAGCAGCTGCCCGCAGAGCAATTTATACGCATTCATAATTCCTTCATCGTGGCGTTGAACGCCATTGATGTAATTCATAAAAATGAAGTGCATGTAGGATCGGTAACCTTGCCGATCAGTGACTCCTACCGAAAAACCTTCCGTGATTTCATTGAAAAGAATCACATGCAATAGGGGAGATCAGAAGGGAAATGTAATTCATTATTTTAAGTTGACCGACGACGACTTTTGCAGCGTTGACGGCTTTTTTACATCCGCTTTAATTCAGGGTTCCGCATTGAATTCATCATCGTCAGGTTATCAACTTCCCTTTGTATGATTATCCAACGTGAATTAAACCCATCCGGAATTTTACTTTTTTGCCTTAATGTCAAGAATAATGTGTCGTTTGAAACTTTATATAGAAATGGTTCCAGTCCAATGAAAATGATTTGTTTTGTAGAATCAATCTTAAATTCTCCTTCGTCCTCAGTTGAAATCACAGTCAGTTGATGGTCTCCCGTCACACCCCAATTTTTTGATTTGATATATAATTTGTCTTTGCTCACTGAAACCAATTCAACTCTATTGTACGTCGGAGCATAAGCATCTGTCAGCCTACTCAAAAACCAGTACAATGCCAGTACCACTACCAACGCAAATCCTATTATTATTTTTAGTGATCTCCTCATTTGCTACATTTCGCCCCCAAGTTGGAGCGCGTTTAAACACGTGCCTTAACTTTACTTCAAGATAACCATTTTCGTTTCGAAAGATAACACGCGCCAGCGCTAGGTCAGAAAGAAAAATATTTTTTTAGTTTCCAAGCTCCCTTATGTAATCAGGAGTTACAGGATCTTCATTTATATACTCTTTTCTTTTTGTCGAGAGTGCCCATCGTTCAATCCATGATATTCCCCAGTTACCGAATACGGTGATTTCTGTTTTATACGCCGGGTCTTTCAGGGCATTGTCCATGCTTACAAAAACGTAATTGTTTGCTTTAAATAAAGCAATGAGTGAATTCAAATAATCTGAATTGAGCAGACTGGCATGTATCAATAATATTTGACTAATATTCCTTCCGAACAAATGGTTTGATTGCTTCTCATAGTATTTTATTTTCTTGCCCATATACGCAATATATTCAAGTCCAATCTTATTCATTAGTGTTGTGTCATCTTTCTGTTTAGCCCTGGAGTACGCTGAAGCAAACACGTAGTCTTCATTATCAATGGTAACAGGGGCTGTTACGTAATTGTGCTTATTCAAGAAATCATTTAATGAGTCTGCTTTGACTTTTGTATTGCCAATATGCAAATAGGGATGTCTAAAGTATTTGATTTGTCTATTTTGGTCGCTGAGAAGTTTTTTGGTTACGGTTTCTCCTTTGATAATTTCATTTGTGTAAAGATGAAAAGGGACATTATTGTAATCCTTGTGAGAAAATGAGTGATTCCCTAATTCAAGGCCATTCGAAACCCAACTTTTTAAAAGGTCAACCTGATAGTGAATTACATTACTATCGTTAAAAAGCTTCACCTCGTTCACAAACCCAATAGCTGGAACTTCATTCTTTTTTAAGGAATAAAGTATTTTATTAAACACATTTATTTGATATGCCGAGTCTGTTATTCCATAATTTACTACGGGCAAGTCGTCAATGGAAATGCATACTTGTTTCTGTTGTCCAATCGAAACAAATCTTGAAACGAAAAATAGAATTGTTAATAGTGTTCTCATGTGATTCGTGATATTATGCGTAAAGCATGCGTTATAAACGCACACTAGCGTAGGCCCTTAAATTGAAGTTTTTAGTTTGACTGCTTCAAATCGTCCAACTAGACTTACTAGTTTCTCACTAAAGTCCTCAAACTCTTTTTTAGTCTTAAACTTTATTTGAACAGCATCAACATTCGAGTCGAAGCGAATTGTCCGCCGGTGATATTTCATGTCCCGAACGTCTACTTCCCACATGTTTCTTAACCAAATGGAAACTTGATATGAACCTTCAATAATTAATTTTTCATCCGTTAGTTCTACCTTCCCTGTCCGCCATTTAAATAACATAAGTCCCAAACCGATCATAATACAGAGAATTGCGATATTATTTATATCTAAAAATATGTCTGGAATAATGTAGAAAATTGTCAGCGCCTGCATGTCAGGTGTTAATCCTTTGAAGGGTGTCCAAATTAAATCAAACAAGAAGAAGATTAGTGCCGCAAAACCAAATAGAATGTAAGCTACTTTTTTCACAGGTCGGGCGTGATACTTAACTGTATATTTTATGTCCGCTGTCATGTTTATTATTTGCCCCGTGGGTTACACAGAATCCGGCAATATGCAATATTACCAATATCCTCAAGTTGGCGCGCGTTTATAACGCGTGCCTTAACTTTACTTCAAGATAATAATTTTCGTTTCGATTAATAATCTGTACACAGTTAGTGATGAAACAATATATTGAAGGCTACAAGATTAATATATTGATTGTGTTCTTATAAGAAAGCACGCGTTATAAACGCGCGCTAGCGTAGACAACCTTCTACTTCATTCCCCGGCCAACACAAGAGTAACTTTCTTCAATGACCTTCCTGCATCGCTCCGTCATAGCTTGGCTTTCAGGCGTAAAATGTTGTCCGATTATAACAGTAAGACTGTCACAGTGGAAAGTTGTGTAAGATCCTATTCTTGGTCCATCGTTAGTAACTACGTAATAGATCTGTCGCGAGTCATTCGTTCCAAACTTCGCCGACTTTATTTCACTAAAAATAGGAGTATTCGAAACGTCACCTTCATAGGCTTCTTTAAGTCCAACGACAAAATTCTGCAACTCTTTGTCTAGATTAAATTTTTTAGGCAGCCATGTCACAGAAAAATTTGCATATAGGTATTTGTCTCTTCTTTCAATTTTTATGTATGTCGCATGATTACGCTTCCAAGTCTTGGTTTCCACTATTTTGAAGTCCTCAGTTATTTTAAAATTCAGTCCTTTATCTCGATAATTGGTCTTGGGAATTGTTTGGCAAGTAATAAGAGTGGAAATAATACCAAAAAGTAAAAATCTGTTTGTCACTTGTCTTAGTCGTTAATTTGTTATTGCCCAATTGTGCCCAACGTCCAATTATATCCACTTCATTACCCATACCCCTCCATTACCATCCCCAATCTACCCAATCCTTATACTCCATGCAAAAGCGCCCCTCGTACCCATCCTTTCCGTAGGCGTTTCCTGGCGTGGGGCACATTCGCGATAATCATCCTTACTCAATAATTATATATAACCCTTATTCTTGGTTAACCCTTGATGTATATCAAAAGCATCTTCTAATCTCATGCTTTCTACTTGATGTAAGTTAAGAAATGCGTGAATTGACAAACATCCTTGTTCAAGTCTTTTGGGCTAAGTAACCCTTATCCTTATCCTTGCATCGTCTATCGCACGGCATTCCTTATATAAGGAGAACGCCACGAGAGGTAAAAAAGCAAAAATGAGCATCATCTCCCTACACGTGTTAGATCAAGTACACCCCGTGAATGTCGTCGTACGGGGTGTTATAGGTCAAACAGGTCATGGGAGACGCCTCGCAGGTGTCGTAACACCTCTCGCGCACCCTATGTCTATCGTCACGCATACCATGTCTATCGTCACGCATGCTATGTCTATCGTCGCGTACGCTATGTCGATCGTCACGTACGCCATGTCGATCGTCATGTACGCTATGTCGATCGTCATGTCTGCCATGTCGATCGTCATGTACGCTATGTCGATCGTCATGTCTGCCATGTCTAACGTCATGTGTGCTATGTCGATCGTCACGCATGCTATGTCTAACGTCACGCATGCTATGTCTAACGTCATGCGTACTATGTCGATCGTCATGTGTACTATGTCTAACGTCACGTGTGCTATGTCGATCGTCACGTGTACTATGTCGATCGTCACGTGCATTATGAAGCCTCTTGTGGGGGGTATCACGAATAGCGCAGGCACTCCGGCGATTTCGGTGGAGCGGTTGATCGAGCCCGACGAATAAAGGCTGTATTAGAAGGGCAGTCTTTTTTTATAAAACGTGCAAGAAACCCTAACTATGGCCAATTAAGGGTTTGTTGGAGGGGATCAGGAGTTCGAAATCCACAGCACGAACGAAAACTCGCTGCCTTTGCCGGGTTCACTGCTCACGGCAACTTCCCCTCGTTGCGCTTCGATAAACTCTTTGCAGATCGACAGCCCTAACCCGGTTCCTTTTTTAGGATCGGAGCCCGGCACGCGGTAAAACCTGTCGAATATTTTGTCCAGGTGTTTGGGTTCAATGCCAATGCCGGAGTCTTTGACACTGAATCGAACCTTACTGGCGTCCGCACTACACCGCACGGTCACGTCTCCATTCTCCGGACTATGACGAATCGCGTTCGTTAGAAAGTTGATAAGCACCCAGATCGTTTTGTCTTTGTCGGCCTGAATTTTCGGAAGCCGTTCCGGATGCTCAAGGGTAAGATGAATGTGTCGTTGTTCCGCCTGGAACTTCACCGCTTCACAGGCCTGATCCAGAATTTCTTTCGGCGAGGTGTTGGCCAGGTTGAGCTTGATATTTCCTGTTTCAATCTGTGCCATGTCGAGCAGCTCGCCGGTTATCTTTACCAGACGCTGCGTTTCGGCCAGCACAGTATTCACAATTTTTGCTTGCTCTGTGTTGAGGTTTCCTACGCGTTCGTCCTGAAGAAGTTTAGCGCCCATTTGCAGCGAGGCAATCGGCGTTTTTAATTCATGGGAAATCGTAGCGATAAAATTAGTCTTCGCCAGATCCAGCTCCTTGAACGGCGTAATGTTCTTGAGCAGGATAACCGTGCCAATGGAAACGGCATTTTTTTCTCCGGTAGGAGTGATGACGATCGGAATGATTTCCCGGGCGAAGTAACTTTCCTTACCGTGCGCTACAATTTTGATGGGCTTGTCCGACGCGTCTTCAATCACCATGTCTTGCATCAGTCGACGCAGTAAGTCACTGCTCACCGCTACGTCAGGTGCATAGTGACCAACCAGTTCGTTTTCTTTCTTATTGAGAATCTCCAGCGCCTCGGTGTTGGCAAAGATAATGTGACGCTTGTCGTCGAGACCGATTACGGGATCGTTCATCCGGTTGATGATGGTTTCGATGCGCTTCTTTTCAAAGAGCAGGTTGGCCAGGTTGCTGTGCTCGTACTCGTCCATCTTCTCGGCCATGCTGTTGAAGGCCTGCGCGAGTTCTTCAAACTCGTCGTTGCGATTAAATTGCAAACGCTCTTCGTAGTTGCGGTTGGCGATCGCTTTAATACTGGCGGTAAGTTGTGCAATCGGGTTGGCGATGTATCCCGGAAAATTCAAAATGAAAGAGAAGGAAGCAAGAAAGCAAATGCTCACAATGATGATCACGTAGAGGGTAGCCTGACGGGCAGTTTCTTCCTCCAGATTGTTTTTGCGAATGATCGCCTGCAGGTTTATGTCTGTGATTTTGAAAATCGTGGCGCGCACTTTTCGTATGGTCTCCTCGTCGTGAATCGATTGGAGTTGGCTGAGCTGATTTCCCAGCGCGATGGTAAGCTCCAACTCTCCCGGCTCAGTTACATTTTGCTCTTGTAGCTTCAGGTTCTTTTGTAAGGCTTCGCGCGCGTGAATAGAGTCGCTCGTCAACTGGTCGAGACCGCTGGTGAGACCTTGCATGTAATCGATCGATTCATAGTTTGCCTTGATGATATTTCTGGCATCGGCCGAAATTTCACGCAGGTAATAAATACTGATTCCGCCGACGATGAGAATCACCGCAAAGAGGAAAAACAAACCCAGCGAAAGTTTACTTTTTATGGTCATGATAAAATGATGAGATCAATATCCGAGGCAGACAGTTTATTCAATAACTGCCGAAAGATAGCAGTCCGCATGACGATTCCCCACCAGCGGAAGTGTGGTTTGCCAATACACACGGTCGTCACTTGTTTTTCTTCCGCCGTCTTTACAATAGAAGCGGATATGCTTTTGCTTTTAATTTGAATGACTTCGGCACCTAACTCTACTGCCGTTTTAAAATTATTGATCAGGTGACGTTGTGCGGCCAATGAAATGCGGTTGGCGCTTTCTCCCGGTGTTTGCACATAGAGCACAAACCACTTTGAGTTATAATAACTGGCCAGCCGTGCTGTTTTGCGGATGATCATTTTTGAGGTGAGATGATTGGTGCCTACACACGCAAGGAATCTTTCCTGACGCAAACGTGAATCGACTTTGATCTCGGTATCAATTTTGCGTTCTACCTGCGCAGCCACTTCCTTCAGTGCAAGTTCGCGCAACTGTAGAATCTTTTCGGATTGAAAGAAATTGCGAAGTGCAATTTCAATTTTGTCAGGCTTATAGATTTTCCCTTCTTTCAGTCGCGTGATTAATTCATCGGCAGTAAGGTCGATGTTCACCACTTCATCAGCCTGTTGTAGTACTTTGTCGGGCACACGCTCCTGCACTTCAATGCCTGCAATTTGCTGAATGGAAGCATTGAGACTTTCGATGTGCTGGATGTTCAGTGCGCTGATCACGTTGATGCCGGCCTCCAGAATTTCGATGACATCCTGCCAACGCTTTTCATTTTTACTTCCTTCGATATTGGTGTGCGCCAGCTCGTCAACAATCACCACTTCGGGGTGGAGGTTGAGAATGGCCTGCAGGTCCATCTCCTCCAACTCTTTGCCTTTATAGAATGAAGTACGTCGTGGAATGAGAGGAAGTCCCCGCAGTAAGGCTTCCGTCTCTTCCCTGCCGTGGGTTTCGATAAATCCGATCTGCACATCCACATTGTTTTTAACTAAGGCATGGGCCTCTTGCAGCATTCGGAAAGATTTGCCTACACCGGCGCTCATGCCGATGTAAATCTTAAACTTGCCGCGCTTGCTCCGCCGGATCAAATCAAGAAAGTGCTCTACCGATTGATCTTTCGTTGACATACTTGTTATTCAACTATGCAAAAAATCTTTACTAATTAAATCCGGAAAAGCATCGCGAAAATGATACGGTCTTCTAAATGTGCTAAATCGGGTGCCCAATTAGGATACGCTGTACCCGGTCCGAATGCCGTGGTAGTATATCCTGTGGGAGATGTAACACCGCCAGGTCCTGCAAAATAAGGGACGCTCGCATAGCGATGAACGTATTCAATTCGCCAGGTCAAACTTTGATTAGGCATCCAATCAAAGTTAGTGGAATAATCAAAGCCGCTGAATTGACTTCCCGGACTTGTGTCAAAGGGATGCGTGCCTTCTGTTTGCGTTGGATTGTAAGGATTGGGAAGCGGGCTGGCGTCGCCGGTAGGGTAGAGTACGAGATAACGTCCCGGGTTGTTGATAAACCCTCCACCCAAGGTCCATGCAAATTTGTTTTTATTGAACCATACCCGATTGTAAAACATGCCGCTCACAAAATATTGTGCTGGGCCTTTTACCGGATCACTGTGAAAGCCATTCACACCACCGCCTTTTTCATAGCCAATATCTCCTGTCAGAGAAAAGGCAATCTGAGAAACTCCCCGGGCCTCGGGGTGATTGTAATAGCGCACCAGCAAGCTGTTGTCAGAGTGTACGCGAATTCGTTCAGGTACTCCACCTGTATCAGTGCCCCAGTAATCATTAGTAAGGAGTTTTACATTGTTGTTGGGTATCCACGTGATGTTACCTCCAAGTCCGGGCATTTTATTGTACTTGGCATAGCTCTGCCAGCCGTTGATAATCCATGGTTCAATTTTCAAATTCTTTGTGGGGAAGATCTGAATCCGAACGCCATTGAAGAACCAGGGTGTATTATCTGAAGTGTAGGATGCCTGATACTCCCAGTTCTCTACCTGGTAATACGAGTTCAATCCAATGTACGACACGAACATTCCCATGTCTACATTGATGCCGCGCCATTTATCAAAATGGTATCCGGCATAGGCTTCGGCCAGATAGCGATACACGTTGGGCAGCTGGTATTGTCCGCGGTAGGGACTGTAATCGTCGCGAGGGATTACCGTTGAGTTTGTTCCCATCTGCAGGAATAGTTTACCGCGCGCATTTTTGTAGTTAAACTCTCCGCCGATCACTGCCAGTGCTACTTGCGTTTCATTGTTACGCGCCAATGCAGTCGAACCCACTACGGTGTTGTCGTTAGGATTGGTGAATGAATAGGTGTAGTTGGCATCCAGCATCATGGTGCCTGTGAAATATTTGCTTTCTAAAACCGGAGCGGTAGTTCTCCTGTCGCCACCGTTGTACCACGTTTGGTCTAAACCTTCAAAAGGAATTTTCGATTTGGTGGTGTCTACTTGCGCCATCAACGATGACGCGATTGTGAAATTGAATAAGACAATGAGTATAATTAATGGTTTCATTTTTTGTAAGACTTATGGGTTATTCTTTGAATATTCGTACACCTCAATCAACTGGTATCTTCGCTTTACTTTATCAAAGTGAATAAGACTGTAATCGCTGCCGAATACTTCATCGAGCAGATCATGAAACTTTTCATTTTCAGGAAAAGCCTTTTTGAGAACTTTTATTTCAAGGGGAAGGATTATCCCGTCAACTCTTCGGCTGAAATAGTAACGGGTCTCGGTCTCTACAAACTTTCCTTTGGGTTGAAGAATTTCTTTGGAGTAAAGACAGAGGTCTTCTGAAAAATGAAGAATTCTGTAGTTGGACTTTTTATAGAATCGATGGTCGCCCGAATGACAGTCGTGATACCCAAACCAAAAGGATTTCTCAAGGTGATATTGCTCTTGCTTTCTTAGTGCGGAGACATACGATCTGCCAAGCTTCTTGTTGCTTGGAGTAAGACAAGAAGCCTTGTAACTTAATTTTTTAAGTGCATAATCATTGGCGGTGAGGTATATTCCTACACTGTCGGTTTGTGCCGATGCGTGCGATGATACAAGCCATAGCGAGACGAAGATTGCAATTGTTTTTCCCATAGTTATCTAAGTTCGTCCAGCGCGAGGTTGAGTCGTAGCACATTTACACGAGATGTGCCCATAATACCGAGCCATGGCTTTTCCGTAAGGGAATCAACCAACGTCAGTATTTTTTCCTGAGTAATTTTTCTTGTGCGGGCAATCCTTGAAACTTGAATGCGAGCAGCTTGCGGTGATATATGCGGGTCAAGGCCACTTCCTGAGGCCGTGATCATATCCACGGGAATCTCATGTTTCTTTACGCCAGGGTTGTGGGTCATGAACGTATCAATCCTTGCCTGGATCGTAAGCAGGTATTCCTCATTGGATGGACCTTTGTTTGATCCTGCAGAGCCCGCCGCATTATAATTGACGGTAGATGGCCGTGACCAAAAATATTCGTCTTTCGAAAACATCTGACCAACGTTAGCAAAGCCGATGAGCTTGCCGTTTTTCAAAATGACCTCACCTCGCCCGTGGTTGGGTGCAATAAAATAGGCTGCTCCTCCAATCAATGAAGCATAAATCACCACGAATAGGACAATGCTTAGTAGTGTAAGTTTGAGGGCGGGGAATAAATTTGTTTTCATAAAAAATGATTTTCAGATTAAATGAATAAGGCAATCGTCACATCAATGAGTTTGATGCCTACAAAAGGAATGATCACTCCTCCGAGTCCGTAGATAAAAAGATTTCTGCGAAGCAGCGCACTGGCACCAATGGGTTTGTACGCTACACCGCGCAACGCAAGCGGAATCAGTGCAGGGATAATCAGTGCATTGAAAATAATGGCTGAAAGGATGGTGCTCTCCGGGCTCGCCAATTGCATAATGTTCAATCCTTGAAGCGAAGGAATGGCCGCGATAAACAACGCGGGCACGATCGCAAAATATTTGGCTACGTCGTTGGCAATAGAGAACGTGGTTAAGGTGCCGCGTGTCATAAGAAGTTGTTTCCCGATTTCAACAATCTCAATGAGTTTTGTCGGGTCATTGTCGAGATCCACCATATTGCTTGCTTCTTTGGCGGCTTGTGTTCCGCTGTTCATGGCCACGCCTACATCGGCTTGCGCCAGCGCGGGTGCGTCGTTGGTGCCGTCGCCCATCATGGCCACAAGTTTTCCTGCTTGTTGTTCTTTGCGGATGTATTCGAGCTTATCTTCCGGTTTTGCTTCCGCGATGTAATCGTCTACACCTGCCTTCTCGGCAATGTATTTGGCGGTAAGCGGATTGTCGCCCGTAACCATGACAGTCTTTACACCCATTTTTCTCAGTCGTTCAAAGCGTTCCGTAATTCCAGGCTTGATGATGTCTTGTAACTCGATCACGCCCATCAGTGTTGAATTTTCGCTTACCACCAGCGGCGTGCCTCCGTTCGAAGAGATGGTATTTACGATTTCGATCGCGGCCTGCGGAAATGGATTCCCTTGCGACTCAATCAGTTTTTTTATCGAATCGAATGCACCTTTCCTGATTTTTCTTCCATCGGGTAAGTCGATGCCTGAGCTTCTTGTTTCCGCAGTGAATTTAATCACACGGGCGTCGGGGATGCCGAATGATCCGGCTCCAATTGAAGACGGATGTTTGTATCCTTTGGCAGCGGCAAGTTCCACAATGGATTTGCCTTCGGGTGTTTCGTCGGAAAGCGATGCTACTGTGGCGCATTCCAGAAAAATATTTTCCGGAGCTCCGATGGGATAAAAATTCGTCGCCTTGCGATTGCCAATCGTGATGGTACCTGTTTTGTCCAACAAAAGCACGTCAATGTCTCCGGCGGTTTCTACGGCTTTTCCTGACTTGGAAATCACGTTGGCTTGCAACGCACGATCCATCCCGGCAATGCCGATGGCGGAGAGCAAGCCCCCGATGGTAGTCGGAATTAGGCAAACAAAAAGAGAGATCAGCGCAGCGATGGAAAGAGTAGTGTGCGCGAAGTCTGCAAAGGGCTTTAACGTAACGCAGACAATGATGAAAACAAGTGTAAATCCTGCCAGCAAAATAGTCAGTGCAATTTCGTTGGGTGTTTTCTGGCGGTTAGCTCCTTCGACCAGTGCAATCATCTTGTCGAGAAAACTTTCGCCTGGCTGCGTGGTTACAATCACTTTGATCTTATCCGACAATACTTTTGTGCCTCCGGTGACACTTGATTTATCACCACCCGATTCCCGAATCACAGGTGCTGATTCTCCGGTGATTGCGCTTTCGTCGATCGTGGCAATCCCTTCAATGATTTCTCCGTCGGTAGGAATTATGTCGCCCGCTTCGCAAAGAAATACTTCGCCCTTTTTAAGTTTAGAAGAAGGTACTTCCAGGATTCTTCCGTTTTCCTTTAAAACTTTAGCAGGCGTTTCTTCCCGCGTTTTGCGTAAACTGTCGGCCTGAGCTTTTCCTCTTGCCTCGGCAATGGCTTCAGCAAAATTGGCAAACAACAATGTAAAGAATAGAATGATCAGTACGGTCAGGTTATAACCGAAAGACCCTTGTGAGTTGTTGGTAATAGAATATACGGTAACTACTACCATTACCAGCGTGCACAACTCAACCACAAACATGACGGGGTTGCGGAAAAGACTTTTAGGATTCAATTTGACAAACGACTGCACGAAGGCTTCCTGAACCAGTTGCTTTTGAAATAGTGATGTACTTCGGGTTTTCATAATGCGTAATTGTAAGATCAGTAGAGACTAAAATATTCGGCGATGGGTCCAAGGGCGAGGGCTGGAAAAAAACTAAGTAGCGCTACCACGAGAATAACAGCGAATACCATGATGCCAAAGGTGGCTGTGTCAGTCTTTAGCGTGCCTGCACTTTCAGGAATGTATTTTTTCTTCGCCAAGATTCCGGCAATGGCAACCGGACCGATGATCGGTAAAAAGCGACTAAGGATAAGAACAATTCCTGTGGAGATATTCCAGAACAGGTTGTTATCACCAAGACCTTCAAAGCCTGATCCATTATTAGCGGCAGAAGAAGTAAACTCGTAAAGCATTTCTGAAAATCCGTGAAAGCCCGGATTGTTTAACCAGCCCACGTTCGGGTCTTTTGTAAACTGATACGATGCAAGTGCCGTGCCCGCGAGTATCAATAGGGGATGGAGTAAGGCAATGACCATCGCAATTTTCATTTCTTTCCCTTCAATTTTCTTTCCCATGAATTCAGGAGTCCGTCCCACCATCAAGCCTGAGATGAACACGGCGATGATGATGAAAACATAAAAATTCAAAATGCCGACGCCGCAGCCTCCGTAAAAGCAATTGACCATCATACCGAGCATCTGGTTAAGACCAGATATTGGCATTGTGCTGTCGAGCATGGCGTTTACTGACCCGGTAGAAATAATGGTGGTGATGATGCTCCAATAGCCGGACGATGCGCTGCCAAACCGAACTTCCTTACCTTCCATGGCTCCGGCATGTACATCAACTCCCATTTTTTCAATGGCAGGATTTCCCTGCATTTCATAATACACGGTTGGGATGACCAGCATAAGAAACCCTATGGTCATTACACCGAATATCATCCATGCAAGTTTTCTCCTTTTCAGGAAATGCCCCAGCGCAAAAATCATCGCGATGGGAATGATTGTTTGGGCGATGAGTTCGACCACGTTGGTGAAGTAGTTAGGGTTCTCCAAAGGGTGCGCGGAGTTGGCGCCAAAATATCCACCACCGTTGGTACCTATATGTTTAATGGCAATCAATGCGGCAGCGGGGCCGCGCGAAACTTGTACCGTATCTCCTTGTAATGTGACTAATGTTTCCTTCCCTTCTGGATTCATTGGCGCTCCGCTGATCACCAAAAGAAGCGCCACGATAATCGACAGTGGCAGTAAAATGCGCGTGTTTGATTTGACAAAATAGTGGTAGAAGTTTCCTATCTGAGATGTGGTGTGAGCTTTCATCGCGTTGAACACTACGGCTAGTGCGGCCATTCCCGTCGAAGCAGAAACGAAATGAAGAAACATAAAGCAAAAGAGCTGCGACAAGTAAGTGGCTCCTGTTTCACCAGAATAATGTTGAAGATTGCAGTTCACCAAAAAACTGATCGCGGTATTGAATGCTAGATCAGGCGACATGCTGGGATTGTGATCCGGGTTCCACGGCAACCATCCCTGATTCATCAGGATGCACATGGCCAGTATGAACCAAATGAAATTAATGGTGAGCAAAGCAATAAGGTTCTGTTTCCAGTCCATTTCTTGGGTGGGATCAATACCGCTCCATCGGAAGAAATACTTTTCGATGGGACCGAAGACTGGATCCAATAGTGTGCGTTCACCGGTATATACCTTGCCGATATATTTCCCCAACGGAATAGCGATCGCCAATGTAGCCGCGAACGTGAAGAGTATGCCAAATAATTCTGAATTCATGTGAGTGAAGCTTACAGGTTAAAATTTTTCAGGTTTGAGCAACACATAAATCATGTAGCCAAACACAAGTAGCGAGAGGATGAAAAGTGCAATCATGGCTTAGATTTTTTCAAAAAAGTCGATGGATTTAAAAAGCAGGCCGAAGCACAGAAGGCTTAGCAGAATCAATAGTAAGGTCAGCATAGGCTCGTGTTTTAAATTTTACGAGCCTTTAACCATTACCAGGCCAATTACGCTAACAAGCTAATAATCAAACGGTATGAATTGACGAAAAAAAGATAACCCTTCGGAAACGGTAGGGTTCATTTCGGAAATAGAAGGGTAGTTTAAAGACTGAAGTCTTTAATTTTTTGATACAGCGTAGTGACGCCAATGCCGAGGAGCCTGGCGGCTTTGGCTTTGTTTCCCTGTGTAAGAGCCAGGACTTTTTGAATGTGGTGCTTTTCAATTTCAGCAAGCGTAAGCGAGCTTTCGCTGATCTCGCCAAGATTAAAATCGTAGGGTAGGAGATCACCAGTCAATTGTTTTTCATCGCATAGAATAACCGACCGCTCGATTACATTCTTTAGTTCACGGATGTTTCCTTTCCAGGGATGTTGTTCCAATAATTTAATAAAGCGAAGGTCGTAGCCCTCAATGCGTTTGTTGTTCTTAGCCGATGCATGCTGCATAAAATAGTCGGTAAGACTCGGGATATCTTCTTTGCGATCACGTAAAGCTGGCAACATGATTTGAAAAACGGAAATCCTGTAGAATAAATCGCTTCTAAAATTCTCTTTTTCAATTTCTTTTTCAAGATGGCGATTGGTAGCGGTAATGAAACGCACATCAGCTTTGCGCAATTTGGGGTCACCCACGCGATAGTATTCTCCGCTTTCAAGTAATCGCAATAGTTTGGATTGCAACTCCGTCGTAAGCTCCCCGATTTCATCAAGAAACAACGTTCCACCATTCGCTTCTTCCAGTAATCCACGCTTGTCTTTTGTGGCATTTGTAAAAGCACCCGCTGCATAGCCGAAGAGCTCGCTCTCCAGCAACTCTCTTGAAACGGCGCTGCAATTGAAGGCTACAAAAGGCTTTGCTTTTCGTTTGCTTTCAAAATGAATAGCTCTGGCGAAAACCTCTTTGCCGGTTCCGGTTTCGCCTGTGAGTAAAACCGTATTTTCTGTATTCGCAACCTTTCGCGCCAGCTCTATGGCATGAGTGATCGCCTTTGATTTGCCAATAACCTGATCAAAACCAAATTGGATAGTAAGCTGACCTTCGAGTCGTTTTATTTTATGCTGAAGAAAAGCTCTTTCGTACGCTTTATTCAATAACGGAACGAGCCTTTCCTGATGATCGCCTTTGGTGAGGTAGTCAAAGGCGCCGTTTTTAATAGCTGTTACGCCGTCGGTAATCGTGCCGAAGGCTGTAAGCACAATAATTTCCGTGGCCGGGTACTTTTCTTTAATCGTTCTTGAAAGGTCAATGCCGTTCCCGTCGGGAAGCCTAACGTCGGTGATCACCACCTGAATTTCATCGTGCTGCTCAAGAAGCCGAAGGCCTTGTTTTGTTTCTTTTGCTTGAATTACCTTATACCCTTCCAACTCGATCACGCGTGCCATCAGGGTGCGCAGGTTTTCTTCGTCGTCAATCAGTAAAACGGTACGGTTGCTGTGAGCCATAATTTAATGCAAGATAACAGGGCGCATGAGATTTAAGTAATTGAAATCGATTGTGGTGAGAATTGTGATTAACTATTCGCGGTAATATGATTTTTATTATCGTTTGAATGATGCTTATTCCTTACTTTGGACTCGTTGAGAATGGTCTAATTCTAAAGCCTTTGTTATGATAAAATTACTCAGCGAATCATCCCTCCTTTTGCTTTTTGTAGTGCTTGCTGTAGGAGCACCTTTAGGTAAAATAAAAATAGCCGGAGTTAATCTTGGCATTGCTTCTGTACTTTTTACAGGTCTCGCTTTTGGTGCACTTTCGCCGGACATTAAGTTGCCGGCAATTATTTATGAGATTGGTTTGGTACTATTTATTTATTGCATCGGGATATCCAGTGGTGAGCAGTTTTTTGGAAACCTCCGTAAGAAAGGATGGAAGGAAAATATCCTTACCCTTGGCGCTGTAGTTCTTGTTTTCCTGGTGGTACTGAGTATCGGCTCAGTTTTTTCCCTGAAAGCCTCGCACCTTGCCGGGTTGTTTGCAGGAAGCCTAACCAACACACCCGCGTTGGCGGCCTCGTTAGAGTTCATCAAAGGAATTACACCGGCTTCTTTGGTTGAAAGAGCTGCCGCGGAACCCGTAGTCGCCTATTCGGTGTGTTACCCGATGGGGGTGATCGGAATGATCTTATCGATTGTTCTTTTTCAACGCCTTTTTAAAACTTCTTTGAAAACCCGCACTGAAGTAGTCGATGCAGAAAAGCTAACTAATGCAACGGTTGAAATCACAAACCCAAAAATTGTAGGACGGGCGATCGGCAATTTGAGGAGGCATCAAAATATGGATGTTGTATTTGGAAGAATAAAACGCAACGGGTCCTCTTTTCTGGCTATTGATACGGTGTGCTTTGAGTTGGGTGATCTGATGACCATCGTTGGTAAAGCCACGGAAGTGCAGCGGGCTATTGATTTTCTTGGCAAGAAAAGCGAAACCCGCCTGGACATGGATCATCAACAACTGGATATGCGCAGAGTATTTGTCTCCAACCATGATTTGATAGGCCAATCGCTTCGCGACCTTAATCTGCCGCACACCATGGGGATCATCATTACGCGTATTCGTCGCGGTGACAATGACATTTTGCCCACGGCAGAAACAACGCTCCAGTTTGGCGACCGGGTAAGGATACTTACCGGCAGGGAAGAGTTAGGTGAAGCAAGTAAGTTCTTTGGAGATAGTTATGCTGCGCAAAGTGAAATTGATATTCTTACGCTTAGCCTGGGTGTAGCTGCCGGATTTTTCTTAGGGATGATTCCAATTCCGCTACCCGGTGGCATTTTACTCAAATTAGGTATTGCCGGTGGTCCGTTGATTGTTGCCTTGCTCCTCGGAGCCGTTAACCGCGTGGGTAAACTGGTTTTCGTAATGCCCTTCAGTGCTAATAATACTGTTCGGCAACTTGGACTGGTGTTGTTCCTTGCGGGGGTTGGTACTCGGTCAGGATATGCCTTTCGCGAAACAATTACGCAGGGAGCTGATGGGGTAACTTTCTTTGTGATCGGTGCGGCCATCACCATCAGTATTGCATTTTTGTTTCTTTTTGTTGGCCATCGTTTTTTGAAAATCCCGTTTCCCCGGCTGGCCGGAATGCTCTCTGGTTTTCAAACTCAACCGGCTGTACTCGCCTTTGTTAACGAGCAAGCTAAAAGTGAGCAACCGAACATTGGATATTCTTCAGTCTTTCCGATTGCCACGTTATCAAAGATTATTTTTGTTCAGATACTCCTTACGATCCTGGGATAACCGCTATTTTGTTTTTCGTTGCCACGAAAAATTGTGAGTAACCCAAAATAGTATTGTGTGATTGAGAGTGTATTGTGTGGTGCCGGTTTGCACAAATCGATTCATGTAGCCGATCTGATAGCTAATGTTTTTTCTTTGCACACCTACAGTAAAGAAAATTCGGTTTTGATCAAACGTATTGTACGTGATGTTCTTTCCGAAGTTGATAAGCACTTCATCGCCCACACTTACAAATGGTTTAAAATAGGTTTCCTTATTCGTCATGAACGTTTTTTTCAGGCAGATAAAGAAACGTACCCGGTTGGTGAACACGTACCCGTCAGTGACTACCGTATCCTTCACATTTTGGCGGAAGCGAGCTTCATAGCGGCTTCGTTGGATGAAAAGCACAGACTTGCTCAATGGAACCGTAAAGATGGCCTGTGCCCAAGGGCGATGTTCCACTCGTTTAAGCGTCGTGATTGAAGAGTTCACAGGAATAAGTAGGAAGGAATAGCCTGCAGTAAAGTTTCCATTGGTAAAATTTCTTGTAAGCCCGGTACGAGCTATGAAAAATCCATTGGGCACATAGTGGAAGTCATTCCATAGCGAGTATTGATTGTTGAGTTTGGTGGTGGTCATGTAACCAAACCAAACCTGTTGTGCGTTTTTTACTGTCTTCGTTTGACCGAAAACTAAAACCGGGCAGGCCACTAAGGCAAGAACTAAATTTCGGAGATGGAGGACCTTTTTCATAACCTTTGGTTCACGCGATAAAGGTCATACAGAAAAGGCAACCGTACAGATTAGGCAGTCATTTTAATAGATGATTCTTATCAGATGATAAAGTACATCTGATTTTGCAAACGATGTAGATGAGGATTGCTATTTAGATTTGCCAAAGGAGCTTATTTCCGGTCAGTGGCGAGCACTACTTTTATTTTATTTTTTACCCCAATTTTCAGCACATCAACCAGGTCTTGAATTTCAAGATCTCTCGGGATATAGAGTACAACGGTCGGTTCTTCAACACCGCGTGTAGCTTTGATGAGCTCTTGTTCTAGTTGGGCAGAGGCTACTGCTTTGTTATTGATATAATAGCTCTTTGTTTTTGTTACGGTAAGCGTGATTGTTTTTTTATTGAGCGATTGCGTTTCACTCGATTTTGGAACCAATACTTTGATGATGTTGGGATTGGCTACGGTAGAAATGATCAGAAAGAAAAGCAGCAGAAAGAACATGATGTCGTTCATGCTCGATGTGGCTACTTCAGCTGCAAATAAGTGTCTTCTTCTGATTTTCATTTTGCAGGTACTTGAAGTGATCGCAGAAAATCAAAAACGTCTTTTTGAATTTGCAGCGTAAACCGACTGATTCGTAATTGAAGCATGTGATAGGCGATGTAGGCGATAATCCCGACGCCAAGACCTGTACCACTGGTGATCATTTTTTCATAAAGACCACCGGCAATAGTACCGATGCTGATATTGTCTGTGAGAGAGATGTTATAAAAAATGTGAATGATCCCCACGATCGTTCCAATAAATCCAAGCATTGGCGCTACACCGGCGATGATGCCCAGATAGCCGGTGTTTCTTTCCATTTGGGCAACTTCAATGTTCGTTGCCGATTCCATTAAGGATTCAATTTCACGCATGGGCCTGCCCACGCTGTCGATGCCGGCGCTGATAATCCTACCTGTCGAAGAATTTTCGTCTTCGGCATAGCGCCGTGCTTCCGCAATATTTCCTGAAGAAAGGGCTCTGGTAACTTTTGAAATAAAATTATTGTCGCGGTTAATGGTGGAGCGTAAAAACAGAAAGCGCTCTACAGTGATGTAAATCGCAGCTACAGAAAGCAGCAGGATTGGGATCATTACTACTCCTCCCTTCATGATTAATTCTATAAAGGTCAATTCATCTTGAGGTGGGGCGGCAATTTGAAATAGCATGGATAATAATTTTAGTCGTAAAAATTCAATAACGTAAAAATCGGCAAAGGATTGCAATACTCAACTTCCTGATCCTAAAATAAGAAGGGCAGGGACCCCGGTTTATTTGGAATTCCCTGCCCCTCATAACTCGATTTCAGGCTTAATTGGTTCTTTTTGGTTTTTGCTGAGGCACAGGCGTATTGATGTGCTTTAAGGCCTCCTGAATACTCTTCTTCACTTCTTCGTTTTCAGGATTCATGGCCAGGGCCTTTTCGAAGTATCCCTTTGCAATTTGGTTCTCTGATTTCGTCAAGTGATATGACCCCATATATTGATAAGCAGAGATCAGATCGTTTTTATTTTTGTCTTTATCAAGCTCTCCGAGTTCGATTACTTTCTCATAGAAAGGTTTTGCCAATGCGTCTTTCAACTCTTCGTCCTGTGCTGCTTTTGATCGGGCAGCCCACAGATAGGGCAACACAATTTTAGGCTGTAATTCAATTAGTTTGGCAAATGCAGTATCAGCCGATTGGTAATTCTTTGAAAGGTAAAAGGCCCTTCCAAGATTGTAGAAATCTTTCGGATTTGAAACTTTGCGAAGTTTGACGAGGGCTCTACCAAATTCAGATGCTTTGGCGTAGCCCCAAACTTTCTTTTTCGCGAAGTAATAATCAAAGAGCGTCTCAAGGGTCTTTGACTGGTTCTTGTCCAAATCAAGGCTTTTTTGAAGTGCATTTGTCCATAGGGAATCTTTGCCTTGTTTTTGGAGAAGATCAGCATAGATCTGATAATCATTCGCTTTAACACTGTCTTTTCTAATTTTTATGTAAAGCTCAAAAATTCTCTGAGCTTCTGAGAGGTTGCCAGCTTCTTTTAAAGATTGGACATAGTACCTAATGGTAGTAGGTGTTACATCGGGCTTTTCGCAAAGCACCTTAAATAGCTCATTGGCTTTAGCATAGTCTTTCGCCATGAACAAATAATGCGCGTAAATGAATTCGTAGTTATCCTCCGGGCTGTCGGTGAGATCCAGGTAGCTCTTGTAGTGCTTGGCAGCTTTCACGCCGTCTTTTTTCAAATAGTAAAGTTCACCCAGTTCTTTGTGGGCCAATGCAAAATTGGGATCAGTGGCCAGGGCCTTCAATAAATGTTCTTCTACCAGCGGCACATTGCGTGAGCGCATATAAAGCAACGCAATGTTGTAGTAGGGCCTCGCACTGTTTTTGGTATCTAGCGTAGCAGCATCTTCGTAGGCACTTGCACTGGGGCCGCCCATGTTTTCATTGAGGTAATAATCACCTAGCATTAAGAAGGTTTTGGCGTCGGTATTATTAATTTCTTTGGCTTTAGTAAGCAAATTCAACGCATCTTTAGATAATGACTTGTCGTGCATTTCGCCTTCGGCAATAGCACGCAGCACGGCTACATTCTTCTTTCCAAGACTAAGTGCTTTGTCAAACTGGGGCTTTGCTTCGGCAGGCTTTTTATCCAACACTAACAAATAACCTAAGCCGGCGTAATTAAGACCTTCTTTGGGATTTGCTTTAATCCCATTATCAAAAGAGGCTTTTGCGCCTGCTTTGTCGCCCGTAAGCAGTTGGGCATGACCCAAATGATAATAAAGCACTGCAGGCTCAGCAGCGCTTGAAGCGGCGGCTTGCAACATCTCAATAGCTTTCTTCTTTTTGTCTTCGTCAAACAGATGCTCTGCATTGTCAATTTCAGGCGTCTGGGCATTTGCATTAACAAAAACCAAAAGGAACGCAGCAGCGATACTCACTTTGCCAACCTGCTTCATCAATTCAAGGGTCTTTTTCATAGTCAATAGTTATACTTTACGTTAAAATCGAAGGTTAAATAAAATACAGTGGCGTGGATTTTCCAAGAGAACGTTGAGGAACAGCCCATCAAACTGATATTTTTAATCGTTTTCTAATCTTTAAGGAAAAATCATGCCATTAATCTTTCACTATTTTGTGCATGGGTTCTTTCTTGATACTTACCACCCGAATCGGAGCCTTAGCGGGAACCAATCCAGACTTGAGAACAATCCGTTGGCCTTTATCACTGGCTGCATACGATATAAACCCACTTCCAAGGCCTGACCGAGCCTCCCGACTGATGATGATCACCTCACGAGAGAGTCGGTATTTTTGGGTCAGGATATAATATTTGAAAGGTTTGTAAAATTCGTCCTCGTATGAGATACCAATTACCCTTATGTTTTTAAGAAATTTATTCGCAGCCGGATCGTCTTTGTCGCTAATCCAGCTGAGCCCAATCAGGCCGATAGCGTTTTTAGTCTTGGCTACGTAGTCGAAGACTGCTTCATTGGTCGAAGCGGCAAAGCAATTGGGAGGGAGTTTTTTCAATTTGAGTGTATCAGTGATGTAGCGGATGATTCCCGACTTCGGATTATCAAACACCACCTGGAGGTCGCCTAATTTTGATCCTGGATAAAGCTGGTCCCACCGGCTTGTTTTCCCTTCCAAAACGCTGGTGAGTTGTTCCCAGCGGATGGTTGTATCAGGGTTGTCTTTATGAACGATTAGTGCGATTCCTTCTTTAGCGAAAGGAACCTGAGCCCCGCTGATTTGAAGCGAATCGAGTGAATGTTTTTCGTGAGGGAATAATCTGCGTGTGACTACTGCGAGCCGCACGCTGTCTTTGAGAAGTGCATCGACGGCCTCCTGTTCAGAAGTGTAGACCGCCTTGATGTGCGCCTCGGCGTAGATTCCTTCAAAGCCTTCAACCTCCGCCTGAAGCAAAGGCTTGAGTGATTCATCCACGGCAATGGTGATTGACCCCGTGGTTGGGGTATCCAGTACTTTACCCTTTTTATCCTTTTCCGAACAGGAAATCAGGGTAGTAAATAGAATCGACACAAGCCAAATCCTTTTCATTGTTTATACATTTTAGTTGACCTTATATTTCAAGAAGCCCACCACTACTATCAACACGAAGGAGGATAACACTGGCAGGGTTATGATTTTATAAAATAGCGTTGGTAGAGGCGGTACCCTCGGAATAATCCATAGACAATCATTAAACTGCCGATTGGCACCGAATATTTTGATGCAAAGAGGGGTGACTTACTCCAGATCATCACAGAACCAAGCATCACATAGAGAATGCACATTAACGCTGCAAAGTATTTCATGATTAATGGGTTCTAGAAAATAAAAAAGGTTAGTGCACAATGAAACCGTGCACTAACCTTGAGTGAAAAATTACTATTCAGATAATTTAAATGTAAGCGGAAGTGTGTAGGCCTGACGCACAGCTCGTCCGCTCTGCTTGCCTGGCTTCCATTTCGGAGCGATCGAAAGAACGCGTACCGCCTCCTTATCACATTCACCATTAAAACCTTTAACAACTTCTACGTTCGAGATTGCACCGGTTGGCTCAATCACAAACTTCACGAATACTTTTCCTTCCAAACCCATACGACGGGCAGCGGCAGGATAACGAATGGTTTTTCCTACCCACTTGTAGAACGCTTCCAAACCACCTACAGGCTCGGCTGATTGCTCTACAAAAGTGAAGACTTTATTAGTGTCATCTTCATTTTTTACCACTTCCTGTACGGGTTCGTCAAACACCACGTCGGTAGTGCCTTCCACATTTTCAGAGCCAGTTTCGTGCGTCTTGATCTCTTCAATGGTTGGCATTTTTTCTTCTTCCACCACATCTTTCTCAGTTACCTTAGGAGGTAAGAATTTGATGATGGTTTTAGTTGGTGGAGGAGGAATATTTGGTGGCGGTGGCTGATCCGGGTTGATTGGCGGTGGCTGTTCGAGCGATACCGTCGTTCTCAACTTTGGTTTTTCTACCACTTCTTCGCTTTTGAAAAACTCCGCGATCTTAGGGAACGCTAACACAAAGCCGATGGTGAAAAAAGCCAAAAGAGCAGCGATAACTACGTGCTTGGCATACGTCTTACGTAGAAAATAGGCTCCGTATGCTTTGTTTCGGTTTTCGAAGACTATGTCTTCCCAACTTCTGCTGATTGATGATTCTGCGCTCATAGCTTTGCTTCTTTTACAAGTTCCTTATCCACCGACGTGACATCGACAATCGCATAACGCTGTATGTTACTAATCGACATTTCATCGAGGATATCCACCATATTTCTGTACTTCGATTCGTCAAGTGCTTTAATCAAAACGATCATATCTCTGATTTCCGATTTCTTTTGAAGAAGAACCTTGCGGATTCCGTCTTTAGAAAAATCAGCGCGTTTTACTTCCGGATTGGTGATCCCTACATACCAGAAGACTTTGTCATTTTCGCCAAGCACTAGTGTAAGTACTTTCTTTTCATTTACTTCCGGTGGCTTGTCGTCCGGTTTTGGTTTTTCAGGCATGGTAATTTCCATGGTCTGAGGTTTTGACAGCGTTGTGGTCAAGATAAAGAACGTCAGCAGCAAAAAGGCCAAGTCCACCATCGGAGTCATGTCGATCCGCGTAGAGGTCTTTTTACTTCTTACTTTTCCATCCTTCTTACCACCACCACCGCCTTGGGCTATTTCTGCCATAATGATTCGTTGTTTAAAATTTTACTAAGACGGTTTCTTTGCATCTTTTGGTTTCGGACCCATGCCTTCCGGCATTTTTTCATCCCCAGTGATGAGGTTGAAGCGGTTTACTTTACGATCTAAAAGAGTGTTGATTACTTTTTTAACTACCGGATAGGTAGCATCGGCATCCCCTTTAATCGCGATACGAACTTTGGGGTTGGCTAAGCGTGCCTGCAGCACCCAGTCTTTCAATTGATTGTTTAATGAATCAACCGGAATGCCGGGTTGCTCAATTTTCTTTCGGTCTTCTCTGCCCAAATCCAAAAATTGTTTGAGGGTTTGTATCGGGATACCGAAACTGGTGAGCACTGCAAAATCATGTTCTTCTTCCGGAGTGAAAGAAACGTTGTAGATCGTGCCCATTTCACGCAACATTTTAGCGCGGGTGAACTGGCCATCCACAGTAAAGAAGACTTTGTTGTCTTTACCGATGCTGATGATGATCATGTCTCTTTCAGGAATAGGCATCTCCGAAACCGAAGAAGGTATTGACACTTGCACCGGTTCGTCAGGCGTGGCGGTAGCCGTAAGCATGAAGAACGTAACGAGCAAGAACGCCAGGTCCACCATCGGTGTCATGTCGATGGAGGGGGTGCTCCGGTGCATCTTTACTTTTGACATAGCAATTCAGTTTAAGCGTTTTATACTTTGGCCTGAGCCGTGAAATTTTGTACGATGCTAAAGCCAGCTTCGTCGATACCATAAGTAAGGCCGTCAATTTTGCTGGTAAAGAAGTTGTAAAGGATGATGGCCATTGCTGAAGTACCGATACCTAGGGCTGTGTTGATCAAGGCCTCAGAGATACCGTTCGCAAGGGCAACTGAATCGGGAGCACCAGCCGTTGCCAACGCAGCAAATGACTTGATCATACCCAATACCGTTCCCAAAAGACCCAACAGTGTTGCGATTGAAGCGATGGTCGCGATGATTACCAGGTTTTTCTCCAACATTGGCATCTCTAACTGAGTAGTTTCTTCAATGTCTTTCTGGATCAATTGGATTCTCTTATCCACTTCGATTGAAGTGTTTTTAGAAAGTTCTGAAAACTTATGAAGGCCAGCTTTTACCACATTGGCAACAGAGCCTTTTTGTTTGTCGCACTCAGCGATTGCTTGATCTACATTATTGGCTTCCATCAAGCCTTTCACTTTTTTAATGAAGCTCTGTGTGCTGCTTTTTCCTTGCGCTGAGCTGATAGTGATGAATCTTTCGATAGCAAAAGTGAGTACCATCATCAAAAGGGAGATCAACATAGGCACGATTACACCACCCTTGTAGATGATACCAAGGTAATTGCCTGGCAGCGGGTGATTGTGATTATCGCCACCTTGAAAGTTGTCTGGATTTCCCAACACGTAGATGTAGATCGCAATGGCGATAGCGATTTCCAACGGAATGACTACAGCAGCAAAGCCTGATTTTAAGCTGTCGCCAAGTGATGATGAGGACGATGATTTAGCGGGAGTTTTCATAACTAAAGTATAGGTTAAGGGTTAAAATAATGGTTCTTAATTTAATTTTTTAAAACTATTGGCTTTAAAGATGCACGTCAGAAGTGAAATCCACAACTGGGTGCAGCTAAAAAACTTAAATTATCAACTTCCGGTGAGCGACAGGGATAGATGGTAACCATGCCGGTGGCTGCGAAAGTCTGCTACAATAACCGCTTAACTTTTGAGTATAATCTGCATGGATATCAAAAGTCACAGTTACGGGTAACAAAGTTTTAAGAAATTTTCTGGCGGACAATAATTTTTCGAAGGTCCAGGCATCTGGCCTATCCTCAGGAAAGGAATCGTCAGGCGATTGGAAGGCAAATACAGTTTCTGTTTGAGTGCAATTCAGACTTCGCTTAGAAGTGCTGATGTAATGGTGAATGCTGCTGGCAAAGAGCAAAGAGATAATACAGGCAACAGCCACTGACAGTGGATCGGCACAGAAAACGCGCAGGAAGTTGCTATTCCTTTTCATTAATTCTTATCTCGTGGTTCCTTTCTTCTTAATCACCGACACAACAACTGGCAATGTGGAGACAGCAATCATAATAATTGCGATCAAGCCCAAATAGTTTGTTAAGTTAGGGAATAATTGGCTTAACCAATAGCCCGCCATCACTACCGAAACCACCCACAAAGTGGCCCCTAAGAGGTTATAAACCCAAAATTTCTGAACATTAATTTTAGCAATTCCCGCAAGGATGGGTAGAAAAGTGCGCACCACCGGGATGAATCGACCAAATACAAATGCCATCATGCCGTGTTTTTGGAGGTATTCCTGAGTTAGCTCAACATATTTTTTGCGATAGAAAAAATTCTCCTTTCGGTGACTGAAAAAGTCACCGGCCCACCTTCCGAAGAAGTATCCGGTGGCGGTTCCAAGCGTGGCCGCCAGGATTAGTAAAAGGATCAATACCTCAGGAGAAAGCTTGATAAAATCGGTTTGACAAAACAACCCCGCTGTGAAGAGGAGGGAATCGCCTGGAAGAAAGAATCCGAAAAAGAGGCCAGTCTCTGCAAAAACTACAATCAGAAGCAGTGCAACGCCACCAATTCTGATGATGGTTTCGGGGCTTAAAGATTCGGGCATGATGGCATCTAAAATCATCGCAACGTCATTCTAATTATTACACATCAGGCCAGTTTGAATAGGCAGAAAAGTTATGTTGGTAATGAAGGTTGATAATGATCATAAAAATGATCATTTGTAAAACATTCTTCGGCGCAAAATACAAATTTTAGCCAAAAGTGAATGTAAAAGATTGTTTATCAAAAAAAATGTTGGCAATCGGCTATTTATCGAAATTTTACTCTATCCATGGAAAAATGAGAGTCTTTGAAAAAAGGAAAGGGCGCCAATGATGTGCGCCCCTTCTTTCTCTTTATTTATATAGTGATGCTTTTAATTGGCGCCATCGGTCATAGCAAAATTTACCGTATAGCCTCCAATTCTTTGGCCGTGGTCAAAACCACTTTCAATATCTACGCGATAGTGAATAGCTCCGTAAAGCCTTGATAGTGAAGCTTCCTGTGCCTGTGCGTTGAAATAATCGGCATGAGCCGGGAAAAGGTAAGACAACACGGTGGCTGCTGCCGCAGAAAATGTGGAGTGCCCCGAGGTATAGGATGGAAAGTTGGGGATTCCCGTTCCTGTTTTGATCGAAGCGTCAAGCTGTGTTGGTCTTGGGTTGTAATAATAATATTTAGTTTCCCAACAGCCGACCGCTGCATCGTGAAGGGCCATGTTGATTAGTGCGAATGCACGTGCAGCCCGTACTTCGCTGAAATTGGCATCTCGGATATACCACTCCGCAATTTGGTTCCAATGGCCGGGAGGGGTAATTGTACCTGCGCCATCGGCCCATTTCAAAACAATGGCTTCGCGCTCGCGAGTCAGGTTTTGGGAATAATATTTTACTTCAGCAAGTTGTTGCTTCATTTGGTCCTGAGTAGCAATTGGGGGCGGGCCTGGTCTTTCTTTTACAAAGTCGGCATTGGCCATCATCCATCCTTTTACACCTAACCCAGTGGTTGTTTTTGTTCCGAAGAAAGGAAGCATGGGCGGGCGCGACGGGGCGTCAAGGCTAAGCCAGGTAATTACATCATTGGCAGCCACCGGAGTAGATAGCTTTGACCAGTGCAGCTTGGCGGAGTCCGCCAAAGCATCCCACTGTGGTTTTGTGCCCACCGCAGTGCCCATACCATCTGAACCAGCACGTGCGATGTAATCGGCGGCCACAGCTTTGCCCAATGCAAGGCCGGCAGAGATATCACTGACAGAGGCACGACCTGAGAGGAGCGCTGCGCTTCGTTGCTGACCAGCTTTGGTCAAGATCTCATCTGCAGCGGCTGGAAACATCGCTTGTAAAATAGTTTGCGCCGCACCTGACATTACCGCTTCTTCAGAAGGATAGGAGGGAAGATTAATTTTTGGCATCAATGACTTTACATTCTTATCAACCAGGTATGGCGACGGTCTGTTGAACTGATATTTATAATACCACGCAGCTTTGAGAGCGTCGTACACAGCGGCACTTACATAACTATAGGCGCGTGCCGCGTAGGGTGGATTAGCAAAAGGAAATTGCGGATCGGCAAAGGGATTATTAACATCCGGGAAAATGTAAGACCCATTTGAAAGAGGCGCGGGTGGCAAGTTGTAGCGTGCTACCAGTTCGCGGAATATCTGATTCCAACGCAACACGCCTCCATCGCTCCAATACGCAATTGCATTTTGTTGATCTTTCGTAAGGGCGCTTTGTAGATTTTTTATGGTTGCAAGTTCCGTTTTATACGCAGCAGTAGAGGTGTCTGCAGGAGTAGGAACCGAGGCGGAGTATTTTGTATACGATGTTACGGCTACCGGTTTCCAGGTCCCGGCATTCGCATCAATATTCGCAGGCTGAAGTGGAAAAAGGCCTTCTGTATAAGTGATCTCTTTATTACAACTGACTACAGCCAAAAGCAATGCAACGGTGGTGAGAGTTATGTATTTAAATGCTTTCATAAAGTACTATTGTTGAGATTGTGAAAATGGAATATTGTACATGAGGCCAGCCATCACTGAGAAGCTCTGGCCTACATTTCTGCCCGCCAGGGTGTAACTGCTCCAGCAGCGGGCGGTTAGGTTTTTCACATGGGGAACATCTAATAAAAGCGATACACCGGCTTTAGAAAAATTCATTTGGTTGGAAGCAAAAGGCATGTCTTGGCGACGAATATCGCTTCCGCCAAGGGTATTTTGTTGAACATAGAATACTTCCGCATGCCAGTTGGATTTATGATATCCTGCTCTGACTACATAGTCGAAGAGGTTGAACATTTGTACTTCGTTGGTAAAGTACAATTGACCATTAGTATAGTAAGAGGGGCGGTCGAGGGTGATATTGCTTCTGTATGTGTAAGCGCCTGATGCACTGAATTTCCAAACTTTCTTCAACCGATATGAGGAAGTAAATCGGGCTGATAGATTTTTACTGCCCAAGCCAATGGACAAGGGAAGAAAATCAGGTGTATAGTTTGTTACCGGCATAGAAAACAGACCGAGTGCGTAAAAATTAAGTTGATCGGAGCCAATGTCTTTTTTCAAGAAATTGTACTTGGCTCCGACCGTGAGATCTTGTAAACCCTGCATACCGTGCAATGTTCCACCACTGGCTTTAGTCCAAACGTAAGGGAGCATTGCCAACACAGAAACTTTGCTGTTAACGCCGTAAACGCCCATCCAGGTGATATTTTGCGTGGTTAGCGTGCCAATATTTTGGTTGTCGCGTTTCAGAGAGCCTTCCCAATAGTTTTTCCAAGAGTCGTTTCCATAGAACAATCCGGTACAGAAATTTTTGGGAGACATCATGATTCCGTCGGTTATTATTGGAGTTTGCGCTTTGAGCAATCCCCAAGAAAAAAGTAATACGAATGAAAAATATCTTTTCATGACCATATAATAGGTAAAGTGTGAATGAATGATCAGCACCGGTTAAAGCGCCGAAGAAAAAATGAAATTAATCTGGCAGCAATGTGGCTGTCAGGCAAAAAGGAAATGAAAAGTTTGCTTGGGTGGATATTTGATTCTGCAGAAATGCGAAAAATCGTAGGCGGTTA
>JAFDYT010000007.1:70786-114760 GCA_018266055.1 Bacteroidota bacterium
ATTCCGGTTTGTAAATAATCTTTAATAAACGACGGAGCTTCCTTTGCTGTGGTCGGTTTTGCGGTTTGTGGTTTGTCGGCAAAAGTCTTTACGTAATCGCTTAATGCCTGATTGATCTTTTTCGAATTGACATCTTTAAAACAGACAATATAGAGCGTATCCTTGCTTAGCTTTTGTTTGTAAAGCCTGTACACTTCGTTTTGGTATTCAAAATCGCCCGAAACACGCTCATAGTTCATTTGATCAGCAGCATATGGAACCGCCAGGGGCACTTTAATGGTCATCATTTCGGCATTGGAAATAAGATCCCTGTCAAGGTTCTCATTAGCCTCATGGGCATATTTCAACTTCAAACCGAGGAAAACTCCATAGAATCCAACGGTATTAAGAAGGATCAGAGCGATAAGAATGGAGGTGACGAGTTTTTTCAATCACAGCAAATATAGTGTTGAACATTCGGGATTTGCCAAACAAATTGCGTAAAACAAAGCAAACGTTTGCGTAACTTATTATTTGACATATCTCATGAATATAATTACAAAAGCCCCTTAATAAATTGATTTTCAAGATATACAGAAAACGTTTGCGTAAAAAATATTTCAGATTTGTGGGGTTAATTTTTGGTAATTAGAGGGCATAGTGTGAATTTTAAACTGTGTAAAAAGTTAATTTTTACTTAACCCTAGTTTTTTGTTAGTAACCTAAACTATTTTCTCAACCCTAAATTCAATTAATTATGACCAAATTGTATCTGTATGTGTGCAGGTACCTGACTGTGGTTCTGCTGTGCGGAGCGTTTTCTGCTTTCGCCCAGGAACGGACAGTGTCAGGTAGAGTTACGTCATCCGATGACGGTTCAGGACTTCCCGGTGTGAATGTAATCGAAAAAGGAACCGCTAATGGTACCGTATCAGACACCGACGGAAATTTCAAAATTTCAGTTGGAGCAAACGCCACACTTGTATTTTCTTTTGTGGGATATAAGTCTCAGGAAGTAGTGGTTGGTGGTCAGACAACAGTTGACATAAAGTTGGTTTCTGATGTTACAGCCCTTTCTGAAGTGGTAGTTGTTGGTTACGGAACTCAAGAAAAGAAGGAAGTAACCGGAGCTGCTGTTTCTTTGAAATCTGAAAGCTTCAACAAAGGAAACGTGAACGATCCTAACCAGTTATTGCAAGGAAAAGTAGCTGGTGTTTCTGTTTCTAAGGTAGGAGCTGACCCTAACGAAGGCTTCACAGTGCGTTTGCGTGGTGTGACTTCCGTTGGATCTACTGGTCCTCTGGTTGTAATCGATGGAGTAATCGGTGCGTCGCTGGCAAACGTTGACCCTAACGACATCGCTTCAATGGACGTTTTGAAAGACGGATCAGCGGCCGCTATCTACGGATCTCGCGGTTCTGCAGGGGTTATTTTAGTGACTACCAAAAAGGGAAAAGCCGGCAAAGCTGCAGTCGATTTCAATACTTACTTAGCCGTTGATGAGATTGCTAAATCAGTACCCGTAATGTCAGCAGATCAATATGTGGCAGCCGGAGGTATCAACTACGGTTCAAAAACAGATTGGTTGAAACAAGTTACCCAAACAGGTATTACAAGAGTGCACAATGCCAGACTTTCTGGTGGTACAGAAACTACAAAGTATAGCATCTCTGTCAACTACCGTAATGGTGGAGGTATTTTGAAAAACAGTGGATTTGATCAGTTGAATGCTCGTGTAAACGTGCAGCAAAACGCATTCAAGAATAAGGTTCGCGCCTCAATTGACATGTCAACCACTACCCGTAAATCAAATTATTCCTTCCAGGAAGCATTGCGTTACGCTATGGTTTATAATCCTACTGCTCCTGTAATGGAAAATGATCCTGCCAATAATGCATTAGTTGCTTCTGGCGGAAGCCCTTACTTTGAAAGAACTTATTTTGATAACTTCAACCCAGTTGCAATTATCAATCAAAATATCAACGAGGGCACTAAGAATACCATTAACCTCAGTGGTAAAGTAGAAGTGGACATTCTTCCAGGTTTGACTGGAGTTATGTCAGCCTCTATGCAAAAAGAAAATGAGCAGACTGGTTCATACTATGCCAAGCATGCTTATTTCAGAGGATCTAACCGAAATGGATTAGCATACCGCAACGAAAATTCTACTGACTTTAAATTGTTTGAAGCTTACGGAACTTACGTGAAACAATTAGGTGACCTTCATCTTCAGGCAACTGCTGGTTACTCTTATCAGATCAGCTCTTACGAAGGATTTGGAGTACAAGCAGGTAGCTTCTTGTCAGACGCCTTAGGGTACAATCAAATTGCATATTCTCAGGAAATTGCCCAAAGCGGTAAATTGAGCTTGAATAACTACGCTGGCCCCGAATCAAAAATTGTGGCCTTCTTTGGTCGATTGAACTTCAACTACAAAGACACTTACCTTCTTGCAGCATCTCTTCGTCACGAAGGAAGCAGCCGTCTTGGTGTAGATAACAGATATGGAGATTTTCCTTCTGTAAGCGGTGCAGTTGTTTTGTCTAACTTATTCAGCATCCCTTCTGTTAATTCATTGAAGTTAAGAGTTGGATATGGAGGCACAGGTGCTTTGCCTGCAGGCCCTGGCTATTCTCAACTTCAATTTGTACAGTCGTCTAACTACGGTTACAACGGAACGACTATCATCCCAGTAGCGACCACCAACATTGCTCCTAACCCTAACTTGAAGTGGGAGAGTAAGACAGAGGTCAATGCCGGATTGGATTTCGGTTTGATGAACAGCAAGCTGACTGGGTCACTTGATGTATACCAAAGAAATTCAAAGGATTTCATCATGCTGAGAAACGTTGACCCTTCTACGCACGTAGCGGCTCAACAGTACCAAAACCTTGGAAACATTCAAACACAAGGTATTGAATTGGCTTTGAACTACGCGGCCATTCAAAAAGGAGATTTCACTTGGACCACCACTTTAGTTGGTAGTAGCTATAAGAGCGTTCTTAAGTCTCTTTATAGTGGAATTGAAACCAAAATTGGTTTGCCCGAATTAGGCGCCAGCATGGGTGCCCCTGGTCAAAACAACTCATATCCTATCAGTAATATCGCTGGTCAGCAAGTAGGTACTATCTTCGGACCTGTTTTCTCAGGAAAAGTAGACAGCAACGGAAGCCCTTTGATGATTGACACCGATGGCTCTTTGAAATTGGCTACTGATGCAGCAATTCTTAGCAGAAACCCTTATAAAGTTTTGGGTCATGGTCTGCCTTCATTTGAATTGGGGTGGACTAACACCTTTACCTACAAGAATTTTGATTTCAATTTCTTTTTACGCGGATCGTTTGGTCACAGCTTGGTTAACTCATGGAGAGATTTCTATGAGAATCAAAACTCAGGATCAATTAAGTCTTACAACCGCGTAGTAACCAAGTTTTCGAGATCAGATATCAAGGATGCTCAATTCTCAAGCTATTATGTTGAGAAAGCTAGCTTCTTGAAATTGGATAACGCTACTATTGGTTACAACGTGAAGCTGGGCGGAAATTCCCCTTTATCAAAATTCAGAGTTTATGTTAGCGGAAATAACTTGTTCGTAATAACAAGCTATACAGGTGTTGACCCTGAAGCCAGACTTGAAGACAAACAATCTTCGGATAACGGAGGATTTACATCATCCACTGGTAATCCTTTGGCTCCTGGTATTGACCGTAGAAGTAACTTTTTCAGAGCAAGAACAATAACTGTTGGTGTGAACCTTACTTTTTAATTAGAAAAATATGAAAAGCATAAAAATTAAATTGTTTAGCATGTTGTGTACTGGACTGGTGTTTGCCAGTTGTACCAACCTGGACGAAAATTTGAAGGATACATGGACTACTAAAAACTTTTTGAAGACTCCTGAAGAGCAGTCAGCTGCACTTGTTGGAGCTTATTCACCCATGTTTTCATGGTACAATCACGGTAGTTATTTTACCCTTCAAGAAGTATCTACTGATGAAGCGATGATTCCTCAGCGCGGTGGTGACTGGTACGATGGCGGACAACCCGCTGGATATCACACCCATAGCTATACTCCCAACTTTGATTTCGTTTCTGGATTGTATAACCAGGCTTTTGCGGGAGTTTCAGCAGTGAACCGATTGTTGGCTACTCCTGGCTTCGATGGAGCTCAAGTGGTTGCCGAATTGAAAGTTTTGAGAGCTTATTATTATTGGATCCTGATGGACAATTATGGAAGTGTGCCACTGTCAACTGTTTTCGGAGAAAGTCAAGGCCAAAAATCTAGAGCTGATTTGTATGCCTTTATTGATTCCGAATTGACTGCAAACCTTCCTGTTCTTAAGCAGAATCTGCCTGCTACAGCTACTGGAACTTACTCAAGAGTAAATTACTATGTAGGGCAAGCCATTGCAGCAAAGTTGTATTTGAATGCGAAAGTTTATACTGGTACAGCTCAGTGGGATAAGACTATTGCTGCTTGCGATGAGATCATTAACTCCGGGCTTTACTCTCTTGAAGCAAATTATGCCTCAGCTTTCAGCCCTACAAACAATAATTCTACTGAGAATATCTGGGTAATCCCGTACGATCATGCTTATGGCCAAGGATTTAATCTTGATCAGATGACGTTGCATTATGGAAGCCAACAAACCTACCAGTTGCAACAGCAACCATGGAATGGGTATTGCTCTTTGGAAGATTTCTATAATAGCTACGATCCAAGTGATACTCGCAGAGCGAATAACTTCGTGGTAGGCCCTCAGTATGCTTACGGAACTACTAACCAAATTCAAGATAGCGGTGCCGAGCCTACTGATCCTGATGGTCCGGGTTTGAACTTCACACCTCATGTGAATGAATTAGCTCCAAACTGCTTGCGCCAGGCTGGTGCACGCTTGGGTAAATATGCTTTCGCTATCGGTGCAACTCCCAACATGGACAACGATGCTCCTATTTACCGTTATGCAGACATTCTGTTAACTAAGGCCGAAGCTTTGTTTAATAAGAATGGATACACCGACGCAAGTGGATTGGCTTTGGTAAACAAAGTTCATAAGCGCACTGGACTAGCAGATTTCACCACGATGGATGCTACAACTTTGTTGGCTGAACGTGGACGCGAACTTGCATTTGAATCATGGAGAAGAAACGATTTGATCAGATTCGGTCATTTCGGAGATGCATGGTTTGGCAAAGCTGCTGATCCAGATGGTCACCGCGCTCTTTATCCTATTCCACTTAGTGCGATTACTGCAGCTGCTTCAACCGGTACTCCACTGACTCAGAACCCTGGTTATTAATTTTAAATAATTGCTATTGAGAAAAGCAAGCTTATAGCTTGCTTTTCTTATTTTGAGCTGCTCCTTAACTTTGAGTTTGATTGTGAAGACCCGGATATATTTTTTTTTAATTGCTCTCTGGAGTTGCGATTCTTGTTCGGAACCGGAAACAAGAAATAAGCAATTTTCATTCTTAAAGGAGGAAAGCACGGGAATAGACTTTAACAATAAGCTTGACTACACAGAAGACTTTAATATGTACACCTACCGAAATTTTTATAATGGGGCAGGTGTAGGCATTGGCGATTTTAATAATGATGGATTAGTAGACCTGTACCTTTGTGCCAATATGCTGAGTAACAAATTGTATTTGAATAAAGGTAATTTCAAATTCGAAGATGTCACTGAGCGTTCAGGAGTCTCTGCATCAGGTTCCTGGTCAACTGGTGTAAGTATCGCCGACGTGAATGGAGATCACTGGCAGGATATCTACGTGTGTAAATCGGGAAAACCGGGTGGGCCGAAAAGGCACAACGAACTCTTCATGAATAATGGAGATGGGACATTCACTGAGAAATCTCAAGAGTGGGGGCTTGACATTGTCGGACTGTCAACACATGCGGTTTTTTTTGACTACGACAATGACGGCGATCTGGATTGTTACATGCTTACAAACTCAATTCGATCGGTAGGGAATTATGATCTGGTTAAAGACCAACGCGCTATTCCAGATCCATTAGGAGGAGGTAATAAATTATTAGAGAATGTTGGAGGTCATTTTATTGATGTGACAAAAAAAGCGGGCATCTATTCAAGTCAGATTGGGTTCGGTTTGGGAGTAACCATTGGAGATATGAATAAAGACGGATGGCAGGATATCTTTGTGTCAAACGATTTTTTTGAGCGTGATTACTTGTATCTTAACCAAGCCAACGGCACGTTCCGTGAAGTAATTGAACAGGAAATGAAGAGCTTGAGTATGGGCTCAATGGGAGCTGATATGGCCGACATAAACAATGATGCGTATCCGGATTTGTTCATCACCGAAATGCTTCCGCAAAGCAATTCGAGGTTGAAAACTAAAATGACTTTTGATACATGGAACCATCATCAGATGCTGGTTCAAAACGGCTATTATTATCAGTACCCACGAAATATATTACAGCTTAACAATGGTGACGGCACCTTTAGCGAGATTGGCAGATTGGCTGGTGTTGAGTCCACAGATTGGAGTTGGGGAGCATTAATATTTGACATGGATAACGACGGCTGGAAAGATATTTTTGTGGCAAACGGGATTTACAAAGATTTACTCGATCAGGACTATGTCAACTTCATGGCCAATCCGGAAGCCATCCGTTCAATGATATCCGAAAAAAAATCTGCGATAACCAAATTAATTGAAATTATCCCTTCAACGCCTATTGCCAATTACGCATTCAAGAATTTGAAGGATTTGCGATTCAAAAACCAATCGCAATCCTGGGGCCTTGATCAACTTGGTTTTTCAAATGGAAGTGCATACGCTGATTTTGATAACGATGGTGATTTGGACCTCGTTGTGAATAATGTTAATCAGCCCGCAGGGATTTATCGAAATAATAATAACCTAACTAATCCCCAAAATCATTACCTCAAATTCGAACTTCATGGCGCCGGGTCCAATACGGCAGCCTTTGGTACCAAGGTCACTTTGTATTCTGGCGATAAAACCTTCTACCTGGAAAAAATACCTACTCGAGGTTTTCAAAGTAGCGTTGATCCCCGCCTTAATTTTGGTGTTGGGGAGCTAAGTGAAATAGATAAAGCAAGAATCGAATGGCCCAGTGGCAAAGTGACCGAATTAAATAACCTTAAAGTGAATCAAACAATTAGTGTATCTGAGAAATAAATTTTAAAAGTGAAGAGTGATCTATGAAGACTGGTATTTTTGGCGCCCTTTTTTTAGCGGTGTTACTTTTGGGTGAAGCAAGTTGTAGAAAATCTGAGTACACAAGAATGGCGGAAGCAGAGCTTGCTAAAGGAATTCGGAATGATAGTTTATTTCTTGGTATTCACTTCGGAATGAAGAAAGAAGAATTTTTTCAACGATGTGCCGCATTGAATAAAAGGAAGTTGACTACTATGGGTAGGAATGCTAACGTCTTGTACAAATTGGAGAATGAAACAGGTACAATAGACATGAATTTTTATCCTAAGTTTAGCGACGACCAGATTTATGAAATGAATGTGTTATTTAACTATGAAAATTGGGATCCTTGGGCAAGAAATCTTCAGCCCGACAGTCTTCAGTTCAGAGTAAAACGAATATTTGAAAAATGGTACGGCCCTGGATTTATTAAAGTAGAGAATCCTTCCCAGACCAAAATTAAAAATGACTTCCGTACAAACTTCGCTTTTGTTAAAATTGATGGTAATCGTCAGGTAATCATTTTTTGCGACGGAGAGATGGATGTGAAAGCTGTTATTACCGATTTAGTGAAAAAGGCAAAAGTGAAACAATCATGAAAAAATTTTATTGCGTATTCTTCGCTTGTGCAGTAATGATATCATGCTCGTCAGATAAAAGTATTGAACGTGAGGGTAATTATCTTTTTACTAAACTCTCGGCGGGGCAAACAAATATCGATTTTGTCAATCGACTGCAATTCGATTCCTATTTTAATATTTATACCTACAGAAATTTTTATAATGGTGGAGGAGTAGCGCTAGGCGATATAAATAATGACGGATTAATCGATATTTATTTCTCGGCGAACCAATTACCTAATAAACTCTATCTTAACAAAGGCAACTTCACTTTTGAAGACATTACAGAAAAAGCTGGTGTTGCTGGAAATAAAGCATGGTCTACCGGTGTAAGCATGGCCGATGTAAATGGCGACGGCTGGCTTGATATTTACGTCTGTAACTCTGGCGATGTAAAAGGAGATAATCGTGAGAACGAACTCTTCATCAATAATGGTGATATGACTTTTAAAGAAAGTGCTAAGGAATACAACTTGGCCGATAGAGGATTTTCAACTCATGCAGCTTTTTTTGATTATGATAATGACGGTGATCTTGATGTGTACATACTCAATAATTCATACCAGTCAATCGGTAGTTTCAATCTGAGGAAAAATGAACGTGGCGTGCGCAACGAGCTCGGTGGACATAAGCTGATGCGCAACGATAACAATCACTTTAAGGACGTGAGCGTAGAGGCAGGAATTTACGGTAGCATCATTGCCTTTGGACTTGGAGTAACGGTAGGTGACATCAACAAAGATGGGTGGCAGGACATTTATGTGTCAAACGATTTTTTTGAAAGGGATTACCTCTACATCAATAACAAGAATGGCACTTTTACGGAGCACCTTCCGGAAGAAATGAAAAGTATTAGCGGGGCGTCAATGGGCGCAGATCTTGCAGACATAAACAACGATACGTATCCCGACATTTTTGTAACGGAAATGCTCCCCAATGAAAATGCCAGGATCAAGACTGTTACCACATTTGAAAATTGGGATAGGTATCAATACAATGTGACCAATGGCTATCACCACCAGTTCACACGCAATATGTTGCAGTTGAATAACGCCAACAATACCTTTAGCGACATCGGGCGACTAGCAAAGGTCGAGGCCACAGACTGGAGCTGGGGTGCGCTAATGTTTGACGCAGATAACGATGGGTGGCGAGATATTTTTGTGGCCAATGGCATTTATCAGGATTTAACAAATCAGGATTTTTTGCAATACGCGAGCAGTGAAGAATTTGTGAAATCTGTTTTGATCGACAAGAAGGTCGACTATAAAAAACTAATCGATATAATACCCTCGCATCCTGTTTCAAATTTCTTCTTCAAGAATGATGGTAATCTGAAATTCCCAGACGAGACTGCGGAATGGGGTGTTAAGACTCCAGGGTTTTCAAACGGAAGTGCTTACGGTGATTTGGATAACGATGGCGACCTTGACTTGGTAATAAACAATGTTAACATGGAAGCCTTTGTTTATAAAAACGAGGCTCAAAAACTTTATCCGCAAAACCATTACCTGAAATTTATTCTGGAAGGCTCCTCTAAAAACCCTCATGCGTTGGGTGCGAAGATCACGATACAAAATGGTATTCATAAATTTTATGCAGAACAAATGCCTATGCGTGGATTTGAGAGTACTGTGGATGACCGGATCAATTTTGGGTTGGGTGATTTAGAAAGAGTTGATAAGGTTACCATTGAATGGCCCAACGGAACGGTTTCAGAATTGGACACTGTAAAGACAAACCAGATTTTGACAGTAAAGCAAAAAGACGCTGAGCACAAGGAGCAAACTAAATTGGAACCCTCCAAGAAAATTTTTACAGCTTTGGATCCAAATGAAAAAGGGATTGGATTCCGGCATATCGAAAATGATTTTGTTGATTTTGATAGAGACCGGTTAATCTATCACATGATGAGTACTGAAGGCCCTAAGCTGAGTACGGGAGATTTTAACAAGGATGGGCTCACGGATTTTTATATTGGAGGAGCAAAGGATCAGCCAGGTAATTTGTACGTGCAAAACGCAAACGGAAAATTTAGTGCGACAAATCTTGAAGTTTTTTCCGAGGACAAAGCGTCCGAGGATTTGGAAAGTGTTTTTTTTGATGCCGATGGCAATGGCACAACGGATCTTTATGTGTGCAGCGGTGGAAATGAATTTTCGTCAAACTCAACTGCTTTAATTAACCGACTTTATCTCAATGATAAGAGTGGCAAATTAAAGAAGTCAAATCAGCTGTTCCCTACTTCAAAATTTGAAAGCACGTCTTGTGTGAAGACAGCCGATTATGATAAAGATGGTGACTTAGACCTTTTTGTTGGAGTCCGCTTGGAACCATTTAAATACGGAATTCCATGCAATGGATATTTGCTTCAAAACGATGGTAAGGGAAATTTCAAAGAAATCTCTGATCAGCTGGCGCCAGGGCTCAAGAATCTTGGAATGATAAAGGATGCCGAATGGGTCGACGTTGATGCTGACGGCGACTCTGACCTAATTGTAGTTGGCGAATGGATGGGGATTACTCTTTTCATAAATGAAAAAGGTAAGCTAATCAATCGCTCGAAAGAATCTGGCCTTGAAAAAACGAATGGGTGGTGGAATACAATTGCCGCTTCTGATTTAGACCATGATGGAGATATTGACTTTGTGGTGGGCAATCATGGGTTGAATTCCAGGTTCAGGGCATCCATTGAAAAACCAGTGACCATGTATGTAAGTGATTTCGATAAGAATGGCTCTATTGAACAAATCGTTTGTACTTACAACGGCGAAAAAAGTTACCCCATGGCATTGCGTCACGATTTGATTTCGCAGATCCCTTCATTGAAAAAGAAATTTTTGAAATACGAAAGTTATAAAGACGCAACCATGGAGGATATTTTTTCACAGCAGCAGTTGAGTGAGGCTTTGAAGTTGGAGGCCGACGTGTTGACTTCGTCTGTGCTCATCAATGATGGAAAAGGAAAATTCGCGTTGAAAGAGTTGCCAGTGGAAGCCCAGTTTTCTCCCATGTTTGGAATTGAAACAGGAGACTTCGACGGAGACGGCAATGAAGATATTTTGATGGGCGGGAATCTTTATCGAGTGAAGCCTGAAGTAGGGCGATACGATGCTAGCTATGGAGTTTTTCTAAAAGGAGACGGCAAAGGAAATTTTTCGAATATTAAAACCAAGGACTCTGGGTTTTTTGTGGATGGTGAAGTGCGTGATATCAAGAAAATCAAAATCGGAAAATCAGATTACGTTCTTGTCGCACGGAACAATGATACACCGTTGATCTTCAAAATCAATCCATAGGTGATGTCCCAGCAACTTTGTCAAAATAAAGTAAGATTCGGTGCGCTCTTCATTTTCGTAATCTTACTGTTGATCTCGTGTCAGGAGAAAGAACAACCGACGTTATTTACACTTCTCCCGGAAAAAGAAACAGGAGTTGAGTTCACGAATCTTTTAAAAGAAGATACCGCGTTTAACATTATTGAGTATCTCTATTTCTACAATGGCGCTGGTGTGGCCGCTGGCGACATCAACAATGATGGGCTCGTTGACTTGTATTTCTCTTCCAATCAAAACAGCAATCGTCTTTATCTTAACAGAGGCAATTTTAAATTTGAGGACATCACCGTAAAGTCAAACACGCAAGGTGTTGGCAATTGGAAAACTGGCGTAACCATGGCCGATGTAAATGGCGATGGCTTTCTCGATATCTATGTGTGTGGAGTTGGAAAGTATAAGAAATTTAATTCGCGAAATCAGCTCCTGATTAACAACCATGATCTGACCTTCACCGATAAAACGGAAGAATATGGATTGAACTTCCAGGGGTTTTCTACACAAGCCGTTTTTTTTGACTATGACCTCGATGGTGACCTTGACTGTTATTTGCTTAATCATTCGGTACATAGCTCTCGTGCCATTGGAAATGTATCGAAGCGATTTACCCATGACTCGTTAGCAGGCGACAAACTTTTTGAAAATCTTTTGTTCGACCACGGAAAAAAAGGAGATGGACATTTTAAAGAGGTCACTGAAAAGGCGGGCATTTTGAATAGCGCGATTGGCTATGGTCTAGGTGTTTCTGTTTCCGATATCAACCTTGATGGTTACCCGGATATTTATGTGTCCAATGATTTTCAGGAAAATGATTATCTCTATCTCAATAATAAAAACGGAACATTTCGTCAGGTTCTGGAAAAATCATTAGGTCATAGTTCGCGCTTCTCCATGGGTAACGACGTGGCGGATTTTAATAATGACGCGCGTCCGGATCTCCTCACGCTCGACATGTTGCCAAGTCAGGAGGATGTTATCAAAACCAGCGCTGGTGACGATCCCTATGAAATTTATCGATATAAACTGAAATCTGGATTTTATTATCAGACCGCACGCAATTGTCTTCAACTTAACCAATTTGTTTCCGACACTTCGGTACTTTTCAGTGACATCGCGTGGCAGGCCAACGTAGCGGCAACGGATTGGAGTTGGTCTCCATTGATGGCTGACTTTGATAACGACGGATGGAAGGATATTCTCATCACCAACGGTATCATGCGCCGACCCAACGACATGGATTATATTACCTATATCTCCGATCAGGGTGTGCAGGAGAAACTCCAGAAGATGGACGCAGAAGATATGAAAGTGTTGGAACAAATGCCCGCCGGCAAGGTTTCAAATTTTGGATTTAAGAACTCTGGCCAATGGGAATTTAAAGATATGACCAGCGCCTGGGGATTGGAGCGTGCTTCATTTTCAAATGGAGCAGCGTATGCAGATCTGGATAACGACGGTGATCTTGATCTTGCAATCAACAACATCAATGAACCAGCTTTTATTTACCGTAACAATAGTGTTGGACAATCCTTTCTCAAGATTGTGCCTCAGGGAAAAAATGGAAATAATTTTGGCATCGGTGTCAAGGTACTTTGTTATTCTGGCGGTAAGAAATTCTACTACGAAGTTTCTTCTACCCGAGGGTTTTCATCTTCTGTTGATACACGAATAAATATTGGCCTTGGCCCTATAAGCAAGATTGATTCTCTTTTTATTGTCTGGCCTTCCGGGAAGACTGAAAGAAAAGCAAATGTTTTGACCAACCAAACGCTAACTGCTAAGGAGAGTGATGCTACTCTTGTTTTCGACTTCGCAAAAAGTTCAACTACTAAATTTTTAGTGAATCAACTGTCACGAACGGAGATTCCAGATTTTCGCCATCGTGAAGACGATTACAACGCTTTTACACGAGAAAACCTGATGCCTCAGATGTTGACAAACGAAGGACCTCCTTTGGCCGTGGCCGATGTGGATGGTGATGGCTTGGACGACGTGTTTGTTGGCGGTGGTAAGGGGCAAAGCGGAGTTTTATTTTTTCAACGAAATGGAGCGTTTCAGAAAACGTATTCTGAACCTTTTGAGATTGATTCAGCAAGTGAAGATGTGGATGCAGCTTTTTTTGATGCCGACAGCGATGGTGACAAAGACTTGGTGGTTGTGGGCGGCGGGCAGGAAGTCAAAGATAAAAATGAAGTGTTGCGGCCGCGCTTGTACCTTAATTCCGGTCGCGGAAATTTTGTAAAACGCGAAGACTTTGCTGTAAATCTTTTTCTAAATGCATCATGCGTGAAGCCGGCTGATTTCGACAACGACGGAGATACAGATCTTTTTATTGGTGCGAGCGCTATGCCTTTGCTTTATGGAATGAGTCCGGCAAGCTACCTTCTGGTGAATGATGGCAAAGGAAATTTTCAACCCAAAATAAACTGGTTGGGAAATAGTCAGTTCTCTAATATCCCACCGAATCGCATCGGCATGATAAAAGATGCTGCATGGACCGACCTGAACAAAGACGGATTACTTGACTTGGTGGCGGTGGGAGAGTGGATGCCAGTTACTGTACTCATTCAACAACCTGGAAATATTTTTATGAATGAAACTTCAAAGTGGGGGTTGGCCAATTCTTCAGGCTGGTGGAACACGATTGAAGTGGCCGACTTTGACCATGATGGCGACGATGACTTTGTTCTTGGCAACATGGGGTTAAATACCCGATTGAAAACTTCAGATAAAAAACCACTAAAAATGATTCTTGGAGATTTTGATGGCAACGGAAGTTCGGATCATATTCTTCTCTATTTCAATGGCGATAAAAGTTACCCGTTTGCTACACGCGATCAATTGGTAAAGCAAGTGCCTTATCTGAAAAAGAAATTCCTGAATTACAAAGATTATAGAAACGTAACGACACAGGATATTCTTTCGCCGGCACAGGAAGGGCAGTCGGCGGAGTTACGAATTAATGAATTGCGGAGTGTGTATTTGCGAAACGATGGCACTCATCTGATTTCGATACCCTTGCCTCAGGAAGCACAGGTTTCCCCTGTGGAAGCAATTGCCACAGCCGATATTAATGACGATGGCCACACAGACATTCTTCTGGGAGGTAATCTGCGTACTGTTCAAACAGAACTCGGCCCGTATGATGCCAGCCTGGGCTTGATATTGCTGGGCGATGGAAAAGGAAAATTTAATGCTATTCCTCCATCTGAATCGGGGTTTGTTGTGAAAGGTGAAATACGGAGTATTCGCGCAGTGAAAACTTCTGGAAAAGGAATTATTTTTTTAGCTTCAAGAAATAATGATAAGATCATAGGCTTTAGAAGCCTTTCGCTAAATAACACTTCACTGTATTCAAAATAATCTTGTAAAAGACTAAAACCTGTAGCGTATGAAACAGATTGTAATTTTGATTTTAACCATGACGGTATCCCTGCAGGTTGCAGCTCAGTCTGCCGACGGATGGACGATCGAAGCGCAAAACATTGACCCCAAAAATTACTTTGGCGTGACGGTAGCCAACGGTATGATCGGCTTGGTTTCTTCGTCAGAGCCGATGAAGGTTAAAGACGTAGTGTTGAATGGTGCGTACGATTACTATCAGCGCGGGCGTGTATCAAACATTTTGAAGACATTCAATCACGTAAACATGAATCTGGAGGTGGATGGTCAGCGAATTTCCCGTGCAAGTATTTCCGGATATCAGCAAAAGCTCGACATGAAAGGAGCTTCGCTCGCGACTACTTTTAGTGTGCAAGATAAAATTTCTGTGACGCACACCTTGATGGCACTTCGTCACTTGCCATATACCGCTTTGACTATTGTGGAGATCAAAGCGAAGAAAGACGTGCAAATTACTCCTATGAGTGTGATCGAAGCTCCTGATCATCTGGCCGATGTTAGGAACTTTTACAGTGAAATCGATCGACCTCATGTTCGCATTCCTCTTCTTACCTCGGTAGGTAAAAGCCCCTCCGGGAGATTGACGGTAGCGGTGAGCAACAGTTTTATTTTCGATGAACCACAAGGGAAAGAGCCACGCCTGATTCACGAAGATTGGGACTACAACATGCACCTGGCGAAGTTTACCAAGACGCTAAAAGCAGGAGAGACTTATCGCTTTGCAGTCGTCTCATCGGCGACCTGCTCTGCCCAATACAACGATCCGATGAACGAAGCGGAACGCCTTACCATATTTGCCAAACTTGAAGGCACTCAGCGATTGCTCGATCGCCACACAGAAGCCTGGAACGAACTCTGGAAGAGCGACATCGTAATTGATGGAGATATCCAGGTGCAGCGCGACGTGCGCTTTGCTTTGTACCATTTGTATTCTTTTGCCAGGGCCGGCACGGCGTACAGCCTTTCACCTATGGGGCTTTCCGGGTTAGGGTACAACGGGCACGTGTTTTGGGATACGGAACTATGGATGTACCCGCCGCTGCTGGTGATGCAACCGGAGATAGCTAAGTCATTGCTTGAGTATCGCTATCAGCGATTGGATGCCGCCAGGAAAAATGCATTCTCTCATGGCTACAAAGGCGCCATGTTTCCCTGGGAATCTTCAGCCGAGGGAACAGAGGACACGCCGGTGTGGGCATTGACCGGACCCTTTCAGCAGCATATTTCCGGCTGTGTGGGTTGGGCGTGCTGGAAGTATTATCAGGTAACTAAAGATAAACTCTGGCTGCGCGACCGTGGTTTTCCGATCTTAAAAGAGGTGGCAGACTTCTGGGCTAGCCGTGTTGAGCGGAAAGGCCCTGGACGATTTGAAATCAACAATGTGATCGGCGCCAACGAATGGCAAGAGAACATTGACAACAATGCGTTTACCAACGCCATGGCCATTACCGCATTGCGCTACGCCACGCAGGCGGCAAAAGAACTTGCCTTGACGCCTGATCCGGATTGGGAAATTGTGGCGCAAAATATTCCTGTACTAAAATTCCCTGACGGAACGACCAAGGAAAACACAACTTACGATGGAGTTGAGATTAAACAGGCTGACGTGAATCTTTTGGCTTTCCCGTTGGAATACATTACCGATCCTGCTCAAATTGAAAAAGACCTGAAATATTACGAGCCCCGCATGTCAGCCAACGGCCCTGCCATGGGCAATTCTGCACTGTCGACGCTTTACTCCAAGCTTGGTAAAGTTGATAAAGCCACAGAATTGTTTATCAAAAGCTACAAGCCTAATCAGGTGCCTCCATTTGGCGTGTTGGCTGAGACGGCCGGTGGCACAAATCCCTACTTCGCTACCGGCGCGGGTGGTTTTTTACAGGCTGTAATTTTTGGTTTTGGAGGTTTGCAGATAACAGATAGTGGCATTGTGCAAAACAACAGTAAATTGCCAAAAAATTGGACCAGCCTTCGGATCAAAAACACTGGGCCAAAGCATATCGATTATCAAGTAAAATAATTTAAGTCTTTTATTATGAAACGGTTTGTCCTTTTTGCCCTTTTATTGGTTTCGGCCTTTTCCTGCAACACCAAGTCAGATGCTTACAAAGCCAAGGTGCAAGACCCTGAATACTTTCACCGCACCATGAAGGAAATTACGGATCGGATTGTCCACGATATCTTTTCGCCTCCCGTAGCCAGTCGTATTTATGCGTATTCATCGGTGGCCGGATACGAAGCCATCATTCATCAGGATAAAAACTATAAGAGCCTTGCCGGCCAATTGAATGGACTGAAGCCGTTCCCTCAGCCTGACTCCACAAAAGAGTATTGCTATCCATTAGCTGCTACCGAAGCGATGCTGAAAGTAGGCCGCGCTTTGATTTTTTCAGAAGAAGACCTCGATAAGTTTTATGAAAAGGAAATGAAGACCTTTCGCGATGCAGGAGTGCCCGACGATGTTTTCGATCGCTCAGTTGCCTTTGGTGATAGCGTAGCGAAGCATGTGATGAAATGGTCATCGAAAGACAATTATAAGCAGTCGCGCACCTTTCCTAAATATTCTATTGAAAATAGTCCTGCCACCTGGAAGCCAACTCCTCCGGCCTACATGGACGCAGTAGAACCTCATTGGAATAAGATCAGACCTTTTGTATTAGACTCGGCTCAGCAATTCAAACCTGTGCCTCCAACTCCTTTTTCGAAAGAGAAAAACAGCCAATTCTACAAGGAAGCCTATGCCGTCTACGACGCTGGTAAAAACCTTACTGAAGAGCAACGCGCCGTCGCTAGCTTCTGGGATTGCAATCCGTTTATCATGAATGTGAAAGGGCATGTGATGTTTGCTACCAAGAAAATTTCTCCCGGAGGCCATTGGATGAACATCACCCGGGTTGCCTGTACAAACTCGAAGGCAAGTATGGTGAAGTCGGCGGAAGCCTATGTTCGTGTTTCTCTTTCTCTCATGGATGGGTTTATCAGTTGCTGGGATGAAAAATACCGCTCGCGTTTGGTTCGCCCAGAAACGTATATCAATCAATACATTGACGAAAACTGGGTGCCGTTGCTTCAAACTCCACCGTTTCCGGAATACACCAGCGGCCATAGTGTTATTTCGACTTCGGCAGCAGTAGCGCTGACGGGAGTGTTTGGAGACAATTATGCATTCACCGATTCCACGGAAGTGGAATATGGAATGACCTCCAGAAGTTTTAAATCCTTCATGCAAGCATCACAGGAAGCAGCGGTGAGCCGGTTCTATGGCGGCATTCACTACACACCTGCGTGTGAAAATGGAAAAGACCAGGGAAGAAAAATCGGAGAGTTTATCCGTCAAAAGGTGCAGACTGTAAGTTCTGGAAATTGATTCTTTAATGCCAGAACCAATCGGGTTCTACAATTGAGCTACCTTCGATCTGCGTACAATCCCAACAAAAGTAGGTGTTGGGAATGTAATCAGGTAAGTACATGAAGCAGGTTTGTACAAACGTGTGAATATATCCGCGATCGATGAATAGCCGTGTAACTTTGCTGCCCGACGCTTCGAAATAACCTAGCACTATTTCATTGGGGTTATTAGGATTATGAATGTTTCCTGAGATCGTATAAGGAGGTGCGTCGAAAATAGATCCTCTTTTAGAAACCAATTGCTGTACTTTACTCCAATAGTTGTAGGCACCAGGGTTCATCGAGTGCTGGTATACATTAAAGTAATGACGCGTAGCAAAGGAATAATCGACGTCTCTTCCTTCCAGTTTGATCCCTTTAAGATAAGAGCCTGAGAAAGATTTACGGTCAATCACTTTTAGGTTGTAATAGCTGATAGGTTGATGGATGTAGCAGATCGGTGGGCATGAAATCGCGCCTGGAGGGCAGGTAGGAAACAATGAATAATATTCTTCGACCGACCATCGATAATAGCCCGGGGCTGCGCTTTCGAAAGTGGTATTAAGAAATACGTTCACGCGCCAGTTGTTCACTGTTTCTCCCTCACTGCTTGTAGTTGCTTCGTTCACTACTACGAAGTAAGTGCTGTCTTTTAATTTAGGGCTTGTCGGAATTGTTTCTTTAGTAGATTCATAGTAGTGCCCATTCGGCAATGTGATTTTTAACGTGTACGATCCTCCAGCTACGCCAGACACAACGTATCCTTGAAGCTGGTATTTTCCGCCGCCGATTTCAACATAATTTTCGGTGTTTCCCAAATGGTCAGTGATCGCCACGAAGGCACCGGTCAACGGATCCGGTCTTACGTTGGCATTGTTGGTCAAGCCGAGGCTTAGCAGGTAGGGGCCAGGCAAGTCATTAATTTCCCCATCTACCACCAGCAGGCCATCTTCCGCCACGGTGTCAAATTGGTAGGCATCTCTGCACTGTTGGTTCAATAGAAACAGAGTAATAAAGATGGCAATTTGAAATACTCTATTCATTAGAAATTGATATTATAGGTAATTGAAGGTAGCGCCGAGCCCAACACCGATAATTTGTATGCCTGCAGCGTCTGCTGACCATAAATCTCCTGATAGTAAATCGAGTAAGCGTTTCGCCGGCCGAAAAAATTGTACACAGAAAAAACCAGATTGTCGTCGATTTTCTTAAACACACTATTCACTGTTACAGAAATGTCAACTCGCCAGTAATCTGGAATCCGATATTTATTTCGTTCGCTATAGACAGGAATGGAAATTTCGTTTCCATAATAATAGGACTCAATTGCAGTAATTGGTCGCCCGGTTGTATAAGTAAGATTTGCCGCAAACGTCATGTGCCTGCCGAGATAGTGCGATGCCGTAAGTGAAAAATTATGCGGCTTGTCGTAATTTGAAGGATACCAATTTCCATTATTGACTTTGTCTTCCGCGGTGGCTCCGTTAATCTGGTTGAATGCCCTTGAGAATGTGTAAGAAGCCCATCCACGCCAGTAGCCGGTATTCTTTTTCACATAAAGCTCGAGCCCGTAATATTTTCCTTTGCCTTGCAACACATCGGTTTCAAGATGCCGATTGAGAATGATTTGCGCCGAATTTTTGTAATCCACAATATTGGTAAGCGCCTTGTAGAAAACCTCGGCTGAAAACTCAAATTTGTTTTCCTTGAAATTTTGGAAAAAACCGACTGAGAAATTGTCAGCGATCTGCGGTTTGAAATAACTGTTACTCAATTGCCAGATGTCAGTAGGGGTAGGCGCCGTTGTGTTTGACACAAGGTGTATGTACTGACGATTGCGGTTGTAGGCGAGTTTAAACGCTGCGTTTTTGCCCGTTCCAATCCGAACGGAAAACCTCGGCTCAAATCCACCATACGTTTGTGTTACCTGACCGCGAGAGTAATGCAAGGTATCGATAATGGTACTTATACTTCGAGAGAGACCAGGCTGATAAAGATAGACAGTATCATTGGCTAAGCTTTGAAAATAACTATACCGAAGGCCTGCGGAAAATGAAAATATAGAGTTGACGGTGTATTCTTCGTTGGCATAAAGGGCAAACTCCCGGCCATCACTTTTCTTCAATTGTTGAGCGGTGGTGGTTGAGTTTGATCCGTAGGGTTGTGATTTCTCTGGGAGGCTGTTGTACAGATTGGCTTCCACACCTAGATTGAGTGCGTGTACTTCCTTGTAGGTGTGGAGAAAATTCTGTTTTAGTTGGGTGTATGAAACTCCGTTGGAGAATTCTCTCGCCGAAGTAACATCTAAATCAAAAAGCTTACTGGTGTATTTTCCTTGCGCCGCAGTAAAGGTTGATCCCCAGTTGTTGCCGAGCAGTGCGTTCCACCGTAAGGAGAGAAGTTGTGTGGTATAGTCGTAGCCAAATTGGTTGGAGTACCTGAAATAATCATGGCCCTGATAGTAGCGCAAACTTATATTGCCGCCAGATGAAAACCGATGGGTGACGTTGGCATTGAAATCATAGAATGATGCGGAGCTATTTTGTACGTCCAGGTTTTTTACCGTCTTAAGGATCCAATCAGAATACGAAACACGACCGCCGACAAGGAATGAAGTTTTGTCTTTTACAATGGGACCTTCCACGGCAGCCCGGCCCGATAAGAAACCTATGCCACCCTTCACGTGGAATTTTGAAAAATCGCCGTCCCTGGTTCTTACATTTAGTACCGAGGATGCTCTTCCTCCGTACTGGGCAGGAATGTTGCCCTTGTACAAGGTAAACTCTTCTGTGACGTCGGGATTAAAATTTGAGAATAATCCCAAAGCGTGGGCCGAGTTGAAGATTTGCCCATTGTCCATGAGCACAAGGTTTTGGTCGGTAGCACCGCCGCGTACGTTAAATCCTCCACTTCCTTCCCCCACAGTGGTAATGCCGGGCAGCAACAGCAAACTTTTTACAACATCTACTTCGCCCATGAGCGCCGGTATGCGCTTGATCTCTTTTATGCCAAGTTGCACCAACCCCGGACTGATCTCTTTAATATTCTCGTCCGAGGTGCGGGCGCTAATGATAACTTCTTCGAGCACTTTTGGTTTTTCAACCATTTCAAAGTGTAGTACCCCATTCTTGAAAATCGAAATTTTTTTGTGAATAGGAATGTTGCCCAGGTAGCGTACTGTCAGTCGATAAGTTCCGGGAGGAAGTTCAATAAGATACCTTCCGTAGTAGTCGGAGTTGTTTCCGTATTTCAAACCATCGAGAAAAATGGACGCACCACCAAGCGGCGTTTTGGAATCCGCCTGAACGATTGTTCCGGTCAAAACCACCTGCTTCACCGACCCTACTTTAGAGGAATCTCCGAAAACAACCAGATCTACTTTTTCTTGCCCTTTCAAAGTGGTGAATACGACCAGAAAAAAAATAAAAAGTAATAACGTCCGATCAGTCATCTTTTTGTTTAGGGAAGTTTTTAAGAAGTGCCTCCAGGAGTGAACAGCAGCTTCATTTTCGGCCTTTATATTATTAGTAAATGTACCAATAAAATTTCTCGAAATCATTTAGGAATAAGCCAACTGACTGAGATTTTTGATGGACGGCATTGGCATCTTTTCCTCATTCAAGGTTCTAAAATATACTTTCATTGTTTGGATTTATTTCTATTTTTAATCTCAGGAACTTTTAAAGATTTAGAATGCCAAATACCCCGCTCAAACCAACCCTTTCGTTCTGGCAGATCATCAATATGAACGTTGGTTTTTTTGGGATTCAATACAGTTTTGGGCTTCAGCAAACGGCGGTGAATCCGCTGTACAGTTTTCTGGATGCTAAGCCCCAAGACCTTCCGCTGCTGAATCTTGCCGGTCCGATGACGGGCTTATTAATTCAACCGATCATCGGTGCGTTGAGCGATAAAACATGGCACCCCAGATGGGGTAGGCGTAAGCCCTACTTTTTGATCGGCGCAATATTCTGCAGCCTGTGCCTTTTTCTGTTTCCATTCAGCAGTGCGCTGTGGATGGCGGTGGGTTTGCTCTGGATTCTTGATGCGGCCAACAACACTGCGATGGAACCTTACCGTGCCTTTATCGCCGACAAACTTCCTGAACAGCAGCGAGCCACCGGCTTTCTCACGCAAAGTTTTTTTACCGGCTTGGGTATTACCCTCGCCAATCTCTCGCTCTACTTTTTTCAGCAATGGATTACAGGCACTACCTACACCAGCAGCGGCAAAGCGGGCATACCGTATTGGGTTTTCGGTTCATTCTTTGTAGGTGCATTTTGCTCCGTAGCTTCGGTAGGTTGGTCAGTCTATTCTACGCCTGAAATTCCACCAACAGAGGAAGAACTTGCAGACTTGAGATCTCATTCCCGGAATATCTTTTCCCCTTTTCTCGAAATTTTTTCAGCCATCGCCAACATGCCTGGCGTGTTGTGGCGGCTTGCACTTGTGTATCTTTTTCAATGGTACGCCATGTTTTGTTACTGGCAGTTTATTTCACACAGCATTGCCAAGTCGGTGTGGCATACCACATCCGCTAATAGCGCGTTGTACCAGCAGGCTGTGGGATGGACGGGCCTTGTGAATGGATTTTATAACATAGTCACTTTCCTTTCAGCCTTTGGCTTGGTTTGGTTGGTGAAGAAATTCAGCGCACGCAATGTGCACATGATCTGCCTTACGCTGGCGGCGGTTTCTCTTCTTATCGTTCCGCAAATTGAAAACAAATACTTCCTCTTTGCCCCGATGATTGGCTTTGGTATTGCCTGGGCCAGCATGATGGGCGTTCCGTATATCATGGTGGTAGGAAGTATTCCGAAAGAACGGTACGGAGTGTACATGGGAATCATCAACATGATGATTGTGGTGCCGATGATTTTGCAGACACTTTCCTTTGGTTACATCTACCAGGAATTTCTGGGTAGTGATCCCGGTGTTGCAGTTTCCTTTGCGGGAGTGCTACTGCTGCTCGCTGCAATGCTTACGGCCGGAATAAAAAGTGAAAAAACTTCAGATTAGTTAAACAATGCCCTCCTCCTGGTATAAAGATGCTGTAGTCTATCAGATTTACCCGAGAAGTTTTAAGGATAGCAATGGCGATGGTATCGGCGACCTTCGCGGTATCATCGAAAAACTAGACTACATTAAAAGCCTCGGAGTTACCGCCGTGTGGCTCAATCCGATATTCAAATCGCCCAACGACGATGGCGGCTATGACATCAGCGATTATTATTCTATTCAACCCGAGTTTGGATCAATGGAAGATTTTGATGCGTTGCTCGACGGCCTTCACCGTCGCGGATTAAAACTCATCATGGACTTGGTGCTGAATCATTCATCGGATGAGCATCCGTGGTTTCAGGAATCTAGAAAATCAAAAGATAACCCTTACCGGGATTATTATTTCTGGAAAAAAGGAAACGGCGTTGCAGCGCCCAACAACTGGCCTTCCTTTTTCGGAGGAAGCGCGTGGCAGCTCGACGAAGCTACCGGTGAATATTATCTCCATTTGTTTTCGCGAAAGCAGCCTGATTTGAATTGGGAAAACAAAACACTCCGTGAAGAGCTTAAGAAAATCATGCGCTTTTGGCTGGACAAGGGTGTGGACGGACTCCGCCTCGATGTGATTACAGCCATCAGCAAGCGAACTGATTTCCCCCACACAGATACCCACGACTTTAACGAAACGATCCGTAAGTTTTATACGAATGGTCCTCGACTTAAAGAGTTTATTTCAGAAATAAGACACGACGTGCTCGATCATTATCCGGTGATCACCGTGGGCGAGGGCCCGGGCATCACCCCTGAAAATGCGTTGGAGTATCTCGACGAAAAGGATGGTCTTTCTATGATCTTTCACTTCGGCCACATGTTTATGGATCAGGGACCAGGAGGCAGGTTTGATCCCAAACCGTGGTCGCTGGACGATTTCAAAAAAGTATTTGAAGTGTGGAATTCTACTTTCGCTCACCGCGGATGGGGAAGCGTTTTTCTCGGCAACCACGATTTTTCCCGAATGGTTTCGCGCTGGGGCAACGATGCTGAATACCGGCAGGAGTCAGCCAAGCTTCTCTTCACGCTGATGCTTTGCATGCCGGGCACTCCATTTATTTTTCAAGGTGATGAGATAGGAATGACCAATTTCACATTGAAGAATATCAGCGAATCAAAGGACATTGAGACGCTCAACGGCTGGAACGAAGCGAAGAAAAAAGGAGAAAGCGAAGAAGATTTTTTAAAGAAAGCAAATTATGCCGGACGCGATAACGCCCGCACGCCAATGCAGTGGAGCGAGAGCCTTCACGCTGGATTTTCCTCAGGAAATCCGTGGATGATCGTCAATCCAAACCATGCCCAAATCAACGTTAGGCGGCAGGAGGATGATCCGGATGGGGTGCTGTCTTTTTTTAAACGGATTGTGAGGCTCAGACAGAAATATGCTACCCTGCGCGAAGGCTCTTATCAATCGATTGAAACCCCAAATAATGAGCTTTTTATTTTTTTGAGAGAAAATCTTGGAGAAAAAATTATGGTAGCCCTTAATTTTTCATCCAGAGCAATTAACTTTCCATTCGATACCCGCGAAAATGAATTGTTGTTGGGAAATTATCGGACTGCTTCGACCGGAATTAATCAATTAAGACCTTGGGAAGCGGTAGTGTTTAAACTGAAGAACAGTGACGAATCCTGATCGGACTTCTACGAACCTAACCAGATAGTTGTATGAAACAGATTGCAATTGTTGGCCCCATTCCGCGCGACCACATCGTTACTCACAACGGCGAACTAATTCAAAAATGGGGATGTGTCACTCACCCGGTAATTGCACTTTCAGTCATGGCCGGCGACAAATCGGAAATCATTCCGGTATCGCATTTGCGAAAGGTTGACCTCGACAACGTGAAAGAAGTTTTTAAAGGATACAAAGGCCTCAACCTAAGTCACCTTACCTACAAAAATGATCAGGGCGATATCATCAGTCTTCGTTTTGTGGATATGAACAATCGCCTGGAGCGGCAAACGGGATTTATGGATCCCATCGTTCCGGATGATTTTAAAAAATTATTGAAGTGCAAAGTCTTTGTATTTATCCCGATTAGCGATTACGAAATAGCACTCGATACACTGAAGTTTCTGAAAAAGAAAAGTGAAGGCATCATCGTATTTGATGCACACGGACCCACCACGGCGTGTCTCGTAAACGGCGAGCGTCAGCGCAAATTCTGGATTGACCGCGACTTGTGGCTTCCGTATATCGACGTACTTAAGATGAACCTCGAAGAAGCGCAGGCTTCATGGTTCAAAAAGGAATATGAATCTTCGGATTTTGTGAAGACAGAAGAGCCCGATCGTGAGATGCTGCGCGCTTTCGCGGATCATTGCCTCGACCTGGGCGTGAAAGCCGTGTACATCACTGTCGATTCGCGCGGGTGCCTCGTGTATTTCCGTCAACGATCTAAGACCGTGGAGGAAATGGTGTCTGCCGTGAAGGTAGATCAGGTGATTGACACCACCGGTTGTGGCGACTCGTTTGCCGGTGGACTTGGCTATGGACTCATGCAAAAACCTACTGACTATATTGGCGCGGCCCGTTACGGCAATGCGCTTGGCGCACTGCGTACGCAAGGAAAAACTTTCGATGTATTTAAGCCGCTGGCAGAGATCAACGAAATAATTAAGAAAGGTCGCGTCTGAAATTTTTTTAACCTAAAACCTCAATGATTCAGGCTGTTATTTTTGACCTTGATGGTGTACTTGTTGACACCGCCCATTACCACTTCATTGCCTGGAAGCGATTGGCTGAAGAACTTGGCGTAAATTTTACTGAAAAAGAGAATGAGAAACTCAAAGGCGTAAGCCGGATGAAATCCCTTGAGATCATTCTGGAACTTGGAAAAATAAAATTACCGGATGCGGAGATGGAACGTCTCGCCACCAAGAAGAACGAGTGGTTTGTAGAATACATCAACGCCATGAAACCCAACGAAATTTTTCCCGGCGTAAAAGAACTTATCACAGAGCTTCGGGCCAACGGCATCAAAGTAGCACTCGCGTCGAGCAGTAAAAATGCCGAGACCGTATTGAACTTACTTGGCATCAAACAGTATTTCGACGCAATTGTGGATGGTACGATGATCGTGCACACGAAACCCGATCCGGAAATATTTTTACTTGCCGCCCGAAAATTAAATGCACCGTCGCGCAACTGCCTGGTGTTTGAAGATGCAGAAGCAGGCGTAGAAGCCGCGTTGGCTGCCGGTATGCGATGTGTAGGTGTGGGCACAAAAGAACAATTACCCAAAGCTCATTTTATTGTAGAAAAGACGTCACAGTTCACCGTGACCGAAATAAAAAAACTATAACACATTTTCACTTCTATGAAGCAGTATTTAAAAAATCACGAATGGCAGATTATCGAAGAAGGTTTTGATTCTCACCTCAATCGTGTGTCAGAAAGTATTTTCAGTTTGGGCAACGGACACATGGGCCAGCGCGCCAACTTCGAAGAAACATACACCGGCGACACTCATCAGGGAACCTACATTGCCGGTGTTTATTATCCCGACAAAACGCGCGTGGGCTGGTGGAAAAACGGATACCCGGAATATTTCGCAAAGGTGTTAAATGCTCCTTTCTGGATCGGAATTCAGATCAACATCGCCGGACAAGAACTGGATTTGGCTAAATGCAAAGTAGAGAATTTCAGAAGAGTGCTCGACATGAAGCAAGGACTTCTCAGTCGCTCTTTTGAGGCAACTTTTGCCGACGGAAAGAAAGTTGCTGTCAATGCGCAACGGTTTTGTTCGATGGCCGATGGAGAAGTGGGCGCCATCAAATATTCTATCACCGCTCTTAATTTTTCGTCTTCATCAAAAATTACCTTGGCAATTGATGCCGATGTAGTTAATAAAGATTCCAACTACGACGAAAAATTCTGGGACCGCGTGTACGAGGAGGCTCAGATGGGTTGGGCTATTGTCAACGCACAAACGAAGAAAACATTTTTTCAGGTGTGTACTGGAATGGAGTATCGCTTTGAGTCGGGTGGCCAGAAGGCGGGAGGGAAAGTTTTCACTAACACAAAGGACAAGTACGCTGACAATTTGGTGGAGATGGAGTTGAAACAAGGCGTAGAGTTGACGATTTATAAATATGCGGCTATTCTTTCATCAGAAAATCATCCGAAGGAAAAAATTGTAAAGAATTGCCTCGCGAAAATTGATGCCACTGCTAAAAAAGGATTTCAGCAGTTGCTGAATGATCACGCGGCGGTATGGGCCCACAAGTGGGAAGAATGCGATATCACGATCGACGGCGATATTGCTGCCCAGCAGGGAATTCGCTTCAATATATTTCAGTTGATGCAAACCTACACAGGTGATGACCCGCGCCTTAACATTGGCCCGAAAGGTTTTACCGGTGAGAAATATGGTGGCAGTACCTATTGGGATACCGAGGCCTATTGTTTGCCCTTTTATCTCGGCACATCCGATCCAAGTGTGGCGCGTCAACTATTGATTTATCGCTACAAGCATTTGCCGAAGGCCATTGAAAATGCAAAGAAACTTGGCTTCAAAGATGGCGCCGCTTTTTATCCTTTTGTGACGATGAATGGCGAAGAGTGCCACAACGAATGGGAAATTACTTTTGAAGAAATTCATCGCACAAGTGCCATGGCGTATGCTATGCGCGACTATGTAGAATATACAGGCGATAAAAATTATTTTGTTGACTATGGCCTTGAAGTGCTGATCGGCATTTCCCGCTTCTGGGCACAGCGCGTCAATTGGTCAGCCGATAAAAATAAATACGTGATTCTGGGTGTAACTGGCCCGAACGAGTACGAGAACAACGTCAACAACAATTGGTACACCAACTACCTCGCGGCATGGACGCTTCGCTTCACGCAAGAAGCAATTGACTATACTAAAAATGCCGATGCAGCTAAGTACAAAGCACTTACGGAAAAATTGAATTTTAACGAAGCGAAAGAAACCGCGAAGTGGGCAGACATTGTGAGTAAAATGTATTATGCGGAGGATAAGACGCGCGGAATCTATTTGCAGCAAGATGGTTTCCTCGACAAGGAACTTATCAATGTAGCTGACCTGCCAGCTGAAGACCGCCCGTTGAATCAGAAGTGGTCGTGGGATAGAATTCTCCGCTCGTGCTTTATCAAACAAGCCGACGTGCTGCAGTGTATCTATTTGTTTGAAGACGATTTCACTAAGGAGCAGATCAAAAAGAATTTTGATTTCTATGAGCCGATGACCGTGCATGAATCATCGCTTTCGCCCTGCGTGCACGTGATCCTGGCTTCTAAACTTGGCTACAAGGAGAAGGCTTACGAAATGTACCTGCGCACTTCACGCCTCGATCTTGACGACTACAACAACGATACCGAAGACGGTTGCCATATTACCAGCATGGCGGGTACGTGGATGAGTATTGTGAAAGGATTTGGGGGCATGCGTATCCGCGATGGCAAGCTGTACTTTTCACCCTACATACCAGAGCACTGGAATTCGTACTCTTTCCGCATTGAGTTCCGCGGACGCGTGCTTAAAGTGAAAGTAGCGAAAGAAAAAACCGAGGTGATCCTGGAGTCAGGTGATCACCTCAGTATTGTGCTTAACGACAAGGAAGTTAGTCTGTAGATTTTTACAGTTTAAGTACCATCGCTTCGTAAGGACGAAGTGTAACGGTTTTGCCTTGAGGAATTGCCGTGTTTCCGTAGTTCGATAATAACAAAGTTGCATTCTTGAGATCGTTCGGAATCGTAGTTTCAGCTTCGGTGAACGAGAAGTTGAGAAGAACAACTACGGTTTGCCCGTCAAATTCACGAGTATAGGCGTACACTTTGTCGTTTGCTTTGTCCAGCAGTGCATATTTCCCATACACTAACTCTGGATGCGATTTTCTCAACGCCGTTAATTTCCTAAAATAGTTCAGACAGCTGTTCGGATCTTTTTCCTGTTGGGCCTGATTAATGGTACGGTAGTTACGATTCACCTGTATCCATGGCTTGCCGGTAGAAAAACCAGCGTTCATAGTGGTATCCCATTGAAAAGGAGTGCGGCCGTTGTCGCGGCAAGAGAATTTAAGTTGCTCAAGAAGCTTTGGAATGTCGCCGCCAATGTCTTTTTGATGACGGTATTCATTGAGCGAAGGCATGTCGCGATAGTCTTCAATTTTTTCAAAACCTGCATTGGTCATTCCTAACTCATCGCCAAAATAGTAGTAAGGGGTTCCCCGCATGGTCATGATGAATGTGGAGAGCATCTTCGACGATAAATCTCTGAAAGCAGGTTGATCATTTCCGAAACGGCTCACCATCCGCGCCTGGTCGTGGTTGGCAAGAAAAATTGAAAGCCATCCTTTATCGGCAAAGGCACTATCCCACCGGGAGAATACTTCTTTGAAATGATTCACGCTATAGCCTTGTGGTTTGGCAATGTCCACGCCATCAAAAGCGTAAGCCATATTGAGTTCACTGCGGTCAGCATCCACCATATTGTGGGCATCTTCAAATGAATTTCCGGCCCCTTCGGCTACACTCATCACATCGTATTTGCTGAAAACTTCTTTGTTCATTTCCTGAAGATAGTCGTGCAGGTGCGGGCCAACGGCGTAGTATTTCATAAAGTCTTTTTCAAAGCCGTCAGGAAATTTCGGAAAGGTGGTGTCCTTGGCGGCGAACTGAAAGGCATCCAGCCGAAAACCATCTACACCCTTGTCGGCCCAGAATTTCATCATGGCATAGACCTCCTGGCGCAGCTTGGGGTTTTCCCAATTGAGGTCGGGCTGCTTCCGTGAAAAATAGTGAAGGTAATACGCATCGGTAAGCGAGTCGTATTTCCAGGCGTCGTGGTTAATGTCAAACAAGCTGTAGCGAAAGTTGGGTTTGCCTTTGTCGGCGTTCCACCAATGGTAATAGTCGCGGTAAGGATTAGTCCTGGAGCTTCGGCTTTGTTTAAACCATTCGTGTTCGTCGCTGCTGTGATTGACTACCACGTCCATGACAACTTTGATACCGCGCTCGTGCATTCCTTTCAGCAGCGCGTCAAAATCTTCCATTGTACCAAAGTCTTTCATGATGGCGCGGTAGTCGCTGATGTCGTAACCATTGTCGTCGTTAGGCGAACTGTAAATTGGATTAAGCCACACCACGTCAACGCCCAGGCTCTTGATGTAATCCAGTTTTGAAATTATTCCTTTTAGATCGCCAATACCGTCGCCGTCGCTGTCGCTAAAACTTCGTGGATAAATCTGATAGACGATGGCTTCTTTCCACCATTTCTTATCTATCGTGGATTTTTTTTCTTGCTGGCAGGAAAAGGTCACCAGCAACATCATCGTGATGAGTGCGGCTAAGGATATTCGGGTTTTCATTTTTGAAGATTATCAGTTCCTTAAATTATTAAATATTGGAGTGAATTGTAATGATTCTTACAGCTTAAAAAATATTTTCTTTTGAAACAGAAAATAACAAAGCCTCCACTCGAGCGCAAAAACCACCAGCGACGATAGAATGTGCATCAATGTTGTCGGCGTTGAAATCATGCTCAATATTCCATTGGCGATGAACGATACATATTCGGTAAACCACCGACTTCCTACAATCTCGATAAACAAATAAATGAAAATGGAATTCATTCCTACCACGGTGAAGAATTGCAGATTCTTTCGGTGATCTTTCACGTCGATCCACCAATAGCACAGCGCCAGCCCCAACAGGCACCATCCGCCGGAGGCAAGTGTAAATGAGCTCGTCGCAATCCTCTTGATGATTGGTGTGATGGAAAGATCCATTCCATAGCCGACGATCAGTGCGAGGACACCAGCCAATAACAATAGCTTTATTTTTTCAGTGTTGCTTCGCGACGAAAGAAGAAGCTTCCCGGCCAGTGCTCCCCAAATGGTATGTGCTGCGGTAGGAATGCAATTAATCGCTACCCAACCTCCATTGTTTATTTTGTTCATCAGCAACAAATCAATGTAGTTTCCGAAATTGTGCTGATCGACAAAAGGCTGATCAAAGCCAGGCACATGAGTGAACCGATACAATATTTCAGTGAGCGCCAACAAGCCAAAACTTATCGCGATTTGTGAAGTGACGGATAATCTGAAAATCAGAAAGGCCACCATCATGGTAAACGAAAGTTGCGTGAGCACGTCCCACAACTCAAACGAAAGTCCACCCGGGCGCACAGCGTAGTCAAGCACACCCCAGAAGAAAAGCCAGCCGCATCGTTTGGCCATTTTTGTAAATGACAATTTCCAGGGCACGCCTTGTTCTTCCTGCCGATGCAACGACAGCGCCATGGCTGTGCCGGCCATAAACATAAATCCAGGTTGGATAAGATCCCAGAAACGAAGCCCGTTCCACGGATGATGAAAAAACTGAATAAACACTCCTTCAAGGAAAGAACCTTTCACGGCTTCGAAGAGATGTTCAAATAAGCCGGTGCTTTCCATCACAAGCAGCACCATGATGAGGCCGCGCATAAAATCAAGGGAGAGGAGGCGCTCTCCGGAGAGAGTCGTGGGGACAGGTTTATTCACAGGCTTTAAGGTAAAAAAAACGGGCAAGATTTCTTTGCCCGTTCTTTAAAAAGAGATGAAGTGATCATTACATTTTTGTGCCGAGATTCACGCCTTCCAGACCTTCCTGCTTGATAAAGGGCTGGCTGTAGATCCGTTTGCCGGTGGCCTTAAATAAGGCATTGGCCACAGCGCCGCCGGTAGGAGGGAGCGCAGGTTCGCCAAGGCCTGTCGGGTCGATTCCGTTATTGACAAAGTGCACATCGATTTCCGGAATTTCTTTTAGCCTGATCATCCTGTACGCGTTGAAATTTTTTTGTGCGACTTCGCCATTCACAAAGGTGAGATTGCCGAAGAAGGCGTGACCAAGTCCATCGACAATTCCGCCGCGCACTTGTTGCATAGCACCGCTGAGGTTAACTACTATTCCGCAGTCGGCGGCAGCGATAATTCGTTGCAACACAGGCTTGCCTTTTTTCATCTCGATCTCGGCGACTTGCGCCACGTACGACCGATGTGAAAAATAAACACTGAATCCTTGCAACACATTTTTCTTCTTACCCCATTCGGCTTTTTCGGCGGCGAGCTGAATCACCGCTTTCATCCGGTCGATGTCGTACTTGATAGCGCCCACTGGCGACTTCTTTGCTTTGTCGAGAAGGGCAAGCCTGAATTGTACAGGATCTTGTTTCGCTTCACCAGCTACTTCATCAATAAACGACTGTTCCGCGTAAGCGAGGAAGTTGGTGATCGGCGCGCGCCAGGCCCCGGTTGTAATCGCCGACTTGTATTCCACTGCATCGATAAGAAGGTTGTCCACGGCGCCGGAAGGGAAATTATCTTCGCGTGTTGGGTTGCCTGAATTGATGCCTACACCGCGGAGCCTGTAGCCCACAAGATTGTTATTGGCATCAAGTGCTGCCTCAAAGCGGTAGCGCACCGCTGGCCGATACATGCCGCCGCCCATGTCGTCTTCGCGTGTCCATGTGACTTTTACCGGAGCTTTGACTATGCTGGAGAGCTCAGCCGCTTCCAACACATAATCGGCCTTAAGTCTTCGGCCGAATCCTCCGCCAAGACGGGTTAGTTCGAGCGTGATTTTTTCCGGAGCGATGCCCAGAAGCTTGGCAACTTCATTGCGTGCCATGTCCGGAGTTTGCGATGGACCAACCAACTCCACGCCGTCGGGCCTCACGTGCGCGAAGAAGTTCATCGGCTCCATCGGGTTGTGCGGAAGAAAAGGACATTGGTACTCGCGGGTGATAACTTTCGCGGCATTTTTGAACGCTGTTTCCACATCGCCGTCTTTGCGCTTCACTGAGGCTTCTTTGCTGTTGAGCAAATCCTTGAAGAGCTTGTCGTGATCGGTGGTGCTTTCGATGGTGGCGTCAGCTTCATATTCGATCTTTAGCACTTTTCGTGCTTTCAGTATTTGCCAGGTTGATTTCCCAACGATGGCCACATTATTTTTAAACTGCACGATATCGATAATTCCGGGCATCGCTTTCGCGGATGCGCTGTCAACCGATTTTATTTTCGTACCAAAACTTTGAGGGCGTTGGATCATCGCGTGAAGCATTCCGTCGCGATAGAAATCCAACCCGAACAATGGTTTGCCGGTAAAAAGTGCGTGGTTCTCTACATTCTTAATCGGTTGCCCGATAATCTTAAAATCCTTTTTGTCTTTCAGTTTTACTTCGGTGGGCACGGGAATCGCGGCGGCTTCATTGGCCAACTCGCCATACGTAGCCGATTTGTTGTTCGCCTTATCGATTACTTTTCCGTTTTCGGTGATCAGCGTGGCGGCTGACACATTCCAGCGTTTAGCGGCAGCTTCAATCAGCATTTGTCTTGCAGTAGCTCCTGCTTTGCGCAGACGTTCCCACGAATGTGGAATCGCGCCACTTCCGCCGGTAAGCTGGCGTTCGTATTTTTTGGTGTCAAGCGCGGCTTGTATCACTTTTACCTTGGTCCAGTCGGCGTCAAGCTCTTCGGCTACGATCATCGGAAATGAAGTCTTGATGTTTTGCCCCAGCTCCGGATTGGGAGAAAAAATGGTAATCACATCGTCAGGCGAAATTGACAGATAGCTGTTGAAGTTTACGTCGGCTGCGAAAGTAGCTTCGTCAACGCTGGCAAATCCGGACGCGCTGGCCCAGCTGAATCCAAGCATCAGTCCGCCGGTAGAGGTGACCGCGAGTTTTAAAAACTCTCTTCTGTTGGTTTTCATAAGTGTTTCCATGGCAGCGGTTATTTGGTTTTGGTGGAAGCTAATACTACTGCTTCGCGAACGCGATGGTAAGTGCCGCAGCGGCAAAGGTTTCCGTTCATGGCGGTGTCAATTTGCTCGGCCGATGGTTTGGGTGTTTTGGCAAGCAAGGCGGCGGCGGTCATGATCTGACCTGCCTGGCAGTATCCACACTGCGCTACATCCACTTCATGCCAGGCTTGCTGCACTGGATGATCTCCGTTTTCAGAAAGGCCTTCAATGGTGGTAACTTTTTTGGTGCCGATGGCAGAAACCGGCAACGAGCAGGAGCGCACGGCGATGCCGTTCAGATGAACTGTGCAGGCGCCGCATTGGCCAATGCCACACCCGTACTTTGTGCCCAGCAGGCCAAGCGTGTCGCGAAGGACCCAAAGCAATGGGGTATCGGCTTCGACGTCAGCCGAATAGTTTTTTCCATTAATGTGCAATTGAAAAGTAGCCATAAGATTGGAATTTGGTGTTGAAGATAGGAAAAAGTCCAGTGGACTTGACTTCGTTTTCCATGAGTCGCCAGGATTGCGTTTCTATGGTAATTGGGGTTGGTGAGCACCTTAGGAGGCTTTTTGCAATCTAAATTTCCCCGATTGATCCCCTTGCTATTGTAGTTTCTCTATAAGGGAATGAGGCATGTTGCTAAAGCCAAAATAGGCCAAATTTTGATGGAAAATAGATCGGTATGACTATTGTCAATCAATATTTGTATTACTTTTTGACTTCATATCGCATAAAGTCAAATTAATAGGGACTATTTAATCTGTTTTCAGATGATCTAAGTCAAAAATTTAAGAGATTGGGGGGATTTTCCTTTACCTATTGGCTGAAACAAGGCTGGAATCGAATCATACAATAAAAAAGCGTCTATGAGGTTAACGTTTACGGTTTTTGTATTGCTTTTATTAACTCGGCTTACAATCAATGCCGCTCCGGGCAACGATAATTTTGGAAGCGCACAGGTACTTACGCACGGCGCGCTGTCATGCTCGGCCAACGGGGCCTATACCACCGTGGCGGCCACAAATGATAAGACCCCGGGATCATGCTGGAATACCACGGGCGGATCTAATGTGTGGTTCAAATTTACAGCCTCCACCACTCAGGTTCATTTCGATGTGTTAACAGGCGGGGCTTCAGGAACCTTGCAATATGCTTATGCTGCATTGTGGAATAACACAGGCACTGTTCAATTGGCATGCAATCAATACTTTAGTCAATATAGTGGAGTGAGCCTTGACTACGCTTCATTAACCATAGGCCAGGACTATTATATCTCGGTTGACAACCATAATGGATCTTCAGGTTATCGGGGAACATTTGCGGTGTGCCTTGGAAATGCAGCTGACTATGACCTTTATGAAGGAGCAAGAGATGTGACATCCTTGATCAATACTGCTGGATCTTCTAATGGTGCCTATACTAATGCGCTGGCTACTTCAGACAAAAGCCCCGGCAGTTGCTGGAACACCACAGGCGGTCATAACGTGTGGTTTAAATTTCAGGCTACGGCCACTGGAAATATTACGGTAAATCTTCTCTCTGACGGAACGACCACTGGTACGATGCAATATGCCTACGCGGCGGTCTGGGATACGAATGGCACGAGTCAACTATCATGCGCCCAGTACACATCGAATTATAGCGGGTTGACAATTACCGCAGCATCGCTGACTCCGGGGAATTGGTATTACATCTCCGTGGATACGCACAATGGTTCCTCAGGCTATCGAGGATCTTTCAAACTCACACTTTCGGATGTAGATGCCTATGATTTTTACCAGGGTGCCAAGGACGTAACGTCGTTGATTAATTCATGTTCATCTAATGCCGCCTATACCACTGCTTTTGCATCGGCGGATCAAACGAAAGGAAGTTGCTGGGCCAACGGACCTAATAATAACGTTTGGTTCAAATTCACAGCTACGGCTACTACGGCAATCACAGTGCAGGTCAAAGACGGCGGTGCGTTCGGTACAATACTTAATCCGTTTGTAGCGATCTGGACGTCGGGTTTGGTGCAAGTCGGTTGTCAGAATTATGTTGGTGGAGGCGGAAGCATTCAAACATCAGTAATTGGACTGACCCCAGGAAGTGTCTATTATATTTCCGTGGATAATTACTCCGGGTATAAAGGTTCATTCACTTTATGTTTAAGTGATGCAGTGAGCGACGATTTTTACCAGGGAGCAACTGACGTGACGTCGTTGATTAATACCTGTTCGGCGAATGCCGCCTACACCACACAATTTTACACAGCCGATCAAGCGAAAGGAAGTTGCTGGGCCAATGGTCCGAACAACAACCGGTGGTTTAAATTCACCGCCACGGCTACCACCGCAATGACCGTGCAGGTGAAAGATGGTGGTGCCTTTGGTACGATACTCAATCCCTTTGTTGCTATTTGGACGTCGGGTCTGGTGCCTGTGGGTTGTCAGAATTATATTGGAGGTGGAGGAAGTATTCAAACATCGGTGATGGGTTTGACGCCTGGCGCTACGTATTACATTTCTGTCGATAACTATTCTGGCTATCAGGGCTCGTTCACCTTGTGCTTGAGCGATGTGGTGAGCGACGATTTTTATCAGGGTGCCACAGATGTGACATCGTTGATCAACACTTGTTCGGCGAATGCCGCATACACCACACAATTTTACACACCTGATCAAGCAAAAGGAAGTTGCTGGAGCAATGGCCCAAACAACAACCGGTGGTTTAAATTCACGGCTACAGCTACCACCGCCATGACAGTGCAGGTGAAAGATGGCGGCGCTTTCGGTACAATACTTAATCCTTTTGTAGCCATCTGGACATCAGGTCTCGTGCAAGTGGGTTGTCAGAATTATTTAGGAGGCGGAGGAAGCATTCAAACTTCGGTGATGGGCCTGACGCCAGGCGCCACATATTACATTTCAGTCGACAACTACGTCGGGTATCAGGGATCGTTCACCTTGTGTTTGAGCGATGTGGTGAGCGACGACTTTTATCAGGGGGCTACAGATGTGACATCGTTGATCAATACCTGTTCAGCCAATGCAGCTTTTTCGACGCAGTTCGCTACACCGGATCAATCCAAAGGTTCTTGCTGGAGCAATGGCCCGAACAACAACCGATGGTATAAGTTCACCGCGTCCAAGGCATTCATCCATGTGGATGTGAACGTCGGTGGATCGCAGGGCACCATGCTGAATCCATTTGTTGCCATTTGGAATGGAAGCCTCACGCAATTGGCGTGTCAAAATTATATTGGTGGTGGCGGTAGTATTTCTATCGATTATTATGGACTTACACCTGGCTCGGTTTATTATATTTCTGTTGATAATTATAGCGGCTATCAGGGATCATTCACGTTGTGCCTTAATGATGCCGGCGATTACGATTATTTCGAAGGAGCAACGTTGATCGGCGATCTCGATCACTTTTGTTCGGCGAATGCCGCCTACACAACTGTCGGCGCATCGCCCGATAGATCTAAACCTGCTTGCTGGTCTAATGGCCCCAACACAAACCGTTGGTTTAAGTTTGTCGCTGTTTTTGACACCGTAACGATAAGTCTAAAATACGGCGGTGTGTATGGTACTCTTCAAAACCCGTTCATGGCACTATGGAATAGTACGCCTTCTGTTTTGGTTTGTAAAAACTATGCCGGTGCGTCATCTCCTTACACTATGACGTACAATAACCTCACCGTCGGCCAGACTTACTATATTTCAATTGATAACTATGCGGGCTATCAGGGATCATTTTCATTGTGCGTGAATAACGTAAGTAATATTGAATACTATGCCATTGCCAGTGGCGAATGGACGGATCATAACACATGGTCAAGGTCGGCAGGCGGAAGTGCGGCAGCAACAGCACCTACCATTTCCAACAAGGTGCACATCAATGGATACGACGTATCACTTGCAGCAGGCACTGGTAATTGCTTCAGCGTTGATTTGAATACCAATAGCGGGAATTCATCATTGACGGTGAATGGGCAAACGCTCAACGTGGGTGACAAGATAACTGCCACGAATACTGGCTTTACAAGTTACCTTCAGGTCATCAACAATGGAATTGTCAATTGTACGTACGATGCCTCCTTCGTGCGGACATCAGGATCGCAACCATTCCAGCTTTTGGTGGATAATGGTACGTTTTCCGTTGGAAATGATTTTTACTTTGATAGCAATGGAGGGACCGTCAACACTAATTTACTGACCGTCAACAATTCTTCTGCCATCAATGTTACCCGCGATTTTTATCTACGCAACACTACCGGTTCTGGCATTCAGACTTTAGCCACACTGAATAACAGTGCCGTTCTTTCGGTGGGAAGAGATATTAATTTTAACAGTTCAGCCTCTGGTGCCGACTTTGCAGAATTGATTTTGAATGGAGGTTCCACGCTCAAAATTGCACGCAACCTGCAGTCGGATGCAAACAAATTTGGAAGAGTTACCAGTAACGGAAGTTCTATAATTGAATTTAATGGATCGTCGAATACACAGGTTATCCCAGCTACTACAAGAAATGGTGGAGATACCTTCTCGTTCCTAAACGTAAAAATCAACAACACGAATCCAAATGTGGGTGGTGTGCAATTGACTACCGCTGGTCCTGCTGCCATCAATGGCGCACTGACGTTGACGAGCGGAATTGTTCAGACCGCTTCAGCTGCAAAACTGATTTTGAATTCTTCAGCTACTACAGGGTTAGGGTCTTCTTCAAGCTACATCAGCGGCCCGATGGATGTGGTTGTGGCCGCTGCATCAGCTACGGTTAATTTTCCTATTGGCAAATTGCCTTCTTATCGACCAGTGTATCTTCATGTGGATCACACTGATCTTACTTCCGTAACGTATACTGCAGAACTATTTAATTCATCAGCCGGAGCGCTGGGGTATACGTTGCCGGCCACTGTAAACCGTGTTTCTGGTGTGCACTATTGGCAGATCGATCGGTCGGCCAATGCTAACCTTACCGGTGCGACCGCCACACTTTACTACGGAACGTCAGGCACTGACGATCAGGTTACCGACTATACTAATCTGACTATGGTGAAAAATGTTGGGGCAGGTACTACATGGGTTGATATAACCGGAACAGCTACTGCCAATGGAAATGGGAGTATTACATCTGGTAACTTCAATTCCTTTTCCACCTTTACCATTGCCAACCTGCTCGCAGGCACAAACCCTCTGCCGGTATCGTTGACTTCATTCACCGGCGAATACATTGCTCCCGCTGTAAACCTTACCTGGAAGACGGCCTCCGAACTTAATAACAGCTATTTTCAGATCAGGAGATCTTCCAACGGCGAAAAATTTGACGTGTTAGGCACAGTGAAAGGCTCAGGAACCAAAGCCACGGAGTCAGTTTATAAATGGATTGATGAAAACCCTTTGAATGGCTTGAATTATTACCAACTTGTTCAGTTCGATCTTGACGGAAAGTCATCGACCAACAGCCAGGTGATAGCCGTAGATGTAAACAAAGAGTATGCTCCTTCTATCCAGGTGTTTCCTAATCCATCCTCAGCCACTCAAGGCTTGAATGCGCAATTAAGTGGAGTGCTGGCCAATCATGCCTATGAGGCGGAAGTGCTTTCTCTCTTTGGGCAAACCATGCAGCGATATTCAATCACAACAGGGAGTTCAGGGTTGTGCCAATTTCCTTTGAACAATCTGACGCTGCCTCCCGGCCTTTACCTCATCCGCGTACCTGGCACCAACCTTGTCAGCCGGTTTGTGATCAAGTAAGTTTTTGCATTGAATCCATTAGCTAATAAGCTCCTTTTTCAGGGAGCTTATTTTTTTGTATGACGGATGTGTCAGTCTTTTATCGACAGAATTTGTCGTACAAAGTTGATCGAAGCCATCCAAATAATTTTTCTAGGATCATGAAAAAAATTACACTTAAATTAAAATCACGATTTGATTGAGCGCTACTTATCCGATGCAAGTCAAATCTAAATGAAACAAGTTGTAACTAATATTATCCGATGAATCTATTTTCTGGCTTAAGTCTACTTCACTGGCGCGCAAAAGTGCCGCCGTCCACTAACATCACCTATTTTTATTTCCTTTTCGCGGCAGCTATGACGTTGATGCTCGCGCAATGTACACCTTCGCAAAAAGCGGCACCAAAGGGTCAGCTTGTTGACTATTGGGTGACTTCAGCCGATCAATCGCAAAAGCTCACAAAACAAACTCCTCTTTTTTTTAAGGATACGGTATGGAATGAATCCCTGATCACCATAGATACAGCCACGACTTTTCAAACCATGGATGGTTTTGGCTACACCCTCACCGGTGGTAGTGCATTTCATATCTGGAAAATGAATTCAGACAAAAGGGCGGCCTTGCTGAAGGAACTATTCGCCGCCGGTCCTGATGGTCTGGGGATAAGCTATCTGCGCATAAGTATTGGTTCATCCGATCTCAATGACCATCCATTTACCTACAATGATTTACCAAAAGGAAAAACCGATGTGTCGCTCGAACACTTTGACCTTGGGCCCGATGCAAAGGACGTTGTTCCGGTTTTAAAGGAAATTGTAGCGATTAACCCTTCTTTAAAAATATTAGGAAGTCCATGGTCGGCACCAGCCTGGATGAAGACTAACGAAAGTCTCAAGGGCGGTAGCCTTAAGCCGACTTATTACGAGGTGTATGCCCGCTATCTGGTGAAATACCTGCAGACTATGCAAGAGCAGGGGATTACGCTTGACGCGATTACGCTACAAAACGAACCTGAAAATCCGAAAAACAATCCCAGCATGGTGATGACAGCGCCCGAACAGGCTATGTTCATCAAAAACTTTGCAGGGCCACAGTTGCGTAAAGCCGGACTGAAAACAAAAATCATTTTGTTTGACCACAATTGCGATCATCCCGAATATCCCATCACAGTATTGAAAGATACTGCCGCCGCCAAATATGTGGATGGGTCAGCATTTCACCTTTACCTTGGCACCATCGATGCGCTTTCGCAAGTACACGATCAGTTTCCAAACAAGAATCTGTACTTCACTGAACAATGGACATCTGCGGAAGGAAAATTTGATGGTGACCTTCGCTGGCATACCAAAAATCTGATCATTGGCGCACCACGTCATTGGAGCAAGACCGTGCTGGAATGGAATCTGGCTGCCGATTATGAAAATAAACCATTTACCGACAGCGGTGGTTGCGACCGTTGCCTCGGCGCAATTACAATCGGAGATTCGGTGCGACGCAATGTTTCGTATTACATTATCGGCCATGCGTCTAAGTTTGTACCCGATGGCTCCGTGCGCATCGCCTCTGACGACTTACCTGGGTTGCCGAATATAGCTTACCTGACGCCGCAGAAAAAGAAAGTATTGATTGTGCTAAATGATTCTGATGCCGCTAAAGAATTTGGAATCCGGTATAAAAATGGTGTTGTAAAAGCGTCGCTCCCGGCCGGAGCGGTAGCCACTTTCGTGTGGTGAGTAGAAGCTGATAAAACCCAATGGCAGCAACGAAATGATCAAAATAAATTGTCTTAGATTTTTTGTTATCCGATATGTTAATGAAGTATAAGCCAGGAGTAATAGATGAACTCAAACGAAAAGGATTCAGGTTTCTGGTGCTGATGAATCAACGATCACGCCTGACGGTTGTGCCAACCACCGAGCCGATTCGAACCACCGAATTGAATTTCCTTGAATATATTCAGCTGAATATAGATGATCGCGAAATGCTTGATTTTCTCACGGCAGTCTCATCAAACCAACAGATGGAAGTCAAGGTAAGAACCAAAGTAGGAATTACCGATGTCTTCCGTGAATTGATTGGCGAGCCGATCTAGATTTTCAAACTTGCATGCTCCTGGAGCTTGATCGAGTTATTGCTAACCTTCTTATCTTGCGCGGCAAATCCTAAAAGTATGACAGAGAGAGAACTGATAAAGCTGGAGGCCACCATTCGCAATAAAATGGAAGAGATCAGAAAACAGCGCGTAAGCCTGAAAGATTCGGGTATTGGTGGACTGATGAACTCACTAAAGAAAGTAGACGAAGCACTTTACGAAAAAATCCTTCCCGAATACAAAAAGATGGCCGCGGAGAGTAAGATTTTTAAGTGATCGTACTTAATGTAATCCGCCGTACAAATCCATTTTTAATGCTCGGTAATAAAATTTCCCGAGGTTAACGTTGACTTCAAACACCGTGTTATTCTGCGAATCTACTTCAAGTATCTTGGGGCTTTCACCTATGGCATTAGTGGCGCCATCCATATAGCCAATCATCCTTGTATTGGTGGCGTCAAATTGAGTTATTGAGCCGGTATATTGTGTAAAAATGGTTTTACTATTATCGAAACTCCAATAAAGCTGAATCGTCATATTTTTTTCATCAAGCTTATATTCTACACCTCGGGTATAGCTTTTTAGAGGGGCATTTTGATTGTCATAATACCCGCGATAGTCGCCATCATCGTAGAGCATCACGTTTCCATTTTGAAGTTGTGTGGCATTGTGTTGACCATACGGCCAGAAATCAATGGTGTCAACGGCAATGGCATTTCCTTTTGAGTCAACAGGCGTCAATAAATATTGAGATAGTTGTGTATTCCAGAAATTATGATTGGCAAGAATCCATTTTATCTGGCTGGTCGAGTAATCAATTTTGACCACGGCAGATTGGCTCCGGCATGAAACAATGATTGAATTGTCATTTGAATTGTAGAATACGCTATTAATATGGACCCAGTCATTTGGAACTCCGGAATCTGGAAGAGCCAAGCGGGTTGGATCAAGAATGGTATTAAAATCCCATGTTTTGATAATATTTCCAGAACTTCTATCAATTTCCGCAATGGCATCAAGTTCTGGCGCACCATTGCCCCACGATGGGGACGAGTTAGTTCCTATCATTAGATTTCCGTTAGGCATTTCAACGATATCGTGAGTTTGAAAATTGGGGACATTATATGTTCTGACTACTTCCCCAAGCATTGAGATTTCATTCAAGATGGGGGACATCTGGCCTATTTTGGTATTGATAGCTGAGCTTACGATCAGATTTCCATTTTTAAGTTTGCCGTAAGACCAAAAAAAATCTCCGGTGTAATACCACCGTATTTCACCTTTTTGATCAAAACCCCAAGGACCACTGGCCGAAAGTGAATATATGGACGCATCGATGGGAGAAAGTGAATTCTTTTTTATAGTTAGAGTAGGTTTGTTAGGAACTGCATCGGTTTGAAGGGTTACCATTTGCGTCGCTCTGATCACTCCGTTTGAACTAAGAAATTGAATCTCTACTTGATTAGCGTAATTGTCATACAAGCCAAGAATGGGTAGCTGTTGCTCATAACCATAGTTACTGAAATGATGACTTATGTTGACACCTCCGTTAGGTTTACCATGAACGATGATATTAAATTTACCTTGAACTGGCATCCTGAATGAAGCCAATGCACAAAGGGGAGCCGTTCCAAATGGATTAACTTTAATGCTGTCATTAAGATTTAGACTTCCAATACAAAATGCATTGATAAAGGTTCCATCTGTGAACGAAAACAGGGTTTGCCACTGAGGCAGGTTTGGTGCAACGGATGTAAGATAATTTTTAGGAATATGCGCGATGAATCCATTTTCATAGACTAAATCAAGCGAATTGGAAGTTGAATCGATTTTTGAAATTAGATTTCCAGCGCTGCTGTTCTGAAGGATGGATACTTTGCTTTCACTCATCGAAAGCTGATTATTCAGACGATCCACGTCTTTTTTGTCACACGAAAAAAGAATTACAAGAAAAACATAAATCAAAAAAACCTTCAGAACTTCAGTCTGTAAAAAGAGACGCTTACTAATCCCACACTTCATGCCTACTATTTTCTGATTAAGATATTAGGCGCCGCAAAAGGTTTAAACCAATCGTTGATGAAATTGAGAAAGAATATTTGAACGGTAAATAATTTGTTTTAAATAACAGATGTTTTGAAACCTCTTTAGGAGTTGGATTCTATATGATTGGAACCTGTAAACGTTCGGAAGGGCCTTAATTATTGAAAGCCTTTACCAGAAAATTTCTAAGATAAAAGCTTGTACCAAGTAGCCCCGACAGGAATCGAACCTGTATCAAAAGTTTAGGAAACTTCTATTCTATCCATTGAACTACGAGGCCAACTAAAGGCTTCGGCTACCAGAGTAACCTCTTGTGGTCGGGGTGAGATGATTCGAACATCCGACCTCCACGTCCCTAACGTGATGCGCTAACCGGGCTGCGCTACACCCCGAA
>JAFDYT010000008.1:0-28842 GCA_018266055.1 Bacteroidota bacterium
TAAGAAGTTATCCTCTCTTTCTTAAAGACACCGGATCACGCACATTCTCGCGCACATATCCGTCCGGTGTGACAGCTTATTGGTGAAGTTCACCGCTTCTTCATAAGCGCTATTATGAAATCTTATCTTCTCGTTTTGTTGTCATGCCGGACAGCCCGAGCGTGGCAAGTGTGCGATCCGGCATCTCGTTTAGGTAAGAAGTTATCCTCTCTTTCTTAGGGACACCGGGAACACTCGCTTTCCTTTTCGCAACCTGTCCGGTGTGGCAGGGTAATGGTTGTTTCAGCATACATTCTTTATGAAACCACCTCTAATCATTTATTGACCTTTGACAAAAGTCATATCCGACACTGAAAATGTCTCGGAAGAGAGTAAGTTGACCAGGGAAGCGAGCGAAATCACCGCAACACCGGGCGCCAAAATCAGGATCGACCCGATTATAATCTTACCCGGAGTCATTTAAAACGTGTTTTTGACCCTCATTTTGCGTGTTTTACCTATTATTATAGAGTGGCGAGGGCCTAAAAGTGATTTTCCGCGTCCCATAAGTCAGTTACGTCGCGTCAGAGTTATGATCCGTCGTGCCATAAGTCTGATACTTCGTGTCAGAGTTATAATCCGTCGTCCCATAAGTCTGATGCGTCGTGCCAGAGTTAGAGTCTGTTCAGCGAACTGTGTCAAAATAGAAAAACACTAAATTGATACAGTATATGGAAGAAGAAAAAGAGGGCTTCAATTTCAAGGAATTTGAAGATCAAGCCATAAGGCGATTGCAATCCGGACATAAATTAGAAGGGAAAGACGGAGTTCTTGCACCACTGATAAAACGTTTGGTCGAGGCAGGACTAAATGGTGAGATGGAAAGCCATCTGGCTGCCACACCGAAGAAGAACAGGCGCAACGGTAAAACGGCAAAGCAGGTGAAAACATCTTTTGGTACGGTAGGGATTGATACTCCACGCGACCGTAACAGCAGCTTTGAACCGCAACTTATTGCCAAACGACAAACGACATTAGGGGATGGCTTAGACCATAAAGTGATAGCCCTTTACGGGCTGGGGATGAGCTATCAGGATATTTGTAAACATCTGGAAGAGCTCTACGGGCTTACCGTCTCACCAGCCACGCTTAGTGCAATCACCGATAAAATAATAGAAGAGGTCAAGACCTGGCAAAACCGTCCGCTAAAGAGTGTTTATCCATTTGTTTGGCTAGATGCCATTCATTACAAAGTAAAAGAAGACGGAGCGATCAAAACCAAAGCCGTGTATTGTTTACTGGGTGTAAACCGAGAAGGTATTAAGGACTTGCTCGGTTTGTATATCTCCGAAAATGAAGGTGCGCGTTTCTGGCTCAACGTGCTGGCCGACATACAAAACCGAGGTGTGAAGGACATCCTCATTGCCTGCATTGATAATTTAAAAGGCTTTGCAGAAGCCATTGAAACGATTTTTCCTCAGACCGAAGTTCAACTCTGTGTCGTGCATCAAATTCGTAACAGCACACGTTTCGTACCCACCAAAGACATCCGTGCGGTACTTAAAACACTCAAAGAAGTCTACGAAGCCCCTTCCAAAGAACAGGCAGAAAAAGGATTGGCAACCCTGGATGAACAATGGGGCACGAAGTATCCGGCCATGATCAGGAGTTGGTTTAATAATTGGGAAAGACTGAGCAATTACTTCAAATATCCCAAAGAAATCAGACGCGTCATCTACACAACCAACATCATCGAGTCCTTCCACAGTCAACTTCGAAAAGTGACCAAGAGTAGGCGTGTGTTCAGTTCCGACATGTCATTATTCAAATTGCTATACCTGGTGCAGGGCAATCTCAAAAAGCAATGGACAGGCCCCATGAGCGGATGGAAAATTACATATGCACAGATGATGATTCTCTTTGAAGAACGAATGACGAACCATTAATAAAGCTTGGGTTTTATGAGGCATCAATTCTTGGAATGGCTACTAAAAATAAACGTGCTACTTTTGATAGCACGTTTGGACCATTCCAGTCAGTTGAGTTATTCCTTCATCGGATGCTCCCCAGCAGGGCCGATGTCTGCTTCACTCAACACAACAAATTTAACCAACTGACACAGTTCGTTGAATAGACCCCAGAGTTATAATCCGTCGTCCCACGACTTTGTGGCAACGGAGCCCAATTTTGAGACATTTAGCCTAAAGACGACTTTAGGGAATGAGGGTAAAAGTAGGAGGTACGAGCGTAGAGGTACGAAATACGAGGATTGACCTAAGACATAAGACGTTGGACGTAAGACGGTACCAGAAGGCACGAAGCAGGAACCACTTTCGACTTTTAACTTTCAGCTTTCAACTCACCTCTCGCCGAATTCTGCCCCATCCCCACCACATACCCGCCCAAACCCACCGAATGCTAGGCGGCGTTGGAGAGGAGAGGAGAAAGAGGTATTTTGGAGGAGAGAATAGAGAGATATATGCAATATTGCATATAGAGAAATGTTGGCGGTCATGCTCTGACGACTCAGCAAAATACAACTGACAGACAAATTATGGACGAAAGCAAATTGAAATTAACCTTTGACAAATACGACATTGAGTTGTCTGATGACAAGGTATTTAATCTCAATTCGGCTGACAACAACTTTAAATATGACTTTGTTTATCAGGACGCTGAAGCAGCAAAGTTTCAATGCAGTCAACATTCAATTAAGGTTTTTGTAGACGGACAACTTTATAAGAGTGCAATTGTGTGCGCAATCGCGGGCGGGACTACAATACATTCTAATACAGCGGTCATTGACAGTGACGACATATTTATTTGCTGTGCCAACAAGGTTTTTAGCTTATCGCTTCCCGACATGACGCTGAATTGGATGACACAAGTAGATATGGCAACCTGTTTCGGCATATACAAAGCCGACAACGGGCTTTTCACTCATGGAGAAATGAGTGTGTCTCGACTTGACAAAAATGGAACAATTCTTTGGGAAACAGGACTAAGAGATATTATTGTTTACATCGATGAAGAGCAGCGTTATCAAGATGCATTTGTAATGCACGACAACTATATCGCACTCATAGACTTCAATGGAAACAAGTATCAACTCGGTTTTGACGGAAAATTTATAGGTGAACAATTGAGCGACCAACAAAAACGTTGGGACACATTTGACAAAAACCGAAATCAAAAATCCAACAAAATTTGGTGGAAATTTTGGACCTGACGAGGACGCACGAACCGCCAACAAAAGGTTTGCACAATGGCGGGGTTCGGTGTCCTCATAACTTTTGGGTTTCATTATTTACATTTTGTCACGGGGGACGGGGCGCAGCTGGTCGGTCTTGGCATTCCGCTTCGCTTCATTGCCAAGCCCTCCTATTCCCGCCACTGTGCAAACCCAAACGTTGGCGGCAATTACGGTGGACAAATTCGACTAACTTATGGCGGACGTTAATGAACAGATACTAGAACAATATTTGAAACCCTAGTTATTGTTGGTCTCCCGACCAACAATCTTGAAACAAATCGAACTGGCCCAAGTCTTAAGCAAGTACTTGAATTGTGTCTTTGCTTAACTGGCGCAAGTCTTCGGCAAGTGCGTGAGCCATGAGCGTGACTTGTGCCTTCTTCAGTAAAAAGGTATTTTTGGGGAGCAATAGAGGGATATATTCAATAGGTGTATATAGCAGGAGGATGTTGTGGGCAAGCAAATTTAAAGACCAGACAAAATTATGAGAACCATTATTCTACTACTATTCTGTATAACGACAAATATTTGTTCAGGACAGACAAAGCAGTATTCGGCCTTTGTCAAAAAGGCTGACTCGTTATATAGAGTTAAAGACTACCAAAGTTCTGCTTTAAACTATTCATCTGCTTTCAAAGTGAATGGCTGGAAAGGATTCGCTAACGACAGATACAATGCGGCGTGTTCTTGGGCTTTATCAGGCAATGCCGACAGTGCATTCTTTCAACTTTACAGAATAGCAAGAAAAGCAAACTACTCAAATTATGAACACATTACGACTGATTCTGACTTAGACGGTTTACATTCTGATAAGAGATGGCCTTCTCTTATAGACCTGGTAAAGCAAAATAAAGCTAAGGCAGAAATAAATTTAAATAAGCCGTTGGCCGACCGACTTGATAGTATTTATAATGAGGACCAAAAGTATCGCCAAATGATTGGAGATATTGACAAGAAGTATGGCTATGAATCGAATGAGATGAAGAATCTCTGGAACACAATTAGACAAAAGGACTCTATAAATTTAATTAAAGTCACAGCTATTTTGGACAAACATGGTTGGTTGGGAGCAGACGTGGTTGGGGGAAAAGGGAACACTACATTATTTCTTGTTATTCAGCATTCTGACCAAAAGACTCAAGAGAAATATCTACCTGTGATGAGGGAGGCTGTAAAGAATGGAAAAGCATCGGGTAGTAGTTTGGCTTTATTGGAAGATAGAGTTGCTTTGGGACAAGGAAAGAAACAGATTTATGGAAGTCAGATTCATAGAGACCAAAAAACCGGAAAATATTTTGTTGCTCCAATTGAGGATGAGCCAAATGTAAATAAAAGAAGAGCTTCGGTTGGACTTGAACCACTTGAAGAATATGTTAAACACTGGAACATTGATTACAAACTCCCCACGAAATAAATTTGCCAGCCCCTTTGTTATTGTTGGTCTCTAACCACCAATCTTAAAACAAATCGAACTAGTGCAAGTCTTAAGCAAGTACGTGACTTGCGCCTTTGTCACCACTCTTTAAGTTCGTTGATTAAGCTGTTTCAAAATACTAACTTGGTGAAGGTAATAGAGGGATCTATGCAATAGGGGCAGATAACCGGAAGTTGTATGCCATTTGCTAACAAAGAGATGAGAAACATATTATTGGGCACTTTTTTATTTACTCAAATCAGTGTTGCGTGCTCCCAGATAAAGGACACGAAATCAAAAATATTAACGGCTGATTTCTTTCATGGAGCGTGGGCGGATAGCTTGAAAGATAAGAACGGTGGACAAGGAATAATTCTAGGGACAAAGAATGATTTCTACTTTATCTGGGACGGCAACATAATTGGCGGGGACAATTTTGACAAAAACATAAAGTTGACTTACAAGCTAAATCTCGACAAGTCTCCAATTGAGGTCGAGATTATTTCAATATATGCCGACACGGACAAAATAAAAAAACGGGGACTAGGCACAATTGAAGTGATCGACAAACGACACATCATTTTGAAACTACTTGACGAAAACGGGCAAGTATTGGACTCTTCAACATTAACGAGAGCTCCGAATCAATAACGGGGACGCAAACGGCCACAACATTGTGTTTATGCTGTGACTTGTGTCGGTGTTATTGTTGTCTTATCTTGAAAAAGAAGTTATTTAACTGATGTATGGGCACGCGTTGCAAACGCGCGCCAACTAGAGGGAAATATTGTCGGTAACTATTAAACATTAATACGAAAGGAAAATTATGAGAATGCTTAATAAAATGAATTACTTGATTTTTGCAGCACTTTTAATGGTGTCTTGTAAAGGAGACGTTGGCCCCATGGGAATAAACAGCTTAGTCAGCATAACAAGTGAACCGTCTGGATCAAATTGTGCTGCAGGTGGTCTGCGAATAGATGTAGGTCCGGATGCTAATCGTAATGGTTCACTGGATCTAAGTGAAATTAAATCAACTCAATTTGTTTGCAATGGCGTCAATGGTGCAAATTCCCTTGTAAATACAACGACAGTTTCTCCAGGCGCGGACTGCATCTATGGTGGAATAAAGATTGATGTTGGCGTAGATAAAAATGAAAATGGATCACTTGAATCAGCGGAAGTTCAGTCTACGAGATTTATTTGCAATGGTAAGGATGGATTATCCATTGATCAAATACGTTTTCAATTAATTTCCCTGACTGGACTAGGTTCCTCCAGCACGACTGGAGAATTGGCGCCAGAATGGATGTATCTTAGAAATTTCAGCAAAAAGGACTACAGCTTGTTAACATCAGCAACTCTTTCTGCATATATCGATACAAATAGTGCAACGGCTTCATGCACCGTTGACTTATTCAATATTACGGATAATGTAGTAATTGTAGGAAGTGAGGTATCAACAAATAGCACTACTAAAGTCTGGGTCGACTCAGGAAATTTCCTGGATAATCTACCTGACAAAACAATAGATCTCGCAATCAGACTTCGGACAAGTTCTTCTAGTGGGTTTTCCGAGTGCATTCAAGCCTACTTGGTATTTTCAAAAAATTAACACCTAACGGGCACAAGTCTTATACAAGTGCGCGAGCACGAGCACGAGCGTGACGATCACCGCTGTTATTTGTTCGGTCTCCGACCAGCAATCTTAAAACAAATCGAACTAGTGCAAGTCTTAAGCATGTACGTGACTTGTGCCTTAGTCACAACTCTTTAAGTTCGTTGATAAAGCTGTTTCAAAATACTAACTTGGCAAAGCCAATAGAGGCTTGCAATGAAGTGTGCATATGGTGAGAACGATTGCCTCTATAGAGCCAGCATCCATGAAAGTATTTACAAAATGAAAAGAATGAGACAGTTTTTCTTTGCAGTTGCAATTCTGACGTTGCTCTATTCTTGCAGTTCAAATTCAAAAACAGAAAATAGCAACGCTTCAAAAGACTCGACGAATAGTTTGACCCGTGAAGAAAAGGAATATTTAACCAAGCGAAACATTTACATCGGGCAAATTCAGACGATTCAATGGAAAATTGGGCCTGGCGGCAATTATGACTCAATTGGAAAAGTAGAAAAACAGGCAATGTCGACGCTGGAAAATTTATTAAAAGAAGCCTTAAAGACTTCCCGATTCTCAGGAGAGGGTTACATAAACTTGGAAACGCTTTTTGCGGCCATGGAATTCGGTATGCTTGATGGACTAAGTGTTAGCAAGGACTCTACAACCCGGGTAGTATATACAACCAGGAACTTGTTTATCAGCTATCTAGAAGACAACAAAATGGAAAACCCATTGGAAAAACTGAATCCAGATGCTTTTGCAAAAGTTTCGGAAAAGCATTTGCAGATGATGCACGAGTCGAAAATTATTCATTTGTAAGATTACCTTCAACGAACCCAGTAGAAGCTTATGGAATGGTGGCTTTAACTACCAACGGTCAGGGGCCGTTTCCGCCTGAACACCTTTATGTTTTCGTTTCTGACGACAGATTTATCTACTTGGCTGAAATTGCGCTCAAAGAACCAATTAAGGAAATCGCAAAGTGTAAAGTGGTTTGGGACAGTATAAATACAATGTCAGAACAAAACCTGGAAGCATATCGGGCATCTCACTTGAAAGACACGACATCGTTCAATAAGGGAATTGAACTTGATGAGATAGCATTCAAAAAATATTGTGAGTGTTACCATAGAGAATTAAAGAATGACAAACAGTTTGACTCGCTGCTGAAACAGGCGGAATCAATTGCGACTTACCTAGAGCCAGCCTCCAAGAAATGAAACTCACAGATTAAATTGCGAATCGAATTTTTTAATATGATTAGAAACAAGAGGACTGCTTGGATATTTGTAGCTTCCGCAGCTGTTAGCGTTTTAGTACTAATATTAAGAGGTCGACAGTTTAAGTTAGCCGAAGCAATTGGTGGAGCATTGGGGCTTATGCTTTTTCCATTTCTCCTTGCATATCTGGTTAAGTGGACGTGCCAAATTTTTAAATTTAAGTTTGACGATCAAGCATTCCGACTTACTTATGTCGCTGGATGGACGCTTCTGGCTTTGGCTAACATTCTTGCTTAACGTTGACGGGCATTTTCCTTGTTATTACCACCAATCCTTCATTGTAGCATTACTAGTTTAAACTTTGACAAGCTTGTAAGTCTCGTTGGATAAGCTTGCTTCAAAAGGCTATATTCGTGAATAGTAAAGAAAAAATGACGATAAAGGAGTATGATCGCATGATTAAAAGTCATGTGAATAAAAGGGACTTTGTTAAGATTGAGCGAACAGTTACCGAAGGGTCGGCGGATATATCGGGTTTTATATTGAGGTCGAGTAAGGATTTTCTTTTGATTCAAAAAGAAGAAGAGTTTTACTTAAATGGATATGCTATTATCCGGAAGGATCATTTTGATTCTGTTCGCTGTAATAAATTTGACAAGACGTTTAAGAAAATATTAAAAGAAGAGGGAATACTTGGCAAGGACTATGGACTCAAAAACGATATAGAATTAAAGGACTGGAAAACAATATTTGAGAGCCTTAAAAAACATGACTATCACGTTATTGTCGAGTGTGAAGATTTAAAAGAGCCGTTATTTGTTATTGGGCCAATTAAGAAAATAAATAAGGACTCTGTAGGTATTCAGTATTACAGCCCGGCCGGTTTATTGGACAAGAAACCAACAACAATAAAGTACAAAGACATCACTTTAGTTAAGTTTGACGACCGCTACATTAACGTATTCAAAAAGTACTTGCGCGCTAATTAAAAGCCCCCTGTTATTGTTGGTCTCCTACCAACAATCCTTACTTTTTAACATAGCTGGGTAAAACAATTCATCAGAACCAAACGATAGCAAAGAAAATGGCGATCCCAACCACTCGTACAGTTGTCGCAATAATAAAGGATTGAATATACGAGTCTGGAAATTCATTTGACTTTAGTTTTTTATACGAGGTGTATCCGGAGATAAAAACATATCCGAACAGCAACGCCGTGAATAGTGAATAGGCAATGGAGTAATGCACCAGATTAAATTTGATGGCAACAAAGAACAGGACAAGTATCAATAATAATATAATTGACCGGAAAATCTTTCCATCGGAGAACAGATCAATCAATAGCACTTTCTTTTCCTGGTCAAGTTGCTTCACAGCCCTTTCACTTATGGCCCGGGCAGCAAAAATAGAAATCAAAAGTACAATCGTACCGATCATGAAATTGTCCATAGCAGATAGTGATAGTTTTTTCAAAAATAGATAAAAGCAACTACTTTAGCCCTTTGTGATTGTTGGCCTCCCGACCAACAATCTTAAAACAAATCGAGCCAGCGCAAGTCTTAAGCAAGTACGTGACTTGTGCCTTAGTCACAACTCTTTAAGTTCGTTGATAAAGCTGTTTCAAAATACTAACTTGGCAAAGCCAATAGAGGGATATATGCAACAGGTGCATATATTCGGATGTTGGTGGCAAGTCATTCTATGGATAAGGAAACTGAAATCAGAAGAAAAATTAACTACGTCAACGACTTGATTCAAAAATCTGATGACGTAATCAAGGGAGAATCGAATGACGATTACTATGAGTATTATCGTACCTACAGAGAAGTTGTGGTTTACTTAAACAGTTCGACAGAGAATAATTCTAATCCGATACCCGAACTTATTAAACCGAATATCTTCAATAAGCGATTAGGCGGGCTTTGGACAATAACCGTTTTGGGACTACTCAACCCTTTCTTTGCAATACTAATATTCACGATAACCTTTCCGATAACCTTTCCATATTTAATTACGCGGGGACTGTTTCTAACTCAGACAAAAAACAGGGTAGAAGAATTAAAAATTTGCCTGACAACAATTGTGAATAACCTTAAAACAGAGCGGATAGAAATGACTCTGCCCTTAGTCGGTGTTTTCGCCGACCAAAAATTAAATGATTCAAAATAAATATGGATGATGAAAACACCATCCATGAGCAAGCTGTAGGAACACAAACGTTGTATGCTATTGCCCTAATGACATTCAGACCTTGAAAATAGAAAGACAATTAACAGGACAAGAAATTAAGACTCTTGACAAAAGAGTGAAGGTAATTGGTAAGCGAAAATCCCGATTGACAAAGTTCATTATCTCCTGGACACTGATTTGTTTAGCCATTGGGACAATTGCGAGTTTTTATGTTGACAGTGGACTTTGGACATTGTTACTTGTGACGACTGCTGTATTTGTTGCAATTGGGCTCTGGAGTTATGTTGAGGCTAAATCACCTTTTGACAAAGAATTAAAGGGTATTGAAGAACTTAAAATCAAAAATCTGGTGACGTCAATTCAAGTAAAGACAACTGAGTATTACGAACTGACGGAAGAAGAGGACGAAGGAATTTATTACTTGTTTCAAATTCAACCTGACAAAATATTAAGTTTCGGTGGGCAGGATTTCTACCCAACTAAAAAGTTTCCAAATTCGGACTTTGAAATCGTTGAAGGTAAAAGTAGTAGCGGACAAATTATTCTTTTAGAAATTTATTGCAACGGTGATAAAATAAAGCCCATTAAGAAAATCAAGGGAAAAGAGAAATGGGACTTACTACAGAAATTCGACTTAGATAAATTTCAAATCACAGACGGACTGCTAAAAACCTTCGGGTGAATCTAGGTTCAAGATTTTACTTCCAAAGAAAACAACCGTCTAACAACTGAAATCAATTATCTTCGGGCATGCTTAGAAGGCTTGCTGCATCGTTTACTCATCGGGTTACTGACATGCCCGTGTTGGTACTTATGCCCCACAGCAGTTGCAATTGTCGTTGTGTGATGTGCGACATCTGGAAGGCCAATCACGAAAAAAGGGAAATCACGGTAGAACAACTTGAACCTCACCTTAAGGCCTTCAAACAACTAAACGTGAAGTATGTCGCGCTTTCCGGCGGCGAAGCGTTGCTGCATCCTAACTTGTGGAAATTGTGTGAAATGCTTCGGAGCATTAACGCCAAAGTAAGTCTGCTTTCAACGGGACTGCTGGTAAAGACGTATGCCAACGAAATCGTAACCTATTGTGATGACCTGGTACTATCCCTTGATGGCGACAGCGAACTGCATGATCAAATCAGAAATATTCCGCGTGCCTTTGAAAAATTGAGTGCAGGAATTGAAGCGGTGAAGAAGATCAACAGTTCCTTTCGTATTACCGGGAGGAGTGTAATTCAAAAGAAGAATTTCAGAAAGTTTAGTGAGACCGTCAGGGCTGCAAAAAATATTGGACTCGACCAGATTTCCTTTTTGCCTGCCGATGTTACTTCGACTGCATTTAACCGTCCGCAGGTGTGGTCGGATGAAAAGAAGGAAGAAGTTGCCCTTTCCTTAGAAGAGGCTGAGGAGTTTAAGCAACTACTGGAAAAATCGTTCGTCGAACTGGCGGAAGAATATCAGTCGGGGTTTATTGCCGAAAGCAAGGCTAAGTTGTTGTCCTTTGTTCAGCATTTCCGGGCGGGTAGGGGTGACGGAAACTTTCCGGATAAAAAATGCAATGCGCCGTGGGTATCTGCTGTGGTAGAGTCAAACGGAGATGTGATGCCCTGTTTCTTCCTTCCTCCTTACGGGAATATTCATGAGCATGATTTCAGTTCCATCATTAACTCTGAGACGGCAGTAAAATTCCGCAAGCAGCTTGATGTGAAAACTAATCCGGTTTGTCAGCGCTGTGTCTGCTCTTTGCACGTAGGAATTACTCAGCGTTTTTAGCGGTTATTTCAAAAAGGAAATCTTTGCCGTCGAAGAGCACATTACGTTCTTGAAGAACATTCATTTTAAATCCATACCTCTCGGCAATAGCGAAAATTGCTTCGAGATCACACCCAAGTGTAAGGACCATGACAGTGCGCGTTTGGCGGCTGGTAAACTTGCCAAGACTCGTGAAAAACTTTCTAAAATATTCAAAATCTTTTCCGCAGTGCCAGGCAAGTTCCGCTTCATCGATTGGGTCGTTGGCATAGTAAGGCGGGTTAACGACAATCCAGTCATACTGCTGCAAAGGCACCTGATCAAAAACATCCGATGAAACTATTTTAAGTGCTACCGAATTTAAAGCACTATTCGTCTCTATGGCAGTAATCGCTTTCCTGCTTAAATCGGTAACGGTCACGTCCGCACCACTTTTAGCACAATGAATTGCAATTAATCCGGAGCCACCTCCTAACTCCAGCAAGGTTTTCCCTTTTAGATTCTGATCCAATAAAAAATTCAGGAGAAATTTGGTACTGTAGAATAACCCAGGATGGAAGACTCCCTGAGGCACATGCAAGGTCACTTGCCTGAAAGTATAGCGGCGGTCTTTGCGCAGATACCAGCGTGTGAGCGGGATAAGAAAGAAAGAGACAAATCGTTTGAAAAGCTTTCTCATTATTCCATGACAAAGCCTTCAATCTCGGGCTGACGGTATTTCCACAAGCGCTGAAAGACTTTCAACTCAAGCGGAAGGCGATAGAGATTGTTTTTATATCGAAAGTTGGAAAGCATTCGCATGATTTTCCTTTTGGTCGGTGTCAGCCTGAAGTCTGATACGGTTGGAAATTGAGCGTTAAGCACAGTTTCAAATCCAAGAATCTGATCCACCATTTCGGGTGTAAGCCAGGGAGTGAGCGGATTCTTTCGCAAGTCAAAATTCTGCCACTCGGGTGCAAGCCAATCTTCAAGTTGCTCAGGAAACCTAAACCCCGATGCGGTAACCTGTTTGTATAGTTCAGAACCTTCGGTAGCCACCGGGCTATACACGTAAATAATTATTTCCGTCTGAGGATTGATCTCTTTGATTTCCTTGATGTACGAAATGTCTCTGTCAATCTGCGCTTGAACTTTCTCCGGAGTTTCGGCAGGGAAACCCAACACGAAGGAATATTCAGGAATGATGTCAAATTTCTTTATTCGCGCTGCAAACTGTTTCATCTGCTCGGTAGTTTGCGTACCGCCTTTGTCCATCGTCTTTAGCAGTTCGTCGTTGCTTGTTTCTGCTCCAAAGAAGATCATGCGGCAGCCCGCCGACCGCATTAATGCCAACGTTTCGTCGGAGTATTTATCTACTGTATCAATCCTTCCTTCTCCCCACCAGCTTATTTTTTCTTTTTGAATCAACCGGGAAAATTCAGCCACCCGTTTTTCACTCACAAAGAAATTATTATCGTGAAACTCCATAGCATCCGCACCATGTTGGTCGATCAGGTACTTGATGTCTTTGTAGATAAGATCAGCCGATTTTCCTTTCCATCTGGCTTTGTAAATGGGGACTACTGCACAGAAGGAACACGTAAACGGACATCCCATACTGGAGTGATACGATGCGGTGCGCTTTCCTAAAAAGGTTTTGCCCAGGTACCGCGATAAGGGGTACATCTGATGAAGATATTCGTAAGGAAGTTGCGGGAGCAGATCCTGATCGAGGAGATTCGCCTGCGGTGTTTTGATGATTTCATTTCCTTGTTTGAAGATCAGGTTCTTGATCTGATCAAACGGTGAGCCTGTTTCGAGTGCGTGCAACAACTCAGGAAATGTCTGATCTCCCGGGCCATTCACAATGAAATCAACGGCTGGTGAATTAATTACCGATTTGTATTGATTGGCGGGGAAGTATCCGCCCCAAATGGTAATTACGTTGGGAAACTGCTCTTTTATCCTTAGCGTGAAAGGAATAGCTTGCTTGAGTTGAGGCCCGGGCATCACAGTGCAACCAAAATAGCCAAACTCTCCGGTGGAAAGATGCTTATAAATCGCTTGCCATGGATCTGATTCCAGATTACCATCAATGAACACATATTCAAATTTTCCGTGAATGGAAGCGCCCACCTGCAAAATCGAATTGGGGATTCGGTGTTTTGCACGCGCGCTTTTAGGATTGAAGAGGATAACTTTTTTCATGCACAGATCTCAAATCTACTAAAGCTTACGCAAATATCAGTGAGGTGTAAAAGTTAGAAAATGAATCGTTACTTTGCTTATGAAAATAGTATGTTATTCATTTCATGAATTTTTCGCCGATCCGACATAAAGCATGGTCATTGCCAAATCCTCCGCGCAAAATTTTGGTCATGCGTTATCAGGCCCTCGGCGATTTGATGATTATCTTACCTTATTTACAAAGCCTGAAAGTGCAGTTGCCTCACACTCAGTTTCATTTGTTGACCCGAACGGAGGTAGCTCTTATTCCTGAGAACCTTTTGCTGTTTGATAAAGTAATTTCAATAGGCGGTGGACGAAATGCAAAGCTTCAATTCGTTATTGGACTTTTGCTGTTACCACGATTATGGTGGCAAGGTTATAAGGTGGTAGCCGACTTGCAAAATCACAGGATTAGTAAAATCATGCGAAAACTCTTATTTCCTGTCGCGTGGTGTGAGTTCGACCGATCCTCAAAAAATTATGCCGGCGAAAGAACAAGGGCAACGTTGGAAACACTCGGCCTGGGGAAAGTAGAAATCTTTCCTTCCTTGAATTTCAGGAGAGCCATTCGGACCGATGAACTCCTAAGGCGAAATGGCTACGAACAAGGAAAGAATCTAGTAGTAATTAACCCGGCTGGTGCGTTTGTAAGCAGGCAATGGCCGATCGAAAACTATATCGCCTTTTGTCGGCTTTGGCAGGAAAAATACACGTCAACACAATTTGTTATTCTGGGTTTGAAAAGCATCCGATCAAAGGCAGTGGAGTTGAAGAATGCAGTTGTGGCAAACTTGATCGATCTGACCGAACAAACATCTACTCTCGAAGCTTTTGCAATCGTGGCACACGCATCATTGGTGTTGACGGAAGATTCAGGACTCATGCACATGGCATGGGTGCAAGGAAGACCGACACTCGCATTGTTTGGTTCATCACCTAGCTATTGGTCATCGCCACTTGGCGCATGGTCTCGCTGCCTGAATTCTTCCGACCTTCCTTGCGGAGATTGTTTTTCGGACTCATGCAGATTTGGAGATGTTCATTGCCTTACCAGATACTCGCCAACACAAGTTTTCCACGAGGCCGAGCTTTTACTTAGTACTGTTTCAGAAACGAATCGCACAGTTTCATGAAGGATCGCCTCGCAGTTTGGGTTTACGGTGGTATCGGCACGGGGCATTTCTCACAGGGTTATCCTGCGCTTGAAAAATTAGTAACAAGATTGACTTCTTCGTTCGAAGTGACCGTGTATTCTCAGTATGCACCCAACGAAGGGTACCAATCTCATGGATTTATTGTCCAATCGTCTCCGCGGAAAATTAAATGGGGTTTCCTGCGTTGGCTTTTACTTATGGCCTATTTTATTCGTGATCACAGACGCAACAGGCATTCGCTGATTTTAGCTTTCTGGGGTTTCCCTTCCGGTTTTATTGCAACGCTATTATCAAAAATGGTTTCAATACCCGTTGCGGTTTACGTACTTGGTAGCGATGTGGCCGCGGTTCCATCCGTCAATTTCGGTGTGCTTCATCGTCCGGTATTTCGAGACTTGGCATTGTGGACGTACCGAAACGCTTCGCTGATGCTGGCTATTTCCGATTATCAAAAAGAGAATTTAAAAATATATGGGATAACGTCAGTGACCATTGTTCCATGGGGAGTGGAGTTAGAGAAATACTCTTTTCTGTCAAAAGAACTGAATGAACCAATTCACTTTATTCATGTCGCACACTTTTCTCTGGTAAAAGATCAGGTCACCATGTTGATGGCTTTTGCATTGATTCTTCAAAAATATCCGGGCGAGCTCCGGGTGTATGGAGAAGATTTTCTCGATGGTGCTTTACAGCGTAAATGCACTGAGTTGGGCATTACCGACAAGGTTAAATTCATGGGGATTATTCCTTATGCGGAGATGCCAAATCAATACCAATGGGCAGATGTGATGATTCATACCTCGTTGTCGGAAGGCCAGAGCATGGCGTTGACCGAAGCGGCTGCTTCAGGCGTTTTGTTAACTGGAACTCGTGTTGGGTTATTGTACGACCTCGGAGATGAGGGAGGAGTACCTGTTGAAGTTGGTGACTATAACTCGCTTGCAAAAAATGTTATCCTTGCATTAGAAAACGACTTCGAGAGAAAGTCAAAAATCCGATTTGCAAGAGCGTGGACTGAAACGCACGATATCGAGTGGACTGCAAGCGAGGTAACTAAAAACTTAAAGCGCTTGGTTGAAGAGAGTCGATCAGCTAAATAATCGTTTGAAAAATTCTTATCAAGGCTCTCCACTGTATTGGCCGGTGCTTCACACTTTCTATAAATTTTGATCTCGCTTTTTTGAAGTCCCTTTGGTTAAGGGATTGAACCCCTTGTCGATAGTTGGCTTTTGATGTGAGTAGTGAATATTGTCTCTTCGTTAGCCTGTCTTCTTTGAATAATATTTTCAACACGATTAGATACTCCTCGTCTGCCATATGCTCCATTTCCCTGGAGTGATTGGTGGAGTGCTTTCGAATCTTAACTAAAGCCTCGTTTGTGAACAGGCCTTGAACTTGATGGGCCAACTGAAGGAAAAAAAGAATGTCGCAGGCGCTTCTGAGGTTTTCGTTCAGCAGTGGGACTTTGCTTAGAACATCCTTACGAAAGAGAAGACTAGGTACATAATAGATGAAGCGACCTTCGAAAAGAAACGGCATAAAAATTTGACCTACGAAAAAGTTTTCGAGTGCAGGCGTTGGAGTTGTATTTTCTCCGAATTGATCTCCGTTGGAAAAAGCAAAGGAAGCTTGAGGATACTGTTCTAAAAGGGAAAGTTGGCGCTCGAGTTTATTTGAATTCCACAAGTCATCGGAATCAAGGAAAGCGATTAATTCCCCGCTTGATTTATGAATCCCTTCGTTACGAACTTTTCCAAGATTACCGGAGTGTTCTATTAAATAATAGTGAATCCTGCTGTCGTGAAATGCCATTACCACTTCTTGGGTTTTATCTGTGGATCCGTCATCGATCACAATCAGCTCCCAATTGGTATAACTCTGATTGATAACTGACTCAGTCGTTTCTGAAATCAGGTTGGCACGATTGTAGGTCGGTAGGACGATACTAATTAATGGAAAAGAATTCATGGATGCGCTTTTTCTGTGAGCACACCGTTCTCAAGGCTTAACACCCGGTCAAAGTAGGAGAGCAAATGTGGATGATGCGTAATCATGACAATTGTTTTCTCACTCCATGCTACTTTCTGCAATGTGGCCAATATTTCCTGTTCAGTAGCAGCATCAAGCTGGTTGGTGATTTCGTCGAACAAAAGAACTTCGGCATTGTGGTATAGCGCACGTGCTACGGCAATTCGTTGTCGCTGGCCTCCGGAAAGTTTTATACCCTTTTCTCCAATGTTGGTATTGATCCCATCGGGCATGCCATCAACCATGGCTTGGAGATCAAGGTCGCGAACAAGTTGGTTTATTTTTTGATGATCAATTTCCTGAACAGGAATGCCAAAAGCAATATTTTCGGCGATGGTACTGTCAAGAATAAAAGGGCTTTGTGATACATAGCCGAAGAATCTTCTCCAATCGGATTCAGATGCGGTAATTTCCTGATTATCCACGAGTAGTTTTCCTGAATTGATGTTCAGAAATCTAAGCAGGATCATCAGAAGAGAAGTTTTACCTGCTCCCGATTTTCCGGTTAATGCAATTTTATCTCCTTTGTTTATGACTAGCGATAAATGCTGGAAGATAGACTGTTCCTTTGTGTATCCGAATGAAACGTCGCGTAGTTCAATTGATTTTGTAAATGATAGTGTAACAGTGCTTGGAGTATTCCTCGCCGAATTATTTTCCGCGAAGGCGCTAAGTTCCTGAAATAAGAATTCATGAGACCTGATTTGGGTGGTGGAATTCAAAATACGATTAACGGAAGGAATGAGGCGAAAGCTTACACCGGCGTAAACACCAAGAAGTAGAATTGTCTGTTGATCGTTTTGCTGAGTTAGGATAGAGAAAATGATTAACGTGCATATAGCGAGTGCGCCAACGACTTCAGTTATCCGCAGGGATCTTGTTTGATTAACATGGTCGCGTACAAAAGTTGCAGCAAGTAATTTGCTTGCTTTTTTGAAACGTTCAATAAAAAAGGATTCTTTGCCGGAGGATTTGACTTCAACAAAACCTTCCACCATTTGCAGTGCATATTTCAGTGTAAGCGGATATCGTTCTTTTAGTTCGTTACTGATTTGATTCGTAGCCTTTCTTTTCCATTGATAATAAAATAGTAAAGGAATTAGTATTACTGAAAGCAATAGCACAACGCCAGGCTGATAGAAAAGAATAAACAACAGTAGGGTGATTAGCACTAGCCCTTCCGACAATAGATTGAGCAACGGAAGAATAATATTGTTAGCGAATGCAACAGGTGAGTTGGCGATGCGATTGATTTCCCTGGAATGATCATGGTGAACGTAGTCTGAATAGGGTCTATTCATGAAATGGCTGAGCATCCGAATACTTAAGTCACTACCAAGGGTAAAACAATAGTTGGCCTTATGCTTCGCGATGAGCAACGATAGAATATTTTTAATCCATGAAAAGAGCACAACGGCTAAAGCTGAAGCAATAATAAAATGGGAAGGGGTAGAAAATCCAGTGCCAGTATACAACTTGTAAACAAAAGGGTTGCTTTGCAAGATGTCTGGTTTTACCAAAAGGAAAATCACAGGCAGGAGTGTTGCTACACTAAAGAAATCGAGAATAGCATTGAGTGCCATCAGGATAAGAATCTGAGCGCCGCGTCGCTTCTCTTCGCTTGTTAATATCCTGTAGGCAGGTTTAACGATGGTATTGTAGAAATGCGGATACATTGAAATCAGTTGCCTTTTATTAACTGAAATGTAACAATCAGATGATCACCCGATCGGTTAAATGGCCATTGCTTCCTTACCGTTGCGTCAACCTTATTCAATAATCTTGTTATGCGTGGAAATTTGCTAGCAAACATAAAGGACGCTGGCGGCGGGGATATGAATCCCAGCGATTCTACTTTGATGAGCGCAAAATCAGGGGCAAATGCTTTCTTTAGGTCCTGAACCGTGTAATAGTACGCAGTGAACAACTCACCTTCAAGGTGCGCGGTTGCTTTTTTATTGAGCCTTCGAAAAGCTTTTCTTAAATGGCCTTTCAACGCCCACGACCATTCCCAAAAGCAAACTGGCGGCATAATAACCCATGTGACGTAACCCTTGGGAGTGAGCAGCTTGGGTAATTCGCGCGTTACTTTAGTAAGGTCATCCAGGCAATTGAGCCCGCCAAAGTTGGAGAAAATGAAATCATACTTCCCCGCGACTTCACTCAGATTTTCGTATGAAGCTTGCTGGACTGTCAGTCGATTTTCGAGATTGGGTAATTTACTTTTTAATCTAAGTTGTTCGATCATCCCGTCAGACAGATCGGTGGCATGTACGCGGTTACCTTTCATGCAAAAACGAACAGCATCTATTCCTGTTCCCGCATTAAGCTCGAGAATAGTTGATGGTTTTAATAAAAAAGAATCAACATGCTGATAAATAAGTTGACGCCATTGTTGCAAAATCGGATTGGCGAAGTCCTCGTCATCAAAATGATTTGATTGTTTGCTGAAGGCCGCATTTACCTTAGTGTATTGATCCGTTGTTTCAGGCAGCAGCATGACCTAGTTTTTTTAATCGCCATCCTTGCACCGCGGCTAACGGAATATGAAATGCGAGCGAAGCCAATGCTCGCGGTTTGATATTTCTTTTTCTTAACTGCGACCATCCGCGCTGAATACGGTATCGGCTATGAGCATAGCGGTGCAAAAGTTTGTAAAAAGCAGGGGAGAATGTACCCTGATACATCAACTCAAGGTCATCAGAATCTTCCCAATTTTGTTTATCCTTCAATTGTTGCTTAACAATGTCATAGAATTTGGTGCCGGGAAGCGGGTAAGAGACTGATATTCCGATTTCATCAGGTAGCAGTTTCAACACCATCGCTAATGTGGCGTCTATGTCTTGCCGGGTTTCGCCAAGGTATCCAAACTGAAGAAAGAAGGCTACCCGTATGTTATTCTTTTTGAGTAGAAGGGAAGCTTGTTCTATTTGGTTTATTGTCGTGCCCTTGTCCATGGCATCAAGGATTTTTTGTGATCCTGATTCTGCGCCCACCCAAACAGTTTCTGCGCCTGAGGCTGCCAGCGCTTCCACAGTATCTTTTTCGAGCAATAAATCTACACGCGACTGGATCTTGTATTTGAATTTAAGGTTACTCGCTTTCACCAGCTCTGCAAAGCGGTTTACCCATCCTGGTTTTAATCCAAAGATGTCGTCGCTCATCCAGAAATGATCAGGTTGAAAATTTTTGATCAGGTATTCAATTTCCTGTATCACCTTTTCCGCTGAACGCGAATTGTATCGATTACCATAGAGAGGCTTGGCGCACCAGTTGCATTTATAAGGACAACCTCGTGTAGTCGCCAGATTCAATGAAAAATATCCATGATGTTTCAACCAAATCTTCTTGTACGGGTCAAGGTCTATGAGGTCCCACGCGGCCATGGGCAGGTCATCCAGGTTGCGAATGACTGCGCGCGATGGCGTTGAAATTGTCTTTTCATTTTGACGGTACACAAGGCCTTTAATGCTTTCAACAGATTCATTATTTTTTAATGCAAGGAGTAATTCTCTGAGGGTGTCTTCTCCTTCTCCTTTGATCACGTAATCAACGCCTGCCAAAAGGTATTTTTCAAAGTGATCTGTCGAATCAGAACTGCTCACAATAACGATGATGTTATGCCGCTTGGCGTATTGTGTCATAGCCAATGCTGCGTCACGCATTTTGGTTAAGCACATTTTCGTCAGGTAATTAAACCCGTCGTCGTAAATCACAAGAAAATCAGGGTGGTGACGCACTAACTCACTTTCAATCTCATCGGGGGATTCTTTGAGGGCGACGTCAAAGACATTTACTTCAAAACCACACTCGCGAACCACGCTGGCAGCTTGAATGGTGCCCAAGGGAGGGTAAGGTTGTTTGAACCGCCACTGTTTTGGGTCGAATCGATAGAAATAAGAGTGTGTAAAAAGTACCTTGTTCATAAGGTTAAGTCAACGCCTTTGACAGCCTCAAATGATTTTATTTTTTGATCTAGCCGATCAAGAACTTTCTTTTGAAAGAATTGAGGATGACTTTTTGATATTCCAGGTGTTGAGCGAAAAGCAATCTGGAAGTCATTGTCAGAAAGCAAGGTGCCATACTTTTTTCGCCAAAATTGAATCGTTTTTTTTAGCAACCAAAAATTGAATCTGTCAAGGTATGAATGGGGCAGAATTTTTTCCAGGAATGATTTAAGAAGATAATTATCTTCTTGAGTACTTAGTTCAGCAGAGGGTGAGTTGGGCAGAAAATCCCGTGCCCATAAATTTGCCTGCCTAAGTTGATCAAGAACCGGTTTGCCATACATCGGTACGAGTGTTGAAAATTCAATCGCAGTGAAGGCATTCTTTTCTACTATTTCAAGATTTTGCAAGTCCACAAAATAGTTTGTGCATAAATTTTTGTGCGAGTTGAAAAGAAAAATTCTTCGGATGAAAGCCAGCATTGTTCTTACAATCCAAAGCCGATTTACTTCGGTGATGATAAAATAATCAATATCGCTTTTGCTGTCCATGTACCCTTTTGAAATAGACCCCGAAAGCATAATGCCCCTCACAAAGGGAAGCCGGGCAATTAACCGTGAATATCGCTGAGCGGTTTTTAATTTCTTTCGGGCGAGACTATTCCCTGCAATCCTTCTTGATGCCAGCGGGAGTTGGTTTTGCACCATGTAGAATTCGTTGTGCTCATACACAAGCTGCATGGCTACTAACTTATCTAATGTGCCAGCATTCCTGGAATTGGTGGCCAGTGGCGAAAACTGTTCAATCTCTTTCTTAGTTAACGGATAACTAAAAATGTCAAAGTAAAGTAAGGTTCGAAGAATGCTTTTTTCTTCTGCTGCAAGTACGTTCGATGTTTGCCGAGCCTGGTTCATTTTCCTTTCTTTTGACTGCACATCATCACTGATTGAAAAAACGCAAAAAAGACAATTCCTTTCTGTCGTTCAAGAAGTGATTCGGTGAGGCACATAACACTAAAAATAAGAATAAAAGCAACATGAGTACTCGTTGTATCACGATACATGAGCGGCACGAAAATGCAAGCCAGTAGACCGATTAACCCAATCACGCCCAGTTCCATCCAAGTCTGAAGGTATTGGTTGTGTGCGTTATAGTTTAGGTTAACTGTGCTCTGATTGAACTGTTGGTAAAATGAATTCATTGCTTTCTGAGCTTCGTTCGGTCCAATTCCAAGAAGAGGACTTTTCCAGATCACATTCAGACTTGCTCTCCACTCAAGCAACCTGTAGTTCACGGAATTCCAGCTGGTGTTTTCCTGATTTAGTCGATATTCAGTGTTGGCAGGCTCTTCAATTAGTCTGAATTTAGAAACAGGATTTATCCACAGTACTAATGCCAGTGTCAACACAAGTCCCAGGGCTTGGATTGCCGATTCTTTTTTCTTTTCGTAAGTATTTTTGAAGATGGCAGCGATCAGGCAGAGTCCCACTACAAGAATTGCTATGCGTGAGGCGAGAAAGATTATAAAAATGGAAATGATCACTGCCATCAACTGATGAATAAAGTTGATGCTTTTCCGATTGAGCTGCTCATTGATCAGAATAACAAGACAGAATGCGAGATACAAGGAGAAGTAAGTGGGGTGAAGATCAATCCATTTCAGTACCTGAATGTAAGAAAGGTGCATCCAGGCAGTAGTGACCTTTGGATGCAAGCGATCAAAACTAGCGCCAGTCTCCGTATCAAAATTATGAATGGCATCATTGGCATTAAAATGGATCAGTGCTACGACTAGGCTAATTACCAGAATAGTAAAGCATGAGTAAACAAAGCCTCGTTTGATCAATCCGATCTCTCGTGGGCTAAGGGGGTCGCTCGTTGCCAGAATAAGTGGGAAAAGAAGCAAAGTGATTTTCTGAAGCGCTTCGGATGCCGTTTCTTCAGGGCCTGCCGACCAAAGTGAGAGTGCTACGATTGTAATATAAAAGAATGCAAAAGCCCATGCCCACTTTGATTTAACGAACAGTGCCCATTTCGAACCCATGTTTCCCTTACTTAGCCACCACATGACCAACAAAGCAATGCTGAGGTTATTAAATCCTATGGGCCATGGTAAGGTTAAAGCACAAAGCAATAAGATCAACTCATGCCATCGCACGTTTGCAAATGGCTGTAATGTCATGCCACTTTGATTTTGTCAAGTGAAGTGGCCTCTTGTACCATCCGGTTGGTTTGAGAGAGGGCCCTTGCATTGATTTCTTTTCTTTCCCGATCAAAGAACCAACCCCACTTATTGAAATACTGGATGGCGCTTTTTAGATTTTGCAATGTCAGGTTAAAGTCCTTGTATGAGCCTCGTGCGTGCAAGTGTGTTATGGCCGCGTCAGGAAAGAAAAGCGTTTCAAATTGAAGGTGTACTCGCCGCGAAAGATCAGTGTCTTCCGCATAAAGAAAAAATTGCTCATCGAATAGGCCAGTCTTTTTGAGTGATGAGGTTCGTAAAAACATAAAACACCCCGACAGGAATGGTACATTCATCACATGGTCAAAACCACGCTCTTGCATTTCGTACCGGTTATTGATTTGTTTAAACCAGCTCTTGACCGGGAAAAACCTTCTGAGGGCAAGGTTCATCGGTGCTGGCAGCAATTTGCAATTCATTTGCAATTGCCCTTCTGTGTTGAAAACCTTCGGCATCGCAAGCCCAGCCTGAGGATGTGACTCCATGAAGTAATAGAGTTTTTCGAGCGTGGTGGTGTCGAAATAAACATCCGGATTTAATACCAGATGATAGGTGGAGTGATCAAGGTGTGAACGAATGGCGATGTTGTGCGCTTTTCCGTAGCCCAGATTTCGGCCGGTGTGAATGTATGTGACATCGCGTATGCCTTCACAGAATTGCTTTAAATAATCATTGGGTGAGTTATCAATGATCACAAGCGGCCCGGAAATGGAACTATTCAAAAAGCTATCCATAGCTCTTTTTAGTAAGAAGACCTCAGTGTTGTAGGTTACAATCGAAGCAGATATCTTCTCCATTTATCGTTTTAAAAGCATTTGAGTTAATCGAAGCCTTGAAATTACTTTATTATTCCAAGAGTTTTTGGTTGCCCGCCCTGTTGTTGAATAATTTCTTTGATGAAGGCGATGTTCGACCAAAACCTCGGGTAGAAACTTGACACTAAAGGAGCGGAGTCCAAGCAATCCTATCCATTGATCGTGCATGGGAATTCCTTTTGGGAAAGGAAGAGCCGCCTCTTTCAAGTTTCTTTTAAATGCCATACAGCACCCAACAAAGGAATTACGGATCAGGTTCCTTACCAATCCACTTCGAACTTGATTGAATTCGAAGAAGGAGTCGACCTTAATGTTTCGTTCGTTATCCACCAGACTACAGTCGCATACTACAAGGTCGTGTGTTTGGAGCGAGACCTTCATTTTATTTATTTTTTCTGGGTGCCAGACGTCATCCTGATCGCTAAGGAAAATATTGTCGCCCTCACAATTAGTGAGTAGATACTCAAAGTTCCTTACCGGGTTTCCAAATTGACGCGGGGCCAGGATTCTGACGCGTTCATCACGGTATGATTTGATGATCTCGACACTTTCATCTGAAGAATTATCATCGGAAATTACAAGCTCATCTGCAGGGCCCAGCTGTGGAAGAATCGAATCAATTTGTTCCATTAAATATAGAGCGCCATTGTGTACCGCCATGCAAACCGATGTTTTCATGCAGTTGCGGTTGAATTATTAAATTTTCGCTCAACAAATGGAAATAGTATTGGGAATACTAATTGAAAACCGAGCGCCATTAGACGGATAGTATTGTCGTAAACGAGAAATAAATAGGTTGTACACAACATGGCGGTCGCCAAAGCGATATAATTTTTTGGAATCACTTTCATGTAAAGTATGGGAAGCATCAGCACCATTGTGGCTGTTGCGAAAATTCCAAACCATCCCAGATAACTGTAACTTCGGCTGTACACTGTTGAGACATTAAATTGTTGGCGAATGGTATGCTCCAGTTCTCGCTGCACTCCCACCAACTGGTTGATTCGCTTCGAAAGAGATTCAACCAACCATTCGTTGTTCATGAATTCCAAAACTCGCGTGATGGTAATCGGTTTTACCGGATATGAGTTAATGTTGGTTTGCAAGTTTGCCACCGGTGAGGAGATATAAATGTAGGGCCAGAAAAATTCTTTAGGCACTGCTGAGCTTCGAAAAGATTCGGTGGCATCACCGGTTTCGAGAAATGAATTTGGATTGTATTGCGTTTTGGATTCAAAGGATACGCGAATGGTCCCCAGAACTCCAAATAGGTAAAAGACAATAATAGTTATTGGAATAGCCCATAAGAATATCTGATAACGCACGGTGTCGGAATGCAAAAGGTATAGAAAAAAAGCCGTTGATAGATTGAAGAGAATCATTGCCCGACTAAATAACAGAATGGCCGGAATAAAATTTATTAAATACAACCACAACCATTTTTTTTCTCGGGATAGCAAATAGAAATCCAAAAGGTAAACACCAAAAAATGAGGTAAATGTCACGAGAAATACATGGAGAGATGGGGTGCCAAAAACCTTGTAATCAAAGGGGATATTGAAAATGATATTGACGAGTGGAATTCCGCCTTCGTGGATAAAATTTATAGCCCATAAGGTGAAAAGTAAAATGGTAATTGTAACTGGTCTAAAGGGTTCGCGTGTATTTGCTGAAGAGAATTTCTCTTTATGTTTTTTCATCCATTGGATTCCAAAAAAAACATGAACGCCAATGCTAATCAATAGAAAGACAGTCAACGGTAGGGTAAGGTGAGGATATGCCTGTGACCAATTTAGATTATAGATTACCAGAGAAAAGGCAAACCCCAGGGCATAACAGAAATGAGGGTTAATCATAATGTTTTGAAATAAAGCATAACAAATTGCAGGCTTCTATAGTTTGCCGACAGCTTTAGTGCTCGTAACAAATTACGAATAGGTATCCATTGATTTTTGGGAGAATATTTGGCTTTATAATATTTACTGGCCACAAGATAACCTCTGAAACGTTCGAGTTTTTCTGGATGCACGTTTTTTTCGGTGGATGAGAGATGATGTTGGCAAGAAAGATCCACTAAATAGAAAGAAGCATGATTTTTTCTTAGCCGGTTTACAAAAGCAAAATCACTAAAATCAAGCGGAAGGTTTTCATCATAACCTGTCTTACCAAATGCCGCTGTTGAAATCAATACGCCGGAGTTAACAAAGAAATATGAGTTCAAAGGAAAATCTGTCAGTGGGTTGATGGTTTTGAGGCGTTGCCCGGAGCCCCACCGAAACTTGTGCGGCGAAATGAGGCCTACTGCATCTTTAAGTAAAGGCACAAATACTTCTGACGAAGTTTGACTTAGACTTTGATAGTATTTTGTGAATGCATCAGGTGGAAAAAGAGTGTCCTGGTCGACAAGCAAAATCCAAGTCTTATTTTGTTCTCTGGCTTTCGCATAGCCGCTGTTGTATGCTTTGCTTACGCCAGAATTTTTGGGATCGTGCTGGTAATGGATTTTCCAGTGCGGGTTGTTTTCTATGTATTGTGGTTCGCCCGAGTTGTCGTAAATAAAAACAGAAGCTGAAGAATGATGATGATAGAGCGCAGTTGTCAACGACTGAAAGGCTTCGGATTGCTCGATTTTTCTGCCATAGATTGTCATCACAACCATTAAGTTGTTAATTAACTGTTCCTCATTGACGGGTTTACCGTTTGTCACAAATCTGAAATTAAGAGTTACTTTCTTTTTTTGAAATTCAGGTTTTTTTTTTAATGTAACAAAAATATTAGGTTAGTATTTTTTATTGAAAGTAGTGTTGAGTCATGAGATATTACTATACTTGAATGGATTTTAGTTTTACCATCAAAACTAATTGCATGTTTAACTTAATTTCTAAACTTACTTTACTAAGCATAACCCTGATTGGGGTATTTTCCTGTTCGTACAATGATTTTCCAAAATTTGCTGACTGCTCTAAATCCAATTTAGGACTAAGTGTGTTGAGCAGCCAGTCTCCAACGATTTGTCAGGCGATCGATGGTAGTGTCACGCTCCTTGCTGCGGGCGGTGAAAGTCCGTACAGTTATAGTCTTAACGGTTCATCCTTCCAATCTTCAAGTTCTTTTCCATTTCTTGCGCCTGGTGTTTATGTGGCAGTAGTGCAGGACGCACACAATTGCCAGGCTACGGTTTCTGTAAAACTTAATTCTCCAGAATCTTCGTTAACAGCCAGCGTTGTAGCGGTCCCTGACTCTGAGTGCATAGGAGACAATGGATCTATTTCAGTAGAAGGTTTGCAAGGGAAAGCTCCCTATGTGTATCAGTTTGGCAGCGGTGCATTTTCAGCTCAGAATTCATTCTCTGCACTTTCTTCAGGCACCTATGTAGTTACGGTGAAAGACTCACAAGAATGTCCAAGCGTAGTGGGTGTAGTAGTTCCACGACAGTCCACTGGAGTTAGTTATTCAAAAGACATTGTCGCCATTCTGCAAACCAATTGTACGCTTAGCGGTTGCCACAATGGCGATCTGGGTGGTAGTCGGGACTGGCGAAATTACGACAACGTAAAAGCCAACGCGCTGAATATTAAAACACGAACTGCCAACAAGAGTATGCCTGCTGGTGGCCTAAGTCTTACCTCTGAGCAAATCCAGCTGATCGCCTGTTGGGTGGATGACGGTGCCAATAAAAATTGATCATTACATGAAGAATTTATTTACACTGGTCTTTTCTATTATTCAAGTGGCAGCGCTTGCACAGGACGATCTTCTTGCCGAACTGAAGAAGAATGAAAAACCCGAAGTGAATTACGCATTCCAGACTTTTAAGGGAACACGGATAATCAATGGAATGTCGGTGGAAACAAAAGGTAAAAAAGAATTAGAGTTTATTTTTTCCCACCGCTTCGGAAGGATTAACTCAGGCAGCTACAATCTCTGGGGATTGGATAATGCGTATGTAAGGCTTGGCCTTGAGTACGGAATAACAGATCGGTTGGGCGTTTCGATTGGACGGACTTCAACAGACAAAACTTTTGACTCCTACGTGCGCTATAAACTTTTCAGGCAAAGTAGTGGTGCGAAGGTTTTTCCTGTCACGGTTACTCTGATTGGAACCACGAACTACAAAACTTCTCCGCAGTCGAGCGAGAATCCATTGATTACCGCCAGCGACCGCCTGAGTTATGTGGGGCAAATTCTTGTAGCGAGAAAATTTTCTCCACAATTGTCTCTGCAAGTAAGCGGAGTGTTTGTTCACCGCAACATGGTGTATAAAGCGTACGAAAATAATGACGACTATGCCGTGGGTTTCTCTGGCCGCTATAAAGTATCGAAGAGTGTAGCGTTAACGAGTGAGTATTTCCTACGTTTGAATCCAACTAAAAATACTCCTTACTACAATTCCTTGGGCATCGGTGTGGATATCGAAACCGGAGGTCACGTATTTCAATTGGTATTTACCAATAGTCTTGGAATGATTGATCGTGCTATCGTAGCCGAAACGGATGGAAGGTTTGGTGCCGGCGATATCCATTTTGGTTTTAATATTAGTCGTGTTTTTCAATTTTCTAAAAATCGTTAATCAATGAGTTGGTCATTTGGGTTTGCGAATAAAATCATACTACCGACGGTACTCGGGGCATTATTTCTTATTTCCAGTGTAGCGTTTGGACAGAGTAGATATTCTACAGAGAAGGGAGCTATTAGTTTTACGTCCAATGCTAAATTGGAATTGATCAATGCTTCGTCGAATAAGATTAAGGGGTTGCTTGATATTTCCACCTACCAATTTGCTTTTGTAGTTCAGGTGCAGTCATTTGAAGGATTCAACAGCGAGCTTCAGCGGCAACATTTCAACGAGCGTTACCTTGAGAGCGAGAAGTTTTACGAAGCTACTTTCGCCGGTAAAATCATCGAGCAAATCGACTTTACCAAAAATGGTGTGTACGAAGTACGCGCCAAGGGAAATCTTACTATTCATGGAAAGAAGCAACCTCGAATTATCAAAGGGACTATCACCGTCAAAGACAAATC
>JAFDYT010000008.1:28861-388958 GCA_018266055.1 Bacteroidota bacterium
CAGATTGTAAGCCAAAAAATTGCTACCGAAATTTTAGTTAAATTTAACGCCATTATGATGCCCGCTGATAAGTAACCGGATGAGAATACTCTCTTTACTATTTCTTGCCGTTTCGGTATTCCCTTCTTACTCTCAAATCCCTTTCTTTCAGTCGTATTCTTTGCTCAAAAAAAATGAGCAGATCAAAGTAAACGTTATTTTTCAGGACCGTATCGGCTATGTATGGTTTGGAACAAATTCCGGACTTTTCAAATTTAATGGCGCTACATACAAGAATTTTACTGCTACCAATGGATTGCCCGACAACGCAGTAACGGCGTTGGCCGAGGATTCCTTAGGACGCTTATGGATTGGTCATCAGACAGGGGTGATTTCGATTTTGGAAAAGGAAAATATTTCCAAATTCAGCCCCGAAGAAGGTTCGGCGAAGGAGCCCATCTCGGATATAGTCTTTGATCATAAGGGAAGACTTTGGTTTTCGGCGGTTGACGAGGGACTTTACTATTACAGCAATAATCGTTTAAATCTTCTTGACGAAGTCGATGGTCTTCCGGACAAATTCATTTATGACCTGCAATTAGATTCCCTGGACAGAATTTGGGCGGGTACCGACAGAGGGATTGCGATTTGTTCGATTAAAAAAGATCAGGTCGAAATCGAAGTGAAGAACAATAACTCGGGCCTTCCAGATAATATCATAAGGAAGATCGTGTATGCCAATGGCAAAATGTGGCTTGGCTCTGAAGATCGGGGTTTACTCTCCACAGATTTAAAAGCAATAAATTTTACAAAAGAGGTAAGCAACTGGACTGCCGGAGCAATCACAGACCTGGCTATGATTGGTGATGAAGCGGTGATCGCGCTCGAACAAACTGGTCTCTTGTTTCTGAATGTAAATACCGGAAAAGCAAGGAGCTACAACGCCTCCGATGACAAAGGCTTTTCGAAAATTAATTGCCTCTTGCCCGATCGGGAAGGTAACATCTGGTTAGGTGGCGCCGAAATGGTAAGGCGATTGCCCGCTTTTTCGCTTGACCATTATGATAAGAGCGATGTTCACGTAGATAAAAATGTGTCGTCAATTTGTGTCGATAAGAAAGAGAGGATTTGGTACTCAATAAATGGGAAACTTTTTTACAAGACTACAAATGCCGAAGCGGAAGAAATTGAAGCCTCATTTCTCCCAGATAGCCGTTGGAAGAATTCTTTTGTGAGTTGTACGTATGTGGACTCGCTCGGATTCGTGTGGGTTGGATTTCTCGGCCAGGGTGTAGCAAGAATAAACCCTGAAACACGTGAAGTGCTTTTTCTTGAGTCACTCAAAAACACAACAGTGCTTTCCATTAGTGGCGATCAAAGGTTGGTGTGGGTAGCGTCTCTCTCCGGCGCAATACAGATTCCGCTGAAGTCAAATGGAGCTGCCATAAAAAAATTTGATAAAAGTACTGGGCTCTCGTCAGACTACATTTATCAGGTTTTTATTGATCGGAAAAAAAGAGTTTGGTTTGGCACAGACGGAAAGGGAGTGGACATGATGGATGCCTCAGGGTTTCATCATTATGAAGAAGGACTTAATTCGAAAGTTGTTTTCGGGTTCGCCCAAGACGGGATGCAACGTATTTGGGTTAACACACAAGGCGATGGGCTCTATCAACTTGACGGCTCTAAATTCGTGGCACTCGCAACGAAGACTAAATCGATACGAAGTACGGATATTAATTGTCTTGCCACTGATAGAAATGGAAATCTGGTAATGCTTCACGAATTGGGATTGGATGTGTATGATGTGCAAAAGAACAAAGTGTTTCGGATGGGAGAGGAGATTGGCTTGCGCGATTTTTCTCCAAACCTCAATGCGGTGGCACGTGACTTTCTTGGCACGCTCTACTTTGGTACAAGCCGTGGAATAGTTAGCTATTCGCCGCGCACCTTGCCGGAGCGCGCAACGGCGGAACCTCGCATTGAGAATTTGAAAGTATCGGGTAGAACCATTTTTCCCTCTGCCAGGGAAACATTTCGATACAATCAAAATGAAATCACGATCAACTATGTTGGGATATGGTATCAAAACGCCGATAACCTGCACTATCAATACCAGTTGGAAGGATTTGATAAATCCTGGATTGAAAGCAGAGACCATGCGGCTATTTACTCCGATCTTCCACCCGGCGAGTACACCTTTCGACTTCGCGTATCAGACTCCGATTATTTTTCTTCTGAAGAAGCGAAAGTAACGTTCGAGATTAAGCCACCCTTTTGGCGAACCAATTTATTTTACATTCTTAGTGTAGTAGCGGTGGGCGTTTCTGGTTTTTTGATTGTAAAGTTTCGGGAGCGCAAGCTGGTTGAAGAAAAGCGAGTATTAGAAGAAAAAATTCACGAGCGGACTTTTGAAATTCAAAAACAGAAAGAAGAAATTCAAGCGCAGGCTGAGGAGATCATAGGTATCAATGAGAACCTTGAAATGCTTGTGAGGGCCCGAACCGCCGAACTTGAAAAGAAAAACAAAGCACTTGAAGAGTATGCGTTCATTACTGCGCATGAACTACGAGCGCCGCTGGCCAGCATTCTAGGTCTGGTAAACATTTTATCGAAAGTGAAACTCGAAGAACAGGATAAGGTAATTCTTGATCACCTTAAGGAATCCAGTGAGCGCCTGGAGTCTATTGTGCGCACCATTACAGAAGCAATTGAAAGAGGCGACACGCCCACCTTTGGCGATCATACCAGCGAAGATTAGCCTTTGGAATCAATTGTGTTTCGCACAGATTATTCCATTCAAATAGAAAATTTCTACTTCGGATAAAAGTTTATAAACTGATGATCGATTGGTATTTTTGACGATCCGGTTTACCCGAGCATGAAACTCATTAAACTTTTTCTGACAAATCAAATTTGCTATGGAGGGCTAGTACTTCTGGTGATGGTATCGGCGAATGTCTTTGGTCAGAAAGTCGAGACAGTTCATCGGCCAAAATGGGTGCAGCGTGTCAAAACCAGCAAGAATTTCAATAAGGTACTGAAGATGGTTTCGCAAACTCCTCCCAAGGATGAAACGATTAACGAGAAGAGCGAAACACCTTATCTGAATTACAATGGAAAGATCGTACGAAAAATTATTGTGCGCCCTATTGGATTCGAAAAATCAGTGATTGACACTACGCGCAACCTCGCTAACTACATTACCAGAACGGCCGACCGCCTACACTATAATACTCGGGAGTTTGTAATACGCAACAATCTTTTCATCAAAGAGGGAAAACCTCTCAATCCTTATCGGGTAGCTGATAATGAGCGCACGCTGCGGAATCTTAATTACATGAAAGATGCTCGGATTTATGTGAAGCCCATTGCCAATAATCCTGACTCGGTGGATTTGCTCGTGGTCACGCGCGACGTGTTTAGTCTTGGCGGCTCGCTTTCTCCCACCATTCCTTCCAAAGTGGAAGGAAGTATTCAGGATATTAACGTGGGTGGCCGAGGGCAGACTTTTCAGTATGGACAGCTGTTTGATACGAACCGTAAACCGAAAACAGGATATAAGCTATTTTACCAGGTCAACAACATCAAAGGAAGTTTTGTCGATGCCTCTGCTGGCTACACCAATCTCAATGACGGCGTAAGCATTGGAAACGAAAACGAAAGCTCGCTTTACTTTCGGTTGAACCGAACTCTCTATCAACCTTTCGCCCGCTATGCCGGTGGCGCCGAGGTTAGCTTAAATACGTCGCACAATGTGTACAACAAACCGGATAGCCTTTTCGCACAATATAAATATGTGATCCAGGATTACTGGCTCGGGTATTCGTTTGGACATAAACGATTGCCCAACGATTTACATGAAAACCGTAACCGTACGTTTGTGGCCGTGCGCGCCTTTGATCAATATTTTCTAAGTAAAAAAAATACTACACTCACCGAGCCTGATCGCTTTGTGTATAGGAATCGGGAAGCCATGCTCGCTCAACTCACTTTTTTTCGCCAGGATTTTTACAAAACGCAATACGTCATTGGCTTTGGTCGCACGGAAGATATTCCTTATGGCTATAGACTTTCCTTCACTGCAGGATGGGAGCGTGAACTAGATCTCAAACGACCTTACATGGCTAGCGAACTTTATTATAACATGGTGTTGCCCAGTGGCAGTATTTACACCTATACGCTGAAACTGGCCACGTACATGAATAACAAGCAGCCTCAAGACGAATACTTTTCATTTGATTTCTCGCGCTACAGTAAAGTCTACCTGATGGGGAAAATGAAAATACGTCATCAGTTCGGCATGGGGTACGCAGCACTCGGTAATCCTACAATCAAACGAGGAATCGATGTGCGCGACGTAAATGGAATTTTAGGTTTTTTGCCTGACAGTCTCGTGGGGTATCATCGACTTACTATGACACAAGAAGCTACGGTGTTCACGCCGTGGAAAGTGATTGGATTTCGGTTGGCGCCGGTAACGCGTATCGATCTGGCCTTCATCGACCGATACCCGGGACTTCTTCGTTCGCGTAATTTTTATTCAGGCTTTTCGGCCGGCTTTCGCGCCAGAAATGAAAACCTCGTGTTCAATACCATAGAAGCCAGACTGTTTTATTATCCCTCTGTGGTGGAAAAAATCGAGCACCTGCGCTTTACTGTGGCGGTCAATTTCAGAATCAAATACCCAACCAATTTGGTTAATAAGCCGGCTACCGTATTTCCTTGAACTGACAGGAACATCAATAAAGTAAGTGACGGTATTGCGGGATTAAATATTTATATTAGAAGTTAAAATCACACCTATGAATTCGAATAAAATACAGGGTAACTTTCTTTTGATTATTCTATTCGCTTCGCTCGCGTCAGTCTCATTTGGACAAAGTTGTACTACGGGAAAACTCGATCAGCGGGTTGCTGATTTTTTAAAGAAATATGGATCAGGTCAAACCATGGCTCAATTAAAAGCAGCCACTCCGCAACAACTTAAAAGCGATGTAACCTATAGCTTCAACAAACTGCCAGAGGATAGTGTAAAGCGAATCACCATTACGAAAGATAAAATCAAAGTGAATGTGGTGAAAGCCAGTAGTAAATCTAAGCTCGCCGTGATTGTCAATTTTCATACGGGCGGATATATAAAACCCTTGCTGCCTTCGATGGAGTATGAGGCCATGCGGTTAGCCAGGAAGTTTAATGCCGTGGTGTTTGATGTTGACTATCGAACAGCGCCTGAGTTTAAATTCCCTACCGCTTCAACCGACGCATACAATGCTTACCTCTGGGTACAACAACACGCTGCTGAGCACGGTGGCGATCCTGCAAAAATAATTTTAGCAGGAACCGGAGAAGGCGCTACGCTGGCTACTTTGGTTGCACACAGAGCCAAACGCGAAGCTAAATTGGCTGGCCTCAAATGTGTGATCATGATTTGCCCGCCGGTAGATAATCCAATCATCAGCTATTATGCCTCGTACGATGACAATGCAAGTGGCTACGGGCTAACCAAAGAAGAAATGATTTTCTCGGCGCAATCCTATCTTGAAAAAAGCCAATGGTTCATGACTAACCCTGAAACATGGCCGATTTATGAAAAGGACTTTGCCGGACTGCCTCCAAGTGTCATTATCACCGCCGAGTTTGATGTGCTGCGTGACGAAGGCATTGCCTATGGAAAGAAATTAGAGAAGGCCGGCAATGATGTTTCTATTTTCTGCTACCCGCATCAGGTACATAATTTCGTTGGCCTTCCGGCCGATGCGGCGGAGATGAAGCAACTAAATGCTACGCTCACCGAGGCAGTAACTAAAGCACTGGCCAAGTAAATTGCTCGTTATAATCGGATGGAAGAGGTGACCATACGAAAGGCCACACCGGCTGACCTTGAGTTGGTGTACACACTTTGCCGTCGATCGTATGCTGAGAATTTTGCAACCCATTGGCAACCCACTGGCCTCGAATGGTACTTTGAGAAAGTCTATAGTTTGAAGGGTATTGAAAGTGAACTCATCTCACCCGACATTAATTATTTTGTGGCTTTCAGTGATTCTCAACCAGTGGGCTATATAAAACTTAACTTAGCGTCTGCTTTGAAAGAGATTTCTGCCGCCGAAGCGGCAGAAATTGAGAAGATCTATTTTCTTCCTTCTTATCAGGGAAAGGGCTTGGGCACAAAACTTATTTCACTAGCGCTGGACACGGCTCGTGCCCGCAATAAAAAATGGATCTGGCTGGGGGTACTTACCAGCAATGAAAAAGCAAGAGTCTTTTATACAAACTTGGGTTTCAAGGTGCAAGATAAAATCACGTTGCCATTTTCCTTGTTGAAGGAGGAGCATCGTGATATGTGGCGAATGACGTTGCAACTTTAAGTGCTTTACTTTGCCTCGCCTTTGCACTTTGGCAACGAAATTCCTAGCTCAGCGCCTGATCAACTACGATCTTTAGCTTTGACAGCTAGGTCGGAAATCACAAGGAGGCGTAGCCTGGCTGAAGGGGTTTGTATAGGTGAAAACGAGTGACGCTATCTAACCTTGCTCTTGGGCAGCGAAACAATAAACTCAGTGCCTACATTTGGTATGCTTCTCACGGTAATTTTTCCGTTGTGCCGTTGAATGATCGTGTGACAGATAAAAAGCCCAAGGCCAGTACCGGCGCCAACTTCTTTGGTTGTATAGAATGGCTCAAAAAGATGTTTCTGGGCCTCAGGAGTAATACCGATGCCATTGTCTTTTACTTTTAAAATCACTTCGTCGACTGATTCACTGGTTTCAATACTGATCAATTTCTCCTCTTTGTTTTTTACCGCATAAATAGCGTTGTCAATAAGGTTAACGAACACCTGGCTGAGTTGTGCAGAATTAGCCTTTATCGAAGAGGTAGGTACGATATTTTTGGTGAGTTGAATGCCCATGTCGCTTATTTTCTTATTTATAAGTACCAAGGCAATATCTATGCATTCTTTAAGTTCAACATTTGAATCTTGTTCTACTGATTCAACCGGGCTTGAAAATGTTCTTAGCCCCTTGATGATACTAGAAACTCTGACCACACCGTTGGTAATACTGCTCATAATCTCATCGCTTTCTTTTTTCCTTTCCTCAAGCTCACCGTCGGTCATTCCTTTTCCATTCGTTACGATTTCGTTTTGGATTTCTTTTAACGCTTGCACACCGCCCGAAATAAAATTGATAGGGTTGTTGATCTCGTGGGCAATTCCAGCGGTAAGCTGACCCAACGACGCCATTTTCTCTGCGGCTACCAGTTGTTGTTGAGTAAGTTTGAGATGTTCGTTTGTGGCCAGCAACTCATCGTTATTTTGTCGCAACTCTTCCTGACTTGCTTCCAGGCTTTTGTTAGACTCACTCAGTTCGTGTGTTTTTTCTTTGACGATTCTCTCCAATTCCGCTTTCTTTTGATAAAGTGAATAGGTACGCCACCGAACAATGCCGATCACAAAAAGGATAAAGCCAGTTGAGTATAGAGCATAAGCCCACCATGTTCTAAACCACGGCGGTTGGATGGTAAATGTATAGCTGGCAATAGAGCTTTCTTTGCCGTAAATATTTTTTGCCTTTACCTGAAATGTATATGTTCCCTCGCTGAGCCTCGAGTAGCTTTTTTGTGTGGTGGCGCTCCAGGCAGACCACTCTTTGTCTTCGCCTTCGAGCTTTACAGCGAAAATTGTTTTAGGCTCGCCATCAAAAAATGGCGCCGCATAATCAAATGATATCGTGTTTTTGTCGAAGGGGAGAGAGGCATGCTGCGTAGCGGTTTCTGCGGCTGTTTGGCCGCCCCACAGCAAGGTGTCTGTCGTTGAAATTACCTGACGAATCAGGCATTGGAAGTCAAGGTCATAATTTCGGGTATCCTTACGTTGGTCATAGCGAATAAGGCCTTCAGTACCCGATAACCACAACACATCGTCTTCCAGGTTTAGCTCAGAGTAATATCCGAATTCAGGAAATCGCTTGAACGGTCTGTTCTCGTACACCGTGTCTCCTTTTGAGTTGACATATATTTTTACAATGTCATTTTTTTCGGAGGGGAATAACGGTAAAACATAAACGGATCCATCCTTTGATTGGTAGAGGCCCTGAATATTTCGTTGTCCATCGGAAAAGGTTTTTCCTAGCCCAGTATAGGGCTCAAATCGCTTGCTCGTGCTGTTATACCAGGAAAGACCTTTTTTAGAACAGACAATTATCTTGCCGCTAAGAGAAGCCAGTGTGGTGCAATATTCCGGTAGCCCGTCAGCCGATGTAAACCGCGTCATCGATTTTACACTCAGGTCATTTACGTTTAAAAAATCAACACGAGCTGCTGCACCAAAATTGTTATCCTCCAGTAGCCACAGAGATCCATCGGTGTTTTCAATAATCTGGCGATAATTTCCTTTTGACAAGTCGATTATCTTTTCTCTCACAAAGCGATTATTTTCATAACGCATGGCTAGCAAGGTATCGCGCATAGAAACATACAGTCGCCGTGGGTTGATTTTAGATTGTGCAATTGATGTTATCTCAAGACCACTAAAAGCAGCCCTCATGGTGGTACCATTTACTTCAAAAAGGTGGTGAAATTCATCGGTGACGGCAAGGAGCTTCTCTTTGTCATCAATTTTGAAGTTTATCATTTGAGACACTCTATGCACGTCTGGCATGAGCTTCACAGCCTGGTTTTTGCTGTCGATGTAAAAAAGATTATTGTCTGTTCCCACAAATCTTTTTCCCTGACTGCGAATGGAAGAAACTACACTGCCCACAAGCCCATTGCTTTTATTCCACTGGCTCATGTCCAATCCTGACTCGGTCTTGCTTAGCCTTCCTTGCAGGCCGTAATATCCCAGCCAGATATTTGATGTTCTGTCTTTGGCTACGGAAACCACACGTTGACCTTGAAAGAACGAACTGTCGTTATACTTAGCGGCGATTTTACCCTCCGAATCTATAAGTAGAGCTCCATGAGCGAGGGTTCCTACAATAAAATAATCTTTATTGAACGGTGATGAATCAAAAAAGGCATCACCAACAAGATAGTTTTGCTCTTTCAGAATAAATGGTGTTGGTGGAGTTTTAGGATCGTAAAAGTACCTAATCATTTTTCCATCCCGACCTGTAGCCAAAAGTCGCTCATTCGTTTTAAACTCAATTGAGGAGGTCACTTGCCAGCTTACCTTATCGCCAAAGGGCGCCATGACCAATTCGCCATTTACAATCTTTTGTAGCCCAACGAGTCTTTGGCTTATGAAAAACTCATCATTGATCACGAAGCCATTGAAGAATAAGCCATTCGTTTGGGGAAGGTAAGTTTTGATGTGTTGAGTACCTTTTTCATACTCATAGATTGCCTCAATCGTGCAGAAGTAAATGTATTTGGAGGTAATATAAATGTGCCTTACGGCTCCCAACTTTGCAGAGTCGCCAAGTAAATTACTTAAACGTTTAAATGAGTACTTTCCTTTTTTGTCGATAGACACCATTCCAAATTCGCCACCTCCTCCCACATACGCCACTCCATCTTTATCTACCGCGAGACTTGCAGCCTGACAATTTGCAACAGGGACGAACTTTGTGCCGTCATACTGCGCCAACAGGAGCTCAGCAGCGACGTATAAGCTTCCGTTGGGTTGCTCGGCTATTGCCCAGGTGGACAAAGCCTCTTTGATTTTCATGTCATAGTGAGTGCTCAAAGGAAGTCCACGTTCTGACTGGGCGGCACTAATTATGTAAAAACAAATTAGGAGAACGGTCAGGGAACATTTCATACTTTATGAGTTAGGTGGTATTGCAAATTAGTCAACACAAGAGTAATACCCTTCAGTGGATTAGAAATATTTTTACTGGTTGACCCCGTACTTTACTTATCTGTGACTAAATCAACCGCAACGCATTATGGAGCTAATTAAACACCTTTCCTATGGCAGAAGTAAACCAATCCCCCGACAAGCGAATATCAAATCGTGTGCGTAGCAAAAAGCATTCTACCCGAATCGACATGACACCCATGGTAGATCTTGCCTTTCTACTTCTTACTTTTTTCATTCTTACCACCTCCTTACAAAAAGCAAAGGTACTTGAGCTGACCATGCCCGAAGAGCCAGCCAACCCTGTTCAGCAACCTCCGATTAATGAAAAGCATGTGCTCACGCTGATTCTGGATGCCAATAACAAGATTTATTGGCGGCATGGTATCTCCAAGCCAAAGCTCGAGGTTGTCAAAGCATCGCACGAGGAAGTGGGCAAGCTCCTCACCAGGATGAACAAAGAGATTGATAAAATGCTGGTGTTGGTGAAAGCCACTGGTCGATCGAAATACCAGAACCTTGTAGATGTGATGGATGGAATAGAGATTGCTAAGGTGGAGCGCTATTGCATCGTAGATATTACCAAGGAAGACGAGGCGTTGTTGAAAGAAAATCAATAAGCCTGAGGCGTGGCCATTTCAGATTCATGATACTGAACCAATTGATTGGCCATTTCAAAAACCAGGCGACGGAGCTCAGGCATTGCTTTTTCTACTTCTTCCGTTAACCCAACGTGAAGGCTGGCGATATCGGCCACGGATACAACAAACAAATAAATCTTAGGTAGTTTGCCCATGAACGACAGGCTTTCTACAAGATCTTTAAGCCCGATTTCGTGCGTGCTCATGGCTTTTGGAAAGTCCTTGGCGAATTTGGGTTCGATTAGTCGGATCGTTCCGGGAGGGTTTTTATCCAGCGTAGCGTCGATCATGATCACCGACGGATACGACTCAAGGTAGTTCATTAAAAGAAAGCCTGCCGTGCCGCCATCGAGCAGGTCGACGGCGGCAGGCAGGTCTTCTCTGCTTTTTTCAAGGCGCTGAACGAAGTGAACGCCAACGCCTTCATCGCACATCAGGTAATTGCCCAAGCCGAGAATCAATACTTTGTTTTTCGTTTCCATGTGAATTAATTCCCGGTAGGTTATTACTTTTTATCTTCTTCTTGCGATTTTTTGAATTTCTCTTCTTCAATAAATTTCCATCCGCCTGCCATCGACGACATTTCTCCTTCGCCTTCGACATAATCATGATAGAAAACGAGGTACACGTGCACCACAGCAAACAAGATGAAGAACCACATCGCCCAGTGATGAACTTCGCGCATCAGGAAGTCGCCACCGAACAGCGTGGGCACCCAGCTGAACAAATTAGGAAACCACCAGTTGCTGGTTGCCGCATACAACCCGAAGCCGGTGAGGCACTGTAAGGCAAATGCAAGGAAGGTGAGGAAGTAAATGAATCCCGCCAGACGATTGTGCCCGATGGAATGATGATTCACTTTCGCCGTCATGAAGATGTCAGTTTTCAATACAGCCCACATGTCCTTAAAATATTTCTTGTTGGTCGGAATGAAGTTTTTCCAGTCGGCATATTTGTTTCCCACAAAGCCCCAGTAGATGCGGATGGCAAAGTTGAAGAAGAAAATATAGGCCGCCGTGAAATGCAGGAAGCGCACCGTACCAAACCAGAAGAACGAGCTCGCTTCTTTGCCGGAAAGAATTGCCGGCGGATCGCCAATGATGAAGCCGGTGCCGATCAGCACCAGAATACATAGCGCGTTAAGCCAGTGATACACGCGCACCGGAAGTTCCCACACAAATACTCTGCGGAGCAGATGTGCTTTTGAATGAATGGATGAGGCATTCATGGTGTTGCGGTTAAAGTACTTTTACCTGACTTACGTTTTTACCTTCTTCGTCGTAGAGGTGCACAGCGCAGGCGAGGCACGGATCGAACGAGTGGATGGTGCGCAATATTTCTACCGGCTTGCTGCTGTCGGCAATTGGCGTATCCTTCAAGGCTGCTTCGTAGGCTGATGATTGCCCTTTCGGATCGCGAGGCGAAGCATTCCATGTCGATGGAACTACCAATTGGTAATTGGCGATCTTCTGGTCTTCAATCACAATCCAATGGGCGAGGGCGCCGCGTGGTGCTTCAGTATGTCCAACTCCTTGGGCATGTTTCGGCCAGGTTTCAGGATTGAACTTTTCAGTATTGGCCATGCGAGTGTCACCATTTTTAATGTTGGTGAGGAGTTGATCGTAGAACTCAAGGCTCCATTGTGCAACAAGAATAGATTCCAATCCGCGGGCTGCTGTTCTTCCCAAGGTAGAGAAGAGTGCCGTAGCCGGAATGTTCAGTTTTTTCAACACACTTTCTACTACTTCTTTGAAATCAGGGCGACCACTGGCGTAGCCCACCAGCACACGTGCCAGCGGACCTACTTCCATGGCGTGTCCTTTCCAACGAGGTGTTTTCAGGTAACTGTATTTTTCTTCAATGTTCAGTTGATCGAACGGAGGTTTAGGTCCGGTGTATTTCAATTTGGTTTCACCTTTCCAGGGATGCAATCCTGCTTCGTCGCCACCGGCATATTCATACCAGCTGTGTTTGATGAACTCCTGAACTTCGCTGTCTTCGCGCAGATTTACTTCGTGAATATGACTAAGGTCTTTATTCAGAATAGCCCCGGCTGGGAATTTGTAATTCATCACATCGGCATACGAACTTGTGGAGAGATCGCCGTACACAAGATAATTTCCTAGTCCGCCGCCAATTGCACCCCAGTCGAGGTAATAAGGTGCGATAGCCAGCAGGTCAGGAATGTACACTTGCTCAACAAATTCTTTGGCTTGCTTTAACAGTTGGCCAACATACGCCAGGCGCTCGGCATTGATACCGCTGGCATCGTCAAGGCTAATGGAGCAGGCCATGCCACCGACGAGATAATTCGGGTGCGGATTTTTTCCACCAAAGATGGCGTGGATCTTCACAATTTCTTTTTGCCATTCCAGTGCTTCGAGATAGTGCGCTACGCCAATCAGGTTTACTTCGGGCGGAAGCTTGTAGGCAGAGTGGCCCCAGTATCCGTTGGCGAAAATTCCCAGTTGTCCGCTTTCCACAAACTTGGTCAGCCGTTTTTGTAGGTCTGAGAAATAGCCGGGCGAACTCTTTGGCCAATTGGAAATGCTTTGCGCGATCTGCGAAGTAAGCTTCGGATCGGCCTTCAATGCGCTGACAATATCCACCCAGTCGAGGGCGTGAAGATGATAGAAGTGAACGACATGGTCGTGCAGGTTTTGGGTGCAGAACATCAGGTTGCGAACCAACTCGGCATTGTGCGGCACCGTGATGTCGAGTGCGTCTTCTACCGACCGTATCGAGGCCAGCGAGTGCACGGTAGTGCATACACCGCATACCCGACCTACAAAAGCCCATGCTTCGCGCGGGTCACGGCCTTTGACTATTTCTTCCAGCAGGCGCACCATGGTGCCTGAACTGTATGCTTCGCTGATTTTGCCATCTTTTATTTCTGCTTCAATCCGTAAGTGCCCTTCAATGCGGGTGATCGGATCAACTACGATTCGTTGTGCCATGGTTAGTTGTTTTCAAGTTCTTGTTCTGATTGTTTTCCTTCTTCGATGAGAGACTCCACAATTTTGTGTTTTCTCAGGTTGGTAGCCACGGCATGAGCGGCCAGGCCAGCGGCGGTAACACCAAGGGCAACCATCCCTACTTTGTCGGCGGTCGATTCAATGCCGAAGCCGCTGACGTTAGGCATGCGTTCGTAGATTGGTCCGTTGTCCCAGAATTTCTCTTCGCTGCATCCGAAGCAACCGTGACCGGATTGGATCGGGTAGCTCGTGCCGTTGTTCCATTTCATGATACCGCACGCATTGTATGTGCTCGGACCTTTACATCCCACTTTATAAAGACAATAGCCGCGTTTTGCGTTTTCATCGTCGAAGGTTTCTACAAACAAACCTGCATCGTAATACGGTCTGCGGTAGCAACTGTCGTGCACGCGTTTTGAATAGAATGCTTTTGGCCGACCGATGCCATCCAGTTCAGGAATTGCCCCGAAGGTTAAAATATGCACCAGCACACCAGCCATTACTTCGCCGATAGGAGGGCAGCCTGGCACTTTGATGATCGGCTTGCCTTTAATGATTTTGTGAATCGGAGTGGCTTGTGTAGGATTTGGTTTGGCCGATTGTACACAGCCGTTGCTGGCGCAACTTCCCCAACAAATTACTGCCTTTGCACCTTCGGCAGCTTCTTTCAATATATCCAATGAAGTCTTTCCTCCAATCATGCAATAAACCCCGTCGGCACCGTAGGGCACCGAACCTTCCACGCAAAGCACATATTCACCGTGGTGTTCTTTCATGGTTCTTTGCATCGCCTCCTCGGCTTGAGCGCCCGAGGCAGCCATCAACGTTTCAGAATAGTCGAGCGAAAGCTTATCGAGAATGATATCCGCTACAATAGGATGGGAAGAGCGGATGAACGATTCGCTGCAACACGTACACTCTTGAAAGTGAAGCCAGATTACCGGAAGCCTGGATTTTGTTTCCAGTGCTTTAGCAACCTGAGCGGCGCCGGAGCTTTGCAACCCCAGATAAGCCGCCATCATCGTACAAAACTTCATGAAATCCCTTCTCGAATAGCCTCGTTCCTGAAGCTCTTCGAAGTAGGTAGTCTTCTTGGTTTGGGGTTCAGTAATCATGTGCTTTGGTGTTTTATTGATGTAGATTAAGGAATTAAGACTGAAATGTTTTTAGCTGATGTCCTATGCAAACTCCCCACTATCCCTAACTTTTCTTATGACTTATTTCATTCTGAACTATGATTTTCATCAGAGAAAAAATCTTTAGGCAGGGAATATATTTGATCACCTTAAATAAAATATTTATGAAAAAACTACTCGCCCTTTTCGTAGCCTTGGCATCGGTATCGACCGTATGGGCTCATCCCGGCCATGGTAATGGTAATCCTCTCAGTCCCGGACATTATGTGACAAGTCCGGAGCACGCGCTGCCCCTGGCACTGACCATTGCAGCAGGAATAGTCCTGGCGAATTGGCTTGTAGCAAAACACCTTCGTAAATCCCAAAAAAATTAGTCATGCACGAGTTGTCAATCGTAATGGGCATTGTGGATATCGCCAGCGAAGAGGCGAAGCGACACCATGCTCATAAAATTGACAGCATCGAATTGGAAATTGGAACTATGGCAGGTGTAGAGTTGGACGCCCTTGATTTTGCCTGGGATGTCGGCGTGAAAGACACGCTGCTGGAACACAGCCAACGAAAAATAGAAACGGTAGAAGCCATGGCCCGCTGTACCAATTGCGACACGGTGTTCAAAGTTACCGAGCCGTATGCGCCTTGTCCCATGTGTGACAACCTGCTGCTGGAATATTTGTCTGGCAAAGAACTACGAGTAAAGTCATTAACTATCTCATAACAAAATTTTAAGCCATGTGTGCTACGTGCGGATGTGATCACGATGCGAATGTCACGATCACCAAAACAGGAGAGACTCAATACAAACCGGTAAAGCCGGCAAACCTCCTTCAGATACCATCGCCTTCGCATCATCATCTTCCGGTGTCGAAGGAGATTCAATTGGAGCGCGACATCTTGCACAAGAATAATCTGCGCGCCAAACACAACCGCGAACATTTCCGCAGCAAACATATTTTCTCTGTGAATCTGGTGAGTTCGCCGGGATCAGGAAAAACCTCGTTGCTTGAGCGCACGCTGCGCGACTTGAAAAACGAAATGCAGTTTTACGTGATCGAAGGCGACCAGCAAACCATGAACGACGCCAACCGCATTGCTGCAACCGGTGTAACGGCTGTGCAGATCAACACGGGCAAAGGCTGCCACCTCGATGCTGACATGGTGCACCGCGCCATTCACCAACTGGAGCCTGCCGAAAACTCGGTGGTATTTATTGAAAACGTGGGCAACCTGGTTTGCCCCGCCATGTTCGACCTTGGCGAGAACGACCGTGTCGCCGTCATCAGCGTCACCGAAGGAGACGACAAGCCTATCAAATATCCGGACATGTTCGCTTCCGCGGAATTGTGCATCATCAACAAGATTGACTTACTTCCGTATGTTAACTTCAATGTTGAAAAGGCAAAAGAATATGCCCTCCGCGTAAACCCGAATTTGAAATTCCTTGAACTCTCTGTGACCTCAGGCGAGGGAATGTTTTACTGGTATCGCTGGCTCAAGGCCAAAGCCTTTTTCTGTTTCTCCACGCAACTTCAGAAAGCCGGTTAAGCCATGCCTGGTTACCGATTACATATCGAAGGCCAGGTACAGGGCGTAGGCTTTCGACCGTATGTATTCAGGATGGCAAATCGATTAGGACTCACCGGTTGGGTCAACAATGGCAACGACGGCGTGCACATTCAAATCGGTGGACCAGAAGATTCGTGCCGTGTATTCATCGAAGAAATTACAATGCGTCCGCCGCATCTTGCGCGCGTAGTGCGCCAGCAGGTGGAGCTCACCGAACGACCTCAACTTACTTCCTTCAGCATAGTTGAAAGCAACAATACCGCCGAGGTAAACCTGTTGCTCACGCCCGACCTGGGTTTGTGTGACGAATGCAGAAACGAAATAAAAAATCACGCTGACCGCCGCCGCGATTACGCTTTTACTACGTGCATTCATTGCGGGCCGCGCTATTCTATTGTCGACGCACTTCCGTACGATCGGGTCAGCACCTCTATGAGCGATTTTGAAATGTGCCCGGCATGCGAGCGCGAATACCATAACCCCGAAAACAGAAGACATTATTCGCAAACTAATTCATGCCCGCAGTGCGGTGTGGCTCTGTCGCTCTGCGACAAGCAAGGGTTTGTAATCGCCACGTCGATGGATGTAATTCTCGATAGGATGGAAGAAGCTTTCCTCGACGGAAAGATCATTGCCGTTAAGGGAATTGGCGGATATATCCTCATGGCCGACGCAACTAATCCGCTGGCCGTGCAGCGTCTCCGCGACCGTAAGCGCCGGCCTTCTAAACCCTTCGCCTTGCTCTATCCCTCAGTGGAGAGCGTAGAACAAGACACGTGTCTCTCGTCGTTTGAAAAGAAAGAACTTCAGTCGATTGTCAGTCCGATAGTGCTGTTGATATTAAAAGAAAAAAATCAAAGTAAGCTCGCACTTGAACAAATTTCACCAGGGCTTTCTAAAGTAGGAGTGATGCTCCCCTACACGCCATTGTTTGAATTGATTGCCGCTCGCTGGGGAAAACCAATTGTGGCCACCAGCGGTAATATCAGCGGCTCCCCAATTTTCTATGATGACGACCAGGCGCTTAGAAATCTTGGCGGAATTGCCGATCTTTTTCTGACGAACAATCGCAAAATCGTTCACCCGCAAGACGACAGTGTCGTACAATTTGCCGGCCGGCAACGCATTGTGTTGCGACGTTCGCGCGGATTAGCTCCAACTTATTTGCCTAATCCATTTTCAAATAACAGCGAAACAATTTTTGCAGCAGGCAGCGATTTGAAAAGTGCGTTCGCCTTTTTGACCAAAGGAAATTTATACGTCAGCCAGTTTCTTGGCGACCTTGAAAATTTTGAAACACAGGAATCATACCGCCACCTTTTACAGTATTATTTGAATTTATTTCAGGTGCAGCCTGATACCGTTTTGGTTGACGCGCATCCTGGATATTTTTCATCGCAGTCCGCAAGGGAATTAGCTGTGACGTGGCAGGCCAACGTAATTGAAGTGCAGCATCATCAGGCGCATTTTTGTGCGGTGCTGGCAGAAAACAATTTGCTCAACGCAGGCGACACCACGTTGGGCGTCATCTGGGACGGCACCGGCTGGGGCGACGACGCACAGATATGGGGTGGAGAGTTTTTCACTTATAGTGACAACCAAATCCGGCGCGTGGCTCATCTGGATTATGTCGATCACCTGCTAGGTGACAAAACTTCGCGCGAGCCGAGATTAAGCGCACTTTCGTTGTGCGCCAGTATTGATGGTGCCGAGGAGTTGCTGGTTAAAAAATTCAATTCCGCAGAGTGGAAAGTGTATCGCAACATGCTTCACCATCCTGATAATTTGAAAACATCAAGTATGGGCCGCCTCTTCGATGGCGTTGCTTCGTTGCTAGGCCTTTGCGACAAGTCGAGTTACGAAGGCGAAGCCGCACTGCTGCTTGAAGCCTGCGCTATGAAAGCAGAGAGCTGTGATAGCTATCGATCAATGCCGTTTTCGCTAACCATCTATCTCAAAAACTTGATTGAGGAAATAAAGCGCGGCGTGCCGAAGGAACAATTGGCGTATCGCTTTCATCATACTCTTGTTGATTGGATTGAAGAAGTAGCGCTTCAACAGAACATGACGCGCATCGCCTTCAGTGGCGGTGTTTTTCAAAACGCTTTGTTGAATAAATTAATCGTGGAAAAACTGGGTGAGCGTTTTCAACTTTATTTCCATCGTCAGCTTTCCAGCAACGACGAATGTATTGGCTTTGGCCAACTGGCATATTATCACATGCTGGCTGCTGGAGCAGATCGTGTACCGGAAGAAAATTTTATCACCGCTAACCGTTAAGTGTATGTGTCTCTCCATTCCCGGAAAACTTACCGCCATTACTTCACAACTCGATGATACTTTTCGCATCGGCAAAGTTTCCTTTGGCGGAATTCTTCGCGACGTAAACTTGTCGATGGTGCCAACCGCCGCGGTTGGCGACTATGTGCTCGTGCATGTGGGCGTGGCGATCGGGATCATTGATGAAGCCGAAGCTCACAAAACGATGGAGTATCTTTTGAAAGTAGAAAACCTGGACGAAGAACTAAACTCACAAGACTCATGAAGTTCATCACCGAATTCCGCGATGCGGCCCTGGTAAAAAATTACCTCGACCAGCTCACTGAGATTACGACGCGCCCATGGACAATCATGGAGATTTGCGGCGGGCAAACGCACAGTCTTGTGAAGAATGGCATCCTCGAAATGCTTCCGAAAAAAATTACGATGGTGCATGGGCCAGGTTGCCCGGTGTGCGTCACGCCTATTGGGATTATTGATGAAGCCGTCCACCTCGTAAAAGATGAAAATGTAATTCTCTGCTCGTTTGGCGATATGCTTCGCGTGCCGGGTTCTGATAAAAACTTACTGGAAGCAAAAGCCAACGGCGGCGACGTCCGCATTGTGTACTCGCCGCTCGAAGCCGTGTCGATTGCTCAGAAAAACCCACATCGTCAGGTTGTGTTTTTTGCAGTTGGTTTTGAAACAACAGCTCCCGCCAACGCGCTGTCGGTAGTGCAAGCCGATAAACTGGGATTAAAAAACTACAGCATCCTCGCTTCGCACGTGCTGGTTCCTCCGGCGATGGAAGCGATACTCGCCGACCCTGAAACGCGCATCGACGCTTTTCTCGCGGCAGGTCACGTTTGCACGATCATGGGCATGGAAGAATATTATCCGGTAGCTGAAAAATTTCATACGCCTATCGTGGTCACGGGCTTTGAGCCTGTGGATTTGCTTCAGGGGATTTTGATGGCTGTGCGTCAACTGGAAAGTGGAATCGCGAAAGTAGAAAACCAATATGCGCGTGTGGTGCTGCGCGAAGGCAATGTGCTGGCGCAACAAACAATCCACGAAGTATTCGACGTGGCCGACCGCAAATGGCGTGGCATTGGCACGATTCCGATGAGCGGATACGAAGTGAAAGAGAGTTACAAAGATTTTAACGCGCGGCGTAAATTCAACCTTGACTTTCAAGCCACAAAGGAAAACCCCGAATGCATCTCTGGCGATATTATGAAAGGCTTGAAGAAGCCGATTCAATGCCCTATGTTCGGAACCAAATGCAAACCTGAGCACCCACTCGGTGCGCCGATGGTGAGCAGTGAAGGGGCGTGCGCTGCGTACTATCAATATGCGGAAAACAAAAACCTGGCGGAGGTTTAAAAAAATACGTTTATGGTGATGAGCGAAAAAGAGAATCAGAAAATATCAGTGCAGTTGAGTTGCCCGATGCCCAAACTTGATTTTGATGTGATCACCATGGGCCATGGCAGCGGCGGGTTGCTCACGCATCGCCTGCTGAACTCTGGCGTTTTTTCTTTGCTTAAAAATGAGCACCTCGACCAGCAGCACGACGGAGCTTCGCTGAATCTTACCGGCCGTACTGCCTTTACTACCGACAGCTACGTAATAGCACCCATTTTTTTCCCCGGCGGGAATATAGGGGAGTTGGCGATTAATGGTTCAGTGAATGATCTCGCCATGTGTGGCGCCATTCCAAAATATTTGTCGCTGAGTTTTATTCTCGAAGAAGGCCTTCGCATGGAGGACTTCTGGGAGATACTTGTCGCTATAAAAGCCGCCAGTGATAAAGCGGGTGTGAAAATCGTAACCGGCGACACCAAAGTGGTCGAGAAAGGAAAAGGCGATCAGATCTTTATTAACACGAGTGGCATCGGCGAGATTCACCCGAAGGCTAACATTCATTTCAGCAACATTAAACCGGGCGATAAAATTATAATCAGCGGCCAGATGGCTACGCACGGCATCGCTATTTTGTCGCAGCGCAATGGACTTGAGTTTGAAACGACCATTCAAAGTGATACAGCGGCATTGAATCATGCAGTGAAACAGATTCTCGATGCCGAAGGCGATGCTGTTCATTTTCTTCGCGACCCCACGCGCGGCGGAGTAGCCACCGTACTGAATGAAATAGCGGAGCAAACTCACCTTGGCGTAGAACTTCAACATCAGCATTTCCCCGTAGACGAGCAGGTGCTTGGTGCTTGTGAGATGCTCGGCCTCGACCCGCTTTACGTTGCCAACGAGGGAATCTTTATCGCCATAGTCGATGCGAAAAAGGCCGACAGCATACTTTCAATAATACGTCGGACAGAAGTGGGTGAAAATGCTGCGATAATCGGGTCTATTGTTGCCGACCATCCACGCCAGGTGATTTCCTCCAGCCCGGCCGGCGGACGACGTGTGGTGAGTTACCTTGTCGGCGAGCAGCTTCCTCGCATCTGCTGAAAAACCGGTCATCTCTTTTCGTTTGGTGTAGTTCGCATTTGTGCCGATGTTTGCTAATCATCAGCAAACCCGACCATGATACGATCACACTCATTTTTTAACTGGCTCATATTCCTTTCGCTAATTCTTACCGCCTGTACTGAAAAGGAAAAGCCGACAGTGCAAATTACTATCGATCGAATCGCATTGATGCCTGATCAGCCTCAGCCGTTCAAGATGATCGACTGGCGTGAAAAGGCGCAAAGCTTTGACCGCTATGTGTTTGACACAACACTTACCGGAGAATACAGACCGTTTCTATGGACCGATGATTCAAAAAGAAATTTTAAACAGAATACGGTGGGAATGTTCACGACCATTGGCGATGTGCGACAAGGGCCTAAGGGCAATAAAGAATTTCACGAAGCGCTTTGCGCGATGGGCGCAGTGCTTGGCGCAGGTCTGACGGGCATCGACAAAACCAATCAGAACGGGCGCAACTATGTGAAGATGGTGCAGAATTATTTCAACGCCGACAACGGTTGGAATATCATGATGGACAATACCAATCCTGCGGTAGCAAAACTCGGTGGCGGCTATGGCCGTGATTGGTGGTACGATGTGTTTCCCAACGTTTTGTTTTATGGACTCTGCGAATTGTACCCCAACGTGCCGCGGGCCGATAGCCTACAGCATATTATCGCCGAGCAATTCTTTAAAGCCGACTCGGTGCTTAAAGGCAACTACAATTATTCGTATTTTGATTACAGCAAGATGACCGGCAAGGTAAACAACATTCCGCACCAGCAGGATGCAGCCGCGGGCCATGCGTATGTGTTGCTGTGCGCCTACGAGAAATTTCACGACGAACGCTACTTGCACGGAGCCATGTCGGCAATGGATGCTTTTGCTAATCAGAAAGAGAGTCGGTTTTATGAAGTGCTCATGCCGTTTGGTGCGCTTGTAGCAGCGCGCCTGAATGCAGAGTATGGCACGCATTACGACGTAAAGAAAATTCTCTACTGGACCTTTGAGGGATGCAAAGCAAGCGATGGCCGGACAGGCTGGGGCGTCATTGCCGAGCGGTGGGGCGACTACGATGTACACGGCTTGCAAGGAAGCATTACTGATGGAGGTGGCTATGCCTTCCTGATGAATTCATTTGACCTGGCCTGGCCGCTCGTGCCGATGGTTCGCTACGATAGCCGTTATGCAACAACCATTGGCAAGTGGATGCTCAACGTGACCAACGCCGCGCGACTTTGTTATCCTTATGAAATCGACGATCAGCATCAATGGCTGCCGGAAAAAAAAGATATCACCAAAAATGTGATTGCGTACGAAGGCCTTCGCAAGGAGGATTATGTGTACAAGAAGCCCGCACTGAAAGGCGTAAGCCCTGTAGCCCTTGGCGATGGACCGCAATGGGTGAAAGGCCAGCCGGAGATTTCGATGTTCAGCTTATATAGTTCGGCACAGGTGGGAATTTTTGGCGCACTGGTGAAGAGGACCAACGTCGAAAAGATCCTTCAGATCAATTGCAACGCTACCGACTTTTACGCAAAGAAGTCCTTTCCCACATTCTTGTATTACAATTCATATGGGGAAACAAAAGAAGTTTGTTATCAGCATGAATCATCTTCCCGTGTCCACTTGTATGACGCACTGCGGCATGAACTCGTTGCCACGAATGTAAATGAGCAGGGCTGCTTTTCAATTCCTCCCAAATCAGCGGCGTTAATTGTGGTGTTACCTGCAGGAAGCCGCATTCAAAAGAAAGACAAGGTTTATGTGGTGAGTGATACGGTGATCGCTTACGAGTAAGTCGCTTACTTACAGATTACGCCTGAATTGGATGTTACCATTTGATCGCTGTGATGCGGATGAACATACCACACGCGGAACAGCAATAGGCAACCAATGGCGATCATGGCTATTTTTGAAAACCTGCCCAGCGAAAAAGGATTCTTTAAGAATGCAATATTGAGTAATCGCGTAAAGCCAACCATAACCGGCCAAGTGCCCAGACCAAAAAAGATCATGAATAGAAATCCTTCGGAAGCCGAAGGTAAAATCAAACAGGCCGACAGAGCCAGGTAGGTGAGCCCGCAGGGAAGAAGTCCATTGATCATCCCAAGCGTGAATGTGGTGAAAGAGGATTTCTGTTGAAGCACTTTGCCGAATATCTTCTTTAGGTAGGACGTGAATTTGACAACCCACGCTCCGAGATATGGAACTTGTGTGCCGAACAATCCGGCCCCGATTAAAAGAAAGGCAACTCCCAAAACAATGGAGATCGTCTGCTGATACGGAGCGAGATGAAGGGCAGAGCCAAACGTAGCAGCCAGCGCGCCAAGCAGCGCATAGATTAGTATGCGTCCGCTGTTATAAAGTATTCCGGAAAGGAGAAAGGGTTTTTTGTTAGTTACGGCCACGGCCAATGGGCTGCACATTCCTGCGCAATGCAGGCTTCCTGCCAATCCCATTATCAGAGCCGTATAAAACATCAGAGTACAATTTGCTTCTCGATGAAGTATTCTTTGTTGTTGGCAGTCCACGACAGTGAAGCGCGATACAAGCCGGGTTCCCAGTTTCCTAGATTAAATTCCTGCGTAGCCTGATCAGGCTGTAAGGAAAACTCACGATCCAGTTTGATATTTGAAGGGCGCTGAATTTTTAGCGTTCCTTTCTGCGCAGCATCGTCATTAGTAAAAGAAACTTTGATGCTTCCATTGGTTACTTCAATCGCAGGCTGATGAGCCAGGTGATTGGCGTTGTTCATCTTGTCAAGCTTCTGCTGGTATTGAAGTTCGTCCTGATAATACTCTTTGGACACAAGATTGACGTCTTGCCGAACGCAAACAGTTACCAGCGTGCCGATGAAGGCGGCGAAGAAGATAAATGCTACTACAATCCATTTCCCGAAATTCATATGCGTTTTTTTAAGGGTCCTATAAATTTAACTTTATTCGTGATGATTTTCTTACCGTTTTCATATACACCCAACTGCACGATAGTTTTTGTGGAGGTGATTAATTCAGGCGGAAGTTTGATCATGTAAAGACCTTTTAGGATACCTTCCTTCGGAACGACAATCTCCGGACCGCCCACGCGCATGAAGGTGGCTCCGGCTGGTGATTCGATCTTTAGCTCCAGCGGCACATCCTTGAAGGTCTTGTTGATGAACTCAATGTTGTAAAGGTTGGTAATCTGCCCGTCGTCGGTTTTGGAATACAGGGTGCCGGGTGCTTTCAGGGCCGTCATTTCGATATCGGCGCGGGTAAAGATGAAGAAACTTAAAAGGCTGAGCAGCGCGATCAATACCACCGAATATCCGGCTACGCGAGGCGTGAACAATTTTACTTTACCGTCTTTGATGGAATTGTAAGACGCATAGCGGATCAGTCCTTTTGGCTTGTTGATCTTCACCATGACGTCGTCGCAGGCGTCTATGCAGGCGGTGCAATTCACACACTCTAACTGCGTACCGTTGCGGATGTCAATACCGGTAGGGCAGACGTGCACACAAAGTTTGCAGTCGATGCAGTCGCCATGTTTTTCTTGCTGTGGCTGTGATTTTTTCAGTTTCGACCGTGGTTCCCCGCGCAGCCAATCGTAGGCAACCAGAATAGAATCTTTTACAAGCAATACACTTTGTAGTCTTCCATACGGACAAACTACAGTACACGCTTGTTCGCGGAAGCGCGCATAAACTCCATAAAAAATTACGGAGAAGGCTGTGAGCCCCAAGAAACCTGCGATGTGCTCGGTCGGCGACTGTGTGATGATTTTTTCTACTTCGTCAATCCCGATCAAATAGGCCATCACCGTGTGTGCAATCGATACCGAGATGAGGATGAAGAGGAAATGCTTGAAAATATTTCGTGCCGCTTTGTTGAATGTCATAGGCGCGGCCTTCAGTTTGCGTGCATTGTTGGCATCGCCTTCGAGCCAATATTCAATCTTGCGGAAGACCATTTCCATGAACAGTGTTTGCGGGCAGGCCCATCCGCACCAGATGCGCCCGAAGGCCACGGTGAAGAGAATGACAAACACAAAGAAGGTGATGGCCGAAAGCGCGAGCAGGAAAAAATCCTGTGGCCAGAATACCTGACCAAACAGGATAAATTTTCTTTCGAAGATATTAAAAAGGATGAACGGGTGGCCGTTCATCCTTATAAAAGGTCCAGTGAAAAGTAAAGCGAGAAACAGAATGCTTAGCGCGACACGCCAGCGATGATGCACCCCGGTTGGCTTCTTGGGATAGAGCCAAACTCTTTTCCCCTCAGCATCAACGGTGGAAATGGTATTGCGAAACTCATCGTCAAATTGATATAATGTTTCGTCATGGTTTACTTCTGCTTCTTTCATCACTTTCACTTTCACATTATTAACTACTACTAATTCTTACAATGAGGACTGTGTTTTTACAGAGTCGGCTTTGGCAGGCTCTGCTGCTTTTACTTCTGGTTTATACAAATCGCCTTCTGGTTTTTTGCCGTTGGCTGGCTTTGAACCTTGTAGTGTAAGCACATAGCTCGCCACATTGCGAATGGCCTCAGGGCTCATCACGGCTCCCCAGGCTACCATGTTGGTGCCAGGCACACCGTTGGTCACTACGTGAAAGAGGTTCTTGATGTCTCCACCATGTTTCCAGTATTCGTCGGTCAGGTTAGGGCCGATGTCGCCACCACCATCTTTGCGATGACATGACGCGCAGGTGTTCAGGAAGGTCGTCTTTCCATTGGCAAGATCGGCAGCATCTGTAGTTACGGTCACTGTAGCTTCGTCAATCTTAGGGCCAGGGTTGGCAGCTTTGATTTTTTGAAGCTCAGCATTGGCGGCTGCCACTTCACTGTCGTATTCGCTTTTTGAAAGCGGGAACGAATTGAATACGTGGTAGGCCAGCAGGTAAAGGATACCCCACACGATAGCGCCATAGAACAACGCTTTCCACCACGGTGGCAAGTGGTTGTCAAGTTCTTTGATACCATCATAGTTGTGATCTAACACCAGTGTGGCTTCTTTTTCTTCGGGAACAAATCCGTTGATGCTGGTCCAGAACTTGCTCCACATCGAAGGCTCCGGTTTGTAAGCAATGCCCAGTTTCTCAGCGCGATCTCTGGCTGCGCTGTCAGCGAGTGCGCGGATCACAGTTAAAAGGTAGATCAGCACGATCAGCACCAAAATGGATACCACAAAGATGAATCCGACAACTAGGTAAAACTTGGTCATCTGATCATCTCCGGCAGCAGGTGCCGCGGCTGTTTGTGCCTGGCTGGCCAGCGAGGCGCCAAGCATGGACAGGAATAGAAATAATATGCGTTTCATAAAGAGGTTGAATTAGAAGGTTGAATTGAATTACTGCCATCGTCTAATGGCTTTTCGCTCATTTCGTGAATGAAGCCGCGGTCAACCGTTACGGTGTACCACAAAAGGATCAGAAAGAAAAGGAAGAAGATGACAAACGAGATGACAGGCCAAATCTGAACGTTGTCGATGCTTTGCAATATTTCTTTGTACATAACTTTTCTTTTTGAAGTGTTACTTGGTGGCTTCGGCTGTTTTCTCAGCTTTGATGTCTCTACCCAGACGTTGCAGGTAAGCAATCAATGCTACGATTTCAGTTTCAGGAGCAACTTCATATCCGTCTTTCTTGAGGCTTTCAGCTACTTTGGCCGCTTGTGCCTGCAAGTCGTTGTTGGCAGTAGCTTCGTAACCTTCTTCGTACGGTACACCTATGGTGCGCAACGCTTTGATCTTCGAGGCTGTGGTTGACAGGTCAACAGTTTGATCAAACAACCATGGATAAGCTGGCATGATGGAGCCGTTGGATACCTCCGAAGGAGCAAGCATATGGCGGTAGTGCCAGCTATCGGCATATTTTCCACCTACACGGTGCAGGTCCGGACCGGTGCGTTTTGATCCCCACAAGAACGGGTGATCATACACGTATTCACCAGCTTTTGAATATTCGCCGTCTTTAGGATCGTAGCGTTGTACTTCACTGCGGAACGGACGGATCATCTGGCTATGGCAGTTTACACAACCTTCGCGAATGTAAATATCACGACCCTGCAACTCAAGCGGAGTATATGGCTTCACCGAAGTGATGGTAGGTACATTCGATTTTATGAGGAAGGTAGGTACCATTTCTATAATACCGCCAATCAGGATTGCTACTAGGGCAAGCACTGTGAAAAGAATTGGTTTGCTTTCCAGTGCATGATGCCAGTAACCATCCGTATTAGCCGCTTTAGTCATCGGTGCAACTTCAGCTTCTTCGTTGGCAATAAACTTGCCTGAGTAGGCAGTTTTCAATAGGTTATAAATCATCACCAGCGTTCCTGAGAAATAAAGCAGACCGCCAAAAGCGCGTAGCATGTGCATGGGCAATATCTTGGTCGTTGTTTCAAGGAAGTTGGCGTATGTGAGGAAACCATCGGCGTTGAATTCTTTCCACATCAGGGATTGTACCACACCGGAAGTGTACATTGGCAGTGCATAGAAGATGATACCGAGTGTGCCCAGCCAGAAGTGGAGGTTCGCCAGTTTGGTAGAAAACAATTTCGTACCCCACATTTTTGGAACAACCCAATAGAGCATACCAAAAATCAGGAACCCGTTCCAGCCTAAACCGCCTACGTGTACGTGGGCTACGATCCAGTCGGTAAAGTGGGCAATCGCGTTTACGTTTTTCAGGGAAAGAAGCGGACCTTCCAATGTTGCCATACCGTAGGCGGTAACGGCTACCACGAAGAATTTCAATACAGGTTCTTCACGCACTTTATCCCAGGCACCTCTCAGGGTAAGAAGGCCGTTGAGCATACCTCCCCAGCTTGGGGCAATTAACATGATAGAGAACACAACACCCAGGGATTGTGCCCAATCAGGCAGCGCAGAATATAACAAATGGTGAGGACCTGCCCAGATATACAAGAAGATCAATGACCAGAAGTGGATAATCGAAAGACGATACGAGTACACCGGACGGTTCGCTGCCTTTGGCAGGAAGTAATACATCAACCCCAGGTAGGGTGTAGTGAGGAAGAATGCTACTGCATTGTGGCCATACCACCATTGCACCAGCGCGTCTTGCACACCGGCAAATGCAGAATAGCTTTTGAACAGACTGGCGGGCATTTCAAACGAGTTGAAAATGTGCAACACAGCAACGGTTACGATGGTGGCAATGTAAAACCAGATGGCTACGTAAAGATGTTTTTCACGGCGCACGAGAATTGTGCCGATCATATTCCATGAAAATACTACCCAAACCACGGCAATGGCAATGTCAATCGGCCATTCCAATTCAGCATACTCCTTGGCAGTAGTGAGGCCTAAGGGCAAAGTGATGGCTGCGGCTAAAATGATCAGTTGCCAACCCCAGAAGTGAATCCAACTGAGTTTGTCGCTAAACATGCGTGTTTTGAGCAACCGCTGCAGCGAATAGTACACACCACCAAACATCGCATTGCCCACAAAGGCAAAGATGATAGCGTTAGTGTGCAACGGCCTGATCCGCCCGAAACTCGTGTACTGCAGATCAAAGTTGAAAATAGGGTAGAATAGCTGGGTCGCCGCCAGCAGCCCTACCAGCATGCCAACCACGCCAAAAATGACGGTGGCAATCAGAAAGGCCTTTACGACTTTATTGTCGTAATGAATTTTTTCTAGTTCCATGGGTAGTATAGGGTTAAAATGATGGCTTAAAAATAGAAGTGAGGCCAATGGCTCAACCTGACGGAATGCAGGGATTTTGATGATTTATGTCATAGAATCGAATCATTGGCAAAGATTGGTCTATGTATTGAGGAAGATAGCAACTTTTGTTGAATCTTAAAAACCATTTGAATTGAATGGGTTCAACAAAAAAACAGCCTTTTTACTCGTTTGAAGAGGGATTAATCGTTCGTTAAAACGATCAACGTCTTGCTGCCAGTCCCAATTTATGCTGCCATACACCAGCAATTCCTTGCGCACGGCCTTTGGCTTCATTGGCATTGAAGCCTGCAAAATTCTCATCTACAGTTTGTGTAAACAACTCAAGCCAGCGCTCGAAATGAGAAGCGTCAATTTTTAATTTAATGTGAGGAGCAAAGGGCGCACCCTGATAGCTTTGATCACCAAGCAATACGGTCGCCCAGAAATTATAAATGAGTGGGGTGTGATGTTCCCAATCGACGTGCTCGAAAATCGGCGCAAGCAGCGCATCGGCTTTTACTTTAGTGTAGAAGAGATCGACCAACTTCACTACATCCTCCCGTCGTGTAATATCTTCCATTTAGTTATGTTGTTCTGCTTTCTTGTCGGCGGCAGCCTTCTGTATTTCTTCCTTGCTTTTGTCTTCGAATAGCATGCGCACCGAGGGTCCGTAGGTATCATCATACTGTCCGGACTTCACATTCCAGATGAAGAATACCAGAAAAATCACAGCCATGGTGATAGAAATGAAAATAAGAACGATGATGATTTCCATGGTTAAGGTTTTGATTTTGTGACACCCCGGGCTGCCCAGTTGACGGCCAGAGTACTAAAGCCTACCACGCTGATGCTGCTGATGGGCATAAGAATAGCCGCCAGCAAAGGCGACAAATGTCCGCTCACCGCAAAGCCCAGCGTGATGATGTTATAAAAGAAAGAGATACCAAAAGCCATTTTTAAAATCGTGATCGACTTGCGGCTGAGTTTCAAAAAGCGGTCGAGGTATTTGAGTTCATTACCCTGCAAGATGCCGTCGCTGGCAGGGGTAAATACCCCGGTGTCGTCGGTGACGGCAATGCCAACATCGCTTTGCTTCAGCGCGCCGGAGTCATTGAGTCCGTCGCCTACCATCATGACATGATAGCCGTTGTGTTGCAGGTTAGATACGAAGTGAAGTTTTTCGAGTGGCGATTGATTGAAGTGCATTCCGGCATTGGCTGGGAATACAGATTTCATTCGCTCTTCTTCCTGTGCGGTATCTCCTGACAACAGATATACCGGCCATTTGATATTGATACGATCCAGCAAATTTTTCAGTCCCTGGCGCACGGAGGTTTCGAGGGCAAAGTAGCCGCGCACTTCTCCATCCACCGACACAAAAACTTTCGACTTCACTTCTTTGTGTTGATCTTCAATACCTACCAGCGCCGCCGATCCCACTTTGATATCGTGGTCTTCGATGGTTGCCTGAATTCCCTTTGAAGGGATTTCACTGAAATTGCTGATTGGCGAACTGGTGCGGTGCGCAATGGATTTTGAAATAGCCCGGCTCAGCGGATGAGTAGAAGAGGAGGTCATTGCTTTCACCCAACCTAATTCTTCTTCCGAAAGGATGCCGACAAAGCGCGCTTCGGATGTGCCATGCGTTACGGTTCCAGTCTTGTCGAATACTACGGCGTCAATGGCGGCAAGGCGTTCAATGACATCGGCATTCTTTAAATAAAACCCGTTGCGGCCAAATACACGCAGCATATTGCCAAAGGTAAACGGTGCCGCGAGCGCCAGTGCACATGGGCAAGCTACCATCAATACAGAAGTAAACACGAGCCACATTTGTTGCGGTGCAGCGATGTACCAGTAGATGGCGGTGATGATTGCCACGCCCATCACGATCCACGAGAAGCGTTGAGCAGCGCGGTCAATGATTTTTTTATAATGGCTTTCTTCTTTCTTTTGGAAAGCGTCGTTGTTCCAAAGGCTGGTCAGGTGGCTTTGCGATATTTTTTTCTCCACTACAAACTCCACCGGCTGGCCAATCAGTCGCCCGCCACCGTAGATGAAGTCTCCCGCTTTCACAAATACCGGTTTTGATTCGCCGGTCACAAAGCTGTAATCAATATAAGCCTCGGCACTGAGCACGTGGCTGTCGGCCGGAATAATCTCCATGTTGCGAACGCGAATGATATCACCTTTCTCAAGCGTATGCACTACCACGGGCCTCCAGTCGGCGTTTACTTTTTTATTCACCGCCAGCGGAAAGTACGACTTGTAATCGCGGTCGAAGGCGAGGCTGTCGTACGTTTTGCTTTGGAACCAGCGGCCAATGAGTAGAAAGAATACCAGCCCGGCGAGCGAGTCAAGATATCCCGGCCCGTAATGTGTGATGATGTCAAAACCGCTCCGGAGGAACAAGGCCGCAAGTCCCACGGCAATGGGCACGTCAATGTTGATCTGTTTTTGTTTAAAACTCTTCCACGCCGATGTAAAATATTCCTGGCCACTGTAAAACACAACAGGCACGGAGAGGAAGAGATTCAGAAAGGAAAACACCAGCCGCAGTTGGCGGTCGGCATCGTCAAGGCCAAGGTATTCGGGAAAGCTGAGCAGCATGATATTGCCGAAGCAAAATCCGGCCACGGCCAATTTGGTCACCAATGCTTTGTTCATCGGCGACACATTCTTTTGTTCCTCCAGGCTGATGGAAGGAGAGTAGCCAAGCGCGGCAAGAAGGCGCGCTACACCTGCAAGCGAAATTTTTGTGGGGTTGAAATCAACGACAATTTGCTTTCGACTGAAGTTGACTTCGGCGCGGATGATGCCGGGATTAAGTCGCTTCAGGTTTTCCAACAACCAGATGCACGAGATGCAATGGATGGTAGGAATAAAGAACTGCACCTTGCAAAATGTTTCCGAGGAAAAGGCAAGCACTTTTTTGATGACTTCGGGCTCATCGAGGAAGGCGTAGCTTTCTTCGCGCACGTGGCGTAAGGAAACTCCTGCACTTTGGTCCATCGAATAGTATTCGCACAGATTGTTTTCATTGAGAATCTCAAACACCGTGCGGCAGCCGTGGCAGCAAAAGGTTTTGTCTTGTTCGGTAATGATTTCGTCGTTGCAGGGTTGCCCGCAGTGAAAACAGACCGTCTTCGTCTTTACCTCAAAAGGCTCAGTTAACTCCATCGTAAATCAGCAGTTGTTAAAATTATCACTTCGACTTGAAAGTCCAAATAGGGCATTCAATGTGGTTCACCACGTCTTCGGCTATGCTTCCGCTCATCAGGTGTGAAATACCCGTGCGACCGTGTGTGCCCATCGCCACCATGTCGGCATCTACTTCTTTGGCAAAATTGATCAATCCTGACTCCTGATCCTGGTCGTTGTAAATATTTACCGTACAGTCTTTAATCATGTAGCGTTTTACAAAGGCATTGAGCTTGGGTCGGATATCAATATCGCGGCGGAAATTGGCCGGCGTGTTGATAAACACGATATGTAAAGTCGCATCGAAAAATTTTTGAAGCGCTTTTATTTTACTTACCAACCCCTCTTCCTCTCTGTCAAGCGCGTTGGGGAAAACGATATTTTTGATGGCGCCGCGCAAATTTTTCTTGATGGCAATAACAGGAATAGGCGAGGAGCGCACGATCTTTTCTGTGTTCGATCCGATCACCAGCTCTTTGATGCCGGAAGCTCCTTTCGTACCCATGACGATCAGGTCGGCCTCTTTCTCTTCAGCAAACGTGTTGATCGAGAGCGCCGTCGTTCCGTAGGCTACATGCCAGGAAATTTTGACGCCTTCTTTATTGTGCTTGGCGATTAGTTTTTCGAAACTTTTGGCTGCGTTTTCCTCAACATCTTTCAGATAGGCTTCTTCAAACGACAGCGCGGGCATGAGCATGGTGTCATACATGGCCGACAACTCTACAACATGAAGTAAAATAACTTCACCTCTGCTCTGTTCGGCAACGTCAATGGCAAATTTGAATGCCTGTGTTGCTGTTTCAGAGAAATCGAATGGTACTACTATCTTTTTCATAACGGATTAGTTAGTAAACCAAAATTAGACGGGACGACATAGCCCCTGCATGACGACTGTCACGGGCAGGGGTGACTTTTATCACGACTTAAGGTACGAAAAAAGACCCAATCAATGGGCGATGTCCTTGACAAGCACTTGCAATGCCGAGCGCGACGATTGTTCCAGGATCACACCGTGCATGTTGCGGTATTCGTGAAAGGTTTTCTGGTCGTAGTTTTTTACGGTAATCAGCAGCAGGTTGGTGTTGTAAAATACTTCGAAATGCTTGCTGAGTATGCCAATCAGTTTGAACACGCGATGTTCAATGTAATCGACACAAAAAGAAAAAGAGATGGCTGAGTTTTGCATCACGTTGATGCGCATGCCTGCCTCACTTATGGCGTGAAAGATGATGCCGAGTTGTTCTTCATTAATAAAGGTATAGTCCGTCACTTTACACGAGATCAGGCATTGATTCTCTTTGTGCACAATCAATGGCGGCAAGTTGTTGACATGGCAATCGTGAATCACGGTACCAGGTAAGCTCGGATCGACAAAGCTTTTCACCACCAGCGGAATGTTGTGGGTGGCAAGTGGTTTCACCGTTTTCGGGTGGATTACCGATGCGCCGTAGTACGTCATCTCGGCGGTTTCTTTGTAAGGGAGTTCTTCAAATACTACTGCGGAGGCGATTCGCTTGGGGTCGGCATTCATCAGGCCGGGCACGTCTTTCCAGATCGTGACCGATTCCGCGCCAAGCGAGCAACCGAAAATAGCAGCGCTAAAATCAGAGCCTTCGCGACCGAGCGAAACGGTATTGTTCTTTTCATCAGAACCAATGAATCCCTGAGCAATGATGATTTTACTTTTCAAAATGGCTTGCAAAGGTTTCATCGCCACTTCGGTTTCCTTCCATCGAATCTGACCTTCACGAAAGGTGCTGTCGGTTTTGATGAACTGCCGCGAGTCGATCCACTCATTTGTTGTTCCCTGCTGCTGTAAGAAACGGTGGATGATTACCGAAGAAATAATTTCACCGTAGCCAATCACCTGGTCGTAGATAAAGTCATAGTCGCCTTTGGCGTTAGCGGCTACGGCCAATTCATTCAATAATTCTTTTACGCGTTGTGATACGGATTGCGTGTCGGGAAATAACCCGGCAATGATTTCGGCGTGATACTTTTCGATCGTGTTGAGCTCCTTTTCAAAACTGTTCCCTTCTTGTGCAAGGGCAATGATCCGCTCGAGTTGGTCGGTGGTGCTGCCCATGGCCGAGACCACTACGAGTAGATTTTCTTTTCCCTGCGATTGGATCACGGCGGCTGCATTTTTAATGGCTGCCACACTTTTGATCGACGCTCCGCCAAATTTAAATACCCTCATTTTTTAGCTTTTTAATTGATTTCAAACGATTGCGGAGTATCTTTGCCCTGCCGATCAGAAACCGGCTTGCAATTTAAAACAACAATCCTAACTAATTACATTTTGTGGAAACCTCACGCATTGCTTTGCCCATCGGAACAGCCCTCGACCGGTTTATCAAAAACAATCAGGACCAGTTTCAATATACCAGCGGTGAACTTTCACAATTGCTGCGCGACATCGCGCTGGCGTCGAAAGTGGTGAATCGCGAGATCAACAAAGCCGGGCTTATTGATATCATGGGAGCGATGGGCTCGCAAAACTCGGGCGGCGAGCAGCAGCAAAAACTTGACGTGCTGGCCAACATCCGTTTCACACGGGCGCTTTCCAAAGGCGGTGAAGTGTGTGCCCTGATCTCGGAAGAAACGGAATCGTATGTGGATCTCAACAACCACGGCAAATATGTGATCGCGATCGATCCGCTTGACGGCTCTTCTAACATTGATGTGAATGTTTCTATCGGTACTATCTTTTCAATTTATCGACGCAAATCCCCCATAGGTCAGGCCATCACCGACCGCGATATTCTGCAAAAAGGAGAGGAGCAGGTGGCGGCAGGATATATTCTTTACGGATCATCCACCATGTTGGTCTATACCACGGGGCACGGAGTCAATGGATTTACGCTCGAACCTTCGCTTGGCGAATACGTCCTTTCACATCCCGACATGAAAATTCCCGTGGACGGGAAAATCTATTCCATCAACGAAGGCTCGTCGAATTCTTTTTCCACTTCCGTGAAGGCATATCTGCAATTTTGTAAAGACAACGGCCACACGGCACGCTACATTGGCTCGCTTGTCGCCGACTTTCACCGTAACTTATTAAAAGGAGGAATCTATCTTTATCCGGCTACGGCCAAAGACCCGAACGGGAAACTGAGGCTCATGTACGAGTGCAATGCACTGGCATTTATTGCCGAGCAGGCCGGAGGCAAAGGCACGGATGGAAAGGAAAGAATTTTGAAAATACAACCCACCAGTCTGCACCAGCGAACTCCATTTTATGTGGGATCGGCCAATATGGTGGAGAAAGCAGAGAGCTGCTGATTACTCAGCCTTTTTCTCAGCGGTTAATACTTCGGGAGCTTCTTTGCAAAGGATGGCGTACCACTTCACCAGCTTCTTGATGTCGGAGACATACACGCGCTGTTCGTCAAACTCTGGCAACACCGATTTCATAAATGCGCGGAGTTCGTTGGGTTCCGATTCGCCATCGATGCCAGGATCGGCGCCAAACTGAGCGTGTATTTTTCGCAGCACGTCTTCGAGCGGCACGGTGCCTTCTTTCGTGGTGGTGTAGATGCTGATCTCGTTTAGCACCGACACACGATGCGTGGCTCCGGCTACAATTTTTGTTTTGGCAGCATCCATGGATTCAAGGATGACACCCATTTTGCCCGGCTTTAGGATTTTGAACAACCCGCCTTTTCCACTGATCGAAGCGATTTCTGAAAACTCCATGTGATATTTTTTGAGGCCGCAATATTAAACATTTCAATCTTCTGGCGTCAAGGCTTCTGAAATAAATTCAAGCAATGGATTGCGACCTGTTTTTTTCTCCGCCGACGTGACGAATATAGGAGGCAGTTCGTCCCATGTTTCAAGCAACTTACTTTCAATCGCCTTTCTGGACTTGGCTAGCTCCTGTTGCTTGAGCTTGTCGCATTTGGTGAGCGCAATGGCCATCGGCAATTGATTCGTGCCCATCCACTGAATAAAGTCAAAGTCTATTGCCTGCGGCTTTAGTCGCGAGTCCAGCAGCACAAACGTGCAATAGAGATTTTCGCGGTTCTTCAGGTACTGTTCGATCATCTTTCCCCATTCAAAGCGCGCCGAGCGGCTCACAGAGGCGTAACCATAGCCCGGCAAATCCACCAGATACCAGGCATTGTTGACTTCAAAGTGATTGATGGTCTGGGTTTTTCCAGGCGTAGAGGAAGTCTTAGCCAGGTTTCGGCGCTCCATCAGCAGATTAATTAGCGAAGACTTACCCACGTTGGAGCGGCCAATGAAGGCAAACTCTGGTTTCCTGGGAGGCGGGCATTTTTGCCAGTCGGTAGAGCTAATGAGGAACTCGGCAGAGGTAATCTTCATGAGTTAAAGTATTGATTGAATGGCAAATTACTAAAGATGTAAGAAATGGGTGCTTTATGTTTGAAATTAGCCTATTTACACTTACTAAGTTTTTACTTATCTTGCCTTTCTTTGACGAACCCTGTCGATGAAACTATTTTTTAATATGTACATGCACCTTAGGGCGATTGCATTTTTTGCTCTTTTTGTAGTGGTTGCCAGCCCTGGTAAGGCCCAGGAGCAGAATAAAGACCTCTCGCGTCAGTTCATGGAAATGGCCGAATTAACGATGGCCGACACCAAAGCTATGGACGACGCCCGTGAACATTATATCAACGCATCCAACTTTGATACTACAAACATTAAGGCAGCGTATGAAGCGGGCCACTATCATCTGATGACCATCCACCGCGATTGGGCGGTGAAGTATTTTCTCCGGATTTACCGTCAAGATCCCAATTACAGATTTGACCTCGAGTATTGGATTGGCAATAGTTATCAATATGGCTTGCAGTTTGATAAAGCCATTGACTATTACAATCGCTACCGCGACCGCGTAAACAAGAAACCTAACTATGCCGGCAAAGATAAAGTCGACATCAAAGAAGTGGATCGTCGCATTCAGGAGTGCAACAACGGAAAGGAGTTTGTAGCCAATCCAAAGCCCTATTCTATCATCAATATCGGACGTGAGATTAATTCAGAATTTGAAGATTATGCGCCGGTATTCAATGGCGATGAAACCGAAATTATTTTTACCACGCGCCGAAGAGATGGCAATACCAACGAAAACGTGGCAGACGATAACAAACCGTACGAAGACGTTTTTGTGGCCGACAAATCGGGTGGCACATGGAAAAGAGCAAAGAACATTGGTTCGCCGATCAACGGTAAATTTGGTGATTCAAACCTGACGCTTTCTCCTGACGGAAATACGTTGTTCATCTATCGCGACGATGGCAACGGCGACATTTTTGAAAGTGTAAAAGGCAGCGATGGCAAGTGGAGCGAACCTAAAGCCCTTCCTGGAATTATCAACTCTTCGTATCGCGAGTCGTCGGTGTCCATCACGCCCGATGGCAACACCTTGTATTTCGCCAGTGAGCGCCCGGGTGGTTTTGGTGAATCGGATTTGTACATGTGTATAAAGGACAGCAAAGGCGAATGGAGCCGTGTGAAAAATCTTGGCCCTACGATTAATACGGCCTATGATGAAGATGGCCCGTACATTGCCTACGATGCAAAAACATTATACTTCAGTTCTAAAGGCCACAAGGGGATGGGCGGCTTTGATATCTTCAAGAGCACATTGACCGACGCGACCAAGAATGAGTGGACCGAACCTGAAAACATGGGCTACCCAATCAACACGCCCGACAATGACATTTATTTCACGAGCTCTAAAGATGGCAAGCGCTGGTATTACTCCAGCGTGAGAGACGACGGCATGGGCTATGACGATATTTATGAAATTACCCCCAGCCCTGAAAACAAGAAGGCGCCTGAAGTAGCCAAAAACGAACCCAAGAAAGAAGAGCCCAAAAAAGAAGAACCGAAGAAGGAAGAGCCTAAGGTTGAGGTAGTAAAAGAAGAGCCGAAGAAAACCATCGAGCCGTTAAAATACATCATCACGGTAGTGGATGCGGCTACTCAAGCGCCGCTTGATGCCAAAGTGAGAATGGCCGGTTTGAAAGACAATGTGATCGTAGGCGCAGTCGATCGGGGTCAGGGTGTGACGGAGTTTACAATTACCGCCACCGCCGCCAAAGACTATAAGATATCTGTGGAGCGCGAAGGTTATATCTTCCAAACCATCAACGAGAAAATTCAAGGTACTTCGGCAACAGCCAAGCCAATTTCCAAAACGATTCAAATGCGTAAGCTGGTAGTTGGTGCTGTTTCAATTTTAAGAAACATCTATTTCGATTTTGGAAAGTCAACCTTCCGTACAGAAAGTTATGGAGAGCTCAACAAGCTTGAGACTATGATGAAACAAAACCAGAATCTTCAGGTGGAGATTTCAGGTCACACCGATTTTGTTGGTACCGCCGCTTTTAATAAAATGTTATCGCAGCTTAGAGCCAATGCAGTGAAGAGCTTTTTGGTTTCTAAAGGAATTGATACCCGGAGGATCAAAGCCGTTGGCTATGGCGAAGAACGGCCTTTGGCCAGCAACGACGATGAACTGGAAGGTCGCTCGCTAAACCGTCGCGTCGAATTCCGGGTGTTGGGAAATTAACCTCTCAAAGTTTCTTCGTCCCGTTGTGCGCGGCTGTATTATCTTTGTAAAAAAACCGAATTGACTGTAGTACCTTATAAAAATGACGAGGCTTCCAAAAAAGTGCAGGTAGCCCGCATGTTCGATGCCATCAGTGGCAAATACGATTTTCTTAATCACTTTCTTAGTCTGGGCATTGATATCGGATGGAGAAAAAAAGCCATCGCATTGCTGGCCGAAAGCAAACCAAAATTGATATTGGATGTAGCCACCGGCACCGGCGACTTTGCGATTCAGGCATTGACTTTAAAACCTGAAAAAATTATAGGCGTCGATATTTCGGAAGGCATGCTCGAGGTAGGTCGGAAGAAAATGACAGACCGCGGATATTCGCAGCAGATTGATATGGTCACAGGCGATTCAGAAAATCTGCCTTTCGAAGAAAATAAATTCGATGCGGTGATCGTTGCCTTTGGAGTGCGGAATTTCGAAAATCTGGAAAAGGGCCTGGCGGAAATCAAGCGTGTGCTGAAGCCCGGCGGCAAAGCAGTGATTCTTGAATTTTCAAAACCGCGCCGTTTTCCGATGAAGCAGCTTTATTCATTTTATTTCAAATACATTTTACCGAAAATCGGGCGACTATTCTCGCGCGATGCATCGGCATACACGTACCTGCCCGAATCGGTGCAGGCTTTTCCTGATGGAGAAGATTTTCTTTCGATACTCAATCAACTCGGATATAATAACTCAACATGCCGGCCACTCACGTTTGGGATAAGCTCGTTGTACTCCGCCACAAAATAGCACTGGCATGCCTTGTGTTAGCCATGCTTCCCCTGGCGGGAAAAGCTCAGCTATTCCGCTGGGCGCGACAACACAATCCTAATTACGACGAGCGAAAATTCACGTACGGCTTTAGCATAGGTCTTCATACCTCAGCCTATCAGGTGAAGTATTCGAATAAATTCGTGACCAAGCCGTACGACACCGTGCACTCGGTTCAACCCGTCTTTTCACCAGGATTTTCATTAGGCTTTCTTGTCAATTATAAAATCGGCGAGTTCCTCGATTTGCGGGTAATGCCCAAGGCCGGTTTCTATGCGCATAAACTGTATTACTATTTTACCAATGCACCTACACAGTCGCAGCTGGTAGAAACGACGCTCGTAGAGTTTCCGATTTTATTAAAATACAAGTCCATGCGCCGGGGCAACGTGCGCATGTATATGGTTGGAGGGATCACGCCAGCCTTCGAGGCATCTGGTAAAAATGATATCGGCAATTCAACCGCAGGTATTTCTATTCAAAAGCACAACATAAGCCTCGACGCGGGAATAGGATTCGATTTTTATTTTCCGCTGTTCAAGCTTTCGCAAGAGCTTCGGTTTTCGCGTGGAGTATCCAACATGCTAGGTTCCACACACACGATCTATCAGGATCCGATCAGCCGGTTGAACACCAACACGATTTCATACTACTTCATTTTTCAATAACTCTTTTCTGTACGATGGATAAGCGAATTGCTTTTATCACCGGTGCAACTTCGGGCATTGGTCTGGCTACCGCACACTTGCTGGCAGCTAATAATTTTAATCTGATCCTTTGTGGACGAAGAGCCGACCGGCTTGAGTCGATAAAGAAGGAATTGTCGTCAACGACGAAGGTAATTACATTGAATTTTGATGTTCGTAATAAGCAGGAAGTGATAAGCGCCATTGCTTCGCTACCTGTCGAGTGGAAAAAGATCGATGTGCTGATCAACAATGCCGGCAATGCGCACGGACTTTCTCCCATTCAACAAGGCGATGCAGCCGATTGGGACGCCATGATGGACATTAATGTAAAAGGACTGCTCTATGTTTCGAAAGAAATTGTGCCTGGCATGGTAGAGCGTAAATCGGGACACATTATCAATATTGGATCAATCGCCGGCAAAGAAGTGTACGCCAATGGCAACGTGTATTGTGCCAGCAAATATGCTGTGGATGCAATTACTCAGGGAATGCGCATCGACCTGAACCCTTACGGGATTAAGGTGACAGGAATTCATCCAGGCATGGTGGAGACCGAATTTTCGCTTGTGCGATTTAAAGGCGATGCTGAACGAGCTAAAAATGTTTACAAGGGGGTGAATCCTTTGAAACCAGAAGACATCGCCGATATAATTTTGTTTACTGTCACGCGGCCAGCGCACGTGGTGCTTGCAGATATGATTGTGTTTCCTACGGCACAAGCTTCGGCCACTACCGTAAAGAGGGATCCGGCTTGATGACGTTGTGTTGATAAAACTTTTCTGACACACCGATCATCTCAATAGGAAAATCAAGTATGAGAAAAATTATTACGCTTATCGTATTCAGTTTGTCAGGCACTGTACTTTTTGCTCAGGAAAGCGCACAAGATGTAATGGAAAAGCGCGCGCGTGAAATGTACCGGGTTATCCAACTCAACGACCGCGAGCAATGGACCAAGTTTATCAAAGAAAACTATTCCCAGTCGTTGATTGATAAACCTATGCGGAAGAAAGTGGTGAATCAGGATGACGGGGATACACAATCGGAAACGAAAACAACCGTTGGCAATCTGGAAGACAAAGTAACTATGTTTCAAAACCTGCATCGTGATTTTGCTGGCAGCCAGATCAGCTCAATTAAGAAAGTGAATCAATCCCTTGAAATGAACCTGTCTGGTGGAGGAGCAGAAGGAACTTTCAAGCTTAAGTTCAGCGACACCAAACCCTATCTTATCGAAGGCCTAGGCATTGAACTTAGGGGAGGCCCGCGGTAAGATTTTTCTTAGAATGAGTGCGCCAGATTGAAGAAGAACTGCTGATCTTCTTTTGATACTGCGTAGTCGAATCGCAATACCGTACTTTCATTCCATGTAATGCGTAAGCCCATGCCTTCAGAGTGACGGAGGTTGCTGAAATTAAGGGAAGAGAACTCGTCCCACACTCCACCAAAATCATAAAACGGAACGGCACTGAACTCAAGATGCTGCTTGGCCCAACGCGCCTGTGCGAAGCGCCAGCGCAACTCAAAATTATTGAAGTTCATCACTCGTCCTAGAAAACGGCTTTGCTTGTATCCGCGCAGTGTCGTTGGGCCACCTAGTCCTTCAATGCTTCCTTCCGAACTCCACTGGTCCTGATATTCAAAGAAAGGTGCGTCGAGTGCGGTATATCCCGCCGCCAGGCGTCCAGCGAAAATCAACCGCTTGATGCTATTGGGGAATAATTTCTTGTAGTAGTTAACGTGCGCGAAAGTTTTATTGAAATCAAAGGCCGATCCAAGTGATTTCAGTGAAAGCTCGTTCGTGACTTCAGCAAAAATTCCCTGACTTGGGTCTGGCTCAAGATCGCGGGTGTCGTAGATCAGGCCGAGCTGCGCGATAGTAACTGTATATTTCCCTAGCCCAAGAACTTTGCCTGCGTTGAAATCATTAAGAAACAAGGAGTTCCCACCAAACGGTGTCATGTTTACTCCTGCAATTTCGTATCCAACCAACGCACGAAGTCTCCCTTCATGAAAGGAATGCTCCATACTGATGTTAAGTACAGATTCCTTTTTGTTGTACGTGTTATAAAACTGATTAGCGCCCTGAAGGAAATTGTTTTCATAGTCTGAGTAAGTAGCGTTGGTAACCAGATTACCGTTCCCATCAACATATTGCAAGGGAGCAAGACTTTGCGTTGAAGAGATACCGAAGTAGAGCAGGTTAGGGTTAACCTCATAGCCACCTTCGGCGCGCAAACGCCATTTGGTATTGAAAATGTAAGGCACATCGAGACGCAGGAAAAACTCGCGCTGTTCCTTGGTGGTATTAAAAACAACGAAATCAAGCTTGGCCCGGTAGGCGGTGTATGCGAAGAAAGGATCATTTCGCTTTCCATTAAAGAAGATTGATCCTTCACCGCCATAACCAAATCCGTTGATAGGATCGGAGCTTAAGTCAGGAGCGCCGGTGATATAAGCACCTTCTTTTTTATCTTTCAAATCTTCATCGGACAATCTTTTTTCATCAGCAATAGCAAAGGGCAACTTCGTTGTGTCTTTCTGCTGAGCTGCCGACTGATAGGAAATAATTAATATGAAAAGGCCAAGTAAAACTGAATTGAAGAGGAGCGATTGTTTCATTTTCATGTATTGGACACAGTTTATTTATTGACAGCTTTGACAAGCGGGTATGCCGAATTATTCCCATTGCAAGTAATAAAATAATCCCAGAAATAACAGGACACATTATACAGAGGTCAGCTTCAGTATGCCTTCAATCGTGTGAAAGACAGCGGAGAAAAGTCGACTCACCCTCTTTTATCTTTGGAGGCCAAATTATTTATATTAGCGGCATGAGCAAAGTATTACCCAAGCAACTGAGCATTAAGGAATTTTACGAAAAAGGCGACCTATTTTTTGTCCCTCATATTTCAATCGACTGTGTCATTTTTGGTTTTCATACCGGCCAGCTCAAAGTCCTCCTTTTAAAGCTGAAGGACATGAAGGAGTGGGGATTAGCTGGTGGTTTTGTATTTTATGATGAACCCATTGAAGCGGCGGCTAAACGTATCGTATTTGAGCGCACTGGTCTTACAGATATTTACCTGACACAGTTTTACACGTTTGGCGACCCTTCACGCCAACGTGGTAAAGGAAAACTCAAGATACCACAAGGCACCAAAAGGGATTCATGGATTAATCAACGGTTTATTACCATTGGCCACTGGGCACTGGTTGAGTATTCAAAAGTAGTACCTATTCCGGACCAATTTTCTTCCGCCTGCGAGTGGGTTGATGTGCGCAAAGTACCGCTATTAATGCTTGACCATAACACGATACTTGAAAAAGCGCTGCAATCGTTGCGTATAAGCCTGAACGATTACCCCATAGGCAAGGACTTGCTTCCTGCCAAGTTCACTATGCCCGAATTACAACGCCTGTATGAAACTGTGCTCGATAAGAAGCTCGACCGCCGTAATTTTCACAAACGAATGCTATCACTTGGTATTCTCAAAAAACTGAAGGAAAAGAAGAAAGGCGGTGCCCACAAGGCTCCTCATCTTTACAGTTTTGAACGAAGGGCTTATCAAAAGGCATTAAATCATGGATTGAAACTTGGAACTAGCTAGCCCTATCCCTGCTGTTGAGTAAATTAGCGTAGTCGGCTTATCCTGATATTTGTCATTATACGGAGGGTATTTTTTCATTTTTTTGAGATTTCTTAATTCCCTAAATTCGGAAGTGGCAATTCAGCCTGATTTTTTGAATTACGAAAAATGGAGAAGGGAAGAAGGCTTATTGGGATATTAAAAGCATGCGCCTATCTTATGATAAGCATGGTGACCTTTGGAGCATTCTCCATCATGCTGACTTGGGCTTTCTGGCCTCAGATCATCGTTAATCGGATCTTGCCCGATATTCTCGTAAACCCTTTTACAGCAATTTGTTTCCTGCTTACTACGCTTACTCTTTTTCTGTTGCTTTCAAGCCGCGCCTCAAGCATTGCGACCAGAATAGGTGTTATTTCTGCTTCGGTTGTGGTGGCTGTGTCGTTGATTCGAATTATTGACCATTTGTTTGGGTTGAATCTAAATCTCGATCTGATTCTTTTCCCCACTCATGTGCGGGTGTATGAGGATGGAATCTTAATCAGTCGCATGGCGCCCATGGCAGCGTTCAATTTTATATTTTCGATCGCCACGATTCTCCTTTTTCGATGGCCGATAAGGAAATGGTCACCACAAAATTATTCGCCAGTGCTGATCATTTTAATACCAAGTATATCTTTCATGAATAGGCTATATAAGGTGTCAGAATTAGGTTTTTTTCCAATGTCACTTTTTACAGCCACTTGTTTTATTATGCTGGGATGCGCGTTGCTAATGGTGAAGCCCAATCGTGGTCTTCTGCGTCAGTTGATCCGGCCGTATGCCGGAAGCAGGGCGGGGATTATCTTACTCCCGCTATCTATAATAATTCCGATTGTAGTTGGATATCTCAGAATCTGGACCGTCTGGAGGAACTCTGTTACTCCAGAGTTGGGCGCCGTAATTATTGTACTTGCTATAGCTGTAGTTTTTTTAATAGCCGTGTGGCGAGTTGTGATTTCTCTTAACAAGCGAGATATAAAGCAAAAGCGAAGTGACGAGATGCTTTTATGGATGAATTCAAGATTAGTTAATGCGAACAAAGAGCTGGCTGATCTTAATAGTCAACTTCAGCTTACCAATAAAGATCTGACTTCGAAGAATGAAGAGCTCAATCTTTTGAATGACCAACTAAGTGTGGCTACCGAAACAATTGCGAAGCAAAAGGATGAGCGACTGAACCGTGTATTAGATTCGAGCAATGATGTGATCTGGTCTTTTGACCTGACCGGCAATAATGACAATTATATCAGCCGATCCGCAGAACGGATTTACGGCGAGTCGATGGAGAGCTTGCTGAAGCGCCCCAAATTCTATAGTGAAAATATTCATCCCGATGATGTTTTACTAAAAGATGCCAGCCAACGTAGATTGGAACTCATTGGCGTAACGGAATGTACCTACCGAATTAAATTGGCCAACGGTAACCGATGGATTCATGACCGGTTAAAGTTAATTTATGATGAGAAGGGGTCTCCGATTCGTTTGGAAGGAATAGCAACGGATGTAACAGATATAAAAAATGCGGGACTTGAACTGGAAACAGAGAAAAAATTATTGCGCTCTATTATAGACAATATTCCGGATGCCATCTTTGTAAAAGACATTCATCTTCGAAGTGTCATTGCCAATAATTCTGCGCAGGACTTGCTTGGCGTAACGAGTGAGAAAGATATTCTTGAGAAAAATTCGGTCGACCATTTTGGTCAGGATGGCCTTCATTGGATTGAGGAAGAACATGCGGTATTTCAAACCGGAACGCCAATAGCTAACCGTGAGCGAGCGATCTCCATAAATCACAATCCTGTTATTCTTTCTACTTCTATTATCCCGTTGAAAAATGATACAGGTAAAGTAGTGAGTATCGTTGAAATTAGCCGCGACATCACAGGTTTACTTCATCAGGAAAAGGTATTGAACGAATACCGAAAGAACCTGGAAATACTTTTTACAAATACCACCGACCATTTCTTGCTTTCTGATGCTTCCTGGAATGTGGTTCTTTTCAATAAAACTTTTGAAAATTTTATTGATCGTGTGGCAGGAATTAAGGCGAAAGAAGGGATGCACTTTCTTGAAATTGTTGCACCTCATCGCAGAGCTATAGCCAAAGAACTTTTCGAGCGTGCCCTTCGCGGCGAGTCTATCACGGTGGAGGCCGAATTTGAGTCTTCCGAAGGAAAAATTTTTCAATTGCTTCGCTATGAGCCGGTGATCACACAAGGAAAGGTCACCCATGTAAGCACCTCAGCCATTGATATCACTGATCGGATTATGAAAGAGGATCAACTTCGTAAATCGGAAGTGAACATGCGGAGTGTCTTGAAGGTGTCGGAAGATGGCTTTGCTATAATTGATAAAGACTTGAATGTAGTAATGGTCAATGACAGCTATATCCGGATGATTAAGGAGGGCAATGGTAAAGAGCCAATAGTAGGTTTTCCTCTATGTGATTTTGTATCGGAAGATCAGTTTACTGCCTTGAAAAGGGTTATTGATCGGGTACGGCAAAATGAAACAGTGAAATACGAATTGATCGTCAACCCAGAGAAAAGCCCTCGCTGGTATAATGTAACAGTAGCACCCCTCAATACGTCTCAGAATGAACTCCTGGGGTTCTGTATTTACCGTCATGACATCACACTATTTAAAGAATCTGAGCTTGCCATTCGCGCCAACGAAACCCGTTATCGCGCGCTTATTGAAAACAGCCTGGAGGTTTCTTTGATCTCAGATTTTGACGGAAGGATATTATTCATTAGTGATAACCTTACTCACATTCTTGGCTACTCGTCTTTGCAAAGTTATAGAGATTTATTCCATCCTGATGAATTACAAATCTCAAGAGACCGGCTTGCTTTTGTGAAGGCCAACCCAGGTAATCCGATAACCACTACCTTTCGGGTGAAGCACGCTGATGGAAGTTGGCGTTGGATGGAAGGAACATCAACTAATCTTTCCCACATTGAATCTATCCGTGGAATTGTATCAACCTACCGTGATATAACTGCTCGCAAAAATATTGAAGAGCAATTGACTCGCAACCAGTTCTTTCTTGAAAAGGCCTCTGAGGCGGCCAATATTGGATACTGGACTTCAGAACCCGACATGGTATATGGTAAGCTCACTTGGTCGAAAGAGGTCTTTAATATTTTTCAAATGAAAGAAGATGAGTTTGATGGAAGGAATCAAACCTTTTTCTCACTCATTCATCCGGATGATCGACAGAAAGTTGCGGAGTTGGCCCGCATTGCGATGGAGAAAGATCAGCTCTATAATATTGACCACCGGGTGATTTTGAAAAATGGAAAAATCCGATGGGTAAATGAACGAGCACAAATTTTGCGCAATGAGAAGAATGAAGTTGGCCTTATGGTGGGGATCGTGCAGGATATCAACGACCGTAAGATTATAGAGGAGGTCTTGCGTGAATATAATGACCGTTATGAAATTCTGTCCAAAGCGACCAATGACGTGATCTGGGATTTTGATGTAGTGAATAACCAAATGTCCTTTAATCACGGTATGAAATCCGTATTTGGCTACAATGACCTTGATATCACCAATGGCATTGCCTGGTGGGAAGGAAACATTCATGAGCATGATCGGCAACGGATCATAGACGCTATTGATAATGAGATTAAAAGGGGAAGTCGTACGTGGGAATTTTTCTATCGCTACCGTGATGCGGCAGGTGCATATAGACATATTCACGATCGTGGGTATATCGTGTACGACAGAGAAGGTCACGCCTTGCGGATGATTGGCACAATGCAGGACATCACCAACCAAACACTTTACCTTGAAGAAATAAAAAAACTTTCATTGGTGGCCAGCAAAACTGATAATTCGGTTGTGATTACAGATGCCCAATGGAAAATTGAATGGGTGAACGATGGGTTTGTCAGACTGCATGGCTATAACTTAGACGAAATACGTTCTTTGAATCTTTTCAAATTCATGGAAGAGGCAAATCCGGATTCAAATATATTTTCACGGATGCTCGACAGGCTTATTAGATTTGAATCCGCCGATGAGGAATTAATATTCCTGACAAAGTCGGGCGATAAATTTTGGGCCCGGCTATCGATTACGCCAGTATTGGATGATAAAAAAGAACTTGAACATTATGTGGCCATCATTTCCGATATCACGAGTCAAAAAGAATACGAGAAAGGAATTACTGCCTTAGCTAATGAATTGGCGAGTCTGATTGAGAATGCCAACGTGCCCATCATGTCGATTGGTGTAGATCGCACCGTGCTAGATTGGAATAGAGTGAGTACAAACTTATTTGGTTATTCCCGTGAAGAAATCTTGGGCACTCGCCTCTTTGAAGAAATGCTGACGCGTAAGGACCAGAAGCGTTTTGATAAAATGATCGAACGAGTATTACAAGGAGAACCGGTCGGAAATTTTGAAATGCCGATTATCTCTCGAAACAAAAACCGTATCAACCTGCTGATGAGTGCATCGCCTGGGAAATTAGTTGACGAACGATTGGAGAGTGTGATCATCGTATCACAGGATATAACAGAATTAAATGAATACAAGCTCGGCCTTGAGAAAAAGGTAGAAGAGCGTACACGTGATCTGAACCTTGCGTTGCAGAAAGAAAAAGAACTGGTAGAAATGAAAAGCAGATTTGTGTCCATTGCCTCACACGAATTCCGCACCCCACTTACTTCCATTTCCATGGCGTCAGGATTTATCCGTAAATACAAAAAAAGATTGGAGGCTGAAGAGATCGATAAGAAACTGGATAATATAGAAAAGCAAGTGCGGCACATGGCTTATTTGCTAGACGATGTGCTGATGATTGGCAAGAGTGAAGCGGGTAAAATTCAGGTAAAGTGGTCGGAGCTTCCCATCAGGAATCTATTTGAAAACCTTGCCGTAGAGGTGATGAACAGCACACGCCGTACTCATCGGATAAACCTTAGCCTTGACGCTGAGCGAAAATCTTTTTATACGGACGAGGGACTGATGCGGAATATTGTGATCAATCTATTGAACAATGCCATTAAGTTTTCGCCCAACGCTAAAGAAATTGATTTTTCAGTGTCGTGTCAGGAGAATGAAATGGTGTTGATGGTTCGTGACTACGGTATTGGTATTCCTGAAGAAGATATGGGAAAACTATTCGAGGCATTTTACCGGGGCAAAAATGTTACCACAATCTCCGGGTCTGGTCTCGGACTATCTATCGTAAAGAAAGCTACTGAACTCCTAGGTGGTGAAGTAAAATTGAAAAGTAAAATCGGAATCGGTACCGAAATAACAATAACCCTTCCATTAAAAGATGAAAAAGAAAATACTACTGGTGGATGACACACCCGACATTGTGGAAAACATTCGAGAGTTTTTGCTAATGGAGGATTACCAAGTGCTCACAGCCCTCAACGGGGTGGAGGCTCTAGCTCATCTTGAGCGCGAAAGACCGGATTTGATTATTACCGATCTGGTCATGCCCGAGATGGACGGTTTTGAACTTATTCAGCAATTGCGGTCAAGTGAAAAGTACAAGCAAATCCCCATCCTTGTCTTTTCGGCGAAACCGATAGCCAATGAAAAACTGGATGAACTAGGTGCCAATAAATTTGTATTAAAGCCAAGCCCGCCGGAAGCACTTTTGATTGCCATCGACGGGTTAATTAAATTGTAAACTAAAAACTTAAGCCTTTGCCGCCCTACAGGATATTAAGTTTGGCAAGAAAACTTTCCTTATAGGTCAGACTTACCGGAATAATCCGCTTGTCAATCTCAATGTTATTCATGTCTACATTGGTGACTTTGGTGAGATTCACTACAAAGGATCGATGTACCCTGACAAATTTTTTCGGATCAAGCTTCTCTTCGAGCTTCTTTAATGTAGAATAAACAGTAAGCGTTTTTTCTTCTGTTTGAATCTTGATATAATCACCGAAGGCTTCAATCCAGAGAATTGTTTCGGTATCTAGTTTTAATAGCAGAGAGTCGACTTTTACAAAGAGTGTATTCTGTTCTTCTTGTCTTTGGTATTTGTTTTTTTGTTTTGCGGCTACTCTATTCACGGCAGTCAAAAATCGTGCGTAGTCTTTAATTGGCTTTACAAGGTAATCGGCTACGGAATGATTAAAAGCGTCTACAGCATAACCTGTCTTTCCGCTGATAACAATGACTTCAGGTTTGTAAGTAAGAGTCCCCAGCATTTCCAAGCCAGTCATGCCTGGCATTTCAATGTCGAGAAACAAGAGATCGACTTCATTTTTTGCCAGCCAGGGAATAGCTTCCATAGGAGAGCCGAACTTTCCCATAACTTCTAACATTCCGGTACGCTCGGCCAATCCTTCCACGAGCGATAGCGAAACGGCATCATCTTCAACAATGGCGCATGTAATTTTACTCATTCACTTGGGCAGTCTTCGGAATTGTAAAACTAAAGATACTTCCTTTTCCTAATTCTGAAACAACGGTGATTTTACTACCCCACATCTCCACCATAATTTTGCAGATGGAAAGCCCGAGTCCAATTCCACCTTTGGCGCGACTCAACCCTTCATGAGCCTGCCTGAATGGCTTGAAAATATGTTCGATCCTGTCTGAGGAAATACCGAGACCGGTATCCACTATGCTAATGAGATATTCATTTTCATCAGCCTCTGCCCGGAGTGTTACCACTCCCTTTGCGGTGAACTTAAAGGCATTGCTTAGCAGATTGGTTATTACCTGATAAAGGTGTTGAGGATCAATTAAGGTTAGGTCGCGTGGGTCTAAGTTATTTTGAAGCAGAAACCGCACCTTGACACCCACTTGTGTAATATCTTGCAAAGCCTTCTCATATGTTGTTTCGATGGCTTCGTGAAGGTTAACTCTTACCGGAAAAGCTTTTATTTCCCCGCTTTCAAAACTGGCAAAGTCCAGCAACGACTCAATGATGTTGAGCATATCGCGCGATCTGCGCTTGATAATGTTGAGATACTCCAGCCGCTTTGATTCGGATAAATTCGGATTTTCAAGAATCTCTGCAAAGCCGAGAATTCCTTGCAAAGGCGTTCGGACTTCGTGCGAAAGGCTTCCTAAAAAAATGGTTTTAAGCCGGTTAGATTCTTCCGCTTCCTCTTTGGCTTTCTTTAATTCGGTCTGCGCATTCTTTACTTCGCTGATGTCGGTGCTGATGGAAAGCACTTCGCTTACCTTATCGTTGGTCACAATGGGTATCCACTTGGTCAGGTAATATTTGCCTAGCGACTCCTCTTCGGCGCTCAAAGGTTCTCCGGTTTGCGCCACTCTTTTTAAACAACGTTCGAAAACTTCGGCTTCTTCCTTGGGTAAATAGGGGATGATGTTTTTTCCAATCAAGTGACGTGCATCGGTGGAGCCAAATCTGTTTTTGTATATAACTGTTCCATCGTCTTTCAGCAGACAAAGAGTGTCTGGCGAATTTCGCATCACGAATTCAAGGAGATTTTTCTTTTGTTCGGCGTCTTCGCGCGCCGTGAAAAAATCGGTTTGGTCGTGAGCTAGGCCAATAACTATGGTTTCACCGGTTTCATTGGTAATCAATTTGTTTTGATATCGTAAGATGCGCACTCCTCCGCTGCTGTCCAATACCTTCATCCATCCGCTTACTTCTCCATTTTGTTCGATGTGTTCTTTATATTCCGCAAATAGATGTCTGGTGGCGGGATGCAGATAATCAGTTACTTTCTGACGGCACATTTCTTCTTTTGTTTTTCCAAAGAGTTTGGTGGTAGTCTGGTTGACATCTACAATTTCACCGTTTAGTCGGTGCACTGTAATTACCGCCAAACTATTTTCGAAAAGATTGCGGTACAGTTTTTCACTTTCAGCCAGCTTGGCCGAGCTTACCCCTAGTTTTTCGGCTTGCTGTGTAATTTTCCTATTCACTTTTCGAGACCAAAATGAGATGATAGCAAACCCCACAGTAAGCAATACAAAGCCAAGCAGACCAACAAGCAGGTAATCGGATCGTTTTTTACTTTCAATGAGTTGTTCCTGAGAGGCAAGTTCATTGTATTTGGACTCGGCCAAACTCGATTCTGTTGCAAGTTCTTGCGTGTAAACCTTACCATTGAGATCGTAATCGTATTTTAAGTACCCTGCCGCCTTGCGGAAATCGCCTAGTTTAAAATACAGCTCATACAACTGATGATAGGCGATCATTTGCTGCTCAATATTTTTTCCTTGTTGTAGGTAGGCTAACCCTTTCAGTAAATACTTTTCGGAGGAGTCATATTGGCTATTGTACATGTACGCGAGGCCGAGGTCAGCAAAAATAATCCCCAGTGTATCTTTATTGATCGGTTGAAAAGAAAATGCCGTTTTCATACACGACACCATTTTTTCCGGCTGGTTAAGCGCCATGTATACGTACGACATCCTGTTCCAATTTTGTAAGAGCCCGGTTTGATAGCGGATTTTTGAAGAAAGTGCAATAGCCTTACGGAACATATTCATTGCTTCTTGCGGCGCATTTAATGTAAGTTTAATCTGAGCGAGATTACTGATGCTGTTGATTTGTGTTTTTGTGTCCCCGACAGAAGTTGCAATGGTTAATGCTTCGTTAAGAAATTTTTCACTTCGTGGATATAATTTTACTTTGAAGTAGTATTGGCCAATCAGTTGTTTTGTTTCTCCTTGAAGCCGTTCGTTTCTGGCGGCGTCGAAATGAGTGAGCGCTTGAAAGAGAAAATTTATTTCCTCGGGTTTTCTCCATTGACTGGCACAAAGATTAGCCAAAAACAAATTGACCAGGCCGCGGGTTATTTTATTTTCTTCCCCTTCGAGTAAGGCCCTAGCCGAGGCTTCTGCTTCCGCTACTTTTCCCTCCGTCATTAGTGTCTTAGCTTTCTTAAGATTGGCAGAGTAATGTTGTGCGTCTGCGTTATAAAAAACGAAGGCAACGAAAACGAATATTACAAAATGTAACTTAGTCATGAAGGAGGAGCAGATTAGCTAAGGAACTTGGTAAGGGTTTTTACAATCGCATTGCGATTTACCGGCTTGATTAAAAAATCATTGGCACCCGCATTTAATGAATTTTGTTTCTCATTCAACCGGGTAGAAGCTGACAGTGATACGATGGGACACGAAACATTCTGATTTCGAATTTCCCGAATTACTTCATATCCACTTAATACCGGCATATGTACGTCCATGAAAATAAGATCAGGTTTTCTCTCCATGGCGTATCGTATCGCTTCGTGGCCATCTTTGGCAATGATTACCGACGCTCCGGTTTCTTTAATAAACAACTCAAAGACCAGCGCATTTACTTCGTCATCTTCAGCCACAAGAATGCATTTTTCTTGAAAGATCAGGGGTTGACTGAGCCCTTTACTGGTTTTGTTTAGTTCACCAATTACAGAAGCGTTCAGCTGCTGAAAATAGTGGATACGTTCCTGAGGATTTAATGTCACGCCTGATTTAAGTTCATTCTCCCAAGTGTTTAACTCGTTCATGATTTCATCAAGGCCCAGGTATCCGTATCGGATTTTTACTTTATGAATCAATCGTGCGGCGTCGTCCAGTTTGTTGTCTTTGATAAGTTCTTCGATGTGTTGCAGTATTGTTGGGGTTTCCCTTACGAAAATGGAAACTATTTCTTTCACCTTTTCGGTATTGTCTTCAAAGAGCGTGAGTAACCCTTTCAGGGTTGTTTCTGCATTAGTCATAAAATTCCTAGTGGGCAACTGATTTAAAGGTCTTGTAATATTCTTTGAATTGGCGCAAAATTATTTATAAAGATGGGTAGCTAAAACTTTATTTTTTGCTGATTTCCAGCGGCTTTAGAAATTCAACAAGGTTTACCCGTCGGCGTCCAATGCTATTTCACCGACCATTAGGAGCAAACGACCTAATAGTTTCCTCACCGGATAGCTCAGTCTTTACCTTTGAACATCGAAATCCTGCATAGTGAAAAAGAAGCCCGTTTTAGTGCCGTTTCGTTGGACAGCCCGCGACTTGAAAAGAATTATCATATTGGCAATCATTGTCTTCATTATCCTATGGCTGGCATCCCGCAAAGAAAAGCGCGGCAAGCAAGGTTGCATCAGGCTTTTTAATCACTCAGGTTGTGTGCTTTGTTGATAAATTGTAGCACTTCCTTCGTCAATGGTTTGTATAAATATCCTTCTACTCGATATTCTTTTGAGCGTTGTTCATCTATTTCGCTTGAGGAACTGGTGAGAATGTAAATAGGGCAAGTTACAGGCGATTGCTGAATAGCGCTTAGGAAATCCCATCCTGTAAAAGCCGGCAAGTTGATATCCAGAAGAATAACTGCAGGCGAGGGTGTTGATTGAAATCGCTCCAGCGCTTCTCTGGCAGACAGGAAGATAACCAGAGTGCAATTCGGTATAAAGATCTCAAACATCTTACGAATGGTGAAGATGTCCACCTCGTCGTCGTCGATAATCCAGACTTCCTTAGGCAAGGAAATATCAGGGTCGCCCAGGGACTCAGTGTGTGGGTTGGTGGCATGAAAAACTTTCATTCGGTAGCGCTTATGCCGCAAAGTATGCTGATTTCGCAAACGATTTTGTGATTTTAGCCCACCGTTTAAAATAACTCGGTGAAATTATCTTTTCGAACGATATGAGAAAACTAACCCTGTTCCGTGTAAAATTTATCGTGCAAATAGATTATCTCAACGGGCATTTAATCTAAGTCAGCTAATAATTCAAAATAGGAGAGTTTTCCTTCTAAAATTTGGACTTTGTTTAACCATTGTAAACCTCTGAATCCTATATCTATGCTTCTCTGGCGCCTGGCGCAACGTGCTGTTGTTCTTCTCTTCTTAATTTCCCCCGTTCTTCATGCTCAAGACCTTGACTCGCTTTTGAAAGTAAGCGCTTTTTCTGCCGAAAGCGATCTGCAAAAGCATCTTAATCAAACCACCGGTGTGGGGGCGGGTAAGGCATTGGCTACCCGCGAGACGCCAGGAATTCTTAGTGTTATTTCGGCCGATGATATTCGTAAAATGGGGGCACGCGACATCGTAGATATTCTACGTACTGTGCCCGGTTTTGATATTGCCCAGGATCTTCAATTTGTAACGGGTATTTCCTTTCGGGGTAATTGGGCCAACGAGGGGAAAGTCTTATTCCTGCTCGACGGTCAGCAACTAAATGAGTTGCTCTACCAGACGGTTCCTTTGTTGAATAATCTGCCGGTGGATGCCATCGAAAAAATTGAAATTATCCGCGGCCCTGGGTCCGCTGTCTATGGCGGTTCCGCAGAATATTCCGTAATCAGCATCATTACAAAACAGGCTTCTTCGACCAACGGCGTTACAGCCTATGGTACGGCTGGTCTTCACGCCAACGCGATCGGGCGGACGAACGCTGGACTTTTTATGGCTCAACATGGCCGTGAGAGCGCCTGGGATCTGGGGTTCTTTCAGGGTAAGGGAATTGTAAGTGACCAAAAGAATTATGTCGATCTTATTCAAAACAACGACTCGGTAGCTTATCCTGTCTCAAACCTGGGCAACGTGACCAATGCCAATCCGGTGAACATCAACGGTGGTTTCCAATGGAAGGGCTTTCAAACCCGCGTCATGTACAACGGTTATAAAACCAACGATCCGGTTTTTTTCTCTAAGTACGATAACTACAGCGCCGACATTCGGTACACCGTAAAAATTAACGACAAACTTTCCTTTACACCACAATATACCTACATGAATCAGGTGCCGTGGGCGTACGGAAACGTAAGCGACGGAAGTTATATTCTTAGATCACGCGCCACCCGAAATTTATTTAATCTAACAGGTAATTATAATCTTACGCGCAAAATCAATATTGTAGCCGGTGCACTTTATTTCGCTGACAAAGCCAATGATCTGTTGCCTTCTAATCTTTATTTTGGAGGCCAGGATTTTAATCTATACAATCACGCTGTATTTGCACAGGGTCTTTTTAAACACCGTATTGCAAACCTAACCGTAGGCGCCCGTTACGAAAAGAACAACCGTGCAGGAGATGCCTTTGTGCCGCGCTTTGCACTTACTAAAAAGATTGAAAACTTTCATTTCAAGATTTTATACAGCAACTCTTTCCGTTCGCCGGCTATCGAAAACCTGCATATCTCTTTTGGAAGCAAGGTAGTGCCTGAAAAAAGCAGCGTAGCCGAAATAGAGTTAGGCTATCAGTTTACACCGGAAATGCTCTTCTCGGTCAATGCGTTTGCGATCAACACCAACAACGTGATCATATTCGAATTTATCACCAACGATCAGCAGGGATACCAGAATTTCAGCAAGTCGGGAAGCAGTGGAATCGAAGCGGTGTACAGTATCCGCAAGAAAAAATGGAATGCGCAAATCAATTATTCGTTTGCCAAAGCCAACAGTTCTTCTACGGTGTTAAACTATAAAGTACCACAAACAACGGCGCAGTTTGCCGGTATGCCATCGCACAAAGTCGTAGGTAACTTAACCTATTTGATTTCCAGTCGATGGTCGGTAAACACGACCTGGGTATACGCAAGCCGACGATTTGCTTACACCGCGAAAGACATCAATGATAATCCTACAGCCAGCCAGCTTGACCCGTACTTGCTGGTGAATAGCTTTTTTAGTTATGAGGCAGGTTCATTTACGATTGGCGCAGGCGCCTACGATCTGTTGAATCAGAAACCGGCTATTCCTCAGGCGTACAACGGTAACTATGCGCCAATTCCCGGACGCAGTCGCGAATGGGTTTTAAAAATTTCATATCAATTGAACTTCAAAAAGAATTAATCCTGTCATGAAAAAAGTGAAGTTTATTTTTAGTGTTCTCTTTATTGCCTTTGGAGCTTCGGCCAATGCGCAAACCACCAACCATCAGGTGTACGCCGTATTTGTAATGAGCATTGCCAAGTTTTCCGCCTGGCCGGCAACCGACAATAAAGAATTTACCATTACGGTATTTGGCAAATCAAAAGTGTTTGACGAGTTGGGACGGGTTGCGGCCACGAAGCAGGTGCAAGGAAAGAAAGTAGAAGTTTTGCAGGAAGAAAATGCTTCCCGCATCCAGCCATCGCAGATTATCTATGTGGCTGAGAATAAAAGCAGCCAGTTGAACGAAATCGTGCAGTTGTTTGCAGGCAAGCCTGTCATGATTATTGCAGAGCGCGAAGGTCTGTTTCGGCGCGGCGCCGGATTTAGCTTTGTAGTGCTTGAAAACAACACGCTCCGGTTTGATATCAATAAGAAAGACCTGGAAGCACGTCAGATCAAGATTTCGCAAAACCTGACGACGCTCGCCAACGAAATCATTTAATACTAACCTCTCTTGACCATGAAGCTTACCTCATTCAGAAAAATGTCCGTAGCGCAGCAATTTTTGGTGGTGTCGATGAGCATTATCGCGTTGCTGGTCATTGGTATCACGGTGTATATGATCCGCAATTCATTGCATTCTAAAAATGAAGAATTCAAGATCATGGCGGTGGGAAGAGCCGGTGGAGTGATCGAGAAAGTGGACCGTAACTTCTACGAACGATTTGGCGACGTACAAGCCTTTGCCTACAATAAGTTGGCCATGGGATGTATAGAAAAGAATGCATCTGACAATGACATTCAAGCTTTCATGAATACCATGGTGACGTATTACGTACTCTATGATCTGATGATGATTTGCAATGAGCAAGGTGAGGTGATCGCGGTGAGTGCCGTGGATAAAAACGGAAAACCTGTGGATTCAAAATTCCTGATTGGCAAGAATTTTTCCACTAAAGAATGGTTCGCTGCCTGTATGACCGGCAAGGGGCCTGAAGGTGGCGCCTGGTATTCGGATTTCATGCAAAATGATGACGTGACTAAAGTTTACGGTCGCACCGGATGGGGTATGGCGTTTGCCGCGCCGATACGCGATTCTACCGGGCGTGCGCGTGGTGTGTGGTATAATTTTGCCAACTGGGCAGAAGTTACGGGTGGCATTCGCAAAGAAACGGAAGACTTGCTAAAGAAGGCACATCCTGAAGCGTTTATCCTTGTCACCAACGCGGAGCACGAGGTGATCGATGGGGACGATGAACGAATGTTTCTGAAAGTAAAAGCGTCGGAAGCGCAGCTTGAGAGCGGCCCGTCCTTTCAATATGAAGGAAATAAGATATCGGGCGAAAATTATATTGCAGGCGAGATGAATGGAAACGGAGCCTATACCTACAAGGGCAAAAACTGGAAGGCGGTGACCTTTATACCGAAAGCCAGCTTTACCTTGGCTTACCTGGCTGATAATCTTACTTATTTTCTTTTGGCCATGGTGGTGATTATAGCGCTGTCGGCTGTTATTCTTTACCGTATCTCTTCGGCGATATCCAGAAATATCACGGTGCTGAAGAAAGACATTGAGGCGCTGGCAAAGGGTGAGTTGCTGGATGTCGCCGATTCCAAAATGGAAAACGAAATCGGCGAAATGACACGGGCTATCAAGACGCTTGCCAACGGCATGAAAGCTACCGCCCAGTTTGCCGGACATATTGGTACCGGCAATCTTGATACGCAGTATCAGGTGCTGAGCGACAAGGATAAGTTGGGGCAATCGCTCATGGCCATGCAGCAAAACTTACGGACGGTAAAAGAAGAGGAGCAAAAGCGCACCTGGGTTACCGAAGGTATGGCTAAGTTCGGTGAAATACTTCGTGCGCGTCTGGAATTTGCTCAATTGGCCGACAAGATTATGAGCGAATTAGTCAAATATATTCGTGCTAATCAGGGAAGCCTATTTCTGGTGAACGATGAAGACGAGAGCAATATACACCTTGACCTCGTGGCGAGCTATGCCTGGGAGCGTAAGAAATACCTGACCAAAAAAATCGGAGTGGGTGAGGGCTTGATCGGACAATGCTATCTGGAGGGAGATCCTATTTACATGACTCAAATTCCGCAAGGCTACATCCGCATTACATCGGGCCTGGGCGAAGCCACTCCGGCATGTATTCTGATTTTACCGTTGAAACTAAACGATAAAATTTACGGTGTGATCGAGTTGGCCTCGTTCCGCGAGATCGAATCTTATCAGAAAGAGTTTCTCTACAAGCTGAGTGAAAATATTGCCTCTACATTGGCATCCGAAAAAATCAATGCGCGCACGCGCGTTTTGTTAGAGCAATCGCAGCAGCAAGCCGAAGAACTCAAGGCCCAGGAGGAAGAGATGCGCCAGAACATTGAGGAAATGAACGCCACTCAGGAAGAAATGAGCCGCAAAGAAAGAGAATATCTGGAGCGCATCGAGCGACTGGAAAAAATGAATCAATCAGTGGAGGCTTAACAGAAGCATGTCATTCGTTAACATTAATCAATTATTATCAACAATAAGGTTAAAAAATTGATTCATGTCATTATAAATACCCTTTAATCTATTGTCGTTAAGTCTTAGCAAGTCTTGCCAAGGCTAAATCAGGTTTGATTTGATCAAAACAGAGTCAGTTTAAACGAAATCACTTTTGATTACATCGAAACAGCTTCTGGTTAAACGTAATCACTTTTGATTACATCGAAACAACTTCTGGTTAAACGTAATCACTTTTGATTACATTGATGCAGAACTTGGTTAAACGAAATCACTTTTGATTAGAACGTGGCAAAACCGTGTCAAGGCTAAATCAGGTTTGATTTGATCAAAGCAGAGTCAGTTTGCCATAATCGTAGCGTTTAGATCATAATTGCTGGCCGTAAGGCTTAATAACTTGTCTATTACTTGAATAAAAGGCTTTTGATCAAACTGTCTTGATCTTTACTATTACCTGTTGTAAAAGGTTGAAAAAAATGGCTTAAAGCACTATTTTACCTGCACTAAAACGATCAAAAACTTCTTATGCGATTGCTAATACTTCTCCCTATTGCCCTGGCCATCATTTCGTGTGCAACAAAACAGCAAAAGGAAGAACAATCTAAAGTGACTATGGATACCGTATCAAAGGCACCGTCCATTCACGACACTGTAAATATGTTGCGTCCGATAGCAAAAGATCGATTGGTTTCCGTGGCAGAGGGTGATACCAACGTGATTGAGTTTCGTGATAAGTGCGTCGTTTTTGCAAATTATTCTGATCAGGAACTGGAAGAGATGCAGAAGAGCAGGAGCGAAGAGGCATGGGAAGGCTTTATTGATGATTATTCATACTATGGCAATGAGGCTTCCCTGTTTCTTTACGAGCGAACCATTGTGGAAAGGGCTTCGGAGAAAAAGTATTTACGATTTATTTTTACCAACGGCAGCGAGATCACCATAGACCGACGCAAATCGGTGGAGACGATCTTCTTTTTCAATCCGGATAAAGGAGTGAAGGAATGCGGGTTTTCAAGCTTTAGAAAAGAAGAATACAGAGGCTATTAATTCTAGAGTACCATTAGAAACAAAACTTAATTGCACTATGAATCCTAAAGTAGATTTCTTTTTTAACAAGGCCGACACCTGGAAGGAAGAATTCAAACGACTACGCACCATCGCGTTGGATTGCGGCCTGACGGAAGAATTAAAGTGGGGGCAACCTTGCTACCTGATGAACGGCCGGAACATCGTGCTCATCCACGGATTTAAAGAGTATTGTGCCTTCTTATTTTTCAAAGGAGCGTTACTAAAAGACCCGAAAAAGATTTTGATTCAGCAGACGGAGAATGTGCAGGCCGCGCGTCAGATCAGGTTTACCAGTGTAGCCGAAATTGACAAATTGAAAAAAGCACTTCGCGGGTACATTATCCAGGCAATGGAAGTGGAAGAAGCAGGGTTGAAAGTGAATCTTAAAAAGAGCGAGGAATTTAAAGTGGCTGAAGAATTTCAAAAGAAGCTGGACAAGATGCCTGCGCTGAAGAAAGCCTTTCAGGCGCTAACTCCGGGGCGCCAGCGCGGTTACTTGTTGTTCTTCTCTGCCGCCAAGCAATCCAAGACCAGAGCCGAACGCGTAGAAAAGTACATCCCCAAGATATTGGCAGGGAAGGGGTTGAATGATGAGTGAGTTAATTCCTGGCGTTTCCTCGCGGCTCAAAAAATTAACAAGCCTCAATTTTCCTGCTAAGACCAAATTGCTATACTTGTGGATGAAATTATTTTGGTCACTTTGCATTCTTTTGATCTTAAGTTTTACCGCCGGGGCTCAACGGGTGCCAATCAGGAAAACTCCGGTGTGGGTAAAACCAGTAACATTTTCGAAGGAAGTCACGGACACCACCAACACCAGTGGAGGATATTTTGATCTGCTGGTGGATGCACAGAGTAATTTGCTCACGAAAGAATCCTACCGCCATTACGCACAAAAGATCCTTACTGAAAAAGGGCTTGAAAACAATTCATCCATTTCACAGACATACGATCCGGCCTACGAAACGCTGACGTTTCATACGATATTGATTCACCGCGGAAATCAGACCATGGACAAGCTTAAGGATGGAAAATTTGAGGTGTTGCGGCGGGAAGAGAACATGGAACGACTGATGTATGACGGAAGCCTTACGGCGGTCTTCAACCTGCTCGATCTTCGCGTTGGCGACGTCATTGAATATTCTTTTTCGGTCAAGGGATGGAATCCCGTGTTTGGCGATAAGTTCACCGGTTCATTTTACCTTAATTATAGTGTGCCAGTGGGTGTTAACTACCATCGGCTGATTGCCAGAGAAAGTAATCCTCTGACAATTTCTTACCTCAATCAAGTTCCGTCTCCCACCGTGGTGGTGGCGGGCGATACAAAGGAATACGTGTGGCGCGTGGAAAATACACCGCCCTTGCATTACGAAGACGGAACTCCCGATTGGCATGAGCCCTATAATCGTATCGATGTCAGTAATTTTAAATCGTGGGGCGAAGTAGTGGATTGGGCCACTGCGCTGTACGATCCGTCTTTTGTTTCGAACACCTCGCTTGATGCAAAGATTGAACAGTTTAAGAAAGAGAAGAATGAAGACGAACGAGTGAATCAATGCATCCGCTTTGTGCAAGACGAGATCCGCTACCTCGCGTTTTCAGATGGTATTCATGGATTTCGTCCCAACGAAGCATACAAGGTATTCGACCGGCGCTACGGGGATTGCAAGGATAAATCCATCCTGCTTTGTTACATACTCAAACGACTAGGTGTAGAAAGCTACCCGGCACTGGTTCACACCAGCCGAGGGCTTGCCTTACCTAAAGTTTCTGCTTCGCCCTACCGGTTTGATCATTGCATCGCTACGTTTATCCATAAGGATAGCACCTACTGGGTAGACCCGACGATTAGTTTGCAACGCGGGGCACTGAAGGAGCGCTACACACCAAACTATAAGAACGCTTTGGTGATTAAAAAAGCGAATGCTGGTCTTACGGCAATTCCGGATTATGACGGTGTGTCGAGTATTGATGTAGCTGAGGTATTTGATGTCGGCGTGGTGGGCACGTCGGCTACGCTTTCGGTAAGGACAACATACCGTGGCGACGAGGCGAATTCCATGCGCGATCAGTTTAAGGGCGGAAGTATGGAAACGATCACCAAGAACTATCTTAATTTTTATGCTTCCGATTATCCTGAAATAAAATCGCTCAAGCAGATTAAAACGGAAGACGATGAAAAGGAAAATGTGTTTATAACTCTCGAAGAATATTCGATTGACCCTTTCTGGAAATATGATTCAACCAACAATAAATACACTGTACAGACTTATCCCCGCAATCTCACATCTTATCTGGTAAAGCCAACGACAAAGATTCGGTCGATGCCGTTTCGTTTGACATACCCGCAGAATATTACGCATCGCATAAAACTTAACATGCCCGAGAAATGGAGCGTTGAGGAAGGAGGAAAAACAATTGAATCAAAGGGATTGATTTTTAATCGCACATATTCATTGAGTGACAATGATAAAACGATTAACCTGAATTACTCCTTTCGCACTAAAAAGGAGTTCCTTGAACCTAATGAAATCAAAGAGCACACTCAGAAAATTGATGAGATTTACAATCAACTTACTTTTGATATATCCTATTCCAAAGGGCTATCACGCACCGATACTTCGGTAAACAAAGCGTACGTGGTCATCGGCCTCATCGCGGTTGGGCTTTGTGTATTAGGCCTGCGCAAGTTGAACGAATACGATCCGGAACCTAAACCTGCTGAGGTTCAGTACGACCAGATCGGCGGATGGCTTATTGTGGTGGCACTGATATTATTTTTTAATCCGATCCGTATGGCGATTGATTTTTCGAACGGGTCTTACTTCCAACATTTTCAGTGGCGGATTTTGACCGATCAGTCCTATGGCTCTTACAATCCCAAACTCGGCATGTATGTGATGGTCGAGTTTGTAGTAAATATCATGCTGCTCTGCTATTCTGTTTTTCTATGCAGTATATTCATTACACGCAGATCCAGCTTCCCCACGTTCATGGTTATCTATCTGCTCGCAAACCTATCCATCCGGTTTTTGGATGTTGTCGTCGCTTCTTCGATGGGATTGCTTGAGATGAACTCGAAAACTAGCAGTATGGTGCTTGGTTCTCTGATGTCGGCAGTAATCTGGGTGCCTTACTTCCTGAAGTCCGAACGCGTGAAAGGCACATTTATAAACCGGTATTGATTACCTGATCGCAGACTTGAATGGTGGTGGCAGGTAAATCACTTCCGGATACAGTATAGTCAACTTATTGTTTCTCAACGCGATCTGCGTCTTAAGTATCGGCGTTCCCGGTGTAGCAATGGAAACATACCGAACCAAAAAGTAATCATCCCGAAGGATGTTTCGAACATAGTGAAGCGGTGGATGATTTCAAAGTGTTTTGACGAACGAATCGTCATGCAAGTGAATGGGCGAGGAGTGCGAATACGATCAAAAAATCAATCATCAGCTTACGGTTAAGGCGGTTCCCTAATCGGGTTGATTTTGAAATTGGTACTATACTAATGGGAACAGGCTTTATTCTATGGAATGATACTCGAAACCAAAGGGACCGTTGAACTATTCTCGAATACTACGGGAGAGGCGTCCATCGACAGCGAATTAAGAGCCTCGAACGAAAGTTACTTGACGTCGCACCCGACATGCATCAGCTTATCTTAAATCAATGCGAATAAAGTCCGCAGCGATTTCGACTACATCTTAACATCTTTTTTTGTTCAAATGGGGTCAAGCTATCTTACGATCAATGTGTGTACATATTTCAGATTGGCGGTCCAATCTGTAATGTGGGATTGTGGCGATGGTGTTAGATTCGAATCGGTATCCAGAGCCTGATTAAATGTAATGTAGAGATCTCTTCCTTCCTTTGGGTTGTACCTAAATCTGAAATTCGACAATAGATTTTTATCAAGCGTCGTAAATTGAGCGTAGACAGCGAGGGAGAATTTCGTGTCCAGCATAAGTAGTGTCTTTACCCTGATGAGGTGACTATATTTACCTACTTCTTCACTTCCCACTACAATATGGTCAAGCTGGTACCCTGCTTCAAACTCGATATGTCGCGAGACATTCCATATTGGTTGTACGGTGAGCGACGTGCGCTTACCGTCGTAAAAAGTACCGCCTCTCACTTCGGCAGCCAGGTAAAAAGGTTTGATCGACGGCGTTGAAATATTTAAGGCCGCTTCATGGAAGGGGTAACTACCAGCGCCAACCCTCAGGTCGTTCAAGAACATTAGGGAGTCAGCGACATATTCTTTTCTTAACGACGAGGTGGTGGAAAAACTCCAACCCGATTTTGTTTCCACCGTAAATGTCAAAGGGATGGTCGATGATTGGAGACGACCGTCATCATTTCCATAAAGCAACAAGGGATTTAACCCGAACGATGTACGGTAGATCCCATTGTCTTTTTTTGAAAACCAGCGATACGACAGTTTCATATTCTCTGCGTAGTAATTCGTTCGATTCTCAAAACCCAGGCCGGGGTTGTAGGCACCCCCAACGGAAAATAGGGAAAGTGAATATCCGAAACCGGTGGTTGCACGTCGTTCTATATTCGCGTAATACCGCGATGAGTTCTTGGAAAAGATGCCCGAAAGCGCATTGGTCCCCTGGCTTTGCGCCGCAGCAAGTTTGATGTAAACGTCTTTCCCTATAGCAAAGAGTCCGTCAACACCATATACGATATTCGAGTCACCCTTACCGCCCATTCGAGTTGTCGCGATACCACCGACGAATGAATTCCGATTGAGGATCTGCTGTTTCACACGTATTACGCCGAGATTCCTCGAATTAATGGAATCGTAACCCAATGTTTGCATGTTAAGCAAACCGACGTCGGTCTTACGGAATCTCATCACCGACCGTGCACCTCCGATTATCCTTATGAGGCGGCCATTGTCTATACCGATCCGTCGACTATAGAACACTTGGTTAGAGCCGTCAAACGTAAAATCGAAACTTCGCGACCGCTCCTGGAAGAACTGCCTTTTTTCCGGTAGAAAATATGAATAACGCTCGAGGGTAACGATGCGGTCATCTACTTCAACCTGCGAGAAGTCAGTGTTCACTGTTAAATCGACCGTCGCGTTTTTCGACGGGGCAAACTTAACGTCGAGACCTGCTTCTGCTCTTGATTCATATGACTTCGCGCGCTCCCCAGCCATAGTTTCATTCGAAGAGTTCATACTGCGTGCAACAAGCCCGTAAGGAGAAAAGTAAACTGGCCGTGGTGACTTAATATCTTCAAAATAGATTTCCTGCGCTTTAGATACCTTATAGAAGCTGGCAGGGCCCCATTCGTCGGAGATCGCAGGGAAAATGCTCCATTCATTTTTCCGTGCAAGCAATCTCCACGAGATCAATCCCATGGTGACCACGCCATTTTTTTCAGAGAATCTCAAACTCGAAAGCGGTATCTGGAATTCGGCAAACCAGCCTTCACTGTTTTTACTGGTAGCAACCTGCCAGTATGTGTTCCAATTGTTGTTAACGACGATCCCGCCTGTGCCTTCCACAATTGTAGCGTCCCATCGTAACCCGGTTGGAGTCGTAAAAAAAGCCACCGCATTTTCCTTATCGTTGTAAGTATCCAGTGCGAGCCCAAACCACTCGCTGTTGGCCTTATCACTATCGCGTTTAAACGAAGTAGCTTGTATCTTTTCTGGCTCACTATCGAACAACTTCCCGCTGACGTAAAGAAATTTTTCATTGTAGCCAATCCGTAGTTCCGTTCCTTCGGTAGGTGCCTTGCCAAACACGGGCTTTTGCATGATGAAACGTATCGGGCTGATCTGAGTCCATGCTTGCTCATCGACGACGCCGTCGATGACTATCGGATCAGTGATCTTGGAGATTCGGATCGCATCCTGTGCAAAAAGAGAGTCAGGTAATAAAACGGCTAGTAACCAGGGCAGGGCGGTTAACCTCATGGAATAGTTTTTTACCCAAATGACTTCGCGTTCAGGTTTGCGTTCGACCGGCCCGATGGGGTTGTACCTATTTCATGCTTTTTTTAAGAAGTTTTAACAAAATTGTGGGCACCGCTGTAAGCGGCAATCTATTCCGCTATTGAATTACGGAACTGGCTGGGGGTTGTTCCGGTGTGCTTTTTGAATGCATGGTTGAATGTCGACTTCGAAGTGAATCCGACATCGTAGAGGATCGCAAGTATTGTCATTTGCTGCGAGTTGGGCTCCTGCAACAGACGTTTACTTTCTTCGACCCTGTAGCGGTTCACAAAATCGATGAAGCTCTGCTGAAGGGAGGAGTTCAGGACCTGCGACACGTGGCGCGAGGGAATGCCCGTATGTTGAGCCAGTTGTTGAAGCGTGAAGTCTGGTTGGATGAAAGGTTTTTCGTTTTGCATGTAAGCCAGGATTCGGGAAACATAGATATTTTTTTGCTCCTCCGTCAGTTGATCTTTAGCGTATTTTGTTTTCATCGCTTTCTCAAGCCATTCGGGCGAACGCTTAAGACTCAGGAATACGATTACGTTAATTAGGAAAAATTGCGCAACCACAACGACGATCTTCAGTTTGCAGAACAGTAGAGCGTTTGTCAGAAATGCAAAGGAAAGGGCAAACTCACAAATCCATAATATTATGGATCCGTAGATAAACAGCAGCAACCCCGACGGGATGCCAGCCAATTTCGCATTTTGTCTTTTAATGAACAAAATGGACGCGCACAAATATATTCCGGTGATCAGGTAGAAGAACACAAGACCCGCGACGGATGTTACGCGAAGATCTGAGGATGGGGTAAACAGGAAATAGTCTGTGCTTGGCACTTTAAAGATCATCACATTAGCGACGAGCGCAATTGCGATTGTTACCAGGTGATATAAGTCTTTCCGTTCTAATTGTAGTTGAGTGTGTGACAGCCGGGTAAATAGGTAGATCGCGGGGCCTATTGAAAACGAAAAAGCAAAAATCGCGTAAGAGAATGAATCCAGGCGAATTGCCACATATGGATCCAGTCCGTAGAAGATCCCTGTGAGTATGAAACATCCCTGCGCGATGGCAAATACAGATAAAAGAAATCTTCTCGACGAAAGTGGACGATGAGAGATGAGTCCGCTGAAAAGTATGAGCAGCTGTAGAGAGCTGAAAAGCCGGATAAGGTCGAACCCGCTAAGTTTCATAGATTATCAGATTATCAAATGTCAGGTGCAGCGATAATAATTTTAAGTTTTTCTTTATAGTTCCTACTCAATTTAACGGCGTCGCCATTTTTCAAGGTAATGTGATATTCCCCGTTGAAATAGGGTTGGAGGTTTCGGATAGAATCAAGGTGAATGATTGTGGAACGATGGATGCGAACGAAATGCTCTGGGTCAAGCTTAGGTTCGAGCGTACCGAGATTTTCGTTAATATAATGTTTGCCCTTTTCCATATGGGCGATCACATGGTCGCCGGACGCTTCGAACCAAACTACATCTGAAGGCTTGATAAAAAAGTATTTCTTATTTTCTTTGATCAGTATCCTCGAGAGATATCTCTTTGTCGAGTTGTTTCTCAACTGGTCGTACGATTCAATAAGCTTCATCAAATTAATACCTTCACTTTGGGAGGAGGTACTGCCAAGATATCGCATAGCCTTGGCAATGGAATTGTTGAACCGCGACTGATCAATTGGTTTGAGGATATAATCTACCGCGTTCGCTTCGAATGCCTGCAGCGCAAAATTGTCGTGTGCGGTGATGAAAATAGTAAGAGGTATAGTTGCAGGATCAAGTTCTGCCAGTAGTTGGAAGCCGTTCATTTCCGGCATTTCTATGTCGAGGAGAAGTAGATCTGGCTTGAATTGACGGATCGCGCGAAGTATATCTTGAGATTGGCCACATTGGGCAACCACTTCGAATTCGCTGAACGCCGAGAGATATTTAGCAATTGCCTTTCGCGCCAAAGGCTCGTCGTCTGCGATCACAACCGTAAACTTCTTCATTTTCTACAATTTTTATACAGTGCCGTTTTTGGAATAGTTCACAGCCGGGATATCCATAAACGCTTCCACGCCTTCACCGTTGCGGTTTTTCAATTCTAATACGAAATCGTTTCCGAAGAGTTCCCGAAGTCTTGCAGTGATGTTCTGCAAGCCAATCCCATGTCCTGTTCGACCAGTCTCCATCGACGGCCCCGAATTGAAAATAGTAATCATTAGTCTTTCTCGCAACAACTCTGCTGTCACTTCGATTTTTCCGGGGAGTAATGATCGTGCAATCCCATGTTGGATTGCGTTTTCGACGAGCGGTTGCAAAATGAACGGGGGTACCCATGCATTCCTGAGCTGGTAAGGGATATTCAAAGAAAAATTTAATCTGTCGCTGAACCGGTATCGCTGGATCTCCAGGTACGAACGGATGATGGACAATTCACGTTCAAGGCTGATGAAATTCTCTTCCGAAATTTCGAGCGTCGCTCTGAGCAGTTCGCTTAGTTTCACCAGCATCCTCGTTGCATTTTCTGTATTGTACTCCAACATAAGGCTGATCACCGACTGGTGAGCATTGAATAAGAAATGCGGCTGGATCTGCATTTTCAGTGCCCGCACCTTGGCATCCGCCAACTGCGCCTGGAGTTTCGCAGTGTTTAGTTCGAATTTCTTTGCGACAGAAAAATAACGGAATGCCGAAGTAATTGACACCAGGAGGCAATAGATTAACAATCGTATATGGATAGAAAGCAGGATATATGAGGAAATTCTCTGCTGTGTTTCAGCGATGTCGAAAAGTAGATAACTGGATGCCAGGAGAAAGGCCACTTCTATGACAAGACTGGTCACAGAGATCGAAATGAAAAATATGAAGTGCTTAATAATTTTGTCCGCAGATGGGGACGTGATCGACTGTCGTACCGAAAATCGAATCACCAATGGAGTCAAAAATATCCAGGTTACCCATCGGACCATGAAGATCGATGAATATCCGAGTTGTAACGGACGTCCTTCGAGTAACATTACAAGCTTGTCGTTTCCGTAAACGAACAATGCAAGTGAGACCCAGAAAATGAAGACAAGTATCTTGAACTTCTTTGTCCGCGTCAGGTCAATCAATTCATCGAAATTCAACTCGGCCAGGAAATCCATAACTACCGACACACAGGACCCATTCTTGGAAAGGATGTGAAGGCGATGATAACGGGTTTCATTTTCTCCCGTCGTCGTAATAAGGTGAGAAGTGATAAAGTTCGTTTGGAACGTTCTTTTTTTCCTGTGAATCGTTTAAAAACTATTGGTGATCGGGGATGTAAGGCCCTTTAGGAACACCCCAGTCCCACGACGGCATCGGTTCGTGCGTAGGTACATCCAGCTTTTCGTTTTGAGAATTGATGACAGCGATCCGACTGCCCCATTCGAGATAGCCGACGAGCGCCGACCGAAACTCAGGGTCGGTAGGTATCCCTAGCTCATCAGCCGTGTCGAGGAACAATGCCATCCAACGCCGACGCATTTCCTCGGTCAAATGGCGGTTAAGGTGTCGTACCATCATTCCATAATGACTTCCATTGTCATCTTCTGTATAGATTTTAGGTCCTCCAAACACCTCGGCAATAAAGTGAGCCACGTGAAGCTGATGTTGTTTTGACATGTTCTTAAAAACCGGTTCCAGCAACGGATCTTTCAACACTTTTTTATAAAACTGTTCGGTAAGTTTTTCAAATGCCTCCAGGCCACCGGCCCATTCGTACAGCGTCGGAATTTTTTTCATAGTGTGTATTTTACCTGCCGCCAATCACGTCGATTACTAGTTTCCAGTCACCCTTCTCATCGAGCATCCATATTCGTAGGAAATTCGCTTCCCTGGCGCTACCCGGGGCAAGGTTTGTAACGAACCCATACGTATAAGCAAGGTCCCCCGATTCACCAATCCACGTTTCAGCGGTCCTGTATGATGCAACATTAGAAGATTTTTCCAAATATTTAATTACCCCGCCGATGCCGACAACCGGATATATTCCGGGCCGATATAATCTCATTCGGGTTCCTCCAAAATGCTGATAGGCGCTGGTCTTATCGTGGTCGAGCATCGATATGAAGTTGCGTTCTGTCACTTCGATGGTCTCTTTCATGATCCCTTGGCCAACCTTGCGCGGCCCGGCTGCAAAATAGATCGTGCTGTCACGTTCAGTCGGCTCGCCAGGTACGGAGATACCGATGTCAAGGATTACTTTCCAGGTCCCGTCTTTCTTTTTCCAGATACTGTTATAGTAACCGAAATCGGAATAGGCTTTTTCATCACGATTCTCTTTGTAAAACCATGGACCACTGGTAAATGCTACATCGCCGGCATTTGCACTCCCGGCGACAACCGGAAACCAAAACAATTCACTGCCGTCAGCCGTCCTTTTTTTCCATGATTCATATCCATTGATGATTTTACCTTCACTGAATATCAAGGCCTCGTCGGAGAAATAGTGAACGAAGGCGTCTCGCGTATTAGAAGATTTGGAGAGTGCCGCAAAATTTCTCTCTTCCTGTGCAACCTCGAGGACATGCTTACCGACTTGAGCGATTGACGACGATGAGAATGCGAGGTATATTAAGAGAAGAATAACACCTCTTTGATATTTAATATCCATAGCTCGTCATTCCCGATGCGGGCGTGTATTGTGATAGGGTCAAAGGAACAGGGTGTTGATTCGAACTTCGATTCAATTGATCTGGATCGATCAAATTAACAGTTTAAGTGCCCAATATCCCCGCTAAAAGGATGACGTAAGTTATTGCTCGTTTTGTTCCACGTATGCCTGTCGATGTTTTCGAACCGTCTGTTCTGAAAATAGAGCGTTGTGCCTTTTTTTGTTCGGCACGTTCAAATCGTGATGATATCTTTACACGATGCGAAAAGTTATTGTCGTATTTCTTTGGAGTGTGATCATTTGTGATGGTCACCTGGCTCTGGCGCAATCAAGCCTTGCGATATTGGATTCCGTGCGAAAGCATTATGCCATTGAACGGCAAACCTTGTGTTATCAATACCGGGTTACTGGCTTCCAGAAAGGAGAGTGGCAATCGTATTATCCAGGGCGTCGGGAACGATCTCCCTTTTCACAGGAGATGCGCCTGGATCTACGGAGGCGTTTATTCAGCATCGATGCTCAAACGGAATTTCCGGGAGGATATAAATTTAGAACAGTCCTCCTTGGTAACGATACCGTCGCCTATACTTTCGATATAAATCAGAATCGGTTTGGCAAAGAAGTTCGAACCGGAAATCCCGCGGCAGTTGATGCCGGCATCACTAACATAAAAGATGACCTGCCTTTCCTTTACCTCATCGATATTGAAGAGGAGAACCTTATAACTGAAACTCATGATGCATTGCATGGTCTGATACAGCTGCGTATCAACACACCCGCGAACGGACTTTCCTTGTTTGTTGATCCGAGAACGAATTATATCACCCGGATCGAACGGATAGCACCGTCGTTCCCGGGTGTCGTTTTGCAAAGCATCCGGTACTCCGACTATAAAAAGGTGGATGGTGTTCCAATCGCTACATCCATTGCAATCTATGAAAATGACAGACTGGTACAGAAAAGAGCGATCGCTGGTATGGAGGTAAACAAGAAAGAACTGGAATATCCACGCTGGCCTGAAAACTACCGGGTGAGTTCGGGCGCTCGCGGACCATTAGTTGCGTCAAAAGTGGGAAACTTCACGTATCTGATCGCGGGCATTCCTGGCGATCGAAATACTGTTTTTGTCGACATGGGTAACTACGTGGTGGTAATGGAAAGCCCTTTGAATGACGAGTTTGAATTGCGCGTGATCCGGTTGATCAAAGAGACATTGCCGGGCAAGCCGATTCGATATCTTTTTCTGACACACTTTCATAACGATCACATTTCAGGTGTCCGAAGTTTTGTTGCTGAAGGGGCAACCATCATCGTGTCCAACCCAACTAAGAAAATGGTAAGTCGTCTTTTGAATATTACCTTTTCGAAGGATAGTCCTGGGACGTCAGTTCAGCAGAAGGTCTCTTACGCAACTTACAGGCGGCATTTTAGATTGAAGAACGAAGAATGCGCGATAGACTTTTGGAGCGTGAGGAACAGTCACGCACGAGGATTGAGCTTTGCCTCCGTACCAACGGAGCGATTCGTTTATCAAGGGGATCTTCTCAGCATTCCGGCAGACGGAACGTTGACCCCGCCGATAGACGTTAATATTCAATTCTATCATTTTTTAAAAAGGAAAAAGATCTCATTCGAAAGAATGGTGTCTCATCACGGCCATAATTTTATTACCCCATCGATGATCTCTTTTAACTGAATTGGCTCACGTTTTTGCATTTGGTGAGTTTGGCACATGAAGATCACAACGGTGTATATCATTTTTGGGTCTATCAGTCATGGGTATTCAAGAATCTAAACTTAAAAAAATTATGAAAGCCATGACAATCACCTTGGTCTTAGTATGTGCAATGATCTCGTGTTCAGAGCCCATGCCTGCTAAGAAGAATTCGGACCAGGCGCTAACGGTTGAAGCGACTGACAAAGGAAATTTCATGTTCTACGACAGCGCAGACGTTATCGATCAAATGATCGCTGGGCAAGACGACCGGGATTCTATCAATCAACCTTTCGAGATCGTCGAGTTTAGCAGAGAGGGAAATGTTATCGTAGCTACCATGGCGTATGCTCCATCTTGCGTAGACGTAAAATTTATGATTGCGATGAGTAACCAACAGACCTTGATCTATCCGCAGATTATTACTCTTGTAGCAATGCTTTCCGCAAAACATTGTGGCGAGGAGGAAAAATCCGAACACACAACACTGAGAATCGATTTAAAAGAATTGACGGATCAAACGATCGATGACGAAACAAAAGTGGTATTAAAGAACCTTTCTTCAGCTCAACACGCCGAGTTGCAGGGTCAGATAAGTTCTATAGGGGATTGAGTTTATCAGGCGTGGCGGAAAGAGGTAAGGCGTTGTTGTTGTCGACTGGTAAGACAGCAGCACGCCTTTTTTTTTTGTGAGTTCAAATTATGAGTAAGGACATAGGACAAAGACATAGCGGCCGTTTTCATTTCAGGGATGGGTTAATGGATTTTAACTTCGGCTGGGCATTAGGCAACACCCGATTTGGCGGATTATCCATAGGAGAACTTTTTTACCACGCCAATCGCATACACGACGGTGACGTTGCGTCATGGACGCACGAATTCCAGTCGCTCATGGAAGCCCAGTTCACGCTTGCCGAGCGCTCTCTCAGGCACGGTAGTTTTAACATGGCTGCGGAACGATACTTAGCTGCGTCGCAGTCCGCCCGGTACGCGTTGCATTTTACGGAGAGAGACGAGAAGGGGAGGGGTCTGATTTACTTAATGGAGTTGGGTTTCCAGAACTTCCTTCGATACTCCGGTACTAACCTGAAGTCTTTTGATTTCCAGTTTAAAGAAAAGCATCTTCCAGCGTACGTCAGCAAGCGCTGGGATAGTACGATGCCCATTTGTGTTGTGATCGGCGGAGGAGACACTTTCCGCGAAGATCTTTTTTACCTGGGTGGATATCCGGCACTCAACGAGCAATATAATGTTGTGCTGGTGGATCTTCCAGGTCAGGGTAAAACACCGTATTCAAAACTGTTTTTCGGAATGGATACGATTGAAGCTGTTTCCGTTGTACTCGACACTATTGAAAAGTGGAGCGCAGCAACTCCCGTAGTTTTATTAGGCTTCAGCGGTGGAGGTTTCATAACAACGTATGCGGCAATCAGTGAGCCGCGCGTCTTCGCCTGGGCTGCAAGCACACCTATCTATGATTTCGCACATCTATTTGAAAAAGCTTTCCCGTCCTTATTCAAAAAAACTGGAACAAGCTTTTTAATAAAATGGATCTTCAAGTTCATGGGAAAGCTCTCGACGCCTCGGAGCCTTGCGATGCGTACGTACCAGTGGCAATTCGGGGTTAAAGAATTGAGCGAAGTAATAACAAGCTTCAGAGAGCTCGGAAAACTGGACTACCACAAGATATCTCGCCCCGGACTTGTCCTGATCGGCGAAAGTGAGGATGTAGAACTGAAAGAACAGGCAAACGATATATTTGAAGACCTGGTTCGGCGAGTGCCGTCATCTCGGAAGGTTGTTTTTCCAGTGGGGAGTGGCGCAGATGCACATTGTCAGGTTCATAATCTGCAATCTGCGCAGTATGAGATATTCACATGGTTTAATACAATTTGTAAGTCTGCGGAATCAAAGTAATAGTTCTGTAGAATAACGGTTTACGAAGACAATACGGTTGAAGATGCATTGGGCCTTTTGCCTTGCCTGTACGATTCAGGATTGACGCCGACAGAATTCTTGAAGAGTCGACTAAAAGAACTGTGATTTTGAAACCCCACCCTCATAACAATATCGTGAACCTTTAGATTGGTTTCTGCCAACAGGAGCCTTGCAATATCGATCCTGTCTGCCGCGATATCCTTACTCGGAGTTTCATGGAAGATCAGCTTGTAATTCCTGAGCAGATGATTTAAGGACATTGAGGAATGCCGACCGATTGACATCAGGTTGATTGGACGGTTGAGATGAACGCGCATGTAAGAGCGGGCATTGATTATCTTTGTTGCGATATCGAGTCGAGTTGAATGCCGGCTTGAAGGTAATTTTTTCGCGTAGGCTCGAATCAACTGTTGCAGCGCTTCTTCCAAGTCCCTCATTAGCAGATGAGCATTCAGATAAGAAGAGTCGAACGCTTGTATGAGCGCCGGCGGCATCCCCTCGCGAAGTAGAAATCCCCCGGGATTTCGACGGAGAAACTTATCATAGATTATTCCATCGCGTGTGATCATATTGGACGTACAATGCACGTAACAGATCCTGGATGAGTATTTCGTGTCGTTTTTAAGATAATGTTCTCTTCCCGGTACAGCGCAAACTATTGCCAGTTCCTCCTTCTTTTGATTAAAGGTATCGTACGAAGATATGTGTGACAATAGCCTCTCTGTGCGAATCATACCGCAAACGTCGTTTCCCTGGAATCGCAGGTGATGCCGTTGGCCCGGGGCGAGCGTGACTTCGTTTACTTTGGTGTAATGTAAATCCGATGGTTCACCCAATGTCAGGGCCGCATGGGCTGGGGATGCGAAGGAATTCATAAGGATTTAATCCTGCATAAATTCGGTCGCAGTTCGACGATGTTAAATGGATAAATAGCGAAGGGTTTAAAAATCGCTTCGTGTTGCACTTTTTTTCCTTCGATCCGAAGGTGTGAATACGGAGTTATGCCCTGATCAATGGGATATCTAACTCGACGTCCGTTCCCCTGGATTGGTTGTTCTTCAAGCGAAGATGGAAGTCATCCTGGTACACATGCGATAGTCGCGAGTACACATTGCTGAGGCCGATGCCTACTTTGAAATTCGGCTTCACCGGGATACCAGCACCGTCGTCGCGGATGTTGATACGAACGCGGTCAGCTTCCTGCCTTACGATGACCTCTATCAGACAGTTGTGAGCGTTCTTAGAGAAACCGTGCTGGAATGCATTCTCAACGAGCGGTTGCAATATAAAAGGTGGCAATTGGGCATCAAGAAGGTCTTGCTGAGCGTCGATGTTTATCTTGAGGCGATCGGAGAATCTTATTTGCTGGATCGACAAGTACTGTCGCGTTATATCCAACTCGTGGCTCAACGAAATGAATTGTTCCTCAGCTATATCGAGAGTTTGCCGCAGCAATGAACTAAGATTTGTTAACATCGCAATCGCTTTGTCATTCTCTTTGTCGAGGAGCATTCCGACGATGGCCTGGTGCGTGTTGAAAAGAAAATGCGGCTGCACCTGCATTTTGAGCGCTTTTAATTGGGAGATGATCACCTGTGATTGTAGGGCCAGATTTTGAAAATTCACCTGCTGGGTATATTCAACATAGGCGATACCTTGCGCTAACACAACAATCGCACTGTACACGACTAACCTCGTACCAAACCCTTCCGGGAACAGCGTAGTGAATATTTCACTAATTCCGATCGGCAAATGAATAGCGTAGCGAATGCAGTAGTTGGCGAACGATTCAAGGCTAAAAAATACGATCAAGGTTCCGACCGCATGCAACACATGATACGAGATTTTTTGGGCGAGAAGCGGAGGTTGTAGAAGATAGCCCAGGGAGAATTGAATAACACGAGGTGCCAGGACGATCCAGACTAGCCACGGAAGGAACAGGAAGATGATTGAAGGTATGTCTGGCCATCCCTGGTGGTTAAAGATTCTGAAAATAATATTCCCCGAAACATAAAGCAGTCCAATTAATATCCATACGGGAACCTGGTAACGCATCGAAATAAGTTGACTCGGCTTTGTCATTGTCATTGTACTATCCGGTGGTTGTCAATTCTAGTTAAGGTGTTTTTTTTGTTTATCGTGTGCCATTTCCACCATTCACAAAGATTGGATCGCCTTTCGGATATAGGTTCGCAAGTCTCCATCCGGCCACCCGATAGATGAGCAGGATAAGGGAAAGTTCCAGAACGCCCACAACGACAAAAACCAGTGGGTTGAGTGGCGCATAGACGGCGTATTGATTAAGCCAGAACAACATCATCCCGAGTGAAGCAGGCAAAGCCAGGACGACTGCCACGACAACGGCTCTGATGTCCGGTTCTTCGAAGCTAAAAGAAATCAATCTCTCACCTGCAACCCCAAGTAATGTGAATATCAACGCAAAAGCTGCAAAACAAAATAGCACATTATTAAACTGGGCCTCTTTGCAGTAAAGGTCTTCGATGTACACTTTCATGGGTGTCAACTCGAAGTCAAATTTTACGTCACTTTTAATTGCGACCATCGCCTGGCGCAGTGTGGAAAAATCTGCATTGGATTTTATGAAAAAGAACCTGGGAGGAGCGTTCGATTGTATGAACATGATGGATTTCAGTGGCTCTTTTATTGAGTTGTAAAAGAAATCATCGACAACACCCGTCACTGATAATGGAATCAACCGGTCGTCGTTATCCCAGTATAAATTATTAATGGCGATGTGCTGCCGTTCTAGTTGTGCCTCGGCTTGATGGTTTAGCCATGCTGTTTGAACAGGGTTCGTCGGATCAATTACATCATTGTTCGGACTTCTGGGCTGAACATGTAACCCGAAAATCCGAAAAAATCCGCTATCAATTCTAAGTTCACTCACGCTGAGCTGCATTTTCCGGGTTCCATCAAATACCGGGTTCCGATTCAAATAGCCTCCTGGAATATTGCTTACTCCTGTTATGCCGGTGACTCCGGGAAGTTGCCTGACTGCCGAGGTAAATGCGATCGATTCGCTGGGTTTCATACCCGGTGAACGAATGGTTACCAGGTAAATATCTTCTCTTGCCAGGCTGGCTGCGGGCGAAGTCATAAATTTTCGTTGCTTCCAGACACCCAGCGAGAAGCACACCAGGCATGTTGTACTGAATATTTGAATTGCCAGGAGCATTCTTGAAACATAAAGGCCGGGCGTTTTGGTGACAACTGCATTCGGAGACCTGCCATCACGCGTGTATCGCATTACGTAAAGAAAGTATGCGATGCTTCCGGAGAATAGCAAGAGCATACAAATGGCAACGATGCGGCAAAGGAACAGCCATGCAGAAATGGAAGAATAAAAAGGCGGTAGTTCGACGATATAATAAACTAAGGGATTGAACGCGTAGAGAAAAATAGTTGCGAGTACAAACGAGATCGATGGAAGTAAGAACACTTCCGGTAGGAAATTAAGAATCAATTGAGGGTCCGATGCGCCAATGGATCTATGTAAGATGACATTTTTGATTTGAACCTGTGTAATCCGGATCCAGTAAGTCAGGTAGTTGACGGTGCCAGCGAGAAGGATCAGGAACAGCGCGCCTCCAATAGTGTAAAGGTATCTTAGACTGATGGTGTCGTGGAGTTCCCAAAGGATTGTGCTGGTGGTGTGTATTTCATCGAGTGGTTGGAGCTTGAAACCGTATTGTTTTTGAATGATCGTTGCCTCTTGTGACTTTGCGAAATCATTGGCGGCTATAAGCGCGCCGGTCATATTCTTCTCGATGTCGTTTATGTTTGCCTTTTGATCGAGTTCTACATAAATATAATGCCCGAAATCTGGCCACTGAAAAAATGACTCCCGTTCGAATTCACGGCGAAGCCATTCATACGAAATCACGGCATCGAATCGCAGATGGGAGCCGTAACCGATATCTTCGAAAACACCTGCGACTTCGAACGGCGTTTCGATTGCATCTAATTTGAGAAGTTTGCCGGTTGCACTTTGATTTCCAAAATATTTGCGGGCGGTCGTGCGCGAGATCATCAGTCGCGGACCTTGGGTAGTGAGGCTGTCTGCGTTTCCGTCTACAAGGTTGAAATCGAAGACCCGGAAGAAATCATGATCCACCGCGATGATATTTTTCTCTTCAGATGCCAGGCCATTGGCAGGATTTTCAAAACGCACAGTTCTTCTATTCAGTCCCTCAACCCAAAGTGGCGTGAGCGAGGTAGCTCCTTTAACTCCGGGTTGCGACCGTAACACTTTGACGAGTGGATACGGAGTGCGGGACTGGGAAGAGCTATCGCTCCAGATAACGCGATAAATGAGATCGTGATTTTTGTGAAACTCTTCGAAACTGGTCTCTGTGTCAACGTAGCACCAAAGCCAGGCACTTACCATCCATGTTAGTGATAGGCCGGCGACCATGATAAGGCTTAGGGTCTGATTTGCACGCAAAGAACGCCAGGCTGTTCTGAAATATAGAAGGTCCATAAACGGTACGGGCTTACAGCGCATTAAAATTACGCGCACGATGCCAGATATACAATCTGTCTATTGCAATCCATCCGAATTAAAATTGCGAGTCTTCCCGCCAACAACTTTACTGGTCGTCGTATATCGCCATGGTAATTTTCTTTTCCTGGTTTCTTTAGAAAAAATCGCTTACCCCGATCTTAAAATTTCCCGTAAAGTCTTATTTTTGACACACACACACATACACTTATACACGCCGAATCATGGAAAGAAAATTACTTCGTTACGGATATTTCGTCCATATTTGTGCATGGCTCCTGGTGCCTGTTTTTATATTCATCGTTATGCCGCGATGGGGTATGACACTCGCTGATTTGAATGACGGACAGGTCGTTCTCGATACCCTCGAACAACATCCGCTTCTCGTGGTCTTTCCGGGACTCGACCTGGCTCTCGGACTCTCACTGATGATAGTTACTGTTGCATTGCACCGGCAGCTGGAAAATTCGGTGTGGAACGATCTTCAAAAAATATTTGGATTAATAGCAGGCATGCTTTTCATCTACGGCGCCTTTTCAAGGATAACCACATTTGCTAATCTCATCGTTGACCCGCATGTGGAGGAATTGAGATTTTTTGGTTACAGTGTTGTGAATTACCTCCAGCTGGGAAATAGTCATGCTGTGCAGTTTTTCCTGGCGGCATGGTTAGTTACAAGTAACGCATTGCGCTTTACGACAGGGAAGCGCAGTGTGTTACTCTTCATCATAATCATGATGTCTGTGGTGAGTCTTCTGGCACCTTTTCTCGCACCGATCGCAGGTGTACTGATGATAACGAATCTCACCTCAAGTATCTATTGGATCGCCAAGGCCTGAAGATTTTATCGTTAGTGACCTCAGTATAGTAATATTTTGTATCGCACCCTTCCATTGAAGAATTCGCGCATTTTCAACATGTCGCGGCCCTTATCTGAGATCCAGAATTTTGCGAAGTTCCCATTCCCATAGTCGATGTTCAGTACCCAGCAGTCAATGGATGAAGCGGTGGTAACATTCAATGTTGTCCGATCTTCTACGGTTAGCAGGTAGTATCTTCCTGAAGGCCGGCCCGGCTCGTAGTAGGCTATGTATGCCTTCTGACCTTTTTTCTTAAAAGGAAAACACTGGAATATTTCGAGATCCATCGGGAACGCATAAGCCGGGATGCCGAAATCGAAGCCGACACTATCCTTCGGAGTACGCCACATAGGCTTCTGCAAGCGGATATGTTGTTTGTCGAATTCATACCCAGCTTTGCCGCGTTTTTTCCAATCCGATATGTGTTGGATCGGGGAGAGGTTCTTCAACGAGCCGATTGTCTCAGTTTCTGAAATAAGACTGTCCTTCTGGTACCACTTCCAGCTAAACTTAAATGTGTCGTTCGCCTTTTCGATTGACCTTGTCCAAATTGCCACCGGACCGTTGATGTTGTCGAGCGTATCGGTATAGTATACAATATACTTTTTCGAAGAATTTTTGAACGCAGACATATTCAGATGATTTTGTCGTGTGTCGAGCGTGTCTATTTGTCCGAAGCCTTTAAGATTCAAGATAACGAGAACCATTAAAATGAAATACCGATGAAAGTTTAATTGCATGGGTGATATAGATATTTGTTTAAGCTTAATTATACAGGTCGGTCGCGCTGCATCCATTGATTTTAACTGGAGCGTGCTTTTTATACAACGGTACGTTTGGATATGCAGTTAAGGAGCAGATAATATTTTTTTGCGTTTGGTATGCGATCGTTTTTTCGGCCTTGCATATCATCCGAAAATGGTGAGGCGCGCATACGATAAAGTTCAATAGCAGTTTTATTGTTGCCAATGAACAGTCTACCTTCGACGGTAAAAACACGAGCAACCATGAAAACACGCTCCACCCTCTGTTTCTTACTACTTGCTTTATCTTTTACACAACGCTGTTGGGCACAAACAGGGCCGACGGTGTTCAAGTGGCCGAATGGCGCCCGGGCCGCGATATGCCTCACATTCGATGATGCGCTCTCAAGCCAGATTAAGGTAGCAGTGCCGCTGCTTAATAGATACAAACTTAAAGCGACGTTCTTTCCGACAATCGCTTCCGGATCTTTTCGGGAAGATGTTAGTCGGTGGAAGGCCGTGGCCAAACAGAATCACGAAATCGGAAATCACTCGTTGTATCACCCTTGCCAAAAGTCTGCACCCGGCATGGATTGGGTTGCGCCATATCACGATCTCGATACATACAGTATTCAACAATTTATGGAAGAGTTGTCCATCGCTGACGTGGTCATTCAATTGATGGGTGGGAGGAAAAACCGGACGTTTGCTTATCCGTGTTCTCATTTTATGATCGGTGGCGTTGACGTTACTGATTCTATCCGTCACCATTATTTGTCGGCGCGTGACAGTGATGAGACTATGCCACGCAATATTGTTCCAGTAGATCAACTGGATCTGCATCATATTCCATCATGGGCCCCGTCGGGCAACAGCGCCCAGGAGCTGATTGGGTACGTTGAACTGGTAAAAGGTGCGGGCTTATTGGGAGTATTTACGTTTCATGGAATCGGTGGCGATCATATGACGACTGAAACATCGGACTTCGAGCAACTTTTGCAATATCTAGTCGATAATCGCAAAAGCGTATGGGTCACGACTTTTGAGGAAGCCTCCGAATATATACAAAGGCACCGTGCAAGTTTGAATCCAAGATAATTGACACGTTAGTATCGAGCGTTGATCATCGTGAGTACCATGTCGAGATCGGTGTCGCGTCGATTAAGTATGTCTGTTAAACGGATCGATGTTGCGATATCGGGACAAACCCGGTCGGTACTTTTGCCGGAGGGAGGTAACACATATCCTGTCGAAACTTGTATCAACGTGGAGGATCGGGGAAGAAGAATAGAGTTGTAAATAGATTGCGTAGGAATGTTGTTACCGGTGCATGAACCGATGAGTTGACCCAAATGGTTTTCCTGCACGAGCATCGCCAACAGACTACCGGCGCTGAAAGTTGCCGGGCCCGTTAATACATAAAGATTTCCCTTGAATTTCGGGATGGCTGAGTTAACGTGAAAATTCTTGTTGGCCAACAGGTCGTCGTAGAAGTGTGCTCCCTGAAATTTTTCGTTTATGTAAAGCAAATCCGGATGATCTGCATCATAGCTCGCGTATGGTCCACGCTGTTTTTTATACTTTTTAACGAATGTCTTTTGATACACCTCATTCATCCAGATGTATCTTTTTTCGTCGTTTACTTTCTCAGCTGAAGCGAGGTAGTATAAAAACTGTTTGTTTAGGAGCGGCTCGCCGCCCGTATTGTAACGCAGATCGAGTACGATATTGCCGATCTTATTTTTGTCGATTTCTGTGAAGAAACTTTCGATTGTATGCCCAAAGTCGGTGGGTAGTTTTTTCTTCGCCAGCCTCAATGCAAACCATTTGGCCGGAAAAACAAGATAACCATCGATCGAGTTTTTGAGCGATGGATAGTCGAAATTGGTATTCATTTGAAGATAAGCATAGTCGCTGGCTGAATCGATGTTTGTGCTGAAGCTGGCCTTTTTCCGGAACGAGTCGCTTCCCAAAGAATTCATCTTGAGCTCTCGAGGAGTTTGAGATGCTAGCGTTACGCTAGAGATCGTTTCGTTTTTCTCCACGACGATTTGAAGAGTGTCGTGATGAGAAAGCCCAATAGCCTTCCAATATCCGGGGAAAGCAAATTTTCCACGCGCCACCTGGAGTTTCCAATCGATGTTTTCACCTGATTCATAATTTCCTACCCGCGCGATGATTGATGCGACCGACACCCCATTTATAGAGCGTATTTTAGCCCCGATCAAAGAGGAGTCGTAATTTGATCCGATGTTGCTGATGAAGATTTCGTTTTGGATCGGCAGTAGTCTCCATGGAAATATCCTGCCTGTCGGCGTTGAATAGTCAATGCCTGTGACGAAAGTATGGCCGTCTTTAAGCTTTGCGAGAAACCGTTGAGTGCAAAATCTGAATTCATTAGTTGTTGCTGCAGTCCGAACTTCGGCACGAAAGGCGTTTGCTGCCGAATCGAACAGCGACGAAGACATCTTGACCTCCGCAAGCGGATAAGCTTTTTGGATGTAACCGATCAACAGTTCGGCATCTTGTTCGAACGCCGGAAGCTTTTCATAACGCTCGCCAGTACGGGGAACGGCAGCCGCTTTTTTTAGAAGACGTTGCTGACTGCATCCCCACGCAAGGATGCAAAAGAAAAATAGACACGCGTATTTCGCGCGAACAAGTTTGGCAGAGGTCATGGAGAAATGTTTCGGATTAGTCAACGAAGGTACAAGGCCCGATATGAATGAATTATGCCCACATCACCAATCATCAAACCATTCAAAATAAACTGCCAACAAAATCAAGTGGCACGAAGCCGAACCTTACGAATGTTTTGATTTCGAAACGTCGGGACCAAGCATATGAAGGGGAACGAATACGGCGCCAATCAGGATAAGTGCTATGAATGTCCATAGCATATATTCTGTAAATGAAAATGGATGGTGCGTTAGAAATCGATCGAGTACGAATTTTGCATAAGCGAGGCTGATGAACACTGTGATGAGGCCCGGGGTATATTTTCTGAATAGTATAGACTGCACGCTATGCCAAAACAGGTGTATCGTGTAAGCCACAAACAAACCAATCCACAACGATACGAATCCGAAGTACGCAGCAGAGATGCCGACCGCCGTAAAAATGATGAACTCAGCCATCACAATACAAGCGAACCATTCGGTGGATATGCTGCTGAAACGGGTGATCAGCGTGTGTGCAAATTTAGGAGTCTTCTGGATCATGGCTGACTTGTTGTTTGTTATCCAATGTTTCACCGTAATGATCTCCTCAAGATCGTGCAATATGAAGACAATTGGTAAGAGTAGGAAAAAGGCACTGTTCATGATTTATTCGAAAATTTGACTGCAAGAGAACGGAGTTTCAAGGAGCTTCACAATATCTTTTGTCAGGTTAAAAGGTGATTTGAATCAGCTTTGAAAAAGCACTTTCGCCAAATCGGAAAAAAGCAACGGTTCGTATAGTTTTTAGAACGTACCGGAAGAATGGAGATCGGGTTACTATGCGGAAATGCTTAGTTCAAGTTTCCTCTTGCCATATGATTCGAAATTATCTCCTTACCTTTTTCCGGAACCTTGCCGCTAATAAGTTATTCTCCGCGCTCAATATTTTCGGGCTGATGCTTGGATTGATCTCCGTGTATTTCATTGGAATTTATCTCGTCAGGGAAATGTCGTTCGACGATTTTCATACAAATTCAGACGACTTATACCGTGTCGTTTGGATCAGCAAGTCGTCACAAACACGCACGCCCCATCCGCTTGCCCAGGAGATGGTACGCGATTTTCCGGAAGTGCAAAGTGCTGTCAGCCTTTCACCGCTTTGGGGTCCTGGCTTAACGCGGCGAACATTTTCGATACGCAACCGCGATACTGACGTACGGTTTGACGAGTCGTCCATCCTCGCCGTCGATAGTACCTTTTTCTCCGTGTTTGACTTCAAGCTTCTTAAAGGTGATGCAAAAACGGTACTTACGCGCCCGGGAGGAATACTCCTGTCGCAGGCTGCTGCTTTTCGTTATTTCGGAAAAGAAGATCCGATCGGCAAAACTCTCTCGATCAATGGAAATGAAGGGTTGCTGTCAGTTGTTGGTGTATTCAAAGACGTACCGGAACTCTCACATTTTCATTTCGACTTTCTTATTTCTTACGTAACTCAAAAGGCGCAAGATCCGGATGATAGTTTTTTCAAATGGGAGGACTTTGGGCATTATAACTATATCCGCCTGAATGCGAATGCGGACCCGAAAAAAGTTGAAGAACGATTAATGGCGTGGAGCAGGAAGTATATCAACTTTTCGGCGCAGGATTATGCGTACTTGCAATCCAACAACTTCGGTTTTAAACTCCAGCCGATCCGCGATATTCATCTTCGATCCAATCTTCGTTGGGAGCTCGAAACGAACGGGAATATCGACTACGTGATTATGATGGGATCGGCAGCATTACTCTTGCTCATCGTCGTTTCTTTTAATTTTATCAATCTTTCTGGCGCGCGAGCTATTCATCGTGCTAGAGAAATAGGAGTTCGGAAAAGTGTTGGTGCTACCCGCAGCCGTGTAGCGCTGCAATTTCTTGTTGAAGCCATCTTAACGGCGTTGATCAGCGGGTTTGTTGCTATAGGCGCCATTATTCTCCTTACGCCCTGGTTCAATTCATTTATCAATGCCCAGCACGACACGCCGTTGTACCTGAGTGTCTTTGCGATAGTTTCCCTATGCCTCGTCATCGGCGTCTTTGCCGGTGTTTACCCGGCATTAACGTTATCGTCGGTGAAAGCGACGCAAGCATTAAAAGGTTTTTTGACAAAAGGACCGACAGGAAGGAAAGTACAAAACGGTATGCTGTTCATTCAATTTGTAGCGTCGCTATTGCTCCTTTTCTGCTGCACAATAATTTATAGTCAATTGTCGCTCATCCGGGAACAACCCCTGGGTTTCGACCACGAGTCTACCATTGTTATCCCAATAAAATCAACTTCATTTCCTGCAGATGCTTTTCTGAAAGAAGTGCAAAGAATACCAGGTGTTTCGTCGGTAACGACTGTATCCAACATTCCCGGTAAAGGATTCAATCAGAACTCCATCTCACCGAAAGACGATCCTCAGCATACACTTGATGCTTCAGAGTTTTTTGTCGATTACGACTTCATTTCAGCAATGGGTTTGGAATTGTCGGCCGGTCGGACATTTGACCGTACCAACGCTGCCGATGTGGATGCATTCATGTTGAATGAAACGGCCGCTCGGAAATTAAACATTGGCGATGCTGTCGGGAAAGAGATTGTTTGGGATAATGACGGGGAGAGAATTTCTGGCAGAGTGATTGGGATCGTAGCTGACTTTAACTTTCAATCACTACACGAGGTAATTCAGCCATTGATGATTCGTGTTTCGACCGATCGCTTTAACTATGTTATTGTTCGCACCGCCGATCGAGGTGAGATAGTTCCTGCTGTTGAAAAGACCTGGAAGAAGTTTGAAAACAACTTTGCCTTTCAGTTTTCATTCATGTCCGACGAAGTTGCGTTCCAATACCGCAATGAAGAAAAAGCGGCCACCCTGCTGTCTATTTTTGCTATCATCGCGGTGGCTGTTGCTATCATTGGTCTCGTCGGTGTCGCATCTGTAACGTTAAGAGCAAAAGTTAAAGAGATAAGCATTCGGAAATTCCTCGGCGCAAAAAGCGGCTCCATTATCGTGTTGCTTACGCGGCCTTACGTCATCACGCTTTGCACTGCCACTATTGTAGCCATTCCGGCCGCTGTAATTTTGATGGGTGAGTGGCTGGATAATTTTTCCTATCGGACTAGCATAAGGTATCTACCGATGATTGTTGTGATTGTGTCCCTGGCATTCATTACCGGACTTTCGTTGGTTGTTATGGTTTTGAAAGTGGCAAAGAGTGCTTCGACGCAAACGCTCAGATCCGAATAAAAATACTAAACATATTTCCAATGAATTTAAAGAACGCTTTGTTCGACATTTTATCCAACAGACTTCTGCCCGGTAACAAATGGCTACTTGATATTCTTCCAGCGATGGGCTTGATTTCTTTCTTTCTTGTTACCTTCTTCCTGTACAGGAACGTCAATATTTTTTTCTCATTAATATTTGGTATAAGTATGGCCAATCGGAAATTCTTTTTCCGGTCGCTTGTTCTTTATCTGGCGATGCTGACATCATGGGATATAGCGACCTTAGGTTTTACACACTTAAGTTCACCCGATGTTTTCCGTCAACTTTCGATTTCATACATATTGCTTTTTGGTTGCTTCGCGATGGTTAGAATTTTACCGGGCCAAAAGATGATCCCCTACGCATTGGTCGCTGGTGGCGTAAGCGTGTTGTTGTTCCACCTTTTCTCGAACGGCATTGTATGGTTGAATGGCTATTACTCTAGCGACGCCGGCGGACTACTTCAATGTTATATCGCCGCTTCTCCGTTTATCGTAAAGGACCTTTTGATCACTATAAGTATCAATCTCATTTTTGTCTTCGTAAAAATTGCATACAATGCTCGCAGAACTCATAGACCGGCAGTCGCTTTTATTCAATAGGACGACGCCCGTCACCTCCAATTTTGTAGTCGACAGCGATGATATTTCCGTTCGGCGGTTTGCGCTCGACGGATTTGACCTGGTTGACGGGCTGCCGGATATATTTGCCGCACTCGCGTATCTTGAACGGTACCTCGGGCTATATCTTCGACAATATGCATCCGTTCACGATCCTTTCGCTTCCGAGATACGGCTGGCCAAAGTTGATAGGATCCCTGTATGTTCTCCCGCGATCAGTGAAAGCTTCCAGGCGCTGCACTTCGATATGGGATTGCCGCTCGATCCAGATCTTGCTGCGGGCTCTTCACTTTTTAACTTCGCAGCGCTCTACGTTCCTTACAATGTTGTCAATCCTCACGCGTCGACGCGGTTACTTCCGTTGAGACGTCTGTCGCTCTCCCCGGATAGAGCTCTTGCATCAAAACTTGACGTGTATGTGAAGGAATACGGCGATGGTTGGGCCAAACCTTCTTACGTGAACACCGGTCGATTGGGATCTCTTGCCAGGGTCCTGGACAGCCTGAATGCAGAGCCTCAGCTTACGGATTACTACAACAAGGCCGTTTGGGAATGGTTCAACGAAATTCCTTCTGAGGATGGACTTATAGAATATCAGCGTGAAGCCGAGTTCTTTCGGCAATTCGAAATCGATATTGAAACGCTTGAAGACAGGGTGCAGCTTGTTCCCGGGCAGTTGTTGATCATCGATAATATTTCTTGTGTTCATGGTCGGGTTGGGAGACGACAATTCGAGGAAGTCTACCAGGTTCTATACGGTTCACCATCCGTTAGTCAAACGCAAATCATCCACATCAAAGATCATCTCGTTGCAAGCATGGAATCTTCCAGGCAAAAGAACGAGTCAAAACAGAGATACGGTTTCGCTGTATAATTCAGGTTCTGTCCATTCCGGGCAGTGTTTTGTCCACTTCGATATGCTTTCCAATGCCGCTTCCCTCGGGCCAGGCTATTATTGCTAAAAATCAAACTGACTATGAAATGGATATCCACACTCCACTTGTCTCTTATCATGATGGTGCTTTGTATGATTGGCAACCAGGGGATGGCGCAAACGGAGACAAGCTTGGCGGGATCCTGGGTAAACGAGCAAGGAACACGCAAGGCTGATTTCTACGTGGAGAACGATAAGACCTTCGGGAAACTGACATGGGTGCAGGACGACTCTAAGTTAAAGGCAGGGCATATTTTATTTAAGAATCTCGTTTGGGACGGCAAACGATACAACGGACAAGCAGTAACAGCCAGGGGGACTGTAGACTGCGCGATCTCTTTCGATGGTGCTAATAAAATAAAAGTCAGTGGCTCAAAGGGAGGCATGTCAAAGACAGTCTATTGGACACGCATAAAGTAGATATGGATCGGGTCGTTGTTGTCTTGTTTTTTTTAGTTGCATCCGTAAGCCATACCCTGGCGCAAATCTCGTTCGGCTCAGTCGAGGATCTTTGGAGGTTTGCCGATGAGCATAACGTTGATCTACTGGCAGGTGGTCTCCAGCGTCAAGTGGCCACGGCCAGCGTGAAGCAGGCAAAGAATAACTTCTTACCGGTTGTCAGTGTAACAAGCGCCTTTACGGATAACATAGAGATTCAACCAACTCTTGTGCCTGCTGAATTGTTCGGTGGTCCTCCAGGCACTTATACCGAAGAGAAATTCGGGAAACGTTACAACTACAATTTCGGCGTCAATGCACAATACGACTTATTGAATTTGCAAAACTGGTTCGAGTTGAGAAGCGCCCATTATAACGAGAGTGCTACGAATTTTGGATCTGAGTTCAACCGGCAAAAGATATACAACGAAATTTCATCGGCATATTTTTCATACTACCTGATGTCCGAAACCGAGAAGTTCGCCTTTCAGAATATGCAGACGTCGCAGCAGATGGAGCAGCATTCGAGGAATCTCTTTCGTGAAGGAATCATTAGCGAGCCCACGTTGAATTCTGCTATCATCTACAGGAAGACTTCGTCGATCACGTTACTCAATTCCCGGCGAAACCAGGAAACGGCAATGAGTCGACTCAAACAGTTGCTGAATCTTGACGTCGCAGACTCTATTCAACTCTCGGCTCGATTCGAATTTGTTGAGTTAGATCATGATGAATTGCAATCTCTGGTGCAGTCTGTCAGCGCCAATGTTAAGCTTGCCCACGCTCAATTACTGTCGGCACGAAGCGCTCTCGATGGGGCAAATGCCTCGTTTGCTCCAACATTGTCGTTGGTTTATGGTTACAACCAACAAATAACTGGAAATAGTTTCTGGAGTTTCACGGGTACCAATAACCTCCCGCAACAATACTGGGGGCTTCGCCTTTCAATACCGGTTCTGTCTCACGGATCCAGGTCGTTCAGCGTCACCCGTTCGCGATTGGACTATGAAACGCGAAAAATGAATTATGAAAGTGCACGTCGACGTGCTTCTCTTGAAGATCAGGAGCTGGTCCGGAACTATACGGCTTCGATGCAAAAGGTAGCCACAGCGAAAGAGATCGTGGACTTATACAAGAAAAACGATTTCCACGCTGCGCGACAACTCGAGGATGGCCAGCTTTCTATGGACGGACGACTTCGTGTATTCCAGGAATACCTTTCCTATCAGGGAGAATACATTCATGCTCTTTCTGATTTTCTCACCAGCTATGCAGCGCTCGTCGTTCGACAAACAACTTCCAAATGAAAGTCCTTACCTCTTACATTTTAAGTGCATTGTTCCTCTTCTCGTGTCAACGACAGGAGAATTGGGTTCATCCCAAATACGCTCCAATCACAGAGGCTTTGTTTGCATCTGGACATATCGAGCCAGTTAACCAGGTTGTGATGACATCTTTTTGTGACGGCTACCTGGTAGAGTCGCGAGTGCATGAGTCCGATCTGGTGGGAGAGGATCAGTTACTTTTTTCTATTGACAATAGAGTAAGAGCTGCTGAAGAAGGTTCAAGTATGAAAAGTCTCGATATCGCCCGGCTAAATGCATCAGATCAGTCGCCGGTTTTACAAATGTTGCGTAGCGAGGAAAGGATGGCTCAGAAGAAACTTACCCGCGATTCTTTGCAATGGGTAAGAATGAGCCGGTTGTTTGAATCGCAGTCTGTATCCCGCCAGGACCTCGACAATATACTATTGCAATATCAAACAGATGTGGATAACCTGAAATCCATTCGTGCCAACCTGGCCGCCACTCGACTCAGTTTGAAACAGTCACTCATCCAGGCAGAAAGTCAATACACTAACTCGAACCTCAACAATCAATATTACGAGCTAAGATCGATCAAACGCTCCAGAGTTTATCAGGTGTATAAAAAGCCGGGTGAAATGTTGCGGAAAGGGGAGGCAGTGGCCTTGCTCGGTAATCCAGATTCACTGGTGGTCGTAATCATGATGGACGAGTCGGGGATATCAAAAGTGAAAGTCGGGCAGCAGGTCCTCGTTGAGTTAAATACTAATAAGGGAAGTACGTTGAATGCACACGTTTCGAAGATCTATCCCTATTTCGATAATGCCAGTCAGTCCTATAAAGTAGAAGCATCATTCGATCGTGGTATTGAAAATGTAATCGCTGGAACGCTTTTGCAGGCAAACATTATTGTCGCGAAAAAAGACAAAGCACTACTCATTCCAAGGTCCAGTCTTGCTCCCGATGGATCTGTTACGATAAAGAAGGAGGGGGATCCGATAAAGACCAGGGTGAAAACCGGTGTAGGGTCCACAGAATGGGTTGAAGTGATCGATGGGCTGGACGAGGGAGATCAGGTACTTGATATGTTCTAATCGTATGAATCGAATCCTCTTATTATTTTTTGCATTCCTGGTATGTATACATGCCAACGCACAGTCAGATACCACGTCGCGTAAGCAGTGGAAGTTTGATATGACCGGTGGTGCATTCTATCAGCAGTCGCTGACGCCTGGAACGCCGGAATTCAAAGCGCCTCAATACCTTGAGCTTAGACGACCGGTGGAACCAGAATTGGCGAACCGCTGGGGGCTACGCAACAATAAGAATGTTACCGACAATCCACTTGGACACGGTCCCATGTATATCCGACCACACGTATGGTATCACCCCAAGCCGTCGCTCGAACTGTACGCATCACTTGCGGTGGATCATCGTGGTGCTTCCTGGGGACCTTATAATACAGACAACATAGCCTGGGTACCGCGCTTTCATGGGAAGTATGATGACTGGAAAGAGTTAAAGAATGGAGACAGCATTCGTGTGTTCGGAAAGATGGGGTACTTCGAAGACTATCGGCTCAACGAAGGGCTGATGCTTTATAACATCGATGTGCAGGGATTGATGATGGGTATTCAATTGGGGAATTTTACCTTTTCAACATCGAGAATGGGTGACCTTATCAGGGCATATGGCCTTGGCATCGATGGACTCACTGATTATCAATTTTCGTGGACTGGTATACCAATCTTAATATCCAATAAACTGGACGTAAGGATGGGACTCCACAAGATGATCGGTTTCCCTTCAACTGGCGGAGACCAGCGTATACCCACCGTGTCTGCCGCCATCTACAACAATCGATTCAGGTTGTACGCGGAAGCAGGGTACAGAAGAACGGATTTTTCTCCGGCGAGGAATATGGCTGCGGTCGTAGGCATTAGCGATAAAAACAGGACAAGGAGATTTTCTATGGAATGGCGATTCGAGTATCGCTACTATGGAGGGGGATTCAATTATCAATTCCGGAACGAAGAAGCAACACACTTTCGCGATACGGGAAGACCTGCGGGTAGCAACTTTATAGGAGAGGCCGTTTATCCATTGAGTTTTCTGGGAAGGCCTTTTAGTCAGTGGGCGGTCTTCACCGAATATGACAAACCATGGGTACAAGGCTTGACTTTCTTTGGAAAGCCGGTATTCGAACTATCGAAGAATACATCGGTGTTCGCGGATATCGACGTGAACGTCATTATCGCTAGCGGAGAAGATCCTTTCTGCTACCCATTTTATAACTCGGGCTTCCGTTTCAATGTCGATGCCCGATCATTTCTTTCGGTTTCATTGACCAATCGCACGATGAACCTTGATAAGCACTATACAACGTATTACCTGGTCACCTCGCCGATATTTCAATTCGAAGTAAAAAGAACACTCTGATGAGACGAATGCTAATAGTCATTTTGGTATCCACTGCGGCGTTTGCTTGTGAAGGCCCAACTTACCCCTTGTCAAATCGATGTGGTGCACCCGGTATTTCGGTTTATGCCGATCCGACTTACGATTTTCTTTTTAAAGGTCCCATTTCAAGCGGGGAGATCAACAGTGTGGTCGAGTGGAACGCAAAGAAGATATGGTTGATGTCAAATGTAAAATTGAACACGGCAAATGGTGAGAAATCTTTCAAAAATTACGTGGTGGTATCCGATGGTAACGACGTGGATATAAAATATACGCTACCTGATCCCGATGACACTCACTTCTATACCATTAACCAGGGAATTGCATCTGATGAAAAAATTGAATTGATCGTTTCACTCTGGAGAGACACTGGAAAAGGACGGGGAGGAGCAGTCCATGAAGCAGATTTTATATACGTGTTGTCGACAGACGAATGGAAGGCAACCAGGGTCAGGGTCATCGACGCACCAGTCGATGTGGTGTTTGGATCGGCGTTAATGCTGGATGAATCATACTATTATATATATGCAACGCGCAATGCATTTTGGAATAAGGATGCGCTGATTGCCAGGGTCTCGGGGAGTTTCCTTAATGCGTGGGAATTTTACGACGGGTATAATTGGGTTTCAAACGCAGATACCATGCGCCCGGTCATCAGTGGCGTTACCGACTTCTTTTCAGTTTTTAAGGAGGGCGACAGTTACTATGCAGTTAGCTACGGCGCCTTATTCTCACAAGAGATACAACTGCTTCGAGCGTATCTTCCATACGAAGGATGGGCGGTCAAAAAGATTCTGTATTGCAGCTCGCCGGTGGATCATGTTATTGATGCCAACGGTATTGTTCTAGATCATTCAGGTTCCACGCTTAACTGTAGCTATAATAGGATAGATCAGTCGCTGGAAAATTTCAGCAACAATAGTCCGGGTTTCATCGACATAAATAACTGGAACTATTAAAGTTCGTAGGTATGAACCTCCAAATCAACAGCGAGATAGCCTTCACCTATTTGGTGGCAAGGAAGAAGCAAACACTGGTGGCATCACTGGGTGTAATGTTTGGTATCAGTATGTACATTTTTATGAATTCATTGATCAGTGGTACCAACGAATATTTTGAAAAGATGACATTGAGTTCCACTCCGCATATCCGACTATACAAAGATCATGAAACCAGCAATTCTGCAATGCTGGACCAGTCAATAGGGGACTCGACGGTCAACCTGATCGTCAATCCAAGGTTGATTAAAAGCGATGACCGTTTGATCAATCCGGTCGGCCTCGTACAATTCATTCGATCCGTTTCTTCGGTGACGGCGGCATCTCCGCAGGTAACGGCGACGGTCATCTGCTCGAACGGCACCGTTCAAAGCAATGGTGTGGTATCTGGTATCGATATAATTGAGCAGGACAAAATGTTCGACATCACGTCGACGATGATCGCCGGCAGCGTTAAAGACCTTTACATCAATCCGAATGGTATCATCATCGGGTCGGTCATGGCGCATAACCTGAATATTAATCTAGAAGATGATGTCACGGTCACGGCATCCAACGGCTCCGTCAAAGTTCTTCATGTGGTCGGAATTTTTCAGACAACAATAAAGAATGTTGACCAGACTAAGTGCTATTCGAATGTGTCGGTTGTGCAACAGTTGTTGAAAAAAGACCGGGGGTATATAACAGACATTTATATCAACATTAAAGATCATAATGAAGCCAATGTTGTTGCGTCCAGTATTGCAAAAGTTACGGGATATAACGTGGAAACCTGGCAATCGGCAAACGAGCAAGCCATTGCCGCACGAACCATCCGTGACACCATTGCAAACTCGGTCGTAGTTACCATTTTGCTGGTCGCCGGTTTTGGTATTTATAACATTTTAAATATGATGATCTATGAGAAGATCAAGGAGATCGCCATTTTAAAAGCAACAGGATTTGCCGGACAACATGTGATTTCCATTTTTATCATCCAGGCTTTGCTTATCGGAATGATCGGTGTCGTCGCAGGTCTCGGATTCGGCTGGCTCGTTTCCAAAACAGTATCGATGATCTATATCGGAAAAGGGAACCTGGAGTATTTACCTGTTTCATTTTATGCGAAGCACTATGTGCAAGGATCGGCCTTCGGGATATTGACAGCATTTTTCGCCGGATATATACCTGCCGTACGTGCGTCCGATGTAGACCCGGTTCAGATTATTCGAGGATAATATGATAGAACTTAAGGCAACCGGGATCAATAAGTCTTTCTATGCACCCGAGCGCTTCCAGGTACTCAATAACATTTCGTTTGAAATAACCCGTGGTGAGTTTATCTCTATCACCGGCAAGTCGGGATGTGGTAAATCCACCTTGCTTTATATTTTGTCGACCATGGACACCGACTATGAGGGTACGCTGGAATTGGGGGGCGAACTGGTAACAGGAAAGGGGCAACGTGAATTAGCCGCGTTCAGGAACGCGCGACTAGGGTTTGTATTCCAGTTTCACTACTTGTTACCCGACTTCACATGCCTCAACAACGTGATGATCCCGGGCTTGCGACTAGGAAAACTTTCCAGGAAGGAAGTCGAACACAATGCTTATGAAAAACTAAAGCTTCTCGGTGTTGGTGATCAGGCCCTGAAGCGGGCATCGCGCATATCCGGTGGCCAACAGCAACGGGTTGCGATCGCCCGTGCACTCATCAACAATCCGGACATTATTATGGGTGACGAGCCAACCGGAAATCTCGACACACGTAATACCGAGATCGTTTTTGAAATGTTGAATAAACTTAGCCTCGAAGAACAGAAGACCATCATTACCGTCACACACGACAAAGACTTCGCATCCCGTTCAAACAGGATCATCGAGATGTCCGACGGAGCCATCATCAATCAGCAAAAAAGATGATTCGTATTGTATCGGTCCTGTTGATGACGATTGCATTTTGTCTTACAAGCTATGGTCAACGTGTCTTTTCGGTCGACGTCGACAGCATCACACGGTCGTATCTTTTAACAGCGCCGAACGATGCCGGTGCCATGAAGTTGCCGTTGATCATCTTGTTGCATGGTGAGGGCGCGACACCATATGCGCTTTCCAGGTTGAATTGGGCTGCGCTCCGGCAACCGGCGGTGATCGCTTTCCCGGTGGCTATTGGAAACAAATGGTCATGTGGCGACCCTGGATACTCAGTTGATGAATCTTTCCTGATGCGATTGATTTTCCAGATTCATCACAATTTTAATACAGACGCGTCACGTGTTTTCATCGTTGGGATGGGAACGGGAATATGCTTCGCCGAAAGATTTGCTTCAAGGCACCCCGCCTTAGTCCGATCCGCAGTCAGTTGGACGCCACGTACACCGCCGCCCGGCGTCGGGCCAGGGCCCCCTAAAGAAGTCGACTCGCTGGTAATAACGAATCCCGCGGTCAAATCCGAAATTCCTACAGGAACAGAACAGAAGAGTAGAATGGACTATGACCCCACAGGTAAAACGATACTGACCTTCCTTTTCGGAAGTTGGAATCAATCATCAGCCAGCAGAACGGAACCTGATACACTCACTTTGACAGATCTAAGCAAATATCATTTCAAATTCGGCTTTGACATCGCTTATCATCTTTCGAAACGTTTGTCTGTGTTCATCGAGAGTGACTTTATGATCATTCGAAAAGAACGTCAAATCAAAAGTTTGGCATGGACCGGCAATGGAATCCATGTAACGGCTACTGGAAAAGGCGGCATCGTAATTCCATATGGGGCAGGGGTGCGCTACTTTATGTCGTACGGAAGAGTCAGCCCTTTTTTATTTGCTTCTGCAGGCTCTACGTTCATGTTCATAGGAGGCGGAAGTGCATCCGGTGGGTTCGGTAGCATCAACAAGAAGATCACCAAGAGAAAGGAGAATGTCTTTCGTTACTCTGTGGGAGCAGGCGTCGATGTTCGTTTTTCTTCCACCGTCTCATTCCAGGCACGGTCCAGTTATTCCTTCAGTACCATGATAGAACCGCCACTGGCTTCAGTCGATCGTTTTGAAGGAATTTCGATATCCGCAGGATTATCATTTACCACTGGCAGATGAAAAAGGTGTTGCTTTTATTTTTGGTGACGTGCAATGGGCTTGCAAATGCCCAACAAGAAAAACAACTGTTTGATTTTCACTACAATCTTTCACCCTTATCGTTCCAGGGTCAGAAAGATCTGATGCAGACAGTTGAGATGAACTTCCGATACCCATTCCTGATCACGAGCAAGACGATCGTGGCCGGGGGCATCGGTTACGAAACATTGTTCACCAACCAGTATCCGCTCTTTGGAGGCGATCGGGTCTCGGGGCTTTCCACTCAGTGGTTCCTTAACAGGAAGCTGAACAACAGGAACTCGTTGCTTCTTATCGGGTCCGGAGGAATCTACTCCGACTTCAAAGACATCTCTATGGAAGATGTTCGGTATTCAATCGGCTTCCGATATAAGACAAGTTATCACGAGCGCTTTACAACTTCGTACGGTCTTGGCCTCAGCCGGCAGTTTTTTGGACTCATGGTCGTTCCATTTATCGACTTCGACTGGAAGCTATCGGAACGCCTTCGTATCTCGGGTCCCGTGCCGTTAAACACGCGAATGAGATACATCGTAAACAAACGAATGCAAGTATCGATCTTCCTGCGGCCCGATAACAGCACCTGTCGACTTTCTGCGACACGGAACGAATCGAGGTATTTTCAGAAGAAGCAATGGAATAGTGGTCTGGGAGCCGATTATATTTTTGGAAAGCATTGGCTCATGAGCGCCAAATTGGCTTACCCGCTCAGACGGAAGCTCGAAATATATGATGCCCCCACAACGCCCGTTTTGAGTATCTTAACCTTCGAGCTTCGAGGCGACAAGGGAACTCCTCATTTGGAATATACGACAAGATCGATTTTTTTGGGTTTCAGTATTGCCTGGATATTGTCCGGGGATCATATTAACGACAATTGAAAACACCTAAGACATATAGAATTACAATTGGTACGATCGTATCGTTATTCGTCGCATTGCTTGCGTCCGTCCCCAGGATACTGAAGGCGGATGACTTTGCCCTGGATACCCTGCTTATAAATATTGGATATACATTCTTCCTGTCTATGTTTTGCTGGGTGTTCCACCATTTTGTCGTTTACTCACGCGCACCGTGGTCCTGGATGGACATCGCGTGGTCCAAGTTTTTACTTAGTGTTTCGTTTTGCGTATTCGTCTCAATTGGATATCACCACCTTGTCAGCAAGGTTATTCATACCGCTCCGTTTCTTCTGGAGAACGTAGCCGGCGACCGCAAGTTACTCACCTTGATTTTTCGTGGAAGCCTGATCAGTGGCTTCATGTTTTTTGTTACCTATTATCTTCATCTTTCTTCGCTCACACAGCAGTCGAGAATTGAAAATGAAAGGTTGAAAAAGGAGAAACTTCATGCAAGGCTGGAATCGCTCAAACAACAGATTAGTCCACACTTTCTTTTCAACACGTTGAACACATTGAGCACGTTAACGAAGGAGCCCAGGGTGAAGGAATATATCTCGCAGATATCGAATGTGTATCGTTATCTGTTAAAATATAAGGATAGCGACACGGTCAGAGTTTCCGACGAACTCGATTTTATCGAATCGTACCTGTATATTCTCCGGCAGCGCTTCGAAGAAGGATTGTTGGTCACTTTTGATGTTGCAAATAGCGTTCGTAATTCTTCATTGCCACCGCTTGCACTCCAGACGCTGGTGGAGAACGCTGTGAAGCATAACATTGTTGCCGTGACGAGGCCGCTGCACATCACTATTGTGGACGAGGACGATTTTATCGTGGTGTCCAATAACATACAGTTAAGACAATCTATTGGATATGAATCGTCCCGGAGCGGTTTAAATAATATAAGTGAACGGTACAGGTTGTTGGCCGACAGGGATATATTGATCGAAAAAACGGAGACAGAATTTACGGTTAAACTTCCCATACTGCGATGACCGCACTTATCATTGAAGATGAGCCTAAGGCCGTCCTTGAGTTAAAACAAATCCTGGCAACATTGCGCCCCGAACTGGTTGTGGTGGAAATGATAGGATCAGTGGAGGAAGCGATCAACTGGTTCCAGCATCACCAATCACCAGACCTTGTATTTTCCGATATCCAGCTTTCTGACGGTGATAGCTTCGAAATTTTTCGGAAAGTGAAAGTGAAAACGCCCATTATCTTTTGCACTGCCTTTGATGAATACATGCAGAATGCCTTCGAGGTGAACGGCATCGCATATCTCCTGAAACCCATTGTGGCGACGAAGGTTGATGAAAGCCTCCGCAAATATGATCAACTGAAGGCCTCATTTTCCAGTGCGGTACCTGACTATGCGGAGCAGATGAAGAACTTCCTGGCTCAGCTCCGTCCGAATTATCAGTCTTCGTTGCTGGTTCATGTACGTGAAAAGATAATACCTGTTAAGGTCAATGACATCAGTTTTTTTTACTACAGCAATGGAGTGGTATCGATTGGTTTATCTAATGGACAGTCACACTTTGTCGGTGAACAAATGGATACGCTGGAAAGCAAGCTCGATCCATCCAATTTTTTTCGCGTTAATCGCCAATACATCATTAACCGGAATAGTATTGCAGAAATTGAACGATATTTTTCGAGGAAACTTTCAGTTCGACTTACACGCAATGTTCCGGAACCTATAACGATAGGAAAATTGAAGGTTACTTCATTCCTGGAATGGATGAAGAAATAATCAAACCGTTGACCCCTTTTGTATTATCCATCATAAAAGAACACGTTGTTTAAACAACGAATTCGCTTCATAAAACACCATTATTCTTCTTTCAGGCAATAAGTGATTTTCGCAAACTCAAGAAAAGAGAATCTCTCTTTCTTGCGAAAAAAATCACACATGAAACATAATCGAAAGAGTGTCGGCATGCTGACGCTGTTGTTGTTTTTGTTCGCTGTTGCGAGAGCTCAAAACATCTTTATTGCTGCCGGAAAGCAGATCGTTAATACGCCTGACGGCGGAACGACATGGGCGCAGGTTTGGGATGGAACAATGGAATCTAAGTTGTCGGATCCCACCCTTACGTCGATTACTTATGGCAATGGAAAGATTGTGGCTGCAGGAGGTACCTTAGTTATCTCCAGCGATAACGGAAAGTCATGGAAGGAAATAAAGATCGGTTCTCATACTGGTGAGAACCTTCTATCGAAGTATACAACAGCCGTTGCGTACGGAGACGGTATGTTTGTGCTTGCATTTCCCCTCCGTGTTTTGTATTCGACTGACGGCGAGAATTGGTCATATGTTGGTGCCCCCGCACCTTCGGGTTCTGCCGCGTCTGGTGGAGACGGAAAGAAAGGTGGCGGCCTTGGCAGGTTGAAAAACCTCGCCGACAATCTGAATAAGGTGACGTCCTCTTCAGGTTCTTCGTCTGGCAGCGCTACCGGGTCATCGCAAGCAAATCCAGCTGGACTCGACAAAGCAACGGACATTGTGAAAACTCCCATGGAGGTGAGTTTCATTAATGGAAAGTTTTTCGTAACCGGTGGAAACCGGAGCATGGAAATGGCGGTCCTGGTTAAATCAGGCTCAGAGCTTAAACTTGAAAAACTTTACGACTTATATGCTGAATACGGCAATGCAGCGACGCTGCCTACAGGCGGTTTGGCTTCGATGGCTACCGACGGAAAAGCTATTGTTGTCGCAGCACGGGGATCAAGCAAAAGCGCCACTTCACTCGATGGCGGGGCTACGTGGAAGTTCTTCCGTAATCCACAGGACAAACAGACGAACAGCATCTGTTATGGCAATGGAACGTTCGTTGGAGTGAATGGCTTCGGCGAAGTGCTATTGACTTCGACTCCTGCGACTGGCTGGTCAGGCTCATCGAAATTCTACAGAGGGTTAATGAGCGGTAACAAAGTAATGTACGATGGAAGTAAGTATTGGGTGTTCTGCCACGATAGCCAGGTATTCACTTCAACCGATGCCAAAGAATGGACACAAGTGGAACTTGAAAGAAGCTTTGGTGTGAATTACTGGGACGCCATCGTGGTAAAGTAGTCAAAACTTTTGGTGGAAGGTTGCCATGGAGGCGACCTTCTTCTTTTATACCTGCGTCATCATCGTGAACGGTCTAACTGGATAAATGCCCTGTACATACGCCTACTGGTGCATCCTGGCACTTTGCATTCATCTTCGACGAATAGGAATGAATTTATTTGAGCAAATATTAACACATGAGAAAAATTGCAGCAGTCTTTGTTTTAACATGCATGTCCACCTGCCTGGTGTTGGCTCAACATCAGATCACATCAAAAGGAAAAATTCTTATGATAGCAGCAAACCCTTCTGTATCTGAGACAACCGGCTGGCCCATTGGATTCTGGGCAGCAGAGCTCACGCACCCTTACTGGGAATTTACACAGGCCGGTTACTCTATCGACATCGCAAGCCCCGCTGGCGGAAAATTACAGTTCGATGGATATAGCGATCCCGAAGATCCAAGCGGCTATTCCGCGAGCGACCTCTTGTCGATGGGATGGAAGTACTCGCCAAAGTATATGGAGCTTATCAACAATAGTACGCCACTTTCACAGGTCAAAGCTGATCAATACGATGCCATATTTCTTGTTGGTGGACAGTCGCCGATGTATACATTTCGCGGAAACAAGGAATTAATTGATTTCGTGGTGAAGTACTACCAGGGTGGTAAACCAACGGCGGTGGTTTGTCACGCAACCTGTATACTGCTGGAGGCTAAACTTCCGAACGGAAAGTTTCTTGTGTCCGGAAAACGATGGACCGGTTTTGCCAACAGCGAAGAGGAGTTTGCCGACAAGTTCGTAGGCAAAAAGATTCAACCGTTCTGGATTGAAGACAAAGCACGCAAAATGGGCAACACCACCTTTGTTGTCAAACCTGCATTTACACCATTTGCAATCGAAGATGGAAATCTGATAACAGGTCAGCAGCAGAATTCAGGAGGTGAAGCTGCGAGACTTGTGATTAAATCATTGGAACATAAACGAAAATGATGAAGAAGTACTTTAAAGTTCAATATCTCCTGGCGACGCTGTTGATCCTGATTGTCTCAGTGTCGTTTGGCCAGGCTAACATCAACGCTATGGAAAGAAATACATCATTCTCTACCGAGATTATCCGTTATAAAATAGATCCTGAACGGCACGTGGCCTTTGAGGCGGCATATACGGAGGCGGGCTTGCTGTTGCAGCAATCACCGTATTGTCTTGGCTATAAGATCATCAAAGGCACCGAGGAACCGGAAAACTATATCGTCCAAATACAATGGACATCTGAGCAGGATCATCTCAACGGGTTCAGAAAGAGTTCTTCCTTTGGAAAATTTTTCTCATTGGTGAAACCTTATTATGCAGACATCCAGGAGATGAAGCACTATACGTTGATCGCGTCTTTTGATAAGAACGAATAAAGATAAGGGACATACTCAGGCGTGCTGAAAATGAGCGTGAAGAGAGCTCCACTGCATCGCTGTCAATATTATTAAAGCCTACGTGCAAGTACAGTTTATGAGAATACGATTGTTAAAATTCCTTACACACTGCTTCTTTATTTCATTTTCCTTCGTATGCTGCAAGTCCGACGAAATTCAGACGATGCCAGGGGTGAAATCTTTCCAGCTCCCGGATGTTGAAGTTGATATGACGATCAACCCCCTCCGCGGTTTGTACCGGTGGAGGGATATGGAACTGGCGCCTCAGAATGAACCGTCGAAGGATTCGTATCAACGTTACTATTGGCGAGACCTCGAGCCAGGCGAAGGACAATACGATTTTTCCATTGTATTACGCGATATGAATAAAGCCATCACAGAAGGAAGGAAATTTTCTTTTCGTATCCGTATGATGTCCGGATACGAAGATAACCAGGTATACATGCCTTCATGGCTGAAAGGACATGATAGATGTAAGGCCGGTTGTGGATGGTGGACCGACACGGACACATCAAATGAAGGCAAAACGTTTATCCCAGACTGGAATGATCCATTCATCATTTCGAAGGCGGAAGCGCTGCTTGTTGAACTCAACAAAAATGTTACGTCCATCGGCTGGATTGATATAGGGATGTATGGACAGTATGGAGAGTGGGCATTATCGGGTGAAGTTGACTATTCGAACGCGCCTGCGAATATCTTTCCGGCCACACTGGAAACAAAAAAGAAATACATCGATATGCATATCAATGCGTTTCCAGGGAGGCAGTTTGTGATTGATATCGTTCGTCAGAATATCGACGCAATTGTTTATGCAATAGATCGTACACCGGCGCGACCCGTCGGTCTAAGGCTCGATTGTCTGGGTGATGGATCATTCTTCAATCAATGGACCGATCATCTTTCAGATTGGAATAAGATCAGAGACGCCTGGAAGAAAGCTCCTTTTATCTCCGAATTTTGCCCCTTCGAGGCGAGCACTGAACAACGCGGAATGTCGATAGCAATTGATCAGATCAAAGAATATCATATCTCGCTGGTAGGCAATGGAAACGTGGGCAAGAATAGTCTTGCGGTGGATCAACGCTGGCTGGCCTTACCGGAAGCAGACAAGAACGCCATGTTGACGATTGCGAAGATCAGCGGTTATCGGTACGGGATTACGTCAGGTTCCATTTCGCTGGGTAACGACAATACGCTCGCTATTACGACTAACTGGGTTAACCAGGGTAACGCCCCCTTGTACGAACCCTACCAGGTAGAAATTCACCTGCAGCAAGGAACAGAAAGTAAGTCCGTATATAAATCATCGATCGTGCTTTCCGAATTGCTTGATCAATCGACAGGCGAGGTCAGGCAAGACGATGTTTTTTCTGTTGCCGGCTTGCCTGCCGGCAATTACTCAGTAATGCTTCGGATTGTGAATTTGAAAAATGTGGACTCGGATCAGCAGAGACCTAATCTGCGCCTGGTGAATAGAGAAGTAGATGAGGCGGGGTGGTTGAAGTTAGGCGAAATCAGTTTATAATTTCGCCTACCTTCCAGGTCATTCTTTTATAGGAACCGGCTAACGTAGGCCATGCTCAGGTCCCATACCTTCTGAGCAGCTATCTTGTCATACGCCTGCGGTATTGGTTGATCTTCACGTTCATGGTATATGTATTTGCCGCTGAGTTGTTCCATCTCATAGCTTGTTGCAGCAAAGATCGTTGACCGCGCCCCATCAGCCGCGTCTGGAACATTATTCCAGTCGCGGTCGCCCATGTTTTTGAAAAGGTTACTTTTTACATATCCTGGATGCACCGTGTTGACGGTCACACCGGTTCCTGCCAGCGCGTCAACCAATTTCAAGGAGAACAATAGATTACACAACTTCGACTGAGAATAGCTTTTGACACCATCGTATGTCGAATGATTGAATTCGATATCGTCCAGTTGTAAAATGTTTCGCCGGTGCGCCATCGAAGACGTGTTAATTATCCTGGCGCCTTTGGTACGGTAAAGTGTTGGCAGTAGTAACAATGTGAGAAGAAAAGGAGCCAGGTGATTCACCGCAAAATTCATTTCGATGTTGTCTGCGCTGAATTTGCGTTCCATTTCCCATACTCCAGCATTGTTGATCAATACATCCAGTGTCTGATTGGTTGAAGCATACTCTTCTGCAAGCTTTTTAACCTGGGCTAAAGACGAGAGATCAGCCAGTATGAATTCAATATCCTTATTGCTCGAGATTTTTATGAGTTCATCCCTTGTGGAGATCGCCTTGCTTTCATCTCTTGCAGTGAACACGATCGTGTGGCCCATCCTCGCAAGGCCCATGGCTGCCGCCTTACCTATTCCAGACGTCGCACCCGTAATGAGAATCTTTTTTGGTGTCATCAATTTGAGTTTTGTGATCCCGTAAAGATGGTGTGAAAATCACCATCGTAAATAAGAAACACTTATGCACAGCTCACAAAATTGACACACCCTAACAGATACTCTTAATTTTTTTCGTCAGGTACTTTTATTTCTGTGAGCTGGGTAAAGATAAGTTTCATTGTTCCACCGTCCGCGATGTATACTTCAGAGAAACGGAAACTACCCGTAATATCCCGGCCATGCAACGTCCCTTTGTCTTTGAAGTATCCATTGGCGGTCACAATATTCCCATCTGCCAACACCTGCTCGATTTTGTATTCATAGTGTTCGAACTTCGGCTCGTCCTGATTGAAATCTGCACTGATCATCCCATCCCGGGTAACCTTGTTGCCCCAAGGTGTTACAAGAACGTAAGATGGATGTATCATGTCTTCCAGCGCTTTTCGGTTTTTGGTTTTGAAAGCCTTTTCGAATCGCTCCTTAAAGTCAAAAACGATTTTCTCCTGGTCCGTAGATCTCGGCCCAGTGCAGCAAAACATTGCTATGCAGACGTAGAAAATGTACACCTGTTTCATGGTTTTTATTTTGATCCTTTTAATAAGTAACGAATTCAGTTAAAAATCTTGTAAGAACCCGACGGCATTACGATTACTAGGTTGTGCCATACGCAGCCTGACGATTTTCCTTGAACACGGTTCATTTATAAAAATGAACCACTCGTCAGTTTTTACACACGAATCATTTGGAAATCATTTCGAATACACCTTTAACATTTATGTTTAGTAACTCAAAGCTTTTTCGAAAGATGGTTAATACCACAGATGTTGAAGTGCGTATGTACTACGCGGAGACGCCTCCTCCCGAGGATCTCAATCATGTCGTTAGCCGATTTTGGACATTGAATCGCCGGTATGACGATTCAAGAGGGAACTTTGAGCATCTGTGGTCGGACTGTTATTCTGAACTGATATTCGTGAAACAGGGTTCGTATCGTCGCACAGAGCATGACGGCAATACACTTTCAAGATGCTTCCTGGTTGGACCCTTGACAAGACATCACCGAATTTATGCTTCCGGAGATGTCACGATGTACGCAATTCGCTTCCAACCATGGGCAATTGCTCCATTTCTAAAAGTAATCATGACTCAGATCGTAGATTCACTCTACGAAGGATCAGAGATCTTTGTCACGAGGATAGATGATTCATGGGTGGATGACAGTTCGGGATTTGCCGATGCGATTGTCAGTATGGAAAAAATTGTAAGAAAGATCCTGTCTCCGGTACGATGTGTATTTCAATCCAGACCAATCGTTGAGCGGATCTTGGAGGAACATGGCAGGCTTTTAGTGTCGGAAATTGCGAGTGAACATGAGATATCCGAACGACAGTGTGGGCGCATATTCAACCGGGAAATTGGGATGCCTGTAAAATTATTGTCGCGCATCGTGCGATTCAACTTCGCCCGCAAGATGCTCGAACAGCGACCAGATGCAGACATTGCATGGGTCAGTTACGAAGCGGGATATACAGATCAGGCCCATTTCAACAAGAATTTTCGAGAGATGCTGAATATGACTCCTTTCGAGTTCAAGAAATTTATAAAACGAAGGGCGGAGCATCGTAGTGAAATGCCGGTCTGAATTTTACAAGATAGTTCGCTAAACCGGTTGCTACTTTTATTGAAAGGTCTCATCATGATAAGTAAAATTGCAACAGTAGGGATTTATGTGGCCGACCAGGAAATTGCCGCCAGATTTTGGACCGATGTGATTGGTTTCGTGGTGACCAATCGCATCGGGATGGAGAATGGCCACGCATGGATTGAAGTCGGACCCGCAATGGATGCGTCGGCTTTGGTATTGTATCCCAAAAGTCTCGCGCCGGACTTTCAGAATTATAAGCCATCGATTGTCTTCGCTTGTTCTGACATTGACAGATTTTATACGCAATTGCAATCGAAGGGCGTAGTGTTTCCTAAGCCGTTGTCGGAGACGCCCTGGGGAAAGTTTGCTTCATTCATTGATGAAGATGGAAATGAATTTGGGCTCAAAGCACAAGGATGAAGGAAAGAGATGAAGTTATGATATTTCTTTCGGCGTATGATCCAGGGATTCAGCGTCACGCGCTGATGCTGCGGAAAATATTGTTCTCTCATCTGCCAGACATCGAGGAACGGCTCGATGCTCCGGCAAGGCTGATCGGTTACTGCTATGGCAATCGGTATACCGATATGATCTGTACGTTGATACCGTCGAAGAAAGAACTGAAACTTGGCTTTTTCAATGGAGTTTCGTTACCTGATCCCTACCATCTGCTGAAAGGGGAGGGTAAAAAGTCGAGGTATGTGAAGATTATAAAAGAAGAAGACGCTCAGCATCCCGGAGTTCTCCAATTGTTGGATGAAGCACTAAAAGCTTACTATAATCGATTGAAGTAATTTTAAATAATTGAATGCAGCTAACGACTGGTTATGATTTCAGGTGTTCACGCAATTATCTATTCCCGTAACCCGGAGTTGGATAGGGTATTTCTTCGCGACGGTTTAAAGATGCATAGCATCGACGCTGGCGGTGGTTGGTTGATCTTTAAACTCCCACCTTCGGAAGTTGCGTTCCACCCCACAGACGGGGAGGAAAAACATGAGTTGTATTTTATGTGCGACGACATCACCGCGTTTGTTAAACGCATGAGTGACCTTAACGCCCATTGCACCGAAATACAGGAAGAAGGCTGGGGTAAGTTGGTTCAATTGACGCTTCCCGGAGGCGGCAAAGTCGGTGTATATGAGCCAACTCATGCACGTCCATCTTAGATGGCGTGTCTTAGAAACATTTCATAAACAGGTTTGGTAACTCTGAGGGTAAGGCTGTTGCCCATCGATGTCTTTAAAGTGATAAAGTAGTGCAAGTTCTGCACTTGTCACAACCGATCCTGAGAAACGTAAATAATTTGGATCATTGAATACATGTGCAATTGCCAGTCCCTGGAATTCGGGCGATTCTGAATTGCTTAAATCAAAATAGGATCTTGATTTCATAATCCCTTCCGTCCGGACAAGTCCCGGGTAGAGCACCATCGAACAGATACCAGAACGATTCAATTCCACGGCCATATCTGAACTCATTCGATTTACCGCACTCTTGGCTACGCCATATGGAACGTTAGCCATATACTTTTCTGCGGCCCAATAGGAGATATGAACGATGAGCCCTGAGTTAGTGAGTTGCATCATTGTTGCAGCGAACTGACTACAAATGAAATTCGAACGCACGCTTTCCATCATCGTATCAAACCTCCATAATGGCTGTTTCCAAAAGGGAAGGGGCCATGTGAAAACCGAACGGCCTCCAATGTTCTCGTGCATGGCCTCGTAACCACCCCATGCGTTATTAACAAGGATATCGAGTCGCCCGGTTTGCTCTTGAATGATGTTAAAGACTGTGGCTATATCCTCAGCGTTGCTATGATCGCAAAACAGTGGGATGCACGTGCCTCCTGACTTTTGGATCTCAGCCGCAGTATCCATCACCGATCGAGGAGAGCTTTCATCAGGGTGATGCGTCTGACACTGCCTTCCCGTTATGTAGACAGTTGCTCCAAGTTCAGCGAGTTGCTTCGCAATTCCTTTGCCCACGCCGCGGCTCGCACCCGTCACCAGCGCAACTTTGTCTTCGAGCATCATCGCATTTATTTATGTTTGAAAGTTGAGTTTTGAATGTATGGTCTTGCGGAATTTAAAACATCGTTGATTATTTATCGTCTCCATTATCAAAAAAGTGAGTCTGGCATAGTCGCTGAAAAATGTAGAGTGTTTGAAAGGGAGAATTCATTGTTGGGGTTTGTTAGCCCGGGTCAGCTCGCCTTGTTGCGAAAAACAAGCTTTTCGCTGCATTGCCGCGCCGTTACCCGAATGATTCTCGTAATTAGATAACTATAATCACCAATGACACAAGGCCCTGGGCATTCAATTGACGTGGGCTATAGAACAATTTAATATTATATGATCAGGATTACTTTTAAGTTATGGGTTCGAAAATTTTTAAGAAGCTTAGGCTACTCTTTGGTTAATACCATTAGCCTGGCGGTGGGGATTTCTGCCTTTTTACTCATAAGTTTTTTCCTTTGGCATGAGCTTTCCTATGAACATCACCTCACGCGATCAAAGTCGCTGTACCGGGTTAATTTCGTCAATGGCGACGGAGCGGAGTTCGCCAACACGCCGTCAGCATTGTCAGTACACCTGAGGAATGATCTTCCCGGGATTGCCGAAGTTGTCCGATTATATACGCCCTTTACACCTGAAAACCAGGCGCTGATCGAAATTGACGACAGGATATTTTATGATCATGCGCTGGCCTATGTCGATACATCATTCTTAAAAGTATTCGAGATACAGTGGTTACAGGGCTCTTCGCGGAGCCTCGATGATCCAAACAGCCTGGTGATTTCAGAATCCGCTGCAGAAAGGTGGTTCGGCCATTCCGATCCGGTCGGAAAAAATATTCGCATTGATGCAGCAAATGAATTCAAAGTTTCTGGTGTCTTTAAAGATTTTCCGTCAAATACGCATCTTCAGTTCAATGCGCTCCTGCCTTTTCACCGGAATCGGAATCTAATCTATCAATGGCAATACTGGGATGTCACAACATATATTCAACTAACACCCGGTGTCGAGGTTAGCCAGCTTCAGGCTAAGGTGAAGGGGTTACTCAAACAACATGCGGGCGCCTATTGGTTGGATTTTTGGAATAACTTTTCTTTTCATATTCAACCTTTACAGGAAATCCATTTGGCGCCAAACGTGAACTACGGATTAGGTACGCCGACAGCGCTTTCCAAATTGATATTCGTTTGGATAATCGCTGCCCTGGTTTTGTTGCTCTCTCTATCTAATTACCTCAGCCTTGCGATGGCTGGAACGGTCGACAGAATAAAAGAGCTGGCAATTATAAAATCGCTGGGTACAAGCAGGAAGATGTTGATTTTACAGGCCTTTTTTGAAAACACTATTACCACCGTCATTGCATCATTGCTTTCAGTTTTTATCATCGCGCTAATCTGGCCAACGTTCCGGTCTATAACTCAAGTTGCCTTTGATTTCGGCCTACCCGAGATTTATTTTTTCTCCGCGACACTTATGGGGATAATGCTCTTGATAATTATGGTTGTAAGCTTATATCCGATCGGCGTCGTTAGCAGGATGCAACCGGGTTCTGTGCTACGAAGTCAATCCTCGGTCACTGCCCATAAAAGAGGTTTAAGATCCGTGCTTGTAGTTTTTCAAATAATGACGTTAAGCTTTCTTCTTGCATTCTCATGGATAATGAACAACCAGTTTTCTTTTATAACCGGAACCAATCCCGGTTTCGACAAAGAAAATGTTGTGTTGATTCGCATGAGACAGTTCACTGCGACCCAGCAGGTAACAATAAAGGAATTGATCAGGCAGATTCCAGGGGTCAATGGTGTAGCCAGAACGTCTACGCCACTCGGAAGTGAACCCGGCATGTGGGGATTTTCAACGCCAGGCATGCCTGCTAATGATCCGCGTGGAATCATGTATAATTCTTATGTTGATAGGAACTTTTTCGAGGTAGCAAAAATGCAACTGAAGGAGGGGAGGCTATTTGAAAGAGAGGAGATGCCCGCCGGCTTTCGCGAGTTTGTGGTGAATGAAGCGTTTGTGCGATCGCTTGATCTGAAGGATCCCCTCGATAGTCGGCTCCAGACAAATGAAATGCAGGGAACCATCATCGGCGTTGTTCAGGATTTTAACTTTCTCTCGGTTGAACAGCCAATCATGCCTTTCGTTTTCTCGACACAGCCGTTAGGGGCGGAAGATACACGAGAGGCTCCATATCAATTTCTTATGGTGCGCATCAACGCCGGCATGGAGAAGGATGTCATTGACGAAGCACAGAAGATCTGGAAAGAAAACTATAGTGAACTGCCGTTTGAGTATTTTTTTCAGGACCGTTTTTTTGATAAACTTTTTGATAAACAGATGAGGATGAAACAGATATTTACGATCTGTGCGACCATAGCCGCTATTACTGGATTTTTCGGTCTCTTCGCTTTTACCTCTTACCAGTGCCGCCATGCCAGGCGAGAAATTGCGATCCGAAAGATTATGGGAGCATCGTCGGGGTTGATATTTACACTTGTTACGTTCAGAAGTTTACGGCTGGTTATGATTGCCTTGACCATCTCATTGCCAGCAGCTGCATATTTTCTTGAAAAATGGCTACAAGAGCAGACCCTGCGGATTGATTTGGACATCGTTACGTTTGTAACGCTTGGGACATCAATTGTCATCTTTTCCGTTCTCGTTATCCTGGTAGAAGTAGTTGTAGCCGCTCGACTTAATCCAGTTAAAGTAATCAGGGACAACTGATGAAGATAACGCCTCCGTACTTCTTTTTGACATGGTTAGTTGCGGGACTGGTGTATGGTCTTCAAAGTTATTTCTCCTACGCCATGAGAGGAGTGTCTTGCAGCTTCTTTGGAACGCTGATCTACGAAGTTCCCAATTTTATACTTTGGGGTCTGTACACGCCTTTTATTTTTTATTTATTCAGGCAATCGCGTCGAAATAAGAAATGGTACTTTTTCGCTGCGTATCATTTCCCCGCAGTGGTCCTGATCAGCTCTATACATATACTGTTACTATCCCTTTATCATTTTTATCTCAAGATCGACCCCGTTGAACGTAGTTTCACGGAACTGGTCTCGTTCTATTTCAGTGGATGGATATATCTGCAGTTTGTATTCTACACCATTGTGCTGCTGGCAGCATATATGTTGGACTTCTACTCGCGTTTTTTGATGGAACGCGAAAATACCCTTCGCCTCGAAAAACAGGTTGCGAATGCGGAGTTGAGAACTCTTAAAAGTCAACTTCAGCCTCATTTTATGTTCAATACACTGAACACAATTAGCGTACTGGTCCGGAGTAACGAGAATTCCAAGGCAATCGATGTTATTTCGAGCTATAGTCAGATGCTGAGGAAATTACTTGATCATCAATCGCTGCAATTTGTCGATTTTAAAAATGAGCTGGAATTAGTCGAGGAATATCTTTCGATTGAGGCCGTTCGATTTCACGAGCGATTTGAATACAGGATCGATGCCGAGGTGGATACTTTGTTTATGAAGATTCCTCATATGATTTTGCAACCTGTTGTTGAAAATGCATTTAAGCATGGATTCGTTAATTCATCTTCAAGAAATCGTATCGAGATCTCTGCGCGGGTGCAAACGGATTGTTTGTCAATCACAATTACCAATAATGGAAGTTTGCTCGATCCTCATCGAAAGATCGAATACGGTGTCGGCTTGGCCAATGTGGAGAATAGGCTTCAATCTATCTACAATGGACGCTCATCATTTTCATTGGAAAATTCTCTCGGCAAAGTAAAAGCAATATTTAAAATACCGGTTCTTCAGTAGCTGTAATGGATATACGATGTTTGATAATCGACGATGAACCGTTTGCCCGCCGTGGCCTCGAGATGCTTCTTGAACTACAGGAGGGCTTCACCCTGATTCCGAATGATTCGTTTGGTGAAGAGGCCCTGAAGGTGATAGCCGATACGAAGCCCGACGTGCTGCTGTTAGATATCCAGATGCCGGGTTTAACCGGTTTTGATTTGCTCGAAGCCATAGATCCCAGGCATCGTCCTCTTGTTGTATTCATAACAGCCTTTGATCAGTTCGCAGTCGACGCATTTAAGGCCAATGCTATTCATTATATCCTGAAACCTGTTCGGACCGAGGACTTTGCGGGAGTTATTGAACGGATACGGGAGCGAATGGCTATTCAACCGGCTCAAGAAGCTAAAACTGATATCTTTCAGAACCCCGGCTATCCTGAAACCAGACCCGCCAGGCTGTTAATCAAAGAGAAAGGAAGGGAGATATTCATCTCCTTTGAAGAGATAAAATACATCGAGGCCAGAAGTTACTACCTCGTAATACATACCAATCAAAAACAATTTTTACTTCGGGACACACTTGCGAATATCGAACAGAAGCTTGATCCCCATATGTTTTTCCGTATTCACAGATCGACGGTGCTCCGAAAAGATACGATTAGGTCAATCAGTATTATATCAGGTAGTAAATTCCAAGTTTCGACAGTCGACGGAAGAGAATTTAGTTTAAGCCGCGACAGAAAGAAAGAATTGAGTGATTGGCTAAGAAAGTAGATCCATAATCGTCTGTAATAAATGAGTTTTGCACAGGGGAGTTTTAGCCGCAGCCGTAAAAATGACAATTGCCTTTTTTAACCAGGCGACGGTGAATGAAGTGAAATCTGCTCTTGCCTCCAGGGTTCGGATGTGTGCTTCGATCTGGATAATTGTGGTTCCGTTTTCCCTCGAAGCAGTGCAAAGTTGTCTTTAAATCCAGTTTCGAAAAGAAAATCCACGATGCGTCCCTCGTCGTTCTCGAATGTCTTGCCGCCAACGTACGCTTTGCCTTTACTTAAAATCACCTCATATGGAAACAAGTGTGTGAGCGTCCACGTGTGGCTTTGAAAGAATTGTTGCCATTTCTCTTCTTCGGTTGGACTATTCTTTAGTAGCGACTGGTATTGATTTATAATATCCTCAAGATAAATCACGTCCATCTTCTCCTTGGTTTTTACAACATGCGATGTGGAGGTGATCTTAGTCGTAGGCAGATCGGATAATACAGCCGTCAAAGCATCGATATCTTTGACTGATATCTTATTGTAAGAGTCAAATTGGCCGAGAAAGTCTTCTAGCTCACCTGACTTAAGTGTGCGAGGTATTTTTGATTGGTTTGGGATGCTACTTCCCAATACAAAACTTTGAAAAGATGTTAGCAAGCAGATCGTCGGTGGTGACTTCGCCGGTGATTTCGCCGAGGTAATGCAGCGCTTGCCGGATGTCCATCGCCAGGAAATCGCCGGTGATGCCGCCGTCCATTCCTGACAGCACGCGGTTCAGTGCGTCGTCGGTTTGTTTCAAACTTTGGTAATGCCGCACGTTGGTCACCAGCACGTCGCCTTGCTTTACTTGGATGTGAAAACGCGAAAGGATCTTGTCTTTCAGTGCCTGAATATTTTTTTTCTGCGACGCAGAGATCAATACAAAATCTTCTTGCTCTACTTGCTTCAGCAGGGCAGGAGATGCTCCGTCCATTTTGTTGCCTACATAAATCACCGGAATATTAAGCTGACGGATTTCGTCAGCCTCATGCCTGATTTCTTCGATGGAGGATTGGGTGAGGTCGAACAAATATAAAATCAGCGAAGCTTTGCGCAGACTTTCGCGCGTGCGCTCTACGCCGATGGCCTCGATTACGTCGCTAGTTTCACGCAGCCCGGCGGTATCCATAAACCGGAAGCTTATCCCGCCAAGGATCATTTCATCTTCAATCACGTCGCGGGTGGTGCCGGGAATATCCGACACGATGGCTCGCTCTTCGTTGAGCAGCGCATTGAGCAGTGTTGATTTCCCCGCGTTGGGTTTTCCTGCAATCACTGTGGGGATACCGTTTTTAATCACGTTGCCCTGATCGAACGAGCCGATCAACGAACGGAGATACTGCCGGATGTTGTGAATGAGTTTTTTCAGGTCGTCGCGTTTGGCAAACTCTACATCTTCTTCGCCAAAGTCGAGCTCCAGTTCGATCAGCGAGGCGAAGTGGATGAGCTCTTCGCGCAGGTGTTGAATTTCTTTAGAGAATCCGCCGCGCATCTGGTTGAGTGCGGCCTGCCTGGCGTTGTCGGTTTCGGCGTGGATGATGTCGGCCACAGCTTCGGCTTGCGCCAGATCGAAGCGACCGTTGAGGAAAGCGCGTTTGGTAAACTCGCCGGGCGTAGCAAGGCGCGCTCCATTCTTCAGCAGCACTTTGATAATCTCTTTGACAATCACCGGCGAACCGTGACAGGATATCTCAATGCTGTTTTCTTTCGTAAACGAGTTCGGCTCACGGAAAACGGAGACCAACACTTCATCGATGGGTTTATCGCCGTTGTGTATGGTGCCAAAGTGCAGCGTATGCGAGGGTTGTTGCGTAAGATCTTTTCCTTTGAAAACCTTTTGCACCAGGCTGATGCAATCCTTGCCCGACAAGCGGATCACCGCGATGGCGCTTATGCCCTGGGCGGTGGCAAGGGCTACAATAGTTTCGTCGAAGGTGCTCAAAGGAAGCTGGTTAAAGTCACAAAGCTAGTCAACTATCGCACGATGAGTACAGGGATGTGTACGCGGTGTCGTACAATATCTACCGTAGTGCCAAACACCAGATCTTTGGCCCAGTTGTGTCCGTGGGCGCCCATCACGAGCAGATCCGCTTCGAAGTTGTTGACGATCTCAGGAATGGTGCGGCGCGGGTTGCCATAGCCAACTTTTACTTCCACGCGGTAGCCTTGCGCCTGCAATTGCGCGGCGTAGTCGTTGAGGGCAGAGGCATCTTCATCCGCTTCGCGGTCGGCAATTTCACTTCCATACCACATGGCGCCGGCTGTTTCTACAATGTGCATCAGGATGTACGAAGCATTTGGTCCACCTTGAGCCAAGGCGCTTTGAATCGTTTTAGCATCTACCGAACTAAAGTCTAAGGTGATAGCGATCTTTTGATATACCGGTCGCACCAGTTGGCTAAGGTCTACGGCCGTGCCGTGCGGCAAACTGTTTTTGTCTTGTCTGCGCCGGTCGAGGATAGGCTTGAAGGTGATGTACAATAATAATGCACCAATCGCCAGACACGCCGGAATCACCAGCAGCCAGATGATCCATTCGTATTCGCCGCTGTTGGCAAGCCAGTTCATAATTTCCTGCATCACCAGCTTCACATTCAGTCCGATAATAATCGCCGCGATAGCCCATGCGCAGATTTTCATCCACGGTTTGATGACAAACACGCCCATCTTCTCTTTGTCGCTGGTGAAGTGGATGAGCGGAATGATGGCGAAACCTAATTGCAAGCTGAGGATCACCTGACTGAGTACGAGCAGCGAACCAGTTTTGTCTTCTCCATAATATAGGATCACAAAATAGGCCGGGGTAATAGCGATCAGTCGGGTGATGAGGCGACGCAGCCATGGTGCAATGCGCAGGTTGAGATAACCTTCCATGACTACTTGTCCCGCAAGGGTTCCTGTAATGGTCGAAGATTGCCCCGCTGCGACGAGCGCTACACCAAAAAGAATAGAGGCCCAGTTGGTGCCTAATAAGGGAGCGAGGAATTTGTATGAATCCTGTATGTCGGACACTTCGTACATGCCTGCGCGGAAAAAGGTAGAAGCCGCAAGGATGAGAATCGCCGAGTTGACAAAGAATGCTGCGTTGAGCGCGATGGTAGAGTCGATGAGGTTGTATTTAATAGCCGACCAGATTCCTTTTTCGCTGGTGTCGAAGCGACGCGTTTGCACCAGCGAGGAGTGGAGGTAAAGATTGTGCGGCATGACTGTGGCGCCGATAATCCCGATGGCGATGTACAGCGCTTCGTTGGTAGGCAGCGACGGGATAAATCCTTTCGCCAACTCGTCCACCGCAGGTTTTGCCCAGATCATCTCCATGAGAAAGGAAACACCGATGATCGCGACAAGCGCAATGATAAAGGCTTCGATCTTGCGCATGCCGTAGCTCTGCAGAATGAGCAGCAGCAAAGTGTCAAGCACGGTAAGGGTGACGCCCCAGATCAGCGAAAGTCCGAACAACAACTTTAATCCGATGGCCATGCCCAATACTTCGGCGAGATCGCAGGCGGCGATGGCAATTTCGGCCAATATCCACAGGCAGAAGTTAACGCCGGGATGATAGGTAGTGCGCGAGGCTTGCGCCAGATCGAGTTGTCGCACTACGCCGAGCCGCGCGCTGAGGCTTTGCAGCAGCAATGCCATCAGGTTAGACATCAGCAACACCCAGATCAGTGCGTACCCAAACTTACTGCCGCCAGCAATATCCGTAGCCCAGTTGCCGGGGTCCATGTAGCCTACGCTGACGAGGTAGGCCGGCCCCAGAAACGCCAGAAGCTTACGCCATCCTTTGCGGCTGGTCACATCTACCGACGAGTGTACTTCACTCAGTGATTTTCGTTGTGTAAAGGCGCCGTTCATGTTACTCGGTAACTAAAAGGTTTTTTGAAACTTCTTTAGATAGGAATACCCGCTGTCCGTCGAGCAGGGCTTCCATCGATTCGTCGTAGGCTTCACGAGCCAGGATTTTGATTTTCTTCCCCGGTCGTGCGCCGATTTTGTCGAGCAACTTGAGCAGGGAAGAGTCTGAATCTTTCACCGCGGTGATCACCGCCTGCCGACCTTCTTTTAGTTGATCGCAGCCGATGGTGTTTTGCTGCGGCAATTTTCCTTTGCTGTCGGGGATGGGATCGCCGTGCGGATCGGTTTTAGGATAGTTGAGAAACTCATCCAGTTTCTGAATGAGCAACAACGACTGAATGTGCTCCAATTGTTCGGCTACGTCGTGTACTTCGTCCCAGGCAAACCCCAGCTTCTGCACCAGAAAGGTTTCCCAAAGGCGATGCTTGCGGATGACCGTAAGCGCCTCGGCTTTCCCTTTTGCAGTCAGGTTAGCGCCGTAATATTTTTCGTAGCTGATGAATTTCTTGACGGCAAGCTTTTTTACCATGTCCGTAGCCGATGCTGCTTTGGTACTCATGGCTTCCGCCAGATGGTTGGTCAGCACCGGTTTGGAGCCAGCGTCAGACAAGTGGTAAATCGCCTTGAGGTAGTTCTCTTCTGTGAAACTGGGCATACCCAATAATTTGATTCACAAAAGTAATAATTTAGACGGGTCTAAAAAAGTCGATCCACAAGGGTAAGCAACTTCTGCTCTTCGGAAGTCCAGGTTACGTCTTGGGGATTGGAAGTAAAGAAACGAGCGGAACGCATTTGATCGAGCAACGTGTTCGGATCGGGGTGGAGAAAATCAACGGACAAGGAAGCCGAATACGGCGCACAGAGATCCGTCCATGGCCGGTGATTTTGCAAAAGAATGGGAAGCCGAAGCGCGAGGTATTCGAAGAGTTTAGTCGGAGTTTTATTTTCCAGATGAGGCGACATCGGGTAATAAATGATTCCAAAATCGGCGTGAGCAATGGCGTCTATTATGATAGAATGCGGCACCAGATTTTTGCCTCCCGTAAGGGTAATGAACGAGTTAGCCGCGACTTCTTTTTCGATCAACTTGAGCACGTCAGGTTGCTGGCAATATCCCACGATGTGAAGCTGAATTTTGGGCTCAATCGCATGAAGCATTTTGGCCAGTTGAATCGCTTCCAGCACACCGGTGCTGTCGGCGAGGGTGCCGGTAAAAACCAACCGAAACCGATCGGGTGAACCAGATCGAATAAATCCCTCCGGAACGCGGCATTTGTTTTCAATAATGGTGAATTTATTTTTCACGAAAGTGAGCTCGTCGCGATAGCTTTTTTCGGCCAAAATAAACTGCGAAATGAACCCCGCACTCACCCGTTCTTTCAGCCGAACCAGGCCGGCAATCAGCGCTCGTGTTCCTCTCGGAAAGGCATTCGTAAAGCGGATATTCCGGCTGTAATTCTCCTGGACGTCATAGAAAATCTTCGTCCCAAATAATATTCTGTTTGCTATCGCAACTCCCAGTAATTCATGGGTAGTAACAATCAATAGCTCGGGTCTTACTTTAAGGGTAATTTCGAGGGTTTTTAGCCTTGCCATCAACCTCCCGAGGCTAATTCTTCCGAATGCCGGGAACGCATGAAATTGAATCCGGTCGTCGCTGATTCGCTCGGCTGAAGGGTAGCCAATCACGTGCACCTCATGCTTTCCGGAAGCGGCCAACGTCGCCGCCATTTTTTCGGTCATGCGTGTATCGTTCACCGGCTTCAACACCGAGGCAAGGACTATTCTCCTTTTTTTCATTTCTTGCATCCTAGTTTAAAAGTAAAACATAAAATGCAACTCCAGGAACAAATCGAAAAAGCGTGGGCAGATCGTGAGCTACTCAAGTCGGCAGAAACTCAAGCCGTTATCCGCGAAGTAGTGAACCAATTAGACAAAGGAAAACTTCGGGTGGCGGAGCCCACCGGCGACGGCTGGAAGGTAAATGAGTGGGTGAAAAAAGCAGTGATTTTGTACTTCCCGATTCAGCAGATGGAAACCATTGAAGTGGGGCCTTTTGAGTTTCATGATAAGATTGCGTTGAAGAGAAATTATAAAGAATTGGGTGTGCGCGTGGTGCCTCATGCGGTGGCGCGTCACGGCTCGTTTATCAGCAAAGGCGTAATCATGATGCCGTCGTATGTAAACATCGGCGCGTATGTAGACGAGGGTACTATGGTGGACACCTGGGCTACGGTAGGAAGCTGCGCACAGATCGGTAAGAACGTTCACCTGAGTGGTGGCGTGGGTATCGGTGGCGTGCTTGAGCCGGTACAAGCTGCTCCCGTGATTGTGGAAGACAATGCGTTCATCGGATCGCGCTGTATTATTGTGGAAGGGGTGCGCATCGGCACCGAAGCCGTACTTGGCGCCAACGTGGTGCTTACCGGTAGTTCTAAGATTATCGACGTAACAGGCCCCGAGCCGGTTGAATACAAAAACTATGTGCCGGCACGTTCCGTAGTTATTCCGGGTACTATTCCCAAGCAATTTCCGGCCGGCGAATTTCAGGTTCCCTGCGCGCTGATTATCGGAAAACGCAAGGAAAGCACCGACAAAAAGACATCGCTGAACGATGCGTTACGCGAAAATCAAATTTCGGTGTAGCTCGGCACGACCTTTGATTCTATGTAGAACTAACTTTAGATTTGTAGTATGCGTTGGTCACTGATTGTCATAATCGCCCTGTTCTTTCTCTCCTTTACCGATGAGCGGAAGGTAAAGCAAGCGCGCGTGAGCGCCAGCATCACCACCGGCGAGCGGCTCGATTACCGCATGTATCTCGGCTACTTCACCGTAGGGAAGGGATCGACCATGACCGACAAACGTCTTCATATTAAGAATGATCGGGCGTGCTTCAAAGTAGATGCCTACATGGAAACGCTGGGTATGGCTACCTGGATTTCGAAAGTAAATGACAACTGGGGTGCGTATGTGGATACCACCGAACTGGTGACGCAGGAGTCGTATCGCAAACTGCACGAAGGCAAATACAAACTGCACGAAGTGATTACCTACAATCCCGACAGCGACATTGCGGTGGTGAATGTGGCCGACAAGAAAACCGGCAAATTCGGTACACCGAAAGTTTATTCTACGCCTGATCGCGTGCGCGACATCGTCGCCGGATTTATGTACCTGCGGATCATCGACTTCTCTAAATACAAAGTGAAAGACACCCTTACCGTGTCCGGATTTTTTGAAGACAAATCGTATTCATTCAAGATCATCTATTTCGGAAAGGAAGTGGTAGAGACGGAGGTAGGCAAAATCCCCTGTCATAAGCTAATCCCCATCATGCCCGACAACGAACTGTTTCGCGGCGAGAATTCCATTACCGCCTGGCTTTCTGCCGATGGCAATCAGATTCCCGTAAAGGTGGATGCGAAGATGTTCATCGGCCATGCCGGTACGGAATTGGTGGCCTTCAAAGGGCTGCGCAACCAGCTGAAGATCGTGCAGTAGCCGTCGCTTTTCGTTGGCCTTGAACCCAATCTTTGTTTACTTTTAAGGCATTAACCACAAACCTAACTCTATATGTTAAAGGAATTCAAAGCTTTTGCCATGCGTGGCAATGTAGTCGACCTGGCTGTCGGTGTGATTATCGGCGGCGCCTTCGGCAAAATCGTCGGCTCACTCATCGACGACGTGATTACTCCCTTGTTGTTGAAACCGGCACTCGATGCCGCTAACCTGTCGCACCTCAATGAACTTACGGTATTCGGTACGGTAAAATACGGTGTGTTTCTTTCGGCGGTGATCAACTTCATCATTGTGGCGTTTATTCTGTTCCTGATCATTAAAGGAATGAACGCTGCCCAACGCAAGGAAGAAGCTAAACCGGCAGCTCCGGCGCCACCGCCTGCCGACATTCAGTTGCTGACAGAGATTCGCGACTTGCTGAAAAAATAAAGTACACCAACGTCCTGCATCACCACGGTGCAGGACTTTTTTTTGATGAAAGACCTTTTCAAACCGGGTGACCAGAAATCCTTTTCCCGCAAAGTGGAGGAAAGCGATTGCGCCATATTCAATGGCGAGTTGCTGCACCGGGTGTTTTCTACCTTTTCGCTGGCGCGCGATTTCGAATGGTCGTCGCGACTCTTTTTTCTTGAACTGAAAGACGACGACGAAGAAGGGGTGGGCACCATGCTTTCCATCGAACACCGAAGTCCGGCGTTTGTGGGCGAAGAAGTACACTTTACGGCGACGGTAGAGAAGATTGAAAAAAACGAACTGATCTGCACGATCGAAGCCACAGTAGGCGCCCGCCAGATCGCCGTAGGCAAAACCGGACAAAAAATGCTGAAGAAGGAGAAGCTGAGGAGGTTGTTTGGGGAGGGAGGAGATAGGAGGTAGGAGTTAGTAGGTAGTAGGTAGTAGATAGTGGAAGTAGAAAGAGGAAAGTGAAAAGTAGATAGTTCGTTGCACACTCCAATTTGAAACCTCATCTTCTCATTTAGTTGTCTTGCCGGACAGCACAAGCGTGGGGCACGTGTGCGATCCGGCATCCCGTTCGGGCGTGTGCGATCCGGCATCCCGTTCGGGTGAGACTGAATTCTGAATTCATTTAACCGCAATGACTGCAGAGGATCGCAGAGAGATTTGGTTAAAGGCTAAGATTGCCGGCAACAAAATATTAGATTTGATACGTTCTAGAGAAATGGAAGGTTTCGAATATGAAAATGCGATTTGTTATTTCAACTGTCCTTATCCTTGCTGTGAGTTGCTCAGGGGATGACAATACTGCAGAAAATTACAAGAAGTTTTTTGTAAAAATATACAACGACCTAAACGATAAGATTGAGGTTGTACATGCCAGCTTTGAAAAAATCGATAAGCATTTGGAGATTCATCATATAGTTGACTCTGCTGTTGTAGATACCTGTTTAAATTTTGTCGAGCGAGTTCAATCCGAACTTAACGCAATTAAATTAAACGTAGAGGCGTCAAAGACCTTTAAAAATGATGGTGAACTAATAGCCGTCACCAGCGCCTATATAAGTACAATGCTCGCTAAAGTAATTCCTGTGTATCGTGGCTATTACAATAGTATTAAGGAGGAGTATGCTAGAAAGCCGTTTAGTGTAAAGAATGAACATGAATGGAAAGAAGCAAATCGGCGCATGATGAAAGTTCACCTTAGCCTTGCCGATGTGATAAAGCTTCGGTATAGATTGAACAAAGAATATAAAAATGTCATAAACAATTGGACAAGGAAACACGGTAGGGCTAATCCTCTTTCTTAGGGACACCGGATCACGCGCACTCCTCTGCACAAACCCGTCCGGTGTGACAGCGTAATGGGGAGGGCTTAGCTTTTGCATAAGCACTCAAGCAGTACACAGCACATCTTTTACGACCGCACTCTGAGAAGTCAATTCACTCGACAGCATTAAAGAAGAAACGGCGCGTTGGCCCGGAAAAAAAGCGGGCGTGCGATGGCATGTGCGTGAGGAGAAAATAGTAGAAAGTAGAAAGAGGAGAGTAGAAAGAGGAAAGTAGCCCCAAGTAAACCACACGATTTGTTTACACCGTAATCTGCACTTCAACTCCACTCCAAATCTCATTCGAAGGAAACGGCGCGTCGGCCCGACAGAAAGGCGGGCGTGCGATGGAATGTGCGGCAGGAGCATCTTTCTTCCCGATCCCGATAGCTATCGGGACTATCGGGATTGATCTTTTTTCGTTCTTTTTTGTATCAAGACAAAAAAGAACAAGAGTATTGAAGTGCATAGCACTTTGTTGGTAAGCACCCCTTGTCTCTGTGAAAACAAACTTCAAGCACTATTATGAAACCTTTGCCCAAGTGTTGCCCTTACGCGGAGTCCGAAGCGAGACTCCGCTGGGAAAGAATTTGTTAAGAACGATTCTTTTTCATCCTCTTCAAATTCCTTACCGGTGCGCACTACTATATATAGAGTATTGCGGAGAAGCACACGGACGCCATGCGTCAGCGTAGTAAAAGGCAGCCTCCGGAAAGAGAACCTCAGCGTCAGAAAATAAATACTACTGAGACAAAGTATAGGTGAGACCTTTATTCCCTGCCCCGGTTGCCTTAAAAACCAAGAAACCCCTTCTTTTTTGCATCCGCAACCCACTTTTACACAAGTCCGACCGAAAACTGTAGAACTCGTACCGACTTGTGTAGAAGTTGTACCGACTTCTGTAAAAGTTGTACCGAAAAGTGTAGAAGTCGTACCGAAAACTGTAGAACTCGCACCGACTTCTGTAGAAGTTGCGCCGAAAACTGTAGAACTCGTACCGACTTGTGTAGAAGTTGTACTGAAAAGTGTAGAAGTCGTACCGGAAAGTGTAGAAGTCGTACCGACTTCTGTAGAAGTTGTATCGAAAACTGTAGAAACCGTACCGAAAAGTGTAGAAGTCGTACCGAGAACTGTAGAAGTCGTACTGAAAAGTGTAAAAGTTGTACCGACTTTTGTAAAAGTTGTACCGAAAAGTGTAGAAGTTGTACCGAAAACTGTAGAAATCGCACCGACTTGTGTAGAAGTCGTACCGAGAACTATAGAAGTTGTACCGGAAAGTGTAGAAGTTGCACCGACTTGTGCAGAAGTTGTACCGACTTCTGTAGAAGTCGCACCGAAAACTGTAGAAATCGTACCAACTTCTATAGTTGTGCGACGGGAAACTGTAGAAATCGTACCGACATTCAAAAAAGGCCTTCAGGATTGAAAATTGGGGCTTCCCGCCCTTATTGCATCGCTACCGGGGCGAGTAGTGGTGCGCGCCACCTGAGTTTGTCCGTATGTCAGGTTAATGGTATCCGTAATGGAACTAAGTATGGTACGTCTTTGCATTCAGTGAGTACAGCCTCCTGTGATTGCGCCCGTGCCGGAAAGAATAATGATTGGGCTGGCAACCACAGACTATGCAAAGAGCCGGTTGAAAACCACGCCCGGTAAATAATATGTATAGAGTGATTCATTCAATCATCCAATCATTCGTCATTCATTCATTGCTTCTTGCCAAATTCTACCTCATCCCCGCCAATTACCTGCCCAAACCTGCCGAATGCTAAGTGGCGTTGGAGAGGAGAAGATAAAGAGGTATTTTGGAGGAAGGAATTTCAAGCCTAATACACCTAATTATGTCAAGTAAATATTGATAGTTACTAATGCCAGGTCTATTAAAATAAGGTAATGATGAGAAAAATAAAAAAAGTACGAATTGATGGGTTCTGGGGAGATAAGTCTGTCTCACTCAATTTCACAAAGGACATAAATTTTTTAATAGGTGTAAACGGGTCTGGGAAGACAACCATAATTAATTTAATAGCAGCTAGTTTAAATGCGGATTTCGCGACACTAGATAAAGCTCAGTTTACAAATATACGTGTTGACTTTTTTGATGCAGACGATAAGCAGGACAAGTCAACAACTTATATTGTAGTTGAAAAAACTGATAAGGAGAATTCTCCTTATTCTAATATTATTTTTAGAATAAAGACACCTAGTGAAACTAAAGTTAAAACGTTTAAGCTTAACGAACTCGAAGAAGAAGGCTTATTTCGATATCCAAAGGATTATTTAATCCATAAAATACACATGCAAAGCGGACAAATAGAAAGAGATATAAATATCTCCTTAAAAGATATTGTTAATTTAACTTGGCTATCCATTCACCGTACGAGTGGGCATAATCGTACAATCGACGATAAAAGCTTTGAATCGACAATTGATCAAAAAATAAAAGAACTTTCAACGGACTTGATTAAATATTTCGGAGTTCTTGATAGAAGATACTCCTTGGAAACTGAAAAATTCCAGAAAAATATTTTTATGTCACTAATTGAAGAAGAAAAAGAGGCTAATGTTCTTAAAACTGATGATCTCGAATCCGAAAAGGAAAGAGAATCATTACGTCAAATTTTTCTATTATTTAAATTGAAAGAGTCGGAATTTTCACAAAAGCTGGATTCGCATTTTAAGAATTTTGAAAATGCAAAAGAAGAATGGGCTAATAATAAGGCCATAGATACAAAAAAACTAACTTATATCTTAGGTACAAGAAGAATACACTCTATAGTTCAAGAATGGAATAGATTGAATGAAAAGAAGAACAATATAAATAAACCCAAATTCACTTTTCTAGAAGAGGTTAACCAACTATTTAGAAGGAAAAAAATATTTATAAACGAGCGTAATGAATTGTTAGTAGAAACGCAGAGTGGGAAAATATTTCCATTAATACACCTTTCCTCTGGAGAAAAACAATTGTTAATTATTCTTGGACAGGGCCTACTTCAGGAAAACAATAGTCACGTTTATATTGCTGATGAGCCAGAATTATCTCTTCATGTTGAATGGCAAGAAAAATTGGTAAGTAGTCTTAAAAATGTTAACCCTAATTCACAAATAATATTTGCAACTCATTCGCCTGATATTGTTGGTAGATTTAGCGAGTCTGTAATTAAGGTGGAGGAGGCGATAAAATGAGTGGATTTAGAAGAACAATTGGCGGCCTTAGTAATCAACATTTATTTTTTAACGTTGATTTGATAGTGTTTGTAGAGGGTGGCAGCATGCAATTCAATAAAGAACAAGTTTATGCTGGCAGATATTCTGATGATACTGAGGACATAATTTTTTGGGATAATATTTTTAAAAAATTTAGGCCTGACCTGAAAATTAAATTTAAATCAATTGGCTCAAAAAAAACCATCAGTGATATAGTTTTGGATTTAATTGAAGGAGAATTAAAGACAGTTATGGTTGCTATGGATAGCGAGTTTGATGAATTGTTGAATAGAAAAACTGAGTACCCTGGTATTTTTTATACTTATGGTTATAGCTGGGAAAATGATGTTTGGAATCAGGATGTTATAAAAGCTATTATTGAAGAGTTAACTGCTGTAAAAATTGAAAACCAGGACATTGAAAATAATTTTAATGATTTTTTAGATAAGATTAAAGTAGCTGTTTATGCTGATGCTTATTTATTCAAGGATAATTCTTCGTTTTTCAATAGAAAAAAAGGCCTAATGTTTTGTGTTGATTGTGACCCTGTTGATTTACCTTTAGTTCAATCGATAAAGATTGACGATAAATTCAATGAAAAAGGAATTACAAAAAGAAAGGCAATGAGGTATGGCAACAAAATGGGCATTAATACTTTACAATTTTGCTACGGACATTTGCTTGCAGATTATTGCTGTCTAGTGGTTCACCATTATTTAAAAAAGAGGCATTCATTGACGAATTTATCAAATGCAATAATATATAGAATGAGCATTAAAAAACATTTTGACCTCAGATTTGATGGTAGCAACTTGCATGCATATTACTCAGATCAGTTTAAAAAAATTGGAACTAACCCCAACTAGCGCAAGTCTTAAGCAAGTGCACGTGCATGAGCGTGACTTATGCCTTTATCACCACTCTTTACATCCGTTGATTAAGCTGTTTCAAAATGGTACCTTGGCAAAGCGTAAAAGGTATATGCAATATTGCATTGAGCTGGATGTTATGTGCAAGTTTGCCGACTATTAGATAAAACAAAATATGAGACGACTGATTATCATTTGCTTCTCTCTTTCTTTATTTGCTTGCGGGCAACGAGAAAATAAATCGACTTCTAATTTAAATGCAGAGCCAGACAGTGTTTCTCATATTCAATTTGATCCTGACGGATATTATTATTCCAAGGACACATTGAGATATAAACAATATGAATTAGGACGGAGCGCTTTAGATTTTTTTATCATTGACACAAAGTCAAAAGACAAATTTAAGAGACGCCCAAAGGACTCGGTTTTTATAGCGGTAAATTTTCGTGACACTATTACTAACACGGAGATCAGAATTAAAACAACAGATTTTTTAATAACTAAGGACACATTAGCTCTTCAATTTCACGACAATCAAATAGGGAACATACTAGTTATCGGGCATTTTACTGGTAACAAGGGACCGTATTATGATAATGTTGAAGTTTTTAAAACGATCGTCTTAAAAGCAAAATTAATTTTCAAGGACACTACTTTCGTGACAGACTTTACATGGTGGGAAGGGGATTAAAAAAAGATACACTAGCGCAAGTCCTAAGTAGGTGCGAAATTTACCAGCATGAAAAGAATATTTACCGTTGCAATTTTAATACTCGTTGTTTCGTGCAGACAAAGACAAAATGAAAAGCTAATTGCGGACTCTGTAACGACAGACAAGGCCACAACTTCAACTGTTAAATTCCACGACAATTCAGTGGAGGTTAATGAATCGGACACAGTTTTAGTGGGGAACTATTCATTAGTTTTTCAACCTACTGACAGTATAGAAATGTCTGACATTTTTGAGGACTTGGCTTTACGCAAACAAATGACAGACTCAATTGGGAACTGGCATGAGAAAATTATTTTCTTAGAGAAATACTTGTTAGGAAAATATCCAAAGTTCTTTGATGCGGACAAAAAGACGTTGACATTATTTCTCGAAGATGGTAAAGAATTGAAGTTACCCAAATGGGACTCTGTAAACCAGGTGGGCTATAATTTTGGTGCTTACTTGCCATCTATTGACTACTATTTGATTTATGTTCCATGGTATGAGGGAAGTGGTTTATTGTTAGTAAACAGACGCAATGGATTTAAAAAAGAAATAATTGGTGAACCCTATTTTTTAACAAAATCAAAAAGGATATTGACGATAAACTCAGATCTGTATGCAGGTTATACCGACAATGGAATTGAACTGCTTTCGATTTCTGGTGACACTATTAAATCTGAATTTAAACTCATAGTTAAGAATTGGGGACCGACAGGTGCACGCTGGCTAACAGAGAACAAAATTGTTATTGAGAAAGAATATTTTGATCCAAAAATGGGTAAGAAATATTCGTTGGTCACTATTGAATAGTTCACCTTAGTCAAGTGTGCGAACATAAACGCACACCAACTAACGGCAACCACAAAAAAAGATGAACCATGAGATATAGAATTTTAATTGTTGGACTCCTAATGACTTTGTTTTCATGTGGAAGTATGCTGACAGAGAATGAAAGCAAAGCAATTGACGAAGTGCTTGATTTCTTTGGTGGATTCTGCAAGTATTCAATTGGTGCATCGGCATCAACCGAGGATGGAAGTAAGAAATATTTTGAGCTGGAATTAAGCCAAAGTAAAGCGTTGGAAAAGTACAAAAACAGCAAAGAAATAGTTACCTCTAAGCTATGCTACATCTTTTTTAACAAACTGAGCGACGAGGAGAAGCAAAATTATACGCACATTCGGGGAACTCTACTTTATGATAATGGCGAAAAATTCAGCCATGATTATTCAATAAAGGAGTTGGAACTGGTGAAAAATAAAATACCTATTGTTGACAAGGTAGTGGCGTTAATTAAGAATAAAAACTTCAAGGAATTGAAGGGCATGTTAAACGACCAGTCAACATTAAGATATGACAAGAATGAATTGCTGACCAATATTGAAAAACTGGATCCTGAATTTGGCAATGTCACGGAGTATCGTCTTTTCGGTTTTAGATTATCTAATGCCGGTAACAACCAAGTACTGAAAATTTATGGAGTAGTACTGCGCGACAAGAGCAACCATGAATTAAGTATCTACCTTGATCCTAATGCAAAAAATGATGAAATTCTTAAATTGGATTATCAACTTTAGCAACCTAACGCTATCGTTGGACGCCTAATAAACAATCTTTGCCCTTTGGTTTGTAACCGAGCTGGCGCAAGTCTTAGGCCAGTGCGTAAGGCATGAGCGTGACTTGTGCCTTTGTCACCATTCTTTAAGTCCTTTGATTAAGCTGTTTCAAAATACTAACTTGGTGAAGGCTATGGAGGTATGTGCAATAGGTGAATAGCGATGGAAGTTATTGAGCAATTATTTTTATGAAGACTTCACGTACTAAACTTCGGTTATCATTAATTCTTGGATTGGTTATTCTGACATCTTTTACGTCTACTGAAAAATTAACAGGACAATTCAGATATTATAAATCAGACGGTCGACATGGACACTACGGACTAATAAAAGTAAACGGTGACAACCTCAAAGTTATTCATTGGGCATCTAACTTCTTTTACCCGACAAAGCTTCAGATTAATGGACATATAAGTGCTGAACTTGACTCAATTGTTTTTACCCCAAAGACTATCGAGTTCTATAGAAGGATAGACACAGGAAAAAAGACGAAATATAAAAAAATCAAATGCAGTTGTAATGACAATGGACTCAGTAAGATTGACAAGGAAAATGAATGGTATATTATCAAATCATGTGACAAGAGAAAATATTATCTCCATGCGGACACATTAATTGAGGCAAATACTAATTTTAAATATATACGAGACTGAAATTCAGCGCCAGGCAAAATCATGAGATCAGTTTTCAAGACCTTCTGGACTATCACAATCATGGCCTAATTAATTTCTCACTAGTGCAGGTCTTATGCAAGTGCGCGAGCCATGAGCGTGACTGTGCCTTTGTCAGCCACTCTTTGGATGCTTACAAAAGCTGCATCGCAGCGTCATGTGTATAGCAACGAAAATAAAAACACAACCAGCTCCGAAGGAGCGGAATAACATGGCCAATACACTCAATTGTATTTTTATATCTTATTTGCCGTAAAAGGGTAAAGCTGATCAGCCATCGGTGCACGTCTTAGGCAAGTGCGCCAGGCATGTGTATGGCTTGCTTAATCTCGATCATCACAATCGAGTTGAGGATTTACAAGAGTGCGAAAGTCAGTAATCACCGTTGTTGCATTTTCCGAACTATATACTCTTCCTAAGAATGAATTAAAGTAATTATCGTTGTCATAGACCATTTTAACCTGAGCTGAACCTTTATTGTTCCTGTTTATAAAGACAACTATAATGACCTTAATTTTTTCATTACTACAGTTGGTGAAGTACCTGCCGCAGAAATAGGGTCTGTCAATCGCATATTCATTTGAAAAATCTCTTTCCTGATTTGGATTATGGTGATTGTATTCTTCTAAGGCAGTTATAGCATATTTGCGTGTAACATCGTGGTCAAATTCAAATTCATTTCCTTCATCGGCTATTATTTTAGAATAGCTATTATCGAGGTTACTTGTCTCGGAATCACTTTTCTTTGAGCATCCGATAATGAGTGTTAATATTAGGCTAATAAAAAATTTACTATTCGTTATCATACTGGAAGTTTAAAGTAAAGATTGAAAACAAAACCTTGTGAAGCAAAGCCATAAATATATATTACTCTAACTAGCGCAAGTCTTAAGCAAGTTCACGATGCAAGCGAGTGACTTGTGCTTTGTCACCACTCTTTAAGTCCGTTGATTAAGCTGTTTCAAAATACTAACTTGGTGAAGGTAATAAAGGAGATTTGCAATAGGTGCAAGTCGCCAAACGTTGTGGCAAATTGAGCCGGACAGTTTAGTTGACTAAAATTTAATAGGCAAATAAGATTGAAAGAACTAACCGACTTTTTGGGAAGAATTCCAGCGATTAAGAAACCCGTATCAAGTGGGACATTTGACAATGGACTTTGGTGGACAAAGTTTTCGATCGACATAAACCACGAACTTGCATGGAGGGTTGTTCAGGAACTGGGGCACATTGTGAATTACCTTTCGATTGAAGAACGACTACCGACAGTATTCTACCCGGTTTCTCCCCCATCTTATTTAAACGGTGGACCAGAGGAATTTTTGTCGTGGGTGATAGAATCAACAGATAAAGAATTTGAACCCGTGACCTTGAAAGAATGGTTTGAAGCAAGACTACCTTCTGTTGACGATTTGGAAGGATGGAACCTGGATGAGTGAAGTGCATCCACCTCGTTATTGTTGGTCTCCGACTACAATCTTAAAACAAAACATTGGACAAACCAGGTCATGAAATTTAAATGGCCAATTCTTATCCTTGGACTGATCGAGGGTAAAACTGATCAGCCATCGGTGGTATTGTTGAAATGATATGAAATTGATTTTACAATGGAATATAATTTTTGAGTGTTATTGATGCCGCTCCGATGGAGCTTGGTTTTTTCTCCTTTGTTTGCTATACACATGGTGCACCGCTGGTGCTTAAAAGGATGACAAATGAGCAAAAATAATTCTGACCATGCCGAAACATAACCATATCTGGCGCAAGTCTTAGGCAAGTGTGTGAGCATGAGCGTGACGTGTGCCTTTGTCACCGCTCTTTGGATGCTTACAGAAGCTGCATCGCAGCGTCATGTGTATAGCAACGAAAATAAAAACACAACCAGCTCCGAAGGAGCGGAATAACATGGCCAATACACTCAATTGTATTTTCACGTCGTATTTGCCGTAAAAGGGTAAAGCTGATCAGCCATCGGTGGAATTGTTGAAACAATATGAAATTGATTTTACGATGAAACATATTTTTGAGTGTGATTGATGCCGCTCCGATGGAGCTTGGTTTTTTCTCCTTTGTTTGCTATACACATGGCGCACCGCTGGTGCTTAAAAGGATGACAAATGAGCAACAATAATTCTGACCATGCCGAAACATAACCATATCTGGCGCAAGTCTTAGGCAAGTGTGTGAGCATGAGCGTGACGTGTGCCTTTGTCACCGCTCTTTTAAGTCCGTTGATTAAGCTGTTTCAAAATACTACCTTGGTGAGGGCAATGGAGGTATGTGCAATGGTGCATGTAGCCGGATGTTGTGGCGATGCTGCTTGGCATCTCAATTAATAAAAACTACATGAACAAGTCATTTTATAAATCTCAAGTTGCAAAGATTGTCTTTTTGTTTCTGAGTTTTGTGATGACTACTTTTATTCTTGGCGGTTTTATTTTGAATGGATTACTTCGAATTCCATCCCAAATAGCAAATGTTGTAGTTATTGTCGCCATCCTATTGATCACATGGAAAGCGTATAAAAAAGAAGGAAAAAATCTTTCGGAATTGGGGTTAAGCGTAAACGCCAGAAACATTGGCTTTGCCATTTTAGGGATGTTTATCGGCGGACTTTTTATCATTTCACTTGTTTATATAATTGCTTTTGTAAAAGGTTATCCAGTCGTTTTCAATTCAACTTTTAATGGTTGGTATGTAATCAGCGGACTTTGGTTGCTGCTTCCCACAGTAATACTTGAAGAATTAGCGTTCAGAGGAATTTGCTTTAAAAAAACCATTGAAATTTCAACTGTCGTAAATGCAAACTTAATTTTTACAACATTATTCATTTTATCTCATTGGATAAATTTGGGTGCATTTGGTAATCCCATGGCAATGACTATTCTATTGATTACGGGCTTAGGACATTTGCTTTATGCGACAGCTTTTTTAAAAGCTAAAACACTGTACTTCCCAATTGGAATTCATCTTGGAAACAATTGGGTTAATTTATTCGTTTTTTCAAACTTAGACATTAATGACCCAACAAAAGGACAGGTAAAACCGTCTTTGATAAACGTAGTTGGTGATGGGAAACTACCTTTGTTTAATGGACAATTTATATTGGTAACAGCGATAACCGCACTGCTTTTCGTTTTTTTTATTCTGGCAATTGGTAAATGGACACCTAACAAGCAATTGACATGATAATAATGCACAACAGCTACCACAGGGCTTTTTGCAAGTTGGGCATGACGCGAACCTGCCCTTGGTCTGTGTGTTACCGATCAATAATTGAAACCTAGTTAGCGGTACGAACCACGAACCAGCAACAAAATCCAGTCCATAAGCATCCCGTTGGACGTATTTAGCGGTGCCAGTCGCCCGTTTTGCCTTATTTTTGCCTCACTAAAACTCCCGCCGTGTCTGTAGCCTTCTTCGATCAGTTGTTTCTTTTGCTTATCAATGGCGGCATTGTGCTTGGGTTGTTTGTGGTGCTGCTTATTAATAATAAGGGCGCCAGGAAAACCAGGGCTAACTTCTTTCTTTCGGTGCTGCTCGTTGCATTTATTTTCAGCATTGTTCACCTGCGCTATGCCGGGCAGGTGATGGATCACTTCTCGCTCAGGTCATTTAATGCCGGTGACCCCACGTTTTTGTTGATCGCTCCTTTGCTATCGTTTTACATCGACGAGCTGACCGGCAGACGCGTGACGTTTTCGATCAGGTCGTTGCTTCACTTTGTGCCGTTTGCCTTCATCGTGGGGAGTTATTTCTCATTCAATTCCATGGAGGGAGAAAATTCGGTGATCGGGTTTATCCGTAGCCACCCGCGTGTACCCATTATTATTTTCTGGATCATGATGGTCGTTCAGTTTTCGTGGTATCAGGTGATGATTCAGCGGAAGTGGCAGGCGTATCAGCAACTGCTGCGTCAGGAAGTTTCGAATACGGAAAACGTTAACCTGTCGTGGGTGAAATTTTTTATGGCGGTGTTTTTGGTGATCAATGTGTTTTTTCTGGTGGCCTTGTTTACTGCCATTCACTTCGACTATAGTCAGTGGCTGTGGAAGGCGGCCGGCGTTATCTTTTCTTTGTCGGTGTTTGCGTTGGGATACAAAGGAATATTGCAGCGGGAGATTTTTTATACCGAAGCAAAGCGCGAAGAACTTCCGACGACGGCATCTCCCAAACCCGATGCGCAGCTAATCGACCAGCTGAAAAGTTTTATGACGGAGAAGAAACCCTTTCTTGATCCGGAACTGACGTTGAGCAGTCTGGCGAAGGAAGTGAGCATGAGTCGCACGCAACTGTCGCAAGTGATTAACGACGGGATGGGAGAGAATTTTTATGACTTTGTGAATAAATACAGAGTGGAAGAAGTGAAGCGGTTGATGACTGACCCGTCGGCGAAGAATTTTAATTTGCTGGGCATCGCGCTGGAAGCGGGATTCAAATCGAAGTCTACCTTTAATTTGATTTTCAAACGCTTCACCGGGCTGACGCCCACTGAGTACAGGCGCAATATTTCATCCTGAAAATAAAACCAGAAGTGTATGAGCCTCACGGATCAGAAGACTACATTTTTTGCCCCGCACCTGGCGTTGAAAAATGTACAAGCTGGAATGGATTTTTATGTCAAAGCGTTTGGCGCCATTGTGTTAAGGAGCTTTGATAACTCCGACGGAAGTGTGCATGTGGCGGAAATGGAAATAGAGGGAGCGATGTTTCACCTTCACGAAGAGTCGCCGCACAATCAACAATTAAGTCCCGAGACGGTTGGCGCAACCACCAACCTGGTCGGAATCTTTACCAGCGATCCCGATAAACATTTCAATCGTGCCGTGGTTGCCGGCGGCAGCGTTTCCAGTGTCATGCAGGATTACGAGTACGGGTATCGCCAGGGTGTGGTGACTGATCCGTTCGGCCATCAATGGCTGATTCAGAAAAAGATTTAGAGAAACACGTCCAACAGGATTTGGGCGGACGATGGGCGAGGTGGTGTGCCATACTATTGTATCAAAAACAAAAGTATGAACCACGAACAAAGCAAAAGTCAAATCCAGCTCACGCGCGTGAGCAAGTCCTTTCCACTAGCCTCAGGCGATTTTCACGCCTTAAAAAATGTAAGCCTTACTATTCCTTCCGGTAAGCTTGTGGCCATTACCGGAAAGTCAGGCAGCGGAAAATCTACGCTGCTAAACCTCATTGCCGGTATCGACAAACCCACCGAGGGAAGTGTGTCGATCAACGGAGTGCAGGTAGAAAAACTCCCGGAAAGCGCGTTGGCTACCTGGCGCGGAAAAAACATTGGCGTAGTGTTTCAATTCTTTCAACTGCTGCCCACACTCACCATTTTGGAGAACGTGATGTTGCCGATGGACTTCTGCAACAGTTATCCCAAAAAGGAAAGAAAGAGTCGTGCGCTAAGCTTGCTTGAAATGGTAGGCATCAAAGAGCAAGCCGACAAACTGCCCAGCGAACTGTCGGGCGGACAGCAACAGCGTGCGGCCATTGCACGAGCGCTGGCCAATGATCCGCCCATGATCATTGCGGACGAACCCACGGGCAACCTCGATTCACAAACGGCGTCGTCCATTTTTGACTTGTTTGCATCACTCACACGCGCAGGCAAAACTGTGATCATTGTGACGCACGAGCGCGATTTCAGCGAATACTTCGGGCACGTGATCGCGATTGCCGATGGTGAAATTGTAAAAGAAGTGATTCACGCTTAATTGCAAAAAATGAAAACAAGACATAATAAGATCTTCCGCGACCTCACGTCCGATTATTCTAAAAACCTGATGTTGGTGTTAGCCATCGCCATTGGGGTGTTTGGCATTGGTGCAATCCTTGGCGGCTACTCGGTGACCAAACGCGAAATGACTGACAATTACCTTAGTACTCATCCTGCTTCGGCTACCATTGAAATGGAAGAAGATATTTCCCGCGGCATGGTGGATAGTGTAAAGGCAATGCCGGGCATAGCCGAAGCAGAACGTCATGCGACGGTGGTGGCGCGGATGAAGGTAGGAGAGAAGTGGTTTCCGCTGCTTTTGTTTGTGATCGATGATTTTAAAACAAAGAAGACGAATACTCCCTTTTATATTTCCGGCGAGCGTGAACCTTCGCCAAGTGCGATGCTGGTAGAGCGAACGGCGTTGGTGGTGATGAAAGCAAAGGAAGGTGACGAGCTTGAAATCAAAACTCCGCACGGGCATCCGCAAAAAGTAAAACTATCGGGCACGGTGCATGATCCGAGCCTCGCGCCAGCGTGGCAGGAGCAGTCGGGCTATGGTTACATCAGTCTTTCTACACTGCATGCGTTGGGCGAAACACAAGGATTTGATCAACTGCGAATTCGCGTCAGCGAGCAGCCGTTTTCAAAAGAGCACATTTTGGTGGAAGCGAAAGGAGTCGCGTCGCGAGTAACGCAAAAAGGATATCATGTGCACGAGATTCAGGTGCCGCCACCAGGCAAGCACCCGCATCAGGGACAGATGACGACAGTGATGTCGATCTTTATTACGTTTAGCTTTCTGATTCTAATCCTTGGGTCTATCCTTGTGTCCACCTCTATGGCTACGCTCATGGTAAAGCAAGTGAGGCAGATCGGCGTGATGAAGACCATCGGCGCAAACTCATGGCAGATTGGTGTGATGTATCTGATGATGACGCTTGTGCTTTGTATACTGGCATTGCTGATTGCGATACCGCTGAGTCGGCTGGCTGCTTCGGTATTTTACCATCAGTTGGCAGTGCTGTTAAACCTGGAGATTCGGGATAACACCATTCCAAACTGGGTGCCACTTCTTCAGATAATTGGTGGCATTGTGATTCCACTGATAGCCGTTGCCTTTCCGGTGATTCGTGGCAGCCGTGTTTCGGTGCGCACAGCGCTTGACAATCACGGCGTGCTGGAAAAGCGAACAGCAACTAATTTCTGGGCGGTCAGGTTTTCCCGGATTTCATTTTTGAGTGAGACCTTTCGACTGTCGATACGCAATGTGTTTCGTCAGCGGGCGCGCATGATGATGACACTGGGTTTGCTCGCGGCCGGTGGCGCTATGTTCATGACTGCTCTGAATGTGTCTGAAGCATGGGACAATAACCTGAAGCGCATTTATTCACAACGGTTGTACGATCTGGAAGTAAAACTTAATCAACCGCTGAAAGCGGATTCGTTGCTTAACAAAATAAGAAGAATACCAGGAGTGACTGTAGCCGAAGGATGGAGCCATTCGCCAACAGCCATTAGCAAAGGAGAAGCTACTGAAGTAACTCAGACTTATCCTGACAAAGGCCACGGAAGTTTTACCATTCAGGCGATGCCACTGCCCACAAGGCTGTTAAGTCCTACGGTGAAAGAAGGTCGGTGGCTTGCCAACCCCGACGCGGCGGAAGTGGTACTCAATCAAAATGCAAGAGGAGGGTACAAACTTGGCGACCGTATTTCACTGGCGGTTTATGGCAAGCCTACCGCGTGGACCATTGTTGGGTTTACGGAAGACGTTGGCTCGCCAGCCATGGCGTACACATCGTACGATTATTTTTCGACTCTTACTCAAACACAAGGTCAGGTTAGTATGCTTCGCATTGCGTATGCGGATCGCTCGCGACAAAATGCCGAACTTAAAAATCTGGAGATCGAAAATTTGCTGCAAGCGGAACAGATTTCGGTAAGCGCCGCTATTCCTGTATGGTTATTGCAAAATGCGATTGCCGCGCACATGAAAGTGATGGTCAACTCGCTGATGGCCATGGCGGTGTTAATGGCATTGGTAGGAACACTCGGCCTGACGGCCACCATGAGCATGAACTTACTGGAACGCACGCGCGAAATAGGAGTGATGCGCGCGATTGGCGCAACGCCGGCTACAATTAGAAAACTGGTAGTATGGGAAGGACTGTTCACCGGCGGCCTTAGCATTTTCATTGCCATCGTCTTGGCGTTAGTACTTTCTACTTTTTTCGGACGGTTCATTGGCAACATGGCGTTTCGCACGCCGCTTACATTGACCGTGTCAGTAAGCGCCATGGCGATGTGGGTGGCGTTGATCATCATCGGATCGTATGCTGCCACGCTTTATCCGGCTAGAAGAGCAAATCAGATCACCACTCGTGAAGCGTTGTCGTATGAATAGAATGACCATGAGAAAGATTCTCTTCCTAAGCTGCAGCGTGATGCTAACTATCATGGAAAGCAAAGCTCAGGGTGTACTGACGATTGAGGCAACAAATTTTAAGAATGAGAATGGAGTGGCCATCGTTCAGCTTTTCAGAGAAACGGATGATGTACCTAAGAAACCCTTTCGCCAGGCGACGGGGAAGATCTTCGCAGGCAAGGCCACAGTGGCGTTTGCAGATCTTCCTTACGGAGATTACGCGGCTATTCTTTTTCACGATGAAAACGCCAACGGTATTCTGGATCACCGGTTTGGAATTCCCAATGAGCCGATGGGTTTTTCCAAAGGTTGGTATCTATCCCTTTTTTCCGGTATGCCGACGTTCAAGAAACTCAGGTTTGAGTTTCGTGAAAATAAGCTGAGGTATGAAGTCGTGATCCGCTAACGCAGACAACAAAATCAGAGGCTTGGAATTTCTAACTTTGTAGAGTTCCAAGCCTTTGTCATGAATAAAAAGATTCCGTTCGCTTTTGTATTGGAAGAACTCGACCGGGTGCAGCCGTATGTGAGGCCGATGTTCGGGTGCTATGCTATTTATGTGAGAGAGAAGTTGATGTTGATTTTGCGCGACCGCGCCGATCATACCGACGACAACGGAGTGTGGGTGGCGGCTTTGAAAGAACATCACCCAAGCCTGAAAAAAGATTTCCCCTGTCTCAGGTCCATCCGTTTATTTGAGTCGGCCGAGACCGTGTGGCAAAATATTCCAAAGGAAGAAGATGATTTTGAAGAGCTCGTGCTTAAAGTCTGCGGATTTATTGTGAAAGGCGATCCTCGTATTGGCAAGATACCAAAGCCCAAAAAAAAGAAGGCAAAGAAGTGAATAACGGCTTAGTTCGTGGCGATCATTTTCAAGGCAAACTCCATTACGGTATCTTTTTTATTCATCCAGTCGTCGAGCGAGATGGTGATGGGGTAATCCGGTACTGTTCCCCGGCCTTTGTTTTTGGCAGGATCAACGGCATTGGTGTATTTCTGCAATGGAATAGTGACGCGAAGCCCTGCCTTTATCGTCGCCGTAGGTATTATTCCGCTCGTGTTTCCGATAAACCCACCGCCGCTTTCTTCGCCCACCACGATAGCTTTTTTGTTGTCAGCAAGGATCGCGATCAGGTCGCTGCACGACGACATGCACAGCCCGTTGGTGAGTAGTAAGGTTTTGCCATTGAAGTTGTTCTTCGCCGGGGATTGAAGTTTGTAATAATCAAACTCGTGGGTCATCCATATTTTTCGCCACCGATACGAACCGTCAACGTACCTTGGCTTTTTGTAGAAGAGTCGTTTCATCCCTGTGATTTCTTTTGCAATGGATTCTGTCACTTCAATTTTCTGCCAATACCGGAAGGGTTTATCAAAAAAGTATTTGGCAAGGTAGGCAGCGTTGCCATCGGTGCCGCCGGTGTTGAAGCGCAAGTCAACGATCAGGTTTTTGATCTCGTTGCGCTTTAGGGTTTTAAAAGCCGACCGGATAAACTTCCTGAAGTCCTGATGATGTTGTTTTATTTCTGTTTTGGAAAACGTATGAATCGAAAGGATGGCTGCCTTATCTCTGATCATCAACTCAAGCGGCTTTTCATACGCCGCCTCTATTGATTTCCGTGAAGGAAATGTTTCCTTTGAAACCCCACTGACCGAAATTGTTTCTGTCGATACTGCATTTTTGACCGTCATTTTAAAATGCTCCGTTGCCTCAATTATTGTTTGATACCAGAAAGCAAAACGATGATTCAGAAGTAAGACCTTGCCGGTTTGGTTGTAGCCATCCATGGGAATGGAATTCATCAACCTGCGGAGAATCTCTGCCACCGGCTTTCCGTTGATGGCAATTATTTCTGCTTTTAGAGGGACGGAGTGATTTGATGAATAATTTTTTGTGATATAAACGCTTCTCTTATCGTCAATATATACGTCAAAGGGAAGCAAGGTTTTTGTTTTATCAAGATAGTCGCTGTATTCTTTTGAAAGAGCAGCCCCGGTGTGGAGACATCTGATTTGCGCGTACAACAGTTTTAGCTTTCGATAGAAATCGAGCTCGGTTAATGAGTCCGTGAGGGTGGCAAGGGTGGAGTCAATCAGCAGATCAAATCTTTCTTTTGTGGTGTACCGATAGAACCCCGGATGCTTTTCGGCAGTGCCGTGCATCACATTCTTAATCCATTTCCTGACACTGTCGGCGTGATACTTTCGGCCGGGGTTAAACGTGGTGTTTTGCGCGTGCAGGAAAGAAAAGGAAACAAGAGCAAGAGCGAAAAGTAAGCAACGCATGAGGTGTTTTATAAACAGGATGATTCCAGGGCAAGAATAGTTCAAATTCGTCAAAGCGCAGGCAATGCTTGATTAGACATCCCATTTTAAGGGTTTAAAATAAATAACATTCCCTTAGTTGTATTACTAATATAATTAGTATTACTTCGCTGAATACTAAATAAATTAGCGAAATGAAAACTGTTAAATCTGCCTTATTGGGGTCAAAAAGCCTGATTGACACCAATGCTGACGTATTGCTGCTGCAACTCAAGGAAATCATTAAAGAACATCGCGCCCTCATCATTACCCGCATGCTTGGCGAGTTGCCTACCTATCTGGACTACAAATTTCACTACAAGGCTGACAAGGACACGCTTATGAAAATAAAGGAAAGTCTGTTGTCGCTCAAGAACCACGGGGTGGACTTAAAGTTCTACGAGAATGTAGTTCAGCAACTGATGAATCGCGCTCAGGTACATCTTACCAACGAGCCGTTTTACAACGAGATCGACGAGGTGCTTAAGGTATATACACTATCAGCAAGCCTACGTGTGATGTGATTCGGACTGGCTATTTCTTGCGGAGCTGATTCCGGATTTTTCGCTGCAGGGCCCAGAACTCCCGACCGTATCCCACGAAAAGCTCTTCACCTTTTTTAATATGGCGTGTTGCTTCGATAAAACATTTCTTTCCTTCGCTTACATATTCGCAGTTGTTGCTGAGTCCGGGCAGCTTTACAAATCCGCGGGCGTCGTTGGCGTAGCGCCCAAAAGTTTTGATAGAAGGTTCCGCATCAATGACGGCGTTGCGCGTAATGTACATGAGGTACCCGTTATGGCCGTCGAGGTGCTTCACCTCTTTCCACTTTCGCAGCTTGCCCTTGTATTCTACAATACGCGTTCCTTTGGCGATTTCCTTTTTAGTAAAAAGACCTTTGCCGGCATTCGGCAGCGTTGATTTTTTGATGAATAGATGTTTCTCCAGTAAAGGCATATGAAGTCCTGTATTGAATTGCAAAGCTAATCGCAATTGTGATTAAGGCTCATTCTTCGTCGATAAAGAAACTTCGGTTTGACGTTGTCGGATTCAGCTTAAAGATTGTCGCAATCATACTCCATGGGAAAACGAAACGTTCGCGTACCTTGTAGAGATAAAAATTCACCTCATGCGAAAAATTGTAGTCGGATCATTTATCACCTTAGACGGCGTGATGCAAGCAGCTGGCGGACCGGAAGAGGGTTTTAATTATGGTGGATGGAGCGCCCCATACTACGACGAAACTCTTGATCAGATTGCGGAGAAACAAAAGCAACCTGCCCGAGACCTCCTTCTAGGTAGAAAGACTTTTGAGATCTTTGCCTCCTTCTTTCCTGACCACGAAGAGATATGGCCCGGTGTCAATAGCGTCACCAAATACGTGGTGAGCAGCACATTGAAAGAATCTGATCCGATCATGGCAAAGTGGAAGAATTCAGTGATTTTGAGAAGTGTAGACGATATCAGAAAAGTAAGGCAAACGCAGGGATCCGAAATTCAGGTACATGGCAGCGGCAAGCTCGTGCAGACTTTGCTTACCCACGATCTGGTAGATGAATTGTGGTTGCTGATTCACCCGATTACGCTTGGCACTGGCAGTAAGTTGTTTGATGGCGGTGCGATCCCCGCCGCTTTTAAATTAGCAGAGAGCACAGCCACACCCAGTGGTGTAATTGCAGCTCATTATCTTAGGGATGGTAGTATAAAAACAGGCATGATGGGTTGACCCATTCACCCTTAGAAACTTTGCGGAGAGGGAGGGATTCGAACCCTCGGTACGGTTGCCCGTACAACGGTTTTCGAGACCGTCCCATTCGGCCACTCTGGCACCTCTCCGAAAAATACCCCAAATTAAGCTAACTTAGCCTAGCCAACTATCAATCCAATTACTATATTTTTACACGAAATACCATGAAATGAAAAATTGGAAAATTAGTTTCCTCGCGCTGATCGTTTTAGCTCTCGTTTTTTCTTGTACCAAAGAAACCACAACTCCTTCTGTCGCTGATACAAAAGGTGCGCTTTTGGCTGGAGCCAAGGGCGGAAGTAAGAGTTGGAAGTTACTCTCAGGCAGTGGCTCAAAAAATGGAGGATCGGCCCAAGCGCTGAGCTTTGATGTATGCTTCACCGACAACATATATACGTTTACCAATAATGCTGCACAAAGTTATCAGGCCACTGAAGGTGCGGCCAAGTGTGACAGTGCAGACTCAACCATTGTAGAGAGTGGAAGCTGGGCCTTTACCGGAGATGGTAAATCTCTTTTAGTGGACGGCACTTTCTTTACCCCTGCATCGTCGTTGTTCGCTGGTATTGGTGTACCTGTCACCATCGTGCAGTTAACCAGCACCAGTTTGCAGGTTTCATTTACACTGTCAAGTTCTTCTTCTTCCTATACCTACAACTTAACTTTTGGAAGCATTTAAAGTAGGATTACTGTTGGCGGGTTTGGCGTTGAGCAGCCCTACGCTATCGCAATCAAAATCTTCTATGAAATACCTCGCGTTGGGCGATTCTTATACCATTGGCGAAAGCGTAGCTGAATCCGAACGCTGGCCCAATCAACTCGCAGCATTGCTGGCCTCTAAGCAAAAGGTGGAAATTAAAACATCGATCATCGCCACCACAGGCTGGCGTACAGACAACCTGGCCAACGCGGTGACGATCGCCAAATTAAAAAACGAGTACGATCTCGTGTCACTTCTGATCGGTGTGAATAATCAGTACCAGGGCAAATCAATAGAACAATACGAAATTGAATTTGAACAACTGCTGAAGACGGCCATTGCACTGGCAGGTGGTGCTAAGGAAAAAGTATTTGTTGTTTCAATTCCGGATTATGGATTTACCCCTTTCGGGGAAAAGAACAAGGATAAAATTTCTGCAGGCATCGACCAGTTCAATAATGCAAACAAAAAAATCAGCGATAGCCTGGCGGTAAAATACATTTCCATCACCGACATTTCCCGTCAGGGCTTAATTGATCCCTCGTTAGTCGCTGCCGATGGACTTCATCCGTCGGGAAAGATGTATGCCTTGTGGGTAACACGAATAGCTGCGATGCTCAATACGAAATAAGCTGGGTTCTTCCGTAGCGCGAGATCAGCCAGATTGAGCACCGGAATCCAATCCATCCGCTCAGCAACCCAACCATTGCTCCAACAAGAATGTCGCCGGGATAATGTACACCCAGGTAAATGCGTGTGTAACTCATTAACGCAGCCCAGAGAAACAGCCATACTATCTTTTTATAAAAAGGCTTGAGCATGAACCATACGAACAGCGCCGTACCAAACGTATTGGCAGCATGACTCGATGCAAACCCGAATAGCCCGCCCTTGTATCCATTCACCAAATGTACAAGCCCTATCAGGGAAGGTTCTTGCGAGGGTCTGAGTCGGGCGAAGAAGGGTTTCATGAGCGACGAAGTAATCTGATCGGCCAAAAGGATGGTAATCGCCGCACCAGCCAGCACATACCATCCGTCGGATTTATATTTTTTGAAAATTAAAAAGATCAGCAACAGATAGAGCGGAAGCCATACGACGGTTTGTGAAGCATAATACATAAACGAATCCACCATTGGGTGATGGAGTCCGTTCAAAAAAAGTAAAAGCCTGCGATCAAGCTCAAGTAGCGTATCCATGTTATTCGACGGGGTTTGGTGTTTGATCCAAAAAGCTATCCACCCATTCTTCGGCTTTCTTACGGTCGGTAAAGAACTCAATTTCTATACCGAGTTTTAGTACCGCTTCTTTAATCCTGTTTCTATAGTCTTCGTTGTGTTGGTCTAGCTGATACACGTTGGCAATTTTGCGTAGCCCTTGTCTTACGGATTCAGGCAAAATCGTGGTGACCATCCACTGCTGATCTTCCGGTGCAATTTTACCTTGCTTACTGAGGTCGGATATCCAGAAAGGCGTGTGGTAAAGTTTTACCATCTCCAGGGATTTGGCGAATAGTTCGCGATATTCTGAACTGATCACTTGTTTTTTCCAGATCAACCCAGCACAATTGGTCCGTGCATTGTAAAAGATCGAACCATAATCACTTTCAAAAACGACTTGCCCTTCGATTTCGTCAGGTTCTTTAAAGGTGACTTTAAACGTGGTTCCCACATTAAGCTCGCTCGATACTTCCACGGTTCCTCCCAACGACTCGATCTGAAGCTTTACCAGATACAGCCCCAGGCCTTTTCCATCGGTGTGGGTGTGAAAGCGTTTGTACAAGCCAAAGATGTTGCGGTTGAACTGCTCCAGATTCATACCCAAACCGTTGTCGCTTACCGTGAGGACAATCATTCCTTGTCCTTGAATGGATTGAATTTTTAGATGAAGTGGGCGCTGAGGCGACCTGTATTTAATGGCATTACTGGCGAGGTTGTAGAGAATACTGGTCACAATAGGTCGCACAGTGTACACAAAAGGAGCTTCCCTGAAATGCGACTCAATACGCATGTCAGGTTGGATAAAGGTCACCAACCCGCGCAGCACCATACTCCATTCTTCCTGAAAGAAAACTTTTTCGCGTATGCGATAGATGTCGTTACGAATGTCAATGATTTTGCCCAAGTCGCGAATCACTTCATCAAACTCTTTAGCCGACCGCGATACCAGCTTTACTAATTCCAGCTGGCCACCTTTGAGTTCTGAAAGATCTTTTTCCATCAGGTTGGTGAGGCCCATCAGGCGGGCGAGCGGGCCGCGCAGATTGTGCGATATGGTATAGGAAAACTGCTGAAGCTCGTTATTGTATTTCACCAATTCCTTGTTCGACTGAAGGAGTTCTTTGTTTCGGGCAAGCAATTCCGACTGCAATCCCGACTGGATTTTTAACAGGGTTTGCTTTTGTTCTTCAATCAATCGGTTGGCGTTGAGCAGTTGCTCCTGATTGGCAATCAGTTCTTCCGATTGGGCCGTGATCTCATTATTCTGTTCGGCGATTTCCTTCTTTTGAAGTTCGAGTTTCAGGTTGGCGTTATGAAGGTAGCTGATCAGCACTTCGTTGTCTTGCATTGCTTTGTCGCTCAACCGTTTTTCAAACAGTAGGGATACCAGGATGAAGGCATAGGCGGCGATGGGGTAGAAGTTGGCTACGAAATAATATCTTGGCTCACTGTTTACCAATTGAAAGTAGCCTACGCCAGCCAGGTTGAAGATCAAATCCAAAGCTACCAGTAAAACCCCGCTTACCAGTAGAGATGAAATGAGCAATCGTCTCTCGGCAATCTGAATGACCAACAGCGGGATGACCATGGTACCAGTAAGGAAAAATCTCACGTCCAGGTAGTGCAGGATAGTCAATTCATTAGGATAAAATACCTTGCTGAGTACTGAGATGGCCACTACATTTAGAGGAGGCATGGCACACACCAGCCAGCGGCTGGCTCCGGTAAACCTGTAATAGTTCAAGACCAGCGGAATCAACGTGATGATAGAGGAGATAAGGATGAGTACAAGAAGCCACGGATAATTCCGGTATTCAAATACAAGGAGAAAGGAAATCACCAGGTTGGCGATGGCAATTAGATTTGTAATGACTACATTTCTATTTTCCGTACTCGACTTTTCCGGTGAAGTACCTGTTTGTAGGATATGGAGAAAAAATGTTTTCAGAAATGAAGGGTCGGCTATTATATTTTTAGCGCAATTATCTTAAAATTAAGCAAAAATTGTCTATGGAACGTTTTGATCTTGTAGTAATTGGAGCCGGTCCGTCCGGTTATGCCGCTGCCATGCGGGCGATCGATTTTAAGAAAAAGACACTGCTGATCGAGAAATCAAAAGTAGGGGGAGCCGGGGTCACCAACGGTGCGCTCTCCTCCAAAACGTGGTGGGAACTGGCCCGCGAAGCCTCCGCTTTTCGCAAAAACCTGAAACGCTATAACATCAAAGCCCCTGATATCAATTATAAAGAGATACAGGCCGAAGTAAGAAAGGCGGTGCACGAACGTAAGGCTATGCTCGAAGAGCATATCGATATGCTGAAGAACTCTAACTATTCCGAATTGCTGCAACTAAAGACCGGCACGGCAACCCTGATCAGCAACAACGAAATCGAGATTGTACACGGCGCACACAAGGAAGTAGTGTGGGCAGATTATATCATCCTGGCCACTGGTAGTCGCCCTCGTTACCTGCCTGAGCTTCCCATCGACGAACGCATCGTGATGACCAGCGAGGGGATTGAAAATATGGAAGACTTTCCGGAGAGTATGGTCATCGTAGGGGCCGGGGTAATTGGTTGCGAGTATGCCACGATCTTTTCGGGATTCGGAAGAACAAAGGTTCACCTCATCGATAAAGGCGACCGTATCCTTCCTTTTGAAGATGAAGATGTGGTGAGCATCATCGAGCGGAATATGGAAAACAACGGCGTGCTCATCCATCGCAATTCCCGTCTGATCAGCATGAAGGAAGTGAACAACCGCGTGGAGTACGAATTGGAATATACCGACGGTAGCCAGGAAATTTTTAATGTAGAAAAAGCCCTGGTATCGGTGGGACGTGTGGCCAACCTCGAAGACTTATGGGGCGACCGCGTGGACATCTCTATGACCAAACGTGGTATTTTTAACAACGACACCCAGACCAACATCAGCAACATCTATGCAGTGGGCGATCTTACCGCCGATATTTCACTGGTGAATGTCGGTGAACTCGAAGGCCGGTATGCGGTCGAAAAAATATTCGGTAAACCTAACCGGAAATTGGTGTACGAAAACATCAGTACGATTATGTTCTTAAGCCCTGAAGTGGCCGGTGTGGGACTCAACGAGACGCAGGCGCGTGAGATGAAGATCGACTACAAAGTGGTGACGCAAGAATACAGCACGATACCGCGCGCCATTGCTAAACGCAACACGCAAGGATTTATCAAGCTGTTGGTGACCAACGACGACCAGATGAAAATTTTGGGAATGAAAGTGGTGGGAAACAATGCCAGCAGCGCCATCCAGGCAGTAGCCGTTTTGATTTCGATGGACAAAGGTATTGAAGAGCTGGCCGAGTGCGTGCATCCACACCCAAGCATCACCGAAGGTATTCAGGAGTGTGTGCGCATGCTGATGGGTAAGTCTTTATTCAAGCCCACCGCGCTGCGCGGCAGGCTGTCGTGCAGGCGCTGTGTGAACGGCGTGTACGAAGACATCGTTTTCTGATTTTTTACGTTTACCGCCTTTATGAAAACAAAGTTGCTCTTTCTTGGTATTGCGTCTGGTATCCTAAGTTCATGTTCGTTTGAAAACTATTATCGCGCAAGCTATCAGCGAGCAGTTCATCCTTACGAGCAAATCAACTTTGTGACGCTGGTAAAAAAATACATGGACAAAGAAGAGAAGCTCAAGCCCGGAACTATCGAGGGGATATACTCCGTGTCAAGCCTTGTGCTTAAGAAAAGCAAAGGGCTTTTTTCTTCCGAAGAACATGAGCGCACCGTTGATCAGAAAGATCATTACGCCAAGATTGCCATTTTAAAAGACAACCTGCACAACAACCGCGAATACATTGAAGTGCCTATCGACAAAGACTACCTCGCTTCTTACTCCGTGCGCGGAGAGTTTACTACATTGTCAGAAGGAAATATTCTGGTGCTGAAACATTTTGAGCCGAAGAATAAAGTGCTTACGTACGCCTTTACCTACGATGCTGAAAAAGATATTCTGGAAGGAGTCCGAACAGAAACAAGCGGCAACGTGACCTATACCTACAAACTCACTTTCGTAAAATTGTATCCTAAATTTGGAGAGGCACGCAATTGATTACTTGTGGCGCTGCTTTAAAATTTTAATCACATCATCCAACTCAAAGCCTTTGGCGGTAAGCAGCACAAGGTAATGATACATCAGGTCGGCGGCTTCGTTCAAGAATAGATCTTTGTTGTTGTCTTTGGCTTCGATCACCAGCTCCACGGCCTCTTCGCCCACTTTCTGCGCTACCTTATTTATTCCGGCATCAAACAGCGTGTTCGTGTATGAACCGGGTTTCGGATTCTTCTTTCTCTCCTGAATAATTTTCTCTAAAAAATACACTCCGTTGCATTCATTCTTGAATCCAAAGCAACTGTCGGCGCCGGTGTGACAAACAGGACCTGCCGGTTTTACTTTGGCCAGCAGCGTGTCGTTGTCGCAGTCTTCACTAATGTCTACAAGAGTTAGAAAGTTACCCGACGTTTCGCCTTTGGTCCAGAGCCGCTTTTTAGATCGGCTGTAAAAAGTAATTCGTTTTTCTTTCAACGTTACAGCCAACGCTTCTTCGTTCATGTAACCAAGCATAAGCACTACGTTGGTCTGCGCGTCTTGCACAATGCAGGGGATAAGCCCGCCCGCTTTGTTAAAATCTAGTTTGGATACCTCCATGTTAATGCCTGATCGGTAAGTGGTGGTCGATTAATATTTTCTTTAGTTCCGGAATTTTTATTTCACCGAAGTGAAAAACACTGGCAGCCAGGGCCGCGTCTGCTTTTCCGAGCGTGAATGCTTCCACGAAGTGAAAAGGTAAGCCGGCACCACCTGACGCAATCACCGGTATTGTTAACAACTGATTTAACTTGGCCAGTGGATCAAGCGCAAATCCATTTTTAGTGCCGTCGTGATCCATGCTGGTAAAAAGGATTTCGCCGGCGCCGCGTTCCTGACCTTCTTTTGCCCAGCTGAATAATTTCTTATCGACGGGTTTGGTGCCACCATGCGTGTGTACTGTCCATTGGTTGTCGACCTTACGGGCATCAATAGCCAGTACTACAAACTGCGAACCGAACTGTGCGCAAAGCTGATCGATCAGTTCAGGATTTCGCACGGCCGCTGAATTGATACTTACTTTGTCTGCACCGGCTTCGAGCAATGGAGCCACGTCTTCTACCGAGTTGATTCCGCCGCCTACGGTAAAGGGAATGTTGATTCGCTCGGCAATACGCTTCACTAAAGAAGCAAACGTCTTTCGCTTTTCATTCGTGGCAGAGATATCCAGAAACACCAGTTCATCGGCGCCCTGGTCGGCATACACTGCGGCCAACTCCACCGGGTCGCCGGCGTCGCGCAGGTCAATAAAGTTCACACCTTTCACCGTGCGCCCGTCTTTAATATCAAGACAAGGGATGATTCGTTTGGTCAGCATTACAAGCCTTTCAGTTCACTGAGTTTGATCTTTCCTTCGTAGATGGCTTTGCCGATAATTACGCCGTACACGCCAATCTTCTTTAACTCGCGAAGGTCGTCGAGAGAGGAAATCCCACCGCTGGCGGTAATCTTCAGCGTAGGGAATCGGCTAAGAAAGTCTTTGTATAATTCAAAGTTGGGACCTTTCAACATGCCGTCTGATCCAATGTCGGTGCAGGTAAGGTACTCAAGGCCGTGGTCCATGAATTGTTTCGCCAGATCAAATACGCGGAAGTTGGCCGACTCAAGCCAGCCGTTGATCATTACGTTTTCGCCTTTCACGTCGGCACTTAGAATGAAATTCTCCGGGCCGTACTTTTTCATCCATCCTAAAAACTTCTCTGGTTGTTTGATGGCTAGACTACCGATGTTAATCTGGTTCACGCCCAGCTCCAACAGATCTTCTACTTCCTGTTCTTCCGCTACGCCGCCGCCAAAGTCAACCGTGAGGGCCGTTTTGCTTTGGATGTCTTCAATCACTTTCCAGTTGACTACCTTTCCTTTTTTGGCGCCGTTGAGATCCACCAGGTGAAGGTACTCCAGATCGGCTTGTTGAAATTCAAGGGCTACATGCACCGGGTTCTCATTGTAGACTTTCACTTTGCCGTAATCGCCTTGGGTGAGCCGAACGCATTTGCCATCAATAATATCTATCGCAGGGATAATCTTCATGACGAAAAATTAGGACTTATTCAGAAAGCTTTCTATGACTTTTACTCCTACCTGAGCTGACTTTTCAGGGTGAAATTGCACGGCGTAAAAATTGTCCTTATTCATCGCAGAACTGAAGGGAAGGGTGTACTCGGTAATGGCCGACGTGTAGGGAGTAAGGGGCACATAAAAACTATGCACGAAATATACGAATTGTTCATTGAGTTCCGCGCCAAGCCAGCCCTTTGTTGTAGTCATGGAATTCCACCCCATGTGTGGTACTTTATGATCGTTGTCAGGTTTAAACTGTTTCACTGTCTCTTCAAAAACGCCGAGACACGGTGTATTGTTTTCCTCCGAGTGTTTGCAGAGCAATTGCATGCCGAGGCAGATGCCCAATACAGGTTGTTTCAAACCCACAATGAGCTGGTCTAGCTTTCGTTCTTTCAGGTATTTCATGGTAGAACTAGCTTCGCCCACACCGGGAAAAATCACTTTATCCGCTGCGCGTATTTCTTCCGGTGAATCGGTGATAGAGAAATCCACTTGAAGTCGCTCCAGCGCAAACGCCACCGACCGGATATTCCCTGCATTGTATTTGATGACAGCAATCTTCATGATTTAGAGGTACTGATACTTAAAACTTACAACCTATAACTTATAACCTATAGCGTCCCCTTAGTGCTTGGCAATTCATTGCCCTCTTTCTTCACCGCCATTTTTATTGCTTTCGCGAACGCTTTAAAAATCGCTTCGATCTTATGATGCTCGTTGGTGCCTTCGGCTTTGATGTTGAGGTTGGCTTTAGATGCATCGCTGAACGACTTGAAGAAATGCAGAAACATTTCGGTAGGCATTTCACCTACTTTTTCTCTTTTAAATTCTGCTTCCCACACCAGCCACGGTCTTCCGCCGAAGTCAAGCGCCACTTGTGCCAGGCAGTCATCCATCGGTAAGCAAAAGCCATAGCGCTCGATGCCACGCTTGTCGCCAAGCGCTTTGATGAAGGCTTCGCCGAGTGTCAGCGCCGTGTCTTCAATGGTGTGATGTTCGTCGATGTGGAGGTCGCCTTTCACCTGAACGAGCAAATCAATTTGTCCGTGCCGCGCGATTTGTTCGAGCATGTGATCGAAGAAGCCTAGTCCGGTGTTGATTTCTGCTTTACCGCTGCCGTCGAGATTTACCGTGACGGAGATGTTTGTTTCTTTGGTAGTGCGTGTTACCTGAGCGATGCGTTTGGGCTTTACCGTTTCATAGATTTCTTTCCATGAATTGGTCATCAGCGCACAATACTCCTGCACCGATGCTTCGGCGAGTTTGTCGCTCATGTCTTTAGATGTAATCAGAATTCCTTTGGCGCCGAGGTTTTTCGCCAGGATAATGTCGGTAACGCGATCTCCGATGACGAATGAATTTTTCAGGTCGTACTGTTCAGAGAAATACTGCGTGAGCATACCCGTGCCTGGTTTGCGTGTGGGTTTGTTCTCGTGCGGCATCGAGCCGTCAATGTGGATGTTCGTGAATTTGATTCCTTCGCCTTCCAGTGCTTTGAGCACCTTGTTTTGCACGGCCATGAACGTATGCTCAGGAAAGCTTGCGGTGCCGAGGCCATCCTGATTGCTGACCATGACCAGTTCGTATTCGCCTTCGGCGGCAATTTTACTTAACCATGTGAATACGCCCGGGATAAACTCCAGGGCTTCGAGTGTGTCGATCTGCGGATTTTCAGGTGGCTCAACGATGATCGTACCGTCGCGGTCGATGAATAGTACTTTCTTCATAGCGTTTGCAATTCAGTAATAAGGTGTTGATTTTCTTCGGGTGTGCCAACAGTGATGCGCAGACAATCTTGACAAAGGATCACATTGGAACGGTCGCGCACCACGACTCCCTTTTGAATGAGCGTTTGATAAACTTGCCGTGCATTCTTTATCCTCACCAAAACAAAGTTGGCTTCGGAGGGATAAATGTGTTCTACTTGCGGCAGGTTGTTTAATTGAGTCGTCAGTATTTTTCGTTGGGCAAGGATTTCACTTACCTGTGCATTCTTTTGGTTGACCTCATTCAGTGCATTCAAGGCGACTGACTGCGACAGTGTGTTGATATTATACGGAGGTTTTATCTTATCAAGGATGGCGATGATCTCCGGCGACGCAAAGGCTAAGCCCACACGCAGGCCCGCAAGTCCCCATGCTTTGGAAAGCGTTTGCAACACCACCAGATTATTGTATTGACTGAGCAGTGGAACAAACCCCGGTTGCGACGAGAAGTCGATGTACGCTTCGTCTACAATGACGAGTCCGGGAAATACTTTAATTAGTTGAATTACTTTTTCAGGTGAAAGCAAATTGCCCGACGGGTTATTTGGTGTGCATAAAAAAAGCAACTTCGTCTTATTCGTTACTAATTTCAGAATGGAATCCACATCCAAGTCAAAGTCATTCGTAAGGTTGACAGACCGGATGGCAACGTCGTTGATGTTGGCGCTTACAGAGTACATTCCATAAGTAGGCTGCGGGATAATCACCTCGTCGCTTCCTGGCTCACAAAAGGCGCGAAACAATAAGTCGATGGCTTCGTCGCTTCCGTTGCCAATAAAAACCTGGTCAGTCTTTACCGATTTCAACGCGGCGATTTTCGCTTTCAGTTTTTTCTGGTGCGGATCGGGATAACGGTTGTACTCCGAAGGGTAGGGGTTTTCGTTGGCATCAAGAAACACCGACGCTTCTCCTTCAAATTCATCGCGAGCCGAAGAGTAAGGCTTTAACACCTTTATATTTTTTCTCACCAATTCAGAAATGTTCATAGCATCAAAAATCGTAAATCGTAAATCCTGAAATCTTAAATCCCTACTCTCATCCTCTTGTTCGTACACGCACTGCTTCGGCATGGGCTTTTAATTGTTCGGCTTCGGCCATGGTTTCAATGACAGGGCCCAGTTGCGCGATGCCTTCGCGGCTAATCTTTTGAAGCGTGATGTATTTCAAAAAACTTTCGAGCGACACACCGCCGTAGCTTTTAGCAAAACCATTGGTTGGTAACGTGTGGTTGGTGCCCGATGCATAATCTCCTGCTGACTCAGGAGAATAAGGGCCAAGGAATATCGATCCGGCATTGACAATTTGTTCGGCCAGCTGATCGCAATCTTCTGTGTTGATAATTAAATGTTCGGGCGCATAGTGATTGACAAAGTCGATGGCGTGCGGGTTCTTCAAAATTACCGCGCGACTGTTTTGCAACGCTTCTTTGGCAATCTCTTTACGCGGAAGCTTTTCTAATTGTACTTCAATTTGAGAGGTCACTTTTTTCACTACCTCTTCGCTGGAGGTCACCAGCATCACCTGACTGTCGGCGCCATGTTCTGCTTGCGACAGCAAGTCGGCGGCGATGAACGAAGGGTTAGCCTTTTCATCGGCGAGCACCAATACTTCCGAAGGACCGGCCGGCATGTCGATGGCGGTGCCTTCCAGGTTTACCATCTGTTTTGCTTTGGTGACGTACTGATTGCCGGGACCAAAGATCTTGTCGACGGCAGGAATGCTTTCAGTGCCGTAGGCCATGGCGGCAATGGCTTGTGCGCCTCCCACTTTAAATATCTTTTTGATGCCGACGAGGTTGGCAGCAAACAATATGGCGGAGTTTATCTTTCCTGTGGCGTCGGGTGGGGAGCAGAGTACTATTTCCACACAACCTGCGATGCTTGCGGGAATGCCGAGCATTAATACCGTAGAGAACAACGGCGCTGATCCGCCAGGAATATAGATGCCTACCTTTTGAATAGGCACCGCTTTGCGCCAGCAGAAAACCCCCGGCGTAGTTTCGATCTTTTCGGTAGTTCGTTTTTGTGCGTGATGAAACTTGCCGATGTTAACCGCGGCAGCGCGAATGGCATCTTTAAGTTCAAAGGAGACTTCGCCGATGGCGTCTTGAACTTCTTTCTCACTCACCCGAAGGTCAGTCAGCTTTACTTTGTCGAACTGAAAGGTAATCTCGCGCAACGCTTCGTCGCCGGAGGTTTTCACACGCGACAAGATATTCTTTACTGCGCCTTCCAGAAACTCAAGCTGCATCTGCGGCCGTTGGCAAAGCGCTGGCCATGTACTCTTTTCAGGATTAATAATTGTCTTCATCAAAATAGTCTTTAGTATATCCTACATCTTATGTCTAATGTCTTACGTCTAAAGTCTTCTCACACAATCATCTTCTCAATTGGAATCACCAAAATTCCTTCGGCGCCAAATGATTTCAACAGATTGATCTTTTTCCAGAAATCATTTTCATCTACTACTGAGTGCAGCGACGACCATCCCGGCCGGCTCAGCGGCATGATGGTAGGGCTTTTCATTCCCGGAATAATCTGTGTGATCTTTTCGATGGCCTCGTTGGGGCAGTTCATCAGGATGTACTTGTTGTTCTTCGCGGTCTGCACCGTGCCGATGCGGAAGATGAGTTCGTCAAGGATATCTTTTTTGTCTTTGTCTAATTCAGGATTGGCGATCAGCACTGCTTCCGACTTCATCACGACCTCTACTTCTTTGAGGCCGTTGCTTTGCAGCGTGCTTCCCGAACTTACAATGTCGCAGATGGCGTCGGCTAAACCAATGCCCGGTGCGATTTCTACCGAGCCGCTGATTTCATGAATGCCGGCCGCGATGTTGTTCTTTGTTAAGAACGACTGCACAATGGCAGGGTAGGAGGTGGCGATGTTTTTCCCTTGCAGCCATGATGTGCCCGAATAGTTTTCAGAGCGCGGCACAGCGATCGACAGCCTGCACTTGGCGAAACCAAGACGCCGCACAAGCTCATTGTTTTTTTGTTTTTCTACAAACACATTCTCGCCCACAATGCCGGCATCGGCTACTTTGTCTTCTACATATTGTGGAATATCGTCGTCGCGTAGGAAGAGCAACTCCACCGGGAAGTTTTCGGCCTGCGTTTTCAGCTGGTCTTTGCCATTGTTAAAATGCAGTCCGCTTTCTTTCAATAGCTTCAACGAGTCTTCCTGTAGTCTTCCTGATTTCTGAACGGCGATGCGGAGTAGTGTTTTCATGTTCGTGTTATTTCAAAGTTAAGGGATAACAAAAAAGGCTTACCGAGTGTGGCAAGCCTTTTTTGAGTTTTATCGTTATGGTAAAATCAAAACAACAACCTGCCGACTATGCGGTGAGCATGGTGATGCAGATGGTGGATGTTTTGCGTTGTGTTCATTATTAAGTGGGGCGAAGTAATTGAACATTTGGCATATTTCAAAATCATCGCCTTTCTTTTTGCCTTAAAATGGCTTCTTTTCCCGGCACAATCGGTTGAGATAATCCAAATGGAACAATCTTTCAGCGGGTAGGTTATAGTAATCGTCGTCGCGCATGCTGTGAATCGACTATCTTTGCCACTGAATTATACCCCATGAAGAAGTTATCCCACCTGCTGTTGTTGTTACTCCTCGTTACTGCCTGTGAAGACAAAGAAGCACTCGTTCAGAAATTTCTATTAAAAGGAAACATCGCCTCTAAAGAGCGCAACTGGGAACAAGCCAATTACTACTATGCCGAAGCCATTCGCCTTGAGCCTTGCTTTGCCGATGCCTGGAATAACATCGGTACGGTGTATTTCAAGCAAAAGAACTTTGAGAAGGCTATGGAGAACTACGAGAAGGCTGTATCGTGCAGTCCCAAGTTCATCAACGCGATATTAAACAGAGCCAACACCGCCTACGAACTGAAACTGTATTACAAAGCCATTGAAGACCTGGAGAAAGCCATCACCATCAAACCCGATACCTCTATTACGTACTTTACCTTAGGACTTACCTACACCAAACTACGCGAGTTCAACAAAGCTTTGGTTAACTTCGACAAAGCCACACAACGCGCAGGCACCGACACTAAGCAGAAGATTGAACTGGCGGTGAACCATGCCATCGTGCAGTATTACAGGAAAAGCTACGACACCGCGAAACTTGAATTGCAAGTTGTCGCTAAGGTGGACGACCACGAACCCAACATCTACAACACGCTGGCTTTGATTGAAACCGAACGGGGCAACTACAGCGAAGCGTTGAAGTATATCGCCCAAGCCATTCAACTCGATCCGAAGCAATCGTATTATGTGAACAACCGCGGGTACATTTATTTACTGCAAGGAGAGCTGGCCAACGCCGAGGCCGACATCAACGAGAGCATTGCCAAAGACCCCGACAATCCGTGGGCGTATCGCAACAAAGGAATCTTTTACCTGAAGAAGAAAGAATTTGAGCAAGCCGAGCGCATGCTTACCCAGGCAGAGAAGATGGATCCGTTTGTCGATAAGGTTTACTTTTATCTTGGCTCGGCGTATCTTGGCAATAGCAAAAAAGAGCTGGCCTGCGCTGCCTTCAGAAAATCAGAAGAGGTGAAGGAAGCGATGGTCACCAACGACCTGAAGCGCGTGTGTAAATGAACCTTACTGCATTAGCCAATCAACTTCGACAACGACTCACACAACCCTTACCGGGAAGTGCAGCACATGAGCCATTGCGTGCTGTACCTGTGGGTGCCGTGCGTCCTGACTTCACCCACACACTTCCTCCACGACCGGGAAGTGTGTTGATTGTATTGTATGAACACGAAGGCCGCATCCGGTTTCCGCTTACCAAACGTCATGATTATCTCGGTGCACACGGCGGACAAATCAGTTTGCCAGGAGGAAAAGCCGAGCCAGGCGAAGAGGCTGTGCAGACAGCCTTACGCGAAGGTCACGAAGAGATCGGCATCATTCCCAATGACCTTGAAGTGTTGGGCAGACTCAGCGACTTCTTTGTCATTCCCAGCAACTTTATGATAGTGCCCGTAGTAGCAGTGGCCAAGGCGCGTCCGTTGTTTATTCCGCAAGAGCGGGAAGTAGAGAAAATCATTGAAGGCGATCTTGACTTGCTCTTGCGCGACGACGCCGTGAACGTAGAAGAAATCCTGGCGGCAAAGAAATATCCTATGCGTGCACCCCACTTTAAGATAGAAGGCGAGATCGTATGGGGCGCCACCGCCATGATGCTCAATGAGCTCAGGGTGATTGTTAAGGAGCTAAAGTAGTTATTCGTTATCTGTTATTAGTTGATCGCGGTAAGCCAAGCTATTTGTTAACTCTGACAATCTGCACTTCAGGTTTGAAACCAAACCGCCATTAACGAATAACGATTAACGGATAGCATCTAACCGAGACACGGGGATCGCGCAGCGCCCCATATTTATAGTATTACCTCATCCATGGCACGGCACTCCTTATATATAGGGAACACCAAGATTGACCTAAAACAACAAATGAACGCCGTCGCCCTGTGCTTGTAAGATCCGCGATAACCCCTGAAAATCGGCGCATAGAATGATTCAGGTCATGCAGACCCGGAAAAATACCTCGCCAGTAGAGGAATACATCTCATGTGTACGATGTAGCCTTTCCCGTGTACAATGAAACCTTTCGCGTGTACAATGAAACGTTTCCCGTGTATGAGGAAACCTTTCGTGTGTATAACGAAACGTTTCATTTGTACAATGAAACGTTTCTTGTGTATGAGGAAACGTTTCTCGTGTATGATGAAATGTTTCCTGTGTATAATGAAATGTTTCGCGTGTATAATGTAACGTTTCGCGTGTATGATGTAACGTTTCCCGTGTATGATGAAACGTTTCCCGTGTACAATGAAACGTTTCCCGTGTGTAATGAAACGTTTCACGTGTACAATGTAGTCTTTCACGTGTATGATGAGACGTCTTGCATGCACAACGAGACATCTTACGTGTACAATGAGACATCTTATGTGTAGGACAAGACATCTTTCATGCACAACGAGACATCATTCATGTACAACGAGACGTCTTACGTGTACAACGAGACATCTTACGTGTAGGACAAGACATCTTGCATGTACAATAAGACATCTTATGTGTATGATGAGACATCTTGCGTGTACAATGAGATATCTTGCATGTAGGATGAGACGTCTTACGTGTACAACGAGACATCTTACGTGTAGGACAAGACATCTTGCATGTACAATGAGATATCTTGCGTGTACAACAAGACATCTCACGTGTAGCGCGAGACATCTTACATGTACAATGAGACCTTTTTGCCTTCAAATCGCCTATTTTGCGCGTTTTTCGACGATTTTAAGAGGTAGTGGATCAAATCTGGGTTGATCTGGGATTAGGTAAGAAGTACGAAATAAGAGGGTAGAGGCCACGTTCAATCATTCAATCATTCCGTCATCCAATCATTGATTCCCCGCCGAATGCCAGGTGGCGTTGGAGAGAAGAGGATAAAGGGGTATTTTGGAGGGGGGAATAGAAGGGGGCTTATATCCATTAGGTACATGTAGCTTGATGTGGTATGCCACACCAATAAAAATTAGGTCAAAGTGAAAATAATTATAACTATTTGTGCATTGTGCCTTTTCACACAAGGTTGTGGACAAGAAAAAAAGAATCAGGTAAACGTGATTACTATTGTCAACATAGGAAATAATGATCGGATTGAATTGGGAAAACAACTAAGAATTATACTTGACAACTCCCCCAAACTTGTTGGACTAGATTTTTTTCTCGTTCCTGACAGTTTGGGCAAGGACTCAATTCTCGTCAAAGAATTATCAAGGGCTACAAACACAGTGCAGGTAGTTGCATTACATGATTTTGATAGCGTTACAAAAACGTGGAAATACTTAGAAGTGTCTCATTCAAAATTTAAGGCTACAGCGTATGGTTATTCAAACATAGCGACGACAGATGATTCCGTACTTGTTCGGGGATTGCCATTAAAGCAATCCTACAAGAATTCATTCATACCTTCTTTCAGTTATGCAATCGCGCAAAAGTATTCAGGCGTAAAGGACAAATACAGAAATACCGATACCAAAGGAATTTCATTTCCATTTTTACAATTCGAAAGAGGCTATTCGGTTATTACTAAAGAAGACTTAATGAAGGGTAATTTTGATAAAAGCAATATTGAGGGGAAAATAGTGCTCATGGGGTACATTGGATACGGTGACGATTATTATCTCGACCATGGACGACATTGGAAAGTGAACGGAGTTGCAATTCACGCGGCGATAATCAATGAAATTATAGACCGCTGACAAATGGTGCGAAACTAAACTAGCGCAAGTCTTAAGCAATTGCGCAAGGCATGAGCGTGACTTGTGCCGATGTTAGATATGTGGTTCAAAAAAGGCGAGGACTCAGTTTCTATTTGTTGAATAACTTTTACCACATAGGACATAGTGCACATAAGATTTTCACATAGACTATGGTTCCTATGTGCTGGCTTTTCCTATGTGTCTATGTGGTTCAAATAAAGGCGAGGACTAAGTTGTTAGATATTCCACCCTTTAAGGGTCGCCTTCATCATCATAAAATTGCTATACACATTCGATCCTTTCAGGATCGCTTTCAGATGACGCTGGTGCAACCAACACCGATGCTGAAAGCATTGCATGTTTATAGCAAATGTTTTGGTTGGGAGCCACGACCCCAAAGGGGTCGAATGGAAATGTATTTCGCATCTTAACGCTTCGTTGATTAAGCTGTTTCAAAATAGTAACTTGGCAAATGAAATCGGTGCATACAGCGAGATGTTGTGTTACATTACCATTGTACAATGAGAATTCTGACATTACTAACTTTATTCTGTACTACCATCATTTCCTGGGGGCAATCTATACAGGCAAAAGACAACCGATTCTTAACGTACAACCAAAATATAAATTGGTTAACGGCTACAAAGTCACTCGACAAATCAGGACAATGGAATTCCATTAAAAAGAGATTCTTTTCCAAAGAGAATCAGAACATTTCAACAGACTCAATTCAATATTCCCCATTGATTGTGATTAACGGAGTGCCTTTAAATAGTTCGAATCAATTGACCGACAATGACACCAATGAGATGCTTAATGTTTTAAACGAAGACTCAATCAATGAGCTAATTATTCTTGACAAACCGACTGAATGGACTTTTTGTAAACCCTTTTCAGGCGTCATTTTAATGATAGTGGACAAGAAAACGGATAAGAAATTATCCAAATTAAAACTTGGGTGACGATACGGCAAACAACAAAGTGTTTACATGGGGCTAAACGAAAAGATAACTGAAAAATTTAGTGTTGTCACAGACCTTTCAGGGCAAAGTATTTTGAATTCAATTGAACTAGGAAAACAAAAACAAACGTGGACTGACTTCTTGGACGTTGAAGCTATCGATTATAAAGAAATAACATAAAAGACAATCGAATTGAAATAACACGAAGCCCAGGACTATTTACGGCGTTTAGACCATCGGGTAAAATTACGATCGAAATCACCACGGAAACAGACTCTCGAACAACCTTGAGCTGTGAGGTACTTCCTTTCAATGGATTATTTCCAATTTACTTCGGGCTGCTGATTACCTTTTTGATAGCATGGTCATTATTTGCTCTTTTATTTGTTTTGAACGTCGATGCTCTTTTGTTGATACTATTTGGTTGGACTGTGGTCGGACTGTCGACGTCTATAAGCTTTCGTTTTACAAAATGGCATCTTTATGACTATTCAAAAAAAGTGATAAGGATAATAACAGACAAGAAGAAAGCTATCCGCTAATCTTTGTTATTGTTGGTCTACGACCAATTCATTTCAGGTTTGAAAACCCGAATGTAGTCTTAAATTTGGGCTTGACAGATTGGATAATTATTTGAATAAGAAAAATGAAAACGAGAATCTTTGCAGGACTTATCATTTATTTGACATTCACCTCATGTTCTACTAAAAAGACGGATGCTTCTGACCAAACTCCAGATATTATTAAAAAGATTGCTGAGTTGCCGGAATACAAAAGAGAAGAAAATAGAATCGACTCATTAAAGGCAAAAGGAATCAACGTAGATATTCAAATAGTGATCTATCCTGATGAAGTTCATCCAAATGACTCTTTATCTTTTGCGTACATCGAGGAGAATTTGGAATTTGATCAAGAACAGTTATATGAAATAAAATTTGAGAAGAGGACTCAGAAGATTATTTCCATCAATTTCTTGAAGACAAAAGCCCAACCACTTGGAGTTGAAAAAATAGAAAAAGTAAAATAATAAAAGGGCGATCTAACTACCTACTAGCAGTTACAGTTATAGCGCATCTAGAAAGAATGAAAAAGATCTTATTACTTATTGCTTTGTCTGCTGTGTTCTTCCATAGTGAAGCTCAGGTAGATAAGGTTCGGGCGGAGTTCTTCGATCAGATCATCGGTGAAGAGCAAGCTCAACATGCTAAGTACAAGGTTTGGTTTAAGGTAAGGGGCGACCGGGAGGCGTGGGACACTACAGGCGACGTGTACCTTCATTATTTCACGCACTGCGACACCACGGACAAAAGCGATTTGAGTCTTCGAAACCGGGAGACCCGAAAAAAGATAAGGACATTGGCACGCGCATTGACCGACCAGGATTATGCGGATATAAAAGCACAAATTATAAATCAGTATAAAGATGATTTCTATCCCAAGCAATTGGTTCAAAAGAAACCTAAAGGAAAGATCAAGGAAGCGACAACCACCATGTATTCTCAGCCACTGATTGTTGCAGGCGGTAACCTTATCTTTCTTATCGCAGAATCTCGCGGTCAAGGTTTTGGTGCAACCCGGTATACGTGTTATAAACGTGTCAATGGAAAGTGGATTGAATATTTAATATTGTATCGAACTGGCTGGGCGTCGTGATGAATACTATTTCTACGTAAAGGCAAGGTAAAGAGTCTGCTTCCGGCATCTATATAAACCCCGAATTCTTCAATTCATGAAAGACAAATTAAAAATCATTTTCATCCCTACCGTCCTGTCCCTTCTCGCACTATCCATCGTGTACACGTTCTTGCACTGGATACTGTTTATAAAACTGAACCTGTTTGGGCTAAAGGAAATCGTGACAAACTTTGGAATACCCCTCGCATTGACGGGGTTAACTACACTGTTTATACTAAGGCCGAGGCTTAAAATCCTGGACGTGGAAACAGAGAAAGGAAGCTGGAGGGATTTTTATAGTTTCATCGTATGGGTGTCGCTGACGGTTCCTCTGATCATCGCGCAGGAATACATCGTCACAGCTTCGGGCCAATTGACAGAGTTGAACTCCGTGGCGGAGTTGTCGAAAAAGGAGCAGACCAAATTTTACTCCGTAAAGAACTATTACATCGACAAAAAAAGAATTGGCATTCACTCGGCATTTGATACTTCCGGCAAGTACAACGAAAACTTTAACATGCACATCTATGTGGCGTTGCCCATCCGCGAGAGCGAGGCCGATACTTTGAAACCGGAATGCGGGGTGTGGCTGGGCATGGAATACAAAAAACAAATAAGCAATAGCCTTGACGACGCCGAAAAGGAAAAGCGATACAATGAATTTGCACGACAAAGTCAGATAGAATTCGACACTGCCGACGTGTCCAAATTTACTTACCTGGACAGAATTGAAAACTCCGACAAAAAGGAAGGACTTACCGAAGCCGTCAAGGAAAGCAAACGCGGGCAAGGTGAGAATGTAATCCTGATTGCTGTGCATGAACCGTTTGAAGCAAGAAACGGTAAAAAGCTTGAGTGGGTAGCTGGCTCTTCGTTGATTGGTTTAACGGTTTGGTTGCTGATGTTATTAATCCCCAAAATGAATGAAGATGAGTTGAATCGGATCAAAGAAGGACAGCCAGACCGGGAGGCTCAGGAAGACATGAAAGATTTCATCGAGATGGTAAAGCCGAAAGAAGGATATTTTGTTACGCCCATTTTAGTGTACACCAATCTTGCGATCTATATCCTGATGGTAGTTTCAGGACTTGGCTTTATTTCATTTAAAGGAGAAGACTTGTTACACTGGGGCGCTAACTATGGTCCGCTAACCAAAGGTGGAGATTGGTGGCGACTGTTAACCAATACCTTTTTGCACGGCGGCTTTATCCATGTGCTGGCCAATATGTATGGACTTTTGTTTGTGGGCACCTTCCTCGAACCAATACTGGGTAAGACAAAACTATTGACCGCGTATTTGCTGTGTGGAATTCTTGCCAGCGTAGCCAGTATTTGGTGGTACGACGCGACGGTAAGTGTGGGCGCATCGGGAGCGATTTTCGGTCTCTACGGACTCTTTCTTGCTTTCATGCTCACGAAGGTATTTCCTAAAGAATTCAGCAATGCTTTTTTATTCAGTACACTGGTGTTCATCGCTTACAATTTACTGATGGGGCTGGTGGGAGGCATCGACAATGCAGCGCATGTAGGAGGGCTGTTGAGTGGCTTTGTCGTGGGCATGATACTGCGCCCAACCATTAATAAGAAAGTGATCAGTGAGACGACACCAGAATGATCAATTGATATTGATGCAACCGATCTATTTGTGACTGCCAACCAATGCAGTTATCTTAGCTAATAAGAAAAGCACTAATTATTTCTATGAAAACCCACGACGAAAAGATAGCGCAGATGACCTTTGCTTCGGTGTATCCTCACTATGTGAATAAGGTGGAGAAGAAGGGGCGCACCAAAGCCGAGTTGCATCAGGTGATTGAATGGCTCACAGGGTTCGATGAAAAGAAACTCAACGAATTGATCGATCAGAAAGCAACCTTTGCTGCGTTCTTTGCCAAGGCGAAAGTTAATCAACATGCAAGTTTGATTACCGGTGTGATCTGTGGCTATCGCATTGAAGAGATTGAAAACCCGCTTACCAGAAATGTACGGTATCTTGATAAACTTGTTGATGAGTTGGCCAAAGGAAAAGCGATCGGCAAGATCATGCGCACATCATAACGCAATACCATTCAAGATTCACTATTGGAATTGAGCTATTCCTATGCATCTCTCAACGTGGAAAGACAACATTGAAATCATACGGGGTGACATCACCACGGTGAAGGCCGATGCAATTGTCAATGCAGCGAACACTTCTTTATTAGGAGGAGGTGGTGTTGACGGAGCAATTCATCGCGCCGGAGGAAATGCCATACTGGAAGAGTGCAGGAAGATTGTGGCGCGGCAGGGCGGATGCAAGACAGTCGAGGCAGTGATCACAACGGCCGGCAAACTCAATGCACGTTACGTGATTCATACCGTGGGCCCCGTGTGGAACGGCGGTAGCCTGAACGAAAAAGAAAAGCTCTCACGATGTTATCATAATTCACTTCAACTGGCGGTTGATCATGATTGCAAATCCATTGCCTTTCCGTGCATCAGCACGGGAGTTTACCGTTTCCCTCCGGCCGAAGCTGCCAAAGTAGCGGTGGATGCGATTCACCAGTTCATGGTAAATCACTCCGAACTTGTTGCAATACTATTGGTTTGTTTTGACCAGGAGAACTTTGATTGTCTCCGACACGAACTTAGGCAAAAAGGAAATGAATAATGATTTACGCCACCAGTTACGTCCATCCCCATGAAATTGAGATTGTTGTAGTTTTCACCTCAAGAATCATTTCAATTGTGTTGAATTTTTTGTTGATAAATAAATGTGGGAAATTTTCTTCTCGGTCTTTGAGTCTTCCTTTCTGATACTATTTTTGCCGCTCGCTTAATGTGATTGAGTACACCATGGAAAAAAATAGTTTGCGCATCGGCGCTGAATTGAACCTGACACCACAACAGGTAGAAGTAGTGATTAATTTACTTGCCGAAGGAGCAACCATTCCCTTCATGGCGCGCTACCGCAAAGAGTTGACCGGCAGTCTTGATGAAGTGGCGCTCGCGGCCATTCGCGACCGGCATGAACAACTGACTGAACTCGACAACCGCAAAGAAGCGATTCTCAAGTCTATTGAAAAACAGGAAAGACTCACGCCGGAGTTGGCTAAGCTCATAGAGCAAGCCGAAACTATGGCTGAACTGGAAGATATTTATTTGCCGTACAAGCCCAAACGTAAAACACGCGCCAGCATGGCGAGAGAAAAAGGACTGGAGCCGTTGGCGCAATTGATTTTCGATCAGCAAAAGCTCGACCTTGACGGTACAGCGTCCACGTATGTGAATGCCGAGTTGGGTGTCAACACATCGCAGGAAGCGCTTGATGGCGCGCGCGATATCATCGCCGAATGGATCAGTGAAAACCAGGAGACACGCAAAAACATTCGTGAGATTTTCTGGCAAGATGGAATCATTCACGCTACGGTGATAAAATCGAAAGCCGAGAGCGATGAAGCACAGAAATTTAAAGATTACTTCGACTGGAAAGAGCCGATCAAAAAAACACCGTCGCACCGATTGCTTGCGATGCGCCGCGCCGAGAAGGAAGGGTTTATCCTGCTTGATATTTCACCCGACGAAGACCTGGCGATTCAGTCCTTAGAAAACCAATATGTAAAATCATCTTCGCCTTCGTCTGAGCAGGTAAAGCTGGCGGTGAAAGATTGCTACAAACGTCTGCTGAAACCTACGCTGGAAAGTGAAGTGCGCGTAGAAACCAAACAACAGGCTGACGCCGAAGCCATCAAAGTGTTTGCCGCTAACCTTAAGAAATTATTGCTCGCTTCGCCGCTTGGACAAAAGCGCGTATTGGCTCTTGATCCAGGCTTTCGCAGTGGTATCAAAGTGGTGTGTCTCGGCGCACAAGGCGAATTGCAATTTGATACCGTGATCTATCCGCTGGAACCACAACGTGAAGTAGCGAAGGCGTCCACCATTATACTCGGCCTTTGCGATCGCTTTAAGATTGAAGCTGTTGCTATCGGCAATGGTACTGCCAGTCGCGAAACAGAAGCTTTTGTAAAGAAGATCGGGTTGCCAAAGGAAATCATCATTGTGATGGTCAACGAGAGTGGAGCGTCGGTGTATTCTGCCTCGGAAGTAGCCCGTGAAGAATTTCCGGATCATGATGTCACCGTACGAGGCGCTGTGTCTATCGGCCGACGCTTAACGGATCCGCTTGCGGAGTTGGTAAAGATTGATCCTAAATCGATAGGTGTGGGGCAATACCAGCACGATGTAGATCAGACAAAACTGAAAGCCGGCCTTGACGACGTGGTGATGAGTTGTGTAAACTCCGTAGGCGTTGAAGTAAACACCGCCAGTAAGGAGCTCCTCTCGTATGTGTCCGGCTTAGGTCCGCAATTGGCAAAAGGAATTGTAGAATACAGAAATCAAAACGGCCCATTTAAAAATAGAAAAGAATTGATCAAAGTGCCTCGTCTCGGCGACAAGGCGTTTGAACAATGTGCAGGGTTCCTTCGCATACGCGATTCGAAAAATCCGTTGGATGCAAGTGCTGTTCACCCCGAGCGGTATGAATTGGTGGAGCGCTTTGCCAGCGATCTCGGTTGCTCTGTACAAGACTTGATGACCAGTGCCGAACTACGAAAGAAACTGGATTTGAAAAAATACGTGAGCGATACGGTCGGGCTTCCTACACTCACCGATATTCTTGCTGAGTTGGAAAAACCCGGCCGCGATCCGCGCGAGAAGTTTGAAGTGTTTTCCTTTGAAGAAGGCGTAAACGAAATCAAAGATTTGAAAGTGGGCATGGTGTTGCCTGGCATTGTCACCAACGTAACTAACTTCGGCGCGTTCGTGGATGTGGGCGTTCATCAGGATGGCCTGGTGCACATCAGTCATCTGTCAGACCGGTTTGTGAAAGATCCGAATCAGGTAGTAGCCGTGCAGCAGAAAGTGAAAGTAACAGTGGTAGAGGTAGACGTGCCGCGCAAACGCATCGCCTTGTCGATGAAGAGCGATCCGTTTGGCGGTGGACCCGCTTCAAAAGACAAGCAAGACTTTTCGCCACGCAATACACCAAGAACTCCTGTGAAAGAAGAAACGATGGAGGACAAGCTGGCTCAGTTGAAGAATCGGTTTAAAAAGTAGTGCTTTGATCTAGCATGAATATTTATTGCCATGAGTAACATTCCATTTAGCACCATTGACTGGAGCACGGTTGAAAAGACAGCGCATGCTGGAGAGACGGGAACGGCTTACTGGCAAACACTTCAGTACGAAGGGTTGCGGATTCGACTGGTGGAATATACGGCAGGCTACAAGGCCGATCATTGGTGCCATAAAGGACATATAGTGCATTGCCTTGAAGGAGAATTTGTGAGCGAAATGGAAAACGGAGAATCGTTCACGCTGCGCAAGGGAATGACATACGTAGTGTCTGACGACCTGAGTTCTCACCGGTCGGTGGCGAAAGAAGGAGTGAAGCTGTTGATTATCGATGGCGATTTTTTAAAGCATAGGGAGTAGCGGAACTATTCACTGAGGAAATCGTTTTGATCTTTTATTGTGAAGAACAAGATGATGATCCGATTTTCTTTCTGTAGTCTATTGCTATTGGCGCACGTCGCGTGTGCGCAAAAGGCGTGGGAGTTAAAGAAAGAAAAGAACGGGATTTCGGTGTATAGTTTAAAGACCGACACGGGTGCGTTTAATGCGATTAAAGTAGAAGCGTTGCTCAAGGGAAAAGTGGACGACCTGGTATCGATTCTTTTGGATGTAGAACATCACCACGAGTGGGCGTATGGAACCCGCAAGGCTTCGACACTTAAAAAAGTATCGCCCCACGAAATTATCTTTTACAAAGAAATCAATTCACCAGGACCTGTGTCTGACCGTGACCTGGTAGTCAGGATGAAAGTTGTTCATCACCCTTCCACCAAACTGACCCGCGTAGAATCTGTCGCCTTGCCTAATTACATTCCTGCGAAGAAAGATTTTGTTCGTATTCCTAAGTCGAATGAAGTATGGGAGATCAACGCCGTAGATTCTCACAGCATAAGAATAAACTACTATCTGGAAGTTGACCCTGGCGGCTCGTTGCCTCCTTTCCTGGTAAACCTGTTTGTAAGCAAAGGTCCGTACGAAACGTTTGAAAACCTTCGCGGGATATTGGAAGCCCGAAGTAAGTAGGAGAAGGGTAAAGGGAATTCGATTATATTTATAATCCTGACCGGATTATGGATTATTTGCAACGAATCATCACCGCGTTTGAACTACACTCCGTCAAAGAAATAAATCTTTGTTTCGATCAGGGTGTGGATCCTAACCAACTGGTGAATGGTAGGCCGCTGATCCAGGAACTCATCACCATGTACACCCGTGGCCCTCAATTTAAAACATGCATCAGGGCGTTTGTCGACCGCGGTGTATTCTTTGAAGATCAGGCGTTGCTCGCTGTGCTGCTTGATGATCCTGCCCGACTCGATGCTTTATTGAAAGAAAACAAGGCTGCGATTTTAAAACGGTATTCGCTGCCGTGCACCTTTACTCCATTACATGAGGCCACGCTGTTGCATATTTGCGCGGAATACAATCACGTGGCTTGCGCTGATGTGTTGATAAAGCACGGAGCCAATTGCAATGAACCGGCCGGTGTGGATGAACACGGATTTGGAGGGCAAACACCGATATTTCATACAGTCAATCAGGATGCGAACAAATCAATTGATATGCTGAAGTTTTTGCTTTTGCAAAACGCTGACCTCTCCCTTACAGTGAAAGGAATGGTTTGGGGCAAGGGTTTTCCATGGGAAACGTTTGTCCCGTCCGTCAATCCGATCAGCTATGCCATGATGGGACTGCTTCGTCAGTTTCAGCGCACTGAAAAACAGATTTATGAGGTAGTATCATTGCTTATGAAGGCGCGTTACGGGGTAGACTATCATCCGGGAAATATTCCGAATAAATATCTGGAGAGTTAGTCATGAGCAAATCACTGAAATTATTCCTTTCGTTTGTCATCACCACCGTGGTAATGTGCGTGGTGAATTTCATCGCACAGATTGCATTGATTTTTATAGACGCCGTGAGCAGATGGGAGTCGTCTTCGGCCCTCACGGTTGTGCTGTGGATCGTGACCGGCGTGTTTGGCGCCGTCTTTACAGGACTGACGGCTACACTCTTTTTACCCGAAAAGGAAATCACTTATCGGAATACGTACAATGTGGTTGCCGTAGTTTCTGTCATAGCCATTACAGCCGCCGTAGCCTTGATGCTGAATGGCGACTTTATCGAAGACGCTGACGACTTCACCTTATTCTTCAGCAATGGAATTGTTTTTGTTTCTTACTTTATTGGCAGTGGTGGCTTTGCCCTGGTGGGCAGGAACTTAGATAAGTAAGGAAATTCCTTCTCACCGCTGCCTCTTGCCTGTGACGATGTATTCAATCATCCGGTTGAAGGTGTTCGTCTCCTGATAATGACCTAGAATTTCATTGAGCACAGGATTGATCACCGTATTTCCGAAATAAATAAAATCTCCGGTAAGGGTATAGTCGTGGCCGGTTCTTCGTTTGTGGCGTTCGGTTCTGAATTGGTCAAACCGCTCTTTCCATCGGTTGATGTTAAATCCAAAACGCTCATGAAGAAATTTCCAGACGCGATCGATATGGTGCTCCTCAAAAGTGTTCACGGCTCAAATAAAAAAACCGATTTTTAGCAATCCAAGGAGAGGGGCATAAAATTATTGAGGGAAACCTATTTTTCCTTTTTATTAAGGATATACACCGCACCGATGCCCAGCAGTCCACCCGCAATGGTGTGCACCTGAGGGATTTCTTCCAGAAAGATCCAGGAACCAAGTGCTGCCGAAAAGGGAACAAGAAAGATAAAGCTGCTGGCTTTGCTGGCTCCCAGGCGTGAGGTGGCGATAAAGTAAAATGTGGTGGCGAGTGAGGTAGTAATGGTGGCGCTGAAAAACAGATTGCCCCAAAACACAGGATCTGCTTTTGCGAGGGTAACCTGTGCGCCATGCCATCCGGCCACGATAAACATCAGCACTGCACTGATTCCATACAAATAGAAACTGAATGTTACCGGCGAGCCGTAACGGCCGGCGCGTGAGGTAAAAATGCTTAACACCGACCAACTAAATGCAGCCAGTAAGAAGTAGATATTTCCGGCACTAAAGACCTGACCGATATCCGTGATCAGTTTGAGGAGTACTACACCGGCGAGAAGTCCAAGTACCAACCCGATGGTTTCGTTACGCGTGGGAGCACGACGCGCCATGATCAGCATAATGCCATACGATACAATAGGATTCAGCACGGTGACCAACACACCACCGGCGCCGGCTTTTCCTGTGACTAAACCTTGAAAGAAAAGAAAGGTGTACACAGAAATCAAGATGGAGGCGATTATCAAATCGCGTAACCCACTGCGCTTGATCAGGAACGACGTTTTAACAAATAACAGAATGAAAAAAAGCGACACAAACGTAACCACAAACCTGAAAAGTGAAATGGTGAGCGCGTCGCCATAGCCGGCCATGATCTTCCCGGCTGTCCAACTGAATCCCCAGCAGGTCATACTTAGAATCATAGTGATCAGAAAGAATCGCTGGTTGTTTTCGCTGTGTTCAGTCATGAAATGGTATTGCGCGTGAGAAGCGGTTGGTAATGGTGAAGTTTAGCGGGCAAAGATAATACCTAGACTATTGATCTTTCGATTAAAATGGACTACTGTGAACCAAATGACTGTCTTTTTGTTGACCAGTATAAAATAAAACCCGAACATTGCCGACTATTCATCAAACTCTACTCTAAAACTCTTCATGGCGAAAACTAAAGTGACTATCGGTCAGGTGTTTAAAACCATCATCTGGCCCCGCAGAAAGCTTCTTTTTATTGGACTCATTCTTATTGTAATCAGTCGTGCGGCTGGCCTGGTGCCACCGTGGGCAACCAAACCTTTCATGGATGATATCCTCGTCAAGCACGAGATGGACAAACTTCCCATGCTGTTGATCGGGGTGACCATTGCGATATTAATTCAGGCTATCACTTCATTCTTACTTACCAAGATTCTTAGTGTGGAAGCACAACATCTGATCTCGGTATTACGGTCGCGAGTGCAAAAACATCTGCTTCGCTTGCCGATTCGCTTTTTCGACAATCAGAAATCAGGAGCGTTGGTATCGCGTGTGATGAACGATGTGGAGGGCGTGCGTAATCTGGTAGGCACAGGATTGGTGCAGTTGATTGGCGGCATTCTTACTGCCGTGATCTCGATTGCCTTTCTCATCAACATTAGTCCACTGATGACGCTCTTTGTTTTGCTTCCCATGTCCATCTTTGGTGTGATTACATTGAAAGCATTCTCGATCATACGACCTGTATTTCGCGAGCGTGGCAAAATTACCGCAGAAGTTACCGGTCGTCTTACGGAAACATTAAATGGAGTGCGTGTGATCAAAGGCTTTAATGCTGAAGCGCAGGAAATAAAAGTTTTTGAAGATGGCGTTGAAAAGCTTTTTCTCAACGTAAAGAAAAGTCTCACGTCAACAAGTTTTGTGACGAGCGCAGGCACTTTCCTCGTCGGCTTGGCTAGTGTGGGTATCATGGGATTGAGCGGATACTTTAAATTATCGGCAGGCGACTTTCTGCAATTCACCATGTTTATGGTGTTTATGATCGCGCCAATTGTGCAGATGAGCAACATCGGCAGTCAGCTTACGGAAGCCTTTGCCGGGTTGGATCGTACGGAAGAGCTGATGAACATGCCTGTAGAAGATGATAATACTGTACGTACGATAAAGATCGGAACCATCAAAGGTGACATTGTATTTGATAAAGTGTCCTTCGCTTACGAAGAGGGAAAGAACGTGCTGAATGAAGTGAGTTTTAATGCACCGGCGGGATCGGTCACAGCACTCGTAGGAACTTCAGGTTCTGGTAAAACGACAATCGCCGGACTGGCGGCTTCCTTCCTTAATCCAGCAAGTGGCACCATCACGGTGGATGGTGTTGACATGTCTAAAATATCGTTGGATAGTTACCGCAGTCAACTCGGCGTTGTGTTGCAAGATGATTTTCTGTTTGAAGGAACCATCCGAGAAAATATTTTATTCCCGCGTCCTAACGCTACCGAAGAGGAGTTGCAGAAGGCTGTGCAGGCCGCGTATGTGCACGAGTTTACTTCGCGCTTTGAACTTGGATTAGATACGGTGATCGGCGAGCGTGGCGTGAAGCTTTCCGGTGGGCAGCGTCAACGTATCGCGATTGCGCGCGCCATACTGGCCAACCCTCGCGTATTGATTCTTGATGAAGCCACATCTAATCTTGATACCGAAAGTGAGAGCTTCATTCAGGAAAGTTTGAAAGGCTTGATGCAGGGGCGCACTACGTTTGTGATTGCGCACCGCTTAAGCACCATTCGTCAGGCGGATCAGATATTGATTGTGGAGCACGGCCAGATTGCTGAGCGCGGCAAGCACGAAGAACTGATCGCCACCAAAGGAAGGTACTTTGAGTTGTACACCTATCAGGCGCGGATCTAGATCTTAAATAGACTGTATTGTGCACTTTTTTTCACCACATAGGACATAGCGCACATAAGGTTTTCACATAGGGTGTGTTTTCAATGCAAGATGGTGCTATGTCTCCTATGTGTTGGCTCATCTATGTGTCTATGTGGTTAAAAAAGGCGAGGACTAGGTTTCTATTTGTTGAATGACTTTTACCACATAGGACATAGAGCGCATAAGATTTTCACATAGACTATGTTTCCTATGTGCTGGCTTTTCCTATGTGTCTATGTGGTTCAAAAAAGGCGAAGACTAAGTTTCTATTTTGTTGAATGACTTTTACCACATAGGACATAGCGCACATAAGATTTTCACATAGACTATGTTTCCTATGTGTTGGCTCATCTATGTGTCTATGTGGTTCAAAAGAGGCGAGGACTAGGTTTCTATTCGTTGAATGACTTTTACCACAGAGGAGCCTAGACGTCGGGTAAAGCCGTGTACAAATGATTGACCAATGTTTTTTGGCCATACTTGAAAATATTGGTACAGTGAAAGTTAATCAAGAGCCCTTTTGGTTTTTCAAGCATCCTCATGTACGAGAGTAAGACCGCGTCGTGAATAGGCAGCAGACCTTCCTGCGCCTTCAACTCCACGCACAGAATATCTTCAATTAGTACATCCAGTCTAAGTTCAGTTTCAAAGGTTAGCCCCTTATAACCCAGCGGAATCCAGATTTGTTTGTGATAGGCAAGACCTTGCAATTCTAGTTCTCTAAGAAAGCATTTTTCATAAACACTCTCCAACAACCCCGGCCCAAGTTGCTTATGGACTTCGATGGCGCAACCAATAGATGAGTACGTCAGATCATTGAGGTATTTTTTTGTTGGTAGCATAATGGATTTGTCGGAGTTCAAGCAGTCGACGAATTTACTTTTTGGTTTTTGAAAGTAAAAAGTAGGGTCACCAAATTTCATTTTGGAATGACTACTATCAATATTTTATGATAAGCGGACCGCTCGTTGAATCAAAAAATTCTTACTTTTAGTTATAACCTAAACCCCATGAGAAATTTTTTGACCCTAACGTTTTTACTTCTATCGATTGCGGCCTTTTCGCAATCCGATAAGATCTATCAGACTATCAAAGCCAAGGCTGATGCCGAAGAATCCAAGGTGGTTGCCTGGCGCCGTGACATCCACGAACACCCTGAGTTGAGCAACCGCGAATTCCGCACAGCCGACCTCATTGCCAAACATCTTCAGTCGTTGGGCATCGAAACAAAAACCGGCGTGGCCAAGACTGGTGTAGTCGGAATCCTAAAAGGTGGTTTGCCAGGCCCTGTAATTGCACTTCGTGCCGACATGGATGCTCTTCCCGTGCTGGAGTCCAATAGCCTGCCTTATGCCTCTAAGGTGAAAGGAGAGTACAATGGTAAGGAAGTATCGGTGATGCACGCCTGTGGGCACGACACGCACGTGGCCATTCTGATGGGCGTAGCCGAGGTGCTTTCTTCGATGAAGAAAGACATTAAAGGTACAGTGAAATTTATTTTCCAACCTGCGGAAGAAGGAGCACCTGTAGGTGAAGAAGGTGGCGCAGAGCTGATGGTGAAAGAGGGTGTTCTCGAAAATCCAAAAGTAGATGTCATCTTCGGACTTCACATCGCAGCCGGAACTGAAGTGGGAAAGCTCACCTACCGGCCCGGTGGTGCTATGGCTTCCGTGAATGGCTTGCGAATTACCGTGACCGGAAAACCGTCGCATGGTGCGATGCCGTGGCTGTCGGTAGATCCGATTTTAGTATCGGCACAAATTGTCACCAGCCTTCATACTATTGTGAGCCGGAATGTAGATGTGACGAAGAATGCAGCCGTAGTAACCATTGGTGCGATTAACGGCGGTAATCGGGGAAACATTATTTCTGAGAAAGTAGAAATGCTCGGTACCGTGCGCACGCTTAGTCCTGAAGATGAGAAGATGGTGATCCGTCGCATTAATGAAGTCGCAACCCATACTGCCGAGGCTGCCGGCGCTACTGCGGTAGTGGAATGCCCTTATGGAATCCGCTATCCGGTTACATTCAACAACGAGCAACTGACAGAGAAAATGTTACCCACTTTAGTTAGATCGGCGGGTCAGGAAAATGTGAAACTAGTGCCTGCGATTACCGGCAGCGAGGATTTCTCTTTCTTCAGTGAAAAAGTGCCCGGCTTATTTTTCTCGTTGGGTGGAATGCCGAAAGGTCAGGATCCCGCTAAGGCAGGTCCGCACCATACACCTCAATTCATTATTGACGACAGTGGATTGAAACTAGGTATCGTTACGTTCTGTAACCTGGTGTTTGACTACAGCAATCATAAGAAATAATTACACTTCAAAGGGGATTCCGGTTTGCTTCGAAATGTCGAGCAAATCATTGACGACAGCAGGCAAAAGCGGAATTCCTTCTTTTCTTCGAATCGCTTCCTCAGCGTGTTCTGGATCTCCGGGAATTAAGACACCGTTGGTTCCTTTAGCAGGCTTGGTATGGCGGAAAACCTCAATCCACTCATCAATTCTTTTCTTGAATTCATTCACTTCCATGAAGCCATCGATTTCCATGGCGCCAAAAAAATGCCCGATACCTTTGCCCACACTGCAGCTGGGGATTTCCTGGCGAAGTGCAAAAGGAGGAGCAAACGGCCCCCAGTTGGCGCCACTTAACACTGACGTAAGTATATCAACCATCGCCGAGAGGGCATAACCTTTGTGGCCACCAAGTTCACGCTCTGAGCCGAGCGGCAGCAGCGCGCCACCGTTGATCATGTCGTTGGGGTCGGTGGTCATCTCTCCGTGCTGATTGATGATCCACCCTTTCGGAATGGCAGCGCCTTTGCGTTTGGCAATTTCGATCTTGCCATAAGCTGCAGCGCTGGTGGCCAGATCGATTACTACCGGCAGATTTTTTAATCCTGGAAAAGCAATTGAAATCGGGTTGGTGCCAAGCATCCGTTCTGCACCCCACAGCGGAGCGACAAGTTTTGTGGTGTTGGTCATCGACCAGCCAATCATGTCGCGCTCCAACGCTTTGAATGAATAATACGAAGCGATGCCATAGTGATTGGTGTTACACACACTTACCCAACCTGATCCGTGTTGTGAAGCTTTGTCCATCGCGATTTCGTTGGCTTTCGGCCCGACCACAAGGCCGAGGCCATTGTCGCCGTCCACAGTACATACGCTTTTTCGTTCGCGTACAATTGTGATGTTTGGCTTGGGATTTATTTTTCCCAATGTAAGCATGTCGAAGTACGTATGAAGCCGCGCTACACCATGGGAGTCTATCCCGCGAAGGTCGGAGAGGCTGAGCACATCGGCGGCCTGCTCGGCATCTTTCAGGGGCACACCGAAATGTGTGAATACCTGAATCGAAAATTCAGTAAGGTATTTCGAAGAGAATCTTTTTAACTCGTTCATAATTCAAAAATCTTTTCCATCAACACCCATTTTTCGCCGGGCCTGGCATGAGGCAAGGCTTGTTGATAATTCCACATGAGCTTTTCCCACTCCTGAACTTTTGCGTTAGCTAAATCGGCTTTCCCTTTTTTCTCAAACGAAAAAGAGTCGTCTGCTTCGACGAGCATCATCATCCGGTTACCTGTTCGAAATATTTCCAATTTCTGTATCCCGGATTCGCGAATGCTTTTGATAATCTCTGGCCACACGCGTTGATGATAGGCTTCGTATTCAGCGATCAGCGTTGCATCGTCTTTTAAATCGAGGGCAAGGCAAAATCGTTTCATGTTACTGAGGTTTGATCTTGTAGCCTTTCAATCCGAAGTAAGCGACGATCAGAAAACATACAAGTGGTACGGCGAAAGCCTGTTGTATGCCGATGTGATCAGAAATGATTCCCATGACAGGCGGTACCAGTGCTCCACCTACAATTGCCATGATGATGAGCGATGCACCTAGTTTGGTCTGCTCGCCCAAGTCTTTTACACCTAATGCGAAAATCGTAGGAAACATAATCGACATAAAGAAATTAATGCCGAGCACAGAATATACCGCCAGGGTACCCTCACCAAAAATTCCGACAGAGCACAAGGCTGAAGCGAGCAGTCCGTAAAGCGCAAGTAGCTTGTGGTCTTTAATGAAAGTCATAATCACGGTACCAACAAATCGCCCGGCTACAAATAGAAATGTGCCAGTCAACATGAATGTTCCTGAAGCTACTTCATTGGATGTACCAGGCAAAAGCGTGGTTACATAGTTGATAGTGATGCCCCACACACCCGCCTGAGCACCCACATAAAACAATTGCGTGAGCACCGCGTTGCGCAGGTGAAGTTTCTTGAAGATGGCGGCATCGAATTTTAGTTTCGCTCCTTTGGATGGCTCAGGCATTTTTGTCAGGAAGAGGAGTAAGGCGATTACCAGTACGGCTGCGGCGATTAGCATGTAAGGAAGGATCACCGCATTGGCAGCTTGCTGCTTTTGATCGAGTGTGCTCAGGGTGCCTTCATTTCCAGCAAATATAAATTTACTGGCGAGCCAAGGGCCCACGATGAGGGCAAGTCCATTAAAGAATTGAGAGAAATTCAGGCGTTGCACCGATGATTCCGGTTTCCCTAAGATAGTGACATAAGGATTGGCCGCCGTTTCAAGAAAAGCGAGGCCGCTGGCAATGATATAAAGAGCAATCAGGAAATACCCGAAGGTGATGGTCTTGGCCGCCGGAATGAAAAGCAACGCGCCGCTGGCGTACAAGAGAAGGCCAAGAAGAATTCCTTTCTTGTAGGTGTAGCGTTCCATGAACAATCCCGCCGGGATGGCCAGCGTGAAGTAGCCAAAGTAGAAGGCACTTTCTACCAACAATGCCTGTGTTCGTTTGATTTCAAACACGGGCTGAAAGTGTGCGATGAGTGCTGAGTTTAGGATGTTGGCAAGTCCCCATAAAAAAAATAAGCTTGTGACCAGTACGAGTGGAACGACATACGATTTGGTCGTGTCGATTGCGGTGGGTTTAGTTTCTGTACTGATGAAGGCCATTGAAGTTGGTTAAAGGATTGCGCGGTCAAGGTGGACATAACCTCCGTCGACATGAATAAGCTGCCCTGTAGTATGACTCGATTTTTCTGAAAGAAGAAACGCCGCCATGTTGGCGATCTCTTCACTGGTTGTCATACGCTTATCAAGCGGAATTTTGGAGGTGATGGATTTTAATTTCTCTTCAGGGTCAGGAAAAGTCTTAACCCAATTTTCGTAGAGCGGTGTATAACACTCAGCGACAATGATTGCGTTCACGCGGATCCCGTAAGGCAATAATTCTACAGCCCATTCACGCGTCAGCGCATTTCTTCCGCCGTTAGCAGCTGCATATGCGGAAGTGTTTCCCTGACCTGTCTCGGCTGTTTTGGAGCCGATGTTTACGATTGCACCTTTTGTTTTTTTAAGATAGGGAAGAGCAAAATGCGCCATAAGATAATAGTGAACCAGATTTTTGTGCAGCGACTCCATGAAGCGGTTATAGTTCCCGTGCTCAAGCCCTACACCATCGTTCACTCCTGCGTTATTCACCAATCCTTCAATCTTCCCAAAATGATTGCCAATATGATTTATGGCTTTGCTGCATTCTTCCGGATTGGAGAGTTCGGCTACGACCTGAAATGTCCGGCCTCCCGAATTCTTTATTTTGTCCAGCGCTTGCAGGTTATCGTTTTCGTTTCTTCCGACAATGACCGGTATTGCTCCTTCTTTTGCCAGCGCCTCTGCAACGCCTAAGCCTATGCCTTTGGCGCCGCCGGTAACTACGATCACCTTATCGTTGAGCTGAAGATCCATGAATTAAAGATTGTAAAAATCAATGGCATTACCACCCATGATCTTTTCTTTTTCTGAATCTGAAAATTTTGAAATAAACAGTTCGGTATTTTCCAATTGCCTTTTATAGCTCGCTGAGAGAAGGCACACAGGCCAGTCGGAACCATAAATCAAACGGCCAGCGCCAAAGTGTTTCTGCACCTCGTCAAAGTACGGAGTGAAGTCTTCAACCTTCCATGCGTTCCACGCGGCTTCGGTGGTAAACCCAGAAAGCTTACACCAAACATTATCGAATGCCGCAAGATATTTCATGCCTTTTGACCAGTTGGATAAAGTCGCATTTTTTATGTCAGGCTTTGCCATATGATCGACCACGAATTTTTGATTTGGAAATCGCTTGACAAATTCAATAACCTCTGGAAGCTGATGGTGGTAAATCAGGATGTCGTAGGTAAAGTTGTGTTTGGCAAGTTGACCGATTCCTTCTAAAAATTCTGATGAGCCAAGAAAGCCTGCTGGCTCGCCTTGCACGATGTGTCTGAACCCTTTGATGAGTTTTTGATTTGAAAAATAGTCAAGACGATGAGCAACGGAATCGGCGCGTAAATCAACCCAACCGACAATTCCTTTTATGAGAGAATGCTGCGACGCCAACTCCAAGAGAAATTCAGTTTCCGTTTCCGATTGATCGGCTTGTACGGCGACACAGCCGTCGATTTTGTTTTCTTTTAAAACGGGAGCGAGGTGATCAGGAAGAAAATCGTTTTTCAACACACTCATGGAGTCATCAATCCACGCATCGCGCTGCGGATTGTATTTCCAAAAGTGCTGATGAGCGTCGATTTTCAAATCGTCGGGGTTTAATTCTTTTCCAGAACGAGCGTTACTTTATTAAAATCGGCAGAGGCATTGATCACCTTACGGAAGTCCTCGTAGCGTGACAGTGGGGCATACACCTCTTTATAGAATTCAGTTATCGTAATCACCACCGTATTATGATCTGTGGTATAGGTTGACTCGAAAAGAAAAGGAGTTTTGTCACCGTCCTTATAGTCCACATGCATTGCCAGACCTTTTGCATTTCCAACTTTATATTCTTTCGGGAATTCCACGGTGATCACACGGTCATATCCCCGGTTATTTGTGTTTTCGACCTGTGTCATGCGGTTATCATCGCGGTACAATTCACTTTGCGGGCCGATAAGTTCTCCAACTTTGAAGAGTACTTTGTTACCTGCCTTTTCGATGAAGTGATTGGAGGTATAAGTGACGTCCACCTGAAACCTTGGTAATAAATCAACTACACTTGGCGTGGCAGACCACTTGACTATGTTGATGTCAGGAATTGAAGAATTGAAAAGTTCTTTGATGAATTTGATCTTTTGTTCGTTGGTCATTAATTCATAATAAGTTGATAAATAGGCTGCATCTGCCCCCACAAAAACCCTCGATTGAGTAACTGTATTCACCTCCAATTCACTATCAAATTTTACATTTATCGTTAGGTCGTCTTTGTCGAATGTATAGGGTAGTGCGGGGATTTCATGAATGGTGCCAATAGCTGATTTGAAGTTTCCGATTTTTATGGGTTCAATGAAAAGGCCACTGTTGGCCGTGAAGTGTGCCGGAATCAGCGGGTATCTCAACGCATTTTCATTGGGCGACAAGAATCCATTGGTGGTTGGAAAAAACAACAAATAATCATCGAGGAATGACCATGAATCAAACGTTCCATCGAATTTGGCATGCTCCCGATTGCACGTCAGCACTACATTGAAAGGGATCTCGAATTTTGAAAATAGAACAGAAAAGAGACTTGTTATTCCCTGCACCGACGCCTGCTTATATTTCAGGATTTCAGGTATTTCATGGTAGGTACCGGAAGATGTTTCAATCTTTATCGAATTTTTGATTTGGTCTTCAATATTTTTAATTCGTTTTACAGTGGGCCAATCTTTATTGTCATTGAGTGTCTTTGCGAATTTATCCATCAATTTGTCGGTAGCCTCGTCTACTTTTATCAATGTTTTGTAATAGGTTTTGGCCGCGTCTGCCCAGGTATTTAGTCGTGATGAAGTATTCGTATAATTGTAAGCTAACTTAAGCTCGATTCGTTTTCTGCTCGCGTCAAAATACGAGAATTTTTCTCTGGTAAGGCCAGGTACATTCTGAAAACGCAACGAATAGTTTTTTCTTTTATTAGCTGTATCTAGCCTGGCTGTTGCTGTATCATTGTACGACTTGAATTCAAATGATAGTTTGTTAGGGCATGAAAGTGAAAGGGACGCATCTTTTATCGGCATCTCAAATTGGTAGTAGGCCGTTTCGTAGAATCTCCGGTTTACTTTCAGTGTATAAAAATATTCTACTTCGCTATCCGGTTCAATCCCTTCGATCGCAAATATCTTGAACGTATTGTCGGTGTCTTCGTCTTTTACTTCTTTGAGGTTATTTTGATCAAAGTACACTACCTTGCCTTCTTTGTTAATCGATCTTGCTTTTACAGTGACCACGGAAGCTACATTTCTGAGCGAAATATATATTCGATTGTGTCGCTGAATGGCCTCCGGGTTCACCACCCTTGTTATGCGATGCTCCGTAAGATGTAAAATGAGTTCGCGACCTTCCCAGTTGTAATCGTATTCTCTATGGTATTTCAGAATGTATTCATTCATTTCGGTCTCTTTTTCAGTCAACGGATACCGTTTTCTATCTTTTTGCCACTCATACCGGTTCTGGCCGAAAGAGTGTAATGAGCTAGCTATGAAAATGAGTGAGAATAGGATGGGCCTCATTGTTTCGTTTTTTTAAGGATAATTGATTCTTTGTAAGCTTTGCTAAGTTTTTTGATCGCTTCATTCCACTCGGAAAATTGATCAGGGTTTAGCATGAGAGTATTTGTGTAAACGCGACTGTTCAATATTATATTTTCTCCCTTACGTGAATAGGTCATTGCAAAGCCAAGGGTATTTCCATTATACTCAGCATTGGAAGGAAGATACTCCACGTCATAGTCCTTTGGAACAGAAAGAATATAAGTCTCCTCGTATCCGCCTTTGAAATCGAACTCGCGAGGCACTTTTCTTTCGGCCGGCATGTAGTAATTGTAGTACAACTTGTCAAGGTTTAGGTTTATATAAAGCTCGCTCCCGACTTCATTGAGGTAGTCATTGATTTTGAAATTATAGTCGAGTGAGAGTGGGGCATCTTTTTCATTAAGTGAATGAACAGTGAAAGATTCGAGATAAAACTTATTATTCCCTTTACCCACCCAATTCACTACGTTGTCTTTTTTTCTTTCTTCGACGGCCTTGTCGAGCGAGTAGCTAGCATTGATTTTTTGATACCCAGTAAAATACACTTTGCCTTTGCCGTTCAGTGATTTGTTTTCTATTGAGACCCAAACTGAATCTTGTTTTTTATTCTGGTTCCAGGCCATCTCGGGTACTTCGTGGATTTCATATCCAGAGTCTCCGTAGACAATCATGGCTTCTTTGCCCTGAATCATTGAACTTGGAAAATCCATACGGGTATAATTTCCGGTGGCATCGAGAAAATAATAGTTCTTTTGACTATCGATGTAGGTAGCAATCATGTGGTTGTCAACCAAGGGTGTAGGTAGAGTGGAATACCGATAGGGAAGGTCGCGTGTTCCTATCCAGGTGTAATACGCTTTTATCCCGGCCACCCTCAACATGCCTACCATTATACTGGCCATATCTTTGCAGTCACCGTATCGTTTTTCAAGAATGTAGTTCGGCTTGTGCGGAATAAGGCCCCGCATGCCGTCTTCAAATGCGATGTATCGCACATTATCCTGCACCCAATAAAAAACTTTCTTGACGATGTCTTTCTCCTGATCGCCGGGCTTAATTAATGAGTGTACAACGGACTCAAGTTCCGGGCTCGGCGGTTCGGCTAGATTTGAAATCGTGTGAAGATAGTCCTGATACAGATCGTCGACATTGCTAAGTACATTTACTTTTCCCTTTTTTGATTGGAAGGATTTTACATAATAAACCACCTGTGGCACATAGTAATAGAATTTCGGGCTTTCTACTTCGTGTTGTGGTGCCTTGAGGTTTTCGGCTTGCCATTCATAATAGGTAAATCCTCCTTTGGTGTATTGGTTGAATTGTATTTTTTTTTCGACATCATTATAAACCGACCAGGCTATATCAATGCCTTTGGCTGCTTTAATAGTGAGCTTACTTTTGACCTGTGGCAGATAGCTGGAGAAATAGAACGCGGGCAGAAAACGCGCGTCTTTGTACTTTTCATCGTAGCTCCAGATCGCCTGGTCGCCAGCCTTGCCCGCAGGGAATGACATGGGGTAGAAATAGGAATCATCAAAGAAAATGGACTGATCGTCTTCCTGCTTTTTGCTAGAGGGTTTCATTTTCAACGTTTTGTATTTACCGTTCTCCAGCAGCAGTGATTTGGCCTCCAAATTTTCAATTTGTTGAAAATAAGATCCATACACACGCCAGCCAGAGGACTGAATGGCCTGGTCTTTTAGGAAGAGAACAGACTCATACACTGACGCAGAAGAAACTAGCGAATCATTGTTCACAGAAAGTGTAACGGATTTGTCTCGTTGAATATACACCCCGTTTTCTTCGGGATAAACTGCCTTCAGTTTTTCAAAGAGCTCTGTCGATTGTCCGTAGCTAATAGCAGGGGCGAAGACTAAACAAAGTAATAATAGCCGCTTCATCTATTCTGTTGCAACCGGGCAACCTCCTCTGAATTTTTGTGATCCAATTTTTTTTCCATCCTTGAAAAATTCGGTAACACCGTTAAGGTTGCCGAGTACGTAAGGCTCTTTACGGATGATTCTTCCTTCCGGATCATAGTATTCCCACAAGCCATCGGGCAAATCGTCTTTATAGATCATCTTTTCCTTCACTTTGCCGGACTTATAATAAATAAAGCACTCGCCAATAGTTAAATCGTTTTTATAATTATACAGGGTCCAAAGGTTTCCATTTGGATGGAAAAATTTCCGGGTTTGATCATATAGGCCCTTTTTATAATTTTCCTCAATGGCTATCGAACCATTCGAAAAATAACAAATGATTTTCCCATTTCCTTTAAAAGGTATCCAGTCAGAGAGAATACCATCTTTGCCGGTGGCGCGATATGAGATCAAAGTACCGCCATTATACATCTTAATCAGTACTGGCTTTTCATTGGTATCGTAATATATCGCTTCTCCGTGCTTCTCATTTTCTAAATAATTCACCCTGCTTGATACAAAGCCGTCCTCATCGTATTGCGTCCACACACTATCGCGGCTGCCGTTTACATACCTTCCTTCAGATGATTTCTTTCCGTTGTCCTGAAACCATGTCCATTTTCCGGTTGCCTTATCTTCAAGGTAATGGCCAATTCCTTCAATGGTTCCATCTGGAAATGCGATGACGTATTCTCCTGTGCGGTAACCAGAATTAAAAACTGAACGCTTAAATGGCTTCCCGTTATTCAATGTCAATACAGTTTCGCCGTTCCATTCGCCACACCCAATGTTAGCGCTATAATAAGTTTGGTCGGTTTTGCTTTTTTGTAGAATGGAAGTAATCAATCCGTTACTTGTTTCCGTCGAATTTGGATTTTCGGCCTGATCATATCGGATATACTTTTTTATCTTGCCTTGTATGTTGTATTCGATTTTTGAAAAGAGTTTTTCATCCTCGCTGTAGTTTATGATATAGCCGGTGATTTGGTCGTTCAGGTAGTAAGCATCTGTTTCTATTTTTCCGTTCTGAAAATAATCGAACCATTTTTGTTGACGCAATCCTTTCTGATACCAACCCCCCATTTTCAACGCTCCATTCGAGTGATAGGCAGTATAGTATCCATTCAGCTTGCCATCAACATAATAACTTTTAATGCTGAGAGTTCCGTCTTCGTAATACTCCAAATACTCACCTTCAAGCAAACCCTTCTTATACTGACATGAGGTGTGTAGCTGACCATTTCTATAAAAGAATTTCCAGGCGCCTTCCCGTAGCCCGTTTACATAGTTGTGCTCTGCTTTAGGCTCACCGGTTATGTATAACCCTTTTACGCTAAAGGTACCATCGGTGTTTTCCCCTTTTGAAAGGACCTTCCCGTCGCTATCAAAAAAAGTAGCTGAAGTGATTTTCTCCTTTGCGTAGTGATAAATACTAGACGGTTTATTTTTATAGAAAAATGAGTTGTCGCCATCATATTCCCCGAGTTCATTCATTGTTCGAATTTCGTCTAGCTCACCCATTGTATTATAAATGCGCCACTCGCCAACGGTTATATTATTTTTGTAGATACCTTTTTCTTTTAGGCCACCGTTTTCATAATAAAAAAGCCATTCGCCCGTAGCTTTGCCTTTGTCGTATGATCCAGTACTCTTTACCACGCCATTGGAATAATACGAGGTGAATTTGCCTACTCGCTTTCCTTTATCGAATTGCATTTCACTTTCCACTTTTCCATTGGCATGTCGGTTTATGAATTTGCCCTGAAGACTGTCGTTCTTGTATGTGAATTCAGACTGAAGTTTTCCGTCAAAGAAGAATGACTTACCGGCGCCCTCGTTTTTTCCTGCTTTATAAGTATGGACTTCGCTTAATTGACCACATCCATAGAACCATTTAAACTCGCCTTCAACTTTTTCATCCTTTAGTGTATAAGCACGATTTAAGCGCCCCTCTTCATTCATTATTTTTATTTCACCAGTATCATAGTTTTCGATGCTTGTTACCACACCGCTGTTATTGTAGAAACGCCATGTTCCAATTTTTTTTCCGGCGTCATAACTTCCTTCAGCCTGCTTTACTCCAAAGTCACTGAAATAATACCATGGTCCTGTTTTTTTTCCGGCGGCATCCTTGGCACCAATTGATTCGGTATTGCCATCTTCATAATAGGTAAAGTTGATGGGCTCACGATAGCCCCACTCCTGTGGAAGAACTCGCTTCAGCGTAATCTGCTTGATCGATTTGTTGATTACATCGTAAAACTGTTTGATCTCTTTCTTGTGCTTGTCTTTCCAGGTATCAACAGTTTTTATTGGCGTAGAGGTAAGCAAATGATAGACGAATGCTTCTTCTGAACCTTGATCCAATAAATCCTTGTAAATTTTTAGGTAGAAGTCGATCCAATGGTCTTTTGGTTCAAAGGATTTCTCTTTTAATAATTCGAAAAATATTTGATACTGCTTTACGATTCCTACGTCGATGGGGATTTTGATTTTGTAGTCTTCTTCTGAAGAGATTTTAGCCCGGATGATCTCGTCCCATCGATCAAATGGGTTTTCAGACACAGGTATCGTATTTTCATCGCTCAGTTCGTTGTTTACAAAATGTTCGAGAATTACGAGCTGATTGTTGTTGGTGTTATTAAGTGCTACGTAAATCCCCATGGCCATCATTCCCTTTATTTTTTGGCCACGAAGCATCGACATAGTTCCCAAGTACAAATGCGCACCCGACGAATACGGATTTTGTTCAAGGGTTTTGAAAAACTGCTTTTCAGCTTCTTCAAACTTTTTATCATCATACAACAGTACTCCGTATCGATATGTCAATCTGAAATTGAGAGGAAACTCTTTAAGTCCAGCCTGAATGGTCGCGTACGCCTTCTCCATTTGTTCATCAGCCGCGTACGCCATGGCCTGATAATTAAATAGGGTAGACCTGTACTTTGATGGAACCTCAAGACCTTTGCTGCAGATGGATATTACCTCCTTATATTTTTTTAACTCATAGTACGACTTTGAAAGCTCAGACAAAGAGTAAACATAGTTTGTGTCGCGGGGATCTATCTTCGACAACTCCTTAATTGCAAGCTCATACTTATTCGAGTCGTATAGATGTTTTGATTTTTCGATGGCAAGCCCTGAATTAACAAGAGAATCCGTTTGGGCCAATACGCCTACGGAGTAGAAAAGCAGGAGGATAGTCAGCCGATGCATAATTGATTTAGTGACAGGGTTTATATTTCTAATTGATAAAAATCGAGTCGTTTTTTTTTTTTTTCAAAGGATTGGACTAATTCTTCATTGGAATTTAAAGAAAAAAACAGACCGAGCAGTTTCTTTTTTTAAGTGCTGCAGTAACCTTCAAATTTATTTCACCACCTGCCGCTGCTCGCCAAGGTTTTCGATTCCCAGCTCAACAACGTCGCCAGTTTTCAAATATATCGGCGGCTTCATGCTCATGCCCACACCGTGCGGCGTGCCGGTAGAGATCACGTCGCCGGGAAGCAGCGTCATAAACTGGCTGAGGTAGCTTACCAGATGAGGCACTTCAAAGATCATGTCTTCTGTGTTGTTGTCTTGCATCATCACTCCATTCACTTTTAGCCACATGTGCAAGTTGTTGAAGTCGGCGATTTCGTCTTTGGTAACGAGGTAAGGACCCATTGGCGCGAATGTGTCGCAGCCTTTTCCTTTGGCCCATTGACCATTTCGTTCCAATTGAAATTCGCGTTCGCTGTAATCGTTGTGCAAACAAAATCCGGCCACATAGTCCAGCGCATCTTTTTCTTCCACGTACGAAGCTTTCTTGCCTATTACCACGGCCAGTTCTACTTCCCAATCTGTCTTCACACTTTTTCGCGGAATGGTTAAGCCGTCGTTTGGTCCGGTTAGCGCTGTCGTCGATTTAAAGAAAAGGATAGGCTCGGTGGGTAAAGGCATTTTCGTTTCAAAGGCGTGTTGAGTGTAGTTCAAGCCGATACATATAATTTTTGACGGCCGCTGGAAAGGAACGCCTAGGCGGGTGCCGGCCGATATGCGCGGGAGCGTGCTCGCTTTTTCGTTTAACCACAAACTCAACCGATGCAATCCGTTGGTTTCAAAGAAGTGTTCGCCGTAGTCTTCGCCGAAGGCGGAAACATCTACGATTTCATCATTCAACAGCACACCTGGTTTTTCCTTACCGGGTTCGCCAAAGCGCAATAATTTCATGCTGATAATTTTTAAGAGTTAATTGTTCAATTTAATAAAGCCGCCATCCAGCGGATAATCGCAGCCGGTGATGAACGACGCTTCATCCGAGCAAAGGTATAGCGCCAGATGAGCTACTTCCACAGGCTTAGCCATTCGTCCGATGGGTTGTGTGTGTGAAAGTTTTTCAAACATTTCGGCTTCGTTGCCCGGATAATTTTTCTTCAGGAATCCATCTACAAAAGGCGTATGTACCCGCGCCGGCGAAATGCAGTTGCATCGGATTCCTTCTTTGATATAATCTTTAGCAACCGACATGGTCATGGTGACTACGGCACCTTTGCTCATCGAATAAGCAAACCGATCGGGTATGCCAACGCTCGACGCGATGGAGGCAATGTTCAGTATTACGCCGCTCTTCTGTTTCACCATCGGCTTGATGACGGCATGCATACAGTTGTAAACTCCTTTTACATTCACCTGAAACACTCTGTCGAAATCCTCTTCGGCAGTCGAATCCAATTTACCGATGTGTGCAATGCCCGCGCAATTTATGAGCATATCAATCTTCCCGAATTTTTTGATGATCGATTGTACAACGGTAACTACTTCAGCTTGCACCGACACATTGCAGGCATATCCTTTGGCCAGCAGCCGTTGGTTGGCCAAGGACTGCGCTGTTTCTTTAGCAGCCTTTTGGTTTAACTCCAAAATGCAAACCTGCGCACCTTGTTCGGCAAAGACTTCGGCGATGGCTTTGCCAATGCCGCTTCCACCTCCGGTGATGACGGCCACTTTATTTTTTAGTTCGAAGAGCATACGTTATTGTTTCCAGATTTTTCCATTCGGAAATTCATAGTCGATCAGCGTTTCTTTTTTCATCTCAATACTGTAGCCAGGGTTTACCGGCGGCATGTAGTGCCCACGGCGAATGACAACCGGCTCCAGAAAATGCTCGTGCAAATGGTCTACAAATTCTATCAGGCGGTTTTCCATGGTGCCGGTTACTGCAATGTAATCAAACATGGAGAGATGCTGAACATATTCACATAAACCAACGCCACCCGCATGCGGACAAACCGGAATACCAAACTTGGCAGCCATCAGCAAGATGGCGAGGTTTTCGTTCACACCACCCACCCGGCAGCTGTCGATCTGACAAAAATCGAAAGCCTTTGCCTGCATAAATTGTTTGAACATCACGCGGTTTTGGCAATGCTCACCCGTGGCTACTTTGATGGGCGCGATAGCCTTGCCGATTGCTGCGTGGCCTAGCACATCATCGGGACTCGTCGGTTCTTCAATCCACATCGGGTTGAAGCGGGCCAGTTCTTTCATGTTGCGAATGGCTGCAGGCACATCCCACTTCTGGTTTGCATCCATCATGAGAAATAAATCATCGCCGATCTCTTCACGAATAATTGTCGCGCGGCGAATGTCGTCTTGCAGGTTAGAGCCTACTTTCATTTTTACGTGGCGCCATCCTTCGGCTTTAGCCTCGCGGCAAAGCCTTCGGATTTTTTCGTCAGAGTAACCAAGCCATCCTGCCGACGTGGTGTAGCCGGGATAACCAGTGTTGAGCAATTGATTGATTCTTTCTTGTTTGGTTGATTCTAATTTGGAGAGGATGGCAACGGCTTCATCCGGAGTAATCGCGTCGGTGATGTACGTGAAGTCGATGCACGATACAAGTTGCTGCGGCGTCATCTCAGCCAGCAAGCGCCATACAGGTTTCTTCTCGGCCTTTGCGTAAAGATCCCACACGGCGTTGACCATCGCACCGGTTGCCAGGTGGATCACACCCTTTTCCGGACCAAGCCACCGCAACTGACTGTCGCTGGTAATCATCTTCCAGAAGGCGCCCATGTTTGAAGTAAATGACTCCAGCGATTTTCCTTTGATCAGATACGAAAGCGCCTGAAGCGCCGTGGCTACAATTTCATTTCCTCTTCCTATGGTGAAGGTTAGGCCGTGGCCTTCAAGGCCCGGACGATTGGTTTTCAGGATTACGTACGCCGCCGAATAATCGGGATCGGTGTTCATCGCGTCAGATCCGTCGAGTGTTTTGCTTGTCGGAAAGCGTATGTCTTTAATTTCTATATCGGTAATAAGAATACTCATGCGGATTTTTTTTGATGCATCAATTTTAAATGGAGCTGTGCTTACTTGTTAAGAAGAAAATATTGTACTTTAAATTTTACGATCCATACTTATGAAAACCAGAATCGCCACGCTGATCTTGATTTCCCTTTGCGCATCAATATCGGCACAAAATAAAATTGATCCTAAAACCATCGACGCTAAAATGCAGTGGTTTGCCGATGCCAAGCTTGGAATTTTTATTCACTGGGGGATTTATTCTGTCAATGGCATTGATGAAAGCTGGAGTTTTTACAACAAAAAGGTTTCATACCCGGAGTACATGAAGCAGTTGACCGGGTTTACGGCAAAGAATTATAACCCGGAAGCGTGGGCTTCGCTGATCCGCCAAAGCGGAGCTCGCTATGCGGTAATTACTACCAAGCACCACGACGGTGTGGCGCTATGGAACACCAAAGCCAGCGACCTCAACGTGGTGAAAATGACGCCAGCGAAAAAGGATTTGATCACGCCTTTTGTGAAAGCGCTACGCAACAACAACCTGAAAGTAGGCACCTATTTTTCTTTGCTCGATTGGTCGGACAAGAATTACCCGGGCTTCCTGAAAGATTCCTCCAAATACGAGTTGAAAAAAAATCCCACAAAGTGGAATGCGTTTGTGGCGTTCAATCAGCAGCAGATAAAAGAGTTGTCGGATCAGTTCAACCCTGATTTGTTTTGGTTTGATGGCGATTGGGAACACTCGGCCGACGAGTGGCAAGCCGAAAAGATCAGGCACGATATTCTTGCGGCCAATCCCAATGCGATTATCAACGGCCGGTTGCAAGGCTATGGCGATTATGAAACTCCGGAACAGAATTTTCCGGTGACACGCCCCAGGTACAACTGGTGGGAACTGTGTATGACCATGAACAACAACTGGGGCTATCACCCCGACGACACGAACTACAAAACGCCGTTTGAAGTCATCTCTATTTTCGCCGACTGCATCAGCATGGGCGGAAATCTTTTGCTCGACATTGGTCCGAAGGAAGATGGTACAATTCCTCCCGAGCAAGAATTGATTTTGAAAGAATTGGGCCAATGGACCTACAAGCACAGCGAAGCGATTTTTAAAACCATTCCCGGCTTGCCGCAAGGCCACTTCTATGGCCCGACTACGCTTTCTAAAGATTCATCCAACTTGTATTTGTACGTCAGCGGAAAAACGGCAGGCAAGCTCATGATTAAAGGATTGAAGAATAAGATTGAAGAAATCACAGTAGTGGGCGGCGATCAAAAGCTCACGCACAGGGTGGTGGGCAAAATTTCATGGAGTGAAGTCCCTGGCCTTGTCTTTATCGACTTTCCGCTTTCGGCCGCTGACCCATACATGAGTGTGGTGAAGGTAAAACTGAGCGGCCCACTGAAACTCTATCGAGGCAAAGGCGGCTTTAATTAAGACATTATGACTTATTTCGTGGCTATTTTTATCTAAAATAAGCCATAACGGCACGAAAAACACCGAAAATTCGGATCGGTATAATTTTTCCTAATGTTCAGACATCAGTTTAAAAACATGTTTAACCAAAAAATAAAAATTATATGAGCATCATCCGTTATAACCCCAACGATTACGTACCTGCTACTTTCAGCAGCCTGATTGATCGGTTCTTCAATGAATCATTAGCCCGCACCGGTGGAAGTGTGTTCACTCCCAAAGTAGATGTGATTGAAACCGAAAATGCCTACGAAGTGCAAGTGGCCGTTCCGGGTTTGAACAAAGAAGATTTCAAAATTGAAATCAACGACAATTACCTTACCGTAAGCGGCGAGCGCAAATTGTCGAACGAGAAGAAGGACAAGAATTTCCATTCGATAGAAACACAATACGGTTCATTCAGCCGCTCGTTTACGTTGCCTGAAAATGTAGACGGCAGCAAGATCAACGCGAAATACAACAATGGAATTCTCGAACTGGTAATTCCAAAGGACGAAAAGAAAGTGTTGAAGCAAGTGATTAAAGTGAGTTGATGAGTAGAGGTTAGGTTTAGTGCAAAGCCCGGTCTGCGTTGGCCGGGCTTTCTTTTTTTCACCCGTAGCAATCGGATTTTCTTTCTGCTGATTTACTATTACCTTCAACCATGAAAAGAATTCTGTTGATTGCCTTGGTGTTGGTGGCTTCGGTGGTAGGTGCGGTGGTGGGTTCCTTGTTTACGCTTCGCTATGCCGCGGAGATTCCCGCGTATAATTCAATTTCCGAACATCAGATGAATCGGCCTGTGCGCTGGTCGGGCGACAGTGTTTCGCGTGTACCTGTCGGGTTGAATTTTGAAGCAGCAGCCAAGATGGTGACGCCCGCTGTGGTTCACATTCGCACAATTTATGGTCCAGGCAGTTTTAGCCTGAATCCGTTGGAATTACTTTCTAATCCTCATTCGCAATCTTCCGGATCCGGCGTCATCATTTCAGACGACGGTTATATCGTGACCAACTACCACGTGATCGAAGAAGCCAATTCTATTGAGGTGGTGATGAACAACAACCAGCACTTCTTTGCCAAGGTGGTGGGCACCGACCCAACTACGGACCTGGCTTTATTGAAAATCAAATCTAAAAATCTTCCTTTCGTTCGCTATGGAAATTCGGATGAGATCGTGCCAGGTCAATGGGTGCTGGCCATCGGAAATCCTTTTGATCTCAACTCTACGGTTACGGCTGGTATTGTGAGCGCCAAAGCCCGCAACATCGGTATTCTTCGTGATAAGAATAATTTGCAAATTGAATCATTCATTCAAACCGATGCCGCCGTCAATCCTGGTAACAGTGGCGGAGCGCTTGTCAACCTGAACGGTGAACTGATTGGAATTAATTCTGCCATCGCAACGGCTACTGGCGGCTACGCCGGATATTCTTTTGCTATTCCCGAAAGCCTGGTGCGTAAAATCATGGATGACCTTTTGGAATACGGAAAAGTACAGCGCGGACTTCTCGGCGTGCAAATCACTGACGTGAATGCTGCCTTATCGGAACGACGAAAACTGAGCGTGGTGCAAGGTGTGTTTGTGAGCCGCGTAAACGAAGGGAGCGCCGCGGAGAAATCGGGCTTACTGGAGGGCGATGTGATTGTGGCGATTGATGGTCACGCAGCCAACAGCGTATCTGAGTTGCAGGAACAGGTCGCACGCCATCGGCCGGGGCAGTCGGTGAAAGTGAAATTCATTCGCCAGGAAAAAGAGAATCAGGTGAACGTGGTATTGAAAAGTTATGAAGGGTCCACGGAGCCAGAAAAGAAAGAAGTAAAATCAGATATCGAAGGTGCTACATTCGAAGCGCTTACTTACCAGCAGGGACGCGAGCTGAATATCGACGGCGGAGTTGTGGTGCGCAAGATCGGCGAGGGAAAGTGGAAACAAGCCGGCGTAAAAGAGAATTTTATTATTACTTCCATTGATAAAGTGCCGGTGGAAAGTATTGAAGACCTCAACGCGGTACTGGCCAATAAAAGCGGCGGCATTTTGGTGGAAGGAATGTACCTCAACCGCGAGAAGGCGATTTTCGCCGTCACCTGGTAACTATGCCCACGTGGATTTTATATGCGCTGCTCTCCATGGCTTTTGCCGGACTTACTGCAGTGCTTGCCAAATACGGTTTGAAGAATGTGAGCGGAGATGCAGGCGTAGCGGTGCGAACTTCGTTCGTGTTTCTGCTGGTGTGGATCAACGCCATCGCCTTCAGGCATGTGAACGACTTTTCGAAACTCACTACTAAAGACGTTCTCTTTCTAGGCCTGTCGGCTCTTACCACTTCCGTTTCCTGGATTTTCTATTATCGCGCAATAAAACTCGGCGAAGTCTCCACAGTAGCAGTCATCGACAAAGCAAGTATTGTCATCACGTTGCTGCTATCGTTCTGGCTTCTGAAAGAGCCATTCACCTGGCGAATGGCGGTAGCCTCCGTACTTATTCTTTCAGGCCTTCTGGTGCTGACTCTAAAGTAAGATTATGAGCTTACCGACCTGAACAACAGGAAGAGTGAGCCTGCCATAATCATCACCACAGGCAATGTAAGGAACCAGGCGATAAGAATATTCCGCACGGTATCGGGTTGCAGGTTTTTAACGCCTTTGCTAGCCACCATACTTCCGGCGATACCCGACGAAAGTACGTGTGTGGTACTTACCGGCCAGCCGAAGTTAGTCGATAAGCCGATGGTCATTGAAGCGACGAGTTCCGCGCTGGCGCCTTGCGCATAGGTGAGGTGCTCTTTACCGATCTTTTCACCTACAGTTTTTACAATTCGTTTCCAGCCGATCATGGTTCCAAAACCAAGCGACAAGGAAATTAATACGATCACCCATTTCGGAGAATAATCAGTGATTTTTCTCACCTTCTTTAGCTCTGCTTTGAGTGTGGCTTTGTCTGTTTCGCTAAGGCGAACTTCTTCTTTCTTTAATAACGAGTTGATGTTGCGATCTACCAACATTATGTCCTTACGTACTTCGAATTTTTCACTTTTCGGAATGTTGTTCACACTTTTAAGCTGGGCAAAGTCAGCAGCCAGATGAGCAGCCATTACTTTCGTGTCGGCTAATCTTTTCTTATCAGGTTTTGACAACACCGTCGAGTCAATGGCAGAAACTACCTGCTCAATTTTAGTAAGTGAGGAGGGGAGTTTGGAAGGATCAAAAGTTACGTCTAACGCAAAGTAAGCAGGCACAATCCCAATCAACACCAGCATGATCAAACCCACACCTTTTTGGCCGTCGTTGGAGCCATGGAAGAAACTCACCAGCGTACATGTGATAAACAAAATTGCTCTGATCCACATGGGAGGAGGCTGATTTTTCTTAGGTTCTTTAAATACGATTTCTTCCATCGGAGTTTTGCGGGTCATCACCCGGATGAAGTACATGAGGATGATGGTTACTGAAAACCCGAAGAGAGGGGAAAGGAGTAGCGAAAACCCAATTTCCTGGGCTTTGCCCCAGTTTACGGCGTCGCCGGTGGCTTCTGGCAAAATCGAATAAGCCAGACCAACGCCGAGGATGGAGCCAATCAATGTATGCGAACTGGAACAGGGAATACCGAAATACCAAGTGAGCAAATTCCAGAAAATAGCCGTGAGCAGCAGCGCCCCGACCATCGACAAGCTATGAGCTATATTTTGATCGACCAGCGTTTCAACCGGCAACAGGTTTACAATCCCCATGGCCACGCCAATTCCCCCGGCAAAAACACCCAAAAAATTCCATGATCCGGACCAAATTACGGCCTGCCAGGGCTTTAGGGTGTTGGTGTAAATTACCGTAGCAACTGCATTGGCCGTATCGTGAAATCCATTGACAAATTCGAAGGCGCAAGCTGCTAAAAGACAGACTAGCAAGAGGATAGTGTAACCGGTATCTAAATCAAACATAATATATCAGGTTAAGGCAAAGGTAGGTTTCAGCACATTGCTGAATGTTAAGCCAATGTTACCATTTTTTTCGACAAAAAGAATTGACGTTTGATAGATTTGCGATGAAATACATGCGCTCCGTAAAATTGAAATTTGGGTCTGAATCGGTGGTTTTGCTGCCCGAAAAGGCATTGTGGCTTCCTGATTGTAAGGCTCTTGTAATCGCCGACGTACACTGGGGAAAAATCGATCATTTCCGTAAGGCCGGAATCCCTGTGCCCGTAAAAGGAAACGACAAAAACATCGAGATTCTGGTGCGACTCATCAACCAGCACAAGCCTGAGCGGCTCCTTTTTCTCGGCGACTTATTTCATAGTGTTTACAACGACGAATGGGAAACTTTTGGGCAGGTGCGGAAGGCTTTCGCCCAGTGTTCTTTTGAGTTGATTGTAGGAAACCACGACATTCTGAGCGAAACACAATACAACCGCGCTCGCCTTACGATTCACCCAAAGCAATTGGTGCTGAATAAATTGTTACTCACCCACGAACCGTTGGAAACAACGCCCGAAGGATTCTTTAATCTGGCGGGTCATCTTCATCCGGGCGCTCATTTAATTGGCACTGGCAAACAGTCGCTTACGCTCCCGTGTTTTTTTGTGAAAGCTGACCAATGTATTCTTCCTGCTTTTGGATCGTTTACCGGATTGGCCCGCGTGCGGCCCAAAACCGGCGAAAAGATTTTTGTCGTGGCCGACGGAAAAGTGCATGCCGTACAGGCGCATTGAGTCGGGTTTTACTTCCGGTCTTTCATCCATTTCATGATACCCACGGCTGAGACCAAGGTCCACGAGGCTTCAAGCACAATAAAGGGCGTGTAGTTGATAAGCACGGATGCTGTGCAGGCTAATCCTGCTCCGATCAAGTTCATGAGGAGGTAAATCAGGTTGCTTTGTGATATACGATCGAGCAAATTCAGTAGAAATGCCAGCAGCAGAATACTCACGCCTGTCGCACCAATCCAGTCCGCCAGATTCATGGTAATGTCAGCTTATTTTAGCCAGCGCGTTGATGTAGCGCTCGGGTATTTCGCCTTTAGTCGCCGTTTGGTAGTCGGCATAACTGCAGGGCACAATGGTATTGCGCGGATATTTGGCGCCAACGCGAACTACACTCACTTCCATCCACCACTTTTCGGTGAACTTGCTTTTGTAAAAGGTGATGGCTTCAGGCTGCACAGGCATAGCGACTACATATTTCAAAAAGTCGTTCGATTTGAAATTGCTTTCGTGCTTGCGGTTGTAGAACCCTTCGATGAAATACCAGATCATCGTCGCAATGACTGACGCCGTTTTCTTGTGGATGTCATCGTAATTGGGATTGTATTCAAAGAAGCCCGCAGAGCTGAGTTTTTCATTCAATCCGGCATACCAACAAATCTGACAAGCTTCTTCGCCGGTAAGGCCAAAAGGTTGAGCGTTAGCGTTGCCCGGCGCATCCGACGATTTGATGGCCGTGATATCAAACGACATCATGTCGGCATTGCGGATGGCAGGCTCCATCTCGTTGAGGTTGGTGCGCATCTGTCCCAACCGGTGTGCTTCGAAATTCAGTTTTTCTAAAACGGCAGACGAGAAGGCATCAACCAGGTAAAGCTGATGAGCCAGGTGCGTGTATCCAAAAAGATAATTGGGCTCGTGCAGCAACATTTTGTGGATGTGTTGCTTCGACGGAGACGCGTTTTTATTTTCTTCCAGATCGAAAGACGCATCAATGTTCAGAAAGCTCACCAGTTTTTGCAGGTCTTCATAACCCCGATACTGGCCGTAATCCAGATCGTGCGAGCCCCCGAGAAGGATGGGCAACACGTTGCTTTCCAAAAGTATACGGCATACTTCGCTGATGCGCAAATACGTTTCATCCAGGTCTATGCCGGGATTAAGGTTGCCAAGATCCACGATGGTGTAAGCGCCTGTTCCTTTTTTTAGGGCGTAAAGTTTCTTCCTGATTTCGTCAGGCCCTTGCGCCGTTCCCTGGTTGGTCGATGTGCCTCGTTCTTCTTTTATACCGATCAGCGCAATGTGGGCGCCTTTGTACTCCGGCATTTTTTCGGTGTATGCCCGAATGTTTTTAAAAAATGAATTGGCGGGATAGTCGGCCGAATAAATTGCTTCATCAATAGGTGAGAAAAGTATGGTAAGATCCATGCGGGAAAGTCGTTCTTAAAATTTCATGTTAAATTAGCATTATAATTTCAAATTCAGACGGCTCAGTATAAACACGCGGCGATTAAATCAACGCTGCGGGATACGCCGTAGTTTTCTGGTTCGTTGAGTGAGGAAGAATACAGAAGTGAAAAAATGAATTGAATTAAAAACTTAATCCTTTAAACTATGAAAAATCTGATGGCATTTTGTCTTGCTTTACTTTCGTGGCCGGTGCTTTCACAATCCATTCAGGGAACCTGGCAGCTTACCGACACAAAAACTTGTTTTCAAAGTGAGATGAAAGAAAGCGACACCGAAAAAGAATTGGAAGGAATGATGGGTGGGAAATCAAATGCATCAGTGGCAAAGCTCATTGTCTTTAAAAAAGACGGCAGCGGCCAGGAAGCGATCTTCTCGGCAGGTAAGAAAAAAGGTAGTGACATGACTAATTTTCAATACAAGATTTCAGGTCAGGAACTTCAGTTTACCGACAAGAAATCGGGCATGATCACCCGGCGTTTTGTGATTGATGAGCTGACCGAATCTTCGCTGAAAATCCACGACGCAGTGAAAGAGTGTGAAACCAAATCGTTCATCAAAGTAAAATAGGCCGGCGAGTGATTACCAAAATCGAAAAGTGAAATATTGAAATTCTGATTCTGGATTACTCGGATTGAAGCGAAAAAGGTCTTATCACGAGATCACCGATTATCTAAGAAAGTAAGTACCTTTGCGTCATGCAATCCGCCGAAATTGAAACCCTAAAGCGCGACATCAGAAAGCTCAAACCGGATGAGCTTAAGAAGTTCTTCGTAGAGCATGGCGATAAAGCTTTTCGTGCTCAGCAGGTAGATGAATGGCTGTGGAAAAAATCGGCGAAAAGTTTCGATCAGATGACCAATTTGTCGGTGGCGACGCGCGAACTTTTGAAAGCGAATTTCGCCATCAACCATATTCATGTCGATACCATGCAACGCAGCGCCGACGGCACAATCAAAAACGCCGTAACGCTGCACGATGGGCTGGTGGTGGAGTCGGTGCTAATACCGGCCGAGAAAAGAATTACCGCCTGTGTATCGTCGCAGGTGGGATGCTCGCTGGCATGCAAGTTTTGTGCTACGGCGCGCCTGAAGCGTCAGCGCAACCTGAGCGCCGATGAAATCTACGATCAGGTGGCGGCGATCAAAGAGCAATCCGAAATGTTTTTCAACCGTCCGCTTACCAATATTGTGTTCATGGGCATGGGCGAGCCTTTGCTGAATTATTCGAATGTAATCGCCGCCATTGAAAAGATAACTTCACCAAAAGGATTGGGCATGGCGATGCGGCGCATTACCGTGTCGACGGTGGGCGTAGCCAAAATGATTATCAAGATGGCCGACGACGGCGTAAAGTTTAACCTAGCGGTATCGCTGCATGCTGCGCTCGACAAAACCCGATCGTCCATTATGCCGATCAATGACTCCAACCCATTGAGTGAGTTGGCCGATGCGCTGCGCTACTGGTATCAAAAGACGAAAAGCAAAGTGACGTATGAATACGTGGTGTGGCAGGGAATCAACGATACCCCGGAACATGCACAGGCGTTACTCCGGTTTTGTAAAATCATTCCTTCCAAAGTAAACCTGATTGAATACAACCCCATCGACGAGGGCGAATTCAAGCAGGCCAGCGATGAAGTACTGAACATGTACATGGACTTGCTGGAAAAGAACGGCATCACCACCCGAATTCGAAAGAGTCGAGGCAAAGACATCGACGCCGCCTGCGGCCAGTTGGCGAATAAGAGCTAGCACCACTCAAAACTTTTTGGCTGTTTTTTTCCTCATGGTAAAGTATATTGCGCCGTTGATGAAAATGAGGTTTCTGATTCTTTTTCTTTTGCTCACCTCGCTGTCTTTTGCAGGTTTTGGTCAGAAGCTATTGAAGGGTATTGTGGTAGATTCCATCACCCTCAATGCCGTGCCCAACGCTTCTATAAAAGTGAAGAACACCAACTGGGGTGCACTCTCCAACAACAACGGCGTCTTTTTTATCAAAGTGAAAGAAACCGACACGCTGATTTTTTCCAGCATCGGGTATGAGCGAATGGAGCTTCCGGTTATCCTCAACGATGATGTCATGTTTGTGCGGTTGCGCCAAAACGTGATCATGCTTCGCGAAGTAACTATCCTGGGCAGGCCGGAAGTCCTTAAGAAGGAATTCCCTTCGCTCAAACTAAAAAGTAAATCCCTTCCGTGGTATGGTGCTACCCCAAACTCGGGTAGTGGAGCCTCCGTCAATCTCGATTATTTCTCTAAGCGCGAACGCGAAAAACGGAAACTCGCCAAATTGAATTTCGAATTGTCCAGAACTCAGACCTACGTCGAGATTGTCACCAACCAGGAGGTGAAGCAAGAGCTGATGGATCGCTTTTCGCTCAGCGACTCCATTTTTTATAAGATATTGGCACGGTTCAACGAGCAGCACATGGAGGTGACCCATTCGGGTAACCAGGGAAACATCCTCAATTCGTTATTTTCTTTTTTTGAAGCCGAGGTACGGTACCGCCGCTATCATTAACTTTTTTAATCTTTCTTTATCCTGTAGATTCGTAGCATGGAAGAAAAACATTTTCAATCGTCGGAGAAGGTTCGCGACTTTGTCATTGGCATGAGCGATGGACTTACCGTTCCTTTCGCCCTGGCCGCAGGCTTGAGCGGAGCCACCGGCGACACAGGGTTGATCATCACCGCCGGCCTTGCCGAGATCGCAGCCGGCTCAATTGCCATGGGTCTTGGCGGCTACCTCGCAGGGCGAACCGAAATTGAGCACTACGAATCGGAAGAGCGCCGCGAATACGACGAGATCGAAAATTTACACGAAGTAGAAATCCGTGAGACTAAAGAAATTTTCGCCGGCTACGGCCTGAACGAAGAGCTTCAGGAGACGATCGCCCGAGAAATGGCCAAACACCCCAAACAATGGGTTGATTTTATGATGCGCTTTGAGCTGGGCCTCGAGAGGCCAGACAAGAACCGCGCTCACCAGAGCGCTTTCATCATTGCCGTTTCGTATATCGTAGGTGGGTTGATTCCGCTTAGCGCCTATTTCTTTACTTCGTCTTCCCTGGAAGGACTAAAATATTCTTGTGCCATCACGGTAGTGTGCCTTATTGCTTTTGGTCTTATCAAGAGCAAACTTACCGGCCAGCCTTTGCTGAAAGGAGCGCTTCGCGTAACAGTGATCGGAGTATTGGCGGCTGCTGCAGCATTTGGACTTGCCAAGTTAATCGCGTAGTAATCCAAATTTATTCGGCTACACATGAAAATTTCCATGATCGCAGCGGTTGCCAGCAATGGCGCTATCGGCAAAGCCAATGACCTGCCTTGGCATCTGCCCGACGACATGAAGTATTTCATGCAGACAACTAAAGGCCATCATATTATTATGGGAAGACGGAACTATGAATCCCTTCCGGAAAAATTCAGGCCGCTTCCCAACCGTAACAACATTGTAGTGACACGCCAGCCCGAGTTTCAGGCGCCGGGGTGTCGGGTTGTGCACGATTTGAATGACGGTGTTCGTATCGCGAAAGAAAACGCCGAGCCCGAACTTTTCATCATCGGTGGCGCGGAAATTTATAAAGCGGCGTTTCCTTTAGCCGATCAATTATATCTTACCGAAATAGCCGCTCAGGTTGACGGCGACACTTTCTTTCCTTCTTTTGAAAAGAAGGATTGGCAGGAAGTTTCACGGGTGCATCACGCTGCCGACGAGCGACATGCGTATGCGTTTGATTTTGTGATTTACAAAAAGCGATAGCCATGCCTTATTTAGACAACAAAGTAATCTGGATTACCGGCGCTTCCAGCGGCATTGGCGAAGCGTTGGCGATGGAGTTGGCAAACCTAAAAGGAGTGAAGCTGATCCTCTCGTCGCGAAGGAAGGAAGAACTTGAGCGCGTGAAGGGCAATTGTACACCATCCGTGCAACCCAATATTAAAATCCTTCCGCTCGATCTGGCGCAGGAGCAAACGCTCAAACTGAGTGTGGAAGTGGCGGTACAATTTTTTGGACACATTGATATTCTGGTAAACAACGGAGGCATTAGCCAGCGGAGCCTCGCGAAAGAAACGGCGCTGAGTGTGGATCGTCAACTGATGGAGGTAGACTATTTCGGCACCGTAGCCCTTACCAAATATTTGCTACCTCATTTCCTGAAAAGAAAGAGCGGTCACTTTGTAACGGTGAGTAGTGTAATGGGCCTGATCGGCACGCCTTACCGGTCGGGATATGCGGCCGCCAAGCACGCGCTTCATGGTTTCTTTGATTCTTTGCGGGCAGAGTTGTGGAAGGAGAGCAAGTCGATTTACGTTACACTGATTTGCCCGGGGTGGATTCGAACCAACGTCACCTTGAATGCCCTTACCGGCGATGGCTCTAAGCTTAATGAAATGGATAAGACTACCGACCGCGGGCTTTCGCCAAAAACCTGCGCCATAAAAATTATCTCTGCTATGCAGCGTCGCAAAGACGAAGCGTATATCGGAGGCCTGAAGGAAGTAGGCGGCGTTTATCTCAAGCGTTTCTTTCCGCTGATGTTTGCGCGCGCAGTGCGCAAAATGGCGGTGCGCTGATTTCTTTTAAAGAACTGTATTCAATCTTAAATCAACAATCAACTTTTGAAATTCAATTCCCTATGAAAAATGTTTTCATCCTGATTCCTGTCTTTCTTCTTAGTTTATCCGCAGGAGCGCAATCCAAAAAAGAACTGGCCGAACAACTCAAACAAAAGGAAGCCGAGATCGTAAAGCTGCACGCTGAAATTGAGCAGCTCAAGAAACCAAAAGACGTTGACCTTAGTACCACAAAGAAAAAAGCAGGCTATGGCATGGGTGTACTTTTTGCCAACAACATCAGATCTCAAGGCGGTGACTCGCTCGATACGGAAGCCATGATCGCGGCGATCACCGATGTATTTACTCAGAAACCATTGAAGATGGAGCAGCAGGCTTGTATGCCCATTGTACAACAGTTTATGCAACAGGCGTCTGAGAAGAAGAGCGCGATAGCCCGCGAGAAAGGAAGATCTTTTTTGGAAGCCAATAAGAAAAATGAAGGGGTGATCACTACGGCCAGTGGCTTGCAATACAAAGTGCTGGCTTCCGGTGCCGGCAAAACGCCAACCGCTTCCAATGAGGTGACCGTTCATTATACCGGAACGTTGATTGACGGAACTGTTTTTGACAGCTCTGTAAAACGTGGCCAGCCCGCAACGTTTGGTGTAAGCCAGGTAATTCGCGGTTGGACCGAGGCATTGCAATTGATGAAAGAAGGCGACAAGTGGATGCTATATATTCCGAGCGAACTTGCCTATGGCGAGCGAGGTTCAGGCCCGCAGATACCGCCTTATTCTACACTGATCTTTGAAGTTGAGCTTATCAAAGTGAATTAATCGGGAGCGCTTCTCAACAGCTATCTGATTTCATAAATAAAAAAGAGGCTGCCCTTTGGAGGCAGCCTCTTCTATTTTCTAGTTACGTCCAGCGATTAGGCAACAGCCTTGGCTGGTACTTTATCTTTAGGAGTTTTGGGTGATGGATTTCTGTCGAAGTCCAATACCACAGGCGAAGCGATGAAGATCGATGAATATGTACCGATCAACATACCTACCACCAGCGCGAAAGAGAATCCGCGCATAGACTCACCGCCCCAAATCAGGAGCACGACCACCACAGCCAAAACCGTTCCTGAAGTGATCAAGGTACGGCTCAGCGTACTGTTGATCGCATCGTTAAATACTTTGTGGCGATCGTGGTTGGCACCGAAGCTCATGTATTCACGAATCCGGTCGAAGATAATCACCGTATCGTTGATCGAGTAACCGATAATCGTCAGCAAGGCTGCCACGAAGATCTGATCGATCTCGAACGACAACCCGAACGCGTGAGCAATACCGAACGAAGCAATCACAAACAAGGCGTCATGAGCCGTAGCGATAATCGCGCCGGTGCTGAACTGCCATTTCTTGAAACGGATCAGAATATAAATGAAGATCATGATGAGCGAATAGATACTCGCCTTCAAGGCCGAACTCTTGATGTCGTCGGCGATGGTAGCATCCACTTTGTGCGACTTTGAAATCGTAAAGTGCTGGTCGTCGAGTTGCGCATCGTTTTCAGAGTGTTTCAATCCGCTGAATTTCTCGATGGCATCTACCAGCGCTACTTTCACTTTCTCATCGGCGCCATCCGCTTCGTCATCGATCAGGTAAGAGGTAGTCACCTGCATGCGGTCGTCGCTGCCGTAGTTCTTCACTTCCGTACTTGAGTTTTTGAAGCTTTCGCTCAACGCGATTTTCATTTCGGTGGCGACTACAGGTTTGGTGAATGAAATCACAAACGAGCGACCTCCCTTGAAGTCAACACCGAGATTCAATCCCTGGAAGGCGATGATGATAAATCCGATAATCATGATCGATCCGGAGAATGCATACGCCTTGTAGCGGTTGCCGATGAAGTTGAACTCACCGCGTTTGCGGACAATGTTGGCCAACCCGGTTTCGAAGGTGAATTTCACGTCGTCGCCTTTGCGCACAGCCCACTCGATGATTACGCGTGAAATGTACACGGCAGAGAAGAACGAAGTAACAATACCAATCATCAACACGATGGCAAAACCTTTTAACGGACCCTGGCCGAAGATATACAGGAACATCCCCGTGAGGAACGTAGTCAAGTTCGAGTCGAAGATGGTAACGGTAGCGCGCTCGTAGCCTTTATTAATGGCGTCGCGAAGGCGGCGGCCCATTTTCAATTCTTCTTTGATACGCTCGTAGATCACCACGTTGGCATCCACCGCCATCGCCATGGTAAGCACGATACCGGCAATACCAGGGAGAGTGAGGGCAGCGTTGAACTGCGCCAGAATTCCGAGTATGAAGAAGATGTTAAATAACAAAGCAAGGTTAGCTACCCAGCCGCCTTTGGCATAATACGCGACCATAAAGATGACGATCAACGCAAGACCGGCAGCCATGGAAATCAATCCCTGGTTTTGTGCCACGCGTCCGAGTGAAGAACCCACGATGGCTTGCTCTACAATGCGGGTAGGAGCAGGCAATGAACCAGCCTTCAATACCAGCGCTAAGTCTTTCGCTTCTTCAGTCGTGAAGCTTCCGACGATTTGTGAGTTGCCATTCGGGATTTCACCTTGCACGGTAGGAGCGGTGTACACATTATTGTCAAGCACGATGGCGATACGACCTTGTGGTTGCTTTGCAGCGGCAGCGGCGGTAATCTTTGCCCATTTCTGCGCACCGGTCACATTCATGTTCATACTTACCGATGGCCTTGCAAACTGATCGAAATCCGAGCGTGCATCGTTGATTACGTCGCCGGTGAGCAACGGTTTGCCGCTGCGACCAAGGTTCACAAAGTTCAGCTTAATGTCGTCGATTCCTTTAGTAACATCCGGATCGGCTTTCACATCCCAAAACATGCCTACTGTGCGGGGCAGAAGCGCGCGTACATCTTCACGCTTGAAGATGCTGTTGATTTGTGCAGTGTCTCTCGTGGCATACAGGAAACTTCCTTGTTGCGTCATTAACGCGAACAGAGGTGAAGCCGTAGCCGAACGCAATGAATCCAACGAACTTGACGTGCTGTCTTTCGGATTGGTGCTGGCAAGTTGTTTCTCAAGCGCTGATTTTGTGGTGTCAGCTTTGGAAGTCAACGCATCTTTCAATTTTGCTTCCTCTTTAGGTTGCGTTTCGGTGGACTTGGTTTCGAGTTTCTTGGCAGCCTGTTCTTTCATCAGCAACTGGTTGATCGCCATGAGCGATTGGCTCAATTGAGGATCGTAAGGCTCTACAATTTCCCAAAACTCAAGGCGTGCTACCCCTTGCAAAAGTTTGCGAACGCGTTGCGGGTTGTCGGCACCGGGAATTTCAATCTGAATGCGGTTGGTACCTTGCAGGCGTTGAATGTTAGGCTGCGACGTACCGAACTGGTCGATACGGGTTTTCAAAATCGTGAAGGAACGGTCTATGGCGTCTTTGATTTCCTTGTCAAGGAACTTCAACACTGCATCGTCGCTGTCCGAAAGTTTTACACGGTCTTTGTTGGCGGTGCTGGTAAATACCGAAGCCAACGTGCGACCAGGATTAGCTTCTTTGAATGCCTCGTAAAAAAGCAAAGTGAAGTTTGAGTTGCTGGATTTCTCCATCGATTTTGCTTTTTGCAAAGCGGCAAGAAAAGCCGGATCCTGATTGTTGCCACTTAATCCTTTTACGATATCGATCGGCGAGATTTCAAGCACCACGTGCATACCTCCTTGTAAGTCAAGACCAAGGCTAAGCTCGTTGTCTTTTACTTCCTTGTAGGTGTATTCTGCTCCGAAAATATTGTACACAGGTTTGTTCCACAACGAGTCCAGATAGGCTTGTTTCTTCTCCAGATCGATCGAGCCATCTTTGTCGGTGGCTTTGGCAATTGCCTCTTGTTGTACTTTGTTGGTGACCAGGGTAAACGACAAGTAATACAGGCAAAGTGCCGTAATTACTATGGTGAGCACCACTACTACTCCTTTGTTGCGCATAGCTGTTTAAATTAGAAAATTGAAAAAATTAAAAATCCGAGATTGAAAACTAAAAGACTGTTGATGGATTCAAATCCGTCAACCCGTTATGAATAGAATACGATTAGAAAATCAGGGGGCGTTGGGCGAGATGATGGCCCTGAAAAGTGTCTTAAAGAATTTGGTAGCAATTCGCTGAACGAAAACTGCTTTGTCGTTTTGATCGTCGGCTAAGACTATTTTCTCTTCTGTAGCCACTTGATCGTGATTCAATTCAACGGCCTGACCTTGAGCGGCAACATCCGAAGGCGCGTGAATGGCAACTTCCTTCTTGTCTTTGGATTTATCTTTCTTCTCAGCCGCCAGCGAGTCTGTCGCGGCGTAGAAAGATTGCGAAAGCAAAATCACCACCACAGCACAAAGGCCGGAAGCCAGCAAAAAGGCGCGTTGGAGTGATTTGGTTTTCATAAGCGGACACAAAACTAAGGAATCGCCCTGAATTTGCAAGTAGCCTTTTGGTTAAGAAAAAAGCCGGCTGTTGGGCCGGCTTTGATTGGATAAAATTCAGTTTTCGCCTCAGGCAGGCGTTTCTTCTTTGATAAATTCCTCGATAGGAAGGCAACTGCAAACCAGGTTACGGTCGCCGTAGGCATTGTCAATGCGGCTCACGGAAGGCCAGAATTTAGCTTCTTTCACAAAGTGCAGCGGGTAGGCTGCCTTTTGGCGGCTGTATGGCAAATCCCATGCGTCGGCGGTGACTACAGCCGCGGTGTGGGGTGCGTTTTTCAACACGTTATTTTCCTTGTCGGCTTTGCCCGATTCCACTTCGCTGATTTCATTTCTTATTTCGATCAGTGCTTCGATGAAACGGTCGAGTTCTTCTTTCGGCTCGCTTTCGGTAGGCTCGATCATCAACGTTCCCGCCACAGGGAAAGAAACGGTAGGCGCGTGGAATCCATAATCCATCAGGCGCTTGGCGATATCTTCCACCTCAATCCCTGATTTCTTAAAGTCGCGGCAATCCACAATCATTTCGTGTGCGCAGCGTCCGTTGGTACCGGTGTACAATATTTTGAAATGCTGACTCAGTTTTTCTTTGATGTAGTTGGCGTTGAGGATTGCCATCTTGGTGGCGTTGGTTAAGCCTTCACCGCCCATCATGGCGATGTACGCGTATGAAATAACCAGAATGCTGGCGCTGCCATAAGGCGCTGCCGATACTGCCGATGTGGCTTTCTCTCCGCCGGTCTTTACCACTGCGTGCCCGGGAAGGAAGGGTTTCAGCTTGTCGTTTACGCAGATCGGGCCCATGCCAGGGCCACCGCCGCCGTGCGGAATACAGAAGGTCTTGTGTAGGTTAAGGTGGCAAACATCCGCACCGATGTTGGCGGGCGAAGTGAGCCCCACCTGTGCGTTCATGTTGGCGCCATCCATATACACGAGGCCACCGTTTTGGTGGATGGTCTCGCAAATCTCAGTGATCGATTCTTCAAACACACCGTGCGTAGACGGGTAAGTCACCATCAGGCAGGAGAGCGAATCTTTGTATTGAAGCGCTTTCGCCTTCAGGTCAGCCACATCAATTTTACCTTCGCTATCGGATTTTACGACTACCACATTCATGCCCGCCATCACGGCGCTGGCAGGGTTGGTGCCGTGTGCCGATGCCGGAATTAGCGCGATGTCGCGATGGCTGTCGCCACGGCTTAAGTGATAAGCACGGATCACCAGCAAGCCGGCGTATTCGCCTTGTGCACCGCTGTTGGGTTGCAATGAAACGCCTGTGAAGCCGGTGATTTCTTTCAGCCAGTTTTCAAGGTTGGTGATCATTTCGCGATAGCCCTCCGTTTGGTCAGCAGGTGCGAAAGGATGCATTTGCCCAAGCTCAGGCCATGTTACCGGAATCATCTCGGTGGTGGCGTTGAGTTTCATGGTGCATGATCCCAGCGAGATCATCGAATGCACCATAGAAAGATCTTTGTTCTCCAGCCGCTTAATGTAGCGCAGCATTTCGTGTTCGGAATGATGCGTGTTAAAGACAGGATGGGTGAGGTATGGAGTGGTTCTAATAAGTGAAGAAGGCCAGTTTATGCTTTGGTCTATGTTTACGCCAATTGAAAGACCTTCACCAAAACTTCCCTTCAAATTTGCTTTCGGTTTCAGTTCGGGGATATTCGTAAGTACTTCGATTATGGCGCGTACACTCTTGATTGAAGAAGTTTCGTCAAGCGAAATGCCGAAATGTGTGGTATCAAAATATCGGAAATTAATACCGCTTGCTTCTGCAGATTTTCTGATTTCAATAAGTGCTGACGGTGATGTCTCAAACTTTAACGTATCAAAGTAATTATCATTTAATTGTTTTAGCCCAAGCTGGCTAGCAATTGTATCGAGCACTTGAGTCAACCCGTGAATCCTGCCCGCAATTTTCTTCAAGCCTACGGGGCCATGATACACTGCGTACATGCTGGCCATTACTGACAGCAATACTTGTGCGGTACAAATGTTGGATGTTGCTTTTTCGCGGCGGATGTGCTGCTCGCGGGTTTGCAACGCCATGCGGTAGCCGGGGTTTCCCTTTGCATCGATAGACACACCAATAATACGGCCCGGCATCTGGCGTTTGAATTCGTCTTTAGTAGCAAAGAAGGCAGCATGCGGTCCGCCGAAGCCCATCGGTACACCGAAGCGTTGTGAAGAACCCACCACTACATCGGCACCCATTTCGCCGGGCGATTTCATCAACAGCAGGCTCATCAGATCTGCGCCCATCACTACAAACAATCCTTTTTCGTGCGCTGCTGCGATAAACGCTGTGTGATCTTTGATCGCTCCGTTGTTGTCCGGATTTTGAAGATACACGCCAAACAAATTCTCGTTGGTGATATCCAGTTTTGAAATATCACCTACAACCAACTCAACACCGATAGGAGTGGAGCGAGTTTTCAACAAGTCGATGACTTGTGGGAAAGTATTCTCGTCTACAAAAAACTGATGCGCATTTTTCTTTTCGGGCTTGCGGGATGCGTGAAGGAGGTGAATAGCCTCGGCAGCTGCGGTGGCCTCGTCGAGAAGGGATGCGTTGGCGATCTCCATTCCCGTAAGGTCAATGATCATCGTTTGATAATTGATCAGCGCTTCCATGCGGCCTTGCGCAATTTCAGCCTGATACGGCGTGTACGCTGTGTACCAGCCCGGATTCTCCAGTATGTTTCGCAAAATCACCGGAGGCGTAATACAATTGTAATAGCCTGTGCCGATGTGCGATTGATAAATTTTGTTTTTAGAGATTAACGTTTTGAAATCGTTGATAAACTCGTATTCCGATTGTGCTTTGGGTAAGTTCAGCGGCTTCTTTAACCGGATCGCCGAAGGAACTGTCTGATTGATCAGCTCATCGATCGATTTGGCGTTCACCGCTTTCAGCATGGCGTCAACTTGTGCTGCGTCGGGTGCGTTGTGACGACTTTCAAATTTTTCGGAATAGGAGGGATTTATCATTGGTTTCGTTAATCGTTAGTGGTTAGTAATCGATATCCGAAAATCATTAACAGTGATCATCGGATATCGTTCAACCGATTATTAAATTCAGAAACGTTCGAATTGAGAGAAGAAGAAGCTTCCTTCAATTTCTGCATTGGCGTCAGAGTCAGAGCCGTGAATCGCATTGGCATCAATCGACTTGGCAAACAGCGCGCGGATCGTTCCGGGTTCAGCTTTCTTGGGGTCAGTTGCGCCGATCAGCTTTCTGAAATCTTCTACTGCGTTTTCTTTCTCCAGAATCATCGGGATGATCGCTCCGCTGCTCATGTAGGTGCAAAGTTCGCCGTAAAAAGGACGAGCCTTATGAATTTCGTAAAACTTGCCTGCCAGCTCGGCGCTGAGCTTTGTCTTTTTCATGGCTACGATCCGGAAGCCGGCTTCTTCTATCATTTTGGTAATTGCACCGCTATTGCCTGCGCTCACTGCATCGGGTTTGATCATTGTAAAAGTTCTGTTGCCTGCCATTTTCTTGATTTTTAAAGTGTTAGTCTGAAAAGATTTGTTCCGTATTGGAATTTGGGCGCAAAAATATCAAAAGGAATCAGATTCAGGAAGTTTGGCAGTCATATTGCCGACCATTTTTCCTTTCCATCATTTATCCGCACTTTTGCAGTCTTTTGATGAAAAATTTAGCCTCTCTCAGTACTTTATTGGGCGCTCCTAAAAAGGTGGCGATTGTTACCCATTTCAAACCCGATGCCGACGCATTAGGTTCCTCGCTGGGGCTGGCCGGTTATTTAAAGAAAAAGGGACATGAAGTAAACGTAGTGACGCCAAGCGATTACCCGGATTTTTTAGCCTGGATGCCTGGTGCTGAGACGGTTACTGCTTTATCGAAAAAATCCAAAGAGCCGGAGATTCGGGCTACCGAAATATTCAATCGGGCCGACCTTATTTTTTGCCTTGATTTTTCGAGCCTCGGCCGGATTCATGAATTGGGTGAAGTAGTAAGAAAAGCGTCTGCGACGAAAGTGTTGATTGATCACCACCTGGAGCCGGAGGATTTTGCCGAGTATGTAAAGTGGGATGTGAAGTCGGCGTCGACCGCGCAGCTTATTGTAGAATTAATCAACGAACTGGGCGACCAGGCATTGATCGATGAGCCGATTGCAACCTGCTTATATGCCGGGTTGATGACGGATACGGGTGGCTTTCGTCATAATAATACCACGGCGCGCGAGTTTAAAGTGGCCGAAGAGCTGACAAGCCTTGGCGCCAACCCAAGCCACATCGCCCGGTTGATCTACGATACTAATTCACTGGGGCGGCTTCGGCTTACCGGATATGTGCTAAGTCAAAAACTGGTGGTGTTGCCCGAATACCGAACGGCCTACATGACCCTTTCACAGGAAGAATTGAGGCAATTTGATGTGCAAACCGGTGACACCGAAGGACTGGTAAACTACGGACTTTCGATAAAAGGCGTTCAATTGTCGATTCTTATGTACGACAGGGGCGAGGAAATCAAAATATCTTTTCGATCTTTGGGCGATTTTTCGGTCAATGACCTGGCGCGAAAGTATTTTGAAGGAGGAGGCCATAAAAATGCCTCTGGCGGATCTTCAAAACAGTCGCTGCAGGATACGCTCAAGAGGTTTCTCGACATATTACCCGAATTCAAAGAAAAACTAATTAATAACTCCTAATCCTTCCAATGAAAAATTCAAGTGTTGTTTTCTTGTTAGCCGTTGTTCTATTCGCGGCTTGTTCTAAAAGTGAACGCGAAACGGTTTCTGGTCAGAAATTCACCGTGGTTCGTGCCGGAGATGGCCATGCCATTGATTCCGGAAAATTCCTGACGTTGAATTTTTTGTTTAAAGACAGCAAGGATTCGGTATGGAATGATACGCGCAAAAACGATTATCCGTTGATCATGCAAAAACAAGGCATTGTGCGCCCTGGCGATAAAGTACTTGAAGTAATCAGCATGCTTACCAAAGGCGATAGCGTAACATTCAAAGTTTCGGCTAAGGAGATTTTCACCAAGTCGTTCCGTCAGCCGGTTCCTCCGACTGTAGATTCAACTTCGTATTTCACTTTTGTAGTTGGCCTGATCGATGCGTTGGACAAAGAGCAGTTTGACAAGTACCGCAATGAACTGATTGCTAAAGAAAACGCAAAGATGATGAAGAAGCAGAAGGAGCAATCTGCGAAAGACTCTGTACTTATTGAGAATTACATCAAAGAAAAGAACTTGTCTATGCTGTCGACCGCATCAGGGCTTCGCTACAAAATCACAAAGGCTGGTTCAGGCGCCAATGCCAAAGATGGCCAGTCAGCAAAAATCAATTACGCAGGCTACCTTTTGAATGGAAAATACTTTGACACCAGCTATGAGGCTGTGGCAAAGGAAAAGAACCTGTATCAGCAAGGCAGACCGTATGGGCCTTACGAGATTGTAGTTGGCCAGAGCCAGGTAATACAAGGATGGCACGAAGCCGCTAAGTTGATGAACAAAGGCTCGAAAATGATGGTGATAATTCCTTCCACGTTGGCTTACGGTCCTCAGCGCAGGAGCGAAGACATCGTTGAAAACTCAGTGTTGGTTTTTGATCTTGAAATGGTTGAATTAAAATAATAAAGGCATAGCAATATGAAGGTGAAGCTGATTTTTCTGGGAGTTGGTTTAAGTCTGTTATTCTATTCTTGTTCGTTGAGCACGGACACATTCAATGAGGTAACGCAGTATACCAATGATACAACTGCGATAAGCAGCTACCTAAAGCAGAATAAAATTACAGCCAGTAAGCTCAGTCAGGGAATATGGTTCTCCATCGATTCAACTTCCACAGGCATACGCCCTGTTTTTAATGATTCAGTGTCGGTCAATTATACGATGAAACTGCTCTCTACCGGAACAGTAGTTGATCAGACCACCTCGCCGTTAACCATGACATTGAATAACTATATAAATGGAATTCAGTTGGCCATGCCTCAATTTCAACAGGGGATGAAAGGCCGGATGTTTATTCCTTCATACTATGGATATGGCAATACTGCCAATGGAAGCGTGCCGGCGAATACCAACCTTTTGTTTGAATTCAAAGTGGTAAAAGTTTACGATTACCAGTTAAAAGCTGATACTGTTGCGATTGACAAGTACTTAAAAACGAATTCTATCAATGCTTTAACAGATGCAAGTGGATTAAGATATACGGTGGATAGCCTTGGCAACGGAGCCTTGGCTAATATTCAGGATTACGTAACCTTTACCTACACGGCCAAGCTCATGGATTCCGGATTGCAAATTGATCAAGCGATTAACCCTGTAAAATCTAAACTTGTAGATCTGATCCTTGGTTGGCAGATAGGTCTTGTCAATATTCCGGAAGGCTCCAAGTTTACCTTGTACGTTCCTTCACGCCTGGCGTACGGAAGTACCGTGAAGAGTTCTATTCCAGCCAATTCCAATCTGATTTTTAAGATTCAGTTACTTAAGGTCAGTCAGAATTGAGAAGTCTTGAAAATAAATGAAGGCGATTGGTGGTATTATAGTTTGTATTACATTTCTGGCGTCGTGCATCGGAAATACAACGGTATCACCACTCGCTCAATTCAAGTCTGACACCACTTCCATAGGAAGTTATCTTCGGCAAAATAATATCACTGCCACCAAGCTCAGCAACGGAGTTTGGTATGTGGTAGATTCGGTAGGTGTTGGGATTTACCCGGCGTTGTCAGATTCCGTAAAAATTTCATACTCCACCTCGTTGATTCCTGCTCTGCAGAAGGTGGATACGGCGCATAATCTGACGGTCTTGTTGTCGTCTACCATTTCCGGCGTCCAGTTGTGTCTTCCTTCTTTTCCGGTGGGAAGCCGTGGTCGTATTTACACACCTTCAGGCCTTGCGTTTGGCGCGGTTACGCATAACTCAAGCACCAACTACACCATTCCGGCCAACTCTAACTTGCTTTACAATATCAAGGTAACAAGCGCTGCAGGGACGAAACTTGCCAGCGACGTGGCAGCCATCGATAGTTACCTTGGCCTTATAGCTGATTCCCTGATTAGCAAACAAATTACGGTGATCGACGATGCGTCTGGCATACGTTATTCAATCAACACTCTTGGGACAGGCGCTTCGCCTACGCTTCAGGATATGGTGACTGTCAGCTACACAGGAAATCTGCTGGGTCGAGATTCACTTTTTGCCAATGTCGCTACGCCTGTCAAAATCGCATTGAAGGATCAGATTGCCGCCTGGAAAATCATCCTTCCTAAACTCAACGAAGGCGCAGTCATCACACTGTATGTTCCTTCTGGCTATGGATACGGTAATGCCAGCACTACCCAAATTCCCGCTTACTCCAACCTGGTTTATCAGCTTAAGCTAATCAAAGTGAATTGAAATGAAGCTCTGTTTTGCCACGAACAATGATCACAAGATCGCGGAGGTAAAGAAGTGTTTGCCTGGCAGTTTTTCGTTGGTGGGCTTGAAGGAAATTGAGTGTGACGAAGAACTTCCCGAGACTACCAGAACCATTCCTGGCAATTCACGGCAGAAAGCAGAGTATGTCTTTCAACATTATCGTGTGGATTGTTTTGCCGACGACTCCGGTCTGGAAGTGGAAGCGTTGCAGGGTGCACCTGGCGTTGACTCAGCGATGTATGCCGGACCGCAACGAAGCCACGCCGATAACATCGCGTTGTTACTAAAGAATCTTCACGGAATAGCTAACCGCAAGGCGCGTTTTATCACAGTGATTACGCTGGTGCTAAATGGTACGTTCTATCAGTTTGAGGGTGTACTCAACGGAACAATAATTGATACGCCTCGAGGTGCAGGCGGTTTTGGATACGATCCGGTTTTTATGCCTGACGGCGAATCCCGAACACTTGCCGAGCTTAGGATGGACGAAAAGAACGCCATAAGCCACCGGTCGAGAGCCATTCAAAAGCTTTTAAATTTTCTGGATTCAAAAGCGGTCGTTTAGAGAAATGAAATTGATTTTGAATCTTTAATCCCAAATTCTGATCATGAAACCCTATACCATTGGCATCACCGGAGGAAGCGGGTCTGGAAAGACTTTTTTTTTGCAAGGCTTGTCTGCCTTCTTTAAGCCTTCGGAGATTTGCCTGATCTCGCAAGACAACTATTATAAGCCGCGCGACCAGCAACCTATAGACGAAAATGGTATTAAGAATTTTGATTTGCCTGTATCGATTGACCGCGAGAGTTTTCTCGACGATTTGCTGAAGTTGAAAGCTGGTCAGGACGTAATAAAGAAAGAATACACGTTCAACAATCCTTCGGCAGAACCGAAACAACTGGAGTTCAAGGCGGCGCCGATCCTCGTGGTGGAAGGATTGTTTGTTCAGTACTTTGAAGAAATAGCCAAAGAGCTCGATCTGAAAATTTTCATCGAGGCAAAGGATCACGTGAAGCTCGGCCGTCGCATCAAGCGCGATCAGGTAGAGCGTGGCTACGACATTGACGATGTACTCTACCGCTATCAATACCACGTCATGCCGATCTACGAATCTTCGATTGAGCCGCTGAAACATTACGCTGATCTCGTTATTCCTAACAACAGCCACTTTACCAATGCCCTCGACGTGCTGAAGATTTATCTTTCGTCGAAGTTGCAGGCTTGAGAAGTTGAGTAGATTTGTAACATGCCCAAGAAGGTTTTGATCATCACGTATTACTGGCCACCGGCTGGCGGCATCGGCGTAGTGCGATGGGTGAAGTTCGCCAAGTATCTTAATCAATATGGCTGGGAGCCAATCATCTTTACGGTAAGCAATGGTGATTACCCCATGGTCGATTCGTCGCTGCTGAAGGACGTTTCTTCCGATTTAAAAATCATCAAACGACCGATCTGGGAACCGTATAAACTGTATCGGCTTTTTTCGAAATCAAAGAATACCGGCGGGCTCGGAGACATTAAGCCCAAAGCCAACGCGTCGTTTATTCAAAAAGCGGGCAATTGGGTTCGTAGCAATTTTTTTATTCCGGATGCGCGGGCATTCTGGATAAAGCCGTCGGTGAAATACCTGACCGGCTACCTCAAAGCCAATCCGGTTGACGCCATGGTTTCCACGGGACCGCCGCATAGCGCACACCTGATTGCCTTGAAAATAAAACAACAACTCGGCATTTCCTGGCTGGCGGATTTTCGCGATCCATGGACTACCATGGACTATTATCATGAATTGATCCTTACGGGATGGGCCGACCGAAAGCACCACCGCCTTGAATTGGATGTGCTAACCAAGGCCGACGCACTCTCGGTGGTAGGGCGGGGGATGCAGATGGAATTTGAAAAGAAGCGCGGTAAGGAAGTCTCCATTATCACCAATGGTTTTGACGAAGCTGATTTTGATCGAACATCCGTAGTGCCAGACAAGGAATTTTCCATAGTGCATACCGGGACATTTTTTGCACGAATAAATCCGCATGGCCTGTGGAAAGCGTTGCGCGAACTTCGCGCCGAAAATCATCCCTTGTTTTCTCACTTGAAATTGAAATTGGTGGGGCGCGTCGATCCTTCGGTAGTGCAATCGGTCCATGAAGCAGGGCTAGGCGATTACCTTGAACTGGTGGCCTATCAGCCTCACGAGGTAGCTGTGAAAATGATGCAGCAGGCGCGCGTGCTGTTGCTGTGCGTGTTTGAGGAAAAGAAATTTATCGTCACCGGCAAGTTGTTTGAGTACCTTGCCGCAGCAAACCCGATCTTATGCATTGGCCCGCTGGATGGCGATGCGGCAAAGATTATTGACGAAACAAAAGCGGGAAGCACATTTGCTTCCGCCGATGTCGCTGGAATTAAAGAAGAGTTGAAAGCGCTCTATCAGCATTTTGAAAGTGGAACGGTTCGCGCAGCATCTGGTAGCTCCAGGTACTCGCATCGCCAACTGACGCGCCATGTAGCCGAACTATTGAATACCATTACTTCAACCTCGCATTAGCCTACAGATTTGATAAGTAAAAAATTCATACGGAACTCGATGATTTATACCCTGGCAGGTACCTTGGCGCCGGCCAGCGGGTTAATTCTTCTTCCGTATTACTTAGGGTACTTGTCTCCCTCACAGTATGGAGCTTTCGCTTTATACACGGGCTTCTCGCTGCTGGTACAAGTAATAGTGACCTACAGCTTTGATGCGTCGGTATATAATTATTACCATGAGTATAAACATGACAAAGAGCGACTTGGTGTATTTGTAAGCTCTGCGTTTAATTTTATTCTGTTGGTGAGCGTGGTGCTGGCTTCGTTGTTGCTGCTTTGTGGAGATTGGCTCTTTCAGCTTGTCTATTCAGAATCTAAAATTGAATTTTTTCCTTATGGTGTAATTTCTGTTTTCACAGGAGTCATGCAGGCTTTGTTTAAAGTGAATAACAGCTTGCTTCAAACTCAGGAGAAGGCCCCTACTTTTTTTGGAGCTAACCTTCTTTCTTTTTCATTGATTGCAGGACTTACCATAGCAGGATTGGTACTTTTTCCTAACGACCTGATCGGTCCGATTGGTGGTCGTTTTTTGGCGGTGGCGCTTTCCGGATTGTGGGTGCTCGGCACCGTGTATCGACAATTTGGTTTTCATTTTAATTTCACTCTTATCAAATCCACGTTTGGGTTTAACCATCCTTCACTGATTTATCAGATCATGCAATGGTTCAACAACTCTTTCGATCGTGTAATCCTTAGTGGGTTTATGCCGCTTGCTCAGGTAGGTATTTACGATTTGGCGGCAAAGTGCCTGATGGCAATTGAATTTGTGTTGAGCGGATTTTACAATTCATTTTTCCCAAAGATTCTTGGAATCATTTCCCTACAAAATGAGAAGAAGACCACACAAGAAATTAACCGGTATTTTAATGGCCTCACAGCCGTCACCATTTTGCTGGTTTGTCTGGCAATATTATTTTTCCCAATAATCCGTTGGTTTAATTTAAAGCAGGGATTTTTGTCCGCTATCGAATGGGTTCCCTACATCGCAGTAACTTATCTGCTGCGGAGTTTGCGCTTCTACATGGCAATGCCATACGCTTCCATCAAATATTCCAAACCACTTCCGTTCATTTACGCCATTATTGTGACCATCAAGATTGCAAGTATGGCGCTGCTGATTCCTCGGTTCGGGATTATGGGTCTAATAATTTCTACCTGGATAGGATACCTGGTGGAACTGACCACGCTGTTTTTGGGAGTGCGAAAGAAATTTGAAATCAAGTTTAATGGAATCAAATTGATCGTTGTGCCCCTCGTACTTGGGCTGACTATTATTATTTTTGAGCCCCTGTTCGGGAAAGAATTTGAGCTACCGACTCATTTGTTTTACGTGCTGTTAGCAGGAGCCCTTTTGGTTTTTGCTTATCGGAATGAATTGAAGACCTTGCAGGTGAAGAACATAATAAAGAAGTGACGACCATGCTTGCATCGCTGTATCGAAAAATAGTGCCGCTTTCTGCCCGACAGGTGATCTACGATTTTTTCCTTGGCGAAATAGTTTTCGTTGGCCGGAACTTTGGTGTCATTGTGAAGAGTAAGCTTACTTTCCTTTTTTATCCCTTTCTGCCAAAGACCGAAAACAACAAAGTCTTTTCGTTTATGGGACGATATGGCTTGACTTCCTACCCGTACCCGTACATGCTTGAATATCGCTCGATGGAAATTAAAGTGGAGCGTGATGAAAAAAATAACCTCCCCTTTGTAGTGCATCAGGGCAAGAGACTTTACTTTCCAGAAACTTTTTCGGACGAGAAGGTGAGGAAAGACTACCGGGCGTTGCGCACTGAGCAAGATGAAAGAGCGGCGCATCGCTACGTGCGCTCATACGACGAGCTAAAAGGCCGAACTCTTCTCGACATTGGCGCCGCCGAAGGAATTTTTTCTCTTGAAACGATTGAATTGACTGAAAAAGTAATCCTGTTTGAATACGTTGACTATTGGCTTAAACCTCTGCAAGCGACCTTTGAACCATGGAAAGAGAAGGTCGTGTTGGTGAAAAAATACGTTGGCCATAAATCTGAAAATAACTTTATCACCATCGACGAATATTTAGCAGGTCAATCGTATAAGAATCTGTTTTTGAAAATGGATATAGAAGGCGCCGAGCGGATCGCATTGGAAGGAGCAGAGCAAACGCTAAAAAATTCGACCAATATTCAGTTGGCAATTTGTACGTATCATCGCATAGGAGATCCCGAGTATATTGCCGGTTTGCTGGAGGCTCGTGGTTTCTCCTGTGAATTTTCTGAAGGGTTGATGTATTGGAACAAGCGCGTGAGTAAGGGCGTAGTCAGGGCCAGGAAATAAAAGCGATGAACGTGATCAGTAAAATCCCCATTATCCGCGCTATCGCAAGGTTTATTGAGCGACGCCAATTTGAACGAAAGTGGCGAAGAAAAAACCCTCACAACGAAACTAAAGTGGGAAGCAGATACTTCCCAATGGAGATTGTGTCGGTAGGAAAGGGGACGTACGGTTCGATTACAGTTCAAAGTTTGTACGTCACTCCCGATGAAAAGCTCACGATCGGAAACTACGTTTCCATCGCACCGGAAGTGACGTTCATGCTTGGTGTAAATCACCAGATGAATACGGTGACCACCTATCCCTTTTATTCTAAACTCATTCTACGATCTCCCATTGATGCGATCAGCAAAGGCCCAATAGTTATTGACGATGAGGTGTGGATCGGAACAGGGGCCATGATTTTTTCTGGAGTTACAATTGGTAAAGGTGCGGTGATTGCGGCTGGCTCGGTAGTGACGAAAAATGTAGCGCCGTATGCGATAGTAGGAGGCAATCCCGCAAAATTGATTCGTTATCGATTCGATGAAGAAATCATTAAAATTTTGAACCCGATCCGTCTGGCCGATTTTTCGCCTGAGTGGATTAAATCAAATATCGAAATGATTTATAAAAAAATTGAGACTGTGGAGGATGCCCTTCAGTTCAAGACTCTTGCCGATACATTTAAAAAGACCACGAAATGAACACCAATTCGGTGCGGATTATCGCCACGTATTTGCCACAGTTTCATCCTATTCCTGAGAATGACACATGGTGGGGCAAGGGATTTACCGAATGGACTAATGTGGGTAAGGCAAAGCCATTGTTTCGCGGCCATTATCAGCCGCGCGTTCCTGCCGACTTAGGTTATTACGATTTGCGCCTTCCGGAAGTGAGGCAGCAGCAGGCCGACATGGCTCGTGAGTACGGAGTAGAAGGTTTTTGTTATTGGCACTATTGGTTTGGCAATGGAAAGCGATTGCTTGAAATGCCTTTCAATGAAGTGCTGAAATCGGGAAAACCCGACTTCCCATTTTGCCTTAGTTGGGCGAACCATAGCTGGCAAGACAAGCAGTTTAGCAAGGAAGGCACTGAGCGCATGTTGATCGAGCAAGAGTATAACGGCGAAGAAGATTATACCGCGCACTTCAATACATTGCTGCCAGCTTTTTTGGATAAGCGATACATTCGGGTTGACAATAAACCGTTGTTTCAGATATACTTGCCTCTTAAGTTTCCTGAAGTAGAAAAGTTCATCGCGTGTTGGCAAAGATTAGCCAAGCAAAATGGGCTTGAAGGAATTCACTTTGTGGGGCACACTCATTTTGAAAAGGATTATCCGCTGATTAAAGAGAAGGGATTCGATGCCATTAACATCGTGCGGCTGTATCATTTTTACAAACATAAGTATTCGCTCCCCGAAAGGGCCTTCATGAAAATGAGACGCGTGTGGTTCAAGCACGGGAGTATTTTTGACTATCAGAAATTATTTAAATATTTCTCAGGCGAAGAAGATCGCAAGGAAGATTGGTACCCTACCATTATTCCCAATTGGGATCATTCGCCGCGCTCGGGCAGGAGGGGTAATATTTTCATAAACTCTACTCCTCAATACTTCAAGCAGCATGTTCGGCAAGTTCTTGAAACGGTGAAAGATAAAAAGTCCGACCATCGCGTCATTTTCCTGAAGTCGTGGAATGAATGGGCTGAAGGTAATTACATGGAGCCCGATTTGAAATTTGGGAGAGGCTACCTCGAAGCGCTGAAGGCTGCGATTGGGGAGGTGAAGTAGAGAATTGGCATGTAGGGTTGAGCTGCAACCATTCTTGACTCTATTCCTCCAATTTCTTCTTAATTTCTGACCATTTCTTATACTCTTCCATAGTAATCGCTGGATTCCCTATCATGACGCTTTTTTCTTGGGTACCTTTTAATACTACTGCTCCGATCCCAGTCATGGTATTAGGGGCAATTTTTATTTGATTTTTTATGGACACAGAAGGCGCTATCCAGGAGCTTTCACCAATAATTGCACTTCCGCCAATCATTGCATTTGCAATGATAAGCGCATTTTTTTCGATGGTCACTCCATGAGCTATGTGAACGAGATTGTCTATTTTAACATTTTCGTGTATTACGGTATCACTAAGAACACCTCTGTCAACGCAGGTGTTGTTATGGATCTCGACATTGTCATGTATAATCACCTTGCCAAGGTGTTGAAGTAATTGATATTCCCCGTTTTCATCCTTTTCATAACCAAAACCATAATTACCTATGGTGTTGTTGCTCCCGATGATTACATTATTACCTATTTGTGAATTGGCAAGGATCACGGAGTTATGAAGAATTACTGTGTTATCTCCAATAGAGCAATTATCCTCAATGACTACATGATGTCCGATGTAACAGTTTAATCCTACTTTTGAAGTAGGATTTATAACAGCAGTGGGTTCAATTCTATGGGGCCAACTCTTTTTGAAATAGATACTTAGTATTTTGGTAAAAACAGCTCGTGGATTTTCAGTAACCAGAAAATTGCATTTGGCTTCTCCAAGTTTTAAGTACATTTTTTGAGTTAGCACCAATAAGCCTAGATTAAGCTGTTTGCTGGTTAGGGCTTCACCTTTGGTATCGCTTAACCAGGCGATATCGTTTTTACAAGGCACATCAATTGCGTCGCTTAGCCCAACAATGTTTTGAAGTTCGGTTGTTTTATCCCCATAAAAAATACATTCCGGAAAATGTGCGAGGAGATCGACTATTTTAATTTGATTCATAATTTATCCTAAATTACCCATCTGATTACTTCAAACGCCTCAGCATACGGCGCACCAATTTGAACAGCGCGAACGTTAGCAAGCGATCTGATGAAGTCTGCGTTCAAATAACTTCTTTGTTTTTGCGATTCATACGCGCTTAGTGCGTCAATTTTTTTTTGAATATGGTTTTCGTTCAGCTTGATGAAGCACTGGGTGTTGAAGGTGAGGTTATTCCATGGAAGCTCATAGCCTAAGATGGAAACATTTTTAAATGCGCGCAGCCCCTCCTCCGCGATTACCTGATGATCTTGGTGAATATCGTTTAACGTAGGCATGAAAACCAAATCGGGTTGTAAGGAAGATTTGATTTTCACAAGTTCTTCAAGAATATCCTGACGAAATTCTTTAAACCTTCTCACGTCAAAGTCAAAAAGTGTAAGATTGGTGTTTGATACGCCCAAAATTCTTGTGGCTTCTTTTACTTCTTTGGCCAACGTATCAGGGGCAAGATGTTTTGGGAGAGATCGTGTGCAAATTGAGAAGGCTACATAGTGAACTTCTTTACCTTCTTCAATAAACTTTGAAATAGAACCCCCGCATCCTAACTCACCGTCATCGGTATGAGGCGCCAAAACCAAAACCCTTTGTGCTTTTTGCATTATTAAGTAATATTATTTCTCTAATAATTGGTCAATAATCTTGTTCAATAGTACCTTATTCTTCTCAGCATTCACTTCCTTTGCTGCAATTTCAGAATTTGACTTGAATGTTTTTATTTTTTCCTTGGTTAGGTTGTTAAGTTCCATCGCCAAAGCCTTAGGAGTAAAGTCTTCTGAAACTATGCCTAAGTCATATTTTTTTACTAAGGCAGCCATCTCGGGAATGGGGCCAATGCAAATTGACAATCGGGCTTGAATGAAATCAAAAAATTTATTTCCTAAACCATTCTGATAGTTGAAATTCACAGGGGGTACCAGCACAATTCCTATATCAAATTTATTGATTGACTTTATTATTTCGCCACTCTTAACAGGGTCTATAAACTCAATTTTTTTGCCATATTTTGATGCCTTCTCTTTTAACCAGGGTAAATAACTTCGTGTTTTTTTGTTGGCAGTTTGTGGTGAAATTAGCATTAAGTTTAAGCGAAATCGATCATCGAGATACTCAAACATTTCAATCATCAACTCCAACCTTCTTGATGGAATTGCAATACCATGGTGAATCAAATTAATGAGTCCATCTGATGAATTACTTGGGCTGAAAGTTTGGTAAGATGCTGCGTTGTTTATTACGAATGGTTTTGCCTTGAATCTTTTTTCATATTCCTGAGCAATGCCCTCCCCAATGGTAAGCATTGCGTCAACTTTTGGAAGATAGTTTACGCAAATAAAACGGTTTAAGGGTTGGAAGAGTAACCTCCACATAAATTTGTCTTCAAATTGACGAGGAAAGTATTCATGAGCATCGAAAAGAAACTTTGCATGGCCCTTTATTTTATTGATTAGAGGCAATGTTTCAATATCGTTACTGATAATGAGATCAAAATCATTTTTCGTTTCAATTAGTTCCGGGTAAGTGTGTTGAATTTTATTGGCAAGTGAATAAAACCGCATGATGAGTAACACACCTAAGAAATTCTTTTTTAAGAACGAAAGTCTGTTTGGTCTGATCTTTATAAATTTTATTGAGTCATCAAGCTCGGCGTCGAAGGCAGCAACAGTCAACTGGTGGTGGGATAAAAAACCGACTTGACGGGCTACCCTTGCATCATGTTTGAGATTACTTAAGGAAATAATTAGGATGCGAGCCATATTAAAAATTCAAAGATAACTTCATCCTCCACTATATTTGCATCTGTTGCAAATAATTCTGTTTTTGCGGAAAAATAGATGAAAAGGATCATTCTAACGTGTTTGTTGTTTTTAGTTACAAAGCGCGTAATATTTGCTCAAGTTGATAATGTTGGATCTGGCCGTGCTTTAAAATTTGACGGTAGCAGTGATTACGTTGTGTTAGGTGATGTTTATCATAATGTGAATTTTCCTTTTACAATTATGGCGTGGGTGAACCTTGACGCATCTAGCGGAGCTTCACCCGTTATGGCTACAAATGATAATAATCCTGTGTATCGGGGATTCTGGTTTATCACTACTCCGACGGTACTGATGGTCGAATTTGGAGATGGCACCGGTGGCAATAACCCAATTTATCGACAAGGTAAAATTTCAACGGTACCTAACATTGCTAATCGATGGGTTCATGCTTGCGCTGTTGTCCAGTCACCTAGTTTAATCAACTTATACTTGAATGGCATAGATGTAGGTGGTGGCCCAAGTGGTGGCTCTTCATTGTCAATGGCTTCAAGTTTTGCTGGAGACACTCCAAAAATTGGCTATTTCTTGTCTAACGGAGTGCAATATCATTTCAAAGGGAGCATGGACGAAGTCCGCCTTTATAACCGCGCTTTGACTCAGGATGAGGTTCGTCTTGGAATGTGTAAAAAATTGACTGGCAATGAGACAGGATTAATTGGCTATTGGTCTTTTGACGAAACCTCCGGCACCACAGTATTCGATAAATCTAAAAATGGATTTAACGGTACTTTGCAAGGGAATCCTCAACGGGTGTATTCGGGGGCACCCATTGGCGATGATAGCAAGTATGCCTACACTTTCAATTGGTCAGGTCAGTCGCTATCTTTTCAGGACCAAAGTAACATTGTCAAAGCCTACAATGTTACAGGCAACCCGGAAGGCTTGCATCTGTATGAAATTAAATCCTTGCCGAGCCAATCCGGTAATCTGGATCTAACCAAAACAAGCCCTCCCTATTTCGGTGCATTTATTGCCAGCCTTGATGCTGATAATAAATTTGACATTCGCTATGACTTTCAAAATACTGGGGCATGTTCACTTGCCACACGAACTGACAATAGTGTTCCCTCCTGGTCTTCCTCGGGCAATCCTGCGGTTCAGGTTAGTCAACGAACCGAGTTGATAGGTTTGGGAGGTCAAAAAGTTAGTTTTGACCTGGGCAATGATCAGATACTTTGCAATAAATCCTCTCTGACACTCACCACCGGTTTGACTGATCCCTCTCTGGGTTTTCTATGGAGCACAGGAGCTACTTCTTCCTCTATCAACGTCTCAAGTTCGGGAAAGTACAAAGTTTCTGTTTCGACAAATTGCGGTATCGTAAGGGACAGTGTCACGCTGATGTTTATAAGTTCGCCTTCCAAGTTTTCGCTTGGGCCAGACCAGCAGCTTTGCAAATCACAGACAGTTTCGTTGTATCCTAAAATCGATACTGCGAACTATAGTTTTTTGTGGCAGGATGGGACGAAATACGCAAAGTATCAAATTAAGGCGGCTGGTAGTTATTGGGTCACTGTCAAGAATTATTGCGGCCAGCAATCAGACACTATAAATTTTGCTATGTACCCAATTCCTAAGCTTGGAAACGATACGATTATTTGTAACCAATCCGCTTATACCATTCAAAATAAAACGAGCGGAAAAATTGTATGGAGCACAGGTGATACAACCCAATTAATTAACGTGAACAAATCTGGTGTCTATTGGGTACAAAGCAGATCTTGCCCTCAATATAAAGACACCATCGCGTTGGCTTTTGTAAGTTCACCCAAACCTATTGATTTGGGCGTCGATCGACGTGTTTGCCAGTTTGTACCGTTCGTAGTAAAGCCGGTGAATGATTCGACGCAGTACTCATTCAAATGGCAAGATGGCTCAGCAAATGCCTCTTATCGAATTCATGATTTTGGGACCTATTGGGTAACGGTAAAGAATTATTGCGGACAGGTTTCGGATACATTGCACCTGGTTAGAAATGATAAGTTAGATTTTTCGAAATTGCCCAATGTAATTACGCCCAATAACGACGGGAAAAATGAGGTGTATATGATTCCCGAATCATTTATTGGCGAACTCAACCTTGAAGTTTTTAACCGGTGGGGAGACAAGGTTTATCAATCGCACGGGTATTCCAATGATTGGAATGGTGAAGGCCTCGACTCCGGCGTTTATTATTTATTGATTACTGGTGCCTGTATTCAAAAGTTCCGAACACCGATTACCATTTTAAGGTAGCACCGTCTTCTTCACTCTTTCCGGATTGTCTTTTAAAAAACTACTCCACGACGAAGCCTTTATCTTTAAAGCACCGTTTTGATAGTGATGGCAAACTGCTACTGCCAGCGCGTCTGTGGCGTCAAGAAGTTTGGGTTGCTCTTTGATCGAAAAAATCTGCATCAACATCCGCGCTACCTGTTCTTTGCTGGCGTTTCCATTGCCTGTCACCGATTGCTTTACTTTTTTAGGAGCGTATTCTGTGATGGGGATTTCTCGATACAATGCCGCCGACATGGCCACGCCCTGAGCTCGTCCTAACTTTAACATAGACTGTACATTCTTTCCGAAGAACGGAGCCTCCAGAGCTACTTCGTCGGGTTTGTATTCATCTACAAGGGCCAGCACTCGTTCGAAAATTTTCTTTAGCTTCAGTGCATGGTCGCCATACTTGCCCATGTTGATTACTCCATATTGAATCATCAACATACGGCTACCCTGAATGGCCAAAATCCCATAGCCCATCACATTTGTACCTGGATCAAGCCCCAGAATTATCTTTTCCTTCACCGGTTTTTTCTCAACTTTGCCCACGGCTCAAACATACGCATTAACCTTCAATGACGCTTTATTTTATCCTGGTCTTTGGATCTTATTTCGTGCTGCTGCTGGCCTTGACGGTGGGGTGGAAGCGAAGCCTTTCCCAAACCATTCCGGTCGTTGGAACCGATGAATTCATCTCCGTGATAATTGCCATGCGCAATGAGGAAAGTAACTTAAGAAACCTTCAGGCCCACATTGCTAAGCTTGATTATCCAGCGGATAAGTTTGAGGTAATACTTGTAAACGATCATTCTACCGATGACTCCGCCAGCCTGGCTCAGACGTTGACACAACACCTAGTTAATGTAAGGGTTGTTTCTTTACCCGATGGCATCGCTGGGAAAAAAGCTGCGCTAACACACGGCATTGGTTTGGCTAGAGGCAAAATAATAGCCACCACTGACACCGACTGTACCTTACCCGTCAGTTGGTTACGAAGCATTAATTCAGTTTTTGCAAAACCAGAAACTCAAATGGCGATAGGCCTTGTAGCGATAACAGGTGAATCCTTTTTCGCACACTGGCAGTCGATGGAATTTGCCAGTGTCATTGGCACCGGAGCGGCCACCCTGGGCCTTGGCGTTCCAACCATGTGCAATGGAGCCAATCTTTCCTTTCGCAAAGAAGCTTTTGAATTGGTAAACGGGTATGAAGGCAACGACGCCATCGCTTCCGGAGACGATGAATTTTTGATGCGCAAGATCGTCGCACGGTTCCCGCGCCCTCTGGCAATTATAAACAACCAGGACTCTGTAGTTGCTACTCAGGCGCAACCTTCGCCCACCGATTTCATTCATCAGCGACTACGGTGGGCTGGCAAATGGAAGTATAATTCTTCCTTTTTTTCCAGAGCGTTGGCTGTTTATATCTTTCTGATTCAAGTTTCCTTTATTTCGCTTTGGTTTTACTGGACCAATTTGTTTGTGACAGGCATCCTCATAAGTATCAAGGTCTTGGCCGACTTGCTTTTTCTTTTACCCGTCTTCCGATTTTTTAAAATCAGATTTCGAATTACAACTTTCGTAGCATTACAATTTTTATATCCATTTTACGTTGTGATCATCGCACTATTTTCCCAATGGAAAAGTAGTCGTTGGAAGGGGCGTTCGATCGAATAAGCAGGAACGATTTACTATTGTCTCTTTTTTGATATTTTTGATAAATGAAAATCGAAGGCGATATCGACTATAAAAAACAAATCGAACGCAAAGAACTGGAGTTGAGTGCGTTACTCGAAATCACGCAGGCTATCAACAGCAACTTGCCGGAGGACTCCCTATACAAGATTTTCAATTTTACGCTCCGTTCCAATCTTCACATTAAGAAGCTCGCTCTTTTTGTTTTTGATAAAGTGTGGTCATGTAAAGTAAGTTTCGGTACAGTAAACAACTACCAGAAGACCAAGCTTGATGATCGCGTGAAAATGGTGAAGAACATTCACCGCATGACGGAGTTTGAGAATTGCGATTTCGAAGAATTTGATCTCGTCATTCCTGTAGCACACAAATCAGATACCCTCGCGCTTGTGTTCGTCGGTGGATTTGAAAATGGAAATGAAGATAACTTAAGGTTTATTCAGGCGCTCAGCAATATTATTGTGGTTGCCATCGAAAACAAAAAGTTGGCGCGTCAGCAGTTGGAGCAAGAAGCATTTCGTAAGGAATTGGAAATTGCCAGCGACGTACAGCGGTTTTTGTTCCCGGATAAATTACCCAACACGGATAGGTTGAAAGTGGAGGCAAGCTATCTCCCACACGACCGCGTTGGCGGTGATTATTATGACTTCATTCCCATCAACGCCAATCAGTTTTTGATTTGCGTGGCGGACGTAAGTGGCAAAGGAATTCCCGCCGCGTTGATGATGAGTAATTTTCAAGCTTCCCTTCACACGTTGTTGCGTCAAACACCTAATCTTACGGAGATTATCGAAGCGCTGAACTATCAGGTGCTTGACAGCGCCAAAGGAGAAAAATTTATCACCTTCTTTGGCGCGATTTACGATTTGAAACTGAAGACGATGGTGTATGTAAATGCCGGCCACAACCCTCCGGTACTTTGTGATCATACCGGCATGCGCTTGCTTGAGGACGGCTGTACCGTGCTTGGCGCGATGCACCCACTTCCGTTTATTAATGAGGGATTTGTCACCGACCTTGAGAGTTTCACGCTGTTTGCCTACACCGATGGTCTTACCGAAACGGCCAATGAATCCAATCAGGAGTTTGGCCTTCAGTCGTTGATGGATTATCTGAAAGACAATTCTCATAAAGATCTTCAAACTATTCACAACGATATCATAATCAACCTGGACGGATTCAAAGGTCGCAATGCCTATCGCGATGATATCACTTTGCTTTCCTGTCGCGTGCAATAGCCAAATTCAGAACTAAATCTCCTACCTTTGCCATCTGAACGGCAGAGCTTTGAATTTATTCCGAACTCCTTTCTTTCTTCCCAGATTTTATCCTTCGTTGCTGTGGCGTGTGCCGACGGATAAAAAAGAATTGTTCCTCACTTTCGATGATGGACCAGTGCCCGGCCCGACTGAATTTGTTGTCAACACGCTTCAATCGTATCAGGCTAAGGCAACCTTTTTTTGTATTGGTGACAACGTGCGAAAGCATCCAACAATTTTTGCGAAGGTATTGAATGGTGGTCATGCTGTTGGGAACCACACGTTCAACCATTTGAAGGGCTGGAGTACTTCGCGTCAATCTTATCTTGAAAATATCCATGAATGCGAAGCGCAGTTTCAACAACATGGGATCTCATCAAGCAACCTTTTTCGTCCGCCGTATGGGCGCATTACCAGCAGTCAGATCAGGGCTTTGAAGCCTGGTTATAAAATTGTGATGTGGGATGTACTTACGTCGGATTATTCGAGGAGTCTTTCACCTGAGCACTGTCTTAAGGGATCTATTGAAGCGACTCGGCCAGGATCGATTATTGTCTTTCACGATAGCCTGAAGGCAGAGCGTAACATGACATACGCGCTTCCGCGGCTGCTCGATTATTTTTCTAATCAGGGTTATGTCTTCCGGACTTTACGTGAAGCCTGAAGTGAAACTAGAAAGTGGCTCAGTAAAAAGAGTTTTAATAACACCTCTTGACTGGGGACTTGGCCACGCCACGAGATGTATTCCGATTATTAAATCATTGTTGCAACGCGGATGCGCAGTACAAATCGCCACGAGCGGAAGGGCTCTTGCTTTACTTAAACAGGAATTCCCCACGCTACCATTTCACGAACTTGTTTCCTATGAAGTTCATTATCCTGAATCCTTTCCGTTGAGTTGGAGTCTTTTTTTTCAAATACCAAAATTTCGTCGTCGAATAAAGGCAGAACATGAGCAGGTGCAGCGCATCATCAAGGAAAATGGAATTGATGTGATTATTTCTGACAACCGTTACGGGTGCTGGTCTGCTTTGGTAGAGTCTGTGTTCATTACTCATCAGATACATATTCTTTTGCCCCAAAAACTGAGATGGGCAGGTGGGCTGCTTAATTGGTTTAACCGAAGGGCTATCAAAAAATTTGACCGCTGTTGGGTGCCAGACACATTGAGTAACCGGCTGACTGGCAAACTTAGTGGGGCCAACGGACTGAATGTGCAATACATCGGAATGCTTTCGCGCTTTCAGAGAGGTACCTCTATCGAGAAAAAGTATGATATTCTTGTTTTGCTTTCCGGGCCCGAACCACAACGATCGGTGATGGAGCGCGCTATAATGAGGCAATTGAAAAATTATCCCGGAAGTGTAATGATGGTGCGAGGACTTCCTGGAGATCCACAAGTTGTGCTGGATCTTCCAGCCAATATTTCTTGCCGGAACCATTTAAGCACTAATGAATTAAATGCGGCGATAGAAGCTTCGTCGTTGGTAATAGCGCGGTCCGGATACAGCACAATAATGGATTTGTCGAGGGTAGGAGCAAAGGCGATCCTAATTCCAACGACCGGTCAAACTGAACAGGAATACCTGGCCGAGCAGCTCATGGAACGGAAGATTGCCTATTGTACCACTTTAGATAATTTTGATTTGCGAGCAGTCATCAGCATGTCGGAAGGATATATAGGTTTGGCCGTGAATTGGAATGATTTGTTGCTGGAGGAGGCTATCAATGAAATTATAAAATGAAATTGCTACGAAGTTTCGGGTATGCTATGAAGGGCTTCATCGTCGCTGTACGAGAGGAACTTAACCTTAAGATTCATCTCATGGCGGCCATGGTGGTAGTTGGTCTTGGCTTCTATTACAGGATTTCTTCGGGCGAATGGTTGGCGCTTCTCGCGATGATCGGTCTAGTTATAAGCCTTGAACTTATCAATACTGCGGTGGAGAACCTAACTGACCTCGTAACAAAATCGCAGCACCCCTTGGCCGGCAAAGTCAAAGATATTTCTGCCGCGGCGGTGTTGGTGGCTTCGGTGGCATCAGTCATCGTGGGAATTATCATCTTTGCAAAATATATTTTTTGAGAACGGGTTATGAATAATTTTTGGATAGACACACACGCTCATATTTATGCCGACGAGTTTAAGGCTGACCTGGGTGAAGCGTTGGCGAGGGCAGAGGAAGCACGTGTGTTGAAGATTTATATGCCCAACATTGACCACACCTCCATCGATGGAATGATGGAAATTGAAGCGAAGTCGCCTCAAAATCATATTTCGATGATGGGCCTTCATCCCTGTTCGGTAAATAAAGGGTTTGAAAAGGAATTGTATCTCGTAGAAGATTGGTTGAACAAGAGAAAATTTGCAGCGGTAGGAGAGATGGGCACCGATTTGTACTGGGATAAAACGTATTGGGCTGAGCAGCAAGAGGCGTTTAAAATTCAAGTTCAATGGGCCAAGAAATTGGGCTTGCCTTTAGTGATTCACTGCCGCGAGTCGATTGACGAAACGATTGAATTGCTAAGACCTTTTGCTGACGGAAGGCTAACCGGAATTTTTCATTGTTTTTCTGGCTCAGTCGAGCAAGCAAAGAAAATCGCTGAAATGAATTTCTATCTCGGTATCGGTGGTGTAGCGACCTTCAAAAATAGTGGTATGGACAAGGTAATTCCTGAGCTTGACCTGAACCGCATGGTACTTGAAACCGATAGCCCTTATCTGGCGCCAGTGCCTCATCGCGGAAAGCGAAACGAACCTAATTATATTCCGCTAATCGCAAATAAAATCAGTGAATTGAAAAAAACATCTATGGAAGAAGTTCAAAAGATAACCACCGCCAACGCGTTGAAATTATTTGAGCCGGCTATGCGATAAGTTTATAATTTTTAACTTTCTGCGATGAATTACAAGCAAGTTCAAATCAATACCGCAACCCCTGAAAAGGCTCGGTCAAGGGTGATGATCATTTATACCGGCGGAACGTTTGGTATGGCGCATGATGCCAGTGGCGTACTTGTGCCGTTTGACTTTGCGTTGATTCTGCAGCATTTGCCTACGCTGCGAAATCTTTACCTTGAGCTTACGGTCATCTCCTTTATCAATCCGATTGATTCGTCGAACGTGCAGCCCGAGCACTGGCAAACAATTGCAAAGATTATTTACGAAAACTATGCAGAGCACGATGGCTTCGTAGTGCTTCACGGCACCGACACCATGGCGTTTACTGCGTCTGCACTGAGTTTCATGCTGCAAGGTCTGACTAAGCCAGTGATCATCACAGGGGCACAGCTGCCTATTAGCGAGCCGCGCTCCGACGCTCGGGAAAACCTGATTACTTCCCTGGAAATTGCAGCTGCACGGATAGACGGTAAAGCCGTTGTTCCCGAAGTGTGTATTTATTTTGGCGATGAACTTCTTCGTGGCAATCGAAGCAAAAAGACAGAGAGCATGCACTTTGATGCTTTTCAGTCTGAAAACTATCCACCCTTAGCGAAGGCTGGCGTGAAAATAGAATACAATGAGAGTGCAATTCATCAGCCATCGGGCCACGAGCAGTTGCAGTTTCTTCAGCGACTTGACACGTCTATCTCAATTCTGAAATTATTTCCCGGTATCACCAGGTCAACAGTAGAAGCAATTACTAACTCGGCCGGACTGAAGGCGATTGTGCTGGAAACTTATGGTTCGGGTAATGCTCCAACCACTGCATGGTTTATCGATTTATTAAAAGGAGCAATCCACCGCGGCATTATTGTGTTAAACATCTCACAATGTCCAGGCGGTATGGTGGTGCAAGGCCGCTATGAAACGAGTAAAGTGCTTCAGGAAATTGGTGTGATTAGCGGCGGCGACATGACTACCGAGGCGGCCCTAACCAAGCTAATGGTGCTGATAGGCGAATATGGCCTTGCGGAAACCAAAATAAAAATCGGTAAGTCTATTGTAGGAGAGCTGACGGACTAGAGCAGCAAATCGCCAATCTCCTTCCAACCGTGTACTCTTTTGAATTGAGTGTATTGCAGATTGTGCGGTGCCGAAAAAAGAAGTTTTTCGCCGTTGAAGGTTTCAAGGTTGTGCGGCAAATCATCGATCATATAATCTCCGTGCACTATACTCTTCTTCCCGCAGAACACAAATTGTTTCCAGTGGAGAAAAGGAAAATGCGCGTTGAGCCATTCCAGTTTTTCAGACAATGAATTCGGAAATTCCATTGCTGACGACACCACAAACAAGTCGTATTTTTTATTGAGCTCTTCCATGACTTGCTGACTGTGTTCATTCACCGACATGGTGCGAAAAAAATCTTTACGGAAAACAAACCCGTACACGGCCTCGTGGTTGTCCGGGAATTTTTCCCGCTCTTCTTTATGGTTCATCGATTCGCGAGTGACACGCACCCCAAATTCCTTTTCGTAAAGATCGATGAGCTGGCCTGTAGCGTCAGCCAACACATCATCCATATCAACGATCAATCGCTTTTGCACAGGGAAAATATTCTTAAGTGAGTGAGAATAACTTTGTCGGACGGCAAAGAATGCGGAGAGGGCGGGATTCGAACCCGCGATACCCTTGCGAGTATGCCGCATTTCGAGTGCGGTGCTTTCAACCGCTCAGCCACCTCTCCGACTTTAAGGCGCGCGAGCGAAGGGGCGGACAATTAGCGACGGGGCGGCGGCGGCGCAAGAGCGGCGATCACCTGAATGTGCGAAGGCGGACGGCGGGGCGTCCTTGGGACGCCCTCAGCGGGCCGCCATGCCCGCCGACATGCGCCCGAACACCTGGTTGATCTGGGAGGCCAGGCCAGGCTCCGCCCCGGTGTCGGCCAGGGCGCGGGCCATGGCCTGCGTCCACTGGCCCGCGGTGGCGGCGTTCACCGGGACCTGGGCGTGGGCGGACATGACGCAGCGCCCCGGCTGGGCCTCGAACCAGTGGCGGGGGCCGCCGAGCCAGCCGGTGAGGAAGCCCGTCAGGGACTCGCGCATGGGCCCCAGGTCCGGCGCGTGCAGGGCGCGCAGCTCGGCATAGGCGGGGTCCTGGTCCATCAGGTCGTAGAAGCGGTCCACCAGGCGGCGCACGGCGGCCTCGCCGCCGATGATCTCGAACGGCGTGGCGGGCGGGGCCTGGGTGGCGGCGTCGGACATGGCGGGACCTCGCGGATAGAGACCCGTCCTGAAGGCGGGGCCGGCCCGCCCGGCGCCTTGATCCATATCAAGCAGCGGTCATGGCGCGCCGCGTGGGTCTCAGGCCTTGGCCGGAAAACCGCCCGCGCGGCTGAGGGACGAGATCGGCGGCTTGCCGATCTTCTCGCCGATCCAGCGGCCGGCCTCGACCATGGCGTCCAGGTCGACGCCGGTCTCGAACCCGGCCCGCTCCAGCATGTAGACCAGGTCCTCGGTGGCGATGTTGCCGGTGGCGTTGGGGGCGAACGGACAGCCGCCCAGGCCGCCGCAGCTGGCGTCCAGCACCGTCACCCCCGCCTCGACCCCGGCATAGGCGTTGGCCAGGCCCGTGCCGCGGGTGTCGTGGAAGTGCAGGCGCAGGGTCTTGCCATTGGCGACGGCCGCACAAGCCGCCACTCGGCGCCGCACGGTCCACGGGTCGGCGACGCCGATGGTGTCGGCGATGGCGATCTCGGCCACGTCCAGGGCGGCGGCCTCGCGCACGATGGCCACCACCTGGTCCTGGCTGACCTCGCCGTCGAAGGGGCAGCCGAAGGCCACCGAGACCGTCACCGAGATCGGCGGCCCGCCCTCGGCCGCGCGGCGGTTCGCGATGGCGGCCATGGCGGCGACCTGCTCGGCGACGCCGGCGCCCTGGTTGCGGATGCCGAAGCCGTCGGTGGCACAGACCACCACATTGGCCTCGTCCACCCCGGCGGCCAGAGCGCGGTCCCAGCCGCGTTCGTTCAGCACCAGGCCGATGCGCGAGCGCCCGGCCTGGCGGGGCAGCTCGGCCATGATCTCCTCGGCGCCGGCCATCTGCGGCACGCGCTTGGGATTGACGAAGGAGACCGCCTCGATGCGGGTGACGCCGCAGGCTTCCAGGCGGCGGATGAACTCGGCCTTGTCGGCCGCCTCGAGGATCGCTTTCTCATTCTGCAGCCCGTCGCGGGGGCCGNNACACTTTCCAGGCGTGCTCCTTCAACCACTCGGACACCTCTCCAGTAAAGTGCGCAAAAATAACTAATTTTTATTTCTGTGGCCTTAATTTTATTTTTTGTCGATATTGTTTTTTATTCTAACCATAAACGCATTTACGCTTGGAGATTCTCGAGGTACTCAAAAACGAAATCGTAGGCTTTTTCTCCGTCCAAGGACTCATTGATCTGATTAATTCAGGCAACTACAGCGCGCTAGCCACATGGGATGGCCTTACCACTGCACTGGCTCCGTTGGTGCCCTTTATTGTAGTGATTGAGATGGTCATGGCGCTTCTACGCCACAGACTTCGGTTTACCGAATATAAGATCTCATTTTTCACGTATGTGTTCAACCGCATCATTGGCAGGTTTATATCAATCGGAGTAATGGGGTTTTGCATTGGCTTCTTTCAACCGCTTGCAATCTTTAAGACTTCTGTAACCTGGTATTGGTTTATCTATGGCTATATCGTGTGGGAATTTTCTCATTTCATTTATCACTATCTCGCCCACAAGGTAAGGTTGTTCTGGTGCTTGCATTCCACCCATCATGCACAAGAGCAAATGAACATCGCGGTGACGTACAATCATTTTTTTCTTGAAGCGCCGTATGCCGATTTTATAAGAACGTCCGTGTGCATGTTGCTAGGCGTGAGTCCACCAATGCTTTTTATGATCATGTTTGTAGATGGAACCTGGGGTGGGTTTATTCACGTAGGTGAAAATTTTATGAAAGATGCCCGTTTCGGGTTTTTAGGGAATCTCATCCTTACGCCATCGCACCACCGTGTGCATCACGCGCGAAACCCATTGTACATGGATACCAATTTTTGCAACCTGCTTAATATTTGGGATCGTGTTTTTAAAACCTATCAACCCGAAATTCCTAAAATGCAAATTGAATATGGGATTACGCGTGAGATCAAAGCCGGAAACTTCTTTGATGTTTATTTCGGTGAGATCTATTTTCTGGTGAAAGATGTGATTGCCGCTCCTGGACTAAAGAATAAACTCCTTTACGTTATAATGCCTCCGGGCTGGCATCACTCTGGTGAGCACAAAACAGCCGGCGTCATGCGCAAAGCTTATCTTAAAGACAACTCAAAATAGGAGCCTTACAATTGACTTAGTTATGTCTGAGACCAAACTCAATAATCCCAAAACGATCAACGCATGGTGCATGTACGATTGGTCTAATTCTGTGTATTCTTTGGTGATCACCTCGGCTATTTTTCCGGTGTACTACCAGGCCGTGACTACGTCGGCGAACGGAAGCGACAAAGTGAATTTTTTGGGTATGGAGTTGGTCAACTCAGTGTTGTATTCGTATGCATTGTCTTTTTCATTTTTGATCATCGCGCCGTTGCTCCCTTTATTGTCGGGCATGGCCGATTACACAGGCAATAAGAAAGTGTTCATGAAGATCTTTTGCTATACCGGCGGCTTATCGTGTATGGGGCTTTATTTTTTCACCGGAGATTCACTGCATTGGGGAATTTTTTGTGTGATCATGGCGAGCATTGGCTACTCCGGAAGCCTTGTCTTTTACGACGCATTCCTTCCGGAGATTGCCAGCGAAGACCAACTCGATCGAATCAGTGCCCGTGGCTATTCGTTCGGATATTTTGGAAGTGTGATCATGATGGTAGTAGCGCTGGTGTTCATTCTTTCGCCATCCACGTTTGGTTTTCCCGACGCCGGAATAGCGACCCGGTTTTCTTTTTTGTTAGTTGGCCTGTGGTGGATTGGCTTTGCGCAGATCCCCTTTTCGCGGCTACCGGATAATCCATTTCATCTGAAGCCTGGCAAGCAAAAGCTTATGAAGGGCTATCACGAACTTGAGAAAGTGTGGCACAGTTTCAAAGAAAACCGAGATATCAAATTTTATGTGCTGGCGTATTTTTTTTACAACATGGGTGTACAAACTGTGATGTACCTCGCGGCTACGTTTGGTGCCAAAGAACTTAAATTACCCGACTCTAACTTGATTGCCACGGTGCTGTTGATTCAGCTTGTGGCGGCTATCGGAGCAAATTTATTTGCGCGCTTTTCAGGGCGGAAGGGAAATAAAGCCGCGCTCATGATCATGATTGGTATTTGGATTGTCATCTGCTTTGCCGCGTACTTAGTGAACAGTGAATATCAGTTTTATGCGCTCGCCTTTGCCGTAGGAATCGTGATGGGAGGAATCCAGTCGCTTTCGCGTGCCACGTATTCAAAATTGATTCCGCAAAATTCTATTCAACACGCCTCGTACTTTAGTTTCTTCGACGTGACGTTTAATTTGTCTGTAGTTTTTGGCACGTTCAGCTATGGACTTGTGGAGCACCTCACCGGATCGATGCGCAACAGTACACTTGCACTGGCTTCTTTCTTTGTTATTGGATTTATTTTCCTTTACCAGGTGAAATCAAAAGCAATTCAAAAGAGCTGAAAAACTTTATTGAATTAGGATTTCTAAGAATGAAAAAACAGGGTTATACTAATGGATCGATTGTTCAACCAGATTGACCAACTCGCCAAGTTTATCCGGCTCAAGCCAACGCACTACAATTACCAGATCATTCTCCTGATCCACCACGATGAAGTTGCCGCCAAAACCGTTGGCGTAAAATATTTTCTTTGGCGTGTTGCCCAACTCATTCGACTGATTGAGCCACCACATGAACCCATACGATTTAAGCGCTGCCGACGGAGTTTGCGCAGCGGCTATCCATTTCTCTGAAATAAGCTGATGTGTTTTCCATTTGCCTTTTCTGGCAAACAGCAACCCAAAGCGCGCCTGATCATACGTATTGATAAAAATTCCTCCGCCATGATGCCCACCGCCGCTTACGGATTGCACCGTCTGACCATCGATGGTGACGTATGAATTTTCGTAGCCATGCCAGCGCCAGGTAGTGGATGCACCAATTGGATCCATTATTTTTTCTTTCAGCACTACCGGCAAAGGCTTACGCCATACCTGCAACAACGAGTAGGAGAGAAGATTGACACGTACGTCATTGTATTCGAAGGTAGAACCTGGCTCAAGCAACTTTCGGTTTTTCCAATCATCAATTCCACCCTGCTTCGGTGGCCTGTCAGCCCAGTCGCATAAATCAAAAAGGCAACCCGACCAATCGGAAGATTGGGTAAGCAAATGACGCCAGGTAATTTTTGAATTATGTTCTCCCTCAAATTTCTCTTCCACATAATTCGCCACACGGTCATCCACATTTTTAATTAAATGATTATCCCAGGCAAGCCCGGCCAAGGTTGATAAATAACTTTTGGTCACACTAAAAGTCATGTCCACCCGGTTTAGATCGCCCCACTGCGCTACAATATAGCCTTTGCGGAGAATGATGCCAGCAGGTTTGCCTCGCTGTTTGGTGGGGCCGATGATTTTGTAGCCGGGCTCATTGGCATACGCTTTTAGATTGGCAATGCGAAGATCGTAGTCTGTTTTTGTTTCATTGTGCAACGCGAAGCGCACAGCACTGTCTAGCAACTGCGGATTCATCTTCAGGTCTGCGGGCTTTCGCGTTTGCCAGACCGTGTCGGGATAATAAAGCTCTTGCGCTTGCGCGGAAACTATCTGTATGGAAACTATCGTTCCAAAAAACAATCGTTGAAAGAATCTCATCGGATGGAATTTAACCTTCCATAAACATAGAGAATTTTTGCCCGAGGCTAAAGCTTAATTATTCGGAGCTCCGTCTTTTACCCAGCAGGTGATCTGGGCGATTTGGGTGGAAGTAAGCTGCTGACTAGGCGGCATGTTTCTATTAATAGCACTGACTATGGATGACCCATTGGCACTGATGGATGCATAGGTAGTCAGGTTGGGGTTACGGCTTCCATTGTGGCAGCCACTAGTGGCACAGTACGCCGATATGATTGGGCTAATCTGTGAAGAAAAACTGGGGCCTCCGGATGCTACTGTTGCTGACGTTGAGGCGGTGCATCCGGCCGCATCTGCCACAGTGATCGAGTAAGTGCCCGCCGATAAAGTATTGAAAGCATTGGAAGACTGGTACGACCCGGAATTGATTTTGTATTGCAACGGCGCTGTACCGCCGCTGGCGGTGACAGTGATCGTTCCATTCGCAGTAGGGCAGCCTGTGTTGGTGGTGGCTGTAGCTGTGGCGCTGAGTGTCGATTGGCCACTGTTTACGGAAGCTATTTGAGTACCCGAGCAGCCGTTGGCATCTTTGGCGATGATGGTGTAGTTGCCGGCTTTAAGATTACTGTACACGGTGTCGCTGAGGTATGAGCCTCCGTTTACGCTATACGTGTACGCGCGCAGGCCACCACTGGCAGTGAAAACAATTTTGCCATCGCTGGACCCGCATGTGCTGGCGTCTGTTACGGTTATGCTCAGCGCGATGGTTGTACTGGAACATTGGCTGGACGTAACATTCAGATGATCGTACGTGCAGGCATTCAATAGTAGAATAAGAACAGGGATGCAGCTGGAAATTTTTTTACCCATGATGTTTATAAAAGACAATGGCTTCGGCTTGACCGATATACTACCATCACGCTTTTTATAAGCAAACAGTTGGTTCACCAGGCAAAGAATGATTTGTCTTTTTTCATTCTTTTGGAGAGAGTTGCCGTACCTTAACTTCCGTAGACTAGTATTGAAGGTGCTTCACCGTGATTCCGTTGTTGATCAACTGGCGAAGGGAGTCAATACCGATTTTCACATGCAAGTCGACGTAATTGGAAGTTACCGTATTATCGCTGGCTTCGGTCTTCACACCTTCGGGCATCATCGGCTGATCAGACACAAGCAGCAATGCGCCGGCAGGAATTTCGTTGTAGAAGGCCGTAGAAAAAATAGTGGCGGTTTCCATGTCAATGGCCATCGCACGAATTTTAATCAGGTATTCTTTAAATTTTTCATCCCACTCCCACACACGGCGGTTGGTAGTGTACACTGTTCCCGTCCAATAATCCTGGTTGTAATCTCGAATGGTGGTGGAGATCGCTTTCTGCAAGGCAAACGCTGGCAGTGAAGGAACTTCCGGTGGAAAATAATCATTCGATGTTCCTTCTCCACGGATGCCTGCGATGGGAAGGATAAGATCACCCAGATTGTTTTTCATTTTCAACCCACCGCACTTGCCCAGAAATAAACACGCCTTCGGTTCAATAGCCGTGAGGCAATCCATAATCGTGGCTGCATTGGGGCTACCCATACCAAAGTTGATGATGGTGATGCCCTCAGCCGTAGCGCTAAGCATCGCTTTGTCTTCTCCTTCTACCTTTACATTGTTCCACTCGGCAAACTTGCGGACATAATTATCAAAGTTGGTAAGCAGGATATATTCACCAAAGGATTTCAGGGGCACGCCGGTATAACGGGGCAACCAGTTTTCAACAATTTCTTTTTTCGTCTTCATGGTACAAATTTTCTATTTTTATTCCGATGTATCAACTCAATCTTCCACCGATCAACCCGTCGCTGAAAAAGGAGAATGGCAAAGTATTAATTTTTGATGGGATTAGAAAAAAATACATCGTGCTTACACCCGAAGAATGGGTGCGCCAACACTTTATACAGTACCTGATATCCGAGCTCAAATATCCGAAGGCACTTTTCCGGATCGAAGGCAGCCTCACCTACAATAAGTTGCAGAAGCGCTCTGACATTCTGGTCTTTGACCGCGCAGGCAAACCATGGATGCTGATTGAGTGCAAATCGCCTACGATCAAACTCAATCAGAAAGCATTCAATCAGGCCGCCGTTTATAACATGACGCTTGGCGCGAAATACCTGGCGGTGACCAACGGCATGGCGCACTTCTGCTGCGAAGCGGCGGCGCTCGGCGGCGAAGCAAAATTCCTCGAGAAATTTCCTTCCTTCGAATAAGTATTGACTGACATGGCTGATTAATTTTTGATCTTAATTCTTTGAAGCCTCCATGACATCCATTCAACAACTAAAACGCACTTCCCAACTTCTGCAACTTGAGCGCCAGGCCGATCTTGAGCAATACCGCCAAAAGGTGCTGCTGCGTTCGTTGAGTCAGCGCGTGAAAGAAGGCGTGACGTGGTATCCCGTGCGCTTGTTGCGCGACTACATCGGCACCGGTGAGCGAGTGATGATTGATTTGGAAAAAACAAACGCACTCGATCAGCCGCATTCTTTTCAAAGTGGAAAAGTAGTAAGCTTGTTTACCAACGCCTCTGGCAAACCCGAAAGCCAGCACGTAAACGGCGTGATTAATTATGTTCGTGACAACGTGATGGTGATTACCCTTAACGGGGATGACCTGCCCGACTGGATTGAAGATGGCTCATTGGGCGTGGACGTGATGTTCGACGAGATGAGCTATCGCGAAATGGACTATGCTCTTAAGAAAGTGATAGAGGCTGAAGATAATCGGGTGGCTGAGCTGCGCGAGATTTTGCTTGGCGCGGATAGCGCTGGGTACCGGTCGCCCGAAACGGATGAGGTAAAATATGAAACATCCGTGCTCAACGACAGTCAGCTACAATCGTTGAAAAAGATCCTTGCTGCGCGCGATGTCGCTTTCATTCATGGTCCGCCCGGCACAGGCAAAACTACTACGCTGGTAGAATGCATCCGGCTTACGGTAAAAGAAGAACGGCAGGTGCTGGTGTGCGCGCCGAGCAACGCTGCGATTGATTTGCTGGTAGACAAACTGCATCAGCGAGGATTGAAAGTTTTACGAATCGGTCATCCGGCGAGAGTAACAGAGCAATCGCTAAGCAAAACACTCGACGCGCAAATCGCCGACCATCCGTACTTTCACGAACTCCGGTTGCTGCGACGAAAGATGGAGCAGGTGAGGCAAAAGGCTGGGCAATTCAAAAGGCGATTTGGCCACGCCGAAAAGGAGGAGCGACGCATGTTGCGTGAAGAAGCCAAGGCACTTAAGTCAGATGCCGATATGCTTGAATTTTATATCGTCAACGATTTGCTCAATACCAGCGAGGCTATATGCGCTACGCTTGTCGGCTCGTCGCACCCGCTTCTGCGCAGCAGAAAATTTACAACTGTTTTTATTGACGAGGCGGGGCAGGCATTGGAGCCAGCCTGCTGGATTCCTCTTTTAAAATCACAGCGAGTGGTGCTTGCTGGCGACCATTGCCAATTGCCTCCCACGATCAAATCGCACGACGCCGCTACCCAAGGGTTGGCCAGGACATTGTTTGAAAAAGGAATTGAGAAATTCCCTCAACATGCGTCGATGCTTCAGGTGCAATACCGGATGCACGAGTCGATTATGGAATTTTCATCGGGTTATTTTTATCAGCACAAGCTCATTGCCCATGAGTCGGTTAAACATGAGTTGCTGCGGCCTTACGAAATGCCTGTTGACTTTATAGATACGGCAGGCAGCGACTGCACTGAAAAGCAGGACACGGAAACACTGAGCCGCTACAATGAAAAAGAAGCAGACTTGCTCATTCGTCAAGTGGAGAAACTGGTGGAATCAATTGGCGCTACTGCGTGGATTGAGGAGAATATAACACTCGGCATCATCACGCCCTACAGTGCTCAGGTAGATCGATTGAATCACCTGGCCGAGCAGTCGTCAATACTTGAGCCCATCTATAAATTCATTTCTATCAACACGGTCGACGCCTTTCAGGGGCAGGAGCGCGACGTCATCGCCATAAGCTTTGTTCGCAGCAATGAAAAGAGCGAGGTCGGCTTTCTGTCTGATATTCGCCGCACCAATGTGGCCATGACACGGGCCAAAAAGAAGCTCATCATGGTGGGCGATAGCGCTACGCTGGGCAATCATCCGTTTTATGAAGCGTTGATCGACTTTTTACAGCAGCATGGATTTTACAAAAGTGTTTATTCTTTAGAGAACTAAGCCTTATCTTTACTTATCAAATCGATAGTCACCATGAAATCATTTTTATTCGCATTTCTTTTTTTGAATGTGTGGTTCTTTCCCACGCCTACACCTCCTCAGATTTTCAAGACTTCCCTTACGCTCACTGTTCGCGATGAGTCGGGAAATACGGTGGAGGGTGCTTCGGTAAAACTCTTTGAAAAGAAAGACGATTATACCAAAGAAGTGAACGCCGTGGAAGAAGCAACCACCGACGCCAAAGGAATTGTTCGCTTTAAGAAACTGAAGCCCATTGCCTATTTTATTCTTTGCCGTAAAGGCGATAAAGACAACACAGGCGGCGGCGAAGAGACAAAACTCGAAGACGGTAAATTCAATAAAGCGACGATCGTTATTCAATAGACTTTACTATGGACCGTCCCTTGCTTATTGAGTTGCTCCGCGCTTATGAAAGCGATTTTGAGGAGGAACAAAAGTTTGTCCATCGCTTTTTAGAATTGCTTGAGCAGCCTGCGTGTTTTCAACGAACTCATTTGCCGGGACATATTACAGGATCAGCGTGGATCGTCAATAAAGATCGGTCAAGGTCATTATTAGTGCATCACGCTAAGTTGAACAAATGGGTTCAGCCTGGCGGCCATGCCGATGGCGAAGAAAATATTTTGAACGTAGCACTTCGCGAAGCCGAGGAAGAAACCGGATTGAAAAATCTTCTTCCTTTGCGCGAAATTTTCGATGTCGATATTCATTTGATTCCCGAACGAAAAGATTTTCCTGCCCACTACCACTATGATATCCGCTTTTTGGTAGAAGCTGATGAATCGGAGCAAGTTGTTGTCAGTCATGAGTCGCACGACGTGCAATGGATAACTCTCGCTGAAATCGAGCAGTTTACGCAAGAGCGGTCTGTACTTCGCATGAAAGAGAAAACCATTTTAGTGCATGGCTGACATTGGCAACGAAATCGCGATAGCCAAAGCACTTTTGGAGGAAGGCAAGTTGGTGGCAATACCCACCGAAACCGTCTATGGCCTTGCCGGCAATGCCCTCAACGAAGAGGCGGTCACAGAAATTTATCTAGCAAAAAACCGGCCCTATTTTGATCCGCTGATTGTGCACGTCGGTAGCGTTGAGGCTGTAAGCGATTATGTGGAAGAAATTCCCCGGCAGGCATCCGAGCTGATGCGCCGCTTTTGGCCAGGGCCACTTACAATTCTGCTTCCTAAAAAAAGTATTGTACCTGATTTGGTCACTGCAGGGCTTGATCGAGTTGGCATCCGTTGCCCCGATCATCCGCTTACGCTCCAGCTTTTGAAGAAATTATCTTTTCCGCTGGCAGCTCCCAGTGCCAATCCTTTCGGCTACGTCAGTCCAACTAACCCTGCACACGTGAATGAACAACTTGGAAACAAGATTGATTACATTCTCGATGGAGGCGAATGCAAAGTTGGTGTGGAATCAACGATTGTCGGCTTTGAAAATGGAAACTCGATTGTTTATCGTGTAGGAGGGCTCAGTGTGGAAGACATTGAATCAGTGATCGGGAAGGTGATTGTCAACACACACTCTGATTCCAATCCACAAGCGCCGGGCCAGCTGACTAGTCATTACGCGCCGGGAAAACCTTTGCTCTTAGGGAACATTCAGCAGTTGTATTCGCAGCACAAAAACAAATCGATGGCTGTATTGTCCTATCGGGATGAATACGAACTGGCTAATGTGAGAACACAGATTGTGCTTTCACCATCGGGAAATCTTGACGAAGCCGCGCGAAAATTATTTTCGGCATTACGCGAGCTTGACAAGTTGGACGTAGAGATGATCCTGACTGAAGAAGTACCCGACATTGGTTTGGGAAGAGCAATTAACGATCGATTACGAAGAGCATCAAACAAATCTTAATATCATTCTTATGAAAAAAGTATTAGTCCTTACCGGCGGTGGTGATTGTCCAGGTCTCAATGCAGTGATTCGTGGAATCGCCAAGCGCGCCCGCCAGGAAGAAGGCTGGGAAGTGTACGGCAGCATCGAAGCATTCAATGGTGTGTTTCGCGAACCCCAGGAAATCATAAAGTTAACGCCCGACCGCACAGCGGGTATTCATGTAAAGGGCGGAACAATCCTTAAAACCACCAACAAAGGAAACCCGATCAAATTTCCTGTGGAACAGCCAGACGGCTCCATCAAATTTGAAGATCGTTCGGATGATCTTGTAAAAAAGTTGAAAGAACTTGGGTTTGACGCCGTGATCAACATTGGCGGCGATGGCTCGCAAAAAATATCGAAAGCATTGTTCGACAAAGGCATTCCGATGATTGGTGTTCCGAAGACAATCGACAATGATCTTTCAGCAACAGATATGACTTTCGGTTTTCAAACTGCGGTGCAGATTGCAACCGACAGTCTTGACCGACTTGTATCCACCGCCGAAAGCCACTACCGGGTGATGATCATGGAGGTGATGGGCCGCGATGCCGGATGGATCGCATTGCACACCGCTGTAGCGGGCGGTGCTGAGATTTGTCTGATACCGGAAATTCCTTACGACGTAAAAAAACTGGTAGAGCGTATCGACCTGCGCTACAACAATGGAAGAGGTTTTGTAAACATAGTAATCGCCGAAGGCGCCAAAGCCAAAGAAGGAACGATTACATCCAGCGAAGGCTCGAAGGGATCAGAGCACGTGCGGTTGGGAGGCGTGGCGTATCAATTGTCAAAACAATTGAAAGATGCTGGATGCAAAGCCGAGATTCGCGAAACTGTGTTAGGCCATGTTCAGCGCGGCGGCACGCCTTCAGCGTTTGATCGGGTGTTGGCCTCTATGTTTGGTGTGAAAGCATTTGAGCTCGTTCTTGAAAAGAATTTTGGTCGGATGGTTGCCTTACGCAACAATTCAATCACTTCGGTTTCCCTGGATGAAGCGACGCGCGAATCAAACTTTGTAAAACCTAACTCTGATATTGTTCGTGGAGCAAAAGGACTTGGAATTAGCTTCGGCGATTAATTATAGAGAAGCTACAAAAAAAAGAGGCTGTCGTTTAGGCAGCCTCTTTTTTGTTAGTCAAAAACTTAATTAAGCATATTGATTCAGCATCACTGGCATTACCAGCATTAAGATGTCTTCTCCTTTTTCTTTCTCAGCCGGGAAAATTACACCTGCCTTGTTGGAAGCAGACATATTTAATTTGATCTGATCTGTATCGAGGTTGCTGAGCATCTCAATCAGGAAGCGTGCATTGAAGCCGATTTCAATGTCTTCACCTTCATGCTCGCACGAAAGGCGCTCATTGGCTTCGTTGGAGAAGTCAAGATCTTCTGCTGATACCTGAAGCTCGCTTCCGGTAATTTTCAGACGAACCTGATGCGTAGTTTTATTGGCGTAGATCGAGATACGTTTTAGTGAGCTGAGCAAATCCGTACGGCTGATCGTCATCTTGATCGGGTTGGAGGTAGGAATTACATTTTCGTAATCCGGATAACGCTCGTCGATCAGGCGGCAAATCATACGGATGTTTCCGAATTTGAAGAAGGCATTGCTCATGTTGAAGTCAATGTTCACATCAGTATTTTCCGTTGGCAAAGTAGCTTTCAACAAGTTCAAGGCCTTACGTGGAATGATGATGGCGTTGCCGTTTTCAGATTTAATGTCGGTTCTACGGTAGCGCACCAGACGATGACCGTCGGTAGCTACGAAAGTTGTGTTCTTGTCGCCAAGGTTCACATACACACCAGTCATAGCAGGGCGAAGCTCGTCGCTGCTGGTGGCGAAAATGGTATTGTTAATGGCGCGCGCCAAAACTTCGGTAGAAATGTTGGCTGAAAAGTCGTTGGATACAGAAGGTACCTTCGGGAAATCAGTAGCGTTTTCACCAGCCAGCTTATAGCGACCGTTGTCCGAACTGATTTCAATGCTGTAAGTAGCTTCATCGATAGAGAACGTAACCGGTTGGTCGGGCAAGTTCTTCAAGGTTTCAAGAAGGATACGCGCAGGAACTGCAATGTTGCCTTTTTCCTTCGACTCGATGGTGATTTCAGTAATCATCGAAGTCTGCAAATCAGAGGCAGTAACTGTCAGTTTACTTTTATCTATTTCAAAAAGAAAGTTTTCAAGAATTGGAACTACCGGATTGGTGGTAATAACTCCATTGATGTGAGAAAGCTGCTTCAACAGGTAGCTTGAATTAACGATAAACTTCATTGTGACTTTAGTTAGTGGTAAATAGGACGGTAAAGTTAAAAAGAAAAGGCAATAGCAAAAACATAATTTAAAATACTGGCGGTCAAAGCGTTGAAGTTCAAACATCACCACTCCGGTGATAAGAATGCTCAAAAAAGGGAAGGACGGGGAGTGGCCTTTGAAAGTGATCGATAATGTAGGCCATGAAAGAAAAAAGGCCGCTCAATGCGGCCTTTTACTTCTATTCGTCCCAGTTTACTATTTAGGACAACCAGAATAATCCACTGTAAAGGTGAAATTCTTGTCGTCTACTTTTTGAATGGCCGCATTCCCCCGGTGGTCTGGTTTGAACGACGCACCCGTGCCAACGTCGATCAGCGCACCAACGAGCCCCCACGACACGAGGCTAAGAATAAAATTACTGGTTCGAAATGTGTTACCAAACGACTGCGTTTTTGGTTCGCAACCGTCCTGACGCACCTCGACATTCATAGGTGCATTACGATGATAAAGCCCTGTGGCAGTACCCTGTCCAACTTTTGTTCCATTAACAAAAATTTGTGCATTAGGATGATCTTTTGCAATGATAGTGCCATTGAATTTGCTACCACCAAACATCACTCCGCAGCTACTGCATAAAAAAGATACCAGTGTCAAATAGGCGACTGGTTTAATTAGATTTTTCATTTTTTTGATTTGAGTTTTAGTATTTTAATTTTGACGGAACCGTGACGAATAGAAGTTTTTTTAAGTCTGCTTTTATTTCGGCTGATTCAGGTTGATGAAGGGCGTGTTCTGCCCTGATATTTGTGGAAGCTTTCCATCCCACCGATCGATAGATCGGTATTGGATTAACGCCGGGTTCAGCGACTTGGCAAGCTTGGCGTTGGCTTCCGCTTGCGCATTGGCATTCAACCGGGTTGATTCCGCATCGGCGGCAGCCTTTATTTTGGTGATGTCGGCGGCAGCTTTGGCTTCAATGACCTGGCTTTCAGCAATGGCTTTCGCTTCAATCACACGGCTTTCCGCGTCACCCCGCGCTTTGGCAATTTTCTTATTGGCTTCTGCCTCCACGGTCTTCACTTCATTTTGTGATTGTTGTGAACGCTGATTGGCTTCCAGTTTGGCATTAATCGCCGACTCGATGGATCCAGGTAAGTGCAACTCGCCAATGGTGTAAATCCGATCGATGATGATTCCGTAGCGTTTCGTTTGCTTTGACACCATGCTGTCAACTTTCAAAAGCAGGTCTCTTTTGTGAACACCATAGATCGACTCGATAGGCATGTGCGAAGCTGTGGTGTTTAGCGCGTCACGTACCATGTTACGCAAGAAGATGTTAGTGATCTCATCAATCCCTCTTCTATATTTTTGAAAAATAGCAGGCACACTGTCTGGAATCAGCGAGTAACTTATTCCAAAATCGCCGCTCACGTCAAGTCCTTCCTTGCTTTGAAAGTTGATCGAGTTGTTTGCTTCCCACACGTAGTTTTGTTGAAAGACTGGGAACGTATAAATCTTTTGATTAAACCCAAGGAAGTAGGCTCCCACACCAAGTTGCTTTTGCTCGACGCCCCGTTTATTGCCAAGCAGGTAAACTTTTATCCCGCGGTATCCGGCAGGCACCGTACTAATACACGACGACAACAGGAAGCACAGTCCTATTATCATCATCGGAAAGATGATTTGTTTTTTCATAAATTAATTGTTTGAGGTTAAGAGTTGGAAAAAGAAAACAGCACGCCAATCCCTTGAAAAGGAATAAGCGAAAAAAGTTGATTCTTAAATCAGATTCTTAGCGTATTGATCTGAAGATAGAAGGGTAGAGGGGAAACTCTGGTGAATACAGTAGCAGTAAACTGCGGCTTCAGCGATTGGTCAGAATTGATTACCCAAATACACAATGGCAGGTAATCACCAGGTAAAAATTGGTCAGCGTGAATCGACTCATCAAGGTCATCTTCCGCAAGGGAAACAACCTGATCGATGGAAGTTTGATGATTGAAATTATCAGCGGAAGCAGGACGGCTGAAGAAAATAGAGAAAGCCAATAACGTGATCGAAGCGAGCAGAAGACTTACTTGTTTCAATTTTTTCACGTAGGCTGTGGAAAGGTTTTCCGTGTTAACGATAACTCGTTAGAAAGGGTTTTAGAAGTCTCAGAAAATCTTTTAAGACGAAATCAATTTTAGTAACTTCCGAAAATTTAAGTTTTATGAAATACCCTCTGACACTTTTGCTTTTTGCTTTCGTGATAGTCGCCTCGGCGCAGACCAGCCTTGATCAGTTTCTTAGTTACCCAAAAGAGTCTTCCTTCGCAGCATCTGCCGATGGAAAAAACATCGCATGGGTAATCAACGACCAGGGCAAACGCAACATCATGATTAAAACAGGCAATGATGTTCCGCGCATGCTTACCGACTACAATCAGGACGATGGGCAGGAAATTTCGCACCTCGTGTTTTCACCCAATGGCACCAAACTCGTTTTTGTGAGGGGTGGCGAAGCCAATGCCAGAGGGCAGAATCCCAATCCGGCAAGTCTTGCCGAAGGCACCGAGCAAGCAATTTATTTTAAGGAAATAGCGTCGAAAAATCCTCCTTCAAAAATTACGCAAGGAAATAATCCGATGTTCTTTCCTGATGGATTAAAAATTCTATTTGCGAAAGGAGGGCAGATCTTTGAAACGAGCCTTGACATTAACGCTGTGCCGAAGTTGCTCTTTGTTGCGCGTGGCGCCAACTATGGGCCGAAATTTTCTCCGTTAGGAAACGACATTCTCTTTACCAGCGACCGCGGCGATCACAGCTTCATTGGCATTTACAGTCTCGTTACGAAAAAAATAAAATGGGTAGCTCCTGACGTAAGCAACGATAATTTTCCCGTCTGGTCGCCCGATGGAAAGCAGGTTGCGTTCATCCGCTATTCGGGAACGAAGATTAATCAACTCGTCAATTACCTCGAAGGTCAGAAGTTTTCTGTATGGATTGCCGATGCAGAGTCGTTGAAAGGCAAAGCGATCTGGAATTCACCTTCGGATGACGGTGGCTTTGCACAAGATCGCGACAAGCCATTGGCATGGACTTCAGCTAATCGGATTTTATTTTATTCGGAGCACACAGGCTGGAATCATATCTTCTCAATGACTCCCGACGGCACGGATCTAAAAGACATTACTCCAGGCGATGCCGAAGTGGAAAATTATGTTCTCGATGCTGCGCAACAGAATATTTATTTCGATGGCAATCGTGAAGATATCGACCGGCGTCATCTTTGGAAATCGAATGTGACACAAGGAAACCCCTCGGCTGTGACCAGTGGGGAGGGAATCGAAATGTTTCCCGCCTTCGGCGGAACATCATTGTATTGTTTCAGATCCACCATCAACTCACCTAAAGTTTTGGTGCGCGTGGACGAATTCAAAAAAGCAACCGCTCCGATAAATATTATCAAAGCCCCTTCATTTGCTCCGTCTGTTTTTGTGAAACCAGAGCAAGTGATTTTTAAAGCAGCAGACGGCACAACCATTCACGGCCAGCTATTCATCGACCGAAAAATTTCAGGTAAGCGGCCGGCGCTCGTGTACATGCACGGTGGCCCGCATCGGCAAATGCTGTTGGGCTTTCACTACAGTGATTACTACAGCAACGGATACGCATTCAATCAATATATGGCAAGCCAAGGTTATGCGGTGGTGTCAGTAAATTATCGCGACGGTATTGGTTATGGTAAAGACTTTCGCAGGGCAAAGAATCAGGGGCCGCGTGGCGCCAGCGAGTATCAGGACATTGTAGCTGCGGGGAAATTTCTACAACTATTGCCGGAAGTAGACGCATCAAAAATCGGGTTGTGGGGTGGTTCGTATGGTGGCTATCTCACCGCGATGGGGTTGTCGAAAAACCCTGAGTTGTTTAAAGCAGGTGTAGACTTGCATGGCGTACACGATTGGTCGTGGGATGCACAAGATGCTACCAACAGTTGGGGAATCGCAAAAAATGAAATGGATATTGCGTTCAAATCTTCGCCTAACGCTGACTTGTCAAAATGGACAGCGCCGGTGTTGTTTGTTCACGGCGATGACGATCGCAATGTGCAGTTTCAACAAACCACAGATCTTGTAACCAAACTAAGGGAAAAAAATGTACCGGTGGAACTGCTCGTGCTACCCGATGAAATTCACGGGTTTCTCCGTCAGGAAAGTTGGACCAGAATTTTTGAGGCAGCCAAAGATTTCTTTGATAGGAAGTTAAAGCAATAGATGAAGAAAATTGTAGCGCTCACTGGGGCTGGGATCAGTGCTGAAAGTGGTTTGGCCACCTTCCGGGATTCGGGTGGTTTGTGGGAAGGCTATCGCGTGGAAGACGTGGCTACGCCGGAGGCCTGGCACCGAAATCCGGCTTTGGTACTAGAGTTTTACAACGAACGAAGAAAAACCGCATTGCAAGCCAGTCCGAACCGCGGCCATGAAATACTGGCTGAGCTTCAGAAGGATTTTGATGTGACGATCATAACTCAAAATGTAGACGATCTTCACGAGCGTGCCGGTTCGCAAAATGTAATTCATCTTCACGGAAGTTTATTTGAATCGCGCAGTACTTTCAACCCGTCGCTGGTGTATAAAATCAACGGCTGGCAATTGAACCTCGGCGACAAATGCGAAAAGGGCTCGCAGCTAAGACCTAACATTGTGTGGTTTGGTGAGATGGTACCCATGATGGAGGTGGCCTCGCAGGTTGCGTCGCAAGCCGATTTGTTTCTTGTGGTAGGTACGTCACTCGTGGTGTACCCAGCGGCAGGATTGATTCATGATGTTCCTACGGATGTACCCATCTACATCGTCGACCCCAAGATTCCGGATGTAAGGCAAACCCCCAATCTTCATTTTATTGCTGAGAAGGCCAGTGTAGGAATGGAAATGGTTAGGAAATTGATTTTGAAAAATTAATTTTGTCTAAACCACCTAAACACTTAACCCACTTATGAAGAAAGTATTCAAGTACCTCGGCTATGCGCTGATTTTGGTAGTCGTTGTGATAGCCGGAGCACTTACCTACGTGAAAGTAGCATTGCCTAATATGGGCCAGGCCGAAGAAATTAAAATCGAATATACGCCCGAACGGATTGAACGGGGAAAATACCTGGCCACCTCTGTAACAGTTTGTGTGGATTGTCATTCGAAAAGAGATTGGTCCAGATTTTCCGGACCGCTGACACCGGGCACTTTAGGACAAGGCGGCGAGCGTTTTGATCAAAGCGTGGGAATGCCTGGTGTTTTCATTTCTAAAAATATTACACCTCACGGAATAGCCCGCTACACCGATGGCGAGCTGTATCGCGTTATCACTACGGGTGTGACCAAAGAAGGCAAAGCGATGTTTCCTTTGATGCCCTATCCTTACTATGCCCGCATGGATCGCGAGGATATCTACAGCATCATTGCCTACGTGCGGTCAATTGCTCCGATTGAAAACAAAGTGGAGGATTCGCAGCCTGACTTCCCGATGAATTTTATTATCAATACCATTCCGCAAGCTGCGGCTCCGCAAACTCGCCCTGACAAATCCGATCAACTTGCGTATGGTTCATACCTCGTGAATGCTGCTTCATGCGCAGAGTGCCACACACAGGTTGACAAGGGAAGAATCAAACCGGAACTCATTTTTGCCGGCGGAAGAGAATTCCTTTTTCCGGATGGGTCGACAGTTCGTTCGTCCAACATTACACCCGATCAGGAAACTGGCCTTGGCAAATGGACGGAGGAAATGTTCATTCAAAAATTCAAACACTACACTGACTCCACACATATTTCTGAAACGATTAAACCCGGTGAGTTCAACAGCATCATGCCGTGGACGATGTACGGGACTATGGAGAACAGCGATCTGGCGGCGATCTTCGCATACCTTAAATCGGTAAAACCTCTTACGAATAAAGTAGTCAGGTTTTCACCGGCAAAATAAGTTCAGGGCTAATCCCTGAACTTTTTAAAGATTGCGGTGGCATTGTGCCCGCCAAACCCAAAGGTGTTGCTCATCGCGGCATTCACAGGCTTGCTTACTTTCTTTCCTAATGTAAAGTTCAGCGAGCCATAGATTGCTTCATCCACATGCTGCGTGTTGATGGTAGGAGGGATGATGTTTTCTTTCACCGCCATGATTGAGGCGATGGCTTCTACTGCGCCAGCAGCACCGAGCAAATGGCCTGTGGCAGATTTGGTAGCGCTCACATTCAGGTGAACTGGGTTTTCTCCAAACAAGCGTACCATTGCTTTGGTCTCGCTTATGTCACCAAGCGGTGTAGAAGTAGCGTGTGCGTTGAGGTAGTCGATGTCGGAAGGTTTCATACCGGCGTCGTCCAGCGCTTCTTGCATACCAAGGAGTGCACCTTCGCCTTCAGGGTGTGTACCCGTAAGATGATAAGCGTCGGCGCTCATACCGCCTCCGGCAACTTCGGCATAAATTTTTGCACCACGCGCTTTGGCATGCTCGTACTCTTCCAGCACAAGTGCACCCGCACCTTCACCCATGACGAAACCGTCGCGGTCTTTGTCGAAAGGACGTGAGGCAATCAGTGGATTTTCATTGAATTGCGAAAGCGCCTTCGAGGCATTAAACCCGCCAATTCCAGCTTCATTGATGGCGGCTTCCGAGCCTCCGGTGATAATGATGTTGGCCTTTCCCCATCGTATGTAATTGAAGGCATCAATGATGGCTGTCGTCGATGTAGCGCAGGCGGAAATGGTCGTGAAGTTGGGGCCCATAAATCCGTACTTAATTGAAATCCATCCAGACGCGATGTCGGCAATTACTTTAGGAATGAAAAACGGATTGAATCGCGGTGTTCCATCGCCTTTAGCGAATTCGCTCACTTGCTCCTGAAAGGTTTGAAAGCCACCATTGCCTGATCCCCAGATTACGCCTACCCGACGTTTATTGATTTTTTCAAGATATAGAAGCGCATCTTTAATGGCTTCGTCTGCCGCTACCATGGCGTATTGAGTGAACTTGTCCATCTTGCGCAACTCGGGTCTGTCAAAATATGCATTGAAATCAAATCCTTTGATCTCGCAGGCGAATCGCGTTTTGAATTTACTCGCATCAAAATGAGTGATCGGCGCTGCTCCACTTTTTCCTTCTACCAGGTTGGCCCAATATTCGGCCACTGAATTTCCAATCGGCGTAAGCGCACCCATCCCTGTAACAACTACTCTTTTTTGATTCATAAATTTTATGGTTTAACTCTTAAATCCTTGATGATGGCATTCTTAATTGAACTAAAATCATTTTCATCGGTTAGTCGCGACACTTGCAGCGCTGCCAGCATGTTGGTGATAATTAACAAAGCTCGGGTGCGGGACGATTCCCGAAAGTAAAATACTTTTTTACGTTTTCCTTCGTCCAGAATTTGGGTGACCCAGGAAAGTATTTCTTGGGCCAGTTTTTTTAATTCGACAGCAATTTTTTCATCGACGGAATTCAGGTCGGTAGCCAGCGAACCGACGATGCACACTTTGCCTTCAGCTTTAATGCGCGTATAAATCGAGAGAAAGGCGAGGAGCTTCTCTTCCGGTGTTTTTTTCGAATAGGCTTCGATAAGCGAACGCAGCCCATCTTGCTGGCCTTTTAATACCGCTATCCCTAAATCTGTTTTGGAAGGAAAATGATAATGGATGGAAGCGTTCTTAATATTAAGCGACCTGGCGATGTCGTAAAAGCTAAACGCATTGAAGCCTTTGTCGCGGATCAGCTGATCACCTAAAGCAATAATGGTTTCGCGGGTAGTCATAACCGTTGCGAATTTACCTACCTTTTAGTAGGTAGACAAATTTATTTTAGGAGGATGCGCCCCAGCCGCTTTCGCCCAGCAGAGGTACGAAAGCGAACTGATCAAATTCTTCTTTCAACAGCTTCCCATTCTTTTTGGTGATTTTCAGCATTTTCTGAGTGGCTCTGTCGCCGACAGGAATAATCAAGATGCCGCCGTCGGCAAGTTGATCGATCAGAGCGTTGGGCACAACCGGCGCACCAGCGGTGACGATTATTTTACTAAAAGGTGCCCGAGAAGGAATACCCAGCGAGCCATCGCCATGGAAGAAGAATGGATGGTAACCGAGGGAGGGCAAAAATGCTTTCGTTTTTTCGAAAAGTTTTCGGTTGAATTCGATGGTATAAACTTTCGCGCCGAGCTCAAGGAGAATCGCCGCCTGATAACCTGAGCCAGTGCCTATCTCCAGGATTTTTTCACCCGGTTTCACTTCCAGTTTCTCGCTTTGAAAGGCAACGGTATAAGGTTGAGAAATGGTTTGGCCTTCGCCGATGGGGAAGGCTTTGTCTTCATACGCATGATTGAGCAGGGCATCCTCAAAAAAAACGTGTCTGGGCACTTTTCCGATGGCTGCCAAAACGGCCTCGTCATGTATGCCTTTTAGGCGTAATTTTTTGACCAACTTATTCCTAAGGCCGCGCTGCTTATAGTTGTCCTCAATCATCGAAAAGCCTATTTTGACCCAAAAAACGGCATTTTTAAAGATAAAATAAAGTTTTTTGGTTTTCGTAGGAAAATTGAATGCGATCCTTCTACTTTGGGGTTCACAAAATCACAGCAAGACCTATTTTGCCATAGCGTTAAAACTGTGAACCTGATCCCGACAGTAGGAGTGGAATACCACCCTTACTGTATGGGCAGGTAAGCAACCCTCCCTACATTTTCAAGTTTGCCTATTTTTTTCGCTGAATTGCCTTTTGGGCAGCTTCTACGATATTGTCCGGGCCTAACCCATATTTCTTTAAGAGCTGAGCAGGCGTTCCGCTTTCGCCAAAGCTGTCGTTTACGGCAACCATCTCAATCGGCGCAGGGAAGAATCGAGAAAGAACTTGAGCTACACTTTCGCCTAGGCCTCCATTGATCTGATGCTCCTCGCACGTCACCGCGCACTTTGTCTTTTGTACAGATTCAAGAATGGCAGGGACATCAATCGGCTTGATGGTGTGAATGTTGATGACCTCGGCACTGATGCCTTGCGCCGCCAGTTTTACTTCCGCTTCAATGGCTTGCCATACCAGGTGGCCGCATGCAAAAATGCTCACGTCTTTTCCCTCAATCATCTTGTCGGCTTTGCCGATCACAAAGGGGCGGTCGGCAGTGAAGATCGGCCAGCTTGGTCGGCCAAAGCGCAGGTACGCCGGTCCGATGTGACTTCCCAAGGCGATGGTCGCGGCTTTGGTTTGACTGTAGTCGCACGGCACAATCACAGTCATGCCCGGCAGCATTTTCATCATTCCAATATCTTCAAGAATCTGGTGCGTCGCGCCGTCTTCGCCAAGAGTAACACCCGCATGTGATGCGCAGATTTTTACATTCTTTCCGGAATAGGCCACTGACTGACGGATCTGGTCATACACTCTGCCGGTAGAGAAGTTAGCGAAGGTTCCTGTAAAAGGAATTTTGCCTCCGATGGTCATGCCCGCGGCAAGGCCAATCATATTGGCTTCGGCGATACCGGTTTGAAAGAAGCGCTCAGGGAAATCCTTTTTGAATGCGTCCATTTTCAAAGAGCCTGTAAGGTCGGCGCACAAGGCCACCACGTCTCCGTTTTGTTTGCCAAGTTCGTGCAACCCCACGCCAAAGCCCGATCGTGTATCTTTCTTTTCTGTAAAAGTGTATTTGGTCATGCCTGTTCTGTTAAAGACTTGTTAAACTTTAGTAAATCCCCCAAGCGGCTGCAAACCCTGCGTGCATGGCGTCGTTGAAGTTTTCAAAAATTCTACCATGCAAGAGACGCAAACCATCAATCGAAAATTACTTTTCTGGATCGTTGTGGCTACGTTACTCGCTATCATTCCTTGGTTTGTGTGATCCGGTGAATTAATAATCTCCAATGGTTTCTTCCAGTTGACTCAACGCCGATTTCAGTTCGTCGTCGTTCGGCGCAACGCCGTGCCACTTGTGCGAGCCCATCATAAAATCAACGCCTGCACCCATGGCGGTCTTCATCAAGTTCATCACGGGCTTTCCTTTTCCGGACTGTGATTTGGCCAGTTCAAGACCCTTCACCACATCTTCCATTTTATTTCCGTCAAACTCATTGACAATCCAGCCGAAGGCTTCCCATTTGGCTTTCAGATCAAGTAAGGAAAGAACTTTATCTACCGGGCCGTCGATCTGTTGGCCGTTATAATCAATCGTGGCAATTACGTTGTCCATCTTGTTATGCGCGGCGTACATGGCGGCTTCCCATACCTGGCCTTCCTGCTGCTCGCCGTCGCCCATCAGCACAAAAATCAGTTGATTGTCTTTATTCAGTTTCTTGGTTTGTGCTGCACCGAGCGCCACCGACAACCCCTGACCCAAAGAGCCTGATGCCACGCGAATACCTGGCAAGTGCTCATGTGTAGCCGGGTGACCTTGCAGACGTGTGTTCAGCATGCGGAAAGAAGACAATTCCTTTACTTCAAAATATCCTGCCCGCGCAAGTGTAGAATACCACACTGGCGAAATGTGACCGTTGGAAAGGAAGAACAAATCTTCGCCTTTTCCATCCATTGAAAATTTTGAATTGTGCTTCAGAATATGAAAGTAAAGCGCAACAAAGTAATCGGCGCAGCCGAGCGATCCGCCCGGATGGCCGCTTTGACAAGCGTGCACCATACGCACGATGTCACGGCGAATTTGCGTAGCTAATTTCTTGAGTTGGATGAGGTCAGGTTGAGTGGACATGGCTTACGTTTGCGCGAAGATATAAACTTACAAGAAGACAATAACCTTTACGGATATAATTTTGCGATTCACTACTTTTTCTTTTTCGCCGCTTTCTTCGGCGTAGCTTTCTTCGCTGCTTTTTTTGGTGCGGCTTTCTTTGCCGGTTTAGCAGGCGCTGCTTGCCCGAGGATTTGCGCCGTGTGATTTTTTGTATCCACTTTTTCAATCACCTCGCTGATCACTCCGGCTTCGTCAATGATGTACGTGATGCGCGCGGTGCCCATGTACTTGCGGCCGTACATCGATTTCTCAACCCACGTTTCATACTTGGCGTGAACGACCTTGTCGGTATCGGCCAGTAGACGAAAGGGAAGTTTTTCTTTGGCGATGAACTTGCGGTGCATCTTTTCGTCGTCGGTGCTGATGCCGAAAACCTCGTAGCCTTGCTTTTGCAGCACTTTGTAGTTGTCGCGCAGGTTGCACGCTTCGGCCGTGCAGCCGGGCGTCATGTCTTTGGGGTAGAAGTACAGAACTACTTTCTTTCCTTTCAGAGAAGACAATTTCACTTCGTTACCGTCCTGATCTTTTGCGATGAAGTCGGGTGCTTTCGTTCCAACGGATAGTGCCATAATCGTAGGGTTTAAAGTATCGTTTGCTTGTATGTCGCTTGATTGCCAGCGCGGTCAGTTACTTTCAATTCAAAATCCCCATGAAGGGGCTTTGAATGATCGAGTCGTTCAGACTGCAAGATGCCGGTTTTGTAATCGTATTTCATCAACAACCATTCGCCGTTCACCGATGCTTCGTAGCGGGAAATCCCCGAAAGGTTATCACCTATTCTGAATCTTGCTGACGAAGCATTGCACTGCAAGCGGTGGATTATCGGAGCGATGGAATCAGTAAGGAAAATAAAATCTCCGAACTCTGACGCCTGAAACCGTACCGCTCCATTTTGCCATTGTCCGCCGATGTATTCATAGCTTCGCCCTTCAATGTGGTACACGGCAAGTTTGGATGAAGGAGTCACTTTTTGGCGTGGCTTGAGCGTCACTTCGATGGGCGCATAAAGCGGATCGGTGGGTCGGCCTATGGTGAAAATCTCTTTCTCGTTTTTGATGCTATTCGCAAGCGTGAGGAACAACGTGTCGTAAAGCGCATTCGGAGCAAAATGAATGTTCGTCACATCGCTGTAAAACGTGTATTCAATACCTGAAGGAACTTTGTCTTTCAAGCCGAACTGAACCATGCCGTGACAGGTTTGCACTGAGTCGGGTAGGCTTTTTTGCAAATCGAGAAGATACACTTGCCGCCCGCCGTGCGAATACGACGATTTGATTTCAGTAACGGTTCCTTTTTCGAAAACCTTTAGCAGCGTATTGGCCGGACAAGCGGAGTGCATCTCCAGCACATTTCCACTGAAGAAATACTCGTGCGCTTTCTGTGGTAGCGTGGAGGGTTTTGTATTCACCGTGAGCTCCGGTACAATCTTAAAGGTCACGCTGCTTTCGTTGCCATAACTGTCTTTAAGTTTGATGAGCACATCGACGGGCTTGTTGCCTATGGCGATCCGCCCTTTGTCAACCGAACTTTCGTAATACTTCAGCGGGTTGCCATCGTCCACATACAATTTATTAAAATGAAGGCCGCGTGTTTTCATGGTTTCGAAATCCATAAGCGACACAATGCCGTGCGTGTTATTGAAATTGATGCGGTCGATACGTTGAGTAAAAACTTTCTGACTGTCCACCAAAACTTCAATCTCGTTGATGCCACAGCGGAAGCGCGAAAGATCCAGCCGGTCGAAGGCCAACAATTCAATCCCGATTTTTCCGGACGCCTGAATGGGATGTTGCAAAAAATAATTGTTGCCATTGCGCATCAGCGAATACTCTTTGCGGCCAAAGCGGTTGTCGATGCGCGAATTTACCGTCATGGTCTTTATCGCGATTTTTTGTGCAACCGGCGAAAGTACATCGTTGATTTCGCCGAACTTGAACGTCAACGGATTTAAGGCTTCGTTTTGCTCGTCGCGGATTTCAAAATGCAAATGCGGCCCGCTCGATCCTCCAGTATTCCCCGAAAGGGCAACGGTGTCGCCGCGGTTTACCGGAAACTGATCGGGAGTGAAGAACAAGTCAAGGTCGAACGATTTTTTTTCGTAGTGTTTATTCAACACATACGCACCCAATTTTCCTTTGAACTGATCGAGGTGCCCATACACCGAGACGTTGCCGTCGGGATGCGTGATAAAAAGAGCGTGGCCATAGCCGTACGTCCCCACGATCACGCGCGAGATGTAGCCGCGCTGTGTGGCCAGCACCGGCATGCCCGCCATGTTGTTGGTGCGAATATCAATGCCCGCATGAAAGTGCGTGTTGCGCAGCTCGCCCATAGTTCCTGCCAGCCAGTTTTGCTGACCCGGATTGATCGGGAAAAGGTAAGGCTCGCTGAGTACCGCCTTTGGGTAGGGTAGTTCTTTGGGAGGGTTAAACTGTGCTTGCGCCAACACAGGGATCAACAGCGCAAGCAGGTGCGGAAGAAATTTATTTAACTTCAAATTCAAGCAGTTTTTCGTCTTCAATATAACCGGTTAGTGTATTGCCGATATGCACCGCGCCTACACCTTTGGGTGTTCCGGTAAAAATCAGATCGCCGGTGCGCAGCGTAAAAAATTTCGACAGATAAGCGACGATGTAGTTAAAATTAAAAAGCATGAGGCTGGTGTTGCCTTGCTGCTTTACTATACCGTCAATTTCAAGTTTGAAGTTGATGTCGCTGAGGTTTTTGAAATCTCCGACCGGAATGAATTTGTCGGAAATAGGAGCGGAGCTGTTGAATCCTTTGGCGATGTCCCACGGCAAGCCTTTCTCTTTGGCTTTCTGCTGCAGGTCGCGGGCAGTGAAGTCCACACCAAGCCCGATGGAATCATAATATTTGGAAGCAAACTTCTCTTCAATGTTTTTTCCTTCCTTAGAAATCTTCAATACCAATTCAATTTCATGATGTATGTCTTTCGAGAAATCGGGGTAATAGAAAGGTGACCCGTTTTTTAGAATCGCGGTGTCGGGTTTGGTAAAAATCACAGGCTCGTCGGGCCGCTCGTTGTTCAGTTCTTTGATATGCTCCGCATAATTCCTGCCGATCGCAAATATTCGCATGCCTTTGGGTTGTTATTAATCCCGTAAAGGTAGGAATACCTGATTGAATTTTCATCTTGATCCGACGATTCTTAAATTTGCGACTGAAATTTATGACCATGAAAATCCTAAGACTACCTCTTTGCCTCGTTATCCTTTTGCTCGTTCACGCCTGTGCTACCGTGCCTGTCACCGGGCGCAAGCAATTGGATCTGGTTTCAAGTTCTGAAATCAACACCATGTCGGCCACACAATATCAGGACGTGATCAAGAAAGGCCCTTTGTCTACCAATGTACAGCAAACCGAAATGATCAAGCGGGTAGGAAAGAGAATACAGGCTGGGGTAGAACAATACATGGCCAGCAAAGGATGGAGCGATCAGTTGGCCGGATTCAACTGGGAGTTTAATTTGATTCAGGACGACAAAACCGTGAACGCCTGGTGTATGCCCGGAGGTAAGGTGGCATTCTACACGGCCATACTTCCGATATGCAAAGATGAAAATGGAATAGCCGTAGTGATGGGCCACGAAGTGGCGCACGCTATTGCGAATCACGGCCGCGAGCGCATGAGCCAGGGACTGATTGAGCAGTTTGGCCTAAGCACCCTGAGTGCAGCCATGGGCCAAAACCCTACCGGTACCCAGCAATTATTAATGCAGGCCATTGGTATGGGATCGAACCTTGGCATGCTTAAATTTTCGCGTCAGCATGAATCAGAGGCCGATCACATCGGGCTGATTTTTATGGCGATGGCGGGCTACGATCCTAACAATGCGCCCGTATTCTGGAAACGAATGGTGGAAATGAACACGGGCCAGAAGCCACCGGAATTTATGAGCACGCACCCTTCTGACGAAACGCGCATCAAAGACCTTGAAAGCTGGCTGCCTGAAGCCATGGGTTATTATAAGAAATAGTTTTTTTGCGCGCCGGCCTCAGCGATCACAATGAGGTATGGTTTGTGGCGAATATTTAGTATGATTGCGAAGATGACCAAGGCGATCATTCCTAAATTCATTCTCCCTGCTCTGTTGCTGCTCTACGTGATTAGCCTGGTTGGAATGTTTTCTACCTACTTCGCCTTCTATCACCGCGATAGTTTCCAACAGGAAGTTCAGCAAACCGACCAAAATGAATTAAAGACTTTTTCATTTACCGCAGAAGAATTTGCATCCCTGAAATGGACCGACGGGCAAAAGGAATTTGAGCGCGATGGCAAAATGTTTGACGTGGCCAGTGTGGAAAAGAAGGGCGACACTTTCGTTATCTATTGTGAGAATGATTTTTTCGAAGATGTGTTGATCGGATTTCTGAAAACCGGCGGAGGAAAAACCAAAGCCAAGGCGTTCGTGCCGATTTCATTCGCTCAACCAATTCCCGATTTTGAGTTCAGCACTTTTTCAGTGGATCATCGCCCAGGCTATGATTTCAAATCTGATTTATACCTTTCTTCACCGATGGAGAAAAGCACGCCGCCGCCCCGGCTTGGCTGAGCTTTCTTTCTCTCATTTTTAATTTCTTCAAACTAATTTCAGATGGACGCCGCCTTTGGGTGGTTGTCATTTATTATTAATTCTATTCATGAAAAAAATATATACCATACTCATGTTGCTGTGGGTAGCCGCCGCCGTGCAGGCACAAACAGTAAAAGGAAAAATCACCGACGCCAATGGCCGCGCACTGGCCGGGGCTTCTGTTAAAGTAAACGATGCCGCCGTTGGGTTGTCGGATCAGGACGGTGCATTCGCTGTGGAATGCAAGGAAGGCGCCACGGTCTCGGTTTCGTACATTGGCTTTGAGTCCCAGTCGCAAGTCATCAGCCAATGTGGAACTGAGCTTTCATTTGCACTTGTGGCTTCGGCACAGATGTTGGACGGTGTGGAGATCACCGCCACGTCCAATCAAAATAAATCGATCTTGAATCAACCTTCGTCGATCGCAAAGTTGGGTGAAGTGGAAATCCGAAGAAGCACAGGGTTGTTTTTGGATGACGCGATCAACGCCAATGTTCCTGGCGTATTCATGCAACGACGCAGTGTGTCGGGTGGTCAACAATTTAACATTCGTGGCTACGGTGCCGGCGGTCCTGGTGTGCGTGGAGCGAACAGTAATTTTGATGGTCAGGGCGTGAAGGTTTACCTCAACGGAATTCCGATAACCGATGCAGAAGGAATCACCGTGATGGACGATATCGATTTTGGATCGGTGGGCAATGTCGAGATTGTGAAAGGGCCTTCAGGAACGCTGTACGGACTGGCGATTGCCGGCGTGGTGAACCTGCAGACGGTAAAACCTCAGACCAGTGGCGTGTCGCTTAGCCAAAATACCATGTTCGGTAGTTATGGATTGAGGCGCTCTACAACCTCGCTTCAAATCAATAAGCCAGGTACTTCGCTGATGATCAACTACGGCAGTCAGAATTATGACGGCTTCATGAATCACACCAAGTCCACGAAAGACTTTGTGAACATGATGGGCGATTTTCATTTGAATGAAAAGCAATCGATCACTTCGTATGTAGGTTTTAGCGACAGCTACGACCAGCGCAACGGAGAGCTTTCAAAGGCTCAATACGATACGCTGGATTACAGTGGCAATCCCGCTTACCTTAAAAACGATGCGCATTCCAATATCATCAGCTTTCGCGCCGGCGTAGGGCACACGTATCGGTTTAATGAAAACATCTCCAATTCAACTACCTTCTTTGGCACTGGCATGAGCAACAATTCGAGTTCGGCAGGAGGATGGACAGATAAAGCTCCGGTGAATTTTGGGTTGCGTTCTGTGTTTGACACCCGCTTCAAATTCAGCGACGAAATTTCACTTTCAGGAGTGACAGGCATTGAAGCGCAACGTCAGTATGCACAAACTATCGCGTATGGTATGGTGACCAACAATGCAAACCCCACAGGCTATAATATTATCGGCGCCATGCGTAGCAACCAGACTTCGATTAACTCAACGTATTCCATTTTTTCACAGTGGACTTTGACGTTGCCTTATGATTTTGCTTTTACAGCCGGAATTGGCTCAAGCACGATGAACATTACGTTGTATGATAAATTCTATGTGGCCGCCAACAACACGGCCAATAACAAAGTGCCAACCACGTACGCTACAAACTATACCAATCTTCTTTCGCCTTCGTTCGCGTTGAATAAACTTGTGGCGAAAAATATTTCGTTCTACGTATCCTACAACAAGGGCTACAAAGCGCCGGTGTCGTCAAACATTTACACGCCTGCGGCTAACACGGTGAACACTTCACTTCGCCCCGAAATGGGCGAACAGTGGGAACTTGGTAGCAAAGGAAATTTATTGGATGGCCGATTGAATTATGAGCTGGCGTACTTCAGTGCCAAGTTCTCGAACAAGATGACGACCGTAGCCGTACCCAACGCGACGAACACGGCCACCGCTTATACCTACACCGTGAATAGCGGCAGCCTCAATAACCAAGGTGTTGAAGTATTGTTGAAATACACGGCATATCGGTCGGAGAATGGAATCGTTAAATCGGTGCGACCTTTTGTCAATTTCACCTATTCTGATTTTAAATATCAGAACTTTGTCTATCAAGGCAGTACCGGATCCAACCCAGTTGGTAGTCCAACCGATTATACAGGCAAAGCCGTAGCAGGTGTTCCTAAAAATGTGTGGAACGCAGGTTTTGATTTGATGGCTAAAGCCGGGTTGTATCTCAATGCCACTTACCTCCATCGCGATGCTATGCCCATCACTTCAGATGGTTTGATCATGACCAATTCGTACGATCTGATAAATTCTAAAATTGGTTTCCGTAAATCACTGAACCATATCGATATCGATGTGTACTTCGGTGCCAATAACATGGCGAGCAAACAGTACTATCAGATGGTATTTATTAATCAACAGCCTGACACGTATCTGCCGGGACCAAAAGACATCAATTATTTTGGTGGGCTTAACCTGAAATATAATTTCTAAATTAGAAGCAGCGTCCTGACCTTTTAGGTTGGGACGCTTTTCAAAATTCATCGAATACAAATGAAGAATCTATTAATCGTGCTGAGTTTACTTGCTTTGTCGGCCTGCGGTCGGTTTGGCAAAAAAGAAACTCAGTCGCAAGAGCAACGCATCGTGTGCTTGTCTAAACAATACAACGAAATCATCTTCGCGCTTGGCGCCCAGAAAGATTTGGTAGCCGTCGATTTATCGAGTACCTATCCGCCAGAAATAAAAAAGCTAACAACGGTAGGATATCATCGCGCGCTAAGCGCCGAAGGAATCCTTTCGACAAAACCAACGCTCGTCATCCACGACAACAATGTGGGCCCGGAGCAAGTGATGAAACAACTCGAAGGCTTGAAAATCCCGATGATGGTTTTCAAAACCAAAGGCGACGACATCGCTACCACCAAGTCGCTGATTTCTGAAATGGGTGACTATTTTAAAAAGCCAAAGCAGGCCGATTCGCTTAACGCAAAGCTCGATGCCGATATGAAAACCGCAACCGATGCTGCAGCGGCACTGAAAGACAAACCAAAGGTGATGATCATTCACTTTGGGCGCGCCAATAATGTCTATCTCACGATGACAAAAAATTCTACTTCGGCCAAACTGATCGGTTGGGCAGGAGGGGAGATTCCGCTCGACGGTGAGCGCGGCATGATGCAACTTTCACCTGAGTCAATGGCCAAGACGGATCCAGACGTCATTCTCCTTACTGACTTTGGCTACGATCAACTGGGCTCACTTGATAAAATAAAAGAGCTTCCGGGTGTATCCGGCACAAAGGCTGCCAAAGCCAACCGTATTTTCCGTGTGGAAGAGCACGACCTGGTGTATCTCGGCCCACGCACCGGCGAAATTGTGTTACAACTTCAGCGATTGATTCGGCAAGATGCCAACGCTAAGTAGGCAGTATTCTTCCGTTTGGATTACGCTGGCAATTGTGCTGGCGATCGTCTTTTTCTTTTCACTCTTGTGGGGTGCAATTGTCATTACGCCAAACGAAGTTTTCTCTTCTCTTGCGAATGCTTCCTCCCGTGAGACACTTTCGCTTAACGAGCGCATCTTTTTAGATATTCGGTTTCCGCGCGCCGTTAGTTGTGTGTTGGTAGGCGCCAGCCTGGCGATGGCTGGCGTGCTAATGCAGGCATTATTCCGCAACCCAATTGTTGAGCCGGGGTTGATTGGTACTTCCAGCGGCGCGGCCTTCGGCGCGTCGTTGTATTTTGTGTTGGGTGCTACACTTCATTTCAACGCCGGCGTGTGGACGTTGCCGTTGGCGGCAAGTGCTGGCGGAGCGTTGGCAACACTCGCGGTGTTTGCTCTTTCTTATCGCAAAGAAGGTGGCCAAAGCGTGATTCCGTTGTTACTCACCGGCATTGCCGTCAATGCACTTTGCCTGAGTGGCGTCGGACTAATGTCGTACCTGGCACGTGACCCGCAGGCGAGGTCTATTACATTTTGGAACCTTGGAACGCTTTCAGGTTCGAGTTGGAATTCAGTGATCATCATAGGCATCGCCCTCGCGGTTTGTTTTGGATTTGCTTTGCGTTTTGCAAAATCACTCAACGCCCTGGCCATGGGTGAAAGCGAAGCGCTGCACCTTGGCGTAAACATCAATAAGTTAAAAATCGGTGTGGTGGCGGTAACGGTAATTCTCGTCGCCGTGTCCACGGCATTTGTGGGCGTAATTAGTTTTGTAGGATTAATCGTGCCTCATGTACTTCGGCTGATCAAAGGCTCTGACAACCGCTACTTGTTGATGGGTAGCGCTTTGCTTGGCGCGATAGTGCTCACACTCGCCGACCTTGTGGCGCGATTACTTCTTGCGCCTGCTGAGTTGCCGATTGGCATTGTGACGTCGGTGGTTGGTGTGCCTGTTTTTGTTTTCCTGTTGCGAAGAAATAAACACTATTTCTAAGATGTTGAGCCTGGAAAACATAACAGTACAAGTTGGCGCCCGAAAATTGGTTGACAATATTTCGGCAGTCTTTCATCCTGGTAAGATGAACCTGATTATCGGACCCAACGGATCGGGGAAGTCAACATTGATTAAAGCCATCAGCAAGCAACTTGATTTTAAAGGAACAGTCAGGTACGACAAAAAGCCTTTAGCAGATCTTGCCTATCATGAACTTGCGCGATTCAGAGCAGTGTTGTCACAGCATACCGAAGTAGCCTTTCCTTTGAAAGTGTGGGAAGTGGTGATGATGGGCCGGTATCCGCATTTCAGCACCCAACCCGGGCCGTCTGACAAGCAAGCGGTGGAAGAGGCGATGCACTATTTTGATGTAACGCCCATGGCCGACCGCGACTACACTACGCTGAGCGGCGGTGAAAAGCAGCGCGTGAACTTTGCTCGTGTACTGGCGCAGATTTGGTATTCGTCGCCTGGCCAGATGAGGTACCTTTTGCTCGATGAGCCCCTCACTTTTCTGGACGTTAATTTTCAATACCAGTTCATGCACAAACTCCAACAGTTAGAGCAGAAGAATGATCTAGTGATGGTGGGCGTAATACACGACCTTAACCTCGCCGCTCGCTTTGCAGACTCGCTGTTACTATTGCATGACGGTAAAGTATTAACCCAGGGAACAGCACAGCACGTGCTGACGAAAGAGAACATTAAGCAAGCCTTTCAGATCGAACCTGAAATTATCCCTCACAAAGATTCGTTCTATATCTCTTTCTGATCTCAATACAACACCCTGAACTTAATCGTGTGTTCAATCGCACGGAGTTCTTTGATCACTTCTTTGTGGTACTCTTTGTTAATGTCGGTGATCACGTAACCGATGTGCTCGTTGGTTTTTAAATACTGCCCTACGATGTTGATGCCATTGGCGGCAAGAATGTGATTGATCTTGGCGAGAATGCCGGGCACGTTGTTGTGAATGTGGATCAGACGGTGCGCGTTCTCCAGAATTGGCAGCGTGAGGTTAGGGAAGTTCACGCTGTTGCTGGTGCTTCCGGTGTTGATGTAATCCATCATTTTGCCGGGCACAAAGTTGCCGATGTTCTCCTGCGCTTCAAGTGTGCTTCCGCCAATGTGCGGCGTGAGTATCGTGTTGCGCAAGCCTCGAAGTTCAGAAACAAATTCTTCGTCGTTACTGATCGGCTCGTACGGAAATACGTCTACCGCGCAGCCCGCCACCTTTCCGTTAAGGATATTTTCTCTAAGCGCTTTCACATCCACAATATGCCCGCGGCTCAGGTTTAAAAAGATGACGCCATCTTTCATTTGCTCGAATTCGGCCTGGCCGATGAAGTTGGTGTTGCGTTCGTTTCCATCCACATGAAGGGTGATGATATCAGACGCGTGCAATAGCTCTTTCAGCGTCTTGCATTTTTCGGCATTGCCAAGCGCGAGCTTTTCTTCCTTGTCGTAATAGAGCACTTTCATGCCTAAGTTTTCTGCAAGTACCGAAAGCTGAGATCCAATGCTTCCGTAGCCGATAATGCCCAGTTTTTTTCCGCGTACTTCAAAACTTCCTTTCGCCGATTTGTCCCACTTACCCTGGTGCATCTTGTTCGACTTGTCAGGAATGTTGCGAATCAGCATGATCATTTCGGCAATCGCCAGTTCTACTACCGAGCGCGTGTTGCTGAACGGCGCGTTAAATACCGCCACGCCTTTTTTGGTTGCTGCTTTCAGGTCGATCTGGTTGGTGCCGATACAAAATGCACCAATCGCCATCAATCGGTTGGCGTGTTCCAATACTTTGGCAGTGACCTGTGTTTTTGAACGGATGCCAAGCACCGATACATTTTTGATTTTCTCACACAGTTCATCTTCGTCGAGGCCGGCGGGATAAGTTTCCACCGTAAAGCCTTCGGCTTTCATCAGTTCAATGGCTACCGGATGTACATTTTCCAGCAGCAACACATTGATCCTGTTTTTGGGGTAAGAGATCGCGGTATTCAATTTATTCAAATACAAAAATTCGTCCAGGCTTGGTGTGATGTGATCGGCTTTCGCTAGCACACTTTCGCGTTCGATGTTTTCAGTGAACGCATAAAATTTATTGGCCAGTCCTGAGTGTTTAATTTCATAGTCGGTGTAGCCGTCGCCGATGACGTACACGTCGCCGGGAAGATTCAGCCGCTTCAGTTGTTCTGATTTTCCGTGGTTGGCCGACAAAGGATTTGTCTTGTCAAAGTCGATCACCTTTCCGTTTTCGTCGAAGATAAATTCGTTGGCGAAAACATTTTCGCGCTTGATGCCAAACGAAGTAACTACCGGTTCAATAAACTCACGAAACCCGTTGGACACAATAAAGATGTTGTCGGAATGAGTGGCGAAAAATTCTTTGTTTCTGCTGAACGAATCCGACACCAGATTTTGCAGGTGGGTCACTAATTGCGCCAAATGCTTTTTGGTAGGCTCCAGCAACTTGATTCTTTTTTCGATGCTGTCGCGCAGCGACAGACTCCCGTCCATTCCCTGATTGGTGATATCTGAAATCTGTTTTTGAATGGTTTCTTTTTCAGGATGATCTTTCAGCGAAATATCGGCCAGTACATCAAAGGCTTCTACCTTGGTAAACGTGCTGTCGAAGTCGATGACGAAGTTTTTCTTAATTGGGGTCATAGAATTTTACGATGATTAAATATTCCACGGATCAATGAGCTTGAGCCCCGTGATATTTTTAAAGTCTGAGATATTTCGTGTAATGATCGGAAGACGTAGCACATTGGCTGAGGCCGCAATGATGGCGTCGGGAAGTTTTAGTTTAAAGTTCCTGCGTATTCTGATGGTCTCCGCTATGATTTCGTCGGAGAGATCGATAATAGTAACGTCAGTCATGAACTCTTCCAGTATTTTTTGAGCTGACGTTGGAGCATTGTAGCCGAGAACTTCAATCTTAGAAATCACCGACACATGAGGCAAATCGTCCACCACATCATTTAAAAATCTAATTCCAGAGTGCGGTAATTTATTGCCGAGATAATCGATGATAGCGTTTGAATCGATCAGGAATCCTTGTCCCATTCATTTCGGCTTTCAGTGATATAAACCTGCATTTCATCAGCCACGTGAGAGGGAAGCACACCGCTATATTTTTGAGAAAGTTTCTGACCTGTTTGATCGTGCTCCTTCTTAATCACCTGAATTAATTTCAGTGATTCAAGATCTTCTAATAGTTTGATGACCTTGGCGTCTTCGACAGTAATAGTCAGAATTGGCATGCCCAAAGATAGAAAAAATGCCTTGTATTTTTTATGGTTCATAACTCATTTGCCTTTGTATCTTTGAGCGATAACCATTGCAATCGATTTTTTATGACCGTCCTTTCGAATATTCCTTCTCGTCCAAAACGAAAGTTCCTTCCCGAAAATTTTACCGTCACCACCTGGGAGGCGCTAAAACCCTTTTTTGATCAGCTTGTCGAGCGAGCATTACCCGACGAAACGGCGCTGAAGCAATGGCTTCACGACCGCAGCGAACTCGAGTCGGTGATCAGCGAAGATTTGGGGTGGCGCTACATTCGCATGACATGCTACACCGACAAAGAAGAATACAGCAAATCGTATCAGGATTTTGTTCAGAACATTCAGCCGCACATGGCGCCGTATTCCGATCAGCTTAATAAAAAGACGCTCGAATCTCCCTTTATCAACGCGATTGAAAATGCGGGCGGCGGTTATCGCTTGATGGTTCGAAATCTGAAAAAGGAAGTAGAACTTTTCCGTACCGAAAACATTCCGCTTTATACCGAGATCAGCACTGAAACTCAAAAGTATGCCGAGCTTTCCGGCGCAATGACGGTGCAAGTGAATGGCCAGGAACTTACATTGCCGCAGGCGGGTGTGATCTTGCAATCGGTAGACCGCAAGCAACGCGAAGAGGTGTATCATAAAATGGCGGAACGCCGTCTTAAGGACAAAGATGTATTAGACGAGCTGTATACAAAATTAATTTCCCTTCGTCACCGTGTCGCCACCAACGCCGGCTTTAAAAACTTCCGCGACTATCAATTCAAATCTTACGGGCGTTTTGATTATACACCCCAAGATTGTTTCAATTTTCATGAATCCATTGCCAGTGAAGTGGTGCCGGTGTTGAATGAGTTTGCCAAGGAGCGTAAAGCGAAGCTGAAGGTCAGCGAATTGCGCCCGTGGGATAAGGCTGTGGATGCCGAAGGGCGCGATCCGCTCAAACCTTTCGACAACGGAAAAGAGCTGCAGGAAAAATCCATCGAGGTTTTCAAAAGACTAAATCCTTACCTCGGCGAGTGCCTTGAAATAATGGCGACGATGGGGCATCTCGATTTGGAATCCCGCAAAGGAAAAGCCCCCGGAGGCTATAATTATCCCCTCGCCGAAATCGGGGTGCCTTTCATTTTCATGAATGCGACGTCCACCATGCGCGACATGACTACGCTGATGCATGAGGGCGGTCACGCCGTGCATAATTTCCTGACGATGAATCTGGCGCTCAACGATTTTAAATCGCCGCCTATGGAAGTAGCCGAGCTGGCGTCGATGAGCATGGAATTAATTTCGATGGACGAGTGGCCGATCTTCTTCCCGAATTCGCAAGATCTTACCCGTGCACGTCACGAGCAGTTGGAAGACATTATTGAAACACTTCCGTGGGTAGCTACCATCGATAAGTTCCAGCACTGGATCTATGAAAACCCGACGCATTCTCTTGAGGACCGAAAGCAAAAATGGAATTCAATATTCGATGAGTTCAGCGATACGGTGACGGACTGGTCAGGCTTGCAGGCGAACAAGGATTACCTCTGGCAAAAGCAATTGCACCTGTACGAAGTGCCGTTTTACTATATCGAATACGGCATGGCGCAGCTGGGTGCGATTGCCGTGTGGAGAAATGTAAAACAAAATAAGCGCGAAGGGCTGGAAGCATACCAAAATGCCTTGCGATTAGGCAACACTGCTACGATACCGGAGATTTATAAAGCCGCAGGAATCAAGTTTGATTTCAGTAAGGAATACATTCGCGAGCTGATGCGCTTTGTGATGGAAGAACTTAGCAAGCTGAAGTAATCAGCCTCGGCATTTGTCGAGCAGGTCGCTCAATTGGATGGCCTCTTCGGTGGATATTTTTAATGCTTTGCTATCCGTCTGGTTGATCTGATTGTCCAGCTGGCGCAGTACAGAAAGCCCTTCGTTGGTAATACCCACATCGGCAGCACGCTTGTCGTTCGGGCATTGAAACTTCACTACAAATTTTTTGGCGATCAGGCGGTCGAGTAAACGCGAGATGTCGGAGTTTTTATCAATCATCCGGGTCTTTATCTCGGCGCCCGAAATCCTATTCGGATGCTGGCCCCGCAAAATGCGAAGGATATTGAATTGCTGCACCGTAATTCCAAAATTCTTAAAGAACTCTTTGTTCCTGTTTTCGAGCCATGCGGAAGTATAAAACAAATTCACGATGGCTTTGTGATGCGCATTGCGAAAGTTGGTTTGCTTTATTTCGTCTTCGATTTTCATAGCACGGTTGAAAAGGAACAAGCCTTACCCGAAGGCAAGGCTTGTTAATTACAACGATAAAATTATCCTTTTACAAACTCAACGTTTGAACGGATTTCTACTTCGTCACTTACTACGGCGCCAGGCGTTTTTTCACCTACACCAAAGTCAGCACGTTTGATTTTGCCAGTTACTTTGAAGCCAGCCACATTTTTCTTGTTGAAAGGGTGAATGCCGGTGTTTACAATCACTTCCAATTCTACTGGCTTAGTTACGCCATGGAGGGTAAGGTTACCAGCCAATTTGTATTTTTTGCCATCCACTTTAGTGAATGAAGTGCTTTTGAAAGTTAAGGTTGCAAATTTAGCAGCATCAAAAAAGTCAGGGCTCTTCAGGTGACCATCGCGTTGCTCGTTGTCGGTGTTGATAGATGCAACATCGGCAGTCAATTCGATCACCGCGTCGCTGAAATCTTCTTTCGAAGAGGTAATGCTTGCGTTGAAGGTTTTGAAGTTTCCTTCTACTTCAGACACCAAAAGGTGAGTTACACCAAAGCCAAGCTTTGCGTGGGCTTTGTCGAAGTTCCAGGTTTGTGCAGACGCTGCTCCAGCGATAAGCAGGGCAACAAATAGGGTGTTCAGTTTTTTCATTGTTTTATTTTTGATTTTGTGATGCAATACTAACGGGAAAATTCAAATATATGTTTAAACATGCATTTAAATTTTCGCAAATCGCTGAAAATCAAATAGATTAATTTTAATCTACCAATTCTATCTACTTTACTACAGGTTAATCCAATACGTTAGTTTTAATACTATTGAGCGCAATTTGGGCTGCCCGACATAAAAGAAATCCCCATGCGAGTTGGTTTCTGCGAAATAGTTGTCGGTGTAAACTATAAATAAGTCCGAAACGGGCTTGAAGCGCCACTGAAGGCGTGAGTTGATGTTTACATTGCTGATCTGATTGTTGTATTGAATGTACGTCGTCCAGAATAGTTTGCGGGTGAACGTGAAATCCAGTTTGGGACTTAAAATCAGGAGATCTACACTATTGTAGGCCGACGGCAGCGAAATGTGATTAATGGAATAGTCGAGCGAGAAAACGGCATGAGGTTGCACACGGTAGCTGAAGTTACCGTCAATATTTACGCGGTGACCATTATAATACTGCCCCATTCGCGTCTGAAATCCATAAAAGAATTTTTTGCGCGCATTAGACTGATAGTTAAGGATGACGGAGTTCCAATAATAGTGCGAGCGGTACGGCAGATTTTTGGCGATCGTAGCATCGGCGGGAAAGGTAGGATCGAAGGCATAGTAAGCCAACCCGTAGTCCTGGCGGATTCGCACAAAAAACTGCGCCGTGTTCTGAAAGTTAATGCTATACCAGAAGTTATAATCCGCATCGGTAATTCCGTATAGGTCATTGCCGATAAAATCCATGTCCATGCCCGGTCCGTGGTTATTAATGATACGCGATTTAGGATACCAGGAATAAAAGAAATCCGGCGCGAACCGGTTGAACCGTGCGCGCGGCAAATAGCCTACTTGCGGATCGAAGTTGGCGCCTACGGCCTGCACCAGCACATCAAAAAGTATTTGGGGCTTGGCGTAACTGATCGCTACTGTCGATGCAAAGGCGCTGTCTTTTTTAAACTCATTAAACGACCGGTGGTAAAAGGCTTTGCCGTTCCACTTGTTATCCTTTGATCCTAAATTAAAATCGACACCCAACAAGCGGTTATAGCGATTGGGCATGAGTTTAAAATCTTTTGACGACGAATCCTGAAACGCTTGTTTATTTATCATCATCAGCCCGATGTTTGAGCGTGTAGAAATCTTTCGCTGAGCGGCCGCTACGGTATAATTAATAGAGGGAAGGTTAATGCCATCGTCTTTGGCGGCTTGCATAGTCATCAGGCCGATGCGCCAGTTGTTGTCAATTTTTCCACTCAGGCGGGCGCCTCCGTAAATCCGGTTTTGAATATTCTGTCCGGTGGATGGATCGCGCGTGACACCGATGCGCCGCGAAAAAAACGGGCGAATGTTGCTGTAGCCAAAACTTCCAAACAAGTCGGCATTTTCTAAAAAGAACTGCCGCTTTTCGGGATAGAATATTTCGAAACGGCTTAAGTTGGTCACCTGCTGATCTACTTCTACCTGCGAGAAATCAGGATTTACTGTCAAATCAAGATTCAGCGCCGGGCCAATGGCTACCTTCACGTCGCCGCCCACGGAGGGCGCGCGATCGGTTGGAAGTTTGCTTTCAAAGTCATCGGTATTGTGCGCAGCCACATAAGGAATTACCGAGATATTTCCGCCGGGATGATCCAACGCTTTATCCCAGATGAGCTCTCTAGAGAATGCCAGCGCCGTCGGGCCGTACACACGCGGTATCGGCGACCACGAACTCTGTTCGGTATGGTGGCTGTCAATGCGGTAGAAATTGACGTACCATGAATCAAGCTTTTGCTTAAAGCGAATGGTCTTAAACGGGATCGCCATTTCGCACACCCAGCGGTCGTCTAAAATCTTCGCCTCGCTGTACCATTTGTTATCCCAGCTTAAGGATAAGTCGTCGTTGCCGCCGTTGGTGATCAGCGCTTCCCGTTGCACACCAAACGGATTTACCCCGAATAAAAATGCGTTGGTCTTGTCTTTGTAGGTATCAAGCACCAGCGAAAACCCATCGTTGGCCGGGCCGCGGTAATCGCGCTTCAGCGATGGTGTGACATATTTGCGCGGACCATTTTGATTGTACATGATCGCGAAGAGGTAAATGTATTTGTCATCGTACGTCATGCGCACTTCGGTTTGTGCCTGCGCGTACGAGGAGTCAAACGGAAACATCTGCTTGAAATGGCCGGCTACTTCGGCATCCTGCCAGTCTTTTTCATTCATCACCCCATCTACAAACATCGGCCCGGAGGCTTTCTTTACATGAATGCCCGGAAGTTGTGCACTCGTGTGAATAACTGAAAAAAAGAAAAGGAGGAAACAACCCGTAAAATTCCGTGACATAAAAAGAATAAGCGCGCAGTATACTATTTTTTGTTCTACCTGTTACGCGAATTTCCTTCGATGGTTGTCAGGTGAGATAAAAATCCCGCGTTAACCGGATGTATTCCTCTGATTTCGTGTCGCCGTCAGAGTACAGCGTGAGCGTTTCTTCACGAAGCGGTTCTGCCGCCAGCACAAATTCAAAGAGCCAGCGTTCCTGTGGTTTTTCTTTTCGGGAGAAAAACGCCAGCTGCCGGGCGAGGTGAAATCCTTTTTGGTGTGCCAGTGATTTGAAATCCAATCCCTCCGAATAGGGGAGAACCACCGCCAGCCGTCCAGATTCGCGCAGCAACCGGCGCGCATGAAAAATCAATTCTTCAAACGAGAGCTGATGCGTATGCCGCGTGCGCGTGCGGTGCGCCGAAGGTGGCAGAAGACTCTTTGAAAAATACGGCGGGTTGCTGACGATAAGATCGTACGAATAGCCAGGGTTAAATTCCTGCAAAGAATTTTCGGTGACGCAAAGTCTTGCTGCCCAGGGCGAGCGTTTACAATTTTCGTTCGCCTCCGTGGCGTCTTCTTTTTGCACATCGATGGCGTCGATAAAAGATGCGTCGGAGCGCTGCGCCAGCATCAATGCAATGATTCCGCACCCTGTGCCCACGTCGAGAATGCGATGCGCTTCGCCCACATTTACCCACGCACCCAACAGCACAGCGTCAGTGCCGACTTTCATGGCGCTGCGGTGGTGTGCGACGGAAAACTTTTTGAAGCGAAAAGGAGCGTGAACTTTCACAAAACCGTATTTAGGGTGAAGATGTTAATTTTTTTGCAAATCTGTTTTTAACGCCAACTTTGTAGCTTATTCTTTTGGTATGCGCCTGACGATGGTGGTTTTGGTAGTGCTTACGGCTTGCTCAGGCCGACCTTCTTTTAAAGAAGACAACGGATCTACTTTTTTACGACCCAGGAAAACCGGACAGGTAAGCAAACGTCTGGAAGAAGCTTCCGGACTCGCGGCGAGCCAAACGAACCCCGGATTGCTGTGGACACTCAACGACAGCGGCAATCCTGCCGAATTGTATCTGATCGACAGCACGGCGCACATCCGCATGACGGTAACGCTTCAGGGAATTAAAAACAGAGATTGGGAAGACCTTGCAGTGGGTACCGGCCCCGACAACAAAAAGTACGTGTACGTGGGCGACATCGGCGATAACATTGGCCTCTATCGATATAAATATATTTACCGGCTGGAAGAACCTATGCTTGCGGAAGGAAAGGTTCAGCCCGTAAGCGCCGTGAAAACTTTTGTGGTAGAACTGCCCGACGGTATCCGCGACTGCGAAACAATGATGATCGACCCTGTCACGCAGGATTTATATCTGGTGTCGAAGCGCGAGACGAATGTACACGTATATCGCGAGCCTTATCCGTATGCTGCCGACACGCTGCGGCCACAGGCAATTGGCACACTTCCGTTGACGCAAGTGGTAGCCGGATCAATTTCACCTGACGGTAAAGAAGTGTTGCTAAAAGACTACGACGATATTTATTACTGGAAGATGACCGGCGAAAAATCCATCGGCGAGTTGCTGGCCACACCGCCAGTCACGCTGCTGTATGATCACGAAAAACAAGGCGAAGCCATGTGCTGGAAATACAACAGCAAAGGCTTTTACACACTCAGTGAAAGCCCCGACGTAGCGCTCGCTTATCTGCGGTATTATAGAAAAAGATGAGTTATTTATCGTTATCCGTTATTGGTTATCCGTTACGGCGATTAACGAATAACGATTAACCAATCACTAATTCGCAAACAATCCTTTCACTACACTCCACGGCTGCACGCCGTCTTTGGTGATGGCGCACACACGAAAGAAATAGCGCTGTCCTGGCGTGAGTCCGGTCATCAAAAACTTACTTTTCGTGCCAATGTAAATGCGTGAGAAGCTTTTTTCGTCGGCAGGGTCAGTACTCATCTGAATCTCGTACGTAGCATTCTTTATCGCCGGACAGACCACCAGGATTTCCCCCGTATTGCCGGCCAGCAACTGAAACTCCTGATTGGATTTGGGGCCTTTTCCTTTCAACTCCATACCGGCGCTGAGCACAATCGCCTCGGCATTGAGCGGGTCGGCGTTGGCAATGTTTTCCACATAGGCAGCCAGCAACTTCATCGACTGGTCGAGTTTTGTTTCCAGCGCCCGCATGGCCGCCACTTCGTCGGCGCCGCCGCCCTGAGCTTTGAGGTAGGCCGCCTCCAGGTTGTTGACCTGCGTGGTGATTACTATCGCCGACGGCGTGGGTGACGCAAACCACGCGTTGCCAATAAGTGACATAATAATGAAACGGATTTTTGCAATTTTTTCTGCAATGGACAATTTCCACAAGCCCAGTTTTACGGTAGCTTTCATGCGATTTTATTGTTTTAGTTTTTAATTCGAGCCGCGCCGCCGCGCGTACGCGTGAGGTACCCGCGACGACACGAAGCTCTTTTTATCCTTAGTGTAAGTATCGACTTACAGGCATGGAGTAAACAAGGCGCGTGCCAACTCGAAAAACCTCGAAATTGATCTGGAAATGCGTATGGTAAGGAGTATGAAAGGCCTTACTGTTGATATATCGTTAATTCACTAACGACATATCAACAAAACCTGCGCCGTGGGGAGGAGCCTTGAGAGGATAATGATCTCCTTTTGACGGGCAATGGACGCTCTTTTCAGAGGATGACTATTATATATGGGGCGGGTGGCCTCTTTCCGGGGGGATACTATTCTAGCCGAAATCAGCTCTTGTTCTCTGTAAAAAGCGGTCTGGCACCGTATTTTGGCCGTTTTTGTCTCTTTTTACACCCTCCGGCAGGCTGCAGACATCTTTAGCCGGCGGTTGACATCTCCAGCCGGCGCCAGACATCTCCGGCAGGCGGATGACATCTCCAGCCGGCGCTAGACATCTCCAGCATGCTACAGATGTCTCCAGCATTCTTTATAGCTTTTCCGCCGGCGGTTGACGTCTCCAGCAGGCGGTTGACATCTTCAGCCGGCGGATGACATCTCCAGCAATCTTTTGCGTTCTTCCGCCGGCGCCAGACATCATGAGCATGCTGTAGACATCTTTAGCAGGCGCCAGACATCTCCGGCAGGCGGCTGACGTCTCCGGCATTTTTTTGCGCACATCTGCCGGCGGATGATCTCTTCCGCCGTTTTTAGCGCCCTCGCGCCGTCTCAAAGGATTAGTCGACAGAGCAAAGAGACCATCGCGCATTTTAATAGCACATCGTACGGAAAAAGGATTGTGGGGACTTTTTTAAGGAGAATAACCCGGAGGAATAGACAACGGATAGTCGGCGAGGTCTTACCGAATGCTCGTTGCTAGCAAAAGAAGAGATAAGTCTATATTTTAGGAGAATGCAATACGGGGATATCTGCAACAAAGTGTATTTAGTCGAATGACACCAACGATTAAAGTAATTGGAATATACCGCGTTGAAAATTTTGAGGATGTCCATCTGGTGGAAATCAACGCGAATGTGCCACCAAGCAAATTGGAGGTGGGCGAAATAACTCAGGAAGTGGATGGACATTTGAGCAGCTCATGGCAATCGCCGTGGGAAGAAAAATACCTGGACGAAAGCGGACAAAAAGTTATTGGCGACTTCAGCTCAGTTCCTTTGAACTGCTCGACGACGCGCTTACTATTTTATTTTCACTATTTAAATTTTGACAAGACACTAAAGACACAATTTGGAGAAATAAAACTGAGCCAGCCAACGGCACTTCCGGACCGATTAAACGGGCTCGTAAACTATGAACAACCTGACTGAAGAAGCTTTGGTCATTGCCTGCCTCATTTTACCAATACCTTGTATCATTTTATTAAATGATTTTCAGATCACACATTTACGATCGAAAAGATATCGACGACAGCCCCAAATGGGGTGGCTTCGTCTTTTTATTTCTGTTTTTTATTTTGGGATATTTACTGACTGACGTTATTGAATCACTCGGTAAGGCAATTTTAATAGGCTGTGCACTTGCTACTCCAATTTTTCTCTACAAAGACTGGGGTAAAAAGAAACCAGAAGGTAAATATGTGGGCGAGTTAATTCTGACAGGAGATAGATTTATTATCGGTGAGAATACTGTAGATACGTCAAGCATCACAGATTTAAAAATTGAAATTGGGAACCCGAAAGGGTTTAAAGAGTGGGGCCGGTACACATATACCTTGTCAAGCGGCACTACAAGTAAAATGGAGGTGACTGCCAAAGGCGTAAAGCACCAATTCAATTTTTTATTATTTTCTGACAGCCAACTGAAGGAGTTGCGTGTAGTATTAGAGCAACTGTACAGTAAGGGGATATTCGTAAAAGAGTTTTATTTAGGTAACCGAACTTATTTGTTTGAAGAGTTGGGCTACGAAGAGATTCAGGAATTTAAAAGGAAATACAAATTGAGGTGAAGTACAGCCCTCCAAAACAAATACGGGGTAAACCAACTCGTTTGATTTACCCCGCACTCCATTAATGAATCACAATTAACTACCAGCCTTTCTACAGGCGGCGGTACAATGCACTGATGCTTTCTACAGTTACTTTGTCTTTCCAGTCCGGACCGATGGCGTGCGCCCACATGTGTGGAAGATTGTACGCTACTTTGGCCATTGCCGTGATTTGTTCGTCGGTCCAGTCTTTGGCAAGACCTTGCGGCAAATCGATTTTATGTTTGGCAATCATGGTTTTGAATTCCTTCACGCCGTCGGCATAATAATCTTCAAGATGGTTGAAGGCAATGCAGTTGGCGTAGCAGTGGCGCGTACCGAGAATTTTAGATAGTCCGTAGGAGAGGGCGTGGCACACACCCACTTCCGAATAGGTAAGACTCAGTCCACCCATTAGTGAAGCCACCATCAGCTTGTCGTCGTTTTCCGGAGTTTGCCCGCTCTTGTCGCCGAGATAAATTTCGCGGCAGAGTTTTAATGACTGCTCGGCATACGAGTGGCTGTAGGCGTTATTCAATATTCCGTTCTCGGATTCAATGCAGTGAATGTAGGTATCCATACCGGTATAAAACCACCAGTTGCGCGGCACCGAAGCAATCAAATCCGGATCGAGCACGACTTGGTTAAATACCGTCCACTCGCACTTCAACCCCAGCTTCTTTTCCGGTCCGGTGAGCACAGCCGTCATCGAAACTTCGGCGCCGGTACCGGAAATGGTAGGCACGCCAATGTGATAGATGCCTGGCTTTTTGATCAGGTTCAATCCCTGATAAAGGGTAGAAGAACCTTCGTTGGTAAACATAAGCGATACGGCTTTGGCAATGTCCATAATCGAACCGCCGCCAATGCCGATGACAGCCGAAGGAATTCCTTTCGATCCTTTCACGGTATCGCGCAGGTTGTCGATCTGTTCGGTAGTGGGTTCGTGAACATCCACGTCGATGAACTTCACTACGTCGCCTGCCAGCGCAGGGATTTTCTTTTCGAGGTCTTTGCCTTTGAAGTAATGATCTACTACAAAGAGCATGAACTTATCGTTGTCGTTTCGTCGCTCGGCCAGGATATCGCCGAGTTGGTTAAAACTTCCGCGACCGAATACGGTCTTTTCTATTCCTTTAAAATTCTTGTGCATGATTACTGATTTCCGATATGATACACGTTACTGATTTGAGTTTTGTTGATTCACAAAAGTTAGGCCGTTACCGCCAGCGCTTTTTCTACACTTGCACCGATTTTTTTGGCCAGGGCTTTTACTTCTTCCTGCGTCCAGGTGCAGCGGATGCCGAATGAAATCAACCGGCCAACTACTTCCTGCGATTTAGGCAAGTGAAGGTTGTTGTAATCCTGAGGTGTACCCAACACGTGGATGGGAAGTTTCGCCGCCGATTTCAAGTCTTTCAAATGATTCCACTGGTTGATGAAGTGATACATGTTGATGAACCAGTAGTTGAAACCACCGACGCCTGCTTTGTTGAATTCATCGACCACACGTTTTGCAGATTCCGTGTCGGGAAGGAACATATTTAAGAATGTAGCCGAGTCGCCGGCGGGATCAGCCAATGTACTGAAGCTTACGCCGGGAATTTTTGACAGCTCGCTTACGAGCGCGTTCTTATGTTCTCTGTTTTTTTCGCGGATGTGCGGCACCTTACGGGTTTGTGCGAGGCCAATCGCTGCGTTGATTTCGCCGATGCGGTAATTGAAACCAATCACGGGGTGTTGTTCCATCCCGCGGTTGTTTCCCACGTGATCATGGCCGTGGTCGCTGTAGCTGTCGGCATTTTTGTACGCTTGTTCGTCGTTGGTGACCATGACGCCACCTTCTCCGCAGGTAGCGATTTTAAAGAAGTCGAACGAGTAGCAACCTGTCTTTCCGAACAATCCTACCGAAGTTCCTTTGTAGGAAGCGCCAAAGGCCTGGCCTGCATCTTCAATGAGCGTCAGGTTATGTTCTTTGCAAACTTTCAGGATTTCGTCCATCTGCGCCATACCTCCGCACATGTGCACGAGCATGACGGCTTTGGTTTTTGGAGTAATGGCCGCTTTAATTCCGGAGGCGCTTAAGCAAAGCGTCTCGTCGATTTCGGCAAATACGGGGAGAGCGCCCGCAAACAATACGGCTTCTACGGAAGCGATGTAGGTAAAGGGAGGGACGATGACTTCGTCGCCAGCGCCAATGCCTGCGGCCGCGAGCGCACATGATACGGCGGTGGATCCGCTGGATACCGCGTGGGCGAACTTAGCGCCGGTAACTTTCTTTACTTCTGCTTCAAATTCGCGCGCTTTCCAGATGTTGTTGCGCTGTGCGTCGTGGTTGTAGCGAAAGAGGATGCCGGTTTCTAATACGTCGTTGATCTCTTTTTTCTCTTCTATTCCAAATAATTCGGTGCCTGGCATAATGATTCTATGTTTTAATGATTTATTTCGGTTTAAAATTTGGCACAAAAATACGGAAATTTTGGATGTGGCTGATTTGGGATTGCATTAGAACATAAGCAAGGGGTTGTAGCTTTGAAGGGCTGCTTAATCTGGACAGGTAGGCTTTTATGAATTAAAATAGAAACAAAAGAACGATGGGATCCATACTGGGCGATATTATATGTGCGGGAATTGGTTGGATATGTCTTTTTGTATGGTATCGCGACTTGGATAAGATGGAAGATGTAAAGAATAAGGAATATGCCGGACAATACAGTTATGTCGGTAGAGTGATGATCTTAAATTTTATTGCAGGAGTTGGCGCTATTATGATGTTTGGATTTGCACTGCTGGTATTAGTCATGTGGATATATAGATCAATAAAGGGGTTGAAGTAATAGAAGATCAATGCGCTCGAATAAATCATTTCGCCTTCACTTTCTGCACTCGATTAACTAAATCAATTCGCTGGAATTAATTTCCAAGAATCGTTACTTTAGGGATTGAATACTAAATTCGTTGAAACGTCCTCTGCTCATATCGCTTGCGTTACTCGTGGTTTCCGGTGGAATCTATTGGTGGATCGCCGAATCTTCACGACCTGTCGACTTCAACACGCAGGTGAAACCCATTCTCAACAAACGCTGCATCACGTGCCATGGTGGCGTCAAGCGCGAGTCGGAATACAGCCTTTTGTTTCGCAAAGAGGCGATGGACAAAGGCAAGAGCGGTAAGCTTGCCATCATTGCCGGCGATGCCGCGCATAGTGAACTCATCAAACGCATCAACGCCTCCGACCCCGAAGAGCGAATGCCTTACAAAAAGGACCCGCTCACCAAAGAAGAAATTGAAATCCTCACCAAATGGATCGATCAGGGCGCACCGTGGGGAGATCATTGGGCCTATACTAAAGTAGAGTCGCCGGAAGTGCCCGCCGCATCGTCGTGGACCAAAAACAGCATCGACCAATTCATCCTCGAAAAAATGGACGAACATGATCTTTCTCCGTCGCCGCAGGCCTCGAATGAAATGCTGCTGCGTCGGGTGAGTCTCGATTTGACAGGGCTTCCCGCCGACGAAAAAGTTCAGAAAGATTTTCTCCAAGGAAAATTGTCATACGAGAATCTGGTGGACAGTTTGCTAAACTCACCACACTACGGCGAGCGATGGGCGTCGGTGTGGCTCGACCTTGCCCGCTATGCCGACACCAAAGGCTATGAGCGCGACGACAGTCGCACGATATGGCGTTACCGCGACTGGGTAATCAACGCGTTCAATCGCGACATGCCGTACGATTCATTTTTGATCGAACAACTTGCCGGCGACTTGCTTCCTAATCCTACCGACAACCAATACCTGGCCACTGCTTTTCATCGCAACAGCATGACCAACGACGAAGGCGGCACCGACAACGAAGAGTTTCGCACCGCCGCTGTGCTTGACCGTGTCAACACCACGTGGGAAGGGCTCATGGGCACTACGTTTGCCTGCGTGCAATGCCACAGCCATCCGTACGATCCATTCCGGCAGGAAGAGTATTACAAGTTCATGGCCTTCTTCAACAACACCCGTGACGAAGACACCGAAGCCGACTACCCGCTGCTGCGCCATCTGGAAAAAGGCGACGAAGAGAAACTAAAAGAAATCACCGACTGGGTGAAGAAAAATACATCCGAAGAAAAAGCCAGAGAAGTGTACACTTTCGTGAAGACAGGACAGCCTGCCATCAACTCGCTGTTGTCGGATCGGTTTGTCAACGCCGAACTTTCGGATACCAAATGGCTCGTCTTTCGCAATCACGGCGTGGCCAGACTGGCTCATGTTGACGTGACAAACAAGAATTTCCTAATCTATCGTTTTGCCAGCTTTAAACCCGGCGGCACGTGGACCATTCATCTCGACAAACCCGATGGTCCTGTGATCAAGCAACTTGTGTTGCCCGAAACCAAATCGTGGGTGACGGAGGAGGTAAGCATTACACCTTTTGCAGGAACGCACGATCTCTATTTTACTTACGTGAATCCCAACCTGAAGAAAGCTGAAGACAGCGGCGTGCTGTTCGACTGGTTTTACTTCACGGATTATTCGGTAAAGCGGGTAACCGAAAACAACATTGGCAAGAACTACTGGGAGCTTGTAACAAAAAACTTCCCGACTACACCCATCATGATGGAGAATCCACCGTCGATGAAGCGGACGACGCAAGTGTTTCGGCGCGGCAACTGGCTGGTGAAGACAGACACCGTGCAAGCGGATGTGCCTGCTTCGCTCAATCCTATTCCTGCCAGCATGCCGCACAACCGTCTCGGACTCGCGCAGTGGATGGTGTCGGAAGATAACCCGCTCGTGTCGCGCACCATTGTCAACCGCGTGTGGGAACAACTCTTTGGCATTGGTCTGGTGGAGACACTCGAAGACATGGGCACCCAGGGTATGCCGCCCACTCATCCGGAGTTGCTCAATTACCTTTCCTATCATTTAATGCACGACGATCAGTGGAGCTTGAAGAAGCTGGTGCGTGAAATAGTATTGTCGGCTACGTATCGGCAAGACTCGAAAGTTACTGAGGCGCACCTGACCAAAGATCCGCTGAATAAATTTTATGCCCGCGCCCCGCGTGTGCGTTTGTCGGCCGAACAAGTGCGCGACCAGGCGCTGGCGGTGAGTGGCTTGCTGAGCAATAAGATGTTTGGACCGAGCGTGATGCCGTATCAGCCCGGAGGCATTTGGCTCTCGCCGTGGAATGGCGCCACGTGGAAAATAAGCAAAGGAGAAGACCGCCATCGCCGCGCGCTCTATACCTATTGGAAACGAACAGCTCCTTACCCCAGCATGATGACCTTCGACGGATCAGCGCGCGAAGTGTGTACGGCGCGAAGAATCCGCACCAATACGCCGCTGCAAGCGCTGGTGATGCTTAACGACTCGGTGTATGTGGAGGCGTCTTACCAGCTTGCCGCGCTGATGCAAAAGTCGGCCAAGACTTTGGAGGAACAAATCAAGTTTGGATACACCAGAGCCATAGGCCACGCACCTTCGTCTGAGGTGGTGAAAGCGCTGGCTCAACTCTACACACGCACCGCCGAAACTATGGAAGTAAAGCGTGTGAATAACAGCAAGCCCGCAAAGAACAACCGAAAGGAAAACGCCATGATGCTGGTGGCAAGCGCCATTTTGAATTTGGATGAATTTGTGACGAAGAATTGATGATAAAGCAACGAACATATCGCCTGATCGAAACGAAGAATGTATTTATCATCACCGTAATAGTTCTTGTACTCACGATTCTAGCTGTGTACTTTTTTGGTCTTGGAAGCCATCACACATTCTTTCATAATTCTATTGTATCCACCACGATTTTATCCGCTGCATTTTTCCTGTTCATTACCATAGGGCTTTTTCAGGGAACTAAATTGAGAGACAATTTGGGCAAGGTAATCGATCGCTATAAGCCTGTAGATACAAGTGGTGTTGGAGATTGGTCGGGAGTAGACTTTGTGCCGGTAGAAGCAGGGGATGGAATTGCAGGTATTATCATAAGCATATTCTCGTGGATAGTTCTGGCCGTCGGTCTGGCGGTTGCTCTCTGGATTTTCAGTAATGTTTTTGTAGTTGTATTTCTATCGTTCATGGCTATGTTGTATTGGATTTTCTTTCGCGCCCTGCGGTTGGTGTTCAGAAATTCGAATAAAAGCAAAGGCAATATTTTGGAGAGCGTAAAGTGGGGAATGACCTATACACTTCTCTATAATTTTTGGATATACGGCATTTTCATTTTGATCAACGCGCTAAAGAAATAGAAGCCATGAGCCATGAATCTCTAGAACAAATTACCCGCCGTCTCTTTCTCAAAGAGTGTGGACTTGGTCTGGGGTCGTTGGCGCTTGGCTCGTTGTGGGGTTGTTCCACCGACAAACCTAAAACACTCTTCAATGCGCTCAACCCGTTGCAAACCAGAGCGCCTCATTTTCCCGGTAAGGCAAAGTCGGTGATTTACCTGCACATGGCCGGCGCTCCTTCGCAGCTTGAGTTATTTGATTTCAAACCCGAGCTTCAAAAGTTAGATGGTCAGGATTGTCCACCTTCACTGCTGGAAGGAAAGAAGTTTGCGTTCATCCGCGGTGTTCCTAAAATGCTGGGACCAAAAGCGAAGTTTGCACAACACGGGCAGTCGGGCGCATGGATCTCAGAAAACCTTCCGCACCTTTCTACCGTCGCTGACGAAATCACATTTTTGAAAGCCGTGCAAACCGACCAGTTCAATCATGCGCCGGCGCAGTTGCTAATGCACACAGGAAGTCCCCGCCTTGGCCGCCCGAGTATGGGTGCGTGGGTGACCTACGGGTTGGGAAGTGAAAACAACAACCTTCCCGGTTTTGTAGTGCTTACGTCGGGAGGTAAAAACCCAGATGCAGGAAAGAGTGTATGGGGAAGTGGCTTTCTTCCTTCCGTGTATCAAGGCGTGCAATGCCGCTCCGAAGGCGATCCGGTGTTGTTCATCAACGATCCGCAAGGAATAGAACGCAATGAGCGCCGGGCGTCTATCGATGCCATCAACGAAATCAATCAGCAGCATTATAAAGACGTTGGCGATCCCGAAATTCTTTCGCGCATCGCGCAATATGAAATGGCCTACCGGATGCAGATCGCAGTGCCTGAAGTCATGAATATCAACGACGAGCCGAAATACATTCACGAAATGTACGGCACGCATCCCGGTAAGGAGTCGTTTGCCAACAACGTGTTGCTCGCGCGAAAACTGGTAGAGAAAGGCGTGCGCTTTGTGCAGTTGTTCGACTGGGGTTGGGATAGCCACGGCACCGACGCCAACCTGGCCATCGACATTGGCTTTATTAATAAATGCAGACAGACCGACAAAGCAGTGACTGCGTTGTTGCTCGATTTGAAACAACGCGGCTTGCTCGACGAAACACTCGTAATCTGGGGCGGAGAATTCGGTCGCACACCGATGCAGGAAAATCGCGAAGGCAAACAGAATCCGTTCATCGGCCGCGATCATCACACCGAAGCCTTTACGATATGGATGGCAGGTGGTGGAATCAAGAAAGGATTATCGTACGGGGAGACTGACGAGATTGGTTACGCCGCTGTGAAAGGCAAGACGAGCACCTATGACGTGCAGGCGACTATATTAAATCAGCTTGGGTTCAATCACGAACAACTCACCTACGATTTTCAGGGAAGGCCGTTCCGCCTCACCGACGTTCATGGAAAAGTAATTAATGAAATAATAACCTGATGGCTTCACGCAGAAAATTTCTCTCCACTTCCGCCGCCAGCGCGGGACTACTTTTAACACCACTAAGAAATCTTGCCATGCCTGAATTTACGGAGGCTGCGCCGGGGTATTCATTGCAAATCATGGCTACCAACTGGGGTTTTCATGGAAGTCTCGATGAGTTTTTGTCTAAAGCGAAAAAGGAAGGCTACGACGGCATTGAAATCTGGTGGCCATCGGATGAAAAAAGCAAAACGGAATTGTTTGAAGGGTTGAAAAAGTACAACCTGAAAGTTGGGTTTCTCTGCGGCAGTGGTGAAAAGGATTTTACAAAACACGAAGCCGAATTTCGCGCTATGGTGCTCGCCGCGGCCACGGCAAAACCGTTGTACATCAATTGCCATTCGGCGAAGGATTATTTTACGAGAGAACAGAAATCTCAGTTAATTGCTTATACCACGGGACTATCAGCTTCCTCAGGAGTTCCGATCTATCACGAAACACACCGTGGCCGAGCGTTGTATTCTGCACCCGTGACTACGGAGTTGATCAATCATCACACTGATTTGCGCCTTACCCTGGACATTTCGCATTGGTGTAATGTACATGAGTCGCTGCTCGGTGATCAGGAAGAAGCTGTGGCGCTGGCACTAAGTCGTACCGATCATATCCACGCCCGCATTGGTCATCCCGAAGGACCTCAAGTGAGCGATCCGCGGGCGCCAGAGTGGGAGAGTGCGGTAAAAGCTCACATTGCCTGGTGGGACGTAGTGGTCGAGCGAAAGCGCAAAGAAGGCAAGATGATTACCTTCCTTACGGAATTTGGTCCGCCAGATTATTTGCCTACACTGCCTTACACACGCCAGCCTCTGGCCAATCAATGGGACATCAACCTGTATATGTTGAATACCTTACGGAAGAGGTATAGCTGATCGTGTGATGACGCATCTCCTCGAATTTTTCGGAAGGCTCCACCCGATGCTCGTGCATTTGCCCATCGGGTTTTTAGTGATGTCTTTTATTTTGATAATCGCGTCACACTGGAAACGGGCGAAGGTTTCGCGGAGTGCACTTAGCCTTTTGTTTTTATTTAGTGCGTTTACCGCAACACTGTCGTGCCTCACCGGGTATCTCCTGTCGCGATCGGGAGAGTACAACGAAGAGACGCTCTTCTGGCACAAGTGGATGGGCATCACGCTCGCAGCTGCAAGCACCATGGCATGGATCATCATCCGGGATGGAAAACATACGCGAACCATTCAGATATTTTCTGCTGTTCTTATCGCTTTGCTTTTGTTCACCGGCCATTGGGGCGCATCGCTTACGCACGGCGGCAACTACCTTAGCGAGCCGCTCGCGGCGATAAACCAACCTGAAGTCGCACCATTAGATCTTTCAAAAGTAAATTTCACAGAAGTGAAATTTTATCCTGACCTGGTTCGCCCTGTTATTGAAAGGAAATGTACCTCGTGTCACAGCGCGGAGAAGCAAAAAGGAAATCTACGACTTGACAATCCTGAGTTTATTTTCAAAGGAGGAAAGTCGGGCAAAGCGGTGGTACCGTTTCGCAAAGATGAAAGTGAATTACTCTCCCGAATACACATCGCTACTGACGATAAAAAGCACATGCCGCCAAAAGAGAAACCAGCGTTGACAAGGGACGAAATTCAGTTGCTGGAACTGTGGATTGAAACCGGCGCCGACGTAGAGAAGAAGTTTGCCGATCTTGTTCCGGAAGCAAAGCGACAGACGTTATTCGCACCAGCCGAAGAAGAGCAAGGTATTCCCGATAAGGAAATTTCTCCAGCTGATCCCAGGGTAATCGAGTCGCTGACAAAGCAGGAAGTCTCCATAGCACCGCTGTCACAGCGCAGCAATTATCTTTCAGTGAGCTTTGTCAGCGTGCCCAAGCAAGCAAGCGCATTGCTCAAGGAACTTGGGCAAGTAAAGCATCACGTTGTAGCGCTTCATCTTGGCGGCAGTGAGGTGACCGATGAAATGGCGGCTATGCTTTCTTCGTTCGACAACCTGAGCCGGCTCTATCTGGATGATGCGATTATCTCGGATCAGGTGTTGGCTAAGGTAGCCTCGCTCACCAATCTTGTGTTCTTAAATTTGAAAGGCACTGCCGTTACTGCTCGTGGAATTGAATCCCTGAAAACATTGCCTCGTCTTCGTCATCTTTTTCTGTATCAGACAAAAATTAGTCGGGAAGATCATGCTACGATTAAATCGTGGTTTCCTCACACGATAGTTGACTTCGGAGATTACCAAGTCCCTACCTTAGCTTCCGACACACAGGAAGTAAAGCCCCCCAAACGGTGAGCAGTTTACGCTTCACCGATTGTAGATTATTCGCGAAAGCGGTATTTTAACAGAATAACCCTTACCGTATGAAAAAAATAGCATTCACCGTACTTAGCCTGTTGTTCTCGCTAGCGGCCATGAGCCAGAATTTCAATGGCCTCAGCACAGGTCTCGATAATTTGTTCCGCTTGTCGAAGGCGAAGACACGTTCCATCAGCGCAGAAAATATCACTGGCGAAAAAGGCAAAGGAGGGATGGCAACCGAAGGCGTTGCCTCGGCAGCTTCTAAAGGACTGGGGCAAGGCTGGAAGGTGAATCCTTACGTGGTGATCGATGCAGGAAAGACGCAGACGCTGGCCGAGATTACGGGCCCGGGAGCGATTCAGCACATCTGGCTTACACCAACAGGAACGTGGCGCTATTCGATTTTGCGGTTTTACTGGGATGATGAAACGCACCCTTCGGTGGAAGTTCCGCTCGGCGATTTTTTTGGGATGGGCTGGGGTGAATATTCTCCGTTGAATTCGCTGGCTGTGTGCGTTAATCCGGGTAGTGCGTTCAATAGTTATTGGGTGATGCCTTTTAGAAAAAAGTGTAAGATCACACTCGAGAATATCAACACTGAAAAGGTGACGATCTTCTATCAGGTGGATTACACGCTCACCGATGTGCCGGAAGATGCCGCCTATTTTCATGCGCAGTTTCGCCGCACGAATCCTGTGAAATACAAAGACGTGTTCACTATCGTGGATAATATTTCAGGTCGAGGTCAATATATTGGAACCTACCTCGCCTGGGGCGTGCACAACAATGGCTGGTGGGGCGAAGGCGAGATCAAATTTTTTATGGATGGCGATAAGGAGTTCCCCACGATCAACGGCACCGGCACGGAAGATTACTTTTGCGGCTCCTACGATTTTGACACCCGAAAGAAAGTGAGCGAAGGAGTGAGCGTAACGGATTATACTGAATTCTCCACACCGTACAGCGGCCTGCATCAGGTGATTCGGGGCGACGGTCATTACAAAGTGATGCAACGCTTTGGCATGTACCGCTGGCATATTGTCGATCCGATTCGCTTTGAGCAGGACTTAAAAGTGACGATCCAGGATCTGGGCTGGCGAAATGACGGCACCTATTTACCGCAGCAATCCGATATATCATCCACAGCGTTTTGGTATCAGACCGAACCACATCGGACGTTCCCAAAATTACCTTCGAAAGATGAACTTGAAATTAACTGAGTTATGTTAATAGCGATTAATAGTCGGAGTATTCAGTAGGACGAAGCAAGTAAATGTTGGCTTTAGATACATTGTGTTGATACTCCGTCATCCCGATAAGGTTTTTCCATTGCGGGTCGTTGCCAAAAGTTTTCCAGTGTTCGTCACGCGAAGTCATAGAGGCAAACGTAGTCATGTACATCAGGTTGGGCATGTGTGCTCCGGCGATAACGTCAGCATAAAACACTGCGTTGAAGCCCAGTCGTTTGAAAAGCCCGATCTCGTCGCCATCGTTAAACATCTTTACTTTGTTGCGGTAGATTTTTTCTGAAGCGCTTTCATAGCTTCGCAGCTCATACACGCGCTCGTTGCGCGCATTCGTCAGTGCGGGAACTTCCATTTGTGTCATGCCAGGAAAAGCCCGCAATAAAATCGTTTCGATTCTTTCGTACGGTGGGTTCGTGTATAACGCATCGAGGTATTCTTTGCCTTCAGCAGAGTAGGCCTTGTCGGCTAAGAGTTGCTCGTCAGTTTTTACGAAGTGATCGAGCGAAGTGTGAGGCACCAACACGTAAATTCTTTTTCCAAACGTTGAGTCAGTTTCAATTGGTTTGAAAACGCCGACGTGCTTAATCCCTGCCCGATGCAAGGCTGGCAGATACGCGCCTTTTAGAAAATTATCCACCACTGTTTCCTGTGATTTATCTTTTACACGATAGATTTTTAATTCGTAATATTCCTTTGCCTTTAACTTGGCTTGGCCAAAGGAATTCAGGGCAATACAAGCAACAGCCGTCAGTAGAAAGTATTTTAGGAGATGTAGCTTAGGCATAAGAAGTAGATTTTTCGTGAATATACTCTGTGCTGTTGTATTGAAAAATCTTTTTTCTTTGCAGAACAAAACCAAGGCGATGGCTGTTACAATAAACTACTAGGCGATAATTAAATTAGAAAACATGAAAAGCGCTTTAATTACAGGTGGTAGCAAAGGAATTGGCTACGGCATTGCCGAAGTTTTGGTAAAGGAAGGTTGGCATGTGGGCGTCACAGGCCGGAATCAAAAACAGGTTAATGAATCGGCAGAAAAATTGAATCTACTGCAGAAGAATTCTGCGATAGGCATTGTAGCCGATGTCAGGGATTTTGCACAACAGCAAGCCGCGGTCGATAAAACGATTCAAGCCTTTGGTCAGCTCGATGTGCTAGTGGCCAACGCTGGTCTTGGACATTTCGGCTCTATTGAAACTCTTACCGCCGACCAATGGCATCAAACCATAGACACCAACCTCACTGGGGTTTTCTACAGTATCAAAGCAAGCCTTGAGGCATTGAAGAAATCAAAAGGATATATCATCACGATCGGCAGTCTGGCCGGCACTAACTTTTTCGCTGGAGCCAGTGCCTACAATGCCAGCAAATTTGGACTTCTAGGCTTCACGCAGGCTGTGATGCTTGACGTTCGCGCGTTAGGTATCAAAGTGAGTACGATTATGCCTGGCTCGGTAGCTACTGAATTCAACGATCATGTGCCGTCTGACAAAGACAGTTGGAAAATTCAGCCAGAAGATATTGGCAAACTTGTACTCGACTTGTTGACGATGAATCCGCGCACACTTCCGAGTAAGATTGAAGTCCGTCCTTCGTTGCCTCCTGGAAAATAGATCGATTATTTAGGTAGCGTAATGGTGAAGGTAGATCCCTCGCCTAAGGTCGCATCCACTTTTACAGAGCCGCCTAATTTCAACACGGCTTCTTTTAGAATGTAAAGGCCAAGTCCGGAGCCCTGGACTTTTTCAGTGGCGCGATAAAACATGTTGAAGATCTTGTCTTTGGCAGCTTCGGGAATACCGGAACCGTTATCCTCTGCAATGAATTCAAACCGATCGACAGTTTCAGTAGCGGTAATTTTGATAAACAAATTCTCGCCCCGTTCGAGGCGATGAAATTTTATCGCATTTGATATTAGGTTATTGAAAATAATCTTGAGCCGTGTTTCATCGGTCTTCAACTCAGACTGAAGTTGGTTGATAATCTCAAGTTTGATTTTGTTCACGTTGGGCGTAAACTGATGATCCGACCAAATAGATTGTACCATAGATGAAAAATCGATGGTCGTTTTGTTGATCGGAAGCCGGGCGTTTCTGGAGTACGCAATAATATCGCGGATGAAGGAATCAAGCTTCAGTACGCTGCGATTCATCAGATCCAGATAATTGTCGATGGTAGGCGATGGCTTTTCCATTTTGGCAATAGCGATCAGACCCAGAATTGATTTAAGCGGAGCGCTTAAATCATGAGACGCTGAATAGACAAACCGGTCAAGTTCATTATTTCGGATAGACAATTCCTCGTTGGTGATGCGCAGGGCATTGGTCCGCTCTTGAATCAGTAAGGTTAATTCCTCCCTTCTTTTTTTATAACGAATGTTTGCCCAAATGATGGAGATGACAATCAGGACTCCTGCTGATAAAATACAAAGAAGGAAAAACCACCAGCGTTGCCAAAAAGGTTTTTCAATAGTAAAGTTGAGAAAGGAAGAATTGCTCCAGGTATAAGGTCCGTTTTTCCTTGATCGAACTTCAAGATGCACCCTGCCAGATTTCAGATTCGATAGATTGATTTTAGAATCTACTACGAGATGCCACTCCGGCTCATCATTGATTCTGTACTGCATGATTACCTCTTTTTCCGGAAAGGTGATTGACGAAACAACGAGGGAGATGTAGCTGCCATACTCAATGTTTTTTCGATGGTTCAGATTGACCTTGACACCATTGGCAGTTAATTCGATGAATTGCGGTGACAAGGTTTTGTGCGACTGCGCCAGCGATTCATCGATATAGCAAAGGCCTTTAGACGTACCGATCCAAACGCTTTGATCCTGGGCTACATAAAGTCCCCGCGTAGTGATTGTGTTGGAAAGCAATCCGCTACTTTCGTTGAATAAGTTATAATTGTGGGTAGCCGGGTCATACAGAATCAGACCGTAGGCATTGGAAAAGAGTAGTTTGTCCTTTTGGTAAACTTCCACCGATTTTACGGGCAGTCTGGATAACTGCGGCCCAATATCAACGGGGATAATCTTACGCCCATTGAATCGCAGCAAGCCTTCAGAACTGGCCATCCACAATATGGAATCCATAATCGCCATGTCGGTAATGTTGAAATCACCAAATGTTTTGAATTGTACGCTTGCGCTGATGTTGCGAAAAACTGAGTCAGTCTCTGACTTGAAATACAGGTACGCTTTTTTTCCGGTGGAGGCAGCATACACTCCGTGATGGCCTTCGCGAATGATGTTAATGGTACCTTCTTTTTCCAAAGGCACACTTATTCTGCTTACACTTCTGTCAGGGTTGATGACCAAGGCCTTTGTGTTTCCGGCTTGTGATATCCAAATTCTTCCTTTCGAATCAGTGATGATGTCGGTGATGTAGCGCCCTTCATTTTTGAAATCATATTGCCTTTTGATAACTCCGTCTACCAGCAGTGCGAGGGTGGAGCTGAAGGCGACCCAAATGCCTTCGTCGGTAAAGGCCATCGATTGAAAATAAATGTCGGACCGAGAGAAAATGATTTTGTTGGTTTTGTTAGCACGATCAAATTCATAGAGCGTGGTCATCGTAGCATAGAGAATTTTGTTCTCGCCTTTTTGTTCCAGGGTAGCTTCGATAAAATCGTTTAGTCCACTTGAAGCACTGATGATTTTCTTTTTCCGACAAAGAAAAAGACCTTCGTTGCTTGAAATCCACAAATCATTTTCATTGCTTACCAACACGTTGTTTATGTTGTTGATCAGGTGGGAGAGTCCTTCAAAAGAATCAGAACGCCTGTCCCAGATAAAATGCTGTGTATCGCGTGTAGCAATAAAAATCTGACGGTTTGGTAACAACTGTATAAAAGATATGCGCGGAGCTTTTAATTTTAGTGTCGGCTTGCCAAGACCGCCTTCGGGTAGCAACGGAGCCACGAAAAAACCAGTACCCGCAGCGATCAGTAGCTCATTTTCATAAACGCACACATACTCCACGTTTTCGGGTAGATCGTACGGCAGTCTTTCAAAGAGATTAGTTTGTGGATTGAGACGGTATAGAAATCCGTTAATGGCGGTGGTAAACAAATTTCCTTTCAGGTCTTCGAAAAAGGAAAACGATCGAAGAAACTGAGGTGATCGCGTTTCAGCGCTGAAGGAATATCGTTCAAATCCTCCATCCTTGAGCCGAACGACCGACTGAGGCTCGCCTACCCAAAAATTTCCATGATGATCTTCGTAGAGCGACTTCGGATACCAGAGTGTGGTGTCGTTGGGATTGCGGGTGCCGTTCCGGATACTTTTAAAAAGTACAGTGTCACCTTGATTAATAATTTCAATTAAATCGAGATCGCCGAATAATAATAATCTTCCTGAACGGGTGGAAAGAAACCCCTTCGCATAATTACTGTGCAACGCTTCCTTGTATGTGGTGTATTTTACCCCGTCGAATTTGACTAGGCCCTCGTCGGTGGCTACCCAGAAATATCCCAGAGAGTCCTGAGCGCATGCCTTGACGATATCGCTGGGTAAACCGTTTTCAACACGGTACTGTTTGAAATCATACTCCTGTGAAAAAGTGGGAAGTGAAAAAAAGAAAAAGAGTGCGGTGGTATAAAATTTCATCTCACTACCAAAATAGGCAAAAAGAGACAAAGTTGTAAGGATCCAATCCGCTCAATTCGAATTAAAGCCTGTATTTTTAGTCAAGACTTACCCGATACACATCGCTCTTGTTTCGGCGTATCGCTTTAACATGAAAACCACCGGGCTGAGGAATATCTTCCACAAGGTCAAACACGACGCAGGATTTGGGAAGTGACGAAAAAATGAGTAGAAAATGATAAACACCCCGATCGGGAATCAGCGTCCACTGAGGTGCGTAGGAAATATTTTCGGCGTGAAGAAGTTGGGCTTCACCGGAGGAATGATGGTCGCGCAAAAAGGTACTTCGCCAAATCCGGATGAGCATGCCGGGGGATGGAATAGAAAAGGAGCAATGCACATACACGTAAGCGTCATCAAGTAATTCCGGATCGATGGATGAAAGGACATCAACACCAACCAGAATTTTCTTTTCAGGCGTCAGCGTGTGGCTACCGGTGATGTTGGGTGCAGCCTGAATCGACTTCATTTCAATAGGCATAATTGATAACTGCAACGACATGACACCCGGTACCGGCCAGCACAAACAAATGCCAGATGAAATGACTGTATCTGATGTTTTCTTTTACGAAAAATATCACACCAAGAGAATACATCACGCCGCCTGCGATTAACCAGAATAAGCCCCATGTGGGAAGCCCTTGCCATAAGGGTTTCGCCGCTATCACGGCAATCCAACCCATGCCCAGATAAAGCAGGGTGGAGAGTTTGCTGCTTACAGCTCCCTTCACCGATTTGATCACCACCCCAAGAACTGCCAGGCCCCACACAACACCAAAAAGGGACCACCCCCAGGGACCATACAATACACCAAGCGTAAAAGGTGTGTATGTTCCAGCAATAAGCAGAAAAATAGCGCCGTGATCCATGATGTTAAACACACGTTTGGTTTTGCTATGAGGAAACGCGTGATAAAGAGTGGACGAGAGGTACAAAATTATCATGGTAGCGCCAAAGATACTTGAGCCAACCACGGCCGCTGCCCCGTCGGGGATTGCCTTCACAATCATTATTGGGGTTACAGCCACTGCCCCAAGAAATCCTATGCCATGACTGATGCTGTTGGCAATTTCCTCGCCAAGCGATTGAAGGCGTTTGTCAGGTTTAGAGGGCATTTTATTTTAAAGGCTACACAAGGTGAATCGCTATGGAAAATAAAATGAACTTGTACACGTATTGCAGAAAGAGTACGAGACCGGTTGCAAATACGACCGAGTACAGAAAACTCATCAATCTGGAAAACCTAAAGAACCGGGTTGCAGAAAAACCGACGTAAACCGAAAATACGGTATAGATCACAATAGCCAAGGTATCTTCTGAATGAAATACCTGAATTCCCATCCGCGAGGTAATCCAAACGAATAACGGAAGAATCAGGAATCCCCACAGAATAAAGAAAGAAATCATTTCAGTAGTAAAGATGAAATGGTCAAAATAATATTTACGTTTCTTAAAACCGACGCCATACGACACTAACGCCATGAATGGGATAGTGATAAACAAAAGAAACTTAGAGGTCTTCTCGCCTTTATGAAGAAAAGCTTCTTCGAGTTTTTCATCGGTATAATGTCTAGCCTCTTTCACTTTTTCGATTTGCTCCGTGGCATAGGCACCAAACAGCGTATTCTTTTCGTAATAATGCAATTTCATATTGAGGCCCTCAAACAACGGGAACAAAAGGTAAAGGATCACCAACATCAGGAAGAAAGAGAGCGGCTTGAAATATTTCCTCCGAATTCCATTGCAAAAATCCTCGGATATTTTTCCCGGTCTGGAGAGGATTGTCTTCAGACTTTGAAGGAATGTGCCTTCGAAATGGGTAACAAAATGAAGAACCTCTTCAAACAAATGATGAAACGACCGATCATGGTCTTCATATACTTTCTCGCCACAAACGTTACAGAATTTGCCTTCAAAAACATTCCCACAATTCTTGCAGGCATGCCGTTCTTTTTTTTGTGCGTGCTTAGACATAAGGTATTTTCAGCGTAAGCTACCAATCACTTCAGCCACCAGTTTGTTGATATCAAAGTTATCAAGTTTGGTAAGCCCGAGGCGCACCACAACCAATTTTTTTGAAGGCACCACAAAGATGTACTGCCCCTCAAAGCCCTCGGCTTGGAATGAGTCGGTCGGAACATCAGGATAGGTGCGGTCTTCCGGGTGATCTTTTACTCCCGCATTGGTCCACCATTGTGCTCCATACTGGCCGCGGTGCGCACCATGCGCAGGTGTCGAGGAATACTTCACCCAGCCTTCCGGCAATATTCGTTCACCTTGCCATACGCCATCGTTGAGAAACAGCAAACCAAACCTTGCAAAGTCTCTTGCGGTAGCAAAAGAATACGAGGATCCAACAAACGTGCCCCCGGCGTCTGGCTCCATCACGATGCTTCGCATTCCGAGCTTTGAGAACAACGCCTCGTAAGGAAATTTATAGTATCGGTCATCGCCGACAGTTTCACGTACTATTCGGGAAAGGATGTTGGTTGTGCCGCTCGAATATTCAAATACACTATCAGGCTTAAACTCAAGTGGAAAGTCAGCGGCATAACTCCCCATGTTTTTCATTTTGAAAAGCATGTTGGTGGCTCCGCTTGGGCCTCCGTAGTTTTCTTCCCAGTTCAATCCACTGCTCATGTGCATCAGATCGGTAAGTCTGATACTCTTGCGATCGTCGTTCTCCCATTCTTTAATCGGAGCAGGCGCATCCAAATTAAGCTTGCCTTCTTTTACTAAAATTCCGACCAGAGCATTAGTGATACTTTTGGTCATCGACCAGCCGATGTGTCGCGAGTTCTTCTCGAAGCCTTTGGCATATTTCTCACCAACCAACTGCCCATCGTAGAGCACCACCACCGCGCGTGTTCTCCGCAATTGCAAAAGAGAGGTGTCTTTTTCTTCAAAGGCGTGGTCAAGCGCTGTCGCTAATTTTAGCGAATCGATTTTGTTTGCCGCCTGCACAGGAAGTTGATCGCCCATTGGCCAGGCAACAGTGTCTGTAAGTAAAGGAGATGGCTTATGTGTATTTATTTTTTGGTTTCGCAATTCCTCTTCACTCATTTCAACAACAAGTGTGCATCCTAGTCCTTTCCGGTAGATGGCTTTTCGCTTGGCCAATCCGAATACTTTTCCTGTCGCCGACGAGTCGCTGTAGTTGATGGAGAACGAGCCTAACTTCAGAGGGAAACTGTTTAGTTCATTATCGATTACACTTTCGGCATCTCGGCCAGCGACTAACACACAAGAGCACAAGTCTTTGGCTCCGTAACCACTGATGATAGGAAATGCCCGCCACGCGTATTGAACTCCGTAGGCGACAGCAACAACAATAACAAAAAGCAATAGTCTTTTGAAAATTTTCACGGTAGTGTAGATTGAAAGTGAAATTTAGCAAAATCAAAAATCGGCGCAAAGCCGGCTCCCAATTATGAATCCGGATGATATAGAAAAAGCGAGTAAATAATAGCTGAATTCGATCATACTCAAATTGGAGGATCTTTCTTAATTTACTTAAAATTCTACCGCATGAAAAAGAAACTCATCCTCATCGCTTTTATTTTGGGCTTTGCCTCTGTACGCGTAGCACTGGCCGACGAAGGAATGTGGCTACTCCACCTGTTGGGCGAGCAAGTATATAACGACATGGTCAAAAAAGGCCTGAAGCTTAGTAAGGAGCAATTGTACAGCATTAATAAACCTTCACTGAAAGATGCCATTGTAATTTTTGGTGGAGGATGTACTGGCGAGATCGTCAGTCCGCAGGGGTTAATTTTTACGAATCATCATTGTGGCTACGACGCCATTGCATCGGCAAGCACACTCCAAAACAATTATCTGCGAGACGGCTTTTGGGCACGAAGCAAGGCCGAAGAGATCCGTGCGATGGGGTTGTCGGTTCAATTCCTTGTGCGCATCGAAGATGTGACCGACAAGGTAGATGAAGCAGTGAAAGGATTAAGCGGAGCCGACCGTTTCCCAAAATTCCAAGCTGTAGCTAATGAAATTGTAAAGAAGGCTACAGAAGGCACCGGATACGAGGGGCGCGTTATGCCGATGTTTAAAGGAAATCAGTTTTTACTTTTTGTTTATGAGCGTTATACTGACATCCGCCTGGTTGGGGCTCCCCCTGAAAGTATTGGCAAGTTTGGCGGTGATACCGATAATTGGGAGTGGCCGCGCCATACCGGCGACTTTAGCGTGTTCCGCGTTTACATGGGCAAGAATGGCAAGCCCGCCGACTATTCAACGGACAACGTTCCTTTGCAACCAAAGCATTATTTACCCATTTCTATAAAAGGCATTACCGATGGTGATTATGCAATGATCTACGGGTATCCCGGTGGCACTAACCGCTATGAAACTTCGTTTGGCGTCAAGCTTAAAACTGAAGTAGAGAATCCCGCTATCGTTGGGTTACGCGACGTGCGCCTCAAGCTCATGTTTGATGAAATGAAAAAGGATCAGGCAGTACGATTGAAACTTGCCTCAAGCTATGCGAGCATTGCTAACTACTGGAAATTCTTTGATGGAGAGTCGAAGCAATTGTTGAAGTACGATGTGTATGGCCAAAAGAAAAAATTCGAAAATGATTTTGTCGAGCGCACGAAGGGTAAACCTGAATACGAATCGTTGTTTGTTCAATATGAAAAAATCTACAGCGAGTGGACTCCTTATTCAAAACATAGAGTGTATATCAACGAAGGAATATTGGGATCGCCGTTAGCGTCCTTTAGTGCATCGTTGCAGAATTTGGAGAAAATACTTTTGAAGAAAGACGCCACCGCGGAAGAACTAAACAAGGCGATTCAAACGGCGAACAATAACAGAAAGAATTTTCTGGAAAAAGAAAACAAGGCTTCTGATCAGAATATTCTTGCAGCAACCTGCAAAATGTTTTTCACGGATATCGATCCCTCTCAACATCTCAAAGATTTTTACGCCAAGATTAAAACACAATATGGTGAAGTAACCGAAGGGGCAACGCAAAAGTATGCGGCAGACATCTTTTCCTCTACGATGATTTTCAACGATGAAAAGTGGAATGCCTTTACCGCAAAACCTGACCTAGCTACTCTGCAGAGTGATCCGGCCTTTGCTTATGCCGCTGCGTTTATGAAAAACTTTGGTGATAATTACTCTTCTTTGTTAACTCGTTTCAACACACAAGTGAATGAACTTGGTCGCTTGTATATGAAGGGCATTCGGGAAACAAATCCAAATGCAAAAATGATGTATCCGGATGCCAACTTCACTATGCGGGCAAGTTACGGTAATGTGAAATCGTACACACCAAGAGACGCTGTTCATTACGACTATGTATGCACGCTCACCGGGGTGATGCAAAAATACAAGGCTGGTGATTATGAATTTGATCTGCCGGCCAGTGTGCTTGAAGCCTACAAGCAGAAAAACTTTGGTCAGTACAAAGATGCCAAGCATAACGATCTGGTCGTAAGTTTCATTACCACCAACGATATTACTGGGGGTAATAGCGGCTCGCCCGTAATGAATGGAAAAGGAGAATTGATTGGCCTTGCCTTCGACGGTAACTACGAAGCGCTGAGCCATAAGATAGCTTTTGATAAGGACCTCAACCGCACAATTTGTGTGGACGTCCGCTACGTGCTGTGGTGTATCGACGTGTTGGGTGGAGCCAAAAACATTATCAGTGAGCTGACTTTAAAATAATTGCTATCTGAATTATTCTTCGGCGAACGAATTACTTTTCAAGTACAGTAAACTCAACACGGCGGTTTTTCGATTGGCCTTCTTTGGTCGCATTAGAAGTAACCGGCTTGGTGAGGCCATAGCCTTTGGCTACTATTCGGTCTTCTGCAACTCCTTGAGATAAAATATACTTCATCACCGACTTGGCTCGGGCCAACGACAGTTGTTGATTTAGTGTTGCGTTGCCAACGTTATCGGTATGACCTCCGATTTCTATTCGTATGTCAGGATTGTCCTTCAGAAAGTTGGCGACTTTGTCGAGCTCTACAAACGATTCAGGTTTTAGCACAGCCTTTCCCGATTCGAAGAAGATGTTGTTCAGGCGAATGGATTGTCCCACTTCAATGGGCACAATGTATAGGTCTTTGAAAATTCGCTCATTGCCTTTGGCATTAGTAAGACTGATGGGTTCATACACCGGGTAGTAGTTGAGTGAGCTGGCGCTGATCGTGTAGTTCGCTCCAGGTGGAAGCTTCAGCTGATAATCGCTAGTCAGGGTATCTACGGTCACAATGATGTGAGGCATACCATCCACCACGATTTTTAATTTCGATCCAGGAGGAAATGGTTTGTTCGTTTTCTTGTCGAGAATTTTGCCGACCACGGAAACCATTTTTTCTGGTTCGGCAAAAAGGTCAAGTGAAATTTCCTGATACTCACCCACTTTAGTGAGGTCAAGCGTGGCGGGAACAGGATCGTGCTTGGTGGCGCGCACCTGAAGTTGGTACGACTGCCCGTGATTTATTTTCAACTCGTAAGTTCCTTTTGTTAAATCGATTTTGGCAGAGTCAATTCGAGTATCGTTAATCCACAACGACGGCGATGCCTCGGCAGGTATGGGATCTTTGGTGTCTTTCAGATACAAGCTCCCTTTTAGCAACACATACGGAAACGGCGTAAGCTGCAAATCTCTCTTCAATTTCGTGAATTCGCGAAGGGTTGAAACATCGATCGTTTCAGGTGAGGAGGTGTACTTTTCTGCGGAAGCGATCAGCTGATATTTTTTTCCTAATGGAAGTTTTATTTTAAATGAAGATGAATCGCTGTTGGTTTTGATTGAATCAATTGGCTTGCCGTCGCTCAGAATTTTGTAATTCACAATTTTGCTGATAGGAAGCTGAGTCTTTTTGTTTTTTACAATTCCTGAGATTACTACGAATGGATTTTCTTCAAAGAGTTTTACTTTGAAAATGTCGGCGTTGCCGATGGAATTGTTAGTCGACGAAAAATAGGCGTAGCTGCCTTTTCGATTTGTTTTAAAGTACGATTCCCATTCGACAGAGTTGATGGTGTCATTCAATGGTTTTGGCTCCGTCCACCTTTTCCAGTCGGTAGAAAGAAGTTGAGTTTTATAAATATCAAATTGGCCTTTTTGTTTTCGATCGCTGGCAAAGTAAAGCGTCTTATTGTCTGCCGATAGAAACGGCGCTTCATCATTTTGGCTTGAATTAATAGCCTTAAGTTTCATTGGCCAGGCCCACTTGTGGTCGTTGATTTTCCGGATCACGTAGAGGTTAGTTTTTTCAGAGGCGTACCGTTTGCTCATTGCTACGACTATATAATTTTCGTCGTTGCTTAAAAAGGCATTGCTGTTCGCACCGCTATTGAACCGACGCATCTTTTTAATGCGCAGTCTTTGCGGTGTACCCCAACCATTGGCTGTGCGCGTGGAGATAGAGAGTCCTCGCTTTAAGAAGAATGTTCCTTTCTTATTGAAGACTCCGTTGATTAAAACCGACTTTCCGTCAGAGGAGATTGATAAGATCGCGTTGTATCGACCGGTGTTGAGCTGAGGTAGATGTTCGGCAGTTCTCCATGCGCCGTTCGCCCATTCGGAGTACCAGATGTCTTCACTATCAAAACTTCCGTAGTAATTTTCCGGGTGATTGACCCTTACGAAAAAAAGTGTTTTCCCGTCAGGCGAAAGCACAGGATTGATTTCATCGTATTCGGAGTTGATTGCATTGCCAAGATTTTTTGGAATGTATTCGGATTGCCCTTTAACCCAAACTGGAAAGGCAAGCAGAATAAAGCAGACGAAGGTAGTTATCAGTTTCACTTGTTTCTATGCTTTGCTGCGGTGTGCGTCGGTTTTTGCTTACGGTAGTATTGTGGGCAAGACACAGAAGGATCTTGCTTCTCTTGCTTCTTATCCCAACCAAAAACAAAATTCAATCCGGTTCTTACATTAAACACTTGAGTGCTGTTGATAAATTTGTTGAGGTCGGAGCCGCCAAGCGGAATACGGAGCAGGTTATCGCCAACGAGATAAAGTTGAAATGGCGGAAGGTTCAGTGAAAAACCAAGTCCAAGATTGTTGTACGAATTATTTGCTATCGTATACGTGCCTGAAGCAGTAAGTCGTCTGCCAAAATCTTTGGTAACCCCAATCGTTAACCCGGGAGTGAAGCGACCTCTGAATTTTTCAGCATAAAGCACTGCGCCTGCTTTAAAGTTTCTTCTGATTTCATACATGCCACTCAAATACATTTTGCCTGGTATGGGCGAGCGATATGCACTTATCGCACCTTCTTTGAACGTAAACTTTTTTTGGATTGAATCACCCTGAGCATTTAGGTAATTGGTGTTTCCGTTGATCACCTGGCTGAGATCTACACCTTGAAAAGTGTAATTCGCCGAGTTTTGATTTAGCGTGTAGCCGTAGGTATTGTTCTTCCAGTTAATGCTTCCGATATCAATTAGGCTTGCTCCGAGCGTGAGCCTGTCCATAAGGCGATAAGTCGCACCGATGTCAAAAGCAAACCCGTTGTTGTGAAGGTAGTCTTTGTAGTTTTTGCCGAAGTCATAACCTGACTGTGTGAAATTGTAAATGCCTGAAGTTCGGATATCGGCGCCAGCATTGGCGGTTAAGCCATAATTCAAATTATCAACGGCCAGGTTGAGAGTCGCGCTTTGGGTAGTTGCGTTCGCAAATCCTTTTAAAAGTTTTATCCTCGCACCGACAGTTAAATTCTTGTCGATGGCATACGATGCTCCGAGAGCGGATTCCAGATAAGCCACAGCCTCCGCATTGGGCGAAAGCGATACGGACTTACCAATGAAAGCTGCTGTTCCACCAATAAATGCGGTGGTCAGGTTTTTAGGAAACATCAGCCGCTCGTAGGTTTTTACGGTTTCATTGAAGGTAAGGTAAAGTCGGGCATTGATTTTCAGACTGAGGCGGAAGAGATCGGCCTGGATGGCCGTAGTGATGTAGTTCTTGGGGCGCAGCGCATTGTTAAATTTGGTCAGATCGGCTTTTACCGAATCGTGTACGTGCGTCACGGCATCGTTATAGGTAAACGAATTGTTGGAATAGTATGCCATGATCGAAGAACCGGGAAGGCCGACAGAGACTCTGTACCTGGGCACGAAAGCGGGATTGTTGTAGGTAACTTGAGGCAGACTGTTCATGAAAGAAAGTGTACCTTCATTTTGCGCGAATGCTTGAACGCCGACAAAAATAAAAACCAAGAAAAGCCTAACTATTTTTTTCATCAGAATGTCGCGCTTAGTTTGAGTTTAACTTGCAGCCCCAGTTTGATATCAATTTTGTAAGACGACTTAAATTTAACATCGACCTGATTGCCCGAGGCGTCTTTTGAGGTGTTCATCTTTGCTTTTACTATAATCTTTTTCGAGCTGAATATTTTCTGAACTTTTGCCGGGTCAAGGTTAATCAGTTGGTCGTAGACGCCAGCCGTTTGTAGATCCCCTGAGCTAGTCACAGAACTTCCTTTAACCAGGTTGGTCTGTGTCGGGCTAAGCAGTGAATCCAGTACATGATAATTCTGATCGGTGAGATAAAACTGAATAAATGCATCGAGCGGAAGTTCGTTTGTGACCAATGCCTTTAAGGCTGCTGTTTCCACTTTCGACTGATCGACATTGCTCAGCGAAAGATCAACAGTGTCGGCCAATACAATGTTCGAAGCTTTCCCGTACAAGGGGATCTCTACATGCAACTGCACTCGCATTTTGCTCGTGTCGGCCATGAAGTCGCTCCCCGTTAGAAGCCCTTTGTTAATTCTTCCGTTTGCCTGATAATAAAATTGAGTGGGAGCGAAGTTGACCAGCGCCTGAACATTGCTCACGGTAACAGTTGTATTCGCCGAAGTACCGAGTGTAGTGGGTTGGTTAATGCTGATCGGGCTTGCCGGATTGGTTTGCATGGCCAACGAGCTGCCTTGCTTGCGCGCTTCCAATTTCAGAAAATTAACTTCCAGTGGAACGCCGTAATCATTGATCACATTCAGGTTAACCACAGGTTGCGCAAACGAGACTGTTGCTCCATTGGAAAGCGTTGTGCCAAAAGCCTGAATGTCCAATGTTTGAGGAGTAGTTGTCACGGTCTGATCACCAAAGAAACCTTTGATGTAATCGAAGTCCATTCCTGCAAAACCAACACTCACGTTGATCGACGTCCCGGCGCCGATCACCACGGTGTTGGTGGTTTTCTTAATAATCAATGTAAGCGTAAGGTTGAACTTGTTGGCAGTGGCGCTTTTGAAAATGTAATTGGAAAGTTGAATGCTGCCAGTACCACTTACTTCCTGTGAAAGCGGAGCTCCATTGGTTTTTGAAACAAATTCCGGAATGGAAATTAAAGCAGCGTATTTGAAGTTGGGATTATTGGGAGTCATGCTCATGGAGTAGGAGAGCGCTCCCGATTTGAAGGAAATTTCTGTCAATGCCTCGGGAGTTATCCCCATGTTTACTGCCTTAGTAATAGTAGTCGATACAATATCATTCGGTGCGGGCGGGTAGGTTCCTGGCGGAACAGCCAGCGGTGTGTTGAAGTTGTTAATATTAGGAATGGTAATCAGGTTGCGGATATCCTGCGACTTGAGCAACTGGTCGTAGCTCAGGTACACCAGCCCATCTGACTTTGTTTTGATATAAGCCGAATCTTGTTTTTTGAGTAAATCGCTTATTGACAGGTTGCCATAGGCAAGTGGCACAGCCATAGTCGGGCTGGCTTCTAACCCTTTTACATTGTAGTCGCTGCTGTTTACAGTGCAGGAAATTATCCATAAGGATAAGCCAGTCAGGGTCAAATAAGAAGCTAATTTCATGGGTAAATAAAAGATAGCCTTTATCAAGTTACGATAAACCAAGTAACCTTAATCATAATGGCGGAGTTATTTATCCTCATCACATGAATGGGGTACGTGAGGGCCAGCTTACGGCTCTGTTTTCACCTAAAAAACCCATCCCCGTTTATTTTCCTACCTTTGCGGCTTACTTTAATAAAGAATGAAATCATTTGATGCCCTGGGACTATCCGGGGACCTGGTGGAAGCTATCCGCCAACTGGGTTTTGAATCACCCACACCTATACAGGAAAAAGCTATTCCCATATTGCTGCAAGGAGATACCGACATGGTCGGGCTTGCCCAGACCGGAACCGGTAAAACAGCAGCATTTGGCCTGCCTCTTATCGAGTTGGTGGAAGAGCGAAACCGCGCAACACAGGCCCTGGTTGTCGCGCCCACACGTGAGCTAAGTGTGCAGATCACCAGCGACTTAGAGCGATTTATGCTCAACGTAAAGCGCCTCAATATCGTGACGGTATATGGAGGTGCTAGTATCTCCGAACAGATTCGTAAAGTGAGGCAGGGAGCCCAGATTATCGTGGCTACGCCTGGTCGTCTGATCGATTTGCTTTCACGCAAAGTTGTCGATCTCACGCATGTGCAATACGTTGTGCTCGACGAAGCCGACGAAATGCTCAATATGGGTTTTAAGGAGGATATCGACGAAATTCTCTCCACTACGCCCGACAGCAAGAAGGTTTGGCTGTTCTCCGCTACTATGCCCCGCGAAGTGCGCGAGATTGCCAATAATTACATGAACAACCCGAAAGAGTTGACCATGGAAGGCCGTCAATCGGGCAACGAAAACATTGACCATCAGTTTGCTGTGGTTGATGATCGTGACAAATATCTTGCTCTAAAACGCTTCGTGGATTATACGCCTGATATTTTTGGTGTTATTTTTTGCCGCACTAAACTTGACACTCAGCGCATAGCCGAGCATCTTATTAAAGATGGTTACAATGCCGATTCACTTCATGGTGATCTGACTCAGGCCCAACGCGACCGCGTGATGAAGAACTTTAAAGAAAAGACGCTTCAGCTATTGGTGGCAACTGATGTAGCAGCGCGCGGTATTGATGTGAATAACATCACGCACGTGATTCACATGAACATGCCCGATGAAATGGAATTCTACACGCACCGAAGCGGGCGTACCGCTCGTGCTGGTAAAAAAGGAATTTCACTCGCAATAGTTTCGAAAAAGGAGGTGGGAAGAATTGGTCAGGTAGAAAAAAGCCTAAAGAGAAAATTCACGAAAGTATTGGTGCCTACCGGCGATGAAGTATGCCAGCAGAAAATTGTGGGCTTGGTACACAAGGTTCGTCATGTAGAAGTAAACGAGGAAGAGATCGACACTTTCTTGCCAGAAGTTTATCACGAACTGAAAGACTTGAGCAAAGAAGATATCATCAAACGTTTTGCGTCCATTGAGTTCAATCGCTTTTTGGAATATTACCGCGATGCACGCGACCTTAATAAATCCGATCGTAAATCATTTTTCGACGACGGTGGTGCCAGCGGCGAAAGCGGCTATTCCTACGGTGATCGTATTTTCATCAACATCGGCAAAATGGATGGCCTTGAGAAAGGAAATCTCCTTGGACTTATCTGCGATTACGGCGATATCGAGAAGTCGAAAATCGGTAAGATTGACTTGAAGGGCGCCTATTCCTTTTTTGAAGTGGATAAAGGCTTGGCCGATCAGGTGATGAAGGGATTTTCGGGCGTGGAGTACCGTGGACGTAAAGTGCGTCTTGAGTTGACCGGCGGAAGACGTGAGAAGCAGGATGGCGATGGCGGCGGCGAAAAGAAAAGAAAGTATTCTGGCAAAAGCAGCGGAGAGAAATCCTGGGGAGGCAGGAAAAGCGAAAAATCCTGGGGTTCTAAAGGCCGGAAACGTTATTAATTTCATATGTGCTGAGTGATCAGAGGAGATAAGCCTAGATCACTCAGCCTTTTTTAATTTCCTACAAATTTCCTTTTGTAAAGGTTATCCCACGTGGTGAGACTTGGTTTTGCCTGCAAGTGAATTCCTACCATTCCAAGGCTCGTAAAATATTTTATCGACGGATCAACATAGCCAGGCACCAGGCTTATGTTGATATCTGTGAATGTTAGCTGAAACAGAGCAATTGCTTGGGCATGATCGAGTAATTGACTTTGTCGTGTGATGTAGTCTTGCTGAAGGACAGGGCTGGAAGTAATGGTTCCATTTGGTCCGGCAAAAGTCCCTGAAGCCCAGCCACCCTCCGAAACAAAAACCGGTAAGGATTTTCCGTCCACCAGTTTCGAATAGTAATCAATTGGCAGATCTTCTGGTTTTGAAACATTAAAATATGGATAGGATGAAATCCCGACTTCCTGAAGAAAAGGAAAATCAATTAGGTCTTGCGAAATGCCTACGTAATTTCCACTGCCTACGAGGTTTCCCCAAGCCACATCGGCCTGTACGCTTACACTAAGTTTTACAGTTGCGTCTATGATGCGTACATCGGCTGCTGCTGCGTTGGCGGCTTCTTTTACCCCCGTGTAAATCGAAGAAGTGGCGGCCGCACGGATCAGATTTGTCTCCAAAGCCAGTCCCAGGTGGTCGGGCTTGAGCATGCTGTCCATCACCACGGTAAATCTTCTGTACACTTTCTGCACATCGGCCTGCGCAATGCTTTTTCCTTTAGCGACTAGCGGATATGAATCGCTTGTTCGGTTAAGCCCGTTTTGTGGATCAATGTACACCCACAGTTTTAAGTTTTTACTTCTATAAAAAGCAGCCAGGCTTGTATAATTATGAGCTATATAATGTTGTGCGGATTCCCCCGAGTACAAGGAATCCCACGGTACTTCGGTGGAAATGATGGCGGCATCGGCGCGCTGAGTCCACAGGTTTAGCGAAAGCAAAACCGTGTCAAAATTATCAAAGCGCGGTGCCGAGTTGGCAAAGCCCATCCGGTACACTCGGGTGGTAGGTGAGGGACTGGTTTCGTTCTTGGTGCACGAGGAGACCAGCAAAAGGCTTGCTGAAAGAAGGAGTATTGATTTCACAAAACTTAAGATGTTATTTTCATCTCAAAGGTTGCAGCTAAGGAATTGCCTTGCAAATTATTGTTTACAGAATTTCTTAATCAATTCATACGCCTGCGGGCAATTTAACTGCGTGGCCTTGTCCCAGTCGGCACAAGCGCCTGATTTTCCCTGACGTTGTTTTGCCATTCCCCGGCTAAAATAAGCGAGTCCGTTTTTTGGGTCGAGTTGAATGGCTTTATCAAAGTCGTGCTGGGCGGCAGCGAATTTTTTGAGCTTCATTTCGGCTTCACCCCGCCCTGCATAGGCTATGGCATAATTGCGATTGAGTTGAACGGCTTTCGTAAAATCAGCCACTGATCCGGTGTAATCTCCGGAAAAGAACCGTGCGTGTGCGCGATCCACATAGGCAGCATCAAAGGTGGGGTAGAGCTCAATCGCTTTGCTAAAGTCGTCGATGGCAGCGGTGTAGTTACCGGCACTTGTTTTGGCATGGCCACGGTAGGCATATGCTAAGGTAAACTTCGGGTCGAGTGAAATCACTTTATCAAAACCTTCTATCGCTCCTTTCAAATCATTGCTTTCGTATTTTGCCTTGGCAGTGTACATAAAATTAGTAGCACTCATGGTATTTACCTGCTCGTTGTATTTTTCAGTTATGGCTGCTTTCTGATTGATTTCTTTTTGGGTGTTGAGTTCTTGCGTCAGTGCCTTCAGTTTCTGGTCGGCTTCGTTCAGGCGTTGCTTCATGTCTTCTAACTCTCTTACTTTTCGTCGGTCTTCACTAAGTCTCTTCAGTGATTCCTGTAGGCTTGTAGTATCAACAGTGATCGCAGCCTTCATCCAAAAGGTTTCTCCGTTCCAGGTTTCGCCAAGCACATCTAGTTTTGTAATTCCAGCGCTTATGGTAGAAATATTTTCAACAAAATCGTCTGAAAACTTTCCGCCGAGCTCTGTATTCTTCAGTAACTGATTACTTTCGACATAAACACCAATCTCGTTCAGCAACATAGACCGCAACTGATTGATGGCGATAGCCCGGCATGAAACTTTACTGTCGGCTTCACTTGCCTTGTAGGTATATTCCTTGATGAATTTTTTTTCCTGTGCATGGCTTGAATAGCTACCTGCAAAGGTGACTAACAAAAGAAGGGCGGGGATTTTCATTTCTTATGTGCGTTGCCGATTTAACGAACTAACCGCTTTAGATGTTTAAGGCTTAAATGGGTTTAAACTGCTCAAACGCTTCCTGACAAGTATTGCAATAATAGATCGAACGACAAAGGGTCGGGCCAAATGGGCTCCTCAATTCAGTATTGGTTTCGTGACAACGCGGACAAATGGCGTTTTCCAAAATACCGATGTCAGTGAATACCTGAGCCGAGGGAGGAGGAGCGAGGCCAAACTTCTCAAGGGCTATGCGTCCCTTTTCAGTGATGAGGTCTGAGCTCCAGGTTTTCTTATAGTTGACAGATACTGTTACAGGCTTTATTCCTTTGGCAACGAGCGCAGATTCAACTTCCTGCTTCATATAGTCCATGGCGGGGCAACCGACGAATGTAGGTGTCATCTCCACACTCACGCCGTTATTGGAAAGATCAATTTGTGTGATTACGCCTAAATCTACCAACGACAAAACGGGGATCTCAGGATCTTTCACCTCCTGAAGCCATTCGTAGATTTGTTCTTTGTTCAAGTTCATTATCAGGATGGATAACGAATATCGAATGAGTTAGGTATAATTTGATTCAAGTGGTGCTTCAGGTGTTTCACATAATCCACGGCAAGAAATTCCAGAGTGTGAGTTTCGATGGCATTCTTGCCTGTGTCGCTCAATTTGATGTAAGCAGAAGGAGGCATCTGCTGAAGAATTGAAGCGATTCGCTTGTTAAGCAATGCCCATAACAATATGATTTCCTGGCTGTCGGATTGCTGATAGCCATTCATTGCCACCCAATCGTTCTGACTGTACACGATCTTTTGTGGAACTGTTTCGTATTGACCGCAAATAAATCGTCGCAAATTATTTTGGGCCGAATCAATAAGATGGCCAAGGACTTCCTTTTTGCTCCATCGCTCTGGTGAAGGTTTCATTGACAATTCCTTTTCCGGAATTGCGCCAATCCTAATTGAATATTCTCTTATTATTTCAGTCAGCTCGTGGATGGTCTGTTTCATACAATGGCAATGAATCAAAATTACACAAATATCAACAAGCCGTCCTTAATAATGGTTTGCTGGTTTTTGTTTTTTAATGTTAAATAAAATCCCAATTTTGAAAAGCGTTAACTTAAATTTCTTAAAGAACAGATGCTTCAGGCGAGTATTCATAAACACGTTTTTCTTTTTGCCTTTGATGCGCGTACCTCACGCGGGCCAATGCGCGACAAGACTTCCTGGTTTATAAAACTTTGGGATGATCAGCAACCCAAGCTCTACGGGCTTGGTGAGTGTGGTCCGCTTCCATTCCTGAGCAAAGAGCACGGCCCCGATTTGGAGCAAGTTCTCACCGAAAAGATTGCGCACTTCAACGAAATGAAGCTTTCGCTGCCAGCTGAAATTAGCGACTTGAATGTATTGAAGTTGTTTCTGAAGGCACACCGCCTTGATACAATAAGTTCATTAACATTCGCTCTTGAAACAGCTCTTCTTGATCTGGCGAATGGCGGATCGCGCTCCATTTTCAAAAATAAATTCTCTCAGCAGCAGCCAATCCCTATTAACGGATTAGTGTGGATGGGTGGACTTGACTTTATGTTGCAGCAGGTCGAAATAAAGATCCGCGATGGCTACAAATGTGTGAAGCTCAAAGTGGGTGGTCTTGATTTTGAAAAGGAGTGTGATGTGCTGCAATACATTCGTCGGAAATATTTCCGCGACAATATTGAAATCCGACTGGATGCCAACGGGGCTTTTAAAAAAGAAGAAGCGCTTCAGAAGATTCACTCGCTGAAACGCTTCCAAGTACACTCTATAGAGCAACCCATTAAACCCGGCTTACCCGAAATGGAAGAGCTTTGTCGTGAATCACCAATTCCAATCGCATTTGATGAAGAACTCATTGGAATAACTTGCGCTGAGGATAAAAGCGCTTTGCTGAAAAAATTAAAGCCGCACCATATCATTTTAAAGCCAACGCTTCATGGAGGATTGAGTGGATGCGCAGAGTGGATTGCCCTCGCTCAGGAGCTAAACATTGGCTGGTGGATTACATCGGCGCTGGAATCAAACGTTGGGCTCAACTCGATCGCGCAATTTACTTCTCAGTACGAAACGCAGATTCCTCACGGCTTGGGCACCGGGCAAATCTACACCAACAACTTTCCCTCACCTTTGCTGGCAGAAAAAGGTTTTTTGTTGTATCAACCAAATGAAAAATGGGATTTAACTTCTTTGTTTCCCGACGAGGCAGTAGAGTCTCTTTATCTGAAAGACTAGCTTATATTGTGCGCCATGTCGTTTGAGCTAATCTTGAGCAATGTGTCCAAACACATTCAGTTGGACAAAGACGAGGCGACCTACTTTACCTCCCTGTTGAAAACAGAATCGGTATCGCGTAAAGCCACTTTATTAAAGGCTGGTGAACTTTGCAAGAATATCAGTTTTGTTTGTGAAGGAATAGTGCGGGCGTATTATCAGGACCGTGAAGGAAAGGAAGCGACGATCATGTTTGGTGTGGCTGACTGGTGGATTACGGATATGAATTGTTTCGTCAATCAACTTCCCTCCATGATGACAATTGAGGCGGTAGAGCCAAGTGTAGTGATGCACCTTCAGAAGTCGGATTTGGATTTGCTCTATCTTAAGGTGCCGAAGTTTGAGCGTTTTTTCCGTATCATTTTTCAGAACGCATACATTCGCGAACAGTTGCGCACCATCCAAAACTTGTCGCTCACTGCCGAAGAACGCTATCTCAACTTTAACCGAAAATATCCACAGGTAGCACGGCAAGTCACGCAAAAACAAATCGCCTCTTACCTGGGAATCACGCCGGAATTTTTGAGTGTGCTTCGCAAAAAGAAAAACTGATTTTCAAAAAATTACTCTTGCGGTTTTTTCGGGCGATTGATAAAACCTATATTCGTCATTCGTTAAAAAAAAACTATGGTGATAAATCGAAGAACAGCATTGAAGCAGATGGCCGTTGTTTCTGCGGCAATTGCGGTGGCCCCTTCACTGGTGAGCTGTGGCAGCAAACCTTCTTTACTTTTTAAAAGTATCTCGATTACAAAGGAGGAAGAGGAGATGTTGACCGCATTGGCCGATACGATAATTCCAAAATCAAATACGCCGGGAGCCGTGGAAGTAAACGCCCATTTGTATTCTGCTAAAATGATTGATGATTGTATGGCGAAGAACGATCAGACCAAATGGCTTTCGGGCTTAAGAAAATTTGCCTCCATGGCAGAGGAAAAATCGAAAGACTTTACGGACATGAATAAAGAAGACCGCGAGAACTTTCTCGTTCCGTTTGAGGAAAAGAAAATTACTGATGGCGATCTTGTGTATTTCTATGAGACTACAAAATACTTAACCGTCAACGGTTACACTACTTCTGAATATTATTTGACTCAACAAGGCTTTAGTTTGATTCCTGGCCGCTTCCAGGGCTGTGTGGCAGTAGGTACCTCTTCCTAATTTTTTGATATGGCAAACAATGATTCAATAAAAGACAGAACCTTTGATGCAATTGTAATTGGCTCTGGTATTAGTGGTGGTTGGGCGGCGAAGGAGCTTACCGAAAAAGGCCTAAAGACGCTTGTGCTTGAGCGCGGTCGCGACGTAAAGCATTTGAAAGATTATCCAACCACCAACCTGATGCCCTGGGAATTTGAACATCGTGGAGAGGTGCCCCGAACCGTACAGGAAGACAATCCAGTGGTGAGTCGCTGCTACGCTTTTCGCGAAGACGCCATGCACTTTTTTGTGAAAGACAAGGAGCATCCTTACGTACAGGAAAAACCTTTCGATTGGATCAGGGGCTATCAGGTAGGAGGCAAATCCTTGCTTTGGGCACGACAAACGCAGCGATGGAGTGATTTTGATTTCGAAGGCCCCGCGCGCGATGGCTTTGCTGTGGACTGGCCGATACGGTACAAAGACCTTGCGCCCTGGTATAGTTATGTAGAAAAGTTTGCCGGCATTTCCGGTAACAAAGACGGCCTTGCGGTTTTACCCGACGGCGAATTTCTTCCTGCTCTGGAACTGAGCTGCGTAGAGAATTATTTCAAAGATTTTATTGCTAAAAACTACAGTGACCGTCACGTGATTTACGCGCGCTGTGCGCACCTTACCGAGCCTCAGCCGATTCATTTACAGCAAGGAAGAGCACAATGCCAGAATCGTAATTTGTGCCAGCGTGGCTGTCCGTTTGGCGGTTATTTCAGCAGCAACTCTTCTACGCTGCCCTGGGCTGAGCGCACAGGAAATTTAACACTACGCCCTTTCTCGGTGGCGCATTCCATCATTTACGACGATCAAAAAGGAAAAGCCACAGGCGTGCGCGTGATTGACACCAACACCAAAGAATCGATTGAATATTTTGCGAAAGTCATTTTTGTAAATGCCGCCGCATTAAATACCAATCTTATTTTACTTAATTCAACATCATCGCGATTCCCTAATGGATTAGGTAATGATGGCGGCGTGCTTGGCAAGTATGTTGCCTTTCATAATTACCGGGCGCGTATCTCGGCTGAATACAACGGTCATCTGGATAAAAAGACAGAAGGAGGAAGGCCTACGTCCGCATACATTCCTCGGTTTAGAAATGTGCAGAAGCAGGAAATGGATTTCCTCCGCGGATATGCAGCAGGCTTTTGGGCAGGGCGAGGCGAAAGACATTCACAGCACGGTATCGGTGAAGTGTTGAAAGCGAATCTTGGGAAGTCAGAACTTGGCCCTTGGTACGTAGGTTCCCACATGATGGGGGAGACGATTCCTAAGGAAACCAACACCGTGAGCCTTGACACCACTGCAAAAGACGAATGGGGCATGCCATTGCTGAAAGTGAATATTGGCTACGATGATAACGACGAGAAAATGGTCAAAGATTTTATTGAGCAACTCTCAGAAATGTACACCAAAGCCGGATTCACCAATATTAAAACAGAAGACAGCAAGCAAGCACCCGGACTTGATATTCATGAAATGGGCGGCGTACGCATGGGTCGCAATCCTAAAACTTCGATGCTCAATGAATGGAATCAGATTCATGGATGTAAAAATGTGTTTGTTACCGACGGATCGTGCATGACGTCAACCTCTACTCAAAATCCATCGCTCACCTACATGGCTCTTACTGCCAGAGCAGCAGATTATGCCGTAGCTGAATTGAAAAAAGGAAATCTTTAATACAGAGGAAGAAATAGAGCGTAAATTTTGGACTGAGCCCGACGCAATCTGGATTTGATATTTGCTAAAAGGATGCTGAAATAATGGGCATTCTGCCAACTTCTTACAATTAACTAAAGTCAATGTGAGCCTCATTACGTTCTCAGAATTGAGTTTTTTAGCGGGAAGGTTAATCTAAATCATTTAATTAGAGATGAAACTTACCTTGAAGGGCCGGCTTCAAGAATGGGATTTTAATTGAAATAAAAATGGAGATGTTGCATCTGAATTGTGTTCAGATGAATATGAGTACGTCTTTAATAAAAACGGAGTCAGCTAAGTTAGATAGTCTTGAAAGCAAAAGCGAATTTCGCTTTCGTACCTTATTTAACTCTGCGCATGACGCCATCTTCACGATGGATAACCGCACTTTTATTGATTGCAACGAAGCCACGCTGAGAATTTTTGAATGCAACCGCGAGCAGATTGTGGGGCAAACCCCGTATCGCTTTTCGCCCGCGGTTCAGCCGGATGGCCGCCCTTCGGAAGAAGCAGCCATGGAAAAAATTAATGCCGCACTTTCCGGGCAACCGCAATTTTTTGAATGGCGACACATTCGGTACGACGGAACGCCTTTTGATGCAGAGGTTTCCCTAAATCGTTTTGACATTGGCGATGAAGTTTTTATTCAGGCGATAGTGCGCGACATCAGCGAACGCAAGCGCACTGAAGAAGAAAACCGTAGGCTGGCTATGGTGGCCAATACTACTACCAACATGGTGGTACTTGCCGACGGCCAGGGACGAATAGAGTGGGTGAACCCCGCCTTTACACGAATCACAGGCTACGCACTAAAGGAAGTGAAAGGAAAAATACCGGGTGTAGTTCTCCGGGGGCCGCTTACTGACGAGGGGGTGTCTCGCTTAATGAGCGACAAGATCAAGCGAGGTGAAGGGTTTAAGGATATTGAAATTATTAATTATAAAAAAGACGGCACGCCTTATTGGGTGTCTATCGAAGTTCAGGCGATCCACGACAAGGCAGGCACAGTAACTCAATTTATAGCGATTGAGAGCGACATCACCGACCGGAAAACGATACAGCAAGCGCTCGTAGATCGCCATGAGGAGCTTGTTAAAATCAATGCTGAGTTAGACCGGTTTGTGTACAGCGCATCGCACGATCTCCGCGCACCAATAGCCTCGTTATTGGGTTTAATTGAAGTGGCCAGACTTGAGCAGAACAGAGATCAGATCATGTCGTTACTTGATCTTCAAAAGAAGAGCCTGTATCGTCTGGATCGATTCATCAAGGACATTGTGGATCATTCGCGCAATACGCGGCTGGGGTTGGATGTTGAACCTGTAAATTTTGAGAACATTGTCAAAACTACTTTTGAGCAGCTCAATTTCATGGACAATGTTTCGCGGATTAAAAAGACAATTCAGATAAATCAGGTCGGAGAATTTATTTCGTCGCCCACTCGCCTTGAAATCATTTTCAATAATCTGATTTCAAACGCCATCAAATATGCCGACATGCTCAAAGCCGAGCCAACGATTACGATCCACGTCGAATCTACGCCTGAGCGTGCACGAATCGAAGTGAGCGACAATGGTGAAGGGATTCCTGACCATGCCATTCAAAAGATATTTGATATGTTTTACAGGGCTTCTGAAAAAGGATCAGGCTCGGGCATTGGGCTTTACATCGTAAAAGAAGCCCTTCAAAAGTTAGGCGGCGAGATTCAGGTTCAGTCCGTACATAAGGAAGGAACAAAATTTGTGATTGACGTTCCAGGGCAACGCCCCGCTAAATAATCCATCGTTTTTGGTATTCATTCGTTTGCATTCAGCCTCGTAAAATTTTTTTTACGAGCGGTTGCTGAGCTTTGAACCATTTTTTGTTGTTTTGACTTTTAGAACAAAATAGTCAAATCGTCAAAACATGGCAAACTCGCCCGGCATTGATCAGGCCAAGGAAAAAATTATCCTGGACGCAGCTCAAAAAAGGTTCGGTCATTTTGGGTTGGCTAAAACAACCATGACTGAAATTGCTGCCGACGTTGGCATGTCAAAAGCCTCGTTGTATTATTATTATCCCGATAAGGAGCATTTGTTTTTGGCCGTCATCGAGCAGGAGATGGACGAATTCATTAAAGCCTTGACGGCGATGATTGGCGAAGAGGAACCTGCGTCGAAAAAGTTAAAGCAGTACACTTCTATTCGTCACGAATACTTCCGCCGGTTGATCAGTTTGGCCAAGCTTGGCGAGCATACACTGTCGGCAATGAAGGCTTCCATGGATGTTTTTAAACAAAATCTGGAGAAACAGGAAAAAGAATTAATCCGGCGAATTTTTCAGGAGGGAATTAAAAACGGAGAATTCGAGTCGTTCAATGCCAAAGCCTATGCCGACTTGTTTGTAGCTACAATGCAAGGGCTGCGTGTAAGTGTGATTCATAAAAAAACACTAAGTGAAACGAAGGAAGAAGACTATCAGTTGGCAGAGCAGTACCAGAAACAAATCACAGCAATTTTTTTAAAATCAATTTCAAAGTAACATGAGAAAGAAAGTAATCTATTCGATACTGGTGGTAATTGTATTGGCGGGAAGTTTCTTCGGATGGAGATACTACCGTTTTTTGACAACACACATAGAGACTGACGATGCGCAGGTGGACGGAAACATTGTGCCTGTGCTTTCGCGCGTAGGCTCTTTTGTCAGTAAGGTTAACGTCATCGACAACCAACTGGTGAAAGAAGGAGAGTTGCTGGTAGTGCTTGATTCTGCCGACTTGTATGCCAGGGTAGAACAGGCTGGCGCGGCGTATGCCAGTGCTCAGTCGGCAATCGTAGTGACCAGGAGCGCTGTGGACGACGCGAAACTCGCTCAGGAACTCGCTGCCACAGCGGTGGAAAGCCCGAAGACGGATCTTTGGAAAGCAAAAAAGGAATTTGAACGCTACAGCGACTTGTACAATCAGAAATTGGCGACGCCTCAGCAGTTGGATAATGTGAAAGCCGATCTGGAGCGCGCACAAACGCAATTCACCGTGGCGCAGCAGCGGGTCAAATCTGCCGAAGGCCAGTACCGTACGGCGCTAAGTCACCTTCGCGTAGCAGAATCTAACGCGGCGGTGAAACTCAAAGACCTCGAGTATGCAAAACTTCAATTGTCGTATACCAAAGTATATGCTCCGGTAGCCGGCCAGGTGTCAAAGAAAACGATTCAACCAGGACAACTCATTCAGGCAGGACAGCCGCTGATGGCGTTGGTTCAATCAAAGGAAATCTGGGTAACATCCAATTACAAGGAAACTCAGCTCGAGGGAATGAACGTAGGTAATGACGTGGATATTGAAGTGGACGCTTATCCCAACCAAACATTCAAAGGCAAAGTAGAATCGGTAGGGGGAGCTACGGGCGCGAAGTTTTCACTTTTGCCACCCGACAACGCATCTGGAAATTTTGTGAAAGTAGTGCAGCGAGTCAGCATTCGCATTGCCATTGACCCCACGCCGGAGGCGCTGGCTTTATTGAAGCCAGGATTGAGTGTGCGCACCATCGTATCGAAAAAATAAATTTTCCGATTCATACATGGCAAAGATCACTTTTGATAAGTGGATTGTAATTCTTACGGTCATCACGGCGGCGCTGCTGCAGTTGATCGACAGCTCTATTGTCAACGTATCGCTCATTCAGATGATGGGAAATCTGGGAGCTACCCTTGGCGATATCAGTTGGGTGGTGACAGGCTATGCCGCCTCGAACGTGGTGATGATCACCTTGTCGGGATGGCTGAGTTCAAAGTTTGGACGAAAGAATTATTTCGCAGCGTCAATCATTTTGTTCACGTTGGCTTCGGTGGCATGCGGCCTTTCGGATAATGTATGGGAGTTGGTGTTTTTTCGGATCGTGCAAGGCCTTGGTGGTGGCGGATTGCTTTCTACTGCACAGGCAATCCTCATTGAAACGTTTCCGCGCGAAGATATCGGGCTGGCCAATGCAATTTTTGGGTTGGGAGTGATTATCGGTCCCACCATCGGCCCGACACTCGGCGGTTATATTACCGACAATCTTTCGTGGCCCTGGATTTTTTACATCAACGTGCCTGTCGGCATTGTCGCGACGATCTGTACAATCATGTTCATCAAAGAGCCGGCCGAAAAAATGACGACTGGCCGAATGGATTGGTTTGGCATCGCCTTGCTGAGCATTGGTATTGGCGCGATGCAAATTGTATTGGAGAAAGGCGAAAGTGAAGACTGGTTCGAAACAACGTACATCACCGTACTTACTGTTGCGGCGGTGGTTGGACTGGTAGCATTTGTGTGGCGTGTGCTGGTGGTAAAAGACCCTGTGGTGGATTTGGGAATTCTTCGATATCGAAGTTTTGCAGTAGGCACCTTGTTCAACTTCATTCTCGGCTTCGGTTTGTATGCGTCGGTATTTATTGTGCCGGTCTTTGCCCAAAATATTTTGGGGTTCACCGCCACGGACACTGGCTGGCTGCTCATGCCTGGCAGCATTATGACGGGCGTGATGATGCCTGTGATCGGCGGACTGTTGAAGCAGCGCATTCCACCACTTTTGTTTAGCGGCATTGGCTTTCTGCTTTTCTTTTTGTTTACCTATCAACTGTCGGGGTTGAATCTCTCTGTCGGGCCCGACGATTTCTTCTGGCCGCTGATTATTCGGGGGATTGGACTGGGCATGGTATTTATCCCGCTCACTACCATGTCGCTGGCCGACTTGTCAGGTAAGGAAATTCCGCAAGGCACAGCCATCAGCAATATGATTCGTCAGCTGGGAGGCTCGTTTGGTACCGCCATCATGACTACCGTGATCAGTGTGCGCACCAAAATGCACTTCGATACCATCAAAGATCACGTGAGCTCCTACGACTTTAATACTCAGCAAAGAATGGATGGGCTGAAGGGATTGTTCCTAAGCAAAGGCTCATCCGCACTGGAAGCCTCACAGCAGTCGCTCGCCGCGATGCAAGGCACGGTGATCAAGCAAGCCATGATGATCACCTACAGCGAAACCTTTCTCATCGTAGGTGGATTTTTCCTGATTTGCATTCCGCTGATGTTGCTCTTCCGCGACAACAAAAAGAAAAACCTGCACATTGAAATGAGCATGGAGTAAACCATATCAAATTGAAATAAGACGACTTTGAAATACGCATTTATGAAAACGAAATTACCTCTGCTGGCTGTGTTGATAGTTGGGATGTCGGTAGCCACCCATGCTCAATCCGGCCTTACGCTAAGTCAGTGTGTTGACTATGCTATCAAAAATAATACGGCTGTGAAGAATGGCATGATCGACAATGAAATTGCCGATAACAGCAAAAAGGAATTACTGGCCCGCGGTCTCCCGCAGGTTGATGCCGGCTCACAACTGATCCACAATTTTGTTGTGCAGAAAATCATTTTGGAAAACGGAGTAATCGCCGCCTTTACCGATCCCACCAAACCGGCTGGCGGTGTGCTCGCGTTTCAACTGCAGTTGAATAATGTGTGGACCACTCAGCTTACTGCAAGCCAGGTTATTTTTGATAAATCGCTCTTTACGGGAATCGCCAATGCAGACATTTATAAAACCCTTTCGGTGAAAATGATGGAGCGAACCCAAATCGATGTGGCTGAACTAGTCACCAAATCCTATTACGGTGTGCTGGTGGCAAAAAAGCAGCTAGAGTTTTTGGACAATAATGTGCAGCGCGTCGATTCGCTTTTTCGGGAAGCCCAGGAACGTTTTAAAAACGGGCTTGTGCGCCAGATTGCCGTTGACCGGATTGAAGTACGCCTCAACAACCTGAAGGAAGAGCGTGAGAAGGCGCAGCGCCTGGTGGAGCTGAATATGGCTCTGCTGCGCTTTCAGATGAACATGCCTAAGGAAGAAAACCTGACGCTGAGCGATATCCTAGATGAAGCAGTGCTGACTGACCAAGCTCAGTCTGATTACGACTACACCAAGCGCATTGAGTACGACATTCTTCAAAACCAGATCAAGCTGAGTGCCGCGCAAACCAAGGCGCTCAAAGATGGGTACTATCCACGGCTAAGTGCCTTCGCCACCACGGGCTACAATCCGGCAGCAACCCATCTCGGCGATATCTTTCAAGGCTCCCGCTATTTTAATTATACCTATGTAGGTCTCGATCTTCGGATTCCTGTTTTTCATGGATTCGAAAAGAAGTATAAAGTGCAGTCGCGTTATCTGGAAGAACGGAAACTCGACAACTCCTTGCAGCAACTTCAAAAGTCGGTAGACTTGCAGGTGCAGCAGGCGGGCATTTCGCTTTACAATAACCTTGAGTCGCTGAAAATCCAAAAACGCAACATGGAGCTGGCGCTTGAAAATGTGCGTATTTCGCGGATCGAAAACCAGAAAGGGATAGCTACCAATATCGAGGTGATCAATGCCGAGGGCGATCTGAAAGAGGCGCAAACCAATTATTACACAACACTTTACAATGCGTTGATTGCCAAAACCGATCTTGAAAAGGCGAGGGGAACCCTGCTTAAGAAATAGAAAGGTTTGCCTCAAAGAGCCGTTTAGCATTTGCTAAAACAAAACTAAAATATTTAGTTTATTTCTTGCTTTTGATTTTAAAGAGCACTTATTTAGCTAAAATATTTAGCGAATCAGTGGCGATGAAACTCAAATTGAAAAGCAAAAAATTAAACTCTGGGCGGTTCCAGATTGATTTTTCAACCGAAGGTCTGGCCGAAGGATACTATGGCTATCTGCTGGCTGAGCCACGCACTTCTGTTTCGGAAGTCATTGAGAAAATTGATCGCCACATCCGTGCAATGGCCAATCCTCCGCGCTATCTTCAACGCAACCTCTTTTCCTTTGGCAATCGACAGAATAATTCCGGTAGGATCTTAATCTTTAAAAAATAAAGCTATGGTAAGCCTGAACGAAAACCTCCGAACCTTGCGCAAGAAATTGCAATTGACTCAAGATGAGTTTGCTCAAAAGCTTGGCATCAAGCGCTCACTTATCGGCGCCTACGAAGAAGGCCGGGCTGAGCCACGCGCTGAACTCCTTCAAAGAATGGCGGCCCTGTTTGGCGTTACCATGGAGGCATTGATTGGCGCTGACTTGACGAAATCGGAACCTAAAATGCCCGCAAACTACAATCGAGGCAAAGAAGTACTCGTGGTCACCGTCGATAATCAACGCAAAGACAACATTGAGTTTGTACCGGTTAAGGCATCAGCCGGATATCTCAATGGCTTCGCCGATCCGGAGTATGTAAAAGAATTACCTCGCTTTCACCTGCCTGTGTTGAAACAAGGCACATACCGCGCCTTCGAAATTAAAGGCGATTCCATGCTTCCACTTTTGCCAGGCTCCATCATTGTTGGCGAGTATGTCGAGAAGCTCAATGACATTAAAAGCGGAAAGACCTATGTGCTGGTGACTCAGCAAGACGGCGTGGTGTACAAACGTGTTTTTAACTATCTCGACGAAAACGGAAAATTGTTTTTGGTTTCCGACAACCGCCAGTATGCGCCTTATCAGGTTGATGGCGAGGACGTAGTGGAGGCGTGGTCAGCGAAAGCGTATATCAGCGTGCAGTTTCCCGATGCGGAGGTAAAACCTCAGGCTTCCGTGGATCAATTGGCCAACGTTGTGCTCGATTTACAGAAGGAACTCATTCAATTAAAGTCCGATAAAAATTCAAAGAAATAACTTAGCGGTTAGCCGATCCCAATGCTCCTTCATCCTGCCTGATCACCGGGACGAATGGAGTAAGGGTGAGGTGACGCTGAATCTTAACCCCCGCCAATATGGAAAGTTTAGCTCCCAATATTTTTGTGAAAGACATGAAAGCAACACTTGCGTTTTATGAGCAACTAGGCTTTCAAAAAGTAATGTCAGTGCCTGAAACCGGTAATTTCGATTGGGTCATGATGACCAATGGCGCGGTTACATTTATGTTTCAGACGTTCGGAAGCCTGGGCGCTGATCTCCCTGAAATCAGTCGCAACAGCGGAGGTTCCTTGCTTTTGTATATCAGGTTGAAAGGCATTCGTGCGTTCCATGAGAAAATTAAAAGTAAAGCAAAAGTGATCGCCGAACTGAACAAGACGTTTTACGGTGCTACTGAATTTTCCATCTTGGATAACAACGGCTACGTACTGACCTTTGCCGAAGACGAAGCTTGAGTCAGGCCATTGAAGCCACTCGATTGACTTTGCCGGTAGCCGTTTCTGTAAATTTGGGTACGAACCGAATTTCTCTTGGTATTTCAAATTTGGTGAGTTCTGCAGAGGCTTTGGAGAGTATGTTTTCCTGGATAGATTTTTCCAACTCTATTCCTTCTACAAACAAAGTTACCTGAGCGCCGAGTGATTTATGGGCAATCCCGGCTATAAAGAACCGACTGGAGATTTTGAGTTCCTGAAAGACTTTTTCAAGCGCGTTTTCAATCCTTTCGGGAATGACTTTAATTCCTCCGGTGTTGATTACGTTATCAATTCTTCCCAACCATCGGAATTGATTTGGCCCGAGGAACTCAATCAGATCGTTGGTGATGATTTCATCGCCAAGATAATCAGCATGGATACAAAGGCAACCTCGTTCATCTAGGCGTAAATGAATTGCGTCAAATGCTTGAAAGAAATCCGACGCGTTCATTCCATTCAATCGCTGCAGCGCGATATGCGAAATGGTTTCCGTCATTCCGTAAGTCGCGTAAAGTGCGCACGATGAGTTTTTTATTTTCTCTTTTAACGAATGTGAAACGGTGGCGCCGCCGATAATGCCGAAGGCTACAGCGTCGAGCAATTGTGGCGTTTCATTCAAAATCTTTTCTAACTGATAGGGGACTAGCGCTACGAAATCTATCGGCTGATTGTTGATCGACAAGAGAGGATTGCTGGAAGGCTCTGTGGCTACCATGTTCATCCCCGCAATCAGGCTTCGCACCAACATCATTTGCCCGGCGATATATTTTGTGTCGAGACAAACGAGCGACGTCATGTCAGCGTATAGATGCAAGGCACGTATGGTTTGGCGCGCACTCGCCTCCATCTGCTCGCGGCGGAGCATTATTTTTTTTGGTGTGCCTGTTGACCCAGAAGTCTGCAGTGGAAATTCCTGCTGGCCTGCTAGCCATGCCTGGCAAAATGCGACGGTTGTTTTTTCAAATTCAGTGAATGTTGAAATTTGTACAGCCGCTAGCTGCTCGACTGAGAACTTCTTTCCATTCAATAAAAGCCACGACATGATTAGACTGGCTTAGGTTTTATTGCCAATTCCTGAAAGCCATACGTGTCGTCAGTTTCTCTAGCAAAATGTAACTCGGTAAGTTCAGCGACTACGATTTCGGCCGTGGTGTAAATGAAATTTTCGTCAAGCAAATGCCCGCCTATTGTATCACCTTTTTCATCCGCCAGCGAAATGTGAAAGTGACCGGCGCCATCAGAGAATGTCCCGGTAAGGGATACAATTTCGAAGCGGCCTTTTTTATAATCTCCTTTATTTTGGTTGGCGAATCGTAAATGAAACTGCTCAAGACTTCCCACGCAGGTAACAACACACCCTGCCTTGATCTGATTTTCTTTTGCGAAATCAAGGATCGATTTTTTTAAATCTGCTTTTGGCGACAGCCGAAATGCAAAGAACTTGCCCGGAGAGGAGTAGCTTTTCATCTCAGCAGTATTTGATTATGGAAACTTAGGGAATTTCGAAAAATCAGGTTCACGTTTTTCAAGGAATGCGTTCTTTCCTTCCTTGGCTTCTTCGCTCAGATAATAAAGTAAAGTCGCATTGCCCGCAAGCTCCTGAATTCCAGTCTGACCGTCGAGTTCTGCATTGAACGAACTTTTCAACATACGAATTGCCAGCGGGCTTTTCTTTAAGATTTTGTTAGCCCAGGCGACATAGGTTTCCTCGAGCTGATCAAGCGGCACCACTTTGTTGACAAGTCCCATGGCAAGGGCTTCCTGTGCATCGTATTGATCGCAGAGATACCAGATTTCGCGGGCTTTCTTTTGTCCTACAATTCGTGCAAGGTAAGAGGCTCCGAATCCGCCGTCAAAGCTGCCGACAATCGGTCCGGTCTGTCCGAAGCGCGCGTTTTCAGCGGCGATAGTTAAGTCGCAAACCACGTGCAGCACGTGGCCACCACCGATCGCCCATCCTGCCACCGCGGCAATCACTGGCTTGGAGATGGACCGTATTAACTTTTGAAGATCAAGAACGTTCAGGCGCGGCACCGAATCTGTGCCGATATAACCGCCATGCCCTCGCACGCTCTGGTCACCGCCACTGCAAAAGGCTTTGCCTCCTTCGCCGGTAAGGATGATTACGCCGACTTCCGGATCTTCGCGGCAAATGGTCATGGCGTCGATCATTTCATTCACCGTAAGAGGCGTGAAAGCATTGTGCACGCGCGGCCGGTTGATGCTGATGCGGGCAATGCCGTTGTATTTTTGAAATAAAATTTCCTGGTATTGCGTGACGTGTTTCCAATCGTATTTAAGCTCCATATCCTGATTTGATTTGTTGTTTAAAAAATTCAAATGCTCTTTTGTTTTCGTCCTGGCTGCTTTCGAGTTCCAGTATTTTTGTTTTGCCGTCAAAGATCAAAAAGTCTTTGATAGCATTTTTTACTTTTTTTATGGAATCGACGTGCGTATAATCAAATCCAAATTCCGAGGCGAGATGTCGCGCCGAAAGGATTTGTTTCGTGACGAAGAATTCTTCCTTTTCAGGCGTGTTGCCCGGCCCGTCGATGATGTTAAAGATTATACCGCCGTGGTTGTTAAGTACCAGCACATGCAGGTTGGGCAGCGGGTAGTTGTGCCAGAATGCGTTGCGATCGTAAAAGAAAGCGATATCGCCGGTGATCAGAAAGTTGGGCACCTCATTGCACAGGCTGTGACCTACTGCCGTGCTCGTACATCCGTCGATGCCGCTTGTGCCGCGGTTGGAGTACACGTGAATTCCTTTCTTGCCGGCTTCAAGACCAATGAAATTTGCATAGCGCACTGACATGCTGTTGGCCAGGTGCAAGTTGCAACGAGGCGGAAGTTGTGAAATGAATTCCTTTAGAAAAGGAAGCTCAGCGTAGGAAGGTTCACCAAAGTAGTCCGCCATCGAGCGAATAGTGCGATGCTCTTCGGCTTGCCAAAGGCGAAGGTAGTTTTCCTTTTTCTGTGTTTCAAAACCTTGACCGCTTATTGGTTCGCTAAGCGCTTTGAAAAAAAGTTTTGGCTCCGAGTGAATCAAACGTGTGAGCGATTGAAAAGTATCGGCGGCTTCACCCGCAGGCTGAATATGCCAATGTTCGGTGGATTTGTGCTTGCGAAGAAGCAGCTTTACGTTTTTTGAAATGATTGATTTGCCTGTCGTGATCAATAACTCAGGCTTGAGCGATTGCTGCACATCGGCGCCGCACGCAGAGAGAAAAGTATCGGCGTAGCGTACTACATTTTTGTTGGCGTGCAGATTGGAAAGAATATCGCCGACAATGGGTGCGAAATTAGCTTCCGAAAATTTTTCTATCGCTTTACTGAGCTCGTCGTCAAAATCGTTCTGGCCCGCCACGAGCAGCACTTTTGAAAATCCGGCAAGCTCTTTTCGTAACGATTCGATTTGCTGGTTGGATAAAGATGCTGTTGACTTCGGAACCTCGATGAAGTTAACCTTTTTACTGAATCCAATTTTCTCTTGAGCGCCAGGATAAAGCGGCTCCCGAAAGGGCGCGTTAATATGCACCGGACCTTTCGGAAATTCTTGCGAAAGATTAATGGCCTCATTCACCACGCGATGGATGTACCACACAGCATCGGGATGATCATAATCTTCCGGAAGAGTGAATGATTTTTTTACATGCGCACCGAAAATGTTGTTTTGTCGGATGGTTTGTCCGTCGTACTGGTCGATCCACTCTTTGGGGCGATCGGCCGTGAAGATGACCAGCGGAATTTGCTGAAAGAATGCTTCGGCTACTGCCGGTGCGAAGTTGTATGCAGCCGATCCTGATGTGCACACCATCGAAACCGGCGTTTGAGATTGTTGGGCAATGCCGCAAGCAATGAAGGCGGCGCTGCGCTCGTCGCTGATGATGCGCGTGGTGATGTCGTCATGGCGTGCAAAGGCCAGCGTGAGTGGTGCGCTGCGGCTGCCCGGACAAAGGATCGCTTGTGTTACGCCTTTTTGGGCACACAACTCGGCGATGTCATAAATGGGTTGGTAGCGCAAGGTTACGGATTGATCAGTTGACTTAACGTTTGGATTTTCATATCCACTTCCTCGTTTTCTTTTTCAGGATCAGAATCGGCGGTGACACCGGCTCCGGCATAAATTCGTGCTGAGTCTTCGAACAATTGCATGCAGCGGAGGTTCACGAAAATGGAGCTTGCTCCATCAAAATTCACCGGACCAATAAATCCACTGTAGAATTCCCGGTCGTAGCCTTCATGGTGTTGCAAAAAATCCAACGCGGGTTCCAGTGGCATGCCGCACACCGCCGACGTAGGGTGGAGGAGCTTGAGCATGACAGAACCTAACTGCGGGAAGTTCACTTCCTTCATGTCGATTTCATAATCGGTACGCAAGTGCAAAAGGCTTCCTGCTGCCACTGTGCGCGGCCCTTGCTCAATATATTCACGAACTCTGATCTTTTTAAAACAGTTGATGATGTAGCGACTCACCAGCGCTTGTTCTTCAATTTCTTTGGTCGTCCAGGCTACCGACTTCAGGTTCATGCCTGGCGTGTTTCTGAGAGTTCCCGCAAGGGCAATGGTTCTGAACTTACTTTCAGCATCTACGCTCACCAGCAATTCGGGCGAGGCGCCAAGCCATGTGCCGGTCTCCGGCGACGACACAAACGATACGAATGCATTGGGGTGCTTTTCGCACAGACGATAAAATGTTTTTAAAGGATCGAAGTCTTCAGGAAGTGCGACGTCTTTGTATTTTGAAGGAACAATTTTTTCAAACGCACCACTTTCAATTCGTTCAATCCCTGCTTTGACTACCGAAGGATATTCGTGGTGAGAAAAACTATTTTTCTCTTTCGGGTAATACGATTTTTTGTTTTCAGCCTGCGACGCCGAGGGTTCAGTAATGTATCGGGTATTGCTCAAGTCCGGTCCTTCTGTAATTTCTTCTCCTTTAAATCTGAAGACCAGATCAGCGGAAAAGTAAAACTTCTTTTGAGTTGGGTTAAACGGCGCAAAGGCAAAGCCTGGTTTTGAATCCTCGAGAGAAAGTTCATCTACTACTGAAGCACCGGAGTTGCAAACAATCAGGTTTTTCTGATCGCTTCCCGGCATTCGCCAAAACATAAACGCTCCGCCATGTCCGATTACCTGCGGAATCAGGTTCTTCACAAACACCCGTTCACCTACTTCTTTGTAATTCTGAATAGCTTTCATTTTCGATCTAGAATCGCGATGGTTATTCGGCTAATGCACACAAGTTCCTTCTTCTCATTTACAATTCGTATTTCCCATACATGCGTTTTCTTTCCCACATGTATCGGCGTCACCTTTCCGGTCACAAACCCTTCTTTCACGCTTTTAATGTGATTGGCGTTAATTTCCACGCCTACACAATACTGCAAAGTGGTGTCGAGACAACACATCGCGGCCACGCTACCCAGCGTTTCCGCAAGGGCTACTGACGCTCCTCCATGTAACAAACCAAGTGGCTGATGGGTTCTGTGATCTACCGGCATAGTGGCTTCAATGAAATCGTCACCCAAGGCGGTGTAGCGGATGCCCAGGTGTTCCACTAAAGTATTGGCCGACAATTTGTTTAATGTTTCAAGGGTAATGCCGGACTTAAAAATTGACATGGCGCGGGGTTGGTAATTTCTCTCGGTAGATTAAACTATTTCCCTATTTTTGCGGCCAAATTTAAGGAAATTGTCGGTCAAAAAAATCTACATCATTCGTCACGGTCAAACTGACTTTAACCTTAAGGGGATCGTTCAGGGTAGCGGTGTGAATTCGTCGCTTAATGCCACCGGTAAGGCCCAGGCGCAGGCTTTCTTTGAAAAATACAAAGACATCCCGTTTGATAAAGTGTACACCTCAGTATTGAAAAGAACCCACGAAACGGTGGACGGTTTTCTCCGAATGGGAATTGCGCACGAAGCGCACCCTGGGTTGAATGAAATCAGCTGGGGATCGAACGAAGGGCAGAAGATCACGCCCGATGAGGATGCGTATTATCATTGGATGCTCAAGCAGTGGCAGGAGGGGAATACATCGCTGCGCATTGAAGGCGGCGAAAGCCCGGATGAAGTAGCTGAACGTCAGCAGCCTGTTATTCAGAAACTTTTGAAGAACACCGCCGAGCAAAATGTGCTGGTGTGCATGCACGGTCGCGCCATGCGAATATTGATTTGCCAGCTCCTTCAATACCCGCTAAAGAGCATGGACATGTTTGAGCATGCCAACCTTTGCTTGTACCAACTTGATTTTACCGGAAGTTTGTTCAGCATTGCGAAATACAACGACACCTCGCATCTCAAAAATCTGGTAGTTCCTAAAGAGGAAGTGAAAGAAACGGCTAAACCTTAACGCCTTTAAGTTGTTCAAGAGCAGAGCGCGATTTGCTATCAATCGAGCTTTTGTATTCGTGCTTCTTGTACGTCAGGGCACGCTCAAAATATTTCTTAGCCAGCAATAAATTCTTTTGATCGCGGTAGATGTAGCCCAATTGTAGTGATGCATTGGCCGCATAATACCAGGGGTTTTCCTTGGCCAGGTGAATGGTCTCCTCGTAATAGATTTTGGCAACTTCCACCTCTTCAGTCTTGTGAGCCAGACGAGCCTTGCGGTAAAAATACTCGGTCTGCTCTTTCAGATTTTTTAGTTCGGTAAACTGAATCGACTGCACTGCGGCCTGGGCTTCTTTGTAATACCCACCGTCGGTGGCGAAGCGAACCTTCAATAGTTTCTTGTTAGGAAACTCGTTCTGCTCCAATTGAGCGGCAGCGTATTTGTCAGGATCAGACTGCTCACGCCCGGTTGTTTTTGCCTTTTCAAAGAATGCCTTTGCCTGTGCGTCTTCGTTGAGTAACCAATAGCACAAGGCAATTTTATAATGCGAGTCTTTTTTGAAGCTTTGACTTTTGTATCCTTTGATAAACTTCTGATAATAACCTATCGCTTTCGAGTATTCTCCTTTATTGAGCAGGGCTTCCGCTCTCAGGTATTCAACGTAATGCAATTGTAAACCCTGACTGTGTTCATCAAGCCGTGAAATAAGCTCAAGTGTTTTTTCGCTTTGCGAATCTTTAGACACCATGTTTACCGCCAGAAAAAGCAGAAGCCGGTTGTCGGGTTCATCTTTCAGATAATCAGTAAGGCCTTTGGCTGCCTCCGAAAATTGTTGGTTGATAAACCCTTTGATGGTGAAAAAGAGAATTGTAGCCTCGAGGTTGAGCGAAGATTTTGAATTGCGAAGATCCTGGAGTTGCTTTTGCCCCAGCACCACCGACCCTCGCATACCTAGCAAACTCATGAACCAGTGATACTTATCCGGAACGGAGCCAATCATCACCTGAATTACGCCGCTGGTTTTTTTGATGGGAATGAAGTTCGGGTATTTTTTCAGGCACTCCTGTGTAGAATTGTAGGCTCGCCGGATCGCAAAGACGGCATTGATACTTTGATCAAGGTTGAGCAGGTTGAATCCCCGCTGCAAGTTCAATTCAGCTTCCAGGAAAAGTTTCTCAGGTCCGTCAGGCAACTTTTCAACAATCTGTAACCGCTTTTTGAAATTGTTCTCCAGCTGATCAAATTTCTTTTGATCTTCAGTAATAAGTACATCTACCGTTTCGCAGAGACTTAACACATAAATTCGGTAAAGCTCTTCTTTTGAATCCGTTTGTTTGTTCAGTAATTCAAGCGCTTTGTCGGGCTGAAGATTTAACACCAATTGATAGGCCTTATAGAGTTCTTCGCTGAATTGCCACGACGAGTCATTGGCCAAGGCCGAAAATAAAGGCAATAAAAAAAAACAGGCTGTAATGCCTGCTTTTTTTATGGCTTGTATTGAAAGAAGATTAGGCAACTTTTTTAGTCCTTTTAACGGGTGCAGCCTTTTTAGGTTTTTCTTCTTGTTCCATTGAACCCAAATCTACATCTGCAAGGATGCGGCCTGAGTGCTCGTCGATAACGATCTTTTTCTTTTCGCGGATTTCAGCAATTTTTTGAGGAGGGATGATGATGTTACATCCTTCGGCTGCGCCGCGCACCACACGAACTACGGCTAAACCATTGGTAAGGCTGCTGCGCAGGCGGTTGTAGTGTTTCAACAATTTCTCATCGATTTTTTTGGCTGCTTTTTCGCGATCCACCAGAAGTTTCTTTTCTTCTTCTTCGTTTTCGCCAAGAATGTCTGTCAACTCGTTCTTTTTGTTGTCGAGATCTTTCATGCGATCAGCAATGAGCGCTTCGATAGACGCGATTTCGGCTTTCTTGGCTTCAATTTTGTCTTTGGCTTCTTTGATGCGTTTTTCGCAGATCTGAACTTCCAATTCCTGCAATTCGATTTCTTTGGTAATAGCGTCGAATTCGCGGTTATTTTTTACATTTTTTTGTTGCTCGTTATATTTCTTCACGAGCTTTTCGGCTTCCTTAATGCCTTCCTTGTTTTTCTTAATAACTTCTTCCAGGTCTTTCAATTCGCCTTCAAAACGGCTTTGGCGAACCCGGTAGCCTTCCATTTCATCCTCCAGATCCTGAACTTCATCGGGAAGATCCCCTCTGAGTTTCTTAAGTTCGTCAAGTTTTGAATCTATGAACTGAAGCTTTACCAAGGCTTCCAATTTTTGTGCAACTGTCTGATTTTCCATTATTTAGAGATAACTTAGTGGGTTTGTACCAGTGTTTGAAAAAATGATCGCAAAAGTAGTAAATTTTTCCTTCAAAACCTCTACGAGCAGGTCTTTTGTGAATTGCTCGCTTTCGTAATGCCCTATGTCGGCGATGATTAGCTTTCCGTCGGCATCAAAAAACTCGTGGTATTTGAAATCTGCTGAAACGAACACATCCGCGCCGCTGGCAATCGCCGCTGACAACAGAAAACTTCCTGCGCCGCCACACACCGCCACTTTACGAATCGGTTTTTGAATAAGTTCGGTGTGTCGGATGCAGCCTGTATTCATCGTTTTTTTCAAACGATTCAAAAAATCAATTGGTTCCAATGGGGTCTCCAACTCTCCGAATATACCTGAACCCACTTCCTGATTTTCGTTTTCCAGCTTTGAAAGGTAATAGGCAACTTCCTCGTAGGGATGAGATTGCTTTAGCGCGGCCACAATTTTTGAGCTTAGATGTTCAGGAAAAATGACTTCGCATCGGGTTTCGGTCACGCGTTCCAGCTGATTGAGCTCGCCAATATGCGGATCGGCATTCCCGGTAGGTTTGAATTTTCCTTCGCCGGTCACGGTAAAACTGCAATTCTTGTATTCGCCAATGTTTCCGGCACCTGCCGCATGAAGCGCATCCAGCACTTCGCCGGTATTTTGTTCGGGCACAAAAGTCACAAGTTTCATTAACGTTCCTTTCCTGGGTAAAAGAACACGTTGATTTTTAAGCCCAATCCGTTCGGCCATTCGTGAGCTCACTCCACCGACAACATTGTCGAGGTTGGTATGAATGGAATAAATCGCGATGTCGTTTTTGATGGCTTTGATGATGGCACGCTCAACATACGTTTGCCCCATGATTCGCTTAAGGCCACGAAACAGAATAGGGTGATGCGCCACGATGAGGTTGCACTTTTGGGCGATGGCTTCGTCGATTACTTTTTCCGTGCAGTCGAGGGTGACGAGCACACCTTTTACTTCGGCATTGACGTTTCCTGTCAGCAGCCCTGAGTTGTCGTAATCTTCCTGATAAGCTCGGGGAGCAAGGGCCTCCAAATGATTGGTTACATCTTTTATCGTTGCCGTTGCCATTGATTGGTTAATTTTGAGGTCAAAATTAGAAAAAGATCGCATGCTATTCGTATTGCTATATCCGTTTTCGGTGCTCTATGGCTGGATTACGGGCGTGCGGAATTTTCTCTTTGACTTGGGCTTGAAAAGATCGAGTTCCTTTTCTCCGGCTGTTATCGGGGTAGGGAACCTGAGCGTAGGCGGAACAGGCAAATCGCCGATGATTGAATACCTGGTCAACCTCTTGGATGGCCGTTTTCAACTGGCAATTCTGAGCCGCGGCTATGGACGGGAAACCCGTGGATACCGCCTAGCAAATGACACCGACGATGCTGCCACGCTGGGCGACGAGCCGTATCAATTTTATAAGAAGTTTAAAACTACGGTTACTGTGGTGGTGTGCGAGAGCCGTGTGGAGGGAATCACGCGGCTGATGCGTGAAAAGCCTTCGGTGCAGGTGATTCTTCTGGACGATGCCTTTCAGCACCGGGCTGTTCGCCCTTTGTTTTCGATTTTGCTGACGGATTTTTCCAAACCTTTCTTTACCGATTTTTTGTTGCCTCGCGGCCGCCTGAGGGAAAGCCGGTGGGGCAGTCGTCGGGCGGATGCTGTAATTGTAACTAAATGCAGTGACGAGCCATCGTTAGATGAATCGCACTGGCAACGTTCCATTCATTTTTATTCGAAAGCAAAGCCCATCTTCTTTTCAGGCATTCGCTATAAGAAACCAGTGGCAATGGGAGATTCAAGCCCTGCAAAGAATGTTGTTTTGGTAACAGGTATTGCCAACAGCGCTACGCTCGTGACGTATGTGAAATCGCATTTTAACCTGGTGCATCATGTTCATTTTGACGACCACCATCATTATTCTGCGGCGGATATTGAGAACATTCAGCAAAAAATTAATTCGCCCGACACCTTCATTCTCACTACCGAGAAAGACATGGTAAAATTGATTTCTCCGGCGCTAAAAGATGTGATCAATACGAAACTTTGGTTTTATTTGCCGATTGAAACCTATTTTTTAAAATCTGGTTCGGAATTTGATAAGCTGATCGCAGATAAAATTGAAGATCATTTGACTATTCATTCCTCCAAAAGCTAAGTCGTGTCTATTCGTTTTCTACTCTTTCTGATATTGTTGTGTGGTTCGCTGGGTGAATTGAGCGCGCAAGGTTTACCAGCCAGAAAGGATTCCGTCATTACAAGAAGGAGAGTACAACAAACTTCAAAAAACACGAAAGATCCGGTGGCGAAACGATCGCGATCGAAGATTGTGAACGACTCAGCGAAAGCAGTTTACGGACCCAAGACGACGCTATCAATTAGCGAAAAAGAAATTTTTGAAAACCGGAAAAGCTACCGCCCGCTCGATACGTTGATTCATAATCTCCATCGTTGGGATTTTGTGCGAAAGTACGACAACAAATATCAGGATCTTGGCAATGTAGGCACAGCGCTCAATCCGATTTTTCCTGGCGTGCCGAATACCATCGGCGCTTCATCAGGCTTTAAAGTTTATGATCTCTATTACGAATCGGCCGAGCCGAGGTATTACAACACCAAATCTCCGTTTTCGCGCATCAACATAGTGTGGGGCGGTAAGGGAAGGTCGATGACGACGATTGAGTTTTCACGAAACATTAACTCTCGCTGGAACTTTGGATTCAATTATCGGCCAGTGCTTTCGGTGAAGCAAATTCAGTCAACAGGTAAGGGAGATTATCAGGTAAAGAGCCAGTATTACGATTTCTATACTTCGTATGAATCTAAAAATAAGAAGTACAAACTGTTGATGAGTTATCGGCGCATTCGTCATCAAGTGAAGGAGAACGGCGGTGTGCAATTGAAAGGAACCGTGGTGTTGACGGGTGTTGACACTACCTATCGTGGATATTTCGATCCGAACGCGAGGCCTTTTATGACCAACGCATTGAGCTCGGCTGCTTCTGCCGCCACAGAAGAGTTAAGAAATAGTGTTCACTTGTTTCAGCAATTTCAACTGGCTAAGCCGGCGCAGTTTTACCACACACTTGACATCACAAAACAGCGTAATGCTTTTCTGAGTACAAAGAGTTCGGAGTCGCAAAATTTCTTCACCTACAACGTGCTTGACACCACAGTGATTAATGACGTGAATACTTTTCAGGTGGTTCAAAATGAAGTTGGCTTAAAGGGAAACGCAGCGTTTTTGTTTTACGACTTCTATTACAAACTTCGATCGTACACCAATTCAATGACCAACCTGCAAGGTCAGGTACCTGGTGCAAAGGGAGCGGAGAATTATGTAGGTAGCCGGATTTCGTTTCGGTTTGATTCACTGAGTTGGCTGTCGGGCCAAGCGGAATATCTTTTGGATGGTCACTATAAAATCGATGGATCGTTACGTACACCCTGGCTCGATGCCGATTTGCGTAGCGCTCTTACCAAGCCAGGATTTATGCAGCAAGGCTATCGCGGAGGATACAACAGTTGGGTGAATAATTTTACAAGCGTATTTTCCAATCAGCTCAGTGGACGAATTAAAGGAAGGTTTGGGCCTCTGTTTGTCTCTCCCGGGTTTTCGTACACGGCCTTTCATAACTATCTGTATTTCCTTCACCCAACGGGGTTAACGGAGCAAGCGTTGCCTGCACAATCGTCAGGTATTCAGCAATACATTTCTCCCGAATTGAAAATGGACATCCGGATTTTAAAACGAATCCACCTCAGGCCCGAAGTAATCTATACAGCTATTCTGAATAACGATGACAATGCGTTGAGCATTCCGACCTGGTTTTCAAATGTGCAGTTGAGTTATGAAAACTTTTTATTCAACAAGGCGTTGCAGATGCAGGTAGGAGTTGATGCACACTTTAATTCCGATTACAAAGCGCTCGGCTATGCGCCTGCCATCCAACAATATTATTTACAAAATTCATTTACGAGCCAGTCGTTTTGGACCACCGACATTTTCCTTAACGGAAGAATTAAGCGCGGACGATTCTTCGTGAAATACATTAACTTGTTACAACAATTCACCAAACAAGGGTATATGCCCACGCCAACTTACCCGAACGTGCGCAACACCATCGACTTTGGGTTTGAGCTTATACTCTTCGACTAAACTATGGAAAAGCACGTGCTTGGTTTAGAGTTGCCCACCGATCCACGATGGGTGGATATTGCTGAGAAAAATATCGGAGACATCCTTACGGATCATGCCTACTGCGAGCAGAAGGCTGCGTCGTCATGCATTTCGCTCATCATTCAGTTTTACGATCAACCAAAGTTAGTAGAGTTGCTCACGCCTGTTGTAGCTGAGGAATGGGATCATTTTGCGCGCGTAATGGCAGAGTTGAAAAAAAGAAACCTGAGCCTAGGCCCTTTGCGCAAAGACGAATACGTAGAGGCGCTTGGCAAACTCCTTAAGAAAGGAGGGAACCGTCAGCAGCAACTGGTTGAAAAACTTCTGATGAACGCCATGATCGAAGCTCGCAGTTGCGAGCGTTTTCGCTTGTTGTGGAAAGAGATTGCCGATAAGCAACTCAGTGAATTTTATTATGAGCTGATGGTGTCGGAGGCCGGCCATTACAAAAATTTTCTCTCGCTGGCCAAAGAATATCAGGATCCACAGGAAGTACATCGGCGGTGGCATGAATTGCTTGAGCAGGAAGCCGAGATCATGAAAAACATGGAAATCCGCGGCGATCGAATGCATTGACGCATTGAATTCTTCTGGTATTAAGAATTCGGAAAAATGCCCCAATCTGAATTTGCATTTCGCGGTGGCTTTGTATTACCTTGAAGAAATTCTATGAAAGTAGTCATACTCTTTGCGCTGCTCTTTTTCTTTCAAGAAGAAATTCCATTTAAGCCGGCGGATGAATTTAAAGTAAACGTAGATCTTAAGTTTAAAGAGAAACCTTCCGCCTATAACACCAGCACATTCAGTGGCAATGGTGAACGACTTGATACCCGACGATCGGGAATTATCGGTTTTTTGAAGGTGTCGGTGACTGATCTTAAAATCAATGAAGACGAAGTGAAGGTGGCAATCATCACTTCGGCGGGGAAATATTTGATGAAGAAGAAAACGTCACCCGTTCCGGAAATAAAATTTGATATGGGATTCATGGACGACCTTAAATCTGGTGTGGTGCCTAATGAATATACCATTCTCTTTTTTTCGGCTGAAAAAAAGAAGGTTCGAAAAATCGTGTGCAAGATTCTTCCTTCTGGCGTGTTCATGGTGAATGGCGAGTGGCACGGCCAATTTTAAAAAATTTGTTAAAAGGATATTATCTACTTCGGGCTGCATAGTCCTGTCATAGTTTTTTCCGTTATTGGCAAAAAAAATCTATGCGAAATCGGCTCATTCTCTTTTTCTTATTTTGTGGCGGATCGTTACTCGCGCAATCGCTCCGTCAGCCCGGCGCCTCCGAAATAAAATTGAAGCTGAAGAAGCTAAACTTTTTGGGCTCTGTACTTTATGTAGCCGCACATCCTGACGATGAGAATACACGCGCGATTTCGTACTTCATCAGTGATCAACTCGCGGCTACAGCCTACTTGTCGATGACACGCGGCGACGGTGGACAAAACCTGATCGGCTCTGAAATTAGAGATTTGCTAGGGCTCATTCGTACGCAAGAACTTCTGGCAGCAAGACGAATCGATGGCGGCCAGCAATTTTTTACGCGCGCCAATGACTTTGGCTTTTCAAAAAATTATAAAGAGACTTTTGAAATCTGGAATAAAGAAGAAATTCTTTCGGATGTAGTTCGCGTGTATCGCCAGTTTCAGCCCGATGTAATCCTTACTCGTTTTCCGCCCGACGAGCGTGCTGGCCACGGACATCATACGGCTTCTGCCATGTTAGCTCAGGAAGCGTTTGACGCCAGCGCCGATGCTACAAAGTTTCCGGAACAGGTGAAGCTGTTTGGTACGTGGCAACCGAAGAGACTTTTCACTAACACTGGTCGCTGGTGGAACCAAACTGTGAATGAAAACACACCAGGCGTAGTGACGATCAACGTGGGCACCTACAATTCTCTTCTGGGAAAATCATATTCTGAGATTGCCGCCGAAAGTCGCACACAACATAAGAGCCAGGGTTTTGGATCGCCGGGACGCAGAGGCGATGCGCCTGAATTTTTTGAATTTGTGAAAGGCGATAAAGCCGACAAAAATATTTTTGATGGCGTGAATACCACTTGGTCTCGAATTAAAGGAGCCGAAGCCATTCCTGCATTGGTCGATCAGGCGGTGAGAGAATTTAAAGACGAAGAACCTTCGGCATCGATACCGATGTTGTTGAAAATCCGAAGTGCCATAAAAAATTTGCCTGCTTCCGTTTGGAAAACACGCAAGGAAGCTGAAGTAAACCGGTTGATTCAAGATTGCCTCGGATTGTTTGTTGAGACAACTGCCAATGTATTCTGGTCGCCGTCTGCGGAGAAAATCAAAACGAGTTTTGAAATTATAAACCGTAGCGCTTTTCCTATTTCTATTGTCGATATAAAATCAAATGCGCTTTCGATGGATAGTGCATTGAGCACGGATCTTAAAAGGAATATCCCTCTGGCGTTCAATTCTAAAAAAACATTGAATGATAAATTGCCTTATTCTGATCCGTACTGGCTGCGGCAACCGCACAGTAAAGGATTGTTCACGGTGAGTAACCCAACGTTGATCGGCACACCTGAAAACTCGCCTGCGGTGTCGTTTGACTTTACGTTCACAGTATCGGGAGAGACATTAACGATCAGTACGCCTTTGATCTACAAATGGACAGACCCTGTGAAGGGTGAGCTAAGCCGACCATTTGCCATTGTTCCACCTGTGTTTGTAAACCTTGATAAGCCGGTGTATTTATTCAGGGATCAAACACCGCACGAGGTGTCGGTGCTGGTCAAGTCGTCGAAGGAAAATTGCACAGGCACTTTGTCTTTGAAAATTCCGGATGGATGGAAAACGGAGCCGGTTGTATTTGATTTCACAATGAAGGCAAGAGGAGAGGAGCAGCTGTTTACTTTCAAGGTGTTGCCCGGTAAGGAAGAGTCAACGTCTTCCATTGAAGCGATTGCTCAGGTTGACGGAAAAAATTATGCGCAATCTTTGGAGACCATTCAATACGATCATATTCCAGTGCAAACACTTTTGCCTCCTGCTTCCTCGGAGGCAATCCGGATGGATTTGAAAAAAGAAGGCGCGGTGATTGGTTATGTGATGGGCGCCGGCGACGAAATTCCTGCCAGCTTGCGAAACATGGGCTATGAAGTGTGGGAGATGAAAGACGAAGAAATTACTCCGGCCAATCTTAAAAAAGTAGATGCGGTAGTGCTTGGTATCCGTGCGCTTAATACCAATGAGCGGATCAGGCACTTTATGCCCGCGCTGTTGGATTACACGAAAGAGGGCGGCACCATGATTGTGCAATACAATACCAACGGAGAGTTGGCGATAGCGCAAGATAAATTTTCGCCGTATCCACTTACGCTTTCGCGCGATCGCGTGACACAAGAGGAAAGTGAAGTACGAATTTTGAAACCTGACCATGCGTTGTTGAATTATCCGAACAAGATTACTTCAAAAGATTTTGAAGGATGGGTGCAGGAGCGCGGCTTGTATTTTCCATCCAAGTGGGCGCCGGAATATGAAGCACTGCTCTCGATGAACGATGCAGGCGAATCTGCAAAAGACGGTAGCTTGCTCGTAGCAAAATATGGCAACGGTACTTACATCTATACTTCACTCTCGTTCTTTCGCGAATTACCAGAAGGAGTTGCTGGTGCCTATAAACTTTTTGCAAACATAGTGTCAGCCGGCAAGAGCCATAAACCTGAAAAGACTAAAGTGAAAACAAAAGCCAAATGATGGAAGAAAAGCCGCCGCTGTTTCAGTCGTGGAGTACCTGGTACTGGCTCGTGCTTGGTGTTATGATTGTTCAGGTGATTATTTACTTCATGATTAGCAACTCCTTCTCATGACCACACTCGACTGGCTTGTATTGTTTGGAACCATTGTGGCCATTGTGCTTTACGGCACGTGGAAAACCCGCCATGAAAGTACCGCCGAAACATTTTTGAAAGGAGGGAACCAGCTCAAGTGGTGGATGATCGGTATCTCTATCATGGCGACGCAGGCCAGTGCGGTCACATTCATCAGCACACCAGGACAGGCGTTTGAAGATGGCATGCGTTTCATTCAATTTTATTTTGGATTGCCTCTTGCCATGGTCATCATCTCGGTGACCATGTTGCCTATTTATTACAAGCTGAAGGTGTACACGGCATATGAGTACCTCGAAACACGTTTTGATTTGAAAACGCGGACGCTGGCAGCCATTTTGTTTTTAATGCTCCGCGGCTTGTCCGTGGGCATAACCTTATTTGCACCTTCGCTGGTGTTGAGTACGATTCTGGGGTGGGATAATTTCTTTACAACGCTTTTGATCGGAGCTGCTGTGATTGTGTATTCCGTTACTGGAGGATCAAGCGCCGTGAGCATAACGCAACGGTTGCAGATGGCGGTTATTTTAGGCGGAATGATCGTGGCCGGAGTGATGGCTTTTTCAATGCTACCCGAAAATGTTTCGTTCCCTACTGCAATGCGCACAGCAGGAGAGCTGGGTAAGTTGAATATCATCACTACCAATTTTAGTTTGAACGACCGGTTCAATATTTGGTCGGGATTGTTTGCTTCTACGTTTTTGTTTCTGTCGTATTTTGGTACGGACCAATCGCAGGTGGCACGCTACATTGGAGGTAAATCCCTTACGGAAAGCAGGATGGGTTTGATCTTTAATGGGTTGCTGAAAATCCCGATGCAGTTTTTGATTCTGTTTATTGGCGTGTTGGTCTTTCTGTTTTATCAGTTCAATCAGCCTCCTGTCTTTCATAACAAAGTTTTATTGAAGGAAGTGGTGAATGAATCGAATGCTACAGAATTTTCTGCACTAGAAAAGAAAGCAACTAACGTCTTTACAGAAAAGAAAGAGGCAGTTACTAATCTAGTGAAGGCCATTCAGCAAGATGACAAAGAAAATCTCAAAGCCGCTAAAGCAAATTATCAGTCGCTTAAGCAAGCAGAAGACAGTGTGCGCCTGCAGTATCGAATGAAAATTGCGAAAGAGAAGGAGGTTCCGCTGAAGGCTGTAAAAGATACCGATTACGTTTTCCTCAATTTTGTGCTGACGAACTTACCGCACGGACTGATCGGGTTGTTGTTAGCCGTGATGTTTTCAGCAGCCATGTCGTCCATGGCAGGCGAGCTCAATGCTCTTGCTTCCACCACCCAAGTCGATATCTACCAGCGTGTCATTCGAAAGAAGACTGGCGATAATAGTTTAACTTCTTCACGCTTGTTCACAGTACTATGGGCGTTTATCGCCATCGTGTTTGCGTGGCTTGCCAACTTTTCGGAGAACCTCATTCAATACGTGAATATTGTCGGCTCATTATTTTACGGCACCATTCTCGGCATTTTTCTGGTTGCTTTTTATCTCAAGCATGTAAAAAGCAACGCCGTATTTTGGGCGGCGGTGATCGCCGAAGCCATTGTGCTCACCTGTTATTTCTATTTCTATCAGGAAATCGCCTTTCTCTATTACAACATCATTGGCTGTGTGGTAGTGGTAACACTAGCCCTCCTTTTTCAGGTTTTTGAAAAGAAGAACATAGCCTGAATTGCCCGCTGGCGAAGGGTTGTGTTCGCTGACGAACACTCCACCATCGCAGACACCCGTAAATAAGCCTTCAGGTAGGAATTATTACTGGCACTGAAATTGACTTTTGGCTTGCGTTTAAAATCCTAAACCATGCTCAAAAACAATTTGCGCGTTGCCTTGCGGAATATCTGGAAAAACGGCACCTCATCATTCATTAACATCTTCGGATTGTCAGTCGGGTTAACCTCCTGCTTGCTGATCGGTCTGTACATTCAACAAGAAGCCAGCTTTGATCAGTTTCAGCCAAAAGGAAAAAGGATTGCCCGTGTGATCATGGAATATTCCTTTAATGGAAGTCCGGAAAAGAATCGGGGAAACTGGACGAGCACAAAAGTGGCTCCTGTTTTCGCGCGCACCTTTCCGGAAGTTGAACTGTCCATTCGAATGACGATGCGCCAGCGCATTGTGCGCTACAACGACAAGCTGTTTACCGAGCGCAATTTTATGTATGCCGACTCTACCTTCTTCTCCATTTTTTCGAACGAGCTTCTACAAGGCAATGCTCAGAAAGCGCTGGAAGGCCCAAAGAAAGTGGTCATCACAGAGTCTGCGGCCAAACGTTTTTTTGGTACGGAGAACCCTATGAGCAAAATCTTATTGATAGGAGTTAGCGAAACTCCGTACGAGGTCACCGGTGTGATAAAGGATTATCCTGCCAACTCACAAATCAAATTCGATTTTTTGGCGTCGTTCTCTTCAATGGGTGTGAACCAGGAGCAGACCTATTTTGAAGCCAACTACACCACGTATCTTTTGCTAAAAGGTGAGAACGATCTGCCACAACTTCAATCCAAGATCACTCCGTTTATGAAAAAAGAAATGGAGGGCACCGGCGCCAACATCAACTTTATACTTGAGCCTTTTGATAAAATTCACTTGCATTCAGAATATGCCGGCTTTGTCCCGAACACTAGCATTACTTACTTGTACATCCTTTCAGGTGTGGCCGTGTTGATCCTTGTAATAGTTTGTTTCACGTACATCAACCTAAGCACGGCCCGATCGATGGAGCGTGCCAAAGAAGTAGGAGTGCGCAAAGTAGTTGGCGCCAGCCGGAAGCAGCTTTTCTGGCAGTTTATGGGAGAATCATTTTTACTTTTTCTAATTGCGATAACAATCAGTATTTGCGGAGTTACTTTGGCCCTTCCGTATTTCAACTTCCTTTCCGGACAGCAGTTGCAGTTGGAGAATCTTCTTACTTCATCGTTTCTACTTTTCTCACTTGGCGTTACGATTGGCGTGAGCCTATTGGCAGGAAGTTATCCGGCAATTATCCTTTCTGGATTTTTCCCTGCAAGAGTTTTGAAAGGAGTATTCAGAAACAGCACGACTGGTAAATGGGTGCAACAATCGCTCATTGTTTTTCAGTTTTCGATTTCAGTTTTCCTGATCGTGGCGACGCTCGTAATCCAGGGGCAGCTTTATTTTATTCAGAATAAGAAATTAGGCTACGACCGCAGTCACGTGTTGTCACTTCCATTAAATAATAAAGTGTACGAGAAACTTCCTGTGCTGAAGCAGGAATTTAAATCCAATGCAGAAGTATTGAATGTAGCACGATGCGTGAGCAACCCGGTGCAGATTGGCGGCGGCTATAGCATTCGTTCTGCAACCATGTCTGAAAGCGAGCAATTCAGTATTACGGCTTCGCCTATCGATGAGGATTTTATCAAGACCACAGGATTGGAGATTGTTGCGGGCACTGACCTGATTGAACAGGATAGTAAGGACGTGACCAACGACGACCCCGTAAAGAATACATACCATTTTGTACTTAATGAAAGCGCTGCTGCGCTCCTGGGCTGGACTCCTGAAAAAGCGATTGGAAAGAAAATTTTCATGGACGTCCGCGCGGGATATGTAAAAGCCGTGGTGAAAGATTTTCACTTTCAATCGATGCATCAGAAAATTAAGCCCCTGATTCTATTTACAGAAGCGGCAGACTACGGACAAGTGCTTGTAAAAATTTCTGGCAAGAATGTAACGGAGACACTCACGTTCATTGAAAGTAAATGGAAATCGCTGGTGCCTTCCATTCCTTTCGAATATCACTTCATTGATGATGATTATGAAAGCCTCTATCGCTCGGAGATGCAACTGGGCACAATCATGAATATTTTTTCCGGAGTGGCCATCTTGCTGGCGTGCCTTGGTTTGTTCGGCTTGTCGGCGTACACTATCCAACAACGCATCAAGGAAATTGGAATCCGAAAAATATTAGGCGCATCGTTGCCAAACATTGTGGCATTGTTGTCTGGAAATTTTGTTCGACTCGTATCTGCTGCAATTCTTATTGCTTGCCCACTGGCGTACTGGATGATGAACAACTGGCTTCGGGACTTTGCTTACCGGATTGAGATTTCATTGTGGGTGTTTTTGGTGGCAGGATTCTCCGCCGTTGGCATTGCCCTACTGACAGTGAGTTCACTTACGTTGCGCGCTGCGCGGATGAACCCGGCTAAAACCTTAAAGACGGAGTAACTCAGTTTACTTTGATGATGCGCACCGGGCACGCTTCAGCAGTTTCCTTCGATTTTTGAACGTGGTGTCTGGTGAGTTCTAGTACGTAAACGTCTTTCTTTTTGACAGCTCGAAGGAGTGTAGCCTTGCCATCTTTCTTCGACATGCGCCAGAGCTCCGGTTGTAATTCATAGCAGATGCCACAGCCGATGCATCTGTTTCGGTAGTGAATGATGTTAGGCATCGATCGTGCTCACCACTTTGTAAATCTTATCGCGGCTGGTGACTTTAGCCGATACCGGCAAAGTAATTTTGTCTCCCTTTACGGCTTGCTCACTTTTTTCGCCATTCACCACGAGCGTTTCCAGTTTCTCTTTGGCCATCCCGATGTTAGCACCGCTAATCATCAGCGTGTCGCCGGCTTTGATACTTCCGGCTTCAATCAGAAATTCTCCGATTTTAATTTTTGAAAAATACTTGGTGCCTTTGCCGATATAAACCTTCTTTTCAGTCGCCACTGATCCCGACACTGGCGACCATTGGCCAAGTTTCTGGCCGAGGTAATAACCTTCCCAGAAGCCGCGGTTATACACGGTTGAAAGCTCCTTCATCCATCCGTCAATTTTCTCTTGTGAGAAGTTCTTTTTGGCGATGGAATCCAATGCTTCGCGATAGCATCGGGTGACGGTGTACACATAGTCCGCACCTTTGGTGCGGCCTTCGATCTTGAGCACATTCACGCCGCTGGCCAGCACCTGATCGAGGATAGGAAGTGTGCAGAGATCTTTTGGCGACATGATGTATTCGTGGTCGATCAAGAGTTCTTCTTTGGTTTCAGTATCGGTAACGGTGTAGGAGTGACGGCAATTCTGAACACAGGCACCGCGGTTGGCCGAAGCATTCTGCGAATGCAGACTCAGGTAGCATTTGCCTGAAATAGCCATGCACAACGCCCCGTGCACAAAAGCTTCAATCTTTAATAGTTCGCCGGAGTATCCTTTGATTTTCTTTTTCTTGATCTCTTTGGTAATGGCTTCGATCTGCTTTAAGGTTAGCTCGCGTGCCAGTACCACCACGTCGGCAAAGCGCGCGTAAAATCTGGCAGCTTCAATGTTGCTCACGTTCGATTGGGTGGAAATGTGCACTGCTATGTTCATCTGGTTGCACATTTCGATTACCGCGATGTCAGAGGCAATAACGGCATCGATTTTGTGTTTCTTCACTTCCTTCAAAATACCACGCAGCAGTTGCATGTCGTGGTCATAGAGAATGGTATTTAACGTGAGATACGCTTTGATTTTTCCTTTGCGGCAGCGGCTGGCGATTTCTTTTATGTCGCTCAATAAAAATGAGTTTACTGATCGGGCCCGCATGTTAAGCTGCTCCACGCCAAAATAAACGGCGTCGGCGCCGGCATTTATCGCGGCTGTCAACGCATCGAAAGAACCGGCTGGGGCGAGCAATTCCACTTTTTCCATCTTGCAAAATTAAATAGAAATTTCAGATGACCTGAATTTAAATCTAAAGGTTGTACCAATAAAAGAGGCTGCCCTTTGGAGACAGCCTCGTTTAGTAGATTCTGAGCTTCGACTATTTCAAAGACTTTTGAAGGTCGTCGTTCATTTTCACATAATCCATGTTCTTTTCTTTTTCTGCGGCTGCGCGGCTCACAGAGGAAGATTCCATTGCGCCTTTCTTGTCGCCAAGCGCTTTTTGAATTCTAGCTTTCAGCAACCAAACCCAGTATGCGTCTTTGTTGGCATTGGCGGCAGCGGTTGCCCACTCCAGCGCTTGCTTGTTGTCTTTTCCGTTGTCGAAATAGTAGGCGGCAGCTTGATAGAACGTGCCGGCGCTTGAGCGTGTAGCATTGGCAATTGATTCAGTAACCTTTGCATCGAAGTCAACCGACACAGTGAATTTCACTGAGGTGTTTTCCCAGGCAATCTGAACTTTTGCTGACGTGTTGTTGTCAGCAATTTCCGCGATGTTAACAGTGAATGTCTCCACTTTGTCGGCCAGCTTTTCTGACTTCACTTTGAATTTGGCAGCTTCTTTGGTAGCATCATAGTCAGCAGTGTTTCCGCCAAGGGTAAGATCTTTGTAAAGAGTGATAGTCCACTCAGTTGCGCCTGGCCATGAGAAGATCAGGTATTCGCCTTTAGGCACCGCTACACCTTCTACTTTCACATCGTCAGAGAAAGAAATTTTCGTTCCGGCATTGGCACCTGTTCTCCAGATCTTTCCGTAAGGCGTTAAGAAGGCATCGCCTTCACCGAAGATTTTTCTGCCTTTAGCACGTGGGCGTGAATAATCGATCTTCACGTCAGTAAGGCCAACGACAGAAGATACCGATGCTGCAGGACTTGGTGCCGGTGTTCTAAGCTGTGCTTGAGCGGCAACGCAAATCGCGAGGAGCAAAAAGGTTAGTATTTTTTTCATAAAAGTTGTTGTTTTTGTTTAGTCTGTCCGCAAAAATAAAATAGTTTAGCAGCAATTATACTTTTTAACATCACATTAACAATTTCATGAAACTGGATCCTTCGTTTTACACCCGATCGAATGTGGTGGTGATCGCCAGGGAATTGTTGGGTAAGGTACTATCCACAAAAATTAATGGGTTGACAACCAGTGGAATGATCGTGGAGACGGAGGCCTATTCTGAAAAAGAAAAGGGATGTCACGCCTATAAAGGAATGACTCAGCGAAACGCTGTAATGTATGACGATGGCGGAGTGGCCTATTTGTATCTTTGTTATGGAATTCATCAAATGGTAAACGTAGTGACCAATACAAAAGGAATTGCCGACGCTGTTTTGATCCGGGCGCTTGAGCCCATGACGGGAATGGAAGTAATGATGGAGCGCATGAACGTGAGCCACGTGAAGAGGATTACCTCAGGGCCGGGCAAACTTACACGCGCTTTAGGGATTGATAAGTCGTTCAACGGAAAATCTCTTGCCGGAAAGGAATTATGGATTGAAGATTGCGGAATGAAAGTAAAACCCGCGGAGATTATAAAAAGCCCACGTATCGGCATCGATTATGCCGGAGACGATGCTTTGCTTCCGTGGCGATTTACGCTCAAAGGAAATGAATGGATCAGCAAAATGTAAAACCGTATGAAATGTAAACTTCTAATACTAGCTGGTTTTATTTTTTGTTGCGCTAGCAGCTTTGCCCAAAGTATTGTCTCGGCTCCGTTCAAGACGGTCAATTCAAAATGGAATGAAATGGCGCCAGTGCTTTCGCCAGATGGAAAGGCGCTTTACTTTACGATCGCCAAGCATCCGCAAAACATAGGCGGTGAAAAAGATCCCGGCGACATTTGGGTGTCGCTTTGGATCGGCGGTGTATGGACTACACCAAAGCACGGCGGCACTGCGATCAACGACGCAGAATTCAATGCTGTGGCAGGCTTTAGCGCCGATGGTTCGCAGTTGTTTTTGTTGGGCCATTATGGCAAGAATGGAAACTCAGCCACAACCCAGGGAATTTCTGTTTCACGCAAAGTGAACATGGATTGGTCAACACCTGAAAATATTACGATCCCTTATTTTTTAAACCGGTCGAAAGACTTTTCCGGAATGATCAACGACGAGGGGACTGTGTTTGTCTTCAGCGCAGACTCGTACGATACCAAAGGTGTGGAAGACATTTATGTCTCTCTGAAAAAAGATAATCAATGGACCGAGCCGATCAATCTTGGATCACAAATCAATACGCCTTCGCAGGAATGGTCGCCGTCGCTTAGTGCCGATGGAAAGCTGCTGTACTTTTCGTCGAATGGCAGGAAAGGGCTTGGCGGCTTTGACGTGTATGTAGCTGGTCGGCTTGATGATAGTTGGAGATTGTGGTCGGCTCCTGTGGCAGTGTCGAATGTAAACTCTGACGGACGTGAATTGTTTTACCGACAGTTTAAATCCATGTCGCTATTTACCACTACGCGCAACAGCGATGGCTATGGCGACATACGGGGCGTTGTAGATTCGATGTATCGTCAGCCTGCCGATACGGTGATTAAGATTTTGGAAGTGAAGTACGATATTAATTCTCCGAAGAGCAAGACCGTCGTGGTGTCGGGAAGAGTTACGCATTCCAAATCAGGAGCAGGAATCAAAGCGAAGCTCTCGTTCAAATCAGATACGACGATAAACCTGATCACAGCACCCGACGGCCGATATAAAATTTCTATTCCTTCCACTAAAATTTACAACATCGAAGTGCAGGCGGCGGGCTTTGTTAACCTTTCAGAGCGGCTCGACATTCACACCTTCGAGTTGAAAACGCTGGAAATGAATTTCAAACTTCAGCCCATCGAAGTAGGAGCGGTGGTCAACCTAAAGAATATTTTGTTTTACATGGGCACTACCAATCTTCTCGAAGAATCTTATCCGGAGTTGGACGTAGTGGTTGCCTTCCTTAATCAAAACCCCAAAGTAGAAATTGAATTGGAAGGCCACACCGACAATCGCGGTGACGCGAAAAAAAACCTCGTTCTGTCACAGCAACGCGTGGATAAAATAAAATCTTATCTCGTTTCGAAAGGCATAAATCATCGAAGAATAAAAGGAAAAGGCTTTGGCGGCACGCGGCCAATTGCTAGTAGCGACAGCGAAGATGCCCGCAAACTCAACCGTCGTGTAGAGTTTATCATCGTGAAAGATTAATATTTCCGGCCCAAGAGCTCAATGGTACCAAATGTTTTAACTAAATTTCATCAACGGCTTTGTCAAGTTGATGATGAAGATCAAATTTCATGAATTTGGAATTTTGAATAGAATAAGCTCATCGCTTTTTTTCTTCCTTCTATTATTATTTAGTTGTAACGATCAGTCATTAATTACAATCTGCGCTGATCCGTTAGGTTCCCAGAACATCACACTCAACCGAAGCGACCTTTATTACAACAATTGTTTTTTCTGTTTCAAAGGAAGAACGACTACAGCTACTGATACCTGCCAGTACAATAATTGTTTTCAATTTTATTACTCTTCCGGCGCATCAACCATTCGCTCGATTTACTTCGGGAAGAGCTGTTCCTCCGGAACCATTGCCGATGTAGGTGTAGTGTCGTGCCTTGGCCAGGTGAATCAAAAACCGACTACCGGATTTGTGTATTCGCTGACGCCGAAAGTATATCATGGCTACGTGGTGACTTTCCCTGACAATACATACGGCCGATTTTATATCGATTCATGGAAAGTTGAATCGGGACAAATAGTTACGATGAATATTGTGAGGCAATATCCTTTTTAAATATGAAGGTGATGCATGCAATCGAAAAATTTATACGAGCGCTACTGGCCTTTTCGCTTTTGCTATTTTCGATTTTAAGTTCAGCGCAGTCGCGGATGTTTGTGACAGCAGGAATATCCACTTCATTAGGCGGTAACTTAAGCACCTTTACTGCCAAGGTTCCAGCCGTGGCTTCACTTGATGTGGAGTGGGACAGAAAAGTGATGGGCTCGCTCTACGCAGTGTATGGAGTTTCCACGTACGGCGTCGGTTATTCTACCACACACGATTTGTTCGCGCCGTCTGACAGCGAATATTCGGCGCGTTTTATTTCGGTACCGCTTATGGCGCGGTGGAATGTGAGCAATCGCAATTTTTTGTACATCGACTTTGGTATCAATACCTCATATCTGGCGCAGGCGCACCTCCACGAGTCGTTTCAAAAATTTAGCAACGTTGGTTTACAGGATTATGATGGAAACATTGGGCCTTACCTAAACCGGTTTTATCAAACACTAAAATTTCAGGAGACTTTTGCCGTCAATCGGTTCATCTTTTCAATCTACATGATTGCACAAGTGAAAGGTCAGAACACGATAAACAATTTGTCGGACCACTGGGGGCTTAATGTGCAGCAATCTACTTTTCTGAATTCAAACGGATACTCCGATTATTTTTTATTGGGATTTAAACTTGGCTGCCGGATCCGATGAAAAAGATCATAGCCTATACGTTGTCTTTAATTGTCACGAGCGCTGCATTCTCGCAGGTCACAAAAGGCAGAACGATCAAAAATTCGAATTGGCGGGCAGCAGCGATGAAATTTAGCCGGCAGAAAAATTCAGGGGCAATAGTTTCCGATCTTAATAACCTGATTGAGCAAGCCAGAGCCAAAGGCAAAACCGGTGTGGCGATTTACTATGAGCTGCTCCTCGGCGAGCAGTACGAAAAACTTAATGACTTTGCGTCGGCAGAAAGCATTTTTATCAAAGCCTACGAAGAAGCAAAAAGCAATTTGCCCAAACGAAACCATAAGTATTATTTGTTCAAACAGCAGTATCAAAAGACTTTTTTCGATCCCGTTGACCGACTTGGATATTTTTATTTGACGATTGGAAACTTCAAGCGCTCGGTTGAACTTTTTGATGAATCGAAGAAGTTGCGCGATGGTTTTTTTCCGAAGCTTAGCGTGCATCGTATTCATCCCATTGTGGGCATGGGCTCGTATTATTTCAGGAAGGGCCAGATCGATCAGACGTACAAGTATTTTAATCAGGCGCAAGCCATGATGGCCAGGGCTACAACTACAGGGTATGACTTTGACAACCTGAGCCGTTTGTTTCTCAATGACCTGATTGAGCTTTGCTTCATATTGGGCAAGCACGACGAAGCGCTGGTGTACATCAACCGGCTGGCTATTGCTTCTTCAGGCGTTGGAAAGTTTAGTTCTACTATCGCGGCTCGATCAGAGATAGCCCGTGTGTTTGAGTTGAAAGCGCGCTATTATCTGATCACTCATAATTTTGAAAAGGCCCAGGACTACATCGACAAAGCCAATCACTACAATCCGGAAAGCCTCACTTCTTCGGAAGTGAAACTGAAGTTGTTGAAAACGCAGGCGCTTCTTTTTTGGTATCAGGACAAACCGGATAAGGCGGCAATTTCATTTCGTCAAATGATAAAAGAATACCGTCAGGCTATTCAAAAGAATTTCAGTTCGATGAGCGACTACGAGCGTGAGCAATTTTATTACACCTTGAAAAGCGACCTTGATCTGTTCAATTCTTTTGTAGTAGAAAACACATCGCTGGCCACATCAGGATTATATGGTGAGATGTACACCAACCTGCTCAATACCAAAGCCCTTTTGTTGAATGAAACCAATCGGCTGAAAAATCAGATTCTGCAAAGTGGTAATACCGACTTGATCAATAAGCTCGCGCAATGGGAGGGAGCAAAAAATGAGTTAGCCTCGTTGTATTTTGAGAAAAATTCTCCGACGCAAATTGATTCGCTTGAGAAGTCGATCGAGAGTTTGGAACGTGCCATCAATCAATCGTCAAGCCTTTTCCGAAAAAATAGTGATAGTATTTCTTGGCGTTCGGTGCAAGCCAAACTGAAAGACGGCGAAGTAGCAGTAGAGATAGTACGTGTGAATGTGTTTGACCGCAGCACTCCGGCTCGCGCGGCAGTACGCAATGGACTTACCGATTCGGTGCAATACGTGGCGTTGACGATTTCGCGTCAGTCTGCGCAACCCGATTGTTTTCAGTGGAGGGGCAATCTAATCGAAACGCGCTATCTTCCCTATTACCGGAATTCCATCCTCACCCGATCAGAGGATAAACTCTCATACGACAACCTCTGGCGGCCGTTAAAGTCGCATCTTAAAGACGCAAAAAAAATCTATTTGTCGGCTGATGGCGTGTATAATCAGATTAACTTAAATACGCTGCGGAATCCGATAAGTAATGAATATCTGATTGACGAAGTCGAATTGGTATCCGTGACCAATACAGCCGATCTTTTGAAAGATGAACCCGGAAATAAAAATAATGACGCCGTTCTGATCGGTCGACCGACCTATCAGTTTTCGGGTAATTCGATTCCCAAACTATTATCTGCGCAAGAAAATTCACAAAAGGGTCTGCGCAGCCTGTCGAGTGAAGAACTCATCACACTGAAGGAGCAGGATTTTGCTGACTTGCCCGGCACTGCCGAAGAAGTGACTCGTATTGCCACTGAATTGAAAAATCAAGACAAGAATGTGAAGATGCTGGTGGGTGAAGATGCTCTCGAAGAAAATGTAAAGGCGTTGAAAAAACCTGAACTTCTTCACATTGCCACACACGGTTTTTTTGTAGACGATACGGCCAGCTCAGTAAGTCCGATGATTCGCTCGGGCATAATTCTGGCAGGAGTAAGGAACACGGAGAACAAAGCAAAAGAAGATGGTGTACTCACCGCCTATGAAGCCACAAGCCTGGATTTGGAAGGTACTGACTTAGTGGTTTTGTCAGCCTGCGAAACAGGGCTAGGTGAAGTACGCAATGGGGAAGGAGTGTACGGACTCCAACGATCAATTATTGTCGCTGGCGCAAAAAACCTGCTGATGTCACTTTGGAAAGTGGACGATGAAGCTACCGCACAATTGATGTCCTCGTTCTATCAATTTCGGCGGGATAGATCTAACTCTGCTGCTTTCAGGGACGCGCAGATTCAACTTCGAAAGAATTATCCAGAGCCGTTTTATTGGGGTGCCTTTGTATTACTTGGAAAATGATGAAAAAGATTTTCTTCATAGCGGTGGTATTTGCTTTGCCCTTGCGGGCGCAAGTAAAAATTGTGCCCTTTATCGGATTGAACTCTACCAAGATGACCGAGGCATACAGTGGCTACGCGAAGGGAGGCAACTTCGGAATCTTTGGAGTAGAGCTGGAAAAACAATTTAATCTCAAAAAATATTCGCCCGTTAGTTTCTCATTGGTGAGTGGCGTGAGTTATTTATCGAATGGATTTGAGCAGAACTACAGCTCAACGATTTCGATTGGGTCAGGATCGTACACCTACAAATCCACTAACCTGCAGATGAAATATTGGCAGGTTCCGGTAGTAGCTCGCGTAAACTGGAGTCCTTTTGCACTGGTAGAAAACTGGCAGTTGTTTTTTGGGGCGGGCGTGAGTATCAACTATCTCACTTATGCGCACCTTGCCGAAAATGCGAGCGACGTACCGCTGGCTTCATTTACCAATAACCCCGGATTGTATCCGCCGCCATTACTGGCCACTTACTCTGACAGCAGAGATGTCACCTCCCTCGGAGTGAAAACACCGCTGTTCTCGCGATTTGAAATAGGAATGAAATTCAAACACCTTCAGGTGACTTATAGAATTAGCACGTCACTACAAGACATGTACTTCAAAGGCATTGAAAACACGTGGAAAGTTCCCGCCCTTGATTCGTATTACATCAATGCCCACAACTCCCGTGGCTATACCAAAGAAAAGTACTTCGAGATAGTTTTCGGATGGCGCTTTCCTTAATAACCAATCGCGGTGTCATCACCACGAGTGTGGTCGGCGCCGCCTTCCAGTTTGCCATCAGGCAATACCAGTATCGCATCCACTCGCCCGATGTTCTTGCGTAGAGTTATTTTATGCCCCATTTTCGTAAGCGTTAGGCTGTCGGCTTTACTGATCGCTCGCTCTTCAGGGATAATTAGATCTGGCAGCCATTGGCTGTGTACGCGCCGGCTATCCACGGCTTGCTGCATACCCATACCATGCTCCGTTACGTTGAGGATGACTTGAAATACAGACGTAATGATGGTGGAGCCGCCGGGTGAGCCGACTACCATGAACAAGGAACCGTTCTTTTCTACAATGGTTGGCGTCATCGCGCTAAGCATTCGTTTGCCAGGTTCAATTTTGTTGGCTTTGGCGCCAAGCACACCAAACATGTTGGGTACACCCGGCTTGGCGCTGAAGTCGTCCATCTCATTGTTGAGGAAGAAACCAGAGCCTGCTACAACCACGTGATTGCCAAACCAGCCATTAAGCGTGGTGGTTACGGCCACGGCATTTCCTTTTGAATCAACTATCGAAAAGTGAGTAGTCTCCTCCGATTCATAACCCGGTATGGCTCCTTCTTTTACGGTGCTGCTTGAGGTAGCCTGATCTGGATTGAAAGTGCTCATACGATTGTCATTGTACTGGTCGTCGAGCAGTTCTTTGGCGGGTACCTTGTAAAAGTCAGGGTCGCCGAGGTATTTGGTACGGTCGGCATATACACGCCGCTCTGCTTCTACCATCAGGTGAATTGTTTTCGGTGTATTGAAGCCCCATGTTTTCATCGGGTAGGGTTCTACACATTTAAGCAATTGAATAAGGCAAATGCCTCCGCTTGATGAAGGCGGCATTGAAATGACTTTGTATTCTTTGTACATGCCGGTCACGGGTTCACGCCATGCCGATTTGTAATTCTTGAGGTCTTCCATCGAAATCAATCCTTTGCCACGGTTCATCTCGGCCACAAGGTCTTCGGCAGTCTTGCCTTCGTAAAATCCAGCTCTTCCCTGGTCACGTATGCGCTCCAATGTGTGGGCCAGATCGATGAACCTCACCGTGTCGCCTGCTTTCCACGCTTCGCGTAAAAGGAATTCCGGTTTTACTGTATTGTACTTCAAAAGATCCTCTTTCATTTCGTTAAACCATTTGGCTTCACGCTCAGTTAGGGTAAATCCTTTCAGTGCATAATCGATTGCTGGTTGCACCAGATCTTTCCATGGCAGTGTACCATATTTTTTGTGCGCTTCCACCATGCCGTCTACCGAACCGGGGACGCCAGCGGCCAAATGCCCGTCGGTGCTTAGTTTAGGAATGACGTTGCCTTCTTTATCGAGATACATGTCAGTCGTTGCTTTGGCTGGCGCCTTTTCGCGATAGTCAAGCGCAGCAATGGATCCGTCTTTCATTCGCGTTATCATGAACCCTCCGCCACCGATATTTCCTGCTGCGGGAAAAACAACAGAGAGTGCAAACTGAACAGCAATGGCGGCGTCAACCGCGTTACCACCCTTTTTCAAAATGTCAACACCTACTTGTGAGGCGAGGGGATGGGCGGTGACTACCATGGCCGAATCAACTACAAGTCCGGTATTTTTTTTACTCTCTTTGGGTTGACAGGCAACGACCAGAACAACCAACGAAAGAATGAAAAGGCGCTTCATGGAAATTTATTTAATGTTTTATAGTCTAAAAGTATTATTTCCCCTTTAACAAAGGTAATTTTAGAAGAAAATTCAACTCACTTTTTTGAAGAACTTGATTTGACCGATGGGATTAAGAAAAGAAAAAGCGGCTCGTCTGAAATTGGCCGTACTTGATGGTACCTTAAAATTGATCGGTAAGAAATCATTTGACGACCTCCACGTCGATGAGATCTGCGCTAAAGTCAAAATCTCGAAAGTAACTCTGTTCAAATACTTTCCCCAAAAGGAAGATATTCTCTTGTACTACTTCCGCTTATGGTGCCTGAGGCGCGCGGTAGAACTCAACGATAAACCAAAGGAAGGATTAGCCGGTGTGTTGTATTTGTTTGACAAGTTGAGCGAGGACATTGAAACGCATCCCGGCATTATCCTTAGCTTGTTTGCTTACCTCACCGACATGAAGCGAACGCTGAGACCATTTCCCGTGAAGACGGAAGAAAAGAAATTGATTTTTCCGGACGTAGCTAATGTTCAGTCGATCGAGATTCAATCGGTAGATCAGATGTTTGAAAAATTTTCACTGGAAGCGATTTTCAAAAAAGAGATTACCAAAACTTCTTCTACCCGCGACATTACACAGCTGCTGATCTCGCTGTTCTACGGCTCGGTGGTAACGGCGCATGTGAATCAATTGTCGCCGCTAAAAATGTTCTTCCGTAAAAATGTGGAGTTGGCGTTGAAAGGATTACAGTAGCCTTACTTCATCGTCACCGTTTTTGTACGCCGGCGTTCCCAGATGTGAATGTGGCGTGTGCCTACGGGAATATCGATCAGGTATTTATGGCCTTTTGGCCAGACGGTGTGCGTTTTAGGCCGGAGCACTTTGGTGCCTTTTGATGAGCCACAAGAACTTGCTATGGCGAGAAAAAACAAAAAGCCAATAAAACGCATAGAGTTTACCAACGCCCGAAAATAGCTTTTTATTTCTATACGCAAACTTTATATTGATGGATAATTGCCGGTAGATCCTTATCAAAACACTGATGAAAAACTTTGAAACCTTGTCGGAAGCCATTCAAGACCTGAAAGCCAGAGGCTATGAAAATGATTTCAATCTTCACCCGGAGTGGATTGAATGCAGTCCGCTGAATCTGATTTTGCCTCCGGCAAAATTTCATGTGGATGAGGTTTACCGGTTTGAAGGTGCCAATGATCCCGACGACAGTGCTATTTTATTTGCCATCCGTTCTGATGACGGAGTCAAAGGAATCGTTGTGGATGCCTACGGAGCGTATGCAGATTCTCTTACCGAAGAAATGATCAAACGACTTTCGATCGACAAAGACACACTTCATTAATGCTATTTGACTTTAATCTAATACCTGAACAATGGATTTTAAATTTTTGAAATACGAAACCAAAAATGGTGTTGCCACCATTACGCTCAATCGCCCCGAAGTGTACAACGCTCTAAATGATGAAATCACTTTTGAGCTGCAGGATGCCATCAAAGCCGTGGCCAAAGATCAGAAGGTGAGGGTAGTGGTATTGACAGGCGAAGGCAAAGCATTTTGCTCCGGTCAGGATTTAAAGGCTGGCGCGGCACAAGGCAAGCGATCATTCATTGACTCACTTCAAAAGCGATATAACCCATTGATTCTTGGCATACGAAATTTACCTAAGCCTATCATCGGTCGGTTGAATGGTGTGGCTGCGGGTGCTGGCTGCTCGCTGGCACTTGCCTGCGATATTATTGTTGCCTCAGAAGAAGCTTCATTGATTGAAGTATTTATCAATATCGGGTTGGTACCCGATTCGGGCTCTTCGTATTTTTTACCAAGGCTGGTGGGCATGGCCAAAGCATTCGAGCTTTGCAGTATGGGAAATAAAGTGACTGCGAAAGACGCATTGGCGCTTGGGCTGGTCAACAAGGTGGTGCCTGCGGCTGAACTTGACGCCGCTGTGAAACTTTATACAGACCATTTTGCAGCCGCGCCTACTAAAGCTATTGGACTGATCAAAAAGATGTTGAATAAATCAACTACCTCTGACCTTGAAGGAATGCTCGAATACGAAGCCTACCTTCAGGAAATTGCAGGCGCCACAGCCGATCACCGCGAAGGTGTGAATGCCTTCCTCGAAAAACGCAAACCGAATTTTACAGGAAATTAGTTTCGACTAAAGTCCATTGATAGAAATACCAATCGTCATGGTATTCATGGAAGTATTGTCTGGCCCTTTGTTGGTATTGAAATAAGGCGAGAAGTTGTACATCCAGAACCAGTTGAAATTGCCAATACCGATGCGGGTGTAAGCGCCGTAGCGGATAGGGTTGAGGCCGTGCTGTTGTTTGTCTTTGTAAATACCGCTCACGCCATTGTCAGCATATTTCACTTTGGTGTGCGTCTCCATCAGGAAGCCGATGCGAGCGCCGATCGAGAAATTAAACCCGCGCGATACGTCTCTCGGGTTGGTATCGAATCTGAATTCCACCGGCATGAGGTCAAAATAATTTGACACGATCATACTCTTTTTAATACTTGCATTAGGCAGAATCGAACCTGCTGCCGGCACCAGGTCAAAGAACCCACTGCCATCAGGGGTATGAGCCAGGGTATAGTTGTTGGTGAGTTTGAAGCGTTCGAATGAAAAACCCGCGCCCGGATTGTAGGTAAACTTGGTATTTCCGATACGAACCGGATAATGATAATAAAGATTTAAGGTGCGTGATCCCCAGAAACCTTGTGTGAAATTGGCTGGCTTACCTAGTCCATTGTTGAAACCGAAATCCACAAGAAAAAATCCTGGGATGTCGGGCCGATAGGCTTTTCGGGTTTTTTCCTGCGCCGATAGGCTACCCGAAAACATAATTGTGAGCGCAATAAAGATGCTGATTATTCTAGCCATGGCATTTTTTTATCGCGGCAAAAATACATTTTTAACATCAGTGACCAAAAAACTTGGTTTGGCGTTCGGATTTATTCTTATAAATTTGCGACTCCTTTACGGGAACAGGGCTCGTAGCTCAACTGAATAGAGCATCTGACTACGGATCAGAAGGTTGGGGGTTTGAATCCCTCCGAGCCCACTTTTAGAAGACAGCGTTGATCAGGCATTGCCTGAGTAGAAAGTTGTTTTATTCGACAGATTTAGAACTTTCGGACACCACGGTAAAACTTTTTTTCACAATAAAACATCATTAGCTCAGTTATTGAATTCGGATGCGAGGCAGGATTATTTTTTTTCTAATGATTGTAGCTGTTTTTACGTGGACATGCGAAGACCCTACCACCTTATCGGTGAGTAGAACATTCAGCGGCAACAATCTTCAAACCATTTTCTCTGATACTTTCTCGGTCGTTACGTCCACTGTCCAGATGGATACATTCCTGACCAACAATACAGGTACAATTCTTTTGGGTAACTACAAGGACGACAGGCTGGGTAAAGTGTCTTCATCATCCTATCTTACCATCAGTCCTTCGGGTACATTCCTTCCTGACTACAGATCCTATTTTGATTCGGCGGTAATGGTGATGAATTACAATCACAGCTTTACCGGCGACACTACTAAGGTGTTAAAATTCAATGCGTATCAGCTTACTGAGCCAATGGTGATTCGGCTGCAGCCAGTAGGGAGTGTAAAATTGTCTGTGTTTAACTTAGGAACTGGTTTCTTTAGTTCTAGTTCATTTAGTTATGGTTCTACACCACTATTTTCTGGGGCAACCAAAATTTTTCCCCATACGGACTCCGTTTCTTTTCGTATCCCCGATAAGTTAGCAGCCAATTGGTTCAGGCTTGCTCAGGCTGACTCCGCACACATTTTCTCGATACCAAGTAATTTCGCCAATTCGTTTTTTTATGGACTTTATCTTCAGCCAGATCCGGCCACCACTTCTTCGGTGGTTGGTTTTGATGCTAAGAAGTGGAAAATAAGAATTTACTATAAAAAGACGGTAGGCGATTTCTTGAAAAGAACCTGGCAGGATTTTACGATCACAAGTCAAACGTTCCAATTCAACCATATTGAAACAGATCGTTCAGGCACTTCGCTTAGTGGACTTCAACCAGGTAATGGGATATCCTCTATGGTGACAGGCAACGTTTCGTATCTACAGGCTGGCACTGGCTTGGCCACTCGTCTGGATTTCCCCTCGGTGAAGTCATTCTTCGCTAACCAACCCAGCTATATTATTAATGCAGCCTCCTTGATTGTTCAACCAGAGCAGGGTACTTACCCGAAGAATTTACTGCCTCCATCTCAAATCCAATTATATACAACTGACCAGAGCAACATTCCACTGTCGTCGATTTCTGGTGGGGTAGCCAGTATCGCCTACGACTACGAGTTTGGTATTAATACCCAGTATTCGTTTGGTTTGTTTTCTTATATCTTTGGCCAGGTAAAATCAGGAACTAACTATATTAGTCCGTTGCTGTTGACCGCCGCAGGTAGTCAGGGTAGTAATGTAAAAAGACTCTATATTGGTGACCGGTTTCACCAAAACACCAAAATCAAATTACAAATCCTTTACTCTCATGTACCAAATTAAATTGAAAATGAAACGATTCCTTTTTCCTGTGAGCATACTCCTTGTGCTGATGGGCATGAACTTTTCGCTTAATTCCTGTAATTCTACAAGCAGTACTACTCTGCCCGGAGCGTGGGACAAAATTGGAGACTTTGCGGGTATCCCTCGAGATGGTGCTGTGGGCTTTGTGATTAACAACATAGCCTATGTAGGTACGGGCTACAACACCTCCGCTAATAAATTCTTGACAGATTTCTGGAAGTATGATCCGAGCAGCGATTCATGGTATCCCGTGGCCTCTTTTCCCGGTTCTGCAAGAAGTGGGGCCGTGGCCTTCACTCTGAATGGCAAAGGATATGTAGGAACCGGTTATAACCTTCTCAATGGAAGCACGAACCCATTAAGTGATTTTTGGCAATTTGATCCGACCTCAGGCCCTACAGGAGCATGGACTCGGGTTGCAGACTTTGGTTATACGGCCGACCAGTTGTCGGCTACAGTATCTGCCCGCTATGGTGCAGCCGCATTCACTGTTAAGAACCGCTCGTTTGTGGGCTGGGGCGAAGATATCAATCAATACGATTACAAGGATCTTTGGGAGTATGATGCTACCAACAATGTATGGAAGCAAGTGCCAGATACGGGATCTAAGAGAGTTTATCCGTTCACTTTTGTAATTGATGACATTGCCTACGTGGGTGGAGGTTATGATCCTGCAGGTGGTAACTCATTCCCTGTTGATTTCAACCGCTTTGACGTAAGTAAGCTTAATCCGGATGGTACCGGAAGCCCGTGGTCATCACTTAACGGATTGACAGGCAAAGACAAAAACGGTAACGGTATTACTCAACCGGCAAGACGTCAGCAGGCAGCAACCTTCTCTATTGATGGATTCGGCTATTTGACTATGGGTTCTTCAGGAAATGGAGACACTTGGCAATATACCCCTCCAAAATATGACGGAAGCGGAAACATCATCAGCGGTGATACCTGGTTGCAATATTTCTCAGTGACGACTAACACTCCGATTGCTGGATCAAACCGCGTATTGCCAGTAGGGTTTACCGTAACGGCTAATTCCAAAACGGTTGGTATTCTGACTACCGGTGGTAGCGGAAACACCAAGTTCGACGACTGCTGGAGATTCGATCCTACTGGAGTAGAACCAGATTACAAATAATTGAACCGACAATGAAATTGAAAAACCAGGGCATTAGCTCTGGTTTTTTTTATGCCAAGACGGTAAGCTCCGACAATTGTCTGGTTAATCCTCGCCTGGTAATATCCTATTTCTGATGTGTTACCATCGACTTCTTCCAATGACGATGCTTTAGGTGAAAATAGATCATCGAGCCTGCGATCAGCACGGTGCCTACCACTGATAAGATATATCCGCCCGAAATAAAGAAACTCAGCCAACTCAACTTGGCGTAGCCAAATTCCTTAAAGAATAGAACGCCTACACTTCCTAAATACCCAAATGAATCAGCCACATACATAATGAAGCCAACAGTGCCCGCGTATTGAAAGGCAGCAAGGAGCCGATCGAAGAAAATGCTATTGAAAGGAATGTATCCCAGATAAAGCCCAAGACCCATAAGGGTCATCCAAAGCTGAGGACTGATATAGGAAGCCTGAAATAAAATGTTGGCGACGCCAATGAGAATAATGCCGATAGCAATGATAATGTGATTCACCATCAGCGCCAGTTTATTGTTCTTGATCAGCATGAGACTTCCCATACAAATGAGCACCGCAATGGAGACGGGCACTTCGGTGGTGGTATAGATCGAAGGATCGTTTCCAAGATTCAATGATTTCCAGATTTCGGCCGAGAAGTTATCTCTGAAATCGCGGAAGGCTGTGAGCAATACATAAGCAGCCACAAAAAGAATGATGCCGGGAAGAAATGACCGCGTGAATTTTTTTCGCTCGTCGCTATTCATCGGCAATCTCTTTGTTCGGAGAGCCTCATCAACAGCCGACGGAGGAGGGAGTTGATTCAAAAGAAAAAGAAAGAGAAGTAACGGTAACAGAAAAAGGCAACCCGCCACGAAGGGCATCCATAATTCCGACACACCCCAGTCGCGCATAATGAAAGCGCCTACCGAGCGACATAACCCAGCTGAAAAGATGAAACTCACTGCCAGCGAAGCGCCCAGTACCTCCGTCATACGCCGGCCCTCGAGGTAGCCAAATACCATGCCCCACACCAGCCCTAGCGGGAGACCATTGGTAAAGAGAAATACAATGTTGTAAGGAGCGGGCACCAGAGCAAACAAAAACCACGACA
>JAFDYT010000008.1:388977-545356 GCA_018266055.1 Bacteroidota bacterium
CCGATGAATTTGGATAGCGCATATCCGATCACTTGAAAAGTGACGAGCCAAACCTTATAACTTATGCCGGCAAAAAGAAGCCCGTCGAAGGTGGCAACCGAAAAGGTTTTGCGAAAGGCATACACGCAGGTGTAGAGGCAGAAGGCGCTGATGGACGCGTACAAAGTAAACCAGACGGCGTTGGTGTTGCCGAGCCATCGGTTAATAGAAGTGCTTGAATTATTCAATGGATGATTCCTTTTTCGTTAAATGTAAATGGAATCCATGTATTATCAGAAAGGATGGTGATTTTATTGAAGCCAATTTTTTTAAGAAGCAGCGCTGTCTCTGGAAATTGATTGATAAGATCGTCAGCGTGGTGGGCGTCAGAGCTAATAGTCACTGGGATATTCTTTTCAAGAAGCAATTCAAGAACCCATGGGCTGGGGTAGGTAGTTGTAGATTTTTTTTGGTAGAGGCCTCGGGTATTCACTTCAACAATTCCGCCTGACTTGGCAATGACGTCAGCTGTCTTTTTTATTTCGTCTCGATACCAGCTATCTGATTCGTCAAAGAATTTATTGCCGATGTTTTGAATTTTTATTTTATCGAGATGACCGATTACATCTGGATTGGATTGTTCAATCATTTCACGTGTCAATTCAAAGTAGCGGACGATTACTTCTTTGATGTTGTTATGGAATATTTTTTCAAAACCGTCCAGAAAAGAAACATGTGGCCCGTCGATTTCCCAGGGAGTTCCGTCCTCGTACTTCTCGACAAAGTGAACAGAACCTATGCTGTAGTCCAGAGAATCTTTGAAGTCATTGGGGGAAACGAAACCGGGAATGTAATCTATTTCCAGTCCGGCGTAAACCTGTAAATCGGATTGATCTTCTTTCGCCTGTTGTATCGCTTGCAGGTACTCATTCAGTCGTTCTTTTTTCATACACCACTTGCAATCAAATGGAATAGGAGCGTGAGAGGAAAGCCCCAGGCTCTTCATTGAAAGTGATTTGGCTTTTTGGATTTGCTCGTCGATTGTACTCTTGCCGTCGCAAAAATTACTGTGCGTATGAAAATTACTCCACATCGTCAGTATGGTATATTTTGCGGATGCTTTCCTCGGCATATCCAGCCGAAGTAGTCATGCCCTTTCCGCCAATGGCCGTGCGGATGTGAATTTTATTTTCGATGTCTATTTCCACAATGTCTTTTTCGTTGTGTTGAGGATAAAAGCCCGACCACGACGCGGCGATCCGGTTCATGTCAAAGGTAACGATGCGACTGGCTTCCTCCAACATCAGCCGGTTGATGTATTCATTTTGGGTAAACCCAAGGTCGTCGGTGTGGGCTACGTCGGCATATTCATGCGAGTCGCCGATGATGATGGAACCATCCGCTGCTTTTTTGAATAAGATATGAATTCCCCATTTCTTTAACTCTGCAAGATGCTCTGGCGTCTTGGTGGTAGCGAACGATGGGCATTCCTGAAACGATTCATAACGGCGTATGGTAAGACCGGTAAGGATATTTCCCTCCAGAGGTATCTCTTTCATAACTGCACTCCGCAACATTTGCAGCTTGCTGGTGACGATGCCGCTTTCGCGGAACAGGTCAGCGAATAGCAATTTGAATTCACCACCGTTGCACACAATTACTTTCTCAGCGGTGAATTTTTCTTTTCGGTGAGAGACGACTTCTACTGTTGATCCAGAAACAGTACAATCGATTATGGTAGTTGAAGGCTTGTACGTCAGATTTTCGAATTTCCTGGAAGCATATTCAAGTAATCTGAAAATCATCCGCTCCGGCTCGGCGCTAACTTCCTGAGGAAAGAAAAGAGCTTCACGACAATAATCCTTGCTGAGCACGGGCCATCGTTGAAGGCATTGATCGGTGGTGAGTAAATGGCATTCGTAGCCTCGGCTGTCCATCATCGATTTGAGTTCGTGGATCAACCGCTGCTCATCTTCGTCAGAGGCAATGTACACACTGCCGTTGTTTCGGATCGAAATATCAAACTCGCTTTGAATCTCCTTATATATAGTGGTGCCTCTTACTCCATAGTTAAACCATTCGCTGCCCATGCCCGAGGGCACCACCTGCCCAAAATTCCGCACGGTAGCTTGTATAGGGTAGTGATCTTTTTCTGTTAAGAGAACTTTTTTGCCAAAACTCGCTGCATGATACGCATGAAAGGTACCAAGCACGCCTGAGCCAACTACGATAACGTCATAATGAGAAGACATGTCTTTTATAATTAAAGCGGTAAGGTGCGCAATCTAATTGTACTCAATGTTACCAAATGAAAAAGTATTTTCATCGAAATTGTTAGGATCATTTTACCGGCAAGTTATTCTCCTGGTCAATTTCATAAGACGTAATTAATAGTTCGCTAAACGGTACGTTAAAGTCTTTTGCAATTTTTGGGCAACAAAATTTTCTTACACTAAACCTAAAATTGTATGCACATTACTTTACCAAATTGGAGAAGAACAATGCAGCAGTTCACGCTGCTTTTTTTGTTTTTCTCGCTGACTGTCACGTCGGCACTGGCCCAGCGGGTTGTATCCGGAAAAGTTACCTCCGCAGAAGACAATACTTCCATGCCCGGTGTGAATGTAGTAATCAAAGGCACATCTAATGGAACTGTTACTGACTCTGACGGAAACTACCGGTTGAGTGTTTCGGCCGCCACTGATGTCATCATTTTCTCTTTTGTAGGGTTCGCCTCGCAGGAAGTTGTTGTGGGCGATAGAACCACGCTTGATGTAATCCTTAACCCCGATGTGAAACAATTGAACGAGGTAGTGGTTACAGCGTTAGGTGTGGAGAAAGAATTGACAAAATTGTCCTATTCTCAACAAAAAGTGCAAGGTTCGGACTTGGTGAAAGCACGGGAGCCTAATGCACTCAATTCTTTAGTAGGAAAGGTTGCCGGCCTTACTGTGGGGGCTTCTTCAGAAATGTTAGGCCGTCCGCAATTGGTATTGCGTGGCGAAACCGATCTTTTGATTACTATCGATGGTGTTCCTGTAGTGTCTGATACATGGAACATTAGCCCCGATGATATCGAAAGTTATACGGTGCTTAAAGGTCCTGCCGCCGCAGCGTTGTACGGATCGCGCGGTCAGAACGGAGCTATCATGATTACCACCAAAAGAGGTACAAAGGATAAAAGAGGGTTTTCAATAGATGTTAACTCCAGCACTATGATGGATAAAGGCTTCCTCACTATTCCTAAAGTTCAAAATGAATATGGAGGCGGAGAATATAATACGTATCGCTTTGGTGACGATGCTCTTGGACAGGCCAATGGATGGAACCAAAATGATTACGACGTTTGGGGCCCGCGGTTAAATGGTCAACTTATTTCGCAATACGATAGCCCCATTGATCCATCAACAGGAATAAGAACGGCCACTCCTTATATTGCCCGAGGAAAAGACAATTTGCAGAAATTCCTTAGGGCGGGTATTCTTTCTACCAATAACATAGCGATCGCCGCTACAGGCGAAAAATATGATGTTCGCTCTTCGGTTTCTCATTCGTATCAAAGAGGAATAGTGCCGAATACGGACTTGAATATCAACAACTTCAATATTTCGATGGGGTATAATTTCACTCCAAAATTGAGATTGGAGTCGAACTTGAATTACAGTCGCCAGTATACAGACAACATTCCGGATGTAAACTACGGACCTAACAGTATGATTTACAATATTGACGTCTGGTCAGGTGCCGACTGGGATATCAATAGCCTGAAGAATTACTGGCAGCCAGGAAAGACTGGTGTACAACAGTATAACTTCGAATATGTGCGTTATAACAACCCGTGGTTTACCGCTAACGAGTGGTTGCGCGGACATCATAAGACAGACGTATACGGTTATATTTCATTGAAGTACAAACTCACAGATTGGTTAAGTGCTGCGGTACGTACTCAAATTACGAGCTGGGACGTAACAAGAACTGAAAAATTCCCTTTCTCGGCATCGGCCTATGGTCGTGATCAGAAGTTGGGTGATTACAGAGAAGATAAAAGAACGTTGTTTGAGAATAACACCGATATCTTGTTGAGCATCAACAAAAACGTAACACCTGATTTTAATATTTCTGGATTGGTGGGAGGTAACTTAAGAACTTACTCTTTTAATTCCAGCTACGCCACGACTGACTATCTAAACGTACCTAACGTTTATAATTTCAGCAACTCCAAAAACCCGGTAAAGGCTTATAATTACGATGCTGCCATGCAGGTAGGTAGCGGGTACTACTCTTTGGATTTTGCTTACAAGCACTTCCTCACCCTTTCAACTACTGGTCGTGTTGATAAATTTTCAAACTTACCTAGTGGTTATAACACGGGCTTCTACCCGTCGGTTGGTTTAAGTAGTGTAGTGAGCGATTATGTCAAGTTTCCTGAAGTTATCTCATTCTTCAAGGTGAGAGCGACCTACGCCAATGTAAAGAATACAAACACTTCTTCCACAATAGGACCAGCTTGGCAGGCAAGCGGTAACTCAAATCCACTAGATTATGGTGATGTGTATTATTCAGCATACGACGGACCCAATTATTTGAGTAATACATATAGCATTGGTAGGCCCTATAATAATCAGCCGGCAGCGTATTATACTACCCAGCTGGCGAACTCAAAAATCAAAACCAACTCTAACGCTACAACCGAGTTTGGTACGTCGATTAAGTTCCTTGAAAACAGATTGGGTTTGGATGTAACCTATTTTGACGCTGTTAGAGGTCCTAGTATAGTACGTTCACAATGGTCGGAAGCTTCTGGTTTTGTGGGAGGCACTATTAATGGTGTAAAGACTGAAAAGAAAGGATGGGAGATATCATTAAGTGGTACGCCTGTTCGATCAGCTACAGGTATCACCTGGAACGTTTTGGCTAATTGGTCAACCTACGTTGAAAAATATAAAGAATTTTACAATGGACTAACCTCAATAAATGGAGGTGCTATTGGTGCTGACTCACGTGTTACTTACCAAATCGGTGACCGGGTAGATGGGAATTACGGGTATAAATTCTATAGAGATGCCCAAGGTAATATTATTCACAAGAGCAATGGAGATATTTATAAGGACAATCGTGTAGCGCAGAAATTAGGAAACTACAATCCAGACTGGGTTTGGTCGTTGGTAAATACGGTTAGCTATAAGAATTTTTCATTGAACTTCCAGTTCGATGGACGTGTGGGTGGAGTAGGTCAGGATTATGTGTATAAAAAACTGTTGCAAGGTGGTCGTGAAATTTCGACGATACAAGGCGCATATGGAGCCGCGCGCTTGGCCGAATTTAATGCGAATTCTAACAACAACCCTAACCAGGCACCGGCTTCTACCTATACTGGTCAAGGGGTAGCCTTAAGTGCTGACCCTAATGCCACGCTTCCCGCAGTTGATCCAGTTACTGGTCAAATTACAAATTTGAGCAGTCTTCAACTCAGCAAAAACACTACTCCCTATACGCTGCAGGACTACATTGGAACTGAAACCAAATTTGATGAACGCTTCCTGATCAGTAAAACATTTGTGAAACTCAGACAAGTAACAATTACTTACAACTTACCTCAGAGTTTCCTTAAGAAATCAGGCATCAAAGCAGCCAGTGTTTCTTTGGTTGGCCGCAACCTCCTTTATTTCGCAAAACGTACTGATGTGGACTGGGATATGTTTATTGGAACATATACCTCTGCCCAGGATCTAAGATCACCAACTTTGAGAAGATACGGTGTTAACATCAACTTAACTTTCTAATTAACATGTTTATGAAATCCTTTTTAAAAATATTCGCAGTCACATTCTCCCTTTTCATCTTAGGGAGCTGCCAGAATTTTGATGAGTTGGTAAAAAATAAAAACCTTCCAACTTCTGTACCACCTTCGCTGATTTTGACGGGCGTGCTTTCACACATGAATGATCAAAATGCTTGGGATGGAAAGCAAGGTTCACAAAGCGCTGCTCAGTTTTACGTGAGTACTTACGATTATTATGGCACTAACAACTACGATCAGCAACCGTTTATTCAAACAACAGACAACTTTGAATACGCAGGCGCTCTCCAAAACCTGGTGCAAATGGACATCGAATCTAAAAACGCAGGTAAACCAGCGCTAAACCCTTACAGTGCACTTGGTAAATTTTTGCGTGCATACTACTTTAACCTGATGTCACAAAAAATGGGAGATATTCCATTGTCTGATGCCCTAAAAGGTGAAGCTGGTACTGCTCCGAAATACGATACACAGAAGCAAGTGTACACTCAGATTCTTGCATGGTTGGAGGACGCCAACACAGACTTGACGCAACTGATCGCCAATAAGGATGCCTCATTAACGGGCGATATCTATCTTGATAACGATCTTACCAAGTGGCAAAAAGTAGTGAATTCATTCACGCTTCGTGTGCTGGTTAGTTTGAGCAAAAAGGAAAGCGACACGGATCTCAATATCAAGCAAAAATTCTCAAACATCGTATCTAATCCTACGAAGTATCCCTTGCTTAGCGGATTAAGTGATAATTTACAATTTACTTTTAACGCTGCATACAACCCCTATCCTAAGAATCCAACAAGCCTAGGTCGTGACGGTACACGTGAAAACGTGGGTGGTGCTTTCCTTGATTTGACCACATCTTTGAAAGACCCTCGTACCTTTATTGCAGCTACACCGGCACCTGCTCAATTAATAGCTGGTAAACTGTTCACTGATTATACTGCATACGTTGGTGCTCCCGCAGGCTTGAGCATGAGCGCTTTAGGTACAAATGCTCAAGGTGGTTCTTATTCCTACGTGAATGCGCTGCGTTACTCGTTTGATTTCGCCGGTTCAAAAGCTGAACCTGCCATTATTATCGGCTACCCTGAGCAGTGCTTCAACATTGCTGAAGGAATTAACAGGGGATGGGCGACTGGCAATGCAGCAACGTACTATACGAACGGGATAACCGCGTCGATGAATTTTCTTGGTATTACGGAAGGAAGTTCTATTACTGTCGGCAACCTGACAGGCACCACGGTGTATGGATCTGTATCCAATATTTCGATTTCCGCTTACCTCGCGCAGCCCTCGGTCCAATATCAAGGCGGTGCCGCGGGATTAACCCAAATCCTGAACCAAAAGTATATCGCCTTCTGGCAAAATTCTAATTGGGAAGCGTTCTTTAACCAAAGAAGAACAGGTGTACCAACGTTTTCAACCGGTGCGGGCAATGGAAATGGAAATAAGATTGCTATTCGTTGGCAGTATCCTCGCGCTGAGGCCGATGCAAATACAGCCAACTATAAAGCTGCGGTACAAAGCCAATACAATGGCGTGGATGATCTCAACGGAAAAATGTGGATATTACAATAATTTGAAAATTTTTAAACAACAATCCGGGGCGCAATGCCCCGGATCTTTTTAAATCCTATCATGAAACCAAAATATTTAATAGTAGCGTTCTTGTTTTGTGCGTTGGTGGCCAAAAGCCAATCGCATAAAACTGAAAATGTAATTCTAGTTACGCTCGACGGTATGCGCTGGCAGGAAGTTTTTGGCGGTGCAGAGAAACGATTGATTACCAAAAAATTTGTAGGGGACTCCGTGCAGACACTGGCGAAATTCTGGAAAGAAAGCGCAACAGATCGTCGGCAAACCCTGATGCCTTTCTTTTGGAATACCATTCAAAAGCAAGGCCAACTTTATGGTAATCGTGATCTTGGCAACAAGGTCAACGTAAGCAACAACCAGTGGTTCTCATATCCAGGGTACAATGAAATACTCACCGGCTCCGCGGACAATGAACGTATTAATACCAACGATCCGATGGATAACCCTAATAAAAACGTGCTGGAATTCATCAACCAGAAAAAAGGCTTTGAAGGAAAAGTAGCTGCCTTCACGTCGTGGGAAACGTTTCCGTGGATCATCAACACCAAGCGCAACGGTATTTTGGTCAATGCCGGATGGATGCCCGCAACCAATCCTAATGCCAATGAAAAATTATTGAACGAACTGTCAACGCAGCTTCCCAATTTTACCGGCGGCACTCGTTTGGATGCGCTAACCTTTCACTACGGTTTTGAGTATTTGAAAAAGAACAAACCCCGAGTGCTATATTTTTCTTTTGACGAGACTGATCATTTTGCACACGAAGGTGAATACGATCGCTACCTGGCTTCCGCCAATTACATCGACGGATTTATGAATACGTTGTGGACATGGCTGCAATCTGACGAACAATACAAAGGGAAAACCACACTCATCATCACCGCCGATCACGGAAGGGGAAACAAAAACATTTCCGATTGGAGACATCACGGACAAAAGATGGCTGAGTGTGACCAGATTTGGTTCGCTATTCTTGGCCCCGACACACCTGCACTTGGAGAAGTGAAAACCGAAAGCCAACTTTACCAAAACCAGATTGCTAAAACACTAGCCGCTTTTCTGGGGTTTGATTATACCCATGAGCGTAAACCTGGTGACGTAATTTCGGGCTCAATAAAATAATACAATGATGCGACTTGGATTTTTGTTGTTCGTGCTGGTGATCGCCTCGTGCAAACAGGCAGATCGTAAAAAGGAAGTATGGATTGCGTCGGCTCCAGCAGGGGATAGATACACTTCTATCAATCGTGAAGGGGAGACGATAATTCCTAACGGAAGAATTATTTCACCTGTCGGAAAACAAATCACAGTCGCTCCTCATCCGTTTGGGTTGACGCTTAGCCCTGATGGCAAAACGATTATCACTGCCAACTCTGGCGTTGGCCCTTTTTCAATTTCTATTATTAAAGATTTTAACTCGGCTAACCCCGTAATAAAACAAATTCCGGAAACACTTACGCCTGAGAAAGGTTTGTTGGAAGCGGTATTTATGGGATTGGCGGTGACGCCGGATGGAAACAAAATTTACGTAGCTGGTGGACAACAAAACCTGGTGTATGTTTTTGATTTAAACACTGGAAAGAAAATTGGAGAAATCAATTGTAATAAGTCTTTTGATCAGGCCGACTACAGTGATGGTTACATCGGCGATATGGTATTGTCCAAAGATGGTTCTAAACTTTATGCAGTTGATCAGATTGGTTTTCGGATGATCGTAATGGATACAAAAACCAATCAGGTGATTCACAACGTAAAGACTGGTCGCTATCCTTTTGGGATTACCTTGTCACCTGACGAGAAGACCGTATATGTGGCGAATGTGGGAATGTTTGAATACAGTTATATAAAATCACTTGATCGCAAACGATTAAAAGAAACAGCCTCGAAGTTTCCGGTCTCTGCTTTTGGTTCCAAAGAAATGAAAGAAGGAGTGAAGAACGACTCTCTTGAATTTGAGGGACTTGGTGATCCGAATGCACCGGAGTCATTCTCGGTCTGGGGAATCGATGTATCGAAGGCAAAACCTGAGGTGACATCAAAAGTAAAAACGGGAGTGCTGGTGGGCGAAGAAGTAGAAGGCATCTCGGCGGTGGGCGGCTCCAGCCCAAACTCGATAGTAGCGACAGATCGTTTTGTCTATGTAAGCAACGGGAACAACGATAATATTTCAGTGATCGATGCACGCGAACACAAAGTGACAGAAAGCATCGAATTGAAATTAGATGAACGACTTGGAAATCTCAAAGGAGTGATTCCCTTTGGGTTGACGATTTCACCTGATCAGAAAAAATTGTTCGTGGCGGAAGCTGGCATTAATGCCGTAGCGGTGGTAGATATCAATTCACACAAAGTGCTTGGACACATTCCCACAGGATGGTTTCCTTCCAAACTAAAAGTTACACCCGACAATAAGCAATTGATCGTTTCAAATGCCAAAGGGTTTGGCAGCGGACCGAATGGTGGAAAGGATTTTAAGCCGCCGTTTGATCACCCGTACGCCAGTTACATCGGTGCACTTATGCGCGGCACAGTAAGCGTGATTGATATTCCAGCTGACGATCAATTGCAGTTGCTTACTGAGAAAGTTATGGCTAACAATTTTTCTTTTCAGCGATTGAGTGAAGCTGAAAGTAAAAACCCAATCCCCAGCTTTCCGAAGGCATCAGAATCACCAATCAAGTACGTCGTTTTTATTTCGAAGGAGAATCGCACTTACGATGAAGTGTTTGGTCAGGTGAAAAATGGAAAGGGAGATTCGACGATGGCAAAATTCGGAAAGAACGTTTCGTTTACGAATCAAAATAAAAAATCAAAAGTTGAGATTGCGACGGTCATGCCGAATCACCTTGCGCTGGCAAATCAATTCACGCTGAGTGATAATTTTTATGTGGATGCCGATGTTTCGGCCGACGGCCATGTATGGCTTACGAATACTTACCCGAATCAATGGATGGAGACGCACCATCCTGCAGCGTATGGAGGCAAACGAAGTCAGAAGGAAGATTCTAAAGCGCCAGGAAAATTTGGAATGACCGGTGCGGCGGGTGCAATTTTTCCTGAGAGCTATAATGAAGCCGGATCGATGTGGGACCATCTGTATCGCAATGGTAAGGAGTTTTACAATTTTGGTTTTGGCGTTGAATTCGATGCCGGAAATTTTTCAGATTCCACGTTCAAGTATGGCGGCGTGCGCTATCTCGTTAACTATCCTTTGCCTGGCCCTTTGTTTGATCGCACGTCGCATCTGTTTCCAACTTTTAACATGGCAATTCCTGATCAGTTTCGTGCGGATGTTTTCATTGATGAGGTGAACAAGAAATTCATTGAGCAGAAGAAGGATTTACCTCCTGTGATGACGTTGCAACTGCTCAATGATCACGGGGCAGGAGAGCGGCCGGAAGCGGGCTTTCCTTTTACTGAAAGCTATATGGCAGACAATGACCTGGCACTAGGCCGTGTGGTAGAGTACCTCAGTCATTTGCCTCAATGGAAAAACATGATGATTGTAGTGACCGAAGACGATGCTCAGGGCGGGCGCGACCACGTGGACGCACACCGTAGCGTTTTACTGGTGATTTCGCCTTTCGCCAAGAGGAATTTTGTGAGCCATCGGCACGCCAGCTTCGGTAGTATTTTTAAAACCTTTTGGAATGTGTTGGGCATTCCGTATCTCAATCAGTATGATTTCGGCGCCACTGATTTAAATGACTGCTTTACGGATAAACCTGATTTTACTCCGTACAATGCCAAGGCCGTTGACCCTAGAGTTTTTGATCCCGCGAAAGCGCTTACTCCCTTGAATGAAAAGTTTGACTGGGAAGCTTTTCGCGAATCGCCAGAACTGGATGATCCTGAAGACATGAAGAAGGCAGTAAAAGACGATGGCCGGATGAAGGTGAATCACTAACGGCCAATCAGCACGAAGGGCGCCCAATAATAAGGAGAAGAATATTGTTTCCCGTTGATCATTGCCAGCTTTGCTTTCTGCAAGGCTTTACTGAAATCTTTGGTTTTGTCATTCAGGAGATTTTTGTAGAACGACACCATTAATTCAGCGGTGGATTCGTCGGCGACTTTCCAGAAGGAAACGATCACGTTGTCGGCGCCTGCATACACGAGCGCGCGCGATAGTCCGATTACACCTTCGCCGGAAGAGATTTTTCCCAATCCCGTTTCGCAGGCGGATAGTACCACAAGATTCGCTTTCATACTCAGATTGTAGATCTCACCGCTGAATAAATTGCCGTCCTCTTTATTTCTTTCGTTAAGAAAAATCTGCGACTGAGCAGGATCGGCTACATCCACCACGCCGTGTGTTGCAAAATGAAGATAGCTGTACTGATTTATTTCTTTTGATTTGACAATCTCTTCGTTGGCATCGGCATACGTGGTAATTCTGGAGTTATCACCAAAGAGTTGCGCGATGGCCTTCACTTCTTTCTCGGTTCCTGGCAGGCTCGAAAGATTTTCTTTGGCTTTAAAATCAATAGGAGCACACAGAAATATCATGTCACCTTTCAGGATTTTTTCTTTGCTCTTCTGAAGCATCAGGCCGGCGGCGAACTCATAGCTGATACTCCATCGTTCCGCAAAGAATGCCACTTCATTGAAGTCACTAGCGCTTTTTCCCGAAAGGGAAAGTGCTTCAAATGGAATCGTCCCCAGCCGTCCAGACGGGATAACAGTTACTCTTTTTATTCCTGGCGGCACGGAAGGTCGGATGAGTTTTGATAATGACGCTGTGCCTGTGTAGGTAGAAAAATCATTGTACAACAGGGAATTGGTTAGCCCTTTACAATTGCGTTCAAAATTTTCTGGTAAGGAACGATCCACGGCTTTAAATTTATTTGCCGTGATGACGAATTGATAAATTCTTCGATTCTTTTCGCCTATGAAATAACTCACGACGGCCTGATCTTTACTCAGTATTTTTTGAACGTCGGCGACCGAAGCTGTCGAGGGACTGAATTTCAGATTATAATATTCCGGATAATCTTTCTCAAGTTTTTTTATGAACGATTGATATTCAGTATTGGCATTGAATAATTGCGCTCTGAGTTTTTTCTCTTCGTCGGCGCCAGGCTTTTCAGAGATTTTTTGGTTTAGTAATGTCAGCTCCGATTTTCTGTTCTTTTCTTCTTCAAGAGTAGCGGCAGGAATCCCGGCAAAGGATTTCGCCTGTGCATCAGCAATGGACTCCTGAAGCACCGCCGATTTACTTTTCTCGGCAAAATAGAAAGCCACTTCATGATGTTGTTTGCTCTTCAGCGTAAGCTGACTGAGTGTCATCGCAAGGCGCACACCATCTTCGTACACTTCGCGGGCAAGGGCGCCAAGTTCTATTTTATCATTTTCATTTTCACTTTGACGCCGGATGTGATCAATCAGCGTGTCGCAGGCTTGTAGTGTTTGTAGCGCCAGGGTAAGGTCCGACAGCTTGAGTGTTTTGCCGAAATGTCTTGCTTCCAGCACCTCTGCTTTGGATTGCAGGGAGAATAGTAAGACTTTGCTATTGTAGGAACTTAGCACCCTTGGGTTTTTGGCTGCATCGTTTGAATTGAAATCGGGGGAGTTGGCGATGAGTGCTTGTTGAAATTGCTGCAGCGCCTCGTCGAATTTATTTTCATTTAGCTTAATGTTCCCGATTTGATTATGGACGGAGCTGATGTCTGGATGTTTTTGTCCGTAGGATTTGGAATAAATGACCAACGCTCTCTCGTAATAATCAAGAGCGCTTTTGGTGTTATTCATTTTTGAATAGGTGCGCCCTAGATTTACCAACGCCAATGCTTCATTAGGATGACCTTCCGGATAATTCTTTTTCCAGATGGCTTGTGCGCTTTCGAAATTGTTAACTGCATCGCCATATAGTTCAGACCGCAAATACATCAGCCCGATGTTGGTTTTGGCAATCGCAATTTTTGGATGGTCTTTGGGGTGGAGCTTTTCATAAATGGCCAACGCCTGCTCATAAAATGTAAGGGCCTTGTCGGGATCAGTCATTCCGTATACCAACCCAAGATCGTTTAAGGATGCGGCAGCTTCTTCACTATCACTGCCAAAGATCGATTGCCGTAGTTGTAAAGATGCGAGTCCGTTCTCTTCTGCCTGATTGAATTTGCCATCGCTCCAATACAGAAGACTTAAATTCGAAAGACACCGAGCGTTCTCCTTTGTATTGGCGCGGCCGGCAGCATTGAACGCCTCACGTGCGGTTTGCAATTTCTCCATGGCAAGATCACTGCGCCCTTTGAGAAGTTCCAGAAATCCAAAGTTCGATTCGGTAACCGCATTTTCAAAACCACTTGCGCTGCGTTCCACTTGCGAAAGGATTTGCTCGGCATCTACCAGCTTACCCTGAAGCATTAACGCTTCGGCTTTTTTGTTGAGCAGGAGAGGAGTGGGCTGCTGCCGGTCGATCAGTGCAAGGGCTTCAGTGATGGCAGTGTTGGATATCAAAGAATCAATTTTTTTCTCAATCGGAGATTGTGCCATCATGAGCACATAACTGGCGAGGAAGATTGGGATGAAAAGTATTTTCTTTTTCATCAGAACCGATAGCTATACGTAATTGACGCAACGGATTCGCGGGTGAGCCCGTCCGGACTGAATTTGCGTTGTGTGATCTTATGACCTATCAAAAGCTTAATTCCAGAGCGCACATTGAAATTATATCCGGTAGTTACGATCCACGACATGGCCAAGCCCATCGCTTTGTTGCCTTGCAAGTCATAAGAAGTACGAACACCAGCCACGTTGGTAATCACGTCAGGAGTAATCCGGTAAATGGGAAGAAGGCCGACAGAACAGTTGAAGCGCGAGAAACGGAAATTCCTTTCCACACGCAACATCACGTCAGTACCGCGTCTCAACCCGGTAGCATTGGCATAATTTTTTACATAATCTTGTTCCACCGGATCAGGCGTAGGGTTATTGGCATCCCAACGATGCCAGTCAAAATTATTTTTGTTTGAATTCAGAGGAATTTGAATGCCCGTTGCGATCAACCAGTGTCGGTTGATGAGTGAAATTCCTGAAATTAAATCCCAGGTGCCAAGGCTGGTTTGATAATACATGGGGAGGGCATTCCCATCGGAAGTCGAAAAATCCGAATGGTTGGTTGGTATTTTGCCACCTACCGACAAGTTAATATCAAATTGATCTGAAGAATATATGTTTCGCGTAAAGCAAAGCGATAAATCGCTGAGAGAGGAAGTCTTGGCAAGGCGACCTTCCACATGCTGAAACGGCACTTTTACCTGTAAAGTGTTTTTCCTTCCAACACTAAAATTGAAATCGGCAGTAGCTACGTACACAATGGGAGTAAGGGTAGTTTCGCCGCGGTAAAAGCTGACTTCAAGCGTGCGCAGTTTTACAGTTGTCCTTTTGTTGAAGGGCTGGTCGGGTTTCATTGCTCCCATGGTGCAAAAGCCAGCGTCGCTGCAGCCTTGCGAGGAAACTGGATGGAAGCTTACCAGAGCTAAAAATGAGAATAGCAGTTTTTTCACGCTATTCAAATTTAGGGATTAGCTGTATAAAACCTACACCTTGAAATTGGAATTTTTACATTCCCAGCGACTGGTTCTCAATCGAAGCAAGCTCGATGATTTTTTCGTACTCTGAAGCGTTGAGGTCGTTGAAGAAATAATGTACGGGATTCACGTGTGCACCATTCACAAATACTTCATAGTGAAGATGGGGAGCGGTAGATAAACCGGTATCGCCCACATAACCGATCAGGTCTCCACGTTTTACGTGTTGCCCCTGGCGTACGGCAAATCCGTGCATGTGCGCGTAGCGTGTTCGGTAGCCAAAGCCATGGTCGATCTCTATTACTTTTCCGTAGCCGCTAAAATTAACTTCGGCCTTGTCGATGACGCCGTCGGCAGTGGCATAAATAGGTGTGCCGATCGAAGCGGCAAAATCCACGCCAGTATGCATTTTAAACACTTTATATACAGGATGAATACGCATGCCGTAACCTGATGCCAGTGCGATTAGTTCTTTATTCGCTACCGGCTGAATGGCAGGGATTGCTGCAAAGAGCTTTTCCTTGTTTTCGGCCAACGCCACTACATCATCCTGCGATTTGGACTCGATGTAAACTTTGCGCTTCAAGCGGCCAAGCATTTCTTCCAGCTTGATGATCACTTCTTCGTGATCAATATTTTTACTTCGGATATCTTCGAAGCGATCAGAGCCACCAACGCCTCCCTCACGCACACCTTTGTCAATGGGTTCAGCCCCAAGTACCGCTCGGTAAATGTTGTCGTCGCGGTATTCCATGCTGGCCAGTTGCTTTTCAAGTTTATGAAATTCCGCTTCGATGTTCTGATAATAGAATTCCATTTCCTTCACCTCGTTACGAAGCATCAGCTCTCGGGGCGACTCAAAATAACTTCCTCCCAAAAGCAACAGACCTACAGCCATTGCCAGGGTAAGAAACAAAATGCTCAATACGTTGAGAATGACATCCCACGTTGAGGTTTTGATCCGCTCGTATTTACACGTTTCGGTGTCGTAGTAATATTTTATTCTTGCCATAGAGGGTCTATGAATACATTCTACTTTAGAAAAAGCTCCAGGATCTTATCCTTTCGGCCGGAAAGCCTTTATCACGCTTTCGTTGCATTCCAGAAAAGGCCCTCCAATGAGGTCGATGCAGTAGGGAATCGCGGGAAATACTGCGTCCAGGCATTGACGGATGGCCTTGGGTTTGCCCGGCAAATTTACAATTAAAGTTTGATTCCGCACACCTGCGGTTTGGCGCGAGAGGATAGCCGTAGGCACGTATTTCAGGCTTTCTGCACGCATCAGCTCACCAAAACCCGGCAAAATCTTCGAACAGACTGCTATTGTGGCTTCAGGAGTGACATCGCGGAGGGCAGGGCCGGTGCCTCCGGAGGTAATAATCAGACAACATTTTTTCTCATCGGCCATTGAAATCATCGTTTTTTCGATCAATGGCTGCTCGTCGGGAATCACCTCATATTCAGCTTTCCATGGGCTGATCAGATATTCATTCAGCGTCGCCACAATGGCCTTGCCAGGAATGTCCTCGTAAATCCCCTGACTGGCGCGATCCGATACATTTATTATGCCGATGGTGATCATGAGCTTTTGCTTTCCTTTATTTTGTGCCGAGAAAATCAGCGTTCAGCAAATCTTCCTTTTTTAAAAACCTGCCTTCCCTTGTTGATTCCGCGGCGGATCTCTTTTTGTTTTTCGGCTGGCAATTGAATGATCTCTTTGCATTCGTCTGAGCAACAACCGTTGTATTTGGCGGCACATTCCTCGCACTGGATGAACAGGAGATGGCAGCCGTCGTTTTTGCAATTGGTGTGTGTGTCGCAAGGTTTGCCGCACTGGTGGCAATGGCTGATGACGTCGTGTGAGATTCGTTCGCCCAGACGCTCGTCAAACACAAAATTTTTCCCTATGAATTTGTTCTCCAGCCCTTGCTCTTTTACCTGACGTGCGTATTCGATGATTCCACCGTTGAGTTGAAATACATTTTTGAACCCGATGTGCTTCATCCACGCGCTGGCCTTCTCACAGCGAATTCCCCCCGTGCAATACATGAGAATGTTTTTATCCTTTTTGTCCTGCAACAATTCGCCGGCGATCTGCAATTCCTCGCGAAACGTATCGGCGTCAGGACAGATTGCATTTTTGAAATGACCTACTTCACTTTCATAGTGATTGCGCATGTCAACAATTACGGTATTTGAGTCGTCTGCCAGTTGGTTGAATTCCTTGGCGTTAAGATGTTGCCCGCTGTTGGTCACATCAAACGTGGAGTCATTGAGACCGTCAGCTACAATTTTTTTGCGGACCAGGATTTTAAGTTTGAAAAAGGATTTCCCATTATCGTCCACAGCCAGGTTTAACCGGATACCGTTCAGAAAATCGATTTGATACAATTGACTCCGGAAGAGGTCTACGTTCTCATTAGGTACACTAATCTGGCCATTTATTCCTTCGGTGGCTACGTAAATTCTTCCCAGAACTTTGATCTGATCAAGTAAAACATACAAATCGTTTCTGAACTTGATTGGGTCTTCAATCTTATGATATTTATAAAAGGAAATGGTAGTTCTGGGCTCATTCGACGTTTTGAGCCGTTCTTTCAGTTCTTTGCTATTGATCCGATTATGCAACATGTTATCAAAATGGACTGCAAAATTAAATAATTTCTGTTGGTTGTGGCGGCAGGTCAAAATCAAGGCTTCTTGACTTTATGGATTTTTTGATCTTCTTTTGAAACTTGATTCTTACTTTTCGTTGGTATGAAATGGTTTGGTAAAAGATCTTCTTTAAACTTTTACGTCGTTGCGATGGTATTCTTCGTAACGATTATCAATGTCTTTTTCAGCTTCCACAACCAGGCGTTTAACGAAAACACATTTACCTATCAGGAGCAAACCGCTGCCGATTTTTCAGTACTTTCTGATTTGTTGGAAGACGAAGACGAAACGTTTACCGATGATGAGGTTAGCGCTGGTGGTACCCAGGTGTCTTCGCTACTTACTGTCCTTTCTCTTGATCCTCACCTTCATCATTGGACTTTCTCTCCATTTCATAAGGACGGACTAAAACCGGCCACTGAAGGACTCTTCCTTACCTTCCGAAAGCTTCTTATTTAAAAGCCTACTCTTCTTTTCTGCATCGCTACCGTCGGTTGCTGCCGACGGTGAATTTTATTTCAGGCCTTTGGCCAATCCATTTCTATTTTTTCAGTAGGCTTTAAAAACTGTTGCATGAATAAACTAGTGAAGGGCATCATCAGCTTTGCCCTGCGCAATAAAATAATGACTCTGCTTGGCACCGCGCTAATTATAGCATGGGGAGTGAGGAGTTTTTTGGAGACGCCTATAGAGGCTTTTCCTGACGTGATCAATACACGGGTGGTGATCATCACCCAGTGGCCCGGAAGAAGCGCCGAAGAGCTTGAGAAGTTTGTGACTATCCCGATCGAAACGGAAATGAATGTGGTGCCACGAAAGACGAGCCTCCGGTCGATTTCGCTATTTGGGCTTTCGGTGGTGACTTTGTTTTTCGAAGACGAGATTGACGATTTCAGGGCCAGGCAAATGGTAAATAACCAATTGGTGAATGTGGATTTGCCGGATGGTGCAGACGCCGAGGTGCAGCCGCCGTCGGGGCCAACGGGAGAAATTTATCGATATACGCTTGAATCAAAAGAAATGTCAGTCCGCGAGTTGAAAGAGATTCAGGATTGGGTGCTCGACAAGCGGTTAAAAGCAGTGCCTGGCGTAGCGGATGTAGTGAGTTTTGGTGGGGAAGTGAAAACTTTTGAGGTGACACTTGACCCCACCAAACTTGCGTCCTACAATTTCTCTGCTCAGGATGTATGGCAGGCCATTAGTGAAAACAATGAGAACGTGGGTGGTGATGTGGTTCGTAAGGGATCGCAGGCATTCGTCGTGCGCGGCCTCGGACTCATTAACGATATCAGTGACATTGAAAACGTGATCATTCGCGAGGTAAACCAGACACCGATTTTTGTGAAAGATGTAGCGTCTGTTTCAGAATGGTTTAAACCACGATTGGGCAAAGTAGGTCGCGACAAGGAGTCGGATGTAGTGGAGGGAATTGTATTGTTGCGTAAAGGGGAAAACCCCAGTCAGGTGTTGATCGATCTGAACAAAACGATTGATGACATCAACACCCGTGTGCTTCCTGAAGGGGTGAGGATCAAAGTATTTTACGACCGCACTACACTCGTGAATCACACCATTCACACCGTCATGGAAAACCTCACCGTGGGTATGCTATTGGTGACGTTCATTCTATCCATCTTTCTGCTGGACTGGCGCGCTACTGTGATCGTAGCGATTGTGATTCCACTGGCGCTGTTGTTTGCGTTTATCTGCATGCGCATCAAAGGCATGTCGGCCAACTTGCTTTCGATAGGAGCAATTGATTTTGGAATCATCATCGATGGAGCCGTGGTGATGGTGGAAGGGTCGTTTGCTTTTCTGGCAGCTCGACAGCATGAGCTAGGTTCCGAGCGGTTTGCCAATATTTCCAAGATGGGCCTGATCAAAAAGATAGCGGTTGAGATGGGAAAACCGATTTTGTTTTCTCAGCTCATCATCATCACTGCGATGGTTCCAATTTTCTCTTTCCAGAAAGTGGAAGGCAAAATGTTTTCACCGCTGGCGTACACCATGGGGTTTGCCTTGTTTGGCTCGTTACTTTTTACACTCACACTTATTCCGTTGCTTTCGCGGATGCTCTTTTCCAAAGATGTCCGTGAGAAAGATAACCGTATGGTGAGCACGATCGAACGGTATTACCACCGAGCGTTGGACTGGTGCCTGGCGCATTCGCGAAAAGTGATCATGATGGCAGTTTCTCTGCTGGCGGTAAGTTTGTTGGCTGCTACACAATTAGGAACGGAGTTCTTGCCGTCGCTTAATGAGGGCTCTATCTATGTGCGTGCCAGTTTGCCGTTGAGTATTGCATTCGAAGATGCCAATGTTGCCTCGGAAGACATGCGTCTTTTGTTTTTGAATTACCCCGAAGTAAAAGGTGTGATCTCTCAAAATGGGCGACCAAACGACGGAACCGATCCGACAGGTTTTTTTAATGTTGAATTTTTTGTTGATCTCTTTCCTAAAGAAGAATGGAAGCGCGGTAAAACAAAAGATGAGATCGTGGCAGAGATGCAACATAAATTGGAAAGCGCCTATCCCGGCGTAGTGTTTGGGTTTTCTCAGCCGATCTCCGACAACGTAGAAGAGGCTGTGTCGGGCGTAAAAGGACAAATGGCCATTAAAATTTTTGGGGATGACCTTACTAAACTGGAGACGTTGGCCGACAGCGTGCTTTCTATTATGAAAACAGTACGCGGCGTAGAGGACCTCGGAATTTTTAAAACCCTTGGCCAGCCTGAACTTCGCGTAGAGCTTGACCGGATGAAACTAGCCCGTCAAGGAACCAACGTCAACGATGCGGATGATATCATTGAGATGGCTGTGGGTGGAAAGCGTGCAACCACATTGTATGTGGGTGAACGTCGCTTTGATATTCGAGTAAGGCTTTCGCCGGAGTATCGCAAAAATGAAAACGAAATTGGCAAGTTGATGATCCCCACGGTGCGTGGTGCGAAAATTCCCCTGGCTCAGATTGCTGACATCAAACTTCAAACGGGCCCATCGTTTATTTACCGTGAGGGAAATCTCCGATTTATACCAATAAAATTTTCTGTGCGCGATCGCGATCTTGGAGGAACAATCGCCGAAGCACAATCGAAGGTGAACAAAGCGATAAAACTTCCACAAGGTTATTCTATCGCCTGGAATGGTGAGTTTGAAAATCAGGTGCGCGCCACTAACCAGCTAAAAATTGTGGTACCGATTTCAATCGGCCTGATTTTTATGCTTCTGTTTTTCATGTTCAACTCAGCCAAGTTTGCTGGCATCGTGCTATTGAATGTTCCTTTTGCTTTGATCGGCGGAATTTTCGGTTTGTATTTTACCGGGATAAATTTCAGTATCTCCGCCGGTGTCGGTTTCATTGCCCTGTTTGGTGTTTGCGTGCAGAATGGCGTAATCCTGGTATCCGTGTTTATTAAGAACCGCGACCGGGGAATGAAATTTGAGGATGCTATTCGTGAGGGGGCCCTAAGCCGTATGAGGCCAGTCTTAATGACGGCTATTGTAGCAGGGCTTGGCTTACTTCCAGCAGCATTATCTACAGGTATTGGTTCTGAAACACAACGCCCTTTGGCTGTGGTGGTCATCTGCGGATTGATCACCGCTACCGCGTTGACGTTACTTATTCTGCCGTCAATCTACAAGTTACTTAACCAACAGCATTACAAGCATTACAACAACGAAGATTAGCGGGGTTGATGAGAGGGGGAGCAGGGAGCCAATTGGCTCCCTTTTTTTATTCTGCTTTGTTGAGTTTTCCTTTGAGCAACTTATTGTAATCGTCACAGCTCAGGTATCCAAGTTTGTTACACGAAGGACAAGTTTTGTACACGTCGCCAAAATAGTTTTTCTTCACGATCACGGCTGATCCTTTGCAGGTGGGGCAAACCACTTTGCCCGTCGGGCCACAATCAATATAATAATCGCCAGACAAAACTTCGGCAGCGCGCTTCGCTTCTTTTTCGTTTTCCTTTAGCAATTCAGATTCAGCTTTCGCAAGCCATTCCATCGCCTGATCAGAATACTGTCCCTGAGTTCCTTTTAGTTGAATGTATTTATTCAGCCAGTCGACACTCTGACGATATTTTCCGAGGAAGAAAGAGTTTTTACCAAAATGAAAAGTCAGATCAGAAGGCACACTGCGAATGGTCTTTAAGATGGCGCGAAATTTCACATCGGCAGCTTCATAGTGACCTTCTTCCGAGAGCCGCACGGCGGAGTCCATTTGCATAGTAATCTTGCGTGTCCGCTCCATTTGTCGCTGCAACTCCAACTCACGGATTTTATCTTTTTCGGCCTGCGATTGGGCAAACACCTGAGATGCACCAAGCATCAACATCCACACGATAAGGGTTCTCTTTGCTGTCATTTTTATTTTTCGATGAAGTCTTCTTTTGATAATCCGAGCCACTCTAATGCTGCAAGATGAAAAATATCAGATTTAGTTGTATTCGGAAGGGACATTTCTTCAATAAATTTTCCGATTTCAAGGTCGCCCAACGGGAACGGGTAATCGGACCCAAGCATCACCCGTTTCGAACCTTGCAATTTCAAAACATATTCGAGCATCATCGGATCGTGGGTTACGCTGTCCACCCAAAACTTGCCAAGATAATTGCGCGGATCAATCGGGTTATCGATCGCCACAAGGTCAGGCCGACATTCAAATCCATGACTGATTCTCCCGATGGTAGGGAGGAAGGAGCCGCCCGCATGGGCAAACATCACCCGGAGTTTGGGCAGCCGCTCAAATATTCCACCAAAGATCATGGAGCAAATGGCGCGTGAAGTTTCGGCTGGCATTCCTACCAGCCAGGGTAGCCAATAGCGTTGCATTTTCTTTTCGCCCATCATATTCCACGGATGCACCAATACGGCGAGGCTTAGTTTTTCGCAGGCTTCGAAGATTGGATAAAATCTTTCTTCGTTTAGATTTTCGTCGTTGATGTTGGAGCCAATCTGAATTCCTCTAATACCGATTTTTTTCAGTCGCTGAAGTTCCGTCACTGCGAGCTCGGCGTCTTGCATGGGCACTGTACCAAGGCCGATGTAATTCTTGGGATACTTGCTTACAATTTTGGCGATATGGTCATTGAGAAATTGCGAAATGGAGAGACAATCCAGCGGCTTGGCCCAATATGAAAACATGACGGGTATGGTGCACACCACTTGCACCTGAGTTTGAAACGCTGCGTACTCTTCCATGCGTAGTTCAGCATCCCAGGCATTTTCTTTGATCTCGCGGAAGAACTGATTTCCACGCATCATTTTGGCAAAACCTTTTTTGTGATGTTGCAGATAGATGAAATCGCCGTAGCCAAACTTCTCCGTCCAATTCGGCATTTTCTTAGGAAGGATGTGCGTGTGGCTATCGATTTTGAGCATTTCAGAAAAATCCAATCCTGAAATATCGGAAATTTAGATCGCTTCAAAAACTAATGGCTTTCGCAACTTATTTCAGGCTGTATTTCAAAATGACGATGTCTTTCAATTCGCCGTTGGGTTTAAGTCGGTGGTGGTCATCGTAGCCACCCCATTGGCTGTTGGCGATGTAATAAAAGGTATCGCCATCGAGCACGCCAAGTGTTGGCTCGCCAAACGCGGGGTGGTTCCTGTCGATGACATCAAACCGGGAGATTTGGTCGAGGCTTGAAGTAAGGTAATACCGCGTGCTGCGAAGTGGAGTAACTCCGTTTTGAATGGCAATCAATGAGTTCTTGTAAAAGTAAATTCCATCTATTCCTTTGAGCGAAACGTTGTCGGGCGATTTCACTTCGATAAGCTCTTTTGACTTCATGTTGAGTCGAAACACTCCTTTAATATAGTCGGCTATGAATAGGTATTTATCGTCCGTAGAGAAGGCTATTCCTTGAATGTTCCAGAAGTCAACCGATGAAAAAAATGGCTCAATTTGCTTGGTGCGTTCATTGATTGTATAGATTGTATTGTTCTGACTATCAGAAATATAAACCACTCCTTTTCGGGAAAGAATTAAATCACCAAAAACGCCTTTGGCATTAGCAAGGGCGGCGTATTTATGAATTAGCTTTCCTGTACTTAACTCGAACTGAAAAACTGCTGAGCGCGCTGTGGAATCATAAGTTTCCATTTCCTGCATGGGCGACGCACAAACCCACAAGTAGTCTTTCTTCACGTCGGCCTTAAGGCCAAAGATGCTGGTCATTCCCTGAAAGGCAGGCGAACAAAAGTCGGCGGGTTTTCCATTAATCACCTTAATGACTTTTCGTTGGTGAATACTCCCCAGATAGAAAACATGGTGAGTAGCATCGTATTCGATTCCTTCTGTGTGTAAACTACGGTCCTTCAGCACAAAAGCAGTGTCCGAATGAATAACCGGTTGTTGAAGTTCAGACTGAAGTGCAACTAATTTCTTAAACTCCTCAGTGTCTTTAATTGCATTGAAATCCGCCAACCCTGCGAGCCGAAATTCTGAGTTGATGAGAACAGCTTGTTTAAGGTATTTGATCGCTTCTGTTTTTTTATTGGTCAGTGCGCAGGCGACACCCAATTGATACAGTACGCCCTGATGGTAAGGATGGATCTTGTTTGCTTCTTTAATCTTATCGTAAAATAGAGAATAGTTTTTTGCTTTATAGGCAGTCATCGCCTCAGAATAGGCTTTCTGAAGTTCTTGCCCCGCACTACTAAAGGCGAGAAAAATGAATACGTGAAGTATGATTTTTTTCATGCGGTAATTTCTTTCACCAAAATAATCCTTGCTGCCCGGATATGTATCATCGGTTTATAAGTTTCGTATTTTTTATCAGGTGGTTCCCTCGGATTGGGGTATTCATTTGCATGTAATAAGAAGTAACTTTATGCGGATGTGGACGCGGTTTTTATCAGGCCTTTTTTTGTTGACAGCAACTACTGTGAGTGCCCAACAATTTTCGCTGCGCAATTATAAAGCGGTGGACGGGCTGCCTCAATCGCAAATCAATGCGATGGTGGAAGATGCCAACGGGTACTTGTGGCTAGGCACGAGTGGTGGTGGTTTGGCACGGTTTGACGGTCGAGAGTTTAAGGTGTACACTACACTTGATGGTTTGCTGAGCAACACGGTGAATTCGCTGCTGATCGATTCGCATCAGAATCTGTGGGTGGTTCACGCGCGTGGCGTCACCAAGTTCGACGGCCGGAATTTTAAAAAAATCCATTCGCCTTCAAGTCCTAAGTACATCTGGAAGTTGTATGAAGTAGGAGATTCTATTTTCTTTCAGTTGGGAAGCCGTGGAACAATCGGCAAGATTTTCAATGACTCGATAGTAAGTTGGGACAAATCGATTTTTCCCGATAAACGGATTTACTTTAGTTTGCGCAACTCAGCAAACGATGTTTGTTATTATTTGAGCGACAGTAGCTTCCTTTTGATTCCAGCAAAAGGTAAACGAGAGCGAATTCCATTTAAGGATAAATTCAACTCGATTCAGTCGATGTCCAACTACCGCAACCGGATTTTGTTGCAGACTGACAGAGGCAGCTTTCTCTTTAACGCCACCACCCGGCAGTTCGAACCGATCAACATCCCCATCAAAGATCATATCGCCGCCTACGATTCTGTATCCAAAACATTTTGGCTAGAGAAAAACAATACGCTCTGGAAACAAGTAGATGATTTTTCAAAGCCGTATGAACAAGTCATCGCCGATGTGATCATTACCCAACTGCTGTTTGATCGTGAAGGAAACCTGTGGATTGCGACTTCGGGCAATGGACTTTACAAGTATAATGTGCTGGATTTTACAAAATGCGGATCCTCAAAACTTGGGTCTGTAATGGCCATTACCAAAGACAAATCGCACAACCTCTGGATTGGATCGCGGTACCTATTGCGAATGAAAAATGGTAAAGTGACACATTACACACTTAACCTTGGCAACCCGAGCGACGTCATGGCCATCAAAGCCAACCAACGCAACGAGGTGTGGGTTGCATCGTTTTCAGGCCTTGGTCAGTACGATAGCCTGAAAGACAAATTTAAATGGTACACCCGCGAGCATGGCCTTACCAGCCAGTACATTTCCTGTCTCGACTTTGACGAGCGTGGCAACCTCTGGTGCGGCACCATAGACGGTGGCTTGAATTACTTTGATGGTAAGAGCTTTTCAAAGATTACAGTAATGGAGGGCCTCAACAATCAGCGGATCCATGCAATTCTTTATTTTCAAAAGAGCAAAAAGTTATATGCCTCTGGTGAGTTTGGATTGGATGTAGTAGATCACGGTCGGGTTGAGAAAATAAAATTACCAGAGTTAGCAAGCACACCGATCATCACCATGAGTGCATTCAAAGATTCGCTTCTGCTTCTTGGATCTTCGGGATCTGGCATTTTGATTTTTGATCCGGTGAGTCAGCGAACGAAAAGTATCTCTTCGAAAGAGGGCTTACCATCCAACTTGATTTATTTTGTGGCACCCGACGAACAGGATTTTGTTTGGGTAGGAACAGAGCAAGGAATTTCGCGCCTGAGACTAGACAAATCGATGGATATAGCTGAGATCCATAATTATGGATTTGACAATGGACTGAGCGGTGTGGAGACTAACCAAAACGCATATTTCCTTGGCGATGAAAAATACTTTGGCCTTGTAGACGGCATTTACCAGTTCAACGAGGTTAATATGAAGAGCATGTATTCTTATCCGGTTCATCTTACCGGCATCAATGTATTTTATAGCGAAGTTTCCGGACACGATTATGCGGATAGCGTGTACAGTTTTTTTAAACTCCCTTACCGGCCGGTTTTGCCTTCAGACCGAAATCACATTACGTTTTACTTCAATAGGGTAGAGAAGCAAAATCCTAAGGCAGTACGATACAAGTATTTTCTGGAGAACTTTGATAAATCCTGGTCGCCACCCACAGACCGCGGCATGGTAACATATGGGAATCTCCCGCCCGGTAAATATGTCTTTCACGTAAAAGCCATCAATAGCAAAGGTGGCTGGGACGAACAATCTTTGCAGTATCCTTTCGTTGTTAAGGCGCCGTTTTATCAGACAGCCGTTTTTAATTTCATTGTATTCACTGTGGTGATTGGTTTGGTGGTGTTGATTCCCTATCTAAGTGTGAAAAAGCGAATGAGGAAAGCAATTGAGATAGAGCGCATCCGACAGCAGGAGCAGGAAAGTCTGCGCAAAGAGATCGCGCGTGATTTTCACGACGACATGGGCAACCAGCTGACGCGCATTATCAATTACATCAGCCTGATGAAGCTGAGTCAGAATGGTCACGCTTCTGAGTTTTATAATAAGGTCGAAAACGCTGCCAAATATTTGTACACGGGTACGCGCGATTTCATCTGGAGTATTGATCCAGTGAATGATGAACTCACTAAGCTGTTTTTTCATATTCGCGATTTCGGAGAGAAGCTTTTCGAGGAAAAAGGAATTCAGTTTCGCGCTTTCAATGAATTGAAAGTAAGGATACAGCTACCCTACGGGTTTAGCCGTGAAGCCAATCTGATCATGAAAGAAGCGATGACGAATGCATTCAATCATTCTCAGGCACGCAACGTTTCATTTACCCTAAAGGAGGTGCATGGCGAAGTGGAAATGGAATTGAAGGACGATGGCCTGGGATTTGATCCCGAAAGCATTACTCATCCAAATGGCCTGGCGAATATGAAAACCAGGGCAAGCAGGATAAAATCAACAGTGCGAGTGGTGAGCAAGCAAGGCGTTGGCACTGAGGTACATTTATTATTTCCAGAATTAAAACACAACACACATGAACAGCGAAATTAAAAAACGGGTATTGATCGTTGAAGACGACAAGGAGATCAGAAACAGCTTTATGGTGATCGTAAATAGTTCATCTCAATTTTCTGTGGTGAATGGATACAGCAGTTGCGAGGAGGCCATTAAACATTTGAATACCGATAAGCCGGATATCGTGTTGATGGATATTGAGCTGCCGGGTGGCATGAATGGGATTAAAGGCGCCAAAGTCATTAAGGATAAATGGCCCGTGGCAGATGTCATTATGGTCACTGTTTATGAGGATAGTGAAATGGTTTTTGAGGCGCTGAAAGCCGGCGCAAGTGGTTATATTACCAAGAGTGCTAACTACCGTGAATTGCTTGCTGCTCTAGAAGAGATCAGCAAAGGTGGTGCACCCATGAGTAGCAAAATCGCGCGGCTTGTGATTGATAACTTTCATGTGAATCCAAACAGTCCGCTCACCAAACGTGAAACTGAAATTCTGCAACTTATTGCAGAAGGAAAAACCTATACTCAGATTTCTGAGCAGTTGTTCATTTCAAAGGAAACCTCAAAGACACATATCAAAAACATCTATGCTAAGCTGCAGGTAAAATGCAAGTCTGAGGCAATTGCCAAAGCGAACCTGGAGAAGTTGATTTGATGTTTTCGACTAGAAGATATAACCTAAACGAATTCCATTGATAAGGTTAGGGCCGATGAAAAATTCGCTTGAGCCTTTCAATGTGCCGTTGATGATTGTCCCGTTCCCGTCATCTACGTCAGAATAACTTTTACGGTATAGTTGAAAAGTAAATTCATACCCGAAAAAGAAATTCTTTGCAGGATAATAATCGAATCCAGAAACAAAGTTTGCTCCATACCTGAAATAGCCCAACTGGGTATAGCTTCCTGAGGTTTGTTCAATCCAGCCGCCTTTGATTATACGTTGACTACTCCCATAATCAAAAACCTGTTTTGACCATTTAGCAACGAAACTCAATTCCGCGCCTATATAGGGTGAAAGTCTCCTAGTTCCTTTAAAGTGCTTTTCCAGCCCTAAGTTTACTCCAAAAGTGCCAGTCTTTTGTGTATTTTGAGTAGGCGTTTGATTGTTATATTGATTATACGATCCGATGAAACCAAATCGATACGCAACATCGTCAGTTCTAAAGTATCTTACCTTAATCTGCTGCAGAGCATTGTTAAAACTAAGGCTTCCCTGAAAAAGATTAACATTAAGCTCAGTGCTGATCGATTTGGCTTTTGCCTTCAACGTATCCTGAGCCTGAGCCTTGATAAGAGAAACGGAAAGAAACAGTATAATTGAAATAGATCGGAGTCTCATGGCTTTGTGAATAATTTCCGACGAAATTACGCTCAAAAGCGAAGAAAAAACATTTCCTTTTGAGCTTTCTATTGATTAAGTTCATGTGAAAATAGAACTGTAGTGGGAAATTCCCTCGGACAACTGGTCGTCAATGAGCAAACCCTGCAAAGAATACTCGATTTCTTGCCCTATCCGTTTCTTGTATCCAGAAATGTCAACCAAGGGTGGCGAAACCTGCAAGTAAATCAGCGGTTCATTCAAGAGATCGGATACCACGCGGAGGATATCCCAACACTGCATGAATGGTTTTTATTGGCTTATCCTGACGCCCTTTATCGCTCGGCAGTTGAAGAAGAATGGAACAAGAGGGTGGAGCAAGCTTTGATTAATGGCGACGATGCGGTCACTATGCAGGCTTTAATTAATACCAAAAAAATCGGAAAAAAGTGGTATGAAGTAAAGGCCTCCATTGCCGACGACATGCAGATGGTCGCATTCATCAACATTAACGAGGTTAAGATGAGAGAGGAGCACCTCAAGCAGATGAATGAAAATCGCGATCGGATTCTATCCATATTAGGTCATGACCTTCGTGGCCCGATCAGCAACCTTCATGTGCTATCTAAAATGTTGCTGAGCAATCAGGTAAGTAAGGAGGAGTTCATCACTATGATTGGTGGCGTACACAACAAAGCATTTAAAACAATGGAGTTTCTCTCCACCACTCTGGCGTGGGCGAAGTCCAACTTCAATACGTTTTCGGCTCATTCTGAGAAGGTGGATCTGAAAGAGATTTTTTCCAGTGTTGTTTCTTTATATGCAGATTTAATAGCTGAAAAAAACATAGTGATTAAGCCTGAATTATTTTCAGCTTGTGAAATTATGGTGGACCGTGAAATCATTACTTCTGTAATCCGGAATCTTCTTTCGAATGCCATCAAGTTTTCACATCAGGGTGGAGCTATATCTATTCGTGCCCATTATGACAAAGACAATTTTTTTATTGAGGTGGAAGATGAAGGAACGGGTATCGAAAAAGAAAGAATAGATGAGTTGAATTCGAACAAAAGCTTTTCGATGGAGGGAACACGTGGTGAAAAAGGATTGGGTATTGGCCTATCGTTATGCAAGGATCTTTTGCGCAGAATAGGAGGAGAACTTGATATTCAAAGCTCAGTCGGCAGAGGGACACTTGCACGTGTGGTGCTACCTCTTGATTGATAATTTCTGGTCGCAAGCCCGGCCTCTGGGTTTAATGAATACTTCTTCCAGGCGCCTCTCTAGAGAGTTAGTTACAATACTTCCTTTCTCCACTCCAGTAATAAATCTGGGATTTGAAAAGACGAAATTTCATTTTTGTTAAAATGATTGAAGATGAAAATAGTTCTCGTCGTAATTCTTCTAGGATATAGCCTTGTAAGTCAATCTCAGGAATGGAAAACGCTGCCCAATTCGCCTACCGTCGAAGGACGATTCGATGATATTTATTTTATCAATGACTCTACCGGTTGGGCTGTAAATGGTCTTGGTGAAATTTATAAAACGAATGCACCCGGGCAGCAATGGTCGCTACAATTTTCTAACGCGCGCCTAAAATATATACGGTCAATTGAATTCATCGATGATACCACAGGTTTTGCCGGGTCTCTTGATTCGGCACTTTATAAAACGACGAATGCAGGTAAAACATGGAATCGGGTGGATAAGGATTTTCCAGTTCCGGTTCCCGGAATATGCGGAATAAGCCATTTTGGTGACGCAGTGATTCTGACCGGAGCTTTTTTTGGCTCCCCTTTTGTAATGAATTCGAGTGATCGTGGAAAGACATGGAGCTACGTAGACATGAGCAACAACTCAATTGCTCTTGTTGATGCGTGGTACAAGTCTAAGGATACGGTCTTCGTCAGTGGAAAAAATCATTCCAACCAATGCCTGATCATGCGATCTGTCGATGCCGGAAAAACCTGGAGCGCCGTTTCTCCTTCGGATCAAAATGTGCCGTTGGGCTTCGGGTGGAAGTTACATTTCCCGACGCCCTCTGTAGGATACCTTGCGATTGAAGAGGTCGATGTCACAGATTCGCCGATTGGCACTAAAACCCATATTTTGAAATCAACCGACGGAGGAAGAAGCTGGTCACCGCATGAGGTGAAGATTGGAAAGAACATTGATTTGCAGGGAATTGGTTTCTCGGATGCTAATCGGGGATGGATAGGGGGATGGAGTACGGGTATGTATGAAACAAACGATGGTGGAGGAACCTGGAAGCTGATCAACAATTTTGCCAACCTTAATCGATTTTTTTTCTTACGGGGTAATTTTGGCTATGCGGTGGGCAACATAGTTCTTCAATTCAGGAAAGCGGTAATTACGGGTGTTGAGCCTCAGGTGCTCGCTTCACATGATATTCATTCACTGGAGATTTATCCTAACCCCGCGACCACTAAAAGTATGGTGAGAGTTTCTCTTGGCATTCGTACGATGATGGTATTGAGTCTTTATGATGCTATGGGAAGAACCGTTAAAGAGATTTATAAAGGATACACTGATGAAGGTGTTCATGAATTTCCGGTTGACCTTGAAAACTTCACAAATGGAGATTACATTATTGTTCTTTTAACTAATGAACATTTTCTTGGCAGAAAATTGGTGAAGGTAAAGAACTAACTGCAAGAAGGCATTCTGTTGATGCCTTTTATCCTTGTGCTATCGCCTGCGCGGCAATGTAAGCAGTAGTCCATGCCGACTGAAAATTGAAGCCGCCTGTCTCCCCATCTATGTTCAGAACTTCTCCTGCAAAGAAAAGGCCTTTCGTCGTTTTGCTCTCCATCGTGTCAAATTCTATTGATTTTAAATCGACGCCACCACAGGTTACGAATTCTTCTTTAAACGTAGTCTTACCCTTGATTTCGAAAGGGCAGCGAATCATAAACTCTACAAGACGATTCAGATTTTTTCGAGGAAGTTCTGCCCACGTGCGCTGGTCGTCAATTTCTGCCAGTTGGCACAACCGTGTCCAAAGCCGCAAGGGGATTGCATGCAAGGGATGATTATAAATTTTTTGTTTGCCTTGGTGGACGTTAAGCTCCTGCAAATCATTCCGAAGCTTTTCTTCTGATACGCTCCCAGTCCAGTTGACCAGCGCGGTGAAAGTATATTTCCTTTCATGAAGCAACTCAGCAGCCCATGCCGATAATTTGATTACTGCAGGTCCGCTTAACCCCCAGTGAGTAATCAGTATGGCGCCGGTCTCCATCAATTTTGTTCCGGCGATTTTGATCTCTGCGAAAGGAACCGCAACTCCCATCAAATCCTTGAAGTGGGATTGGGAATCATTGAAGGTAAACAGCGAAGGAATCGGCTCAATGATTGGCGCAAGTTTGCGCAACCAACTGTAGCTTTCAGGCGAAGGATAGCCCCCGCTAGCGATGAGTACTTTTCTGGCGATGATTTCCTCTCCGTTTACATCAAGCACAAAGACTTTTTGTTGAGGAATAATGCTTCGTACCTCGGCTTGTAGCTTTATTTCAATACGATTTCGTTCAGCTTCGCGGAGGAAACAATCGATGATAGTTTGAGATTGGTTCGTTACGGGAAACATCCTGCCATCAGCTTCTGTCTTCAGGCGCACGTTTTTATTTTCAAACCAATCAACTACGTCTTTCGCCTGAAACTTCCGGAAGAGTGATTTTAGTTCTTTGCTTCCACGCGGATAATGTTTGGAAAGGGGAGTAGGCTCAAAACAATGATGCGTGACATTGCACCGTCCGCCACCAGAAACTTTTACTTTTGAAAGGAGCTTAGTTGTTTTCTCAAGGATCAGGATGGAGAGTCGAGGATTTTTTTCGGCTGCGGCAATCGCTCCGAAGAAGCCGGCAGCACCGCCGCCGACTACCACAAGATCAAAAGGGGTGGTGTTTTTCAAGAAATAAGATTGAGAATTAGGTTAAGGCTGCACTCACCGATTTGCTTCATCATTCAAATATAACATCAAATGGATGTGTATCGTGAGGAATGGAATTGACTGGATTGGCTAAAGAGGATATAGACATTTAGCTTATAAACAAAAAAACCATCAAACTGATGAGGCTTTGTCGGGGTGGCCAAATTCGAAACTGACGATCTTGGCGCCTCACCGCCACGCGATATCCAGATCCTCAAGAAATCGTCTGGCTCCGCGTGCTTTAATTTTCAGTTCAAGTTTCATGGCCTCAGAGCGAGTAGCCACAGGAGTAGACCATTTCAGGTACCAAGGCCTGCCGGAGTGAGTTGATTTTGTCTCGCCGGAGTTATGTTCAGCCAACCTGTTTTCCAAATCCTGAGTCTGTCCGATATAGAACTTTTGGATGGATTGGCTATAAAGGATGTAAACTTGGAACATATAAAAACAAAAAGCCCCATCAAACTGATGAGGCTTTGTCGGGGTGGCCAGATTCGAACTGACGATCTCTTGGTCCCAAACCAAGCGCGATACCGGGCTACGCTACACCCCGAAACTTTAATGAGGCGCGAAGGTATAAAAAGATTTCTTACCTCCAATTTATTTTTTGTGATCCGGCAGGGACAGAAATCCGGAACCACCCCTGATACCACCCCTGACCGTACATTTCTCCGTTTTTAGGCCAAAATCAAAGAAAAAAGTGATCCGGCAGGGAATCGAACCCCGAACCGTCAGATTAGAAATCTGATGCTCTATCCAGTTGAGCTACCGGACCTTGGTAACTTAAAACCCCACCTTGCGGTGGGGTCTAAGCGGAGGGGGGGGGATTCGAACCCCCGGTACGGTTTGACCCGTACGACAGTTTAGCAAACTGCTGGTTTAAGCCTCTCACCCACCTCTCCCAACAAAACGAGGCGCAAATATAAGGTTTGAAATCAAAAATTAGGTGCCAAAGGCTTCTAATTTTAATAGCGCGCCAATTTTTTTCCTTTTAAAAGGGTTCCGGTCAGCGCTGCGAAGCCACCCGTAAGCCCGCCAACTACCACTAGCAGCACGTAGACATTTATCGGAAAGAGCCGGTTTATCTTTTCAGTCATGATCGCCAGTGTTTTGGTATCAAGGTAATAAGCCATGCCCAGCCACAAAATTCCGACGCCAACAAAACCCGCCGCAAAGGAAGTGAAGCCCGAGTTGTTGAAATAATATCCCACGGCGCAGGAGGCTAACGCCAGAGTCCACCAGGGAAGAAAGTATTGCGAAGCAAAACAAATCAGAATAGTGGCCAGTGTCTGTATTATGAATTTCATTTTCCTTTGGGTTTTAATGTGGATGATGATTGAGCGAAGGTTTTGACCTGCTCTGCCGATGAATTGAAATGAAGATTGAAATATCGATCGGCAGTCCAGACGTCGATCATGTTATTGTAGTAAGGGCTTCCGGGGTTTCCAGACTGTCCACCAGGATAAACGCCCCAGGCTTTCACGCCGTTCTTCTCCAGGCTCACCACCATACGCCAGCTCGGGCCGTTACGTCGGCTGTGGGCGTTTACGATGCTTCCGTTGCCTCCGTGGATCACGTGATAGCTCAAAGGCTCCAGGCGTGCCAGATGCTGAATGTATGAATCTTTGAAGGCAGCCCATGTGGGATCTTTCTGTTTCTCACGCTTCCATTTTTCAATTTCTTTTACCCCTTGCGAAAATGATTTGCGAACCACATCCACAGCCGTTTCTTTTTCAGGTGTAGATTGAATATCGAAGAAGCTTAGCTCAGGTTTTTCTTTGATGAGTTTGATGGTGGTGTAAGCAGTAGGGTCGGGAAGAGAAACTTTTGAATCGAATACTTCGTCCCACACCATCGGATAAAGCACGCGGATCCAGGCTTCGTAATACGAGGCAGCTTCAGCATTGACGGTGTTATTGAAATCCCACGACTTCAATTTTTGGTAAGCTACTTTTTCTTCGTCAGATAATTTTGTTGAATCCAGCATTTTCAACCAGCCAGGCAAGCTTTCTGAAGCTTTCAGGTTGTAGTTATCGGCCTGCAGTTTCATCATGTCTTGGGGAGTGATGGATTTCATCGACGCCAATAATGAATTAATCCGGCGGTTGCGATACGCCTCATAACTTGTAGAGGTAACGTAGTAGGGATAGGTGTCATCCACAGGATATTGATTCGCTGAACTAACAAATCCGCGTTCGGGATTTTTATACGTCACGTTTTGATCGTTGGGAATAAAGGCGTGCCACTCGGTAGAAGTTTTTGTTCCATCAAGCACAAAGCGGCCTTCGTTTTGGCGGCGCACAGGGTATTTCCCTTGTATCCGCATAGCGATATCCCCGTTCACACAGGCAAACACAAAATTCTGAGCGGGAGAGGAGTAATTATTCAAAGCGCTCATGTAATCACTGTGGTTCTTTCCTTTGTTTAATAGATAAAAAGTGAGGAGTTCTTTTGAAGGATCATGGGCAATCCACCGAAAAGCGTAATTGTTCTTTTCGCTTTCACTTTCCACATGGAAACTTTTATCATAAGTCACAGGACCGTGGTGTGTATAGATCATGGTGTCATACACGTCGGCTTTTCCTTTTACAGAAATTTTCTCTATGACTTTGGTGGCTGTTTTCCACTTTCCGTCGCTGAGGTATTCGTTTTTGGTGCCGTCTTTGAATTCAATTTTATACCAATCCACCAGATCGCGTTGGGCATTGGTTACACCCCACGCTATGGAGTCGTTGAAGCCGCTGATTACTGCCGGTGCGCCAGGCAGCGATGCCCCCATGGCATTGTATCCCGGTGCATTGAGATGGACAATAAACCAGATGGAGGGAAGGTTAAGCTCAAGGTGAGGGTCGTTGCAAAGAATAGGGGAGCCTGTTGCGGTTTTTGATCCGGCTACAGCCCAGTTGTTGCTACCAATATCGGGAGCGCTTTTCTCTAGTGGATCCACTTGTACAAAATCCCTGGGCAACGCTACAGGTACTGTGTCCAATGAAATGGGTTTGAATTTCCAGCCATTTGGATTATCGACAATCGGATCGCCGACATGCTCGTTGTCGGGATACAATAGCTCGAGGGTTTCTTTGCCAAACAGTTTTAACGCGTTGGTCATTTCAAAATCTTTGTCGCCAATGTTGAGTGTCTTGGCCATGTATTTCAGCAACAGCCCGCTTTTCAAAGGCGTCCACGGTTCGGGCCAATAGTTCAAAAGTTTATATTCAAACGGAAGCGTTTCGTAGTTGAGTGATTGGATGTAAGCGTTTACGCCGGCAGCGTACCGATGGGCCATCATTTTGGCGGTGGAGTCTTTTTCCATTTCTTCCACCGATCGTTGTGCGGCATACACCATACCAAGGCGGCGTTGGCCGCGGTCGAAGTCGATGCTTTTGTCACCAATAATTTCAGAGATTCTTCCCGCTGCCGCATGGGTTTGAAATTCCATTTGCCAGAGTCTGTATTTGGCAGTAAGGTAGCCTTGGACAAAGAAAAGGTCCTCTTCATTTTTTGCATACACGTGAGGGATCAACGCACTGTCATAAAAGATAGAGACTTCATCGAGTAGCCCGTCCATTTCGGTTTCTTCAACAGGTATGTTTCTGGTTTCAGCATTTCGCCAAAAGCCATGAAACGGATCAAGAAATTTTCCTAACGGAGGAATTGTTGTACCCACCGTCCACGACCGGTTGAAGATTACAACCAGCGCAATCGTGACGAGGGCTGAGAGAATAGCTTTGAAGGATGGCATGGGGTTTTGGTTATGGGTGCTGATCGATTAATCGTATCCAGAATTTTGGAGTGGTTCATTACAATAGCTTGGTAAAATACTTCATCAAATTGTTGGCGACAATCTTGTGCCCTTCCACATTGGGATGAATTCCGTCGGCCTGATTTAATTTTTCTACACCAGCTACACCTTCCAATAAAAAGGGAATTAAAACGGCTTTGTTTTTTTCGGCCAGGGTGGGATAAATTTTTTTGAATTCATCAGAATATGCTTTTCCCATGTTCGGTGGCACCATCATTCCGGCTAATACAATTTTTACGTTGGGATTTTTGGCCACCACTTTATCAATAATCGATTGGAGGTTTTTGCGGGTTTGGTCCAGCGGCAATCCGCGTAGCCCGTCGTTGGCTCCAAGTTCAAGCACGAAGATATCCACCGGTTGGCGCAAGGTCCACTCGATTCGGCTTAAACCACCTGCCGACGTTTCGCCACTAAGGCCGGCGTTGATTACTTTAATTTTTTTGTTGTCTTTGAGAAGAGCCTTTTGGATCAGCGAGGGGAAAGCTTCCTCGGGCGAGAGACCGTATCCTGCGGTGAGACTGTCGCCATAGAAAAGAATCGTTTTTGATGGAGACTCGATCAAAAGAAAAGCAAGACACAGGACAATTAGTTTGGCCGCCATCGCAGGAAATTAATTACGTAAAATGTTGATTTACCAAATATCTGAAATGATGAGTTAATAATTATTCTTCGATCACTTTAAATTCGATTTTTTATGGTTACTTTCATGAACCCAAAAATCATTGTCCATGAATATTCAGGAGATTCTGAGTCTTTTTCATAAAGGCAAGACCACAGCTAAAAGTCACATGAAGAACCTGATTGAAATGGCTGCGGCGGATGGGAATTTCGATCAGATCGAATACGATCTCCTGAAACAAATTGCTAAGAAAAATAATATATCTGAATCGCAACTGAAAGACATTCGTGCCAACAGTTCTGGTATAAAATTTGAATTGCCAACCGACAAGATCGAACGGTTTCATCAGTTCTACGATCTGGTGCACATGATGAGTGTGGATGAATCAATTCATCCCGAAGAAATGAAGTTGTGTAGCCTTTATGCCTTGAAGTTTGGTTATCCGCGTCAGCGCTCTACTGAATTGATCGATACGATTCAAAGTAATATCAAATACGGACAGAGTCCGGACGAAACGTACAAGCGGGTAGAGCTTCTTCTATCCTGATTTTTATTTTACTCTTTTGCTGTCAGTCCGCTGAGTAGCCTGAATTAAAGCATAGCTTCTGCTTTTCCATTGCAAACCGCCACATTCATCTAGTTGGCTGGAGGTATCCTGGCCGACATTTGCTAAAAAAAATGCGATAGATAAAACCCAAAGCAATACCTTTGCGTCTTGTACTTTTTCGAAAATCAATTATTTCATTAAAAATGCGGTCTTTGGACCGGAAATCGATTAGTTCATGACGATGCTTGATCAAACGGAGGTAGTGGCGTGGCAGGATTTGTTCACCTCGATTATCGAAGATGCTGACTCTAACATACTGCTTTTAGATGACGAATTTAAAGTCGTAGCGATAAACCCAGCTTTTTACTGGATCTTCCTGGAAACTCATGGTGTCGAATTGAAGAAGGGAAGCTCACTCATTCTGGCGATGCAAAAAATTAATCCACCGCTTGCCGCCGTATGGAAAGAGCGATGCCTGACTTCCATGAGTGGCACCTCTGTAAAAGTGGAAGATGAGTTTGAGATCGACAGCCGTCAGTATTTTTGGGAGGTTCATTTCAAGTCGATAACTTTTGCAGACGGCAGACAATTTATTTCGGTCTTTAGTCGTGATGTGTCGCAGCGAAAAGCTTATCAGCGAAAGATCATTGGCAACGAAGCCAATCTCCGATCCATTCTTAACACCATCGAGAACAGCATTTGGCTGATCAATAGTAGTTTTGAGTTGATCGATTTTAATAAAGAGTTTTTCAAAACCTACAAGCAGGCGTACGGCATCAAGCTCATCAAAGGAGTAAATATTCTGGAACTCGTGCCAGAGCAGTTGCCCGAACTTCGCGAAAGCTGGAAGGCGCGCTATACCGCAGGCCTTAAAGGTCGGCCTGGAAAATTTATTGACACCTACATGCTCGGGGCCAATTTGCGCACCTACGAAATCAGGACTTACCCGATTGTCGAAGATTCAAAAGTTACTGGTCTTACCATTTACTCTCGCGACATCACACAGTACTGCGAAGCGGAAGACTTACTCAAAAAACAGAATGAAGAATTAACGCGCATAAATTCTGAGCTCGACCGTTTCGTCTATAGCGCCTCGCACGACCTTCGTGCGCCGCTGATGTCAGTGAAGGGATTGATTAACATGATCAAAATTGACGGTCACGAAAATAATATCGAACAGTACCTCGGCCTTATCGAAAGCAGTGTCAATAAGTTGGACAATTTCATCACTGATATTATTCACTATTCGAGGAACTCACGCATGGACGTTATTCCTTCGAAGATTGATTTTCATTTGTTGGTGCAGGAGTCCATCGAGTCGCTGAAGTACATGCCCGAAGCGGAGAAAGTGAGGTCCATCATTTCTATTTCTGAGGGTACTCCATTTTATTCAGACCACAGCCGACTTCTGATCATTTTTAATAACATAATTTCAAACGCGGTGCGCTACCATGATCGGTGGAAAGAATCCTTTCTGCGAATAGATGTTCAGGTGAGTGAAGAGAGGGCACACATTCAGTTCATCGACAATGGCATTGGTATTGCCGAAGAGTTTGTTGATAAAATATTCAAGATGTTTTTCCGCGCCAGCTTTGAAAGCAAAGGTTCGGGACTGGGATTGTACATTGTGAAGAGCACGGTTGAAAAACTGCATGGCAAGATTTCAGTTAAATCAAAACTGGGCGAGGGAACACAGTTTGACATTGAGATACCCAATACCTTCCCGGCGTCTTCAATGAATTAATTCAGTTGTCTTGGGAGAAGTCCATCACACAATTCGTTTCGTACGTTTTGTGAGGTTCGATGGCAATCCCTACAAACTTTAGCGCCGGATTGAGAATGTTGCGGCGGTGCCCCAGCGAAGAAATCCCGTCGTCAATCAGCAGCGACATCACAATGCCTAACGCATCGGCATTTCCGTAGTCACAATTTTCGGCAATCATTCCAGTCTTGAATTTTTTACGTAGCCGGTCGGGAAAACTTGTGCCATTGCTGCTGTTGTGACCTACCATGCCGTGGTCGCCCATATCCTTGGCGTGGCTCCTGGCGGTTTTGGTCAAGGCTGCAGACATTTGCAGCGCCTCCAGTTTGTGAGCAGAGGTTAGCTCAGTCACCAACGATTTTGCATAGGCATTTTCTTCCAATTCATTTTCTTTGAGGTAAGGAAGTAAGCGTGCTTGAAGAAAGCCTTGCGGATTGGTGCGTACCTCATTCATCAGGCTAAGTACTTCTTCGGGTTGAGCGAAGGTAGAATCAGCCGAAAAACAGAATAACAGGAACAGCAGTTTTTTCATGAGATTAACATTCTTACTTAAACACAATATATTTTTTACTTTTGAAAGTACGTTTAAAAAATCAAATTCATGTTTACAGGTATTGTGGAAGGGGTCGCCAAAGTTACTCAGATCAAAGATGATGGCACAAACAAGCAATTTGTTTTTACCAGCGTCATCAGCAACGAACTTAAAATTGATCAGAGCCTTTCGCATAACGGCGTTTGCCTCACTGTGACACAAGCTGGAAATAATACTCATGAAGTAACGGCCGTGAAAGAAACGCTTCTAAAATCAAATCTTGGTTTGCTGAATATTGGCGATGTAGTTAATCTCGAACGCTGCATGGTTGCCAACGGTCGCTTTGACGGGCATATTGTGCAGGGCCACGTAGATCAGGTGGGTACCGTATTGGATGTAGAGGATCAAAACGGTAGCTGGCTCTTTACTTTCAGCTACGATCCTTCATTGGGGAATGTCACAGTCGAGAAAGGTTCGATCGCCGTGAATGGGGTTAGTCTTACGTGTTTTAATTCCAAAGAAGGTGAGTTTTCTGTGGCCATCATCCCGTACACTTACGAGCACACCAATTTTAAAATGCTGAAGAAAGGAGATACCGTCAATCTGGAGTTTGATATCATTGGGAAGTACGTAAAGCGCATTATGACGCATTAACGGCGAATGAAAACAACATTGCCAACTGCCGTTGTCGTTTCAGACAACAATTTTCTGGCCTTGCCCTTGCGGGCCTACCGCCTGATGTGTATGACTAGACGTATGGCGGCGTTATACGACGAGCGTCGGGAAGTGGCGGGAAAATATGTGCACAGTACTTCGCGCGGACACGAAGCCATTCAGATCGCGGCTGGCTTTCAACTTCAGTCGTATGATTTTGCTTCGCCATATTACCGCGACGAGGCATTGCTTCTTTCAGTAGGCATCACGCCTTTTGAATTGATGCTTCAGCTGATGGCCAAACGCGATGATCCTTTTTCGGGAGGTAGAAGTTACTACGGCCATCCGTCGTTGAGGCGCGAGGGTTTCCCTACCATTCCACATCAAAGCGCTGCTACGGGGATGCAAGCTATTCCGGCCACGGGCATGGCACACGGAATTGCGTACCTGGAGTCGCAAGGACTTTTGCAATCAAATCATAAGCCCGTAGTACTTTGCTCATTGGGCGACGGCTCAGTCACTGAAGGAGAAGTAGCGGAGGCACTTCAAATGGCGGTGCTTAAACATTTACCCATCGTGTATCTTATTCAGGATAACGACTGGGGAATTTCAGCTACCGGCGATGAGATGCGTGCCATGAATGCCTACGAATACGCCCTTGGATTTAAAGGACTTGAGCGGATGCAGGTAGATGGTTCAGATTTTGACGCAAGCCATGACACCATGAAGGCCGCGTTCGACTATGTTCGTAAAAACAGAGGCCCCGTACTCGTTCATGCCAAATGCCCTTTGCTCGGTCACCATACCTCTGGTGTGCGCAAAGAATGGTATCGCGGAGATAACCTGACCGAACATAGTAAGGATGATCCGTTTGGTAAATTAGAAACTTCGCTAAAGAATAAGGGCGTCTCTGAAAAAGAGTTGCGGACAATTCTTGAAGAAGCCGAGAAAGTTGTAGTAAACGACTTTGAGCGTGCCTCTCATTCTCCAGACCCCGAGGTGGACGATTTTGATTCGTATGAATTTGCCGATACACCCATCAAAGAGGAGCGAGGCAAACGAACCGGCCATGGCAATGAGAAAATTACCATGGTGGATGCAGCCCTTCACGCCGTAGATGAAATTATGCGTCGTCATCCAGAGTCAATTTTTTATGGACAAGATGTGGGTGGGAGATTGGGCGGTGTATTTCGCGAGGCTGCTACACTCGCTCAAAAATACGGCGACCAGCGTGTGTTTAATACGCCGATTCAGGAGGCGTATATCATCGGCTCCACCGCGGGCATGAGCGCGGTGGGCGTAAAACCAATTGTTGAAATTCAGTTTGCCGATTATTTCTGGACGGGCTTTAATCAGTTGGTGATTGAGCTGTCAAAGAGCTGCTACTTGTCGAAAGGAAAATTCCCGGTACAATCGCTCATCCGCGTGCCTGTTGGCGCCTATGGCGGAGGTGGCCCGTACCACTCAGGCAGTATTGAATCGACGTTGCTCACTATTCGTGGAATAAAAGTAGTGTACCCGTCTAATGCAGCCGACATGAAAGGACTGCTTAAGGCATCCTTTTACGATCCTAACCCGGTGATCGTGTTAGAACACAAAGGATTGTATTGGAGTAAAGTGCCCGGTACGCTTGATGCAAAAACTATTGAGCCTGACGAAGACTATGTCATTCCGCTAGGTAAAGCCAATCGTGTGCTTGCCGCTACGGAAGAATGCATTGCTCGTGCAGAGAGCGCGGTCGTCTTAGCTTATGGCATGGGCGTGTATTGGGCTGGCGAAGCGGCGAAGAATTTTCCGGGACGTATTGAGATTCTGGATCTTCGTTCACTGAATCCAATAGATTGGGAGGCAATAACCACTTCGGTGAAAACGCATGGCCGCGTAATGGTGCTAACCGAAGAGCCTGTGCTCAATTCTTTTGCAGAATCGCTGTCGGGGCGAATTGCAAGCCAATGTTTTAGATACCTTGATGCTCCAATTCAAATTGTTGGCTCGGCCAATGTTCCAGCCGTACCGCTTAACTTGGATCTCGAAAAAAGAATGTTGCCCAATGCCGAAAAGGTGACAACTGCATTAAACAACTTGCTGACGTATTGATCAGAAGGGATAGCCGATTCCAATATTGTAAATCACTGGTTCGTGATTGAAGCTGTACGGTTTCAGGAAGCTGGCATTTCCCAACACAAAGCGGCTACCGACAGGTCGCGCAGGATCCCACGCTTTCATACCGATATCAAATCGCAGAATCAAAAAAGTGAAATCAAAACGTAGACCGAAGCCAGTGCCTACGCCAAACTCTTTATAAAATTTGTTCCATTCAAAACTGGCGTTTGGGTTGTTGGTGGTTTGCAACGCCCACACGTTGCCCGCATCAACAAACAACGCATAGTTGACAAAGCCGAATAGTTTCTGCCGCCATTCCACACTACCTTCCAGCAAGAGCTGCCCCGGTTTTTCGTAACTGTAGTTGAAATACCCGTTGGCCGGAATATTGGTACTCACTGGCGGCGGGTCAGAGCCGAGGCCCAAGCGACGTGGTCGCCACGCACGCACACTGTTGCTACCGCCGGCAAAGAAGTTCTTTTCGTAGGGCAACACTTTATTAGGACTGTAGGCATAGCCAAATCCGGAATTGAATCGATAAGCAAACGAACTGGTCTTGTTGATGGGTATGTTTTTACGGAAATCGAAGCTCACACGAAAATATTGGTAAGGTTCTAGCCCCTGATCGATAATGAATTTTGGCGAATAGAGATTCAACAGTGTGCCGCCGCTTTCTATAGAAGTTCGGATGAACGTAGAATTTTTCTGCGCTACGCCGTAATTGCTATTATACGTCATCGTAAAAATCATGCTGCTTACATACGATGGCTTGAAAGCATTGATCAGGTTGTTTCCGCGATTTTTTTGAAGAGAGATCAAGGTGTCTTGAAATGCAGTGCTGAGTGTCGAATTAATAACGTTGAGCGTTGCCGGACTAAACGAGAATTGCAACTTGTTTTGAATACCCCAGGTATAGGTTGCCGAAACAGTGGTGATCGATCGCTGATACTCTGGGCGGTCGGTGTAGGTGTAGCCGGCCAATACTTTTGTGCGCGGGTTATTTCTGGCGTACCTGAAAGCGGCTGCGCTCCGGAATGGAAACAAAAACTGAGGGAATGTAATGGATGCATTCAGTGAGGCTTCTGTGCTTTTGTAAAAGCCCGCATCGGAAGTCACAGCCGCCACACCTTCAAACCCAAACCGGCCATTGAGCTCAAAGATTTCAAGGCCTCTGAAAATATTTCGCTTTTTAAAGTTGGTGCTGATGTACGGACCGGGAAACCCTTGCGTCACCGTTACGCCTGTTTCGTTGCCCCACGTATAGCGGTCGAGCGGACTGGTGAACAAGTTGGCAATGAATCGTCCGCCGGTAGTGTCATAGTTAAGGTTTACAAATTTGAAATTGTCAAGGTTGGCGAGCTGGCGCTGCGTATTAAAAGTTTGTGTTCTGCTGTACAAACTGTCTTTGGAAATAAATACCCGTTGCGCCAGGATTTTCTTGCTGTAGAGATCCTCGTATGAGTTGAAGGTGATGTTGTGGTACGACGACGAATGCCTTTTTCTATTTTCTTTGCTAGAAGAAGCAGCGTCGGGTGTAAAGATGATAGAGTCAACCACAAACTGCTTGTGGTAGCCGCGCCGCGCAGGATTGAGTATTTCCAGCTGAAGTTTGATTTTGTTTTTTACTGCCGCTGTGTCGATGGCGAAATCAATGTATTGTTTGGTAAAATCGTAGTAGCCGTTGTCTTTGAGTAGTTGGTCGATGCGGTCGCGTTCTTTTCCGAGTTTGTCCTGATCGTAGGCATCGCCCTTCTTCAAAAGGCTCAACGCCGGATTTTTTTTCAGAAGCGCCAATACTTTTTGATCGGGAATATTGAAAAAGATGGTGTCGTAAATAAATGAAGGTCCGGGCAAAATAGTGTACGTCACCGATACACGTTTCTTTTTCAGTAGGGTAGAGTCGGTCTTCACATTCGCCTTGAAATATCCTTTGTTAAAAAGATAGGTGGAGATTTTGTTTTTGGTGAGGGTCATGGCTGCCGTATCAAAAATGGTAAGCGGTTCGCCCCACTGCATGAACATGTTACCGTTGTCAATCTTTTTGGTGATGGCATCTACCGCATTTTGTTTCCGGTATTGCAGGTTGCTGATGCGCTTTTGTTTTTTGGTAGCCGCGATTTTGCGGTCAAACTTGGCTTCGATCCTGGCCTTTTTGGCAATGAACTTGTCTTTATTGAACTTCTTCTTTCCGAGATTATACATACCGACCGAAAAACTCAGTGGCAGAAACCCGATTCGCCCGTTCGTTTTCTGAACATATAGGTTTCGAAGCTCTTCACGGGAAATACCTTTGGGCGCCTTGACGGTTTGGTAGTACAGCAACTTTTCATTTTCTTGAAGACGCTTTGTGCCCAGACAACCGCTGACGACGGCAGTGATCACCAAAAGGCCGGCACATCGCCTCAATGATTTACTTAATGAAGGTGAAATGGTCTCCAAATCGAAAATAAAATTCATCAAATCCCTGCAAGTAAAGAAATACCGAAAACAGGAACAATCTTTTGTGGTAGAAGGAGCAAAAAGTGTGACCGAACTTCTGCACTCGGATTTTGAGATTGTCTGGCTTGCAGGGCGCGAAGACTTTATCACGCGCCATCAGGTGCTGCTAGATCGCAAGCGTATTGAAACCGTCGTGGCTACCGAATCAGAGCTATCGCAGGTGGGCACTTTTCAAACCAATGATGCCGCTATTGCCATTGCGCGGATGAAGGAGAACAAACCGCCAATGCTAAATGAGACCTATTGCTTGGCGCTGGACGACTTGCGCGACCCCGGCAATGTGGGCACCATTATCCGCACGGCCGACTGGTATGGCATAAAAACGATAATCGCCTCCGAAGAAACGGCCGACTTTTACAATCCCAAAACCATCAGCGCTACCATGGGCTCTTTTTGCCGCGTCAATGTGTTTTACACCGATCTGGTGAGTTTCCTTCGTACTAGTAAATTGCCTGTGTATGGTGCGTTCATGAATGGCACCGACGTTCACGAGGTCAATTTTGGAAAGGGTGGGATAGTGGTGATCGGAAATGAATCCAACGGAATATCTGATGCCGTGGGTCAGCTCGTGACTCAGCGAATTACCATCCCGCGCATTGGAGGAGCAGAGTCGCTGAATGCCGCCATTGCTACCGGCATTGTGCTTGACACGATTTTCTATTCAAAAAAATGAGCTGCTTTGGTTGGCTGATTCTTCTGAAAGTTTCTCGGCGTCTTCTTTGCCTAGATATTTATCAATGATGTAATGCCCGGCGTAAATTAAGGGCGTCAGTAAAATGGCAACAGTGAATTTATAGAGGTAGTTTGTGATGCCGATGGCCACGATCTGTCCGTTGGAAAAGATTCCAGAAAAGGCGAGGTAAAGCACTACAAAACTATCGATGAACTGCGAGACTAGAGTCGAGCCGGTGGCGCGAAGCCAAAGCATTTTGCTGCCGGTAATCTTCCGTAGCTTCTGAAACACAAAAACGTCAACCAATTGCCCGATCAGAAACGCTGCCAACGAGGCGACAATAATTCGCTGGCCTTGCCCCAGAATTTTATTGAAGGCAAAGTCCATGTTGAAATAATTCCCTGCTGCGTCTTTGCTGTTCGCCTCCATCCACCATTGGGCGGGCGGCAACTTCATGGTGAGAAAAATAACGAGGAACGAATACGCGATGAATATGGCAGCCAGATAGCTGATCCGCTTCACTCCGGGTTTACCGAAATATTCGTTGATCAGATCAGAAGTGATGAACACTACCGGCCAGATCACCGCGCCTGCGGTCAGGTTAAAATCCATGACAAAGCCAAAGATGTTCAGATGAGCCGGGTCGAGGCCAAGTGTCTGTTCGCCTGAAAAAATTTTCACGCCGATCAACTCGGCGACAATGGCATTGGTCAGAAAAATTCCGGCAAGGACTACAAACAGCGTGTGTCTTTTTTGTTCGGGCGTTTTATTCACAAGGTAAATATAACCTCAATCGGCTAAAGTAAAAGTCTCACCTTCCTGCGCGAGATCTGTATTTTTAAATTTAGATCTTGCTTCCAGCAACAGCTGATTCAGGTCTTTGTAGCGCGCAGAGAAATGCCCGATGAGCAATTTTTTAACTTGTGCCGCCGCCGCAATTTCACCGGCCTGCGCGGCGGTACTGTGCTTTGTTTCTATGGCTTTGTTTAAGTCTGCAGTAACAAAAGTGGCCTCGTGGTATAACAAATCTACCCCAGCGATCTGGCTGACCATGGCTTCATTCAACGCTGTGTCAGAGCAGTATGCATACGAAAGGGAAGGCCTCGCCGGAATGGTCAGTTCTTCATATCGGTAAATGGTATTGCCATTTTCGTCCACAATGTTTTCGCCAGCTTTCAATTGTAAAATCTGAGCTGAGGTAATGCCGCCTACCAGTTTCTCTTTGTTGATTCGCCTGGGTTTTTGTTTTTCCCTGAAAAGGAAACCGGAGCAATCCAGCTTATGTTTCAACGGAATGGATTCCACCGTCACGGCGCTGTCTTCCATCAGCAGTTGAATACGCGTGGTGTCCACCGTGTGGAACACGATTTTATAGTTGAGTACCGACTTCGAATATTTCAACTGAAGTGTAATGATCTCGTCGAGGCCGGCCGGTGCGTAAAGATGTAAGTCGGCGGTGCGCTTGTTGAGGTGCATCGAAAAAAGCAGCGGCATCAACCCCAGGTAATGATCGCCGTGCAGGTGACTGATAAAGACGTGATCTATTTTTGGAATGGAAAGCTGAAACCTGGAGAGCTGCATTTGCGCACCTTCGCCGCAGTCGATCAGAAAATACCGGTTTTGTAATTCAAGGTATTGACACGAAGTAAACCTTCCGATCGCCGGTAAGGCAGCACTTGATCCGAGAATAGTAAGGTTAAGAGACAAAAATTAACGGATGATTTTCGGCTAATCCTTTTTCATGTCTTTCTCAATCTCGTGCATGAATACGGCATCTACACCTTCTTCTACTGTCGGGAGAATGGTAAGCACGCTGTCAAGCTGAGAGATCTTGATCAACTTCATAGTGTGATCAGAAAGACACGCTAACACAAAAATTCCCTCGTCTTCCTGAAGGATTCGGTTGCCAACCAGCAGGGCGCTGAGGCCCGAAGAGTCGGTGTATTTTACTTCACTGAGGTCGAGGATTACGTTCCGAACTCCTTCGGCATGAAGTGTAACCATTTCAGACTTAAGCTGCGGCGCTACATTGGAATCTAACTTCTCTTCGTGGAGGCGTACCAGGGTGTATTTCTCCTGCTTGTCGATGGTGTACTTCATGGTATAAAAATGGAATTTCGCTCTAAATTAGCTCAAAATTATTGAATTAGCGATACTAGCTTCGATTCGCCCCAAAATCTTGGAGTAATCAATTTCGCCGATCGATTCACCAATTACCTGGCGGTAAAGTTCCTTGTAACGATCTGAAATAATCTTGATTATTTCGTCGCTCATTTGGGGTGGCGTCTGGCCCTCTTTTCCCTGAAAGCCGTTCTCAATCAGCCATTGCCGCACAAACTCTTTGGAAAGTTGCTTTTGTGATTCGTTGGCACGCTGGCGCCTCTCGTAGCCGTCTTTGTAGAAGTAGCGCGACGAGTCTGGGGTGTGTACTTCGTCGATCAGGTAGATGTTGTTTTTGTGTTTTCCAAACTCATATTTGGTATCTACCAGAATGAGGCTGCGCTGGGCGGCAAGTTCCGTGCCGATGGCAAACAAACGGTATGAATAGTCTTCCATTTGTTTATACTCTTCCTTCGTTACGATGCCTCGCGCAATAATATCTTCTTTTGAAATGTCTTCGTCGTGGCCTACGGTTGCTTTGGTGGTCGGTGTAATGATCGGCTGGGGCAATCTGTCATTTTCCTTCAACCCTTCCGGAAGGGGGACGCCACAGATTTTGCGCTTGCCGGCTTTGTATTCGCGCCAAGCGTGCCCGGCCAGATAGCCGCGTATCACCATTTCTACAGGAAAAGGTTCACAGCGAAGACCAATAGTTACATTAGGATCAGGTGTAGCCAGCACCCAGTTGGGCACCACGTCGCGAGTAGCATAGAGGTTGAACGCTGCAATTTGATTGAGTACCCGTCCCTTGTCGGGAATGGCTCGCGGCAACACTACATCAAAAGCTGAAATCCGGTCGGTGGCCACCATGGCCATTTTTTCGCCGAAGTAATATACGTCTCTTACTTTGCCCCGATAAAAGCCTGTCTGGCCTTTAAACTGGAAATTGGTCTCTTTGATGGCTTGCATTTGCACACTGAAGTTTGTGGCAAATTAAGAACCTTTGTCGAGAACTGGTTCTAGTCAATTATTTTTTTTCTTTCTCCGGGGTGCTCATCAGAATTCCAGCTCTGAAGGTGAGCGTTTTGATCACGTTGCCCTGCTCGTCAAATTCCTTCCAGACTTTATGTTTTTTGTTGGCCACGTATTCGCCCTGCTCTTTCATTTTTCCATTTGGCCAATAGCTGGTGTATAGCCCGTGCATGCGGTTGGCTCTGAAGTCGCACTCGCTCAGCAGCTTTCCGTTCTCATAAAAGTTTTTTACCGGACCGGTAATCAGGTTAAAGAGCCAGGTTTCTTCCGTTTTCTTTTCTCCTCCCGGATAGTAAGTGGTGCGCAAGCCGCTGAGCTGGCCGTCGAGATAGTTTTCTTTCAGAGATAACGTCTTTCCATCGGTTGCATAAAAATACCACGTGCCGTGGGGTTTGCCCTGGCGGAAATTTTTCTCAAACAATTTAAGGCCGGTGCTGTCGTATTCTTCTACCTGGCTGTCGATTCCGTTAAACGCAAATTGCTCTTTGGTTTTCACCTTGCCGTTTGGATGGAAGTCGGTGTTGGTGCCAGTCTTCGAGCCCATGTTAAAGGTATAATCGTGACGGATTTTTCCATTCGGATAATAACCAATGTTGCTGTCGTGGAGTTTGCCGTACATGAAATGGCCTTTCAGCAGCAGGTGGCCGGCTGGATCGTAGCTCATAAAGTCGCCGAGCTTTTCGCCGTCTTTAATTGTATAGATCAGCTCCAGTTGGCTGTTGGGAAAATAGGTTTTGTAAAATCCGCTAATGAATCCGTCTTTGTAATTGGCTTCGGTTTCCAATACACCGGTTTCATAAAATGTTTTAGTTACGCCGTTTGGCTTTTGGTTTTTGTATGTGATTTCTTTTCTGATTTTCCCTGACGGGTAATATTCTTTCACAAATCCTTCGGGCTTACCTTTTACAAACATTCCTTCCTGCTTCAGCAGTCCGGAAGGGAAGTACGACTTCACGCTGTCTACCAGCAAGTTGTTTTGATAATACGCAGTTTGGATGGGTTTGCCCTTTTCGTCAAACACTTGCACTTCGCCGTGGCGCATTCCGTTTTCGTAATTGATTTTGCGAATCAGCGTGCCGTTTTGGTGGTACTCGTAGAACGTCCCGGAGCGCACGCCATTCACAAACGTTCCTTCAATGGCCAGCTTGCCGTTAGGAAAATACTTGCGGTATTTTCCTTCCATGGTCTGGTTTTCATCGATTACAAAATAGTCTTCCGATATTCTGGTTTTGGCTGCGTCGTAAAAGGTTTTAATTTCCTTTTGAGCAGCAGCAGTGGAGCAGATGAAAAAAAGGAAAATGGAAAGGTGCCTCATATCCGGATGAAATCTTTGAATGCTTGATAACGACTCGATGGGCTGCGAAGTATTTTTTATGCCAGAATGAAATTGCAAAACGCGAAGGTAAAATAAAACGGGCTGAAGAAATTTTAATTTTTTCTTCAGCCCGGATTAAGATTACGTGATTCTAAATTTTTTCGATCACGATGGCCGATGCACCGCCACCACCGTTGCAGATAGCAGCCACGCCGATAGCGGCATTGTTTTGTTTAAGCACGTTGGCCAAGGTGATCGTAATGCGTGCACCGGATGCGCCCAGCGGGTGACCGAGTGCTACTGCGCCTCCGTTCACATTCACACGCGATGGATCAAGTTCCAATTTCATGTTGTTGGCAATTGCCACAGCAGAAAAGGCTTCGTTGATTTCATAATAGCCCACGTCTTTTTTGTCGATGCCGGCAGCTTTTAAGGCTTTGGGAATAGCCAGCGACGGTGTGGTGGTAAACCACATGGGGTCTTGCGCTGCATCAGCGAAGCCAAGAATTTTCGCGATCGGCGTAAGGCCCAACTCTTTCGCCTTGGCTGCGCTCATCAGTACAACGGCTGCGGCGCCATCATTAATCGTCGATGCGTTGGCAGCCGTTACGGTTCCTTCCTTCGTAAACACGGGTTTCAGGCCCGGGATTTTATCGAAGTTCACGTTTTTGTATTCTTCATCTTCGGCGAAAAGCGTTACGTCACCTTTCTTACCAACCAATTCCACTGGAACAATTTCGTCTTTGAATTTCCCGGCAGCCCAGGCCGCAGCCGACCGCTTGTATGAATTTATTGCGAAGGTGTCCTGATCTTGCCGGCTGATGTTCATTTCTTTGGCTGTGTTATCGGCGCACACGCCCATGGCGCAGTGGTTGTACACGTCGGTGAGACCGTCGTACGTAAGACCATCGAGCAGTTGGCCGTCGCCATACTTGTAGCCATAGCGGGCTTTGGTGAGGTAGTAGGGGATGTTGCTCATGCTTTCCATTCCGCCGGCTACCACCACGTCATTCGCGCCAAGCATAATAGATTGAGCACCTACCATAATGGCTTTCATACCCGAGGCACAAACTTTATTGACAAGTGTGCAAGGGATATTGTAACCAAGGCCTGCGCCCACCGCCACCTGTGTAGCAGGAGCTTGCCCGAGGCCTGCACCGATCACATTGCCAAAGTAAAGTTCCTGCACGGCCTTGGGGTCGAGCTTTATTTTGTCAAGAGCGCCTTTCACGGCAATGGCTCCAAGTTTCACCGCCGAAAGTCCTGCCAGGCTTCCGCCAAAACTTCCGATGGGTGTGCGTACGGCTGAAACGATAACTACCTCTTTCATGATTTTATTTTTTAGTCGGATAACTATTAACTGATTACGAACAGCGAATCTCTACCAATCCGGTTTCCCGCTGCTTTTTGGTTTGGTGGCTTTGCGTTTGTTCTGCTGCAAGTATTGAACTTCCTGATTCTTCATTGCCTCCAGGATCATTCGCGCTTTATCTTCGCTGATCTTCATGTCTTTCAGCTTGTCAGAGAGATTAGGGTTCTTTTCGTCTTTCTTATCTTTTTGTTCCTGATCTTTCTTTTGCTGCTCTTTTTCCTGCTGCTCTTTGTCTTTTTTATCTTTTTGATCCTGGTCTTTTTTCTGATCCTGCTTGTCTTTCTGATCTTTTTTGTCCTGATCCTTCTTGTCTTTGTTCTCGTCTTTTTTGTCTTTCTGATCTTTCTTGTCTTTTTGATCCTTCTGATCTTTTTTATCGTCTTTCTTTTGATCCTTATTTTGATCCTTCTTGTCGTCTTTCTTCTGATCGTCTTTTTTGTCTTTGTTCTGATCTTTGTTTTTCTGCTCCTGCTTTTTCTTTTCTTCCAGTTTCTTCTTCACCATTTCGTAGTTGAATCGTGCCTGCTCGTTTTCGGGTTCGGCTTTCAGTGCTTGTTTGAAATAGTTGAGCGCCTGTTCAAATTTTCCCTGACGGTTGGCGATCACACCCAGTTGCTGGTTGGAAAGTGAATTGATTTTGCGGTTGTCGCTGATGGATAAGGGCTGATATCGGGGAATGGAGTTGGTGGTGTCATTCTGATTGAAATAGGCATTGGCCAGATTCAATCGTACTTCTTCTTCGTCCACGTGAAGTGAATCGACCAGGAATTTGTATTTGGCAATGGCCGTCTTCATATCGCCGGCGAGGTACGCTTTCTTGGCCTCTGCCTTAAGCGTATTGATCTTGCTGACCTTGGTCGGATCGATCGACAAAAGAAGTATTCCGAGAATGAGGCTAATCGTTTTCATATCGTCACCGTCTTCACATCAATCAACAAATCTAAGACTAAAAATGCCAACGCCGCCAGCAGGAAATAATAATAGCGATTGGCGGAAACATCCACCGTGCGCGCGTCGCGCAATTCGCCTTCAATTTTGCCGATGGTATTGATCAGCCGTGCCACATCGTTGCGGCTTTCGTTGATTTCAAAATACTGACCGTTGGTTTTGCTGGCCAGTGATTTCAGTTCTTTTGAATTAAGTTTGGAAACTACGGCGTTGCCCTGCGCGTCGGTTTTGTAGCCGCGGCCAGCCATGATCTGACTTCCTTTTTCGGTGCCCACGCCGAGTGTGAAAAGTTTTATGCCTTTGTCTTCAATTTCTTTTTCTACTTCGCCGGTTTGTTCGCCAAAATCCTCGCCGTCGCTGATCAGAATAATCACTTTCGATTTGGGTTGTGTGCTTGGTCCTTCTTGATCCTGCAATTTGCTGAGCGCCATTTTTAACGGAGGACCAAAGTCGGTACCGCTCGAAGGCACCAGGCTGCTGTTCATCGTTTCGATAAAAAGATTCAATGCATTCTGGTCGTAGGTGAGGGGGCACTGCATGAAAGCCTCAGACGAAAAGATGATGACGCCGAGGCGATCAGAACTGAAGGCCTCGACCACGCGCTTCATTTCGTATTTCACTTTTTCGAGTCGTGTGGGCTGAATGTCAAACGCATCCATCGATTTGGAAAGGTCCACACAGATCATGATGTCTTTGCCAATCGATTTTATTTCCCTTTTGGAATCGCCAAACGAAGGCCCGAGAAAAGCAATGAGCAATAAGGCGAAGAATACGCTGCGTAGCGCAAACTTGAAAAAAATGGTGTAAAACGGCGTGTTCAGAATACGGCTGATACGCACGATTCGGAAGATGAAAATTCCGTAAAGGATACAGAACAAACCGACGATGATGTACTGGGTCCAACCCCATTCGCGAAACCAAACCACGCTATTCTAATTTTTTTAGTGCAAGTAACCACTTGTTACGCTATTCGGCAAGGGTAGGTTTCTGGGCTACGAGTAGGTCAAATTACTTTTTGTAGCTGATCATGATGCCGGCGCGGCTCTTTTTGTCGATGGTGGTTTGAAAGCCCGGATGCTTTTGCACAAACTCCAGGTAGTCTTCAGGCGAGTTTCCATCGATCACGTTGTGCGTGGTGTAGCAGCCGCCGGTTTTGAGTTTTGGAGTTACGTCCAGAAAATACTGCTTGTACCAGTCTTTGTCGGCATCGGAGAACACAAAGTCAAATGGACCGGAAACTTGCTTTACAAAATCATGGGCATCGCCCAACTCTGCATTGACAAAACTGATCAGCCCGGCCTCCGTCAGGTTTTTGATTGCTTCTTTGTGTCGTTTTTCATTCAGTTCGATGGTGGTGACTTTGCCGCCCGTTTTGCTCATGGCCCAAGCCAGCCAGATCGTGGAGTGACCTGTGGAAGTACCAATCTCAAGCGCCGAGGTGTATTTGTTCTTTACGATGATGTCGTGCAGGGTTTGCCCGTCCACGTAGGGCACATTCAAGTCATGCCATTCGCTGCGATGCTCCAGTAGGTATTTCTCAACTTTTTTGTCGAGTTCGGTTTGGCCCTGGCCCATTCCCGCCAAGGGAAAAATCAGCACTAGCAAAACGATGAACATTTTCATAACTGTGTTGGGTAAGTGTCGCCTATTCTTTCCTGAATTTAAGAAATATAAGGGTACAAGAAAAAAGACCACTGGCGGGGAATAAACTCCGGGCATTCCTTGTCTAAGCTGCAAAACCGGTAGATTGCTTACAGAATTAAAGGCATGGCACAACAAAGTGACGATTTATTAATAGAGCAATCACGGGGAGGTGACCTGGCAGCCTTTAAGCGACTGGTGCAAAGATATGAGGGCAAGGTGGCCGGTGTGGTGCGGTCGATGCTCGGCGCTACGCCCGAAGCCGAAGATGTAGGGCAGGAAGTTTTCATCCGGTTTTATGAGTCGCTGGATAAATTCAGAGGCGAGTCGGCGGTAGGTACGTATTTGATTCGGATTGCCATAAACCTTTCGCTCAACGAGATCAAGCGCCGGAAAAGACGGTTTTCGTTTTTTGCCGGCGAAGAGGAGGGCTTCAACAAAGGTGAAACCGACAACCGCAAAGACATGAGTGAAATGATCGCCTATGAATTCGACCGGCTAGATCCGGATTTTCGTGCCGTGGCGACTTTGCGCCTGGTGGAAGGCTATTCCACAGAAGAAACCGCCACGATGCTAGCTATACCGCTGGGCACAGTGCTTTCGCGCTTGGCACGCGCACAAAAGAAATTGAGAATCGCGTTGGAAAAACATTTAAAGTAAGATGAGTATGGAACGAAACAACGAAGATTTGTTTTTGCAGTCGCTCGATGGAACACTCGACGAGGCTCAAAAGCAACAGCTCAAAAAAGTATTGGCGGAAGATGCGGGCTTGCAGCGCGCCTCGGGGCAATATCTTGCGCTGAGAGATCAATTGCTCCGCAAGGAGACTGATTCGTTTGGGCCGTTCTTCGCCGAGCGGATTATCAACCGGATCAAGTCATTGAAGAAAGAAATTGACTACCAGATATTTTTCTTTTTCAAGAAGTACCAGCTAGCCGCGCTTGGTGTGGTGGTGGCCTTGCTGGTGCTGAATATTATTTTCTCTGACCAACTTACGTTGAAGTCGGTGCTTGGCTTTGAAGATGAGAAACCGAATGACATTGTAACGATCGATTTGTACCAGGATTTAACAGAATAGAATTATGACCAGCGAAAGAAAAAAAGCGTTGTTGCTGATGAGCGCCACGTTCATCATCGGAATAATGATCGGTATGTTGATAACGGGAATGATGGCCCGCCGCTACTACCGTGACCGAAACGGCATACGTGGCGGTAAAATCGAAATGAGCCACGGCCGACGGGGAAACTTTGTAGGAAAGATCCTTCACGTGGTGGATGCAGATTCGGCGCAGGCCAGGCAAATTAAGCCAATTGTGGAGGCAACCATGCACGAAATAGACCGGCTGCAGGAGCAGGGCGACCGCGATGCACGCATGGCTATGGACTCGATGAAAGTGAAACTGGCGTCAGTACTTCGGGCCGAACAACTGGAAAAACTGGAGAAATTCATTTCTAAGAAAAGGCCGTCAGGTGGCGAGCGTGAGAAGCGCGAACGCCATGAAAAGCACGATCGCGACTAAGTCATTTTCAAGCCATCAATTAGATTCCTAATTTCGCGGCTGCGAAAAAATGGAATCGTACCAAGCTACACTCGACTATCTGTACAGTCGTCTTCCGATGTTTCAACGCATCGGGGCGGCGGCTTACAAGGAAGACCTCACCAACACCCTGGCGCTTTGCCAGGCACTCGGCAACCCTGAGCGAGCTTTCAAGACTGTGCATGTGGCCGGCACCAACGGCAAAGGCAGTTCGTCGCACATGCTGGCGGCAATTCTGCAATCGGCAGGCTACAAGACCGGTTTATACACTTCGCCTCATCTCAAGAATTTTACCGAGCGTATCAAAATCAATGGACAAGAGGTGCATCAGTCTTTTGTCATAGATTTTGTAGAGAGAATTAAGCCTGCGATTGAGACAATTGAGCCTTCTTTTTTTGAAACGACCGTGGCTATGGCGTTCGATTATTTCCGTAAGGAAAAAGTAGATGTCGCCGTCATCGAAGTAGGACTTGGCGGAAGACTGGATTCGACGAATGTGATCACGCCTGAAGTTTCATTGATCACCAATATCAGTTGGGACCATGCCGACTTGCTCGGTGATACGCTTCAAAAAATTGCAGGCGAGAAAGCGGGAATCATCAAACCTCATATTCCTTCCGTGGTGAGCGAACGCCAGGAAGAGGTGGCCGATGTTTTCATAGCCAAAGCAAGAAAAGAGAATAGTCCGCTGACGTTTGCTTCTGAAATTTATGAAGTGGATGCACTTGGCGATGGAAACTTTTCGGCGCGAAGTCATTCCGGTAGCAACCGTTATCAGCTTGAATTGAAAGGCGCCTACCAACAGAAAAACCTGGCTGGCGTGTTGGCAACCGTTGATGAACTAAGGAAGAAAGGCTTTGCCATTTCAAATGAAAATGTATCGGATGGACTGAAGCGCACGGTTCAGCTCACACAGCTAAAAGGTCGCTGGCAAAAATTAAACGATAGCCCGCTCACCGTGTGCGATACAGGCCACAACGAAGCGGGAATAGCTGAGGTGATGCATCAGATTCAGCAGCAGAAATTTGAAACTCTTCACATCGTGTGGGGAATGGTGAAAGATAAAAGCCCAGATCGGGTGCTGGCGCTTTTGCCCAAGACAGCTAAGTATTATTTCTGCCAGGCAAGCATTCCGCGCGCCTTGCCGGTTGCCGAACTTCAGGCAAAAGCAAAGACATTTGGGCTGGACGGCGTGGCCATAGAAGAGGTGAATAAAGCGATAGCGGAAGCCCGGAAAATGGCTTCGCCCAACGATATGATTTTTATAGGAGGCAGCACTTTTGTGGTAGCCGATATTGATAATTTATGAAAAGCAAACTCAAACGTTTTGAAATCATTGCCGGTCGCGACAACGTGATTGAGCCAGGCAAGGAAATTTTTTTGAAGATTAAAGGAAACTGGAAGAAGGATTATTTTGGAAATGAAAATCCGATGACGGTAGAGCTAGCCTGCGGTCGCGGTGAATACTCGGTAGGCCTTGCCCGAAAATTTCCTACGCAAAATTTTATTGGCGTGGATTTGAAAGGCGACAGGTTATGGAAGGGAAGCACCTGGGCGCATGAAGAAGGGCTGAAGAACGTGGGTTTTTTGCGCACGCAGATTCTGAACATCGAAAGTTTTTTTGAGTTAGGAGAAATTGATGAAATATGGTTGACGTTTCCTGACCCCCGTCCGCGTAAGCGTGACATCAAGCGGCGACTTACAAGCCCACGCTTTCTCGACATGTTCAAAAAAATCTTGAAGCGCGACGGATGGTTTAGGTTTAAGACCGACAATACGGGATTATTTAATTATACGCTTGAAGAACTCAGTCTGCGCACTGACATCCGCGAACTGAACTTTACGCACGACCTTTACGAATCTGACCTGCGTGCGGAATGCTTTGATATTAAAACGCGCTACGAAGAAATGTTTGCGGCAAAGGGAGAGAAGATTAAATACTTGAAATTTAAGTTTGCTGAGTAAGCGCAGAATTTAAAACTTAAGGAATATAAACAGCGAATTGCAATCTTAGAACCGACAACTTCTTTCCTTCCTTAACATTCACCTAACATTCATTTTAAGTGATGGTAATTTTTGAATTGCGATCTTTGTGTAACGAAATCAAACTACGTTGGCTAAGAAAAGAAAACGTGAGGTAGAGTTGGTGATCATTTCTGATGTTCACCTCGGCACGTACGGCTGTCATGCCGAAGAACTGTTGCGCTACCTGAAAACCATCAAACCCAAACGACTTATCCTTAACGGCGACATCATCGACATGTGGCAGTTCAGTAAGCGCTACTGGCCGAAGTCGCACATGCAGGTGGTGAAGCACATCACAGGGTTGCTCGCCAAGGGAACCAAGATTGTGTACCTCACCGGCAATCACGACGAAATGCTTCGCAAGTTCTCCGGCTTTCGGCTCGGCTCATTTGTGATTGCCAATAAGAAAGTGTTGGCGTTGCAGGGAAAGCAAGCGTGGGTTTTTCACGGCGATGTATTTGATGTGACGATGCAGTATTCCAAGTGGCTGGCTAAACTCGGTGCGCTGGGATACGATGCGTTGATTCTGTTAAACTCGTTTGTCAATTTCATCATGAAGCTCTTTGGCAAAGGGAAAATCTCCTTGTCGAAAAGAGTAAAAGATTCTGTGAAGCAAGCCGTCAAATTCATCAATGACTTTGAAAAGACGGCCGCAGAAATCGCCATTGAAAACGGATACGATTATGTGATCTGCGGTCACATCCACCATCCGGAGATGAAAAAGATCACCACCGAAAAGGGAGAAGTCACTTACCTGAACTCCGGCGATTGGGTAGAAAACCTGACGGCGCTCGAATACAATGGTGGTGAATGGAAGATCTATCGCTATGCCGACGACCCTAAAGCACAATCGGTGAAAATACGGAAGGATCCGAAAAATAATTTGGACAATGATGAGATATTTAAGGATCTTGTCAATGAATTTCTTACCGTTAAAAAATGAAAATCCTTTACGCCATTCAAGGTACTGGCAACGGTCACTTAAGCCGTGCTGTAGACGTCATTCCCGAGTTAAAAAAATATGGTGAACTGGATTTGTTTGTGAGCGGTGCGCAAGCCGAGATCAAGCTGCCGTATCCTGTAAAGTATAAATCGAAAGGCTTGAGTTTTTACTTTGGAAAATCGGGAGGTATCAATTTTTTTAAAACATTTCAGAAGAACAGCAGCCGTGATGTGATGAAGGAAATCAAAAATTTTCCGGTGGAAGATTATGATTTAATTGTCAACGATTTTGAGCCGATTTCCGCCTGGGCGGCAAGGAAGAAAGAGGTGCCGATTATTTCATTAAGCCATCAAGCGGCTTTGCTTTCAAAAAATACACCGCGTCCCAAACGGATTGATCCTTTCGGAGAATGGATTTTGAAAAATTATGCGCCGGTGAAAAAGTACGTCGGCTTTCACTTTGAAGAATACGATAAAAATATTTTCACGCCGGTGATTCGCACAGCGATTCGCGAAGCAAAAGTTTCTAACCGCGGCCATTACACGGTTTATCTCCCCGCTTACGACGACAAGAAATTGGTGCAACGGCTTCTCAAGGGCCCGAAGGTGCGCTGGCATATTTTTTCAAAGCATACCAAAACACCGTACCACGTCGGTAGAATTTCCGTGTATCCGGTAAGCGGCGTTGATTTTGTTGAAAGCGTGGTCACCTGCGAAGGTGTGCTTTGCGGAGCAGGCTTTGAAACACCGGCAGAAGTATTGCACATGAATAAGAAATTGATCGTAGTGCCGATGAAAAGTCAGTATGAGCAGCATTGCAATGCAGCCGCGCTGCGTAAGTTAGGTGTGCCGGTGCTTAAAAAAGTAAAGAAAAAATCGATCAAAAAAATCGAGAAGTGGATAGAAGGTTCGAAGCCGCTTAATATTTCATTCCCTGATGTGACCGCCGAAGCCGTTGAGAAGTTGATGAGCAAATTCGAAAAGAAGAGTTAGTCAACTACTTCCAATCGTTCTAAAATTTCGGCAAAAGGATATTCTTTCAAACCCGGTTTCGTTTCCGAATTTCCTTCCAGGCTTATACCGGCAAGAGGAAGTTGCAATAGCGTGTGAAGGTCAAGCGAGCCGCTGTATTGAATAAACACTTCAAAATCTTTAGCCGCCTCTTTGATTATTTCAATTTCGGATTCTGTCAACTGAGCAAGTTCAAACTCAAGAGCGCTTATCTGGTTTTTGATAGAAAGAAGTTTGCTCTTTTGGTTTTTCCAGGAAGCAATATCAAGCGTAATTACAGCCGGAGTTGCAGCGGTGAGCTGTTCAATCTGATTCACACCGACTTGGATGAAATCACATCCGTAAAGGTGAATTTTGTCTATGTCGGAGGCTTCTATTTCTATTCCAAACTGCAGGCCCGCCACCCAGCTGGTTATCTCCTGGTAAGTTTTCGGATCAACGGTAGTTACGGGAAATGAAAGAAAATCAACGCCCATGCCTGCGCAATAGCGTGCATCGCTGAGATTCGTGACCCGGTTCACTTTTACTTTAGTAATCAACATGCCCAAATATTGGAAAGAAAAAAATAACTTTGAGGCTGGCAGGAATAAAATTTTCGAAAATGCCGTTGGATAAACGTATGAAGGCTTCGTCGCTGGTTGTTTTTATTTTGTTGTTTGCCGTTTGCGGATGTTCTACCTCATCCGAAATAAAATTGTCAGTGCAATCGTTTTACCCTTTGCGCGTGGGTAACTATCAGATTTACGACGTGAGCCAGACTTCATTCAACCGGCTTACTTGTTCTGAAACAAGCCAGACGGTATTGAATTACCAGCTGAAGGTGGCTGTGACCGATTCGCTTCCCAATACTGAAGGCGGATACACCTACGTCCTTCATCGCTATGGGCGACTTGATCCTTTGGACGCTTGGGCGGATTCAAGTACATGGACCACACGAATTGCCAACGGTCGTGTCATCAGTTCCGAAAATGATATTGTTTTTGTTAAGTTGATTTATCCAGTCTCTACTTCAATTAAGTGGAACGGTAACTTGTACAATACCTTAGGCAAAGATTCCATGACCGTAAAATCCATTGGGCAACCCTACACCGTTGCATCGGGAACGAAATTTCAAAACACGTTCACGGTAGTTCAAAACGATGACCAAAACCTAGTTTATCAAGACACGAGGTATGAGGTGTATGCCAACACTGTTGGGTTGGTGTATAAATCGAAAGTGCAATTGAATTATTTCACCGACGCGACGTGCTTTGGTCAGAAGGATATCAAAACCGGAGTGATATACACTCAGTCACTAAACAGCTATGGGCGCCAATAAATGGATCGCCCTTTTTCTTTTTGCTCCACTCCTGAATTTTGCACAGGACAGATACTTTGTTTCGTTCAAGGATAAAACCAACACCTCATTCACAGTATCCAATCCGCTTCAATTTCTTTCGCAGAAAAGTATTGACCGGCGGAAGAAAGAAAACTTCGGCGCAGCCAACGGATATTATGTGACCGACGAAGACCTCCCCGTCGATGGCAACTACGTAGCACAAGTGAAAGCAACAGGAGCCAAAGTCTTTTTTACTTCGCGTTGGTTCAACGGTGTACTCGTTCAAACAGATGCCACAACTGCCGCCTCGATTGCTTCACTTGCATGCGTGGCTAAGGTTGAGCTGGTTGCTCCGGGCAGCAAACTTGTGGGTGGGAGAGTGGTTGCTAAACAAAAGAAGGAACAAGCGAAGAAGGCGCAGGAGTTGCAGAATTTTCACCAGTTGCAAATGATCGGTGTAGATCAGATGCATGCTGCAGGCTATCACGGCGAGGGAATAGACATCGCTGTTTTCGACGATGGATTTAAAGGCGTGAATACCCTTTCGGGATTTCAGCCTCTTTTCAGTGAGAATCGGATAAAAGGCGTTTTCAACTTTGTGAATAACACGACCGACGTTTACTCTGCCGACGATCACGGCACCGCGACGCTTTCACTTTTGGCAGGAAATCTTCCAGGTACTTTTTTGGGTAGCGCCTACAAGGCTAATTTTTTTCTTTATCAGACAGAAGACGTGACCAGCGAATATCGTGTGGAAGAATATAACTGGGTGTTTGCCGCCGAGCGCGCCGACAGCGCCGGCGTGGACGTGATCAGCTCGTCACTAGGCTACAACCAGTTTGACATGTCGTCGATGGATTACACCTATGCCAACCTTGATGGAAAGACTGCGATATGTACACAGGCGGCACGCAAGGCAGTGTTGCGCGGAATATCTGTAGTGAACAGTGCTGGCAACGAAGGAAACCTGTCGTGGAAATACATTGATGTGCCAGCTGATGCAGAAGGCGTGATCGCAGTAGGGGCGGTGGATGCGTGGGGCAAGCGCAGCATGTTCAGCTCGGTAGGCCCAACTGCCGATAAACGAGTAAAACCTGACGTGAGCGCTATGGGTACCAGCGATGTGCTTTTTACCGTCAGTGGATGTTGTGGTACCGGCGATGGCACTTCTTTTTCATGCCCGTTGGTGGCGGGGTTAGTTGCCGATATGCGGCAGATGCTTCCACAGTCGTCGGCCGCCGATATCTACGATAGATTGATCAAAGCGTCGTCTCAATACACTCAACCCGACAGCCTTTTGGGATACGGTATTCCAAATTTTAAATGGACCGAAGTGATCCCGTTGAAAGACAGCGAAGTCGATTTTTTCCCCAACCCCTTTAAAGATGAATTAAAACTTCAGTTTAAAGAAGTAAAAGGACAACCCTTTGAAGTCTGGGTTTATAATTCTACCGGTGAGTGTTTGCTTCATGCGAAGGAAACGGTAAGCTGGGCCATGAACCCTTACCCGATAAATTTTTTACCCATGGCTGGTGGCCTTTACATTATAAAGGTTCGAACACCGGATGCTATCGAAATCAAAAAAGTGATCAGGATAAATTAATTCTTATCTTTAAAAGCGACCAATTTTTTATAAAGATCTATGGCTGGCTCTGAAGCTAAAGTTTCAGTTTGGAAAAATATTTTTAAGCTGATTCTTCCTCACTGGAGGAAATTTGTGTTGATTGTTTTTATTGGGTTGCTTGCCACTGGGGCAAACCTGATTGAACCTTTGATTTATCGGGAGGCTATCAACGACGTGGCCGGTCTGTTTATTCAAAAAGCAAAAGACGAGACTCGCGATAAGTATCAGCCCCAGACCGATTCTGTGCAGGTGGATGACGTAGTGGAGGAAGAACCGTCTGAACTGGATTTCATCACCAAGAAACTGATTTCCAAAGAGCCGCACAGCAAGCACGAGGTAGCCGGACGTACGCCGTTGCAAGCAATTCAGACGTTGATGCTGGCAGTAATTTTACTTTTTGTTGTCAACCTGCTCGGCCAGTTGTTTTTGTTGCTGGGAGAAAACCTCAACGTGCGTTTCTCTTGCAGCATTGAGCAAAGTTTCATTCGAAGTACATTTGGGCATGTGCTGCGGCTTCCGCTCAGTTTTTTTAGCAAGAGATCAAGCGCCGCATTGGCCAAACAGATCAACCAGTCGGAAGAAGTTTCAGGAATTGTCAATGGATTCTCACAACAGATTTTACCAGAGGTGATCAGTCTGTTAGGAATATTGGCGATCATGTTCTGGCAAAATCTTACCCTCACCTTAATTTCGCTTGCGGTAATTCCATTCTATTTATTGATCGCCTGGCGATCGGCCAAGCGGCTGGAGTCTGGCCTTTCCAGTTTCTATGATCGGTGGGAAGAAGTCTCCGCGCGAATGCAGGATGCCCTGGCGGGAATAAAAACAGTAAAGCTTTCCGGTGCCGAGCAACGCGAAGTGATGCGTTTTTCGCAAATATCCGACGAAGCCTACCGCGATTATGTGAGTCGCACCAAGCTGGCGAATAAGTATGTTTTCTGGGAAAACATGCTCACACGCCTTTCCTCGGCGCTGGTGTTGGGATATGGAGGATACCTTACGCTCGAACATCAGCTTACTCCTGGTGATGTCGTTATGTTTGTGGCCTACCTTGACCGGCTCTATGGCCCCATTGATTCATTGGCTAGCCTTTGGGTGAACCTTCAGCAAAACGTAGCCTCCATTGCCCGGGCGTTCAAACTGGTGGATCATCGTCATGAGGAGAAGCGTGGTGAAGATTGGCCGATCAAACATGGTAAAGTAGAGTTCAAAAATGTGCGGTTCGGCTATACCAAAGAGAGAGAGATACTGAAAGGGTTGTCGTTTACCATACAGCCGGGCAAAGTCACGGCCATCGTAGGCACATCAGGAGCGGGTAAAACCACGACAGTAGACCTTCTGATGAAATTGTACGAGCCGGATAGTGGGGAAATCCTGATTGACGGGAAACCACTTTCTGCCATTGACGCTTCGGCCGTGCGAAGACAGATGGGGATGGTTGCCGCCGATGGCGCTGTATTTCGAGGCACCCTTGCCGACAATATTCGCTACAAACGACCTGACGCTACCGACGATGAAGTGAGGCACGCTGCTACGGCTGCAGGCATGGAAGGAACGTTGCAGCGGTTGCCCGACGGCTTGAAGACAAAAGTGGGAGAGAGTGGGTTCGGCCTTTCGGTTGGCGAACGCCAGCGCATACAGATTGCCCGCATACTCATTGCCCAACCCAAAATTCTGATTTTGGATGAGGCTACCGCCAATCTCGACTTTGCGACTGAAGCGGAAGTGAAGAAAACCGTGAAGGAAGTGGGCAAAGAGAACACCGTCATTGTAATCGCACACCGCTTTTCGATGGTAAAAGATGCTGACCATGTGATCGTGCTGTCTGCCGGTGAGTTAATGGAAGAAGGTAGCCCGGCAGAATTGATTGCCAAAGACGGATGGTTTGCACGATTTGCCCATGCTGTGGAAGAAGATGAAGCTACTGGAGAAGAAATAGAGGAGGAGGATGAAGAAGGCGAAGAGGAATCACAGGAATAATCTCCTAACTCAGCCCTTCAAACCCTGAAATTTTATATGTCTGTGATTATTTCCTAATTTTCGAGATTATTTTAATAGATGACCTCATTCATGCGCAATTCAACCATTATTTTTTTGGGTCTGATTTTACTTTTTTCTTCTTGCGTAACCAATAAAAAATTTCTTTATCTGCAGAAAAAGGGAGACCTCAGCAGGAAGATAAATCCACCGGATACTTCTGTGCGAAACTACACCCTCGAAAATTTTGATTACCGGATTCAAACCAATGATATTCTTTCTGTTCGTTACCAAACGTTAACGGCGAAGGAGTTTGATTTTCTCGCCACACAAAATCAACAAACCCCAGCCGGCATGAATGGTGCTATTGGAGGGGCGCTATTAATTGGTGAATTGGTAGATGAGAAGGGGGAAATCCCCGTGCCTGTAATCGGAAGAGTTAAAGTAGCCGGCCTTTCGGTTTTTCAAGCACAGGATACAATCCAAAAGTTGGCTAACCGATATCTGGATTCACCGATTGTTAAAGTACGTTTGCTGAACTACAGGGCCACTATTTTAGGTGAAGTAAACAAAGAAGGTTCAGTAACATTTAATAACAATCGAGTAAGTTTAATGGAAGCCATAGGCCTTGCAGGTGGCTTGAATGAGTTGGCTGACCGATCAAATATTAAATTGGTAAGGCAAGTGGGGTCAAAAACTGAAGTACATTACATTAATTTATTGAAAGAAGATTTTTTAACATCCCAGTATTATTATATCCATCAGAATGATCTACTAATTGTTCCGCCTTTGCGGCAACGTCCGTTCAGGATGTATTTTGGACCTAACTTCTCTCTAATTCTCTCTTCTGTTTCTTTTTTGTTGGTCATAATATCGTTAACCAAAAAGTGATATGAACCAACACTTCGACGTACAGAAAGAAGGCTTTAAAATCGACTTTAAAAGGATCGGTTACAGGGTGCTGCGATACTGGTATCTTGTGGTATTATCACTAGGGATGTGTATCGGTGTGGCTTATTTTAAAAATAGGTATTCGCCAAAAATCTATCCGGTCACGGCATCAGTTATCATTCGGGAAAAGGAGGAAGCGAGTGGAGCGGACCTTCTGTACAAAAACTCGTTAATTGAAGGATATCGAAATTATCTCAATGAGCCGTACATCATAAAGTCCTACCCTTTGATAGGAAATGTTATAAAGAAACTGAATTTCGAAGTAGTCTTCATCAATGAAGGGAAGATTAAAACATCAGAAGCATATAAGCTACCAGTTAAGGTAAGGCTTTTGAAAAGAAACGGATCATATGGGGCGTCGTTGGTCTTTAAAGTCATAAATGAAAAAATATACTCAGTAAAAAATGCCACGGAAAACGTAGAGGAGAAAGAGGCAATGTTTTACTTCAGCGACAGTGTTGAATTCAATGGGCATCATTTTATTGTTTTCCAAGATTCACTTGATGATGTAAAAAGAATTTTGAACATGCCCTATAAACTGACTTTCCTTGATCCTAATAGTGTGACAGAAAATTATGTGGGGAGACTGAATGTACAATGGGCTGAAGAAGGTTCAGGTGTATTGAATCTAAGCATCAATGGGTCAAATCCGGAAAAGGAAATTGATTTTATGAATGGCCTCATCTCTACGTATCAACAGTACGATCTTGAGAAAAAAAATCAGACCGCTGAACGAACTATTCAATTTATTAAGAAACAATTAACCGAAATTTCTGATTCGCTTAAAATCTCTGAAGCTCAATTGGAGCAATTCAAGATCAGTAATTCCTCTGAGAAATTGGATGATGAAGCTAAACGATTGTTTGATAAGTTGGCTCCATTGGAAAGTCAAAGGAGTGAACTTGTGATCAGAGCTAATTATTACTCCTACTTAATGAATTATATTACAAAAGGAGATAATCTTGACTTAATTGTTTTGCCCGCTGCTGTTGGAGTAAATGATCCGATACTCAGCAGCCTGGTAGAGAAAATGATTAACTCCCAGCTTGATTTGAAGCTTTTCCTCGGTAAGGGAAAAGATGAGAATCCATTGGTAAAGGGAGGTGTAAAACGATTGGATGAACTGAGGAAAGATCTTATTGAATCAGTGAAAACACTCAGGGCCACAGACAACCTGAAGGCAGAGCTAATCAAAAAAGAAATTAGCGACCTTGACAAACTTATTGATCACTTACCTGTGGCACAGCGTCAGTTTATTTCAATTCAACGGAACTATACGCTGCTGGATAACTTGTATATTTTCCTGATGCAAAAGATGTCAGAAGCAGGAATCTCTAAAGCCTCGAACGTATCTGATATTGTACCGGTAAACCCTCCGATGAAGGGGGCAATCATTTCACCGAACACGAGTCAAAATTACTTTATAGGCTGGGTAATCGGATTACTGATTCCTATAGCTGCGTTTGTGCTTATAGAATTTTTGAATCAGAAAATTCAGTCGAGAGAAGACCTTGATAAAATTACGACCATTCCATTTATTGGAGGTATCGGTCATTATCAAACAAAAGATAATCTAGCCGTAAGCAATAAGCCCAAATCGCCAGTCGCTGAGTCGTTTCGCGCCATTCGGTCTAATCTAAGTTTTTTCACTTCTAATCAAACCAAAAAGGTTTTTATGGTGAGTAGCTCCATCAGCGGAGAAGGAAAAACATTTTCAACTATAAATCTGGCAACGGTGTTTGCTATGTCTGGTCGTAAGACGCTCATTATAGGTGCCGATATGCGGAAGCCGAAGATATTTTCTGATTTTGGTCTCACCAACGATAGGGGTTTAAGTGGATACCTTAGCATGTTAAATTCCTTGTCAGATGTAATCCAGGAAACTTCAATAGAAAACCTTGACCTTATCAGTAGCGGCCCGGTACCACCTAACCCTTCGGAGTTGCTGCTCAGTGATAGGATTGGAAATTTAATTACTGAGGCGCTTCAACTTTATGATTATATTCTAATCGACACGCCACCTATGGCCATCGTTACAGACGCGTTTGTGATTTCTAAATACGCTGATCATACTATTTTTGTCACTCGTCAAAATTATACCCCCAAGGCCTTTTTAAGAGATATACAGGAATTCTATAGCGCTGGCAAGCTAAAAAATATTAGCCTTGTGCTGAATGATATCTATCGAACAGGCTTAGGTTATGGTTATGGTTACGGATATGGAAATGGTTATGGATATGGCTACGGGTATGGTAAATCGAAAGGTGACGGGGGGTATTATTCCTAAACCTAAGGGTAGTTAATCTATTTATTCTGTCCGATTGGAGTTTTAAATGAGTAGAAGTCTTCAGTGACGATAAAAGATAGTTTACTAATGACCATGACGAATGTTGTTATTGAAAGAGGAAGGACTCAAAAGAACTATTGGCGGGATTTGTGGCGTTTTCGCGAGCTTTTCTACATTCTCGCATGGCGCGACGTAAAAGTGAGGTATAAGCAGACGGTGATTGGGGCAGCCTGGAGTGTGATACGACCTCTGCTCACTACTATTATTTTTACAATGGTGTTTAGTAGAGTTGCCAAACTTGGTGTACCTGGTGATGCTCCTTATGCGATTATGGTCTTTGTTGGGATGTTGCCCTGGCAATTTTTCGCTACCGCTCTTAGTGATTCAAGCAATAGTTTGATCGGTAATTCCAATCTTGTTTCTAAAGTTTATTTCCCCCGAATGATCATCCCGGCCAGTTCCATTATCATGGGATTAGTTGATTTTTCCATATCGTTCTTTCTTTTGTTAGTCATGTTTTTATTCTATCAATATGTGCCTGACATAAAAATCTTTTTACTTCCGTTCTTCGTGATAATGGCACTTGCTGCTTCATTCGGAATTGGCCTTTATGTTACCGCCCTGAATGTAAAGTATCGTGATTTCAGATACATTATACCCTTCATTGTTCAAATCGGCCTGTATATCAGTCCAGTAGGCTTTAGCAGCAGTGTAGTGCCTGAGCGTTGGCGCTTATTATATTCATTAAATCCTATGACAGGCGTGATTGATGGATTTCGTTGGTGTGTGTTAGGTCAGCCCCTTTACTGGCCAGGCTTTGCAATATCCTGTGTTATTGTAGTGTTTTTCTTATGGGTTGGTATAGCCTATTTTAGAAAAACTGAACGAGGTTTTGCTGATAATATTTAACCCATGACAGACGCAATTATACGGGCTGAGAATGTTTCGAAACATTTTATTATTTCACATCAACAACGAGAAAAGTATACATCCCTGCGTGATGTTTTGGCTGGAAAAGCTGGTCGTCTTTTTTCTTTAAGGAGTAATAGCCGATCAGGGCCAATCTCAAAAGAAGAGTTTTGGGCTTTAAAGGATATTAATTTTGAGATTAAACAGGGAGACCGTGTTGGAATAATTGGTAGAAACGGCGCTGGAAAAAGTACCTTGCTAAAAATCTTAAGCCGAATTACTGAACCTACCTCTGGGCGAGTGATTATGCGCGGCAGAGTTGCATCTCTTCTGGAGGTGGGTACCGGATTTCATCAAGAGCTCACGGGGCGTGAAAATATTTTTCTAAATGGTGCAATTCTCGGCATGAGCCGCGCTGAAATCAAAAGTAAGTTTGATGAGATAGTGGCTTTCGCAGAAGTTGAGAAATTTCTAGATACTCCTGTAAAGCGCTACAGTAGTGGGATGTACGTAAGGTTGGCGTTTGCTATAGCCGCTCATCTTGAACCAGAAATATTAATTGTAGATGAAGTGCTGGCGGTTGGCGATACGCAGTTCCAACGAAAATGCATGGGCAAGATGGAAGATGTGAGTAAACGCGAAGGCCGAACAGTTCTCTTTGTAAGTCACGACCTTAATGCAGTTAACAAACTTTGTAATTCGGCAATCATGTTGGAAAAGGGGAAATTGTTTAAAAACGATACCGTAGAGAATGTGATTGATGCTTACCTCAGTTTAAGCCTGATGCCCGGATCGGCTAGTCAAAGCAGTCGAACTGGTACCAGCGAGATTTCACTTATTAGTTTGAAATTTAAAAATTCTGATCAGGCGGAAATTCAAAACCTTACAGCTGGTGCGGCATTGTATATAGAAATGACTTGTGAAGCTAAAGCTGACATGAAAAACGTGCAGTTTGCAATATGTTTTAACGATATGTATAACACGAGGATAACGAGTATATGGTCCGCATTTAAAGGGAAGTCTTTTGACATAACAAGGGGGGTATTTAAAGTTGAATTTAAAATTGATTCCCTTGGCCTAATTCCAGGAAACTATCAGGTTATATCTTATATAAATTTGGGGGAAATTACCGTTGAACGGATCGATAATCTACGAATGGTGAACGTAATTTTTAATGAGAAGAAAATCGACTGCACCATACCGAGCGTTTCGCAAGGCTTTTATGTTGAACAGTTTGAAACTTCGGTACAAGCTTTAAAAAAATGAATTTATTTTCGCGCTTTAAAAACTATTTAAAACGAGTCATTAGATTACTGATTCATCGGATTAAGTTGGAAATACTTCTTCCTTTAGGGTATTACGACCAAAAGTTGTTAGATAAAAAGATCTCTATCAATTGGGATGAAAGGATAAAGGACGTTGTTGGATGCCCTGATAATTCTAAGATTAAACGCGATGGAAACGCAGGTGAAATAAGGAAGGGCGCACAATTTATGCACAATGGTATTCGCATCACATTAGGTGGATATTACGGCGCTGAGATAGCTCAGATGCTGGTCAAAAATAAGGGGGTGCATGAGCCACAAGAAGAATACGCGTTTGGCCTGGTTTTAAAGGATATTAAGAAGGGAGCAACGATCATTGAGCTCGGCAGCTATTGGGCCTTTTATTCCATGTGGTTTTTAAGAACAATAAACGGAGCAAAAGCTTATTTGATTGAACCTGATGTTTTCAATATGGCCTATGGTAAAAATAATTTCAAACTGAATCGTTTGAAGGGAGATTTTACCACGGCTTTTGTTGGCGCAAACACATGCTTCAATGAAAATGGCGAGAAGGTTGTATCGGTGGCCGATTTTATCAGGCAAAAAAAGATCGACTTTGTAGACATACTTCATTCTGATATTCAAGGAAGTGAGTTAGTTATGCTTCAAAGCATTAACAAAATATTGGCCGAAAAACGGATTGGATATCTTTTTGTTTCTACTCACAGCAATGAATTACACTACGATTGTTTAAGTTTATTGGAAGAGTCTGGGTATCAACTGGTGTGTCATGCAGATCTTGATAATTCCTTTTCTGTGGATGGCTTGATTGTAGCAAAGTCACCAATGTATCCTGGAATAGAAAAAATTGAAATTTCTGACAAGAAATAACTCGTGTGATTGTTTAAAATTTTCATGAATCCTGAATTATTGAATAATGATTGAATCTATTGACAGATTTTTGTTTAGGGTGTTAGATTATTTTCATCGCAAAGCAAAGAATCGTGTAGTAAACAATGAAGCGAGAAACAACGAAGAAAAGTGGAGCGCTCTTTTTGGTGGCAAGGATTCAATCTTGTTTGCGCTTAATAACAAAGTGAAAATAAAACTTCTTAAAGCCAATGTACTTTCAAGGTTAATCTTTGATGGGTTTGAGGAAAATGAAATAGAATTTGTAACAAAGGCATTAAAGAAAGGAGATGTGTTTGTGGATATTGGTGCAAACATCGGACTGTTTTCTCTAATTGCTTCTCCACTTGTTGATAGTACGGGTAAAGTGATCTCTTTCGAACCATCGCCTGAAACATTTTCCCGCCTTATTGAAAATGTCTCGCTGAATAACCTGACAAACATTTCAGCTAGAAATATAGGCCTATCGGACAGCGAGGGTGAGTTAATGCTAAATGTTTCTGGCGATGGACATGATGCGTGGAATACATTTGCAGCTGTCAGTGATGAGAAATTTCATTCAACCAAGTCTGTTCCTGTCTTTACATTAGATGATCAACTAGTAGAAGAGGCCAAAGAAAAAATTTCGCTTGTAAAAATTGATGTGGAGGGTTGGGAGAAATTTGTATTAGTGGGAGGGAAGACTTTCTTTCAGAAATTTGCGCCAGTAGTAATGATGGAATTTACGGAGTCAAATACTTTTTCGGCCGGATATATGGTGCAAGAGTTATATGACCTTATGGTAAGTTGGGGTTATCGTTGGTATAGCTACAAAAATGGTGAGCTACATCCAGAAGCGAAAAGATTGCACTATCCGTATGATAACCTTATCGCTACCAAAGATATTGAGATCCTTCGTAAGCGATTAGGATAGCAAGTACTGCATTATTATAGCGCCTATGTTATATAGCGTAGTGACTGTAAATTTTAATAATGTAGAAGGACTGAAAAAGACCTTTCTTTCTGTCTTTGGTCAAAAAAATGTTCCCTTTGAATACATCGTGATTGATGGAGAGTCATCCGATGGTAGCAAGGAGTTGATTAAAGAAAATGAGCATCGTATTACCTATTGGGTATCTGAAAAGGATAATGGGGTTTATCATGCCATGAATAAAGGCGTGATGAGCGCCAAGGGAACCTATGTTATTTTCTTGAATTCTGGTGACTGTTTTGTTAATGAGAATTCCTTAAATCTGCTGGCGAATTCAAATCAGAATAATGACATTATATATGGTGACTTGGTATTGGATCAGAGTGGACAAATTCGAATAAAACGTTATCCGGATATACTGACTTTCGGTTATTTCATCAATGACACATTGCCTCATCCCGCCACCTTGATTAAAAGGGACCTTTTGCTCTCAACGCCATATAATGAAAAAAATAAAATTGTATCAGATTGGGAATTCTTCGTTTCCTGCATTTGTAAGAACAACGTATCGTACAGGCATGTTCCAGCCGAAATTTCAGTATTTGATTTATCCGGGATGAGCTCGGATACAGCAAACCAAGAACTAATTCGAATTGAGAAGGATGAATTTCTAAATTCTACCTTTCCTCTGTTCATGAAAGAGTATGAGGAACTGCAGGCATTACGTAAAAGAATGGAAAATAAGTCTCTATTAAAGATGATAAAGAGGTTTGTGATAAATCGCCTGGCCTTTAATAACTGATTAAATTAGAGAGAATGATTTTTTATTAACCTTGTCAGTCGGAATTTATTTGAGTACTGGAGTTTGCTTTGTGCGGTGGAGAAAAAGAGCGAAGAAAATCTATTAGAGAGCTTATGTTCTTGATTGCTAACAAAAAAATATTGCAATACATTTGAAGTCCTTTATGGAGAGCCCCATAGTTTCTGTTGTAATACCTTGCTATAACCAAGCCGAATTTTTACCTGAAGCTATTGAAAGTGTCATTACTCAGAGCTATCCTTCGTGGGAGTGTATCTTAGTAGATGATGGCTCAACTGACAATACGGCCTCTGTCATTGAATATTATTTGAATAAAGATAGCCGTATTAAATCCATTAAAAAGGAAAATGGAGGTCTGGTAAGCGCCCGAAATGAAGGGATTAAGGCAGCGCTTGGAAAATACATTTTACCATTGGATGGAGATGATAAAATTGCAAGCAAATATTTGCAATTCGGGATCGATAAACTAGAGAAAGACTCTGACTTAAAAGTGGTGTATTGCAGGGCTGAGTTTTTTGGAGCCAGGTCGGGTGCTTGGGCACTGCCTGACTTTAGCCTGGCAATGTTAGCTCAAACCAATTTGATTTTTTGCAGTGCCATATTTAAGAAGTCAGATTGGGTGAACGTCGGTGGTTATGACCCTCAAATGAAATATGGTCTGGAGGATTGGGAATTTTGGATAAACCTGTTGAAGGATGGAAAAGGCAGGGTACATAGATTGGATTATGTTGGTTTTTTTTATAGAATAAAAGCCATTTCAATGTTTTCCCAGATGAGTGACGAGCATATAAAAGTGCTTGAAGATTATATCAGTGCCAAACATTCCAATTTTATTATTTCAATAATTGGTAACCCAATACGCCTTCATCGTAGGTTGGATTATTATCAGCAACGCGTAGAAAGAATTGAGCGAACCCCGATTTATAGAATCTATCAATATGTGTCGTCTTTAATCAGAAGTAAAAGATGAACGAAAAGGATCTGGCGATCGTTATCCCCGCTTATAAGAGTAAATTTTTTCGCGAAGCGCTTCAATCGCTGGCTAGCCAAACGGTTAAAGACTTTACTATTTATGTTGGAGATGATTGCAGCCCTGAAGATTTAAAATCAGTAGTGGACGAGTTCCCTGACCTTGATATTTTCTACTATCGTTTTGAAGAAAACCTTGGAGGTAAGGATTTGGTTGGGCAATGGACCAGATGTGTGGCACTTTCAAAAAATGAAAGATGGATCTGGTTGTTTTCGGATGATGACATTGTTGATCCGATCTGTGTAGAAAAGTTTTACGAGACGAGTAAGGAATCTACAGTAGACGTGCTGCGCTTTAATACTGCGGTGATCGATGGAGATGGCAGGATAGGCAGTTATGCTCCGGTGGGGCCCGAGTTTGAGTCATCGGAGATGATGGCATACTATATACTTCGCGGGGAGCGCGGCAATTCGATGCCTGACCATATTTTTTCACGCTCAGTTTATGATCAGAAGAAAGGATTCGTGAATACAGCTTACGGCCAGTCAGCCGATTGGGCTACCTCAATACTTTTTTCGCAGGATAAGGGGATTCGTATTATTCCACATGCGATCGTCTATTGGCGAAGGAGCGGCGAAAATATTTCTAGCTTAGCTGCTAAAAAAAAGGCATCCATCCAGACTGGGTATATTCAGTTTATATATTGGGTTGCAGATCATTTTCAGTATTTAAGACAAAACAAAGGAAACATTCTGTATGCACAGATGCTTGACGCTATACGATTAAATTTTCTCATTGTGATGACGGGGCATTATCAAGGCTTTTCATTGAAAAATTTACAAGCGATCGTAGCGGTAATGCGAGGGCCACTCGAGTTGTCATGGTTTAAATGCTTTGCCTATACAATGAAAATTTACTCTAAGACAGGGCCTATTGTTAAGTTTCTTGTGAAATGTAAGCGTATGATTAAAAAGATTAGCTAAGCATGTTGATCATCAAGATACACTATGGGCTGGGCAACCAGATGTTTCAATACGCGCTTGGTCGGCGTTTGTCGATCGAAAAGAAAACAGAGTTCAAACTTGATGTTTCCTTTTTTTCTAAACAAAGGCCGGAGGAATCCCAACGTGAGTATAGCCTGAGTGGATTTTTCATTCAAGAACAAATCGCCTCCCGGAAAGAGATTTTAGAATTTGAATCAAGAACTTTACTTAGCCGCTTTAAGAATTTTTTCGAGAGATTATTTTTACCCTATTACCTGCGATCCATTGTTTTTGAAAAAGGTCCAGTCTATGACGCCAAGGTGCTGAGAACACGCAACCACTGTTATTTGAACGGTTACTGGCAGCAGGAGAAATACTTTAAACCGATTGAAAAGTTACTTCGTCAGGATTTTACTTTTCGTGGTGAGACGGACGAAATTAACGACGGGGTACTGTCCACTATTAAATCCAAGGAAACGCCTGTAGCTATCCACATTCGCCGTGGTGATTACCTTAGCGACTCGATGATTTTGTCAGTGTTACACCAATGTACCATGGATTATTATTTACGCGCGACAAATTATATTGCATCTTGTACCAGGAACCCCTTCTTCTTCATATTCTCAGACGATTACGAATGGGTAAAAGAAAATTTCAAAATCAATCACCCTAGCCAATTCATTACGAATTACAATTCGGAAAAACCATTAGAAGATTTAAGACTCATGTCAGCATGCTCGCATTTTGTGATTGCCAATAGTAGCTTTAGTTGGTGGGCAGCTTGGTTAGGTCAAGCGAAAGATAAGATAGTAGTGGCTCCGGAAAAATGGTACAAAAATGGACTTAATATTGCGTGCGAGGAATGGGTAAGAATGTAAAGTGCAAACGCTTGTGAATTCAATATAGATGCAAATGACAATTTTATGGATAAAGAAATTAACTACGTTCACACTGAAGAGTATCATAATACAGGTTCACCGAGCCTAGTCTTACCTTACATCATTCAACTAATCTCGCCATCTAACATTCTTGATGTGGGATGCGGAACAGGAACATGGCTTTCGGTAGCGAAGCAATTAGGAGTAAAAGATGTGAAGGGTGTGGATGGAATTCATGTTGACAGAAAACTCATGAAGCTTAGCGATGATGAATTTCTTCAACAGAACCTTACACACCCGCTTGTGTTGAACAGAAAATTTGATCTCGTTATCTGCCTGGAGGTGGCAGAGCATCTCCCGGACAACGCTGCTGATGGCTTAGTGAACTCGCTAGTAGGTCACGCAGATATTGTTTTGTTTTCAGCGGGAATCCCCGGGCAGGGAGGACAGTATCATATTAACGAGCAATGGCCATCATATTGGCAAAAAAAATTTCAACAACATGGATTCGTGACCTATGATTTCTTGCGAGATAAGTTCTGGGAAGAAGCGCGGATTCAGTGGTGGTACAAGCAAAACATGTTCATCTTTGCAAAACCTGGAAATGCCAGACTAAACGCCTATCAGCCAGTTGAGAAAATCAAAAACCTGGTTCACCCAGATTTGTTGGAGCAAATCAATACAGACCTGACTTTTTACTCTGAGATGGTAAAGAGACCAAAGTTTTTGCCCTCGTTAAAGTTATTGGTAAAGTCAATCCTTCGCAAATAACTTGCTGGAATGAATAATGCGCTTGTTAGTGTAATAATTCCTGTTTTCAATGCTCGTCTCTATCTCAGAGAATCGATTGACTCGGCATTGAATCAAACCTATGCTAACATCGAAATTATTATTGTAAATGATGGGTCAACCGATGGATCCTTGGAGTTGTTGCAGGAAGTTTATGGTTACGAGCCGAAGGTAAAAATCCTCACCGGCGAAAATCACGGACAATCCTCAGCTTGCAACCTTGGCTTTGCTAACTCTACAGGTGACTACATTAAGTTTCTGGATAGTGACGATATTATAAACCTGCATTTTATTGAGGCTCAGATGAAGTTGATCGGAGGATCCACCACCATGATTTCTTCGGCTAGTTGGGGCAGATTTTATAATAATGATCTTTCAACGTTTAGATTGAACTATGAATCAGTCTGGCGCGATATGAAGCCTATCGATTGGATTGTGGAGTCGCTTGAGAATGGATCTAACATGATGCAGTGTGCGCTTTGGTTAATTCCAAGGGAAGTTTTGCTTAAGAGTGGATTGTGGAATGAAAGATTAAGTTTAAATAACGATTTCGATTTTATCGTTAGGGTTTTGCTAGCCGCTTCTGCCATTAAGTATTCGAAGGAATCAACTCTCTATTATCGATCGGGGATGAATAACAGTCTATCGCAAAGACGATCTGCGAAAGCGTGGGAGTCTGGTGTGAATTCCAATATGTGGGGAGTAGAGAACATTTTAGCGTTCGAGAATTCGCCCCGTACCAGGTATGCCTGTGGGAAAAACCTTTGCTATTGGCTTTTTCAAACTTACTACCCTTATCCGGCATTAAGCAAACCTATTGAAAAGAAAATTAAAGAAATGGAATTTATCATCGTTTATGGTGCCCGACCGATGACCAAAATGATTTCTCGCGTAGTGGGATGGAAATTTCTTCTTTGGCTTAAATTTAAAGTTAGGCTTGCTCCCTAATTAATTAACTAATCCAAGGAACTAATTGTTTTCAATTTAATTGATCAGTAGTTTTAAGGTTTTATTCAATGAAAATTTCAATTTGCATTCCACAATACAATCGGATAAAATACCTGCTCCGAAGCCTCTCCATCATTGAGCAACAAACCTATCCGGATATAGAGATTTCGATCAGCGACGATTGCTCTTCTGACGATACCGATGCAGAGATTAAAAAGTTGATGACAACGTATCGGTATCCCATTGTTTATGATCGTAACCCGGTTAATCTTGGGTATGACAGAAATTATCGGAAGTGCATCGAAATGGCAAGCGGAGACTATGCAGTGGTGATTGGTAATGATGATTCGATATATAAACCCGATGGAATTGAAAACCTAGTAAAATTTTTACAACAAAATAATTTACCAGACATCGGATTTTCCAATATGATAGAAGAGCGCACAGGTAATACCTTAATTGAAAGAGCTCTAAAAACGACTGTCATCGGCTCTGGACCTGATATAGCCACTCGTCATTATTCGTGCTTTAGTTTTGTTGGGGGGCTTATTTACAAAAGATCAACATTCATACAATTCAATACCGATAAATATGACGGAAGTATCTATTCTCAAATGTATATGGGGGTTTATATGATTTCAAAAGGCTGCATACTATTCAGTATCTATGAGCCTCTTGTGATAAAAGACTTATTGATTGATGGCATATTTAGAAAATCGTACAGAGAACGAATAGCAAAAAAATGGAGCGACTATAAAGTTGTGGACGCAGGATTACCCTCTGTGATCAATGTACTAATAGGAGGTATAACCGATGCTGGAGCAGCTACGCAGAAAAGAGTATTTTACATTTTTAGACGGATCTATTCGATTACTTTTCCGCATTGGATTTTGGACTATAAAGAAAACGGCGCCTTACCAGAGGCGATGGGCCTGATTGCGGGGCTCAACCCAAAGAAAAATAGGAACTATTCAAAACTAACCTTTACCAACCAATTAGCTTTATACATTATTTATTTGGGCGCCGCCCTCATGGCATTGATAACGCCAGTATTTTTCTTTAAAAAGTACAAGCATAAACTCTATGCTTTTTTTAAGAAATAACTATGCGACTATTAGTTGTCGGTGCTGACACCCCGTATGCAATAGAGCGCCCTTACCTGAGGTATTTAGCAGAGATCAAAGGCGTTGATGCGATTACTTTGTTTCCTGCACAAAATATTTTCCTGGAGTATTACCGTAAAAATCTTACTAATAAACTGCTGTTCAGAGCTGGGTTAAGTACAATAATGACTCAAATTAACCTAAGGCTGAAACAGGTTGTTGCGGAATTCACACCAGACATAGTTTGGGTATTTAAGGGAATGGAAGTATTGCCGGAAACAATTACTTGGTTAAAAAAAAGAGGAGTAAAGGTGGTTAATTATAACCCAGATAATCCTTTCATTTTTTCAGGTCGGGGGAGTGGAAATAGCAACGTTACCCGATCAATAGGTTTGTTCGATTTACATCTTTCCTATGATAAAATGGTAAAGCGAAAAATCGAAAATGATTTCGGAATTGACTGCCACCTGTTACCATTTGGGTTTGACCTTGAACCAGAAGTGTTTGAAAAAGCGAAGCGAGCAGAGGAAAATGTAGGAGTTTGCTTCTTGGGAAGTGCCGATCCGTATCGTGCAAAATTTATTACCCAATTGATCGACCGTGGTGTAGCATTGGATCTTTATGGCAATGGATGGAAAAAATACCTTAGCTCTAATACGAATGTAGGTATATATAACGCTACGTATGGGGAAGATTTTTGGTCTGTGCTTCGTCAATATCGTGTTCAGCTCAATATGATGAGGCCGCATAATCTGCAATCGCATAATATGCGCACGTTTGAGGTGCCTGGCGTAGGTGGGATTGAACTTGCCCCGGCCACAATTGACCATGAAACTTACTTTGAACCTGGTCTAGAGATTATCGTTTACCGTGATGTGGATGATTGTGTTGACCAAATCAATACTTTGCTTTCAATACCTGAAAGAGAAGCGAATGATATTCGGCATAAAGCGAGAGTACGATCACTGAATTCTGGTTATACATATAAGGATAGGGCAAATCAGGTTTTCGAAATACTAAATCGTTTAATCTGATGACGACCGTTGCGTTGGTTCATTTTTCTGCTGTTGAACTCTATCCTCCTGTAAGAAATTTGATTCGTGAATTAGAAAAAAATCAGTCTTTTGATCGGTTAATTGTTTTGACCACTGCACCCCAAAAAAACATAGAGCGGTTTTATGTTGCTGATCCCCGAATTAAAATTTTTCGATTAAATGAATTTGATAGGAGACAAGGAACAATAAGGCGGTTATGGAATTACTTTGTATTTAATTTCACGAGCCTTTTGCTCCTAATTTTTTATAACCCCGCTTCGGTATTATATTTTGAAACACTCTCTTCCTTTCCAGTTTTCCTTTTCAAAAGGTTTTTTAAACCTCGTGTAAAATTGTTGGTTCATTATCATGAGTACATTAGCCCTGATGAATTTCGAACTGGAATGGTTCTACTCCGCTGGTTTCATCAGTATGAAAAGTGGTTATACCCCAGGTCGGTGTGGGTTTCTCACACTAATGAGTTTAGAATGGAGTTATTTAAGCAAGATATAGCACCGGTTCAAGTCCCTCATTCATTTATACTTCCAAATTATCCTCCCGCAAGCTGGCTTACTATTCGAAAGCCTTCGACTACCTGGCCTGTAAAAATAGTTTACATTGGCGCTTTTAGTTTAAAAATGATGTACACACGAGAATTTGCTCAATGGGTAATAGATCAGGCGGGGACAGTGATTTGGCATGTGTACTCTTCTAATTTTTCGAAGGACGCAAATGATTATCTAAAATCGTTAAATACTGAATTTATTGATTTAAAGCCCGGGGTTGATTATGATAAGCTGCCAGAGATTTTGAAAGGGTATGAGGTAGGTGTAATCCTTTATTCTGGAGCCATCCCGAATCATACTTTGAACGTGCCCAATAAACTATCGGAATACCTATCTTGTGGGCTGGATGTGTGGTTTCCAAGCGAAATAAAAGGAAGTTTATCATATTGCAATCAGGATGCTTATCCCAAGGTTATGGCGCTGGATTTTAAATCAGCAAACGGTTGGATTTTACAGGAGATGATGAACAAGGATGGCCTGAAGCAAAACTTGATCACCTTTTCTTGCGAAGAGGCGCTTATGCCATTGATTCATTGTTTGATGGATGACTCGAAATTGCAGAAAGCCGCAGTTTCATCAAAATCAGAAAAATAATGGTGCTTATTGTATTTACTTTTTTTCTGTTTTATTTCCTTTTCACTTATAAGGCTGGGAAAACATATCCATTGTTGTACCTGATGCTTTTTGTGTATTTCGTGCAATACGTTTTTACGGTCTATCTCATTTACAATGTTTATCCGGTGTTACGCCGACAAATGCCCATTCCTCAGGAACAACTTTTTGAGTATGTAATACCGGCATTGTTATGTTTATTCTTGGGTGTTTTTCTCTTCAATAAAGACATTAATTTCTCTAAGCATTTCGCTAAAATAAATCCAGAACTGGCTGCGCGTTTAGGTCATTTACTCTTATTCGTTTCATTTACTTTTGAGTTCCTTTCGTTTCTCGGATTTCCTGGACTAGGCTCAATAATTTCTTTTACTTACTTTCTTCGGTTTGCGGGAGCAATGTGCTATTTATTTTCACCTTCAATTCTGAACTATGTATTGCTGACTTTGGTTTATCTCGGGTTAACGCGAGATGCTCTTAGAGGCGGTGTTTTCATTGATTTTTTCATGTGGATGACCTACTTGTATTTGATTTTTGTACACAAGTATAACTGGTCAATGAAGCTACGCTCAACATTTGTTTTACTCGCAGTACCATTACTAGTTATCATTCAATCGGTAAAAGATGATTACAGAAAGGCTACCTGGACTGGTCGCAGAGAATCTGGGGTAGAGTTGTTTACTGAATTAGCTCAAAAGAAAAATTTTGATGAAGGTGATGAATTCCAGAATTCGGATGCTGTGATCAGTACGGTGGGACGATTAAATCAAGGGTGGCATTTAGGTATGGTACTGAAACGAGTGCCAAACAAAGAACCTTTTTCAAATGGAGAAGATTTTATTTCTGATATTAAAGGGATATTCTCCCTTCGCTTAATAGCGCCTGATAAAAAAAAGATTGGTTCCAAAGACAAGTTCGAAAAATTTACTGGTCATAAGCTAATCCGGAATACCTCAATGACAATAGGGGTTCTTGGCGATTTTTACGTGAACTTCGGATATTGGGGCTCTTTCTTAGGTTTGTTCATATATGGTGCTGTTGCAGCTTTTCTCATTAATTTTTTTATTAAGAAGTATGTTGTCCCTGACCCCATAAAGATTGTCTGGGTTCCTTATTTATTTAGTTACTTGGTTAGGTCGGGGAATGATTTTTACATGGTGGCAAATTCCATAGTTAAAGGTTTTTTAATTTTTTTTGCGGTTAATGCTATTTATGAATTTCTTTGGTCGGATTTGCGTCGGAATAATTTACCTAATAAGTACATGCCTCGGCTGTCAAATAATGAGCCATTAGTACAGGCCAACAGTTTGGATTAATGAAGAAAAAAATCTTTCTCCTATATCCTTTTTATTGGCCCTTTTACAAAGCTGGAGGACCAGTTCAATCGCTAGTTAATTTGTCGGAAACGCTTGCTGATATGTTTCAGTTTTCTGTTTTATCCAAAGATCATGACATAGATGGGTCAACTTCGCGTGTAGCTATTGAAAAAGAGAAATGGCAAAAGGGAAATCATAGTGAAATGATTTTTTACCTTCACAGAATTTCTTTTTTTTCTGTAAAGCGGTTGCTCGAACAGACAAAACCAGATGTGGTCATGGTGAACGGAATATTTAACATATCTACTACCATTCCGGGCATTGTGATGTCGCGATGGATGAAGTACAAAGTGGTAATGTCTCCACGTGGAATGCTTCAACAAGGAGCTCTTGCGGTTCATCCTTCAAAGAAAAAGGTGTTTCTACTTTTTTTTAAGCTCCTTAATTTTCAAAAGGGATTGATTTGGCATGCAACCGACGAGCAGGAGAAAATCGATATTGAGCGGGCCTTTGGGTTTAATTCAATTGTCAAGATAGCTCCGAACATTCCCAAGCGTCCGTGGAAGAAGTTTGACAAACAAAAATCGAAAGGTCCTCTCCGAATTGTTTACCTCTCTTTAATCACGCAAAAAAAGAAAATTGACGTAGCCTTGCGTGCTCTTTCTCTGGTGGACTCTCCGGTAGTATTCCATATTTATGGGCCTATAAAAGATCAGTCGTACTGGAATGAATGCACTCCACTACTCATTTCCGATAAACATGACATCAAGTACAATGGCCCGGTAGATCCTGAGGAAGTTCAGCAGAAACTCTCAACTTATGATGTGATGATTTTACCAACTCAAGGAGAGAACTTTGGGCACTCAATTTATGAAAGCTTAAGCGTTGGTACACCTGTTTTACTAAGTCCATATACTCCGTGGGGGAAATTACAAGATCATTATGCAGGAGTTACAGTTAATTCTTTTGAACCGCAGGATTGGGCAAATGGTATTCAGCAGGTCATTAATCTTGAAGAAACGCAGTATCAAATTCTTTCCTCAGGAGCATTGACCTTAGCAACTTCTTATTTTGAAAAAGGAGATTTCGTCAACAAGTATCTTGAACTTTTTTCAGTAGAACCCTAGTACTTGGATAATTTTTAATTCACTTTGCCCTCAAGCTTATCATTGATTTTTTTATCAAGCTCAGTGATGACCATTTCGGAAGTTATCCTTCGCATGCAGCGGTTATCGTAGGGACATTCTTCCAGAAAACAAGGTGAGCATGGTTCTACAAAAGAACGCAACACAACACTGCCGCTACTGGCTGGTGGATACCATTGAATTGGGTAGTCCCTGGCGCTAAATAGAGCAATCACGGGAGTGCCCACCGCATAAGAAAGGTGCATTGGTCCCGTGTCATTGGAAATTGTGATGATACATTTAGACATAATCACCGCGGATTCCAAAGGAGTATATAGCCCGCAAAAATTATACACTTTAGGAAGGCCTACCACCGGTCTCGCAATTTCATCATCTTCTTTGCTTCCGATAAGCAAACAATTGAGACCTCTTTCAGAGGCAGCTTGAATCAATTCCTTAAAAAGCTCAATGGGCCATCGGTTAGTTCTTCTTTTTGCACCAATAACAATGGCTATATTTTTTTCTTGGCGGAGAAGATTCAGCGAAGAAAGCTGTTTTTCAATTTCACTTTTCATTTCAGATGAAATGGCAAGAGGGTATGAAGGAGGATGTTCTCTCATGCCCTCTTTTCGCAGCAACCGCAGGTAACGATCCCTTACATTGATGAAATTCGTATTCCTTTCCTGAAATTTACTAAAGGTTCTTGTTGATATCAGTTCCCACCCTAAACCAATTTTCACACCAATGCTTTTTGCGAACAGCATGTTGCGGACTTGTGTGCTAAAGGGTTCAAAGGTCTGGGGTAATTCAATGAACATTTCAAATCTTTCTGATCTTAACTTTCTAAACAAATCTGCTTTTGACCCTCCATAATAATTGATAATCTCAAAGTTCAATACAGGATCAATCAGGTATTCAATAGAAATATTTTTAGACCCTGGATTCGTTAATAGACTAATCTCCGCGTTAGGAAAATTCAGTCGGATCAGGTTAAGTGCAGGGAGGGCGCAGATACTATCCCCAATTGACCCAGTTCTGAAAATAAGTATTTTTCCTGATTGATAGGAGCTGATTGGTTTAAAAAGCAAATGCCTTATCCGATTTATAATTAGATTCTTTGAGAAATATTCAAATCGAACAATAGCTTTTTTATAACTCATTAAGAAAAATAAGCATTAACGTAGTCGAAAGATAATTGGTAGAGATTTCATTTACGAATGAAAATTACTAAGTAGGTTTTTATGGGTATCGGCTATAGTTAAATCGTCAAATTACTATACTTTTGAAAACGATGAACAAAGATACCAGAAACGCCACTTCTTCCGATTGGATTAGAGGTCTGGATAGTATCCGTTTTTTCCTTGCCTTTATTGTATTATTGGCTCATTTCCAGAATCCATTCGTAGCTTATTTTAAATCCTCTTCGTTTTGGATTTTAAATATATTGGGTGGCTTACTCAGCGTTTCATTTTGTGGCATAGGGGCAGTAATCGGCTTCTTCATTGTTTCTGGCTTTGTTATTCATTACCCTAATCGGGCTGGTATACCTAGTGTTAAGAAATTTCTCATCAGACGATGGATGCGTATTGGGTTGCCGTTGGCAGTAATTTCATGCATTGGGTTTTCGATTGGCCACTTTGATTTCATTCCAATTTGGAGTCTCTATTGTGAATTGATTTACTATACCATTTATCCTATCCTCTCCAAAATTCAGCTCTCATGGCGGACGAAATTTGTATACGCTTTTTTGTTAGCGTTGCTTTTTATTTTCTTCCTGACCTACCACGATCTACAGTCGTTTATTTTTCAGAAAGACGTTTCTTTTTCAGGTTTATACTGGCAGCTTGGTACGGGATTGACATGGATTATAGGGCTTCCTTGCTGGTTGCTCGGTGTTTTGTTAGCAGAGCGAATTGATACCCACACTGCGAATATCAGACCACAGAAAATATGGATTTGGCGGATGATTGTGTTGATTATCTCGGTTGTTTTGGTGGCTGCACGTTTTCGTTATTTTCTGAGTTACATTATCTCAATGAACTTTTTTGGTCTTTTGTTATTCGGATGGATAAGGGCTGAGATTCTTTATTTCAAAGTTCAGAGCCCACTTAAATTTTTGGAGAGACTCGGCGGCTTCTCCTATTCAATCTATCTATGTCATGCATTTTGTTTTTATGTGTTGTATGAGGTAATTCCTCTGACAATTGCCACCTATGGTGTTTTCATAGTTATCACTTTATTTATCTCTTATTTATTTTATCTGGCTGTGGAGAAACCTTCACATAAACTAGCAAAATTTGTCGCCCAAAAGGTAACATAAGCTCTTTGGCAGAGTTATCGAACTTCAATTTTCAAAGATTATTTCAAATTCTAAGATTGGTATTTATCGGCGCGGAGTTGCAATCAAAAACAATTACTTAGTTTTGTCTTTTACAGAAAATTAAATGATCATTCTCGGTCTCAACGCCTATCACGCAGATTCATCAGCGGCAATTTTTAAAGATGGTGCCCTTATCGCAGCTACGGAAGAAGAGCGATTTCGTCGTATAAAACATTGGGCTGGATTTCCCTCTGAAGCGATCAAGTTTTGTCTGAAAGAAGCTGGTGTTACCTTAAAAGAGGTAGACTACATTTGTATTGGTCGCGACCCAAAAGCCAAAGTTTGGAAAAAGGTTCTCTTTGTTTTAAAAAACATCGGAAGAAAAAATACGCTGCTTTCAGATAGAATCAAGAATTCTGGTAAAGTAGCCTCAATTGAAACGGAATTGTCGGCGCTTAGTGGCCTCAGTGAAAAAGAATTAAAGCCAAAAATAGTTAATGTTGAACATCACCGGAGTCACCTTGCTTCCGCTTTTTTTGCTAGTCCGTTTCAGGAGTCTGCTATCTTAAGTATTGATGGTTCTGGTGACTTTACGACCACGATGATTGCCGTAGGAAAGGGAAATCAGATTGAAGTGCTTGATTCTGTTGATTTTCCGGTTTCCGCTGGACTGTTTTATACGGCATTCACTCAATATTTAGGTTTTCCTCACTATGGTGATGAATATAAAGTGATGGGCCTTGCCCCCTATGGTGAACCAAAATACCTTGATGAGGTAAGGAAAATTCTGATCTTAAAACCGGATGGATTGTTTGACTGGGAAAGTGAATACTTCGCACCAACCACAGAGATAAAGCTTGATTACTCAACCCATGTCCCGGTGATCTCAACTTTATATGGGCAAAAGATGATTGATGTGTTTGGCCCTTCCCGTCAGCCCGGGGATGAACTTACGCAGTACCACAAAGATCTTGCTGCCAGTGTGCAACGAGTTTGTGAAGAACTGATTTTGCACATTCTAAATCATTTGCAGAAAAGAACTGGTCTAAAAAATATTTGTATCGCTGGTGGAGTGGCGCAAAATTCCGTTGCCAATGGAAAAATAGTTGAAAAGACAAATTTTGAGAATCTTTACCTTCCCTCTGCCGGACACGACGCAGGAATAAGTATGGGAAGCGCGCTTTACGCTTACAACCATATCTTTAAAAGCTCAAGGGGAAGTGCAGTGTATTCGGCCTATACAGGAAGCCGATTTTCAAATGAAGAGATTGAGGACGTATTGAAGAAAAATAATGTGAAGTATCAGCGCTTGAGCGATGAAGTACTCTTTGAAAAAATTGTGGATAAACTGATTGAACCAGGCGTGGTCGGTTGGTTTAGCGGACGCGCAGAGTTTGGACCAAGAGCACTAGGGGCAAGATCAATAATAGCTGACCCAAGAAATCCTAAAGCAAAGGACTTGTTGAACTCAAAGATAAAGCGGCGAGAAAGCTTTAGGCCGTTTGCGCCATCTATTTTAAAAGAGTATACGGCCGAATTCTTCGAGAAAGTGGAAGATGTTCCATTCATGGAAAAGGTTTTTCCCATACGGAAAGAAAAAAGAGAATTAATTCCAGCCGTCACCCACGTGGATGGTACGGGGCGTTTGCAGACTGTAGCCCGTGAAGTTTCACCACGGTATTACGCTTTAATTGATCAGTTCCGGCAAAAGACAGGTGTTCCTATTTTGTTGAATACGTCCTTCAATGAAAACGAACCAATTGTCAATACCCCTCAGGAAGCGCTAGATTGTTTTTTGCGCACCCAAATGGATATGCTGGTATTAGAAAACTGTGTGGTTGAAAGATGAAGATTCAGGCTTTGCAAAAATGAAAATCTCGCTCATCACAGTTTCTTACAATTCAGCTGCCACGATCAAAGACACAATCGACTCCATTCGTTCTCAGGATTATCCTGATATCGAATACATCGTTGTGGACGGGAATTCAAAGGATAATACCGTTGAGATTCTTAAAGAAAATACGTCCTTAATTGATCGATGGATAAGCGAACCTGACAAAGGCATATATGATGCCATGAATAAGGCTTTAAAACTTGCTACTGGTGAAGTGGTTGGTATTCTTAACTCAGATGATTTTTATTCGAGCAATCAGATTATCTCTCAAGTGGCCACGGCGTTTCAGGATCCAACTACTGATGCTGTTTTTGGTGATCTTGTTTTTGTTGATCCACGGAACTTAAAGAAAGTAGTGAGGAAATATTCCTCTGCCAATTGGCACCCAAAAAAATTTGCACGAGGATTTATGCCTGCTCATCCTACTTTTTTTGTGCGGAGAAAATTCTATGAGCAATTTGGTTTGTTTAAAACGGATTATAGAATTGCGGCCGACTACGAGTTGCTGATTCGCTTCTTATATGTCCACAAGCTCAGGTACAAATACTTGCCTATTACAATGGTGAACATGCGGAAAGGCGGTGTCAGTTCTAACGGAATAAAAAGCAACATTATACTTAACAATGAGATAATCCGCGGCTGTCGCGAAAACGGAATCTCAACGAATGTCTTCAAAGTTTACCCGAAGTATTTCATAAAACTATTTGAATTGTTTCATCTTAAATGAAGAGGGTTTTACTAACAGGAGTAACTGGTTTTGTGGGCACCAATTTAGTGTCGTCCCTCAGCAGATCGGCACAGTACCGTATCTTTGGGCACTCTCGTAACCGAGAAAAGGCAAAACTGGTTTTTAAAGATTTTCAGATTACATTGGTCGATCAGGTTTCCTCAGACTTGTTGAATGAACTGAAGATTGACACTGTAATTCATTTGGCTGGGATTGCACACGATCTCTCAGGCAAATACAAACCTCAGGATTATTATGAAGTAAATCAAAAACAAACAGGTCAATTGTTTGATGAGTTTGTAAAATCAAATTCCACTCAGTTTATTTTTTTGAGCTCGATAAAAGCTGCTGTGGATCATTCTTCTCAGCCAGCCGATGAGTCTATTCAACCATTACCAGCCTCTGATTATGGTAAGTCGAAATTGTTGGCTGAACGGCACATCCAGAAACAGGCTTTACCTAGTGGAAAGAAGTTTTATATCCTACGTCCTTGTATGATACACGGCCCAGGAAACAAAGGTAACCTGAATTTACTTTACCGGTTTGTAAAAATGGGGATTCCGTATCCACTGGCAGCATTTCACAATCAGAGGTCTTTTCTTAGTATTGATAATTTCGCTTATGTGGTGGAGAAAATTATGAGCAGTAATATTGACTCGGGAGTTTACCATGTAGCAGATAACGGGTTTTTATCGACCCTTGAATTGTACGAGCTTATCGCGCAAGCCTCTTCAAAAAAACCAAGAGTGTGGACCCTTCCTAAGAACATGGTTCGATGGATGGCAAGAGCCAGTGGTAATCGAAAACGATTGTCAAAACTCACTGAAGATCTGATGGTGTCAAATCAAAAACTTTTGACCAATTTGAATTGTAAACTCCCGTTTGAAATGAAAGAGGGTTTGATCAAAACAATAAAGTCTTTTCGTGGATAATTATTTCCTGATAGCTCTGGGACCGGCCTTGCTTGCGATTGAATTAGGCTACATTCGTTTCGCTAAGTCTGCGGGTGTGCTTGATAACCCGAATAACAGAAGCCTTCACGAAAATCCGACCATTCGGGGTGGAGGTATTATTTTTCCTTTGGCCATTGTTTTACTTTATTTCTTTAGCTCTGAAGTGAGCTTGCCGTTACTCTCAGCTATTGTACTCATAGCCATTGTTGGTATTGTCGACGATATGAAGGACTTGAGTCGGCTTCTACGATTTGGAGCGCAGGCATTGGTCGTCTTTCTTATATTCTATGACGTGGGGGTCTTCGCTCATTCGTGGTGGGTAATTGTGTTATTATTGGTTATCGCCGTAGGCACTGTAAATGCCTACAACTTTATGGACGGAATCAACGGCATTACCAGTGGATATAGCTTGGTTTTATTGTTGAGTCTCTTGTACATCAATTCTTATGTGGTGGCTTTTGTTGGCGATGGTCTGATCCTAACAATGATAATAGCCCTGCTGGTTTTTAGTGTGTTTAACTTCCGCACAAAAGCACTTTGTTTTGCCGGCGACGTGGGAAGCTTGTCTATCGGTGTTGCTGTAATCTACTTGATCGTAAAGCTCACTATGATTTCGCACAATTACTTCAGCATCCTTCTTCTTTCTGTATACGGCGTTGATAGTGTTCTCACCATTATCCATCGCCTATGGTTGAAGCAGAATATTTTTAAAGCGCACCGGCTGCATCTTTATCAAGTCGTAATCGCGGCGACCAAGATGCCACACTTGCGGATGGTTTTTTTATACATGTTGGCTCAGGCGATTATTGATGCTTTGGTCATTGGTTTATTCCATAGTGATATTTGGGTTCACCTGTGGCTGACAACTTGCGTATTCGGAGTATTGAGCCTTATTTATGTCTTTGTTAAACGGAAGTATTTTAATTCCATTTAATGTTTTACTCTAATTACGGCAAACGCATTCTGGATATTGCTCTAATTCTTATAGGCTTCCTGATTTTGTGTTGGCTGTTTATTTTCATTCTAATTGTATACGTCGCTTTATTTGAATTCCCAATTTTCTTCAAGCAATACCGAACAGGAAAAAACGGTGAGCCCTTTGTGTTTTGGAAATTTAGAACGCTAAAGGTTGCTGAATCGGATGACAGTGTGGACCGGTCTTTTGGTTGGGGAAAATTTCTCCGTTTTACCAGTTTGGATGAACTACCTCAGTTGTTTAATGTGCTGAAAGGGGAGATGTCTTTGGTAGGCCCGCGACCACTACCCGTTGACTACGAAAAATTTTATTCAGCTAGTCAGCGCCAAAGGCATCTGGTTAGGCCTGGGATTACGGGGTGGGCTCAGGTAAATGGAAAAAACAGTATTCCATGGGAAAGAAAATTTGAGCTTGATAATTATTACGTGAATAATCTTTCCTTGAAACTTGATCTTCTTATTCTGATCAAAACGGTCGTGTTGTTATTTTCTTTCAATAAGGATGTATCTTTGAAAGAGAAGAAATTTACCGGAAGTTGAAAAATAAAATTGCTATTTATGGGGCAGGTGGATTAGGTCGCGAAATTGCCGTGATGATCCATCAAATCAATGCCTTAAATTACCTAGGCGATCTAATTGGCTTTTTCGATGATGGCGTGACCAAAGGAACTCGTGTCGATGATTTACCCGTCATCGGGGGGATGAATGAACTGAATACTTATGGTGATGATCTGAGTCTTTGCGTAGCGATTGCGGATCCTCTACTGAGAAGTAGTTTGGTGAAAAAAATTTCGAACCCTAAAATCAGTTTCCCTGTGATTGCTCATCCTTCCGCTATTCTTGGCGATACAAAGAGAAATAAAATAGAACGGGGCGCTATCATTACTGCAGGGGTAATCATGACTACAGGAATTACCGTCGGCGAGTTTAGTATTTTAAACTTATCATGCACCATTGGCCACGATGTAGTGGTGGGGCGCTGCAGCACACTGATGCCGTCTTGTAGTATTTCGGGAAATGTAGCCATAGGAAATGAAACGGTAATTGGTACTGGTTCCCGGATAATTCAAGGTGTATCAGTAGGAGAGAGATGCATGGTGGGCGCGGGTGCAGTGGTCACCAAAAGCGTTGGCGCAAACTTTAAGTTGCTTGGCGTACCTGCTAGAAAACGAATAAACCATGTGGAAGGAGTTTAGGCCCGCAATTCGTTTCGTCGCCCTCTTTGTCGGAATTTACCTTGTGGGCAACATACTCTATGGCGTATACATCTCTTCCAATGATAATAGACCAGACATTGTCACAAAAATAGTGGCGCATCAGACTGTGTCAGTCTTAAATAGTTGCGGTTTTGAGGTGCGTGATGAAGTGAACTCAACGGGACCAACAGTATTTCTTAAGACAGGCAACCGAACGATTCTGAATGTTTTTGAAGGATGCAATGGAATCAATGTAATCATCGTATTCGTCTCTTTTCTGATTGCCTTTCGTGGGCCGCCCAAAATGTACCTATGGTTTATTCCAGCAGGAGTTTTGATTGTACATGCGTCTAATATTGTAAGAATTGGGATGCTTTACTGGGTTGCAGTCGGTCATCAACGATATTTCTATTATGTTCACAAGTATGTATTTACAGGAGTAATTTACCTTGTAGTATTTGCACTGTGGTTATTTTGGATAAGAAAGACAAATGGCCAAAGAAGCGCATCCTCGAATTAAATGGTGGCTGGTGGGGCTATGTCTCATTGGGCTTTCTGTTGTCTATGTATTTCAAAGGACAGATTATTATTTGATTTTTTTTGGCTTCTATGAAAAGCAGGTAAGTGCTTTCATTTTTAATAAAACATTTAGGCTTGTTATAAATGACCTGCTTTGTTTGCTACTCATTTATGCCTTGTTTCACGATAAAAAATATTTAAAGCTTGCGTCTGTGATTTTACTTATTGAGCTTTTTGTCATTATGCCTATTTATTTTTGGATTAAATTGAAAGTGGAAGGCAGTTCTGAAATTTCGTCACCGCTACTTTCTCAGATACACCGCTTAATTGTGAATCCTTTGCTGATGGGAATATTGATTATCGGCCTCTACTATCAAAAATACTGGGCTAATAGAAATGAAATCTAAATTCGATATTCCTCTTTCGTACAATGCTATTCCGGGGCAACAGCTTGCCTCGAAAATTCAGCAGTATGCTGACCGTCACCATGACGACTTCATCAGTGATTTTGAAAAAACGATATGTGCAATAACCGGAGCGAAACACGCTATTGCCCTGAGTTCAGGTACCGCGGCAATTCATTTAGGGTTAAAGGCGCTGCAAGTTCAGCAGCACGACATTGTGATGGCGTCCTCTTTCACCTACGTGGCTTCGATTAACCCAATTGTATATCTGGGAGCGGAGCCATTTTTCATAGACAGCTCGCCTACCGACTGGAATATGGATCCCAATCTGTTGGAGGAAGGTGTTAAAGTATGCATATCCCGCAATAAAAAACCCAAAGCTATCCTGGTGGTTCACACCTATGGCATGCCGGCAGACATGAACTCCATCATGGATATTTCCAGGAGATATAACATTCCAGTCCTGGAAGATGCTGCGGAGGCCTTGGGCTCAAGGTTGGGCGATGTTTCGGTTGGAACTTTCGGAAAGGTTGGGGTATTTTCGTTTAACAACAATAAACTCATCACCACCTATGGTGGGGGAGCCCTTGTGACTGATGACCAATCAGTCGCAGCCAATATTAACCTTTGGGCAAGCCAGTCGCGCGACAACTTACCCTTTTACGAGCATAGGGAAATAGGATACAACTACAAAATGGGTCCAATAAATGCAGCCGTTGGGCTTTCCCAAATTGAGGCGTTAGACTCAAAAATTAAACACAGAAGGGAAATCTTTACCTTGTATAAAGATCGATTTGGGCATGAAATGTTATGGCAGAGCGAAGGAAAGAACGTTTTTACCAACAGGTGGATCACGGCTGGTCGTTTTGGCACGAATATGGACTGTAGAGCGCTTCAAAGAAAGTTGGCAGCTGCGGGAATAGAAACTCGCCTGCTCTGGAAGCCTATGCATCTTCAACCGGTTTTTCAGGGGTTTCAAGCTCAGGAAAATGGCACCGGCGAAGGCCTTTTTTTGAATGGATTATCTTTTCCTTCCGGGGATGATATGACACCTGAGAAAATTGACAGGATATATTCTCTGCTCAGGGGTTAAACTCTGGTATAAAGAGGTGAATAATAGAGCATTCGGTCGGATGGCTAAACGATCAGTCAATCCGGTTACGAGTTAAGCTAAACAGGTATAAACTCTCTTAAAAACCATATATTGTTGTTATTTTTGTGGATTAACTATGAGGAAGACTAACGCTATGAAGGATTTGAAGATTTATTTTATCAGCCTAATTGCGCTGATGGTGCAAACCACCGTGGTTGGTCAAACCGTTACCTCTACTAAAGATGGCAATTGGGATGATCCCACTGTTTGGAGCTGGAGCGCAAGCCCCCAATCGTATCCAACAAGTAGCAACTCTACCAGGATAAACGTCAATCATAAGATTACTGTTAGTTCTACAGCCTTTCCGGTGGGTGGTGACTTGATAATAGACCAGACTACCATCGCCAACTCAGCTGCGGCAGATTTAATTATTAATTCAGGAGCAGGAGTCATTCTAAGTAATGGAACTGGCACCGATCTAACGTTTACAGGCACATCGGGAAAGATCGACGTCTCCGGGCAATTCGCTGCCAATACGGGTACCACTTTCTCAGCAGGATACACCGCAGCTCAATTTAACTTCTTAGCAGGATCAACCTACGAACACAAAGCAGTTTCTCCCAATACAGCTTTGCCCGTAGCAAGCTATAACGCAACGAGTACAGTATTGATTGATGGTTACACGGGTGGAGGTACTTATACAGCTGCTTGGAATGTGGCTTTGGGAAATGTAACCTACAATTGCCCGAGCCAAGCTGCAGGTATCACCAATTTCGCAGGGTTTCTTAGAAACATTCAAGGCGATCTTACTATTTTAAATACGGGTACAACGGGAAGAATATATTTCAACTCTACTGGTACTTCAACTGCGGCTTCCTCTTCTGCTATAAATATTGCTGGGAATTTTTCTGTATCAGGTGTTTCCAGGGTTTTTATGACAACAACCGGAAATGTTGAAGTGTATGTGACAAAAGATTTCTTCTTCAATACCAGCACCGCTAATAATTCGGGCAGTGTGGCTGGAAGTGGCACCGGATTACTTCAGGTTACTGGCAATACTTCAATGGCAGGATCTTCCTCATGGAATTTTTCAAGTGGGGCCAATGGCAATGGTACGATAAAGATGTTGGGCAATCTTACCTGTGGTATTACTGCTACTGAAAGTGGTACGGGCTCGTCGCAAGGAAACTTTACCTTCTCAGGCGTTTCAGGTCAACAAAGTTTTGATCCAACCGGAGCAACGTTTACCAATAATGTTAATGTAACAGTCAACAATGCATCGGGAGTAAATTTGGCTGCCGATCTTGTTCTTTCTGGTGGTCTTAACCTGACAAATGGGGCGTTATCATTACCTGGTATTAGCCTTACTTTAAATGGCGCTGTTAGCCAAACGTCTGGCTCCATTGCATCTCCCGCTAATTCGACGCTTATCATTGGTGGATCAGGAACTCTTCCAGCCAACTTAACGATAGGGGCAGGATCTACCTTCGATACTTTTGAAATGAATCGGTCAGCTACCACACTGACCACTAATTCAACATTTACAGTTACTAACCTTCACCTTTATGCCGGAACCTTGGCCAACACGGCTAATGCCATTACGATGAACAGTGGTCTGGTAGACTTGCATGCCCTTTCTGCTGCTAACACAGGCGTTCTTTCCAATGTGTTAGCCGGAACATATGATCTTCAGTATACCAATAATGTTACTTTGAGCACAGGCGCTGAGCTACCTACATCCACCACAGCATTAAATAATTTAACAAAGCTTGGAACGAGCACACTTACCGTGACCAAGAACATAACTATCAACGGAGATCTTACCGTTTCGGCGGGCACCATTACAGATGGAGGTACTGCCCGAACTATCAATCTTGATGGAAATTACGTAAGTGGTGGCACGGCATCAACTTGGAGTGCTACGGGTACAACGTTTAATTTTTCCGGATTATCGGTGAGTACTTTTTCTGGTGCCATTTCTCCGGCCTTCAATGTGTTGAATTTTGCGAATGATGTAAATATCTCTTCAGGATTTAGCGTCACTGGAAATCTTACTGTTTCGTCAGGGAAATCAGTTACTGCAACTGCAGGAACTTGTACTTTCAGTGGAACAACGACGCTTACCAATAACGGGACACTTAATCTATTTGGAGTAACTATCCCTGCAGGAGGTACACTAAACTCTTCAGGCTCATTTAGTGTGGCAAGTACGTTCAATATCAATAGTACTGGAATTCTCAACTCGACGGGGACGATCACTTTTAATGGAACAACCAGCCTTACAGGAACCAGTGCTAACAAGGCCTTTAAGAATATCACCGTGACCAGTGGAAGCACTTTTGGAGGCGCTGTAAATTGGATAATTAGCGGTACGCTTGACAATAGTGGTACTGTAAATTTCACCGCAGGGTCTTTGACTGTCAATGGAGCTGTTACTTTTCAAAACACCGGAGCTTTTGGGTTCAGCGGAATCTCAATTTTGGCAAGTCAATCACTTACCGCCAATTCTGATTTTGCGATGGCCGGTAGCTTGTCTGCCACTGGAAGTTTCCTTTCTTCAAAGAAAGTGACTATTACTGGTGCTAACACCATGACTGGAGCTGCTTCAAAAACATTTACAGATCTTACCATAAATGGAGGGGCTAGCTTTACACCAAATTCGATATACACGATTACAGGTAATATGGTAGTGAATGGTACCCTGAATGCTGGAAACAGCACCACCACATTCGGTGGCACTACTGCCTTGTCGGGCTCTGGTGCGGCCACATTCAATAACCTTATAATTAGTGCCGGAAATTCGTTAAATGCTTCAATGCCTCTTACTGTTTCGGGAAGTACGTTCACCAATAACAATGTATTCTCAAACACTGCCCTCACAACATTTTCTCGTGCAGGAACTACCACCATTTCAGGTGCAGGAACTTCGTCCTTTGGGGCACTGACTATCAATACCGGAACTACTTTAACGCCAAATCAGGCTTACTCCGTCGGCGGAAACTTGATTGTGAATGGAACGCTAAACGCAGGTGCTGCTACTTTTAACGGCACCACGACTATTAGCGGAACCCCTACAGCAATCAACTTCAGTAATGTGACTATTAGTGGCTCTTTGACCTCTTACTCAGGAAACATTACGGTGACTGGAAATTTCACGAATAACGGCACCTTCGCAGGCAATGGTGGTACGGTGATTTTCTCAGCGCTTGCTGCCGGAACACATACTATCTCAGGATCAAGTCCCTCAACGTTCAGCAACATTAACGTATTGGGAGGAGCCACGGCCACCGATGTGACGCTGGCAAGTAGCCATAATTTGGCTGGAGTTTTAACATTGTCTGCCAACGGAGTGCTTAGCTCAGGTGGTTTTCTTACACTCCTTTCAACCGGCGATAACCCAACGGTGGATGCGAGTGTAGCGGCGATTCCAGCAGGAGCAAGTGTTACCGGAGATGTGATTGTACAACGCTATATGACAATCGAAGGGGCGAATAATACTCGCATTTATAGATATATTTCTTCGCCTGTCCAAAACGCTACTATTGCTGACCTTCAGAATGAAATACCCGTCACGGGACCTTTTACCGGGTCAAGCGTTTGTTCCGGCTGTACTACCACCGCATCAATGTTCTGGTACGACGAAACAGTTGCAGGTGCGCAATCCAATGGGTACACAGCGTATCCCACGACTTCAAATGCTCAGACTTTTGTTGTTGGAAGGGGGTATGCAACCTTTGTAAGGGGTAATCTGCTTAGCGGTTCTGCGAAGTTCGATCTTCATGGCCCAATTAATTCAGGATTGATCAATTACGGAGTAACCTATACCTCAACATCGGGTGGTGCAGCAAACGACGGCTGGAATCTAGTGGGCAATCCTTATCCATCTACTATTGACTGGAATTCAGCTGCCGGTTGGACCAAGACCAATGTGGGAGGAACCATATACATGACCGACAATGGGTCAAATCCTAGTAAGGTAGCGACCTGGAATGGCTCTGTAAGTCAAAATGGAGGCTCACGGTACATATCTACTGGCCAGGCATTCTTTATCCAGACAACGGCAGCTGCTCCAGTACTGACGTCTACTGAGAGCATAAAAGCCGCCGCGGGTACGCAAACCACATTTATCCGTGAAGCTGCCCCTTCGAATGTACTTAGGATTACGCTCAGCCAAGGATTAGTTCAGGATGAGGCCGTGATTCATTTCCGAGATAGTGCAACTGTCAATTTTGATTTTAAATATGACGCTGTGAAACTTAAAAATCTTAAAAATGACAATAGCAGCACACCGTACATGAACCTATCTACGATTTCAGCTGATAATAATAAATTAGCAATCAACTCAATGCCATTATCCGTATCAGAGTGTTCAACAGTTGTGTCTTTAGATGTATCTGATGTTCCGGTAGGGACCTACAATCTTAATTTCTCAAGCCAAAATACTTTTAACGCGTTAGCCTCTTTTCAATTGAAAGATAATTTTACATCAACAGTGGTAGATTTGGGGAAGCAGTCAGATTATACTTTTCAAGTGACTTCAGATGCAGCAAGTTACGGATCCGGTCGCTTCTCAATCACGGTTTCGTACCCTCAGGCACCAAGTCAGTTGGCATTAAAAACTGCTGATGTTTGTAAAGGCACCAATGCTAGTCTTACGGTATCCAATTCCATTCAAGGGTTGAATTACTTTGTAACTCTCGGAGGAAAATCGATGAGCACGGTGACGGCAGGCACGGGTGCGGATCTTAATTTTTCAATTGCAAAAGATAGTCTGAAAGTAGGATTAGATACCTTGGTTGTGGTTGCAAAATCTCAATTCTGTTCGTCGTCATACTCCCAAAAAATTGCTCTTGCAGTTCAAGATATTTATGCGATAAGCAAAGTATCTTCAACTTCTGCTTGTCAGTCTGGAACAGTAATGTTATCTGCTAGTGGAGCCCCCGCAAACGGCTACTACAAATGGTATTTGAATTTGTCGGATACGGTTGCAATTGCCGGCGAGACTTCTGCTTCATATACGACCTCACAATTATCAAAGCCACGCAGTTACTATGTTTCAACCGTCAATGCACTTGGGTGCGAGGGAACCAGATATGAAGTAAAAGCCAACATTATTAACTACGAGGATGCAACGGTGACCTTGTTGAACGACCTCAAGACTCTGCAATCAAACTACACTACAGGTAACCAATGGAATTTTGAAGGGCAACCAATTTCAGGGGCCATTACTGACGTGTACAAACCGACAAAATCAGGGAACTACTCCGTCACTGTCTCCACCTTAGGTTGCTCCACGACTTCATCACCGGTTAGTTATTTGATCACTGGTGTAGAGAGTGAATTCAATGTTGAAGGAAATCACATTTACCCGAACCCCACTTCGGGAGCGTTTACCATTCAAGCGAAGTTGTCAACCGAATCAACTGCTCAAATAATCGATGGTCAGGGAAAACAAATTGGAGTGACGCCAATGGTTTATACTGGCGGCGAATATTATAAGGGTAGTTATGATTTGACTTCCCAGCCTTCTGGTATTTATTTGATCAGGATCGCTGATGGTAATGGTTGGATAACTCAAAAGGTGATCCGTAAGTAAAATTGAACCTATGAAAATTAGAAGCTTAGTATTTTTTTTATTTTTCATCTTAGTCATTGGAACCATTGCAGTGAAGGCTCAACCTGGCGACCCTGGTGGTGGTGACCCGGATGTACCGATCACAGGTATTGAATACTTGGTTGGCGCAGGAGCACTTTTGGGGATTAGGAAATTCATTAAGAAAAATAGCAACAGGGCTTAATTTTACGAGGTGCTTCGAATATTCACAAAGTTTATCCGCAACCTTAGAATATTACCACGTTGGGTAATCATTTTTATTGATTTAGTTCTTATTTCCTTTTCTGCGTTACTAGGTTACCTTCTGCGGTTTAACTTTTCTTTGCGGGAGCTTGAGTATTATAGTTTTCAGAACGGCATATTATTATACACGATATGCGGATTGGTTTCTATCCTAATCACAAACAGCTATAAAGGGATTATCCGTTACACCGGAATTCAGGATGGCGCGAGAATATTTATAATGACCATCTTGAACGTGGCGTTGGTTTGTGCTTCTAACTTAATTTTCTTTTATAACGACCGAGGGAATATAGTTCCTTACTCGGTTGTAATGATTAGCCTTCTGTCGTCTTTCCTGTTGCTGTTCAATTACAGGTTGCTGGTGAAGTACATTTTCTCCTATTATAGAAACCTGATGATCAACAAAGCCCGTGTAATTATTTTTGGGGCAGGCCAGACAGGGATCATTACGCGTCATGTGCTTGAATCTACGCCACGGATGAAGGTAGCTGGATTCATTGAAGATGATCCTAACAAGGCGGGAAAAATCCTTGACGGTATAACAATCTATAAAGGAGATAAAGAAGAGCTGCCTCGCCTGTTGAATGAACTGGATGTTGATGAACTTATTTTTACCGCAAAGGATATTTCGTTGGAACGAAAAAATGAAGTAGTCAATGCATGTATAAAAAATCAAATAAAGGTTAGAACAGTCCCGCCAGTCGAAAAGTGGGTAAAGGGCGAGTTAAGTTTTAACCAGATTAAAGAAATTAACATTGAAGACCTGTTAGGACGCGAAACAATTGTTCTAAACAATTCCAATGTGCAGTCGTCGTTGCGGGGAAAGAAAATTCTAATTACAGGAGCCGCTGGTTCGATTGGTTCCGAGTTATTCAGACAAGTGATATTAAACAGGCCATCGGTTGTTGTTCTGGTCGATCAATCCGAGTCAGCTCTTTATGAATTGGAAAGAGAGGCCTATAACGCTGACACCTCCGCGCGTTGTTTTTGTTACCTGGCCGATATCAATAACAAAGAGAGAATTCGTTTTTTATTTGAAGAGCATAAGCCGGACATAGTCTATCATGCGGCTGCCTATAAGCACGTACCCATGATGGAAAGCAATCCTTCAGAGGCTATTGTTTGCAATATTTTGGGAACAAAGATATTGGCTGATCTGGCGGTGGAATTTGGTGTGTCTAGATTTGTAATGATTTCTACTGACAAAGCCGTCAACCCTACGAACGTTATGGGTTGCTCGAAGCGAATCGCTGAGATATATGTTCAGTCGTACAATGACTATTTAGAATCGCGAGGTGTCGGCCATACCGCCTTTATTACCACCAGATTCGGAAACGTTCTTGGCTCAAATGGTTCTGTTATTCCTCTCTTTAAGAAGCAAATTCAGGAAGGCGGACCTATTACGGTTACACATCCTGAAATAACCCGCTATTTCATGACTATCCCGGAAGCTTGCCAGTTGGTGCTTGAGGCTGGTAGTATGGGCAAAGGAGGGGAGATCTTCATTTTTGATATGGGTAAGTCTGTGAAGATTCTTGACCTAGCTGAAAAAATGATATGGCTATCTGGCCTTGAGCCAGGAAAGGATATTGAAATTGTATTTACCGGACTTCGTGAAGGCGAAAAGCTTTATGAAGAATTATTGAACAATTCGGAAAATACCACGCGGACTCATAACCAGAAAATAATGATCGCTAAGGTGAGTCATTATTCCTACGAGGAGGTAAACCGCTACGTCGAGCTATTCAATGATTTGATTAATGATCGCAATGAATTAAAAAGCGTAGCCTTGATGAAAGAACTGGTTCCTGAATACAAAAGCAACTATTCCCGCTACGAAGTTCTTGATAAAGAGAAGTAGGACTATCTTCTCTTTAGGCCTCCACGCTTGTTGTAGCGATACATAGATTTGTTACGACTTCTCTTAAGTAAGCCATTTCCGTTTCTTCCCTGAGTGAACGGTAAGTAGTATTCCACTTTTACGTTCAAAAGAAAATAGCTGTCGGTATTAGTGGGGTTTCCTCTTTTGGATCCTGCTTTGTAGTTATTTAAATCCGTAGTAGCAGCAGGGTTATAAAGCGGATTATTAGGATTTTCAAAGTAGTTGGCAATGGGGTCGGTACCAGGAGCGATGTATTTAGAACTCACATCGTCAAGGTAATCGGTAAAGGTTTTTCTGTAACCTCCTTCAAACACAATATTTGTATTTGGTCCGGTTTTGATGCGTACTCCAAGTCCTACAGGAATTACAGGTACAACTCTGCTGTAACTCACACCTTCGGTATGCAAAGGCTCTAAAGAATAGCTCTTTCCCTTATAATCAGCTTTAGGGTTAAAATACAGTAGGCCAATGCCGGTGAAGGCATAGACATCAAGTCCAGGTCTTCTATAATACCGATTTCCATTAGCATAGAGGTTAATGGCTCCTGTTGCACTAATTTCAAAACAACTCGAATGAAATGAAAGTCCACGTACTTTTCTGGACGCGCTGTTGGCCTGAGCATCAGAACCTTCAAGAGAAAACCAGTTTAATTCTCCCCGAACGCTTATGCGTGGAGATACATAACGCTGAAGACCAACATTCAAATTGGGTTGAAACTTAATAGTGGTTCCTGGATTAGACAATTCTCCGTAATACGTGGAAGAACCTGTTCCAGCAGTTAAGATGAGCGTCCGCTCGCGCCGTACAGCAAAAAAGCTTTGTGCATTGGTCAGTTCGGGTAAAACCGAAATCGCAATCAACAATACGGGTAGTAAACCTCTCATTATGCAAAATTTGCTACTAATTTATGCAAATAACCCCAATAAGGAAACCTCGGTTAAGCCAGAACCTCCTTAATTCGCTCGGCCGCTTCCTTCAACAAAATCGCAGAAAAGACTTTAAGTCCTGATTCTTTGATGATTTTGGCGCCTTCTTCCGCATTTGTGCCTTGTAAGCGCACGATGATCGGAACGGGGATATTGCCCACTTTCTTATACGCTTCCACTACGCCATTGGCAACGCGGTCGCAACGCACAATTCCTCCAAAAATATTGATAAGAATGGCTTTTACGTTGGGGTCTTTTAGGATGATCCTGAATCCGGCCTCTACGGTTTCGGCATTCGCACCGCCGCCCACGTCCAGAAAGTTGGCAGGCTCACCGCCCGATAGCTTGATGATATCCATCGTAGCCATCGCCAATCCTGCTCCATTTACCATACAACCCACATTTCCATCAAGTTTTACATAGTTTAGACCAGATTTACCGGCTTCCACCTCGAGCGGATCTTCTTCGCTAATGTCTCTCAGTTCTTCCAGATCTTTGTGACGGTAAAGCGCGTTATCGTCTAGGTTTACCTTTCCGTCCACGGCGAGGATCTTGCTGTCGGAAGTTTTCAATACGGGATTAATTTCAAACATGGAAGCGTCAAGGCCTATATAAGCCGCATAGAGGGCATTAACGAATTTCACCATTTCCTTAAAGGCATTTCCTTCCAGACCGAGTGCAAAAGCGATTTTACGTGCCTGAAAGGGTTGAATTCCGATCGCAGGATCAATCCATTCTTTTACAATCTTGTCGGGATGAGTGGCCGCCACTTCTTCAATATTCATTCCACCTTCAGTACTCGCCATGATCACGGGCTTACTTTTAGAGCGATCGAGGAGGATGCTCATGTAGTATTCTTTAGGCTCGGATTCTCCAGGATAGTAAACATCTTCTGCGATCAATACTTTATTCACCTTCTTACCGGCAGGTCCGGTTTGCAACGTCACCAATGTCCCACCTAGGATAGCTTTAGATTTATCAAATACTTCATCCACACTTTTAGCAAGAACTACCCCTTTTGATCCGGATTCTTTCACGGTACCTTTACCACGACCACCGGCATGGATTTGCGATTTTACCACAAACCACTTTGATCCAGTATCGGTTTGCAAGCTCTTGGCAGCTGCCACAGCTTTATCGGGGGTGTCAGCGACGATGCCGCGCTGAACAGCCACACCATATTTTTTAAGGAGTTCTTTCGCTTGGTATTCGTGAATGTTCATGAGAATTAAATTTTGGAAGCAAGCTACTTTTTTTAAACCTTTATTTCAAATTACAAGCTCGAGAGTTCGCAATAATAGTTTAACAGAAATTTATGCTGGTAGCCACCGATATAAGAAAGAACTACGGCAAATTACCCGTGTTGAAGGGAGTGAGTCTAGAGGTAGAAAAAGGAAGCATTGTAGCCATTGTAGGCGCCTCTGGCGCGGGTAAAAGTACCCTTCTGCACATTGTCAGTTCGCTGGATACGCCCGATGCCGGTGAAGTGAAAATTAATGGTAAGAATCTATTTGCTCAATCGCCCAGGGAGTTGGCCGAATTCAGAAATAAGAACCTCGGTTTTGTATTTCAGTTTCATAACCTTCTTCCGGAGTTTTCGGCCGTTGAAAATGTTATGATCCCCGGGCTGATTGGAAAAGTTGATGAAAAGAAGGTAAGAAACAGGGCGATGGAGTTGTTGACTTCATTAAATCTTGAAGCTCGTGTTGATCATAAACCAAGTGAGCTATCGGGTGGGGAGCAGCAGAGGGTGGCTGTGGCCAGGGCCTTGGTAAATTCTCCGGTATTGATATTTGCCGATGAACCGAGTGGAAATCTTGATTCCAAAAACGCCTCAGAGTTACACCAGCTATTCTTTCAGTTAAGAAAGGATTTCGGACAGACTTTTGTGATCGTTACTCACAATCAGGAATTCGCAACCATGGCCGACCGTAAAGTGGAAATTAAAGACGGCGTGATTGTATCCTGATTATCAGAATAATGAGTGATGCGGCTTGTTGTGACGCGAATATTTTGACTGAGCTTTCTTACCGTGGCTGGTAGTCAGGTTAGTCTGTCCATACGAATGACAGCTGTATTCAATAGAGCACGAGGTGAGTACCAATGCTGCGAGGAGAATCATTAAAGCCTTCATATTTCTTTTGGTTTTGATAAGACAAAGGTACTCGTGCCCCACAGGGCAGGTTTAGCGTTGTCGATCTCAAAAAAATATGTGTATGGTGAAGGGGTAAAATCTGAAAAAAACTCTGTAGAAGGATTTTTTTGACTATTTGAAGATCAAACCTTACGCCTTCCGCACGTCAAAAAGGTCGTTAAAGAAACACTTTAACCCGTTAATGTGCAGGCATTACAGTGGCCAAGTCTTCCACAGTAACTAATCCTTTTTCGGAGAGACCGGAAAGATGCACTTTCTTCAGTTCATTAATCAGCACAGGGTCATACTTTGCAGTTACGCGAACATAGTTTTCGGTAAAGCCGTGCATATGCCCATCTTCAATATCATTTTCAAACAAAACTGTGAGTTCTCGCCCAAGGTTTGCCTCGTAAAAGGCGCGTCTTTTCTTCTCCGAAAGATTATGCAACATTTTGGAGCGCAGGTTTCTATCCTTCATAGGAACAACCTCTTTCATGGAGATCGCCAGGGTGTTGTCTCTTTCCGAATAGGTGAAAACATGCAGGTAGGAAATATCCAGCCTATTAAGGAATTCGTAGGTTTCCAGAAAATCCTCATGCGTTTCGCCAGGAAATCCTACGATTACATCTACTCCAATGCAGGCAATGGGCATTTCCTTTTTAATCTTTTCCACTCTGGCGGCATACAATTCCCGCAGATAGCGCCTTCGCATCAGTTTGAGGACTTTGTTGGATCCGGATTGCAGCGGAACATGGAAATGAGGTACAAACCGGTTTGAACTGGCAACAAATTCGATTACCTCGTCGTGCAGGAGGTTAGGCTCAATTGATGAAATCCGGAAGCGGTCGATTCCTTCTACGTTATCCAATTCTTTGATGAGATCGATAAAACGCTCCTTCCTTTCGCCATTTTGCAAACCGAAATCTCCCGTATTTACTCCTGTGAGTACGATCTCTTTTACTTCGGTTTTTGCGATCTCGCGAGCTGTCTTCAGGATGTTTTCAACAGAGTCGCTGCGGCTTTTGCCACGGGCTAGGGGAATAGTGCAAAAGGAACACGAATAATCGCATCCATCCTGAACTTTCAGGAAAGTTCTCGTGCGATCGAAAATTGAATACGAGGTATTAAATCCGTTTACATGCTCTATTTCCGAACTAAGAACTTTGGCAGTTTTGGGTCGCTTAAAGCCATCAAGCAATTCAATAAGCCTGAATTTCTCGGATGCGCCTAAAACCGCGTCCACTCCCGGAATTTCTGAAATCTCTTTAGGCTTTAGCTGAGCATAGCATCCGATAATCGCCACATAACCGTTGGGAGAAATGGCTCTGGCTTCACGAACCACTTTAGCGCACTTCTTGTCCGCATTTTCTGTTACCGAACAGGTGTTGATAATGAAGATGTCCGGAGTCTCGGTGAATTCAACCTTGCGATAGCCTTTCTCTTCAAATTTACGAGCAATCGTAGAAGTTTCGGAGTAGTTAAGCTTGCAGCCGAGCGTATAAAATGCAACTTTCTTCATGCGGAAGCTGCAAAGATAATGGTTTGGCGGAAAATGAATGCCAACGCTTGTTCAGCTATTTGGCGTTGATATAATTAAGGAATTCGCGCTTAATGTTTTCGTCCTTAAATTTTCCGGAGAAATACGCTGTACCAGTTTTGCTGTTGGTATCACTCACGCCACGTGAGGCTACACAAAGATGATTGGCATCGATTACTACGGCGACATCTTCAGTGTTAAGCACACGCTCCAGTTCTTTGCCGATTTGTACGGTTAATCTTTCCTGCACTTGAGGACGCTTGGCGAAGAATTGCACGAAGCGATTGATCTTACTAAGACCTATCACTTTGCCTGAAGAGAAATACGCCACGTGGGCTTTGCCATAAATGGGCACGAAGTGATGCTCACAATGCGAGTAGAACGTAATGTCTTTCTCCACCAGCATCTGGTCGTACTTGTATTTGTTTTCGAAGAGACGGGTCACAGGGCGATTAGCCGGATTCAATCCACTGAAGGCTTCCTGTACAAACATTTTTGCTACTCTTCGCGGTGTGCCGTTGAGGCTGTCGTCGGTTAAGTCAAGACCAAGCGTGACCATGATTTCACGAAAGTGACTTTCAATTTTATCTATTTTCTCTTCGTCAGAAAGAAGGAACGCATCCTCACGTAAAGGCGTGTTATAAGAACCTACTGGATGCTCGTCGTCTTCGAGGTCAACGGGCTTAATGGGCCGGATATTCAACGCAATTTCTTTCTGTCTCATAGAGCTTAATTTTCAATTCTAACTTGTTGTCAATATGTTGCCGAAGTATTCTCCAAATCACTACCGCAATGTTTTCGGCCGTCGGATTCAAATTCTTAAAATAGGGAGTATCTAAATTAAGGTTTTTATGGTCAAATTGTTTTAAAATATTTTCTTCAACTAGGTCACTTAAAAGTTTGAGATCATACACGTAACCAGTTTCCGGATCGGGGTCTCCAATTATGGTTACGATCACTTCGTAATTATGTCCATGAAAATTGGGGTTATTACACTTCCCAAAGACAGCTGCATTCTTTTCGTCGCTCCAGTCAGGATTGTATAATCGATGGGCAGCATTAAAATGTTCTTTTCTGGAGACCGCTATTTTCATTTACAGCACTTTTAACATGAAAGTATCAAAAAAGTTCAATCAGAAATTATACTTTTCTTTTCGTGGCCATAAATCGTTGAATGATTTTTTACAAATTGGTGTTTGCTTTCCACATTATGGAGAATATTACCGTTGTATTGATCCTGCTCGCTGTTGTTACTGCCTTGGCTGAAATAGCAGACCGTGTCAAAATCCCTTATCCAATTTTGCTGGTGCTGGCTGGAATCGCGATTAGCGTCATGCCTGGTCTGCCTTCCGTTTCGCTCGATCCTGATCTTATCTTTTTGATTTTTCTTCCTCCCGTTCTTTATTCGGCCGCGTGGACTACCTCGTGGCCTGACTTCAAAGCCGCAAAGCGAGCGATCAGTTTGCTGGCCATCGGTTGTGTTTTGTTCACCACAGTATTAGTCGCCGTAGTTGCTCATTATTTTATTCCTGGGTTTAATTGGCCCGAAGCATTTGTATTGGGAGCCATTATCTCACCTCCGGATGCAGTAGCTGCGAGTGCAGCGACAAAGGGTCTCGGTATTCCGCGACGAATTACAACCATTCTGGAAGGCGAGAGTCTTGTCAACGACGCTACCGGATTAATTGCTTACCGTTATGGAATTGCGGCGGCAGCATCAGGCTCGTTTATTTTTTGGTTGGCCGGAATGAATTTTTTCTACGTAGCCGGCGTGGGCATTGCCATTGGCCTTGTACTTGGACAAATTTTCAAATGGATTCATAAAATCACGCCGGATAATCCAATTAATGACACCACGCTGACTTTCATTGCGCCTTACACGGCGTATCTTGTAGCCGAGCAGATTCATGTTTCGGGCGTGCTTTCAGTAGTCGCGTGCGGGCTCTTCCTTAGCTGGAATTCAGCCACAATCTTTAAGCATCAATCCAGACTGAATGCTGTTTCCGTTTGGAATACCGTCATATTTATTTTGAATGGATTGATTTTCATACTGATTGGTTTGCAACTGCCAATCATCTTCAAGAACATCCATGACCACTCGTTTGCCGAATTGCTTTTTTACGCCTCGATTATCAGTGTGGCCACTATTTTGTTGCGCCTCATCTGGGTTTATCCTGGCGCCTACCTTCCGAGATGGTTTAGTAAACGCATTCGAAAAGCCGAGCCTCGCCCAGATCCACGATTGGTGACGATTGTTGCGTGGAGTGGTATGCGCGGAGTAGTGTCACTGGCGGCAGCATTGGCGTTACCTCTTACTGTAGGCAGTGCTCCATTTCCCCATCGAGATCTGATTATTTTTCTCACTTTCTCCGTAATTTTTGCTACGCTGGTGATCCAGGGAATTTCACTTCCTCACTTAGTGAAATGGCTCGGAATAAAACCTAGCGACGAGGAGATGAAAGAAGAGCAAGAGGCGCGATTGAAGATCGTGTCGCATGTGATTGAACACATCGAGGAGAACTACTCCATCGGATTGAGTGACGAGGTGCTCAATCAGATAAAAACCAAATACGAAATTCGGGTGCAGCGAATTCGCAAAACCGAAAGCACAGGAAAGCTAAGCCTGGATCAGGTGACTGACTTCCATCGCGTGCAGAAAGAAATTATTCAACTCGAACGATCGGTGCTGAACACGATGCGAAAGGAGGGAAGAATAAGTGAGGAGGCTTCGCGTAAGATCGAGTATGAACTTGATTTGGAAGAGACCAGACTTATTCTGGAAACACAAAACTAAAAAAGGCCACTGTTACGTGGCCTCTTTCTATAATTTGAGAATACGTTTTTAACAAAATTCGTCGAACACTTCGATCAAATGCTGACCAATCATTTGGGCATTACGACCCTCGATGTGATGCCGCTCGATGAAGTGAACCAATTCGCCGTCTTTGAACAAAGCGATAGAAGGCGATGATGGAGGATACGGCAACGTATATTCACGAGCCTTGGCTACAGCTTCTTTGTCAACACCTGCAAACACAGTCGTGAGCTTTGCTGGTTTCTTGGATGAATTTTGAAGTGCCCATTTAATACCTGGCCTTGCTGCACCGGCAGCGCAACCGCACACGGAGTTGATCACCAAAAGATTGGTGCCCTTCTGATCTTTCAATTCCTGATCTACGTCGGAAGCTGATTTTAATTCTTTAAAGCCTGCTACCGTCAAATCGGTGCGCATGGGGGCTACTAATTGTTCGGGATACATATTTTCTATTTTAAGGATTCAAAATTATTAAATATCTGTCAAAACCAATCTTAGTTCGATTTAGTTCGGCTACATAAAACCGAGTTCCAGCTTCGCAGCTTCGCTCATCATGTCTTGCGAATAAGGTGGATCAAACGTCAATTCAACTTTCACGTCATTCACCCCTTCAATTTCTTTCAGCTTTTGTTCCACCTCACCAGGAATTACCTCCGCCGACGGGCACGACGGCGAAGTAAGCGTCATCAGCACATATACATTATTGATCGGGAAGACGTTGATTTCATAGATAAGGCCAAGCTCATAGATATCCACGGGGATTTCCGGATCGTACACCGTTTTAATGGCAGCAAGTACCTTCTCCCGAAGGTCGCTTTCCGCTGAGGGTGTGACTTGCTCTTCTTTTCGCTCTACGTCATTCATGCTTTTTCAGCCAATTGTGTTTTGAAAGCAAGGGCATACATTTTCATTTGCCTTATCATCGAAGCAAAACCGTTGGAACGTTGCGTACCAATAAAACGATCCATTCCGATTTTATTCATGAAATACAAATCCGTGTTCAAAATAGTTTCCGGACTTTGTCCGCTAAAAATACGAATCAATAAACTCACCAGGCCTTTCGTAATCGCTGTGTTGCTGTCGCCAGAGAAAAGAACCTTACCGTCATGCAGAGTGGCCGTAAGCCATACTTTGGATTGACAGCCTTTGACAATATTTTCTTCCGTCTTGTCACTTTCATTCATGGCTGGCAATTTTTGTCCTAATTCCATGATGTAAAAGACAGTCATTTCCATGTCGCCATCGAGCAACGAAAATTCATTGATTATTTCGTCTTGAGTTTCTGTGACACTCATGGTTTCATGAAGTTTACCACCCGGTTAAGCGCATCGACCATACTGTCGATTTCTTCTTTGGTATTGTAGATCGAAAAAGAAGCACGTACTGTTCCTTCAATCCCAAACCGATCCATAAGGGGTTGGGTGCAATGATGGCCCGTTCGTACGGCCACGCCTCGTGCATCGAGCATCTGCCCGATATCGAAATGATGAATTCCTTCTATCACAAAAGATTGAACCGCAACTTTGCTCGCCGATGTGCCGATCCATTTAATGCCGGGAATGCCGGCTGCTTTCTCCACAAAATAGGAGAGAAGCTCATGCTCGTGCGCAGCGATTACGTCTTTGCCGAGATCGTTAATAAAATTCACCGCCTCGTTCAGTGCAATCACGTCGGCGATGTTAGGTGTGCCAGCTTCAAATTTGTAGGGCAGATCGTTGTACGTCGTTTTTGCAAACGTCACCTCTTTGATCATCTCACCGCCACCCATGTATGGGGGCATTGTCTGGAGAATTTCTTTTTTACCGTATAAAATTCCAGCGCCGGTTGGGCCGTACATTTTGTGAGATGAAATACAATAGAAATCGCAATCCAACTCCTGCACATCGATAGTAAGATGGGCTGCTGCCTGTGCGCCGTCGATTAAGACAACTGCACCAAAAGCATGAGCTTCTGAAATAATTTCCTTGACGGGATTAATGGTTCCCAAACTGTTCGACGCATGGTTAATGGCGACCAGTTTTGTTTTTGGAGAAAGTAATTTTTTGAACGCGTCGAAATCAATCTCACCATTATTGAAAACGGGGATAACTTTCAGTGTGGCCTTTTTTTCATCGCAGATCATCTGCCAGGGCACAATGTTCGAATGATGTTCCAACCCGGAAATAATCACCTCATCACCGGCATTGAAAAATGCGCGGCCATAGGTTGCCGCAACAAGGTTGATACTTTCGGTAACGCCTCGTGTGAAAATGATTTCTTCTTCCGACGCCGCGTTTACAAATTTCTGCATCGACCGGCGTGTGGTTTCAAAAGCTTTCGTAGCCCGTTCGGCGAGCGTGTGGATGCCACGATGAATGTTGGCGTTGTATCCCGAGTAATAATTCACCAACGCGTCGATCACCTGCTGCGGCTTTTGGTTGGTGGCGGCATTGTCAAAATAGATGAGCGGCTTACCGTTAACCTTTTGATGAAGTACGGGAAACTTCGCTCTTATTTTTTCAATATCAGGTGCCGTGGTTGCCGTCATTTTGTTGCGTCAAGCCGATTGAGACGTTTTGAAATTAAAGTGTCGAGGTAATTTTTTATTGTTTCGTTTTTGATCGGCGCCAGCGTCTCCATCGCAAAAGCGTAAAGCAGCATGGCTTTGGCTTCACCCATTGGAATGCCACGCGACTGAAGATAGAAGAGCGCTTCTTCATCCAGTTGACCGGTGGTACATCCGTGCGAACATTTCACGTCATCGGCCCAGATCTCAAGCTGAGGCTTTGTATTGATCGTAGCAGTGTCAGTCATCAGGATGTTCCGGTTAGACTGAAACGCATTGGTTAATTGTGCGTGAGGTCTAACGAAGATTTTTCCATTGAACACACCTTTCGCATATTCATCCATCACACCTTTGTACAATTCATTGCTATGTGAATTGGGTTTCAGGTGATCAACCACCGTGTGATTGTCGGCAATGGTATTACCATTCAATAAATACAAACCGTAAAAATGCGATTCACAATTTTCGCCATCGACAGCGATGTTAAAATTATTTCGGATTAGCGTTCCGCTCAGCGTCAGGGTAAATGTGTTGAGAATGCTGTTGTCGGCCTGACGAATCAGAGAGGTAGCAACCTGATGAAGTTTTCCTTCGTCGTTCTGTATCTTGATGTAGTCGAGTGAAGCCTTTTCGGCGATTTTAATTTCTTCCACGAAAGTGTGAAAGATTGGATTCTCGCCGATGGACGCACTTCGTTCAATCAGTGTGAGCGAACTATCATTTTCTACCGTTACCTGAAGCCGTGTGTGGTTGACGGATTGATTACTTGACGCATCGCTGACATGAAGAATGAACACGGGCAGCTCAACATTGGTATTGGCTGGAACGCGGATCGAAAGGCCGTCGTGCCAAAGTGCGGAGTTCAACAAAACAAAACTGTCCGTCGAAGTTGTTAGTGTCTTAGCATCTGACGCTGAAAGTGGCGTAATCTGAATTTCCTTTGCGGAACTAACAACTGTAGATAAACTTTTTGAATATCGGCCGTTTACAAAAACCAACACATTAGCTTCTAGGCCGGGAATTAAAAACGAATCAATTGAGGTAAGATTGGACTCAGCCGGACTTACTTTATCAAAATCGAAATTCTTTTCCAGCAATCGCGCAACAGGAGTGAAGCGGTATTCCTCTGATTTGTTGGTGGGCAAACCCATTTTCAAAAAACCAGCGAGCGCATTTTTACGATCCGCATTCTGATGATCAGGATGCGCCTCAAAAGCCTTTGCTATTTTACTTTTCAGATCAATATCGGAAGTAGTGGTACTCATCGTTTACGCTAGCGCAAGGTCATTTTTAATCCAATCGTATCCTTTGGCTTCCAGTTCAAGAGCCAATTCCTTACCACCCGATTTCACAATTTTTCCTTTGTAAAGCACGTGTACAAAATCCGGTACGATATACTCAAGCAGACGCTGATAGTGAGTGACTACTATGGTTGCGTTTTCTTTAGACCGCAGTTTAGTTACACCATTCGAAACGATACGCAGCGCATCGATATCAAGGCCTGAATCAGTTTCATCGAGAATAGCCAGCTTAGGTTCAAGCATGGCCATTTGAAAAATTTCATTGCGTTTCTTTTCACCGCCGGAGAAACCTTCGTTAAGTGCGCGACTTAAAAGTGATTGGTCTATTTCCACCAGCTTCATTTTCTCTTTCATCAGTTGCAGAAAAGCCACTGCATCAAGCGCAGGCTGGCCTCGGTATTCCCTGATTTTGTTGAGCGCCGTCTTCATGAAGTTCACGGTGCTTACTCCCGGAATTTCTACCGGATATTGAAAGGCCAGAAATATTCCTTCACAAGCGCGTTCGTTCGGTTCAAGTTCAAGGAGATTCTTTCCGAAAAAACTTACTTCGCCTTCCGTCACTTCGTATTCTTCGCGTCCTGCCAACACAGAAGCGAGCGTACTTTTGCCGGATCCGTTGGGTCCCATGATGGCATGCACCTCACCGGCTTTTACTTCCAGGTTGATTCCGTTAAGAATCTGCTTGTCGCCTATTTTCGCTTTTAGATTTTTTACACGTAACATATCTGACTTTAACTCTTCTTAAAACAATCCCTTATTCAGTCAACTTTAATTTTCATCTATCTTTTATCCGACACTTCCTTCCAGCGTCAGCGCTAATAATTTCTGCGCTTCTACGGCAAATTCCATCGGCAACTGATTCAATACTTCTTTTGCATATCCATTGACGATCAAAGCCACTGCAGCTTCTTCGTCAATGCCGCGCTGAAGGCAATAGAAGATCTGGTCTTCGCCAATTTTTGAAGTGGTGGCTTCGTGCTCTATTCTTGCTGAACTGTTTTCTACATCAATGTAAGGGAACGTATGTGCGCCGCACTGATCTCCCATTAATAAGGAATCGCATTGCGAAAAATTCCTCGCATTGGTGGCGCGCTTCATTACCTGCACCTGGCCACGATAACTATTCTGCGATTTGCCGGCTGAGATTCCTTTGGAAACAATGCGCGAACGTGTGTTCTTTCCGATGTGAATCATCTTGGTGCCAGTGTCGGCTTGCTGATAGTTGTTGGTGACCGCCACAGAGTAAAACTCGCCCATGGAGTAATCACCTTTGAGCACGCACGAAGGATATTTCCACGTGATAGCTGAACCGGTTTCCACCTGTGTCCATGAAATCTTAGAATGGTCGCCGGCACACAGGCCGCGCTTGGTCACAAAATTGTAAATGCCGCCTTTGCCTTCCTTGTCGCCGGGATACCAGTTTTGCACCGTGCTGTACTTTATTTCGGCGTCCTTCATCGCGTAAAGTTCTACTACTGCGGCGTGCAGCTGGTTTTCGTCGCGCATCGGCGCAGTACAACCTTCAAGGTAACTTACGTACGATCCTTCTTCCGCCACAATCAACGTGCGCTCAAACTGTCCGGTGTTGGCGGCGTTGATTCGGAAATACGTTGACAACTCCATCGGGCAACGAACGCCTTTCGGAATGTAACAGAATGAGCCATCGCTGAATACTGCAGAATTGAGCGCAGCAAAATAATTATCGGTCATGGGCACCACACTACCCAGGTATTTTTTAATAAGTTCGGGATGCTCGCGTACAGCTTCGCTGAAAGAACAGAAAATAACACCAAGTTTGCTGAGTGTGTCTTTGAACGTGGTAGCCACCGAAACACTGTCGATAACCGCGTCAACTGCAATTCCAGACAATCGCTTTTGCTCTGTTAATGAGATGCCCAACTTTTCAAAGGTTTTGATCAGTTCGGGATCAACTTCATCCAAACTGTTGGGAGCGACTTTCTTCTTAGGTGCTGAATAATATATAATGTCCTGATAATTGATCTGCGGATAGTGGACGTTAGGCCATTTAGGCTCTTCCAATTTCAGCCAATGACGAAATGCCTTCAGCCTCCACTCCAACAGCCATTCCGGCTCCTGCTTCTTTTTTGAAATGAATCGAACCGTATCTTCCGTCAGGCCTTTGGGAGATTCATCGGCCTCCAAATCCACAGACCAGCCATGCTCATATTCTTTGGAGGTAATCTCTTCTAAGACTTGATTATCCTTGGCCATCCTAATCTATTTAGACTAATTTTAAATAAAACCCTCAAATTTAAAACAAAATCCCATCCATAAGGTTCTGCGGCCTCTAGTTTTATTTAATTGGAGAGCTTCAGTGTTCTATTCAGGCTTTCCTCCAGGGATATCATCGTTTCGGTGCGTTCTATGCCTTCTACTTGCTGCATTTTGTCGTGCAGTACTTCTTTCAGGTGGTTGGTGTCGCGGCAGTGGATTTTGAGGAACATGGAGTAGTTGCCGGTTGTATAGTGGATGTTCACGATCTCGGGAATATCCTTGAGTTTGGCCAGCACTTTTTCGTACAAAGCGCTTTTTTCGAGGTAAATTCCAATAAATGCGGTGATGTCAAAACCCAATTTATTGTAATTGATGCGCAGGGTGGTTTTATCCAGCACACCGGTTTCCTCCATTTTATTCATTCGAACATGGACCGTGCCTGGTGAAACATTTACCTTTTTGGCCACTTCAGTATAGGGGCGTTTGGCATCGTCAGTGAGCAATTCCAGGATTTTGAGGTCGGTATTATCGAATTGGTAATTTTGGGCCATAATCATGACTTTATATTGATGATATTTTAATATAATGGCTAATGTATTAAATATATTGTAAATTTTGTGACGTATTATTGATTTAAAATCAAAATCAGTATTCCTTTGCTAAAGAATTTACAATGTAGGTGCTGATCAGATCAGCGAAAAGCACTAAAAATTGAAATGTTCTTAAAATATACTGTAGGGTGTTGATCCCGATAGCCATCGGGATGGCAGACATGAAAACGGTATAGAAATGTTCTTAAAATATACTGTAGGGTGTTGAAACTGGCAGACATGCCCTCCTGTCTCGGGGGTGAGGAGTCAAGGATAAACGCAGGATAAAGGGTTGACCACTAAAGTTTTCTTTGTGTCCTGTAGCTAACTTCCTCGTGGAGGTTCGAACCCTCCCTCTACAGCAAGTGGATTAAGTTAAGAATTGAAAGCCTGAAGAAATTCAGGCTTTCTTTTTTTGCGCCACGTCAAATCCAAGTTCCATATACTTACAAACGATTGCTATTGCCTGTTTTTTTTAGCTATTTGGGCTTTTGATTGTTCTTTTATGAAAGACTTCCCTTGGTTTAAGAAATATCCGGCTGGTATTCCCCATGAAATAGGCAAACTTCCTTTCAACTCCTTAGTAGAATTGTATGAAGCAGCCTCAAAAAAATACCATCCCTTGGTGGCATTCGAAAACCTGGGTGGAAGCCTCACTTTTGGAGAAGTCGATAAGCTTTCCACTGACTTTGCCGCTTATCTTCAGAAAGACCTGGGACTGAAAAAAGGGGAGAGGATCGCCATACAAATGCCCAACCTGCTACAGTTTCCTGTAGCCTTTATGGGAGCCCTCAAGGCCGGATTAATCGTAGTAAATACCAATCCGTTGTACACTGCTCGCGAAATGGAGCATCAGTTTAAAGATGCCGGTATCTCGGCCATCGTGATCGTGGCCAATTTTGCTCAGACCCTTCAAACTATTGTCGATAAAATTCCAGCCAAGCATATTATCGTTACCGAAATGGGCGATCTGGTTGGCGGCTTCAAAGGTTGGATGATCAATTTCGTAGTGAAGAAAGTAAAGAAGCTGGTGCCGGAGTACAACATTCCGAAGGCCGTGGCATTCAAGGATGCCATGAAGAAAGGCGCACAACTCACTCTTGATAAGCCGAAAATTGATGTGGAAGACCTGGCGGTACTGCAATATACCGGTGGCACTACGGGCATTTCGAAAGGAGCTCAATTATCACATCGCAACTTGATTGCGCACAATGAAATGATTGCCTTGTGGTTTAAGCCATTACTCACCGAGAAGCAGCAGGAGATCGTCATCACGGCATTGCCGATGTATCACATCTTTGCCTTGTCGGTAAATCTTACCCTGATGTATCATAGCGGGTTGAAGAACATTCTGATTACCAACCCCCGCGATATGGAGGGTTTCATGAAAGAACTCAAGAAGCACAAGTTCTCTATCATCCTTGGCGTAAATACCTTGTTTAATGGAATGTTGCATCATCCCAAATTCGCGACGCTTGATTTCTCTCATCTGAAAGGAGCTGTTGGCGGAGGTATGGCGGTGCAAGATGCGGTGGCCATCAAGTGGCAGGAAATGACGAAGAGCCCGCTGGTGGAAGGTTATGGGTTGAGCGAGACATCGCCCGTATTGTGTTGCAACCCGCTGGATGGAAATCAGAAACGTGGTACCATTGGGTTGCCCATGCCAAGCACCGAGGTGGCAATCTTCGACGACGATGGAAATATGCTCGTCCAAGGCGAAACCGGCGAAATATGTGCGCGTGGCCCGCAAGTAATGCGAGGCTATTGGGAGAAAGACAACGCTGGTGTTTTCTTTAACAACGAATGGTTTCGCACCGGCGACATTGGCTTTCAGGATGCTGAAGGATTCTTCAAGATTGTTGATCGCAAGAAAGATATGATTAAAGTGTCGGGCTTCAATGTGTTCCCGAATGAAATCGAAAATGTAATTGCATCGCATCCCAAAGTTCTGGAAGTGGCCGCCATCGGTGTGCCCGATGCCAAATCGGGTGAAGTAATTAAAGTGTTTATCGTAAAAAAGGATGCAAGCCTTACAGAAGAAGAATTAAAAAAATTCTGCCACGAAAACATGACCAATTACAAAGTGCCGCGGCATTTTGAGTTCCGTACAGACCTGCCCAAGACCAACGTCGGTAAAATTCTACGAAGAGTGCTCAAAGACGAAGAGTCGGCAAAAGCAGCGTAACTTTTTTTAACCACTAATTATACCCTCAATGAAGAAGTATTTTTTTATCTGTCTCTTATTCGTTCCTGTGTTGTTTTCTTTTGACAAAAAAGAAAAGAGGAGCGTCAATGTGCCCGAAGATTCTGTGCTGTACGGACGGGAAAAACACTTTAAGAACATCAAGCAACTAACCTTTGGCGCCGATAACGCCGAAGCCTATTGGAGTTTTGACGGGAAGTATTTTTCATTTCAATCCAATAATAAGGAGTGGGGAAGCAACTGCGATCAGATTTTCTATATGTCGGCCAATGGAATGGATCTGAGTAACGGTAAGAAGCCTCAGCGGATCAGTACAGGTATGGGGCGAACCACATGCTCATTCTTCATGCCTAACGGCAAATCTGTGTTGTATGCATCCACTCACCTTGGTGGGAAAGATTGTCCGCAGGATGTGGAGCGCAAACCCGGCGCCAAGTATTTGTGGCCAGTGTATGATACCTACGACATCTTTGTGGCTGACCTGAAAGGCAACATCATCAAGCAGCTTACCAACACACCCGGCTATGATGCCGAAGCCACCATTTCTCCTAAAAAAGACAAGATCGTTTTCACCTCCACACGCAATGGCGACCTGGATTTGTACACCATGGATATTGATGGTAAAAATGTAAAACAGATTACCCACGAAATCGGCTATGACGGTGGTGCATTCTTTTCGCCTGATGGAAAGAAAATAGTTTTCAGAGCATCGCGGTTCAAAACAGAAGAGGAGAAAAAGGAATACCTCGATTATCTGAAACAAGGCTTGGTAGCACCCACGGCCATGGAGATTTTTACGTCCAACGTCGATGGCTCTGACCTCAAACAATTAACTCATTTAGGCAAAGCCAACTGGGCGCCATTCTATCATCCTTCCGGCAAGAAAATTATTTTCAGCTCTAATCATAAAGGCAAGCGTGGTTTTGAATTCAACCTTTTCATGATGAATGAAGATGGCTCAGGGTTAGAACAAATCAGCTACGACAAGGTATTTGATTCATTTCCGATGTTTTCACCCGACGGAAAGAAGATTATTTTTTCATCGAATCGAAACAATGGAGGCACACACAATACCAACCTATTTGTAGCGGATTGGGTGGATTGAAGTGATGCTGAAACAAACTTTGTCTGAACGGGGAAATTTTTAAAAGCCCAGGCATGAAAACTATTTTTAGAGCTGCGCTCTGCTTCATACTGGCCTGTTCTCCTGCTGCTGTTAAAGGTCAGCTCAGCAAGGTCTATGATGTTGTGTTGAGCGGAGGCCGTGTTATCGATCCTGAGACCAAGCTCGATGGAATACGCAACATCGGAATAGTCGGAAATAGAATAGCAGCCATATCTGTTGAACCGCTTCGCGGGAAAGAAATTATAGACGTGACTGGATTAGTGGTAGCTCCTGGTTTTATAGATCTCCACGTGCACGGACGAAGTAATAAAGAGCAAGAGTATCAGCTGCACGACGGAATTACTACTGCCCTCGAACTTGAATGGGGAATTGAGCACCTGAAAGAGTGGTATGCTTCCCGAACGTCCAAGGCGCTGATAAACTATGGTGCCAGTGTATGCTGGCCGTTTGAGCGATTTCGCTCGATGGACAAGTATAAAAATGGAGTAGAGCATCTAAGGCAGGTTACACTGAAAGGTGAGTCAAAGCTCGAGACACTATTCAATGTTATTGGTCCATCGTATGCAGATACACCAACTTCCGAGGAAAACAGTATTACGCTTAGTAATATCCGTAAGTCATTGGAAGACGGAGGAATAGGCATCGGAGTACCAATTGGCTATTTGCCTAAAACTAACCCAGAGGAAACATTCAGAGTCTATCAATTGGCCGGCGAACTTAATGCGCTGATCTTTTCGCACGTAAGGGAGCCAGGACTGATCAGCATTCATGAGGCTATTGCAAATGCTGCGGTTACCGGCGCACCACTGCATCTTGTTCACATCAACTCTATGTCACTCGGCAAAATTCGTGTAGCACTCGAGTTGATCCAGGCGGCTAACAAAAAGGGCATTGACGTGAGCACAGAATTGTATCCTTACACGGCAGCCTCAACCTTGATTCAAAGCGCCGTATTCAACGAAGGATGGCAGGAAAAGCTCGGCATGACGTACGGTGATCTGCAATGGGTTGCTACCGGCGAACGACTTACCAAAGAAACTTTTGATAAATATCGTGTGTCAGGCGGAGCAGCCATTATGCACATGATGAAACCTGAATGGATCAACACAGGCGTTTCGGCTCCAGGTGTAATGATTGCCTCGGATGGAATGCCATTTTCCGCACTGGCTCACCCACGAACAGCCGGAACTTTTTGCCGCGTACTAGGTAAATACGTGAGGGAAGACAAAGTGATTGATCTGCCCACAGCCATTGAGAAGATGACACTTTTACCAGCGAAACGATTGGAGGGAATATCGCCGCCGATGCATCGCAAAGGAAGGATACAGGTTGGAGCTGATGCCGATATTACTATTTTTAACGCTTCAACAGTCATCGACAAAGCAACTTTTGAGAAAGGACTTGAGTTTTCTCAGGGAATTGAATTTGTTATGGTGAATGGTGTATTTGTGCTGAGGAAAGGAAAAACTGTGAATGAAGTGTTTCCCGGTCAGCCTGTTTTTGGAAAGTTTAAGAAATAGAAAAAATAATAATCATGATTAATATCGATTTTTCGTTGAAGGCCTCAAAAGCTCAAGTGATGAAAGCTGTAGAGAGTTACCTGTCAGAAGTGGAGCTTTCAGTTGCATCACACGATTTCTCCCGCCCTTGGGGAGGTTTTTTCGTAATCGACGAAACTCAGGCCGACCGATTTATCAAATTGTATTTTCCACATCTTCAGGCTAAGGACCTGACCATTTCAGGAAAACTCAGCCCGAAGATCTTAATTGTGGAGCCTGGCCAGCGTTTATCGTGGCAGTACCATCACCGTCGCGCTGAGATATGGAAGCTGGTGGGCGGTGTAGCCGGTGTTGTCACCAGCCATACAGATGTGCAAGGAGAAGTAAAGAAACTCTCCATCGGAGAAATAATTCAACTGAAGCAAGGTCAACGGCATCGGCTTATAGGCTTGGCTGAGGGTTGGGGCATGATTGCCGAAATTTGGCAGCACACAGACGCCAACAAACCATCTGACGAAGATGACATCGTCAGAGTTCAGGATGATTTTGGAAGGTAATTCATCCTTACACTTGACAAAGGACAATTTTATCGCTTAATTCTGTTCAAGAATTCTATTAAAATAACCTCCCGCTATTCTGGTGTTAGCTATTTTCGTTTTATATCGTCATTCGATTTACGATTAATCGTAGAATTAAGGCTTCCCTATTTTTGAAAATGCGTAAGGACGCCTTTTTAAACACTTTTTGAATTGGCACAGTAAATGCCAAGCCATTTGTAGATTTTTTAAACCTAAATAATTTACAAAATGAAAAAAGTGTTAGTAGTTCTCAGTCTCGTTCTTGTGATCGCGTTGAATGTCAATGCACAGGATTACAAAAAATTCAAAGTAGGCGTTGGCCTTGGGTATGGCGCAGCGTCTGGAAGTGGTTCTAAGGGTGGATTAATTTTTACTATTGAACCAGCCTACCGTCTCAGCGATAATTTTTCGTTGGGTCTGCGCATGGAGAGTGCTCTCCTTACGCGTGGGTATTCAGAGAGTATATCCGGAGGCTCTTTTGATGTAGCAGCCATTGGATCTTATACCTTGAATGGTCAGTACTACCTGAGTAAGAGTGGCTTTCGTCCGTTCGTTGGTGCTGGCTTAGGGATTTATTCCTTGGCGGCCGTTTCGGCTACAGCAAGCGGTGGCGGTGTTTCTGTTACAGCGGATGTAGCTGCTGCAGAATCGAAGATTGGTTTTTATCCTCGCGTTGGCTTTGATGCCGGCCACTTCACCATGTCGCTCGATTATAACTTAGTGTCGGCTACTAAGGTTGATGCTCAGCTTGGGGGAGGTGAGTTTAAAAACAATTATCTCGGCGTGCGCCTTGGATTCTTCCTTGGCGGAGGGAAGAAATAACCTGTCGTTTGTTTAAGTGTTGGGGGCTTCGCAAGGAGCCCCTTTTTTATTCTATTTATGATCCAAACCAGCTGGTCACATTTTCATTATTATAGCTCGTATTTTTCTTTTAATTTGTGGCGATGAAAACTATCAAAGGACCGGCCATTTTCCTCGCTCAGTTTTTAGGCGACGAAGCGCCATTCAATAACCTAAAATCAATTTGCAAGTGGGCAGCTTCTCATGGTTTTGTTGGCGTGCAGATTCCATCGTGGGACGCTCGCGCGATTGATCTTAAAAAAGCAGCAGAGAGTAAGGACTACGCCGATGAGATCAAAGGTATAGTAGAATCTTGCGGACTACAGATCACAGAACTTTCCACTCACTTGCAGGGACAATTGGTAGCGGTTCATCCGGCTTACGATATTATGTTCGATGGGTTTGCTCCTAAAAGTGTGCATGGCAAGCCGAAGGAAAGAACTGCTTGGGCGGTTGATCAATTGAAGCTGGCGGCTAAGGCAAGTAAAAATCTTGGCTTAAATGCTCACGCAACTTTTTCTGGTGCGCTGATGTGGCATACGGTGTATCCATGGCCTCAACGGCCCGCTGGCTTGGTGGAAGATGGATTTAAAGAATTGGCCAAACGATGGCTACCGATTCTCAACGCCTTTGATAAAGTAGGTGTAGATGTTTGCTATGAAATTCACCCTGGTGAGGATCTTCATGATGGGATCACCTTCGAGCGTTTTTGGGAAGCTACCGGCAAGCACACTCGTGCCAATATTCTTTACGACCCTAGCCATTTTGTACTCCAGCAACTCGACTACCTTCAATACATTGATTTCTATCATTCTTTCATTAAGATGTTTCACGTAAAGGATGCCGAGTTTAATCCCACAGGTAAGAGCGGCGTGTACGGAGGTTTTCAGGATTGGGTAAATCGCCCGGGACGTTTCCGCTCGGTTGGAGATGGACAAGTAGATTTTAAATCCATTTTTTCTAAGCTCGCACAATACGGCTACGATGGTTGGGCCGTGCTCGAGTGGGAGTGCTGCATCAAACACCCTGAGCAAGGCGCTAAAGAAGGCGCTGAAAGAATCAAAGAGTATATAATTAAGGTAACTGAAAAAGCTTTCGATGACTTTGCTTCTACTGGAAAGAATCCCAAACTCAATAAACAGATTTTAGGCATTTAACTTTGTAACAATTAAACTATGAAAAAAATATACACTATTGCTCTGGCTGCATCGCTCACCTTTTTGATTTTCTCTTGTGGTTCGAAAAAAGAGAAAACCAATGTTGAAGATTATGGAACTCCAAAGGAAGAAGTCGCGGTTCCAAGCAACAGCGAAGCAATTGCACAAGGTGAATCGCTGGTGAAAGCCAATGATTGCAAGACCTGTCATCATCCTACCAACAAGATTATTGGTCCTGCTCATACCGATGTGGCCAAAAAGTATGAATTCACTGAGGCTAATGTAAAAATGCTCGCCGAAAAAATTATCAAAGGAGGTTCAGGGGTATGGGGCCAAATTCCAATGACGCCGCATCCGGACATCACCGAGGCTGACGCTGAAAAAATGGCTCGCTATGTTCTCTCTCTCGATGGAGAAAAAGAACATTGAGATTGATCAAAGTAGGAGGAGTAAAAGGTTTTGAATACCGTACTCGGTTGCATAAATAAACTTTCCGGGGTGGTATCGATTTGTGATGTCAAGTTTGTATTTTGGGCATCACAGCATGAATTCATCACTTTTATTCGAAAACTACCCTCTGCCGGAAGGCATTTGGGATGAAATGTATGCCAGCGGAGATGTAAGGGCTCCATATAGATCCATCTATGAGTTCTTACAATCTATTCCGCCGGATGAATTAAACAAAAAGGAGGAACTGGCCCGAAGGCTTTTCATGAGTCAGGGAATCACTTTCACCGTCTATTCAAGCGGCGAGGGGATTGAAAAGATTTTTCCTTTTGATATTATTCCGCGAATTGTCACTGCTGCTGAGTGGGACTTTATCGAGCGCGGCATTAAGCAACGCCTCAAAGCCCTCAACCTTTTTCTTAAAGACGTCTATCACGATCAGTTCATCATCAAAGACGGTGTTGTTCCTGCCGATTTGATTTACTCTTGCCCTCATTACATCCGCGAAATGATGGGCGTGAATGTGCCGCACGACATTTACGTGCATATTGCAGGCATCGATTTAATTCGCGATCACGACGGAACTTTTTATATTCTTGAAGATAACCTGCGTACACCGTCGGGAGTGTCGTACATGATCGAAAACAGGGAAATCACCAAGCGAATTTTCCCCGATTTGATTCCGCAAAATCATGTGCGCCCGGTGAATCAATACCCCACTATCCTGCATAAAAACCTGGTGGCTCTTTCTCCCCGGCCGGTGGCTAACCCCACGGTAGTGTTGCTTACGCCAGGCATGTACAATTCTGCTTATTTTGAACATACCACGTTGGCCCGTTTGATGGGAGTGGAGTTGGTGGAGGGGCGCGATCTAGTGGTGGAGAATCATATTGTTTATATGAAGACAACCAACGGTCTTCAACAGGTGGATGTGATTTATCGCCGGGTGGACGACGATTATTTGGATCCTTTGGTTTTTAATCCTGCCAGTGAATTGGGAGTGTCTGGAATTTTATCAGCGTACCGCAAAGGGAATGTGGCGATTGTGAATGCCATAGGCAATGGTGTGGCCGACGACAAGGCCATCTATGTTTACGTTCCTGAAATGATAAAGTATTACCTCAATGAAGAGCCGCTGCTGAAAAACGTGCCCACGTATCAGCTGAAAAACCCTGATGAAAGCAAGCATGTGCTTGATAACATTACCAAAATGGTAGTGAAAAAGACAAATGGCTCAGGTGGCTATGGAATGCTTATGGGGCATGAAGCAAGTGATCAGGAAATTGCCGATTATAAAAAAGAGATTTTGAAAGATCCGCGCCAATTCATTGCGCAGCCAGTAATCAGTTTATCATCCGCACCGTGTTATATCAACGGCAAAGCAAGACCGCGCCGCCTCGACTTGCGTCCTTTTGCTTTGTGCGGACCTTCTGGAATTGAAATTGTACCCGGCGGCCTGACACGTGTGGCACTCAAGGAAGGATCGCTCGTGGTAAATTCTTCGCAGGGCGGTGGAAGTAAAGACACCTGGGTCTTGTCGGTTTGAATTGAATAAAAATAATTGAATAATGCTGAGTAGAGTTGCCGATTCTTTGTTTTGGATGTCGCGCTACATCGAGCGTACGGATGGCATTATGCGTATGCTGAAAATTCATTATGCCTCATCGCAAGACGATACGCATGATTTTGCATGGAGGCCTGTGCTGAAGATATTCAGTTTTCTGGACGAGGCTGAGATGGCCCGGCTGGAAGGCAACAGCCGCGAGGTGCTTCGCTTCATGGTTGTTGACCGCGAAAATCCTAACTCAGTCTTAAACATGGTAACCAAGTCGCGCGAAAATGCACGCGCTGTGCAAGACCACATCACCAAAGAAGTTTGGCAATGCCTGAATGAATTTTATCACATCGTGCGCGATGAAAAATTGGAACGAGCCCTTAAGTACGAAGACCCCATTACCGTGCTTGATTCTCTGATCAGGCAGGGGATGCTGTATTACGGTACTACGGAAATCACCATGGCACGGGGTGAGGGGATGTGCTTTATGAACATCGGCAAATATCTTGAGCGTGCTATTCAATCGGCCGATATTCTGCAGGTAAATTTCAGCGACCTGCATCTTGAAGCAGATAAAATGACGGATCCATCATACTGGAAATATTTCCTGATGTCGATTTCAGGGTATGAATTGTATCTGAAGAATTACAGGTCAGGTTTTGAAACAAAAAATATTCTCGATCAGATCATTTTTAATATTAATTTTCCGCGGTCGATTCATTATTCCATACAGCAGATGCACCGCTATTTTGAGCGCTTGAAAAACGAACGTAACCTTGACCAGTTTGAAAAAATACATTTTCAAATCGGTAAGCTGCGCAGCGCTGTTCAGTTTTCAAACGTTGACATGACACTCAACGAAGGGTTGCCGAATTACCTGGGTCGAATCCATAATGATTTGTACTCCATTGGCAACGCGCTCAACAAGCAATATTTTGCATACACGTAAGCCTTCTATGTCAAAGTTTAAAATCAGGCACATTACCAAATATTCATACCAGGTTCCTGTTCGCGACAGCGCCAATCAGATTATCTTATATCCCATTAAAGATAATTTTCAGGATGTGTTGCACCATCATATTTTGGTGAGCGGCGATGTACCTGTTGAAACGCACTTTGATTATTTTGGAAACAAAGTCGGAACCTTTACGCACTCGAAGCCACACACCGATTTAGTGATCGACTCGCAGGTAGTGGTGGTCACCAAGCCCAGAGATTTGCCAGATGATTCTTTGCCCGCTGACACACAATGGGAAGAAATAAAAAAGATCAGCTCGCAATATCAATTCATTGATTTTCTCCGACACGAAGCGGTAGCGAAGTCAGATGAGATCGAGGCCGTCATTGATCCCAAGCACCAGAAGACTCAGACTCCGCTGGCAATAGCTCAGCAGCTTTGTTTGTACGTGTACAAAAATTTTACTTACAAGAAGGGAATCACCACCGTTGAGTCAACCTTTGATGAGGTTTGGAAAATCAAGACGGGTGTATGTCAGGATTTTGCGCATGTATTGCTATCCTTGTTGCGGCTCAGCGATATACCGGCGCGCTACGTCAGCGGATATATTTGCCCGAACAAAAGTGGCATGCGAGGCGAAGGAGCGACGCATGCGTGGGTGGAAGCCTACATTCCATTCTATGGTTGGCTTGGATTTGATCCCACCAACAACTGTGTGGTCAATGAGACTCACGTTCGGCTGGCTGTGGGGAGAAATTTTTCCGATTGTTCACCCGTGAAGGGAACCTATCGAGGTACTTCTGAACATACCCTCGAGGTGGCCGTCTCTGTTTCGTACGAAGACGGACATATTCATGATAGCGCCAACGAAGTTGTGGAGCAAGAACCTGTTGCATTTTCACGTAATTCATACCGAAGACACCAGGAGATTCAGATGCAGCAGTAACGCGAAGCTTTGAATATTACTTTCAACGAGTGGAATGACACGGGCTCGGTTTTTTTTCCTATTTTGAGTCCGATTCAGTGAAGTTAAATGAGTGAAGAACTACTAAAAGCAATAATTCAGTTTTTTGCCATCGTGGCGAAGGAGCGCATCACCGAAGATGAGCGCACGATCATCAAAGAATTTCTTTCCCTCCATCTCAACCAGGATGGCCTGCGGTATTACCTCACGCTCTTCGACGATTTTTGCAAAATAAATAAAAGAGCGAATTCACAACTGGCCAATGTGGATGAAGCCACTCAGGAGTTTGTTGACGACTGGGCGCAGATCATTCAAATAGCACGCAAAGTAAATCAAGCACTCACCATGCAGCAGAAGGCGGTGCTGGTGATCAAGATTATTGAACTCGTCTTTGCTGGCGAAGAATTGTCAGAGCGTCAAAGCAATTTGATCTTTTACATTGGAGAAGCGCTGAAAATTCCACCGAAAGATTTTCGCGCCATGCGGGCATTCGTACTCGGCCACGACGCCGACGAACTTGACTCCAAGAATATTCTGATCATCGACGAAGGGCCTAGTCCTGAAAAGCACCAGGGGCCGCATCTGGTGGCAAAGAATATTTCCGGAATGATCGCCATTCTCCGGCTTACCGACATTGAAACCTATTTCATTAAATACCTGGGGATAACCCCACTATATCTCAACAGCCTACCGCTGAAGTCGCGCCGTGTGGATGTGTTCCCTACAGGAAGTACAATCCGCGGTTCTAAGATCGAGCCAATTTATTACAGCGATGTAGTCGGTAAGTTTCTATTTGAGATGAGCGACACCAAGATCAGTTTTGAAGCCGATCACGTCTTTTATCATTTCAAAAGCGGCCGCGCCGGTCTGCAAAACATCAGCCTCGCCGAGACTGGCGGGAAGCTGATCGGTATTATGGGCGGCAGCGGCTCAGGCAAATCTACGCTTCTCAGCGTCATGAATGGCTCTGAGAAACCATCGAGTGGGAGAGTGCTCATCAATGGCATTAACATTCACGAACGCCCACACGATGTGGAAGGCGTTATCGGCTTTATCCCTCAGGATGACTTGCTGATGGAAGATCTCACCGTGTACGAGAACTTGTATTATTCAGCGCGGCTATGCTTCGGGCATTACTCGCACGAGGAGATTGTGAAGACCGTAGATCGCGTACTCACTAATCTTGGACTCGCTGAAATAAAAGATTTGCGTGTGGGTTCGCCGTTACTCAAAACCATCAGCGGTGGTCAACGCAAGCGGCTCAATATTGGCCTCGAACTTTTGCGCGAGCCTACCATTCTCTTTGTCGATGAACCAACGTCCGGATTGTCGTCGCGCGATTCTGAAAACATCATGGATTTGCTGAAGGAGTTGACGCTTCGAGGCAAGATGATTTTTGTGGTGATTCACCAACCTTCGTCCGATATCTTCAAGATGTTTGATGCCCTCTTGATTTTGGATGTCGGTGGATTCCAAATTTATTACGGCAATCCGGTTGAGTCGGTCAATTATTTTCAGGAGATCATCAACGCCGCCAATAAAACTCCGGGTGCATGCCCCGAATGCGGAAATATCAATCCGGAACAGATTTTTAATATCATCGAGACGCGAGTCGTCAATGAATACGGCCGCTTCACGCATACGCGAAAGGTGTCGCCGGGTCAATGGTATCAGTTCTTCAAAAAGAAAATTAAGATACCGAAGATTCAGGAAGTAACTGAGTCGCTGCCGGCGGTACAGAAAATACCGAACTGGTTTCAACAATTGTTGGTATTCATTCAACGCGACGTGAAGTCGAAGTTTGCCAATCGCCAGTACATCAAAGTGAACTTAATTCTAACACCGCTGCTCGCTTTGTTTATCGGATACTTTGTGAAATACTACGATGCCATTGGTGTTGAAAATCCGAAGTACACCTTTTTCGACAATGCGAATATCCCTGTTTACTTTTTCATGAGTATTGTGGTAGCACTGTTTGTCGGACTGATTGTAAGCGCAGAAGAAATTTTCAGAGACAGGAAAATTCTGAAGCGAGAAAAATTTCTTCACCTGAGCCGCAGCAGTTATTTCGTTTCTAAGATTGTCATCCTGTTTGCCCTTTCCGCATTGCAAACGATCAGTTTTGTATTGGTAGGCAATGCGCTCCTCGAAATTCCGCCCGGCGAAGTGCGCTATTGGCTGATTTTATTTTCGTGTTCGTGTTTTGCCAATTTATTGGGATTGAATATTTCGTCGGCATTTGACTCCGCAGTGACAATTTATGTGTTGATTCCTATTCTCATCATCCCTCAATTGTTGCTGAGCGGTGTGGTAATCAGCTTCGACAAATTCAATCCCGGCGTGGGCCGCCCGAACGGCATCCCATTACTTGGTGAGATGATGGCGTCGCGCTGGGCGTTTGAGGCCTACATGGTCACGCAGTTCAAAGACAACCCGCTCGAAAAGCAATTTTATCACCTCGATCAGAAAAAAGCGATCGCCGAATACAAACGCGGGTATTACATTCCCACGCTTGAGTCGAAGCTGTCTTTTGTGATCCATCATCCGGAAGGCTGGCGCAATACCAGCGACGAAAATAAAGTGAAGAAGGCATTGGACTTGCTGCGCGGCGAACTCGGGCATGAAGCAAGTATTGTAAACAAAACAATTCCCGAAATTGAACAATTGGCCGCAGGAAAATTCGACTCGTCGGTGTACAAAAAGACGAATCAATTCATCAAAGTGCTAAAAGACTATTACAACCTTCGCAGCCGCCATGCACAGGAAGACAAGGATAAACTCATGCTCAGCCTTACCGACGGGGATGAAAAGAAAGCCGCCTTTGAAAAACTGAAGTTGAAATACCAGAATGATGCGGTCACTAAGATGGTAGAGAATACGCAAAGTGCGATGCGCATTGTAGAGTGGGATGGAGAACTCGTTCAAAAGATTTATCCCATTTACTTCAATGAGCATCGGCCAGATCACTTGCTTGATTTTCGCGACAATTTTTACATTCCGCAAAAGTACTTCCTCAACCAGAAGTTCGACACGCTTTATTTCAACCTGGCGGTCATCTGGTTGATGTGTGGGCTGCTGTACATAACCTTGTACTATGAATTGCTGAAAAAAGCCGTTCATGGCTTTGCCATGCGCCGCAAGTACGGCAAGAAGGGACACGGTTAAGAATCTCGGGGCGATAATGCCAACTTATTCCTACCTTGCAGAATTGTTTTACCTAATAACGACTCTCTGACTTGACGTTTGAAGATTTTCATTTCGATACGAAGTTGCAGGATGGACTTTCGTCGATGGGGTATGAAAAGCCAACCCCAATTCAAGAACAAGCTATCCCCTTGATTCTTGAGAAGCATGACCTCATCGCCTGCGCACAGACCGGCACAGGAAAGACTGCGGCGTATCTTCTTCCCATACTTAATAACATTATTCATTCGGATCACCGCCACCTCAATACGCTGATCATCGCACCCACCCGCGAGTTGGTGCAGCAGATTGATCAGCAAGTGGAAGGCTTTGCCTACTTCACCGGTGTCAGCTCTATTCCGATATACGGTGGCGGCGACGGCGCTACATGGGATCAGCAGAAGAAGGCGCTCGAAGCAGGGGTAGATATGATTATCGCTACGCCAGGTCGCCTCATCGCTCAACTGGCTTCCGGTGTCATCGATCTGAAGTATGTGCAGCACCTGGTGCTCGACGAAGCAGACCGTATGCTCGACATGGGTTTTCATGACGATATCATGCGCATTATTAAAAACCTTCCCGAACACAAACAGACGCTGTTCTTTTCGGCAACTATGCCGCCGCGCATCCGCTCCCTCGCCAACAAGATTTTGCGTCACCCGAAAGAAGTAAATATCTCGATCTCCAAACCGGCGGAAGGGATCTTGCAGGAGGCTTACCTTGTGCGCGACGAGCAAAAGGAAAAACTCATCATGCACCTACTGAAGGAAACGAGCTATTCCAGCGTATTGATTTTCGCATCTACTAAAGACAATGTAAAGCACCTCGCACGTTTGCTGCCCAAGCTTGGCCTTCCGTCAAAGGCAATTCATTCAGACCTGGAACAAAACGAACGCGAGGAGATTCTCCGCGAGTTTAAGAACAAACAACTGCGCTTCCTTATCGGAACGGATGTTCTCTCTCGTGGTATCGATGTGGATGGTATTGGGCTGGTCATCAACTATGATGTGCCGCCCGATCCGGAAGATTACATTCACCGCATCGGCCGCACCGCGCGGGCCGAAAGCACTGGTCATGCGATTACCTTTATTAATGAACGAGACCAACGCCGCTTTTATCAGATTGAAAAACTGATGGAAAGGGAGGTGACTAAAATGCCGTTGCCGGAGGGCATTGGACCGTCGTTTGAATACCAGCCTGAAGGCCACCGCCACGGAGGAGGAAAAGGCGCAAGACCTACGTCGGGAGGTAAGCGTAAATTCTTTAAGAGAAGGTCGCCGCGCTAGTGCCGCTCTTTTTCTATGATCTTCTGCACAATCGTTGAAAAGTAATTTCCATAGTGTGGCCCAACCCAGTTCATGGCCATGATTTCTTCCTGCTCTGAGTGGCCAAAGTGATCGTCGTAGGTGATGTAGCCTACATAGTCGCCGTTGAAGCTGGTGATGACAAGCTTATTCCCGGATTTTTCGGCGAGCGCTCCGAGGTGGTCGCGCACAAAAATTTCTCCTGAGAAATCGCAGGGTGCTCCAATGAAAATCAGATTGCCAATTTTCATGTAACGGATATCGCCTTTTAGTTTTCTGAACAACCCCCGGAAAACCCAGTCGCGCACTTTGTACTCTTGCAGCACATGCAATTGCGAAGGGCCAAAATCAATGGGGAGGACGCCGGTAGCAATGGTGGAATCCTTTACGGGATTAGCTGGCGCCAATCTGATTTTCTGATAGAGCCTGGCACCAAGACTGTCGCACATGGCAAACTGTGTGTCGGGAATTCCTTTTACGCGGTGACTTCCCATCATGCCTCCGGCAAACATAGCAAAGCGATAGTCGTGAAGTTCTGCACTGCGGATAAGCGCACCGGGATAATCGCCTGAGAGCGCGCGACTCAAGTGACTGATGTTGGTAGGATGGGCGCTGTAGGTGGCAAACAATCCACGCGACCCGTCGGCGAGATGGATTTGTAGTCCGCGGATTATTCCATCCGTCTGTCCGTGCTCTGGATCGAGCCGATTTTCCACCCACTCGCCTGCATCGGCTTCAAAGTAGTTGAGCGTAGCAGCTTGCAGGTGATTCGTCAGTGAATCCATCGAGGCGGTAACCCGATGCGCAAGACTGTCGAGCCATTCTTCCTGATAGCTTCCCAGAATTACATTTCCCAGCGTACTGTTATCCCAGCCACCAAGGCTACTATGAGCATGCGAGGCGGTAAAATAAAGGAAGCGGTTGGCAGAGGAATGTGCGGTAAGTTTTTCTTTCAGCAAAGGAGGGAAGATGAGCAAGTCGGCTGAAATGATAAAGCATGTAATCCCGCCGTTGTCGATGGCTAAAATTCTTATGAACAGGGAATCATGTACACTTTCAAACTGATAGCGGGGGGCATATCCGGCCATAGGCATGGCCGACCGCGGGGTGATATTTAGTGTAGCCCAGGCGGCTCTGAGCGGTCCCTTGGCGGGATGAATTTGCGCATGAAAGGTATCTAGCCGGTGAAGTGTAGTTGAGTAGAATTGCTTTTCCGTAAGGGGAGTGTTGTCGATGGGGCCAATGAGGGCAATGCCCAGAATGGCTACCGCTACTACTATACCCACAAACCAAACGAAGAGCTTTTTCAATTTTTTTGCGCAAAGATAGCAGGATTGGCAATTTCAGTGCCAGTTCCGGAGCCTGCCGGTGTGGCCTGCCAGCCGATCGTGTCTTGCCCGGTATTCCATTGACTAAATTCTACCCGTCCTTAAAACCAGACCATTGGTTTAGGCTTAAAGCGTTGTTTTTAGCCTTTTTTCTGCGTTTTTGAGGTGCAATCATTCTCTGGTGCTCACCGACAGATGCTTTGAGCGTTTGCACGGATGTCCGGTGAGGGCTGACGGACGATCCGGGAGCGCGTACCGATGCCAGGGGGCGTTGTCCGGAACCCTCGTTTGGTTGCACGCGACCCTCAGCCGGTTGGACGAAAGGCCGGGTCGGGTAAACGAATGCCTCGTGAAACCGCCTTGATGGTTTTTGCCTCTTGCCAGGACACCCGTTTAGCCGCACTGATCCCAAGGCGCCCTACACGGAATACCCGTGCGGTCATACGCATGCCCGTTCAAGCTCCCCACTGATTTTACATGCTTTCCGCAAGACCCGTTTAGCCGCACACGGCTTCTGTAAAGCTGATCGCGAAAGCGGGGCAGCCGATCGCAATACCCTGAAGTGTTCCTGAGTGCCAGGATAGGCCCGCGGTTAGTTTCGTTTAACCGCACACGGCATATGGCGGAACAAAGGAATAGTTCAAACCCACCGGATACACAGGAATGCTCCCGCACGACCTCGGGCATTTACAGAATGAATTGGATAGCCGCCCCGGCCTTTCTAAAGCTCTTCCTCATGAATGTGTGAATCGCGCGGCGGAAGGGTGTGCGATCTTGTTGCAAATTTTGCTCATAGTTTTTTACTTATTGTTACCTTGCGGCGGCAATAATCTTTCTCCATGGAAAAGTTGGTATTTATCATCGAAGACGATCTCGCGCAGCAGAAGATGCTGCAGTTTCATTTTGAGCAAATGTTAGGTTCGTACGTAGTGCGTTGCTTCGTTCATCCCGAAGAGATGATGACGCACTTGAATGAAAAACCCTACGCCGTAGTGCTTGATCACTTCTTTGCCGACAGCACGAAGACCGGCCTTGACTACCTTAAATTGTTGAAGAAGAAGCACCCGTCCATTCCAGTAATCTATTACACCTCACTCAACGACGAAGAGACAAAAGCAAATGCGCTGGCCAATCACGCGGAGCATTTTATTGTCAAAGATCCAGCCTCCCTGGTAAGGCTTCGTACGGCGCTTGACTCCATTGAGCAGGAGAAAACTAAGAAAGGTTTTTTCGGAAAGTTGTTTGGTAAGTAAAACACAGCACAAGTAAGCCGGCTATTTACAGACCCTGTGAAATAGCTCATCCTCTGTTTTAATATTTAGAGATTTCGCTTTTCTCAGGTCCTGACACGCAGCGTTGGCATCGCCACTCTTTTCGTAAGCGAGTGCCCTCAGAAAGTAGGCGAGGCCATACTCTGGAGTATGGGTGATGGCGATGGTGTAATCTTCAATGGCTTCTTTCACGCGGTTCATCTCCATCATCAGGTCACCACGCTGCACCCAAGTTTTGTCATTATCGTCCTTCAGTTTTATGGATTGGGTGTAATCAGCCAGCGCTCCGTTGAAGTCTTTGAGTTTGCATTTCAGCATTCCACGGCGTAGCCACAAATCAGCGTCCGATGGATCGTAATGCAGGGCTGATGCATAATCGGCAAGGGCCTTGGTCATATCGCCCTGGGCGGTGTAGTTGATCGCTCTCGCCGTATAGTAATGAGCGTCGTCAGGGCTTCGCTCAATGGCTTCGGTGAGCAGTCGCTCTACTTCTTTCAGATTTCCCTTCTTTGCCGAAAGCACTGCAATGTTGTGCCGTGCCAGGCTACCTTCTGCATTGAGTAGTAATGCCTGTTGATAATCCGAAAGCGCACGTGGCGTATCCAGCATCGATTGGCGCGCCCAACCCCGGTTGATCCAAAACTCTGCATTCTTGGGGTCCAGATGCACGGCCGAGTCAAGGTACGTTACGGCGCGCGCATAGTTTTTCATCTTTGTGTCAATTAATCCAAGGTAGTTTAAAATTGATGATGAGATGTTGCTTTGAGTGGACATCACCGGTGTGCCGCCTTCTTTGTCCACCGCAAAGAAAATCGATTTTGTTTCGGACGGCGGCGTGACCAGTAGTTTCAGAAAATCCTCACGTGCCATCGCCCATTGCTTGTATTGGTAACGGAGCAGCGCGCGCGAAAACAACGCATCGGTATCGCGGGGGCGGGCCTCCAAGTAAATGTTAAAATCAGTAAGCGCTCCTTTGGAGTCGCCAAGGCTTTCGCGTACCTGCGCTCGCAGGTAATACGCATCCATAAAGTAGGGATTGAGCCGAAGGCATTCGTTGAGATGCGCCAGCGCTGTCTTGTCCGATTGGGCGTCCATCGCTTCTTCGCCCTTCTGGAAATAATAATAGGCATCTTTTTTCTGCGAAAGCGCCATTGCAGGCAGCAAAACAAAGACACTAAAAAGAAGGTTGGTGGTAAACCTCTTCATAGGTGGTTAAAAACAGTAGTGAAATGTAACTTAAATAAAAAAAATGTGTTAAGAGATGTATGGAAACTTTAAAAAAGTCAAAATCAGGAAAGAAGTCGGCAGTAAATGCCGAAGCTATTGAAAATGCCTACCGCGACGCCCTGCTCTCCGAAGGCAAAAGCCCTTCGTCTGTGTTTTCGTTTTGTAAGCACATAGGAATCAAAGAATCAGAGTTTTATAACTTTTATGCTTCCTTTCAATCCATTGAGAATACCATTTGGCAGCGGTATATCGACAATGTGAAATCCAGGCTTACCGCCGATCGCGACTACGCCGGATTTACAGCCCGCGAAAAAATTCTCACCTTTTACTATTCGTTAGTTGAATCGCTTAAATCCGACAGAAGCTTTGTGTTGTTTCTTCTTAAAACCTGGAAGAATCCAACCATTCAACCCTCGTACCTAAAAGGATTTCACGCTTCTTTCGAAGAATGGGCTAATCGCGTTATTGCCGAAGGCAAAGCCTCGGGAGAAATTGCGAAACGCCCCTTCGTAGATGAACGCTATCACCACTTGCTGTGGCTGCATTTGCTTTTTGTGTTGCAGTTCTGGAGCCACGACGATAGCGCGGATTTTGCCAAGACTGATGCAGCGATTGAGAAATCGGTGAACCTGGCTTTCGACTTGATCGGGAAAGGGATTCTTGACAATGCCCTCGACTTTGGAAAGTTCCTCTATCAAAATTCCAAAAACTGATTTCACGCCGATGGCAAAGATTAAAGAACAAGACCGCATCCCGGTCACCAAAGTGCAACGCGCTACGAAGTTCATTGTGACGGGCGCCAAAATAGGCGGCAATTACCTGAAGCATTACAGCAAAAAAATTGTGAACCCTGATCTTACCAAAGACCAGCTTCATGAAGACAATGCCGCTGACATCTATAATTCATTGAGTCAATTGAAAGGCAGCGCCCTTAAGGTGGCGCAAATGCTGAGTATGGATAAGAACATGCTGCCCACGGCCTATCAGCAGCAGTTTGCGATGGCGCAATACAGCGCTCCGCCGCTTTCATACCCGCTGGTGGTAAAGTCCTTTGAGCAGGCCTTTAAGAAAAGACCTTCAGAAATCTTCGAATCCTTTACTACATCCGCGATGAATGCCGCTTCCATGGGGCAAGTGCATCAGGCGGTACTCAATGGAAAAAAGCTTGCGGTGAAGATTCAATATCCGGGTGTTTCCGATACGATAAAGAGCGACCTGGCGATGGTGAAGCCAATCGCGCTGAGCATGTTTAAATTGAACCCGGTAGAGTACGACGAATTCATCGGCGAAGTGCAATCGCGCTTGCTGGAGGAAGCCAACTATTCCCTTGAACTAGAACGTTCCCTTTTGCTTTCGAAGAAATGCGCAAATATTCCTAATCTGGTTTTCCCTAAGTATTATCAGGAATATTCATCTCCCCGGATTTTAACCATGGATTGGATAGAAGGGGAGCCGCTGGGCGAGTATCTTAAAACCAAACGCAAGCCGGGAGCTACAGCCGACAAGCTAGGCCAGGCCATGTGGGACTTCTACCATTTCCAGATTCATACGCTCAAAACGCTGCACGCCGATCCGCATCCGGGCAACTTTATCATCACACCCGATCATAAACTCGGCGTTATCGATTTTGGCTGTGTGAAGGTGATCCCGCCTGAATTTTATAAAGTCTATTTTCAGCTCTTGGATAAAAACACGCTCACCAACAAAGCCCAGCAGCAACGGGTATTTGAGCAACTTCGGTTTGTCTATCCCGACGATTCCGAAAAGGATAAGAAATTCTTCACAGAAGTGTTTGCCACTCTAGTAGAGTTATTGGGCCGTCCCTTTCGCACGCCTTCGTTCGACTTTTCGGATAAATCCTATTTTGAATCGCTCTTTAAGTTCGGCGAAGAAATTTCAAATATGAAGGAGTTTAGGGAGTCGAAGCGAGCGCGTGGCGTTAAGGATGCCGTCTATATTAACAGAACCTACTACGGTTTATACAATATCCTTCATGACCTGAATGCAAAAATAGACACCACCTCGTACGCCAGCGCCTAGGAATTGAGGGGGTAGATTGCACTTTTCTTTTTTGGCCTCGTTTTTGCCTTAACTTTGCCCGCCATGAAGAAAATTGACAAACTGATCCTCTCTTCGTTTATCGGGCCTTTCATTCTCACCCTTTTTGTGGTTGTATTCATCCTTCTTTTGGTGAATATGATCAAGTACTTCGACGATATTATCGGCAAAGACTTGGGGTGGGATGTGGTGGGTACGTTGCTTTTCTATTTTGCTGTCTCCGTAACGCCGCAGGCGCTGCCGCTTTCGATTCTGCTCTCGTCGCTCATTACGTATGGAAACCTGGGCGAGCATTTTGAACTCACTGCCGTGAAAAGCCTAGGCATCTCAATGGTGCGGAGCCTGGCACCGATATTTGCGTTTACGCTGGTCATTACTTTCCTGGCCTTTCTCTCCAATAATTATATGGTGCCGAAAGCGGCCCTGGAAACCTATAGTTTACTTTATGACATCAAACAGAAAAAGCCGGCCCTCGATTTGAAGGAAGGCGAGTTTTACAGCGGCATACCCGATATAAGCATTAAAGTAGCCAAACGGTTTAAAGACGGAATAACGCTCCAGGACGTAATCATTTACGATCATCGTGGCCGCAACGGCAACAAGCAAGTGACGATTGCCGACTCGGGCAAGATGTACACAATTCTCAATGATCAGTATTTAAAGTTGGAGTTGTTCAAGGGCTATAATTACGACGAGGGTGGAGGTCAGGATGTAACCGGCCGGACCCCTAACGACGAAACCTTCAGTAAAACCAAGTTCGGCAAAACTGAAATGGTTTTTGACTTGTCGTCCTTTGGACTTCAGCGCACGGAAAAGAAATGGTTTGCCAGCAACCGGATCATGCGCAACCTGAAAGAACTTGATCAGGACATGGACTCTGTTCACCGCGACATTCAGTCGCAACAAATGGGGATTCACAGCATGCAGGTGTCGATGTTCAACTATCATTTTAAAAAGGATTCGGTTCCACTTACTCCAGAACTCAAGGCGTTCAAGCATTTCCGCGACTCGCTCATGGCGGAGCGCAGAAAAGACACTACGAAGCGCAACCAACCCTTGCGTTTTGACATGCCGCCGAGTGCGGGTTTTGCCCTCATTCCCCGCAAGGGCATTCCGGTTAAGATCAATAGCAAATTCATCGCCAAGTCGGATAGTTTGTTTAGCAAACCGGCTACAGCTACTGAAATTACAAGTGCACTCAACCGCACACGCATGGCGAAAAGTCAATTGCAGAATTTTAATGCAATGATTGACAATCAGCGCTATGAGTACCGCGTGTTCAATATTCAGTGGCATAAAATCCTGGCTAATTCTATTGCCTGTATTGCCATGTTTTTGATTGGGGCGCCGTTGGGAGCGATCATTAAAAAAGGTGGGTTGGGTGTACCGGTTATCGCTTCCATCTTCTTCTTTATTATCTTTTACGTGCTGAGCCTGATGGGCGAAAAGTGGGCCCGGTCAGAGGCGGTTTCTATGATTTTCGGAATGTGGATGCCCAACGCCATCCTGTTTGCCATTGGCTTCCTGTTCCTGCGGCAGGCCCGCGCCGATGCCCGACTGTTTGATGCCGACTTCTATAATGTGGTTATCGACCGGTTTAGGCAGCGATTAAGCAGATTCAGGAAAATAAAAACACAAGGGGCATAATTTGGATATTCTGTCAGATTACCCTAGTTTTGCGCGATTAAAAAAGAATAAAAAGCAAAAAATCGAAAGCAGATGTACCTTACAGCAACAGTAAAGCAAGATTTGTTCAGCAAACATGGATTTGCCAAGAAGAAGACTGATACGGGTTCGGCAGAGTCGCAAATCGCCCTCTTTACCCACAGAATCAATCATTTGACAGATCACCTCAAAACGAACAAGAAGGATTATTCTACCCAAACCGGGTTGTTAAGATTGGTTGGCCAGCGCAAAAAATTGCTCAACTATCTTCAGCGCAACAACATCGAGCGTTATCGCGCCGTTCTCACAGACTTAGATCTTAGAAAATAAATTATTGAATAGCAGGACAGGGAACCCATCAAAGGTTCCCTTTTCGCTTTTATTAACCATGGGCTGATTCGTCGGCTCTATCCCATTCATTTATGAAACCTACTGTTATTACCAAGACATGCAAGTTGCCCGACGGGCGTGAAATTACTATTGAAACCGGCAAGCTGGCTCGCCAGGCCGATGGCTCCGTTGTGCTGCGCATGGGCAACACCATGTTGCTGGCTACTGTGGTGGCCAACCAGGAAGCCAAAGAGGGCGCTGATTTTTTACCCTTGTCTGTTGACTACCAGGAAAAATTCGCTTCTACCGGAAAAATCCCTGGTGGATTTCTAAAACGCGAAGGCCGGCTTTCGGATTATGAGATCCTGATCAGCCGTTTGATTGACCGGGCCATTCGTCCTTTGTTCCCAGATGATTATCATGCAGAAACGCAGGTGAACATTCAATTGATCTCCGGCGACTTCAACGCTTTGCCCGATTCTTTGGCTGCATTTGCAGCATCAGCAGCCCTTTCTGTTTCTGATATTCCTTTTCAAGGTCCGATTTCAGAAGTAAGGGTGGCACGTGTTGACGGTCAATACGTTATCAATCCTACGTTAGAGCAAAAAGAGAAGGCAGATCTCGACTTTATCGTGGCTGCATCCATTGAAAATATCCTGATGGTGGAAGGCGAGTGCAAGGAGATCTCTGAAGCAGATATGCTCCAAGCATTGAAGCTGGCGCACGAAGCCATCAAAACACAGTGTCAGCTTCAGATCGAATTATCAGAAGCTGTTGGCAAGACAGTAAAGCGTACTTATGATCACGAGGCAAAAGACGAAGCTCTGCGCGACGAATTGCATAAACTTCTTTACGACAAGGTATATGCTGTGGCTCAAAAGCAACTGAAAAGCAAACACGATCGTGCTGAGCTTTTTAGTCAGATTGTGGACGAGTACCTCGCCTCATTGCCAGAAGACACGACAATTAATAAAGACCTTGTAAAGAAATATTACCACGACATTCACAAAAAAGCATGCCGCGATCTGGTGTTGAATGAAAAGGTGCGTTTGGATGGTCGTAAAACCACTGAGATTCGCCCGATCTGGTCGGAGGTTGATTACCTTCCTTCCGCTCACGGCTCGGCGATTTTTACCCGCGGTGAAACTCAATCATTGACTACTGCTACACTGGGAACCAAACTGGACGAGCAGATGATCGATGGTGCCATGTTTGATGGCAACAACAAATTCATTTTACATTACAACTTCCCTGGATTTTCTACCGGCGAGGTGAAGCCTAACCGCGGACCTGGTCGTCGCGAAGTAGGTCACGGTAACCTGGCGATGCGCTCGCTCAAGCAAGTGCTCCCCAACCTGGCCGAAAGCCCGTACACTATCCGCGTAGTTTCTGATATCCTTGAATCAAACGGTTCATCGTCAATGGCTACGGTTTGTGCCGGATCATTGGCTTTGATGGACGCCGGCATTCAAATTTCATCGCCTGTGTCTGGTATTGCCATGGGAATGATTTCTGATAGCAAAACCGGAAAATATGCAATCCTGTCGGACATCCTTGGCGATGAAGATCACCTTGGTGATATGGACTTCAAAGTAACTGGTACCGAGAAGGGGATCACGGCTTGCCAGATGGATTTAAAAGTGGATGGATTGACCTACGAAGTATTGAGCGAAGCATTGCATCAGGCAAAAGAAGGCCGTCTGCATATTCTCAACGAAATGAAGAAGACGCTGGCAATGCCTAAGCCTGATCTTAAGCCTCATGCTCCACGTGCCGTGACCATCACCATCGACAAAGAGTTGATCGGTGCGGTAATCGGGCCTGGTGGTAAAGTGGTGCAAGACATTCAGAAAACCACAGGCGCTACCGTAGTAATTGAAGAAGTAGGCAACAAAGGCCTCGTTAATATTTTTGCAACCGATCAAGCCATCATGGATGCTGCTGTGAAGCGTGTGAAGGCGATTGTAGCCGTACCTGAAGTAGGCGAAGTGTATTCAGGCGTGGTGAAGTCGATCATGCCTTTTGGCGCCTTCGTAGAATTTATGCCGGGTAAAGACGGATTGCTCCACATCTCAGAAATCAAATGGGAGCGCCTGGAAACCATGGATGGCGTACTCGAAGTAGGTGAGGAGGTAAAAGTGAAACTTATTGAAATCGATAAGAAAACCGGTAAATTCAGACTTTCACGTAAGGTTTTATTACCAAAGGCTCCTAAAAAAGAAGAAACTCCTTCAGCATAGTTTTTCCCTTCAATAATTAGTTAATTATTTTTGGGAATTGGGAGTGCATCCTGATTTTTTTGGGAACTTATTTCTAAATTTCACGTGTTTGATAAACGACTGTAAAATATCCGATGAGACAGCTTAAAATCAGTAAACAGATTACCAACCGCGAAAGCCAGTCGCTGGATAAGTACCTCCAGGAGATTGGTAAAGTGGACCTGCTTACTCCCGATGAAGAAGTGGAGCTAGCTAAGCGAATTAAGGAAGGAGATCAGATTGCTTTGGAGAAATTAACGAAAGCGAATCTGCGATTTGTGGTGTCGGTAGCTAAACAATATCAAAATCAAGGGTTGTCGTTAGGAGATTTGATCAACGAAGGAAACCTTGGCTTGATTAAGGCCGCGCAGCGGTTTGATGAAACCCGTGGTTTTAAATTTATCTCTTACGCAGTATGGTGGATCCGCCAGTCTATTCTACAGGCTTTGGCCGAGCAGTCGCGGATTGTTCGCTTGCCGCTCAACCGTGTAGGATCATTGAATAAAATCTCAAAGACTTTTTCAGAACTTGAGCAAAAGTACGAGCGCGAACCTTCACCTGAAGAATTGGCCGAAGTACTTGAAGTGACAACCGCTGAAGTAGTGGATACCATGAAGATTTCTGGTCGTCACGTTTCGATGGACGCTCCTTTTGTGCAGGGCGAAGAAAACAGCTTGCTTGACGTACTTGAAAACGACAGCGAAGAAACGCCGGATTCTGGTTTGATGACCGATTCGTTGCGTCGTGAAGTACAGCGTGCATTATCTACATTGACTCAGCGTGAGGCCGATGTAATCACTTTGTACTTTGGCTTGAATGGAGAGCATGCCATGACACTGGAAGAAATTGGCGAGAAGTTCAGCCTTACACGCGAACGCGTTCGCCAGATCAAAGAGAAGGCCATTCGCAGGCTTCGCCACACTAGCCGAAGCAAAGCGCTGAAGCCCTATCTTGGTTAACATGGTTTTTAAATCAAAATGAAATTTGAAAGGTCTCAAACGATGAGGCCTTTTTTTATCTAAATGAATTACTATGGATGCTATTGAAAAAGTGAAGGTGTTGATTATTGGATCTGGCCCGGCAGGCTATACCGCGGCAATATATGCAGCCCGCGCAGGACTCAAACCCGTGTTGTACACCGGCGGTCAGCCTGGCGGCCAGCTCACCACGACTAACGATGTAGAGAATTTCCCCGGATACCCGGAAGGAATTAACGGTCCGCAAATGATGATGGACCTTCAAAAGCAAGCGGAGCGCTTTGGTACAAAGGTGAATTTTGGATTAGTCACTTCCGTCGATTTTTCATCCTATCCCTTAAAGGTAGTCGTTGACGAAACGCATACTGTGCAGGCTGAAGCTGTTATCGTAGCTACTGGGGCATCCGCCAAATATTTGGGAATTCCCTCAGAGCAAACCTACGCCAATAACGGTGTCTCGGCGTGTGCCGTGTGCGATGGATATTTCTACAGAGGCAAGGAAGTTGCGGTAGTGGGAGCCGGGGATTCGGCGGCTGAAGAGTCTACCTATCTGGCCAACCTTTGCACCAAGGTTCATTTGATTGTACGAAGAAATGAAATGCGTGCTTCTAAGATTATGCAACAGCGCGTAATGAACACACCGAATATTGAAATTCATTGGAACACCCAAACCGAGGAAATCCTCGGCGATGCCAGCGGTGTGAATGCTGTCCGACTGATTTCTAATGGCGAACGAAAAACGATTTCCGTTCAAGGTTTCTTTCTCGCCATTGGTCATAAACCAAACACCGATGTATTCAAAGGCCAACTCGATATGGATGAAGCGGGATACGTGAAGGTAATTCCTGGCACCACCAAGACAAATGTGGAAGGTGTGTTTGCGGTAGGCGATGTGGCTGACCGTGTGTATCGTCAGGCGATCACTGCGGCGGGCACAGGCTGCATGGGAGCCCTTGATGCAGAGAAATTTTTGGTTGCCAAGGAAATGGAACTCGCTCATTCCTGATGTTATGAAATTAGATGTTCTAGTAATCGGAGCCCATCCGGACGACGCGGAGATTAGTTGTGGCGGAACCATTGCCAAGCATATTTCACTGGGCTATAAAGTGGGTATAGTTGATCTTACGCGCGGCGAATTGGGTACTCGGGGTACCGCTGAAATTCGAGACAAAGAAGCCGCAGACGCCGCAGCGATTTTAAAGGTTGAAGTTCGTGAAAACCTCGGACTGCGCGATGGATTTTTCAAGAATGCAGAAGAGGAGCAAATAAAAGTGATTCGTGCCATCCGAAAGTATAAGCCTGAAATACTATTGGCCAATGCCGTGTATGACCGTCATCCGGATCATGGCCGCGCGGCTTCCCTGATTTACGATTCTTGTTTTCTATCGGGGCTACCCAAAGTGGACACAACCGAGGGGGGGAAACCTCAGCAGGCATGGCGCCCCAAAGCGATCTACCATTTCATTCAAAGTGAATACATCAAGCCTGATTTTGTAGTTGATGTGTCCGCTTTCTGGGACAAAAAGATGGAAGCACTTAAAGCCTTCAAATCGCAGTTTTATGATCCCTCAAGCAATGAGCCTGAGACTTTTATTTCTAATCCAGGGTTTATGAAACTGATTGAAACCCGTGGCCACGAGTTAGGATATACGATCGGCGCGAAATACGGTGAGGGTTTTACCGTAAGAAAATTAATGGGAGTAGATAATCTATTTCAGCTAAAGTAAGATCAAGGCGCCAGCCGGTTAATCGCCCAGCCGGCATCTGATTTGGTAAACACAATTCGATCATGCAGGCGACTTGGTCTGCCTTGCCAGAATTCAATTCGAATAGGGTCAACCGCGTAGCCTCCCCATTGATTTGGCTTTGGGAGTTTGTCTGCGCCCTCAAATTTTTTCTGCATTTCTACTACACGCTTCTCAAGTATTTCTCTTGACGCGATGACTGTGCTCTGGGGGGACGCCCAGGCGCCGATCTGGCTTTCGCGCGGACGACTTTGAAAGTAGTTTTCTGAAACAGATTGATCAAGGCGAGAGGCTATTCCATCCACGCGCACCTGACGCTCTAGTTCGGGCCAGAAAAATGTTAACGCACAGGCAGGGTTTGTTTCCAATTCCTTTCCTTTTTGACTTTGATAGTTGGTATAGAATTGAAATTTTTCATTTTCAATTCCTTTCAATAAAACAATTCTACCCGAAGGGAATCCGTTTTCAGATACCGTAGAAAGCGTGAGTGCATTGGGCTCGACAACGTGTGCGGCAATTGCTTCGTCAAACCATCTTTTGAATTGCTGCAACGGATTTTTATCAATACTCTCAATATCTAACGAATATTTTGAATATTCTTGGCGAATGTCAGCGATTGGTTTCAAATGTAGTTGCGGTTAATGTAAAAAAAAGTTTGATTTGTTATTATAAAGCCGGTACTCGATTGGTGTAATAAACCTTTGGCAATTTACAGACGTTTTAGGAAAAGGCATGGATTTCTTTGATTATTCGAATAAGCTTAAGCCCGAAGCAGGACGCTTGTTAATATCAGAGCCTTACTTGTCGGATCCTAACTTTGAGCGCACCATCATTTTACTTTGTGAGCACAATGAAGAAGGGTCAGTGGGGTTTGTCTTAAATAAACCATCGTTGTCAAAACTAAATGAACTGATAAACGATCTGAGTGATTTAGAGAATGTACTTTGTATTGGTGGACCGGTGCAGCAAGACACACTTCATTTTTTGCATCAGTGCGGAGATATTGAAGGTGCAATCGAAGTAGGTGACAATATTTATTGGGGCGGCGAATTTGAGCAATTGATCGGTAAGATCGAAACGCAACAAATTGAGTCGTCCGAAATTAAGTTCTTTGTTGGCTATAGCGGATGGTCGCCAGGGCAGTTGGAGGAAGAGATAAAGTTAAATTCGTGGATTGTAAGTAACCTGGCATCCTCAGAATTGATATTTGAAACTCCGGTAGAAGAAATGTGGCGGTTGACATTAAGGAAGATGGGAGGAAGGTTCTCCATGTACTCCAATTACCCGGTTGACCCCTCCATGAATTGAATGATTTTCGTATTTTTACAATTTACATAACGCGTAATGGAAAACGGGACCGAGTTGAGGGATGAAAAAGAAGTAGTGATCGCACCGGCGGGCATGCCAGTAGCGGAAGATGCTTCCATCTTGTCGGAGGAAAGCACTGCTTCAGCCGAATGGATTGATGATAAAATCCTAGATGCCGAACTGCCTTCGGAGACAAAGCCAATTGATTATGCTTCGCTAGATAAGAAAGATTTTGTCGGCTTGCTGAAGGAAGCAGCCGCCCATGATGACTTTAGAAAAGCCGATCAACTGATCCGCGATATTAAGCCACTCTTTGACGAAATCAGAAATACTGAAAGAACAGAAGCGCTTATCCGTTTCAAACAAAATGGAGGGATTGACGAAGACTTTGAATACAAGGGAGACGAATGGGATCAGGCATTTGATATTTATGTTCGGTCGATCCGGGAAAACCGCCAGCGCCATATCAAAGAATTAGAAGAACAGAAAAACGCTAATCTCCAAACCAAAACCAATTTGCTGGAAAGCTTGCGTCAATTGGTGGATGGCGAAGACAACGAGCACTCCCTGCGCCAATTCAAAGACATTCAGCGTGACTGGAAAAAAGTAGGTCCTGTACCTCAAAGTCACATCAAGACATTGTGGGCAAATTACAATGCGCTCGTTGACCGATTCTATGATCAGCGCAGTATTCATTTCGAATTAAAGGAGCTTGACCGCAAAAGGAATCTTGAGCAGAAACTTGAGCTCATCACTCGTGCCGAGCGCTTGCTGGAGGTGGAGAAAATAAGCGAGGCTGTTCGTGAACTTAACGAATTGCATAATGAATACCGTCACATTGGCCCGGTGCCAATGGAGGAAAAGGAAGCCCTTTGGCAAAAGTTCAAAGCGGCATCTGATGCGGTATACGCCAAACGTGATGCAGCTGTAGCAGTGCTTCAGGTTGAGTTGCAGAAGAATTTAGAAGAGAAAGAAAAGATCAACGAAGAGGTAGCCGTATTCGCTTCCTATCAAACGGATCGGATTAAAGAATGGAATGAGAAGACCAAAGAGATTGTAGAGATACAAAAACGATGGGAGGCTATTGGCGGAGTGCCTCATGCCAAGACCAAGGATGTTAACAAGAAATTCTGGAACTCGTTTAAAGCTTTCTTCCACAACAAGAATGTGTTCTTTAAGAAACTAGACGAAGAAAGAAACAATAACCTTCAACTGAAATCGGAGATCTTAAAGAAGGCCATTGAACTAAAAGACAGTGATCATTGGGATGCGGCTGCCAATGAATTGAAGGCGCTTCAGGCGCAGTGGAAGGAGATTGGGCCTGTACCTGAAAAGCAACGCGAAAAGATATTCAAGCAATTTAAAGAGGCGTGCGATTTCTTCTTCGAAAAGAAGAGGTCTTCAATGAATGAAGAGGAGAAAGAGCAACATGAAAACCTGATTAAGAAAGAAGCGATCATCACCGAGTTGGAGAAGATTGCGGAGGAAAAAAATGGATCACTTTCTCAGGTGAAAGAGTTACAGCATCAGTTTATGGCCATCGGTTTTGTGCCTAAACGGTCAGTAGCTTCTGTTAAGAGCAGATTTACGGAGGTGTTGAATAGCGCCATTGCTTCATTGCCTTTGGAGGCCGGAGAAAAGGAAAATGCTGCTTTTGAGGTGCAATTGACCACCATGCGCCAGGGTCCTCAGGGTGACAAAAAAATCCATAATAAAGAATACAGCCTGCGTAAGCAGATTGCCAAAGCCGAAAACGACATTGCGACTTTACGGAATAACCTTGAGTTCTTCGGGAGGTCTAAGAATGCGGAGAAGCTGAAGGAAGAATTCAACGAGAAGATAAGGCTGGCTGACGAGGATTTGGCTCATTTAAAAAAGCAGCTACAAATGTTGCATACGGCGAGCTAATCGCTTGCAATACCGATTTCTTCCATTATTTTTGCACCTCTTTTACGCCTCCTTAGCTCAGCTGGTAGAGCAACTGACTTGTAATCAGTAGGTCGCTGGTTCGATTCCGGCAGGGGGCTCTTGAATTCCGGGCAGCCAAAAAGCTGCCCTTTTTATTTTCCGGTATTTTACTGGTTTATTACGAAGTTGTAGCGCTTTTCCCGTCGCAAATGCATCCTTAAAGTATGCTATTCATTGATTACTTTTAACCGCTAATAGCTTTGAAAATGAAGAAACTAATTTCGTTCCTACTATCGATTCTATTTCTGGTAGCGATTTCCTGCAGTTCAGATCGAAAAAAAGAGACCGTAACTAATTATTTGCGCATCATTTTGAATGCGAAGACTGACGATAAGTTCGAGCTTGTTAAGCTTGAGCAGTTAGACACAATCACAGCCAAGGATTCATTGGAGATTCTGATTAAAGAATATTCGCAAGGGGCAAAAACGGTGCCTACTCCGGATTCGATGATTGCAACCTATGAAAAAGACGATGCCTATAATGCGAATTTGTTAGCCAAGACAATCGCAAAAATTGATTCTTTCAAGATGATTAAGCCGGATGCTGCCGATAATGGTTTTTATCTGGAATATGTGAAAAGCCTGGAGCGGTTGCGCGACTTTACGAAGAGCGAACTTGCAGACTTGAGAGGAGAGAAAGCATTGCTGAAAAGGTACAATAGCAATCCTGCTGAAGTACTGAGTCACAAATTGATATGTCAATACAAAGTCAGGAATCATTTGCCGGACACTGTTTCTAAAAAGGTTATTCAGACGTTTTATCTTTCGAAGGATACCCGAAAAATTCTGGCTGTAAAATAAAAAGTCCGGATCGATTGACGACCCGGACTTTATGATCAATTCACGTTACGCTTAGTTAATCATACTAGCTTCTACTTTTTCTTTTTCAGGACGCAGGGCACGCACAGCTGCACCTGCTTGCCAGAGCTCGCTTTCACGAACTTCTTTGAGTTCGGCGGCGAGTTTCTCACGATAATCAGGTTTGCTGCAGGTGTCGATCGTGCGTTTTGCTTCGGCGCCGCTGGCTACGCTCTCGTAAAGTTCTTTAAATACGGGTAATGTAGCCGCCTTGAATTTCTTCTTCCAATCCAAAGCGCCGCGCTGCGCCGTGGTAGAGCAGTTGGCGTACATCCAATCCATTCCGTTTTCAGCCACGAGTGGCATGAGGCTTTGTGTAAGCTCTTCAACTGTTTCATTGAAGGCTTCAGAAGGAGAATGGCCTTTCGAGCGGAGTACTTCGTACTGCGCTTCAAAGATTCCTGCGATGGCTCCCATCAGCGTTCCGCGCTCGCCGGTCAGGTCAGAATACACTTCTTTTTTGAAGTCGGTTTCAAACAAGTAACCAGATCCTACACCGATGCCCAGCGCGATGGCGCGTGTTTTGGCGTTACCGGTGGCATCTTGGAATACAGCGTAGCTTGAGTTTATTCCTTTGCCTTGTAGGAACAAACGACGTACAGAAGTGCCTGAGCCTTTAGGAGCTGCAAGGATGACGTCGATATCGGCAGGAGGTACGATACCTGTTTGTTCTTTGAAGGTCACACCAAAACCGTGAGAGAAGTAAAGGGCTTTTCCTTTGGTAAGGTAGGGTTTCAAGGTAGGCCATGTTTCAATCTGGCCAGCGTCTGAAAGCAAGTATTGGATGATCGTTCCACGCTTAGCAGCTTCTTCGATGTCGAATAGGGTTTCGCCGGGAACCCAGCCGTGTTGCACCGCTTTATCCCAGGTTTTGCCGCCTTTGCGCTGACCGATGATCACATTAAAACCATTATCGCGCAGGTTAAGCGCCTGAGCAGGTCCCTGAACACCATAACCGATAATTGCAATGGTCTCGTTTTTCAACACAGCCAATGCTTTCTCCATCGGAAATTCTTCGCGGGTTACTACTTCTTCAATTGTTCCACCGAAATTAATCTTTGCCATAATAAAGTGAGTTGTTAGTTAAAAGGGTTAATCGTTTTAGGTTATTATCTAATCTACATCTACAATGCGTTCGCTTAGTTCGAGGTAGGCGTTGCTGCCATCATGCACCCGCACCTCATCCACCTCGATGAGCTTTTCGAGTTGATGCTTGCATTTTTCAGTAAGGTCGGCGGTGGTGTGCACCAGCAAAATTACGCCGCCGCGACGGAAGTCGTTTTCATCTTCAAAGCCCATCAGTTTTTTGATGCGCACGCGCCTGCGATTGAGAATATTAATGATTCGGTTGAGCACTGAAAAATTATTATCCGCTGAGAGTTCGATCGTGAAGTCTTGTTTCATTGACATAAGGTCACTTGTTAATTTTATTGGGGGCTTCCAGCAGTACATCGCTTACCGAAGCACCGGCAGGAACCATCGGAAATACATTGTCTTCTTTGCCCACAACCGCTTCCAGAAAATAAGGACCATCGGAGGCGAGCATTTCGCGCAACGCGTCGACAAGGTTTACTCTGCTATCCACTTTCTTTGCAGGGATGTTATAGGCCGAAGCGATCTTCACAAAATCCGGATTTTGCATCTCGGTAAATGAGTATCGCTTCTCGTGAAAGAGCTCTTGCCACTGGCGCACCATGCCGAGGAAGTTGTTATTCAGAATAAGAATCTTCACCGGAATTTTATATTGCATGATGGTGCCCAGTTCCTGAAGTGTCATTTGGAAACCTCCGTCACCAATGACCGCTACTACCTGCTTGGAGGCGGCTCCGTATTTGGCACCAATGGCGGCGGGCAGAGAGAATCCCATCGTGCCTGCACCACCTGAAGTAATGCTGGTACGCGGATTTTTGTATTCGTAATAGCGCGAGGTGGTCATTTGATGCTGACCTACGTCGGTCACGATCACGGCTTCTCCTTTGGTGAGGCCTGACAGGTGGTGAATCACTTCGCCCATCATCAATGCACCAGTAGGATGAAATTCTTTTTGAATGATTTTTTCGTTTTCGATTTCGTTCAGCGCCTTAAATTTCTGAAGCCAGTCGGTATGCTTTGCTCCGTTGCATTTTTCAACAAGGGCGGTGAGCGCTTCTTTGGCATCAGCGTGAACAGCCACTGTGGTTTGGATGATCTTATTGATTTCGGCTTTGTCGATGTCGATGTGTATTACCTTCGCTTGTTTGGCGTACTTGCTTACATTGCCCGTGACGCGATCGTCGAAGCGCATGCCGATGCCAATCAATACATCGCATTCGTTGGTCAGCACGTTAGGGCCATAGTTGCCGTGCATGCCAAGATAGCCCACATAGTTGGGATGATTCGTTGGAAATCCTCCGAGCCCGAGTAACGTACACGCCACCGGAATCCCTGTCTTTTCTGAAAACGCAATTAACTCTTTCGTAGCTCCCGAAAGGATGATTCCCTGACCAGCAAGGATGTATGGCTTCCTGGCGGAGTTAATCAGTTGAGCGGCGTCTTCAATTTGTGTAGGCTGAAGAACCGGCTTTGGCTTATAGGTACGGATGCCTTCGCATTTTTTGTATTGCGGTGCATCGATGATTTCATTTTGAGCATTCTTGGTAATGTCAACCAATACAGGCCCTGGCCGGCCGGTCCGCGCGATGTAGAATGCTCTGGCTATAGCAGGCGCTATATCCTTAGCTTCGGTCACCTGCACATTCCATTTGGTGACTGGAATAGTTGTATTCACCACATCTGTTTCCTGAAAGGCATCAGTGCCCAGCAGATGAGCAAATACCTGCCCGGTAACGCACACGACAGGAGTGGAGTCGATCAACGCATCGGCTAAGCCGGTGATAAGATTAGTAGCGCCAGGGCCTGAAGTAGCAAGCGCTACGCCTACCTTGCCGCTGACGCGGGCAAATCCTTGTGCGGCGTGAATGGCTCCCTGCTCGTGACGCACCAGAATATGGTTGATTTTATCCGCGTAATGGTAAAGCGCATCGTACACAGGCATGATAGCTCCGCCCGGGTAACCAAAAATCGTGTCTACATTTTCTGCCACAAGACTGCGTAGCAGAATTTCTGATCCGGATATTTTTTCAGCCACGCTTTTTTCGCTGGCTATCTTTTGCAACGGCTCAACTTTCGTCTGTAACGCATCCATCGGCAGCAGTTTTTACTTGTTTTGCATATTTATAGAGAACCCCGCTAGTCACCTTCAACTCGGGCTGCTTGTAATGCGACCGGCGTATAGCCAGGGTCTTTTCTTCTACCAGCAAATTCAGTTGACGTTTTTTAATATCGATTTCAATCCAGTCGCCATCTTCTACAAGAGCGAGCAGTCCGCCTTCATGCGCCTCAGGAGTGATGTGGCCTACAACAAATCCGTGTGTGCCGCCTGAGAACCTGCCGTCGGTAATCAGCGCTACTGATTTTCCCAATCCTGATCCCATGATGAGCGACGTAGGCTTCAACATTTCGGGCATGCCGGGAGCGCCTTTTGGTCCGACGTGGCGAATCACCACTACGTCGCCTTCCTTAATCTTTTTCGAACGAATGCCTTCGGTCACTTCTTTTTCTCCATTGAATACGCGGGCTGTTCCTTTGAAGCGATCGCCTTCTTTGCCGGAGATTTTTGCTACCGATCCTTTCTCGGCGAGGTTGCCGTAAAGGACCTGAATGAATCCTGACTTCTTCAACGGCTTTTCGAGTGGAAACAGAATATCCTGATTTTCGAAATTCAAAGCTGGAATGTCTTTGAGGTTTTCGGCCAGCGTTTTCCCGGTCACGGTAATGCAATCGCCATGAAGGTATCCCTTGTCGAGAAGATATTTCATCACGATAGGAGTGCCTCCGATTTTGTGAAGATCTTCCATCAGGTATTTGCCGCTGGGCTTGAGGTCGGCAATCATCGGGGTCTTGTCAGAAAAGCGTTGAAAGTCTTCCTGTGTGATTTTGATGCCCACCGACTTGGCCATGGCAATCAAATGAATGACGGCATTGGTTGATCCTCCGAGCGCCATTACTACCGTCAACGCATTTTCAAATGCTTTTAGCGTCATGATATCGCGCGGCTTCAAATCTTTTTCGAGAAGTCCGTAGATGGCTTTGGCTGCGTCGATACACTCGTTGGATTTTTCTTTGCTTAACGCAGGATTAGATGAAGTGTAGGGGAGCGCCATGCCGAGTGCTTCAATGGCCGAGGCCATGGTATTGGCTGTGTACATTCCTCCACACGCTCCGGCACCTGGACATGAATTTTGGATGATGCCTTTGTAATCTTCGTCAGAGAGTTTGTCGGCCAGTTTCTCTCCAAGCGCTTCAAAGGCCGAAACGATGTTCAACGATTTTCCTTTGTAATGCCCGGCGGCGATTGTTCCTCCGTACATCATCAACGCAGGGCGGTTGAGCCGGCCCATGGCGATGATTGATGCGGGCATATTTTTATCGCAGCCCACCACCGCGATGAGGCCGTCATAATATTGGCCGCCACAGATTGTTTCGATGGAGTCAGCGATCACTTCGCGACTTACTAAAGAGTAGCGCATGCCGTCGGTACCGTTGCTCATGCCGTCGCTTACACCGATGGTGTTGAAGTTCAGTCCTACGAGGCCCTGGCTCCACACCGCTTGCTTCACTTCGTTGGCAAGGGCGTTGAGGTGCATGTTGCACGAGTTACCGTCGAAGCCGGTGCTGCCTATTCCTACCTGCGCTTTTTTCAGATCTTCTTCAGTCAATCCAATCGCATAAAACATGGCCTGTGCGCCAGGCAATGTCATGTCTTGTGTGAGTGTTTTGCTGTACTTATTTAATTCCATGTATGTTGTATTCTCAATAGTTCTACACGATTACATAGGCGTGGCTCTTTTCCAACACCATATTTTTAAAAGCTTCCTGCACGATTGAGCAAAGCGATCCTTTCCAGGGTCTGTTTAACTTTTGCCCTTCAATGGAATCAATGGCTGTGATTTCCGTAGCCGTACCACAGAAGAAGGCGTTATCAGCTTCGAATAATTCTTCCGGACGGAAAAGTTTTTCTTTCACAGGAATTTCTATCTCTCTACAAATCTCAAGCACCGTCTGACGAGTGATGCCGGGAAGAATGTTGGCGGCCGGTGGTGTGTAAAGCACGCCATCTTTTTCATAAAAGAAATTAGCGCCGGGACCTTCGGCTACAAAACCATTAGCGTCAAGCATAATGGCTTCATCAAAACCGCGTTGGTGCGCTTCGTTGGAGGCGAGAATAGAGTTCACGTAGTGGCCGCATGTTTTCGCCTCGAGTTTGGTGCTTTTGGGGTTAGGGCGCTGATAGGAAGAGATGCATACGGCCACTTCGCGATGATTAAAATATTTGTCCCACTCCCAGGCACAAATCATCAGCGACGATTCCTGCGGTGTCGACAAAGTCATGTTTTCTCCGGCCATCACCAGCGGACGGATGTACGCATGCGTGAGGTTATTTTTTTCAAGGATCTGATAGCTGATCTGAGTGAGCTCTTCAAGACTATAGTCGAAGGGGATGTTGAGAAGTCGGCAGCTGTTGATCAGGCGGCCGAAGTGCTCGTAAGGTTTGAAAATTTTAGTACCGTTGATGGTGTAGTAGGAGCGAATGCCTTCAAAAGCTCCATAGCCATAGTGAACGGTTTGACTGAACAGATTGGCTGAAGCTTCTTTTGCAGAGACAAACTTGCCATCCAAAAAAATGATCGAGTCTTCCTTGTGATAATCCATGTATTTTAAAACAATCGTTAGTTTGCGGCCTACTCTATAAAACAAAACCGTCCCGCTTGAGGCGGGACGGTTAGTATAACTAAACTTTAAAAACTCACCTCTTGCGTTTATGACAAAGTAGAATAATGACGCTGACCAGACTCGTTAGTCGAGTCTCGCTGAGCAGAACATTATTGATGTGATTTGTCATAGGTTGTTCCTTCATTGTTGAAGTACACTACAAGATTAGAAAAAAATTGCGAGTGCATCTCAAATTCCCAAAGAAAAATTTCTTTGATGAATATCAAAACAAGTGTTAGGTAGTAAGCGTGATGTAAACCATTGAATATTTTTTTACTTCATTTTATATCTGTGTTCAAGAAAAATATTCCATCTTCGTGCCTAATACCAAAAGTACAATCGCCTTGCTCAAACAGTTTTTGTTTCGGCAGGGCGATTGTCGTTTAAAAGTAGTGCTTACAAACTAACGATTGTTGTGAATTCGAAACCAAAAACAATTTTTGAAAAACTGTGGGATTCCCATGTGGTAAAACGTGCGGAGGGTTATCCCGATGCTTTATTTATCGACCGTCATTTTATTCACGAGGTGACCAGCCCTCAGGCCTTTGACGGCTTGCGCAAGCGTGGTATCCAGGTGTTTAACACATCGCGCACCACGGCGACTGCCGACCACAATGTACCGACCAAAGACCAGCATCTTCCGATCAAAGAAGAATTGTCTCGTCATCAGGTAGAAACGCTGCGAAAGAATTGCAAAGAGTTTGGCGTTGACCTCTATGACCTTGGCCACCCGTATCAAGGCATTGTACACATCATCGGGCCGGAGTTGGGTTTAACCTTGCCGGGAATGACTATCGTGTGCGGCGACAGCCACACTTCTACACACGGCGCGTTTGGAAACATCGCGTTTGGAATTGGTACCAGCGAAGTTGAGCAGGTGATGGCTACGCAATGTATTTTGCAATACAAGCCTAAGACTATGCGCATTGAGATCAACGGTAAGTTGGGCAAGGGCGTCGTCAGCAAGGACATTATCTTATATATCATTTCTAAAATTTCTGCCAGTGGAGCCACTGGCTTTTTTGTTGAATACGCCGGCGATTGCATCCGCAATCTTTCGATGGAAGCGCGTATGACCATTTGCAACATGAGCATTGAAATGGGTGCACGCGGCGGACTGATTGCGCCTGACGAAACGACGTTCAACTATATCAAAGGAAGAAAATTCGCTCCGCAGGGAGAAGCGTTTGAACACGCTGTTCAAGAGTGGAAGAAATTGAAAACCGATGAAGGTGCTACATACGACCAGGTGCTGGTGTACGATGCAGCCGACATCGCCCCGATGATCACCTACGGCACTAACCCCGGCATGGGTATGAAAGTGACCGACCGGATTCCGACAGCAGAAGAACTGAAGAACATCAGCGAGCAAACTTCTTTCAAGAAGTCATTGGAATACATGGGGCTTGAACCTGGCTCGCAGCTGCTCGGAAAAAATGTAGACTATGTGTTCATCGGAAGTTGTACCAACGCGCGTATCGAAGACTTGCGTTTGGTGGCCGACATTGTGAAAGGAAAAAAGAAAGCATCTAATGTGGAGGTGTGGGTAATCCCCGGCTCCAAGCAAGTGGAAGCGCAAGCCAAAGCCGAAGGGTTGGACAAGATTTTTGAAGCAGCTGGTTTTGAATTGCGAAGCCCTGGCTGTTCGGCATGTTTGGGAATGAACGAAGACAAAGTGCCTGCCGGTAAATATTGCATCAGCACCAGCAACCGCAATTTTGAAGGACGCCAGGGACCGAAGTCACGCACCTTCCTGGCTAGTCCGCTCAGTGCCGCGGCTGCAGCCATCACCGGCAAAGTAACAGATGTAAGAGAGGTTTTATAGTTGGGAGTTTCTAAGTTAATAGTTCATGAAAAGTGCACTAACAACTAACTACTAACCACCAGTAACTAATTTAAGGAATGAAAGAAAAATTCACCACATTAAAATCAACGGGAGTTCCCATTCAGGTTGAAAATATCGATACCGATCAGATCATACCGGCGCGCTTTCTGAAAGCCACCACGCGCGAAGGCTTTGGCGATAACTTGTTTTGCGATTGGCGCTACGACGGCAACCGTCAGCCGATCAAAGACTTTGTGTTAAACCAATCAACGTATTCGGGCAAGATTCTGGTAGCCGGCAAAAACTTTGGCTGTGGAAGCAGTCGCGAGCACGCAGCCTGGGCCATTTACGATTTTGGTTTTCGTGTTGTAGTGTCAAGTTTCTTTGCCGACATCTTTAAAAACAATGCACTCAACAATGGCTTGTTGCCGGTAGTGGTGTCAGACGATTTTCTGAAGAAGACCTTTGACGCATTGGCTAAGAATCCAAAAACGGAAATCACTGTTGATCTTGAGAACCAAACTATTTCATGTGGAGATGTAAAAGAGAAGTTCGAGATCAACGCGTATAAAAAAACATGTTTGATGAACGGATACGACGACATCGACTATTTGCTGAGTTTGAATAACGAGATCAGAGCTTTTGACGCTGCCCATTCATGAAGAAGAAGATAGTAATATTGCCCGGCGATGGCATCGGTAAGGAAGTAACGACCGAAGGAAAAAAAGTACTCGAAAAGATTGCTGAAAAATTCAATCATCAGTTTGAATTTGATTATGCTGTGATCGGCCATGATGCCATTGAAGCTACCGGCAATTCACTGCCCGACGAAACATTGACCAAGCTGAAAAACTGCGATGCGATTTTGTTCGGCGCAGTGGGTCACCCGAAATACGATAACGACCCCACGCTGAAAGTACGGCCCGAACAAGGCCTTCTGAAAATGCGCAAGGAACTTGGCTTGTATGCCAACCTTCGCCCGATCAAATTGTTTGATGAGTTGCTTGGCGCTTCCAGCATCAAACCTGAAATATTAAAAGGATCGGATATTCTTTTCTTCCGCGAACTCACCGGCGAC
>JAFDYT010000009.1 GCA_018266055.1 Bacteroidota bacterium
GTATCTCAGTGCCAGTGTGGGGGATAAACCTCTCAGTTCCCCTATTGATCATCGCCTTGGTAGGCCGTTACCCTACCAACTAGCTAATCAACCGCATGCTCATCCGCAACCCCTTGTGGTTTAACCACTCTCGGATGCCCTCGTGTGGTCCTATGGAGGGTTAATTCCCCTTTCGGGGAGCTATCCTCCTGTTGCGGGCAGATTGCATACGTGTTACGCACCCTTACGCCACTCTAGGTCAAGTATTGCTACTCAACTTGCCGTTCGGCTTGCATGTATTAGGCCTGCCGCTAGCGTTCATCCTGAGCCAGGATCAAACTCTCCATAGTATAGTCTTTAAACAGTTTTCACTGTCCGTGTACTCCATCTCCGCCTCACGGCTTCAACTTTTCCACTATGTCATTTGTCCTTGGCATCATCGATTTTTGTCCTGTCTTTTCTCCATCTCGCGACTTCAAAAAAAACCTTTCGAATCGACTCGCTTTAAACCTCTATCGATTTAAAGCGGGTCCGCTATCAATTCCTATCTATTCAATGAACGTTTGTCTCTACTATTCTTCCTAAAGACATTGTGGGATCTTCCACCCCTCCAAGACTCGGCTCTTTCGCCGCCATCCCCCCACTCGTTTTCCAAATGGGAGTGCAAAGGTAGTACATCTAAATTGTAATGCAATACCTCCGGCAAAAAAATTATTAAATGTTTTTACTCCTGTGAATTGTTTCTGACCGGTCTGGCCCTGTGGAGATTAGGGTAATGGGAACATTAAGTTCTTTTTCTAAGAAGACAATATACTCCTGAAGTTCCTTAGGTATCTGTTTTTCAGAAAGATCCGTGAGGGGAACGTTCCATCCTTTCAGGGTGGCATACACCGGCGTGATCTTTTCATTCACTACTTCATAGGGCATTTCTTCGGTGATTTTACCGTCGTTAAGCTGGTAGTGGGTACACACTTTTATTTCAGCGAAAATGCTGAGTACGTCGGCTTTCATCATCAATAGCTGGGTAACGCCATTGATCATGATCGAATATTTGAGCGAGGGCAGATCGATCCACCCGCATCGGCGGGGCCGGCCGGTGGTAGAGCCGAATTCATTACCTTCTTTTCTGAGCCGTTCGCCTTCTTCATTATGCAGTTCGGTAGGGAATGGGCCGCTGCCCACGCGCGTGCTGTATGCTTTAAAAATTCCATACACTTCGCCGATATGGCGAGGGGCCACGCCAAGCCCTGTGCAGGCGCCAGCAGTAACGGTGTTAGAGCTTGTCACAAACGGGTAGCTTCCAAAATCAATATCAAGTAAGGAGCCCTGCGCACCTTCGGCCAGGATAGTAGATCCTTTGCGTAGCTCTTCGTTAATGAAATATTCGCTATCGACCAGCTTAAATCCTTTCAAAAATTCAACGGCCTCCAAAAAACTCTTTTCAAGATCGGCCCAATTGAAGTCGATCGAATGGTTTTTCAGAATATCAAAGTGGATGTCAGTAAGTTTTTTAAAGCGACTGGCAAAATCGTTGGAAAGGATATCGCCCACACGCAGTCCCTGACGGCCAATTTTATCCTGATACGATGGGCCGATGCCCTTGAGGGTTGATCCAATTTTATTATCGCCTTTGGCCTTCTCATACGCCTGGTCGAGCAAGCGGTGCGTGGGCACAATGATGGTGGCTTTTTTGGAGATGAAGAGGTTGGCCTTTACATCCAAGTTGTATTTGGCGAGTTTCTCGATTTCAGTTTTGAAAACAATGGGGTCAAGTACAACTCCGTTGCCAATAATGTTTTTTGTTTTAGGCCGGAATATTCCTGAAGGAATCTGATGAAGTACGTGCTTTATTCCATCGAACTCAAGGGTATGGCCAGCATTGGGGCCACCCTGAAAACGGGCCACCACATCGTACTTTGGGGCGAGTACATCTACAATCTTTCCCTTTCCTTCATCGCCCCACTGAAGCCCAAGCAAAACATCTACTTTCATTATTTCTTTCGTTAAGAATCGTCTATTAAATTATTTCGCGGGCGAGGCTTCGTCTTCGGATTGAATGACTTGAAAAATGGAATTGAGCTTCGTGATGAGCAAAAGTTTTTTCACACTTTCAGAGGGATTCATCAGGTAAACTTCTCCTCCTTTATTTCTAAACTTGGTGAGGATAGTGATCAACACGCCGATACCGCTACTATTAATATAACGCAATCCGGAAATATCGATAATGCAAGTGTTGGCCTGATGGCTCATGGCATCGTTTACTGCGCCTACGAGCTGGGTGCCGTTGTCTTCTCCGATCAGATCTCCGCTCACGCGAAGGATCAGCGTTTTGTTTTTTAATTCCTGTGCAAAGTTCATGACTTTTTATTTTCGCAATTGGTGCGTGTGCAAGACGCGTACAAAATTAATGAATGATGCATGACATTGAAATGCAAAAGTTCTTCTACCGTATTCTGAATATTCTGAATACGCGGATCGCAAAACTCCACAACTTTATTACAATCCGTGCAGATCAGGTGGTCGTGCTGCTTGCTGCCGTATGATTTTTCATATTGCGCCAGGTTGCTGCCAAACTGATGTTTAGTCACCAGGTCGCACTCAACCAACAGATCGAGGGTATTGTACACCGTGGCGCGGCTCACGCGATAGTTCTTATTTTTCATGTTGATGTAAAGGGATTCTACATCAAAATGCCCATGAAGGGAATAAATCTCTTCGAGAATGGCGTACCGCTCAGATGTTTTTCGCAGCTCTTTATTTTCCAGATAGGCCGTAAAAATACGGGTAACTTCTTCGTATAATTTTTGATTGAGCGCCATACAACAGGCTGCAAATATAGCGATTAGCCTTACCTAAATCACTTTACGATTTTTGCGCCACGTTGCTGCTGCGCCATTTTCACTGCCTCGTAGGCATTGATCAGCCCGCCTGACAAACTCAGCGTGCTAAATTCAACTTCAGTTTGGCCGCCCGGTTCTTTCACTTTGAGGTGATCAAATTTGCGGGTTGAGTTAATCAGAATCTCTTTTACCTGAGTTGCCGTGAGCTCGGGAAAATACGCCATCAGCAATGCTGATACTCCAGCCGTTGCCGGACTGGCCATGCTGGTGCCGCTCTCGTTCTTGTAGGTGTTGCCAGGCGTGGTAGAATAAATCTGAACTCCGGGAGCAAAAAATGAAACTGTTTTCTTTCCGTAGTTGGAGAAATCGGCAACAAAATCTAGGTCTGTACCCCACGAAGATGCGCCCACTTCCACCCAATTTTTGGCTTCCTTACCGCCGAGATAAAAGCGGCTGGGGAAATTTCCTTTCTCGTCGGAGTTATCGCCTTCATTGCCGGCGGCGTGCACCAGCAATACACCTTTTTGTTCGGCATACTTCACGGCTTTGTCAACCGCAGCTTTTTCGGGCGAGAAGCTTTTTCCAAAACTCATGTTGATGATCTTCGCACCATTATCCACTGCATAGATAATTGCGTTAGCAATGTCTTTGTCGCGCTCGTCGCCATTCGGCACGGCACGCACCACCATGATTTTCACGTGATCGGCGATGCCTTTAATGCCAATCGCGTTGTTTCGGTTGGCGGCGATAATTCCGGCTACGTGTGTACCGTGCGTGGGGTCAGGGCCTTTCACGTCATTGTTGCCGTAATATTTCTCATTGACGTCGGCATAGTTGTCGCCTACAATTTTGCGCGAATCAAAATCCACGTTATAACCGTAGTTTACGATCACGCCAAAATAATCCACGCCTTCTTTCAATTCTTTAATGTATTCGTCAAGGTCAGCTTCTTCGCCGGCATTGCGGTAGAGCTGTAACAAAAAGCCTTTTGCAAAAAGCAGTTCTGGGTCTTCGGATTCAAATTTCTTCACATCTTCTGCGTGTAGCGTTTCTTTCTTCATCGTCGCCTTGAGCGTGTCGATGCTGTGTTTCATGTTGCGATAAAGGCTTGAGTAGATTTTATATTGCTGTTCGTTGCGCTCTTTCAGGCGCTCGTATTTTTCTTTCACTTTCACGAACTGATCAAACTCCGCCTTTTGTTTTTTTCCTACTTTGCTGCGTTCAGTGGTTCCAAATTTTTTATTGAGCCTGATAAATTCACGGGTTAATTCGTACGTATCGGCATCTACGTTTCCATTTTTGCCGCCAATAAAATTCCATCCGTGCACATCGTCGATGTAACCGTTTTTGTCATCGTCAATTCCGTTGCCAGGAATTTCGCGTTCGTTCACCCAAATTACATCTTTCAAATCTTCGTGATCGATGTCGATGCCGGAGTCTACCACAGCCACAATCACGTCGCGAGCAGGTTGGTCTTTAAGTAAGGTTGAATACGTTTTTTCCACGCTCAAACCCTGCACCGAATCTTGTTGCGGATCGCGCAAAAACCAATCTCTGGGAACGGCCTTGTTTTCAGTTTGCGCAAATACTACGCTTGGGGTGATAAAAAACGCGATAACGATGCTGCGATAAATCATTGCAAATGGGATTTCTTAACCAGCGCGCAATATAGGTTTAACCTGCTCATTTTTCCTTGTGGTTGTCCGTTTTTATGGAGGCCTCTACAGTTTGTTACAAACCGGCACAAAACTTACATCAGCATTAATTCGGGTTTCTCTGTGCGGCGCTGCCTGTTTTTAGAGGCTTACTTTGTATCATCAATTTAAATCTGGGCTATGATACATGTGTGTTTACTCTCTGTCGTTTTTTTTCATGCAATCTTTTTTAAGCTGGCGGTTAAATTGAACACCAATTTGAACCCAGCCACCGCTGGCCTTTAAGATTCTGCTCAGGCAAAAACCTTAGCGCCTTCTGTGCAGTTGCGGCACATCTCAATTTCAGACCGCGACGAAATAAGTGTCTGCCTGAATTCATTATAGCGGTCCCCTTCCCAGATTTCCTTAAAACTATTTTTAGAAAGATCACCCAGCACATAGTGTCCGTCTTTGTCGAAGCAACATGGCACCACTCTTCCATCCCAGGTAATTACACAACTGTGCCACATTTTCCAGCACTCGTTGAGCAATCCGCTTTTGATGGAGTAGAGTCCGTTGGCATTTTTTTTGTACCGCGAATATTTATCGATGGAGGGGATTAGCTCAGAGCCATTTTCAAAATCGTAGATCTGTGCTGTTTTTAATTTCACTTCATCAACGCCTAGTTTTTTTGCCAGCGCTTTTACTTCCTGAATCTGATGCTCGTTTTGTTTCACCACCAGGAATTGAAAAATAACGTGCGGTGTTTTTGACTTCAATTCTTTTTTCCACCGCAAAATGTTTTTTGTTCCTTCAATAACTTTGTCGAGTTTCCCACCGACGCGATACGATTGATACGTTTCCTGCGAAGTTCCATCGATGGAAATAATCAATCGGTCAAGGCCCGACTCTACCGTTTTTCGTGCAGCTTCTTCGGTAAGGTAATGTGCGTTGGTAGACGTAGCCGTGTAAATTTTTTTATTCGCTGCCTGGCGAACCATCTTAAGCAACTGCGGATGCAAATACGGCTCACCCTGAAAATAAAAAATCAGATACGAAAGCGTAGGCGCCAATTGATCGATAACCGATTCAAACAATTCGGGCTTCATCATCCCGGTAGGGCGCGTAAACGACCGCAGGCCGCTGGGGCACTCAGGGCAGCGCAGATTGCACGAAGTAGTGGGCTCGATCGAAATGCTGATCGGCATGCCCCGGTGCGCCACTTTACTATTTCGTTTCGACGATTGAAAACTAGAATAGACGCGGACCATATTCCTGATACGCAACGCATTTTGCTTGCTTAGAAAATTAAATCCATCCACGGCCTTTCTATTCATCGCATCAAAATTACTTTTTCAACTACGATTTGTTTTATCTTCGGGGCATTATTTACGTTCATGAAGAAATTTTTATTCGCTGCTGTTTTTCTTCTCGCTTTTCAACACGGCTTCACTCAATTCACCATTCTCTCTCCCTCGGCACGAATTTCGGTGATTACCTTTGGGCCATCGCAGGAAGAACTTTACACTGCCTTTGGCCACAGCGGCATCCGTGTGTATGATTCCCTGCTTCAGATTGATGCTTTTTTCAACTATGGAGTATTCGATTTTAATCAACCTCATTTTTACCTGAACTTTGCCCGCGGATACCTCAACTACATGGTTGACGCCTATCCGTACCAGGATTATCTCATTTATTATAAAGAGCATCACCGGTTTGCCCACGAGCAAGTGCTAAACCTAACTTCAGAACAAAAGCAAAAGGTGTTTGAATTTCTGGCGAACAATATCAGGCCTGAAAACAGAAATTATTTTTACGATTACTTCTATAACAACTGCGCCACTAAAGTGCGCGATGTTTTTAAAGACGCATTGAAAAATGAAGTTGCGTTTGACAGCACGTATATTAAAACGAATTATACCATACGCCAACTCACGGATTTGTATTTAGGTCAACAACCGTGGGGCGATCTGGGGATAGACATTTGCCTGGGGCTGCCGATGGATAAAAAAGCCAGTCCCTTTGAGTACATGTTTCTCCCCGATTACATCGAGAGTTCGTTTGATCACGCCATGAACTCGGTGACAAGTCAGCCGCTGGTGAAAAGTAAAATCATTGTGTACGAGCCGCAACCGGAACTCGCCGCATTTAATTGGTTTCATCCGTGGATTATCTTCGGAATTTTTCTTGCGCTTGCCGCCCTGCTCACCTGGCGCGATTGGAAACTCAAGCGAATATCAAAGTGGTTTGATGTCACTCTTTTTCTAGTGGTAGGCCTGGTTGGAGTTTTACTTCTTATGCTGTGGACACTTACCGATCATAAAGCAGCTGCCACCAATTTTAATTTGCTTTGGGCAGTGCCCACTCACCTTGTTCTCGCCATCGCGTTACTTTTTAAACAACGGCCCAGGTGGGTAAGAATTTATTTCCTGATCACTACCATACTTAGCGCCTTGCTGCTCGGTGGTTGGTATTTGTTGCCGCAGGCGCTAAATGTTTTTCTGATCCCGTTGGTGGCGGTGATTTTGTTGCGGGGGTTGGTTAATCTAAGCCAAAGAACGCTTGCCACGGATAACGCTGATTATCACAGATAAATTACTAACGTGATCTTTGTCGGGGTAACCACGCGGAGGTTGCAATCCAATAATTTAGGCCTCTGTTATTGACCGATTGGCACCGATGTTCTGCGACCTCGTCAATAGATTAATCTTTTAAACTCAAGTTTCTTTCTGCCAAAATTGATTAGCAACCCAACCTTGCATCCAGAAACCTTTAGATAATTCAAGGTCTGTGAAATGCTTTCGTCAGACATTGCTCCTTCGGTTGCTTTTATTTCTACAATGATCTCATCGAAAATAACGAAGTCAGCTAAAAAGCTATGCTTCAAGATTGAACCCTTATAATTGACCAAGTACTCCTTTTCTCTTTCGTAAAAAATATTCTTCTGGTCAAGCTCCCATTCAATGGCATCTTTATACACAACTTCTCGAAATCCATGACCGAGTTCATTGTGAACTTCCATTCATACGCCAATAATCTGAAACGTTTTATCCCTTAAAGGGAACTCAGAGTCATCCTTATCTGCGTTCATCTGTGAGATCTGTGGCTACATATGAAGCGGCCGGTTGGCGGTGGCTGCCAGGCAGGCTTCTTTCACTGCTTCCATATAGGTAGGATGCGCGTGACTCATGCGTGACACATCTTCTGCGGAAGCTCGATATTCCATCGCCACTACGCCGGCGGCAATCATGTCGGCGGCACGTGCACCGATGATGTGCACTCCCAGAATTTCATCCGTCGATTTATCAGCCAGAATTTTTACCAAGCCATCAAGATCCATAGAAGCGCGGGCGCGGCCCAGTGCTTTGAAAGGAAAGTTTCCGGTTTTATAGGCGCGCCCTTGTTCTTTCAGTTGCTCTTCGGTGTATCCAACACTGGCTACTTCCGGCCATGTGTAAACTACGCCCGGAATTAGTAAATAATTAACGTGTGGCTTCTGACCAGCAAGTCGCTCAGCCACATACACACCTTCTTCTTCAGCTTTGTGCGCAAGCATAGCACCGCGCACTACATCGCCAATGGCATAAATATTATCCACTTTGGTTTTGAGGTGATCATCCACCGGAATTTTTCCTTTGTCCAATTCGATGCCGACTTTCTCCAGGCCAAGGCCATCGGTATAAGGTCGCCGGCCCACACTTACCAAACAATAATCGCCTTTCAATTCAATCGCGGCTCCTCCGTTTTTAGGCTCGGCTTTCAGGATTACTTCTTTGCCTTTGTTTTCAACAGCAGTTACTTTATGACCTAAGTAAAACTCCATGCCAAGTTTCTTGGTCGACTTGAGCAATTCTTTGCCGAGCGTACCATCCATCGTGGGGATGAGGCTATCGAGGTACTCCACCACTGAAACTTTTGCACCTACGCGCGCATATACCGAGCCCAGTTCCATACCAATCACGCCACCACCAATAATGATGAGGTGCTTGGGCACTTCTTTCAGTTCAAGAGCTTCGGTACTGGAAATAATTCTTTTCTTATCAAAAGGAGCAAATGGAAGTGGCGTCGGTTTTGATCCCGTGGCGATGATCACGTTATCGCTGGTGATGGTCGTCTCCTTACCGTCTTTGGCGGTTACTTTGATTGTATTTTTATCGACAAAAGAACCGACTCCTTTCAGTACGTCGATTTTATTTTTCTTCATCAGAAAGGCAATGCCTTCTACATTTTGCTTCACCACGTCGGCCTTGCGGGCAATCATTTGGCCGATGTTTACTTTGGGCGCCGGAATATCAATGCCATGTTCTTTGAACGTGTGCGCCGCATTGTGGAAATGCTCAGACGAATCGAGCAATGCTTTGGAAGGAATACAACCTACGTTGAGGCAGGTACCGCCAAGGGTATCGTACTTTTCAATCAAAGCAGTTTTAAAACCCAATTGAGCACACCGTATTGCTGCTACGTAGCCGCCAGGGCCAGAACCAATCACTGTAACGTTGTATTGCATATCGAATCGTTTTGTCGATCTGCAAATTAATAAATGTGACCGAGAGTCAACCCATTCGCACCGACAATTTGCAATACGCCGTTACTGGCGGTTACTTCAGCATACTCAGGTAGGCGCCGCCAAGGTTGGTGGCGATTACCTTACGGTACTTTTCGCTTTTGCGATATTCCGGCGTGAGGAATTCCGCCCAGACCTTATCCCAGTCGGTTTGCTTTGACATGGCAAAGGCTAGCTCCTGAAGTTCACCCACTTTTACATTTTGTCTTTTGATGGGCAGTTTGTTGCGGGTGGCATCCACGTATTCAGTGAAATCCAGAATGGTAAATAATTTCGGGTTGGTGGTAATCTCTTTTAAAATCTCCGAGCCGGAAGGTCCTGTGGTGTACTCAAGCGTCGGCATGTAGTTCTTTTTGATTTGCTCGATGTATTTGATGTGTACGCTGCTCACCACCATTTTGGCGCTGTAGCCTTTCAGGGCTGTGCCTATTTTTTGCAGGCTCTCTACGGCCGGCGCATCTTTATGGGTAATCAGCGTTTCTTCGTTCGACAAAAATCCGGGTGTAAACTTCAAAACCTTTTTACGCTCTTCCGTGATCGTAACGTTGGTCACGCCCAATATATCTGGTGTAGTCTGGCACACTTTGAGGAAATCGCTGTAAACATTTTCAGCTCCCAGGTATTTTACTGTGACTTTCTTTCCATACTTGGTCTGCACAAAAGCGACAAAGTCGTTGAGGATTTCGGTACAAACGCCTTTTACTTTTCCTCCTTCTTCATAAATCAACCCGGGCTGAGGATAATAAACAACCCCTAATGTGCCGCTGCCTTTGCTGTTGACAGTAGCCCAGCTGTCGCCGGAATATTTTTGAGCGAAACCGATGTGGCTGATACAAATAAGGAGGAGAAGAAATCGTTTCATAGCTTGAATATTTATTCCAAAATGAAAAGAAAGCACTACGATTCAAACTCAATGTAAGGTAATCCTCGAAACAGTCATACTTTTTGGGTTCATCCCAATACTAAACCGAGATTCCCCGCCGGTCTTTTCAAAAGCAATCGGTTTCGGCGAGAAGTAAACCGAATAAAAAATCAATTATTAAACACTGCGCAGATGTAGTACCTTTACGGTTCCTAACCTTCTTTGCTGAAAACCTCAAGGTTTTCAACCGACTGGCGAAGGAATAAAATCTCGATGTAGAATTTTAAAACACCGTATGGCCAAATCGCAAGAAACATTCAGCAAAAAAGAAGCAGAAAAAAAGAAAGCTCAGAAAAGAAAAGAGAAAGAACAGCGCAAAGAAGAGCGCAAGGCAAACAATGCCAAAAACGGGACCAGCCTGGAAGACATGATGGCCTACGTTGACGAGAATGGAAATATCACATCCACTCCTCCCGACCCGAACCGCAAAAACTCTATCAAGGTAGAAGACATTGTAATCGGTGCGCGCAACAATGTAGAAGCCAACCCGGCGGATTCGCTACGCAAAGGAAGAATCACCTTCTTCAACGAATCAAAAGGCTACGGTTTTATCAAAGATCTACAGACGCAGGAAAGTATTTTCGTGCATATCAACCAACTGACCGAAGCGGTTAAAGAAAACGACAAAGTAACTTTCGAAGTAGAGCGTGGCCCCAAAGGGTTTAGCGCGGTAAATGTGAAGGTGACCAAATAAAAAAAGCACGCCGCTCTGGCGTGCCTTCTCTAGTTCCTATTCCAAAATCTATATTCTAGCTTCAACCTGATTCATAATCTTGGTCTGCACCTGAATTGATTCATGGTGGATCAGACGAAGCAGGTCGCGGGTGAAGCCTTCGTCGAGGCCCATCGCTTTGCCAAGAGTAACGCGAGTCTTGATGATTTCTTCCCAGCGGTTTACCTGAAGGATGGTCACGTTATTGTCCTTTTTATACTGACCGATCTTTTCAGAAATTTTCATGCGCGACGAAAGTTTTTGCATGATCTCATCGTCCAAATGGTCGATCTGATCGCGCAATACGCTCAAGGTGTCTTTGAAGGATTTGTCTTCGCTGGAAGTAGAGCGCACCACCAGTTCGCTGATGATTTTTCCAAGCACGGCCGGAGTTACCTGTTGCTTGGCATCGCTCCACGCCGCATCTGGATTGATGTGACTTTCGATCATCAAACCAGCCATATCCAAGTCAAGCGCTTTTTGCGATACAAAAGCAATCAAATCGCGGTTTCCCGAAATGTGGCTCGGGTCGCAAATGATGTCGAGTTCAGGGAAACGTGTTTTCAATTCGATGGCAATATCCCACATGGGTAGGTTGCGGAACGGTCCTTTTTCGAAGGAAGAAAACCCGCGGTGAATCGCCGCCATGCGCGTGATACCCGCTTTGTTGAGTCGCTCCAATGCGCCAATCCAAAGTTCGAGATCAGGGTTCACGGGGTTTTTCACCATCACGGGAATATCCACTCCTTTCAATGAATCGGCTATTTCTTGTACGGAGAAAGGATTCACCGTAGTGCGAGCACCCACCCACAAAATATCTACGCCTGCTTTGAGGCAAGCCTCTACGTGTGCGGCGTTGGCCACTTCGGTGGTTACGGGAAGGCCAGTTTCTTTCTTGGCGGTCATCAGCCAGTTCAATCCGATGTCACCGGCGCCTTCGTATTGACCAGGCCGTGTACGCGGCTTCCAAATTCCGGCGCGAAGCGCATGTACTTTTCCGGTAGCTGCAATTTGTTTTGCGGTAGCCACCATTTGCTCTTCGGTTTCAGCACTGCAAGGCCCGCTGATGATGATGGGGCGCTTCACTCCCATTTCTCCGATGATCGACTTTAGTTCTAATCCTTTCTTCATGATTTTGATACGTTATTAGTTATTGGTAATTGGTTATTTGCTTATGATTTGCAGGCATCCTCTATTAACGATTAACAGCCAGCGGTTAACTTCTTTTCATCCCAGTACGCGTTTTATTTCATTGGCTTTGGTCATGATCTTGTGCAGTTCTTTTCCTTCGCGCTTCATCAGGTGATACTGAAAGCGCTGCAGGTGCATGATGTATTCGGCCAAAGCCTGACCGAGGTATTCTGCATTCTGTTCAAAAATCGGCGCCCACATGTCAGGCGAGCTTTTTGCCAGGCGCACCGTGGAGGCAAAACCTGAGCCGGCGAGATCGAAAATATTTTTTTCGTCTTTCTCCATGTCCAGCACGGTTTGGCCTAGAAGAAAAGAACTCACGTGCGACAGGTGCGACACATACGCCACGTGCTTGTCGTGCTCCACCGCATCCATGAAAATGGTATTCAACTTCAGCGCAGCAAAAACTTTTTTGGCCACGGCCAATGACTCTTCCGCCGATTTCTCTTGCTCGCAGATAATATTCGTTTTGTTTTCAAAGAGTCCGTAGAACGCTGCCTCCGGCCCTGAGTACTCCGTACCGGCGATGGGATGCGAAGCGACAAACTGTTTGCGCTTCGGATGGTTGGCCACCGATTTGCAAATCAGGTTTTTAGTCGAGCCCGCGTCGATGACGGTAGCCTGTGAGTTGATTGCGTCAAGCACCGACGGCAGCAGCGCGCAAGTAGCGTTGACCGGAATAGCCAGGATCACCAGGTCGGCTTTGGCAAGCGCTTCATTTTCGGGAAGCACTTTATCTACAATGCCGAGCTCCACGGCTTTGGCCGCATTGGTTTTATTCAAATCAATGCCGATGAGCTCAGAGGCCAGGCCCGTTTTACGCAACCCTATGGCCATGGAGCCGCCAATCAATCCCAAACCAACAACAGTTACTTTCATTTTTTCTTCCATTCAATAATCCGAGCCAATGCCTCATTAAGTTTTGCTTCCGTGGCGCACAGCGAAATGCGGATGTAGCGCTTTCCGGCTTCGCCGAAAATAAAGCCCGGCGTGATAAACACTTTGGTGCCGTACAAAATTTCGTCGATCCATTTTTCCACATCTGTGATTTGATCAGGTGCCTTCGCCCACAGAAACAATCCCGATTGCTTTTTTGAAAACGACGTGTTCAATACTTCCAGAATTTTTCCTGCGGCTTGTTGACGCCCGGTATAAATTTCATTTTGTTTTTTAAACCACTCTTCTCCATTTTTCAATGCTTCAACCGCAGCATGCTGCAAACCTAAAAACATGCCTGAGTCCATGTTGCTTTTCACACGAAGCACTGCTTCGATGTATTCTTTGCGACCTGCTACCCAGCCGATTCGCCAGCCGGCCATGTTGTGCGATTTGCTGAGCGAGTTCAACTCAAGAGCTACCTCGCTCGCTCCTTCAATCGACAAAATACTCAGCGGACTATCATTAAGGATGAGGCTGTACGGGTTGTCGTTTACAATTAGAAAATTGTTGGCGCGCGCAAGATCAACTAACTCTTTCAACTCTTCGCGCGAAGCGATGCGCCCTGTGGGCATGTGTGGAAAATTCACCCACATGATTTTCACTTTCGACAAATCTCTTTTTCTAAGCGCCGCGACATCGATTCCCCAGCCCAACTCTTCTTTCATAGCGTACGTCGAAATCTTTGCCCCCGTGAGCTTGGCTACCGATGCGTAAGTAGGATAGCCCGGATCAGGGAACAACACTTCATCGCCTTCGTTGACAAACGCCATGCAGATGTGCATGATACCTTCCTTAGATCCCATCAGCGGAAGGATCTCCGTTTCGGTATTCAGCGAAACGTTATAAATCTTTTTATAAAACCCGGCGATGGCTTCACGCAGTTGCGGAATGCCCTTGTAATTCTGATAGCCGTGGTTGGCCGGATTTTTTGCAGACGCAATCAACGCGTCGATGGTATTTTCAGAAGGCGCCAAATCCGGACTGCCGATGCCCAGGTTGATCACGCGAAGCTCGGGTGTATCCAACGAGCGAACCTCCGCCAGCTTCTTGCTGAAGTAATACTCTTCTACATTTTTAATTCTATCCGCCGTCTGTACCATCACTTTTTACACTTTATGCTTTCTACTTTCAACTCATTTGTATTCAATCTTCGCTTTCTTGTACTCACCCAGAATATTAAGGTTGTGCACCTGGCGAAGTACTTGCTTTACCGCATCGTCGTAATTTTTGCGGCGCTTCCATTCCACATCCACGTGAATAGAATATTCGCTCGGCTTACCGATTACCGGAATAGATTGAATCTTGCTCAGGTTGATTGTGTGTGTTTTAAACGTCATCAATGCCTCGGCCAGGCTGCCCACTTCATTAGCCACTTCAAAACAGATCGACGCTTTGTTGGCTTCTTCTTTTGCCTGAGCCCGCTTCGATAAAATCAAAAAACGGGTGAAGTTCTTTTTATGTGTTTCAATTCGTTTTTCTAAAATCTCTAACCCAAAGCGCTTGGCCGCATGCTCGTTGGCAATGGCGGCAGTGTCTTTCAGTTTTTTCTCCGCTACTTTTTTTGCCGAGTAGGCGGTGTCATCGCTTTCGCGGATGTCGACGCCATTGAGGCGATACAGAAAATCCGAGCACTGGCGGATCGCCATCGGGTGGCTTTCAATGTTTTTAATGTCGCTCATCTTCACGCCGGGCAGCGCGAGCAAGTGCATGTGAATGGGCAAGTACACTTCGCCGATAATGGCAAAATGATATTCCTGCAAAAGAAAGTAGTTGGGTAATATGCTTCCTGCGATGGAGTTCTCGATCGCCATGACGGCAAAATCACTTTCGCCCGACTTGAGCGATTCGCACAGCCGGTGAAAACTCAGACACTCTACCGTTTCGATCGGTTCTTTGAAATGAGTGAGCGCCGCCACTTCGTGAAAGCTAGTGGCGATACCCTGAATTGCAACTTTTAATTTTTTCTTCTTTGCCATTGCCTCTGCTCGTACTTTTTCTTTTCTACTCTTCAATTCGTTTCGGTCGTTGTCATAAAACAAAAAGTCCCGGTTTTTCCGGGACTTTCTGATATTTTCGTTTTGTTTCTTTCTTCTTCAAAGCGATTTTACCTCAAGTCCCGCAGGGATTGATAGAAGTAAAAACTAAAATAAAATCGCGTGCTGTGGTTCATTGTGGTTCAAATAAAAAGGAAAAAATTATAGCACACAAACAATTGAGAAGATGTTTTCATAATTTTTTTAGCTAACAACTGTTAATCTGCGCGCATGCTTCGGCCTTCGGCGCATTCAATTTTCATTGGCGGTAAGCCGGATTTACTAACGTGTGCCTCGCCCTTTATCATTACATTTGCGGCAGTTTTAACCTACCTAAGTTTAATCCCCGATGAATAAGAAAATTACCCGCACTCTCATTTCTGTATTTTATAAAGATGGCCTCGAGGCGATCGTTCATGAATTAGCCAAACAAAATGTTGAATTCGTGTCTACCGGTGGCACCGAAGAGTTTATCAAAAAGCTTGGCTACGCCGTAACGCCGGTAGAACAGCTCACGGGCTACCCTTCTATTTTCGGAGGCCGGGTAAAAACGTTGCATCCCGCTGTATTCGGTGGAATTCTTTTTCGGCGCGACGATGCCGGCGATGTGAAGCAAGCTCAGGAATTTAAAATTGCTCCCATCGACCTGGTGATCGTAGATCTTTATCCTTTTGAAGAAACCGTGGCCAAAGGCGGAAGCGAAGAAGACATCATCGAGAAGATTGACATCGGTGGAATTTCGCTGATACGCGGCGCAGCCAAAAATTTCAACGACGTACTCATTGTATCGTCGCGCGATCAATACGCTGAAGTACTTCAGTTAATAAAAACCAAAACATGCTCGTCTGACCTGGCCGACCGCAAGCGTTTTGCAGCGTTGGCGTTTGATGTGACTTCGCATTACGACAGCGCCATCTTCTCGTACTTTAATCAGGAACAGAATATTGCGAGCTTCAAATCGAGCTACCAGCAAGGACAAACCTTGCGCTACGGCGAAAACCCGCACCAAAAGGGCGTGTTCTTCGGCGACTTAACAAAGTTGTTCGATCAACTCAATGGCAAAGAACTTTCGTACAACAACCTTGTGGATGTAGATGCCGCTGTAAACCTCGTAAAGGAATTTGAAGGCGACACCGCTTTTGTGATCATCAAACACACCAATGCCTGCGGCGTTGCGCTCGGCGCGTCGGTAAAAGAAGCATACCTCAAAGCTTTTCAGGCCGACACCATTTCTGCCTTTGGCGGAGTGCTTGCCTGCAACCAAAAAATCGATCTGGCTGCCGCCGAAGAAATCAACAAACTCTTTTTTGAAATTCTGATTGCGCCGGGATATGATGCCGCCGCGCTGGATCTTCTCAAATCCAAAAAGAACAGGATCATTCTACAACAAAAAATTTCGCTCACAGCTACCAAACAATACAAGAGCCTGCTCAACGGCGTAATCGAACAGGACCTCGACCTGCATACCGATTCCAAAGAAGATCTGAAAACAGTTACGAAGCGCGCACCAACCTCCTCGGAGGTAAACGCGCTGCTCTTCGCCAGCAAAGTGTGCAAGCACACCAAGTCAAACACGATCATCCTTGCCATAGATGGCCAGATGCTGTCGAGCGGCGTGGGCCAAACCAGCCGGGTAGATGCGTTGAAGCAAGCCATCGAGAAGGCAAAAGCATTTGGCTTTGAGTTAAAAAACTCGGTGATGGCGTCGGATGCGTTCTTCCCTTTTCCGGATTGTGTAGAAATCGCGCATGGCGAAGGAATCGCTGCCGTCATTCAGCCGGGAGGCTCCATCAAAGATCAGGACTCGATCAATTTTTGCGACCAGCATAACATGGCGATGGTCTTTACTGGCTTCCGTCATTTTAAACATTAAAAGAACATTTTAGTACAGCGTTTATTTCTTTAATTTCACCGCTTAATTTGACTTAACGAGGGGAAAACTTCATGGGACTATTTGACTTCTTTACCAGCGACATCGCGATCGACTTAGGTACAGCCAATACGCTGATCATCCACAAAGACAAAGTTGTGGTAGACGAGCCGAGCATCATCGCCATTGATAAAAATTCAAACAAGGTGCTGGCCATCGGCCGTGAGGCCATGCAGATGCACGAAAAAACACACGATAATATTAAAACCATTCGTCCGCTGAAGGAAGGTGTCATCGCCGACTTCCATGCGGCCGAAATGATGATCCGCGGCTTGATTAAAATGATCGATACGGGCCGTAAGTTTTTCCCGCCGTCGTTACGCATGGTGATTTGCATCCCGTCGGCGATTACGGAAGTGGAGAAACGCGCCGTGCGCGACTCAGCCGAGCATGCCAACGCCAAAGAAGTGTACATGATCTACGAACCGATCGCAGCGGCCATCGGCTCAGGCATCGATATTGAGCAGCCGATCGGGAATATGATTGTGGACATTGGTGGTGGAACGACCGACATTGCCGTCATTGCCCTTTCGGGAATTGTGTGCGACCAGTCGATACGCATTGCGGGCGATACCTTTAACCGCGATATTCTGGATTACATGCGCCGTCAGCACAACCTTCTGATTGGCGAACGTTCGGCCGAGCGTGTGAAAATTGAAGTAGGCTCTGCGATGACTGAACTTGACGACGGCCCTGATGATTATGAAATCCGTGGACGCGATTTAATGACAGGAATTCCCAAGACCATTAAGATCTCGTATTCTGAAGTAGCTTTTGCCCTGGATAAATCAGTTTCGAAACTGGAAGAAGCCGTGCTTAAAGCGCTTGAGCTTTCTCCTCCCGAGCTTTCAGCCGATATCTATGAACGCGGCATTTACCTTACCGGCGGTGGCGCCATGCTGCGCGGCCTTGACAAACGCCTCGGCCTGAAAACAAAACTACCTATTCACGTTGCCGAAGATCCACTGCGCGCGGTGGTTCGCGGTACGGGAGCAGCGCTCAAAAATCTTGATCATTACCGCAAAGTGCTCATGACCTGATGGGATGGAACGGCTGCTAAACTTTGTCTATACTTACCGGGCCTTTTTCACTCTCTTGTTGCTGGAATTATTGTGTAGCTGGCTGATCATTCAAAACAATCAGTTTCAGAGCACCAAGTATTTCAATTCGTCGAACCGACTCTTTGCGCGCATTCATTCCACTTCGCAAAACATCCGCGATTATTTTTCGCTGGCCGAAGTAAACTACACGTTGGCGCAAGAAAATGCATTTCTGCGAAAGCGATTGGAGCAGCGCAACGAACTGCTCAAGGCGATGCCTGCGACCGCGATTAAAGATTCTGCACGCATCCGGCAATTCGATTTTGTGAGCGCCAAAGTGGTAAACAACACCACCAAGTATTACAAAAACTTTATCACCATCGACCGTGGCGAAGACGCCGGTTTGCAACCGGGCATGGCCGTGATCAGTTCGGGTTATGCGGTGGGGAAAGTAAAAACCGTGTCGAAACATTTTTCAGTGTTGATTTCTTTACTGAACCTCGACGAGCAGGTGTCGTGCATCATCAAGCGCACAGGTCATTTCGGCACCGCGCAGTGGGACGGAACAGATCCTACATTCATCAACTTAAAATACATTCCACGGCATGTGATGCCCGCGGTGGGCGATTCGGTTGTAACTTCAGGGTATAATGCCGTATTCCCGGCAGGCACGTACGTAGGAAAGATCAAAGAATTCAAGCTGAAAGAAGAAACGCTCTTCTACGATATTAAAGTAGAACTGGCTCAGGATTTCGGAAAGCTGGCTTTTGTTGAAGTCATCAAAAGCAATTTGAAAAAAGAAAAAGATTCGTTGGAACACATCACCACAGGCGAACTCAAATGACACGATCAGGAATAGTACAGTTTGTATCGTTTTTTGTGTATGTGCTGGTGCAAGCCATGCTACTCAAAAACCTGGTGCTCTTCAACACCGGTTTTTGTTTTTTGTACATCGCGTACCTGCTGCTGTTGCCCATCGAAACCAATGTACTGGTGCTGATGTTGCTCGGGTTTGTCATGGGCTTCTCCATCGATATTTTTTATAACAGCCTGGGTCTTCACGCACTCACGCTGGTATTCATCGGTTACCTAAGGAACTATTGGCTTGGTGCCATCACTCCGCAAGGTGGCTACGACGCGGGCGCCATTCCCGGAATGAAGGCACTTGGCCTTCAATGGTTTCTGGTATACATGATGCCACTGGTGTTTTTGCACCACCTTGTATTGTTTCTGGTCGAAGCGGCTAACTTCGATTTGTTTTGGTACTCCATGCTCAAGACCATCACCAGCATGCTGTTTACCATGACCATCATTGTCACGCTGCAATACCTTGTGCCGCAACGTAGCCGAATATGAACGAAGGAAGAAAAGAAATATTCCAGCTCGTATTTGTTCTGGTCGGGTTCATCTTCCTGGTCAAATTATTTTTTATTCAAGTCATCGACGATCGCTACGCTGAGTTGGCCGACAGCAATTCGGTTTTGCGTCAGATTGAATACCCTTTTCGGGGATTGATCAAAGACCGTCATGGAAAATTAATAGTGTACAACACGCCCGAGTACGATCTGGAGGTTATCGTAAAGGATATTAAAAATCTGGACTCGGCTAAATTCTGCAGCGTGTTTCAAATCACACGAGAAGAACTTCGCAAGAAGTTCAAAGAACTGAAAGCGAAGAAGAAGGAGTACTCGCCGGTAAAGCCAATGCTGTTTATCGATCAGTTGTCGAACGAAGATTTCGCCAAGCTGCAAGACCGGATGGATGAGTTCCCCGGATTTTTGATTCAGGCGCGCACCACGCGTGCCTACACTACCAATGCGCTGGCCAATGCGCTTGGCTATGTAAGCGAGATCAGCAAAGAAGAGTTGAAACGCGATGCTTCTAAAACGTACAAGCAAGGCGACTACATTGGGCAAAGCGGCATCGAAGCTTTTTATGAAGAGCAGCTTCGCGGCAAACGCGGGCTGCGTTTCAAGCTACGCGATGTAAAGGGAATTGAAAAAGGGTCATTCAAAAACGGCGAGTACGATACGCTGTCCGTGCCTGGTCAGGATCTCATTTCAAGCATCGATCTCGACCTTCAGATGTATGGCGAAAAATTAATGAAAGGAAAAGCCGGAAGTATCGTGTGTATTGAACCGGCTACTGGAGAAATCCTTTCTCTCGTGTCGGGCCCATCGTACGATCCGAATCTCCTTACGGGAAAAAATTACAGTTCCAATTTCAAGCTCATCAGCACCGACTCGATGAAGCCGCTCTTCAACCGACCCTTGATGGCGCAATACCGGCCAGGCTCTATTTTCAAAATCGTGCAGGCGATGACAGCTTTGCAAGAAGGAGTAATCACGCCCGACACGCGCATACGCTGCGACCGTAGCATCATCGATTGCCACGGTCCACATTCATTTGAAGATCTGCGTGGCGCCATTACCAACTCGTGCAACCCGTACTTTCACAATGTGCTTCGCCGCATGCTCAATCAGGGCAAAGCCAACGACCCGTTTAAAGACACACGCATCGGTCTGGCCACGTGGGACAAGCACATCAACAGTTTTGGTTTTGGAAAACGGCTGGGCATAGACTTACCAAATGAAAAAGACGGGCTCATTCCTACGCCTGAATATTATGACCGGGCCTACAACAACAAGCCCTGGAAATTTTCGAATATCTACTCCATCGCCATCGGCGAGGGTGAAAACCTGGTGGTGCCTCTTCAAATGGCAAACTTTGTTTCCACCGTTGCTAACCGCGGATTTTATTATACACCCCATCTGATCAAAGCAATTGGAAAAGAAGGTGTACCTCTTCCGCAATTTAAAGAGCGCCATTACACCACCATCGATTCTTCGTATTTCCGTGTGGCTGTCGATGCGATGCAACGGGTAGTTGAAGCGGGTACCGGCCGTAATGCGTGGCTGCCCGATGTTATTGTTTGTGGCAAAACCGGAACCGTACAAAATGAGCCGCTTCCTTCGCACTCGGTGTTTATTGCTTTTGCGCCGCGCGATAATCCGAAGATTGCTGTTTCGGTGTATGTTGAAAACGCCGGTCAGGGTGCCATGGCTGCTGCTATGATCGCCAGCCTGATGATTGAAAAATATTTGTTCGGAAATACGCGAAGGCCTTATGTAGAAGATTTTGTAATGGCCGGGAAATTTCAATTCTAACGATGAGAAAGGATTACGACATATCGGGCTCAATCGACTGGACTACCGTGATGATTTATCTCGCGCTAGTAGTGCTGGGTTGGGCCAATGTATATGCCTCAGTGTACGACGGGTCGGCGAATCAATCCATCTTCGACTTATCGTTGAGTTCAGGTCGTCAGCTTTTGTTCATCGTCGCTTCTCTCGTCATCGCCATGGCCATCACCATAGTGGACATGAGGTTTTACGAAACCTTTGCCTACGTACTCTACGGCATATTGATGTTTGCCCTCTTGCTGGTGCCCATCATCGGAAAAGAAGTAGGCGGTAACAAATCGTGGATCGGCATCGGGTCATTCGGGTTGCAGCCTTCTGAGTTTGCCAAGTTTGTCACCGCCTTGGCCGTAGGCAAATACATCGGGTCTGTGGGCTTCCGCATGGACAATCTACGCAATCAGTTGATGCTTTTTGTGATCATCGGCGTACCGATGGGATTAATTTGTCTCCAACGCGATTTTGGTACAGCGTTGGTGTTTGCTTCCTTCATTTTGGTTTTCTTCCGCGAAGGGATGTCGCCCTTTTTAATTTTGACAGGGCTTTCGGCGGCCGCCATCTTTGTGTTGACACTGCTGGTTCCTAATCCGATCTACCTCTACATCGGCATCGGTGTCATTCTTATTGGGCTAATTCTTTATGGTCGTAAAAAATTAAAACGCATTGTTGCCCTCACCGCGGGAGCGTTAATTCTGGTGGGAGTAATCAAGAGCGTGGATTACGTAGTCACCCATGTGTTGCCACGGCATCATCAGCAACGACTCAAAGCGTTGATCAATCCTGACTCTGATCCGCTGGGCTACGGATGGAATGTGACTCAATCTAAAATCGCGATCGGCAGCGGCGGATTTATCGGCAAAGGATTTTTGAACGGTACGCAAACCAAGTTTGATTTCGTGCCTGAGCAAAGCACCGATTTTATTTTCTGTACCATCGGCGAAGAACACGGGTGGATAGGAAGCTTGGTGGTGATTTCTTTGTTCGTCGGCCTGCTGCTGCGCATTCTTTTTCTTGCCGAACGACAGAAGAACCGGTTTGCGCGGGCGTACGGCTACGGCGTAGCGTGTATTTTCTTTTTCCACTTTGCCGTAAACATCGGCATGACGGTAGGATTATTTCCTGTGATCGGAATCCCCTTACCGTTTTTCAGTTACGGAGGTTCAGCCTTATGGGCCTTTACGATTTTGCTTTTTATTCTTTTGAAACTGGACGCGCACCGCGGTCAGGTGCTTCAGCGGATATAGCTGGTAAACTTATTTGCGGCTACCGTAAAATAGCGTGAGGAATACCGTAGGGTAAAACGAATAATTTTCGGCGCTCGGCATCATCACTACTTTGTTAAAATAAGCATCCAAAAGAATTCCCGCTTCGAATCCAGTCACCTGACTTTTGGCGGTGCCAAGTTCAAAGTTCATCGCCGCTTTCAGATTTCCACCCATTTGTATTTTAGAACTGCCAAGTCCTTCGAATAACCCGCCGGTACCCTGAATGCTTCCATACGATTGATTGGTGTAAGGCACGTTGGTTGTATAATAGGGATTATTCGAATCACTGTATTGAATGTAGTATGGTGTGACCACGCCTACCGTAGGGCCTGCGGCAAATACAGCCTTGACCTCCACACCTTGTTGCGGCCCTTTGGTAAAAAGCACAAGGTCTCGGCCGTATTGAAACCGTAGCGCGTAGAGATAATTCGATTTTCCGTAGATAAAGTAATTTCCACTTTGTGCCTGAACGCGACTTTCGTGTGGATTTTTTACGTTCATCACTTCGAGGCCATACGTCTCGAACATGGTTTTGCTTACGCGATGAGCTTTTTTGAAAGTAAATCCGCCGATAAGGCCACCGTATGAATTTTTGTTTATGCCCCAGGTGAACTCAGAATTGTATTCGTAGCTGTCTTGCGTTTGAGCAAACGACACTTCTCTTGCCGTGATCAGAAAAGTAATTAGCAATAAATAATTCAGAACTTGCTTCACATCCCTTGTATTTCTTCTCAAATTTAAACCGTAATTACCAACGAAAAAATTTAAAATCTAGTTTACTATGGACAACATTATGGCGCAAGTTCAGTATTTGGGCGATTTGAGGACGCAATCTACGCATCTGAAGTCGGGCCAAACGATAACCACCGACGCCCCGACCGACAATCAGGGCAAAGGCGAAGCGTTCAGTCCTACCGACCTGGTTTGTTCGGCGTTGAGTAGCTGCATGATGACTATTATGGGACAAGTGGCCAATCGTGAGGGCATCGACTTGAAGGGTTTGAAGACCGATGTGGTGAAAGTAATGTCAGCCAATCCGCGAAAGATCGCGGAAATCAAAATCGAATTTACTCACCCTAATTTGGTGGCTACCGATGTGCAAAAACAAAAATTGAAAAACGCTGCTCTCACTTGTCCTGTGGCGCTGAGTTTATCGGAGAATCTTACTCAAACGGTGATTTTCAGTTTTTAGGAAGCGCTTGCACAATTTCGTCGAAGCGAATGTCAAGGTGAGAACGCACCAGCGTAGGCTGCCCCTGTTGAATTAAAAGCAACTGGGGTGACTCATGGATAACGTGAAAATAGTCGGCGATGTATTGCGATACGTTTCGGTATGAAAGCAAGTCAAGAAAATAAGCTTTCACCGGAGCCTTACTATCATCCCAATTGCGCTCCAGCCGATTGAGTACCGTGCCGCTGATGGAACAGCGTGTGCTGTGCTTGAAGATTAGTACAGGCTGTGTTTTTGATTCCTCGCTGATTTGTTTAATCTGATCTTCCGAGCGTAGTTCTGTCCAGTTCATTCTTTTAATCGTACAGGTCTTTCCAAAGTTCTTTTTCTTTCTTGTCGTAGCGAGGTCTCCTCACTTTCTCTTTCACGGCGTCAGGTTGAGTCCCGTTTTTCCTGAAGAGTTTCGTCCATACCAACTTCACATTCATTAAAAAAGTTCTTTCCTTTTTCGTGTTGTTCCGGAAACTGTGGGCAAACTGAGCATCGGGCAGAAGTTTTTTACCGGAAGGTTTGCTCATGCGCGTATTGCCCTGATAGTCTTTTATTCTGGCCACCGCGCGGCCCGGTGCCAGCACCTTTAGCGCATGAATATTGCTTTTAGGGTTGCGCACGTAGTGTTGCATTCGTGCACGACCCGAAAAATTATTTCCCTTCATGAAATAGTCGGTCGGCTTAATGGTGCTCAATGCTTTTTTATTACTGCTGGGGTTATGCTTGTAGGCCCACAGCATTTTCATGCGCCCTTCGTATTCACCAGCTTTCACAGAATTTTTTCCTGGCCGCTCGCCGGGAAGAGCGCGCTTGGCCGATACCTTGTTGTGCCCCACATCTTTTTGTTTCACTTTGATGTGCAAGCCAGCCACCTGATATACTGTTTTGTCTGGCCGCTCTGATTTCAAGGCGGTTTTTACAGCATTAGGATTGCGGACATATTGTTTACGGAAAAAGGGCAACTTAATCTTGCCGGAATATCCCGCTTCGCGCGCATCCGCCGATTTCGGTGCCGTAACTAAAATTGCTTTCTCGTTGTTGTTCCACAGTTTTCCGCTGATACTTCCTCCACCTTTTTCAGGTTTTTTGGCTTTGATGCTGCCGGCGTAGATGCCTAGTTTTAAAGCCGCTGGCGAATATGTTCGCTTGGCAATTGGCTCGCCATTGTTGTTCCAGTGGCCGGAGTTACTGCCCCCGCCTTTCTCGGGGCGTTTGGCCTTCATGTTTCCGGAGAAAACTCCAATCTTCAATGCTGCCGGAGAATACGTTCGCTTCGCTATCGGATCTCCATTGTTATTCCACGATCCGCTAATGCTGCCACCGCCTTTGGCCTGCCGTTTCAATCGCATGGAGCCGCGATAGGTTTCACCTTGATAAGCAAAGCCCGGTGTGAGCTGATACATTTTATAGGCTCCGGAAAACGTTCCTACCCGTCCGGCGCCAGGAGCTGCGCCCCGTACGATGATAGGCCTTCCTCCATTATTCCATGAGCCGCTGATACTGCCTCCGCCTTTCTGTGGCCTGCGCGCTTTTATGTTGCCTGAATAATTTCCTCCCTGTTCACCAAAGGTTTTTACACGGCCTTTGATGTTGCCGCTATAGTTGCCCATGCTGGCGCCCATGCCTGGAGCACGCACATTGATTGCAATACCACCGTTATTCCAAAATCCGCTATTGCTACCTCCTCCTTTTTGAGGTCGACGGGCTTTAATACTTCCTGAGAAATTTCCGCCTTGCTCACCAAAAGTTTTGCGCCGGCCTTTAATGTTGCCGCTATAGTTGCCCATATTGGCGCCCATGCCGGGAGCCCGCACATCAATGGCACTGCCACGATTATTCCATGAACCGCTATTGCTGCCCCCGCCTTTTTGTGGTCGGCGTGCCTTTATGCTCCCCGAAAAACTTAATCCCGTCTGACTAAATACTTTTCCTCCTCCTTTTATGCGTCCGGAATAATTGCCCATGTTGGCCCCAATGCCGGGTGCGCGAGTGCCGATAGAAACTCCTCCATTATTGAAGCCTCGCGTGTTACTACCTCCACCCTTTAGCGGGCGTCTGGTTTTAATGCTTCCGGGAAAACTCAAACCTGTTTGACTAAAGACTTTTCCTCCGCCCTTGATACGGCCTGAGTAATTGCCCATGTTGGCACCAATGCCGGGGGCTCTTGTTCCGATAGAAACTCCGCCATTATTAAAGCCTCGCGTGTTACTACCTCCACCCTTTAGCGGGCGCCTGGTTTTGATACTTCCAGAAAAATTTAATCCTGCACTATTAAATGCTTTCTCTCCTGCCCCATTGTTTCGCCTGCGGGTTCCCAAATCCGTTTTTTGGCCAGGCCCCCTCACGTCAATCGGCAGGCCTTTGTTATTGAATCCCCGACTGTTGCTTCCTCCCCCTTGGCGGCCTCTTTTAGCCGTTAACCGGGAAAGAAATTTTGCCATGCCATTTTTAGCACCCGGTCGGCGCGTGGGAACCGCCCCAGAACCTCTGGCTGAATTGGTGTTCGAAAGTTGGTGCGGATAAACAGAAAAGATTTGCCCCGGTGTTTGTGTGTCTTTCGGCTTGGGCTTGCGTATGGCGTGGCCCGAGATATTTCCTCGCCAGGCTCTCTCACCTCCGCGGCCAGAAGATACATAACCGCTCCGGAAGGTTCCGTTGTAGGCTCTCTCGCCAGTGATTCTTCTTCCCCGATAGGGATCAGTTGAAAAAATTCCAGCCAGACCAGGTGAATGAAAATTTTTCGATCGCAAAGGTCTTCCGGTAATATCGGTGGTAATTGGTCGTTCGCCTTTTCGGAATTTTCCCCAGTACACATTTTTCCGACCACGCGTGAGGAACAGGCCTGAACGAGAACTGTACCCGCCCCGGCCGGCAGCCGAGGCGCGCCTTGTGTTAAGAGAATTTATCTTCGCCAGAATTTTACGGTTGGAATACGCTCGCTGGTTATCGCGTGGGCGTGGCGACGGATTATTCACATACGGGCCATAGCTCGGATAAATATTATTCCGCGCAATCTCTGCCGATTTAGAGCGGATACGAACGGGCGCACCACCAATTGGCTTGCCTACACGGTTTACTTCTTTCGGATTTTTTCTGGCAAACGGAAGCGGTTTATTCTGAATAGCACGCACCGCCGACGATTTATTTTTAGTTCGAATCCTCCTTCGTCCAGAAATATCGCGGGTAAAGGCTTTATCCCCGCCTTTGTTCTTCGATTTCACCCGTGGTATGCGGAAAAAAGAGCGCTGGTTGGAGGCCGGTTTATCGCCTTTGGTGTTTTGAGCCATCGCCGGTAAGGCAAAAAAGCCGATCACCACGAGCAAAAGAAGGCGATATAGTTTTGGATTGGCCAATGACACCGGATAGGGTTGCTGAAATCTATTGATTTAAACAGGCTAAATTAACAAAAATTGTGATTGCTTTGGCGTTTTATGGCCTTACGGCAATCGCCCGAAAACACGAAGAACAACCATGACGCTAGCGCAATTCAAAATTTCGATTCCCTCCTCATCCCCTCCCGAAGGGCTTTCGCCGATAGTGCAAGCCTTATGGTTTGACGCCAACGGAAAATGGGACGACGCTCACGCGATTGTGCAAGACATTGAAACCGCCGACGGCTCGTGGATACATGCTTACCTCCATCGCAAAGAAGGCGACGAAGGAAATGCCCGCTACTGGTATGCGCGGGCCGGAAAAAAATTCTGCACGCTCACGCTTGACGACGAGTGGGAACAACTTGCCGCTTATTTTCTAGACCGCTAGTATTTCAGCAACTCTTCAATTTTTGCCTTGAGCCGTCCTTTCGGTAAGAAATTGCTTTCGAGTGTGGGAGCAAAAGGAATGGCGGTGTCCAGTGAAGCCACGCGCATTACGGGCGCATCGAGATGCGCAAAACAATTTTCGCTGATCCAGGCGGCAATCTCTCCGCCAATTCCACCCGTGAGGGTATCTTCATGAAGAATCAACACGCGGTTGGTTTTTTTCACGGTCTGTTCCACCGCGTCTTTGTCCCACGGCAGCAGCGTGCGCAAGTCGAGCACATCGGCCTTCACGTCGGGCATTGAATCCAGAATTTCTTTGGCCCAATGCACGCCCATGCCATAGGTGATAATGGAAAGGTCGCTTCCTTCGTATACCAGCGTAGCCTTCCCGATTTCTACCGTATAGTAATCATCAGGAATAAAATCTTTTACTGAGCGGTAGAGCAGTTTATGTTCGAAATACAAATAAGGATTCGGGTCTTCCAATGCTGCGCACAGCAATCCTTTAGCGTCGTAGGGATTAGAGGGATAAACAATTTTCAAACCCGGCGTATGAAAAAACCAGGCTTCGTTGCTTTGCGAATGGAATGGACCGGCGGCTGTACCAGCACCGGTAGGCATGCGCACTACCACGTCGGCCGACTGGCCCCAACGCCAATGCGTCTTGGCAAGGTTGTTTACGATCTGGTTGAATCCTTCGGTAACAAAATCGGCAAACTGCATTTCAACCATGGCCTTCATTCCCTTGATAGAAAGGCCGAGGCCGGTGCCCACAATGGCCGACTCGCACAGCGGAGTGTTGCGCACGCGGTCTTTGCCAAACTGTTTTACAAATCCGTCGGTAATTTTAAATACGCCGCCATAGTCGGCAATGTCTTGTCCCATCAACACCAGGTTGTCGTGCTTCTCCATACTTTGGCGCAGACCATCGCTGATGGCGTCGATGAAACGCTTCTCCGATTTTTTTTCTGTCACAGGCTCAACAACCTGTTGTGTAAATGGCGCATACACGTCATTCAGTTCGAGCTCGGTGCTCGCCACCGGATGTGTTTCTTCAAAAGCAATGGCAAGACCTTCTTCTATTTCTTTTTTGATTTTTTTCCGCAAGGAGTCGATCGACTTTTGGTCGATAACTTTTTCCTTCAGCAAAAATTGTTCGTAGTTGTCGAGCGGATCTTTCTGCGCCCATTCATCCATCAGTTCTTTGGGGACATACTTTGTGCCGCTGGCTTCTTCGTGTCCGCGCATGCGGAAGGTGATGCACTCCAATAAAATCGGACGCGGTTTTTTGCGCATGCTTTCGGCAAGGGCTTTTACTGTGTCATACACTTCGAGCACATTGTTGCCATCCACCTTCACTCCTTCGATGCCATAGCCGATGGCTTTGTCAATAAAATTTTTGCACCGAAACTGTTCGTTGCTTGGCGTCGACAGTCCATAGCCGTTGTTTTCAATTACAAAAATTACCGGCAAGTCCCACACAGCTGCCACATTAAGGCCTTCGTGAAAGTCGCCCTGGCTGGTGCCACCGTCGCCGTTAAAAACCACTGTGACTTTATTTTCTTTTTTAAGTTTGGAAGCGAGTGCGATGCCATCGGCCACACCATTTTGCGGGCCCAGATGCGAGATCATACCCACGATGCTGTGTTCGTTGGTGCCGAAGTGAAAGGAACGATCGCGGCCTTTGGTGTAACCACTCAACGTGCCTTGCCATTGTGCAAATAACTTTTCGAAAGGGAGCTTGCGGCCTGTGAATACACCAAGGTTTCGGTGCATCGGCAGAATGTATTCGTCAGTTTCAAGTGCTGCGGTGATGCCCACGGAAATGGCTTCCTGACCAATGCCGCTAAACCATTTGCTGATTTTGTTCTGCCGCAGCAGGATCAGCATTTTTTCTTCGATCAACCGTGGACGAAGCAGCGATTCATAAAGGTGAACCAATGTTTCGTCAGCATATTTTTTTCGGGAGAATTTCATACAGTCTTGAAAACTGTAAAGTTACGCGGAGTTTTCCTCTGTTGATGTTTTTTTCAGAGAATTAGCCGCCCATCGCCATTTCCAAATCCGGTTTGCTTTCGTCGGTGAGTTTTACTTTGCCACGCTCGTTGCGAACGGTACGCGAATACAGGGAGATATTTTTATCAAACAGAAACCGGAAAAAGAGTTTCGTCCACGAAGTGTGGTATTTCAGCGAATCATAAAATGTTGGCGCACTCCTTTTAAGCGCTGGTAATTTATTCCAGGGAATAGAAGGGAAATCATGGTGCTCGTTGTGAAAGCCCACGTTGAAGGCTACGGTGTTCAAGCCACCGTAGTAACTGTACGTTTCCTGGTTTTCGTCGAGCGTCAGGTAATGTTCTTGTATCCAGCGTGCGCCCAGCGGATGTAAGCCCACGGAAAAGAAAAAGCTGACAAGCATAAAAATCAGCGCCTGCGGTCCGAAGAAAATCCAGATGGCAGCATCAAAAGCTATTTGAATGATCCAGTTGGTGATAATCCACCCGTCTACCGGTTTTATTTCTTTAAGTCTGAAGGTACGTATCACCTGAAACACCGGAAAAAACAAAAGCCAGATCATCTTGCCGATGACTGAATTGTTGATCAGCTTGGCCTCCCACAAATCGGGCAGGTCTGCATCCAGTTCGGGCACACCCTGAAAAGAGTGATGTTTGATGTGGTATCGTTCAAAAGAAATTGCCGAAGGGAAAACATGAGGCAGGTTGGAGATAATTGCCGCCAATCGGTTGAGCGATTTGTTTTTGAATAACAAATGATGTGAGCACTCGTGGATCATGACAAACAAAGCGTGATTAAAAAAAGCACCTACGCCATACGCCAGCAGCAACATTACCCACCAGGCCGAGTCTTTGATGAGGTAGGCCATCGCGATCATCCCGCCAACCAGTCCAAGAATGGCAAAAATCGTCATCGGGTTTCTGCCCATCAGGGTCTTTACGTTCGGATATTGCTTCAGGATTTGCAGGGTCCGGATGCGGTGAGGCTCTGGCTGTGCCGAAAAATGGAAGGTATTCGTGCTCATAAGTGTGCGAAGTTTTGCAATAAAAATGGAAAGGCAAAACTTTCGGGCCATGAAATCCAAAAAGTCAGACTATTTTTGAAGCCGCTATGATTTTGTTTAACGAATTTGTTTTAGACAACGGCCTGCGCGTGATTGTCCATGAAGATCACTCCGTGCAGATCGCCGTCATGAATATTTTGTACGACGTCGGTTCGCGCGATGAAAATCCGGAGAAGACAGGCTTTGCTCATTTGTTTGAGCACTTGATGTTTGGCGGATCCATCAATATTCCCAGCTACGACGAGCCGCTGCAAAACGTAGGCGGCGAAAACAACGCTTTCACCAACACCGACATCACCAATTATTACCTGACCGTTCCATCGGCCAACCTGGAGACAGGCTTTTGGCTGGAGAGCGACCGCATGCTGAGTCTGTCTTTTGACCCCAAAGCTCTTGAAGTGCAGCGCAAAGTAGTGATTGAAGAATTCAAGCAACGTTATTTAAACCAGCCTTACAGCGATGTGTGGCTGAAGCTCCGGCCGCTCGCTTACCAACATCATCCGTATCAATGGGCTACCATCGGCAAAGAAGTTTCGCACATCGAAAACGCCACGATGGAAGACGTGAAAGATTTTTTCTTTTCTCATTACGCACCCAACAACGCTGTGCTTGTGGTAGCCGGTAATGTTACGCTGGATCACGTGAAGCAACTTTCAGAAAAATGGTTTGGGCCAATCCCGTCAAGATCTATTAAAAAAAGAAACTTACCTGCGGAACTTCGCCAACACAGCAAACGCACGCTGACTACGGAAGCAAACGTTCCGGCCAACGCGATGTATAAAACATTTCACATGCCGGGTCGCTTTCACGCCGACTACTACGCCTGCGATTTGCTCAGCGACATTTTAAGCCGTGGCGAGTCGAGCCGATTGTATCAGGCGCTGGTGAAAGACAAAGAAATTTTTACATCCATCTCTTCGTTTGTCATGGGCTCTGTGGATCCTGGTCTTCTTGTGGTGAGCGGGCGCCTGCATCAGGGCGTAGATCTGCTCGAAGCGGAGAAGGAAGTGGATACAATCTTACAAAAAATAATCTCCGACGGTGTGACTGAAGACGAATTGCAAAAGGTTAAAAACCAATCGGAAGCAAGTCTGGAATTTGGCGAAGTAGAAGTCATCAACCGGGCGATGAATCTGGCGTTCGCTTCCCTTAGCGGGGATGCCAACCTCGTAAATCGTGAAGTGGAAAACATTGAGCGAGTCACTACGGCCGACGTGCAGCGCGTAGCCTCACAAATGCTTGTAGAAGAAAATTCAAGCACGCTCTATTACAAGAGCGCTACCCCAAAAGCGGGAGCGCAAAAGTAAACGTCGATCCCTTGCCGGCTTCAGAATGAACCGAAATATCGCCGCCCAATTTGTCGAGAGTTTCTTTTACAATATAAAGACCCAAACCTGAGCCTTCCGAGTTTTCGGATGCCCGATAAAACATATCGAAGATGCGATGGTGATGTTCGCGGCTGATGCCACGGCCATTATCTTCAATACTAATCAGCACTTTGCCCGCACTTTGATAGGCCGTAATGCGGATGAACGGATCGTCTGCATCGTCGCGGTGATACTTATAGGCATTTGAAATCAGATTGTTCAAAATGACTTTCACGCGGCTGGGATCGGTAGTGATGAAAAGCTCTGATTCAATGTCAACGACTATGTTCATTTTGGAATTAATCCTTGAATAGCCTAGGTTCTCAACCACCTCACGCACAAGGCCAGGCAATGAAATTTGGGTGAGTGCCAACTCCAGTCGACTGTTGCGAGAGTAATCCGTCACCTCCTTGATAAAACCTTCCATGACATGAATTCGATCTTTCATCATGCTGGTGTACAGCCGAAGTTCATCCAGCTGATTGGTTTTTTCGGAAAGGTGAATCAAGCCGAGCAACGAGCTCAGCGGCGCGCGCATGTCGTGTGAGGCACTGTATACAAAGCGATCGAGCTCTTCATTCGTTTTGGCTAGTTCGTTGTTCTTGATGATAATTTCCTTCTCGGTTTTTTTACGACCATCAATATCAATCAATGACCCGATCACGTGGGTAGCGTTGCCGTTGCTATCGGCCTTAACAATGCCGCTATCCAAAAACCATTTGTACTCACCCGACTTAGTGCATAAGCGCGTCTCGCCCTGATACGGCTGCAGGTTTTTCAGCACTTGATCAATGCGCTGTGAGGTGCGGTCACGGTCTTCAGGATGTATGATCGACACAAAGAATTCTATGGAAACAGCATTCAACTCTTGCTCCTCATAACCAAGCAGTTCCTTCCAGTAGGAGCTTACGTAGACTGAATTATCCTTCAGGCTCCACTCATATACTCCCGCGCGAGTTCCTTTCACCGCCAATTCAAATCGTTCTTTGCTGTCTTTCAGTTCCTGTGTGGTTTGAAGCAACTGCTTCTGATTTTCTTCCAACACCTTTTCTGAATGATGATTTTCGAGAATGAGGAAATACACAATGAAAGCACACGTCAGGTTGCCTACAATAAAGCTGGCCACAAAGCTGATCTTCAAACCCATCGGGTCAAGTCGCGGCGGCGGAACCAAATGGTAATCGTAAAGAAACGCGATGACTCCAAGCACCACGGAAAGTGCTACAAACGCAAGGCCCCACCCACGCTGATAGTATCCAAATAAAATCAACCCTGCTAATCCAGTACCGATAAAATAAAAGAAGAGGCCGTCCATTGGGCTATCGGCATCGGCAAAAATAAATACGATGAAGTTGGAGAATATGATCATCAGCGAGTTCGACAGAGAATAGTAACGAAGTCGGTTGATCACCACTCCAACCACGGCCACCACAATCATCAGCAAATACCAAGGAATAAAATAGTAGACGCCATTGCTGCTGTCGAGCGCGATATAAAACAGCGCGATAAAAAATAAGATGAAGTTGAAGTACCCGCGCAACAGGGCATACTTATACGTTTTCCTGTCGGTTATAAACTCCTTGCCAACGATAAGTTCACGAACGTTCATCAATCAATAATAACATTAATTCCATAAATTGGCCACGCAGAAGCAAAATTCTATTTATCACGGTATGAAAATAAGAGTTGGGTTCGGATTCGATGTTCACCCGCTGGCAAGCGGTCGCGAATTTTGGTTGGGCGGCATTAAGCTTACTTCCGACAAAGGTGCTGTGGGCCATTCCGACGCCGATGTGCTCATTCATGCCCTCTGCGATGCCTTGCTGGGTGCCGCCAACCTGCGTGACATCGGGTTTCACTTTGCCAACACAGACGCGCGCTGGAAAGGCAAAGACAGCAAATTCTTTCTCGCTGAAGTGACCCAAATGCTTTCAGAAAAAGGATGGAAAATTGAAAATGTAGACTGCACCATCTGCCTTGAGCAACCAAAAGTAAATCCTCATATTCCTGAAATGAAAAAGACATTGGCTCCGCTCATGAACATCGAAGAAGACGCCGTGTCCATCAAAGCGACCACCAACGAAAAGCTCGGCTACGTAGGTCGTGAGGATGGCGTAAACGCCTACGCCGTAGCACTCATTACAAAACAATAAGTGAACAACCTGCAGATCATCTCCACCGAAGATGGATCTTCTTCCATTTTAAATCTTTCGCTCAACGAAACCTATCACTCTACTCACGGCGCCTTACGCGAGTCTCAGCACGTGTTCATCGATCAAGGAGTCCAGCACTTTGTACAACTACACCAGCCTCAATGTCTTTCTGTTTTTGAAGTAGGCTTTGGCACGGGTCTCAATGCGTTGCTCGCTATTCAGTTTGCTCAATCGCATAAGATTGCGATGGAGTACACTACGCTAGAAGCTTTTCCCATAGACGAGGAGATCGTCAGCCAATTGAATTATCCAACACTCCTTGGCAGCGCTCCGGCTGATTCGTACTTTAAAAAAATTCATGAGGCCGAATGGGATGCATTATATCCGGTAACGGAATATTTTTCTCTGCAAAAAATAAATGCCAGCCTTCACACTGTACTTCTCAAAGAATCCTCGTGCGACGTAGTTTTCTACGATGCCTTTGCTCCTTCCAAGCAACCTGAAATGTGGACAAAAGAAATTCTTGAAAAAATAGTGTTAACAATGAAGCCTGGTGCGCTGTTTACTACCTACTGCGCCAAAGGCCAACTGAAGCGAGACCTGAAGTCGCTCGGGCTTAATGTTGAATCGTTGCCCGGCCCGCCGGGAAAAAGAGAGATGGTAAGAGCCACAAAAGTTGGGTAAATTGGTAGTGAATTAAACCATGGTCATCGCCAGGCTTGAAAAGGTTAGCAAAGAATATAAAGTGGGCGATCAGCGAATCGTAGCACTTGAGCCCACCGATTTTGTGCTGAACACCAACCAACTTACGCTCATCATCGGGCCTTCGGGCTCGGGCAAAACCACGCTGCTCTCACTCATCGGTTGTGTGATTTATCCCAGCAGCGGCCAACTGGAAGTAGATGGCCAAAAAATCAACGGCATGGGTGAAAAGCAACTGGCCAACCTGCGCCTTCAAACGATTGGTTTTGTTTTTCAAAATTTCAATCTCATCGCACCGCTCAACGCCGAAGAAAACGTGAGGATACCACTGACGCTGCAAGGCGTGCAAAAAAAAGAGGCGCAGCAACGCACCGATCACGCGTTGCAAATTGTATCCATGAGCGACAGAAAAAAAAGCCTGCCCAAACAACTCTCCGGCGGGCAACAGCAGCGCATCGCTATAGCGCGTGCGCTGGTGACAAATCCGAAAATTATTTTATGTGATGAACCGACCGCTTCACTCGACAGCCAAAGTCTTGTGGTGGTGATGAAAGAGCTGCGCGCGTTGGCCGACGAAGGCAAAGCGGTAGTGGTGGTAACGCACGACCCCCGGCTCAAGGAATATGCACACCGCATTGTAGAAGTAAATAATGGAATGGTGACGGAGGCCACAGGGTCTGTCCTTACCGCGCCGCAGCACTAAAGGAAATGAACTATGAAAAAGCTGATTCTGATTTTAATTCTGGTTTTGATTTTTTCTTGTAAGAAGAAAGAATCTCCACCGCCGGATAAAACGAATGTCAATACCTCGCAACTTGAAGTAAAAGAAGTAGTAGGCATCGCCAACATTGAGCCGATGCAGCGCATTGTTCAACTCTCGTCTGAGGCAAGCGGTGCGGTGACTGAACTAAAAGTAAACCTCAACGATCACGTACGAAAAGGCCAGCCACTTTTGTTGCTGGATGCCGCCGTAGAGGCTGCACAAGTTGCACAAGCGCAAAGCAAGATTCGCACGCAACAAGCGGTGATTCAAAGTCAACAATCCACCGTAGATGCGCTTCGGGTAAATCTCGCCGATGCGAAAAATAAATTCGAACGCAACGAACGTCTCTTCAAGGCCAATGCCGTTACGCAACAGACCCGCGACGACAGTAAGTTTGCGTACGACAATCTCACACTTCAGGTGAAGGCAGGTGAAGACAACATCGCCCAACAAAAAGCAAAGTTGAATGAACTACAGGCGGATTTGAATTATTATAAAACGCTGTTAAATCGCAAAACAATAACAGCGCCTACCGACGGAACGATTTTATCCATCGAAGTTAAAATTGGAAGTTATGTTGACTCTAAAACTTCAGTGGGCGATTTTGCGCCAAGCGGACCGCTGATCGCTGTGACGGAAATTGATGAACTTTTTGCCGACAAAGTTCAGGTCGGCCAGACAGCTTACATCCGTGCGCAAGGCGACACTGTCGTTCAGTCCACCGGCAAGGTGATCCTGACCGCTCCGTATCTGAAAAAGAAATCACTCTTTTCTGACAATGCCAACAATCTTGAAGACCGGCGAGTGAGGGAAGTACGCGTACAACTCGACGACGAAAAAGTATTGATCGGCAGTCGCGTGGAATGTGTGATTAAACTTCGCTGATGTATGTTGCGCACCGCGTTTCGGTTCATCCTCTACGACAAGCCCAAGTCCATCGGGGCGCTGGCCGGGGTCATCATTTCTATTTTTCTGATCGGCCAGCAGGCAGGCATTTTTATTTTCCTTACCAATGCGATGGCCAGTCTGGTGAGCAACAATGCACAATTCATTTGGGTAGTCGACGAAAAAACCGGTAACGTCAATGCGCTCACTAGCCTCGACATGCGCATCGGGCGGCAACTGGAGAGCATTCCCGGCGTGAAGCGTGCCAACCCAATTGTGATCGCTGGCGCTGCGGCCAAGTTTGAAAATGGCCAGGCCAGTGGTATTACGTTGATCGGATCAGTGGCTCCACAATTTCGTGGTGGCCCGTGGAATTTATTCATCGGCGACAAAAGTTCGATGATTGAAGAAGGCGCGTTGATCACCGAATACTTCGACCGCAAAACCTTAGGCGGCGCTGTCCCCGGCGATTATTTTGAAATCAACGGCAACAAAGTCTTCATTGCCGGCAATACCAAAGGCGTGCGTGGCTTCGGCGCAGGGGCTTATGCGTTCACCACCATTGAGCGCGCACGATCGCTAACCAATTTCAATCGGAATAAAGCCAGCGCTTTTTTGGTGGAATGGGATCCCCAACAAAATCAACAGGAAATTATTCAACGCATCAACTCTACAATCAATGGAGTACGCGCCTGGGAAAGCCATGACTTAGCCTCTTCTACCATCATGACCGTTTTGAAGACGAGCGGCATCGCGCTGTCCGTAGGTACGCTGATGGTGTTTGCACTCATCTCAGGTTTCATCATCATCGGGCTCACACTTTATTCTGCTGCGATTGATCGCATACGCGACTACGGCACACTCAAAGCCATCGGCGCTACCAATGCGTACGTCCGCAAGTTGATACTTACTCAGGCCACGCTGTTCTCCATCGTTGGATTTATTATCGGCTACACGTTGGTGGAAGGATTTCGCGCCGGCGTAGGAAGTGCCGGTACAATTTTTTCATTTCCGTGGTGGGTGAAAGCAAGTTTGTTTGGCATCACGCTGATTATCGCACTGGGTGGCAGCATGTTTGCAATAATTCGTATCGCCCGGTTAGAGCCAGCTGCCGTGTTCCGAGGTTAAATTTTTTAGAATGAAATTATGACAACACGATCTCATTTCAGTTTCATTTTTAAAGCGAGTGCATGTTATGCGCTGCTCTTCACTTTTTCTATCGCCGCGATGGCGCAGGAAAAGAAAGAAGTGATGAAGCTCGACCTGGCGCAAGCTGTTGAACTCGGATTGAAAAATAGAATGGAAGTAAAAAACCAGATGCTCTCTGTGCAGCTTGCCGAAAACGAAGTGAATAAAATAAAATCAAAAAATCTTCCACAGATAAACGCCACCTACGACAACCGAATCAACACTCAGCTTCAAAAAAATATTATTACTTCCAATTCATTTCCCGGAGGCAGTGGCACATTAACGCTGGGCACCTATTCGTTCAATGTACTTTCGCTCAGCGCCACACAAAATATTTACAACCCGGCCAATCACGAAGACAAAAAAATTACTGCAGCGAAAACAGAAGTGGAGCAACACAATCTGCAAAAAACGAAAATCGATCTCAACCTGGCTATCAGTCAGGCGTATTATGATGCGTTGTTGAAAATTGAAAAAGTGAAGACCTCGCAATACAATTTCGATCAGGCCAACGCTTACTACGTGCGCGGGCAGGAGCAATTAAAAAACGGCGGTATCCTTCCTTCGGATCTAACCAAATACGAACTCGATAAGCTCAACGCACTCAATGCCCTTGAAAATGATAAGCAGGCTCAGCAGCTTTCACTGATCAATCTGGTGAATCAGCTGGGACTTCCTTTGGCCACCGAACTTGAACTCACAGAGCCATTGGCTGCTTCCGATGTTGAAAAAATAAACGGCGACCTCCCCGATGTCAACAACCGGATCGAACTTCAGGTGGAGCGGGCACAGTTGCGTATCAACGAAATGAATTTAAAAAAACAGAAAGCAAGTTATATCCCCACCATTTCCCTTTACGGGAATTATACTACGCAGCAACTCAACAACTCCAATTACGACCCCACTCGCTTTTCACTTTGGAATCAGTACAATTATTTCGGGTTTAAGGTTGAGCTGCCCGTGTTTGACGGGTTTGCCAAAGAGCGCAACAAACAAGAATACGCGCTGCGGGCCGAGCAAAACCGCAACAACCTGATCAAACTGCAAAGCGATCTTGCCTACGAGCTCCAGTCGGCGGTGATGGAATTGAATACCTCGATTAATAATTTCAATTATGCCCGGCAAAATTATGAGCTAGCCAAAAGGGTGTTGGAAGTGGATCAGGCTCGCCTCAGAGAAGGCGCCATCACGCCGGCCGATCTGAAAAATACAGAGTACAGCGTGCGCAACTCGCAGACCAACTACCTCAACAGTATTTTCAATTATTTCATCGCCAAATTAAAATGGCAAAAAGCGAAAGGAGAATTGTAGAGACGAAAATTAAGAGTCCTGAAGGCTTTACATTTTTTCCTGCTTATCTTTGCGGCCAACATGATCAGCCAAAAGACCATCAAGCCAATTATTTATTCGTCAATCAAGGAGAAGAATAAACTTGAGCTAAATTTTTCTGCTCGACTGTCTCCTACGGAAAGTCTGATTCACAGCCTGAACATGATGGACTTTTATGCAGCCTTGAAAAAAAATAGCCCAAGAAAAGAAGACAACTCTCATCCCTGGATCATCTTACATTTCAAGTGATGATGATATGGAATAACCTTAACAACATATAACACGGTGTCAAAAAAAGTAAAAGTAGGTTTGGTACAGATGAGCTGCACCAACAACAAAGAAGAGAATCTCACCAAAGCCATTGCAAAAGTAAAAGAAGCGGCTGCCAAAGGAGCACAGATTGTCTGCCTTCAGGAATTATTCACTTCCCTGTATTTCTGTGACACAGAAGACTATGAGCATTTTAAGTTAGCCGAATCAATTCCCGGCCCAAGCACCGAGCGACTATCGGCGGTGGCCAAAGAGTTGGGTGTGGTAATCATTGCTTCTTTGTTTGAAAAAAGAGCGCAAGGCGTTTATCACAACACCACCGCCGTGCTTGATGCCGACGGCTCTTATCTTGGCAAATATCGTAAGATGCACATCCCAGACGATCCGGCCTATTATGAAAAATTCTATTTCACTCCCGGCGACTTGGGCTATAAAATTTTCAAAACAAAATTCGCCACGTTCGGCATTTTGATATGTTGGGATCAGTGGTATCCCGAGGCTGCACGTATCACGGCGCTGATGGGTGCGGAAATTTTATTTTACCCGACCGCGATTGGCTGGGCTACTTCGCAAGATGAAGCTACCAACACTGAACAGTACAACGCATGGCAAACTATTCAACGCAGTCACTCGGTAGCCAATGGTGTGCATGTGGTAAGTGTAAACCGTGTGGGCTTTGAGCAAAATGGCGCGATGAAATTCTGGGGCGGCTCGTTTGTGTCAAACCCGCTGGGCAGCTTGCTCTACAAAGCCTCGCACGATCAGGAAGAAATTGCCGTGGTTGAACTTGATCTCGACAGAACCGACAGCGTGCGTGTACACTGGCCTTTCTTACGCGACCGACGAATCGACTCTTATCAGCCGATCACAAAACGTTTTATCGACGAAGACTAAAAGTTTGAGCGGTGCTTAACGGAAGCGTTGGATTATTTCTGCAGGGTCGAGCTCAGTAAAATTCTTCATCGTCACTTTGGTGGTGAGTTCTTCCGCAGTATGCGTCGTGGCGATACCAACCACCGGGCACCCCGCTGCTTTTCCAGCTGCCACTCCCGACAACGAATCTTCGAAGACAATACATTGCGCCGGCGGTAATTTCAGAGCCGCCGCACAGTTGAGATAAATTTCAGGATTGGGTTTTCCGTGTGTCACGTGCGACTCGTCGAGAATCACAGGAAAAAATTTTTCGATGCCGGTATGTTGCAGCACAAAGTCGACATTGCTTCGCGGAGCCGACGTGCCGATCGCCATAGGTATACCAAGGTCGGCTGCCTTCTGCAAAAAAACTGTCAGTCCGGAAACCTCCACAATATCCTTCTCATAGAGATCGCGAAAGAGTTTTTCCTTTTCCTCACCAAAGCGAGAAACCTCTGCAGGCGACATCGCGCGGCCAAACAAATTTGGAATCCACTCTTTGTTGGTGCGCCCATAAATCTTTTTGATGAGTCCCTCTTCGTCAAGGAAATATCCATACTTCTCCGCAAACTGGCGAAGGGCGATTTTATGGTACGGATTGGTGTCGACAATCACACCGTCCATGTCGAATACAAAAGCAAATGAGTTCATTCTAAATTTTGAAAGTGAGTGGAAATGGAGCGCAAAGAAAGCTACTTTTCTTTTTTCTGAAAAGAATTCAGCGGTCCGATTGTCTTGCGAAGCAAAAATTCATCGAAGCCTTTGGCCACAAAATTTTGAAGTGTGCCTATCTTCTGAAAACCCAGACGAGTGTACAACTGAAATGCTCGTTCGTTGAACGACGATACCAGCATAAATACATTTGGCGATTCGGAGAAAATTCTATTCTCAGCAAACTGAATCAATGAAGTTCCCAGGCCCGTTCCGCGTGCTTGCGGCGAAACACAAATGCTTTGAATATAGCCTTTGAATACACCCGCCATCTGCAGCACAATAAACCCAAGCAGCTCACCCGATCTTTCCTTAGTGGCCACATACACCTCCTTATAATCGCCACGCATGGCAAGGCGACAGCCCTCGTAGTCGCGCTTCAGCGTAATCCACGGCTCAGACTCGCTCATCATTCGGGCGCACCTGTCAAGCATCAAGTCATCGGAAGAAGGTTGGATCAGAAAATTCATTCGTTCAAAATAATTTTACAGTTCAATTTCATGACAGAAAACGATTGCAATTCTCATTCACTCGATCGATTCTCACTTTCTCCGCTATCAATTCCACCCGATTTAGTAGCTTGGCAAAATTTCAAAATTCTACCAGACTAATGGCTCAATTGTTCAATCCGTTCTCTTACAAATTTGATAAAAAATATTCCAAACCTGTGGCTTACTTTTCGATGGAGTTTGCCATCGACCAGCCGCTGAAAATTTACAGTGGTGGCCTCGGGTTTCTAGCCGGCTCGCACATGCGCAGCGCCTACGACCTGAAACAAAATGTGATTGGCATCGGCATCCTGTGGAAGAAAGGGTATTATGATCAAGAGCGAAACCAGGATCAAACCCTTCGCGTGAGTTTTCGCGACAAAGATTATTTTTTCCTTACGGATACCAACATCGTTTTTCCCATCACCATACACGGTGCCAAAGTGTATGTGAAGGCCATGCTGCTGAAGCCGGAGGTGTTTCAAACCGCCCCGATTTTTTTGCTTACTACCGACATTCCTGAGAACGATTTTCTGGCGCAGACCATCAGTCACCGCCTGTATGACCCCAACGAAACTACGCGCATCGCGCAATCAATTTTACTAGGTACCGGCGGCGCTAAATTGCTGGACATCCTTGAGCGGCCAACCGAAATTTATCACATGAACGAAGGCCACGCCCTACCCTTATGTTTTTATTTGCTGGACAAATACAAGGACATTGAAGAAGTAAAAAAACGCGTTGTCTTCACTACGCACACACCCGAGCTCGCCGGCAACGAAGAGCACAGTGTTCCTTTGCTTAACAGCATGAGTTTCTTCAACGGATTAACCGTGAAGCAAGTAGAGGAATACGTGAAGCCCGAACACGGCACGCTAAACTATACGCTCACCGCCTTGCGCCTTGCTAAAAAAGCCAACGGCGTGTCACAACTACACGGTGAAGTAGCCCGCAAAATGTGGGGTAAGTACGAAGGCATTTGCAAAATTGATGCAGTGACCAACGCGCAAAACAAACGCTATTGGATTGACGAAGAGCTTCAGAAAGCGCTCGACAAAGACAACGACAAAGGATTAGCCGCTCGCAAAAAGGAATTGAAAGCTAAATTGTTCCGTGTCGTAGCCAACCAAACAGGAAAGCTCTTTGATCCCAATGTGCTCACCATTGTATGGGCTCGCCGCTTTGCGGGCTATAAAAGAGCCAACTTGCTGCTGTATGACTTCGACAGGTTTTTGAAATTGGTGCGAAACGAAAAAATGCCGTTACAAATCATCTGGGCAGGAAAACCCTATCCGGAAGACTTCGCCGCCATTAATATTTTCAACGAGATTTACTGGAAGACAAAAGATCTTCCGAATTGTACGGTGCTTACCGGTTATGAATTGTGGTTGTCGGGTCATTTGAAAAAAGGTTCTGACGTGTGGCTCAACAACCCAAGGTTGTACCACGAAGCTTCGGGCACCTCAGGCATGACCGCTGCGATGAATGCCAGTCTTAACTTGTCTATCCCTGACGGCTGGGTTCCTGAATTTGCCAAGCAGGGAAAGAATGCCTTTATTATTGACACGGCCAATGACGCTCTTACCGTAGAAGAAAAAGACAAGATTGAAGCGGAGAGCCTTTACGATCTGTTGGAGAAAGAGGTAATCCCGATGTATTACAACTCTCCAGCCAAATGGACTAAGATGGTGATGACCTCTATGAATGATGTCGCACCGTTTTTCGATTCCTCGCGGATGGCCGATGAGTACTACGAAAAAATGTATCTCCAGTAAATAGACTATGGCAACTGACAATACAACATTTGTGAGTTCAGTTGCCTTGATTCTGGCCGCAGGCGCTTCGTCAAGGATGAAGCAATCCAAGCAATTGCTAAAAATTAACGGCGAAAGCTTACTGCGTAAAACAATCGCTGTCGCTAAAGATTCAGGCGTTAGAAATATCGTTGCAGTCTTGGGCGCTAATGAAGCCCAGCATCGCGAAGAAATTGCTGACACAGCAACCGTCGTTTTCAATCCGGAATGGCAAAGCGGAATGGGTTCATCGTTGAAAATTGGAATCCGCTTTATAGCACAAGAATTTCCGTCGGCCGAGGTAGTCATCGTCCTTGTTTGTGACCAGCCTTTGCTGACTTCAGCACACCTGAAAAATCTGATTGAGGAATGGAAATTGACGAAGCGCCCGATTGTAGCCTCGCGTTATTCCGGCTCGCCTGGCGTTCCCGTTCTTTTTCATCGTTCGTTTTTCAAGGACATTCTTTCTATTGAAGATGACCACGGCGCAAAAAAACTGGTAACCAAACACCTTGGCCAGGCAACCCTTGTTGATTTCCCGGAAGGGGCAATCGATCTGGATACGCCTGAAGACCTCAAAAATTTCGTACAAAGAAAGCCGTAGCCACTCCAACAATAAATTCAGAAGTTGGGCGACTATTGTGTAAACTTATACCATGATCTTCCTCCTGATAATTGGCGGCATCGCTCTTCTCGTTTTTCTTTTCATGAATCAACCAGTATTTGGCAAAGCGCCTACCGGTAAGCGACTTGAGCGGATTCTCGCTTCGCCCAATTATCGCGACGGCTCCTTTCAGAATCTCACTCCCACGGAGATGATTTTGAAAGATACTTCCTACTTAAAACTGATGCGCGATACGTTTCGCAAACCAGCTAATGTAAAGCCACCACGGCCTTTGCCTTCCGTAAAAACTGATATTAAAAACCTTAGCGACGACAAGCCCACAATTGTCTGGTTCGGTCATTCCTCATACCTGATCAAGTCGAAAGGCTTCACCATCCTTGTCGATCCTGTGCTTAAAGGAAACGCTTCGCCAGTTTCTTTTTTACTGAAGCCGTTTGAAGGTTCGGATGTGTATTCCATTCAGGATTTACCTTCTGTCGATCTTGTGTTGCTTACGCACGACCATTACGACCATCTTCATTACGACAGCATCAAAGCACTAGCGTCTAATGCCAAGCACTTCGTCACTTCATTAGGTGTTGGTGTTCACCTTGAGCATTGGGGTGTGGACGCGAACAAGATTACAGAACTCGATTGGAGAGAAACAAAATCCATAGCTGACGCTATAACGCTGACAGCTACACCGGCGCGTCATTTTTCCGGTCGGAGTTTTAAGCGTGGTCAGACCAACTGGAGTTCGTTTGTGCTGAACATGCATGGATACAACCTGTTCCTGGGCGGCGATTCAGGCTATGAAAATCATTTTAAAGAAATCGGCCAACAGCATGGCCCGTTTGATATCGCGTTACTCGAATGTGGTCAATACGGAAAAGACTGGCCTCACATACACATGTTGCCCGAGCAGACGGCGCAAGCCGCAAAAGATTTAGGAGCGAAAGTTTTGTTTCCCGTGCATTGGGCAAAATTTGAACTCGCCTTTCACCCGTGGGATGATTCAATACAACGCGTTACTAAAACTGCAGGCGAGCTAGGCCAACCGATTACCACGCCGATGATCGGCGAACCGGTGATTATCAATGAATCGTATCCGGATAAAACCTGGTGGAAAATTTAGTGACTACTCTTCGCTGAAATCGGCAAAGGTCTTTTTCATTTCCTTCGCATCGTATTTAATGTTGAGCGGCTTCGACGCGTCAAGTTCCAGCGTAGGAAGTTTTTGGTGATTGAGAATCGGCAAAAATTTATCGCGATCATTGTCAAACTCAATGGTTCGGCGATTGGATTTCAAGGCATACTTACGCGCAAAAATATCGCCTTCCAGCTGTAGTTGATTTCTGATTTCGGTTTCCGTTTTCATCAAATCCATAATGTCATTTTTGGATTTGCCCATCACCTCTGCTGCTTCAAGTGTGCCTAATGTGGCTGTAGTTGAGCCGCCAATCACCGTGATTGTTTTCAAATCGCCAGGATTGCTCACCACCGCCGACGACACCGCCGACGTAGCGCCTAACGAAGCGCCAAGAATAGACCTGTTCTTCTTTCCTTTTTTGGCCTGCCGGTAAGCTTTTTCAAGAGCCTTGTGTTTTTCGTGAAGCAGTTCAAGCAACGCCTTCGCTTGCTCCAGGGTGTTTCTGTATTTCTGATAAAGAAATTTGTCTTTCTCCTCCACGTTTTCAGTGTCAAGCACTTTAACTTTTAGCTTTCGCTGAATGCGGTTGTTTGATTTATCTACGGCGAAGAAAATAAATTCCACATTGCGCGACTTCTCGGCATCGTCGGTGAATTGATAGCCCGGTGACCAGGTAAACTCATATTGCACCGAGGTGTTTTCCTTCAGGCAATTTTGGGGCACCCGGTCGTCAGAGGAAAGAAATCCGGCGTTAAGCACATTGTCGTCGCCGTTAGGGTCGGTGACATAAATTTTGAAATTCAGGCGTTCATTTTCTTTGATCGTAAAGCTGGTATCGCCTGGCACGAGCAGCATTTCAGGAGGCAAATCCAATTGAGTCTGGGCCACTTTTATTTTGCCAATCGCCTCTGCTTTTTCAGGTTGATCTTGTGCTGAAAACTCAATGATAATCGGAGTCGATTTTAAACTGTTGAACTGATTGCGCGACGGGTTCCAGGTAAGCAAGCCAAAAGAAGAAAGGCTCATGCCTTCCGGCAACTGCGACGGCGCCACCTTAAATACCAGCGGATCTCCGTCCGGATCGCGCACATAATCTGACGAAATTTGATAACGGTTGAGTGTCGATTGCTTTACATAAAAAACCGGAAGCTCATCAATCTCGGGGGCACGGTTTTGATGCAACACGGTAAAGTTGACTGGCGTGCGCACTTTGCGCCCGTCTTTCCATTCAGCCTGAAAGATGAGGTTAATTTCCTTTTGTTTTTCAAGGCGATCGACCAGCTCATATGCCGGCTTCCACGAGAAATTTCCCAGCGTATCGAAGGTAATTCCATATCCGTTGATGCCCTCCAGCGAAAATTTAGGCGCAACAGGGTCATTCACCTTTACCTGAAACGAAAGCAATTGCCCTTCTTTCAATTGGTGCCAGCTTTCCGTATCGGGAAAAATCAATTGTTGCCCAAATGCCAACCCAGGAAAAAAGACCAAAAGGACAATAACCAAACGGACCATTCTTATTCTTTAAATTTGAGGTGCAAAGGTAACGCTTTGAAAGTTTTTTAAAACCAGCAATCTGTGATTGGATCATACATTGAGTTATGAGTAAAAAAGCCACCGCCGGAAAGGAGCACAACTTTTTTGAAGACGTTCATGATGTTGCCCGGCTCATCCCCAAGGGTCGGGTGACCAGCTATGGCGCTATAGCCCGCTACCTGGGCACGGCCATGAGCGCCCGTATGGTAGGCTGGGCCATGAACGCATCTCACATGAGTAAGGACATTCCGGCCCACCGGGTGGTAAACAGCCAGGGCTTACTGACAGGAAAGCATCACTTCACACCCCCATCTTCCATGCAACGCCGGCTCGAAAAGGAAAAAGTGAAAGTGGTAAAAGACAAGGTCGTCGACTTTCAGAAAATCTTCTGGGACCCTTCGAAGGAATTACTTTAGGGAATTACTTTTCCCAAACGGGGACATCAAAATCATCTTGAGCTTCGAAAATTGACTAAAATCAGCTATTGAGCTGCTGGCATGGCTTTCGTATAAGTCGTTTTGTCGAAAACAAAATGCCTATGAAACTAACACTTGCCATCGCCATGTCGCTAAGCTTGTTTACCACTTCAGTAGGAGTGTTTGCAAGTAATTCGGACCCAGATCCGGTTCACGTAACGGTAACAAAGCAAAAAAATCTTTTTGTTTTCAACATTAATAAGAGCTGGCGCGGGGCCAAGGTAGAGGTGATCAGCGCAAGCGGCAATCAAGTCAGTCAGGAAAAATTATTTCGGCGTAAAATGGTGATCAACTTCCGCAAGGTAAAAGCAGGAAGCTACACCATTCGCGTTTCGAAAGGCACTAAATCCAAAGAGTTTCAATTTGTAAAAGAATAAAAAAATTTAAGGGGTCATGTTGGGGAGAGGAATTGCAATAGGGTTGATATCGGTGCTGGGGGTTGTAAGCAGTGTGTCGGGGGGGCCAAAACCACATCAAAAAGAAGTAACAGAGAAAAAAGAGGTAACTATTTTATGGGTGAAGGATCAGGTGATGTATTTCAAAGTAAGCAAGGCGTATGTAGGTGGCTGGGTAGAGATTTACGATGAACACAAACGCTGTCTTGAATCTGACTCACTTCCGCACACACACACCATGATTTTTTTTGATGAGATGCCTCCCGGGAGTTATACAGTGAAAGTAAAAAAGGGCGAAAAGAAAATAGAATTCAAATACGAAAGCATTTAAGAATTGGTTGGTTGGTTTTGATTGGACTGGGCCGCGCAAGCGGCCCTTTCTCATTTCTCCTTTTTAGAAATCATCCACAACCCCAGAAAAGTAATCAGGCCATTCACAATCAAAATCTCAATGCTGATTTTATAGCCTGAAAACCAGGTCGCCGAATTATAGCTTATCCAATACGAAAGCAAAGGAGAAATCAGGCAGATGATTGGAACAAGCTTTCCTCCCGCTTTTCGTTTGGTGAAAATTCCAAACGTAAACAAGCCAAGCAACGGTCCGTAGGTATAACCCGCCACGTTAAGCACGGCGTCGATCACCGTTTTTTCATTCACCTCTTTGAACACGAGAATGATAATCAGAAACAAAACTGAGAAGCTGAGGTGAACAATAAACTTCTGGCGTTGTTTCGTTTTTTCATCCTTATTCTTAAAATTTAAAAAGTCGATGCAAAATGAAGTCGTCAATCCTGCAAGAGCCGAGTCGGCACTGGCATACGACGAAGCCGTTATCCCCAATAAAAACAATATTCCCACCAGAGGTCCCAATTCATTGAAGGCCAATCGCGGAAACAATTCATCCGTGTACTGCGGAATCGAAATTCCCTTTTGCTCACAATAAAGAAACAGCAATGCGCCCAGCGTGAGAAAAAGAAGATTCACAATCACCAGCACGATGCTGAACCAGAACATGTTTTTCTGGCCGTCGTAAAGTGTTTTACAAGTAAGGTTCTTCTGCATGATCTCCTGATCAAGGCCGGTCATGGCAATAGTGATGAACATTCCTCCGAAAAACTGCTTGGGGAAAAACAGCGACGAATTCGGTTCGTCAAAAACAAAAATCCGGGAGTATCCTTTCGCTTGAATAGCGTTCACCATATCGCCAAAAGAAAATCCTAGCTTATCCGCAATCTGCCAAACCGTAATCACCACAGCGCCTACCAAAAAAATAGTTTGAAAGGTGTCTGTCCAGATTATGGTCTTCACACCGCCTTTAAAAGTATAAATCCAAATCAGCGCGATGGTAACTGCAACGGTAAGAAAAAATGGAACTCCCCAGGCATCAAACAAGAAAAGCTGCAGCACGGTGGCCGCAAGAAAAAGCCGCAACGACGAACCTATCGACCGGCCCACCAAAAACACGAATGCTCCTGTGCGGTATGACCAGATGTCGAAGCGCTGCTCGAGGTAAGTATAAATCGAAATCACTTTTAACCGGTAATAAATCGGCATTAGCACTCCGATGATCACCCAATATCCCACAAGATACCCGAGCACCACCTGAAAGTAAGCAAAGCCCACCTTACCTACTGCACCCGGCACCGACACAAAGGTGACTCCAGAAAGCGTTGACCCAATCATGCCAAACGCTACGAGATACCATGGCGATTGACGATTGGCCGTGAAGAAAGTATTGGAGTCGGCTCCTTTGGAAGTGAAGTACGAAATGGTAATGAGTGCAGCGAAATAGATTAAGATGATAGAACTGACAAATAATGGCGTCATGAGGAATTTGTAAGCAATAAAACTTGTTATTTTTTTTTAATTTTGAAAACTAATTGCCTGCAAAGAAATGAACACCTCTGTGGAAGAACAAGAACTCGTTGACTTACTCGAAGCAATTCAGATCACCGAAGTGAAGGATCTTGTTGTGTTCAACGACGACTTCAATACCTTTGACCACGTGATTGAAACACTCATCCGCGTGTGCAAACACACGCACGAGCAGGCTGAGCAATGTACGCTGCTCATTCATCACAAAGGCAAATGCACCGTACGCACCGGCTCTTTCGAAGAGCTTAACCCCATGCGTCAGGCCATCTGCGAGGTAGGCATCGACGCCAAAATTCTCTGATGGAGTATCCTTCCAAACTGATCGAAGATGCCGTCAACGAAGTTTCCAAACTCCCCGGCATCGGTAAAAAAACAGCGCTACGTTTAGTGCTTCACCTGATCAAGGAGAATGAAAATAAAACCCTTGCGCTCACCGAGTCGCTTAATAAACTGCGCACTCAAATCAAATTTTGCAAAACCTGTCATAATATTTCTGATGACGATGAGTGCGCCATTTGCCGCAGCCATCGCCGCGACAAGACAATTATCTGCGTAGTAGAAGATAGCAACGACGTGATGGCCATCGAGAATACATCACAATACTCCGGCATCTATCACGTGCTTGGCGGTGTGATTTCCCCCATGAACGGTGTCGGTCCGTCAGAATTAAAAATTGAATCGCTGGTGTCACGACTTTCGGATAAGCAGTGTGAAGTGAAAGAAGTTATCCTTGCACTGAGCCCTACCATGGAAGGCGATACCACTGCGTTTTATATCAACCGGAAACTCAAAGACCTCCACGTAAAAGTTACCTCTATCGCCCGCGGCATCTCCGTGGGAAGTGAACTGGAGTATTCTGATGAAATCACACTCGGCCGCAGCATCACTGGCCGAACTCTGTTTGATTAAAAAAAACGACCGAATTATTTTCGTTTGTTGCCTTCACGATTTCAGGTAACTTTCTTCACAAACCTTTAGTCCATGCAAAAGCTCGCGGGAATCGGCCTGTTTCTTCTTCTATCTTCCTGTCAGGAAAAGAATTCTTTCAACGACTACTCACAGTGGCAAACCTACGCCGGCACCAAAGACGGTAATCGCTATTCATCGCTCGACCAAATCACCTTGAAGAATGTGTCGCAATTGAAAGAAGCGTGGACATTCAGCTCCAACGACAAAGACCCTGACAACCGATCACAAAATCAATGCAACCCTATTATCATCAACGGAATTCTTTACGGCACATCACCGAGTTTAAAACTCCTCGCCCTCGATGCCGCGACTGGAACGCTACGATGGCTGTTCGATCCGGCCACGGTTGACACCACGGCGAAAAAAAATAAGTACGCTTTTTATAAGGTGAATCGTGGTGTTGTGTTTTGGCAAGGTGAAAAAGGAAAGGACCAGCGTTTGCTCTACAATGCCGGCTCCAAAGTTTATTGTATCAACCTGGCCGACGGGAAGCCTGTGGATAGTTTTGGTAAAGGTGGTTATCTCGATCTGACAGAAAATCTGGAGCGTGAGCCCGACACCTACAATCCTTTCTTATCGGCTACGACGCCTGGTATAATTTATAAAGACGTTTTCATCATCGGCCATCGCGTAGCAGAGTCGGCAGACGCTGCGCCGGGAACCATCCGCGCGTTCGATGTGCGCACGGGAAATCTGAAATGGAAGTTCCACACCATTCCTCATCCTGGTGAAAAAGGATATGAGACCTGGGAAGACAAAGAAGGCTGGAAAAAATTTGGCGGGGCCAACAGTTGGGCCGGCATGTCGCTCGACGAGAAACGCGGAGTCGTTTATGTGCCTACCGGATCCATTGGCGGAGATTTTTATGGGGGCATTCGCAAAGGGGAAAACCTCTTTGGCAATTCGCTTTTAGCGCTCGACGCTGCCACTGGCAAATACCTGTGGCATTATCAGGTGGTGCATCACGACCTTTGGGATCGTGATCTGGCGGCCAATCCAAATCTGGTAACACTTCAGATCAATGGAGAAAAAATTGACGCCGTCGCACAGATCACTAAACACGGATACATTTTTGTTTTCAACCGTGAAACCGGTGCGCCTCTTTTTCCCATTGAGGAAAAGAAAGTGCCGCCATCAGACCTGCCCGGTGAAGTGGCATGGCCTACACAACCTATACCTTCGCTTCCTGAACCCTTCGCGCGACAGAAGTTCGGGATCGAAGATGTCGCCAATCTCGACAAAGAAACACACGAGGAATTACTGACTCAGTACAATCAGATCAAATACAGCGCGATGTTCACGCCGCCCAGTAAAGATGGTGTATGGATATTTCCTGGCTTTGATGGCGGAGGCGAGTGGGGTGGCGCCGCCGTAGACCCTGAGTCGGGCGTCATGTTTGTCAACAGTAGCGAGTTGCCGTGGTCACTTACTATGGTGGATGTGCCCAAGGACGGTGATGATCATTCGATGAAAGGAATGGGGAAAGCGATATACAGTAAATATTGCGTGGCCTGCCACGGCATAAACCGGAAGGGCAATGGATCTTCTTTTCCGTCGCTTATCAGATTAGAAAAAAAATATACCACCAGCCAGGCATGGAAAATTATTGAAAATGGAAAAAATATGATGCCGGCGTTCAAGCAAATAAAAAGTGCAGATCAAAACGCGTTACTCGCGTTTCTCATGAACGTTCCTGATAAAGAGCCCGTGAGTGAAGCGCATTCACAACCTTCATTAAAACCAAAGTCGATTGTAGATGAAGTTCCTTACACGATGACAGGCTACAATCGCTTTCTTGACAAAAACGGATATCCGGGCATCACTCCGCCTTGGGGAACCCTTAATGCAGTGGATCTGAATAGCGGAAAACTTTTATGGAAAGTGGCGCTCGGCGAGTATCCGGAATTAACGGCTAAAGGAATTCCGGCAACTGGTACAGAAAATTATGGAGGTCCGCTCGTCACGAAAGGCGGATTGATTTTCATTGCGGCAACGAAAGATGAAAAGATTCGTGCGTTTGATAAAGCAACCGGAAAAGTAGTTTGGGAGCACCGCTTACCTGCGGCGGGATATGCTACTCCTTCAACCTATTCAGTGAATGGCAAACAGTACGTGGTCATCGCCTGTGGCGGTGGAAAGATTGGAAGCAAATCGGGAGATTCGTATGTGGCTTTTGCGCTTCCATGAAATAGTCGATGGACTATCTTATCTCCAACTTAAAGCCAACACCGTGGTAGTTAACAATCTCCACCGACGGGTCTTCTTTGAGATACTTTCTGAGTTTTGAAATAAATACATCCAGGCTACGACCCATAAAATAATCGTCATCGCCCCACACTGATTTTAATATTTCTTCACGCTTCAGCACGCGGTCTTTGGTGGCGCACAAGAGCTTCATCACCTCGGCTTCTTTTTGTGTGAGTGTTTTCTCGCAGGTACTGTGAGTGAGTTTGAAATTTCTGGCGTCAAAAAGAAATTCACCTACGGCAAATGTTTCTGACTCTGGAGTACCCGCACCTGAGCGGCGCAAAAACACGTCGATCCGCGCAAAGAGCTCCTCCATGCTAAAGGGCTTCACGATATAATCGTCGCCGCCTACGCGAAAACCCTGAAGTTTATCTTCGAGCATGGCTTTGGCTGTCACAAATAAAATAGGCACTTGCTGATTTTTTCTCCGAACTTCCTGAGCCAGGGCAAACCCATCTTTCTTCGGCATCATCACATCAAAAATGCAGAGGTCGAACGCATCCTGATCGAAAACAGTTTGGCCGTCTTCGCCATCCTTGCATAGCGTCACTTCATACCCTTTGTGCGCCAGGTTGTCTTTGATAACAAAACCTAACGCAGGGTCATCTTCGACCAAAAGAATTTTTGCACTCATGCCGTTGGCAACATTATTTTAAAAATACTTCCTTCACCTGGTTTACTCATGACTGTGATTTTCCCGCGGTGTGACTCCACGATCAGTTTCACGTAGTTGAGGCCAAGACCAAATCCTTTCACATCGTGAAGATTGCCTGTGGGCACGCGATAAAACTGATGAAATATCTTTCGCTGATTTTCAGGACTTATCCCAATACCATTGTCTCGAATCTCCACAAAAATTTGTTTCCCCTGATTTCCGGTTACGATATTCAATACGGGAACATTTTTATTGTATTTGATTGCATTGTCGATCAAATTGAAAAGCACATTCGTGAAATGTAGTTTGTCTGCATTAATCCACTGAGACGAGGCGTCAAGCTGCCAGTTGATCGTTCCATTTTTTTCCTGAATCGCCAGGGCGCTGTTTTGCACTGCTTCATGAATCAGGCTGTGTACGTTGAGTCTCTCTTTTTTCAGGCCGACATCGCTCTTTTCAAGTCTTGCCATTTGCAGCACCCTCTCTACATGCTGTTTCAACCGGTGGCTTTCTGTCTGAATGATGGTGGCATAATTAAGCAAACGCTCGGGGCTCTGCATAATCTCCGGGCTTCTGAGTACTTCCGAAGAAATTGCAATAGTGGACAAAGGTGTCTTGAACTCATGCGTCATGTTGTTGATGAAATCCTTTTGTATTTCCGACAACCTTTTCTGCCGAAGGATAATGAACAAGGTGTACACGAAAAAGAAGATCACCACCACCAGCACAACAGAAGAAAAACCCCAGATACCCATCTGGCTGATCAGGTTGGCCTGGATGCTTGAAAACTGCACACCAAAATAATATCCGTCTTTTTGCCACGAAGGCATTTCTGCCAAACTGGTTTTTATATTTTTTGCGTCTACCCAGTTGTTGCCCTTTTCGCCTTTCATGCACTTCTCTTCGCAGTCGTAAATTCCGAATTCATAAGCGGCGGTGATTTTTCGTTTTTCAAATTCAGAAGAAATCAAAAAACCAAGCACACTTGAGTTAACCGGTCCGTTGACGAGCACCACAAAATAATTGGTGGAGAGTTGTTCTACCGGTGAATTAGTCGGCGAAGGCGTATGGTTCATTTCATAAATCCGGTCGGCCACCGCCTGTAGGGAGGATTGAACGTCGCGGTTAAACTGATTTTCGCGCAAGTCAAATGCTTTGCGCACCCAGTAAATCTGCGTGATGGTAATCCCGGCAATACTCACCGCCGCCAGGATAATAATACTACGAAGGGTATTTCGGCTCACCTTACAAAGGTAACGGGTATTTACATCCGCCTGCCGAAAAGGCAGCCCTGTTTAACAAAGGATTAACATTTATTAGGCCTTTATTAACAGCGAAAGTGGATTTCGAGCACGAAGTTTGTACAGTTCGAACGAACGTTTTAAGTTTAACCCTAAATTCAAAAAGAAATGAAAAAATTAATGTTTATCGTAGCGCTGGCCCTGATCGCCAATATTGGTTTTGGCCAAACTACAACCGCTGCCAAGTCAGACCTGGGTGTATTTGCATGGACTACAACGGCTCATGATTTTGGAAAAGTGCCACAAGGAACGCCTGTAACACATGAGTTCAAATTTACGAACACAGGCAAGGCTCCACTGGTAATTACCAACGTACAGGCATCGTGCGGATGCACTACGCCAAGCTGGACCCGCGAGCCAATTCAACCCGGTGGAAGCGGCCACGTAAAGGCTACTTACAATGCGTCAAACGCCGGAGCATTTGACAAGACTGTCACTGTTACGGCCAATATCGAAGGAGGAATTGTGGTGCTTCACATAAAAGGCGAAGTTGAATCAACAATAAAGCCCAACTAAGCGAGCTACAAACTTTAAAATAAAAAAGGTCAGGTGTTGCGCCTGACCTTTTTTGTTGCTCTTCTTTTTTCTTAAAGTTCTCTCACCCAAATGTTGCGGTAGCTCACCGGGTTGCCGTGATCTTGTAATTTGATAGAAGCCTTTCCGTGCGATTGATACACCGGTAGTCCTTTGAATTCGGTCGGTCCGGTAAGTTGAGTGTGATTTTGGACGATCACACCGTTGTGAATTACCGTGATGTACGCGGGCACAATCACGCGACCATTTTCGCTGAAGCGTGGCGCTGTATAAATTACATCGTACGTTTGCCACTCACCAGGTTTGCGACACGCATTGACCAACGGGATGGACTGCTTGTACAGTGATCCGGCTTGACCGTTTGAATACGTCACGCTTTCATAGCTGTCCAGCACTTGCAACTCATAGCGTTCCTGAAGAAAAATTCCGCTGTTGCCACGACCCTGGCCTTCGCCCACGATCACCGAAGGTGCACGCCATTCAATGTGCAGTTGAATATCACCAAAGGTTTGCTTCGTTTTGATATCACCGGCTCCTTTGGCTACAGTAAATGCGCCATCGGCTACTTCCCATTTTGCATCGGCGCCGGCTAGTGTACTCCACTTCGATAAGTCCTTGCCGTCAAACAACACGATAGCGTCCGAAGGGGCTTCGCCAGGATTTGTGCCCGGAGTGACTTTCACCGGTTTCAGATCCCACACTTCAGTGACTTTAGGATCAAGTTGCTCACGCGGCGTCTGCGCCCACACTGTTGCAGAAATTAGCAGCAGCAAAAAGGAAAAGGTATTCTTCATAAAAGAAATTGGTTTGTATTAAGGTGGTCTTATTTTTTTGCTTTTGTATAGATCAGGATCACTCCATACTTCCCTTTTTCGCCATAGGCTTTCAACGCCTGATCGTCTTTTAACACATCAACACGTTCGATGTTGTTAGGGTCGATGTTGTTAATCGGGCTTACCATTTTTGTCGAGTCCGTATTGCTCTTCACCAACTCAGGCATTGCCCTCCCGTCAAGGATGAACAAAGGAGGATGTACTGTCGGTGTTCCAGATTGGATAATTTTTACCGTTGGCTCCTGCGCATACCCCGCCACAGCAAGACCCAACACACACACGAAAGAAAATAAATATTTCATATTTATTTGTTTTGATGCTCTGTTGAAAAATGAAAGTACAAAAAAATTATTCTTCGTGATACCGATTGATGATGTGCTGACTTATTATTTTATAAAGCTCTGAAAGCTCAGGATCAGTTTGCAAAAACGTAAGGTGTTTTTCGAGCACCTCAAGATCGCCGCGTCTGGCCGGACCAGTCTGCGCCGACTCAGGATCAAGTTGCAGGCTTTTAGTGATTGTCTCCGAAATCAACGGCTTGAGCCAGGCGTACTCTAAACCGTTTTGCTCCATGATTGTCTTTGCAATGGTGAGCATGTGGTTGGTGAAGTTAGAAGCAAACACTGCAGCGACGTGCATTGCCTTTCGCTCCTCTGATCCAATTCGCTTCACCTGAAGGCTGATGGCTTTCGCCAGTGCAAACAGGATTGACTCAGTCTCTTCGTTAAGGCTTTCAATAAAAATGGGTATTTTCCTAAAATCCACTTTTTTATTTTTGGTGAATGTCTGAAGTGGATAAAACACACCCAGATTAGGTGTAGCCGAATATTGCAAATCGCTTAGCGGTACACTTCCTGAGGTGTGGATCAACACAGCATCGTCAGGCAAAATAATTTCTTTGGCAATTTCTGGAATCGCGTCGTCGCTGGCAGCTATAATAAAGACGGATGAAGGGCTGGTCGAAAAGTCAAGCGTAGCTTTTACTTCTGCCTGATACAATCGCGCGGTCAGCGCCTCAGCGCGTCGGGCATTGGGGCTGTACACTTCTTTCACCACAAACCCGGCGTTGTCTAGCGCAGGGGCAAGATGCCAGGCTAGGTTTCCCGATCCGATGAAAGAAATATTTTCCGGCACTGCTTACAAAAACTAAGCCTCGACTTTTATAAGTTCTGCAATTTTGCTTACCGCGAAATCGATCTCTTGCTGCGTGTTGTATTTGCTGAAAGAAAAGCGAACCGCCCCTCTTTTGGAGTTAGGGTAGATCGCCCCCAACACATGTGAGCCTGTAGATGCGCCACTGGAGCAAGCACTTCCGCCCGAGGCCGACACCCCTTGCATATCAAGATTGAAAAGCATCATTTCATTTTCTTCCGATTCAGGAAACGATACATTGAGCACGGTATAAAGGCTGCGTTCAAGGTTGTCTGAATCGCCGTGAAAAGTGACGCCCGGCACCAATGCCTTCAGCTTTTCGATCATGTATTTTTTAAGCTTCGTCACGTGTGCTTCGTGTTCAGCCATTTCGCGATAGCAAATCTCCAGCGCTTTAGCAAGTCCGATGATGCCGTACACATTCTCGGTGCCTCCGCGCATGTTCCGCTCTTGCGCACCGCCATGAACCATCGGCTTTATTTTTTTGTCCTTGTTGATGTACATGAAACCAACGCCTTTGGGGCCATGAAATTTATGTGCTGCCGCGGTGAGTCCATGCACTTTGATCTGCTTGAGGTCGTGCTTGTAATGACCCATCGTTTGCACAGTGTCAGAATGAAAATACGCATTGTACTGCTGACACAACTCGCCGACTCTTTGAAGATCCAGCAAGTTTCCGATCTCGTTATTGGCATGCATGAGCGAAACCAACGCGCCCGGCAACTCTTTCAATAATTTTTCAAGATCTGCCAAATCAACATGGCCCTTTTCGTCGAGGCGCACGTGATGCAGTTGAATGACACCTTGCTTCTCAAGCGTTTCGAGCGTGTGCGTTACCGCATGATGTTCAATGGGCGTAGAGATCGCATGCTTCAAGTGATACGTTTGAATGGCGCTTGTGATAATCGTATTGTCGGCTTCAGTGCCACCGGAAGTAAAAATGATCTCGCCAGGAGTGCAGTTGAGAAGCTCCGCAATTTTCTTGCGAGCCGACTCAATCGCTGCACGCACCTTGCGCCCGTGTGCATGCGTGGAAGAAGGATTACCGAAGTCTTCGAGCATGAACGGTTTCATGGCTTCAAATACCTCGGGGTCAAGAGGTGTAGTCGCTGCGTTGTCTAAATAAACTCTCATGATGAATACGATTTTTCTTACCCGATGATAGCTTTAATATCGTTGATGATCCGTATGGCTAACTCATTAGCCTTCTTTTCATTTTGCGATTCGGCATAAATGCGGATGATCGGCTCAGTATTGCTTTTGCGCAAGTGAATCCACTCCTTTTCCTTTTCGAAGTCGATCTTTACGCCATCAATCGCATTGATTTTTTCGTGCTGATATTTTTCTTTCACTTTTTCCAACACTGCATCGACATTGATCGCCGGCGTGAGTTCAATTTTATTTTTAGAGATAAAATATTCAGGATATGATTTTCTTAACTCCGATGCCGTTTTTTTACTCTTTGCCAGATGAGTCAAAAACAGTGCAATGCCCATCAGCGCATCGCGACCGTAATGGAGCTCGGGAAAAATAACGCCGCCGTTTCCTTCACCACCTATTACCGCACGGCTTTCTTTCATCAGCGTCACGACGTTTACTTCGCCAACGGCTGCCGCCGAATATTTTCCGCTTGCCTTTTCGGTTACGTCGCGAAGCGCGCGTGTGGACGATAAATTCGAAACTGTATTCCCCTTTCGCTTGCTCAGCACGTAGTCAGCTACTGCCACCAGTGTGTATTCTTCGCCGAAAGGCTTACCATCTTCCTGCACTAACGCAAGCCGATCCACGTCCGGATCCACAATGATTCCCAGGTGAAACTTTCCTTTCTTCACTTCCTTACAAATCGTTTTAATATTTTCAGGAAGAGGTTCTGGATTGTGCGGAAATTTTCCCGTCGGCTCGCAATACAATTTCTTGATCGTCTTCACGCCGAGTTCCTTCAACAGCAATGGCACAGCAATGCCGCCGGTAGAATTCACCGCGTCCACTACGATTTTAAATTTGGCATTTTGAATCGCCTTTACATCCACCAGCTTATTTTTCTTAATCAGCTCGATGTGTTTTTTGATATAGTGCGTTGCTTGCGTGTAGCTTCCCAGTTTTTCAACCGGGGCAAAATCGAAAGCTTCGGTTTCAGCCAGTCTCAACACTTCGGCGCCATCGGCACCGGAAATAAATTCGCCCTTCTCGTTCAGCAACTTCAGCGCATTCCATTGAATGGGGTTATGACTCGCCGTAAGGATAATTCCGCCTCCGGCTTTTTCAATCGGAACAGCGATTTCTACGGTCGGTGTTGTAGATAAGCCCACATCCACAACGTGGAGGCCAAGTCCCTGAAGTGTATTGCTCACCAAGTTGCTCACCATTTCCCCGGAAAGACGCGCATCGCGGCCAATCACAATTTTTTTTCCTCCACGGGATTTCACCCAGATGCCAAAAGCAGAGGCAAATTTCACCACATCAACTGGGGTAAGGGCTTCGCCAGACTTACCACCGATGGTGCCGCGAATACCAGAGATCGATTTAATTAGAGTCACAATTCGAAAATTTCACAAATGTACGATTTACGTTCTTACGATTTAAGTGCCTTACAGTCAAAATAATCAAGCCTTAAATTGTAAATCGCAAACAAGGATTAATTGTAAATTGGCCCTATGAAAAAACCGCTCTCCGCTCCTGACCTCAACCGTGAGGCTAAACTCAAAGCTTTTGATCGCCTGTTGACCGTGCTCGACGAACTTCGCGAAAATTGTCCATGGGATAAAAAGCAAACTCTTGAAAGCCTGCGGCACCTGACCATCGAAGAAACCTACGAACTTTCGGATGCCATACTCGAAAGTAATCTCACCGAAGTGAAAAAAGAACTTGGCGACCTGATGCTGCACAATGTGTTTTACGCTCGCATCGCCTCGGAGATGAAAGTGTTTGACATGGCCGATGTGCTTAACTCGATTTGTGATAAACTCATCGAGCGGCATCCGCACGTGTATGGCGATGTCGTGGCCGACGACGAAAAGGCGGTGAAAGAGAATTGGGAGAAAATAAAACTGAGAACAGGAAACAAGTCGGTGCTGGAAGGTGTGCCAAAATCATTGCCTGCGCTGGTGAAAGCCATGCGCGTGCAAGACAAAGCCCGCGGCGTAGGCTTTGATTGGGAGAAGAAAGAACAAGTGTGGCAAAAGGTGGAAGAAGAAATGCAGGAGTTTAAAGCCGAGTTCAATGTAGAATCCAATACGCCGATCGACAAGCAAAAGGCGTTGGCCGAATTTGGGGATCTTCTTTTTTCACTTGTCAATTATTCGCGCTTTCTGGGTATTGATGCCGAAGAAGCGCTGGAGCGCACGAACAAAAAATTCATCAAGCGTTTTCAGTTTTTAGAGACCGAATCTGCCAAAGACTGAAAAAAAATGGGCGAAATGTCGCTGGCCGAAATGGATGAATATTGGGAAAAGGCAAAATCACTTTCATGAACTTGTCGCAACTTCATCGCATCCGGCAAACCGCCATTGATAAAAACTGGAAAGAAATGGAGGCGTTTTTCAATGCGTCTGTTCAGTTGAAACATAGTGGCATTCGCGTGGACCTTTCTGACATCTCAAAACCGTTGGTGATTATTGATCAGGTGCAAGAGCATCACCGAGGAGGTGTGGGCACTGAAGCCGTGAATGGCGCCGTAATTGCAATGTTGGCTGATCTTGCGATCGGCCTTTTGGGATTGCCACATTATACAGAAGGAATGACCGGCACCAGCAACCTAAGCATTACCTACGCCAAGCCGCTAGTGACGAGCAAAGTGGTGGTGAGTGCAGAACAAACCGAAGTAATCAATAAGCGTATTTTCGGAGTGGTGCGTGTGATGAACGACCGCGGAGAAGTTTGCGCGTACGCTACCGGCGCATTGGCGAAAGGGATTGCTGTTTGAGTTTTAATTATCCCAATCAAAGTATTCGTCCTTCTGAAGCTCCACTTCTTTTTTCTTTTTGATGCCACGGTTCTGGAAGGCTTCCTTCAATTCCTTTACTTCCTTTTTAAGGTCGCTTACAATCTTTTTCTTGGTAGCCTCTTTGTCGAGTTTTACCTCGTAGTTATCGGTAGTGCCTACGATTTTCAAGAAAATCTTTGACTGCCCGCCGCCCGTATCTTCAATTGCGCCAAATGCCTCGTCAGGATCAATTTTCTTTTTGTTGCGCAGCGGTGCGATCACGCGATAGTCAATGTGCTGATCAAACGTGTGCGTGCCGCTAAGCGAAATATTGGTGGCATTAGTGCGCACTTCCATCTGCGGAATAAAAATGGTTTTCTTTTCAATGTGAATGTCATTTTTCAGATCGCCAAAGCGAAGCTGATTCAATGCCTGATCGTCGAGATAGCGATTGAGTTTTTGAAGCGGTTCGAAATTATTCAGTTCGCCATTTTTAATCAGCGCACTGATGTCGGCTGTCAGTGTTTCCGGGTAAAGCGCCAGACTTTGACTCAGCGTTAATTCAAGGCTCACGTCGGCATTGGCCTGACCTTTCAAATTTTTGGCCTGGATAAAATCCTGATAGAAATTTTCAAACACGTAAAAGACACTGTCCACGTGAATGCCTTCCAACTTAAATGCAGACGACACATCAATGGCCTTGGGATTCTTCGCATCGACAATGCCGTTTACCTTGAGCGTACCGCCCATCGCCTGAAGCGACAAATTGCGCGACACCGCGATCTGATTCTTTACGAGCAAGTCGCCTTTTATCTGGTGCGGCGAAAACTTTTTGTACTTCATGCGTTCCACCGCACAATGAAAATTCAGATGCAGGTTCGGTGAAATGGCAAAGCCAAAGTTTTGCGAACCCGTCTCGCCAAGACCAAGCGCTACCAACTCATCGAGGTCAAGGAATTTGGATTTCAAATCTGCTTCAATTCCTATCGGCTGATTTTCGAACAACAGATAGGTAATTACATTTTTTAAAAATCCATTCAGCACAAAATCGCTTTTTTGCAATCGGCCGCCCACATTGCTCATGGCGATGTCATTCTTATTGAATTGCAGTGTGCCGTTCCAATTTTCAAAACGAAGATTCTGCTTGCCGGTGGTGAGCGAAATATTTTTCAAGTCGACGGAACCTTCTGCCCTCACCTGCTGGGCCGTGCCTTTTTCTTTGAGCAGCGAAAGCTTCCCATCAAAGTGCACATCGGCATCTGCTTCGCCTGAAAGGTTTTTGATTTCCTTGAGCGCGATAAAATTCTGGAGCCAGGCCGCCTCCAATCCGCCTTTAAAATCAAGGGATACCACCGGGTCTTCAAAATTTTGAATAGAAAAGTCTGACTCAAATAATCTGCCGTTGAGTTTGCCTGAAACGTTTTTCAAGAACAATTCTGCCCTGGAAAAATCTCCAAGAGAAGGCGATGCAAAAGAGCCTTCAATATTGGCATCTTCTATTTTTGATTTGTAGGTCGGGTGAAAGAACGATGCATTTTTACATCCAAAGGTCACCGAAAAAAACGGGCTTCTGTGCTGCGACAGTTCGCCTTTCACGGAAAGTGAAAAATAGATTTCGCCTTTGCTTTTGTATTCCTTGAGTCTTTCTGTGACCGACTCGGGAAATAACGAAAGTACAGTTTGAATATCCGTGTCAAGGCTTTTCAGTTGAAAGTCAATTGTGTTTTTAGTTTGAAACTCATTGCGACCGACAATTTCAAACTCAGACTCACTCAATTTTACATTGGATTTTTCAACGGTCACGCTTTTGTTTTTGTCATCGTAGTTGACAAGAGCCGTGAGGTTAATTTTTTTATTCTTGAGCAACTCCATTCGGCCAATTCCAATCTGACCGATCGTGACGTCTCCATCGGCTTCAATTTTATACACGTCATTACTTAAACGAACGGAGGCCGTAAGTTTATCGCTAGCAATAAGGTGGTGTTGCTGCGCCTGCAAATCCTGGTACGAAAATTTGGTATTGACCAATTTTACATTTCGCAAGTCAAAAGAAATACTTTCTCCGCCACTGGCTTTTTTGGTGATCGTAAAATTATTCACACCCTTCTCATCGATTTTCAAATGGGTGTCACTTTCGTTGATCTGCAAGCCGCGAATAGAATACTTACCATTCCAGGCTTCCAACGGGTTAAGGTAAAAAGAAACTGTTTTCGCGGTAAGCAACGGATACAACCCGGGTTGGCTGTCCTCAACATACACATCGGTGAATGTAATGGCGAGATAAGGGAATTCCTGCCAGGCCGATACATCGATGCGCCCAATAGTGACCGGCGTATTGAGGCTTTTATTCGCCTCGCGGATAAACTCCTGGATGATTTTGTCTTTAAATAGAATTACCGACGCGCCAAAGGCAATGAGCAATACCGCCAGCGTGAGCAGTGAATACAAAAGAATTTTCCTGACTGTCTTCAACGGTGAAACTATTGTACCGCAAAATTACCGATTCTGCCGAACCAAACGTAAACGATTCAGCTCAAATCGATATTGCTTTACAATTCATTCAAGAATCAGGCCACTTCAAACGATTCGGCGGACGATCGCTTCAGGTAATCTTCGTAGTCAAACGGTGCATCTCCGCCTTCCAGCAAGCTTCCTTCCGGAATCGTGGGGAAGATTTCCTCGTACGTTTTCACCAGGTTCATAAATACGCGGCGATACACATGGGTGCGGTTAATTTTATCCGGATGATCAATGCCTGACGCTGCGAGAAGTTCAACGAAGCTCTCGACAGTATTTTTGTGATAATTGGCCACACGCGTTTTTTTGTCGTCAATCACAAGGCCAGCCATCAGCGCAGGATCTTGTGTGGCCACGCCGGTAGGGCACGTATTTTTATTGCACTCCAGCGCCTGAATACAGCCCAAGGCCATCATCATGGCGCGTGCAGTATTGCACGTGTCGGCGCCAAGGGCCATGGCCCGTACGATGTGAAAGCCGGTAAGGATTTTTCCTGACGCAATCAGTTTCATCTGATTACGTATGCCGAAGCCACGCAGCGCATTGTCAACAAACGCGAGCGCATCAAGCAGCGGCATACCTACAAAATTCGAAAACTCAGGCGGCGCCGCGCCTGTTCCACCTTCGCCTCCATCGATCGTAATAAAGTCAGGGAAGCTGTGAAGATGCACCATCGCTTTACAGATAGAAAGAAATTCTGTTTTACGGCCGATGCAAAGTTTAAAGCCGACAGGTTTCCCTCCGGAGAGCATTCTGAGTTTTTCGATGAAGCGGATGAGCTCAATCGGCGTGCTGAAAGCACTGTGGTAGGGAGGTGAGAATACCGTAGTGCCAGGCTTCACTAATCGTATGGCGGCAATTTCGGGTGTATTTTTTGCGGCCGGTAGTATTCCCCCATGACCAGGTTTTGCTCCTTGCGAGAGTTTTACCTCAATCATCTTCACATTCGGCTTAATGGCATTCTGCTGAAAAGCGATGTCCGAAAAGTTTCCGTCTTCTGATCGCGCTCCAAAATAGCCAGTTCCAATCTGCCAGATAATGTCGCCGCCTTGCTTGAGGTGATAAGGACTCAATCCACCTTCGCCGGTATTGTGGGCGAAGCCGCCGATTTTAGCGCCAGCATTCAACGACTCGATTGCGTTTTGACTCAACGATCCAAAACTCATCGCCGAAATATTCAACACACTCATGTCGTAAGGTTGCTTGCAGTCTTTGCCGCCAAATCGCACACGAGGGTTGTGATCCATTTTATGAAAGTCACGTGGCGAGATAGAGTGCGTCATCCACTCGTAGCCTTCGGCGTACACGTCCAATTGCGTTCCAAAAGGGATCGTGTCAATTTGCTTTTTGGCGCGTTGGTAAATCACCGAGCGCTCATTGCGATTGATGGGTGCTCCATCGGTATCGCTCTCCACAAAGTATTGCTGAATCTTCGGACGCAAATCTTCAAACACATAGCGAAGCCGGCCGAACAGCGGGAAATTTCTTTTGATCGATTGCCGCGTTTGCATCATATCCGCAATACCCATGTAGATAAAGGGCAATACAAGAATGAAAAAGAAAGCCGCATCGTGCCAGTAATACGTCCAGGCAGCAAGCAAGGCAATCACCACAAAGGAAATGATTAGGAATATCTGACGGTTATTCATACACTGGGTTTGGATCGTTCAATTTATGATTAATTAGTCAATTGGTCAACGTCTGGCGCCACTCGACCTTACGTGCTATGACGCTGCAATTTTTTGTACCGCGTCAATGAACCGATCAAGATCGCGCGTGGTGGTGTACACGTGAGGCGTCACACGTACGGCGTTTACATTTTCCCATTTGATCGAGACGGTGTGAATCTGATAATCGCTCATGAGCTTCGATGAAATATCGCCCACATCGAGACCATCGATACTGAATGTACCCAAGGCACAGGAATATTCTGGCTTGAGTGAAATGTGCAACTTCACACGCGGGTTTTTGGTGAGCGTATTGCACCAATATGATTTCAGGTAATGAAGTCGCTCTTGCTTGCGGCGTGCGCCGATCGCATTATGAAAATCAATCGCCTGACCGATGGCTTGCTCGGGTGCAAATGAGCGTGTTCCCAGAGCTTCAAATTTTTTGATGTCGCCACTTTTAGGTTTGTCGATAGCAAAGAGGGGCCAGGTTTTTTCGATGTGTTCTTTGCGAATGTACATCATGCCCGTACCAAACGGCGCGCACAACCATTTGTGCAAGCTGGTTCCAAAATAATCGCAGTTGAAATCCGAAATTTTATAATCCACATGAGCGAACGAGTGAGCCGCATCGACGATCGAGATGATGCCTCGCTTGCGTGCTTCGGCACAGAGTTTAGCAGCTGGCAGTATTTGACCCGTCCAGGTCATCAGGTGTGTGATGTGCCAGATTTTTGTTTTCGGTGTAGTGGCATCAATGTAGGCTTTGAGCACCACGTCGTCGTTGTCGATAGGAAGCGTAAGGTTAATCCAGTTAATCTTCACGCCTTCGCGCATCTCGCGCTGCTTCCAGGCGTTGATCATGTTGGGGTAATCCTGTTTGGTCATCACAATCTCATCGCCCTTTTGCATGTCAATGCCCCAAGTAAAAGTACCCAGCGCTTCCGTGGTGTTTCGGTTGATGGCTATTTCTTCATTGGACACGCCCGCCAGCAAAGCCAGCTTGCGACGTAACGCTTCTCGCCCTTTGTCCAAAATCTGCCACATGTAGTACGACGGCGCTTCGTTGCTTAGATGATAATACCGATCCACGGCATCCTGTACTACTTTAGGTTGTGGGCTTACGCCCCCGTTGTTCAGGTTTAAGATCGTAGGTGACACGGTGTAGGCCTGCGCCATCCGTGCCCATAAGTCTTCGTCGTCGGCTGCGTCCAGAGGAGAAAGTTTATTCAGTTCTACTAGTGCATCCGAGACATCTTCGGCCATAGCCTGACTGAGAAACGGTGTGAGCGACATAGCCCCTGCCATGCCCAATGATTTTTGAAAGAACGATCTGCGTGAAGCCATAGCGATGGAAGTTAGTTTATGAATCCATTAGTCATGGAAGGTAGGAATTTAGTTCACGTAATAAAAGATAATTTATTCTCACGGAAGGTTATCTCTCTTCCTCCTGCACCACGCGCAAACCAATTGAATTCATTTGAGCAATATGGTTTTGAAAGGCTTGCTGCACACGCAGTTTCATCTGCGCTTTCAGCACACAGGCTTCGCCAAAAGATTGGTCGATTATTTTCATTTCGAATTCTTTCACCAAACGCATCACCTCAGGAGTGCGGCCATAGTCAAAATGAAATTCGATGGCTGTGGTCACTTCAATTTCTATTATCGAAGCGTGATTCAATGCATCTTCGGCGGCTGCCTTGTACGCTTGCATTAATCCGCCGACACCAAGTTTCACGCCACCGAAATACCTCACAACAATAACGACAACATTGGTAAGATTGCGTGATCTGATCTGCCCAAGGATAGGATCGGAGGCAGAGTGATTTGGTTCGCCGTCGTCGTATCCTCTGAACTTTGTTTTATCCGCTCCAAGCACATAAGCGAAACAATGATGACGTGCGTCGAAATATTTTTTCTTCAGCTCATCAATTTTTTCCTTAGCCTCCGATTCGGACAACACCGGAAACGCAAAGGCAAGAAACTTGCTTCCCTTTTCTTTATAAATTCCCTGAGTTGGTGATTGTATCGTGAAAAACGAAAAGGCCATGTGAAATTCTGTGTCAGCGTCAATCCAGTTTATCCAGTCGGCGCAGCTTAATGGCTTTCCAACTGGTGACGCCTACCACGGCCAACGTCATCACTCCACCAAAGATTACAGATGGAATGGTGCCAAGAATTTTGGCGGCTACGCCGGATTCAAACGCGCCAATCTCGTTTGACGAACCGACGAATATGCTGTTCACCGCCGACACGCGCCCTTTCATATTTTCTGGCGTAAGTGTATGTATCATCGTGCTGCGCGCAATCACGCTGACGCAATCAAAGGCTCCGCTCAATGCCAGAAGAAACAACGACAGCCAAAACGAAGTGGATAGTCCAAAGCCGATCATGCAAAAACCAAAACCGGCTACGCACCCAAGTAAAATTTTTCCTAAATATTTTTTGATTGGATTGTGGGTGATGTACACCGCCATGAGCAGCGCGCCAATAGAAGGCGCTGAGCGCAAAAATCCAAGTCCTACAGCACCGACGTGCAAAATCTCATCGGCGAAGATGGGAAGCAAAGCTACTGCGCCACCAAAAAGAACGGCAAACAAATCGAGTGTGATGGCGCCTAAAATAATCTGATTGCTAAATACAAAATGGATCCCGGCTTTGATCTTTTCCCAGATTCCCTGCTCTTCCGAAACGGGCGGCAGCGTGCGGTTTGGAATGAGCGAATAGCATACCAGCGCTGCGATGGTGAGTGTAGCGTCGGCACAATACGCGGCGGTGATCCCAAAGAATCCGTAGATCAATCCGCCGATCATTGGCCCGGCTACCGCTGCGCCTTCCCACACGGTGCTATTCCAGGTGATGGCATTTTGATACAGCTCGCGATTCACCAGTTGCGGCATAAAAGCAAAATTGGCCGGCGATAAAAAGCCGCGTGCTATTCCGCTCACAAAAATCACCAGGTAAATCGGAAAGGCGCCGTGTTGTAAAATGAACGCGCCGATATTAAGTGTAAAAAACAAAAGCGCCAGCGAACAAAAGACAAGCGTAAGCACACACACGAGAATAATTTTTTTGCGCTCCACAATGTCGGCGAGGTGACCTGCATAAAGCGACACACCAATAGCCGGGATAGCCTCAGCCAAACCAATCAATCCCAGCGAGAGCGGATCTTTCGTAATTTCATACACCTGCCATCCTACTACAACAGCCTGAATCATCACCGCGAGTGTGATAAACAGGCGCGATAAAATGAAAAGGCGAAAGTCGCGCACCTGAAGCGCTGCGTAGGGATTAGTAGTACTCATTCAATAAAAAGTACATTAGCCGGCAATGATTTTTTCGATGGCGTCCACCGCTTTTTTTCTGCGTGCTTCACGATCTCCGCTTATTTCAACCACAGGAACTCCGGTCTTGGTGACTTCGTCTTTAAACAAGTTCCAGAAGTATTCGCGTTTGTCGGGATGTTCGCGCTGCGGATCTTCCGCCCAGGGTATATCAATGTTAGTGAGCAGGTAGAGATCGTATTTACGCTCGGCTATCTTTTGCAGAATATCTGGATCGCAATTTCCATACTTATGTTCGCTCCAGATTTTTATAACGATGAGGTTGGTATCGCAGATGAGCACTTGCTGTGCGTCGTAAAGCCATTCGTCTTCCATGCGAAGCTGGCCGTGAGCAATTTTCAAGAGGTCATATTGAGTGTAAGGGCGTCCTAATTTGTTGAGATAAGCCCGGGCATATTCTTCCACCCATGGGGTTTTATAATGTTGCGCCAGAAATTGCGATAAGTCGGTCTTGCCTGTACACTCCGGGCCGATCACACAAACTTTTCTGACCATTTTTGTTGCTTCCTGCAGCGATCGCATAAAATAAATTTGCTCAAATTAATTAATTCGAAAGGATTAATCATCAGAAAACACGCCGGACGGTTTTCGTTTAGCCGACAGGATTCTCTATATTTCGGATTGAATCATTCCCTTGAAACGACGAAAGGCTTTACAACAGATTGGTGTCGGGTTATCAGCAGGATTGCTGGCTCCCCAGCTTTTTACTTCCTGTAAGAAGGATACCCTGAATCCGCTGGTAAAATTTAAAGGCTCAGTGGCCATTATTGGTGCAGGCGCAGCCGGTCTTTATGCTGCCGACATCCTCAATTCGCAAGGGCTTGATGTTTTTGTGCTTGAAGCACGAAATAGTTTGGGCGGCAGAATCCGATCGTTTTCCACATCCGATGCTCAGGCCGACAATTCCACGGAGTCTTTCATTTATGATTATCACTATCCACCCATAGCTGATTTCCCTGTAGAGCTTGGAGCCGATTTAATTTATGGTTCTGACTCCTCGTGGGGAAAAGTTATCAATGTGCTTAGCCTGCCCACGATCGATTTAAGTGCGGCAACCAACAACTATGTGTTGGACAATCTGCCCAAGCCTGCTGCCTCGTGGCAAACCGATTCTGATTTTAATGCCGTACAAAGTTTTATTTCGGGCTTACCTGCTTATTCCGGTTCTGATGTTTCTGTAAAGGCCGCTTCAGGGGTTGCGAGCCGTGGACAAGCATTGCTCAATTCGCAAGCAGGGAACTATTACGGTTCGTCGGCAGACAGGATTAGTGCACTTGGGCTTGGCACCGGCTTAAAGGCGCGAACTCACGATGCAAAAGTGCTTTCGGTTAAATCTAATCCTTGTCAGGATATTCTGCTGTCGCGATTCAACGAGATTGTATCCAAAGTAAAATTAAATACACCGGTTGCCTCGATCGACTACAGTGGCGATACCATTTCCATCCTTGACAAAAGCGGAAAAAATTATGCGGCCAGCAAAGTCATCGTAACTGTGCCGCTCAACGTTTTGAAAAGTAACGATATTCAATTCACACCTTATCTGCCATCCACCAATGTGGCGGCTGCTTATAAGTTTGGAATGGATGCGTGTATCCGGCTGTCGATTGATTTCAAAAAGAATTTCTGGGGCGATAATGTCGGGTTCGTTTGGGGCGGCAGCATTGCGCCTCAATATTTCAGCGCCGGATTTAACCGGAGTGCATTCAATAGCACCATGTTCATCACCATCTACGGGCAAGCGGCAGAAATTCTTTCTTCTTTCCCTGGCACTACCATGATCAACTCGATTCTTGCCGAGCTCGACGGGCTCTATCCTGACACTACGGGAAAATACACGGGTCTGGCCACACGGTATGTACGTCGCAAAATTGCAGGCGGTGTAGAGACTGATCCCATTGTCACCATCTATAACTGGACTAAAGATCCGTACATCAAAGGTGGAGTATCTTACCCGCTAGTGGGAGCTACTGCCCAAGACCGGATCGACTTGGGGACAGCTGTGCCAGGCGGAAAAATTTTCTTTGCCGGTGAAGCCACTGATACTTCTGGTGATGCCGGCACTGTGAGTGGTGCGCTGCTGTCGGCTGAGCGAGCTACTGCCGAGCTGATCAAGTCCATTACAGGATAATTCCGATCTGATCTTTACGAAAGAAGAAACTCCTTGAGGAGAATCCACGCACCTACCAGCAAAGTGAACCATCCAAATGCTTTGCGTAAATAAAAGGCAGCGATTCGTCGCGAGAAAAAATGGCCCACTAATATTCCTCCAACCGCAAGCGAAGTAATGCTTAGCAGAAATGGCCAGTCCATACTTTGGTTGAGCAAGTCGCCAAGAAAACCCGTGAGCGAGTTAATCGCGATAATAAAAAGAGAAGTGCCCACGGCTGTTTTGAAAGGAAGGCCCGTGAGAAAAATTAATGCCGGTATGATCAGGAACCCTCCGCCCGCACCTACAAGCCCTGTGAGAAAGCCGATGAGCGATCCTTCTACGATGACTAAGAATACTCGAAATTTTCGTTGATCCGAATTGTTAGTCTCTTTGGGATGACGAATTAGCCGGAACGATGCGAGCACCATCAGCAAGGCGAAAATCCCAAGCAACAATTCGCGCTTCGTAAACACGAACTGGCCGCTTTCAAAAATCACCTGCGGAATGGCAGGCACAAACCAATGCCGCGTAGCGAAAATGGCAAGTATCGAAGGTATCCCAAAAAGAATTCCAGTGCGGATGTTCACCAGGTTTTCTTTGTACTTGGGAATAGCACCCACAAAACTGGTAACGCCTACTATAAACAACGAATAGGCTGAAGCCATCACCGGTTCAATACCAAATAAATAAACAAGAATAGGAATCGACAAAATTGAGCCGCCGCCGCCCAATAAGCCCAGCACAAGACCTACAAGAATGGAAGAGAAATAACCGAGGACCTCAAGCACAACAGGTATTTTTATTTCGAATAGTCGCGTACAAATGAATCGGGGAACTGCTTCTTCAAGCCTTCTAAAAAGCTTGCTGCTTTAGGCTGTGTCGAAAAAGGGCCAAGGATCAAGCTGTAGTACTTCACCCCGTTTACCACTTTCACTTGCACCGTGACTTTCTTTTTGTATTTGTTTTTCAGGTTGTCGGTAATGCGAAATAAGTTGGCCAACTCCTGATAGGTGCCAAGCTGCACGCCAAACCCGGTCGGGTTAATTTTTGAAATATCAAAATCATAAAACTCCCGCTCTTCAACTGCCACATGCTCAACCACTACGGGCTGCGTTTTTCCTTTGCCGTCGCCTGCGTCAATCACTTCGATCTTCACATTGGCTACACCCTGATTCAGAAATCCCAATTTTTCAGCCGCAGCCTTCGACATATCAATCACGCGGCCTTCCACAAATGGTCCACGGTCATTTACGGTAACTTCCACGGTTTCATTATTGGCAAGGTTGGTCACTTTCAGCACGGTGCCAAACGGTAACGTACGATGCGCCGCTGTGAATTTGCTCGCCTTGTATTTTTCGCCGCTTGCAGTCGGGCTTCCTTCAAACGAATCGGCGTAGTAAGAAGCTTTACCCGTTTGGGTTTGAGCCTGACTCACCAACAAAACCAAACTACATCCTAAAAACAAAAAAAAATTTCTCATTTATTATCAACGTTTATCTTCTTCACCAAATCATCTTCAATATTACACACAACAACCGTAGCGAAAGAGGTACTTCACTACTTTCTTCTGTTAATTAATTGTTGGCAGGCACCGGCGGTGGTCCGTCAGGAATATAGGCTTTGTACACTGTGTTGCCTTTTCGTTTTTCAAACTCTGCGCGCATGTCTTTTCGCAGCTGTTCGTTTTCAAATAGGTCAACCATCGTCATCGCCAGAGCTTTTGCCGAAAATAACATTCCCTTATGACCAATGCTCATTCCGCCGCACGCCACTACAGCCCAACCATGCCACGCGGTATTCTTTGGCGCCGTAGTAGTGGTCAACGTAATCTCAGGCACATTCCAGCTGATATCGCCTACGTCGGTAGAGCCGCCTTCGGGATGCTCTTTAGTTTCTTTTAACGGATAGATTGCGCCGTCCAGGCCGGTTTGTTCGTGACCCTGTGCCTCCTGAATTTTTTTAGCGAAAGCGATTTCATCCGGCGTGTATGTGATCGGCCCCAGTATCTCCAGGTTTTTTTGCAGCGCCGCTGCACCCGTGCGATTTACCAGCAATTCGTAGTCGCCGGTCTGCACAGTTACTTTTACTTCCACACCAGCGATCAGCGCAGCACCTTTCGCGATGTCATTCACGCGTGCAAACACTTGATCGACTACACTGCGTTTGCTGTCGCGTACCCACATCCAAACTTTACCATATTCGGGTACCACGTTGGGCACATCACCGCCCGCTTTGATCGCATAGTGCATGCGCACACTGGGAAGCACATGCTCGCGCAACAAATTCACACCATGGGTGAAAGCCTCCACGCCGTCCACAGCGCTGCGGCCATTCCACGGATCGGCAGCGGCATGAGCAGACTTCCCTTTGAACTCAACAATAAAATCGATCATCGCCTGCGAGCTCTGCGTGCTAGCCGCGATTTCAGGATTGGGATGCCAATCGAGACAAACATCGAGGTCTTTGAACAATCCATCGCGCGCCATATAAATTTTACCGCCGACAGATTCTTCCGCCGGTGTTCCGTAAAAGCGAACGGTGCCTTTGAGTTTTCCTTTGGCAATTAATTCCTTAACCGCTACTGCTGCACCCAAACTTCCAGCGCCAAAAAGATTGTGTCCGCACCCATGACCTGCAGCACCAGCCTGAAGAGCCTCGCGTGTGGGTTGTGCTTTCTGAGAAATACCTGGCAGCGCATCAAATTCACCCATGATGCCGATGATCGGCTTGCCTGATCCATACTCAGCGATAAACGCGGTTGGCATTCCCGACACGCCTCGTTTCACTACAAACCCCTGCGCCTCAGCATAGTCAGCCAATTCTTTCGACGACTTGCTTTCTTTCAGTGCTGTTTCAGCATAGGCCCATATCTTATCACTGATTGAAACGAGTTCTTGCTGATGTTTGCTTACGGATTCGATCACCGCTTCTTTGTTCGGATCTGTTTTTTTGCTCTGGCTGAAACCAGCACTTGTGCATAGCACAAAAACTCCCAGAAAAAATTTTCTCATGATGTAAGGGTTAAGGGTTATATCCATTCCAGCTTTTCTACCGTTTTATCGGTTTTCAATTCGCCGGTGTGTTTGGTCTGCTTGGGTTCAATGAGCATCAGGTGCACTTCTTCGCCATTGGTGTAAGGACGATGCTCCACTCCTTTGGGCACCGTCAGGATTTCTCCGGCCTTCACGGACACAGTCTTATCTCTGAAGTCGATGAACAATGTTCCTTGCTGCACGATAAAAAGTTCGTCTTCGTCGTCGTGCTTGTGCCACACAAACTCGCCTTTCACTTTAGCGAGCTTAATAAAATTGTCGTTCAGCTCTCCGATGATGTACGGGTGCCAGTGTTCGTTAATCTTAGAAAATTTGTCAGCGAGAGTAACAGTCTCCATGATGTGCTTTGATGGAAAATTAATGAAAAGTTTCGGGAGTTGTAAGGGAATTGAATACCGAAGTTGGGGGGTTGACGGAATGCCCCGATCTCAATACCTTGTCCGCTCAAAATCTACTGCCATGAAAAAAACAATCTGCTTTCTGCTGTTGTCCATTTTGGTGATGGCTTGCGCCGACCGGAAACATGAACTTGAAAAAGAGCTGCAAACATACGACCGGCATTTGCTTCACATGGCCGGCGACTCACTTGCCGACACGTACACTGCCGATGGAAAACTCGGTGGCAAAGGGATGAAATTACTCACTGGCCGCGATTCAATCCGCAAGTTTTTGAAATCCTTTGAAGGGAATTCGATTCAAATGATTTCAAACCTAACGAAGGCTTCCTCTATCACATTCAAAAACGACACGGCATTGGTGGATGGCACATACGAACAAAAAGTAAAACTTCCTCAAGGCGATACCGGCGTTTACACCGGCACCTTTAAATCTAAATGGATCAACCAGCAAAACCATTGGCTGATCAGCACCATGTACACGGAGCCAACAAATACTTCCACACTTAAATCGGTGTTGTTGCGCCAACTAAAAACTACACACAACGAGAAAGACTGGTTTGTGCCTGCCAATATCGCGGTGGAAGGCCTCACACCAAAACAAGCCATGTGGACTGACGGAAGTGGCAATCACAGCATCGGGCAACTCGCTACACACATTATCTTTTGGAACGAACGCCTGCTCAAAAAATTCAACGGCGAACCTGAATCCAAATTCAGTGGCAACAACGAAGAGACATTTAATTCATTCGATGAGAAAAGTTGGGACGCTACCGTGAAAAAACTGGATGAAGTACTCACGGCATGGGAACAAGCGATTAAAAAAGCCGACGATAAAAAACTTGCCGACTGGTACGAAAATATTGCCAACATGAGCACCCATAATGCATATCACACCGGGCAAATTATTTTTTTGCGAAAGCTTCAGGGAAGCTGGGATGCTAATAAGGGCGTGAAATAATCAGCCTTTCTTCGTGTGATCGAAATATCCCGTGCTCTCCATTTTGGAGGAGAAGAAATTGATGAACAACACCACGAAAATCAAGAACACGATGGAGTGGCAGCTTACCAGCAGTTTGCCCAATGGCGCGATCGGATAAAAATCGCCGTAGCCAAGTGTGGACGAAGTGACAAAGCTGAAATAGATCGGATCAAACCACTCGACAAACTTCCGGTTAAAGAAATCGCCGGATGAATAAATCACTCCGAAGTCAAAAATGATTTCGATGTAATTGAGAAACAACAGCAACATCGAGCGCCGGTACGAGCGTGGGCGCGAAAGGCTGTCGGACGCAAAAATCAACGTGGGCACATATAGCACCGTTTCGGCCATAAACCAAACGAGCAATGCCATCACAAAAAAATTATGCTGTAATCCGTTATAAAGTATCACCAACGGGAAAGCTACTTTGATGAGAACCAGAATATCCACCGACAAATCCTGATACGATTTTCCCTTTTTGCCGGTGAGCTCTTTGATATACATTCCAGGAAAAACAAACGGAGACGCGGCAAGAATCAACCGGAATATCTTTTCAATGCCCATGTCATCGTCATGTTCATTGTTCCAAATGGCTTTGATGTTTTTTATTCTTCCTTTTATCGCACTGACGGGTTCAAGCGATGGCGATGATCCCAGAATTAATTTTTTTAACGTCGGTTTCATAATGGTAAGTGCCTGGATCGCACTTACAAGGTACAAAATTTTGAAGAGCTATTTTGTTCATTTCTGATCATTCGGGTGTTCACAAACGAGGCAGCCAGACGTCCTCACATGCCCCGTTTTGGCTTTCTTCCCGTTTTTCTAAATTGGTTTGCAATTTGATAAGAACAGATCAATCCCCGTTCTATGAAAACCTTAATCGCAATCTTTCTTTGGTTTATTCTGTTGGTACTTTGCTGGCCGGTAGCGCTGGTCCTTTTGTTTTTGCTACCGCTGATCTGGCTGGTTTTACTCCCTTTTCGGATTATCGGATTTACACTTGAAGTCGTTTTCAAGATCATCGGATCGATCCTGATGTTTCCTTTCCGGTTGCTCGGTGCCCGTTGATGGTTAGAACCCTTCGGTCGAACCGCCGCCGCCAAAACTTCCACCGCCGCCTTCCGTCCGGATGTCCTTTGGAGCTTGGTTGCCACCCATTGTTTGGGAAATTATAAACGCCTCCGCGTTGAGCGAAGCCCACTTCGAAGAGAGAATATTTTCTCCTGTAAATCCGTTACGTAATGTAGAGAGAAACCGCATCAACCACACAGCAGCCGCAATCAACACCAGCCCGGCAAGCATCAGTGTGATTTCAGTATGGCCCAGGCTGAAATAATATTTGAAAGTAAATACCGCAAAGGCCAATAAGACAAGACTCACCCGCAACAATATCATGTCCTTTCGACGAATGCCGAACGTCAGATAAATGATGGGCACCAGTAGCGTGAACGCATAAAAGAAAAGGGCAAACATAATGTCTTCTCCCTCGGCTAAGGATACGTTCATCAAGCCAACGCTCAGTTCACGCACCACCAGGTAATTTCCACTTACATAGATCAGCAACAAGGCGATCACTTCAATCACCAGCAAATTGTTTCCCCAGGGTTTCGATCTGCGGCCTGATTTGATTCTTCTGACCAGAAAATAAATCAGTGAAAAGGTGACAATGAAAACGAAAGGAATAATCTGTTTGAAAATTCCACCCGCATCAAAACAGTTGTAAAAAATTATTCCTGCCAGTGACGCTATCGCCGCAACCGTGGTAATCAAGTCGAGGTATCGCCAGGCAGCAAATGAAAATACAATCAGGCACGTAAACAAAATCAGTTGTGCACTGTGAAATCCGTTTATCGCAGCCATGCCGAGGATCACAAAACCACAGGCATGATACAACACCGCTTCGGTAACGCCCGATTTGTAATGATGTTTTGCGATAAACATTTTTTCAAGAACAACGAACGAAGCGATACCATAAACCACGCTCGCAAAATTCATAAAGTGTTCTCCTGCTGACGCAAAAAATAAAATTAGAATGCCGGTGATTCCCGAAAGAGCTACCAGTGTGGCCACAAACAAGAGCAGCCGGATCATGATGTTGGGATGATAAAGTGGCGTTTTGTACGCCTCGCTGATATTGGCAAACTGTTCTTGCGCGATAAACTCATGTTTGGCCCAACGCTTTGCTTCCTTAATCACCAGAAGTTTAAAAATCGAATCGATGGAATACGCCGGCTTCATGATTGTTTGAATATTTTCTTAAAACGTATAATCACAAATACCACGCTAACACAGGAAGTCACCGAATAATAAAACCACAGCTCAGGCACCCGATTAAATACGGTCATGGCCAATAGGTACGTGACTGCGATGTATCCTGCCACGAAAGAGTATAATAAAAACAGAAAGGATTTTCTGGTGCGAGCCAAATAAAAGGCAACGGCGCATCCGGCCAAAATCAACAATACATACAATGGCCAGTACTCACGAAACATACCCACCAGCGCGCCGACAAAAAACAGTAACAGGCAAAAATTCAGATACGTAAACGTAAAGTGCTTTTTAATATCGCGGGTGTCCAGATAAAATGCTATTCCGCCGACGGCAATTGAAAACACAATCGCCGTATTGTAAAGGTCATGGCCGGAAAAAAATTCTCCGCTATACCATTTTTGCGGCGACACACTCAGGCTCATGAACGACGCCAGCGATGTAATGGCTAGTGAAAGAACGCCGGCATGGTCAAAGCGATAGGCCAAGTAAAAGAAAAATATTGCCGCTACCAGAGTACTCCATCCAAGATTATCGTCCAAAAAGCCGTATTGAAACTGAAGGTATCCCAGGATAGATACAAACAGCAAACAACCCAATAACAAAACATAATCGTAATAGGCTGTAGGCGGCTTAACTACCTGATTTGAATAGCCCACTTCGTTTCGGAAAACATAAATATAACAGGCGATCATTAGCAGCGTAAGCACCACAATACTTACAATATGACCAATGCTTCCGATGTTTTGATACACGAGAATTCCCGCTCCCGTAGTGAAGAGCATCACGCCGAGATAAAGTACTGTGCGCAGTTCATAGAAAACGGAAACAACCTTTCCCGACACAATCGGTTCGATTTTATGAAATTGATCCTCGGTGATGAGGCCTTTATCAAGTAGCTCTTTGGGAGTATCCCTTGTCATGACGCACTAAGTTACATCAAATGTGTTCACCAACAATCTTTGGCGAACGTCTCAGCCTACTAAAATGATTTTTTTTGTATTCGGACTTTACAATCCGAATCACTTGGAGTAGATCTCTTTGCCGGACGTATCCCATTCTTTCCGAATGAAGGGCGTAATGTTTTTATTGAAGGGCTCTTTAGGATAGGCGATGACTCGCTTTCTTTTTCCGTTAGGGTAGTTTTCAATCCAGTCGCCGACCTTTTCATTCCACTGATATTCACCCATAACGGCCACGGCGCCATTTTCATAAAACATGTAATAGTAGCCGTCTTTCTCGTTGTATTCCACCGGCGTGACTTCCTTCAAATGCTTTCGTTCGTTGGGATCGTAGTACGTCACGTAAGAATCCTTTGGCCAACCTTTATAAAATTTGGATTTGTCTTCCACCAGATCTTGTTTGTTAAACCGCATCCACCGGCCATGCTTTGCACCTTTATAAAAAATTCCTTCCTCCACCACCACTTGCCCATTGAGTTTTTTATAGGGACCATGCAACAACACTCCTTTACTTGGGTCGAAGGTGGATGTTCTGCGCACTTCGCGACGTGTGTAGTCGTACCAATAGATATCGCGCGCAAAGCCAGTGAATTTTTCTTTTTTATTCTTTAGCACATAAAAAAGTTCGAGCACCATTTTGTCGCCGAAACCCTTCCGGGTAAATCCTTTCTTAGTTTTTATTCCATAAAAAGTTTTGGGCTTCGGCTTTTTCTTTTTGGTAGCGATGGGTTCGTCAATTTTTTCATCCAACGTTAGCAGCTTAAAAGGCTTGTCGGTATCGAATGTAAACTGCCCTTCTTGCACCCGTGGCTCGTTGCCTTGCTGGGCAAAACCCACCGCGGGAATAAGAAGTAAGAAAAACAATTTTTTCATGACGGAGTGAAAACGAAAATACACAAAAAGTATTTTGGCATCATCAAAATAATCAATTCACATAGCGCGTCTGGCCTTCAACAGAAAGTTTAACGCTGTCGCTCAAGATCATTTTCTGAACACCTTTCACTTTAAAATGACTCAATACAGGCTCAGACTCGTTGTCCTCAAACTCAAGCACGAGCGAGCGCGAAGTTCCGTACATCAAATTTTTTTCGGTAAACGAAGATTCAATTTTTCGCAGCTTGTGAATATTCTCCAGAAAATAAATTCTCACTTCAGCCACCGGCGAAGGTATCGCCGACTTCTTTTTCCGATAGGTAAGCACCATAAGGTTACTGTGGATGTCTTTGCCTTTGATGACATCGTACTCGCCTTTATACATTGGCTTGTTGATCACGTCCAGTTGTTGAAACACTGCAAGCTCGTGCTTCCATTGATTCGTGTCCGGAATAGTCACCGTCGAATCACGAACTCCATTGAGCGTTGTCGTCTTGATTATCTCCAGCTTAATTTTTTTTAAAGCTGATATCTGTGAATGGACAAGGCTATCAAAATCAAAGTATGGCTTGTCATACACCAGATTTTTCTGATGGCACGACATGATCAGCCAGGCTATCGCAACGAAGAATAATTTGTTTCTCATTTTTCAACCAACACCTGACCAGTCATCTCCGAAGGAATCGGAAGTCCCATCAACGTAAGTATCGTTGGGGCGATGTCGCCTAGTTTACCATCCTTAATTTTTCCTTTAAAATCGTCGTCAACCAAAATACACGGCACCAGATTGGTGGTGTGGGCTGTGTTTGGCGTACCGTCGTCGTTGACCATGAAATCGGCGTTACCGTGGTCGGCGATAATAATTACTGCGTACCCATTTTTCCTTGCCGTTTCAGTCACCGCTTCGTTGCATTGATCCACCGTATCGCAGGCTTTCACCACCGCAGAAAATACTCCAGTATGACCAACCATGTCAGGGTTTGCAAAATTAAGGCAAATGAAATCAGCTGATTTTTTCTCCAACTCCGGAATAATCTTGTCGCGGATGTCAGCGGCACTCATCTCCGGTTTCAAATCGTAGGTAGCCACTTTGGGCGATGGGCACATGATGCGCGACTCGCCGTCGAACACATCTTCACGCCCACCGGAAAAGAAGAACGTCACGTGCGGATATTTTTCTGTCTCGGCAATACGGATTTGTTTCTTGCCAGCCTTCGCTACGATCTCACCGAGTGTATTGTTCAAATTGTCTTTATCAAAAATAAGTTTTACGTCGTTGAACGAGTCGTCGTAGTTGGTGAGCGTCACATAATACAGCTTCAGTTTCTTCATCCCGTGTTCGGGGTAATCATTTTGCGTGAGCACCATCGTGATTTCTCGGCCGCGGTCAGTGCGGAAATTAAAGCAGATCACTACGTCACCTTCCTGGATGGTAGCAAGGGGTTTACCTGATGCATCCGTCAACACTACAGGTTTTATAAATTCATCGGTAACGCCGGCATCATATGATTTTTGAATCGATGCCAGTCCGTCAGTCGACTTCTCGCCTTCTCCTTTCACCATCAGGTCGTAGGCTAGCTTCACGCGTTCCCATCGCTTATCGCGGTCCATCGCATAATAGCGGCCTACAATACTGGCGAGCTTGCCCGCCGTTTTCGCCATGTGTTCCTGCAGCTCCTTCACAAAACCCAAGCCGCTCTTCGGATCTGTATCGCGACCGTCGGTGAAGGCATGAACGAAAAGATTCTTTACAGAATTATTTTTTGCGATGGTGCAGATTCCTTTCAAATGCTCGATGTGAGAGTGAACTCCGCCGTCTGAAACAAGACCAATCAGGTGAACTGCCTTGTTGTTTTCTTTGGCATAATTGAAGGCACTAAGCAAAACTTCGTTGTGGTCCAGTTCTTTCTCTTCCACCGCTTTGTTGATGCGCACCAAATCCTGATACACCACCCTGCCTGCGCCAAGATTCATGTGCCCCACTTCGCTGTTGCCCATCTGGCCATCAGGCAAACCTACAGCCAGGCCGGACGCCTGTAATTTACTGTGCGGATACTTTTTATAAAGCGAATTGATATACGGTGTTTTGGCAGCGTCAATGGCCGATACTTTGGTGTTTTGTGCGATGCCCCATCCATCGAGGATCATCAGCATAACTTTCTTGTTCATAAAATTTAAAACTTGATTATTTGCGATAAGGTTCCATTAAAATCCGTCGTCTTCTTTCTTCTCCTCTTTTTTCTTTTCCTTCTTTTTGGCTGAGGATGTTCCTCCGGCCAGGTCGTAAGGAGCTTCGAGGTTATAGTAGTTCAATCTGAATTTGTTTATCCATGCCAGCGTTTCTTCATCGCTGCCCGGAATAAAAACCAACTCACCCACTTTTGCTTTGCTGGCGTTGGTCTTTTTAGTAATCACATCATTGAAGGCTTGGTTCGAAGAGTGTACCATCAGTCGATTGTCTTCGTATCCGAAATAATACCATGCTTCTGGCGACGCTTTGAAGAACACATGAAACACGGGAGAACCGTCTTCATTTTTTCGTACTTCCATAAATCCTTCAAACGCACCGTTAATGTCATTGCGACCGATGTTGCTGACGCCAAGCGTTCCTTCACTATAAAAAGCTTTTTTGGCTTGCGACCATTTGAAATTTACATTCGAAAAAACGATCGGCAGGGCAAGCTGAGGAATGGTGCTGAGCGACACATAGGCTTGCTGGGATTTTTGCTCATAGTCTTTCGCAATTTTTTCACCTACAATATTGGCCATCTTATATAGTAACTCGGTCTGATCGCCCAGACCTTCGTTGGCTCCTTCGTTCTTGATGATTTCCTGGAGGTTCAACGTCATCTGCTGATAAGCAGTAGCTGGTAAATTCATATCCGCCAAAATCATGGAGTTCATTTTTATCTCGTTGGTTTCGAGATTGCCCGAACCGATAGAACTTGCGGTGAGGTTAAAATCTTTAGAGCCCTTGAAGAAACTCACCGGTCCTTCAAAATGTACCTCGGCTTTATCTTCATTATAATTGAACACCTTGCCCGATAGTTTTTCGCCGGCGGCTTTCTGACGGTCTTCTATCTTAAATTCTCCACTTTCTTTATCATAAAAAAGAGATCCGCTTGGCAAAAAGAAATCTTCGTCGTTATCATCCTTCTTATCCGAGACGAAGGTGATGTACAAACTATTGTCGGAGGCAAAGTGCAATCCTGCTTCTACTTTCTTTCCCGCTTCGGTAAGTGCTTTGTCGAAGTCGAGATAAATTTCTTTCTCGTCACCACTTTGATTGTACGCGATCCATGTGTCGTAATTTTTTATTTTCCGAAGATCAAGCTTCACAAATCCCTTCAGTTGAAGCGCAGGGCGAGTGGCATACATTACCATATCTCCTTTGTAGAAAATACGTGGCGCGACTAAAATCTTTTCTTTGTCCGCTACGGCTCCGTCGGCTACAGTCTGCATCGTAGCACCCTCTTTGTTTTTTTTCTTTTTAGAATCAGGTTCAATGGGCTCAAGATGAAAATTGGTCATCTTAATGGCAAACGTGTCGTTGGCTGCATTCACATACAAGTAAGTTGCGTAGCCAGAAAATTCTTTTCGGGAGACAATATCCACCACGCCGTCTTTTAGCCGGTGATAGCCATTAAGCGTGTCGAGCACAATCACTGTATTTTTAAGCTGACCGATTTTCGCGTTTTCCAAAATCAACACCTCGTTGTTTTGTGGAGTGATCTTGGCATCGGCCACTACGATGTAAGGGATACCGCTGACCTTAAGCTGCTGCAGTTGAATATCATACTCCGCTTTCTCTGCATTAAAGCTCAATGAATCAAGTTCTTTTCGTGTAGTGTAGAAGTACGAGTTTTCGAGCGGCACATCAGGCGCTTTGCTCATCACGATTTTCTGCGTTGTCAAGTCCCAGCGCGCTTGAGGAATGGATGTTTTAAACTGCGCATAGGGGAAATCAATGGCGGCCACACCTTCTACCTCCGGGCTGATGGTAGCATAATTCTGATCAAGGTTGAATTTCAACCTCACGTCACTTCCGGCCAGCGCGGGTTTGTCAGGATTTCCAGTTTTCACTTCAAACCTGGCATGCCGCGCACCAAAGTCTTTGGACGAGAAACTCAGTTCACGCGAAATTACCTCTGAGCCGCGGGTGCTCAGGCGACCGCTTCCGGTAACTCCGGTTTTTGATACCGCTATGTTTCCGTTGAGTGTCGCTGTTTTCTGATATAGTGAAAAAGGTTCGCGCAGGTTTTTAATTTTCATCTTGTCCTGCTTGGGATACCACTTCATCTGATAATCGGTGAACGTCATCTGAGGGAAATTCACTGCGCCAAATTGTTTCTCTTTAAGATCGCCGGCATTTCCTTTGGCAAGCACCGAATCCGGATACATGACAAAATCATTTGACTTTACAGTTGCGGCGAGATATTCTATTCGTCCGGCAGAGCGAATCCCCTCGTTGTCGAGATTAATACCACCAAATAATTTCCCCTGACCCGAATACAGGTTATACCCTGATGCCGGAATAGAGTGTGTAAACCCGAGCGACTTGTCGGGCATGGTGTGCAGCTTCTCTTTGAAGCCGGGGAACATACCACTGGATATGAAGGTACCCTCAAAGTTGATTGAGCCCGGATCGGCATCGTTCAAACTATCCAGCTTGAAAGGCGGCACCACAAAAAACACCGACTTGTCGTATGCGCCGTTGAGCACTTCCTTCCGGTCGAAATAAATTACGCCCCCGGCGCTGGCATCCAACCTTGGAAAATTTGGATACTTGATTTTACCTGATTTATTATCCGGTCTGTTGATGAAAAGCGTGCCCGACGTTTTATTGTTCGATGCTTGCAAGCCACCCGCTGCGGCCGCGGTAGAGTCAGCGCCTACCATTGAGTTGTTTACCCGGCGGCGAACGCCATTTTTTTCTGTGACATAAAACCGGATTGAATCAATATGGTTCAGGTTCACAAAAAAGCTATCGTACTTCAACATGAAATCCTTGCCGGTAATTTCAAAGTTTCCCGCGTTGATTGTGCCCTTAAACTTTATGTCGCGATTGTGCATGAAGGTAACGATGCTGCTGTCGGGCTTTACTACTACATTAAGCGAGTCGCTGATCTTAAACTCTTCCACGCCATGCACAGTCATGGTATTCTTTTTGAAATTGATCGTCGCGTTGGCCACCGTGTCTGCCAGCGAATGAAGTTTCATGTTGTCGTAATCCGTTTTGCCGCGGGCCGACTCTACGAAGTGCATGGCTTTGTCTTTCACATGAACCTTGCCGGTACGTGGCTCGTAGTCGATCATTCCTTTTTGTGAAAGGAAGTCGGCAGCCATTTTCACTGCGCCCACCGGTCTTTTGGTTTCGGTTAGCTCGTACACAGAATAATCCTGATTGTTTAGTTGTTGTGCGTGGTTTACAAATAAGATCAACGGGTTGAAGTCAAAGCTCTGGTCGCGCAACTGGCGAAAATCTTCGGGATCATAAAAATCCTGCGATTCAATCACCATAGGAGACACGCGTCCGCTTCCTTCCGTAAAAATGTCAAGGCTATCCGATTTTAAATTCCAGCGAATGGCATCCGCGCTAAAATCAATTCCGAAATACGAGGAAGTAAATGGAGACTTGCGCTGTGGTGATTTATCTTTTGTCAGGTTGAGTAGTCCTTTGCCATAATTATAGCGCAGCTGCATTGATGGATGAACAAGCGAATCATTGCCCTGGTAAATAACGATGCGCGCACTGTTGGCCAGGATGAGTGAATCCTTGAATGAAAAGACAAGCGAAGTAGCTTTAAATTTTTTATCCGACTCGCCGCTCACTTCTACCACAGCGGGGCTGCTACTCACCGAATTACTTGTGATCAAGGCGCCTTCTAAGCCAAAGCCGCCGGTGTATTTTATTTTATCAGTGCCAAAACCCTGAAGAGATACTTTGCTCTCATACGATTTGAATCGTGGGAAGATTGCACTTTTCTTGTCTTTGTGCTTCACGCTCCTGAACTCAAACACACCCGGTACCTTTCCTGGCACGCGGCCAGTGTAGGTGATCTTGCCCTGCGCCGCCGTGAGCACAGGCTGAGCCGTCTTAAAATTATATTTGTTGAAGTCGTAGTACACCGAGTCTGCGCCTAGGCCGGCACTCGTCCAATCGAATCGGCCGCCCTCGCCAACAAAAAGACGATCACGCAAAGCGTAAATGCCTTTTGTATTTTTTAGAAAAGTGGAGTCAAACGGCGTGACGAAATTGAACGACACTTGCCGGAAAACGATGGCCGGGCCAATCGGCTGCGGCTGGGCTATTGGCCGTTGCCACGATGGCAAGGTGGCGGCAATAGAATCTGCTTTGGGATCATACACTGCTTGCGTCGTATCGGGGGCGGCAGGTTCTAAAAAGTCAAATGTATAGTCATCATCCGTAGCTTTTAGCCTGAAATATTTTTCATAGGTGAACGCGTGATGCTGAAAAAATTCGCGCGACTGCGCCAGAAAACTATTTACCTGGCTGATGTTATTCTTGGCAATGGCTTTTCCCGCGACTTTTAAATACGAATCAAACTTGGACGCGTCAATTTTTTCGACGGTGTTGGCCGCTACGATGGCGCCGTAGTAATTGACAAAGTGAGGCTGAAGGCGATAGCCTTTTTTCTTCATCTGACGGGCTTGCCGTTTGATGAGGAGTTGCTGATCCGGCCCCAGGTTCATCCACACGCCGCCAAACGCATCGCCAATGGAAATTGCATCAATAGCCCGCGTATTTTCGAGTGCAATCCGCACGCTATCCTGAAAATCAAGCTGCGACGGCGCCGGTGCATTTTGCGCCATCAATCCGCTGCCAGAGCAACAGAGAACAAAAAAATAGAATACAGCTTTTTTCACACAATATCGGGCTTGAAAGTTCGGAAATAAATGCCGAAAGTTCTAATGAGCAGTGGCATCCGCCCGATAAAACGGCCGGGCCTGTCAGATATTTTTCTGCAATAGCAGACACGCCCAGGTTTCCTTGTTGTCGCGTCGTATTTCAGCCAGATTAAACTTCAGCGCTTCGGTTTTCAAATCGTCAATATCTTTTTCGTAAAATCCACTAATCAGCAAATGGCCGGCGGGATTCAGCACTTGCGAATAGTGCTTAAACTCTTCGAGCAGGATATTCCTGTTGATGTTTGCTAAAACGATGTCAAACGAGTGAGGGAACGTGAGCTCGGTTATTTTTCCTTGCCGGATATTGATGTTGGTGCATCCGTTTACAATGGCGTTTTCATTTCCGTTCGTCACGCTCCACTCATCGATATCAAATGCTTCAATGTGTCGGGCGCCGAGCTTACCTGCCATAATGGATAATATTGCTGTGCCACTGCCGGCATCCATCACCAGCTTGTCGCGATGATCAAGGTCCATCTGATTTTTGAGCATGAGATAGGTAGTTTGATGATGCCCCGTGCCAAACGACATCTTAGGAGTGATCACAATCTCGTAGGGATACTTCCTTTCGATCTGATGAAACGAAGCGCGCACCAGGCATCGGTCGTCAACAAAAATCGGCTCCACATTTTTTTCCCACTCTTCGTTCCAATTTTGTTTTTGCACTTTGTCCTGATAAAAAAGCAAAGGCGAAACGTTGGCGTACTTTTCCTTGATGACTTCCAGCAACGAGGTATCAAAGGAATCTCCTTCGGCATAGGCTTCAAAGCCCTGTTCAGTTTCCATAAAGGTGTCAAAACCGGCTTCGGCTATTTCGGCCATTAATATTTCTGAAAACTCAAGGTCGCAGATCACCTGCAGGCGTGTATAAAACATAGGATTTATAAAGCGGTAAAGGTCCAGATTCATTATCGATTTATCAAACAAGGGCGAGCAGTTCTGTTCTGCAAAAGATAAATTTCTGTGAAGACCACAGTGTGGTTCTCTGCTATTCTGTGGCTACCTTTGCCGAATGCTTTCTATTCAAACTTTTACCTTCAATGCATTTTCAGAAAACACCTACGTGGTGTCTGACGAAACAAAAGAAGCGGTGATTATTGATCCGGGTTGTTACACTCGCGAGGAGCAGCAGGAGCTGACTTCATTTGTAGAATCCAACGGACTAAAGATTAAATTCATTCTCAACACACATTGTCATGTCGATCACGTGCTGGGAAATTATTTTGCGAAAGAAAAATTTAAGGCGCCGCTTCTCATTCATCAGATTGAAGATGCTCAACTGAGGGCGGTGAAAAATTATGCGCCGGTTTACGGCTTTACAAGCTACGCACCCGCTGAGCCCGACCAGTTCATCGGCGAAACAGATGTGATTGAATTTGGCAACTCCTCATGGAAAATATTTTTTCTGCCTGGCCACGCTCCGGGGCACATTGGTTTTTATGACGAAAAGGAAAAAGTAATTTTCGCCGGCGATGTGCTATTTGCCGGAAGCATCGGCCGCACGGATTTGCCAGGTGGCAACTTTGACACGCTCATCAAAAGCATTCATCAAAAGTTGTTTGTCCTTCCCGACGATGTTGAGGTTTTCCCCGGTCACGGGCCTACCACTACTATTGGTGAAGAGAAAGTTTCAAATCCATTTTGTGCTTTAAGTCTCCTGCGATGAAGTTGACAAAACATATTCCCAACGCCCTTACTTGCGGAAATTTATTATGCGGTTGCTTCGGCATTGTGTTCTGCCTCGAAAACAGGTCGGTGCCCGTCGCCTACTTTGTGTGGGCATCGGGCGTGTTTGACTTTTTCGATGGCTTCGCCGCTCGGTGGCTGAAAGTTACATCGCCAATAGGCAAAGAACTTGATTCGCTGGCCGACATGGTAAGCTTTGGTCTGCTTCCTTCTTTAGTGATGTACAAAATGCTGGCCGCCGCTTCGCCCAGCGAGTACCTTCCATACGTTGCTTTTCTGATCGCTGTGGGCTCAGCCTTACGGTTAGCAATCTTTAACGTCGATGAAACGCAACACGACACCTTTAAAGGGCTGAATACACCCGCGAACACAATTTTCATCACCTCACTTTCATTTGTGCCCGGCGCATTGGGCACATTCATTCAGCAAGACTGGGTACTGGTCATCATCACCCTAGTGTTTTCATTACTGCTGGTTTCGCGAGTGAATATTCTGGCGTTCAAATTCAAGGATTTCTCGTGGCAGAACAACAAGCTGCGGTTCACCTTTTTGGCTTTTGCTGTCATTATGCTAGCCGTTTTCCGCTTACCTGCCCTACCGTTTGTGATACTAATGTACATTGCGTTTTCGTTAGCTGGGAATGCGTTGAAAATAAAGGGATAAGCAATCATTTTGCGTGACTAAAAGACTAGCCGGCTCAATATTATTTCTATGTGTGGTCTCCACCTTGTGGAGTCAGCCCTCTGTGCTCAGCACCGGAAGCTGGTACAAATTCTCTGTGGCCAGCGATGGGGTCTTTAAAATTGATAACAGCCTTCTGCAAAAAGCAGGAATCAATTTGTCGCAGGTGGATCCACGAAATTTAAAAATTTATACAGGCCAACCAGGGATGCTCCCACAGCCCAACAGTACTGCGCGTGTAAACGACCTTACGGAGATTTCAATTTTTGTAGCCGGTGAAGCCGATGGAAAATTTGATGCAGGCGATTACATTTTGTTTTTCGGCCAGGGACCAGATGTGTTCAACTACGATACCAAAACCAATTTCTTCAACTACCAGAACAATCTTTACAGCGACAAGAACTTTTACTTTCTTACCATAGGCTCCTCGCCGGGAAAGAGGATTCCCACGTTGGCCAGCGTTTCAGGAAGTTATCCGGTGATCACACAGTTTGATGATTTTGCGTATTACGAAAAAGATCAATACAACCTGCTTCACTCCGGCCGACAATGGTTTGGCGAACAGTTCGATCAATCGCAGCAACTCACTATTCAGTTTGATTTTCCTGGCATCGTTCCACAGTCGTCGATAAAGCTGACGAGTCATGTGATGGCACAATCAATCACCGATTGTTCATTTGATGTTTTCTATAACAATCAATCGATAAAGCATCAGCCTATTCCTGCCATCCAGAATTCTACCTACGCTACCAAGGGAAATATTGTAGTGGACACAATTGTTTTCAATGAATCTTCTGTTTCGGCATCGGCACAATCGGCGCAGCAAATCAAATATCAATTCAACAAAGGAAGTCCGGGCATATCCGTAGGCTATCTCGATTACCTTGTCTTCAGCGTGCAGCGATCACTCGCCTTGTATGGCAATCAAACATTTTTTACCTCGGCGGCGAGCAGATCAAATGCTGTTTCCAATTTCAAAATAAGCTCAAGCCTTTCAACCGCCGCAGTCTGGAACATCACCCAACCATTTCAAATCAAAGCACAATCCTACAGTGCAGACGGCGGCAACCTTTCATTCAACGCCACGACCGACACGCTGAAGAGATTTATAATATTCGATCCGGCCAAAGTTTCTTCTCCCGCATTTGAATCTGTCATTGCGAATCAAAACTTGCATGCGATTACTTCGGCCGATTTATTGATCATAGCAGCGCCAGCATTATTGCCTCAAGCTACACGGCTTGCTTCCTTTCGGCAAAGCCACGATCAGTTGAATGTGTCAGTGGTCACTACTGATGCTGTATTCAATGAGTTCGGTGGCGGAAAGCCAGATCTTACTGCTATTCGCGACTTTGTCAGAAATGTGTACAAACAATCCAATGGACAATTGAAGTATGTGCTTCTTTTCGGTCGGGGTTCTTATGATTACAAAAACCGGACAATCGCGAATACCAATCTGGTGCCGATTTATGAATCGTACAATTCCCTTGATCCGCTCGGCACGTATTCGTCCGACGATTACTTCGGTTTCCTTGAAGATAGTGAAGGTGCCTGGACTGAAAATCCTCCCGTGAGCCATTCACTCGATGTTGGCGTCGGAAGAATTCCCGCTAAGGATATTACCGAGGCCAAGCAAGTAGTTGATAAGTTGATTGCGTATGCTTCGGATGTCAATCGATTTGGGGAATGGAATAAAGAATTTTTATTTGTAGCCGACGACGGAGATTTCAACATTCATCAGAGTCAGGCTGATCAACTGGCCAATTCTATCGAACAGTATCATCCGGAGTTTAACACCAAAAAATTACTGCTCGATTATTACAAACAAGTTATGAAGCCCAACGGCCAGATAAGTCCTGATGCTTCAAAGGCGTTGGATCTTTCTGTGCGCAAAGGAATGGCGGTGGTGAATTATACAGGGCATGGATCTGAGCAAGTCTGGACGCAGGAAATGATACTCACTCCTGACCTTGTACAAAGCTGGAAAAACGGACCGATGTATCCACTGTTTGTAACCGCTACCTGCGAATTCGGAAGAAACGACGATCCATCAATCATCTCTTCGGCGGAATTGGCATTACTCCAAAACCAAGGTGGCGCCATCGGTTTGGTGACTACGGCGCGGCCCGTAAATTCAAGCACCAACTTTCAACTGAATCAAGCTTTCTACCAGGCGCTTTTCACGAAAGAGAATAATGCCTTCCGACGATTGGGTTCAATCATGCGCGACACGAAAAATAATAGCTTAAGCGGAATTGCTAATCGCAATTTTTCTCTCCTTGGCGATCCTTCGATGAAATTGATTTTACCTGATCAGCAAATTGTAGTCAACGAAATCAAAACATCGTCAGGCACTGATTCGCTGAAAGCGCTTTCTTCTGTAACCGTGAAAGGCGAAGTGCAAAAGAGCGGAAGTAAACTGACCGGCTTCAATGGAAAATTGAATGCTACTCTTTTTGATCAGCTGGAAAGTTTTGTAACGCGGGGCGATCCCGATGAGGTGATCAACGCACCTTCTCCGCCCTACACTTTTGTGCAACGAAGCAACGAATTGTTTCAGGGTGGCGTAACGGTCACACAAGGATCTTTTCAAATCGATTTTATTGTTCCTAACAATCTTGTACCAGGCTTCGGTCCCGGTAAGTTAAGCTTGTACGCCAATGCCACCGACGGCACATCGGGCAGCGGTGCCACCATCAATTTTGTAGTAGGTGGTACCGAACCCGCGCCACCCGCCGATACCAAGGCGCCAATCATTCAGCTTTACATCAATGATTCAACCTTTGCTAATGGAGGAACCGTCAGTCCAAACACCAAATTAGTCGCCTACCTTTCAGACGAAAGTGGTATCAACTCGGCCTCTTACAATTCACAAAACGGAATGATTGCCACATTAGATAACAAGTGGAGTTACATAATCAACGATTATTATAAAGCCGACCTGAATAGTTTTCAACACGGCAAAGTGTCTTATCCGCTTGATACCTTAAAAAAAGGGGCACACCAACTTTCATTGTCTGCTTCCGACACGTACAATAACCGAACTACAGCAACTGTAAACTTTGTTGTCACCGATGGATCGGGCATAAACGTGAATGATTTTGTAAATTACCCCAATCCGTTTAACAACGCTGAAGAAGGAACTACCTTCCATTTTTCGCATTCACGTGCCGGTGAAGATCTGGAAGCAACACTCGTAATCTACGATTTGAACGGCCAGCCATTAGCCACACTTGATTATTCGATTCCATCGAGTTCTTATCAGGTAGATTTGGTGGAATGGAATGGAAAAACTGCGGCCGGAACAAAATTTGGACCCGGAATATACGTTGCTAGGCTCTCCGTTCGTTCCCTTGCGGATGGCTCACAAAATGCGAAAGCAACGAAGCTAATTATTTTGAATTGATTACCTTTAACGCCTGGATTTTACCTATGAAGAAATATCTATTTAGTTGGCTTGTTATTGCTGGAGGCGTGATGGAACTCAAGGCACAGGGCACTACTGGTTCTGTAATTGGTCAGGATTCCACTAATCACGTAATCACCACAGCGGTTCCATTTTTGACTATCACCCCCGATTCGCGTGCGGCTGGTATGGGCGACGCTGGGGTGGCCACCTCGGCCGATGCCAACTCCAGCTATTGGAACCCCGGGAAACTTGTTTTTATTGATAAAGGATTCGGCTTTTCTACCTCTTATACTCCGTGGCTGGCCAAGATCATCAACGACATGAAGCTGCTTTATCTGACGGGTTTTTATAAAATCGACAGAAATCAAGTAGTGTCTGCCTCACTGAAGTACTTTGATATGGGGGATATTCAATTCCGCACCGCCACCAACGTAGAAAATGGTCGATACAATCCGCGCGAATACGCCTTTGATGTTACCTATTCAAGATTGCTTACAGAGCATTTCGGTTTAGGTGGTTCGTTGCGCTACATCCGATCAAATCTTACCGGCGCAAATCCCAATGTATCTGATGCCCGTCCGGGAAGTTCAATCGCCGTAGATATCGGCGCCTTTTATAAAAAGGATTTTAAGTCGCACAATGCGTCATTGTCACTGGGCGGATCGATCACCAACATCGGCTCGAAGATGACTTACACCAGTCCGGCAGAAAAGAATTTTATTCCTACCAACCTTCGCCTGGGCGGCGCCTACAAAACAGAGCTTGATGCTAAAAACAGTTTGACCTTCGTAATGGATTTTAACAAGCTGATGGTGCCAAGCCCTGGATCGGGAAATACAGCGAAACCTTTACTTAGTGGAATTTTTGGTTCGTTCTCCGATGCCAAAGGTGGGCTCTCTGAAGAACTTCGTGAAATAACAGTATCTACCGGTATTGAATATTGGTACAACGATTTCTTCGCTGCCCGTCTGGGATACTTCTATGAAGCCAAAGACAAAGGCAACCGGAAATACCTTACTACCGGTTTAGGCTTCCGTTATGAAAGCCCGGTAAGCCGTGATCAGTTTGGGTTAGACGTAGCCTATATGGTTCCTACCACCATCGGTCAGAATGCGTTGGCCGAAACCTTGCGGTTCACCTTGTTCTACGTGCTTCCGGTGAAAGAAGTAAAGCAAAATGAATCTGTCAACCCCGATTGATTTTTGATTTCAATGCTTGATCGTTCGGTTGCTCCTGCCTTTTCAAAAGATTTTTCATTCGACCTGCCTTCATTCGAAATCCGCTCGCTGAATAGCGGGGCTAATCTGATTATTCTTCAGGGCCTTCAACAGGAAGTTGTCAAGCTTGAGATTATTTTCAAAGCAGGGAAATGGCATGAGCCTGCATTAGGCGTTTCTCACTTTACCAGTAATCTTCTCGACAAAGGAACAGACCGAAAATCGGCCAAGGAAATTTCAGGCATTTTCGATTATTATGGCTCCCAAATAGAAATTTCTCCGGGCTATGATTTCACTTCTGTGTCATTATATGTGCTGAAGAAATTCATGCCTCAGGTGCTTCCCATTTTTTTAGAAATCATTTCATCACCTGCCTTTCCGGAAAGCGAGCTAAACCTTCAAAAGGAGATTTTCATTCAGAATTTGAAAATCAATAATCAAAAGAATAACGCCGTTGCCTCGAAGCTAATCCGAAAAAACATTTTTGGGTCGCAGCATCCCTATGGAAGCTCAGTTGAAGAGCAGCATGTAGCTGTACTCACCCCGGCTGATCTAACTAAGTTTTATAAAACCAATTTCTCGCCGGCTGAGATTTACTTGCATGGCAACTTCACTGACGCGAATCTTGAGTGGATCTCCAGTCAGTTTGGTTTATTTACCTCTCAGACGGTAGAGGACTTAAAATTTGATTCCATACCAGAAAAACGGGTGTGTACTGAAGATCGGCCTGAGAGCGTTCAAAGCTCAATACGCCTTGGAAAGGAGATCATCAACCGAAGCCACCCAGATTATTTTCCGCTGTTGCTCTTGAACCACATTTTGGGAGGCTACTTCGGATCACGACTGATGAAAAATATTCGCGAAGATAAAGGCCTTACCTACGGAATATATTCGTCTCTTCATCCCTTTAAAAATAGCGGCATGTTCTCTATCGGCGCCGATGTAAATAAAGAGAATAAGGAAATTGTGTTTACAGAAATAAAAAAAGAACTGGCCTTATTGAGAGACGTTGCTATTTCAGAAGAAGAACTTACTACTTCAAAAAATCATTTTCTCGGAAGTTTGCAATTGGAGGTAGCCAATCCTTTTTCATCGTTCGATAAAATTAAAAACATCCGTCTCAATGGCCTGAGTGACGATTACTACAAGTTGTTGTTTAGTTCAATTCGCTCATCAAGCGCCAGTTCACTTAAGGAAATTGCCAATAAATATCTCATTGAAAATTCTTTTCACGAAGTCAGCGTAGGCTGATGTGGCTGATTCGGGCAGCTTTATCTTTTTCCAATACAGGTTATAGAATTCCCAACAAGCGGAGAACTTCTCCAGGCCTAATTATTCGTTTCTAAAAACCAGGGAATAAAAAAACCCCTTGTGTTTGT